>NZ_CM176485.1:0-3787625 GCF_058068165.1 Sporosarcina sp. So3-204
ATTTTTTCCACATCTTTTAATAACATTTATCCACAGACTATAATAATGTGTATAATACATATCTTCATGCACTTAACTTTTATAAAAAGGAGGCACTGAATTGGAGCACTTAGATGAATTATGGGCACAGGTATTACTAAAGATTGAAGAAAGAATTTCAAGGCCCAGTTTTCAAACTTGGGTTAAATCGACGAAACTCCTTTCTTATGAGGAAGAAAATGTCACAATTGCTGCACCAAATACTTTTGCAAAAGAGTGGCTAGAAAGTCATTATATACATCTAATAACTGGTCTATTATCCGAATTAACTGGAGAAGACCGGCTTATTCATTTTATCGTTCCCGAAAACATGACAGAAAATGACTATATGTTGCCAAAACCCATCGAAAAACCCGTTGAAGTTGATGTTGAAAAGGAATACTCAAACACAGCCACCGGCATGCTTAATTCTAAATATACATTTGACACATTTGTAATTGGTTCTGGAAACCGCTTTGCTCACGCTGCATCACTAGCAGTAGCTGAAGCACCAGCTAAAGCATATAATCCGCTATTTATCTACGGAGGCGTAGGTCTTGGTAAAACACACTTAATGCACGCAATTGGTCATTATGTAATTGATCAAAATCCGTCAGCAAAAGTTGTTTATTTAACTTCTGAAAAATTTACGAATGAATTTATTAACTCTATTCGTGATAATAAAGCAGTTGAGTTTCGAAATAAATATAGAAACGTCGATGTTCTCTTAATTGATGATATTCAGTTCCTTGCTGGAAAAGAACAGACTCAGGAAGAATTCTTTCATACTTTTAATACGCTCCACCAAGAATCCAAGCAAATTGTTATCTCTAGTGACAGACCTCCCAAAGAAATACCAACCTTGGAAGATCGGCTTAGATCACGCTTTGAATGGGGATTAATAACGGATATTACTCCACCAGATTTGGAAACTCGGATTGCAATATTACGGAAAAAGGCGAAAGCTGATGGACTCATGGATATTCCTAATGAAGTAATGATGCATATTGCAAATGAAGTTGATTCAAATATTCGCGAACTAGAAGGTGCACTCATTAGAGTTGTTGCCTACTCTTCATTAGTAAATAGCGACATCACTATGGATTTAGCTGCTGAAGCATTAAAAGATATCATTCCAAACGCAAGACCGCGCAAAGTAACTATACTCGACATCCAAAAAACTGTCGGTAAGCATTTCAATATGCGATTAGAAGATTTTTCGGCAAAAAAAAGAACGAGAGCTGTTGCATTCCCTCGTCAAATCGCTATGTATTTATCTAGGGAATTAACCGACTTTTCATTGCCTAAAATAGGTTCAGAATTTGGCGGTCGAGATCACTCTACTGTTATTCATGCACATGAGAAAATTTCAGGAATGTTAAAAGAAGATAAATCACTACAGCAAGATGTTAAAGATATTAAGAACTTACTTGGGCGAAGCTAATCTGTTCATAACTATGAATAACTGGTGCATACTAGCGAACAGGTTATACACATGTGGAAAACTAAGTGTCTGTAATGAATAAGTGACTTACTAACAAATCCACAGCCCCTATTACTATTACTACTAAAGTTCTTAATAACTAATATAAATATATAAGCGGGGTAATGAAATGAAATTTGAAATTATTAGAGATGAACTGCTTGATGCAGTGAGCGATGTAATGAAAGCAATCAGTCATAAAGTAACTACTCCAATTTTGACAGGTATAAAAATTGAAGTGAATGAAAAAGGCATGACAATGACAGGAAGTGATTCTGACATTACAATCTGTACCTTCATTCCAGCTGAAAGAGATGGAGAACAAATTATTAAGGTAGATGAAAAAGGAAGCATAATTCTACAAGCTAAAGTATTTAGTGAAATTATTCGTAAGTTACCAACGAACGATGTAAAAATACAAGTAACAGAGGGATTACAAACCCAAGTCAAATCAGGTAAATCTGAATTTAAATTAATCGGTTCTAGCCCTGATGATTATCCAGTATTGCCGGAAGTTAAAGATGAACATCGTTTTTCATTACCAGCGGACTTGATGAAATCAATTATTAGAGAAACAGTTTTCGCGGTTTCTCAACAAGAAACGCGACCAATCTTAACTGGTGTTCATTGGGAAGCAACGGAAGGCAAACTTTCATGCGTTGCAACAGATAGTCATAGACTGGCGAGAAGACTTACTTCACCAGAAAATATGCCTACAATTCCATTTAGTTTTGTAATTCCAGGCAAAAGTTTACAAGAATTAAATAAAATACTGCCAGACAACAGTGAATTAGTTGATATTATTATTGCGGATCAGCAAGTACTCTTTAAAACACGTAATGTATTATTTTATTCGCGATTACTCGAAGGTAATTATCCAGATACATCAAGGCTTATTCCAGCAGAACATAAAACGTCAATTACTGTAAATGGTCGTTCGCTTCTTCAAGCAATTGACCGTGCTTCACTTCTCGCAAAAGAGGAAAGAAATAATATTGTTCGTTTTTCTGCAGATGAAGGAAAAGTTATTGAAATTTCTTCAAATTCTCCTGAAGTAGGTAAAGTTGAAGAAATGGTCGAAGCAATAGATATAACAGGTGAAGAGTTAAAAATCTCGTTTAGTGCAAAATATATGATGGATGCCTTGCGTGCAATTGATGGACAGGATGTTGAAATTCAGTTTACAGGTGCAATGCGACCATTCATCTTAAAATCAGTAAATGATGATACAATACTTCAATTAATTCTCCCAGTTCGAACATATTGATAAAAGAGGATAGTCGAAAAATGACTATCCTCTTTTACTTATGGGCGAAAGTCCGTTAAAATAGAAGAACAAACTATGTTTACGAAAGGTTGGAGTTCGATGAATGAACTAAAGATTTCTACAGAATATATAACGCTTGGACAACTTCTTAAAATGACTAATCTAATTAGCTCTGGAGGTATGGCAAAGTGGTTTCTTGAAGAAAATATTGTTTATGTAAATGATGAAAAGGAACAGCGTCGCGGAAAAAAATTGCGCCATGAAGATGTGATTAAGATTCCAGATGTAGGTTCATTTAAAATAAATGACACGTCATATGGCTCATCAGATGCACATTGAACGTCTTGCTTTAAGGAACTACAGAAATTACACTTCACTTGATCTAACTTTCTCTCCCAAAATCAATGTGTTAATTGGTGAAAATGCTCAAGGGAAGACGAATATCATGGAAGCAATTTATGTTCTTTCAATGTCTAAATCCCATAGAACATCTAATGATCGAGAATTAATACGCTGGGACCAAGAATATGGTAAAATAGAAGGGGACATCCAACGGAAATATGGAAAACTCCCGCTTGAACTAGTTATTTCGAAAAGTGGAAAGAGAGCAAGAGTAAATCATCTTGAACAAAAACGGTTGAGCCTTTACATAGGCCAATTGAATGTTGTCATGTTTGCACCTGAAGACTTAAATATTGTTAAAGGCAGTCCTCAAGTACGAAGAAGATTCCTAGACATGGAAATTGGACAAATCTCTTCAGTTTATCTCCACGATCTTTTAATATTTCAAAAAGTATTAAAACAACGTAATGCTATTCTAAAAGCAAATCGAGGTAAACTAGACTTCACTGATGTCATGTTTGACGTATATACAGAACAATATATTCAAGTTGCCGTACAAATTATTCGGAAACGTTTTTATTTCATGGAACTGCTACAAAAATGGGCTGAACCAATCCATAAAGGCATTTCCCGGGGAATGGAAACATTAAAAGTTTCATATGGAACATTAAAAGGCATTGAATCTGGGCATACTAAAGAAGAGATGGAATCAATACTAGAACAAAAATTACTAGAAGTGAGAAAACGTGAATTAGAAAGAGGCATTACACTACTAGGTCCGCATAGAGATGACCTTTACTTTTTCGTGAATGGGTATGACATTCAAACTTATGGTTCACAAGGCCAGCAAAGAACAACTGCTTTGTCTTTGAAGCTTGCAGAAATAGAACTTGTGAAACAAGAGATTGGTGAAGCACCGGTTTTACTTCTTGATGATGTCTTGTCTGAGCTTGATGATTATCGTCAGTCTCATTTATTAAATACTATTCAAGGAGAAGTACAAACATTCATCACAACAACAAATATTGCTGGAATTGACCACAAAACAATTCAACAAGCAAATATTTTTAATGTATCAGCTGGTGTAGTAAATGAAAAGTAAGAATTTTTACTAGTTAGCTATATAATAATGGTCAAGTTGATTTAGTTTCTTATTTCATTTTAAAGTTTACGTAAGTGCGTACCGATTAAATCGGTGTACGTTTCAGAAGGGAAAGGTGAACAGTTTGCCATTAGAAGAAAAAGATGTATCGATGGCTTATGATGAATCCCAGATTCAAGTGCTTGAAGGATTAGAAGCCGTTCGTAAACGTCCAGGTATGTACATAGGGACTACGAGTTCAAGAGGACTCCACCATCTAGTTTGGGAAATTGTTGATAATAGTATTGATGAAGCACTTGCAGGTTATTGCGATCATATTGAAGTAACAATGGAAAAAGATGATTGGATTCGAGTGGAAGATAACGGACGTGGTATGCCTGTTGGTATTCAAGAATCTACTGGGAGACCAGCTGTTGAAGTAATTATGACAATCCTTCACGCCGGAGGAAAATTTGGCGGTGGGGGATATAAGGTATCTGGAGGCTTGCACGGGGTAGGCGCTGCTGTTGTAAATGCATTGTCGGCCGAAGCTGAAGTTTATGTTAAACGTAATAATAAAGAATACTATATTAAGTTTGAACGCGGTATACCTGTAGTTGAGTTACGTGAAATAGGCACTTCAGAAGAGACAGGAACAAAAGTACGATTTAAAGCAGACTCTGACATTTTTAAAGAATCTACAACTTATGAATACGACATTCTTGTCAATCGTTTAAGAGAACTTGCCTATTTAAATCGAAAACTTCGCATTACTATTACAGATGAACGTTCTGATGAACTTCGCACGGATACGTATTATTATGAGGGTGGAATAAAATCCTACGTAGAGCATCTAAATCAGAACAAAGAGCCTATTCATGAAGAACCAATTTTTATAGAGGGCGAAAAAGATGGGATTTCCATCGAGATTGCCATGCAATATAACAGTGGTTATGCAGAGAATCTTTTTTCATTTGCAAATAATATCAACACTTACGAAGGCGGAACACATGAATCAGGTTTCAAAACAGCATTAACGCGCGTTGTAAATGATTATGCGCGGAAAAATGGTGGGCTAAAAGAAGCTGATCAAAATTTATCAGGTGATGATGTACGTGAAGGATTAACAGCTATTATTTCAATAAAACACCCTGATCCACAGTTTGAAGGACAGACAAAAACGAAGTTAGGAAACTCTGAAGTAAGTACAATTACAAATTCATTGTTTTCAGAAGGACTTCAACGGTTTTTACTTGAAAATCCAGCTACAGCTCATAAAATTATTGATAAAAGTTTAATTGCTGCGCAAGCAAGACTCGCTGCAAAAAATGCTAGAGAGTTTACGCGACGTAAATCAGTATTAGAAGTTTCAAGTCTTCCCGGTAAACTATCAGATTGCTCTTCGAGAGATCCAGCAATCAGCGAATTGTATATAGTTGAGGGTGATTCCGCGGGCGGTTCAGCTAAAAATGGTCGAGATAGACATTTCCAAGCGATATTACCACTTCGAGGGAAAATCTTAAACGTTGAAAAAGCAAGACTAGATAGAATTTTAGGTAATGCTGAGATTCGTATGATTATCACTGCACTTGGAACAGGAATTGGTGAAGAGTTTCAGCTCGAGAAAGCACGTTATCATAAAATCATAATTATGACAGATGCCGATGTCGATGGTGCTCATATTCGAACATTACTTCTAACTTTTCTATTCCGTTTTATGAGACCGCTTGTTGAAGCTGGTTACATTTATATTGCGCAACCACCGCTATATCGCGTTAAACAAGGACGCAATCAAGAGTACTGCTACACTGAACCAGAATTGCAAGAAATATTAGAGAGACTTCCAATATCACCGAAACCAGTCATTACACGTTATAAAGGTCTAGGCGAAATGGATGCGACTCAGCTTTGGGATACAACAATGGATCCAGACCAGCGTACATTACTCCAAGTAGAGCTAGAAGATACATTAGATGCAGATGCAACATTTGAACAACTTATGGGCGATGATGTTGAACCGCGTCGTAAATTTATCGAAGAAAATGCTCAATATGCTGAGAATATAGATACGTGAGAATTGGGTAATTGAAAGGGGTTTAACAACATGGCAGATATGCCGATTCGTGGAGTCAAAGGAATTAATATTAGTAAAGAAATGAAGACCTCATTCCTTGGCTATGCAATGAGTGTTATTGTTTCACGTGCCCTTCCTGATGTAAGAGATGGACTGAAACCCGTGCATCGTAGGATTTTATATGCAATGCAAGATCTTGGTAACACTGCAGATAAACCACATAAGAAGTCTGCACGTATTGTTGGTGACGTAATCGGTAAGTACCATCCACACGGCGATAGTGCTGTATATGACACGATGGTTAGGATGGCGCAGGACTTTAACTACCGCTATATGCTTGTAGATGGGCATGGTAACTTCGGTTCCGTAGACGGAGACTCTGCTGCAGCAATGCGGTATACAGAATCTCGTATGTCACGCATTGCGATGGAACTATTACGTGATATAAACAAAGATACAATTGATTATCAAGATAACTACGATGGACAAGAGCGAGAGCCTATTGTTCTGCCAAGTCGTTATCCCAATTTACTTGTGAATGGTACGACAGGTATTGCCGTAGGAATGGCAACAAATATTCCGCCGCATCACCTTGGGGAATCAATTGATGCCGTTCTAGCATTAGCTGACAACGCAGCTATTACAACGGAAGAATTAATGGAAATTATTCCAGGTCCCGACTTTCCGACAGGCGGTATAATTCTTGGTAGAAGCGGCATAAGAAGAGCCTATGAAACAGGACGGGGCTCTGTCGTTATTCGTGGTAAAGTTGAAGTTGAAGTAAAACCAAACGGTAGAGAAACAATTTTAGTTAATGAATTACCATTCCAAGTAAACAAAGCAAGACTTATTGAAAAAATTGCTGAGCTTGTCAGAGATAAAAAGATTGATGGTATCACAGATTTACGTGATGAATCGGACCGTACAGGAATGCGTATTGTAATTGAAGTACGTCGTGATGCAAACGCTAATGTTTTATTAAATAATCTTTATAAACAAACGGCTTTGCAATCAAGTTTTGGTGTTAATATGCTTGCACTTGTTGATGGTCAACCGAAGATGCTTGCTTTAAAAGAGATCCTATTTCATTATTTAGAGCATCAAAAAGTTGTTATTCGTAGACGTACGCAGTTTGAGTTGAAAAGAGCTGAAGATCGGGCACATATTTTAGAAGGATTACGTATCGCATTAGACAATATTGATGCGATTATTACATTAATCCGCGCTTCGAAAACGGCAGATGAGGCAAAAACAGGTTTAATTGAAAAGTTTGACCTGTCAGATCGCCAGGCACAAGCAATTCTAGATATGCGTCTTCAACGTTTAACAGGACTTGAACGAGATAAGATAGAGGATGAATATAGTGCACTTATTTTATTAATCGATGAATTGCGCGCAATTCTTGCAGATGAAGACAAACTTCTTTCAATTATTCGTGAAGAATTATTAGAAGTAAAAGAACGTTTTAGTGACAAGCGTAGGACTGAAATTACAACAGGCGGTGCAGAAATGCTTGAAGATGAAGATCTAATACCTGTTGAAAATTCTGTCTTAACACTTACACATAATGGTTATATTAAACGTTTACCTGCAAATACTTACCGCAGCCAACGACGTGGTGGTCGTGGTATAACAGGCATGGGAACGAATGATGATGACTTTGTAGAACATCTTTTAAATACATCAACTCATGACACAATCTTGTTCTTTACAAGTAAAGGTCGCGTATTTAGAACGAAGGGATATCAAGTACCTGAATATAGTAGAACGGCTAAAGGACTGCCGATTATTAATTTACTTGGCATTGATAAAGAAGAGAAAGTAACTGCAATGATACCAGTGGATAAATTTGAACCTGGTAAGTTTTTCTTCTTTGTTACCCAAAATGGTACTGCCAAACGAACACCAGTAGAAGCTTTCGCTAATATTCGAGCAAATGGTCTAATTGCACTTACGCTCCGAGATGACGATGAACTAATTGGTGTTAAAATGACGAGCGGTGAAGAAGAAATCGTAATCGGTTCTAGAGCCGGTATGTTAATTAAATTTAAGGAAACTGATATTCGTTCAATGGGTCGTATTGCAGGCGGTGTTCGCGGTATTCGTCTTCGCGAAGGTGATATTGCTGTCGGTATGGATGTTGTGGACGAAGAAAAAGAAATTTTGGTCGTCACAGAAAAAGGCTTTGGTAAACGTACGCCTCAAAGTGAATACCGTATCCAGTCACGTGGTGGTTTCGGTTTGAAGACCTTGCATGTCACGGAACGGAATGGTTCTCTTATTGCTATGAAAGCAGTAGATGGAACAGAAGATTTAATGCTTATTACAATAAACGGTATTTTAATTCGAATGGACATTAATGATATTTCAATAATTGGTCGTAGTACTCAAGGCGTTCGACTGATTCGACTTGGTGAAAATGAAGTTGTTGCAACAGTAGCTAAAGTTGAGAAGGAAGAAATTGAAGTATTTGACGAAGATCAAGAAGTAACTGAAAAAATTCATGAACCAGATGAGTCAAGTTCTGTGAATGAAGAAAGTAATGAATAACTAACATTAAACGTTGTTGATTTGACTAAATGGTCAGATCAGCAACGTTTTTTCTATTTAGTCATCGATATTATTATGTTAATAGGGTACTATGTGAGTAAAGGTCTAGTTGGAAATGGGGGGAGTTTAGTTGGTATCATACGTTATGGTAAATGAAATTCATCCAGGGATAATCTTAAGTGAAGATTTATATATAAATACGATTAATCCAATAATTAATAAGCATACAAGGATTACAGATGAGCATATAAAAGTACTTCATGCTTTTGGTATTAGAAAAATAATGATTATAGATCCAATCTATAAAAATGATAAAGAAACCAAATCTGTTAGTATGATGGCTTTTAATTCAGATGAAGTACTTGCTGAATTTAATATTGAGATACCAAACTTTGAATTAGAATATAATAAAGCAATAACTGGTTACAAAAAGGAATACTTAAGTTGGACATCTGGTACTCGTCCTGACATAGCTAAGATTCGTTCAATTGTAATACCACTCTTAGAAGTATTTATCGATCAAGAAAACTTAATAAGTATGTTAGGGGAACTATCAGATGAAAGAAATTATAAATACCACCACGCAATAGCAGTCGGGCTAATTGCATCTACTATTAGCAAAAAGATGGGGTTACCTTCAGGAGAGATAATGCAAATAGGTGTAGCTGGGGTGCTTGCTGACTGTGGAATGGCTAGAATAGATGAAACAATTACAGAAAAAGCAGCATTTCTAACAAAAGAAGAATTTAATGAAGTTAAAAAGCATGTATTATATAGCTACCAAATGGTTCAAGCGACTCCCTTACTACGTACAGAATTGAAAATGGCAATTCTACAGCATCATGAACGTTTGGATGGAAGTGGATATCCACGTGGTATTAAGTTAGAAGAAGTATCTACGTATTCACAAATATTAGCAGTAGCAGATGTATTCTATGCAATGATATCGGAGCGCGTTTATCGCTCTAAAGAGTCTCCCTTTAAAGTTATAGAGATGATTAAACAAGAAGAGTTTGGAAAGTTCAATATTAGTGTCGTTCAGGCTTTGTACGATTTGGTATGTAATTTATCAATTGGTACAGTTGTTCAATTAACAAATGGAGAATTAGGTGAAATTATCTTTATTCATAGAGATTCTGTCTTGAGACCAATAGTTAAGATTCATGCAGATAATTCAAATCTTGATTTAACTACGAATCGACATTTATCAATTCAAAGGGTTATATTATAGTAGTTAATAGATTAAAAGCTTTACTTACGGGCTTGTTAACTCTAATTATAAATAATTTTAAACATATTTGTAATTAGGTATTGCATTTCTAAAAGAGACATGTTATATTTAATGACGTTGCCGATACAAACACTTAAACTACTAAAAAGAAATTGAAATTAGTTGTTGACACGGTGAATAAAGCATGTTATAATATAAGAGTTGCTGTTGCGAAACGGCATTATACGAAAAAGAGGAACACGAAATACTTCCTCTGTTATGAACCTTGAAAACTGAACAGCAAAACGTCGATATAAGTCATTCGTGTTTACACGATATGATTAATAACTCAGGACGCTTCGGCGCACTTGAGTATAAACGTTTCTATATGAAACAAAATTGTCATTCAATAGAAGTAGTTAACGCTACAACTATTAATGCCAGCAAAAAGAAATGAGCTTTCATTTTCTTTATGTTCTGGCGGTCGAGACGTAGTGCAGTGCTAGGAAACCATTGAGCAAAGGAAGGAACGTACATTAGTACGTGACTGACGGAGTGAGAGAAGTTGACAACGCAATGTGCTGCGTATCGGCTAGCCAGTATTATGGAGAGTTTGATCCTGGCTCAGGACGAACGCTGGCGGCATGCCTAATACATGCAAGTCGAGCGAACAAACTTTGGAGCTTGCTTCAAAGTTTGTTAGCGGCGGATGGGTGAGTAACACGTGGGCAACCTGCCCTGCAGATGGGGATAACTCCGGGAAACCGGGGCTAATACCGAATAATCAGTTCGTCCGCATGGACGAACTCTGAAAGACGGTTTCGGCTGTCACTGCAGGATGGGCCCGCGGCGCATTAGCTAGTTGGTGGGGTAATGGCCTACCAAGGCAACGATGCGTAGCCGACCTGAGAGGGTGATCGGCCACACTGGGACTGAGACACGGCCCAGACTCCTACGGGAGGCAGCAGTAGGGAATCTTCCACAATGGACGAAAGTCTGATGGAGCAATGCCGCGTGAGCGAAGAAGGTTTTCGGATCGTAAAGCTCTGTTGTAAGGGAAGAACACGTACGGGAGTAACTGCCCGTACCTTGACGGTACCTTATTAGAAAGCCACGGCTAACTACGTGCCAGCAGCCGCGGTAATACGTAGGTGGCAAGCGTTGTCCGGAATTATTGGGCGTAAAGCGCGCGCAGGCGGCCTGTTAAGTCTGATGTGAAAGCCCCCGGCTCAACCGGGGAAGGTCATTGGAAACTGATAGGCTTGAGTACAGAAGAGGAAAGCGGAATTCCACGTGTAGCGGTGAAATGCGTAGAGATGTGGAGGAACACCAGTGGCGAAGGCGGCTTTCTGGTCTGTAACTGACGCTGAGGCGCGAAAGCGTGGGGAGCAAACAGGATTAGATACCCTGGTAGTCCACGCCGTAAACGATGAGTGCTAAGTGTTAGGGGGTTTCCGCCCCTTAGTGCTGCAGCTAACGCATTAAGCACTCCGCCTGGGGAGTACGGCCGCAAGGCTGAAACTCAAAGGAATTGACGGGGACCCGCACAAGCGGTGGAGCATGTGGTTTAATTCGAAGCTACGCGAAGAACCTTACCAGGTCTTGACATCCCACTGCCCGGTATAGAGATATACTTTTCCCTTCGGGGACAGTGGTGACAGGTGGTGCATGGTTGTCGTCAGCTCGTGTCGTGAGATGTTGGGTTAAGTCCCGCAACGAGCGCAACCCTTGATCTTAGTTGCCATCATTAAGTTGGGCACTCTAAGGTGACTGCCGGTGATAAACCGGAGGAAGGTGGGGATGACGTCAAATCATCATGCCCCTTATGACCTGGGCTACACACGTGCTACAATGGACGGTACAGAGGGTCGCCAACCCGCGAGGGGGAGCTAATCCCATAAAACCGTTCACAGTTCGGATTGCAGGCTGCAACTCGCCTGCATGAAGCCGGAATCGCTAGTAATCGTGGATCAGCATGCCACGGTGAATACGTTCCCGGGTCTTGTACACACCGCCCGTCACACCACGAGAGTTTGTAACACCCGAAGTCGGTGAGGTAACCCTTAGGGGAGCCAGCCGCCGAAGGTGGGACAGATGATTGGGGTGAAGTCGTAACAAGGTAGCCGTATCGGAAGGTGCGGCTGGATCACCTCCTTTCTAAGGATATATGTCCATAGTTGGATTACACCTTTGGTGTATGATAGCTAGGCATACGGAAAATCGACGTTTTGCGTTCAGTTTTGAAGGTTTATTAAAGATTAATTAAGCTTCGCTTAATTAATCGGCCATAAAACCATTTTTTTTGTGTCTTTATGGATACTAATAATAATTCAAAACTTGTTCTTTGAAAACTGGATAAAACAATAATTGAAACAAATCAAGAATCAACCAAGATAAACAGAACTTCGTTTATCTATGATAAACAGAACTTTGTTTATTTTAAAGAATGACCTTTTTACGAAACGTTGATTTTTACATCGCTGTAAAATCACGTTTATTTAAAAGATAAGAATTAGCGACGCAATGCGACGTTAAGACCTATTTTTTGGTTAAGTTAGAAAGGGCGCACGGTGGATGCCTTGGCACTAGGAGTCTATGAAGGACGGCACTAACACCGATATGCTTCGGGGAGCTGTAAGTGAGCTTTGATCCGAAGATTTCCGAATGGGGAAACCCACTGCTCGTAATGGAGTAGTACGTTTACGTGAATACATAGCGTAATCGAGACAAACCCGGAGAACTGAAACATCTAAGTACCCGGAGGAAGAGAAAGAAAAATCGATTCCCTGAGTAGCGGCGAGCGAAAAGGGAACAGCCCAAACCAGGAAGCTTGCTTCCTGGGGTTGTAGGACATGCTATACGGAGTTACAAAGGAATGGATTAGGCGAAGCGACCTGGAAAGGTCCGCCGTAGCGGGTAATAGCCCCGTAGTCGAAAGTTCATTCTCTCCAGCATGTATCCTGAGTACGGCGGAACACGTGAAATTCCGTCGGAATCCGGGAGGACCATCTCCCAAGGCTAAATACTTCCTAGTGACCGATAGTGAACCAGTACCGTGAGGGAAAGGTGAAAAGCACCCCGGAAGGGGAGTGAAATAGATCCTGAAACCGTGTGCCTACAAGTAGTCAGAGCCCTTGTTGACTTTCCTTCGGGAGAGTCACGGGTGATGGCGTGCCTTTTGTAGAATGAACCGGCGAGTTACTGATTTCATGCAAGGTTAAGCAGAGAATGCGGAGCCGCAGCGAAAGCGAGTCTTAATAGGGCGAATTAGTATGAGGTCGTAGACCCGAAACCAGGTGATCTACCCATGTCCAGGGTGAAGGTAAGGTAATACTTACTGGAGGCCCGAACCCACGTATGTTGAAAAATGCGGGGATGAGGTGTGGGTAGCGGTGAAATTCCAATCGAACCTGGAGATAGCTGGTTCTCTCCGAAATAGCTTTAGGGCTAGCCTCAAACTTTAGAATCTCGGAGGTAGAGCACTGTTTGGACTAGGGGCCCATCCCGGGTTACCGAATTCAGACAAACTCCGAATGCCGATGATTTATGTTTGGGAGTCAGACTGTGGGTGATAAGATTCATAGTCGAGAGGGAAACAACCCAGACCACCAGTTAAGGTCCCCAAGTCTCTGTTAAGTGGAAAAGGATGTGGCGTTGCCCAGACAACCAGGATGTTGGCTTAGAAGCAGCCACCATTTAAAGAGTGCGTAATAGCTCACTGGTCGAGTGGCGCTGCGCCGAAAATGTATCGGGGCTAAACAGAGCACCGAAACTGTGGACTTACATCTTAGATGTGAGTGGTAGGAGAGCGTTCTAGGGGCGTCGAAGTTAGACCGTAAGGACTAGTGGAGCGCCTAGAAGTGAGAATGCCGGTATGAGTAGCGAAAGAAGGGTGAGAATCCCTTCCACCGAATGCCCAAGGTTTCCTGAGGAAGGCTCGTCCGCTCAGGGTTAGTCGGGACCTAAGTTGAGGCCGAAAGGCGTAGACGATGGATAACAGGTTGATATTCCTGTACCACCTCCCCGCCGTTTGAGTAATGGGGGGACGCAGTAGGATAGGGTGAGCGCGCTGTTGGTTATGCGCGTCTAAGCAGTGAGGTGTGAAATGAGGCAAATCCCATTTCTATAACATTGAGCTGTGATGGCGAGGGGAATTATTCCCTGGAGTCCCTGATTTCACACTGCCAAGAAAAGCCTCTAACGAGGCGGGAGGTGCCCGTACCGCAAACCGACACAGGTAGGCGAGGAGAGAATCCTAAGGTGATCGAGAGAACTCTCGTTAAGGAACTCGGCAAAATGACCCCGTAACTTCGGGAGAAGGGGTGCTCTGGTAGGGTGTTAAAGCCCGAGAGAGCCGCAGTGAATAGGCCCAGGCGACTGTTTAGCAAAAACACAGGTCTCTGCAAAACCGCAAGGTGATGTATAGGGGCTGACGCCTGCCCGGTGCTGGAAGGTTAAGGGAAGAGGTTAGCGCAAGCGAAGCTTTGAACCGAAGCCCCAGTAAACGGCGGCCGTAACTATAACGGTCCTAAGGTAGCGAAATTCCTTGTCGGGTAAGTTCCGACCCGCACGAAAGGCGTAACGATCTGGGCACTGTCTCAACGAGAGACTCGGTGAAATTATAGTACCTGTGAAGATGCAGGTTACCCGCGACAGGACGGAAAGACCCCGTGGAGCTTTACTGTAACCTGATATTGAATTCTGATGCAATCTGTACAGGATAGGTAGGAGCCTTAGAATCCGGAGCGCTAGCTTCGGAGGAGGCGTTGGTGGGATACTACCCTGATTGTATTGGACTTCTAACCCATGCCCCTTATCGGGGCAGGAGACAGTGTCAGGTGGACAGTTTGACTGGGGCGGTCGCCTCCTAAAGAGTAACGGAGGCGCCCAAAGGTTCCCTCAGAATGGTTGGACATCATTCGCAGAGTGCAAAGGCATAAGGGAGCTTAACTGCGAGACCTACAAGTCGAGCAGGGTCGAAAGACGGGCTTAGTGATCCGGTGGTTCCGCATGGAAGGGCCATCGCTCAACGGATAAAAGCTACCCCGGGGATAACAGGCTTATCTCCCCCAAGAGTCCACATCGACGGGGAGGTTTGGCACCTCGATGTCGGCTCATCGCATCCTGGGGCTGTAGTCGGTCCCAAGGGTTGGGCTGTTCGCCCATTAAAGCGGTACGCGAGCTGGGTTCAGAACGTCGTGAGACAGTTCGGTCCCTATCCGTCGCGGGCGCAGGAAATTTGAGAGGAGCTGTCCTTAGTACGAGAGGACCGGGATGGACACACCGCTGGTGTACCAGTTGTCTTGCCAAAGGCATAGCTGGGTAGCTACGTGTGGACGGGATAAATGCTGAAAGCATCTAAGCATGAAGCCCCCCTCGAGATGAGATTTCCCATTACGCAAGTAAGTAAGATCCCTCAGAGATGATGAGGTTGATAGGTCCGGGGTGTAAGTACGGCGACGTATGTAGCTGACGGATACTAATTGATCGAGGACTTAACCAAATAACGTAAGAAGTAAGTGGGCTGATTCCCCTGATTTGTGAAGATTATCTGTTTTATTCAGTTTTGAAAGAACAATTAAATTCTTTCAATATAAGTATGGTGGCGATAGCGAAGAGGTCACACCCGTTCCCATCTCGAACACGGTAGTTAAGCTCTTCAGCGCCGATGGTAGTTGGGGGTTTCCCCCTGCAAGAGTAGGACGTTGCCATGCACTAAAGAAGTCATTACCTTAATTGGTAGTGGCTTTTTTTTAACACATATTATTATTAAGCTTTTACTTTTTGTGATATTGTAAGGTTCAGTTAACTACTTATAAATTCTATTGGAGGTGGGTTATAGTGGATAAAACTATTTATGATTTATCTGTACAAAAACCAAACGGGGAACCTCAATCACTTGCAGATTATAAAGGGAAGTTGCTCTTGGTTGTAAATACTGCAAGTAAATGTGGTTTTACTGATCAATTTGAAGAGTTACAACAACTATATGATGAATATAAAGACAAAGGTTTAATAGTACTAGGCTTCCCTTCCGATAATTTCCGTGATCAAGAATTTGCCGATATAAATGAAACAATGTCATTTTGCAAAATTAATTATGGTGTTAATTTTCCAATGTTTCAAAAAGTAGATGTGGTCGGCGAACAAATAGAT
This sequence comes from Sporosarcina sp. So3-204, assembly GCF_058068165.1. Taxonomy (NCBI): domain Bacteria; kingdom Bacillati; phylum Bacillota; class Bacilli; order Caryophanales; family Caryophanaceae; genus Sporosarcina; species Sporosarcina sp. So3-204. The sequence goes on from NZ_CM176485.1 coordinate 16,182, forward strand.
CCGCTCTTTAAATTCCTTACTGCTGCAAAAAAAGGATTGCTTACAGGCGGTATCAAATGGAATTTTACGAAGTTTTTAATTAATCAAAACGGACAAGTTGTAGAACGTTTAGCGCCGCAAAGTTCGCCTCGAAAACTAGTGAAATCCATTGAAAAACTTTTGAATGAATAGTTAGAAATTAGTTTTAATGATATACATCCTTGACAGTCTTAATCTCCGTTGATAACATTTTAATAATATTCAATATTGGTTATTAATTTAACTAAGAATTGATCTATGGGAGGCATACTTTAATGTGGGATTCAAAATTTGCACGTGAAGGACTTACTTTTGACGATGTGTTACTAATACCGGGACCTTCGGATGTATTACCTAAGGACGTATCACTTTCAGTTGATCTGACTGATAAGATTAAATTAACTATACCAATTATAAGTGCTGGTATGGATACCGTTACAGAATCAAGAATGGCAATTTCTATGGCTCGCCAAGGCGGACTAGGCATTATTCATAAAAATATGAGTATTGAAGAGCAGGCTGAGCAAGTCGTTACAGTCAAACGTTCTGAGAATGGTGTAATTACTAATCCATTCTATTTAACGCCTGAACATCAGGTTTTTGACGCGGAACACTTAATGAGTCGCTATCGTATTTCTGGTGTACCAATTGTAAACAATGAAGAGGAACTAAAACTTGTTGGTATTATTACAAACCGAGATATGCGGTTTATTCAAGAATATTCACTTCTAATAAAAGATGTAATGACTAAAGAAAATTTAGTAACGGCTCCTGTTGGCTCAACATTGAATGATGCGGAGAAAATCTTGCAGAAATATAAGATTGAGAAATTACCCATTGTCGATGATCAAGGCATCTTAAAAGGCCTAATTACGATAAAAGATATTGAAAAGGTAATGGAATATCCGAATGCTGCTAAAGATAAGCAAGGCCGACTTCTGGTTGGTGCAGCGGTTGGTGTTACAAAGGATACGATGATACGTGTTGCAAAACTGGTCGATGCAGAAGTTGATGTAATAGTAATTGATACAGCTCATGGTCATTCCAAAGGCGTTCTAGATACCGTTACGCAGATTAGAAATGCTTATCCTAAACTTGATATTATTGCAGGAAATATTGCAACAGCAGAAGCTGCAGAAGCATTATATGCAGCAGGTGCAGACGTTATCAAAGTTGGAATTGGTCCTGGTTCAATTTGTACAACACGTGTTGTAGCAGGTGTTGGCGTTCCTCAAATTACAGCTATATATGAATGTGCAAAAGTAGCAAGTAAATTAGGAAAAGCGATGATTGCTGATGGTGGAATTAAATATTCAGGTGATATCATGAAGGCACTTGCAGCGGGTGGACATGCCGTTATGTTAGGAAGTCTTCTTGCAGGTACTACTGAAAGTCCAGGGGAGTCAGAACTTTTCCAAGGACGACGTTATAAAGTGTATCGTGGTATGGGTTCAATTGGTGCGATGGAACGAGGATCAAAGGACCGCTACTTCCAGGAAGATGAAAAGAAACTTGTTCCTGAAGGAATTGAAGGACGTTTACCATTCAAAGGTGATCTAGCAGATACGATTCATCAATTAGTTGGTGGAATTCGTTCGGGTATGGGTTATATTGGGACAAAAGATCTTAAAGAAGTACGTGAAAATGCGCAGTTTATTCGTATGACGGGCGCAGGACTTCTTGAAAGTCACCCACACCAAGTTCAAATTACAAAAGAAGCTCCAAACTATACGCTTTCTTAATTTGTAAGTAATATAAAGGAACTTTAGCATCTTTCCTGCGTCTACATATATGCGGAAAGATGCTTTTTTAGATATAGACCCCACGGCGTATTTTAGTTGTGGTAAAATGGTTTTGGGGAAATTGTAATGACGGAGGTAGTATTTTGAAACTGAAGATTAAAAAGTCGATTACTTTATTAATGATACCGATTCTTTTTATTATGACAATTGGAACAAATCCTGCTTATGCAGAGAGTGAAATTGGTATTCACGTTGATGGTGCAATACTAATTGATGCTGATAGTGGTAAGATTCTTTATGAAGAAAATGCTGATACACCACTTGGGATTGCAAGTATGACGAAGATGATGACTGAATATATTCTCTTTGAGGCAATTAAAGATAAGAAAGTGACTTGGGATCAGGAATATAAAGTTAATAATTATACGTATTTAGTATCACAAGATCGTCGTTTAAGTAATGTTCCACTTCGTGAGGATGGTACATATACTATACGTGAGTTATATGAGGCAATGGCTATTTATTCTGCAAATGCAGCAACGATAGCAATCGCAGAAACAATTGCAGGTACAGAAAAAGAGTTTTTGAAATTAATGGATGCCAAAGCTAAGGAGTTAGGGTTAAAAGATTATAAATTTGTCAATTCAACAGGATTAAATAATAGTCATCTACAAGGCATGTATCCTGAAGGAACAGGTCCAGATGATGAAAACGTAATGCCAGCAAAATCAGTTGCGAAACTTGGCTACCACTTACTGAAGGATTACCCTGAGGTTCTTGAAATGACGAGTATGAAAACGAAGATTTTTCGTGAAGGAACTGAGGATGCAATTAAAATGGATAACTGGAACTTTATGCTTCCAGGTTTTGTTTATGAATATGAAGGCGTTGATGGTTTAAAAACAGGAACTACAGATTTTGCCGGACACTGTTTCACTGGAACTGCAAAACGTAATGGGAAAAGGGTTATTGCCGTTGTGATGAAAGCCGTTGACGCTAAAGGTGTAGGTTCATATAAAGCGCGCTTTGATGCAACACGTGCTTTGTTCGATTATGGTTTTAATCAATTTACAGAAGTTGAATTTACTCCTGCTGGCTATACATTCAAGGGACAAGAAACTTTAAATGTAAGTAAGGGTAAAGAAAAGTCCATCGGTCTTGAAGTAAAAGATCCAATTAAAATGATGGTGAAAACGAGTGAAAAAGACTTGTATAAACCAGAACTTGTTATGGATGAATCGAAACTTAAAGATGGTGTGCTTCAAGCACCTGTTAAAAAAGATATGGTAGTTGGTCATGTGAATCTTGTACGTACAGAAGGTACTGATTATGGTTATATTAATTCGGATCAATTTGCAGCAGATGTTGTAACTACTGCTGCTATTGAAAAAGCAGGTTGGTTTTCTTTAACAATGCACGCGATTGGTGATTTCTTTGCGAGTATATGGAATGGTTCTATTGATTTTATTAAAGGGTTATTTAAATAACAAAAACACAGTAAGTCTCTATTGAGATTTACTGTGTTTTTTTATATTCCATGCTGCCATTAGGTTTTTGACTGCTCCATGAATCGAATTTCCAGTGAGCCCACCAAATCCGATTATAAACGAAGGTTCTTCTATCTTTCTTTCCGTTCTGTATTTACTTAACCCATAGATGCGGATACCAACTTCCTTTGCCAACTGAGTAAGATGCTCTTCGCTTCTATTCGTATGAACTGTGACGATGATATGCATACCAGCTTCTTCACCAGAGTATGAAATGTATGGTTTATAGTGAAGCAGTAATTCTGTTAGTATTTGAAGTTTCTTTTTGTAAATTTTTCTCATTCTGTTTAAATGACGAGAAAATTGACCGTCTTCCATAAAACGTGCAAGTATGTGTTGATCAAGTCGTGGAACAGTTGAAGAGTAGTGAATAAATGCTTCTTGATATTTTTTAAGCAATTGTGCAGGAAGTACCATATAGGCAATACGCAGTGAAGGCATTAGTGATTTTGAAAATGTACTTAAATAAATAACGCTATCACCTTTATCCATGCCTTGTAATGCGGGAATTGGCCGACCTGTGTACCTGAATTCACTGTCGTAGTCATCTTCAATAATGAAGTGCTGGGTATTTGCAGAAGCCCAGTTTAATAATGCTGTTCTGCGAGCTGCTGAAAGCACTGTACCTGTCGGGAATTGATGAGAAGGGGTAACATATGCAATTGTTGCGCCGGACAACTGGAGTGACTGTACGTCCATCCCCTCATCATCTACAGAAATAGGTATAGCTTCTCTATTATTATGGTAAAAAACATGATGCGTTAAAGGGTAACCAGGATCTTCAATTGCATATTTTGCATCGGTACCAAGAATCCGTATAACGAGTGGCATAAGTTGTTCTGTTCCAGACCCAACTATAACTTGTTCTGGGGTGCAATCTACACTACGTGAATGATACAGATAACGCGCGATTTCTTTCCGTAATTCAATATCACCATGGGGATCCCCTAATAATAATAAATCTTTTGAACTTTCATCTATCACGTCTTTAGAGTATTTTCTCCATTGTGTGAAAGGAAATGAATCTGTATCAATATGACCTGGTGAGAAGTCAATGTTAATCTTTTCGACAGCACATTCTTCGAGAGTTTCTGTGATTCCCGCAGGTCGAACATAGGCGAGTTCTTCAATGGCTTGTACGTAAAAACCTTTTCTTGGGATTGAGGAAATAAAGCCTTCAGCAGTAAGCTGGCCATAAGCAAGTTCAATCGTTGTTTGACTGACATCGAGAAATTCACCAAGTTTTCTTTTTGAGGGGAGCTTCATATCGACAGGCAATTTTCCATCTGTAATATCCAAGCGAATTTGGTCGTAAATTTGTTCATATAAAGGAGTTTCGCTATCTTTAATGAGTTCTAATAAAAGCATTTCCATTATCTTCAACTCCATCTGACCTCTTCATGTTCATTGAAACTGGTTATTTCAATGTGTTCAATCTCTATTATACTAAATAATAAGAATAGAAGGGGGATATTAACATGAGTATGAAATATGGCGGCGTCATCATGGACGTTATTAACGGTGAGCAAGCGAAAATAGCGGAGGCGGCAGGTGCAGTTGCAGTGATGGCGCTTGAGCGTGTTCCATCAGATATAAGGGCAGATGGTGGGGTTGCGCGGATGGCGGATCCACGAATTGTAGAAGAAGTGCAACGTGCAGTATCTATTCCAGTGATGGCTAAAGCACGTATTGGACATATATCAGAAGCACGTTTACTAGAAGCAATGGGTGTTGACTTTATTGATGAAAGCGAAGTGCTATCACCTGCAGATGATGAATTCCATTTACTGAAAAATACCTACAAAGTACCGTTCGTGTGTGGTGCGAGGGATCTTGGTGAGGCAGCGAGAAGAATTGGTGAAGGTGCACAAATGATTCGTACAAAAGGTGAGCCAGGAACAGGAAATATTGTCGAGGCTGTTCGCCACCTTCGTAAGGTACATGCACAAGTGAACAAGTTAATTCATATGGATGAAGCTGAAATTATGACGGAAGCACGTATTTTAGGTGCACCGTATCAAGTTTTATTGGCAATTAAAGAGGCGGGTCGTCTACCAGTCACGAATTATGCAGCAGGTGGTATAGCAACACCGACTGATGCAGCATTGATGATGGAACTTGGGGCAGATGGTGTATTTGTAGGCTCTGGTATTTTTAAATCAGATAATCCTGAAAGGTTTGCACGAGCGATTGTACAGGCAACACAAAATTACCAAGACTACGCTTTACTTGTAAAGTTATCAAAAGATTTGGGTACACCAATGAAGGGAATTGAAATGAGCACACTTTTAGCTGGAGAACGTATGGCCGATCGAAGTCAATAATGAAGTGTAAACGTCTATAATTGTGATGAAAATCATGGTTATAGGCTTTTTTAGTTTATGTATTATTTGAAGCCTTATATTCATTAAGCATACTTGTATTAGTCGGCGGCATATACAATAATAAGAAGAGAAGACGAACTATTCAGAGGGGTGTGCAATGTTTATGACGTCTATAAAAGAGAGTCGGTCTGAAATAGGGAAAAATGAAGTACTCAATGCAGATGCAGCCACGCTTGCTAAAATGATTAAAGATAAAGAAATTACTTCACTTCAAGCAACCAAAATTTATATTGAACATATTAATAAAGTAAATCCAACTTTAAATTTTTTAGTGGAAAACAGATTTCAGGAAGCATTACAAGAAGCTACTGAAGCTGATCGATTAATAGCAAATAATCTTGCTGAAGGTAAATTATTGGGCGTCCCCATCAGTATGAAAGAGTCATTTCATGTAGCGGGAATGAAGACTACGGGTGGATTAATTCATCGCAAAGATTATATACAAGATGGAGATGCTAGCGTTGTTCAGAAGTTAAAAGATGAGGGCGCTATTATTATTGGAAAAACGAATACGCCAGCACTTTGTTTTTGTCAGGAGACGGATAATAACTTATATGGACGGACAAATAATCCTTGGAATTTAACAAGAACTGCAGGTGGATCTAGTGGTGGGGAAGCTGTAAGTATTGCGGTAGGCGGTGCTGCAGCTGGCATAGGTTCTGATATCGGCGGATCGATTCGCATACCAAGTCATTTTAATGGCGTTATTGGCTTTAAATCTGGCAATGCTCAAGTTTCATCAGAAGGTAGTTTTCCCGAAGAAGACCATTGGTTACAGCAGCGAATGCTAGGCATAGGACCAATTACAAAGTCGGTTAAAGATGCGAAGTTAATTTACAATATCATTGCTAAAGATCCGGTAGCTACTAAGAAGTTAGAGAATTTTACGGTTCATATGCTCTCGGAAACAAATTTTCCACTTTCTAATGAAACAAAGAAATTGCTTGAATCTATTGAGAATTTTGTCAGAGAACACTTTATTACAAAACAAAGTATTCCACCTTTTTTCAATGAAACAGCAACTATTTGGCAAGAAATTATGTCGATTAATGGTGCAAAGGAACATGCAAAACTTGCTTATGGGGAGAGACCTGTACGACCGATTCGTAGTTTCTTGGGTCAGAAATTTTCTGGTAAGTCAGAACTTCATCCTTATATGTCATGGGCACTAATTGGTACGTCATTATTCAAACCAAGTAAAAAACGTGTAAAAGAAATCGAAGAGTTTGTTACAAGTGGTGATAAAGTTTTAAGGGACTATTTAGAAGATAAGCTATTTATATTGCCTGTTTATCATACGGCTGCACAGCGACATGGACGTGTATATAAAGAGATATTCTCTATTAAGAAGACATACCAAACTTATTTACCTTTTATCGCTTATGCCAATGTGTGGGGGTTGCCCGCATTGACAATACCTGTGGGAACGGATGATGCTGGAATGCCAATTGGTGTGCAATTAATTAGTAAAAGCGGGAATGAAGATGCACTACTCCAACTTGGAGAAAAAATTGAAGAAGCGTTTAGAGGTTATTTACGTTGTGATTTTTAGTTTGGCATTCAAGGCTTCACACGGATCTATATATACAAAACCCTTTATATATAGATTAAGTTTATCCAATAACTTCAAATTAGGAAGTTATTTAGATTAATTGGTTATAGTTGCTGCTGCGAACGCTTACTTGCTAATAAAATTGTTTTATAGTAAAGTGAAAGTAATTATAATTTAAAATTCGAGACGAAGATGGGAAGCAGTAGCAAGTATGTATTTTCAAAGAGAACTGGCGGTTGGTGTAAGTCAGTAAATACATTTGTGAATCCGTCCCTGAGTAGCTGGGTTGAAAAAAGAGTAGACCTGTGCCGGTATTTGAGCCGTTATTTCAATGAAGAGGATCTGGATTTCTATTCCGGTCAATCAGGGTGGCAACGCGGGTAGCTCTCGTCCCTTTTTTAGGGGGTGTAGGCTATTTTTTTTGTCTGAATTTAAAGGAGGAATTATCGATGCTTGATATAAGAAATGTTCGTGCTAATTTTGAGGAAATTAAAGGAAAGCTTGCAAAACGCGGTGAAGACTTATCGGAGTTTGATAAATTCAGTGGCCTTGATGAAAAAAGAAGAGAGCTTCTTGCAAAAACAGAAGTTTTAAAAGCAGAGCGTAATAAAGTTTCTGGAGAAGTAGCACAATTGAAACGCAATAAAGAAAATGCGGACAACCTCATTTTACGCATGCGTGAAGTAGGCGATGAGATTAAACAATTGGACGATGAGCTTCGTGAAGTTGAAGAAGGTCTAAATTACGTTATGATGCGCGTCCCTAATATTCCGCATGATAGTGTTCCATTTGGTGATAGTGAAGATGACAATATTGAAGTCCGATCTTGGGGTGAAAAGAGAGCATTTGATTTCGAAGCTAAGCCGCATTGGGATTTAGGAACTGATCTCAATATTCTAGATTTTGAAAGAGCAGCAAAAGTAACGGGAAGCCGTTTCGTCTTTTACCGTGGACTTGGTGCACGTTTAGAGCGCGCGTTGATCAACTTTATGATGGATTTGCATTCAGACGAGCACGGTTATGAGGAAATTTTACCTCCCTATATTGTAAACCGTGAAAGTTTGAAAGGGACAGGCCAACTTCCAAAGTTTGAGGAAGACTTGTTTCATATAGAAGAAGAAGATTTCTTTTTAATTCCAACGTCAGAGGTGCCTGTGACAAACTTCCACCGTGATGAAATTTTAGAGGCTTCACAGTTGCCAATCGCATTCTCAGCTTATAGTGCAAATTTCCGTTCTGAAGCAGGTTCTGCTGGACGTGATACGCGCGGATTAATTCGCCAGCATCAGTTTAATAAAGTTGAGCTTGTGCGTATGGTTAAGCCAGAAGATTCTTACGCGGAGCTTGAAAAGTTAACAGGTCACGCTGAAAAAGTATTGCAGCTGTTGAACTTGCCATATCGTGTACTAAGCATGTGTACGGCAGACTTAGGATTTACGGCAGCGAAGAAATACGATATTGAAGTGTGGATTCCTACACAAAGCATGTATCGTGAAATTTCTTCTTGTTCAAATTTTGAGGACTTCCAAGCGAGACGTGCTCATATTCGTTATCGTAAAGAAGCCGGTGCAAAACCTGAATTTGTTCATACGTTGAACGGTAGCGGACTAGCAATCGGTCGTACAGTTGCAGCAATTCTAGAAAATTACCAGCAAGAAGATGGTTCAGTCATCATACCGGAAGTACTGCGTCCGTATATGGGTGGAAAAGAAAGAATTACAGTAAATAATTAAATTCTAATCAAAAAAACTCAGCTTCCGTATGATGGATGCTGAGTTTTTTTTTTTATTTGGTGGGTTGGAAGTCCCGATTTGCCGATATAAGTGTGATGAACGTCGATATAAGTTAAAAAGGTGCTGATATATGTATGGTTTGCGCTGATATAATGCACAAACTGTCCGATATCCTACGGTTTGGTGCTGATATATTATTCCTCGTCGCTAGTAGCCGCTTTTTTCAACAACTTTTTCCGCGCGCGGATACCTTTGAAAAATGAAGTAAGGATTTCTCCGCATTCGTCAGCAAGTACTCCTTCTGTAACTTCACATTCATGATTGAAACGAGAGTCATTGAGTAATTCATAAAAGGAATGAACACAACCACCTTTAGGATCTCTTGCTCCGTAAACAACGCGTGGAATACGTGATTGTAAAATCGCGCCTGCACACATCGGACAGGGTTCGAGTGTAACGTAAAGTGTTGTTTCTTCTAGACGCCAACTACCGACCGCACGGCAAGCATCTTGGATTGCAGATAGTTCTGCGTGAGTCGTTGCAAGTTGTGTTGTTTCCCGTAAATTATGTGCTCGAGCAATGACTTTTTCGTTATGAACGATGATTGCGCCGATAGGTACTTCACCAATTAATTGTGCTTTTTTTGCTTCTTCAAGTGCCAATAGCATAAATTTTCCATCAATTTTTAATAAATCCATATTCATCGCTCCTTATTGAATAGTGTAGCACGGTTCGTACTGTCTAGTCTCCAGGAGCCAGTTCCTCGAGTCGCTTCAATTTTGTTGATAAAGGGAAAATCACCTTTATCTACAAACTCTCCAGCGCTTGTCGGAACTACCGGGCTCCTTCCGCTTTTCGTACTGTCTAGTCTGCAGGAGCCAGTTCCTCGAGTCGCTTCGATTTTGTTGATAAAGGAAAGACCACCTTTATCTACAAACTCTCCAGCGCTTGTCGGAACTACCGGGCTCCTTCCGCTTTTCTATAATTGTTCCACGTGGAATAATCGCACTGTTATGGTAAAATGAATTGCAGCTGAAGATGAACTGAAGGAGAGATTTCCCATGAATAATCCGTTTATTGCAGTAGAAGGCCCAATAGGTGTAGGTAAGACCTCTTTATCTTTACAAATTGCGCAGTCACTGAATTACTACCTTGTAAAAGAAATTGTAGATGAAAATCCGTTCTTATCAAAATTTTACGAGGATATAGAAGCTTGGAGCTTTCAAACGGAAATGTTTTTCCTCTGTAATCGATATAAGCAACAAACAGACTTAAAGTATGAACTTCAAAATGGTAAGAAAACAGTTGTTGCAGATTATCATATATTTAAAAATCTCATTTTCGCAAAGCGAACGTTAGAGGATGCTGAATATAGAAAATACGAAGAAATATATAAGATATTGACGAAGGATTTGCCGTTTCCGAATATCGTCATCTATTTGTATGCAAGCCAAGAAACACTTTTAAAACGAATTGCTATGCGCGGGCGTGAGTTTGAAAAAGAGATGGATCCTGCCTATTTACTTCAATTAGCAACAGATTATGAAAAGTTTATCAATCAATTTGAGCAGGAACACCCCGAAATTCCAGTATTGCGTATAAACGGGGATAACTTTGATTTTATTCGAAATAAAAATGACTTACAGATTATTTTAGATGAATTGGTGCAAACGATTAAAAAGGAGGTTGTTAAATGAATTTACGTGAGAAGTATGGGATTCCTAGTAATGCTGTCATTACTGTAGCGGGAACAGTAGGGGTTGGAAAATCAACTATGACTAATGCGCTTGCAAATGCTTTGCAATTTAAAACATCTCTTGAAAAAGTGGATGAAAATCCTTATCTCGACCTTTTTTATGAAGATTTTAAAAAGTGGAGTTTCCATTTACAGATTTACTTTTTAGCAGAGCGTTTTAAAGAGCAAAAGCGCATCTTTGAATCAGGCGGTGGATTTGTACAAGATCGTTCAATTTATGAGGATACAGGGATATTTGCTAAAATGCACAAAGACGAGGGCACAATGGCGGCAATCGATTATGATACATATACGAATTTGTTTGAAGCGATGGTTATGACGCCCTTCTTTCCGAAGCCAGATGTGCTCGTTTACTTAGATGGTCCACTCGATGCAATTGTATCTCGCGTTGAAGAGAGAGGACGCGAGATGGAACAGCAGACACCAGTTACTTATTGGGAAGAGTTGTATCGTCGTTATGAGGAGTGGATTGCTTCATTTAATGTTTGTCCAGTACTTAGGTTAACGATTACTGATTATGATTTACTGGAAAACCCTCATGAAGTTGAAGTAATTATTAAACAAATAGGTGATTACTTTATAACACGATAAACCAACACCATGAATAGGATAGATTGTATGCACTTCCGGATATTAGGAGTGGAAAACAATTGAATCTATTTGGTGAGGATCTTTTTTATGATCCACTACAGCTACATTATTATCAACAACCTTCGAATAGTATTAGTAAGCAGGAGCTTGTGTTAATGAATCAAATGCGGAATCTCTGGCAACAGCATATTGCGTGGACGCGAACGACTATTAATAGTCTCATCTTTCATCTACCAGATACAGATGTTGTTGTTGAGCGTCTTGTGAAAACTGGGACGGATATCGGTGATTCACTCTTACCTTTTTACGGTGAGCTTGTGGCGCACACGTACAGTCAGTTGATGAAAGAACATATAGAGCTTGCAGGGGATTTGGTTAAAGCGATGATTGCGGGTAATCATAAAGAGTCCGTTGAAATTGAAAAGCATTGGTATCGAAATGGTGATGAAATTTCGCTGTTTATAAGTAGAATTAATCCATTTATCGACAGAGACGAAATTAGAGAGATGTTTTATGCGCATTTGAGGCTTATAAAGTCAGAAATTATTTACATCATGGATCATGACTTTAAAGCTGGCGTGACAGTATTTGATAAAATGATAGAACAAGGATTGGAAATGGCGGATATGCTATCAAGTACAATTCGACAGCAATTTGATATAAAATAAATATGATAAGTTCTTTTTACTATTGGTTGTCGTTTTGTAATAATCCACTACCAAATACAATTAAGTCAAAAATAATTCGTTTAGTTGAGCGATACAAAACTCAAAATCACACAACCTTTAGCAGGTTTTTAAACCCATTTATAGTGAGTAATTTGCATCTCATTTAGGTACTGCGCCCCGAAAGTTAGAGCTGAAAATCTAACTCTTGGGGTGTTTTTATATTGCTTTCTACCAAAATCACCGAAATTATTGTTTTGCTGAGTAGAATTGACGAGAGTAAAGGATAAATGTTAACAGAAGTTAAGGAATTTATGCTTTTTCTTGCAATCAGTATCCCAATGTTATTTATACAACTTCTTTTCTTGTTTTTGTTTTAATTTATTTGAAAAAAGGTTATAAAAAAATATTTAATAATACTGCACTTACTAGCATATTTCTTCTTCTTTTGTGGTTTGTCTTTAGTGTATAACAATTCGAGATAAACGATTATTAAACAAAGGGGTGCTTGATTGTTAAGGTTGGAGTTGTAAGAGGTTAATAAAAAACAAAAACGCTGAATTATTTTCAGTGTTTTTGTTTTGAATAAGTTTTATCTTTTATTTCTATTTCTATTTCCCTTCAAATTAACTACTTAATTAGCAATGCTTTAACACGAAAATGTAACCTTTGAATAATTGCTTTAAGTTGTTTGATACATATATCAATTTTAATATTAATTTTGTATTTTGTACCACTGAACTGAACTGATTAATTATAAAAAAGGTCGACTGTTTTGATTTTATTATTGATAAACTTAAAAAAGAATATGCATACTTAATGCAACAATGGGGATTGCAATTAATGTTCGTTGAATGAAACACACGACTAACTCCCAAAACTTAACGGGTAATCGAGTTGCCATCATAACGACAACAGTTTCTGACAAGAATATTACTTGCACCATTGATAATGCAGTAACAAAATACCGTGCCCCAATATCAAGAACGTCTATTTGATCTGCGATTAATAATACGGGTAAGAACATTTCTGCAAACCCTACTGGAATGGAAGGTGCAATTTCCTGAGCGTTAGGAACCCCGAGTACCATTAATAACGGAACAAAGGCTTGTCCAATCCATTTGAAGATTGGTGTATACTCTGCAATTACTAAACCTGAAATTCCTGCAGCTGCTATTAATGATAAAACTTTTGGAATGACTCTGAATCCATCTATGAGACTTAATTTTACTTCTTTATAAATACTTTCCGCTGTATAAGCCCTTTTTGCAGCACGCTCCAAACCTCGTTTAAACATGCCACTTTCAAACTTTGCTTCACTAGTTCGTTCTGCATTCGTTTGAATCTTGCCACTAAAGTACATATCCTCTTTTCTAGAAAGGGGCGGTATTCTGACCATAAAAATAGATACAATAAATGTGATAATTAAAGATGAAAAATAAACTTTTAAAAAGTGCTCACCTAAACCAGCAGTATTGATTACTAATAAAGCGAATCCAACGCTGACTGCACTGAATGAAGTTGCGATAAAAGCAGCTTCTCTTTTTGTATAGACATTCATTTTATATAATTTACTTGTAATAATTACTGCAATTGATGAAGAACTGACAAATGACGCAAGTGCATCAATCGCACTTTTTCCTGGAACTTTAAAGAGTGGCCTCATTAATGGTTCAAGAATAGAGCCTACAAAATCAATACCCCCGTAATTCAATAGAAAAGGCATAAAAAATGCACCAACTATAATAATCCATAATACCCCTAATACAATACTTGGGATGACAGTTCCACCTGTGCCGCCACCGACTATCCATTCAGGTCCTGTATATTGAGTGAAGGTGACATCTAATGTGTAAACGACTGTATAAAATGCTCCTAATAGATAGAAAAAGGGATGGAAAATGGAGTCGTGACCGTAGTAATTGGAAAAAAAAGTTCCATTCTTAGCCATAAACTTACCATAAATACCTACAATTGAATTAGCCACTGCTAGAGCAGCCACAAACCATAGTCCAACAATCCCTACTAAGTCGAGAAAGAAGTTATATATTGTACTGAATAAGATATCTGATTCACCATTTATTGTTATTGGTATGAAAAACACGAGAATAGCAATTGACGTAAATATAAATGATTTGGCTAACCCAATTTTATATTGCCTTTTCGTGATAGTAATCGTGTCTATATACCCTGGATCATCGCGATCAACAATTTCGATTGTTGGATCTAAGTTCTCACTAAAAGCTTGGTTTTTCTCACTAATAATTGCCCTCTCATTCATACAAGTAAACCTCCAGTAGTTTTAGTTTTCATATCTGGTAGTATGCAAAATTCAACTAAATAGGTTGTAGGTGATGAAGATAATGTTAATGGAATAGGGTAATGCCTCCTCCATTAACATTAAATAAAATATTATACTTGCAATGTTTTTATTTCTTGATTTTTCAACTCATTAAGTTCCTTTTCTTTTAAAATAAAACTAATAAAGTCAAGAACAATTCGAGCGCCTACTTGACTCGTGATTCCTGTAGGGTCGTATGGAGGTGATACTTCAACTAAGTCGAAACCAATCACACTACCTCTTTTTGCAATTCCTTCTATAAGCTCGTTCACTTCGTCATAATACAATCCACCTGGAGAGGGAGTTCCCGTTCCCGGTGCTAATGAAGGATCTAGTCCATCGATATCAATCGTTACATAGTAGTTCTCCCCTTCAGGAATTAACTCTAAGATTGATTCAATACCCATTTTTCTCATTTGTCGTGGAGATAAAATCTTGCTACCATATTCTCTCGCGGCGTCTACATCTTCTTTTATGCTGCTACTAATACCCCTGATTCCAAATTGGAACATTTTATCAACATGATCCATTTCTGCTAAACGACGAAGCGTACTGCCATGTCCGAATCTTTGTCCAGAGCGATGATCTGCCCAATCAAGATGAGCATCTATTTGAATTACGTGGAATGTTCCAACGTTATCGAGCGCTCTTCCAACAGGGATTGTAATTGAATGATCCCCACCAAGTACTACGGGAATTGCCCCTTTAGAGACGATTGTTCTAATAGACGCTTCAACATTATCAAAACTTTGTTCCAAATCTCCATGAACAATGTCAACGTCCCCACAATCCACAATCTTACAGTCGGGGCCTAAATACATAATATCTTTTTCAATATCATAAGCACCCTCCAAACCAAAACTATATAATGTTGAACCTTCTCGCATTCCACGTGGCCCCATCCTTGTGCCAGATTTCCATTGTGTTCCCATGTCGTAAGGAACACCTATAACCGCTACCTCAGCATCAAGTTCGTTGATATCTGTACATATTGGATATTTACCAAATGAGCAGATTCCTGTAAATGGTAAGTTAAGTATTTGTTTTTCGTTTTGTTTCGTCATTAATCTTCACTCTCCTAAATGGATTTTTGTATAGAGATTTATTCATTCACTAATGTAAATTGAAAGTAAAGCTTTCAATTATTAATGAATTTTTATTATCGTAGTAAGACTATTGCAATTAATGTGCCAACTATAGGGGAAGGTAGATCCTTACTTAGTAAAATAAAGAAAAAGGGTCTTTAATCCCTTTGCGTTCATTGATCATTAAAAGTAAATAGTGTTAAAAATATTTAGGAGACTAATCTAAATTTAAGTATTGACGCACTTAATTTTGTGAAATTAAAAAACCTAGTCAACTTTGACTAGGAAAGATTTATATACTTATTTATTTTTCTATTTGCAGTAGATTGGCTAATGCTTAATTTCTTTGCTAATTTCACACTACTAGGATACTTTTCATACATCTGGCGAATATAATTCCTTTCCACTTTTTCAATGTATTCATCTAAAGGAAGATCATCTTCCTCGGGAATTGAAATCCCGATTTGGTCAACATCAATTATATCCTCATTGGAAGTTATCATGATTCTCTCAATGAAGTTTCTAAGCTCTCTAATATTTCCCGGCCAATCTTGTCTGTGTAACCAAGCGATCATATTTTCAGAAAATCTTTTATTCATCACATACTTTTCATTAAATTCACTCAACAAATCCCTACTTAAATGTTCAATTTCTTCTCTTCTTTCTCTTAAAGAGGGGATTGCAATTTTAATCACGTTTATCCGATAATATAAATCCTCGCGAAACCTTTTTTCAGCAATTAATTGTTGAAGGTCTTGGTTCGTTGCACATATAATCCTACAATTTAAGTATACAACTGAATTGGCTCCTAAACGTTGTATTGTTAGATTCTGTAGGACGGATAACAACTTCACTTGTAGATTTAGTGGTAGTTCTGATATTTCATCTAAAAAGATAGTCCCGTTTCTTGCAGCTTCAAAATGTCCAATCTTTCCACCCTTTTTAGCACCTGTAAATGATCCTTCCTCGTATCCGAATAGCTCTGATTCAATTAAAGACTCGGGAATAGCACCGCAGTTAATTTCAATAAAGGGTTCATTTCTACGGTTGGACGTTTCATGTATCTTTTTAGCAATATAATTTTTTCCAACGCCTGATTCTCCTTCTAAAAGAACGGTCACATCTAGGCTAGAAACCTTTTCCACAACATTAAAAACCTTATTCATCATTTCGCTACCCATCGTATCCGAGCTAGCTTGAATTACTTTCATTTTCTTAATCTCTTCTTCATATAAAGCAATCGTTTTAGCCACTTGTTCATTCGTCTGTTTTAAGTAGTCGAGTTCTGTAATGTCTCGTGAGAAACTGAGCGCTCCCATAAGGTTTTGCTTGTCATCAAAAATTGGATAAGCAGAAACAACAATTTTACCACCCATAGGTGTCTCTTGAATGATTGTCTCTATTTGTTTTGTTTGTAGTACTTTTCCTGTAATACTGGGGGTTAACAAACCTTGCTTTTCTAACAAATAAACATTCTGATTAATTATTTCATCTTGGTTAATTCCAAACAAATTCATAAATCGTTTACTCACATACACAATATCCCCAAATGAGTTTGTGATAAAAATTTCATCAAAAGAATACTTGAGAATATGTTCTAATATTAAATTAGTCTGTTTTAATAACATTTTACGCCCCCTATTCAACAATGACTATACGGTAGTCATATTTGACGATTAGTTCTATTGTTACTGTTAATGGGTATAAAAAATAGCACACCTTCTAAAATGGTGTGCTGTTTTGGGTTTTATTTCGCGACGACAACTTCACTAAAAAACTCTTTATACAATTCCCTCAATACTTTTGTTTCATCGTCTTTATTAATACCGAAAACGAGACTCACTTCAGACGAACCTTGGTTAATCATTTCAATATTGGCACCTGTACGGGCAATTGCAGTAGCGGCACGTGCAGCAAGGCCAGTTGTGTGACGCATTCCCTCACCAACAAGAACAATCATTGAATAATCCTTATCGTATAAATGAACGTCATCAGCATCTAATTCTTCTTTTACACGTTTAATGATACGTTCTTCTTTTTCTGGCGTTAAATAAATACTTCGAATAATAACAGATAAATTATCAATTCCTGATGGGCTATGCTCGTATGGAATTTCTTCATCTTCAAGAATTTCAAGTAAACGGCGTCCAAAACCAATTTCACGATTCATCAAGTATTTATAAACAAATAATGTCGTAAAGCCACTATCAGCCGCGATTCCCACAACTGGCTGTGTAGAGTAATCACGATTTCTTACAACAAGTGTTCCCGGTGCATCAGGGTTGTTCGTATTTTTAACACAAACCGGAACAGAGCGTAAAAATGCAGGCATAAGTGCTTCATCATGGAAAACTGTAAATCCAGCGTAAGCCAGTTCGCGCATTTCACGATATGTTAATTTATCAATACCGACTGGATTGTCTACGACGTTCGGATTTGCTGCAAAAACGGAGTCAACATCGGTAAAATTTTCATATAGTTCAGCACGAGTTCCTGCCGCTACGATAGAGCCAGTGATATCGGATCCTCCACGATTGAATGTACGGAGTGTTCCGTCTTTTGTATAGCCAAAGAAACCAGGAAATACAATAATACCGGGAATGTCTTTTAACTTTTCTAGACGATCGTATCCTTCTTGCAGCGCGTGGACGCGTTCAGGACGATCATTTACAAGTAATCCGGCCTCTTTTGGACAAATATACTGTGCTTCCATTCCGATATGCACAAAATAGGCGGCAATTAGTTTGGCGTTATTGTCTTCACCAGCAGCTTTAATACAGTCGGTAAAGAGACTAATATCTTCCTTATTTGAAGAGAGTCGCCTTTGCATATCAACTTTAATAATATCGATGATATCTTCATTTAAGCCTAAGTCAGTAGCAATTGATTGGTATCTGTTTACTACATCCGCTAGTTCTTTTTCTACATTACTACCATTAAGTGCAGCATTAGCTAATGTTATTAATAAATCCGTAACCTTGATGTCATCACTTGAACGTTTCCCAGGTGCGGATACGACTATAATTTTTCTAGAGGGGTCACTTTTTACTATGTCAGCAACTTTTTTAATTTGCTCAGCCGAGGCGACTGATGTTCCGCCAAACTTACATACTTTCATCTACATCAAGTCCTATCTTTTTATTATTAATATACTGAAAGTTTATCATAGAAATGTGGGTATGGGTTGTTTTTATTAATAGTTTTCTTTATAATGTCCTTATGTGGAGGTCAATTGTTTTCCCATAGTGTACATACAGTTAGGAGAATCGTCAAATGAAAAATGAAATTAACATTGGTTTATTAGGATTTGGAACAGTTGGTAGCGGTGTAGCGCAAATTCTACATGACCATCAGAAAGATTTAAAACACAAGCTTGGTGTGGATGTTAATATAAAAAAGGTTTTAATTAAAAATACATCTAAAAAGAGAACAACTGAGTTGGCAAATGAGGTATTTACATCAAGTATAACTGAAGTGATTAATGATCCATCAATTGATATAATTATAGAAGTGATGGGAGGAATTAATGAAGCAAAGGAGGCCATTGAACAATCACTAAAAGCAGGAAAAGGTGTTATAACTGCAAATAAAGATGTAATGGCTGAATTTGGACAAGATTTATTAAAACTTGCTGATGAGAATAGTTGTGACTTATTTTATGAAGCAAGTGTCGGTGGTGGGATTCCGCTTATTCGTACGATGGAGGATGGATTGGCTTCAGACCGAATTAGTGCATTATCGGGGATTGTAAATGGCACAACGAACTTTATTTTAACGAAAATGAAACATGAAAATATGTCTTATGAAGATGCTTTAGCAGAAGCAACAGCGCTTGGATATGCTGAAGCTGACCCTTCAGCAGACGTTGATGGAATTGACGCAGCACGAAAAATGGTTATTCTTGCGTCGCTTGCATTCTCAACAGAAGTGCATCTTGATGATGTCTTTGTCAGAGGAATGAAAGAAATTCGCGATGGTGATTTAGAATTGGCAAAAGGTTTTGGTTATACAGTAAAAATGGTAGGATCAGCTTCGAAGAATGAAGACGGTATTGAAGTAGCTGTTGAGCCGGTATTTTATTCAGACTCACATCCACTTGCATCTGTTAATTATGAATACAATGCTGTATACATTTACGGAGATGCAGTTGGAGAAACGATGTTTTACGGACCTGGTGCTGGCTCACTACCAACAGCAACTTCTGTTACAGCGGACGTTGTCGCGGCTTGCCGTAATATACTTTTAGGCGTAAATGGCAAGCGACTTCATGCACCACAACATGCGCGTAAAGTGAAGAATGATTGCGAAATGTACGCACGTTACTTCCATAGAATACTTGTAAAAGACGAAATTGGTGTGTTAACAAAGTTATCTGCAATCTATAGTGCGAACGGCGCTAGTATTGCGACAGTAGTACAACATACAGATATTGAAGAAGCGGGAGCGGAACTTGTTTTCATTACACATCGTATGTCACGTCAGCAACATCTTGACGTCATGTCTGAATTAGAAAAAACACCTGAAGTTCTTCGCGTTTTAAGTCATTACCGAGTTGAAGGGGACGAATAATAATGAAAAGATGGACAGGATTAATTGATCATTATAAAGAGTGGCTTCCAGTAACTGATAAGACACCTATGCTAACATTACAAGAAGGAAATACACCACTCATTCATATGGAAAATCTATCCGAGCAGTGGGGAATTGATTTATACGTTAAAGTTGAAGGGGCTAATCCTACTGGTTCATTTAAAGACCGCGGAATGGTCATGGCTGTTGCGAAAGCTAAAGAAGAAGGCAAGAAGATTTTAATTTGTGCATCTACGGGTAACACATCTGCATCTGCTGCAGCTTACGGTGCCCGTGCAGGTATGCGTACCATTGTCGTTATTCCTGAAGGTCGCATTGCACTTGGTAAACTAGCACAGGCGAAAATGTACGGTGCTGAAATTCTAGAAATTGAAGGAAACTTTGATGAGGCACTTAGGATGGTTCGTGAAGCTGGTGAAGGGGATATCGCGCTTGTAAACTCAGTGAATCCTTATCGCTTAGAAGGACAAAAGACGATTGCTTTCGAAGCAATTGAACAACTTGGTAAAGTTCCTGATATTTTTGCACTTCCAGTAGGTAACGCGGGAAATATTTCTGCTGCATGGAAAGGTTTCAAAGAGTATGCGGATAAAAAGGGAACGGCATTGCCAGAGCTACTTGGTGTACAAGCAGACGGAGCAGCACCAATCGTTTATGACCGCGTATTTGATAATCCTGAAACAGTAGCAACTGCGATTAGAATTGGTAATCCTGCGAGTTGGGACCTTGCAAAATCGGCGCTTGCTGAATCAAATGGGACAATTCTAGCTGTAACAGATGAAGAAATTTTAGAAGCATACCGTTTGATTGCATCATCTGAAGGTGTGTTTGCTGAACCGGGATCATGTGCATCTATTGCAGGTGTGAAAAAACAAGTAGAAAATGGTTCATTGAAAAAAGGGTCTACTGTTGTTGCTGTTTTGACTGGTAATGGATTGAAAGATCCTGATACAGCAATCGAAGTGAATAAAGATAAAGCATTGTTATCTCGTGAGCAGTTCGATCATCTATTAAGCGAGTTGAAAGCGGGTAAGAAGTGATGGGAGTTCCGAGTTTTTCGGTTGTCGTTCCTGCGACTACCGCTAATCTTGGCCCTGGTTTCGATAGTATTGGGCTTGCACTTAGTCTTGAAATGACTGTTACTGTTTCACCATCTGATGCTTGGAAAGTTACATATGAAGACGACGGATTTGAAGGCATAACAGGCGGCGATGATAATTTAATAGTCACAACAATAGTGAATGTAGCTAAGCGTCATAATTTAGCTGTTCGGCCTTTACAGTTATCGGTACAATCAGATATCCCTTTAGGTAAAGGGTTAGGAAGTAGTGCAGCTGCAATCGCTGCAGGTATTGAGATAGCGAACCATCTTCTCGATTTATCACTAACAGATCGCCAAAAGGTGCAAATTGGTAGTGAGTTAGAAGGGCATGCGGATAATGTTACACCTGCACTTCTTGGTGGAGCAGTTATATCTCATTATGAGGAAGAGGAAATGGATTTTATCCATATACCAGAACCTACAATGGGTGCTGTAATACTCGTTCCACCAGAGGCGCTACTAACAGAAGCATCGAGAGGTCTTCTTCCAAATGAACTAAAGCATAGTGAAGCAACGTTAAGTAGTGCCGCAGGAAGCGTGCTTTCGGCTGCAATGGCTTTAGATAATTGGGAGATGGTTGGTCGAATGATGGAAAAAGATGTCTTCCATGAGCCATACAGAAAGCACTTATTTCCTGATTTCGATGCTATTCGTATTTTTTGTAAGGAAGTTGGTGCATACGGTATGACGATAAGTGGTGCCGGACCCTCAATCTTTGTTGCAGTGAAGATGGGGATGGAAAAGGAAGTTGCTGAAAAATTAGCAGCACGCTTTAAATATTATCAATGTATTCCTACACGTCCCTCAGTTATTGGTGCGAGAATAAAGTAAATAAAAAAGTAGTGGTACTCTTTACGAGTGCCGCTACTTTTGTTATTCACTACAATAATAAAACAGAGAACTGAATTGCTTTTTCATCATTGTTGTTCTTAAGTTTACGTATATTACTACGGTTAATTAGTAAAATCTTTAAGTGGAAAAGTGAAAGTAGGTAATAGAAATCTAATTAATTTCAGAAACAAAAAAAGCAGCCGCTTGGGCTGCTTTTCGTTTAACTATTAAGGAGGTAGAGGGATTCGAACCCCCGCGGGTTTTGACACCCCTGTCGGTTTTCAAGACCGATCCCTTCAGCCGGGCTTGGGTATACCTCCGTAGCAACAATTAATAATTTATCATGTATAGAAACTTATGTCAACTGTTTTATTGAAAATAATAAATTAATGTTAATCGGTTGATTTAAGCCTTAAAGTTGAGTATACTAAGTCTTGCCGTGCTAGGTGGGGAGATAGCGGTGCCTTGTAACTTGCAATCCGCTCTAGCAAGACTGAATACCTTCTCAAGGCTGTCCGAATGTTTGGTCTGCCTTTTGCACGTAGTGTTGACGTTTGGGTCCTGCGCAATGGAAACCCACGAACCATGTCAGGTCCGGAAGGAAGCAGCATTAAGTGGAGTTTTCTATGTGCCGCAGGGTCACCTAGACTGAGCTAACGACAAGAGTAACGCTTGTGTTCGGCTGTCGAAGGAAGGTGCACGGCTTTAATTTTATAATCCAACTCGTCCGTTTAGTGGGCGGGTTTTTTTATTACATAGAAAAGTACAATGAGTACCACTTGTGGTACAATTGAAATATTATGGCGTCGCGTCGAAAGGAGTTGAACCTGTTGGTGTATCAAGCTTTTTATCGTGTATATCGACCCCAATCCTTCAAAGAAATGTCAGGTCAACAACATGTCAAACAGACATTGCAGAACGCTCTCCTTCATAATAAGACGACGCACGCATACCTTTTTTCGGGTCCGAGGGGTACTGGTAAGACGAGTGCTGCAAAGATTTTTGCGAAGGCGTTAAATTGTGAACAGGGACCAGCGAAAGAACCGTGTAATGAATGTCCAACATGTCTAAGTATTACTGAGGGTTCTGATACGGATGTAATCGAGTTTGATGCTGCTTCTAATTCTCGCGTAGAAGAAATGCGGGATATTATAGAGAAGGTTCGTTTTGCACCTTCTAATTCTCGATTCAAAGTGTATATTATTGATGAAGTTCATATGCTATCAAACTCTGCATTTAATGCACTTTTGAAAACGCTAGAAGAACCACCTTCCCATGTTGTTTTTATCTTGGCAACGACTGAACCACATAAGCTTCCATTGACTATTATTTCGAGATGTCAGCGTTTCGACTTCAAACCACTCACTACATTTGATATAATTGAGCGGATGAAGGTAGTACTGGCAGATGTTCATATTGAGTCAGACGAGGGTACATTAAAGGTCATAGCGCAAGCTGCTTCGGGCGGAATGCGTGATGCACTTAGTATGCTCGATCAGGTAGTGTCGTTTAGTGGAGAAAAACTAACTGTTGAAGATGCTTTACTTGTTACTGGTTCAATAGGAGAAGATATTTTTCATCAACTAGCTGAAGCGTTAATTAGTAAGGACGCAGGTTCTGTACTATCTCTTCTAGATCTTTTAATTTCAGAAGGGAAAGATGTTACGCGTCTAGCTGAAGACCTGATTACATTTTTTAGGGATTTGCTTCTGCTGCGTACTGCTCCGGATTTAAAAAACTTACTTGAGCTAATATCAGGAGATAGTCGTTTTGAGGAGATAGCTCAGGCTTTCGATTCAAATATGTTGTATTTGTTTATTGACATACTAGCAAAGACGCAACAAGAAATGCGTTTCTCAAATCATGCAAAAGTATATTTGGAATCAGCCCTTTTGAAAATGATTCACCTTGATGCTGAATCTGTTCAAACGAGCAATGCGGCAATTGATCCAAAACTAACGAGTAAGGTCGAGGAATTAGAGCGTCTTGTCGGTGAGTTGCAGCGCCAAATTAAAGTAGGTGGAATTGCACAGCCTACTGAAGGTAATGCTGGACCGCCGCGCAAAAATGCGTCGAAATCATCGCAGACCTTTAAAATTCCTACTGGCAGAATAAATGAAGTACTCAAATCTGCAACGAAACAAGATATTAAAACCATTCGTGAGGAATGGGCTCAAATGATGCAAACAATGCAAAAGTCTCATGCTGCACTTTTAGAAGATACAGAACCTGTAGCTGCATCTGAGAATGCATTTGTGTTAAAATTCAAATATGAAATACATTGCCTCATGGCTTCTGAAAATGTATCTCTCCGTTCAGGCCTTTCTGATGCACTAAGTTCACGTACTGGTAAGGCGTATGAAGTTGTCTACGTACCCGAAGAAGGTTGGTTGAAAGTTAGAGAAGAGTTTATTCGTAGTAACAATCTAGGGAAACCAGAAGTATCCAATGCGGAAACACAAGAAAATGTAGACGTGGATGACATGCTCTCATTTGTAAAAGAAGCGGAACAGGAAAACTTAGATCCGCTCGTAACTGAAGCTGAAAAGCGTTTTGGGAAAGATTTCATAGAAATACATGATGATTAACAGACTGTGTGAATTAAATTCAAAAAGCTACTTGTAGCGAAAAAAATGAGGAGGAAATGATTATGAAGGGTATGGGAAATATGCAAGGTATGATGAAGCAAATGCAGAAGATGCAAAAACAAATGGCGGAAGCGCAAGAGAAATTAGGGGAAGAAAGAATTGAAGGTTCAGCGGGCGGCGGTATGGTGAAGGTCGTTGTATCTGGTAGTAAAGAAGTTTTGGAAGTTATTATTAATCCAGATGTTGTAGATGCAGAAGATGTTGAAATGTTACAAGATCTTGTAGTAATAGCAACGAATGAAGCAATGACTAAAGCTGAAGAATTGACGAACTCTACGATGGGACAATTCACGAAAGGATTGAACCTTCCTGGAATGTTCTAGGAGGAACTATGATGCATTACCCTGAACCAATCTCAAAGTTAATTGATAGTTTTATGAAACTGCCAGGTATCGGCCCGAAGACAGCGGGTCGACTGGCGTTTTTTGTATTAGGTATGAAGGAAGATACAGTGCTTGATTTTGCAAAAGCGCTTGTCGATGCAAAACGGAATCTTCGTTTTTGCTCAATATGTGGACATATTACCGATATTGATCCGTGTCATATATGCCAAGACAAATCACGTGATGGATCGACAATATGTGTCGTTCAAGATCCTAAAGATGTAATTGCAATTGAAAAAATGCGTGATTATAAAGGGCTCTACCATGTTCTTCACGGTGCTATATCCCCGTTGGATGGTATTGGCCCTGAAGATATAAATGTTCCTACTTTATTAACGCGACTCCAAGATGAACAAGTAGAAGAATTAATTTTAGCTACTAATCCAACTATTGAAGGAGAAGCAACTGCGATGTACATTTCAAGACTTGTAAAACCTTCAGGTATAATGACCACGAGAATTGCACATGGACTTCCAGTCGGTGGAGATCTAGAGTACGCGGATGAAGTAACGCTATCAAAGGCGCTCGAGGGTCGTCGGGAATTGTAGGAGGTAGTTTGAACTTTGTTTAAACGAAGGAATAAGTTAAAAGAAGAGTATGATGATCGACTACGGGCCTTAATGATAGAAACCAAAAAAGAGTGGGAACAAGCTAGAGAGATTGAAAAGTACCTTAATGATTATGATCAAGAAGTAATTCTTCGCCGAAAGATTGCAGAAAGTATTCATTTCTATCTATATAAAGAAGCAAAGGCTCGCCATCTTGGAAGGTGACTAATAGTTCTTCATGGGATCGCATATGATTATATATCATTTAAAAAAGGAGCGATTCCATGAAATTAGCCATCGGTATATCAATTGCAGGTTTTGTCTTACTTCTATTCTTAATGGATAACAAACAGATTCGAAAAGTATTTGAACGTTTATCTATCTATTGGTTTCGTCTAGCGTTTTCCTTCTTAGTTTTGTTTATTATGAACATCGCAGCTGGATTCTTTGGTGTTTACGTACCAATTAATATCGCTTCAGGACTTGTAATAGCTTTACTAGGTATACCCGGAGTAGCGTCTGTATGCGCTTTTGCATTAATACTATAATTAAGTGTTGCATTTCTAAAAGAGGCGTGTTATATTTAACTACCTTGCCGATACAATCACTTAAACAACTAAAAAGAAATTGAAATTAGTTGTTGACACGGTGAATAAGGCATGTTATGATATAAGAGTTGCTGTTGCGAAATGGCATTATACGAAAAAGAGGAACACGAAATACTTCCTCTGTTATGAACCTTGAAAACTGAACAGCAAAACGTCGATATAAGTCATTCGTGTTTACACGATATGATTAATAACTCAGGACGCTTCGGCGCACTTGAGTATAAACGTTTCTATTTGAAACAAAATTGTCATTCAATAGAAGTAGTTAACGCTACAACTATTAATGCCGGCAAAAAGAAATGAGCTTTCATTTTCTTCTTGTTCTGGCGGTCGAGACGTAGTGCAGTGCTAGGAAACGATTGAGCGAAGGAAGGAGCGTACATTAGTACGTGACTGACTAAGTGAGAGAAGTTGACAACGCAATGTGCTGCGTATCGGCTAGCCGGTATTATGGAGAGTTTGATCCTGGCTCAGGACGAACGCTGGCGGCATGCCTAATACATGCAAGTCGAGCGAACAAAATTTGGAGCTTGCTTCAAATTTTGTTAGCGGCGGATGGGTGAGTAACACGTGGGCAACCTGCCCTGCAGATGGGGATAACTCCGGGAAACCGGGGCTAATACCGAATAATCAGTTCGTCCGCATGGACGAACTCTGAAAGACGGTTTCGGCTGTCACTGCAGGATGGGCCCGCGGCGCATTAGCTAGTTGGTGGGGTAATGGCCTACCAAGGCAACGATGCGTAGCCGACCTGAGAGGGTGATCGGCCACACTGGGACTGAGACACGGCCCAGACTCCTACGGGAGGCAGCAGTAGGGAATCTTCCACAATGGACGAAAGTCTGATGGAGCAATGCCGCGTGAGCGAAGAAGGTTTTCGGATCGTAAAGCTCTGTTGTAAGGGAAGAACACGTACGGGAGTAACTGCCCGTACCTTGACGGTACCTTATTAGAAAGCCACGGCTAACTACGTGCCAGCAGCCGCGGTAATACGTAGGTGGCAAGCGTTGTCCGGAATTATTGGGCGTAAAGCGCGCGCAGGCGGCCTGTTAAGTCTGATGTGAAAGCCCCCGGCTCAACCGGGGAAGGTCATTGGAAACTGATAGGCTTGAGTACAGAAGAGGAAAGCGGAATTCCACGTGTAGCGGTGAAATGCGTAGAGATGTGGAGGAACACCAGTGGCGAAGGCGGCTTTCTGGTCTGTAACTGACGCTGAGGCGCGAAAGCGTGGGGAGCAAACAGGATTAGATACCCTGGTAGTCCACGCCGTAAACGATGAGTGCTAAGTGTTAGGGGGTTTCCGCCCCTTAGTGCTGCAGCTAACGCATTAAGCACTCCGCCTGGGGAGTACGGCCGCAAGGCTGAAACTCAAAGGAATTGACGGGGACCCGCACAAGCGGTGGAGCATGTGGTTTAATTCGAAGCTACGCGAAGAACCTTACCAGGTCTTGACATCCCACTGCCCGGTATAGAGATATACTTTTCCCTTCGGGGACAGTGGTGACAGGTGGTGCATGGTTGTCGTCAGCTCGTGTCGTGAGATGTTGGGTTAAGTCCCGCAACGAGCGCAACCCTTGATCTTAGTTGCCATCATTAAGTTGGGCACTCTAAGGTGACTGCCGGTGATAAACCGGAGGAAGGTGGGGATGACGTCAAATCATCATGCCCCTTATGACCTGGGCTACACACGTGCTACAATGGACGGTACAGAGGGTCGCCAACCCGCGAGGGGGAGCTAATCCCATAAAACCGTTCACAGTTCGGATTGCAGGCTGCAACTCGCCTGCATGAAGCCGGAATCGCTAGTAATCGTGGATCAGCATGCCACGGTGAATACGTTCCCGGGTCTTGTACACACCGCCCGTCACACCACGAGAGTTTGTAACACCCGAAGTCGGTGAGGTAACCCTTAGGGGAGCCAGCCGCCGAAGGTGGGACAGATGATTGGGGTGAAGTCGTAACAAGGTAGCCGTATCGGAAGGTGCGGCTGGATCACCTCCTTTCTAAGGATATATGTCTATAGTTGGATTACACCTTTGGTGTATGATAGCTAGGCATACGGAAAATCGACGTTTTGCGTTCAGTTTTGAAGGTTTATTAAAGATTAATTAAGCTTCGCTTAATTAATCGGCCATAAAACCATTTTTTTTGTGTCTTTATGGATACTAATAATAATTCAAAACTTGTTCTTTGAAAACTGGATAAAACAATAATTGAAACAAATCAAGAATCAACCAAGATAAACAGAACTTTGTTTATTTTAAAGAACGACCTTTTTACGAAACGTAGATTTTTACATCGCTGTAAGATCACGTTTATTTAAAAGATAAGAATTAGCGACGCAATGCGACGTTAAGACCTATTTTTTGGTTAAGTTAGAAAGGGCGCACGGTGGATGCCTTGGCACTAGGAGTCTATGAAGGACGGCACTAACACCGATATGCTTCGGGGAGCTGTAAGTGAGCTTTGATCCGAAGATTTCCGAATGGGGAAACCCACTGCTCGTAATGGAGTAGTACGTTTACGTGAATACATAGCGTAATCGAGACAAACCCGGAGAACTGAAACATCTAAGTACCCGGAGGAAGAGAAAGAAAAATCGATTCCCTGAGTAGCGGCGAGCGAAAAGGGAACAGCCCAAACCAGGAAGCTTGCTTCCTGGGGTTGTAGGACATGCTATACGGAGTTACAAAGGAATGGATTAGGCGAAGCGACCTGGAAAGGTCCGCCGTAGCGGGTAATAGCCCCGTAGTCGAAAGTTCATTCTCTCCAGCATGTATCCTGAGTACGGCGGAACACGTGAAATTCCGTCGGAATCCGGGAGGACCATCTCCCAAGGCTAAATACTTCCTAGTGACCGATAGTGAACCAGTACCGTGAGGGAAAGGTGAAAAGCACCCCGGAAGGGGAGTGAAATAGATCCTGAAACCGTGTGCCTACAAGTAGTCAGAGCCCTTGTTGACTTTCCTTCGGGAGAGTCACGGGTGATGGCGTGCCTTTTGTAGAATGAACCGGCGAGTTACTGATTTCATGCAAGGTTAAGCAGAGAATGCGGAGCCGCAGCGAAAGCGAGTCTTAATAGGGCGAATTAGTATGAGGTCGTAGACCCGAAACCAGGTGATCTACCCATGTCCAGGGTGAAGGTAAGGTAATACTTACTGGAGGCCCGAACCCACGTATGTTGAAAAATGCGGGGATGAGGTGTGGGTAGCGGTGAAATTCCAATCGAACCTGGAGATAGCTGGTTCTCTCCGAAATAGCTTTAGGGCTAGCCTCAAACTTTAGAATCTCGG
Source organism: Sporosarcina sp. So3-204 (assembly GCF_058068165.1). NCBI lineage: Bacteria > Bacillati > Bacillota > Bacilli > Caryophanales > Caryophanaceae > Sporosarcina > Sporosarcina sp. So3-204. Next base: position 45,599 of record NZ_CM176485.1, read on the forward strand.
AGGTAGAGCACTGTTTGGACTAGGGGCCCATCCCGGGTTACCGAATTCAGACAAACTCCGAATGCCGATGATTTATGTTTGGGAGTCAGACTGTGGGTGATAAGATTCATAGTCGAGAGGGAAACAACCCAGACCACCAGTTAAGGTCCCCAAGTCTCTGTTAAGTGGAAAAGGATGTGGCGTTGCCCAGACAACCAGGATGTTGGCTTAGAAGCAGCCACCATTTAAAGAGTGCGTAATAGCTCACTGGTCGAGTGGCGCTGCGCCGAAAATGTATCGGGGCTAAACAGAGCACCGAAACTGTGGACTTACATCTTAGATGTGAGTGGTAGGAGAGCGTTCTAGGGGCGTCGAAGTTAGACCGTAAGGACTAGTGGAGCGCCTAGAAGTGAGAATGCCGGTATGAGTAGCGAAAGAAGGGTGAGAATCCCTTCCACCGAATGCCCAAGGTTTCCTGAGGAAGGCTCGTCCGCTCAGGGTTAGTCGGGACCTAAGTTGAGGCCGAAAGGCGTAGACGATGGATAACAGGTTGATATTCCTGTACCACCTCCCCGCCGTTTGAGTAATGGGGGGACGCAGTAGGATAGGGTGAGCGCGCTGTTGGTTATGCGCGTCTAAGCAGTGAGGTGTGAAATGAGGCAAATCCCATTTCTATAACATTGAGCTGTGATGGCGAGGGGAATTATTCCCTGGAGTCCCTGATTTCACACTGCCAAGAAAAGCCTCTAACGAGGCGGGAGGTGCCCGTACCGCAAACCGACACAGGTAGGCGAGGAGAGAATCCTAAGGTGATCGAGAGAACTCTCGTTAAGGAACTCGGCAAAATGACCCCGTAACTTCGGGAGAAGGGGTGCTCTGGTAGGGTGTTAAAGCCCGAGAGAGCCGCAGTGAATAGGCCCAGGCGACTGTTTAGCAAAAACACAGGTCTCTGCAAAACCGCAAGGTGATGTATAGGGGCTGACGCCTGCCCGGTGCTGGAAGGTTAAGGGAAGAGGTTAGCGCAAGCGAAGCTTTGAACCGAAGCCCCAGTAAACGGCGGCCGTAACTATAACGGTCCTAAGGTAGCGAAATTCCTTGTCGGGTAAGTTCCGACCCGCACGAAAGGCGTAACGATCTGGGCACTGTCTCAACGAGAGACTCGGTGAAATTATAGTACCTGTGAAGATGCAGGTTACCCGCGACAGGACGGAAAGACCCCGTGGAGCTTTACTGTAACCTGATATTGAATTCTGATGCAATCTGTACAGGATAGGTAGGAGCCTTAGAATCCGGAGCGCTAGCTTCGGAGGAGGCGTTGGTGGGATACTACCCTGATTGTATTGGACTTCTAACCCATGCCCCTTATCGGGGCAGGAGACAGTGTCAGGTGGACAGTTTGACTGGGGCGGTCGCCTCCTAAAGAGTAACGGAGGCGCCCAAAGGTTCCCTCAGAATGGTTGGACATCATTCGCAGAGTGCAAAGGCATAAGGGAGCTTAACTGCGAGACCTACAAGTCGAGCAGGGTCGAAAGACGGGCTTAGTGATCCGGTGGTTCCGCATGGAAGGGCCATCGCTCAACGGATAAAAGCTACCCCGGGGATAACAGGCTTATCTCCCCCAAGAGTCCACATCGACGGGGAGGTTTGGCACCTCGATGTCGGCTCATCGCATCCTGGGGCTGTAGTCGGTCCCAAGGGTTGGGCTGTTCGCCCATTAAAGCGGTACGCGAGCTGGGTTCAGAACGTCGTGAGACAGTTCGGTCCCTATCCGTCGCGGGCGCAGGAAATTTGAGAGGAGCTGTCCTTAGTACGAGAGGACCGGGATGGACACACCGCTGGTGTACCAGTTGTCTTGCCAAAGGCATAGCTGGGTAGCTACGTGTGGACGGGATAAATGCTGAAAGCATCTAAGCATGAAGCCCCCCTCGAGATGAGATTTCCCATTACGCAAGTAAGTAAGATCCCTCAGAGATGATGAGGTTGATAGGTCCGGGGTGTAAGTACGGCGACGTATGTAGCTGACGGATACTAATTGATCGAGGACTTAACCAAATAACGTAAGAAGTAAGTGGGCTGATTCCCCTGATTTGTGAAGATTATCTGTTTTATTCAGTTTTGAAAGAACAATTAAATTCTTTCAATATAAGTATGGTGGCGATAGCGAAGAGGTCACACCCGTTCCCATCTCGAACACGGTAGTTAAGCTCTTCAGCGCCGATGGTAGTTGGGGGTTTCCCCCTGCAAGAGTAGGACGTTGCCATGCACTAAAGAAGTCATTACCTTAATTGGTAGTGGCTTTTTTGTACCAAGAAAAAATGTATAGGAGTTAGGCACTTTGGTGTTAATTATAATCCGGGGTTACAGTGTGATTTATGCGCTCATTTTAGAAATCGAAGTTAGTATAATTAACGTTGCATCGCGATAAAGAAGTTATTACCTTAACTGGTGGTGGCTTTTTTTATACTTATTAATAAAAAACTGTAGCTAAATGTAGTTAGTATATAACAAATTAGTAACCACTAATCTCGATTATTAAAGTTGCTACCATTATAATAGGGATATAAAGAGGAAGTGAGTTAAATAATGAAATATGAGAATCGCCCACTTGTTAAAAGGCTAGTGGAATTTACAGAAGCGGATTCATTTTCATTCCATGTACCGGGTCATAAAAATGGTATGCTGTCTGGATTACCGGAAACCTTAAGTCGTGCACTCAAATATGATGTAACAGAGCTTGAGGGTCTTGATGATCTGCATGAACCAATGGGCGTCATTCGTGAAGCAGAGAGAAGGCTTAGTGCTTTGTATGGCGCTGAAAAAAGCTTTTTTCTTGTGAACGGATCAACGGTGGGAAACTTAGCGATGGTTTATGCGACTTGTCGTTCTGGAGATACAGTTATTGTGCAAAGAAATGCGCATAAATCAATTTTTAATGCAATTGAATTAACTGGTGCGAGGCCTGTATTTATTACACCGAAATGGGATAATAATACTAAAACGACAGGTTCTATAACGACGGAACAAATAAAGCGCGCAATTGGAATTTATCCTGAGATTAAGGCTGTAATTTTAACTTATCCATCATATTATGGTAAGGTTGGCAATGATTTGAAGGAGATTATCAAACTTTGCCACTTGAAAAGCATTCCTGTATTGGTTGATGAAGCGCACGGTGCTCATTTTGTTGTAGGAGACCCTTTTCCAAGTTCGGCTTTGGATATGGGGGCTGATATTGTTGTGCATTCTGCGCATAAAACATTACCAGCTATGACGATGGCTTCATTTTTACATATTCGGTCTTCATTGGTTTCGGTTGAGAAAGTCGCGCATTATTTGAGGATGCTACAATCAAGTAGTCCCTCTTATCTTCTAATGGCTTCACTCGATGACGCAAGAGCGTACGCGGAATCATTTACAATAGAGGATATAGGATTCTTTAGTGAGCAGCGTAAGGTTTTTGTTGAAAGGCTTAGAAAAATTCCAAATCTTCAAGTAATCGAGATGGATGATCCTTTAAAGATTATTATCCGTATGAATGGATATTCAGGTTATGACTTGCAAAATGTATTTGAAAAAATGGGGGTGTATGCAGAACTTGCAGATATTTATCAAGTGCTGTTTATATTACCGCTTTTGAAAATAACTTATAAATATGAAATTGAAGAGATAATAAATAGAATTTCAAACGCGATTAATTGTTTGGATAAAAAAGTTAGAAGTCTTGAAGCTATCGAGCCATCAGATTTGGAATTAGATATAACAGAGCTCTCGTATACGACGAGAGAAATGGAAAAGCTTGAAGTAGGGTGGGTTCCATATGGAAAAGCTTTAGGTAAAGTGATTGCTGAGTCTATAATTCCTTATCCACCTGGAATTCCATTATTACTTAAAGGTGAGAAGGTTAGTCAAGCCCATATAGACTTACTAAATGTCTTGATGGAAAAGGGTTCTCGTTTCCAGGGTGGAATACGTATAAAGGAACAGCAAGTATTTGTCGTAATTAACAAGATGGAGGAATAGCATGGAACAAATGGGTAAGTTCATCACTTTTGAAGGACCTGAAGGTGCTGGGAAAACAACGGTAATTTCAGCTTTGTATGATAGACTACAAGCAAAGGGTCTTAATGTTATTTTAACGAGGGAGCCTGGCGGTATCCCAATAGCAGAAAGTATTCGTAGCGTTATTCTTGATAATAAACATAAAGAAATGGATGGAAAAACCGAGGCGTTGTTGTATGCCGCAGCTAGACGTCAACATCTTGTAGAAAAGATAATTCCAGCATTGGAAACAGGCACAATTGTTTTATGTGATCGTTTTATCGATAGTTCACTAGCTTATCAGGGATATGCGCGGGACCTCGGAATTGATGAGGTCCTGACCATCAACCAGTTTGCGATTGGAGAGAAGATGCCTGACTTAACCATATTTTTCGATATTAGTCCAGAAGAGGGTCTAACTCGTATTGCACAGAATCATTTACGAGAAAAGAATCGTTTAGATAAAGAAGATATTGAATTTCATCAATCTGTTTATGAGGGCTATCAGGAACTTATGAAGCGTTATCCTAAACGGATAATAAAGACTGATGCAAGGCTTCCTGTTGTCGAAGTAATTGAAAATGTTTGGAAAATGATTAGTACCGAACTCATGTAACAGATGGATTCATGTTATAATGGTATTAAAGATGAAAAAGGAGAGATGACCGTGAAATTGATAGTGGCAGTGGTGCAAGATCAGGATAGTAATCGGTTATCCGCCGCATTGACGAAAAACGATTTTAGAGCAACAAAATTAGCAAGTACAGGCGGATTTCTTAGATCGGGAAATACGACGTTTCTAATAGGTACAGATGAAAGTCTTGTTGACAAGGCACTTGATTTAATTCGAGAGAATTGTCGTTCACGTGATCAGATGGTCGCACCAGTTTCACCGATGGGTGGTAATGCTGACTCATATATTCCTTATCCAGTGGAAGTTGAGGTTGGAGGCGCTACGGTATTCGTGCTACCAATCGAACATTTTCACCATTTCTAAATACGGCATTAACCGAGGTGAACACGAATGAAGGTTAATAGTGATTATCGTGCGGGGATGGATAAATCCAGAAATGAACAATTGCAAAGAACTCAGGGCAGTAATGGGTTTGGCCAAATGGTCACGAAGCAAGTTGATAAACTTCATGGTGAACAATTTACACGACTACTAGGCGATATATCATCTGCTGGTGACCGGATAGCTAGATCACGAAACTTACGTGATATGGCAAAATTTAAAATGTTAGTCCGACGATTTTTAAAAGAAGCCGTTGAATCAGGATTTGAAATAAAACAGTCGCATACATGGAATCAATATGGTGAAGGGCGCCAGTTAAAGATTATCGAAACAATCGATGAGAAGTTAATTGAGTTAGCCGAAGTCTTATTGGATGAAGAATCAACTGCTGTCGATTTGCTTGGGAAAATAGGAGAAATAAAAGGGCTACTTATTAGTATATATATATAACTTTTGAAACCTTTTTTCTTGTGTAAGTAAAGCAATAAAGGGTTACATTTTTATAGGGAGGGGCGATTAAACTGATTGAAGGACAGAAACTTGTAATCGATAGGTTAATTGCTTCATTCAAAAATAATCGGGTTGGCCATGCTTACTTATTTGATGGGGAAAGAGGAACCGGAAAAGAAGATGTTGCTTTGTTTTTCGCAAAACTTTCACTATGTGAAAACTTGGAGAAATTTGTTCCATGTGAAACATGTAGTTCGTGCAGGCGCATTACTTCTGGAAACCATCCAAATATTACAGTTATTCGACCAGATGGTCAAGGTATAAAAAAAGAGCAGATTGCAGCACTTATTTTTAATATGACTAAAAAAGGTTATGAAGCAGGAAGGAAAGTATATATTATTTCTTGTGCAGATAAAATGAATATTGCAGCAGCAAATACGCTTCTAAAATATTTAGAAGAACCAGAAGGCGATGTTACGGCAATTTTATTGACCGATTCTTATCAAGCGATTTTACCTACCATTCAGTCGCGTTGTCAGCGAATTTCTTTTCTACCACCTTCTCGCGATAAAATGATTATCTCTCTTGTGGAAAAAGGAATTACTACATCTATGGCAGCGACTGTTTCTATGATAACCGCAAATAATGATGAAGGATTTCGCTTAGCTAACTGTGATGAATTTGCACATATGCGAAAGACGGTGTTAAGATTAGTCGAAGCGTCAGGACGTAATATTAATGAAGCGTTATTATTAATTCAATCTGAATGGAATCAGTCTTTTAAGGAAAGAGAAGATACTGACCGGGGTTTGGATTTGCTTCTATATGCGTATCGTGATATTGCCGCTAGTAAAGCAGGTTTGCAGTCAGCACGAGCATATCCAGATGAGTTAGAACTTTTAAACGGACTTGCAATGAGAGTGACATATAGCGAGTTATCTGTCATGATAGAAGCTGTGTTACAAGCAAAGAGGCATCTGCGTAGCAATATGAATCGTACGCTACTAATGGAACAATTGGTGCTGAACATGCAAGGGAGGTTACTTGTTGTATAAAGTGATAGGTGTCCGTTTTAAAAAAGCGGGTAAAATATATTATTTCGATCCATTGGACTATGAGTTTGATAAAGATGATTATGTAATTGTCGAAACTGCACGTGGCATTGAATATGGTAAGGTAGCTATTAAAGCGCGAGAAGTAGGAGAAAATGACGTTGTATTACCACTCAAGAAAATAGTTCGTCCCGCATTAGACGGAGATTTTGAAAAAGTTGAAGAAAATGGGATTGAAGCGCAAAAAGCATATGAAACAGGTGTAAGTAAGATTGAAGAGCATCAGCTTGACATGAAACTTGTAGACGTTGAGTATACTTTTGATAGAAATAAAATTATTTTTTACTTTACAGCGGAAGGTCGTGTTGATTTCCGTAATTTAGTAAAAGATTTAGCTTCTATTTTCCGAACTAGAATTGAACTTAGACAAATAGGTGTACGTGATGAAGCAAAAATGCTTGGTGGAATTGGTCCTTGCGGAAGAATGCTTTGTTGTTCAACATTCTTAGGAGATTTTGAGCCTGTATCTATTAAGATGGCTAAAGATCAGAATTTGTCACTTAATCCATCTAAAATATCTGGGCTTTGCGGTCGCCTCATGTGTTGTCTAAAGTATGAAAATGACGATTACGAAGAAGCGAAAAAACTTATGCCAGATATAGGGACGCGTGTGGAAACACCTCAAGGCCCAGGTAAGGTTGTAGGTTTAAATCTTCTCGAGCGTCTTCTACAAGTGAAGTTAAAAGAAGATGAGCATATCCTTGAATATACATTAGAAGAGATTATGGATTCGCAAAATAAGATGGTTCATTTGATAAAGTGATGGGGTGGGAAAGTTGAAAGAAAGGAAATTTCTAGACAGAATTATGGAATTTGAACAGCAGCTCGAGTCAACGCATACGCAGTTTCGGGAACTTATGGGATTTGTAGCGAAAATGACGGAAGAGAACCATTCACTTCAACTCGAAAACCATCATCTGCGAAAGCGACTTGAAGAAATGGATGATTTAGAAAAGAAACCAAAAGTAAAGCAAAAGACCGAGAAGAAACCTCATGCAGTTGATGTCGGAGAAGGCGTTGATAATTTAGCGCGTCTTTATAATGAAGGATTTCATGTATGTAATGTCCATTACGGTAGTATCCGTAAAGGAGAAGATTGTCTCTTCTGCTTATCTTTTTTGAATAAACAAAATGTTTGAAATGAGCCGATCCTATTTATATTAGGCATCGGCTTTTTTATTATTGTGGTAATCTGTGTTAAACGTTTTTTATATGGAGGTTATGCTATTGTGGATTTATTGAAGGATGATGAACGACTTGATTACTTATTAGCAGAGGATTTACGAATTATACAAAGTCCGTCTGTATTTTCGTTTTCACTTGATGCGGTATTGCTAGCTAAATTTACTTATGTGCCTTTCCGTTCGGGAAAAATTGTGGATTTATGTGCAGGAAATGGTGTAATACCACTCTTTTTAAGTGCCAGAACAAAGGCTCAAATAACGGCAGTTGAGTTACAGGAGCGTCTAGTGGATATGGCGGAAAGAAGTATTACTTATAACAAACTTAATAATCAAATTGAGATTATGAACGATGATGTGAAAGGGATAGCTGAAAAGATTGGTTACGATAAATACGATTTAGTGACCTGTAATCCGCCTTATTTTCCAGCCCATGAAGCGAGTGATAAGAATTTATTAGAACACCTGGCAATTGCCAGACACGAAATATATTTAACCCTTGATCAAGCAGTGAAATCAGCAAGTGAGCTTTTAAAGCAGGGCGGGAAAGCGGCTTTTGTACATCGGCCAGGACGATTACTGGATATTGTTACATCAATGCGTGCGCATCGGATAGAACCAAAGAGAATTCAGTTTGTATATCCAAAAGAAGGTAAAGAAGCAAATACTCTATTAATAGAGGGAACGAAAGATGGTAAGCCTGATTTGAAAATATTACCGCCATTGTATGTATATGATCGAGAAGGTAATTATACAAAAGAAGTGAGGCTATTGCTTTATGGAGAGAACGGGTGAGCATCTATTCTACGTTTTAGAATGTGGTGATGGGTCTTATTATGCCGGCTATACAAATAACCTTGAAAAGCGAGTACAAGTTCATAATGAAGGAAAGGGTGCAAAGTATACGCGCGCAAAACTTCCGGTTCAATGCATTTATTCTGAGGCATTTGAAACAAAGAGAGCAGCGATGCAAGCTGAATATAGATTTAAGCAATTAAAACGGAATGAAAAAGAGCGTTATATTGAAAAGGAGGGAATTATAGATGAAATCCCAAAAAAGTGCTGAAGCTGGAGGCGGAAAACTATTTCTTGTCGGAACTCCTATTGGTAATCTAGAGGATATGACTTTTCGGGCAGTTCGTATATTAAATGAGGTTGACTTGATTGCCGCTGAGGATACACGAAATACAATTAAGCTTTGTAATCATTTTGAAATTAAAACGCCGCTTGTAAGTTATCATGAACATAATATTGAAGTAGGCGGAGAAAAGATTTTAGCGATGCTTGCAGCTGGGAAAACAATTGCGTTGGTTAGTGATGCAGGTATGCCTTGTATATCAGACCCGGGCGCAGATATAGTGGTTAAAGCAATTGCGTCTGGATATGATGTCGTACCTGTGCCTGGCGCGAATGCAGCGATTAGTGCACTCGTTGCCGCGGGATTAAATCCGCAACCATTCTTGTTTTATGGTTTTTTATCGCGTAATAAAAAAGACAGACGTACTCAAATAGAAGATATAAAGAATAGAGTAGAGACAGTTGTTTTGTATGAAGCCCCACACAGGCTTAAGGAAACAGTTCGCGCATTGGCTGAACAGGTCGAAGGTACACGAAAGATTGTTCTTGCGCGGGAGTTAACGAAGCGGTTTGAGGAATTTCTACGAGGTACACTGGATGAAGCTGTTTTATGGGTCGAGTCTAGCCAAATACGGGGTGAGTTTTGTATTGTGTTAGAAGGAAGCGATGGAATTAGTGAAAAGGAAAACGCGCCCGTTTGGTGGACACCATTATCTATCCCGGATCATGTAGAGACATTAATGAAAGATAAGGGCCTACGTTCAAAGGAGGCAATTCGTGAAGTTGCAGCAGATCGTAAGATAGGTCGTCGCGAAGTATACCAGGAATATCATGTTAAAAGTGATTAAAGGCTAAATTTCCCCAAATAAAAACCGGAGCGGATAACCGGACCGGGAAATTTAAAGTTATGTTATAATATCTTCTTGAATCTTTTGGACAAGTTCTATTGCACTTTCTTTACTTAATATTAACTTTCCATCCAATAGACTTAAATTGTCTTCTGAGACAATTCCTGTTACTGCACAAGTCATATTTAATATATACTTTTTCAAAATTATTTTATCTTCATCAACATAAATTTCTATCGTATCTTTTGGTTCTATACCAAGTGTTCTACGAAGTTCTATTGGTATGACAACACGTCCGAGTTCGTCGACTTTTCTAACGATACCTGTAGATTTCAAAATAAAGAACTCCTTTCGATGTATTTCTATTTTATATATCGGTAAATTTTTTATTATTGTCTTTTTATTATAATAACAAGGCTTGAAGTTACCGTCAATTAAAAAAGCTTGAAAAATACAACAAAAAGTCCTTTTATTACTATATTTGTAATAGTAAGTTGATGTGAAATAGTTTCTGTTAGAAGGCATCGGCTTAATTTCGTTGTATCGGTGCCATAATTTAGATAGAATATAGTTAATATACTATTATATTGGAGGAATTTTTGTGACTGAACAGAAAAAGACATATTATATTACAACACCAATTTATTATCCAAGTGGAAACTTTCATATTGGTACTGCTTATACAACTGTTGCTTCAGATGCGATGGCCCGTTATAAAAGACTTAAGGGATATGATGTCCGTTTTTTAACTGGTATGGACGAGCATGGTATGAAAATTCAACAAATTGCGGAGAAGCAAGGTCTTCCACCACAAGAGTATGTGGATAGAATTGCAAAAGTTGCACAAGATGTTTGGAATGTTATGGACATCTCTTATGATGACTTTATCCGCACGACTGAAACGCGTCACAAGTTAGGCGTTGAAAAGATATTCAAAAAGTTTCTTGATAATGGTGATATTTACAAAGGAGAATATGAGGGGTGGCATTGTACACCGTGTGAATCGTATTTTTCAGAAATGCAACTTGACGATGGAAATTGTCCAGATTGTGGACGTGCTGTCCAAAAAGTTAAAGAGGAATCTTACTTCTTTAATATGAAAAAGTATGCAAACCGTTTATTACAGTTTTATGAGGATAATCCAAAGTTTATTGAACCAGAGTCACGGAAAAGAGAAATGATTAATAACTTTATTAAACCTGGATTAGAAGATCTTTCGGTTTCTAGAATGTCTTTCGATTGGGGAATAAAAGTTCCTGGAGATCCTAAACATGTAATTTATGTGTGGGTTGATGCGTTAACAAACTATATAAATGCACTTGGATACGAGTCTGATGACGAGTCTTTATTTAATAAATATTGGCCTGCCGATGTACATGTAGTTGGAAAAGATATTGTTCGGTTCCATACGATTTATTGGCCAATATTCTTAATGGCGCTTGATTTGCCGTTGCCAAAGAAAGTGTTTGCCCATGGTTTTATCATGATGAAAGATGGAAAAATGTCGAAATCAAAAGGGAATGTCGTTTACCCAGATATGCTTGTAAACAGATATGGCCTGGATGCGACACGTTATTTCCTATTACGAGAATTACCATTTGGTCAAGACGGTGTGTTTTCGCCTGAAACGTTTGTGGAAAGAACAAATTATGATTTGGCAAATGACCTTGGGAATTTATTGAATCGTACTGTTTCAATGATTAACCAATACTTTGACGGCTATATTCCGACAGAAGGTTTTGAAGCGACAGAATTTGACGACTTACTGAAAGAGTTCATGATAAAAACTGTAAACAAGTATGAAGTGTCTATGGAAGAAATGCAGTTTAGCATCGTTTTGGGTGATGTATGGGCACTTGTGTCACGTACAAATAAGTATATTGATGAAACAACGCCTTGGGTTTTAGCACGCGATGAAGCTGAGAGAGGTAAGTTGGCTTCAGTTATGGCTTGTCTTGCATCTGCCCTTCACCATGTTGCTATTCTGTTACAACCTTTTATGACGCAGTCGCCGAAAAAGATTATTGCACAACTTGGTTTAGACGAGTCGTTGCTTAAATGGGAGACTTTAGGTGACTTTACTATTATACCTGCGGGTACGAAAGTTGTTGAAAAAGGTGTTCCAATATTCCCTAGACTCGACGCGGATGTTGAGATTGAGTTTATTCGTAAAGAGATGGCTGTAACAGCACCAAAAGAAGTTAAATCACCAAAAAAAGAGGAGAAATCTTCGGAAGAAATTACAATAGATGATTTTATGAAAGTTGACTTACGTGTTGCGACGGTTACCGCTTGTGAAAGAATTCCGAAAGCAGACAAGTTGTTAAAACTTCAGTTGGATTTAGGTTCTGAACAAAGGCAAGTGGTATCAGGTATTGCAGAACACTATGAACCAGAAACACTTGTAGGCCAAAAAGTAATTGTTGTAGCAAATCTAAAACCTGTAAAATTACGCGGCGAATTGTCGCAAGGTATGATTTTAGCTGGAAAGTCTGATGGCGTTCTAAAACTTGCCACAGTTGATCAAACACTAGAAAACGGTGCATCGGTTAAATAAGTAATAAACTTTAAAAAAGCAGCATTCCTCAAATGAGGCGCTGCTTTTTTTCTTGCAATTCAACATTAACTGTGTTTTTCACTTTATGCACGATTTGGAAAATGCGTTTTAATTTAAAGTTTGTAACACTTTTGTAATGTGTTTGAGAAGAAAGAAATCTTTTCCGCGCTTACAATGATAACGGTATAAGGAGTGGGAGTAATGTTTATAGATACACATGTTCATTTAAATGCAGACCAATATGATGACGATATCGAAGAAGTTATTGCACGTGCGCTTGAAGCGGGTGTAACTAAAATGATTGTCGTTGGATTTGATAGAAAGACCATTCAAAAAGCGATGGCTCTTACTGAGCGCTATTCTTTTTTATATGTCGTTATTGGATGGCACCCAGTCGATGCAATAGATTGCACCGATGAGGACTTAGAATGGATTGAATCACTCTCGGCACACGCAAAAGTCGTTGGTATTGGCGAAACCGGGCTAGATTATCATTGGGATAAATCACCTAAGGATATACAGCAAGAGGTCTTTAGAAAGCAAATAGAGCTTGCTATAAAAGTAGATTTACCGATTATTATTCATAACCGGGATGCGACAGCAGATGTCGTTCGGATTTTAAAAGAAGAAGGGGCTGAAAAAGTTGGCGGGATCATGCATTGTTTTGGCGGAAGTGTAGAAACTGCAAAAGAATGTATTGCTATGAATTTCTTAATTTCACTAGGTGGACCTGTTACGTTTAAGAATGCAAAAACACCCAAAGAAGTAGCTGTTGAAATTGCTTTAAATAACCTCTTGATTGAAACAGATGCACCTTATCTAGCACCCCATCCGTTTCGCGGAAAAAGGAACGAACCAGCGTATGTAGCACTTGTTGCAGAGGAAATTGCAAGACTTAAGGACTTGTCAATTGAGGAAGTGGCAAAAGTTACTACGGAAAACGCTTTAAGATTATTTAAGATTAATTGAATAAAATTAGATATAGTCTTCCATACTTTCAATATGTTAAGATTCGAAGTCTATTTAAATCATTGATTCCGAATAGTTGACATGGTAAAAAGTACGCTATATAATCACACAAGTGATAAAGGGGGAGTTATTTTCATGTCAAATTTTACCATGAAAAGTCTGTTCTTAAAGTCATTGAGGAGTAAACAAATAGCAATTACAGTGATTGTCTCTGTGGTATTTGTTTCGGTATTATCCCTTGTTTTGTTTGAAGGGAATAAAAAAACAGTTAAGTTAGCAGTTAATGGCGAAGCATTCGAAGTTACAACATATGCAGCAACTGTAGGTAAACTTTTATCTGAAAGAGATATAGAAGTTTCCGAGCACGATCTCGTAACACCCTCAGTGAATACACCTGTTGAAAGTGGTCTATCGATTAGGTGGGAACAATCAAAGACAGTAGCAATTAGTATTGATCAAGTTAAAGAGTCTATTAGGACAACAAAAAAAACAATAGGCGAAGCGTTAAAAGAAGCTGATATAGAAATAACTGAACATGATAGTGTAAGTCCGGGTTTAAATACTAAGATTGAAGATAATAATCAAGTTTCAATTCAAAAAGCTTATGAATTTACGTTGATTGATGGCAAAGAAGAAAAGAGCTACTGGTCAACTTCGACTACGGTCGATGACTTTTTAAAAAGAGAAGACATCCAATTGAGTGAGTTTGACCGACTTGAAGTGGAAAGTGACGAATTGATTAAACCAAATTCTGTCGTTCAAGTTGTGCGTGTTGAAAAAGTCACCGATGTAGTGGAAGAGGCGGAAAACTTTGCGATTGAAACTCGCAGCGATCAATCTTTGCTAAAAGGGCGCGAGAAAGTCGTTCAGCAAGGTGAGAAAGGCAAGGTTTCTAAGAAGTTTGAAATCGTCATGGAAAATGGGGTTGAAGTTTCCCGTGCAGTTATTGAAGAAACTGTAATTAAAGAGCCTAAAAAGAAAATTATTGCTGTTGGTTCTAAAGTAGTTGTGGCAAGTGCAACTACTGCGACTACTGCAAAAAGAAGCGGTGTAGGTGTATCTCGTAGTAACTCGGAATCACCAGCAGGTGGGAAAGAGTTCTATGTAACAGCCACTGCTTATACGGCAGGTTGTAACGGCTGTTCAGGAATTACGAGAACTGGTATCAATTTAAAAGCAAATCCGAACTTAAAAGTCATAGCCGTCGATCCTAACGTTATACCGCTAGGTTCAAAGGTTTGGGTAGAGGGATATGGCTACGCGGTTGCAGGCGACACTGGTGGGGCTATTAAAGGTATGAAGATAGATTTACATGTACCGAATAAACAAGCAGCCTATAACTTTGGTAGAAGGCAAGTAAAAGTAAAAATAATAAATTAACATGCATCCGCAGGACTTTAATAGGTCCTGTGGATATTTTTGTTTTTATTGTACAACTGCTTGTATGCAGAGTAGAATTGTGTAAACAGTATAATGGGAAGAGGATTTTTGTGAATATAAAAGAAATTATTGTAGTAGAAGGAAAATCTGATACTGTCGCAGTAAAACGTGCAACCGGCGCTGATACAATTGAGACCAATGGTTCCGCGATTAACGAAAAGACACTCAGCCGAATTCAGCATGCGGAGGAAACACGTGGTGTAATTGTTTTCACGGATCCTGATTATCCAGGAAGACGTATTCGGGCGATTATTGAGGAACGAATTCCGACAGTAAAACATGCATTTTTAGAAAAAAAGAAGACGATTGCAAAGAATGGGCAAAGCCTAGGTATTGAACATGCACAAGATGAACATATAAGAGAAGCTATACGTGCCGTCTATACAACAGAAGACCGACCTGTTGTAGAGATACCTTTTACACTCTTAATGGAGGCAAAGTTGATTGGTCACATAGATGCAAGGAAAAGACGTGAGCGGTTAAGCGAGATACTACGCATTGGTCAAGTGAATGGTAAAGGGTTAAAAAAGAGACTTGAAATGTTTAGAATTAGTCAAGATAAATTGGATGAGGTAATTAAAGCTCTTGACGAGGAGGAATTAAATAATGACTAAAGACATCGCTACTCCGGTCAGGACGAAGGAAATATTGGAGAAACACGGTTTTTCATTTAAGAAAAGTCTAGGTCAAAACTTTTTAATTGATCCAAATGTATTACAAAATATTGTCATGCATGCAGGATTAACAAAGCGTACAGGTGTCATTGAAATTGGACCTGGGATTGGTGCGTTAACTGAACATCTTGCAAGAAGTGCTGGCAAAGTTGTTGCATACGAAATTGACGGTCGCTTGTTGCCAGTTCTAGCAGATACATTGTCGCCGTATGATAATGTAACAATCGTCCATCAAGACATTTTAGAAACAGATCTTGGGAAGGCGATGGCAGATCACTTTGCAGACTACGATGAAGTTGTTGTCGTTGCGAACCTGCCCTATTACGTGACAACGCCAATCATCATGAAGTTTTTACTGGAAAAGATACCGATTGCGGGAATGGTAATTATGATGCAAAAAGAAGTAGCAGACAGAATAACTGCGAATCCTGGAACGAAAGCGTACGGCTCTTTGTCCATTGCAATCCAGTATTATATGGACGCGAGTGTGGCAATGATTGTACCTAGGACAGTGTTTATACCACAACCTAAGATAGAATCAGCGGTACTAAAATTGACGAGAAAAGAAACAACACCAGTTGATGTGATTGATGAAGACTTTCTGTTCTTCGTAAGCAGGGGTTCATTTGTTCAACGTAGGAAAACGATTTTGAACAACTTACAGACGTCACTTCCAAATGGTAAGGCTAAAAAAGAGAGTATTTTAAATGCGCTTAAGCATGCGGGTATAGATCCTCAAAGAAGAGGGGAAACCTTGTCGATAGAGGAGTTTGGAAAGTTATCAAACGCACTACACGAAGAATTTACTACGCCATAAATATAGGCGGAAAATAAGCACACTTTTGACACATTATTTTTATGATAAAAGGATTGACAAAACTTACTGTTCATTGTTACAATAAATCATTTAGTTGACAAAGTATTGCATATAGGTTATAGTTATATGTAGTGAGGTGTTAGCGAAATGCCAAAAACATTAGCGGACATTAAGAATTTATTGGATTCCCATATTGGGAAACGTTTGCATTTAAAAGTAAACGGTGGCCGTAGAAGAACAATTGAAAGAACAGGCGTCCTTAGTGAAACATATCGTGCTGTATTTGTTGTTGAACTTGATCAAGAAGAAAACGCTTTTGAAAGAGTTTCTTACAGTTATGCAGATATTTTGACCGATGTGGTTGAAATAACAGTTCTTGATGGTGCAGGTCAAGTTGCTTTCACTGTAAAATAATTGCAATCATTATTAAATTTAATTTAATTAGTATCTGTAGCACCTATCTTAATTCCCTTAGTGGAATTAAGATAGGTGTTTTTTATTTGCTTTAGTACATACTATTATTGTCAGTCGTAAAGGAGGTAACCAAGTGGCTAGAAAACGAGTAATGTCTACGCAGTTGAAAGAAGAAATTGCAAAAGAACTTGGATTTTACGATGTTGTTGAGCGAGAAGGTTGGGGCGGCATTAAATCAAGTGACGCAGGTAATATGGTAAAGCGTGCACTTGAAATGGCGGAAAGAGGCCTAACAGACAGTAAACGTCAGTTATAAGGCTCCCGTATTTCCAAAACCGTCTGACAAAAAGTAAGGGCTGTTTCGTCATCATTTATTTGATAACGAGGCAGTCCTTATTTAATTGAAATGAATGCGCTTACTACATAATAATATGTAGTTAGTAATGAAATCATCGCGCAATCCTCTTGTCTTATGATAAAGTAAAGTACAAAGATTTTTTGTACTGGAGGTGGAGAGGCAGATGCTTTACGAGAAGGCACCAGCAAAAATTAACTTGACGCTTGATGTTTTACATAAACGCTTGGATGATTATCATGAGGTTGAAATGATTATGACAACTGTGGATTTAGCAGACCGCGTTTGGCTCAGTTCTAATGAAAATGGAAAAATAGTTATAAAATCATCTGTGCAGTATGTTCCCAATGATCGTAAAAACCTTGCTTATCAAGCAGCAGAACTTATTAAAAAAACTTATGGAATAACCAAAGGTGTGGAGATTACGCTAGATAAGAATATTCCCGTGGCGGCGGGACTAGCAGGTGGTAGCTCAGACGCTGCGGCTACGCTTCGAGGGCTAAATCGGTTGTGGGAGCTAGGATTGAGTGCTGACGAGCTTGCAACCCTTGGTGGGAGAATAGGTTCGGATGTTTCGTTTTGCGTATACGGTGGCACAGCGCTTGCGACAGGGCGCGGAGAAATAATAAGACGTCTTCCTGCACCGCCGAATTGTTGGGTTATTCTTGCGAAGCCTGCAATCTCAGTTTCAACGGCGTCAATTTACGGTAAATTAAATTTATCGTCTGTTGCACATCCGGACACATCGGGTATGATGGATGCGCTTGTAGAAGGTGACTATGAAAGAATGTGTGGCTCACTTGGTAACGTACTTGAGTCGGTTACAATGGGGCTTCATCCTGAAGTCGTTGTTTTGAAAGAACAAATGAAAAAATTTGGCGCTGATGCGGTTCTTATGAGCGGAAGTGGTCCAACAGTTTTTGGCTTCGTAAAACATGAATCTAGAGTCCCGCGAATTTATAATGGGTTAAAAGGATTCTGTCAAGAAGTGTATGCAATACGAATGAGTGGTTGACGACATTTTCTTGCTCAGATACGTACGATTATGATAACCTAACAGTAAACATTCGTGTTCAGGAGTTGGTTGCATGAAATGGAAAAGAAGTGAGCGGCTCGTAGATATGACCCGCCATCTGTTGGATAACCCTCATGAACTAATTGCTTTAGCTTTCTTTTCTGATCGATATCAGTCAGCAAAGTCTTCAATCAGTGAGGATTTAACGATTGTAAAAGAAACTTTTGAGGAAAAGGGAGTAGGGGAATTAATAACAGTGACTGGTTCAGCTGGGGGCGTTAAGCTAATTCCCAAAATGGCTGATGAGGATGTTCGTGGGGTTATTTCCCTACTTATGGAGGAACTCGTTCAAAAAGATCGCCTATTACCAGGGGGCTATTTATTTATGGCTGATTTACTTGGTAACCCACGAATTATGGATCGAGTCGGTAAAGTATTTGCTTCCGCCTACGCAAATACACCCATTGACGTCATCATGACTGTTGCAACGAAAGGAATCCCGATTGCACATGCAATTGCGCGTCATTTAAATGTTCCTGTTGTGATTGTTCGACGCGATAGTAAGGTTACGGAAGGTTCAACGGTAAGTATCAATTATGTCTCGGGTTCGAAAAGACGAATACAAACAATGGTTTTGTCCAAAAGAAGTATGAAAAGCGGTCAAAAAGTTCTTTTGACTGATGATTTTATGAAAGCTGGCGGAACGATGACAGGTATGAGAAATCTTTTGGAGGAGTTTGATTGTGAACTTGCAGGTATTGCGGTTCTCGTCGAGGCAGAACACCATGAAGATGTGCTAGTAGATAAATATATTTCTCTTGTGAAACTTTGTGAAGTAAATGAGAAAGATCGTACAGTTGAATTAAGTGAAGGAAACTACTTTTTGAAGGGTGGAAATTTACTATGAATTATATATCGACAGACAAAGCACCAGAGGCATTTGGTCCATACGCTCAAGCAGTTAGTGTGAACGGATTTATTTATACGTCTGGGCAAATTCCGGTGACGACTGAGGGTGTGCTAGTTGAAGGAACGATTGAAGAACAGACAAGCCAAGTGTTTAAGAATCTGCAAGGTGTACTAGAAGCCGCTAATTCTTCACTTAATCAGGTTGTGAAAGCTACCGTTTTCTTAACAGACATGAATGATTTTGCGGCAGTAAACGATGTATATGCTAGCCATTTCGGGGCGCATACGCCTGCAAGATCATGTGTTCAAGTAGCGAAGCTTCCAAAAGATGCAAATATTGAAATCGAAGTTATTGCTCTTATCTCTAAATAAAACAATGAAAAACTAGGCTACTTTAAGCTGGTATGATATAAGAACTATTCCAAAGCATACTATTTCATACACTACTTTTAAAATAAACTAATAATTAGTATAAATAATAAAGGAAAATGCTTCCTTTTGTGGAATATAGTTATTAGGAAACGTAAATAGAAGGAGTGTTATGAACAATGGAAGTAACAAATGTGAGGTTAAGGAAAGTAGATACAAATGGGAGAATGAGAGCGATTGTTTCCATTACATTCAACGATTCTTTTGTTGTGCATGATATTCGTGTCATAGACGGAGATGAAGGACTTTTCGTTGCAATGCCAAGTAAGCGAACGCCGGATGGCGAATTTAGAGATGTAGCTCATCCAATAAATTCAAATACAAGGACGAAAATCCAAGATGCAGTACTTGCTGCATACCATCTATCTTCAGAGGAGACAGTTGTCTACGATAAAGCGGGTGTCTAATTTGGCTAAATACTTTATTAATCTTACTTTTTAATTTCAATTGGAAGCTGCCTGACTTATTGAAGGCAGTTTTTATTATGTTTATAGCTATTATTTTTTTTACAAAAGCATTTTACAAATAAAGTAAATTATAGTAAAAGATTTTAATCCGCACGTCAAGTGGTGTACGGTTGAAAAACAGTCTGTTTTCGTCTATAGTCTATAGTGAAAACATTTATGATAGAATTAATATTCTTAAACATAAAAGAAAATGAATTAAATTACTAATGGTATGAAAACGTGACTAATTTGCACTTATGAGTGTGAATAATATAACTTTCCTTTGATGGAGGCTAATTAATGACAAATACATATGCGGTCGTACTTGCTGCTGGCCAAGGGACGAGAATGAAGTCTAAGTTGTATAAAGTGCTCCATCCTGTTTGTGGTAAATCGATGGTTGCACATGTTGTAGATAACATTATTGCTCTTGGTACAAGCCGAATTGTAACAATTGTTGGCCATGGTGCTGAAAAAGTTGAGGAAGCACTTGGTCATAAAAGTGAGTATGCACTCCAAGAAGAGCAGCTAGGGACAGCACATGCCGTTCAACAGGCAGAAAGCTTACTAGGTGACCTAGACGGTACAACACTTGTTGTGTGTGGTGACACCCCCCTTATTCGCCCTGAAACAATGGCTTCTCTAATTGAGCATCATAAGCGTACAAAATCGAAAGCAACAATTTTAACTTCAATAACTGATGAGCCAAGTGGTTATGGTCGCATCATTCGTGATGAGAGTGGCCAAGTACGGCGAAATGTGGAACAAAAAGATGCAACGAAAGAGGAACGACTAGTAACTGAAATAAATACTGGAACTTATTGCTTTGATAATCGAGCGCTTTTCGAGACTTTGAAAAAGGTAAAGAACGACAATGCACAGGGTGAATATTATCTTCCTGATGTCATAGGTATTTTACAAGCAGAAGGTGAACTGATTTCAGCGTATATAACTGAGGATTTCAGCGAAACGCTTGGAATAAATGATCGTGTTGTTCTTTCTGAAGCAGAGCGTGTGATGCGTCGTCGTATTGCGATTAAACATATGCAAAATGGGGTAACGATAGTTAATCCAGAAAATACTTATATAAGTGCTGATGCTGAAATTGGACAAGATACTGTTCTTGAACCTGGTACAATGATTGAGGGCAATACGGTTATTGGTGAAGGTTGTATAATTGGGCCCAATAGTCAACTCATAAACAGCGTGATTGATGACAGGACAACGGTACATTCATCTGTCGTGCGTATGAGTAAAATTGGAAAAGATACATCCGTTGGACCTTTTGCGCATATTCGTCCAGATTCAGATCTGGGTAATCATGTTAAAGTTGGAAACTTCGTTGAGGTCAAAAAGTCATTTGTCGGAGAAGGTAGTAAAATTTCACATTTAAGTTATATAGGGGATGCTGAAATAGGTTCTCGTGTAAATATTGGATGTGGGACAATAACTGTGAATTACGACGGGGTCAATAAACACCTAACAAAACTAAATGATGACTCCTTTATTGGTTGTAATGCAAATCTAATAGCACCGGTAACTGTTGGAAAAGGTTCTTATGTAGCTGCAGGATCCACGATAACAGAAAATGTCCCAGAAAATTCACTTGCAATTGGACGCGCGCGACAGCAGAATAAAGAAGACTATGTTAAAAAATCTAATAACAAATAATCAGGGGGACCATGATGACTAATCACTATCCAAATGCTAAACTAAAGATATTCTCTTTGAACTCAAACGAACCGCTTGCACGCGAAGTTGCTAAAGAAATTGGCCGTCCACTTGGCGAATGTTCGGTTAAACGATTCAGTGATGGAGAAGTTCAAATCAATATTGAAGAAAGTATTCGTGGCTGTGATGTATTTGTTATCCAGTCTACGTCAGACCCTGTTAATGAAAATCTGATGGAATTACTCATTATGATTGATGCATTAAAGCGTGCATCTGCACGCACAATTAATGTTGTTATGCCTTATTATGGTTATGCGCGACAAGATCGCAAAGCACGTTCACGGGAACCAATCACTGCTAAACTTGTTGCGAATTTGCTTGAAACAGCGGGTGCACACCGTGTAATAGCAATAGATCTTCATGCGCCGCAAATTCAAGGATTCTTTGATATTTTAATCGACCACCTTGTTGCTGAGCCAATCCTGACCGAATACTTTAAGAAAAAAGGTTTTGATAAGGATGAACTTGTAATTGTATCTCCTGATCATGGTGGTGTTACTCGAGCTCGTAAAATGGCGGATCGAATGAAAGCACCAATTGCGATTATCGACAAACGTCGACCGCGTCCAAATGTTTCCGAAGTTATGAGCATTGTTGGCGAAGTTGATGGGAAAATAGCTATTCTAATCGATGATATTATTGATACAGCAGGAACAATTACAGCGGCCGCTGATGCGCTTATGAAAAGTGGCGCAAAAGCAGTGTATGCTTGCTGTACACATCCAGTTTTATCAGGACCTGCAATTGAACGGATTGACAATTCACAAATCGTGGAACTTGTCGTAACAAATACAATAGAGCTTGCACCTGAAAGACAATCATCAAAAGTTAAACAGCTTTCAATTGGCAGTCTTCTTGCTGATGCAATTATTAGAGTGTTTGAAGAAAAATCAGTTAGTACACTATTTGATTGACAATTCGGGTTGTAGCGTGTAACCTATTGAACAGTCTAAAACAAATGAACTACATTAGAATAAAAAGATAATCAGGAAGGTGACTAAACAAAATGAGTACAGTAATTAAGTCCGAATTAAGGACAAAAGATAAGCAGTCAACACTAACGAAACTAAGAGAGGCCGGGTCTATTCCCGCGACTGTCTACGGCTACAAAACTGAAACAGTTTCAATTACAGTAAACGAACGTGAACTACTAAAAACGTTACGTGTTACTGGTCGTAATGGTGTTATCAAATTACAAACTGAAGGTAAAGAGTTAAATGTTGTATTAAACGATTACCAATCAGATCCACTAAAAGGTAATATTCTTCATGCGGATTTCTTAGCAATTAATATGACAGAGGAACTTGAAGTAAGTGTTCATGTTAATCTTGTTGGAGAGTCTATCGGAGAAAAAACTGGTGGCGTTCTTCAACAGCCAAACCGTGAAATAAATATCAAAGTTAAACCATCTGATATTCCAGATTCATTTGATATTGATATTTCAAAATTGGATATTGGTGATTCGATTTTAGTTGAGAACATTCGTAAAGATTCTAAGTTTGAAATCTTAGACGAAGACGATTATGCACTTGTTCTTATCTCTGCTCCTCGTACTGAAGAAGATCTTGAAGCACTTGATGCAGAAAGCACTGAAGCAGTAAGTGCAGAAACTGCAGTAATTGGCGAAAAAGAAGAAGCATAATAGAACATAACGGCGCGCGGATTTCCGTGCGCCTCTTTTCTATTTGTGCCTATTCAATTGATAGTTAATACCCTGCTGATTAGAGTGGGATGAATTCAAACCTTGTGCATAAGTGCACCAAGGTTTACTGGTGTATAAGTAAATCTTTTTTAAAAGGAAGAGATTATTGATGAAAGTAATAATAGGGCTTGGTAATCCAGGTAAGCAATACGAAACAACACGTCATAATATCGGCTTTCAAATTATTGATGAACTATCTAAAAGTTTAGATGCACCTCAGATGCAGTCAAAGTTTAACGGTATGTACACTGTTATTCATAGGCCTGAAGGAAAAGTTATTCTTGTAAAGCCACTTACTTATATGAATTTATCTGGTGAATGTATTCGTCCCCTTATAGATTATTTTGAAATCGATATAGATCAAATTCTTGTTATTTATGACGATCTTGATTTTAATCCCGGTCAAATCCGACTACGTCAAAAAGGAAGTGCTGGCGGTCATAACGGAATGAAGTCACTAATAGCGCATTTGGGAACGGATAATTTTAACCGAATTCGAGTAGGGGTTGGAAGACCGTCAAATGGCATGAAAATTTCTGATTATGTATTATCCTCTTTTAGTAAGGAAGAATTACCATTAATTGAAGAGATGATTAAAAAAAGTACAGATGCCTGTGAAGAATGGTTGAAAAAGCCCTTTCTTGAAGTAATGAATAATTATAATACTTAATTAGGAATAATAAGTATGAATGCCGCCTATACTTTGAGGAAAAGGGGTAGGTGGCAAAATGGCAGTTCGTTATCAATGTAGGCATTGTGAGATTGAGGTAGGTTCACTACCATTCGAATCAGCGAAAGAAACGTTAGGCCTATTACAAGAATTAGACAAAGAGGGAAAAGATGAACAATTCCTAGCCCTCGGAAAAGATGGTGCTGTAACCGTGCGTTGCATATGCGAACATTGTGAACAGGCATTACAAAATTTTCCGGATTATTACACATTTAAAAAATGGCTTCAATAATTATACGCTTTGGCGCTGAAAAGACGCCCAAAGCTTTTTCTGTTTTCTTTGTGGGGTTAAAGAAAGAACATTAAGTGAGAGAAGGGTGTGTAATAGTGGAAGCACTCATTGATTATTATTTGCAGGACATGGACGTTGGTAAACTTGTAAAAGAGTTAGAGGCCGGAAAGGATCGTCAACTAATAGCGGGATTATCAGGTGGTGCTAAGCCGTTATTTTTTAAAGGTATTCAGCAAGCAATAAAAAAACCAATTTTAATTATATCTCCAAATTTATTGCAAGCGCAGCGTACATACGAAGATCTTGTGAAAATGCTCGGTGAATCATTAGTTCATTTGTATCCAGCTGAGGAACTTATTGCTGCCGACTTTACAATTTCTAGTTATGAGCTTCGAGCGCAGCGTATTGAAACCATTGACCATATGGCGTCTATTGGAGAAGGGATTTACATTACTCCAATCGCAGGCATTAGAAAATTCTTACCAAATAAAAAACAGTGGTTGAATAATAGTCTTTTGGCAAAAGTCGGGGACACAATAGATATTGATAATTGGCTTCAGAGCTTTGTTAGAATGAGTTATATACGACAACCAATGGTGACTGCACCTGGTGAATTTTCACTTCGTGGCGGAATTCTAGACCTGTACCCGATACACTTAGAAGAACCTGTACGTATTGAGTTATTTGATACAGAAATCGATTCTATTAGAACTTTTTCGGCAGAGGATCAGCGTTCAACAGGCAAGCTAGAATCGATTTCAATTCTTCCTGCCTCAGAATTTGTTTGGTCTGATGAAGAAGTTAAGTCAATTGCGACTAGACTTGAAAACGAGCTTGGTAAAAGTTTAAAAAGAATTAAAAGTATCGAGACTAAAGAACGATTGATGTTGACGATTACAGAAGATATTGAACTTATGAAGACAGGAGTAGTTCCTGGAAACATCTTGAAGTATGTATCACTAGCCGATACACCACCAACATCACTCATCAATTATTTCCCGGGTGATGGTTTAGTTCTCTTTGATGAAGTTGGTAGAAGTATAGATGTTTTAGAATCACTTGAAAAAGAAGAACAGGATTGGTTCATGTCTCTTCTTGAAGATGGTCAGATTGTTCATGGGGCAAAGCTGTCTTACACATTTGACGAATTGTACAAAATGATTAATCAGAACATATTGTACCTGTCGTTATTTGTAAGAGCTATTCCGAGAATAGTTGTAAAAAGTACTATGACAGTATCCTGCAAACCGATGCAGCAATTTCAAGGTCAAATGAATTTTGTGAAAGACGAAATGAAACGTTGGCATGAAGGTCAATACAATGTGTTTCTAGTCGCGGATGGAAAAGAACGTATGCTAAAGGTACAGTCCATTCTTCGAGACTATGATATGGAGTCGGTAATAGATGGGACACCTACGCAAGCAGGTGGAGTCTTTATTATTAATGGTGAGTTATCCGCGGGATTTGAACTACCGTTTCAACGAATTGCGGTAATTACTGATGCCGAACTATTTAAGGGTAAGATGAAAGCAAAATCACGCCCTAAAAAAATGTCCAATGCTGAAAGAATTAAAAGTTATTCAGAAATAAAACCAGGTGATTATGTCGTTCATGCTCATCACGGAATTGGTAAGTATATCGGCATAAAAAATATGAAAACAGGCGACATAGCAAAAGATTATCTGGAAATTCATTTCCGTGCGGAAGACAAAGTATATGTACCTATAGATAAAATAGATCTTATTCAAAAATATATTGCATCAGGTGAACGTGAACCCGCTTTGCACAAACTTGGCGGAGCTGCATGGAAAAAGACCAAAAGCAAAGTCACAGCTGCAGTTCAAGATATAGCAGATGATTTAATTAAATTATATGCAGAACGGGAATCTCAAAAAGGGTATGCTTTTTCACCTGATGATGATATGCAAACTGTGTTTGAAAATTCATTTCCGTATACGGAGACAGTTGATCAGTTGCGTTCAATTTCAGAAGTTAAAATAGATATGGAAAAGGAACGTCCAATGGATCGGTTACTTTGCGGGGATGTAGGATATGGTAAAACGGAAGTTGCAATACGTGCTGCATTTAAGGCGGTATTGGATGGGAAGCAAGTTGCATTCCTTGTGCCAACTACGATTCTTGCGCAACAACATTATGAAACGATGAAGGAACGCTTTTCTGGCTTCCCGGTGGAAGTTTCGTTAATGAATCGTTTCCGAACAAAAAAACAACATACTGAAACATTAAAAGGACTTAAAGCAGGTACTGTTGATATTGTTGTTGGGACACATCGTCTACTTTCAAAAGATGTCATTTACCGTGATTTAGGACTCCTTGTCGTTGATGAAGAGCAACGCTTCGGTGTAACGCATAAAGAACGACTTAAACAGTTAAAGACGAATGTGGACGTTTTAACGTTGACAGCAACACCTATTCCGAGGACACTTCACATGTCAATGCTCGGTGTACGTGATTTATCTATTATTGAAACACCGCCCGCTAATCGATTCCCGGTGCAAACATATGTAATGGAGCATAATACGGCATTGATTAGGGAAGCAATTGAAAGAGAAATGGCACGTGGCGGCCAAGTATTTTATTTATATAATCGAGTAGAAGATATGGCGCAAAAGGTTGATGAAATTAAACAACTTGTTCCGGATGCACGAGTCGGTTTTGCTAATGGACAGATGAATGAGACAACGCTTGAATCGACCATACTTGGTTTCTTAGAAGGCGAATATGATGTCATCGTAACGACAACAATTATTGAGACAGGTATTGATATACCGAATGTTAATACACTTATTGTTCAAGATGCGGATCGAATGGGTTTATCCCAACTGTATCAACTGCGCGGAAGAGTTGGGCGTTCTAACCGAGTTGCTTACGGTTATTTCCTTTATCAGCGTGATAAAATTTTGACTGAAGTTGCTGAAAACCGTTTGCAAGCAATTAAAGAGTTCACTGAACTTGGTTCTGGTTTTAAAATTGCGATGCGAGATTTATCTATTCGCGGTGCTGGAAATCTCCTTGGTTCACAGCAGCATGGATTTATCGATTCAGTTGGATTTGATTTATACTCACAAATGTTACAAGAGGCAATTGAAGAGAAACAAACAGGCGTTGTAAAATCTGAAATACCGGAAATCGAGATTTCAATACCTATTAATGCCTACTTACCAGATGATTATATTCGTGACGGATTCCAAAAGATTCAAATGTATAAGCGCGTAAAAGCAGTTGATAGTATAGAAGATTATTCGGAACTAGTTGATGAAATGATTGATCGTTTTGGAGACCTACCACTGGAAGCTGATAATCTTCTGCGTGTTTCACGAATAAAAGTATGGTGCCGTATCGCTGGTGTTGAATCTATTAAAAAACAGCAGAAAAAAATTGAAATACGATTAACATTGGATGGAACTGCTAAAATGGATGGCGCAAAACTAATGACGGATACGATGGAGTTAGGACGCGCAATAGGTTTTTCCATGGAAGGCGATCAACTTGTTTTAACGATCAATGAACAACATATAGGTAATAAAACAATATTTGATGTACTTGAAGTAGTAATGGAACTAATTCCATCTTCTATCAAGGAAAAAAGTTCATCTAGCACCACCTAGAGGAAGCAATGCATATTTTCCCCAAACTTGAGGCATACTAAGATAGCAAAGTAGGAAGCTTTTAATTTTGTGGAAAGTGAGGCATCATTTATGAAAGCAACAGGTATCGTACGCAGAATAGATGATTTGGGAAGGGTGGTTATCCCAAAAGAAATCAGACGTACACTTCGTATTCGTGAGGGAGATCCACTTGAAATTTTTACGGATCGAGACGGGGAAGTGATTTTGAAGAAGTATTCGCCGATATCAGAACTTGGTCAATTCGCGAATGAGTATGCCGAGACGCTATACGAAACGTTAGGAACACCTGCGTTAATTAGTGACCGAGATGAAATGATTGCAGTATCTGGATTATCGAAAAAAGATTATTTGAATCGCCAGTTGTCGCCGGATATTGAAGCGATTATGTCGGATCGAAAAATAGTCACGGAGAAGCTGGAAAAAGCAGTTGAATGGGTGCCTGGTCAAGTAGAGCAAGTAAAGTCATATTGTATTGCACCGATTATTGCGGATGGTGACATAATAGGTGCAGTTTACTTGTTATCGAAAGTACATTTTATTGGCGAAACTGAACAAAAGGCAGCTGAAACGGCGGCCCATTTTTTAGCTAAGCAAATGGAGCACTAAACAAAAGCTCCCGTGTATCGGATTTCAAACCGATACACGGGAGCTTTTTGTTTTTTCATGGGAATGTAATTAATGTTGCAAGGTTAGCCGATGACGGTGTAAAGCTTTCTTGTCATGTTGCTTACTTTGCTGGAAACTTTGTAAAGTTTATAAAACCCGAATCCATTTTCAAGTAATGGTATACTGAGTTCAATAAATAATGAAAGAGGCTTGACCATGTCATCAACGGAATGGAATATGAAAACGTTTATGAAAGGTGCGTCTATTTTAACAATCTCTGCAATTGTTGTTAAAATCTTGGGTGCGATTTATCGGGTACCGTATCAAAATATGGTTGGTGATAAAGGGTTTTATATATATCAACAAGTGTATCCTTTCATCGGTATTTTCATTGTATGGACCTCTTATGGCTTTGCAGTAGCTGTGTCAAAGTTGCTCGCCGGAAGTCGAAATCCCGGTGAATCAAAGTCGATGATGCGTGTTGCGTTTACATATTTAGTGATTTTATCAACAATCTTTTTTCTTGTTCTGATGGTATTTGCACCATTTTTTGCGCGTTCAATGGGTAATCCAGAACTTGTTTCTCTACTTAGAGCAGGAGCGTATATCGTTCTCGCGATGCCAGCGCTTGCTGTAATGAAAGGTTCATTTCAATCGACAGGACAGATGATTCCAGTAGCTGTGTCTGGTGTTGGTGAGCAGGCTTTTCGTGTTGTGGTGATATTAGTAGGGACTTGGTTGGCACTGCGTTCTGGTGCTTCACTTTACGCGGCGGGTGAAATTGCGATGTGGGGTGCAGTAATTGGAGAAGTTACCGGTGTCCTAATTTTAGCGTTTTATTTTCGAGATACATTCAAAGGTCCGATGGAAAAGGTAGATACTTGGCGTGTTGTGAAAGACTTGACGGTTGTAAGTCTTAGTGTCAGCGCTAGTTCCCTCATTCTTTTAATGTTCCAACTTGTTGATTCATTTACTGTCTATAATATGCTTCTAACGAATGGTTTTTCGCAAGATGTAGCGATGAATATGAAGGGTGTTTACGATCGTGGACAGCCACTTGTGCAAATGGGGATATTAATCGCTTCTACTTTGGCTTTAGCCATTGCTCCTTTAATTGCCCATCATATGAAGAAAAACAGTGGAAAGGGTGCGTTGCCCTTTATCCGTCTAACATTTCGTACTGCGTTCTTGTTTGGATGGGCTGCAGCAGTCGGACTTGCGCTTGTTTTGCCTTATGTTAACGAGATGTTGTTTGAAACACGAGACGGATCAATTGCGTTAATTATTTTTTCGTTCCAAATTTTTTGGTTATCATTAACTTTACCATTAACAGCAATTCTTCAAGGTGCGGGAAAAGTGAAAGTACCAACGTTATTATTACTCGTTGGACTTGCCGTGAAAATACTTGCGAATCGTTTCCTTGTACCGTTATTAGACGTCACTGGGGCGGCAGTCGCAGGTAATATTGGTTTCGCGGTTATTACGATAGGACTCGTAATTTATTTTAAAAAGGTATTTCCAATTCGACTTGCGCCAAGCCGGTTTTACGGATGGATTACGGTCGCGACTATATTTATGATCACGATTACTTTACCGTGGTTACTCCTATCTGACGGTTTCTTGTTCGAACTGTTATCACCAAGAATTAGTGCAACGCTTATAGCATTAACTTCTGTGATACTTGGTGCCAGTGTTTTTCTCCTTATTATAATGAAATCGCGTATTATGTCTGAAAAGGAATGGTATCTCTTGCCGTTTGGGAAGCGCCTTGCGACAATACAGTTATTCTTAATTAATTCTAATAAAAGAAGGTGAACGTAGTGTATCCATTAACAATTATTGGGCTTGGTGCAGGTGATTTAAATCAGCTATCACTCGGTGTATATCGTAAATTAAAAGAAGCAAGTTACATAATAGCGCGAACTGACCAGCACCCAGCAATTATGGAATTAAGGTCAGAAGGAATCGTTGTTGAAAGTTTTGATTCGATTTATGAAAAAAATGATTCATTTGAACACGTATATGAAGAAATTGTAAGTCAACTATTAGTAAAGTGTGTAGAAAAACCTGTTACATACGTTGTACCAGGGCATCCACTCGTTGCTGAAAAGACGGTACAGTTGTTAATTGATAAAGAGCTTGCGGGTGTTATTAAACTTGAAATAGCAGGTGGTAATAGTTTTCTTGATCCGATGTTTGCAGCGCTACGAATCGATCCGATTGAGGGTTTCCAGTTACTCGATGGGACTGACATATCTCGGGATGATGTGCATATGACGCAACATGTATTGATTGGGCAAGTATACGATGCGTTTGTTGCTTCAGAAGTGAAGCTTTCTTTGATGGAGAAGTATGCATATGATCATCCAGTCACAATTGTCACAGCAGCCGGTTCTATGAATGAAAAACTGCGTACCGTGCCACTTTTTGAATTGGACCGCGTAACAGAAATCGACAATTTAACGACTGTGTATGTGCCGCCTGTACTAGAACGAGAGCATCGTTTGAAAGAGTGGTCAACCTTTAGAGAAATCATTTCAATACTTCGTGGACCTGATGGATGTCCGTGGGACCGTGAACAAACACATGAAACATTGAAATCTTACTTAGTTGAAGAAGCACATGAACTACTTGAAGCCATTAACAATGAAGATGATGAAGGAATGATTGAAGAACTGGGCGATGTCCTATTGCAAGTATTTCTTCATGCACAAATCGGGCAAGATCAGGACTACTTTACTTTAGAAGATGTATTAGAAGCGGTTAGTAAAAAGATGATTCGACGTCATCCGCATGTTTTCGGTAGTGATAAAGTAGAAAACGCAGATGAAGTTTTACGTAATTGGCAAGAAATTAAGCAAAGTGAGAAAACGACTAGGAAATCAACTTTAGATGAACAAAGCCGTTATTCATCTTCACTTTTAACTGCGTTTAATTATCAAAAAGAGGCGGCGAAAGTCGGGTTTGATTGGCCTGATTTGCAAGGTGCTCTTGATAAGTTTAAAGAAGAATGGTTGGAATTCCAACATGAAGTAACAAGCGGTAACGCCGAACGTCAGCTAGATGAACTTGGTGATGTTCTCTTTACTGTTGTGAATATTGCCAGGTTTTTGAAATTATCACCAGAGGAAGCTATGGTTCATGCTAATGGAAAGTTTAAAGCGAGATTTACATTTGTTGAAACGTGTGTGAAAGAACAAAAGGGTCAATTTAGTGATTATACATTGGATGAGCTGGAGTTGTTTTGGCAAGAAGCTAAAAAAAGAGAGGGAGATAATCAATGAGAGTAGATAAGTTTTTGAAAGTTTCACGTATTATAGTGCGAAGAACATTAGCTAAACAAGTGTCTGACCAAGGTAGGGTGGAAATTAACGGGAAAGTGGCGAAGGCTTCCTCAGTGGTTCAAGAAGGTGATGAAATTGCCATTCGATTTGGTCAAAAGGTTGTAACGGTCAAAGTTGAAATGTTGAAAAATACAACGAAAAAAGAAGAGGCTGAATCAATGTATACTTTGTTGACTGAAGAGGTAATTAAATAAACTATTTTTGTTAAAAGAATGACGTGTAACCTTTAGTCTGGAAGGTAGCCGTTTCAACGACTTTCTTTATAATTGAGATTTTAGTCAACATATTTAGATAACATGACAAGGGAAACTTTGTCATGTTTTTTTATTGTATGCATAAGATGGCAGTGAACGTACAAGCACAGGAGGAGGAGGCACATGCAAATTCAAACAGACAGCTCAACATACGCAATCCCGTCGGGTGATCATGTCGTAACTATGCGCAATCGTAAGCGGATGGATTTGACATCTGTAAAATCGATTGATCGCTTTGACCAGGAAGAATTTATAATTCGAACTTCACAAGGACTACTCCAAATACGCGGAGAGGAATTACGCATTGTACATCTGGATGTTGACAAAGGACTTCTCACGCTAGAGGGCACAGTCGGCACACTTGAATACGATGAAGAAGAATCAGGTTCGCGTAACTTCCTCCATAAATTATTTGGATGAGCCTATCCGTACAGTTTCTTAGCCTTCTAGCCATGGTTGGAACAGGCGTTGTATCGGCAGCTTTTATTGATATGATTGGAACTGGAATTGGAAATGCCGGAAAAAAGTCTTTAGTTAGAAAATATGCAGCCTTTTTGGAAATTTCCGGTTGGGTTGTAGCAGGTTTTTGGACATTCTATATTTTATTCATTTTCCGAGATGGTGCTTGGCGTGTGTATGATCCTTTTGCCCAACTTAGTGGGATTCTGCTCTACGCCAGTTATCTTCATAAACCTTTACGAGTCATTGGAAGAGTAGTTTTAATACTTCTTATAAAACCTTTATGGTTCATAGCCCGGATGTTAGTAACTGTTATTCGGACAGTTGCACTGCTTTTGGTAAGAATAATTGCCTTATTATGTAGACCTTTTGTCTTAACATTCCGTAAGCTTTATAGAAATCCCTTTAAAAGCAAACTGAAATGATATATCATTAAGGAATGTATGTTAAGGGAGCTATATTGAAAGGGAGTGCAAGGGCATGGGACTAAGAAAAAAGGGTAAGCCTACAGCAACCGTCTCAACAATCCAAACAGATTATGTCCGTACGCTTAAAGAAAAAGAACATCGAAGGAAAGTGCAAAAGATTGGTTTGCGTCGCAGACTAACTGTGTTTGCAATTGCTGCGGTAATTATTCTAAGCATACTCACGCATACTTTTGTTAACCAAAATCAAATTTTAGCAAAGAAAGAGCAAGAAAAGAAGGCGTTACTTGTTCAACTTGAAGAAATTGAAAATGAACAGCAAGCGCTGACGATACAAATTGCAAAGTTGAGCGATGATGAGTATATCGCAAAACTAGCAAGGCAGGAATATTTTCTATCAGATAAGAATGAAATTATCTTTTCGCTTCCAAAAACTGTAGATAAGGACGAAAAGAAAGCTGATTCAAAAGAGTAGTCTTATTGACACTCTTTTTTTTGTCCGTTATAATGATGATAGGAATCTTGTATTTTATCAGGACTCGTGAATATGGTTGGAAGGCTTCCCATGTGGAGCCCGCTTAAATCTTAAGGAGGAGCATTTTTTTTATGTCAATTGAAGTAGATAGCAAGTTAGAGGGTAAGGTCACAGGAATTACAAACTTCGGAGCATTCGTTGAGCTGCCGAACGGTTCAACGGGATTGGTCCATATTAGTGAAGTCGCGGATAGTTATGTTAAAGATATTAACGATCATTTTAAAGTCGGCGACACGGTTGAAGTAAAAGTAATGAATGTAGGATCTGACGGTAAAATTGGACTGTCGATTCGAAGAGCTAAACCTGAATCTGAACGTCCAGAACGTCCAGCTCAGCAACGCCCTCGTACTAGTGGTACTGGTGGCGGAGGTCGTCCAGGTGGCGGCGGAGGTCGTCCAGGTGGAAGACCAAGTCCTGCAGCACGTCCGGAAAATTTCGAGCAAAAAATGGCACGATTTATAAAAGATAGTGAAGAGCGGCTTACCACTCTAAAAAGAGCTACAGAATCAAAACGCGGTGGCCGGGGCTCGAAAAGAGGGTAACTTGCTAGCTGTTTCAATTTAAAGGAAATGTATAAAATCCCGAAGTGACAGACATGAGTTCTTTTCATGTCTGTCACTTTTTTTCCTATTATGAAATTGACTCAATTACGATAAAAAACAACAAAAAAAGCAGTCTCCCTTTAAAATGGAGACTGCTAGGACTATTTAGCCCGTGATATTTCAAATATGGCGGCGGAGGGAGTCGAACCCCCGACCTTACGGGTATGAACCGGACGCTCTAGCCAGCTGAGCTACACCGCCTATACAATGGACAATATGTATATTACATTGGAGTCAACGAAGTGTCAACCCCTTTTATATATATTATGGTCTGAGACCGAGATATAAATAGTTTAAACTTCATACTATCGTTATTAGAAATTGCCGCCTTCTAAAAATAACGTAAATGTACTATGGCATATTTTAAAGTTAACAGAAAAAGAGTTCGGAAATAGTCGAAAGATTTAATTATCTAGTTGCCATGAACAGACAAATTCTTTTCCCCTTTCTATGTATACTCAAACATACGTTGACATAGGGGGATGAAAAATGAAGATAACTGAGAATATGGAAAGACCAATTGTTCAACAAGTAAGTGTGTTTTTTGAGATGATTGGGAAGAAGAAGATTGATATTATTATGACGATTTTATTTCTTGTTGGCTCTTTTCTTTTATCGCAGGCAGTATTATTTGATGCAGCAGTACCCTTCTTTTTACCGGTCTGGGCTTTAGCGCGAGCCCGTTTTAGAAAGTATTTGTTATGGGTATTTATTGGCGGATTAGCCGGTAGTATGTTCCTCGGTGTTGGACAAGCCGTCATTCATTTACTGGAACTTGCGCTTTTTAATACTATTATTCGATATGGATTTGCTCAAAAGTTAGTCCAGTTTACAGTTGCGGGCTGTATATTAGTCGTCCAAGTTATATGGCAACTTCTAATGCATGTCGGTCAATTACCAATTGATGTTCAATTGTTTATTGGCTTCGAAGTAATTTTGGCATTATTTATGACGTTCTTTTTATTCATTGCATTTCCACCGGCAGATCGCATTTACTTTGGAGAATGGACGCCAGAAAGACTTGGAGCTGCATGTATTATTGGAGCTATGGCGATGACAGGCATGCAAGGCATTATGATTGGGCACGTCTCTCTATCAGGGGTTCTAATACATCTTGCCATTCTTATTGCAGCTTCAGCTGGAGGTCTTCCGTTTTCTACTATGATTGCAATGATTATTGCGGTTGTTATTGGAGTTGCTGAATTGTCATTCACGGGAATGATGGCGGTTTATGGTATGACTGGTTTTTTTGCAGGCGCGCTTAGGCGTTTCGGAAAATTGGGTATTGCTGTAGGCGCTAGCGCAGTTTCAGTATTTTTTCTTATGTATGATTTAACGTTACCACTCGACATTACGCATTTTACAACAATTGGCGTAGCAACTTTCTTGTTTTTAGTAATCCCCTCAAAAAAAGTAGAGCCGTTGCAGCGTATTTTCTATCCGGAAAAAGTAGAAGAGACAGATAAACGCCAGAAGTGGCTTGCGGAAAGGTTAGATGAGCAGCTTAATGATTTCCAGCAGTTTGCGGAGTTTATGTCAACACTTGTAGGCGGACGCTCAGGAGACCGGGGAGGACCGGCGGATAATGAGTTGAAAGTTACACCCTTAATTTGTCAATCGTGTTTTCGTTTCGAAAAATGTTGGGAAAGCTCAGACGAGGATATGGATCGTTTAATCAACGAATGGGATGCCACGTATTCTATGACAAAAAAAGCTTCTCGGCATCGGGTTGAAGTAAAAATCAAGTATAAGTGTATCCGTTTTAACGGACTTGTTGAAGAGCTTGAAGAACAGGCTGCCGCGAAGCTTTTGAATGGACAACTCCAACATGGTAGAAAAATGTTAGCATTACAATTAAGGGATATGAGCACACATTTAGATAAAGTTATGAAAGATATTAAAGAGGACATAGCGGTATTTAGACCCGCAGAGGAGGAATTAGCTAAGCGTCTATCAGAACAAGGAATAGAGTACTTTCAGGTTGATGTTTTATCGGAAGAACGCGGTGCGAGAAGAGTTGTTTGTTGTATACCTGAGAAAAAGTCTGATTTTGAAACAGATACAACGCTAGCAGAAAGATTTATCTTGCCAATTCTAGAGGATTTATATGATGAGCCATTTAAAGTAATTGATTCCTCAGTTAAAGATGATCCTTTTCCTCATTTAAGGGTTACACTTGGTTCAGCGGTTCGTTTTACTTTCGATTATGGGATTGTTGCTACTTCAGGAACTGACGCGTTCCATGCAGGGGATGCATATGAAGTATTCTCGATTCACGATGGATTAACTGCAGTACTTTTATCGGATGGTATGGGTCAGGATTTAAATGCTTATCATGAAAGTCGGAAAGTAATTCGCTTGATGAGAGAGTGTCTAGACCGTAAAATGGATCCTGAAACAGCGATGCATACGCTTCATTACATGATGTCTTTAAATGGGCTTGATGATATGTATGCGACACTTGATCTTGCGCTAGTCGATTTGCAAGATGGTCGTCTTTGGTCTTGGAAGGCAGGATCAATGAGTACGTATATTAAACGTGGGAATGATTTTATGAGACTTGATAGTAAGTCTGTACCGGTTGGTTTTCTTCCCTCATTTTCTATTGAAGCAAAACACGAAGAATTGAAGTCAGGTGACGTGTTAGTCATGATGACAGATGGCATGTTCCAGGGCGATATATCCCTAGAAATTCAGGAAAAGACGCTGTACAATACAATTAGAAAATATGGTCATTATGACTGTGAATATATTGCAGACCGTATAATGGGTGAGATGGAACGAAAATTTCAGGCTGTGGAAGATGATTGTACTATTCTAGTTATGAAAATTGATCATGTATTAACTGAATGGTCAAGTTTCACACCGTATTCGCAACTTACAGCTCGGTAGATGCTTTCAAATTAATAAAAGGAAGAGGGTGTGGTAGTGGATAGACTTGGTAAGAAAGTTATGGCTTTTATACAAGACCAAGATTTACTATCGACTGGAAATCGCATACTTGTTGCTTGTTCAGGAGGCGTGGATTCTGTAGCGTTGCTGCATTTTCTTGCGGTAAATCGTAAAGTGCTTAGTGTGGAAGTTGCTGCTGTTCATGTCGACCATATGTTGAGAGGGCCTGAATCAGCAGCAGATGGATTACTTGTTAAAGATTTATGTAAGTCGTTAGGTATTGCTTTTTTCGGCGGTAGTGTTCCTGTACCTGAGATTATTAAAAGTGGAGGTGGGAACGTACAAACTGTTTGTCGTAATGGCAGGTATGATTTTTTCGCTAAAGTAATGAGCGAACATAAATATGATGTCTTAGTGACAGCGCACCATGCGGAAGATCAGCTTGAAACTGTTTTAATGCAAGTGACAAAAGGTGTTACGCCATCTGGTATACCGATTAAGCGAAATGTTAAGGGTGGCGTTATTATTCGACCATTTTTACCGCTAATAAAGGATGCCCTTTATTCATACGTTGCACAAAATGAATTAGTGTTTCGTGAAGACCCCAGTAATAACAGTGATGACTATATGCGCAATAGATTTCGTCGACATATTACGCCTTTAATTATTGCAGAAAACCGAAGTGCGGCAGAAAGAGTAGTCACCGTGACAATCAATATCCAGGAAGATGAAAATTTCCTCAAGTCGTTAGCAAAAGAGCAATTAGAAGAGATTGTTGAATTTACAGATGAGAGACTTCCATCCGTAAATCGTGTAAGACTTAGTCGCATGCCAACTGCTTTACAAAGACGAATGATTACACTATTATTAGGTTATCTTTATGATGAGGAAGATGTACCTATTTATTATAAAATCAGTCTTGTTGATTTGCTGTTTCAACAGCTTCATTCAACAGATGGAAGCACTTCAATCGACTTACCACAAGGCTATCGATTTATCCGGGAGTATGATGACCTGAAATTTATGAAAGTACATAAAAATCTAACTGTCAGCACTCAAAAGGATATGCCAAGGGGTTTGAAAATAGATTGGGAGGATCATTCACTGCTTTTTTGGGCTAAAGTAGACGAAGTAGATATCAGTGTATTTACGAATAAGGAAGATATTATGTACTTTGATTTACCGGATGTGTCGCTCCCCCTTTCGATTAGAAGAAGGAAAGACGGCGATCGCATGCTGTTGCCGGGCATGAACCATGCAAAACGATTATCAAGATTGTTTATTGATGAAAAAGTTAGTAAAATCGAACGTGATCGATTACCAATTATAGTAACGGCACAGGACGAAGTTTGTGCTGTGCCTGGATTGCGGTATGGAGTTTCGTTTACTAAAAGAAAAACAGACGCTAGCAAATACATATTTGTATTCGAAAAGTGTTAAGTGATTCGTTTGGAAAAGGAGGAAATATAATGCTTGCCAAAGACATTCAAGAAGTGCTAATTACTGAAGAAGAAATTCAGGAAAAAGTTGTTGAACTCGGTGCTTTGCTTACCGAAGAGTATAAAGATAAGTTTCCACTCGCTATAGGTGTATTAAAAGGTGCTTTACCTTTTATGAGTGATCTTATAAAACGAATTGACACTCATATTGAACTTGATTTTATGGATATATCAAGTTATGGCAATGCGACCGTTTCGTCAGGAGAAGTAAAAATCGTGAAGGACTTGAATACAAGTGTTGAGGGTCGCGATGTATTAATAATTGAAGATATTATCGATAGCGGTAAAACACTTAGCTATCTCGTTGATTTAATGAAGTATAGAAAAGCGAATTCAATTAAGATTGTTACACTCCTCGATAAGCCGAGTGGTCGAAAAGTGAATTTAGAAGCGGATCATATTTGTTTCGAAGTACCAGATGCATTTGTCGTTGGATACGGGTTAGATTATATGGAAAAATACAGAAACCTATCATATATCGGAGTATTGAAAAAAGAAATTTACTCTTTTTGAAACCTCCGACAAACCCTAATTGGCTAGGGAAGTTGGAAGCTTTTTACGGGGAAAGTAAAACTTCAATCTACTAATTATGAAGTAAAGCATTTTCGTTGGAGTTCAAACTAACTTATGATAAGATTTACAATAGTTTTCTGTTTAAAGATATGAGGAGGCTTTGGGATGAATCGTATACTTCGATACTTTCTATTATACGGACTAATATTCCTTGCGATAATGGGAATTTTTGGTTCACTGAACAATACTGATCCGAAGATAAAGCCTATTACCTATGACGAGTTCAGAACTGCGTTGGAAAGTGGAAAAGTAACTAGTGCAACACTCCAACCAGATCGACTTGTTTATGAAGTAAATGGTGAAATGGAAGGTTATAAGGAAGGCGAGACCTTCATTACGAACATTCCACAGAGCAATGAGAGTTTGCTTAATTTAATTGACGAAGTTGCATTAACGAAAAAAACAGTCATTAAGTACGAACCAGCACCTAAAACTAGTCCACTTGTTGCGTTTTTCACAGGGCTCGTACCTTTCATTATTATCATTATTCTCTTCTTCTTCTTGCTGAACCAATCGCAAGGCGGCGGAGGCGGTGGCCGAGTAATGAATTTTGGTAAGAGTAAAGCGAAGCTACACACTGATGATAAAGCTAAAGTAAGTTTTGATGATGTTGCTGGTGCAGATGAGGAGAAGGCAGAGCTTGTTGAGGTTGTTGACTTCTTGAAAGACGCACGTAAGTTTATTGAAGTTGGTGCTCGAATTCCACAAGGTATCTTGCTTGTAGGACCTCCGGGTACAGGTAAAACGTTGCTTGCACGTGCTGTTGCAGGTGAAGCGGGCGTTCCGTTCTTCTCTATCTCGGGTTCAGACTTCGTAGAAATGTTTGTAGGAGTCGGTGCATCACGAGTTCGTGACCTATTTGAAAATGCAAAAAAGAATTCACCTTGTATTATCTTTATTGATGAGATTGATGCGGTGGGTCGTCAACGTGGTGCGGGTCTTGGCGGTGGACACGATGAACGTGAACAAACACTTAACCAATTACTTGTTGAAATGGACGGCTTTGGTGTAAATGAAGGAATTATTATCATTGCAGCTACAAACAGAGCAGACATTTTGGATCCAGCACTTCTTCGTCCAGGTCGATTTGACCGTCAAATTACGGTAGGTCGTCCAGATGTTAAAGGAAGAGAAGCAGTTCTTAAAGTACATTCTCGTAACAAGCCTTTCGATGATACGGTTAATTTAAAAGCATTGGCACAACGTACACCAGGATTTTCAGGTGCTGATCTTGAAAACTTGCTAAACGAATCAGCGCTTGTTGCAGCGAGGCGTAATAAAAAGAAAATTGACATGTCTGATATAGACGAAGCTACAGACCGAGTTATTGCTGGTCCTGCGAAAACGAGTCGTGTTATTTCAACTAAAGAACGTAATATTGTTGCGTTCCATGAAGCGGGTCACGTTGTAGTTGGCTTAACTTTAGATGATGCTGAAATAGTTCACAAAGTAACGATTGTTCCTCGTGGTCAGGCTGGCGGTTATGCGGTTATGCTTCCTAAAGAGGATCGTTACTTCATGACAAAACCGGAACTTCTGGATAAGATTTCCGGCCTACTTGGAGGACGTGTTGCAGAAGAAATCATTCTGGGCGAAGTATCTACTGGTGCACATAATGACTTCCAACGTGCTACTGGAATTGCTCGTGCAATGGTTACAGAATACGGAATGAGTGAAAAGCTTGGACCGATTCAATTTGGACCGGCACAAGGTGGGCAAGTTTTCCTTGGTAGAGATTTTAGTAATGAGCAAAATTATTCTGAAACGATTGCATATGAGATTGATTCTGAAATGCAAAGAATTGTTAAGGAACAGTATGCGCGCACGACTAAGATTCTTACGGAGCAAAAAGAGCTTCTAACTTTAATTGCCACAACCCTTCTAGAAGTAGAAACGCTAGATGCTGAGCAAATTAACCATTTGAAAGATCATGGTACATTGCCAGAGCGTGGATATGATAATAAACCAGATGTTTTGGTTACAGAAGTTGTTAAAGATGAAAAAAACAGTGATTTTTCTGATTCAGTTGGTGCACCATCAGATCCATCAATTGGTGATTTGCCAAAGGAATCTGAACCAAAGCCGCCAATAGATGGATTTCAAGAAGAACGTAAAGATTAAAAGTGAGAGCTGACTGTTTCTATTTGAAGCAGTCAGCTCTTTTTTATTTTCTTAAATGTGGTATGATATGTTGGAAAATCTATAAGTGAATGAGGGATTTACTATGCTATTAGTGATGGATACAGGGAATACAAATATTGTTCTTGGTGTGTATGAAGACGGAGAATTAAAACATCATTGGAGAATGGAAACATATCGACAAAAAACGGAAGATGAGTATGCGATGCAAGTTAAATCTCTTTTTACTCATGTTGGTTTGAAGTTTGAAGATGTGAATGGCATTATTATTTCTTCTGTCGTACCGCCCGTGATGTTCCCATTGGAGCAGATGTGTCAGAAATATTTTAATAGAAAACCACTAATAGTTGGCCCAGGAATTAAAACAGGACTAAATATTAAATATGATAATCCGCGTGAAGTGGGTGCAGATAGGATTGTTAATGCTGTAGCTGCAATCGAAGAGTATGGTAGTCCACTTATTATTGTGGATTTTGGAACTGCAACAACGTATTGCTATGTCAATAGTGATGGTGGCTATATGGGTGGGGCGATTGCGCCAGGTGTAGGTATATCAATGGAGGCACTTTTTGACCGCGCATCTAAATTGCCACGTATTGAATTGGCTAGACCAGAAAGTGTGGTTGGCAAAAATACAGTATCGGCCATGCAGGCTGGAATTGTATATGGTTATGTTGGGCAAGTTGAAGGCATTGTTAACCGGATGAAAGCAGAGAGTAAAGAGAAACCGACTGTCATTGCAACAGGCGGGCTGGCGGATTTAATTGCTAGTGAAACGGAAGTAATTGATGTAGTTGATAATTATTTAACTTTAAAAGGACTACATTTGATTTATGAACGTAATATATAAATGAACTACATTGTTTGAGTGTATTTTGTGAGATTAATTTCAACATTTATATTGAAGGAGTAGAAATGAATGAATGATTATTTAGTAAAAGCAATTGCATTTGAAGGGACGGTTCGTGCGTATGCTGTTCGTTCAACAGATACAATCAGCGAAGCACAGAGCCGGCATGGAATGTGGCCAACTGCGACCGCCGCACTAGGTAGAGCGATGACTGCATCAGTGATGATGGGTGCGATGCTTAAAGGCGAAGATAAGATTACTGTGAAAGTTCAGGGGAATGGCCCACTAGGTGCAATGATTATTGATGCAAATGCCCATGGGGAAGTTCGTGGATATGCTATAAACCCGCAAACACATTTTGAGTTAAGTGAAGCCGGTAAGCTCGATGTTAAGCGTGCGGTTGGAACAGAAGGTATGTTAACTGTAGTTAAGGATCTGGGGCTACGTGACTTTTTCACAGGTCAAACACCAATAGTTTCCGGGGAAATAGCGGAAGACTTTACGCAATACTTTGTAGACTCTGAACAAGTTCCTTCGGCAGTAGCGCTGGGTGTACTCGTAAATCCAGACAATACAGTGAAAGCTGCTGGCGGTTTTATTATTCAAGTAATGCCTGGGGCGACGGATGAAACCATATCGTTATTGGAAAGTTATATATCTAAAATGGAACCTATATCAACAATGATAGATAAGGGACTAACACCCGAAGAAATTTTAGATACAGTGCTTGGTGCTGAAAATGTTCATGTTCTTGATCGAATGGACGTTAAGTTTGAATGTAATTGCTCAAGAGAACGCTTCGGTAATGCGATTATCGGACTAGGCGAAAAAGAAATAGTTGATATAATCGAAGAAGATGGACAAGCCGAAGCGAGCTGCCATTTTTGTTTAGAGGCTTATGTGTTTCCGGAAGAAGAATTGAAAGGTTTTCTAAATGAAATACGGTCGCAGTCGTGAGGAAATAGTGGCCGGAAATGAAACGCGCAAACTAAAGACAAAACCGTTACTTTTATTAATTGCTGTTCTTTTAGTTTGTAATGTTTTTTGGTTCATCGCATGGATCATTCCGGACAAATCTTGGAAGACGGGTGAAGAAGTCGCATCGGTTAAAGGCGTACCGATAACACGAGAAGTTTGGATGACTGCTATGGAAAAAGAAGTCGGTCGTGAAACATTGCTTGCTTTAGTTAATGATAAAGTCATGGATACAGCGGCAAAGGATTACGGAATCAAT
Organism: Sporosarcina sp. So3-204; assembly: GCF_058068165.1. Taxonomy (NCBI): domain Bacteria; kingdom Bacillati; phylum Bacillota; class Bacilli; order Caryophanales; family Caryophanaceae; genus Sporosarcina; species Sporosarcina sp. So3-204. Next base: position 88,781 of record NZ_CM176485.1, read on the forward strand.
GTTTCTGAGAAGGAGATTGATCTAGAACTGGCCCTTATTCACTCCGTCGATAATCAAGCATTTTCTGGATTAGATACAGGGGGAGAGCGGCAAAAGATTCGATCTATGTTAATACTGGAAAAGGTGTTAACAAAAGATATTGTTATAAAAGATAAGGCTATTAAAGACAATTACGATAAATATGCTTCACTTTACAACATTAAAACGGCTTATCGCACAGCAATTATATACCTGGCCTCAAAAGAAGATGCAAAACAAACGTTGAGTGAGTTATCTGGTGGCTCAAACTTTAGCGTTCTAGCTAAGGAACGATCAATAGATGCAGCTTCGGCAAATCTGGGCGGAGATATTGGCTATATTAATGATGCGAATGAAAATATTGATAGAAAAATTGTTGAAACTGCCGCGAAAACGAAGGAAGAATCAACAAGTGAAATTATTGCATTAAATGATGGAACGTATGCAATTTTACGTGTAAGTAATGTTATTCAAGGTCAATCATTTAAATTTAAAGAAGTAAAAGATCACATTAGGCGTGAGTTGGCGATGGAACAGTTGCCAGAATCGGTAAGTCCTGAAGCGTTTTGGAAAGAGTTTAATGCTAAGTGGTTTTACGGAGAATAAATCATGGAAATCGTCTTACAGCTGATGAATATCGGTATTGCAAGACGATTTTTGTATATTTAGCGTTGAACAATTTTGAATGAGGTATAGATGATTGATAAATCTGTAGTTACACATTGACAATAACCATAAATTAGTAGTATGATAAAAATATTAAAGCACACCAAAATAGTAGGGATTAGGGGATGTTATATATGACAATTGTCGGGAATTCGGTAGCGGATTTAGTTGGAAAAACACCACTTGTTAAACTAAATAGATTAACAGGTGCAGAAGATGCAGATGTTTATTTAAAATTAGAATACTTTAACCCGGGCTCAAGTGTTAAGGATCGTATAGCGCTTGCTATGATTGAGGCGGCTGAAAAATCTGGAGAGTTAAAAGAGGGCGGCACGATCGTTGAACCAACTAGTGGTAATACTGGGATTGGTCTTGCAATGATTGCTGCGGCTAAAGGTTACAAAGCAGTACTTGTTATGCCAGATACAATGAGTTCCGAGCGACGTAATTTACTTCGTGCGTACGGAGCAGATCTTGTCCTTACACCAGGTGCTGAAGGTATGAAGGGTGCTATTGGAAAAGCTGAAGAACTTTCAGAAGAAAATGGTTGGTTCATGCCACAACAGTTTAACAATGAAGCAAACCCGGAAATTCATCGCTTGACGACAGGTCCAGAAATTGCAGATGCGCTCGATAGAGTAGATGCTTTTGTTTCTGGTATTGGAACAGGTGGAACGATTACAGGTGTAGGTAGTGTATTAAAAGAACGTTTTCCAGATGTGAAGATTATTGCAGTTGAGCCAACAGACTCTCCTGTTTTATCTGGTGGAAAGCCTGGACCACATAAAATCCAAGGAATTGGTGCAGGATTTATTCCAAAAGTGCTAGACACTGAAATATATGACGAAATTATACTCGTATCAAATGAAGATTCTTATGAAACTGCAAGACGTACAGCGCGTGAAGAAGGTATTCTTGGTGGTGTTTCATCAGGAGCGGCGATTCATGCAGCACTTCAAGTGGCCAAAAAGCTTGGCAAAGGGAAAACAGTTGTCGCAATTTTACCGTCAAATGGAGAACGCTACTTAAGCACACCTCTTTACCATTTTGATGATTAATAAGTATTAAAGAGAAGGGGCCTATTATGCTCCTTCTTTTTTTCTCTTATTTATGTATCCTAGTAGCATAAAAATGGTTTTTTACGTTAAGATAGAAGGAGTAATTTATATCAGGGGGAATTAAAAATGGTGCGCCAAATACTTAATTATTCTACTCAAGCAATGACTAAGGAAGAATTTTTTTACGCATATAAATATCTAGCAACGGACTGCGAAGAACATTTACTGCTTGAAAGCGGACGTAGTGGAGAATTGTGCATAGCTGGTATTAATCCATTGGCTGTTTTAAGTGCGGGTGGAGATAATAATTTACATATTAAATGGCGTGATGGTAAGGAAGAAGTGAGAAATGGTGAGCCACTTGACTTGCTTACTGATTTTGTGAGTGCCTACGAAGTAGAAGCGATTCCGGAATTACCTGAATTTCAGGGAGGCGTAGCTGGTTTTATTAGCTATGATTACGTCAGACGTTATGAGACATTACCTGTAATTGCTGAAGATGATTTAGATACGCCGGATTTGTTCTTTTATTTATTCGAAGAATGGGCGATTTTAGATCTTAAAACAGAAACAGCATACTTTATGACACTTTCAAATAGTGGTCTCAATCCAACTGACATAGCTTCAAAATGGATGGAAGCTGCATCAATGGGATTAGAAAAACAATTATTTAAGCCGGGCGAAGCGGTAGATATTCCCGAGAACTCGTATAACCGAGAGGTATCTGTAACTGGACCACAGTTTGAGCAGATGGTGCGTGATGTGCAGGACTATATTGCCAAAGATGAAGTGATTCAAGTAAATCTTACAGTTAGACAGTCAAAATCATTAACAGCAGACCCGCTTACGATGTATGAAGCGCTTCGCTCATTCAACCCTTCTCCTTATATGGGGGCAATTGGGGCAAAAGAATTTGCGGTTGTGTCCGGTTCACCGGAACTCCTCCTGAAAAAGAGAGGGACGGAACTAAGTACGCGCCCAATCGGAGGGACAAGACCGAGAGGAACGAATCAAGAGGAAGATGCGTCGTATGAAGCTGACTTGTTGTCGAATAAGAAAGAGACTGGCGAACATATTATGCTTGTTGATTTAGAGCGTGAAGACTTTAAGCGTATTTGTGAATCCGGAACAGTAGAGACAAATGAGTTTTTAGTCATCGAAAAGTATTCACACGTCATGCATCTTGTTTCGAATGTACGCGGCACGGCAGCTGAAGGCATTTCAAATGCAGCAATTGTTAGAGGTGTGTTCCCAGGGGGCACAATTACCGGGGCACCGAAATTACGTACAATGGAAATTATCGAAGAACTTGAACCAGTTCGCAGAGGTTTGTACACGGGTTCTATCGGCTGGTTTGGTTTCAATGGTGACTTTGAGTTAAATGTTGTGATTCGCACGGCTTTTATTCAAAATGAAAAGGTCCATATTCAAGCTGGTGCAGGATTGGTTGCAGATTCAGTTCCTTCTGAGGAATATATTGAGTCCATTGGTAAGGCGAAAGCATTATGGCAGGCGAAAGTGATGGCTGAAGAAGTAAGGTGAAAAACATGTTGTGTTGGATAAACGGCGAGTATGTAAAGGCTGAGGATATAAAGATTTCACCGTATGATCATGGTTTTTTATACGGCGTTGGTTTCTTTGAGACGTTTCGAACGTATGATGGTAATACGTTTTTATTTCAAGCGCATATGGAAAGGTTAGGTAATGCACTTGAAGAATATAAAATCTATATGCCTTATACTGAAGCAGAGATATTGAGCGTGGTAAAAGAACTTAATGATGCAAATGGCGGTGAAGATGGTTATTTCAGATTAAATGTTTCTGGTGGTGTGCATGACATCGGGCTTGCACCTTCCGCTTATTCAATGCCGAATGTAATTTTGTTCAGAAAAGCTTTGCTTCCAGCTGCCCGCGGAGTATCGAAAAAAGGGGTTTGGCTCGAAACATCGCGCAATAGTCCTGAAAGTAGTATTCGTCATAAGTCACATAACTTCTTGAATAATGTACGTGGTCGGCTAGAACTACCTTCTTTAAAAGACTTAGAAGGATTATTTGTAACGTCTGAAGGTTTTGTTGCTGAAGGCGTTACTTCCAATGTGTTTTGGGTGAGAGACAATGTTCTATTCACGCCTGCTATTGGAACGGGAATTTTACCAGGGACGACTAGATCGTTTTTAATGGACCTGGCGCAGGATGCAGCTATTATAGTAAATGAAGGATTTTATACTAAATCCGATGTGGAGCAAGCGGATGAAATATTTGTAACGAATGCGATTCAAGAACTTGTCCCCCTTTCGAGTATAGGGGAAGTAATTTTACCGGGTGCTTCAGGTGTTTATTATAATAAATTGTATAATCTTTATGAGCAGGCAATTGTTCAGTTGAAAGAAGGTGGACATTAATGGAGTTGAATCATGCGCAAACTGTTTATCGTTTCGGGGATACGGAAATCGATTTTCGAAAAGAAACGGTGATTATGGGGATTTTAAACGTGACCCCAGATTCGTTTTCAGATGGCGGAAAATATGGTCGAATTGATGCAGCATTAAGTCATGCTGAAGAAATGATCCGTGATGGAGCTAAAATTATTGATGTTGGTGGAGAATCAACACGACCAGGGCATGCACCGGTTTCACTTGAAGAAGAGCTCGAACGCACGGTTCCTATAATAGAGGCATTAACGAAAGAACTCGGTTGTGCAGTATCTATTGATACATATAAAGCAGGTGTAGCAGAAGCTGCGGTTAAAGCGGGTGCTAGTATTATTAATGATGTCTGGGGAGCGAAGCGTGAGCCAGAAATAGCAAATGTAGCTGCAACTTATGGCGTGCCGATTATTCTAATGCATAATCGTAATCAAGCTATATATGAAGGACAGCTAATAGAAGAACTGCTTGCGGATTTGGAAGAAAGTGTTTTAATCGCAGAAAAGGCAGGCGTTATTACCAAAAACATTTGGCTGGATCCGGGTATTGGCTTCGCAAAGGACACGAAACAAAACATTTTGGCTATGCAAGGACTTCGGAGAATTTCGAATATGGGCTACCCGATTTTACTTGGCACATCGAAAAAGTCGTTAATCGGGAACGTCCTTGGTCTTCCAGTTGGAGAGCGACTTGAAGGAACTGCGGCGACGGTTTGTTTTGGAATTGAAAAGGGATGCCATATTATGCGCGTGCATGATGTAAAAGAAATAGCACGTACGGCAAAAATGATGGACGTGCTAACAGGTAAATCTGTCTTTAGTGAGTAGGGGGGATCTAATATGGATTATATTCATTTAAACGAAATGGCGTTTTATGGTTATCATGGTGCGCTAGCGGAGGAAACAAAACTCGGGCAGCGCTTTCGTGTAACGGTATCGCTGGCTACTGATTTGTCGGTTGCGGGCACAACGGATGATTTGGATAAAACTGTGAACTATGCAGAAGTCTTTATGATTTGCCAATCAATCGTTGAGGGTGCACCTTTTAAACTTATCGAAACAGTGGCTGAAAAAATGGCAGAATACTTATTAGAAGTATTTAAGGGGAAAGTTTACGGGGTTCGCATTGTGCTCATTAAGCCTGATCCACCAATTCCGGGCCATTACGCGTCAGTAGCGGTAGATATTACAAGGGGGCGCTTCGTTTGAACGCGTCATATATTTCGATAGGCTCAAATATTGGGGATAGACTCCATCATTTAACCGAAGCGGTTCGTGCACTTCATTCGCACGAAGCTATAAATGTTCTCGAGGTTTCTTCAATTTATGAAACTGCGCCAATTGGTTATACAGATCAGGCGGAATTTTTAAATTTAGTGGTTTTCGTGAAAACTAACTTAGTAGCGCAGGAATTGCTAACTATCTGTCAGAACGTTGAAAAAGGTCAGGGGCGAGTCCGGGATATTAGGTGGGGTCCAAGGACAGTAGATCTAGACATTTTACTTTATAATCAAGATAATATTGAAACAGAGAATTTATTGATACCACATCCACGTATGCATGAGCGTGCGTTTGTTTTAATTCCTTTGCTTGAAATTAACCCAATAGTTACGGATCCATTAAATGGCGAGTCGTATTCAGATAGGTCTGTAGTTAAAGATGAGGGCGTTGTGTTGTGGAAGAAAAGTAATGGGGTCGAAGGATTACTAAAATAGGTTTTTGTATTTGTATACTTTGATGGGCGAAGTAAAGCGATTGATTTAAAGAGCAAACCTTTTAATATCAGTAACACTTCAATGGATAACAAAGTCGTTATGGCATCTATGGTTGGAATTAATAATTCTGCATTCAGATTTACTGTGAAGGAATACATGGCAAAGAAAAGGTTTGGGAATTTATTGATTCAACAGAGATTAGGGATCAATTTACGAATCTTTATAATACTTTTGTCTAAGAAGTAATGGAACAAGGCTGTGGGCTACTAGACGTAAGTACTGTCTAGCTCAAATAGAAAGGGGTTGCCACTCGTTGTGGTAACTCTTTTTTTTGTGTACAATAGAAAATAGTAATTATATAAAATAAGGAGTGTCACAAATGTCCCATCTTGATGAATTAAATGATCAGCTTCTGGTGAGACGCCAGAAGATGTCAGATATAAGAGAAAGTGGCCTAGATCCGTTTGGTTCAAGATTTGAACGGACACATCTATCTAATGCAATCCATAGTGAATATGATGCATTAACAAAAGAGGATCTTGAAGAAGCATCATATGAAGTAACCGTAGCGGGTCGTGTTATGACAAATCGCGGCAAAGGAAAAGCTGGTTTTGCGCACATACAAGACTTTGGGGGTCAAATACAAATTTATGTTAGACAAGATGCAATTGGTGAAGAAGCATACAGTCTTTATAAAACAATAGACCTTGGCGATATCATAGGTGTATCTGGAACAGTTTTTAAAACGAAGGTTGGAGAACTCTCTATTAAAGTAAAAGAGTTTACGTTTTTAACGAAGGCGCTTCGTCCGTTACCTGAAAAATTCCACGGTCTTCAGGATGTAGAGCAACGCTATCGTCAGCGTTATCTTGACTTGATAACTACAGAAGGTAGTCAGGAAAAATTTGTACTTAGAAGTAAAATCATTCAATCAATGCGTCGCTACTTAGATGACCAAGGATTTTTAGAAGTCGAAACACCAATGTTGCACTCTATTCCGGGTGGTGCGGCTGCACGTCCTTTCATTACGCACCATAATACATTGGATATGGAGCTTTACATGCGTATTGCAATTGAACTCCATTTGAAACGATTAATTGTAGGTGGACTTGAAAAGGTATATGAAATCGGTCGTGTATTCCGTAATGAAGGAATCTCAACACGTCATAACCCTGAATTTACAATGATTGAGCTTTATGAAGCATACGCTGATTATAACGACATCATGGCTTTAACTGAAAACTTGATTGCGCATATCGCACAAGAAGTTTTAGGTACTATGGAAGTAACATATGGAGACGACATCATTAACTTGGCTCCTGGTTGGAAACGACTGCATATGGCTGATGCTGTAAAAGAATATACAGGCGTTAACTTCTGGAATGAAATGTCTAAAGAGGAAGCGCAAGCACTTGCTAAGGAACACGGGGTAGATGTTACTGCGGCTATGGAAGTTGGTCATGTGCTAAATGAGTTCTTTGAACAAAAAGTAGAAGAAGAACTGGTACAACCTACATTTATATTTGGGCATCCAGTGGAAATTTCTCCTTTAGCGAAGAAAAATCCAGAAGATGGACGCTTTACAGATCGTTTTGAATTGTTCATAGTACGACGTGAACACGCTAATGCATTCACAGAACTCAATGATCCTATTGATCAACGTGAACGTTTTGAAGCACAACTAGTAGAAAAAGAACAAGGTAATGACGAAGCACATGAAATGGACGAGGACTTTATTGAAGCTTTAGAATATGGTTTGCCGCCTACAGGTGGGCTAGGTATCGGAATAGATCGTCTTGTAATGCTTTTAACGAATGCACCTTCAATAAGAGATATTCTCCTCTTTCCACAAATGCGCAATAAAGATTAATGAGTTAATGGACATACAAACCCTTCATACCAAAGGGTTTGTATGTTTTTTTATACTTGATTAGAAAGTAAACTAAACTCTTTTTAAATTTAATGTTGCATTTCTAAAAGAGACATGTTATATTTAATGACGTTGCCGATACAACCACTTAAACAACGAAAAAGAAATTGAAATTAGTTGTTGACACGGTGAATAAAGCATGTTATGATATAAGAGTTGCTGTTGCGAAACGGCATTATACGAAAAAGAGGAACACGAAACGCTTCCTCTGTTATGAACCTTGAAAACTGAACAGCAAAACGTCGATATAAGTCATTCGTGTTTACACGATATGATTAACAAAGATTATCCATGTTTACATGGTATAATCAAAAACTCAGGACGCTTCGGCGCACTTGAGTATAAATGTTTCTATATGAAACAAAATTGTCATTCAATAGATGTAGTTAACGCTACAACTATTAATGCCAGCAAAAAGAAATGAGCTTTCATTTTCTTCTTGTTCTGGCGGTCGAGACGTAGTGCAGTGCTAGGAAACGATTGAGCGAAGGAAGGAGCGTACATTAGTACGTGACTGACTAAGTGAGAGAAGTTGACAACGCAATGTGCTGCGTATCGGCTAGCCAGTATTATGGAGAGTTTGATCCTGGCTCAGGACGAACGCTGGCGGCATGCCTAATACATGCAAGTCGAGCGAACAAACTTTGGAGCTTGCTTCAAAGTTTGTTAGCGGCGGATGGGTGAGTAACACGTGGGCAACCTGCCCTGCAGATGGGGATAACTCCGGGAAACCGGGGCTAATACCGAATAATCAGTTCGTCCGCATGGACGAACTCTGAAAGACGGTTTCGGCTGTCACTGCAGGATGGGCCCGCGGCGCATTAGCTAGTTGGTGGGGTAATGGCCTACCAAGGCAACGATGCGTAGCCGACCTGAGAGGGTGATCGGCCACACTGGGACTGAGACACGGCCCAGACTCCTACGGGAGGCAGCAGTAGGGAATCTTCCACAATGGACGAAAGTCTGATGGAGCAATGCCGCGTGAGCGAAGAAGGTTTTCGGATCGTAAAGCTCTGTTGTAAGGGAAGAACACGTACGGGAGTAACTGCCCGTACCTTGACGGTACCTTATTAGAAAGCCACGGCTAACTACGTGCCAGCAGCCGCGGTAATACGTAGGTGGCAAGCGTTGTCCGGAATTATTGGGCGTAAAGCGCGCGCAGGCGGCCTGTTAAGTCTGATGTGAAAGCCCCCGGCTCAACCGGGGAAGGTCATTGGAAACTGATAGGCTTGAGTACAGAAGAGGAAAGCGGAATTCCACGTGTAGCGGTGAAATGCGTAGAGATGTGGAGGAACACCAGTGGCGAAGGCGGCTTTCTGGTCTGTAACTGACGCTGAGGCGCGAAAGCGTGGGGAGCAAACAGGATTAGATACCCTGGTAGTCCACGCCGTAAACGATGAGTGCTAAGTGTTAGGGGGTTTCCGCCCCTTAGTGCTGCAGCTAACGCATTAAGCACTCCGCCTGGGGAGTACGGCCGCAAGGCTGAAACTCAAAGGAATTGACGGGGACCCGCACAAGCGGTGGAGCATGTGGTTTAATTCGAAGCTACGCGAAGAACCTTACCAGGTCTTGACATCCCACTGCCCGGTATAGAGATATACTTTTCCCTTCGGGGACAGTGGTGACAGGTGGTGCATGGTTGTCGTCAGCTCGTGTCGTGAGATGTTGGGTTAAGTCCCGCAACGAGCGCAACCCTTGATCTTAGTTGCCATCATTAAGTTGGGCACTCTAAGGTGACTGCCGGTGATAAACCGGAGGAAGGTGGGGATGACGTCAAATCATCATGCCCCTTATGACCTGGGCTACACACGTGCTACAATGGACGGTACAGAGGGTCGCCAACCCGCGAGGGGGAGCTAATCCCATAAAACCGTTCACAGTTCGGATTGCAGGCTGCAACTCGCCTGCATGAAGCCGGAATCGCTAGTAATCGTGGATCAGCATGCCACGGTGAATACGTTCCCGGGTCTTGTACACACCGCCCGTCACACCACGAGAGTTTGTAACACCCGAAGTCGGTGAGGTAACCCTTAGGGGAGCCAGCCGCCGAAGGTGGGACAGATGATTGGGGTGAAGTCGTAACAAGGTAGCCGTATCGGAAGGTGCGGCTGGATCACCTCCTTTCTAAGGATATATGTCCATAGTTGGATTACACCTTTGGTGTATGAAAGCTAGGCATACGGAAAATCGACGTTTTGCGTTCAGTTTTGAAGGTTTATTAAAGATTAATTAAGCTTCGCTTAATTAATCGGCCATAAAACCATTTTTTTGTGTCTTTATGGATACTAATAATAATTCAAAACTTGTTCTTTGAAAACTGGATAAAACAATAATTGAAACAAATCAAGAATCAACCAAGATAAACAGAACTTCGTTTATCTATGATAAACAGAACTTTGTTTATTTTAAAGAACGACCTTTTTACGAAACGTAGATTTTTACATCGCTGTAAGATCACGTTTATTTAAAAGATAAGAATTAGCGACGCAATGCGACGTTAAGACCTATTTTTTGGTTAAGTTAGAAAGGGCGCACGGTGGATGCCTTGGCACTAGGAGTCTATGAAGGACGGCACTAACACCGATATGCTTCGGGGAGCTGTAAGTGAGCTTTGATCCGAAGATTTCCGAATGGGGAAACCCACTGCTCGTAATGGAGTAGTACGTTTACGTGAATACATAGCGTAATCGAGACAAACCCGGAGAACTGAAACATCTAAGTACCCGGAGGAAGAGAAAGAAAAATCGATTCCCTGAGTAGCGGCGAGCGAAAAGGGAACAGCCCAAACCAGGAAGCTTGCTTCCTGGGGTTGTAGGACATGCTATACGGAGTTACAAAGGAATGGATTAGGCGAAGCGACCTGGAAAGGTCCGCCGTAGCGGGTAATAGCCCCGTAGTCGAAAGTTCATTCTCTCCAGCATGTATCCTGAGTACGGCGGAACACGTGAAATTCCGTCGGAATCCGGGAGGACCATCTCCCAAGGCTAAATACTTCCTAGTGACCGATAGTGAACCAGTACCGTGAGGGAAAGGTGAAAAGCACCCCGGAAGGGGAGTGAAATAGATCCTGAAACCGTGTGCCTACAAGTAGTCAGAGCCCTTGTTGACTTTCCTTCGGGAGAGTCACGGGTGATGGCGTGCCTTTTGTAGAATGAACCGGCGAGTTACTGATTTCATGCAAGGTTAAGCAGAGAATGCGGAGCCGCAGCGAAAGCGAGTCTTAATAGGGCGAATTAGTATGAGGTCGTAGACCCGAAACCAGGTGATCTACCCATGTCCAGGGTGAAGGTAAGGTAATACTTACTGGAGGCCCGAACCCACGTATGTTGAAAAATGCGGGGATGAGGTGTGGGTAGCGGTGAAATTCCAATCGAACCTGGAGATAGCTGGTTCTCTCCGAAATAGCTTTAGGGCTAGCCTCAAACTTTAGAATCTCGGAGGTAGAGCACTGTTTGGACTAGGGGCCCATCCCGGGTTACCGAATTCAGACAAACTCCGAATGCCGATGATTTATGTTTGGGAGTCAGACTGTGGGTGATAAGATTCATAGTCGAGAGGGAAACAACCCAGACCACCAGTTAAGGTCCCCAAGTCTCTGTTAAGTGGAAAAGGATGTGGCGTTGCCCAGACAACCAGGATGTTGGCTTAGAAGCAGCCACCATTTAAAGAGTGCGTAATAGCTCACTGGTCGAGTGGCGCTGCGCCGAAAATGTATCGGGGCTAAACAGAGCACCGAAACTGTGGACTTACATCTTAGATGTGAGTGGTAGGAGAGCGTTCTAGGGGCGTCGAAGTTAGACCGTAAGGACTAGTGGAGCGCCTAGAAGTGAGAATGCCGGTATGAGTAGCGAAAGAAGGGTGAGAATCCCTTCCACCGAATGCCCAAGGTTTCCTGAGGAAGGCTCGTCCGCTCAGGGTTAGTCGGGACCTAAGTTGAGGCCGAAAGGCGTAGACGATGGATAACAGGTTGATATTCCTGTACCACCTCCCCGCCGTTTGAGTAATGGGGGGACGCAGTAGGATAGGGTGAGCGCGCTGTTGGTTATGCGCGTCTAAGCAGTGAGGTGTGAAATGAGGCAAATCCCATTTCTATAACATTGAGCTGTGATGGCGAGGGGAATTATTCCCTGGAGTCCCTGATTTCACACTGCCAAGAAAAGCCTCTAACGAGGCGGGAGGTGCCCGTACCGCAAACCGACACAGGTAGGCGAGGAGAGAATCCTAAGGTGATCGAGAGAACTCTCGTTAAGGAACTCGGCAAAATGACCCCGTAACTTCGGGAGAAGGGGTGCTCTGGTAGGGTGTTAAAGCCCGAGAGAGCCGCAGTGAATAGGCCCAGGCGACTGTTTAGCAAAAACACAGGTCTCTGCAAAACCGCAAGGTGATGTATAGGGGCTGACGCCTGCCCGGTGCTGGAAGGTTAAGGGAAGAGGTTAGCGCAAGCGAAGCTTTGAACCGAAGCCCCAGTAAACGGCGGCCGTAACTATAACGGTCCTAAGGTAGCGAAATTCCTTGTCGGGTAAGTTCCGACCCGCACGAAAGGCGTAACGATCTGGGCACTGTCTCAACGAGAGACTCGGTGAAATTATAGTACCTGTGAAGATGCAGGTTACCCGCGACAGGACGGAAAGACCCCGTGGAGCTTTACTGTAACCTGATATTGAATTCTGATGCAATCTGTACAGGATAGGTAGGAGCCTTAGAATCCGGAGCGCTAGCTTCGGAGGAGGCGTTGGTGGGATACTACCCTGATTGTATTGGACTTCTAACCCATGCCCCTTATCGGGGCAGGAGACAGTGTCAGGTGGACAGTTTGACTGGGGCGGTCGCCTCCTAAAGAGTAACGGAGGCGCCCAAAGGTTCCCTCAGAATGGTTGGACATCATTCGCAGAGTGCAAAGGCATAAGGGAGCTTAACTGCGAGACCTACAAGTCGAGCAGGGTCGAAAGACGGGCTTAGTGATCCGGTGGTTCCGCATGGAAGGGCCATCGCTCAACGGATAAAAGCTACCCCGGGGATAACAGGCTTATCTCCCCCAAGAGTCCACATCGACGGGGAGGTTTGGCACCTCGATGTCGGCTCATCGCATCCTGGGGCTGTAGTCGGTCCCAAGGGTTGGGCTGTTCGCCCATTAAAGCGGTACGCGAGCTGGGTTCAGAACGTCGTGAGACAGTTCGGTCCCTATCCGTCGCGGGCGCAGGAAATTTGAGAGGAGCTGTCCTTAGTACGAGAGGACCGGGATGGACACACCGCTGGTGTACCAGTTGTCTTGCCAAAGGCATAGCTGGGTAGCTACGTGTGGACGGGATAAATGCTGAAAGCATCTAAGCATGAAGCCCCCCTCGAGATGAGATTTCCCATTACGCAAGTAAGTAAGATCCCTCAGAGATGATGAGGTTGATAGGTCCGGGGTGTAAGTACGGCGACGTATGTAGCTGACGGATACTAATTGATCGAGGACTTAACCAAATAACGTAAGAAGTAAGTGGGCTGATTCCCCTGATTTGTGAAGATTATCTGTTTTATTCAGTTTTGAAAGAACAATTAATTTCTTTCAAAATAATGCTTGCAATTTGCATTAAAAATGATATAATGAATAATGTCCTTAAAAGACTTTATAAGTATGGTGGCGATAGCGAAGAGGTCACACCCGTTCCCATCTCGAACACGGTAGTTAAGCTCTTCAGCGCCGATGGTAGTTGGGGGTTTCCCCCTGCAAGAGTAGGACGTTGCCATGCTTGTAATATTTATTACATAGCAATAGGACTTAAAATGATTCAGTAGCTTATAACATCTAAATTATACCCAGGAGGATTAGCTCAGCTGGGAGAGCACCTGCCTTACAAGCAGGGGGTCGGCGGTTCGAGCCCGTCATCCTCCACCATTATTTAATCGACGCCGGAGTAGCTCAACTGGTAGAGCAACTGACTTGTAATCAGTAGGTTGAGGGTTCAAGTCCTTTCTCCGGCACCACTTTTGTGCCATTAGCTCAGTTGGTAGAGCATCTGACTTTTAATCAGAGGGTCGTAGGTTCGAATCCTACATGGCACACTATTTTATGACTTATAGTATTCGTCATAAATACATTATGCGGGTGTGGTGGAACTGGCAGACACGCTAGACTTAGGATCTAGTGCCTTCGGGCGTGGGGGTTCGACTCCCTTCACCCGCACTTTTATTGCGGAAGTAGTTCAGTGGTAGAATACGACCTTGCCAAGGTCGGGGTCGCGGGTTCGAATCCCGTCTTCCGCTCCATATATTTATTTGCCGGGGTGGCGGAACTGGCAGACGCACAGGACTTAAAATCCTGCGGTGGGTAACTACCGTACCGGTTCGATTCCGGTTCTCGGCACCATTTTTTATAGAGTTTTTTATATTCCGTTTTATACCGTTTTTTATATGCGCCCGTAGCTCAATTGGATAGAGCGTCTGACTACGGATCAGAAGGTTGTGGATTCGACTTCTGCCGGGCGCGCCATAATTTTATTTGTCTTATAATCGGGAAGTAGCTCAGCTTGGTAGAGCACTTGGTTTGGGACCAAGGGGTCGCAGGTTCGAATCCTGTCTTCCCGATCTTTAAATATGGGGCCTTAGCTCAGCTGGGAGAGCGCCTGCCTTGCACGCAGGAGGTCAGCGGTTCGATCCCGCTAGGCTCCACCTTATGAACCTTGAAAACTGAACAGCAAAACGTCGATATAAGTCATTCGTGTTTACACGATATGATTAACAACTCAGGACGCTTCGGCGCACTTGAGTATAAACGTTTCTATATGAAACAAAATTGTCATTCAATAGAAGTAGTTAACGCTACAACTATTAATGCCAGCAAAAAGAAATGAGCTTTCATTTTCTTTATGTTGTTGGCCTTTGGTGCATAACGCTATGCGAAGTGTATTGGAAGTCAACTATTATGGAGAGTTTGATCCTGGCTCAGGACGAACGCTGGCGGCATGCCTAATACATGCAAGTCGAGCGAACGAAATTTGGAGCTTGCTTCAAATTTTGTTAGCGGCGGATGGGTGAGTAACACGTGGGCAACCTGCCCTGCAGATGGGGATAACTCCGGGAAACCGGGGCTAATACCGAATAATCAGTTCGTCCGCATGGACGAACTCTGAAAGACGGTTTCGGCTGTCACTGCAGGATGGGCCCGCGGCGCATTAGCTAGTTGGTGGGGTAATGGCCTACCAAGGCAACGATGCGTAGCCGACCTGAGAGGGTGATCGGCCACACTGGGACTGAGACACGGCCCAGACTCCTACGGGAGGCAGCAGTAGGGAATCTTCCACAATGGACGAAAGTCTGATGGAGCAATGCCGCGTGAGCGAAGAAGGTTTTCGGATCGTAAAGCTCTGTTGTAAGGGAAGAACACGTACGGGAGTAACTGCCCGTACCTTGACGGTACCTTATTAGAAAGCCACGGCTAACTACGTGCCAGCAGCCGCGGTAATACGTAGGTGGCAAGCGTTGTCCGGAATTATTGGGCGTAAAGCGCGCGCAGGCGGCCTGT
The DNA here is from genome assembly GCF_058068165.1 of Sporosarcina sp. So3-204. Classification (NCBI taxonomy): domain Bacteria; kingdom Bacillati; phylum Bacillota; class Bacilli; order Caryophanales; family Caryophanaceae; genus Sporosarcina; species Sporosarcina sp. So3-204. The sequence goes on from NZ_CM176485.1 coordinate 104,103, forward strand.
TAAGTCTGATGTGAAAGCCCCCGGCTCAACCGGGGAAGGTCATTGGAAACTGATAGGCTTGAGTACAGAAGAGGAAAGCGGAATTCCACGTGTAGCGGTGAAATGCGTAGAGATGTGGAGGAACACCAGTGGCGAAGGCGGCTTTCTGGTCTGTAACTGACGCTGAGGCGCGAAAGCGTGGGGAGCAAACAGGATTAGATACCCTGGTAGTCCACGCCGTAAACGATGAGTGCTAAGTGTTAGGGGGTTTCCGCCCCTTAGTGCTGCAGCTAACGCATTAAGCACTCCGCCTGGGGAGTACGGCCGCAAGGCTGAAACTCAAAGGAATTGACGGGGACCCGCACAAGCGGTGGAGCATGTGGTTTAATTCGAAGCTACGCGAAGAACCTTACCAGGTCTTGACATCCCACTGCCCGGTATAGAGATATACTTTTCCCTTCGGGGACAGTGGTGACAGGTGGTGCATGGTTGTCGTCAGCTCGTGTCGTGAGATGTTGGGTTAAGTCCCGCAACGAGCGCAACCCTTGATCTTAGTTGCCATCATTAAGTTGGGCACTCTAAGGTGACTGCCGGTGATAAACCGGAGGAAGGTGGGGATGACGTCAAATCATCATGCCCCTTATGACCTGGGCTACACACGTGCTACAATGGACGGTACAGAGGGTCGCCAACCCGCGAGGGGGAGCTAATCCCATAAAACCGTTCACAGTTCGGATTGCAGGCTGCAACTCGCCTGCATGAAGCCGGAATCGCTAGTAATCGTGGATCAGCATGCCACGGTGAATACGTTCCCGGGTCTTGTACACACCGCCCGTCACACCACGAGAGTTTGTAACACCCGAAGTCGGTGAGGTAACCCTTAGGGGAGCCAGCCGCCGAAGGTGGGACAGATGATTGGGGTGAAGTCGTAACAAGGTAGCCGTATCGGAAGGTGCGGCTGGATCACCTCCTTTCTAAGGATATATGTCCATAGTCGGATTACACCTTTGGTGTATGAAAGCTAGGCATACGGAAAATCGACGTTTTGCGTTCAGTTTTGAAGGTTTATTAAAGATTAATTAAGCGTTTTTTGCTTAACTAATCGTCCATAAATACTAATCAAAACAGCGTTTTGATATTGAGGCAATTTTCGAGGGTTCAATCGGAAATGTACTGCCGGAATACGCTTAGCGTATACGATATCTTAACAAATAAGCTACACCTGTTTTGAACTTTGTGGTTACTAATAATAATTCAAATCTTGCACATAATTATTTGAAGGGGCCTATAGCTCAGCTGGTTAGAGCGCACGCCTGATAAGCGTGAGGTCGATGGTTCGAGTCCATTTAGGCCCACCATTAATTTCTTTCGGGGCCTTAGCTCAGCTGGGAGAGCGCCTGCCTTGCACGCAGGAGGTCAGCGGTTCGATCCCGCTAGGCTCCACCAACTTACTCCACTTGGGGTATTTTTGTTCTTTGAAAACTGGATAAAACAATAATTGAAACAAATCAAGAATCAACCAAGATAAACAGAACTTCGTTTATCTATGATAAACATGTTTTTGTTTATTTTAAAGAACGACCTTTTTACGAAACGTAGATTTTTACATCGCTGTAAGATTACGTTTATTTAAAAGATAAGAATTAGCGACGCAATGCGACGTTAAGACCTATTTTTTGGTTAAGTTAGAAAGGGCGCACGGTGGATGCCTTGGCACTAGGAGTCTATGAAGGACGGCACTAACACCGATATGCTTCGGGGAGCTGTAAGTGAGCTTTGATCCGAAGATTTCCGAATGGGGAAACCCACTGCTCGTAATGGAGTAGTACGTTTACGTGAATACATAGCGTAATCGAGACAAACCCGGAGAACTGAAACATCTAAGTACCCGGAGGAAGAGAAAGAAAAATCGATTCCCTGAGTAGCGGCGAGCGAAAAGGGAACAGCCCAAACCAGGAAGCTTGCTTCCTGGGGTTGTAGGACATGCTATACGGAGTTACAAAGGAATGGATTAGGCGAAGCGACCTGGAAAGGTCCGCCGTAGCGGGTAATAGCCCCGTAGTCGAAAGTTCATTCTCTCCAGCATGTATCCTGAGTACGGCGGAACACGTGAAATTCCGTCGGAATCCGGGAGGACCATCTCCCAAGGCTAAATACTTCCTAGTGACCGATAGTGAACCAGTACCGTGAGGGAAAGGTGAAAAGCACCCCGGAAGGGGAGTGAAATAGATCCTGAAACCGTGTGCCTACAAGTAGTCAGAGCCCTTGTTGACTTTCCTTCGGGAGAGTCACGGGTGATGGCGTGCCTTTTGTAGAATGAACCGGCGAGTTACTGATTTCATGCAAGGTTAAGCAGAGAATGCGGAGCCGCAGCGAAAGCGAGTCTTAATAGGGCGAATTAGTATGAGGTCGTAGACCCGAAACCAGGTGATCTACCCATGTCCAGGGTGAAGGTAAGGTAATACTTACTGGAGGCCCGAACCCACGTATGTTGAAAAATGCGGGGATGAGGTGTGGGTAGCGGTGAAATTCCAATCGAACCTGGAGATAGCTGGTTCTCTCCGAAATAGCTTTAGGGCTAGCCTCAAACTTTAGAATCTCGGAGGTAGAGCACTGTTTGGACTAGGGGCCCATCCCGGGTTACCGAATTCAGACAAACTCCGAATGCCGATGATTTATGTTTGGGAGTCAGACTGTGGGTGATAAGATTCATAGTCGAGAGGGAAACAACCCAGACCACCAGTTAAGGTCCCCAAGTCTCTGTTAAGTGGAAAAGGATGTGGCGTTGCCCAGACAACCAGGATGTTGGCTTAGAAGCAGCCACCATTTAAAGAGTGCGTAATAGCTCACTGGTCGAGTGGCGCTGCGCCGAAAATGTATCGGGGCTAAACAGAGCACCGAAACTGTGGACTTACATCTTAGATGTGAGTGGTAGGAGAGCGTTCTAGGGGCGTCGAAGTTAGACCGTAAGGACTAGTGGAGCGCCTAGAAGTGAGAATGCCGGTATGAGTAGCGAAAGAAGGGTGAGAATCCCTTCCACCGAATGCCCAAGGTTTCCTGAGGAAGGCTCGTCCGCTCAGGGTTAGTCGGGACCTAAGTTGAGGCCGAAAGGCGTAGACGATGGATAACAGGTTGATATTCCTGTACCACCTCCCCGCCGTTTGAGTAATGGGGGGACGCAGTAGGATAGGGTGAGCGCGCTGTTGGTTATGCGCGTCTAAGCAGTGAGGTGTGAAATGAGGCAAATCCCATTTCTATAACATTGAGCTGTGATGGCGAGGGGAATTATTCCCTGGAGTCCCTGATTTCACACTGCCAAGAAAAGCCTCTAACGAGGCGGGAGGTGCCCGTACCGCAAACCGACACAGGTAGGCGAGGAGAGAATCCTAAGGTGATCGAGAGAACTCTCGTTAAGGAACTCGGCAAAATGACCCCGTAACTTCGGGAGAAGGGGTGCTCTGGTAGGGTGTTAAAGCCCGAGAGAGCCGCAGTGAATAGGCCCAGGCGACTGTTTAGCAAAAACACAGGTCTCTGCAAAACCGCAAGGTGATGTATAGGGGCTGACGCCTGCCCGGTGCTGGAAGGTTAAGGGAAGAGGTTAGCGCAAGCGAAGCTTTGAACCGAAGCCCCAGTAAACGGCGGCCGTAACTATAACGGTCCTAAGGTAGCGAAATTCCTTGTCGGGTAAGTTCCGACCCGCACGAAAGGCGTAACGATCTGGGCACTGTCTCAACGAGAGACTCGGTGAAATTATAGTACCTGTGAAGATGCAGGTTACCCGCGACAGGACGGAAAGACCCCGTGGAGCTTTACTGTAACCTGATATTGAATTCTGATGCAATCTGTACAGGATAGGTAGGAGCCTTAGAATCCGGAGCGCTAGCTTCGGAGGAGGCGTTGGTGGGATACTACCCTGATTGTATTGGACTTCTAACCCATGCCCCTTATCGGGGCAGGAGACAGTGTCAGGTGGACAGTTTGACTGGGGCGGTCGCCTCCTAAAGAGTAACGGAGGCGCCCAAAGGTTCCCTCAGAATGGTTGGACATCATTCGCAGAGTGCAAAGGCATAAGGGAGCTTAACTGCGAGACCTACAAGTCGAGCAGGGTCGAAAGACGGGCTTAGTGATCCGGTGGTTCCGCATGGAAGGGCCATCGCTCAACGGATAAAAGCTACCCCGGGGATAACAGGCTTATCTCCCCCAAGAGTCCACATCGACGGGGAGGTTTGGCACCTCGATGTCGGCTCATCGCATCCTGGGGCTGTAGTCGGTCCCAAGGGTTGGGCTGTTCGCCCATTAAAGCGGTACGCGAGCTGGGTTCAGAACGTCGTGAGACAGTTCGGTCCCTATCCGTCGCGGGCGCAGGAAATTTGAGAGGAGCTGTCCTTAGTACGAGAGGACCGGGATGGACACACCGCTGGTGTACCAGTTGTCTTGCCAAAGGCATAGCTGGGTAGCTACGTGTGGACGGGATAAATGCTGAAAGCATCTAAGCATGAAGCCCCCCTCGAGATGAGATTTCCCATTACGCAAGTAAGTAAGATCCCTCAGAGATGATGAGGTTGATAGGTCCGGGGTGTAAGTACGGCGACGTATGTAGCTGACGGATACTAATTGATCGAGGACTTAACCAAATAACGTAAGAAGCAAGTGGGCTGATTCCCCTGATTTGTGAAGATTATCTGTTTTATTCAGTTTTGAAAGAACAATTAATTTCTTTCGAAATAATGCTTGCAATTTGCATTAAAGGTGATATAATTTATTAATAACCTTAAAAAGGCTATACAGTTTGGTGGCGATAGCGAAGAGGTCACACCCGTTTCCATCTCGAACACGGTAGTTAAGCTCTTCAGCGCCGATGGTAGTTGGGGGTTTCCCCCTGCAAGAGTAGGACGTTGCCAAGCACTGAAGAAGTCATTACCTTAAATGGTAGTGGCTTTTTTTTGTTTTTAAAAATACCTTTTTATCGTAAGATTAAATTAAATAATAATTATTCTCTTCAGTGCGAAAGTAGTTGGGGGTTTCCCACTGCAAAAATCTAGGATTCCAAAAGAATCCTAGATTATCTGCGTGATTTACGTGGACTTTGCGGAAATAAAAGTAAGTGTTTTTAATATCAATAATAATCTAAAATAAACCTAATAAGTTATAAGTATTACTCATAACTATTATATAAATGGTAAGATGATTTCTAGGACGATTAATAATCCATGAAAATTAAGCTCAAATTATACAGGAGATGTTAAATATGAATATACTTGTTGTAGATGATGATCCAAATATATTGGAACTTGTTAGCATTCAATTGATGTCGGCAGGTTACACTGTAATAAAGGCGTCAAATGGTTATGAAGCGCTTGAAAAGTTAAGTGTAGAACTACCGGATCTTGCGGTAGTTGATATTATGATGCCTGGTATGGATGGCTATACCTTAACAAGGAAGATTCGTACGGAAGCGGACATACCAGTTTTATTACTAACAGCAAAGGGCGAACTTGATGATAAAGAAAAAGGTTTCCTAGCAGGTTCAGATGACTATGTCGTAAAGCCATTTGAACCGAAGGAATTGTTATTCCGGATTAATGCGATTCTTCGTAGGTATGACAAGGCGGTAGATGTTTTTATACAGGCCGGGCCGTTAAAGGTAAATAGACAGAGTTATGAGGTGTCTGTCGGTAAAAAAGTAGTGCTTCTTCCTTTAAAGGAGTTTGAGTTACTTTCAATTCTGGCCTCTAAGGTAAACATGGTTTTCACACGTGAGATGCTACTAGAGCGCGTATGGGGCTATGATTATGAAGGTGATGATCAGACATTGAATGTACATATTAAACGAGTTAGGGATAAGCTAGAGCGTTTAACAGAAGAGGTGACAATTTCAACTGTGCGTGGCGTTGGCTACAAACTTGAGGTGAAAGATAGATGATGAAGTCGTTATATGGAAAGTTCGTTGTGATTACAGTTGCAACAATGTTTGTAAGTGGACTACTTGCTTTTTTAGCTATGAATACATTTTACCATCAGAAGTTAAAAGGACAAAATGATGAAAAGAATATGAATATCGCAAAAAGTATTAGCCAGTTTATTATAGAAGAAAAAGATCTTGATGTTGAAAAGTATTTAGAAACGCAGTCTGCAACGGGTTATAAGTTATATATTGTTGACGAAAGCAAGCAAGCAACTTTATATGGTGAAAGCTTTCGTTTAAATAATCTCTCAAACGAATCTGTGAATAAAGTATTAGGTGGAGAACTTTATCATGGAATGAGAGATTTACCAGGGGAGACATTTGTAACTGGTTTTTTTTCGGATGAACTTGCGAATACTGTAGGGGTACCCTTTAAGCATAATGGAAAGGTTTATGCACTCTTCTTAAGACCAGATGTGAAAATGCTATTTACAGAAGTACATTATCTTCTCGGTGGTATGGTGCTGGTTATGGCGGTTGTTAGCTTAATTGCTATGTTGATTGTAGCTAAAGAAATGATTAAACCTATTTCAAAGTTAACCATTGCTACACAAAAGGTTGGGGAGGAAAAATTTACTGGTAAACTTCATATTAATCGCAGAGATGAAATTGGACAATTAGCTAAAAGTTTTCAAAGAATGACTGAGAAATTAGGAGAGAATGATCGTATTAGAAAGGAATTTATTAGCGATGTGTCACATGACTTTCAATCACCTCTACTCAATATAAAGGGTTATTCGGAGCTTCTATTAGAAAGTAATCTTCCAGAAGAAAGTCAAAGAAATTATGCAAATGTTATTCGAACAGAGACGGAACGTTTGTCGTTATTGACAAAGCAGCTTTTGCTTTTGACTTCGTTGGACCAATTATCAACTCCGTTTGAGAGCAAAGAGTTTAGGCTAGATGAACAATTAAAAGAAACGATTCGAAAATATAGGTGGTTGCTTGAAGAGAAAGAACTAACTTTATCTATGGATATTGAGGAAGTTCAAATAATTGGAAATCCGGCATTTCTTGAGAAAGTATGGGAGAATTTATTGTCAAATGCGTTAAAATATACAGAAAATGGCGGAATAATTGAAATTGAACTAATAGATAAAGAGGAAGTTGTGGAGATAATAGTACAGGACAATGGAATCGGGATTGCTGAAGAGAACCTTGGAAGAATTTTCGACCGTTTTTATAGGGCAGACAATTCAAGAACTCAGAAAATAGGCGGAACGGGTCTAGGGCTTGCTATCGTTCACCAAGTCGTAAAGCTACATGGTGGAAAGATAATCGTTAATAGTAACAAAGGTAAAGGCACTGAATTTACTGTGACTTTACCAAAGTTGTAATGTCTAGTTAATACTCTGTTCATATTGAGAATTTAAGATAGGATTATCATATGAACAATACGGGAGGAATTTATTATGCAAGAAAAATGGAGTTTACGCTTAATTCGTCTGGCTGCAATATTTGGCTTAATAGGTACAGTACTAGGCTCACATATGGCAGGGTCTGGATCATATGCCTTTAAACCAATTCATGCACATATATTACTAGTTGGTTGGTTGTCTATGTTCTCGTGGGGTGTCTTTTACAAGATTTATAAAGTACGTGCAAAAAAGCTATTGGCATTTCATGGTTGGTCTGCTATTATCGGATCGATCGGTCTTACGACGGGTATGTGGTTACAGTTCTTAAAACCATTTGATATAAATCCCACATTTTCACTTATCTTTTATATCGTTGGCGGAACTGTTCTGCTAATTAGTTTTGCATTGTTTGTAGTTATGACTTTTATGACTGAAAAGAAATAATATTTAAGTGTTATTACTATTAAGATGTTACTAGTTTTGAAGTAAATACTGGATAAAATGACCCTTCAAATAAATTGTTTGGTCATTTTATTTTTTTGATTTATAATAATATTATTTAAAAATGCGAAGCGTGTTGATGTAATCGACCGTTTCTAACTCTAATTAAATCAGCTAAGGTTGTTATGTTTTTTAATTCAAGTCTATTTAATATTTCTACAAATAAATGGGCAGTTGTTAGTGCGTCTCCTAGTGCACGGTGGCGTTCAAATGTTTTAGTACCATATTCTTTAGCATAAGCTTCTAGATCGAGTTGATCTCCATGTGGATTTAAATGATTTATCAAATCAAACGTATCGAAAGAGGAAGGCTGCTCAAAGGAATACTTTTCCCGACTAAGCTCTTTTTTTATAACCATCTCATCAAAGCTAATATGATGCCCAATCCAACCTGCGCTTTTGTTATCTTCTATATATTGAAAGTAACTTTCTATTGCTTCAAGGGGAGATGGTGCTGTATCTACATGATGTTGTTCAATTGATGTCAGTTTAATAATGTTTTTTGGTATTTCACGTGAGGGATTGACGAAAGTCTGAAATGTTCTGTCTGTTACTTCCAGTTGTTCGACATGTACTGCCCCTATTTCAATGAGACGGTCATCTGCTCCAATTGCAAAGCCCGTTGTTTCTGTATCGAAGATTGTGAAGGACATATTCCGTAATTTAGTATCAAGTTGTATTGGCTGATTCAATGCGTAATTTAACCGCTTTTTCCTCCAGAACATACTCTTTCCCCCATACTTTTAAATTGATGTCAATTTACATCTAAAGTTTTGTAAGTAGATGTGATTGCAACGAGCGTGTGGTGTTTAACATTGATTTAATTTTATCTTGTTCCCATTTTCGAATATGTGCAAATTTAATTTCAGTTGTAATTTCTTCCCCACGAAGATGTTTTTTCCAAGACATTTGTATTCTTGTGCTAAGTGCTACTTCATAAGCATGTCGAAGATCCTCTGCAAATTCAGCTGAAATCTCCTTTTTACTTACTAAACCATCCAATAATTGTAAAGGCGTAGCATTAATAATATTGTTATGGACGCCAAGTATTTGTAAACAATGATGTAGTGGGAATAAAGCATGCATTTTAATGTCAATTGTCTGACGTTTTTCTTTCCCTTTAAATAGAGCTAGGAAGGACTGCTGTTCCAATTGAGGAATAGGGTTATCCTGTTCTTGTTGAGCCATATAATAGAGAAATGTTTGTGAGTACATTAATTGCCTTTGAACCATGTCGATAAATTGTTCATTTAAATAAGAATCTCCAAACAGAAAGCGGAAAGACAAAAAATTATAGCCTAATAAAATATGGTCATTCGTAGATTCTATCGCCCAAGTGCGAAGTCGTTGTTGCCATTCGGTTACAGAACCACGCCAGTTACTTTCGCTCGACATCATTAATCCCTTACATCGAGAATAACCCGCTTGTTCTAGATAAAGAACAATTTCATTACCAAGTAAGGCAAAATATTTGTCTACAATGTGTTTATCGCCACTTTTTATGTCTGCATAGACAAGAAAATGATCTTGATCAGTTAACATAAACTGTTCACCTCTTGCGCCACTGCCCATTTGATACCAGGAAAATGGAACTGGTGGCGAACCTTTACCTTGTACTACAAGTGATTTTATCGCAAGATCTATGCATTGTCGTGCTAGTCTGTCGTAAAGCTTTGTAATAATTTCTAGAGTATGAATAGTGGAAATCTCATCGCTTACTAAACTTGATAATACATCATAAATTGCATTTTTTACAACGGGTAGATTTTCAAAGGAAGCCTCTTCAATAGTCTTCAGAATGCCCATTGATCCTCGGTCCCTCTTATAAATCAAATTTGAAAACGTCACTACTCCGATTAAACGCTCTTCCTCAATAACTGGTAAATGCTTCACGCCGTATTTATAGAATGTAGACAGCACTTCATAATAATAATCATGTTGTGATACGGTATGCAGCTTTCTAGTCATGATATCTTCTGCTCTTATAGGGCCGCTCAGTCCATTAGCTACAACTCGTTGAACTAAGTCTTTTTCCGTTACTATACCTAGAAGTCGTTTTTTGTAATCAACAACCATGACAGAACTTATAGACTTTTCTACCATTATTTGTGCAATATACTGAATTAGAGCATCCTGATTTACAGTGATTGCTGGCGTATTCATTAAGTCTTTAACGCGTCTTACATACTGCTCGCTTTCTCCCCATTCATTTGCTAATTTAACCTGTTCTCCTAGTGATGAGTAGACGTTTGCTAATCTCGAAGACATTTTTCTCATAACAAAATCGCGAACATCTCTAACTTTTAATCTTTTTTGTATAACTGAGTAAGGAATTTGTAAACAATGTGAATCAGCTATAATATTCATCGCTATCTTATGACGGTCAAGCGGTCTAATTGACTCTCCTAAATAGTTCGCGAAGTTTGAGAAACCTACAATTTCACCCTCTTGTAGAATTTCTAGAACTACTGGTGATTTGTCTTCAGACTTAATAAAGACTTCGGCCATTCCCTTTAGAATAAGTAGCAAACCCTCGTCGGGGCTTCTGAAGTAATCAATTATTTCAGATCTTTTGTAATGACAAAGTTTACATTCTATCATCATTTTTGAAAACTCTTCTACTGATATATTTTTAAACAATGGCTGTTCGTGTACAATTTGATAAAGTTCTTTCTCGCTTATCATATTAATTGTCGTAAGCCTCCCTATTTAAAAATATCCCCCTCGTCTACTTTAAAAGTAAGAAGAGGGGGATACAGTTTACTTGTTAAATATTATTTGAAATTAATTTTCTAATTCTCGGTAACCGGTTTCTGCTTTAAATTTAACTTCAGCGTAAGATATTTCTTCGGCCTCAATTTTCTTAGCACCCAACATTGTACCGACAACAGCGGCTAGGAATCCAGCGGGAACTGAAACAATAGCTGGGTTCGCATAAGGGAAAATTGGATTTCCGACGAAGAATGCTGCACCTTCTACTGGGTTTACGACACTTGGGCTCATTGCAACGAGTACAAGTGCTGTTATTAAACCTGTTAACATTGAAGCTACTGCACCTGTCGTATTAAATTTCTTCCAATAAATTGTTAAAAGAATTGTTGGTACGTTTGCGGATGCAGCAATACAGAATGCAAGTGAAACTAGGAACGCAACATTCAATTTTTCTGCCCCAAGAGCTAAAATGATTGAAACTGCAGCAACACTTAGTGAAGCAATTCTTGCAGCGCGTACTTGTTGTTTCTCTGTAGCTTTACCTTTTTTAATAATTTCTCCGTAAATATCGTGTGCGATTGCAGAAGCACCTGAAAGAACGAGACCAGCAACAACTGCAAGAATTGTAGCAAATGCAACTGCGGCAACGAACGATTCTAATGCAGGACCACCTAGCACACCTGCAAGCATTGGTGCAGCCATATTTCCAGCAGCATTTTCTGCAATAATTGCATCAGCACCAACAAATTTCGCTGCGCCGAATCCTAGGAAAATTGTTAGAACATAGAATATACCAATAATCCAAACCGCATAAATTACAGAAGAACGAGCCGTTTTTGCATCTTTTACTGTAAAGAAGCGCATAAGAATATGTGGTAATCCTGCCGTACCTAAAACGAGCGCAATTAGGACGGATATCAGACCAATTGGATCTTTATAGACCACGCCGGAGTGTAAGAATGCATCGCCGTGTGGGGTAGCTGTTCTCATGACTTCGAACATGCCGATAAAATTGAAGTTGAATTTCAATAAAACAAGGAACGAAATGATGATAGTTCCTATCATAAGTAAGATAGCTTTAATAATTTGTACCCAACTTGTAGCAGTCATACCACCGAATAGAACGTAGATTGTCATCATGACTCCAACGATAAGGACCGAGAGCCAGTAGTCAATTCCCAATAGTAATTTAATAAGTGCACCTGCACCTACGAGCTGAGCAAGCATGTAAAATAAAACAATCGTAATTGTATTTAGTGCTGCAGCTCCACGAACCTTTTTAGCACCAAAACGTGAACCAATCATATCAGCCATTGTAAATTTACCAAGATTACGAAGTGGCTCAGCAATTAGGAATAATACAACTAGATAAGCTGTTAACCAACCAACACTGTAATAGAAACCATCAAACCCATTAAGAGAGATGGCGCCTGCAATACCAAGGAATGAAGCAGCTGACAAGTAGTCTCCTGCAATGGCCATTCCGTTTTGCCAACCGGTTAGTGATCCACCAGCTGTATAAAAATCACTCGCAGTTGTGGTCTGTTTAGCAGCCCAGTATGTAATAGCAAGTGTTAGTATAATAACTGAAAGAAATATTGCTATTGATATAAAATCCACGTGTATACCCCTCCTTTATTTTATAACGTGTTTTTTAATAATTGCGTCGACGTCGGTATCAAACTCTTTTGCTTTATTCATATATATGGAGGTTAAAACCCAAACCATTATGAATATGCTAAATGAATATACCCAAGTCCAAGTCATATGACCGATTGCATCGTTTTCAAGAATAGAAGTATAGCTTGTTAGAATTGGTAGTGTAAAGAACACTACGAAGAATAAAATGACAAATGGTCTTGAAAACCTAGCTTTCTTTTTCACTAATGATTTGAATTCAGGTGTTTCTACAATCTTTTCATAATCAGGCACAATTGCTCCGGAATTCTTTTTCTTCTGAGTACTCATGATCTCATCCCCTTTCTAAGTTATTAAAACTAAATTTCTCTCTATTGATTGTAATCGGTTTCATAAATATCTATTAATCTGTCCTGTGAAGACTTCACTTTATGGACAGTAGATTAATATGAATATTCTTATATTACCCTGGACTTACAATAGCAAACAATTAATGAATAGGCAAGCTATCATTTGTAAAATTAGGCACTAAGTTAATCAAATATACCTACATTATTAGCAAGGTTTTGTATGAATCAACAATCATTATAATGATGTTTTGTTTACTGCAACAGCACAGGAAACAATTTTACATTTTATGAAACTCAAAGTACATTGAAAGTATAACCTTCTCATTCTTTCTATCAATGATTTGCATTAGCACATACTTTTATGTCCCTTTGAAATAAACCCTAATATTGTAGTAATTCTTATCTGAACATACAAAGTTATTTTAACTGCGTTCTATAAATATTTTCATTCCATTTTTCAGATTAAACGGGTATTTTGCATTGAATTTTATCCGTACAACGAAAAATGGTAAGTGCTTTATTTATGAGAGAAAGCTCATTAATAAAAACAACAAATGGGTTTTCTGTTTATTAGTTAATAATCTTATACAATCGCTCAACAGCTTCAGGTATATTTTCTTCATTAATATTTGCAAAACCGATTACTAGTTTAATTTTACTTTCAAAGAGTTCAATTTCCTTTAACAAAAATCGCATCATTGTATAAATTTCTAGTTTCTCATCTATAGCTCTCGCTTCAATCTCTTTATAACTTCTTAAAGTTTTGAAATGTGCAACAAAATGGAGTCCCGCAGGTATATCCTCAATATATAAAGTATCGTTGAATCGAAGCAGTAAATGTTTGATTAAGAGTTTCCTTTTCATCTCGTAGTGGTGATTCATTCTTCTCACATGTTTGGTATAGTCACCACTCTCAATGAAATAATGTAATGTGTACAAACCTAATGAGTTACTATCCTGGATGAGATCGGAATAGTGATGACGATAGTCTTTCAGTATTTTAGGTGGTAAGACTATATAGCTGATTCGGAAACCAGGTAGCATTGATTTTGAAAAAGTCCCCGTATAAATAACACGTTGATTACGGTCTAAACTTTGCAGTGATGGAATGTTATCCGTTTTATATTTGAATTCGCTATCATAATCATCTTCTATAACATATCGATCATCTGATTCAACTGACCAATTGAGTAGTTCGATTCTTCTAGAAATCGGCATGATTTGGCCCGTCGGAAACTGGTGGGAAGGTGTAACGAATATAAATTTGGCATTAGTGGACTTAATTTGATTAATGTCGATACCTTCGTCATCCAATGGGATTGGTAGCACGTTTAGATCCATTTTTTTTAACAAAGTATAAAAGCGTGAGTAGCCTGGATTTTCAATGGCAACACCTGTCCTTGTTTGCTGCATACTCATTAAGTTGCGAATTAAAGACTGTGTACCTGCTCCAATTACAATTTGCTCGGGCTCGCAAACTACGCCACGAGATAATGCAATCATTCGAGAAATTGTTTGTCTTACCAAATAAGGACCTTGAGGATGCGTAATTTCTGATAACTCCATCTCGTGATTTTGAATAGCTTTCTCTTGATATTTTATCCATTGTTTAAAAGGGAATAAGGAGACATCTGATGTCATATGTGAGAGTGATAACCAGTCTCTTTTATCGATGACTACTTCCTGTAATTCGCTAGGTAATTTTGTTTTCATAATATTACCTTTTACGATGAACTGCGTAATATGCTCAACGTAATAGCCCCTTCTTTCTAATGAATAGATATAGCCTTCTGCGAGTAATTGCTCATAAGCATTGGTAACTGAGTTTACACTGACATCCAATTGATTGGCTAAGTTTCTTTTAGACGGTAATTTCTCATGAGAGGGAAGCTCTTCCGCTAGTATTTTTTTCTTGATATCTTTATATATTTGCTGGTAAATATACCTTTGCTTTTCTTTATTCGTATCAATTTTAGAGAAAGTCACAGTTATCCTCCTAATCTGGTACCTAAAAAAAATGAAATCTGGTGCTTTTTATTGTATCAGATGATTGGGATAATTAGGACAAAATTGCAGTAAGGGAGAGAAAGTCATGTTGAAATCTAATCTAACAACTGAAGAATTGGGTAATAAAAGAAAAAGGTTTGTTCCGCGAGGTGTAAGTAACGGAAATTTAAATATTGCGCATTCAGCAACGGGAGCTACAATTACAGACATTGATCAAAACGAATGGATTGACTTTGCAGCTGCAATTGGCACGTTGAATGTGGGCCATAGCCATCCGAGAGTGACTGCAGCAGTTAATAATCAAGTCAATAAGTTTTTACATCCTGGCTTTAACGTCATGATGTATGAAGGCTATATTGAACTAGCAGAAAAACTATGCGAAATTACACCTGGCACCTTCGATAAGCAAGCGATCCTTTTCAACTCAGGTGCTGAAGCTGTTGAAAACGCCATCAAAGTCTCACGTAAATATACTGGAAGACAAGCAGTGGTTTCATTTGTTCGCGGATTCCACGGAAGAACGAACTTGACGATGGGAATGACGAGTAAGGTTAAACCTTATAAATTTGGATTTGGTCCATTTACACCAGAAATCTATCAAGCACCATTTCCTTATCTCTATCAAAGACCAAATGAAATGTCAGAAGAAGCATATGTAGATCGTGTAATTGAAGAATTTAAAGACTTCTTCATTTCAACTGTTGCACCTGAAACTGTAGCTTGTGTCGTTATGGAGCCAGTTCAAGGAGAAGGTGGTTTTGTCATACCTCCGAAGAAGTTTGTTCAGGCTGTAAGCGAGTTTTGTAAGGGGCATGGAATTGTTTTTGTGGCAGATGAAATCCAAACCGGCTTTGGCCGTACAGGATCAATGTTTGCTATGGAACAATTTGACGTGGTCCCAGATGTTATAACAGTATCTAAATCTCTCGCGGCAGGTTTACCTTTAAGTGGGGTAATTGGTCGAACTGAAATTTTAAATGCAGCAGCTCCAGGAGAATTAGGTGGTACCTATGCTGGTAGTCCAGTTGCATGTGCAGCGGCAATAGCTGTGATTGATATTATTGAAGAAGAAGATTTATTAGCCAAGTCAGAAGTACTCGGACAAAAGATAGAAGATAAATTAAATGAATTAGCTGAAAAGCACAGTTACATCGGTGAAATTCGTCGTATGGGTTCAATGGTAGCTGTTGAAATAGTAGAAGATCGCACGAGCAAACTTCCGAACAAAGACAAAACAGTAGAAATTGCTCAATATGCCAATGCCAATGGATTATTGTTGCTCTCTGCTGGTTTAAAAGGAAACGTAATTCGGTTTTTACCGCCATTAGTTATCACAGATGAGGAGTTAGCAAAAGGCTTTTCTATTTTAGAAGACGCATTTAATTAAAAAGACATAAATAAACAACTAGTAAAGGGAGTGTCAGATATGTCAGAAATCTTTATGGTGAAAAATCCAGCTACAGGTGAAGTAATCCAAGAAGTAACAAGACATACGAAAGAGGAAATTAACCTAGCATTAGAAAATGGACAAAAGGGATTTAAAAAATGGGCGAAAGTAAATGCACATGACCGTTCAAAGTTGTTAAAAAAGTGGGCGCTACTCATACAGGAAAAAAAAGAGGAAATTGCAAAAGTAATGACGTTGGAAAATGGGAAACCGTTGTCGGAATCGCTTGGTGAAGTGAACTATGCAACGAGTTATATCGATTGGTACGCTGAGGAAGCCATACGTATTTACGGAAGAACTATCCCAGCTGCGTCGGAAGGCAAACGCATTGTTGTAAGCAAGCAGCCAATAGGTTTAGTTGCTGCGATTACACCGTGGAATTTCCCGGCGGCGATGATGACAAGAAAAGCAGCACCTGCTTTAGCGGCAGGGTGTTCGTTTATTGTGAAGCCAGCGGAAGAAACACCATTAACGACAATTAGACTTGTTGAACTTGCTCACGAAGCAGGCATTCCGAAAGATGCAATTCAATGTGTAAATGGAAAAGGCTCTGTCGTCGGTCAACTGTTCACAGATAGCCCATATGTCCGAAAAATTACGTTTACGGGCTCCACACCAGTTGGGAAATCATTAATTAAAGGCAGCGCCGATACAATCAAACATGTGACGATGGAATTAGGCGGGCATGCGCCACTTATCGTTGCTGAAGATGCGGATCTTGATTTTGCAGTTGCTCAAACAATTATTTCAAAGTTTAGAAATGCTGGTCAGACATGCGTATGTGCGAATCGTATTCTTGTTCATGAAAATGTCGTTGATAAATTTGCTGAGAAATTTGCGGAGGCAACGAAACAATTAAAAGTAGGCAATGGATTAAATGAAACGACCGATGTCGGACCAATTATAAATGAAAAGGGTTTTGATAAGATCATCTCTCAAATAAACGATGCAGTTTCAAAAGGTGCAGAAGTACTTGTAGGAAATCAGTACGAATCGGATGCCGAGAAAGGTTATTTCTTTGTTTATCCAACTGTATTAAAAAATGTTGATGGAAGTATGGATATTATGCAAGAGGAAACATTTGGCCCGGTTGCTCCTATTGTTAGTTTTAAGACGCTGGAAGAAGCGGTGGAAATTGCAAATAATACACCATATGGCTTAGCAGCTTACTTCTTTACGAATGACTACAAAACCGGAACTTATTTACATGATCATTTAGATTTCGGAATTATTGGTTGGAATGATGGAGCTCCATCAGCGGCACATGCACCTTTTGGTGGTATGAAAGAAAGTGGACTTGGACGCGAAGGTGGAACAGAGGGAATCGAGCCTTATTTGGAAACAAAATATTTGTCAATCGGTAACCTTTAACTTTATTCAGCAGAAGTTCAAACTATATTAGTGAAAAATTGAAGCAAAACTCTTAATTTCGAGAGTAATTCTTTAATGATATAGCAATATTCATTTATGTTGTGATAACGCCTGAGTAATTAATAGGGGAAATATAGTTTAATTTGACCCAGTAGGACTGATTTTCTAACTGGTTTCATACATTTAAAATGGTGTAAATAAAGCCAACTCAATTCAAATTGAAAGTGCATTGACGTATAGATATGATGCGTTAAAGTAACTAACAAACTTCCCATTCTATTATTCTTTTGACTAGTCTAAATTTTAATAGTACAATTAGGCCACAAAAGTCTGAAAACTTAAAAAATAATAATAATAATTTTACAATTAATTATGGAAATAAGTATACTGAAGAAAATTTTATGTAATGAGAGATATTTATTGAGCGAAAGGTGGAGTAGAAATGGCCCGTTATGAATATGGTGGAGATGAATTTATCTTTGTTGAACTATCAGAAGAAATGAGTCTAGAAGTTAACTTTCAAGCAATGGCTATCACCGCGAAATTAAGAGAAGAGAATCATCCGGGTATTATAGATATTTGTCCTTCAAACGCCTCATATATGATTCGCTTTGAACCAGATGAAATTCATCCTGACGAATTGATTGCCAAGCTAAAAGAGTTAGAGCAGACCGTTACTGTTCATGATTTTGAAATTTCTGCACGTATTGTTGATGTTCCAATTTTATTTGATGATCCTTGGACAAATGAGGCGCTAATGCGCTTTAGGGATCGCCATCAAGATCCTGAGTCAACAGATTTAGAGTATTCGGCTCGTATAAACGGTTTCGATTCGAAAGAAGAACTTATTAAAGCAATTACGGATGCTCCTTATCTTGTTTCAATGATTGGTTTTGTTCCGGGATTACCTTGGTGTTATCAGATGGTCCCAAGAGAAGAGCAAATAGAAGTACCTAAGTATGTGCGTCCACGTACATTTACGCCAGAGAGAGCTTTTGGATTTGGGGGCGCATTTGCTGTAATTTATCCAGTGCAAGGTGCTGGTGGGTATCAATTATTCGGTATATCCGCAACGCCAATCTTTGAAAAAGATCAACGCTCTTACGATTTTAAAGACTCTATCACATTTCCTAGACAAGGAGATATATTTAGGTATCGGAGTATAACAATTGATGAATACGAAGAAATCCGCAAACAAGTAGAAGAGGGTACTTTCCGCTATTTAACAAAAGACGTTACATTTACACCGAAAACAGTACTTGAAGATCCGAAAGGCTTTTCTGAAGACGTATTAAGGAGGTTATATGCACATGATACATGTTATTAATCCTGGTCTACAAACGACTGTTCAAGATAATGGCCGAATTGGTCATTATGAAGTAGGGATGCCGCCATCAGGAGCAATGGATAAATACTCTTACACAGTTAGCAATCTACTTGTTGGCAATAATGAAAATGCCTCCACATTAGAAATTACGTATTTAGGACCTACTCTTGAATTTCAAGAAGATACAGTGATTGCGCTTACTGGAGGAGTAATTCCACCTAAAGTAAACGGCGAATTGGTACCTATGTGGGAAGCGATAGCTATAAAAGCTGGTGATCAACTATCATTTGATTTTGTTACACAAGGGGCTAGAGTGTACCTTGCAGTAAATGGTGGTATAGATGTTCCTCAAATAATGGACTCACGTTCTACATATACGCTGTGTGGAATTGGTGGGTTAGAAGGAAGGCAGCTTCAAGAAACTGATAAACTAAAAATTGGTACTGACAGTAAAAATACTCCCAGAGTAGGGGCACGAATCAATGAGAAATTCATTCCTACATTTTCAAAACATCATGAAATTCGTGTGATACTTGGTTTATGTAGTTACCGTTTCACGGAAGAGAGTATTGAACGTTTCTTTTCACTTGATTGGCGTGTCACAACTGAAGCGAATCGTGTAGGTTATCGATTTAGCGGTGAACGATTAAATTTCGTAGAGCGTGAACAACCATTCGGTGCAGGAAGTAATCCATCGAACGTTGTTGACTTAGGTTATCCAATCGGTTCGATTCAAGTACCAGACGGCATAGAGCCAATTGCTTTATTAAATGATGCAGTAACCGGTGGTGGCTATGCAACAATTGGAACGATAATTAGTACGGATTTAAATAAAATGGGGCAAATAAAAACAAATGAAACAGTAAGATTTATTTCAGTTGGAATAGAAGAGGCGCTTGCTGCAAGAAGTGAATTAAAAAACCAACTAAAAGAAATTAAAGAACAGCTTAATTAAGAATTGGGAGGAATAATAAATGAGTGAATCCATAAAAGTACTAGCAGCAATTCCAGGGGTGTTTTATCGTAAGCCATCACCAGAAGAAGCTATTTATGTAGAAGAAGGCGGCAAAGTTGAAGCTGGCGATGTTATCGGACTAATTGAAGTAATGAAGACATTTTATGAAATAAAAGTAGAAAAAGCTGGAATAATTGAAAGGTTTTTGACTGAGCACGAAGCAATGGTAGATGCAGGAGCAGAACTTGCATTACTTATCGAGCAAAATGCCTGATTGGAGTGAATAAACCAATGGAACTCTTTGATAAAGTTTTAATTGCAAACCGGGGAGAAATTGCCCGAAGAATTATTCGTACTTGTAACAGTCTTGGTATTCAAACAGTTGCTATCTATTCAGATGCAGATGCAGATGCTCCCTTTGTTAAAGAAGCAACAGAAGCAGTTTGTATTGGAGAGAGCCAAGCAAAGAAAAGTTATTTGGACATAGAAAAAGTAATTCAAGCAGCAAAAGAAACAAAAGCAGATGCAATTCATCCGGGTTATGGTTTTTTATCGGAAAATCCATTATTCGTTGAGCAATGCGAAAAAGAAGGCATTGTATTTATCGGACCAACAGCTAAAGTGATGAAGATAATGGGCAGTAAACTGGAGTCCCGTTTACAGATGCATGCTGCAGGAATTCCTGTTGTACCTGGATCGGAAAAAGGTTTGGAAACAGTGGAGGAAGCATTAGAGGTAGCTGAAAGTCTTGGTTATCCACTTATGCTAAAAGCAAGTGCTGGTGGTGGTGGAATTGGCATGAAGTTAGTTCAAAGCAGTGATGAATTGGCGGCTGCGTTTAATCCTACAAAACAACAAGCAATATCGTTCTTTGGAGATGGAGCTGTATTTGTGGAAAAGTGGATTTCAGAACCGCGTCATATTGAAGTCCAAATCGCAGCGGATACGCATGGTAATGCAGTTCACTTATTTGAACGCGAGTGCTCTGCTCAACGAAGACATCAAAAAGTTGTAGAAGAAAGTCCGTCACCATATTTAGATGAAGCGCTTAGAGAAAAGTTAGTTTCAACCGCACTCCTTGGCGTGAATAAAATAGGCTATACGAATTTAGGTACAATGGAATTCATTTTTGATGGTGATAAGAATTTCTATTTCCTTGAAATGAATACTAGATTACAAGTAGAACACCCAGTAACCGAAGAGATTACTGGAATAGATTTAGTCGAATGGCAACTACGAATTGCAGCAGGACAACCATTACCAGTTCAGCAAGAAGAAATAAAGAAAAGTGGTCATTCAATAGAGTGTAGACTTTATGCGGAAGATCCGGACACCTATTTTCCTTCTCCTGGAACAATAGAGCGCTTGTCGCTTCCAGAAAAAGAAGCACGATATGAATTCGGAATTGAAGAAGGTAGTGTTGTATCACCTTATTATGACCCAATGATTGGCAAAATAATTGTTTATGATGATAATCGTCAGCTCGCGATAGATAAAATGAAGCGAACACTTGAGCAAATGGAAGTAGTAGGGATAAAAACAAATTTACCATTACTAGAGAGAATCATGAAGGCAGATCAATTTGTTAGTGGGAACTATACAACCAATTTATTAACTGAAATTAGCCATATATCTAATCTGAAGTGAGGTTTTCAAATGTATAAAGTTGATCTGAACTGCGATATGGGTGAAAGATTCGGTATTTATGAACAAGGTAACGATGAGGAAATGATGAAATATATTACTTCTGCAAATATAGCGTGTGGGTTTCATGCGGGAGACCCACATGTCATGAGAAAAACGATTGAATTAGCTAAGGAGTATGAAGTGGGAATCGGTGTACATCCTGGTTTCCCAGACTTGCTAGGCTTTGGTCGTCGTGATTTGGCATGTACGCCTTCTGAAGTAAAGGACTATGTCATGTATCAAATGGGTGCACTACGTGAATTTGCAAACGCTTACAACGTTAAAATTCAACATTGTAAACCACATGGTGCATTGTTCATGAAAGCAATGGAAGATAGGCAAGTAGCACGTGCAATCCTAGAAGCTATTGATGTTGTTCAATCGGAGATGATTGTCTTTTCCTTAAACAACTCCATATTTATGGAAGAAGCGATTAAGATGGGCATTCCAGTCGCAAAAGAAGCCTATTCTGACCGGGAGCATACAGAGGATGGATCTATTGTATTGACGCGAAGAGGTACTGCAATTACAGATTATAGTAAGATGGCTGAACGTGTTGTTAGGATGGTTAAAGATAAAAAAGTAATCACTCACGATGGAAAAGAAGTCTCTATCGAAGCAGAAACGATTTGTATTCACGGTGATACACCTGGTGCACCACAATTAGTTAAAGAAATTGTTGCTGCATGTAAAAAAAATAATATAGAGATAGTACCTATAAAAAATATGATTTAATATTGTTCTAACTTTTTATAAGTTGAAATAAAAAAATGAGATTAACGCAATTAAATTTTCAAAAAATATTTTAATCAGTTTATAGGAAGTTTATAAAATCAACGATAGTTATAAATAGTATGAATAAAAGATTGGATTATACGGAAATTGAAAGGGTGATTTACTGTGGAAATGGTTCATACCTACACATTCAAAGATATGACAATAGAAAATCTGTGGAAAACAATTCAAGATAAAGACGCATTACAAAAGTCTTTACCTGGTTGTAAAGTATTTGATGAAGTTGAAGAAAATGTGTTTTATAGCGTGCTTGGTATAAATATCGGCCCTATAAAAGGAGAGTTTACTGCTGATGTTAAGCAAGTAGACATGAAAGAACCTGAATTTTATCGTTTGCTTGTTCATGCGAAAGGAAAACCGGGAGAAATCCAAGCTGATGCGGAAATGAATTTGGTGGCAGTTGATAATGATGTTTTACTGACTTGTAACGCTGATGTAGAGGTAACAGGGTTACTTGCATCGATTGGCCAACGCATCATTGGCGGCGTGGCGAAAGTGGTTATTGGGCAGTTTTTCAAGGATATAGAAAAAGAAGCAAAACAAGCAGTTGATCTTTAATTTATAAAAATATCATGGAGGTGTAATTTATGGCGAACCAATCATTTAATGTCAGTGTAACAATCAATGGCGTAAAAAGAAGTGCAGCAGTAGAACCACGTACGTTACTCGTTTATTATATCCGCGATCATTTGAATTTAACGGGTACGCATGTTGGTTGCGACACAAGTCAATGTGGTGCTTGTACAGTTTTTGTTAATGACCAAGCAGTCAAATCATGTACGATGCTTGCAGTACAGGCGGACGGCATGGAAATTACAACGGTTGAAGGATTAGGAACAGTTGATAATCTGAATCCTATGCAAACAGGATTCTGGGAAGAACATGGATTACAATGTGGTTTTTGTACACC
Source organism: Sporosarcina sp. So3-204 (assembly GCF_058068165.1). Taxonomy (NCBI): domain Bacteria; kingdom Bacillati; phylum Bacillota; class Bacilli; order Caryophanales; family Caryophanaceae; genus Sporosarcina; species Sporosarcina sp. So3-204. The sequence goes on from NZ_CM176485.1 coordinate 127,103, forward strand.
TGGCGTTATGATTGCGATGATGGCACTTCTTAAAGACAATCCAGATCCAACAGACGACGAAATCCGTATGGGCCTTGAAGGCGTCATCTGTCGTTGCACAGGTTATCAGTTTATTGTTAGCGCAGTAAAACATGCGGCTAAATTGATGGCTGAAGGGAAAAGTCTGACAGAGGAGGGGCTTTTACAATGAATAAAAAAGTTGGCGCACGTATAAAAAGAAAAGAAGATCCTAAATTAATAACTGGAAATGGTCATTTTGCTGATGATATTCAATTACCTGGAATGTTATATGCAGCTATTTTGCGAAGCCCTCATGCGCATGCGCTTATTAAAAATATAAATATTGAAAAGGCGTTAGAAGCTCCTGGAGTTGTAGCAATTTATACAGGAAAAGACATTGAGGGTAAAATAGGCCGAATTCCATCATCATGGCTAGTTCCTGGTGCGAACTTGAAAGAAGCATTTCATAACCCTCTAGCGGTCGATCGTGTGAGATATGTTGGGGACGGCGTCGTATTCGTTGTTGGAGAAGGTCGTTTTGCTGTGCGTGACGTGTTGGATTTAATTGAAGTAGAGTATGAGGTACTTCCAGTATCGGTTAAACAGAAGGATGCTATGGCTGAAAATGCGCCACTTGTTCATGATGATATTGAGAATAATATTGCTTTTCATTGGAAAGCCGGCGAAGTGGAAGATAAAGACATCGACGAAGCAGAAGTTGTTGTTCGAGCAAGTTTTAATGTTCAGCGTGTTGCGGCAAATCCGATGGAAACACGTTCTGCAATTGGACAGTATAATCCAGGAAGTGGCGATTTAACGCTATGGTGTAGTTCGCAAAATCCACATATTCATAGAATGGTTTTATCAGAAGTGCTAGGTATTTCTGAAGCGAAACTACAAGTTATCGTTCCAGATATGGGCGGTGGCTTTGGCGGGAAAATCGGTGTGTACCCGGATGAAGCATTAGTTGGCTATGCAGCACGTGATTTGAAAAGGCCGGTTAAATGGATTGAAGGACGAAATGAACACTTTTCTGCATCCAACCACGGTCGTGACGAAGTTATCGATGTAGAGTTGGCAGGAAAGAAAGATGGTACATTAACAGCTTTACGTGTAGTAAACACAGCAAATATGGGTGCTTTTTTATCGACAATGGGCCCTGGTGTTTCCACAATTGACTTTGGTCTAATGATAACGGGCGCATACGATATTCCGAAAGCATCGTGTGAAACGTTTGGTGTATATACAAATACAACACCGACAGATGCATATCGTGGTGCTGGGAAACCTGAATCTACGTATCAGATTGAGCGTGCAATTAGTTTGTTTGCCAAAAAAATTGGTATGGATCCAATTGAAATAAGAAGGAAGAACTTTGCGAAAAAAGAAGATTTCCCATATACGAATGCACAAGGGTTAGTTTATGATAGCGGTGATTATGAAAAGCCTTTGAATAAAGCACTCGAAATGATTGATTATAAACAGTTGCGTGAAGAACAAGAAGCAAAACGAAAAGAAGGTAAATTAATTGGAATTGGTATGTCAACTTACGTGGAACTGTGTGGATTCGGACCTTCAGCAGTAGCTGGTGCAATTGGGTTCCAAGGTGGCGTGTGGGAAAACTCCACAGTCAGAGTACATCCCTCCGGGAAAGTGAGTGTTTATACAGGGACTTCGCCACATGGTCAAGGCCATGACACGACATTTTCACAAATTGTTTCCGATAAACTAGGTATTCCAATGGAGGATATCGAATTTGTATTTAATGATACACGTGCAATTTCCATGGGATGGGGGACGTACGGTTCACGTTCAGTCGCGGTAGGTGGAGGAGCTGTTTCAATAGCTGCTGATCGAATTGTTGATAAGGCGAAGAAAATTGCGGCTCACGAGTTAGAAGTTTCCGTAGAAGACATCGATTTGAATGATGGAATCTTTCAAGTGAAAGGCGTACCGGGACAGCAACGTACATTCAAAGAAATTGCGAAATCTGCAAACTTTGCATGGAACTTACCAGAAGATATGGAGCCGTCACTTGAAACACAAGCTTTCTTTGATCCATCAAATTTTGTATATCCATTCGGTACTCATATTGTCGTCGTTGAAATTGATAAAGATACAGGTGAGATTGACTTGCAACGTTATCTCGCTGTAGATGATGTTGGACGTGTTATTAATCCTCTTACATCAGAAGGTCAAGTTCACGGTGGAATTGCCCAAGGTGTTGGGCAAGCATTATGGGAAGGTATCACTTATAACGATAAGGGTCAACTTACGTCGGGTTCATTTATGGACTATACAATGCCGAAAGCTCGTTTCTTCCCACATATTGAAACTGCTTTTACAGAAACGCTTTCACCAGTTAATCCACTTGGAGCAAAGGGAATTGGAGAAACGGGAACGACGGCGTCAATTCCGGCTGTGATGAATGCAGTTGTTGATGCGCTAGAACAATATGGTGTTACTGATATTGAAATGCCACTCACTCCTGAAAAGGTATGGCAAGTTATTCAAAATGGGAGGGGAAATAATTGATACCCACTAAATTCGACTATGTTCGTGCAGAGTCAGTAAAACAGGCAGTTGAGCTATTACGTGAAAGTGATGGTGAAGCCACAATTATTGCTGGTGGCCATAGTTTACTTCCACTTATGAAATTCAGACTAACAGAACCAGGAAAAATTATAGATATTAGTAGAATCCCTGAATTAAAAGGTGTGACCATTGAAGGTGATCGGATTATTGTTGGTGCAATGACAACACATTATGAAGTGAAGAATAACTTAATTATCAACGAGAAAATTCCTGTACTTGCTGATGCTGCAGGTCAGATTGGTGACATCCAAATTAGAAACAGGGGTACAATCGGAGGAAATATTGCTCACGGTGATCCGGTAGCTGATTTACCAGCTCCAGCATTTGCTCTTGGTGCAGAACTTATCATGGAAGGTGATGAAGGACGCGATGTCATGAGCATCGAAGGTTTTATTTTGGGGCCACTTATTACGATGCTGCCTGAAAATAGTATCATAACGGGTGTTAGTTTTGAAATTCCGCCATCAAATACGAAATCAACCTATCTTAAATTTTTCCATCATGCAACAGGATATCCAGTCGTTGGTGTCGCAGTTGTTGCAGGTGTAGATAACGATGGTTTAATTGATTACGTTAGGGTAGGCATTACAGGTGTTGGCGAAGTATCGTACCGTGCAAGGGCAGTTGAAGAAGCTTTATTAGGCCAAAAACCTACTGAAGAAAACATTCAATTAGCTTCAGAAAAAGCAATTGAAGACGGTGAAATGGGTAGTGACTCATTCGCTTCCGAAGAATATAGAGAAAATCTTAGTAAAGTATATACAGCTCGTGCTTTAAAATCAGTGTTGTTTTAAATTAAAGGAACAAAGAGGATTGTGATAAGTTTGTCACGAGCCTCTTCGCTCTTTTTCTATTAAAACTTACGTAGCAAGAGGAGTGGTTTGTATGCATGAGTATACTAATTCAATAGAAACAACTTTTCGAGAATATGGTTATATAACAGACCAATCCATTTTAACGGCTTTACATCTCGTGAAATCTTTAAAGAAACCATTACTAGTAGAAGGTCCAGCCGGTGTAGGGAAAACAGAGATTGCAAAAGTGTTGGCTAAGTCTTTAAACACCAAGTTAATTAGATTGCAATGTTATGAAGGTTTAGATGTGAATAACGCGCTGTATGAATGGAATTATGCGAAACAAATGCTTCATATTCGTATGACTGAAAATAGTGAAGTAACACTTGCAAAAAGAGAGGCGGATATCTTCGGGAAAGAATTTCTTTTAACTCGTCCTATTTTAGAAGCATTTATGGAAGAAGATGCTCCGCCAGTTTTATTAATCGATGAAGTTGATAGAGCTGATGAAGCATTTGAAGCATTTTTACTTGAGGCACTTGCTGAGTTTCAGATTACAATTCCAGAATTAGGAACGATAAAAGCGAAACATCGACCTTATGTTATTTTAACATCGAACCGAACGCGCGAGCTTAGCGATGCACTTCGCAGACGTTGCTTATATCAATGGGTATCATATCCAGACTTTAATAAAGAAGCCGAAATCCTTCAAGCTCGCCTTCCAGATATCAATAACGACTTGGCTGCTCAAATTGCAAAGTTAATGGAAAAATTACGCGAAATGCCATTGCAAAAAGTGCCTGGCGTTGCGGAAAGTTTAGATTGGGCACAAGCGCTTATCTCCATGCATCGTAGTGAGCTAAATGAGGAAACTGTTCAAGAAACACTTGGTTGTTTTTTAAAAAATAAAGATGATTGGGAAACGATTGAACAAGAACTAAAACAAGGTACGCTCTTACGTTGATACGCCCCGATAAACATCGAAAGGGGAACCTTTATGTTGCAGTCTGGAAAGATTTCTAATGTGTTGCTATCTTTTTTTCGCTATTTGCGTGATAAAGAATTTTTAATTGGTATAAAAGAAATGAGCGATGGATTACGGGCACTTGAATTTATTGATATAACAGACCTTCAGCAGTTTAGGTTAGCGTTACGAATCGTACTTTGTTCAAGTAGAGAAGAGCAGGAAATATTCGATCATGCATTTCTAAGATTCTTTATAAACAATAATGAGAATCAAAAAACAGATGATCTCCTTCATTTTTTAACAGAAGAAAAAAAGAAAAATGAAGAAAAGAATCCAGTGGATAGCATCGTTGAATTAGAAGAAAAAAGTTCAGTAGTCCCTTCCATAACTAGCATACAACAAGATCAATCGATAGATGAGGATACTGGAGAAGAAAAAGAGGAAATAACCGTATGGACAGCTACAAATATCATGAACCAAAACGTCCAAGAAGCACAGGTTTCAATTTCTTCCTATCAGTTTTCTGCAATGGTAAAAGCGGCAAAAGCATTTGTTAAGCAAATCACTTTAAAAAATTCCAGACGCTATAAAGTAGTGAAAAAAAGAGTAAGAATGGATGTAAGGAAAACTTTAAGACAAAGTATCCAATTTGGGGGCTTCCCAATAAAACCAGTATGGACTGGGCCAACAAAACAAAAAGCGAATTTTGTTTTACTATGTGATAGTAGTCGTTCAATGTCTTCTAGCGCAGAACCCTTTTTACAATTTGCATATGCAATGACAAAATGTGCAGATAATGTAGAGGTATTTCTTTTTTCCACAAAACTAAAACGTGTAACAGAACAATTGAAAAGAACGAAACAAGATCAATTCCCTGTGCTTTCGATAAAAGGAAATGAGTGGGGTGGAGGAACTTGCATAGGTGAGTCCTTATATTCATTTGTCCGACAATATGGGAAGTTTATAAAGAAAAATACAGTCGTCCTCATTGCAAGCGATGGATTAGATGCAGGTGAAATTGATTACCTTCAATTGGCCATGAAAGAAATCTATCAGCGGACATTAGCCATTATTTGGTTAAACCCATTGCTTAACATTGATGGGTACGAGCCCATTGCAAGAGGAATGAAAACGGCACTTCCGTACATTGATTTATTTTCAGGGGCAACTTCTTCTTCAACATTTCTTCAACTAGCACGTCAGGTACAAATTAGGAGGTGAATGGTTTGCAAGAAAATGCTCTGGTATTTGAAGCGTTAGCTAAACTAAAAGAAGTGCAAAAAAAATCCGCATTGGCAACAGTTGTCCGTGTTTTCGGATCGGCTTACCGAAGAGAAGGAGCAAAAATGCTCATTGATGAGGATGAAAATAGGACAGGAATGATTTCTGGAGGATGTCTAGAATCAGATGTTGCGGAAGTAGCAAAACAAGTTATCGAATCGGGTAAGCCCTTATTAAAAATGTATGATATGGATGAAGATCTCGTATGGGGACTCGGTTTAGGATGTCCTGGGAAAGTTGAAATTTACATCGAACCTATTTTAAATTGAGGATTAAAGGAAGGGGAACTCATGACTAACCAATTGGCATTTGAGGCATGGCTTACTAGTATAAAAAAAGAGCAGGCGAGTGTACTTGCAACAGTTTTACAAACAGAATCCTCTTTAACGAATCAAGAATCTGGTCGTATGTATATATTCGACGAGGGATTACCAATAGGGAGCCTCGGAAATACGACAATCGATGCGCAAATTGTAGATGTAGCTAAAAATAAATTAAGAGAAAAAAATCCGAAGTCAGAAACACAAATCTTTATTTTGCCAGATGAACAAGAAATAAGCATATTTATCGATGTGTACACACCACCAATAGACCTTATCATTTTTGGGGCTGGACATGATGCTATACCTGTCGCAAATTATAGTGTATCGCTTGGGCTACGGACAACAGTGGTTGATTCAAGAGCCTTTTATAATAGCGAGGAACGTTTTCCGAATACGAGAAGAATTGTTACAAACGAAGAGAGTTATGAAGCGAACATTGAAATTGGGAGCCGAACATATATCATTGTGATGAACCATCACTTGGAAAAAGACCAAGAGACCTTAAAGTTTGTCTTAAATACGCAGGCGCCTTATGTCGGACTTCTTGGACCACGTTCGCGACGAATACGCATATTGGATGCCCTTAAAAAAGATGGGTTTGTTTTTTCAAAACCTCAGCTTGGGCGCTTATATAGCCCAATCGGTTTAGACATTGGGGCTAGTACCCCTGAAGAAATTGCCATTAGTATATTAGCAGAAGTAATTGCGATTAGAAATGGACATGCAGGCGGATTTTTGCAAGGTGCCGAATATATTCATAATAACTCACAGCTTATATTCTGAAGAAGGAAAGGGTTAAGATGAATTCATCTATATGTGCAATCATTCTTGCTGCTGGAACAGGCAGTAGAATGGGAAAGACAAAACAACTTCTTCCTTTGGGAGAGCGAGTACTTTTAGAACATACAATTAATCGTTTAGTAAATGGAGACTTTGCAGAAGTAATTGCAGTTATTGGTTATGAGGCTGAATTGATAAAAAGTGAAATTCCTATAGATAATGAGCGCTTTCGTTGGGTAGAGAATGAAGCATATCTTACTGGACAAAGCTCATCATTAAGGGTAGGAATAGAAAGTTTGCAAAAACATCATACGAATACAATGATATTTCTTGGCGACCTTCCATTTATTCAAGCTGAAACGATTCGTTTAATTTATCAATTTGGCGAGGAACAGTTAAAAGAAAATGAGGAACCTTTCGTCATTCGTCCAACGTACAAAGAAGTTCCAGGGCATCCGGTATTTTTTGGAAATATAAACAAACATCTCTTTTCGCAATTACAAGGTGACAATGGTGGCAAGCCTATAATGAAAAGAATCTCCAATCATCTACTTCTTGAAGTTGAAGACCCGGGGATATTATTTGATATAGATACTCCTAAAGATTATGTAGAAGCTAAAAAAAAATGGAGACGTAATCAGGAGTAAATGTACGGTGGACCATCCACTTGAAGATGTTCATAAGAATTTATAAAAGCAGATTTCAATTCTTCCACTAGAGCTACATACCAAATGCCGATAGTTGTTGAATGAACAAACGATAGGATCAGATGATATAAAAAGAAGTCTTTCATTTACTGGAAAAGTATAATTTAGCCTTTGAGAAAGTATGAGAAGAGTGAAATGCAGGACTAGATCAGATTTTGTGGAATTTGTCTTTACATCTTTTTCAAGGTGTGAAATAAAGATAGATAATGAATGCGTAAAAGTTAAAAAAGAGAGAAAAAGTTTAGTTTACTTTTTATTTTAGACGTATATTATACAGCTATCCTTTAGTTTAGGTGTTTCAGATTCCATATTATTTTAATCAAAGGAGGAATAATAGTGAAAAGTTATAATAAGATACTTTCAATGCTATTTACATTAGTACTAGTGATTAATCTTGGGATACCATCGGTCCAAGCCCAAGTGGGTAGCAATACTGAATATGAACCAGAGAACCCAGGCATTAAAGATGAACAGATGGCAGTCGGTGAAAAAGGAATGGTTGTGACGGCTCACCCACTAGCCTCAAAAGTAGGAGCGGCAGTTCTTGAGCGTGGAGGTAATGCTATTGATGCGGCTGTTGCTATTCAGTTTGCATTGAATGTTGTTGAGCCAATGATGTCTGGGATTGGCGGGGGCGGATTTATGATGTACTATGATGCCGCTAAAGATCATGTTTCTATTATTGACAGTAGGGAACGTGCACCTGCGGGAGCCACCCCTGATATGTTTATTGATAAAAGTAATAGTGAAGGTAAACCTCTTCCTTTTTCCGAAAGAGTTCAAAGCGGTCTTTCGGTAGGAGTACCAGGTACACTTAAAGGATTAGAAGCTGCTTTGGATAAGTGGGGAACGTTACCGCTAAAGGAGCTCATTCAACCCTCAGTTGAAATGGCTGAGGAAGGAGTAAAAGTAAATTGGGTACTTGGGAAGGCAATTTCTAGTAACCAATCGAAACTATCTAAGAGTGAGGCAAAGGATGTATTTTTCCCAAGCGGACAACCGTTAAAAGAAGGGGATCTTCTTATTCAAAAAGACCTAGCTAAAACCTTTAAACTTATTGGTGAAAAAGGTTCGGATGTCTTTTATAAAGGTGAAATAGGCACTGCAATTGCAGACGTGGTCCAAGCATATGAAGGTAGTTTGACACTAGATGACCTCAATCGATATGATGTCACACACGATACACCTGTATGGGGAGATTACAAAGGGTATGATATAGCTACTATGCCCCCTCCAAGTTCTGGTGGATTAACAATGCTACAGTTACTTAAAAAATTTGAAATGCTTGACCTTACGAAGCATGATATAAAATCCACAGAAAAGTATCACCTAATGGCAGAAGCAATGCATCTTGCTTATGCAGACCGCGGAGCCTACATTGGTGATCCAGAACATATTGAAGTACCGGAAAAAGGATTGCTAGATCCTGCTTATCTGAGTAAACGTGTGGAAATGATAGATTCAGAAAAGGCTAATTCAAATGTTCAGCCAGGAAACCCTTGGGATTATCAAGATGGCAATTTGGCTAAGCCGGCAACTCTCATAAAAGACGACAAAAAGGATGGCGAAACAACTCACTTTACTGTAGCTGACCAGTGGGGCAATCTTGTTTCATATACCACAACCATTGAACAGGTATTTGGATCAGGCATTATGGCACCTGGAACAGGAATTATATTGAACAATGAATTGACTGATTTTGATGCAATTCCAGGTGGAGCAAACGAAGTCCAACCGAATAAACGACCATTAAGTAGTATGACACCAACAATTGTATTTAAAGATGATAAACCATTTATGACAGTGGGTTCACCAGGAGGTGCCACAATTATCACTTCCGTTACACAAATTGTACTAAATGTTATTGGTTATGAAATGGACATAAAAGATGCGATTGAGGAACCCCGTATTTATAGCAACAGCTATCCAAATATTAGGTGGGAATATGGAATTCCGAAAGACGTGCAGAATCAGTTAAAACAGATGGGGCATGTACTCGGAGAAAAACCCCAAGAAATTGGTAATGTAAATAGTATTCTAGTGAATGATAAAGGCGTATATGTGGGGGCGGCAGATTCAACTAGAGAAGGTTCAGCAATTGGAGTAACAGAAGTGAAAAAACCAGTTCACTTCACGGATATTTCTGATAGCTGGGCGAAAGAATTTATTGAAAAAGCTGTCGGGTCCGGGATTATCAAAGGTTATCCAGATGGAACATTCAAACCAAATAATTATTTAACACGTGCACAAGCTGCTTCCTTATTGGTTCGCACATTAGATTTAAGATCAGATGAGCCAGCACCATTTAAAGACATTGATGGCTATGCAGACGATACGAAATCTGAAATTAATGCTGCTTATAAATTTGGAATTGTGAAAGGACGGGATGGTAACTTTAACCCTACAGAGCAAGTCACACGTGCACAAATCGCATTAATGATTCAGCGTGCTTATGAGTATAAAACAGGCGCGAAGTATACCCCTTCAATAAAGGCACCATATACTGATTACGGAAATTATGCTGCGGAAACAGTTGAAGCTATTTCCATGTTACACGAACTTGGTATTGCAACAGGTTCGGATGGAAAGTTTAACCCAAGCAATCCAGCAACTCGTGCACATGCAGTGAAAATACTCGCAAACTTTAAAACAAATATAGAGTGAATAAAAAGGGAGAAATTCGTTCGATATTGAACGGATTCTCCCTTTTTATTTATGAACTCCACTTGATAGCACTCTTAAAGATGAAAATGAGCTGTTAGATGGGAAGAAATTTTTAGTGAAGATTGTTTCGCAAGGCGAGGCTAATTTTAACATCTCACATGCTTGCGTTTAAAACCAATTCTGCCTTTATCGACTTGTTTTTGAATACTTTCTTCAGCATTTAGGAAACTAGTTTTCTTATTGTCCCGTTTGACCTCTACTACGCCTACTTCCTTTGCAGTTTCGATTGCTTTTTCATGGAGCGGCAAATATGATATACCCACGGTTGCTAGAAAGTTATTCATAGAAGACTTTGTTCGTTCTGGGGAATCATGAATCGTGTTTTTTACAATAGCAAGCATAGTGGAAATCTTGCTTGCTGAAAATTCGTCGTCTCGTCGATTCCCTAAAAGCCAACAGTAGCAACTCCAGCCTGCTGACATTTTTAGCTCTTCATCGCTTGCTATCCATTTGTCGGCAACTTCTTGTGCAATATCTGCCTCTGATAAAGTTACAGCCACTACAAAATCGGATAACATATAAAAATACGCCGCATCCATCCAACGTTCATAATCTGACTCAGTCATGCCATTTGGGTCTGCAATAATACCAGCAAAGTACATGGCATCGTAGTTCCCTGTGGCATAAAGTTCTTCAGCTAGGCTTTGATTTATTTTTATTTTCTTCGCAATCGGCTTCATAGCACCTGTAGCCACGCCGTAAAGCGGTTCATGAGCACCATTGGAAATGTATATTTTTTTCATTCGTTCTTTGCCAAGGGCTTCAAGCTCCTGCATAACTAATTCTAAATTCATCATTTAGCACTTCCTTCTTTTTGAATTTATTCCTGCATTTTGAATATCAAATTCACAACCATTATCCTATAACAAGCTACCATTTGTCAGCAAAACCACTGTTTCAGCGTATGAGTACTATGAACGAATCCACTTAATGGCTGTTGGCACTATGCTCTCTAATTGGTGGTATGAATCTTTTTACAATGCCTTCTGATTCAGTTGCTTGCAACGCTTAAAGGTATATTATTCCCCCCCATGTCGTGAACCAGGTTCTCATTGAATTCAGAATTTCTTTAGAACATTGGCCCATTTACTCGTAGTCCTTTTGAATTGACTGCCAATCGGGAAACCCTTATACTCAAACTAATTAAATATCGAACTTCCATTATGGAGAGTAGCTAAACAGCAAAGACATCAGTACGGGCTTATTTCGCGGTATTCTTGTCAACAGTAGTTGAATGAGAGAACTTAATGACTATTTGGTGAGGTTTCTTTTACTTTGCAGAAGCGATATGACCAAAAAGTGGTTATATCGCTTCTTTTAATATATGAACGATGACTATTCAAAGAAAGTGGAGAAAACATACAATGACTGAATCGAATGAATGGCTTTTAGCAGAACTAAACAAAGTAAATGCATGGGAGAAAGATCAAAGTGATTTGTGGTTTTGGGACAAGCTAGGGCGTTTACCGTTTAAAATAATTGATAAATTGACGCCTACTTTCATTCAAAATAAAATTGGTTTACTATTGGACGAGCTTGGCCAGTACATCCAAACAGGGGGAAGCTATTTAAGTTCGGTTTCTAAAATCCCTAAATATTATCCTGACTTGGCAGTGTGTACATTAGAGAATGTAGAGAAGCTTCCGATTTCAACAATGGATATCGCAGTGGAAAAAATAACGGATAACCGAAAAAAACTTGCAACGTTACAAGGTGCTAGTACTGGAATTGGTGGTATTTTCACTTTAACGATTGATATTCCATTGTTGCTAAGTTTGCAATTAAAGACATTACAAGACATTGCGATCTGTTATGGCTATGATCCAAACGAAAAAGAAGAACGCTTGTTTATTGTGAAATGTCTACAATTTGTTTCGGCTGATATTGTAGGAAAACAAGTTATTCTGACTCAGTTGTCTAAATTTGATGATCCTTCTGAATCTACCAAACGTGAAGTCCTTTCTGAACTCCAAGGCTGGCGAGAAGTTGCTTTTTCCTATCGGGATAAACTCGGTTGGAAAAAGCTTTTCCAAATGATTCCGATTGCAGGGCTCGTGTTCGGCGCGTTCATTAATCGATCGGCTGTCAATGATATTGCTGAAGCAAGCCAGATGCTTTATCGGAAAAGGCGACTGATTGAAAGGTTGAACATATAAAAAATAACTCAATTAGCTTGAGTACCTCGATTTTTTCATTTTATAACATACGTATAGAAATTGTATAATTAAAGTGAATTTTGTTCTCGTCACGGTTTGTAAATAAAGATAGAGGGGAGGCGAAAAGAATGATTCTTGTAAAAGGTGTCACCTCTTTTCTGTCAACTAAATTATCACCCAAATCAACAACATTCATGAAAAGAAAATATGTAAATATGCAGATTACCAAAGTTTCCGAGCCGTTTTCAAATGCTAGTGGGAAACAATTTATTGTCATCACTTGTCGCTTTACTGCTTTTATGGACGAGTGTGTTGAATGCAAATCTCTTGAGGATTATACCGGGAAAGTGAATCCCTTTTTACAGAAACATTTAAAAAACACGATTAACCGGGTTGAAATCCATTACTTGAACTATGCACGGAACTGGTGAGATTACACCCCTATATACCTGAGATGTATTTGGTTATTCACGGCTAAATAATTGGCAAGAAGTTCAGTATTGTTTTCTAACATCGGTTTACGTGGGAAACTTTTAAAAGCTACTATTAAAAGATCATTTCGTTGATTTTATGTATTTGAATCGATTTCAAACTTTATTAATTAGACAAGAGTACCAGGCTTTAATTAAGTTCAGAACCGTTATAGAACCTGATACCATTCACTAAGCACAGACACTAAATAGCGTCTGTGTTTTTAATTATGAAAATAATTTGGCATTTCTTGTAACGAATAGGGTTTTCATTCTATATATAAGTATCCCAGCTAACATTATAGGAAAGGGGGAATCAAGTGGAGGATTTAAGCGAAACATATAAATCCTATGCGAATGAAGTAAAGCGTTTTCTTCTTTGTTTGACATCGAACGTAGATTTAGCAGAAGAGTTGACCCAGGAAACATTTTATCAAGCCGTCAAATCTATTCATCGCTACAATGGTAAGTGCAAAATATCTGTCTGGTTATGCCAAATTGCCAAGCATAAATATTATGACTATTTAAAAAAGGCAAAGTATCGGAATCATGCCAGTCTTGAGTATTTAGCGCAAACCGGTGTGGATATTCAATCCAATGGAGATTTACCGGATGTCGCGCTAATAAAAGAAAGTACACTACTTGCAATACATCAGGAAATTCAACATTTAAAGGAGCCTTATCGAGAAATCTTTTTGCTTCGAACAACGCTTGACTTAAATTTTAAAGAAATAGGAGATATCTTTGAAAAAAGTGAGAACTGGGCCAGGGTTACCTATTATCGTGCAAAGTGCAAACTAGCAGAAAGGATGGATTTGAATGAACTGTAATATTATCAAAGATTTATTACCGTCGTATATAGACGATATTTGCAGTAAAGAAACGGTTGCTGCAGTGGAAAAACATCTTGAGAGTTGCGTGGAATGTACTCACCACATGCACATTATGCAACAACCAACAAAACCTATTATCGAAACGGATGTAGAAGTGGCGAAAGAACCGTTTAAGCGCATCAACCAAAAGCGGCGTTTCCAAGTGATCATAGCTATCTTGATGACCTCTATGATTACTATAATCGGTGCGCAAGTCATACAAGATGTAGGCGTTGTTAATCAATACTTCTTTCCAATGGTTCATGGTATCGTAAATATAACTGATGAGCGTGAAGAATGGCAAAGCGTAAGTTTCTCTTTTGATGGGATAAATAATCAGGATTATGTAATCTATGATAGAATTTTTTGGTCAAAGAGGGTTATTAATGATGCGAATAGTGAAAGTAATGTGTTGCTCAGAATAAAAGACGAACAGGGGAATATACTCATTGATGCGTTTCAAGTGTCACCAGGTAAAGGCATCAAATTAGAAGATTTAAAGAGAAATGAGAAATACTTCTTTGAAATAAAAGCACCTGAAGGACGTTATAGTATTAATGCAACATAATCTTGGCGGATACCAGGTTCTCATTGAATTCCAATTTTTTAAGAACATGGCACCATTTTTTATTTTGTAAAGGGGGGAAGTTTAATGAAATCTAGTAGAGCATTATTGATAATGTTGTTAATTTCCAGCTTACTTTTATTTGGTTGTTCAAAAGATAATGAAGCAAAAGAAGATATTGGAGCCGTTATAACTGGGGAGATTGTTCAAATAGATGGAAATAAATTGCTAGTAGTTGAGAAAGAAAGAATAGATAACCCCGAAATTTGGTTTACTACAGATGATATAGAAATATTAAAAGTAGGATTAAAAGTTTCTGTATGGTCGGATGATGTTTCCAATGGGGAAGGAACTGCAAAAAAAATTGAAATTATTGAGTAAATCATAGTGGGTACCAGGCTCTCATTGAATTATTGAACCCGGTACCCCTTATTGTTCAATTGTTATTTTTCCCTCGACAAGCGCAAGCTGAGCATCGAATTTATTACCGGTATTGGCTGTAAACCCTTTGATCACATTCGTTTTCCCTTTCGTACATAAAAGCTTAACCTGACTAGGTGTTAGCTTTTTCTTCAAAAAGATGCCGGGAAAAGTTTGTTTACAGCCTTCTTTATATGCACTACAGCCGTAGAATTCTTTTCGTGCGATAATGACACCTTCTTTACAAGTAGGGCAGGGCGCGACTTCGACTTGTTTGTAAGATGTTCGTTTAGTCGTCTTGCTTACTACATTGGCGGCCAGTTTTGCATCAATGGGTTTCGCACTAAGTTGATTCGGTACATCTTCCAATAAGCTATTAATGAATTTTGCGATGCTGCCAAGGAAACGTTCACCCGTTCCTTCTCCATTTCCAATCTTGCGTAAATACGTTTCCCATTTGGCGGTCATTGAAGGACTAGCAAGTAAATTACCTTCAATAGCTTGGCAGAGAACTCGGCCTTTATCCGTAATGTAAACAATATTCTTTTTCACTTCTATATAATTATGTCTCTTAATCGTTTCAATAATGCTACTACGCGTTGCCTCAGTGCCTAATCCTTCAACTTCTTTTAAAATTTCCGTTTCTTCTTTGTCCTCAACAAGCTTTCCACAAGTTTTCATCATCGCGATAAGTTGACCCTCTGTATACGGCTTTGGCGGCAGCGTTTTGCCCTCTTTAATACCGATATTACTTTTTACGGGTTCGTTTTCCGTAAGTGGAGGTAAGGAAGGTTCTTCTTTACTTTCTTTATTGGTCGGACTTTTGAATATTGCTTTCCAACCTTTATCACGTTCAGTTTTCCCGGTTGTGAAAAATAATAAGCCATTCACATCAGTTGTCACTTTAGTTTCCGTGTATAAATAATCTGTATGAAACATCGCAAGTGTCGTGCGCACGATCTCTTCATATAAGTTCCGTTCTATACCTGATAACCCATTGAGTACTGCCGCTGATGGAACCTTTTTCGTTGGAATAATCGCATGATGTTCAGCAAATCAAGAGTATATTAATACTTTTGCTTATTTAATAGTATTTAATTCATTGAACACATATATTCAACGTTATTGTAAAAAGAAAATAAAATCATTTAATTCTAGGTGTAAGAAGATCATAAAGTTATTTAACTAGATTATAGAATCATTAAGAAATGCTTCTAAATAGTTCTAGAGTTTTTTATTGTGAGGTTGTTCAATACCTTTTCAATAAATAACATAAAGCAATTAAGAATCGGATCTCCTAAACAAACGGTTAAAAGTTTCCCAATGCTTATTGGCCCATTGAATATGATTGCCATTATCAAGAAAAGGAGATAAATTAATGTTCTTGAAAGGAAAATCCCTACAAAGGTAACAGTAACTGGTATAAACCGGAAAATCGGAAGGGTGAATTATTGGTTGATGTAATTGGTTATGTAGTTGTTGTTTTTTAAATTATCGGTTTCAACGGTTTAGTTAGACAATTTCAACATACTTTGACTATCCAAAAAGCTAATAAAACAGATGTATCTAATTACAGAAGGTCGTTATTCGGTAATTATGTAACGGGTGTTTCATTTTTGTGTTTTCTCATTTCTTATATATTAAACGTTTTAGTTGCGATGCAAATTATCCAGTCAAATATACTTACAAGTGAGAATACTGGTTTTAGTTGTTTTGTATTTTTACTGGTTCATTTAATTGTTAAATTCGGAGTTATTCCTAAAAAATCGTAAATAAAACAAATTATTAAATTGATTCAATTGGATAATTGTAAAAAAGTAAGAAAACCAAAAGGATTTAATCCTTTCTAAGTAATCTGGGTAGGGAAATTAACATTACCACCACGCACATTATTATGAACACAAATTTAAGCTGTATCCCAACATCCCAATATGGTGGTAGAAATATAAAGATTCTTGGCCAGGGCATGAACGTACCTTCTGTTACTACTTCAATGACCGTATAAATCGAGATGATTGTTAATGCGACTTCTACACTTTTACAAAGTAGAATGAGAGTTAATCCCACACAAACGTAAAATACAACTAATAACGTTAGATGTACAAGAAGTATCCACGAAAATACGATTGATCCGAATTTAAAGTAAATCATTACGAGTAATAAACTGAATGCTGTCAAATTCAATAGGGTATACCTCACCAAGTCGAGCCAAACATATTTTTGGTAATAAGGAGAAAGTGTTTCAAATGCACCGTCTTCAAATAAATCGCTATATCGAAATAAAACATGCCAGCAACTAAAAGGAATGAATATGCCTTGAATAACGACAAAACTAAACATATATGAATCAATTTCTGTACTTGCTTGCCATATGAGTAGAGCACTCACAAACCACACAAGTAATGGTACGTAATAAACTGTGCCCATATTTCTTCGATCAAACTTAAATAGTTCAATACTTTGCACGTTCATCAGCCCCTTACTACCGCTAAATATCCATCCATTAAACGTGGTGATACTTGTTTACCTTCTTCAGCTTCTCTTGAGAAAATACGAACTGTTAAATGATTGTGCATTTCAGTAATTTGTACAACTTCTTTCTCATGTAAGAAGGCATCTATTTCTTCAAATGAAATGTCATATTCGTAAACGCAACCGATGGCCTGTGCTTTTAATGCTTCGGGGGGACCTTCAAACAAAACATTACCCTCTTTAATGACACCAATTTTATTACACAAAAATTCAATGTCTTCTACAATGTGTGAAGATATAACAACTGTATGTTCGTTCCCTAAATTTTTCAGTAAGTTTCGGAAACGAATACGTTCTTCAATATCCAATCCTGCTGTTGGCTCGTCGAAAATCAGAATTTTAGGCTTTCTTAGTAACAGTTGTGCAATACCGACACGTCTTCGCATGCCTCCTGATAGCTCAAACATTTTCTTTTGACCGTGATACTCCAAATTTACTTTTTGTAATACTTCTTGTATCATTTTTCTTCTGGTTAGTTTGTCATTGATTCCTTGAAGAACAGCAATATGGTCCAACACTTCGTCTACAGTGATCTTCGGATACACCATAAACTCTTGCGCTAAATAACCGATAAGTGGATTTTGTTGCACGTAGCCGCGCTTAACATAAGATTGCCCATCAATACTTACATCACCCTTTTGAAAAGAGAGTAAACTCGCTAAAATTTTCATGAGTGTCGTTTTACCAGCTCCGTTTGGTCCAACTAATCCGTAAATGCCTTCAATCGTTAAATCGATATGCTTTAATATATCGTTCTTTTTCAATCGTTTACATACGCCTTTTATCTCAACCTGCATCCTATTTCACCTCATCCATTAGTAGTCTGATTTGTTCCCAATCGTTTTGAATTATTTCTATCTTTTCGTACCAAGCTTTTAAAAAGGCATTTTGCTTCTCCTCTGATAAGTTGAAATAACTTGCATACACTTCCTCTAATCGCATCTGTTCTGATGGTGTTAACTCATAATCGTAGGAAGATGGATAGGAGCTTTCAAGAAAAAAGCTTCCCAATTGTAGATTACATCGCAGTTGCAGCGTCAAACCCATTAAACTTTGCCACTCTGAATACATTTTTGTCGAATGATTCTTTACTTGATTAACAATAAACGTTTCGACAAGTTGATATGGCAATTCATACAGCGTAACAATCTTATCGATTGGATAAAGTGAGTCAGTATGATACAACCAATTTGTTTCATCCATATAAGAAGCGTGCAAAGGCGATTGGAAAATAACTAGCCCTGGAATTGACTGTACATCAAGCGACAGTATATGTTCCATTTCTGAAAATACGCTTTCCGACACAGCAAAAAAGTTTATAACCGGTTCATGATTATTGTTCCAATCTGATGGTATTACAACACTGTTTTGTCCTACTTCTAAAACTTCAAATTGACCGCTAATGAACAGGACCCCACCTGTATAATTTTCATATTGATTCGCCTTTACTTCCTTTAAGTTCGTTACAATGGATTTGTAACCAGTCGTTGTTAATGTTATATCGTCATGTTCCACATGACGAATAGGCTGCTGTAATGGTGCTCCTTCTTTTTCAAATTGAAAAATATGTCCCTCCACTTTTCTTGGATACCAACTAAGTGAACCAGGTAGCATCATAGAGCCATTGCGCACAGGAAGAAGTGCGGTATCTATGAGCTTATATGTAAAGCGTAAAGAAGAAGGATGCTCTAAATGTAATTGCAACTGGTCACCAATCTGAGTAAATGGAATGTTTTCCCCTTCCTTTGTTGTAATCTTAAGTTCTTCGATGGCATGATATAGCTGAAACGTAGGTGTGTTTGTTTGAAGTTCTTTAAAATAAACATTAACAATAACCGAAACGTCTGTATTATTGATAAGCTCCATATCATACCTCTCTATGTCATAGCGCAAGTCTGGCTGTGTCTCGGGTAAACTTTTATAATACATTGATGCTAATTCCCGGTCTTCGTATGAGTAATATTTCGTTGTTGTTTTTATCATCGGCACAAAAACGATTCCGAGCAGTAAGAAACAAACGATGATACTGATAACCATCATTTTATCTCGCTGAATCCGTACATAACGTAATGTCAGTAGTAACAGAATCGCGAAACCTATCACAATCCAGAAGAAGACTTTCAATGCATTGGCACCCGTAAAATTGAATCCAATATAATCCGTATAAACGTGATTCATATTTTGTACACCTAAGAAGAAAAGGGATTGTATGTCTTCAGCGGGAATAGTACGGAAAAAACCTGTAAAAATCTCAGTCGTTAACGGGCCAATCAAAATCCAGCTAAGAAAAAGGGCTGCAAAACTGATTTTATGTTTTCCAAATACAAATGCGATTATTAAGCCTATTAACATTGACACTATAAGTGGTAGAACAAAATAAATGATCATAAACATCCAAGCATCTAAATAAAAACTGCTATCGACAATCCCCCAAAGTCGATTTAACAATACATACAATACAAACTGACCCTGAAAAAATAACCATTGAATAATTATATGGACTACAACAATTGCGCTGATTTTTTGTAGTAATATTTGATACGAATCTACAAAAAATGATTGAACACCGTACTTTAATTCATCGGAAAAAAGCTTGTAAAAATAGACAAGATGAAACAGCATCAAAACTTGAATAATGATAAACATTTCACCTAAAAGGTTTCCATAATCACTCATTCCATAAGCCTCATTTGCTCGAATTACAAATCTAGAGGTAAAGGTGATTATAAAAAAACACATTGATCCCAAATAAAGCTTACTAAGTAGCATCCGTTTCATAAAAAACCGTGTTAATTGCCAAAATCTCCGCACCTTCTTCACCTCTACTCACGAATAGTGACACCGACACTAATATACTTCACAACATCTAGTAATAAATATGGACGAACCTCTTCGTATGTTCCCGTCAACACAACACCTGATATTTTCACATCATTTGAAATGACATTTTGTAACCTCTCATATTTTCTATCTTTTTTCATTAAACCTTCAGCGGTCACTTTAAATGCATTAATGGAGTTTTCCATGTCATCAGATAAATATTGAAAACCATAGGCTTCATCTCCAATTACTCGAACATTCTCAGCGTCAACCCAATTCCAAACAAGATGTGGTTGAAAGGTCTCTTCTACAAAATTCGGATCATATGGTTGGTCAAAAGATAATGCGATTTCTACAAGTGTTTTATCATCTATCCGTTCTAATAGCGAGTCAGCTGAATTTGTCGCTTGAAGATGACTTGGTACAAACTCAATCATCCTGTGTCCATTTAAATAAGCTGCACCATTTGGTAGGTGATACAATTCATTTTTACGAAATTCCGTATGTGTCCCTAGCACTGTAAATAGATGCATATTTTCTTGCCAAGGGATAGGTATCTCACCTACAAATTTGACTGCGGGCTCATTGGCTAGTTTTGCAATGAAGAATGCCGTAGCCGTGGAACCAGTCATTTGCACATTGGCCCCCTTAACAATATATTCCTCTGTAGATTGTGTCGAAGACTTTTCATAGTTTCGTTCCATTACATATGTACCAATTGCAAGTAGTAAAACAAGAGTCACACAGCAAACGACAAAAGAAATGAAGATGGTTTTTAATAACGAGTGCTTTTTCGCCCTTTTGACGATTTTTTCGAAAGAGGGGTCACTTCCAAATAAATTTGAATTACTCATATCGTGCCTCCTTTGTAATGTTTAATGAACTGTTTACGCGCTCGTGCTAACTGGGTTTTCACTGTTTTATCTGTCGTATAAAAAAGCTCAGCAATTTCCTTTAAAGATAAATTGGCACTATACTTTAATAAAAGTAGTTCCTTTTCATTTTGTTTTATTCGCTCGAGGGTACGAATAATATCTGCCTTAACCTCCAATTGTAGAATGATATGTTCAGCTGATTCGTCACCAACGATTTCAGCTACATCTAAATGAAGCATTTTCTCAGAACGTACTTTTTGTTTACGGAGTAGGTCATAATATTGATTGATTGCGACACGAAATAACCAACGAACTGCATACGCTTCCTCAATTTCATTGATGTATCGAATGAATTGATACGCTGTTTCCTGCAATACATCTTCTGCATCTTCTTTTTTTGCCCCCATCTTTATTAAATAAGCATAGATTACTTTTAACTTTTCTGCCAAAAAGACTTCTAATTGCTGGTCATTCATATCCACCCTCCTACTACTTAAACGTTTCACTCTACAAAAGGTAAACAAGTTATTTGAAAAAGTCGAAAAAAATCCTATTTTTTTTAATAACGTGCTCTCTTGATGGGGACAAAACAACAAAATAGAAGGGTAAAGTACAGACCCATTTGCAATAGCGGATAGGTCCCCTTTTTGTTGGTGTACAGCCATTCCTATGGTTTCATCATTGAAAAGCGCAACAGTTTTAGCAAGAATTTTTCAATGTACAATGGTCATTGTAACAGAGAATTATGCTGAGATTTTATGGGATGTTGTATATACTGAAAAGTGTGATATTATCGTATAGGAAGAGTGGACATTTTGCATTTGCTTGGAAATAGTAGGCTTTATTAAAGGCTAGTAATAATTTTCTTATTCAACTAACGGGGCAGTTTAGTTGAATAAAAAATTTCTATATAAAGGAGGGGGAAAGTGCGTACAAGTAAGCGCTCATCTATTGTAGTAGCATTTACAAACGTTATTATTATTTGCCTCGCTCAATTTCTATTTTGGTCAATACTGAGAGACAAAATTGATATGATAGCTTTTCAACTTTTATATTTCCCTTTAATTATCGCGCTTACAAGCATTTTTCTTTGGTTTAGTAAATTTAAAATTGCATTTTACCAGCACTGGATTTACGCATATATAGGTTTCTTTTGTTCTATTATTGTTTTCTTTTTTATGAGTTTAGATCCTTCAAAAGAACTTCCACCTGGCGAAACGATACTACACGCAGATGTTTTATTTGTTTTATTTGTTTCGACGTTACAATTCTTGATTTTATTTGTTTTAAATATGATTGCTTTTGC
Source organism: Sporosarcina sp. So3-204 (assembly GCF_058068165.1). Classification (NCBI taxonomy): domain Bacteria; kingdom Bacillati; phylum Bacillota; class Bacilli; order Caryophanales; family Caryophanaceae; genus Sporosarcina; species Sporosarcina sp. So3-204. The sequence goes on from NZ_CM176485.1 coordinate 149,290, forward strand.
AGTTTATAAAGGATTTCCTGTTACTTTCTTAAAAAAATAGTGGAAATTTTCTTATTGAACTAACGGGGCAGAAGAGTTTAAGATGCGAGGGGGAAATTTTATATGAAAAATAAAATAACATTAGCAATAGTGGCAATTGTTATTTTGATTATATTTGTTTTAGTAAATCTATTAAAGAAGGATTTATGGGATGTTAATGCAGATTTATTGAAAGAAGAAGTGTTGTCTATTGAAAAATCCGTTGAAACAGTAAATTTATCCGATATAACCCCTTTTGAATGGGATGTAGCGTATTCCTTTGACCCATATACAACAAAAGATACGATATATGAAACAGTAGGTTATAAATGGGATAATATCAGTCAAACGGTTAGTGAAGGAATGAACCAAATCGTTTTTTTGAAGGATGGAAAAGTTGTATGTTATTTGTATGTATACCCACAAAATAATGGATATGGGATATATTTTTCCAGCCACAATAAAACAGTGGCGAACTCTTCCTCAGTTCTTAATATTAAGGATGACTTGACATTTGAAGTAATAAGAAGTGATGATGTTGTGATTTTAACGAATAATTAAGTGGCAAATACTTGTTCAACTAACGAGGTGCGTTTCTAAAATAAGTGGAGCCGCTTTTCACTAACGGGGCAGTTTAGTTGCATAAGACTATGGTAAAATTTATAAAACAGTACCGAGGTGAAAGCGTGAAATATACTTGTCCTTGTTGTGGTTATAAAACATTAAGTGAAGAGCCAACTGATACATATGAAATTTGCGAAGTATGTTTTTGGGAAGATGACGGTGTTCAATTTCGAGACCCTGATTATGAAGGTGGTGCGAATGATTTATCATTAAGACAAGCACAACAAAACTACATTAAGTTCGGGGCATGTCAAGAAGACTGTATTGAATTTGTGAGAAAGCCAAATAAGAAAGATATAAAAGACCCTAATTGGAAACCGTTAATTTAGAAAGAGTTATTATGCTAACGGGTGCTTGACTTTTACAAGGAGAGGTGAAATATGAAAAAACATTGTTGTGAGGATATGGATTATCATGCAAATTTCAAGTGTGATATTCATGAAAATCCCTTTGACTGTCCTGATAAAATAATCATATTCGATGAAAAAGATAATGACTACGGATTGATAATTCATGATGGTGGTTCTTCAAGTATAGGAATTGATTTTTGTCCGTGGTGTGGTTCGAAATTATAATTTGTTATTCAGCTAACGGGTGCGCGCGACAAGTTCTGTTATAAGCGCTTTTTAGCGTAAAAATACAGGAGATTTATAAAAATAAATTTCAACTTTACAACGGAGGGTAGGAATGATGGAGCCATGTTTCCTGAAACTATCCCATCAATACTCCTGCATGCGTCATGATTGACTGGTCATGGGGTGTGAAGCACAGGTAGATTCGGTTGAACTAGGCTGAAGCCATTCATATGAAAAGGTATGCCGAAGGATAGACCGCATGGCTGAAAAACTAGATATGGTGAGAATAGTTCCTATATAAAGGAACTGACGAACTTCCGAAGGTACAGGTCTAAAGTTAGAACATGAGGAAACTTGTGTCCCATCCAACGATGGGGTGAATGGTGTAGAGTAAAAATGCACCCTCTGAAATACACTATACCGAACAATGGCGGTATCCAGTTCACAGGCTTAAAGGAAGCACCTACGTTTAGAATGTATAGCTGCGTTGTAAGGTACTTGGAAAGTAAGGAACGTTGAATCAAGGGCTGTCACCCGAAACGGTTGCTATAAGCCTTATGGCAAAATGCATTTGTCCTTATGAGGGTAGGGGTACGACCAGTGAAACCTCTGTAATAGAGGTGGAGGAACAGCCCCAAGTCTAGCGAAATGGAATGATTATTTTCCAAACGTTCGTCGCACCGATCGGGTAAGAATGTGGGATTTCCACAGTGCGAGCTCTTAGCAGAAAGAATTTAGGCACTATATTTGTCTGAGGGTAACGAGGAACTTATAGTCTAGTACAAATCGTTAGATGGAACGCGGAATGACGGGAAACTGTCACGTTCCGTGTGGAGCAGGGGAAAAGCTGGAGATTACTTCAAATGCTTACCTATTGCCAACTTTAGTAAAAAATCATGGGGTTGCCAGAGGTAACTCTTATTCTTATTGAACTAACAGGGCAGTTTAGTTTAAGTACACATTTGTTAAACTAAAGGAAAAAGACGATAAATTGAGGCGAGATAAAATGTATGAATTTAAAGATGAGTCCGAGAGAAAAGAAAAAAAAATTAAGATATACCTTCTTTTATTTGTTATCTCTGTTTTAATAAATACATTCATTGATTTTTTTGATTTGGGAATTGAAGAAGTTACTAAATATCGTGTAGTTATTAGCCTCTTGATTTATGGTGTTATTCTTTATTTTGGATTGCGTAGGAAGTTATGGGCTGAGGTTATAATTAAATTTATCGTTTGGCTAAATATCATTTTACTGTTAATCATTATAACTGTTAAAGTTTTAGGATTTTAGTTCAAAATACTGCTTAATGTTCTTCAACTAACGGGTTGCTTGAGTTTAAGAAGAATTAAATAACTTTATTTTCTGTTTTAATATCTACAGTTAAGCTAAAACGAATATTTTTATAGAACTTTAAAAGGAGATACTAGTTTTTAAGTAGTATCTCCTTTGTTTTTTTGAAAGTAGAATTAAACGACTTTATTATTTCTATACAACTTTATTTGACAAGCCCGAGCCAAACCCATTAAAGTTTAAGGCTCTACATATGTTATTAGTCAACCCGTTTGAACCTTTAAACGGGAACCGTTAATTGTAATTAATCACTCTTTATTAAATTCCATCCTCCAACTGAAATATTCATTTTCCTGATTTTTTTCATACCTCATGTTAGCATCAAACTTATTTCCTTTTTTGCTAGTTAATCCTTTGACCGTTACTAATCCATTTTTCAAAAGTGTTTTCACCATAGTTTTTGTCGGTTTTTTCTTCATTGAAGCCAAGAACTTATCGTTCTTCCAAATAACATATTTACAGCCATTTCTCCAATTACTGCAACCGTATCCTTTTATTCCTTCTATGATCCCATGGCTACAGAGGGGACATTTACCCAATATTTCTTTCTGTACTTCTTTTTGTTGGACTTCATTAATAATTTCTTTTTTTCCACTTTTTATTCTATCAACAGCATTAGTGGTAAATTCATAAATTAAGTCAAGGAACGCTTCTTTACTAAACTTTTGTTTTTCAATATCAGACAACGTTTTTTCCAATCGCCCCGTAAACTCTAAGTCAAATAATTCTTTAATTGGAAACGTTTCTACTAGCTTTCTTCCAAGTTCAGTGCATATTAAATTTTTCTGTTGTCCTTCAATGTAGCCAACATCTTTAAGTTTTTTTATAGTTTCAGCCCTTGTAGCGGGGGTCCCAATACTATAGCCACTTAAAATCGCAGCCATCATTTCTTCGCTGTCTTCATCCTCATAACCCTTTCCGCAGGTTTCCATTACCCTTAGTAATGTTCTTTCCGTATGATGCTTGGGGGGCTTCGTAACATGTGATGTCAGGTTGTGGCTTACAATACTTACGATATCATTTGTGTTGACAAGGGGTAAGATTGTATCTTTAGATTCAATCTTCTCGACTTTTTTCCAGCCTTCAACCAATTGTACTCGCCCCTTAGATACAAACCGTCCTTTTACTTCACTACTATTAACTTTAGTGATTATTTTTGTCTCTTCATGTTCCGCGATAGGCATGAACTGCATGATGAAACGGTTTTTTACGGCTATATATACCATCTGTTCATCGCTTGTTAAAGTTTTAGGTATCAGATAGGTTGGTATGATGGCGCTATGGCTATCGACTTTTGAATTGTCGAAAACACGTTTTAACTTAGTGAAATTAATTTCATTCTCATATGGTAATCCTTTTTTCAAATTATCTAGTACCTTTGCAGTTTTTTCTACTAGACTTTCCTCTAATACAACGCTCGCGGTCCTTGGATACGTAATGTACTTCTTTTCATAAAGCGATTGGGCTACCTTTAAAACTTTATCAGATGTCCATCCTTTGTATTTGCTTGTAATATAACCTTGCAGATTTGAAAGATTAAACAAATAGGGAGGGTACTCTCTTTTTCGTTCAACTTGCTTGTCATTGATGGAAGCCGTTTGATTTGCCAAAGCTTTTTCAATTAGCTCTAAGGTTTCTTTAGACTTAAACTTTTCTACTTCATTCTCAAAATACGTTCCTTTGTATTCTTTGGCATCTTTAGTTTTAAATGTAGCTTCAAGTTTAAAGAAATCTTTTGGTACAAAGTTCTTTATTTCCTTATCTCGATCATAAATAACTTTTAAGGTCGGCATTAATACTCGTCCAATATTTAGGGCTTGTCCTGCACCTTTCTGATACTGCAATGTTGCCACTGATGTTAAGTTGATGCCAATTACCCAATCAGCCCATTGCCGGCTAATACCGGCATCCAGAAGGGGTCTCATTTCAGTATTAGGCTTTATGTTTTGAAGCCCTTTCAATACCTCATCAGGCGTCCATTCATTTTGCAGAAGTCGATATACTTTTTTCTGTGTCTTGAGATTGTAAATAATTGTATCTCCTATAATTTGACCTTCTCTATCATGGTCACAGGCTGAAATAATTTTATCTACATCGTCTCGTTTCATTAAGCCAGATATAATCTTCAACTGCTTTTTTGCCCCTAGATCTTCTTTTCCTCGATTTCGTGGATCACTTTTCACCTTGTATCGAAAACCTGACGGAATGAAAGGGAAGTTCTCTAGATCCCATCTTGCCATTTTTTCATCGTAATCCTTTGCATCATATAGTTGGAGCAAATGACCAAACGCCCAGGTAATAATATATCCATTTCCTTCAAAATAGCCGTCTTTTCTGTTTTTGATTTTTAAAGCATCTGCAATATTTTTGGCAACAGAAGGCTTTTCCGTAATAATTAAACTAAGCATATTCTAACCTCCAAAATAATATAAAAAACAAACATGAAAGTTCATTATTACAATTATAAATCTTCATAGAAATCATTATACTTGCTTGCTAGAGCTTCTTTTAATTCTTTGTTTTCTTTTATCAAACGTTCAATTTTAAATTTTAAAGATTCAATTATGATATCTTTGGATTTATCCGATGTATTTGGTTTATGATTGACTACACTTTTTAATTTGGATTGGTCGTTTCTGAGCATATCTATTTTTTTCCTAATCCCATCATTTTTATATAGGAAGGATTTGGAGGTTTCACTTTCTTGCGACACTGTATTGTAATTGATTACTTTTTTCTCTCTAATCATGCTTTTAATAGTTTCGAACACTTTTTTCTCTGTATCATAAGACTTTTGCTTAGCTAAAGAGATAATTTTAGATGTATTTGGTTTTTTATTGGCCACTATTTACTCTTTCCTCTCCCACATATTCACGTCTTTCTTTTGGCATACCACTTACATTTTGGTTTTCAGTAATTTCATTTAAAATCTTTCTATAGTTTTGAATCTTTTTATTAGCAAACTCCAATGATCGCACATGGCCATTTTTTTCGTAAATTTGTATATCACTTTCTAGAGCAACTATTTGAGATTTATAGTAATCACCAAAGGAACTGTCTACATGAAAACTTCTACAATTATTTGCAATACATGGGGGTTCTATGACTTTTTCCGCATAATCACACTTCATTTTTGTGCTTTTAATACACATTCCATGATCCATTCGTATTGAATCATAATTATGTCTAACCCATTCTAATTCTAAATCATTTGCCAAAGCTTGTTCATCAATATTAGATTTGACTAAAGCACCTTCTATATCAAATCTAACCCCATCTTTACTTTTCGCTTTAAAATAAGCTTCCTTTAAGGTTTGGTCATGTATTTTCGCATAGGCTAATGTCATTTCAGGTGAAGCATGAGCCATTAATCTTTGCACGTGCACGATACTCATACCATTGTTAATAAGCGTTACACCATATCTATGTCTAAACCCATGATTTTTAAATCTATAGATTTCACCGTTAACATCCCTTATATTTGCTTTTTTTGAAAAATTATTTAAAACAGTAGAAAGACTTGCTGTGGTTTGTGGTTTTCCTTTTCGTGGACCTCGGTAAGAGACAAAAAGATAGCCATCTGGATTATTTTCAGAAGTTGAATTTTGTTTACATATCTCTTGCTGAGACATAATAACTTCGGCTAGTTCTACCGAAATAGGAACTTTGTGATCTTTATAATTTACTTTCCTTTGATCTCCAACTAACCAATAATCACCTTTATTATCTCTTTCTAAGCAATTAATCTTTAATCCTAATACATCAGTACCTCTAAACCCTGTTCCTTCAATAATTAAGATAATTGGTACATATCTATCGCCAATTAAATGAATATTTTCAACGACTTGGTCCCATATATAGTCTGGAATATACTTGGGGTTATCATAGCTCTGACTTCTAGTGCGACGTGGATTATCATTTGGTAGAAATAAAGCTTCAATATGTTGGAGTGGTGCTTCTTTCCAGTCGAAAATTTTCAAGTCTGTAAGGAACTTTCTTACTATCGTTAGGTTACTACTTACATAAACATTTGTAGCTGTTATTTTCTCACGAGTTTTTTTGTTTAATATTTTTTTGCTCTTTATATATTGTAAATACATTACTAAATGTTTACGGTCAATATCTTGTAATAGTAAATTTGGATAATTATTATTCAAGAAATTCAAAAACAGGGTAATTTCGCGAAGATATCGGATCCCAATTGAAAAAGTTAGGTTTTGTAATTCTACAATCCGGGTGTATAGGTATTTTTTCACTAACTCTTTGTGTACTTGATTTACTTTTGTGAATTTTATTCTTTTAGTGCCTGTATTAGTATAGTTCAATTCTATGGGTAATTTTTTTCCATCCCAAATATCTTTTTCATATTCAGGTGTCTGGTCAAACACGTCATATATATAATTATAAAATGTGCTCATTAATGAAACGGGTGGTGTAACAGCTACACTCTTTGTTTTCTTGTTTATGCTTTTAACTTTAATACCAGAGTCGATTAAGTAGTTTGTATATCTTAACATTAACTCTTCTTTAGGAATTTCTAAAACAGTTTTTATCTGAGGGTATCTTTTATCTAGAAATCTTAACATCCGTCTTAAGTGATGGGCTTTTCCTTCGAATATAGTAATGACAGAATACAAACTTTCCTTGAGATTTCTCCCGAAATAATATTTTATCTCTTCCTTTATGTAAAAGTTGTTACATATTGTAAAGTCTATTTTATTTCTAGAACGATTCACTGGTCTAATGGATTCTTTTGCTACCTTCATTTCATCACTATGCCAAAGATCAGGTTTAAAACATGAATTATGGTTAAAAAAATCTTCAATAATATCTTGTTTTCTAACAGTTTCAGGGTTCATCTTATATAACTCCTCTCTCTATTTAGAACTACCTTGTTGTATTCTTCTCTGATGGATTTTTCTGAAGGATGAATATACATGTTCATAGTTGTTTGAACATCCTTATGCCCCAACAAAGCTTTAATTATTGATATTTCAACACCATTTTCGTGAAGTTCGGTAGCCAAGGTATGTCGAAACATATGAGGGGTAATTTTGAATTTTAGTTTTTTTGATAAATCCCTAAAAAACGCATCTATGGTTTCATAATCACAAACTTGGCCTTTAGAAAATCCACTTAACTTTAAAAATAAATAATCGCTATCAAAGTTATTTTTTTCGTGCACCTCATATATATAATCCTGCAATAAATTGATTGTTTCTGCTGATAGATAAACTAATCTATTTTCGCCTGATGGTGTTTTAGATTTGGTTATCATTATTTTTTTATCAGACAGATCGATATCCTCAAGTTTAATGTTTAATGCCTCCGAAATTCTTATACCAGATTCATAAAGCACACTTACTAGCAGCATATTTCTTATATTTAATTTGGAGTGGAATATTTGATTTAATTGTCCTTCAGATAATTTTTTATATGGTTTTTTTGTTTCTTTCAGTTTTATAGCATTTAATTTATATTTAACACTGGACTTTGTGTGTTCTAGAAAAGATTTATAGGCATACTTTTTGTTTGAATTGGAATAAAAGTCCAACTTACTTTCAAGTATTTCCGAATGAAATCTTTCCAAGTAATTGTAAAAACCGAAAACTGCCATAACGTTGTAATTTATAGTGCTAGGTTGCCTCTTTTTTGCATTAATATTGGATTTACCTTGCAGCCATCCTATAAATTTCACTAAATCCTCCATTGAAATATTTTTAAAATCTATCTGATTTAGTTCAATAAAATCCCAATATAACTTCAATCTATAAGCGTAGGACTTAATAGTGTTTGATGCCATATTTATAGTTTTCAAGAACTTCAAATATTTATTCGGATAAAGAAAGGGTACACCTTTATTGGAAGTTAAAAGATAAAGATCATCAGAGTTTTCATTTTTAAATTTAATAACTTTTGCCATACTCCACCCCTTATCTCTAAATACCTTAAAGACTTTAAAATTCTTATATAGATATTTAGTGTTTTAAGTTAAAAAAATAAGCATCTATATTCTTAAGATACTTTAACTACATACGTATATTATACTCTAGATAACTCTTGAACCTTTGCATTATCAACATAACGCTTATTAGGTGTAGATGAAGCTACCTGGAATGAATGACCTATAAGCTGTTGGTACGCATCTACTTGTGGCAACAAATAATTAAATTCGCTCGTTGTAATATGCCGAGTATCGGTACGTGGATAGGTTACAAGTTTCTTTTCATAAAGACCCTGCACTATTTTAAGTACATCTGCTGGACTTGTCTTCCACAATCGGTTCGCCGTCGCCTGTAAGGTTGATAACGCATGTAGCTGGGGTGGCGGCGTTCTTTTTTCGGTATGTTTGACAGAAGTAATAATTCCAGGTGATTTCGGACTTAGCGCATGCTTTCTGAGAAGGGCAACAATATCTTCTTTTTTCGCTTCTTTTGCTTTGGCTTTCCCTTTATATGTCCCGTGCTCAGCCGTGAAAGTAGATTCAATTTCAAAAAATGGTTCAGAGACAAATTTTTCGATCTCCATTTGTCTTTGATAAATTAAGTAAACCGTAGGGGACTGAACGCGTCCAATAGAAAAGACATCTTGAAGGCCTTGCTGCTGTAATAAAAGCGTGTAGAGTCTGGAACCGTTCATGCCGACAAGCCAATCACTGATTTGACGAGATTTTGCTTCTTCGTACATGAGTAAATCCTTTTGATTATCACGAAGATTTGAAAATCCTTTTCGTATTTCGTCAGCTTCAAGAGAATTAATCCAAAGCCGCTTAATCGTTTTATTTTTCGCACCTGTTTGATTAAATATACTATAGAAGATATTGGATCCTTCACGGTCGATATCACAGCCATTAATGACTGTATCTGCGCCCTTAATTAACTTTTTCACAATGGCGAACTGCTTACTTTTACCTTTTGCGACTTGGAACTCGTAGCGGTCTGGTAGAATAGGTAAATTAGTGAGTGCCCACTTTGCCCATTTCGGATCATAGGCTTTCGGTTCTTTTAATTCAACGAGATGGCCGATACCCCACGTAATATATGCACCGTCTGGAAAGGTAGGGCATGGTGAAATCTCCAAATAGCCCTCGTGGCGGCGCACAGAAAAAGCGTCCGCATACGCTTTCGCCTGAGATGGTTTTTCAGCTAAGATTACTGGTTTCATGGCGCACCTCTTTCGGTTATACAATAAATAGTTGTTCTATAATGATAGCTTATTTGGGGGTGGGGGGCTAGTGGGTAATGTCAGGTGGATAAATATTGTAGGTTCTGGATTTAGAGAAATCAGATGTTAGTTTTAAAGTTAGGTAACGTTAATATGAAGTACAGCCGGTAAGATCTTCAGTATGAAAAGAAAATCTATTAGAGGTTTTTTAAAACAAAATAACACACTTGCTTATATAAGCATATGTTTATATAATAATAACTAAATGGAGGGATGTTAGATGAATAAGTCAGAAACAATCGATATTCATCGTGCTTCGCAATTATTAAAATTACTTGGTGATTCTACTCGTTTGACGATGATGAAGTTACTTGAGTCACACGAATGCTGTGTGTGTGAATTTGTTGAGATTTTTAAAATGAGTCAGCCGGCGATTAGCCAGCACTTGCGTAAACTTAGAGATATTGGGTTGGTAAAAGAAGAACGCAAAGGTCAATGGATTTTCTTCTCAATTAATGAAAACCATGAAGATTACCCGTTTATTCATAGCATCCTTGAACATCTACCGGAGCAGAATGAATCAATCGCTGAACTAGAAGCACAAGGGCTTCGAGTTTGTTGTGAATAAGGAGGAGAAAGTACGTTGGTTTCAGTTATAACAGCATCATTGATTTTTGTAATCACTCTAATTTTTGTTATTTGGCAGCCTAGAAACTTATCGATTGGATGGTCTGCCTGCATTGGTGCGATAATCGCATTGTTAGTAGGAGTAGTAAATTTTCAAGATGTAATTGATGTAACAGGGATTGTATGGAATGCTACGCTTGCTTTCATCGCCATCATAATCATCTCATTAATCTTAGATGAAATTGGATTCTTCGAGTGGTCTGCCCTACATATGGCTAGATTAGCCAAAGGTAGCGGTATTCGAATGTTTATTTACGTCAGTCTTCTAGGTGCAGTCGTTGCTGCTTTGTTTGCAAACGATGGGGCCGCCCTTATACTAACGCCAATTGTGCTTGCAATGGTAAGAAATTTGAATTTCAATGAAAAAATGATTTTCCCATTTATTATTGCCAGTGGGTTTATTGCAGATACGACTTCGTTACCATTAGTCGTGAGTAACTTAGTTAATATTGTTTCGGCAGACTTTTTTGGAATTGGTTTTGTCGAGTATGCATCCCGAATGATTGTCCCAAATTTATTTGCATTAGTTGCTAGTATTTTAGTGTTGTTATTATTCTTCCGTAAAAATATTCCTAAAAACTATGAAGTATCAGATTTAAAACGACCGAAGGATGCTATTAAAGACATAAAGATGTTTCGACTAGCTTGGGTGATATTAAGCGTATTGCTCATCGGGTATTTCTCTAGTGGATTTACAGGACTTCCTGTTTCAATAATTGCTGGAATCACTGCTATATTCTTTATGATGATGGCACAAAGAAGTCCTGCTGTTCAAACGAAGCAAGTGCTAAAAGGAGCGCCTTGGGCTATCGTATTCTTCTCTGTTGGCATGTACGTTGTCGTCTACGGATTGCGTAATGTTGGCTTAACAGGTGTATTGGGAGATGTCATTCAAGTGGCAGCAAATCAAGGACTCTTTGTCGCGACGATTTCGATGGGCTTTATTGCAGCAATATTGTCTTCACTGATGAATAATATGCCTACGGTTATGATTAACGCATTAGCTATATCAGAAACAACTACGACAGGTCCAATTCGCGAGGCTTTGATTTATGCAAATATCATTGGGTCGGATTTAGGTCCGAAAATTACACCAATCGGTTCTTTGGCCACTTTACTATGGTTGCATGTACTGTCTCAAAAAGGTGTGAAAATCTCTTGGGGTAGCTATTTTAAAATCGGTATTATCTTAACGGTCCCAACACTACTGATTACACTAATCGGACTGTATTTATGGCTGTCAATTATACAATAAGTCATGAGAAAGGGAATTTTTATTATTTCAAAAAAAACTCTATTTCTTATGTACAGGTAACTCATGCCATAGCCACTGGAACTAAATTCAAAGTAAAGTAAAAAAACACAAATCGTGTAGATCCGCATGTTTTTGGCTTAACCCAATTCGTTGATGCCAAAACGATCTGCCCATTTTGTTTCGTAGGCTTTCACTTTTGATGGGTTTTCAGCTAGAATTACTGGTTTCATGGGGCATCTCTTTCGGATAAACAATAAATAGTTGTCCTATAATAATAGTTTATTCGGGCGGGTGGCTTATCTAGAAGTATTTTGTTAGGGGATATCGCATTCTCATTAATCTCAGAATTGTTTTAGATCCTTGCTACATTTACAATTGTAATAAAAGGATGGTGATAGTATTGGAAATAGGAAACTTAATTACCCTGATTTTATCAATTACCACAGTTATCAACGTCATTCTAATTGGGGGTGTTTTGTTTTTTGAAAGGCGGGATATTGGAAATACGTGGGCTTGGATAATGGTGTTAGTGTTCCTTCCTATTGTAGGTTTCTTCATATATCTATTTCTCGGACGGAATCTGAAACAGAAAAACTTTTATAAACTTACAGATGGAGAAAGAGCGTCTATTGAATCGGAAGTTGAAAAACAATTTTCAGCAGAGAATGTCGAGAGAATTCAAAACTCTCCATTGTTAAAAAAGCATGCTGAATTGATTCAAATGAATCTTAACTCATCCGATGCCATTTTGTCCTATGATAATGACCTTGCAATTTTTGATGATGGACATCAGAAATTCGATGCGTTAGTAGAGGATATTAAATCTGCACAAATAGAGATAAATATTCAATACTACATTATCCAACCAGACGCTTTGGGTAAAAGAATTAGAGATGCTTTAACTGAAAGAGCAAAAGCAGGTATTAAAGTACGACTCCTCTATGATGAAGTTGGCTCAAAGAAAACACCGCCAAAGTTTTATGACGAGTTACGAGCTGCGGGCGGCAAAGTCGAATTTTTCTTTCCGTCGTTATTTAGATTAGTGAATTTCAGAATTAACAATAGAAACCACCGGAAACTTGTCATTATCGATGGAAGAATTGCTTATATTGGTGGGTTCAATGTAGGTGATGAGTACCTTGGGCTTAATGAAAAGTTTGGATATTGGCGGGATACTCATCTTAGGATAGTGGGAGATGCCGTCAACCATATTCAAGGAGAGTTTATTTTGGATTGGCATCAGGCTGGGAATAACAAACCTGGTGAGTGGGGAGAATATTCATTTCAGCATGAGAAACAAGGCGGTACAAGTCCAATTCAAATCGTTTCAAGTGGCCCAGACTCTGAAACTGAACACTTGAAGATTATGTACATTAAACTTATATTGTCTGCCAAAAAGAGTGTTTATATCCAAACGCCGTATTTTATTCCAGATACAAGCTTTATGGATGCCTGTAAAATTGCTTTACTTTCAGGAGTGGATGTACGGATCATGATTCCAAGTAAGCCAGATCACCCATTCGTGTATTGGGCAACTTGGGCATATGCCGGAGATTTACTAGACTATGGTGCGAAGATTTTACTATATGAAAATGGTTTCCTACATGCGAAGACAATCGTGGTTGATGAGGAAGTAGCAGCGGTTGGGACGATGAATATTGATACCCGAAGCTTCAGGCTGAACTTTGAAGTAAGTGCTATTGTTTATGATGAAAAAGTAGCGAAGCAATTACATGAACTGTTTTTAAAAGACATCGATTTAAGTTCGCAACTAACACCGGAACGGTACGCGGAAAGGTCACTCCTTATTAAGTTTAAAGAGGGTGTTTCTCGTCTTCTTTCGCCTGTTTTGTGAAATGTTATTTAATTTAAAGAACGCTAATTCATATTCGAATTAGCGTTCTTTTTTTATGTTTTTAAAAATTAACCACTGTACCTGCAAGATAGACCCAACTTTACTCACGCATAAATATAAAAAAGATATTCCTGTCCATTTTTAACAGGCTCTTGTGCATATGTATATCCATGGGCAATTGTTTCTTCAGGAACATTGCGGAAGGAGCCAGGACAATCGGTGATGACTTGTAAAAGCTCTCCTTTGTTCATTCCTTCTAGTGCCTTTAGTGTATAGATAACTGGTAGGAAAAGAACCTGGTTCTCTTATTAGCAGCTGATATTGTTTAAGTAGAAGAGTCCGGATTTCTAGTTGATGGGGGAAAAGATAGCTAATCCCGAAATTTGGTTTACTACAGATAATAGAGCAACATTAAAAGTTTGATGAAGAATTTTGGTCTGTTCTGATGATATTTTTATAGGGAGGGAACTGCAAAAAAAGAACGAAATCATTGAGTTAATATAAAAAGTGATGAACTAATAAGAGAAAGATAAACTTGAAAATATCATCAATCTCTTTTAAGTATCGTTTTAGGTTCCAGTTTCTCATTGAATTCCGAATTATTTTAGAACCTGGTACCATTAATCAAGAATTTACATCCGTATATCATTCTGGAAATTGAGGACGAAATGATTAGCTTCATTATATACGACAAACTTATATCCTTGTTCTCTGTAAAATGCAATGATTCCTGGAAGTGCCGCCAAAGTTTGTGGCTTTTCGTGCATCAGCACAACTTCTCTGTCAGCATTTGTACCACTTTTAATATTTTCTATAATTTGTGTTGGATTATCTTTTAACGCCCAGTCATTTGAATCAATTGTCCAATCCCAAACATGAACGCCTGCTTCTACAATTTGATTGCGAAGCTGTTCACTGTTCAATCCCGGTACGGAACCATAAGGAGAGCGAACTAAACTGGGATTTGTACCAGTAAGCTCATGAATTAGAGCTAACGTTTCAGTCATCTCAGGCACAAACTGGTTATCTTTATATAATGTATTGAATTCATGCGTCATGCTATGGCCGCCGATATAATGTCCTTCCGTTATTGCGCGTTTCACGCTTTCTTGGAGATTCTCCTTTTTCAGGTTACTCCCTTGCATGAAAAAGGTCGCTTTCACATCTTGCTCTTGTAAAACTTCTAGAAATTGGTCAGTTAGTTTACTAGGCCCATCATCAAAAGTGAGGTAGACCACTTTGCCTAAAGGTTCTTCTTCTGCGCTTGTTTGTTTTTCAGTTTGTTTTTTATCTGGTGTGGTTGGGGCTTCTACTTCCTCGGTCAAATCTTGTTTGCTACTTTCATTATCTTGGCTAATTGTGGGCTCTACTCTCTCGGTGACATTTTGCTTGATATTTTTTCCATCAGCGGCATACGATTTTCCTACAATAATGCTGATAAATAGAGCAGAAGTTAGCAGGATTAGCATGAAATGTATTCTTATTTTCTTTCTTCGTTTGCTATGTATACTTTCCGTTTCTTTCATCGTGATTATATCCTCCTGTTGGCCGTTTAGACACTTCCGTTTTCTATATATTTTGTAGAAGTAGCAAACATATAAATGTGTTTGCTACTTTGAAATTCAACATGATTAGTTAATGTATGTGTCACTGAACAACAAATTTTCCAGTATATCCGACGGAATCTCGAACGTTACGATCCCCATGTAACCAGGTGCGACTTCATATTTGTCGAATGAAATAACGAGTTTATTATTAGGAGTAATATAGAAGTTTTGCTCAGGATTAATGACTTCAAAGTCCAATTCGGATCCATCAAACGAGAAATAAGAGACCTCTTCATCTATCGACATTTGTCGCTTCATTTCCCCTGATATATATGAACTAATTGTATCTATATATTTGTCATCTTTAAAAAGACTTGGAAGTGTGATTAATATATTCTGCTGTTTATCGATTGTGTCGTACTTCATCGTTGTTGAAGAGGAGCCTACAGTATTTACATAATAACGAGCAATCGATAGAAGTTGAGCGGTATCTGTCAGCACTTCGTAGCCGGTGTCAAGTCCAAGATGACCGTCTCCTGATTTTTTCATTTCAGCAACTTCTTCTTCAAATTGTTCGAAGAGTGCTTTATTTTCCTCGATATATTTATCATTCAATGTAGACTGTAGCTCTTCATTTTCTAAACCTTCAATCGCGGGTGTAGCTAGTTCGGCTTGATATGTCTTTTCATCTACAGTTAATCTTTGAATAGTGAAAACTTCCACAATGGCTTCTAAACCAGGAATATTTGCCATTGATTGTGCCATAGCTGGACTCATGTTGATACTACAAATAAATAAAGCAGCCGCTGCAGCGGCACCAATCGACCATTTTTTTAGAATTGGGCGTTTCTTCTGTGCTGATTTTGCCTGACGAATGGATTTTTTTACGACATCTTCCAACTCTGATGGAATTTCTATTTCGTCATAATCTTTTTTTAACTTATCTATTCTTTTCATAATTTTAAATCTCCTCCAACTTCAATGCGTAATTTTTTTAATGCACTATAGAGCCTAGTTTTAACGGTATTGACATTTAGTCCAGTTACCGCTGAAATCTCCTCGATTTTTAAGTCCTCGAAAAAGCGGAGAATAATCAGTGTTTTATATTTTGGAGGTAGCTGATCAATGGCATCTTGCAAATCCATATCAGTCATTTCATCCTCTAACTGCGGCAAGTGCACACTCAGAATTTCATTATCCATTACCGTAACCCGTTGGTGTTTTCTAATAAAATCAATGGAAGTATTGATAATAATTCGGTAGAACCACGTTTTCAAATAGGCGATTTCCTCGAGACGATCAATTGAATTAAGTGCTTTGACTATAGAATCTTGTACAATATCGAGCGCAGTTTCTTTATTTCTAACATAGCTGTATGCAAGTCGATAATGGGATTCTCGATTTTCTAATATAAATTCCTCTATGAGTTTAAATTTTTCTGTTTTTGTCATGACAAAGTTATCACCTTTTCTAATTTTTAACATGTCGCGAACACGTTCTAGTAATTTGACGGGCTTTGTACTTAAAAAGTTTTGATTGATTAACAATAAAATCATTGGCGGATTGTTTACAGTCCTTATTATAAGATAATTGTAAATCAGGAGAGAAGAAAATGAGGTTCGAGAGGGGCGTAAGATGGAAGCTACACCATTTGTGACTGGTCTTCAATTCAAGTAAAACATTATACGGGATTTATAGCACAGAAAAACATGTTAATTCCAACACTAAGTATTTTTTAACATTCTAATTGGTGTAGTATTCATAATCACTTTTATACACGTATCCCATACTATGAATTTCCTCAAGAATAAAAAAAGCAGGTGCCCACTAATGGCCCCTGCTCTTACTCACGCATAAATATAAAATAGATATTCCTGTCCATTCTTAACGGGCTCTTGTGCAAATGTATATCCATGGGCAATTGCTTCTTCAGGAACATTGCGGAAGGAGCCAGGACAATCTGTGATAACTAGTAAAAGTTCTCCTTTGTTCATTCCTTCTAGTGCCTCTAGTGTATAGATAACTGGATAGGGACAAGATTCTCCGCGAAGATCCAGCGTAAAATCAGCTTCCTTATTAGCTTGCATGTTCTTTCACTCCTCTTTTTAGTTCCAAAATACGATGATAGTGTTTTTCTCTATATATCGTTAAGGCATAAAGTACGCCTAGCATTGCGAGTGTTGCGAGAATAGCGCCGATAGGACCCAAAGAATCCAATAGGTTGATTTTTGAGCCGCCTTTGACCAATACATTATAAACACCTAAATGATCCCACGCATAAGCAAGGAAGGTTGCGCCGATAATATTGCCGGCGAAGACTGGTAGGAAAAGAACCTGGCCCTCCATTAATCTATACATCATTCCAGTTTCACAACCAGACGCCATGACAATGCCTAGCCCGAACAACGCGCCGCCGACAAATGTGCTAAGTGCAGCGATTTGGGTGATTGGTGTTAAGTCATATATTGAAATAATAATGACAGTTAAAACAGAGCTGACGGCCATTCCGACAATAATTGCTTTTGCCATAATACTACGTCCAACGAGAAACAGGTCACGGAATGCTGAGGTGAAGCAGATTTGTCCGCGTTCAATAAGAATTCCAAAGGCAAGACCAAATAGCGCACCTAAACCAAGCAGTTTTTGTCCAGTTGCAAAGAAGTAGATAATTAGGCTGATGTAGATAATTGCGATTGCGCCGCCAACATAAGGCTGAATAACGTGATTTTTAACCTTAGAGGGTTTTGCTGCACCTTTCGTTAAGGTAAGGCGACCTTTCCACCAACGCATTTTGGTCAGTTTTGCTCCGAAAAAGGTTCCGATTCCAGTCGCAACAATGAAGATCCATGAGTGAAGAGAGAATTGTGGGACACCTGTGAAGAACGCAGCCAAGTTGCAGCCAAGCGCTAAACGTGCACCGAATCCAGCAATAATACCGCCGACAAGTCCTTGAATATAGCGGCGTTTCTGTTTCGGAAGACGAATTTTGAAGTTATTACTTAATAACACCATCATTAGAGCACCGATAAACATACCCCAGACAATCCAGCCATCGGGGCGGCTCCAGGTCGTTCCTTTTAGGTGTACCATATCGTAATATTGCCAGTCGGAAATATCAACCCCGAACAGCAGTAGAATATCTCCTCCAAGTCGAGTGAATTCACCGGTTACAGCCCAAACGGTTGAAGTAAGGCCGAAGTACAAAGCGCTGAGAAATCCAGCAATGAGCAGTACGACATAAGGATTCCAATAGCGTTGGAAAATAGTTTGAATCATTGTTTTCATGTCTTGTTACTCCTCATATAAAGTCCTTTTATTTTATTATTTATTTAGTGTAACCTAAGTAAGTTTATGTTGCATGGTTATATTTTAGTATATTGGGATCATTAGATTCAAAGATGGAAAGGAATGACATTGTATAGTTTAAAGTAACAGAAATAAGTGTTTTTATTATATAGAAATGAACGTTTTCTCTTTCCGAAAATATCACTTTTTCATATCCTAAAAATAAATAAGTAAAAAACAAGGCTATTACAGAAAGTCAGTTTATACTGAACTCCTGTATAGCCTTGTTACTCTTTGTTGAATACACTAATAACAAAAATTTAGTTGTTGTAATAAACCGGAGAACCAGGACCTAAATCAAAGCCGAATAACAACCAAATTACAAGTGTCAAACTCCAGAATAATAAGAAGAACATGGAGTAAGGGAACATGACGGCTACTAGTGTTCCAATGCCCATTTTTTTATCGTATTTCTGCGCAAATGCAATGATGATTGCAAAATATGTCATTAGCGGAGAAATAATATTTGTAGAAGAATCTGCGACCCGATAAGCCATTTGCGTTAATTCCGGAGAATAACCAAGCTGCATCATGATCGGTACAAATATCGGTGCCATCATCGCCCATTTTGCGGAAGCACTTCCAATGAACAGATTGATGAAGGCTGCAATGAGAATAAATAATAAGAGCAATGGAATTCCTTTTAAATTAATACTCTCGAGGAAGTTCGCACCGTATACGCCTAATACTAATCCCATATTTGATTCAGAGAAAAAGGCAACAAATTGACTAGCTGTGAAAGACAAGACAATGAACATACCCATTGCAGACATTGTAGAGGCCATCATGGCAGCTACGTCTTTGTCGTTTCGAATCTCTTTTGTTACTTTTCCATATACAAGTCCTGGTACAAAGAACAGGAATGCAATGATTGGCACAAGAGACTTCATGAATGGTGATTTAATGATTGGCATATCTGCCTCATCCCCGCGCAGTGGTGCACCTGGGAAAATGACAAGCAAGGCAACTAGAATTCCTGCGATGACAACCGAAATACCAGCCAAAATTAGACCTTTCTTTTCTATTGCATTTAACTTTTCAACTTTTTCACGGTATTCACCGTTATATTCTCCTAGACGTGGTTCAACAATTTTTTCTGTTACCCAAGTACCGACTAGTGTAAGTATAACTACAGAAAATGCAATGAAATAATAGTTCATCGCAATATTCATCCCGTCAGCATAGGTAGGATTAATAATGGCAGCAGACATAATGGTTAATTCACCTAGTAAAGCATCTGTTCCGGATAACAATAAGTTGGCACTGAATCCACCTGAAACACCTGCAAAAGCGGCGGCTAATCCAGCTAAAGGATGTCTACCAAGAGCAGCAAACAAAACAGCTCCTAAAGGTGGCAATACAACGTATCCTGCGTCAGAAGCAACACTAGACATAACGCCAGCAAATACTAAACCGAGTGTAATTAAACGGTTCGGTACAGACATGACAAATCCGCGAAGCAAGGCACTGATTAACCCGGAACCTTCTGCGAGTCCAATTCCCAACATCGTAATTAATACAACGCCAAGTGGGGCGAATTGAATGAAATTGGTCGTCATATTTGTGATGATGTAATTGATACCTTCACTACTTAGCAAGTTATGAACCTCAATCATTTCGCCTTCTTTACCAGGGTGGGCGACACTGATGCCGAATGATGAAACTATTGCTGATAAAACCACAACTAAAATTGCAAGAAAAGCAAACAAAGTAACAGGATGTGGTAATCGATTACCTGTTTTCTCGATCATATCTAAAAACTTTTGGAAAAACCCTCTTTTTTCAGTTTTCATGAAGAACTCCTCTCAAACATAAAAATGTTATGAATTATTATGTAATTATACTAAATTGTTAAGCTCAACTTAGTATATAGAAGAACTTTGAATAATTAAATGCTTTCCTGAAATAATTAAATTAGGGGAAACTTGGTACTATTCAGGCAATAGTGAATAACTGATTCACATCTACATCTGATAGTTTTTAATATAGTAAATAAGCATCACCCCAATTCTAAATATTGAATTGGGGTGATGCTTATTTATAATTGAGTAAAATAATTTCGCGTACCAGGTTATTATTAAACTCTAAATTGTTTTAGAACCTGATACGATAAATGAAAGTCTAATTGTAAACCTTCCTATTATTCACCGCGCGTATACAAGTTATGTTCTTTTATATAGTAATAGCATGAGTCAGGTAAAAGATACCTAGGTTCACCGTTCATCGAAAACTCATCCCGAATATAAGTAGAACTAATCTCCATTGATAATCCTTTATCTAGTAAATGGAAGGTGTTCCCATTATCATTGTTTCTGAGAATAGGGGACTTGCTAATCGCTTGTAACATATTGATACCATCTCGGGCCATTACAATAAACTTGTTTTCTTGAATCAATAATTCTGCTTGCCCCCAGCTCCCAGCGCCAATGTCAATAAGTAGATCTGCACCCATTATGAAGAATATCTCATCGTCTTTATATTTTTCTTTGAAATGTTTAAGTGTTTCATAAGTCGTAATTTTCCAAGCATCTTGATTCATTTCGAAATCATCAGCAATGAATTTATCATTATTTTTAATGGCGAGTTCTACCATATTCCAACGGTGCTCGTCTTCCGTATTCATTGTTTTATCTCTTCTCTTACTAGAGCAGGGGAGGAATATTACCTTGTCTAGCTTACATCTGCTTGCAATCGTGCTTGCTGTCCATAAGTGTACATTTGTGATTGGATCGAAAGATGATCCGTAAATTCCGATTTTCGCCATATCGTCATTCCTCCTAGTTGGTAGAAGTAAATTCCATTACTTTAGTTTTTTCTTTTGTGATGTGCTTCATTTTATTATCCCAGCATGCCTGGCTTAAATCGACAGGATATTCTTCGGGCATCATTGTACGTTTGTATTCATCCCAAAGTAGCTTTAGATTAGATTTTACAAGTGTTTGTATCTCATCAAGCTTGGGACATGTATAAACGAGTTCACCATTTACGAAAATAGGTGTATGCAGATTTCTTGCCTCAAAATTTGTAACAAACTTGCTAACAAGATTGTGGGTTGGATGGAACATTTTTAACCGTTTTTCATTTTGTGGATCTTCGTATGCGAGCGTGACATAGTCGCCCTCTGATTTATTGTTTACCCTGTTGATAATTCTATAGACATTTTTAATACCTGGAGTCGTGACTTTTTCAGGATTACTGCTTAATTTAATCGTGTCATTCATTTGTCCATTCGCATCTTCGATTGAAACTAGTTTGTAAACAGCACCGAGAGCGGGTTGATCAAAAGCAGTGATTAACTTTGTACCGATTCCCCATGTATCAATTTTAGCGCCTTGTGATTTTAAGTTACTAATTGTGACTTCATCAAGATCATTTGAGGCAACAATCTTCGTGTTTATAAAACCAGCGGCATCCAGCAATTTTCTAGCTTCTTTCGATAAGTACGCTAAATCCCCACTATCTAAACGAATCCCTTTAAAGTTAATCTTATCCCCAAGTTCTTTGGCTACTTTAATTGCGTTTGGTACACCCGATTTTAACGTATCATACGTATCCACTAGGAATACGCAATCCTTATGACGATTTGCATATTTGTGAAATGCAGTATATTCATCTTGGTACGCTTGGATCATTGAGTGTGCATGTGTTCCAGCAACAGGAATCCCAAACAGTTTACCTGCTCGAACATTGGAAGTAGCATCAAATCCTCCGATATAAGCAGCACGAGTTCCCCAAATGGCGGCATCCATTTCCTGAGCTCTTCTAGTACCAAATTCCATTGCAGAATCTTCGCCTATGACTTGTTTGATTCGAGAGGCCTTCGTTGCGATTAACGTTTGGTAATTAACGATATTAAGCACGGCAGTTTCAATCAATTGCGCTTCGATTAAAGGTGCTTCAATTCTCATAATAGGCTCATTTGCAAAAACCAATTCGCCCTCCACCATTGATTGTACAGTTCCAGTAAAACGGACGTTTTGTAGATAACCCAAGAAGTCCTCTTGGAATCCTAGATCCTCACGTAAATAAGTAATGTCACTATCCGAAAACTTGAAGTTCTTCAGATAATCAATGACTCTTTCTAATCCAGCAAATAGAGCATAGCCGTTATTGAATGGTAGTTTCCTAAAATAAACGTCAAATACTGCTATCTGATTGTGGTAGTCATCGTCCCAATATGTTTCTGCCATATTAATTTGATACAAATCAGTGTGAAGTGCTAAACTGTCATCCTTATACTTAGTATTCAAACCAATTACCTCCAGTTCAAGTCAAGTAGAGTTTCTTCATAATATAATCAAACGACTTTTGCGCCAAGTGTATTTTTAAAATGTCCTAAAGCCCAATCGTGTCCGGCTTGATTGAAACTGGCAACCCCGTTTTCGTGAATTACAATTTTAAAGCCCTTGTTGTATGCATCTACTGCAGTGTGTAAGATGCATATATCTGTGCAAACACCCACAAGGTGAACCTCGTTAATTCCGCGTTCCCGTAACTTAATCTCTAAGTCAGTTCCAGCAAAAGCCGAAAACCTTGTTTTGTCTTGCCAGATGACAAAATCTTTATGTTTATTCGCTTCATATACTGTTTTCAAATCGCTATAAAGATCCCTGCCATTTGTATTGATGATGTTATGAGGAGGGAAGTTCTTCGTTTCCGGGTGGTAAGGGTCGTTTTCTTCATGAAGATCAATCGAGAACACAACTAAATCTTCATTTTCAATAAACTCAAGAGTTAAGTTAGAAATGTAGTCAGATAAATTTTGTCCGGGTTCTCCACAAGTCAATTTCCCTTCGGATGCAACAAAGTCATACGTGTAATCAATATTAAGTAATGCTTTTTTCATAATAAATTCCTCCTATTAGTTTACGAACTTATAATACCTTTTAACGGATTGTTAATAGTCGCGGATAAAATATTAATATCTAGCCGTGTAAATAGGTTTTACAACTTCCATTTCAATGAATTCATATAGTTGGGTAGGGGTCTTAGATGTCCTTTGAGTTTTCTTATCCGGTACAAATTGAATAAATGGAAGTGTCTTTATTTTGCGCGCAAAGTTCTGATCACTTGAAATGGCTGTGTCTGTTGTAACTGTGAGCAATATCGCTTGGAGTTCAGAATAAGTAAAATACTTGGGCAAAAAGTTTTTTGCAATTGTTGTTTGAAGTAAGTCGCTTGTGATTCTAGAGATTGCATCTTTTATAATCGTATAATGGTCAAAAGCCAAATCTAGCTTTAAAACATCTCCAATTGAAAACAATCCAACTTCCGACGCGTCATCACTTGCTTTTCTTTTCTGTAAGGAGTTTTCTGGCACAATTGCGTAATGTCCATTCGTGATAATCCAACCACGTGGATCTCTTCCGGGTTTGTCATATACCCCAAAGTGCTTGATGTGTATACTGGTAACGCCGGTTTCTTCTTCTAATTCTCTCTTTGCTGCTTCGTAACCAGATTCATCATCTTGAACGAATCCACCAGGTAAAGCCCATTTTCCTGCTTCAATATTTGTGTGACCTTCTGCATTTAATAGAGCCCGTTTGATCAACATTAATTTCAGCGTCATTTTTGGAGGTTTGTATTCAGCCGCATAGTGAGATGTAATTGTGAAAACTGCGATATCGGATGTGTAGCCATCGGGTGTTCTAAATTGACTAATATCATATTGCTGAAGTGATTTGTCGTTTAGCACATCAATACCTCCCACGTAATAAATTAATTATTACTTTAATTATTAATTAACGGTTTGTTAATTGTTATTCATAGCATATGTTAAAAGATCAACAATGTCAACTAAGTTTATACTTTTCTGAAATGACATAGTTTAATCATTACATAAACAAATAGACCCTCAACTCTACATTTAGAGTTGAGGGTCTGTTTGTTATCGAACGGGACTAAATTGTAAAGACAACGAAAGGCATCTTAATCCGTTTCTCTAGCCTGCTGCGTATCTCTAACGTTTTTCTGAACTGTTACGGACGAAAAAATACTAAGCACAAATGCCATTCCATAAAAACCTTTTTCACTTAAAACAATACTACTTGCATTAAATAAGCCGATAGCCATTAATAAAATCGATGTAATAAGTGCAAACCAGCTAATTCCCAAATAGATACTTGTAACGGGAATCCCTTCATCTTTATCTCTTACTGCTTTTTGTAAAGATACAGATGAGTAGAGTCCAAATATTAAAATTGCAAAGTAATATCCTTTTTCATTTAGTTCCATAGCTGCATTATATAAACCTAAAAGATATGCTAACACGCCAATTAACAGCGCTGCCAAAGCTGCTCCTTTGAAAGCAGCAGTCGGTTCTCCATTCTTTCTGTCTATTTTAATCTTTTGGGTACTTTGCTTTTCTTTATCAAAAAAGTCTTCATGATCTTTAGCCATTAAATATATCCACCCCTTTTGACAATCATATATAAAAGGATTTAAATGGGCAATGTTTAAAAAATACCCAACTTTCCAAAAAGCTTTAGACGTTCAAACAGTGTAGGTACTAGGTTCTGACTGGATATTGAAGTACTTGGGAGGTTTTTACTATTTATGGTGTAAAATCTTGTAACATTGATTGATTTGTTCGGGTTGGGGTTTGGATGTTGGTTAAAAGTGACTAAATCTATTTTAGTGAAATATCTACCCCATTTTTCAAGAATCTATCTTTTGAATTCAAAACGTAGAATTGTATCATTTACGAGTAGACTATTCTTCTAACCTTCTTATAGTGCTTCTCCCAAACAACTAAATTGTATCTAATAATATTCTCTTTAATACTTCTACACCCAAATCAAACAGTATTGTTTTCGGGCACAATGTAATATGCTATAATGTGGGTAATGATGAAGAGGAAGGACTGAGGGTGGACGATGGATAACTAATCTTTTGATTCCGGAAAATTAACTTTTCAAACGGAAACAGGATTAGTCTGTCCATTTTCAAATCACCTCCTTCCTCTTAGCACGGGCAAGAGGTTTTTTGGGAACTTTTAAATTTGGATGAACAATGACTAATCCTTCCGATTATATTTCGGGGGGATTTTTTTATCTGAATCCAGCGAGGGTCCAAACTCCCGCTGATTTCAGATAAAGCCTCCGGCGGATGTCACGGATTTTTAGGGAAGCTTTTCGAGCGCGCTCGAAAAAATCCGGACGCAATTACGCCGAGGCGTAATAGATCCCTTCGGTTAGGAGGATTTTTATGCTTATTGGAACATTAAATCAATTAACATTTGTGCAAGGTGAGACAGTGATTCTTGACGGGGTGTCTGCAGATATTCCAGAAGGGTCGTGTATTGCTGTTGTTGGTGCGAATGGTGCAGGGAAAACGACGTTACTATCAATCCTTTCAGGAGAAACATTGCCGACTTCGGGTTCGATTAGTTGGAACGAAAAAATGCCTTCTACTACGTATTTCAGACAAGAGCAGGAAGATGAAGGCAGAGTGAATTGGGAACAGGCGGACACGCATATGTACCGAAGGAAATGGAAAGTGCCAGAGCAGACTGAATATAAATCAGCGAGTGGTGGGGAGCGGATGAAAATTCGTCTTTCAGTTGCACTTGCTGAAAACAGTCAACTTGTACTTCTTGATGAACCAACGAACCACTTAGATAGTGACAGTTTAGAAGAGTTAATTCATCTCATTCATAAGAGTGAAAGTACGTATATAATTGTTTCACATGATCGGTATTTTATTGATAAAATTGCGGATTATGTGTTTGAAATCGAGTACGGAATACTGACGATATACAAAGGGAATTATTCAGATTATCGGAAGAAGAAAGAAGCAGACCGTGAACTCCAGCAGAAACAGTATGAACAGCAACAAAGAAAGATTGCGCGGGTGGAAGGGCAAATCGATCAGCTTGAAAATTGGTCAGCGAAGGGGCATGCAGAATCTAGGAAGAAAGGTGAGGGTTTAGCTGGAGGTAAAGAATATTTCCGAATGAAGGCGAAAAAGAAGGATGTACAGGTTCGTTCCAAGCGGAAAAGACTGGAGTCTGAATTAGAGAAAGAACGTATTGAACAGCCCAAAGATGAAATTGGGGTCTCGTTTGATATGAAGGGACGTAAGAAAAAAGGCAGACGAATTCTTGAGTTGAAGGATGTTAAGAAGACATTCGATGGGAAAGAACTGTTTGCAGATGTGTCATTCACCGTGCAAGCGGGCGAGAGAGTTGCGCTTATTGGTCTTAATGGGGCAGGGAAATCAACATTGTTTCGTATGATGCTTGGGGAAGAGGCGTATGAAGGTAGTTTGTGGAAAACAGAAGGAATGACAATCGGTTATTTAAGTCAGTCTGTGCTCGATCTTCCATTAGATATGACAATGAAAGAGTATTTTCATACAGAGACTTTCCAAGAACAAGGGATGATTCGAACGAATTTAAGGAATCTAGGTTTTTCGAAACGATATTGGGAGATACCGCTGTCTGCGTTGAGTATGGGAGAGCGTGTAAAGGTGAAATTGATGCAGTTTATCCTGGAAGGGACAGATGTATTAATTTTGGATGAGCCAACAAATCACCTCGATTTACCTTCAAGAGAGGAGCTTGAAAAAGCACTGGAAAGCTTTCCAGGGACACTTTTATTTGCCTCGCATGACCGATATTTTACAGAGCGGATGGCGGGTGGTTTGCTTTTATTCGAAGATCAATCCATACACAAGGTACCGATGACATTTGCAGACTGGAAAGACCGTAGCAAAGCTTTACAATCGGATAAGAATGAAGAGGAGCAGCTTCTTCTTGAAACGGAACTTCAAGCAGTACTAGGAAAGTTAAGCATGATGAAAAAAGAAGATAAAGAATATGATACATTGGATAAAAAGTTTCATGTGTTAACAAAGCGATTAAGAGAGTTGATGTGAGCCGTGTACAGTATAGAAGACCAATAGTACTATTGTCGTTTACAAATAATAAGAAATCCTTTCTAAGAAGGGTTTCTTTTTAATTTGAAAAAAAAGTCTTAAGGGATTTTAGTTGTTCAATAATTTTATTATTAAAATCCTGATAAGATATAGTGAAAATTTCTAATTACCATTTAAATGAAACTTCCAGGTGTATAGAACGTATCAATAGCAACGGAGAATATGTTCCTAGGAGGAGTGATGCAAATGATAATGCTACAAATTTTCTCAATAGGTTTGTTAATTATCTTACCCGCTATACTATTATTCGTGCTTTGGGTGACTTCATATAAAAGTAAGCTGGAATGGTTATTAGATGCACTATCAACTACTGCGCTAGTTGTTTGGTTATACCAATCAGGAAATTGGAGTTGGGTAGGATACTATTTCCGTTTTCTTTTTTTAGCTTTACTATTAATTGTTTTGATTATTTCATGGAAAAAGATTAGATATCTGCCTTTTAGAATAAAATACACTTTCAATCAAAAGTTTACGCTTGGTTTTAACACATTACTATTAATTGTGTTTGGTATTTTTAACGTATTTGCCATTACGAGTTACACTACGGATGAGGAAGCGATTAAATTATCTTTTCCACTTAAAGAGGGTACTTATTATATCGGTCAAGGCGGAAATCATGTACAAATGAACTATCATCAGGCGTATCTATCTCAACAATATGCAATAGATATTTTAAAAGTAAATAAATTAGGGTTCCGGGCAAAAGGTCTTTATCCGAAAGAACTTGAAAAGTACCATATTTTCGAAGATGACTTATATAGTCCTTGTAACGGCAAAGTTGTTGAAGCGCAAAATGGGTTGCCTGATTTTATACCACCAGAAGCAGACCGGGAAAATGCAACAGGTAATTTTGTGGCTTTGTCATGTGAAAATTCGGACGCAATTATTTATTTAGCACATATGCAAAAGGGTAGTGTAACAGTAAGCAAAGACGAGATAGTAAATGTAGGGCAGAAGATTGGTAAAGTTGGGAATTCGGGAAATACAAGTGAACCTCATTTGCATATTCATGCTGAAAAAGATGGGGTAGGTATACCGATTAAATTTAATAATAGATTTCTTGTGAGAAATAGTTTGGTGCGCTAAAAAAGAGTGACTGCTAATATTATTTATTGCGCAAGCATGCGCAGTTTTTTTATCTAGTAATTAAAATTATTTTACTTAGCCTAATCAAATAAGTTACAGACTGTGTTTTAAAGGGGAAACCTAAGTACTCAAACTATATGAAGTTAAAAAAACAAACCGGAGTGCTGAAGAAGTGGCAATGATAGTTGGAAAGTTTTTATTTGTAGGGAAATTACTAAAATAAAGAAGTCCATCGACTGTTGATTGGATGGACTTCAGAACTAACTTATTGAATTAGACTTTTTACAGCTTTCGACATCATTGCACCGTCTGCTTTTCCAGCAAGTAATGGTTTTGCAATTTTCATGGCGTCTCCCATGTTCATGCCCTTTGCGATTCCTGCTTCTGTTAACGTTGTCATAACTTCTTCTTCACTTAGTTGTTTAGGTAAGAAAGTTTTAAGTAAAACCAATTTCGCTTTTTCTTTTTCAATCAAATCTTCACGCTGCGCTTTTTCAGCACCTTCTAAAGCTTGATTGGTCTGTTTAATTTCACGATTCACGATGACGATTTCTTCTTCCTCAGTGAGGGTTGAACCCTTTTCTTTTTCAGCACGATCAAGTTCTGATTTTAATATCGTCAGAACCCCTTTCGCAAGCACATCTTTTTCTTTCATTGCACGTTTTAATAGTTCAAATACGGTTGTTTTTAACATTTTTTTAAAACTCCTCTCTATTTTAAAAAACAAGTATCCTTAAAGGTTGTGTTAAAAGATTATAGAAGAGAAGCAGTTGAAAAGCAACTTTAGGCTACGTTAAAGTAGAGTTGCTCAGTCGAATGCTGATTTTAACATGGTCACCTAATAAGTAATTGAAGAATGTAAAGTATTTTCATTTATTTATTTACAAAAAGAAGAGAAAAAAATGAATAACTAGCGTTGAAGCGTAAAAATACAGAAGAGGCGAGTTCATATAAAAGAGAGGCCACTGGAAAATATCCTTTGTATAGCAGAATCTAGTTGATTGGAGCGGAAGGCGACGACTCTAGCGGGAATAGCGCGGCTGAAGCCGTGCCCTCAGAAAACGTTCGCCTGAAGCGGAAATCAACACTACTTTCTTGTCTAAACAACGAAAAAGGGTGACGTGTAAATCACGCCACCCAACATTTGACTTAGAACCCCAAAAAAGGAGCTCGACTTTTAATGTTCTTAGTTATGAATTATTCTGTTAAGATCGTACGTTCTTCGGGTATTTATCATACAAAAGTCAATCACAAAACAAAAATGTCCTAATTCTGATGAAATGTCCTAAATAAATAGAGAATATTGTAAAAAAACGTAGACGTTCGTTGAGGTAAAATGGTAAATTTGTAGTGAGGAAAGGTGGTAATGGAAATGAAAAATACCTCAAGAAGTACTACGATAATACTTGGATTTTTATTAGTCGTCACAATTGGTATTGTTGTCTTAATGGCAAACCAACTAAAAAGTAACAAAGAAGCTTTAGATGAAACTGGAGTACCAACTGAAAACGAAGTACCAACTGAACAAGTGGCAGGAATTGCACATAATCCTCCATCAATGGATGATGTGCCAGAAGGACCTCTCGGCGAAGCGATTTTAAGGGGCTATGAGTTAACGAATGATACTTCGAATGTATTAAGAGGAGAAGCAGCCTCGGTCGAGGACGGGCAAGCCCGTGTAAATGAATTATCATGTACAAGTTGTCATGCTGGTGCCGGTTTAGATGAAGAAACATCTTCATTAGTAGGAATGGCTGCAGTTTACCCTATGCATATCGCGCGTTCAGGACAAGTTGTAACATTGGAAGAACGTATTAACGGCTGCATGGTAAGAAGTATGAATGGTCAAAAGTTTGCGGAAGATGATGAAGATTTAGATGCAATGGTTGCTTATTTGACTTATATTTCTGAAGGAATTCCTTTAGGGGCTGAACTTTCTTGGCGTCATCAAAATAACCTTGATGATGTACCTACACCAAACGTAGATGATGGTGAAGAACTTTATCAGAAATCTTGTATGACATGTCATGCAGGCGACGGATCAGGAACGGGATCCAACACGGGACCCGCGCTATGGGGAGATGGCTCGTTTAACGACGGCGCTGGAATTGCACGTATGTCTAAAATGGCAGGGTATATTCAAAACAATATGCCGATTGGTGCAGCAGGAACATTGTCGGACCAGGAAGCGAGTGATCTTGCAGCGTACATTTTATCGCAAGATCGTCCAGAATGGAAAAAGCATGACACAGACTGGCCAGCTGGCGATCGCCCGACAGATGTTATGACGAAGGATTTACGCCAACAAGTACAAGACGGTACAATTGATTGGGATGAAGTATTAGGTAAGAATAAATAAATATAAAAGACTTCCACCTCTTATGAAGTGGAAGTCTTTTTATGATTTGTCATATACTTTAATCTTCTTTGAGCTATCGTAGGCAACGTCATACCGACAAAAATTATTCCTATTCCAGCAATTTGTAGAATTGTTATTGTTTCACTTAATAAAATTACGGAAACTGTAACAGCTACTGGAAGTTCAGCGGCGCTTAAAATTGAAGCTGTTGCTGTTCCAACTTTAGGTACGGCAATTGAAAACAAGTATATAGGTGTTACGATGCCAAGCAGTCCCAGAATTAATCCGTAAACCCATAAGCCCTCGCCGAATAAAGTTCCGTTCCAAACGATTTCAGGTGTTTGAAAGAAGAATATGGCTACTGCCGCAATAAATGAAACAAATAGAAGTCTTGTCTCCGTGTCCATATTTCCAGTTTGTTTTTGGTTAGCCATAACAAATGCTGAAAAACTGACCGCAGCAGCCATTCCCCAAGCCCAACCATACCAAGGTATGCCACTAATGTCAGCATCAATTACACCAGCAGCAAAAATTGTACCCGCGAATAAAAATAATAGTGAAATGACTTCTATTCGTTTAGGTAATCTTCTAGTTGCGATACAGTCAAACAACATGCCAATCCATGTAAACTGAAAGAGCATAACAACAGCAAGGGAAGCGGGCATATATTCAACAGCTTGTCCGTAAAAGGTTCCAGTTGTTGCAGTAAATAATCCTGCCAGGATTAGGCTTAATCCACCACCGATTTTAGGTATTTTACGACGAACGATAATAAATATAAAAAGTGCGAGGGCAAAACCAATAAAGTATTGACTCGTCACTGCTTCAGCAGCGGTAAAACCATCTAATATTGCAAGTTTTATAATAGTGGAAAGTGTGCCATAACAACTTGCAGCAAACACAATCATCAACGGGTATATCCACTGTTTCAAAAGAGAAAACCTCCAGTTCCATCAGGATATTATAACATAGGCATGGCGAACTGGCGTAACATATATTAGTGATTAAGAATGATAAGTAATTTGAAGAACAGATCACTATGGATTCGAATAAAAAAGCTATTTCAAAAGTAGTTACATTTGGTGAATTTCATATTTTTAAATATTGCAATAAAACATTCCTATAATACTAATTATAGGGTATAATCAGAATGTTAGTAATCTAGCTATCTTGCAGTCCGTGAATTAGAGTCTAATAGTCATTAAGTCATAAGATAACCTGAGCTTTTGAATTTTTGATTAAAATAAACGGAAATGCTGATTAGTACAACTAACAATCAGTTAGGACAACAACAATCTGTACTGATTGAATTTTCAATTATATAAAAAGGGGATGAAGTAAATGAGCAAAAGAATCAAATTAGTATTAACGATTTTAATGGCTTTCACTTTAGTAGTTTTAGCTGCATGCGGAAACTCTGCAAGTGATGATGGAAAAAAAGAAGAAGACAAAAGCGAAGGAACTGAAAGCACTGAAAGCACTGAAAGTACTGACGGCCCAGTAAAAGCTAAAGTGGGTGTTATTTCATACCTAACTGGTCCAGGAGCTAGTTATGGTGAAGCGATTACTAACGGAATAAAGCTTGCACATAAAGAAATCACTGAAGCAGGCGAAGTTGAAATAGAGTTGAAGATTGAAGACTCTGCTGGTAAACAAGAAGAAGCACTATCTGCTGCACAAAAATTAATGAACTCAGATAATGTAGACGCAATTATTGGACCTACACTAAGTACTGAAATGCAAATCGTTGGACCGGAAGCAGATTTAAATGGTGTTCCAATTCTTGGTACATCTAATACAGCTGAAGGTATTCCTCAACTCGGAGAATATGTATTTAGAAACTCAATTCCTGAAACATTAGCAATTCCTGCATCTGTGCAGAAGGCAATTGATAAATATGGCGCGAAAAAAGTTGCTATTTTATATGGAAATGATGATGTATTCACAAAAGCTGGATATGACACAATGAAAAAAGTTGCTGAAGACTTAAATTTAGAAGTTGTAACAACAGAAACTTTCCAATTAGGACAATCTGATTATAAGGCGCAATTAACAAAAATTAAGAATCTTAACCCAGATTTGGTTTTAGCATCTGCTCTATATAATGAAGGATCAGTTATTCTTGACCAAGCTCGCAAAATGGGAATAGACGTACCATTTGTTGGCGGTAACGGTTTTAACTCACCAGAAGTTATTAAAATTGCTGGCGATGCTGCAAACGGTCTAATCGTTGCAACACCATGGTTTGCCAAAAAAGATGATGAAAAAGTTAAGAAGTTTGTTGAAGATTACGTAGCAGCTTATGGTATGGAACCAGATCAGTTTGCAGCACAAGCATATGACGGTATGTATGTAATGGCTCAAGCGATTAAAGATGCAGGTGAAGCAGATCGAGATGCAATTCGTGATGCACTAGCTGAAATAAAAGATTTTGAAGGCGTTCTTGGAACGATGTCATTTGATGAAGACGGCGACGTAATTATGGAGCCAACAGTTTTAATTATTGAAGGCGACGAATACGTAGTATTTGAATAATTTATTTGGGAATCGGGCTAGGAATTTTCCTAGCCTGATTGTCTTCCTATATGACAAATGAAAAATAAGAACGACAATATAAGTCGAAAATGAAGAAGGAGGA
This sequence comes from Sporosarcina sp. So3-204, assembly GCF_058068165.1. Lineage (NCBI taxonomy): Bacteria > Bacillati > Bacillota > Bacilli > Caryophanales > Caryophanaceae > Sporosarcina > Sporosarcina sp. So3-204. The sequence continues at coordinate 182,731 of NZ_CM176485.1, forward strand.
GGACTATTGTTAATTGAACAATTAATAAATGGCTTAACATTAGGAAGTATCTATGTCATCGTTGCTCTGGGCTACACACTGGTTTTTGGTGTGCTGAACGTAGTAAATATGGGACACGGGGAAATCTTTATGTTTGGTGCTTTTATGGGCGTCGTTGTCACAAACGTATTAGGTTGGCCATTATATATAGCATTTGTTGTAGCTATTGTTGTGACGGGAATTTTAGGGTATTTCCTTGAACGTTTTGCACTGAGACCATTAAGAGGAAAAGAAGGTGTCTCACATCTTGCACCTTTGATTAGTACAATCGGTGTATCCATTTTTCTAGAGAATGTTGCACATCACTTTTTTGGTTCAGGTAATCACCCGTTCCGTACATCTCTTTCTGAATTAAAAATCGTTTTAGGCTCAACAACAGTTTACTATGTACAAATTATTATTTTTGTTATTGCTATTTTACTTATGTTTGGACTAACATTTTGGCTTTCAAAAACGAAAGCAGGAAAAGCGTTGCGGGCGAGTGCTGAAAACTTAGCGGTAGCGAGTCTCCTAGGTGTAAATACGAAAAGAACGATTACGCAAACGGTTATTATTGCATCTGCAATGGGCGGAATCGCGGGAATATTGGTTGGGATTGCGTTCAACTCGGTTAACCCACAAATGGGTCTATCTTTTGGACTTAAAGGCTTGGCTATTATTATTTTAGGTGGTTTAGGTAATGTAAGGGGAGCAATGGCAGGTGGCTTAATTTTAGGACTAGCTGAAACATTTATCGTTGCATACGGAGATTCGGGTTACCGTGATGCCGTTGCGTTTATCGCGATCATCGTAATTTTAATCGTACGACCACAAGGAATATTTGGAACAGCTACAACCGGGAGAAAGGGGTGATTAGATGTTAGGCGAATTAATAAACCCGTATTATCTACAAGTCGCTTCATTTGTTTTAATTAATATTATTCTTGCTGTCAGTATATACATAACGCTTGGAACGGGGCAATTATCGCTTGGTCATGCGGGTTTTATGAGTATAGGTGCATATACAACAGCTATTCTAACGCTTAATTATAATGTACCACTTGTACTAGGTGTTATCATAGCTGCTATATTTACAGGGATTGTCGGTACGCTAATAGGTATTCCAGCTTTAAGATTACAAGGTGTTTATCTAGCTATTGCAACACTCGGATTCGGTGAAGTAATTCGGGTACTTTTCATTAACTGGGATGGTTTAACGAATGGTGCAATTGGTCTATCAGGTATCCCGCATCTTGGCCGGGAAATACTAAGTTTAAGTAAAGGTTTCGGATTAGAACCAGATATGTTCGGGTTGAAAAATAACCAATTTATAAGTTTATCGGTCTTTCTATTATTACTCATTATCAGTATTTGTGTCATCTGGTTCTTCGTGAGACAAAATAACTCTAGAATTGGACGTGCTTTCTCAGCTATTAAGATGGATGAAGAAGCATCAGAAGCGATGGGTATTAATATTACCTATTATAAAGTGTTGGCTTTTGGACAAGGAGCACTTTTGGCAGGATTTGCAGGAGCATTATACGCCCATATGATGGCTTATATTAGTCCATCAGACTTTGACTATCACAGAGCTGTAGAAATATTAATATTCTCTATATTCGGAGGAAGCGAAGTCATTTGGGGATCTATCTTTGGAGCTGTATTCCTATCTGCAATGCCAGAATTTTTACGTTTCATTAACGAATATCGATTCATGATTTATGGTGCGCTTCTTGTTCTAATGATGGCGTTCCGTCCACAAGGAATTATCGATGTGAATATGATTAATCGGTTTAAACGATTAAAGCCCAAGAAGAAAGGGGAGAAAAAGCATGGTACTGGAAATAAAACAGATCAGTAAAAACTTTGGTGGTATTCAAGCATTGACCGATGTATCATTTTCAGTTGAAGAAGGCGAAATTCTTGGTCTAATTGGTCCTAACGGTGCTGGAAAAACGACGATGTTTAATATGATCACTGCTATGTATCCTCCTAGTTCTGGTGAAATATCGTTTGTTGGTAATCCGCTTTCGAATTTGAAACCACATCAAATTACAGAAAAAGGTATATGCCGTACGTTTCAAAATATTAGATTGTTCTCAGACTTAACTGTTCGTGAAAACGTGATGGTAGGTAATCATTGTCGACTTAAAACGAATGTTCTACAAAGTGTTTTCCGTACTAAGTCCCAAAAAGCGGAAGAAGCAAAAGTATTAAAGAAGTCAGATGAAATACTAGAAGTTGTTGGCTTAGCAGATGATAAGGAAACAATCGCAAAGAACCTTTCATATGGTGCGCAGCGCAGATTGGAAATTGCGAGAGCTTTAGCAAGTGGACCAAAGTTAATACTTCTTGATGAGCCGGCTGCTGGTATGAACGAAAAAGAAACGAATGATTTATTTGATTTGATTAAGAAAATTCAAAAGTTAAATATTACAGTGTTACTCATTGAGCATGATATGCCGCTTGTTATGCGTATATGTAGCCGAATTATTGTTTTAAACTTTGGGAAAAAAATTGCAGAAGGTACACCGAGCAGTATTCAAAACAATAAAGAAGTAATTGAAGCCTACCTCGGGGTTGAGGAGGAAGATGAGCTTGCTTAAACTAAAAAATATCAGTACGTATTATGATAAAATACAAGCATTAAAAAGTATTGACATATCGGTTGAAGAAGGAACAATTGTAACTATTCTAGGTGCTAATGGTGCTGGTAAAACAACAATGATGAATACGATTGCCGGTCTTTTAAAGCCTAAAGAAGGTACTATCCACTATTTAGGGAAAGACGTTACAGGTCGTCGACCAGACCAACTTTTAAGACAGGGCCTGGCACTTGTTCCAGAAGGACGAGGTATTTTGGCTACGATGACGGTCTTGGAAAATTTAGAAATGGGGGCTTATCATCGCAATGATTCAGAAGTCGGAGCAGATATTGAAAAAGTAATGGATCGCTTTCCGATTTTAAGAGAGAGACAAGCACAATACGGCGGTACTCTTTCAGGAGGACAGCAGCAAATGCTAGCGATTGCAAGAGTAATCATGTCTAGACCGAAACTTCTCTTATTGGATGAGCCTTCAATGGGGCTGGCGCCGTTAATTGTTGCGGATATATTTAAAATTATTAAAGAAATAAATGAAGCAGGTACAACTGTTTTACTTGTTGAACAAAATGCGCGACAAGCATTAAAAGTGGCCCACCATGGTTATGTACTTGAAACAGGCAGAGTAGTAGCTTCTGGTAGTGCGAAAGAGTTATTGCAAGATGATACGATTAAGAAAGCTTATTTAGGTCATTAATAAAGAGTAAAAAGGTAGCGATATTCCGCTACCTTTTTTTTGTTTTTATTTAAGTGGCTAGAAAAGATTTCACAACTATACCTTCTCTTAACTTGCGTCACATAGTATAGATAGAAGAAAGCTATTTTACTAGGAGGCGGGTATTATGGAAGAGGCAGTATCAGATGTGGAACAGAGGAGTAACATAACTCAAAAACAATTTGCACCTCAGATGTCTATTGGACAATGGGTGATAACTTTCTTAATATTATCAGTACCACTCGTTAATATTATTATGCTGTTCATATGGGCTTTTGATGGAATGAGCGAGCGGCGTAATTTTTCACGTGCTTACTTAATTATTATGGCCGTTATGTTTATTATTGCAATAATTTTTTCGATTATTATATATTCAATTAGTGCATCCATTGGATCACAGATGTTCAGTTAATACAATGAATTATATTAAAACAACAACCTCTTTTTTGTCTAAACAAAAAGAGGTTGTTGTTATTTTAATCAGGATATTTTTCTGCACTAGAAGAGTTACTTTTTGTATCGCGTCGATTTTCTTCTTCTTTTTCCTCCATTTTCACATCTTCTAAAGGAATTGCATCTACGAATTTCATATCTTCATGCATATCGTATATACTTTCTTTGTCGGTTTTCATGTTTTCGGGGTTATCCATATAAGGTCCGTCTGCATCTTTCCGATCTCGCTCAGTAAACGGTTTTTTATTGCCCATTTACACCACTCCTTTTATTACATTGTAGTCTCATGTTAAATAGGTTAAACATCAATTTATATTTAATAATACTTATTTACAGTAAATGAGCTACCGCGTCATGGAGTAGCCCGTTTATTAAATAGGTATTTTTCAATCACTGAACTTGTCTTTTAATTCACCAATCTTTTTTTGGGCAGCACCTTTTAATTTATCAGCTTTACCCTCGGCTTGGAGCGAAGTATTATCTGTCGCATTTCCTATCTGATCTTTAGCTTCTCCTTTAATCTTGTTGACTGTACCTTTTACTTTGTCTGAAAAACCATTATTTTTATCTGTCATATTATAACCTCCATTTTTTGTGTTGGTCTATATATACCCCGTTCATATATTTTTAAACAGAGTTGGGAGTAAAGGGCTAGAATGTTGATTGAAAAATGCAACAAAGCGAGTGTATCTAAGTAACTGCATTTTTTGTATAATTAAGTAATAATATGGAAGATAATAGGATTGGGGGAATCATGATGATAAGAAAAGGACGTTTCGCTATTTGGAATAACGAGGAGTACGAACTCATTTCTTATCAAAGACAATATTACTTGTTGTCAGAAGACGAAGCAAAACTTGAAAAAGGATTCACAACGCTACAAAATAAAAAAGGATTTTTTATAAGGTTAATTACTGCCTCTGAGCTTGAGGATGCTTACGAGATATTCCCTTATGCAATGATTTCTGGGTATCGATTTAAGGTTGAAGGCTATAATAAAGAAATGCAAACAATTGCTTTAGTAACAAATAATCCTTTTGTCCAAAAAAAAGTTGATGTACGTCCTTATGGGAAATTTGAATACATAATGGAAATCCCATATAAAGGATTCGAAGTTTTAGAAGACCGACTACCTATTTTGGGATTTGAAAACATTTTCCAGTGAGTAAAGACATTATCTTTACTCGCTGTTTTTTTATATGGTTATATAGTAAACGTTAGGCAATCTTTACTATTCATGGAAAAAATGCAAAAAATTATATTAATTAAATATTTCTTTTAGTTTTTGGAAATAAAGTTATGTGATTAGTAAAGTAAAATGTTATAATACAATATGGAAATAATCTTTATACATGTGGATATCCTTAGAATTCTTAGCAATTGAACTGTCTAAGTGTGTTCTACTGTTTACAACTAGAGTTACTTGTGAAGTTTATAGTTGATATAGGCTTATCTGGGCATCCCATTGGGTATAATATATAAAGTATTGCTGTTTGCCCGATGTCCTGTATAGAAGGTGGAAAAAGGTGTGAGTACTTTAGATTTAAGTACTCTAGTATAGTATTATGCTTGAAGTGTACAGTACAAAGTGTAGAAAGAGCAGGAATCGCATGTAAAAAAATAGAGGAGGATTAAGTTATGAATTTAGCAGCAATAGGTGTACCGGGTTTAATTATTATACTTGTTATCGTTTTAATTGTATTTGGACCAAAGAAATTACCAGAAGTAGGGTCTGCTGTTGGTAAAACGCTAGCAGAATTCAAGAAATCAACAAGAGAAATTATGAGTGATGATGAAATAGAAGTGAAAAAACAGGATAACGATAAGTAGGTGTAATTATGGATCCAAATGATGATCATGAACGGAAGGTTATAAGTCCGCTTGATGAGATTGATAAGGACAAGCTAGAAGAAAAATCAGTGAAGATTGAAAAAGCAACTGATGAGGGCGAGAACTCAGGTGTAGATCCATCTCTAGTTGAACACCTGGGCGATTTAAGGAAACAGTTGATAAAAAGTGCGGTAATTTTTCTTCTCTTCCTCTTCACGGTTTTAGCAACAATAAACATTTGGTTTCCTTATGTGACTCGTGGCCACGAGTTAATCGTTCTTGGACCTTTGGAAGTCGTAAAGTTTTATATGTCAATTTCAACAGTTCTTGCGCTTTGCTTATCCTTACCTTTTCTTTGTCATTTTCTTTGGGGGTTTGTGAAACCTGGATTAAATGATAAAGAGAGTAGATTTCTCGGTTTATATTCACCAGTAATGCTGTTGTTATTTTTAATTGGTTTATCTTTTGGCTACTTTATTGTCAATCCAATTAGTTATAACTTCTTAATTGCAATTGGTGCCGTAAACTTTAGTGTGATGATTTCAGCTCAAGAATACATTAGTTTTTTATTGATGACGACAGTTCCATTAGGTTTATTATTTGAATTACCAATAGTAGTACTATTTCTTGCTTCTATCGGAATATTGACTGGCGATTCATTGAAGAAAGTTAGGAAATGGTCTTATATTGCACTTGCTGTTATTTCCGCTTTAATCACCCCACCAGATTTTATTAGCCAATTAATTGTGCTTATTCCGATGATGTTGCTTTATGAAGCAAGTATTTATATTGTTGTACGTGCAGAACGCAAAAGTGCAGTTACTAACTGAAGTTAAAGTCCCAAATCGGGATTTTTACTTCAGTTTTTTTATGACGCAATGTTTTGAAAATTTTGTGTTATAGTAGGAAGATAAACTGAAAATAATTTTAAAGTGAGGTATGGCAATGGATTACTCCATGAAGTGTATAACTGATAATGTGGATCTCGAAAAAGTCGTAAAATTACAGATAAAGGCATGGGGAGTAGAGAGTGTTGTTCCTGTACCGCATTTAATCGCGGCTCTTAATAACGGCGGAATTATCTTAGCTGCCTTCGAGTCAGTACATAACGAAATGGTAGGGTTTTGTTATGGATTTGCTGGGATTGATCAGTCGTTTAAACCGTATTTGTATTCCCATATGCTTGCCATACATCCCGATTATCACAATCAGGGGCTAGGGCAAAGATTAAAAAAAGAGCAGAAGAAGTGGGCAATTCAATATGGATATACAATGATAAAATGGACATTTGATCCGCTTGTAATTCGTAATGGCTATCTAAATTTATGCAAGTTGGGTGGAACTGTAAATAAATATATTCCTGAGTTTTATGGTGAAATGAAAGACAAAATTAATAAGGGTGTACCTTCTGATCGCTTATTACTCGAATGGAATTTAACTGACGTTGATGTGGGTAAAAGAGATGAATGTTGGAAGGATTATCGCTCTATCCTTGATTGGACAGTTTATAATGGATTTCCTTCTCCTGGTTTAAGCAGTGATATAGAAAATGATTCAGGATATTTGCTTGCCATTCCGAAAGATATTCAGCAAATAAAAGAAACAAGTGTGGAGTTATTGATGGATTGGAGACACAAAACAAGAGAAATTTTAATGACTGTCTTTGAATTAGGATATATACTTGTAGGTGTGGTGCAAAGTGATAGTTTAGTAAATTATTATGTTTTAGAAAAATAAGTTGGATTGGGGAGACTGCATTTGAAACCAATTATAATTAAAGAAATTATTTTGAGAAAGTTAAACATGAAAATGCTTCATCCATTTACGACAAGTTTTGGCACGGAACAGGATCGTTCATTTTATCTAATAGAAGCTGTTGACGAAAATAACTTGAGTGGGTGGGGGGAATCTGTTTCAGGTGATTATCCTTTTTACAGCCCGGAGACGGTAGAAACAACTCGGCATATGTTAGAAGATATGCTAATTCCGCTTATCCTTAATAGTAAACCGATATATCATCCCGATGAAGTTAGTGAGCGTTTTAAAAACATACGTGGAAATAATATGGCGAAAGCATCAATAGAAGGTGCTATTTGGGATTTATATGCAAAACAGCAAGGTATTTCATTAGCTGAAGCTATAGGTGGTAAACGTACAGAAATTGAAGTTGGCATTAGTCTTGGGATCCAAGAGAATATAGAGGAATTGTTGAAACAGGTCAATCAGTATATTACTGAGGGTTATAAGCGTATTAAATTAAAGATTAAACCAGGTGAAGATGTAGAAGTCATAAAGACGGTTAGAGCAAAGTTTCCTGAAATTTTACTTATGGCTGATGCCAACTCTGCTTATACACTAGAAGACGCGGTTACATTGGCGCAGTTGAATGAATTGAATTTAATGATGATTGAGCAGCCACTAGGATATGATGATATTGTTGACCACGGGGAACTGCAAGCACAAATTAAAACACCGATATGTCTTGATGAAAGTATCCATTCTTTGGGTGATGTAAGAAAAGCGTTTAAACTTAACAGTCGCATAATTATTAATTTGAAAATTGGCCGTGTTGGTGGATTAACAGAGTCGAAAAAGATTCATGACTTTTGCATTGAAAATAATATCCCGCTTTGGTGTGGTGGTATGCTTGAAGCAGGCGTGGGGCGCGCGCATAACATTGCGATTACAAGCCTTCCAGGATTCAATCTGCCAGGCGATACAGCGGCATCATCCCGTTATTGGGAGGAAGATATTATTGATCCGGAAGTGATGGTGACTGATGGTTATATTACGCTAACAGACAAGCCGGGTATTGGTTATGAAGTTAATCTTAATAAAGTTGCCAAGCATTTGATCAACGAGAAAGTATTTAGAAGTGCGACTTAATTTGTCGGTTTTTCGGGACTGTAGATATACTCTGTTCAGGAGTTTTCTGTAGTCTTTTTCCTTGTGATGTAATTGTTATGCGTGAGTTTATTCCCAAATCCTTATGCATACACGTTTATTATTGTACCTGCTGCGGTAATATTTGGTGAAAAATCGAGTCATTTTAGACGTAATTCATATAGAAGTGTATACTTATTGAAAGATTTAAAAAGTATTCTAACGAAAAAGGAAGTGATAGATTTGTTAAAGAAGCGATGGTTTCAAGTAGGTGTTGGACTTCTGCTGGCAATCCTTGTCATTAAATACTTTATGGAGATTAGTTTTATATTCTCACCAGTCATTATTATAGCGAAGACCATTTTCTTACCGCTATTGCTTGGCGGCGTGCTGTATTATATGTCGGAACCCATTCAGCGGTTTTTGGAAAAGAGAAAATTTCCAAGATGGGCAAGCATTTTATCCATATTTGGCATTCTAATCATCACGCTTTGGATTTTTATTGCGATTATTGGTCCAAAGATTACGGATCAAGTAAATAACTTAGTGAAAAATGCACCAGCAATTATCGAGCAAATTGATAAAGTGAAAGATAATGTTTTGCAACAAGAACATGATCTTCCACCTAAAATTCAGGAGTCGATTGATCATGCGATGGATTCAGTCCAATCAATTGCAATTGGTTTCGGAAAGTGGATTGTTCAATTTATCCAATCACTTTTACAGGCAATGTTCTTGTTAATCCTCGTTCCGTTTTTCTTCATCTTTATGTTGAAGGATCATGAGAAATTCGCACCTTTTATTTATAACTTCTTTAAAGGAGAGCGCAGAGCGTGGGTAAAAAAGACGCTAGAAGATATTGATGGTGTGCTTCGTTCTTATATCCAAGGCCAATTTTTAATTAGTTTTCTCCTTGGTATATTACTACTTGTGGGCTATTTAATTATCGGACTTGAATATGCATTATTACTTGCTATCTTTGGTTTGTTTATGAATTTGATTCCATTTATTGGTCCATGGATTTCGGTCATTCCGGCACTAATCGTTGGTTTTCTACAAGATCCAAAGTTAGTGATATGGGTTGCTGTTATAATGGTTGTCGCGCAACAAGTTGAAAGCAATTTGATAACACCAAATGTTATGGGTAAATCGCTGGAAATACATCCGCTTACAGTTATCACGGTTATTTTAGCAGCAGGAAATATTGCTGGTTTTCTTGGGATTATAATTGCCATTCCAACTTATGCAGTTTTAAAAGCGATTGTTAAAAATATCTATGCAGCCAGAGTGAATATTAAGCAAGCAGCGACTAAGACTGTGTAGTTAAGAAAAGAAGCGCATTCCCATGTATGGGAATGCGCTTCTTTTCATGTATTAATATGCGCTTGAAATGGGTATCCTTTTGAAAAAAGGACTGACATAAAATTGACTGAATTTCCTACAATCCATACAAATATTTGGGACGCTGTCTGGGCAATCCCTGTCATCCTAATAGTGATAATTGCATTCAAATTACTTTTCAAGCTACCTGAAAGCTGGTTTTCTACAGTTGCTACAGCTGTTGGACTAATTTTGTCGATTTTTATTAGTCATCGCGGAAATCTTTCTGCAGGTATTTTTATGGGATTTTTCTATAGTGGTGCAGCAATTGGAACAATTTATTCAGCAAAAACTTCCTTTAATGCTTACCGAAATAAATGAAGTGATTCATTTACTTCAAAGCTCTGTGGAATAAATGAAGTAATTCATTTACTTCAAAGATTTAAGGAATAAATGAAGTAATTCATTTACTTCAAAGCTCTGTGGAATAAATGAAGTGATTCATTTACTTCAAAGCTCTGTGGAATAAATGAAGTGATTCATTTACTTCAAAGCTCTGTGGAATAAATGAAGTGATTCATTTACTTCAAAGCTCTGTGGAATAAATGAAGTGATTCATTTACTTCAAAGCTCTGTGGAATAAATGAAGTGATTCATTTACTTCAAAGCTCTGTGGAATAAATGAAGTAATTCATTTACTTCAAAGCTCTGTGGAATAAATGAAGTAATTCATTTACTTCAATGGACAAAACCCGCATTGCATGAGTCCTGGCACATCTTTTGATAAGCAGCATGTTTTTCGTACTACAGTGTTTAAAAGTGATGATGGCGTACTTTCATTTAAATAAACAGCAAATAATGAACGTGGGGCGATACCTTTCCATAAGTTATCGTCTTTTAATGTATCAAGGTCAGCGCGTGCTTCTTCGGCAGTAACTGGGTTTTCCAATAAAACATGGTATTGCCAAAGGAGAAATCCAAAGATGTTTTCCCATAATGTGAGTGTCGATACGTTTGCAACCGTTCGAATTTGTCGGATAACGGCATCGCTATCTACGAGGATTTGGCGTATGACAACTTCTCGTTCGTCTTCTTCAACGTCCGTCCAGTCGCTATCCACAGCAAATGTACTTACAGCTAGATTTCCGTACTCTTCTAATGCGCCAAAAGATATTTGGTCGGGGGAACCTTTCCATATTTCGTCATACGCTGCTAAATTAAACAATTGCATCGCAGTGAACATTCCGAAGCGTCGCATGAAGTAAGAGGCGGCAACTGTTTTATTTGGACTTTTACTTACTGCTTGCACCAAAAGAATAGCTTCTTTGGTTTTAATAGGATCAAGCAATTCCCTAAGGGTGAATAAAGTTCGTTCAGGCTTATCGAGATAAATACTATACATATTCAGTTGTCTGATTTGATCTACTGTTAAGTTTGTCATATATCTAGTATATCTATTCAATGTACGAATAGGTATAAAAGTGAAGCTATAATTTATTAGAAAAACTAATAAGCAATTTTATAGTAGTCGCATACCCTGTATGGTATATTTATTTGTAATAAAGTTTAGAACTTAATGGGGGAATAAAAGATGAAAGTAGTTATAATAATATTGATAATAGGTTTTGTAGTATGGAAAGTGATGCCTGCGAAGGGTGTTAAATCAATAACGGTAGAAAACTTAAAGGGTTTGCTAACGGATAAGTCAAAGCAGTTTATTGACGTCAGAACGAAAAATGAATATAAAGCTAATCACATTAAAGAATTTAAAAATATTCCTTTAAATGAGCTTCAGTCACATTTAGCGAATCTAGACAAATCAAAAGAGACTTTTGTTATTTGCCAAAGTGGCATGAGAAGTTCAAAAGCCGCGAATATACTTAAAAAGGCAGGGTTTCCAAATGTAATAAATGTTAAAGGCGGCATGAGTGTGTGGCGAGGGTGAATAAAATAAGAAATTCCATGAGGCTTTAATGCTTCGTGGAATTTTTTTGTTATTCTTCGCCCAACCAATTGTTTAGGTATACACATACAATTTATATGAAGAGGTGGTGAACGTTGAGTAAAAATGAAACGGTTGTCCGTCATGATCCGTTTGAGGTTGAACAGCAAGAATGGAATAAGAGACAAACGAAAGAACGGCTGAAACAGCTTTTAACGATTGCGTCTCCTATATTCCTTCTATTACTTTGGGAATTTCTCTCTAGGACTGGGATGATTGATATTCGATTCTTTCCGCCCCCGTCTGCCATTGTAGGTACGCTTTTCGGAATGATTTCAAGTGGGGAACTCATCGGACATGTAAGTGTTTCGTTATATCGAATTGCTCTTGGATTTTTGGCTGGGGTTATACCGGGTATTGTAGTAGGACTCTTAATGGGTCTTTACTCACCAATAAGGCATTTTGTTTCACCGATTGTGATGGCACTTATGCCAATACCAACATTAGCTCTACTTCCGATTATTATTATTTTATTTGGAATTGGAGATTTATCGAAAGTCGTAACAATTGCGGGAAGTGTATTTTTTCCTGTCGTAATAAATACCGCGGCGGGCGTTATTAATATTGAGAAAATCCATTTAGATGTTGCTACAAATTACGGGGCAGGTAGATTCAACTTTTTTTGGAAAATTGCTTTACCAGGCGCAATGCCAGTTATGCTTGAAGGTATTCAGATGGGGCAGGCGATTGCACTTTTAACAATAGTAGCTGCAGAAATGATGGGTGCAACTTCCGGAATAGGCTTTCTTATTTGGACGTCTTACAAAGCGTTTCTTCTACAAGAGATGTATGTCGGACTCATTTTAATTTCATTTTTCGGCTATGTCTTTTCGCTCGTACTCAGAGGAATTCAGAAAAAGATATTACCGTGGAGGTGAATAAGTGAGCCGGAAAACTAAAATTACTATAAATAATCTAACGAAAGCCTTTTATAAAAAACAAGGAAGTGTTACTGCGCTTGATGATATCTCGCTCACGATTGAAGAAGGCGAGTTTGTCTGTATTGTTGGCCCAAGTGGATGTGGAAAGACAACACTGCTAAGAATACTAGCGGGACTTGAAAAACCAAGTATTGGTGAGTTTACCATCGCGACAGAAGGGGAAGAACGACCACTTCAGTCAATGGTTTTTCAGGAGAGAGGCGTTATTCCGTGGTTAACAGTGGAGGAAAATGTGGCTTTTGGTCTTAAAATGCGCCGCGTGCCCAAGAGTATTGTGAAAGAACGAACCTCTTATTATTTGAAAAAAACAGGACTTGAAAAGTTTTCAACCCTTTATCCAAAAGAACTTTCAGGCGGAATGAAACAGCGTGTTAGTATAGCACGTGCATTTGCAAATGACCCTGAGATCTTGTTAATGGATGAACCTTTTGGCTCGCTTGATGAACAAAATAAATTCATTCTACAAGAAGAACTATTATCGATTTGGGCAGAAACGAAGAAAACAGTTTTGTTTATTACGCATAGTATTGATGAAGCGTTGTTGCTCAGTGATCGTATTTTACTTATGAGTTCACAACCAGGTAAGATCATTGAAGAAATTGAAGTTAATTTACCTCGTCCGAGAACTATGCAAGATATACGAGAAGATCCTGTTGTGGCAGGTCAATTCGTTAGTATATGGAATCACCTACAAGAAGAAGTACAGAGGTCAAGAGACGAACAAAAGTGAAAAGGAGAGGTTTCATGACAAGGTGGTTGAAAAGTATTTGGTTCATCCCATTATTATTACTTGTGCTAGTCTTTGGTGCTTGTTCACCAAAGGAAATAGTGAAGCCTGTAAAAGAGGTAGATGTAGATGCTGATGTAAATGAAGAGGTTTACCCATCAGGCGATTTAAGCCCATTGGAAGAGAAAGCGAAAGTAGTAATCGCTGAAGATGGTGCAGCGTCTGGTGCAGGTTTCTATATTGCTAAGGAAAAAGGATATTTTGAAGATTATAATATTGAAGTACAGTTCGCGCAGTTTAGCAATAGTGATGATATGTTACCAGCACTTGCAGCTGGTGAGGTAGACATAGCAGGCGGTGTATCGACAGCATCATTCTTCAACGCAATTGCTCAGGGGATAGACGTGAAAATTATTGCAGATAAAGGGCATAATGAGCCAGGGAAATCCTATTTCTCATTTGTAATAGGGAACCATATGGTTGATGAAATAAAAGAGTATAGTGATTTCAAAGGGAAGAAAATTGGCGTATCGTCTCGTAATACTATCGACGGTTACATCTTTGAAGAAATGATAAAGCATGCTGGATTGACTGAAGATGAAGTGGAGTACGTGCATATTGCTGATTTTGGAGCGATGCTTGGGGCAATCGACGGTGGAACTATTGATGCTGCACTTAATATCGAGCCACTTATTGCACAAGGAGTCGACAAAGGTTTCCACGTACGATTTGGAGATACGACAGATTATGCGCCAAATTCTCAAATTGCATTAGTGCTTGGGTCACCTCAATTTATGAGTGAAGAAACGGATGTATCTTTACGCTTTATGGCTGCTTATCTAAAAGGTGTTAGGGACTATAATGATGCCTTTAAGAAGGATATAGGAAAAGATGAAATCATTGAAATTATGATGAAACATACTGCGATGAAGGATCCTGAGTTGTGGAATAAAGTGTTTGTCACAGGACTTGACCCTGATGGTAAAATGTTCGTTGATGATATTTTATTACAATATGACTCTTATAAAGCAAACGGAGCAATTCGTGGTGATATAGATTTTAATAAAGCAATCGATACTTCAATCACTGAAAAAGCGGTTGAAACGATTGGTGTATATGATCGGGACTAATCGAATAAGATCAAAAAACTTCTCCAGATGTTTTTCATCGCGGAGAAGTTTTTTTATCTAGGAAGTATGAGATAATTCTAATTATAGTGAGGAGGAATTGTTATGGATTATGATGTAATTATTATTGGTGCAGGGTCTATGGGCATGGCTACTGGCTATTATTTATCCAAAAAGGGTAGGAAAGTGTTGTTGTTGGATGCCAATGATCCGCCTCACTCATACGGATCGCATCATGGTTCAACAAGGATTATTCGTCATGCTTACGGTGAAGGCGATAGTTATGTTGAAATGGCTTTAAGGGCCCAACAATTATGGTTGGAGTTGCAAGATTTGTCGAATGAGAAATTGTTTCTCAAAACAGGTGTATTAAATGTAGGATCACCTAAATCGATTTTTATTCAGAATGTTAGACAAAGTGCAAAGAAGTATTCATTGCCAGTTAAGTTATTATCAGCACAGGAAGTGAATCAAAGATGGACAGGATTTAATCTGCCGGACGAATATATTGGTTTATTTGAAGAGGATTCGGGTGTTTTAATGAGTGAAAAGTGTGTTGCCGCCTATCGGAAAGTTGCAGTGGAAATGGGTGCTACATTAAAAGTAAATGCGGTAGTTAAAGATATAAAAATAAGTGACGCTAAAGTAGAAGTGCAGACATCGACTAATAGGTATTCCGCTAAGTCTTTAATTATTACAACAGGTGCAGGGACAAGTGAGCTTTCAAAGTTACTAGGCATTCAATTACCTCTAACTGAAATAAGGAAGACATTTTCGTGGTTTGATAGTGATGAGGATACGCATAGTCACTTTCCAGCGTTTGCATTCCAAACAGGTAAAGGCATATATTATGGATTTCCTTCTATTGAACAGGCGGGTGTTAAAATTGGACGTCATGATGGAGGACATTTGAGAAATATGCAGGAGTCCATACAAAGATTTGGTTCGTATTTGGAGGATGAAGCTGATGTCACGAGTTTTGCGGAGGAATATATTCCGAATTTAGGGAACCATGAAAGAGGGGAATCTTGTACATATACGATGACGCCTGACGAAGACTTTATCATTGATAAGCATCCACAGCACGAAAATATTTTAATTGCAAGCGGGTTTTCGGGACATGGCTTTAAGTTTAGCAGTATTGTTGGAGAAATGTTATCCGAAATGATTATGGAAGGGAAAATTGAAATTGATATTAGTAAGTTCAAATTGAATAGATTTAACTAAAAACACCACGCGGAGTACTCTCCACATGGTGTTTTTTCCTTGGTATGAGTATATCCGACAGTTAATGTGGTATATCCACGCTACAAGTACTTTTATCCGACACTACAACCATTATATCCGCGAATCAGGACTTTGGAACCATGCCATTTCAAACCTAATCAAAGGTTTAGGCAAGTTTTTCAACACAAATCTTAAAATTAGTCTGTTTAATGGGGTTTCTGTGTTTTTAATTTCTTTTTATTCATAATTGCTGAATGAACGCTATGTAATATGATCCCGATTATGATTATAGAAATACCGAATAGTGCGATTGGTTCAGGTAGCGCAATGCCAATAAGGAGCATTTCGCCGATAATAACGAAAATTAGTTGTGTAGATTGAGAGGCTTCAACCGCAGCAAGTTTCCCCTGATCATCACGAACCATATCAGTTGCCATGAAAAATAATGTAGTAGCGATGACACCCGAACTTACACCAACGACAAACGACTGGAACACTTGTGAAGATGAAGGTAGACCAACTGTGAGCAATGCATAAATAGCGACACCAAACCATACGGGTAATGTCATCAAAGTCATGCCAAGAACGCGTTGAAAGGTATCAAGTCTTCCGCCAACTAGCCCCATCATTTTCCGGTTACCAAGCGGATAAGCAAATGCCGCCACAATCACTGGTAAAATACCGAATAAAAGTGTTTTAGCTTCGACACTTTGGGCATGTGGAATTTGTATAAGTACGACCCCAACTAAGATGATAAGTGAAATGCCAAGTGAAACGGCTGGTATCTTTTGTCTCACCTTTCGTTCGCCGTCAGCTGTTTTCACGATAAAGGTGAAAAGTGGAGTAAGCAGAACGCCTGTTACAATTGTTAATTGCCAAGTCCCCGCCAGCAACCATCCAGGGCTAAATGCCGCAGCATATGTAAGAGGTCCGTAAAATAGTACGAAACCTACGAAACTCCATATGAAAAAGGGAATTGGCTTGGCTTTCATTTCAGTTTTTAGTGGTGTAAAACCTTTTCTGTAAGCAACAATTGCTATTAGAAATGGAACCATAAAGAAATAACGGAGGGAAGAACTCCAGAGCCAACTTCCCCCTGAAAGCTCCATCATTCTGTTTAGTATAAATGTAACGGCAAAGAATACTGAAGAAAGGATTGCAATCCATATTTCTTTCAAAGTGGCCCCTCCTTAAACACGCCGTTCGTAAAGTTGCACTGCTTCAATAATAACATTCGTTGCTTTTTCCATATTATCAACTGAAATAAATTCATATTTCCCATGGTAATTCTCGCCGCCAGTGAAAATATTTGGTGTTGGCATACCTTTGAAAGACAGTTGAGATCCGTCAGTTCCACCGCGAATCGGTACGATATTTGGTTCAATATCAAGGACGGAAAAGGCCTCGGAAATAATATCTACAATTTCCATGACTGGAGTTATTTTTTCACCCATATTGTAATATTGATCTTCAAGTTCTAATGTTACTGCGTCGTCACCAAATTCTTGTTGGAGAATAACTACTGTATCCTTGAATAACTTTTTTCTGGATTCAAATGTTTCTTTATCGAAATAACGTATGATATAACTCATTGTTGTTTCTTCAATCGTTCCGTTAAACTGCATGAGATGAACAAACCCCTCATAGTTCTCCGTCTTTTCAGGAACTTCATCAACAGGCATAGCGGCTTGGAATCGATTTGCTAGTAAAATTGAATTTACCATTTTATCTTTGGCAGAACCCGGGTGAATATTTGTGCCGCGAAATGTCAATTTTGCGCCTGCGGCATTGAAACTTTCATATTGTAATTCACCCAAAGGCCCACCGTCCATTGTATAGGCATATTTTGCACCGAATTTTTCGACGTCAAATTTATGAGGTCCACGTCCGATTTCTTCATCTGGCGTAAAAGCAATACGCAGTTTACCGTGTTTAATAGTAGGATTGTTAATTAAAAACTCCATGGCTGTAACAATCTCAGCAATCCCGGCTTTATTGTCAGCGCCTAGAAGTGTTGTTCCATCAGTTGTGATAAGTGTATGGTTGATATATTTTTTCAAATCTGGAAAGTCATTCACCGTCATAATTGTGTTTGCATTTAGTTGAATATCCTTTCCGTCATAGTTGTTCAAACGCTGCGGATTTACATTCTTACCTGTATAATCTGTTGCTGTATCAACATGCGCAAGAAACCCGATAACTGGCACATCGTGTTCTGTATTGGAAGGAAGCGTTGCAAACAAGTAGCCGTTTTCATCAAGCGTAATCTCAGTTAAACCGATGTTGGCGAGTTCTTGTTGTAAAACGTGAAGTAATTCCCATTGGCCTTCAGTTGTTGGGCATTCCGTACTGTCCGAATTTGACTGTGTATCAATTTTTGCATAACGCACAAGGCGTTCAATTAGTTTTTCTTTCATTGATTAATTCCTCCTAAAAGTTATAGAACTTATTCTTTATCTTATCAGATTATTTCGCTTTACGGAATACTTAACGAAATGACTTCCGATACTCAGCGCAATCAATAACTGTGCCGAATAATAAGTTAACATGACGAATGCATCTCGAAAGGGGATTTCATATACGAAGCGATCAATAGCCAGTACTGAATCTGAAAAAATAAATAGCACTGCCCCGATAATTGCGAGCGGAATTCGAGTACGTATTGCCATCCAACCCATTGTTAAAATTATGAATATGTATGCGAGTATTGCAAATCCGAGTATGTAATTCCCTTCTTTGAACTGTGAGCCGGCAACCCAAATAGCCATTACAGTGCTATATATAATGAGTAGAAAAGCCGCCCATATCGGCATAGGTTTGTGCAGAATTTGACGAAATGCAAAAATATAAAAGATATGTCCAATAAAAAATGTAATTAGACCTGCAAGAAACCAATAAATAACACCATCGGCAACCATGCAAATGAGTAGCCCGATGAGAATTGTTCGTTTGTATGTATACGGAAGACGGGTTCTCGTTGTTATGCCCAAAATAATAATGAGTGCCATAGGAATGAGTTTTATAAAAATCTTGAACCCAACAGGTTCTTGTGGGATAAAAAATACGTAAATTAAACCAATTATAACAATTGCTGTAATTAGTGTTTTTCTCGCCATTAATAAACCGCCTTTCAACTTGTATTATTCAAGTAAAATGAATTTTTCTCCTGCACTTAGTGAAAACTATTTTGTATAATAAAAAAATCACCTAGCAGTCCGCGATAAAAACAGACTACAAGGTGATTATGAAAAAGATTATTCTTCAACAGAATAATTTTTATGTGAAACAACAGTTAGATTTGATGCAGAACCAATCAAATCGGCATCTTTTTTAGTAATTTGTACAATAACGGAATTTTCTAGGATCTTATATATAGTGCCATGCACCTCATGGTTATTTCGAACAAATGAAATTTCCTCATCAATTTTGCGCGCTGCTACAAAATCGGATACAGGTTTTTCTTTACGCGGAAACGCCATTTGAATCCCTCCTAATTGTTTACTCTTGTCCACAAAATCAATTTGAAAATACGCAGGCAATAATATCCTAGCGTGAGAGTTGAGGATTATAAAGTGAAGTGATAACTTTCTTGCTTATATTGTCTACTAGATATTATAGCATAATTTGAAAGGATTTGTGGGGTTTATACTTTATTGAAACAAAAGACTTGCGCGCGATATACCCCAGGTGGTATATTAACAATAAGTATTACACATCATATTTTTTGGAGGAATGCGGTATGTTTTTTAAATCATTTACAGATGAAAACTTGGCACAAAACTCTTATTTAATAGGGTGCCAACGGACGGGACAGTCAATTATTATTGATCCTCCACGTGAATTTAATCATATCATTGAGGTTGCAAATAAAGAAGGATTACAAGTTATAGCTGCCACCGATACGCATATCCACGCAGATTATGTTTCTGGTGCTTGCCAATTAGCAGTTGAGCACGGTGTGAAATTGTATTTATCTGATGAAGGTGATGAAAATTGGAAGTATGAATATATAGATGATCTTAATGTTGAGTTAGTGAAGGAAGGTTCAATATTTTCTATTGGGAATATCGACTTTGAAGTATGGCATACACCTGGTCATACCCCTGAGAGTATCTCTCTTATTTTAACGGATCGCGGCGGCGGTGCAACAGATCCGATGGGTATGTTCACGGGAGATTTTGTATTCGTCGGTGATGTCGGTCGACCTGATTTATTACAAGAAGCGGCTGGAATTATGGGGACAGCAGATAGTGGTGCACGTGACATGTTCAGGTCTGTTGAACGTTTTAAAGCGTTGCCTGATCATTTAATCGTGTGGCCAGGGCATGGAGCAGGTTCTGCTTGTGGTAAATCCCTTGGATCGGTCCCAATTTCAACAGTTGGTTATGAAAAGAAATTTAACTGGGCAATGCAAATTGATGATGAGGAATTGTTTGTAAATGAATTATTGAAAGATCAACCAGAAGCCCCGGTTTATTTTGCGGAAATGAAAAAGTTGAACAAAGTCGGTCCGGCAGTGTTGAAAAATGTAGAAGTGAAAATAATTACAGATCAAGCATCATTCCAATCAGCTATGTTAGAGGAAAATACACTTGTCATTGATACAAGAGAAGCAAATGTGGCTAAGCAGGGTCTTGTAAAGGGTTCAATTAATATTCCATTTAACAAATCATTTACAAATTGGGCAGGCTGGCTTGCTAAATACGATGAAAGTTTACTCGTTATTGCAGATACTGAGCAGCGTTTAAAAATAGTGACAGCTCTACAATCTATTGGTTTGGATAATATCCAAGCGATTGTTGATCCAATTGCGATTGAAGGTATGGAGTTAGCAACCTATGAAACGATTTCAGTTGATGCGTTTATTAAAGAAATGAAAGACACGGATACCCTTGTCGTAGATGTGCGAAATGATTCAGAATGGAAAGACAGTCATTTGGAAGGGGCAACACACTTGTTTCTTGGTAAATTACGTAATATACCTATCCCATCAAAAGAAAAAGTACTTCTTCACTGCCAAAGTGGTGCACGGTCGGCAATTGCAGCTAGTATTTTACTTTCACGCGGTTATGATCAAGTGCAGCATATGGCGGGTGGATATAATGCTTATCAATTAAGATAGTTGACATTATACCTATCGGGGTATAATGTGGAGTTATCGTACTAACAGAGAGGAGCTGAGAACATGGTATATGATGACAAAGTTAAAAATAGATTGAAGCGTATTGAAGGTCAGATTAAGGGTATTTTGCGTATGATTGAAGAGGAAAAAGATTGTAAAGACGTGATTACACAATTGTCAGCTTCTCGTTCTGCCATTGACCGAGCGATAGGTGTCATCGTTAGCTCCAATTTAATTGAGTGTATACTTGAAGCAGAAGAAAATGATACATTGGCAAAAGAAGAAATTATTAAAGAAGCTGTAGAATTACTTGTAAAGAGTCGCTAATTAAGAGGACTTTTTCTTTTTTTAATAAAATAATACCCCTGTGGGTAATTAGGAGAGATTTGATTGTCAGAAACGAAAAAAACAACGATTGTATTATTTAGTGGTGAGTATGATAAAGCGATGGCTGCTTATATTATTGCGAATGGAGCAGCGGCTTATGATCATGAAGTAACGATATTCCATACATTTTGGGGTCTGAACGCGTTACGAAAAGATGAGCAAGTTCCGGTTAAGAAAAACTTGTTAGAAAAAGTATTTGGCAAAATGATGCCACGTGGTGCAGATAAGATGGGTATTTCAAAAATGAATTTTGCGGGTATGGGTCCAAAAATGATTAAACATGTCATTAAAAAGCATAATGCAATGACTTTACCGCAGCTAATTGAAATGGCAGAAGAGCAAGAGGTTAAGCTTGTTGCTTGTACGATGACCATGGATCTCCTTGGATTACGTCAAGAAGAACTGCTAGACGGCATTGAGTATGCTGGAGTCGCCGCATATCTCGGCAATGCGCAAGATGGAAATGTGAACTTATTTATCTAATGGATGAAGCTTACAAGGAGAGGTTAAGAAATGACAACAACGACTATAGAAGTTGAAAAATTACTAGCGCAAAAAGAACCTCTTCACATTATAGATGTGCGTGAAGTGGATGAAGTTCGTAATGGGAAAATTCCAGGAGCTATTAACATCCGGCTAGGCTTACTAGAGGCTCGTATGAATGAGTTGGATAAAAAGAAAGAATATATAAAGGTCTGTCAATCAGGTGGGCGTAGCGGTCAAGCGACAAACTTTTTAAAAAAATGGGGATATCAAGCTGTTAATATGATAGGCGGTATGCAAGCTTATAAAGGCCCGATCGAGTAATTTTTTTAATTAAAAAATATACCCATACACGTATAGGTAAAAGGAGAAGATGGAATGATAAAAGTAGATTTTGTACTAGATGCAAAACAATTAGCATGTCCAATGCCAATTGTTAAAACGAGAAAAGCTGTTAAAGAGTTAGAACCTGGAAATGTAATCGAAGTGCAAGCAACGGATAAAGGATCAACTGCAGACTTAAAAGCTTGGGCAGAAGGAGTAGGTCATGACTATCTTGGAACAATAGAAGAAGAAGGGGTGCTGAAACACTATGTTCGTAAAACGAGTGGAGAAGAAAAGAATGAGACGAAGCATCCACATGTCATTTCAAATGAAGCATTACAAGCTATTTTGAATGAAAAGCCAATCATACTTGATGTTCGTGAATCTGCGGAGTATGCATTCAATCATATTCCAGGGACGCAGTCTATTCCTTTGGCGGATTTAGAAAATGTAGTTGATAGTTTTGATAAAGAAGCGGATATTTACGTCATTTGTCGTACAGGTAATCGTAGTGATGTCGCGGCTCAGAAGTTAACCGAAGAAGGATTTAAATATGTGAAAAATGTTATACCAGGTATGAGTCAATGGAATGGACTTACGGAAAATACGGCGGGGGGCTTATGAGTATGATGGCTATATCGATGTCTGCAAGTGAAATCGCAAAAAAAGTTGTGAACAAGGAATCATTTTTTATTTTAGATGTAAGAAATAGTGATGCGTTTGATGATTGGAAAATAGAAGGGAAAAATATTCAATACCTTAATATTCCCTATTTTGATTTGTTAGATGGGGTTGAGGAAATAATGGATCAACTTCCCGAGGATCAGGACATTGTTGTCGTCTGTGCGAAAGAAGGTTCCTCATTAATGGTAGCCGAGATGATCGCTGAAGAAGGGCGCGACGTTTATTATTTAGCAGGCGGCATGAAGATGTGGAGTGAACATTTAGAACCGGTAAAAATTGGTGATTTGAAGAATGGTGGAGAATTATATCAATTCGTTCGAATAGGTAAAGGATGCTTGTCTTATATGGTTGTCTCAAATGGCGAGGCAGCTATTATTGATGCAACGCGTATGACGGATGTGTTTATAAAATTTGCGGAAAAACTAAATGTAACGATTAAGCATGTGTTAGATACGCATCTTCATGCAGACCATATTTCCGGGGGTAGGGAAATCGCAACACAAGTAGGTGGAACATATTGGCTGCCACCCAAAGATGCCGTAGAGGTTACATTTTCATATGGAGCATTGGAAGAAGGAAAAGTGATTACGATTGGGCATACGTCAATTGACATTCAACCACTTTATTCTCCAGGCCACACAATTGGTTCAACTTCATTTATTGTAGACGACCAATATTTATTGTCTGGCGATATTCTTTTCATCGACTCGATTGGACGTCCTGATCTTGCAGGACTTGCCGAGGATTGGGTTGGGGATTTAAGGGAGACATTGTACACACGTTACAAAAAGTTAGCAAAAGATCTCATTGTTCTTCCAGCGCATTTTATGGTGATTGAAGAATTAAATGCAGATGGAAGTGTGTCAGAGAAAATTGGTACTTTATTTGCAGAAAATCATGGTCTAAATATTGAGAGTGAAATTGAATTTAGAAAGCTTGTAACGGAAAACTTACCGCCACAGCCAAATGCTTATCAAGAAATTCGTAAAGTGAATATGGGTCACATAAACCCTGATGAAGAAACGCAACGTGAAATGGAAATAGGGCCAAATCGTTGTGCGGTAAGATAACTTTTTAAAATTTGAGGAGGAAAATTGAAATGAAAGTAGATAAAGTATTAGATGCAAAAGGCTTAGCGTGTCCGATGCCTATTGTGAGAGCAAGGAAAGTGATGAAGGAAATGGCAACAAATGAGGTGCTAGAAATTCTGGCCACTGATAAAGGTTCTGTTGCAGATTTAGCTGCTTGGTCAAAATCAGGTGGTCACGAGTTACTGAAACATGAAGAATCAAATGGCATTTTTACGTTTTGGATTAAAAAAGGATAATGAATATGGGGGTATCTTGATAGAGAGATACCCTTGTTTTTTTGAAAGGAGTTGATGTGATGAGTTTCACATTCATCATCATGCTATTTGCCATTGGATTTATCGGTTCCTTTGTTTCTGGTTTGGTTGGAATTGGTGGTGCAATTATTAATTATCCGATGTTATTATATATCCCCTCTCTACTAGGGTTTGCAGCATTCTCTTCGCATGAAGTTTCAGGGATTAGTGCGGTACAAGTATTATTTGCAACACTATCAGGCGTGTGGGCTTATCGTAAAAGTGACTACATTAACAAAAAACTAGTTATATATATGGGATCCAGCATCATTATCGGGAGTTTTATAGGTGGTTTTGGGTCAACCGCGATGTCTGAAGGAGCTGTGAATTTCGTATACGGCATTTTAGCGACAATAGCAGCAGTTATGATGTTCATTCCGAAAAAGCAGTTAGATGATGTTCCAGCTGATCAATTAATATTTAATCATTGGTTAGCGGCGGCATTTTCTTTTATTGTTGGAATTGCAGCAGGAATTGTAGGCGCAGGTGGTGCTTTTATTCTTGTACCAATTATGTTGGTTGTGTTGAAAATACCTACTCGAATGACAATTGCGACTTCACTAGCAATTACACTTATTTCCTCGATCGGGTCAACAATTGGCAAGGTGTCAACTGATCAAGTGCTTTACGGACCTGCATTGGTCTTGATTGTAGCTAGTTTAATCGCTGCACCATTAGGCGTGAAGATTGGGCGGAAATCAAATACGAAAGTATTGCAAGGGGTTTTAGCGTTCCTTATTTTAGGGACGGCTATTAAAATATGGCTAGACTTCTTATATTGAGTTGCTAGTATGAAACTTCAGAACAATTACTAAATAACGCTTGACATTCAATAGAGTGTCCCTCTATACTGTGTAACAAGATGGAAAACAGAATCAATCATACTCTTATCAAGAGCGGCAGAGGGAATAGGCCCTGTGATGCCCAGCAACCGGCAAGTTATGAACTTGCACAGGTGCTACTTCCTACAGTTTCGTGCAAACGATTCTGAAAGATAAGAGGAGGAATTAGCGAAAGCATAACCCTCTTCTTAAGTGAAGGGGGTATTTTTATTTTCTGAAATTATCCCTAACGCACCCGTATATCTATCTAAAAAACACTGGAGGTAATAGAAAATGACAAACTTAAAACCTGAAACACAATTATTGCACGGCGGACAACAACCAGATCCAACAACAGGATCACGCGCTGTACCAATTTATAGAACGACTGCATATGTATTCCCTGATACGGAACATGCACAAGGTGTATTTGCATTGCAAAAGGCAGGTAATATCTATTCCCGTATAACAAACCCTACTGTTGATGTGTTTGAACAGCGTGTTGCATTATTAGAAGGTGGTTCCGCAGCAGTTGCTTTATCTTCAGGTATGGCAGCAATTGCTTTCTCTGTTATGAATATCGCAGAAGCTGGGGATGAAATTATTGCAGCTAGCAACTTGTATGGTGGTACATTTAACTTATTTGCAGTAACACTTCCACGTTATGGTATTAATGTGAAGTTTGTTGATTCGACTGACCCTGAAAACTTCCGAGCAGCGATTACAGATAAAACGAAGGGGATATTTGCTGAAACTGTGGGTAACCCAAGTTTAAATGTTCTTGATATCGAGGCTGTTGCAAATATTGCACATGAAAATGGACTTCCATTACTTATTGACAATACATTCCCATCACCTTATGGTTCAAATCCAATTGAATTTGGTGCAGATGTGGTTATTCATTCAGCAACAAAATGGATTGGCGGACATGGTACAACAATCGGTGGCGTAGTTGTTGATGCTGGAAAGTTTGATTGGACGCAAGGAAGATTTTCTGGCTTTACGGAGCCGGACACGACGTATCATGGTCTTCGATACGGTATCGATGCAGCAGGCGCGGCATTTGCAACGAAACTTCGAGTTCAATTATTACGCGACTTTGGCCCTTGCTTAAATCCGGATAGTGCATTTAATTTCTTACAAGGACTTGAGACGCTTCATTTACGAGTTCCAAGACATAATGAAAATGCGTTAGCAGTTGTGAAATTCTTGAAAGAACATCCTTCTGTAGAATGGGTTAACTATAATGGGCTTGAAGATCATCCATCTTATGAGCTCGGGAAAAAATATTTGAAAAACGGCTTTGGTTCAATTGTAAACTTTGGTATTAAAGGTGGACGTGATGAGGGTCGTAAAGTAATTGATAACGTGAAAATCTGGTCGCATGTTGCAAATGTTGGGGATGCGAAGTCACTTATTATACATCCTGCTTCAACGACACATCAACAGTTGAGTGCTAAAGATTTAGTAAAGTCGGGCGTTTCTGAAGATTTGATTCGTCTATCAGTCGGACTTGAATCTGTAGAAGATACGATTGCAGATCTAGCCCAAGCGATTGAAATAGCGGTTCCGGTAAACGTTTAACTAAATTAGGTTAAGTTCCAACTTAAAGTAGTTACTAGTGCCGAAAATACCGGCTGTCGGATGTTACTGATCTCCAGGGGTATTTTTCGAATGAGCCCAAAAAGGTCTGGAAGCAATTACACAGGGTTGTGGTGGAAGGCGAATGTTTTTTTGGATAATTTGATTGAGTAGTTTATGGAGGTGGCGAAATGTCATCAATCAAAGTAGCTATATTAGGCTTTGGTACTGTAGGAGAAGGTATTTACAAAGTTTTAAATGAAAAAAAAGAACAAATCAAAAAGAATACAGGTTATACAATTGAAGTTGCAGCAATCCTGGTGCGAGACAAGACCAAAGATCGTCTAGTTGCGCCCGATGTGCTTATTACAGATAATATTAATGAAATATTGTTAAACTCAGATATAGATGTGCTTTTTGAAGCGATAGTTGGCGAGGAACCTGCTTACACATATCTTTCTGAAGCAATAGAAAAGAGATTCCATATCATTACAGCGAATAAAACGATGTTTGCAAAACATGGTTCTGCACTGGTGAAGCATGCTGAATTACGGGATGTTCAAGTTGGTTATGAAGCGACAACTGCCGGCGGTGTACCGATTATCCGAACCGTGACAAACTTATTGCAAGGAGATTGTGTGAGACGTATTCAAGGGGTGTTGAATGGGACTTCGAACTTCATTTTAACAAAAATGAGGGAAGAAGGAATTCCGTTTAAGGCGGCACTGGATGAAGCGCAGGTGCTTGGATTTGCAGAAGTAGACCCCGCTGATGATATAAGTGGGAGAGACGCGTTTCGGAAATTAATGATTCTAAGTATGTTGGTATTTGAAGGTCAGCCAAAATGGGAAGATGTTCCGGTTGTTGGTGTTGACAAAATTACTGTGGAAGATGTCATGCTAGCAACGAAAGAAAATCTACGTTATCGACATGTTGCTGATATTTCGGTAGATAATGACGGTGTACTACGGGGAACTGTAGGACCGATTCTTGTGGGCGTAGATCATCCATTATACGGTGTCGATGGTGTGGATAATGCAGTCATTATTAATACTGAATATCTCGGTTCTTTAACGCTCATTGGCCCAGGTGCAGGTATGTATCCTACAGCTAGTGCGATGGTTGGAGATTTGCTTCAAATAGTTGGCAAACGTGAAAAAACTCTTGTGAATAATTAAAAAAAGCGATTCCTTAGTGGAATCGCTTTTTTGTCGCTATTTACTTTTAATCTTCATCTTTAATATCACGGTCAGGTGGCATCGGTTCATTTTGGTAGTCTTCAATTTGCTTTTTTAACGCTTCAAGTTGTTCGAAGTAAAGACCGAATTGATTTTTATTTATTAAATATTGCTCACCATCATAAACTGAGCGAATGCGACCTTCGACGACATATTTGTGAATTTGCTCAACTGGCATACTGAGGTGTTCGGCTGCTTCTGGAATTGTAATATACATACGTATTCCTCCTATTTTCCAAAGTACATATACCCTATGGTTAGTATATACGGTTCAGGACTATGAGTATAGATGTGTGTCGCATGGCTAAATCATAAACAAAGAAAATCCACGGAAAAAACCGTGGATTTTTATAATACATAGAAATATACAGAACAGAAGTGAGCTAAACTTCCAGCTAGTATAAATAAATGAAAGATTTCATGGAACCCTAAATGCTTTAATTCTAAGAACTTCGGCTTAATTGCGTAAATTATGCCGCCAATCGTATACATAGCACCACCAGCAATTAATAGTGATAATCCGCCAATACCTAAAACGGAGGACAGTGGAACGATAGCGAAAACAATGACCCAACCAAGTACGATATAAAGTGCTGTTGAAAGCCATCTTGGACAATTGAACCAAACCATTTTAAATAGGATTCCACTTACTGCAGCTATACTAACAATAGAAAAAACAAGCCATCCTGTGGTGCCGTTCAAAGCGATTAAACAGTATGGCGCATATGATCCTGCGATTAAAGCATAAATCATTGAGTGGTCAAGCTTTCTTAAGAAAGCGATTGCTTTATCATTTGTAACAGCCATATGGTAAATCGTTGATGCGGAGTAAAGTAGTAACAAGCTGATTCCGAAAATAATGACGGCAGCAATATGCAATGCAGAAGCGCCAGATATTGAAGCTTTTATGACCATGGCGAGGAGTCCGTTAAATGAAAGTACCGCACCAACCAAGTGCGAGAAAGCATTGAATGGTTCTCTAACGTAATTTTTCATATTAATCCTCCTATTACCTTTGGTGGTTTAGTTAACTACTTAATATAATACTACTATTCATTTGTGTGGTCAAGGTTTACTATACATGGATGTTAATGTAAAATTACTTACACAAACTAATGAATTGAGGGGTTTAAAATGAAAACAATAAATGAACTTGTGCATAGCCTTGCATTAGAAAATAATATTGCTACCGATGATATTCCAAAAATGGACTTATACATAGACCAAGTCATAGAACTATTTGAAAACAGTTTCAATGAAACAAAGAGGAATCCGAAAGAAAAGATATTGACGAAAACGATGGTTAACAACTACGCAAAAGGAAAACTATTCTTTCCGTTACAAAGCAAGAAGTATTCTAAAGAACATATCATGTTAATCAATTTAATTTATCAGTTAAAAGGTGCACTATCAATTAATGATATTAAAGTGACGCTCAGCCATCTTAATGACAACGTAGCAAACGAAGCGTTTGACTTGGGAAGCTTCTATGAAAGTTATTTATTGCTCTATCATAAAAATGCAGACGTATTTAAAAAAGACTTCGAGCTTAAAATGGTAGAAGTACAAGAAGAGATTGAAAAAATCGGAGATGCAAACGCGACTGAATTGGAGCGCACACTAATGATTGCTTCTCTAGTTAATATGAGTAATTTCTATAGAAGAGCTGCGGAGAAGTTGGTAGATGGGATAGGGCTAGAGGAAGAAGTCTTGGATAAAGACGCATAAATTGAGAGGATTAATCGTTCTCGTTGTCTCATACGTAGTTTTCACCCTAGTTTAACCACTCTTAAAGAAAAAGAGAAATGTCATCAAAGTTTAGCACTTGATGGCATTTTTTATATTCTGAGCGAGGCTGTGGTTAGAAATTATTTGCTATTTCAAATGACTTTTCTATAAAACCAAACAGTAATCTTAAGAATTTCTTCATAATTGCGATAGGTAAATATTAAGATTCAAGCGCTATAATAAGTATCATAAGAGAAAGTGAGGTGCGGATGATGGCTAAATTCACAGTACTCGTAGCTGATGATGATCAGGAAATCCGTGACGGAATCGAAATTTATTTAAAAAATGATGGATATAACGTGATAAAATCGGCAGATGGGAAAGAGGCGTTAGAACTTCTCGAAACGAATGAAGTCCATCTCCTCATTCTCGATATTATGATGCCAAATATGGATGGGATTACGACAACTTTCAAAATTAGAGAAGACTTGAATATTCCGATCATCATGTTGAGTGCCAAGGCGGAGGATTCTGATAAAATTCATGGTTTGTCTGTAGGCGCAGATGATTATGTGACGAAACCATTTCATCCGATGGAATTAATGGCGCGTGTGAAATCGCAACTTCGTCGTTATGTTCAATTTGGTACGTATGATGGGCAACAGCGAAATGTTGTTGTTGATGGACTCGAACTTGATGAAGATGCGAAAGAAATAACGGTTGAAGGTATTGCGGTTAAACTAACGCCTATTGAATATAAAATTACTGAACTACTGATGAAAAATGCAGGACGCGTATTCTCCATTAATGAAATATATGAAAGAGTTTGGAAAGAGGAAGCATATAACGCCGAAAATATTGTAGCAGTTCATATTCGTAAAATTCGAGAAAAAATTGAGGCAGATCCAAAAAATCCAAGATATATAAAGGTGGTGTGGGGCGTTGGCTACAAAATCGAAAAATGAGCAAGCCTTCATTGGCTCAATAATTGCGCTCATTATTGCAGGAATAAGTATTGGGTACTGTTTTACTCATTTAATTGAAATAATGAATGGTGGGTGGGAGCGATCAACCCGAGCTATTGCCTATTTCACACGCATCATTAAAGGGGGAACTGCATGATGAAGAATAATCGATACCAGCTATTTATATGGGCATGTCTCGCTGCACTCCTTTTAATTGGAATCCCATCCCTCATACAAAATGGACCACAGTTGGTTGGTAAAAAATTTGTTGACACTGATGATTTTAAAAGAGAAATATCTATTTTTTATGATAATGTCGGGGCATTCGTACTGAACCCTATTGACGCAGATGAGGCAAAGAAAGGTATTATAGTTACGCAAGATGAAATTGAAGAGCATAGAAGTCAATATGGCATGTTATCAGACCAGATTAGTAATATTCAAAATCAATATGAAGGACGTATTAATGAAGCTGAAGATGCAAAAAATGAAATATTAAAAGAAACATTAGTTAAAGAACGAGATGCAAAAGTGGCTGACATACAAAAAAACTTTGAAAGCGATGACCATGTTGAAAAGAAAATTCGTGCGAGAAAAGCTGTAGCAATTGATCATTATATAGCAGATAATATAGGCGCTACTTCACAAAACTTTCCCATTTCGTATCATTTTGTCGACACTGAAACCGGAGAAATATTCTCGAAGGGTGACGTGGATCTACTACCGGCCGCTTATAAAAAACAATTTAACAATAATGATGGTTTATTTAGGGCGAATTCAATCTATCGGGAAAACTATGATTCATATTGGTCTGACAATAACTATGGTGAAAACACTTGGGCTTCTACCGTGGATTCCCCATTTTCAGAAGTCGCTTTCGAGTCAATGGAAGGTGAATTATCTTCAATAAAAAATACAGTGCGAACATTTGAAGGTGTAGTTGTCATACCGAACACAGCTTTAAAGTCAGGTTACTTAGGCGGTATGGTGAAGAACTATAATAACATGAAATATACTTCGTACATTCTTTGGATACTTGGTCTACTGTCGGCAATTGCATTATTCAAGGTCCTTCGTTTTAAAAAGGAATGGGTGACGAATACGAGATTTACTGTAAGGTACGATAAATTGAAGATTGATGTGAAAGCAGCGCTATTGTTCATTTCTTTATTTATTGCTATTGAGCTTATTCTTTCAAGTGCACAATCTGCATTCTTTTACAATAATTATTACGCAGGAATTTGGACGGATCGAATTTTTACTTTTGTGGCGTTAGCAATTGCTATCGTTTTCATTGCTTTCCAGCTCGTCAATATTGTCGAGAGATGGAAGCATAAAGGATTACTTGAGCAGGACATTAAAGATAGTTATTCAATACGTTTTCTCATAGCTATTCGAGATATGTTTTTGAATAAAAAGATTGGTACTCAAATGTTTTTATTACTTATCGGTTTCTTTCTAGCAGGTATCGGGTTTGTGGTGATGTTCTTCCATCCGTATAATGTAATTATTTATATGTTCTGCGTGTTATTCTTTGGATTACCAATACTCTACATTTTTGTTAAGCGAGCTGCATACTTAAATCGAATTATGATCGCAACTGAACAAATGGCGGCAGGACGACTTCATGATGAAATTAAAATTGAAGGGAAGTCGCCCCTTGCAGAACATGCGAAGAACCTAAATAATCTTCGTGAAGGGGTACGCAGTTCAATGAGTGAACAAGCGAAAAGTGAACGACTCAAAACAGAGCTTATTACGAATGTAAGTCATGATCTTCGTACACCGCTTACTTCAATTATTACGTACACGGATTTATTGAAAAATGCTGAACTTCCGGTAGAAGAACGTATGAAATATGTTGATATATTGGATATGAAATCACAACGTCTAAAAACGCTAATCGAGGATTTATTTGAAGTATCGAAAATGGCAAGTGGGAACTTGGAGTTGAATAAACAACGTGTTGATTTAACACAGCTTCTTCAACAAGCATTAGCCGAACATGAAGAGGAAATTACAGCGTCAGAACTCGACTTTCGTGTGAGTCTACCCGACAATGCACTCGTTGCACATATAGACGGAAAACGGTGGTGGCGTATGCTTGATAATTTAATCGTAAATGCCATTAAGTACACCTTACCAGGTACACGTGTGTATATAACGCTTCGCGCATTGGGTAGCAATGCTGAGTTTGTTGTGAAAAATGTGACCAAATATGAGCTTGGTGAAAATACGGATGAACTGTTTGAACGATTTAAACGAGCGGATACATCACGCCATACAGAAGGTTCAGGGTTGGGGCTTGCTATTGCGCAGTCAATTGTTGATATGCATAATGGTGAGATGAAAATTGAAGTAGATGGTGATTTATTCAAAGTAACTGTGACTGTGCCTTTAACATACTAAAATGAAACGGTTCGTTCTGCTCATATGGAGTGGATCGAATCATTTTATGTTTTAAACATATATTAAAAGGGTAAAGTAAGAGTGAACGAGAAGGAGTGTTGCAAACTATGGAAAAACATAATAGCAAATACCCAAATAAAGCAGACTTTGAACCGAATGTTGATAGATATACAAAAGAAGGTACAAATTTAGATGAATTACCACTTTCTGATCCATCAGAATCCAACTCTACAAAAGTCTTTCGGGAGAACGAAACCAATACAGACGATGAGCATAAAAAATCTGCATTTGGTGAAAATAAAGATGCGAAAAAAGATTAATGATTCAGGAAAGAAGCGGCTTAAGTTAGTGGCTGCTTCTTTTTTTTAGGTAATAAACTGTAGAATGAAATATAAATTAAATTTATCTTGTGGAGTTGTCTGAAAAATGGTATGATTAAGTATCATCTATAATGACATTGGTTTTTTTATTATTACTAAATACAATAATATGAAACATGTATACACAAGTACTGAAAATTGAACTAAAAGGAGAGTTGATTGATATATGAAAAAGCGAAGCGGAAGATACCCAAATGAAACAGATTTTGCTCCTAATTATGGCGTTAACCTAAAACCCTGTGGAAAGCTTCATGATTTACCCCTATCAGACCCATCTGAGTCAAGTGCATCAGCGACAGAAGTATTCCAGAGGCATGAACATAACAAACAATTTATTCATATACCATCAGCATTTAGTGAAAATAAAAAAAGGTCATGTTGAATGTAAGCGTTCTCTAACGGGGATTTTCCTCAAGCTTACTACAAAAAACATATCCAATGTCAAAGATGATGAAATAAAAATAGAACAGAAAAGCAGCTAATCAAAACCTCATTCCAATAGGTTTTGAACAGCTGCTTTTTTTATTTTTCATCTTACTAGCTCATGATTAAAAGCATAAATAACTGCCTGCGTTCTGTCTTGTACTTCTAATTTAGACAATAAATTACTGACATGCGTTTTCACGGTTTTCAATGCTATAAACAAATCATCCGCAATATCTTGATTTGATTTTCCTTTAGATAGAAGCAACAATACCTGGAGTTCCCGTTCTGTTAAGTCTTCGTGAGGTAGACGCACATTATTTGTACGCATTTTTTGCATCATTTTTGTTGTTACTTCAGGTTCTAACACTGTTTGACCTTTTAATGTTTCTCGAATTGCCCCTGCAATCCTTTTTGCATTTGACGTTTTTAATATATAGCTGATTGCGCCCGCTTCAAGCGCAGGGTAAACTTTATCATCATCCAAAAAACTGGTGACAATGACGACTTTTGCTTCTGGCCATTCTTTAATAATAGCGGCTGTTGCTTCAGCACCGTCCATCTCAGGCATGACCATGTCCATTAAAATAATATCTGGACGTAACTCAAGCGCTTTTCCAACAGCTTCCCGTCCATTTACTGCTTCGCCGACAACTTCCATGTCAGGTTGTACTTGTAAATATGCAGAAACACCGATGCGAACCATTTCATGATCATCCACAAGTAGAATTCGTATCATTTGACGCCTCCTCTTTTAGCGTAGGTAATTTCACTTCAACAATGGTTCCTTGCGAAGGTACTGAGACAATTTTGCATGTCCCACCTACTTCAATTGCACGTTCTTGAACATTTTGAAGTCCATAAGAACCTCCTTGACTATCTTTTTCCTTAAATCCAATTCCATTGTCTTGCACACGGAAAATTGCAAGCCCGTCGCGTTCAACAAATAAAACATCGACCTCAGTTGCTTGTGCGTGGCGAAGTGTATTTGATAACGTTTCTTGCGCGATTCTAAATAAATGATCCTCAGCCCCTTTGGATAAGGATACTTCCTCCAAACGATAGCGGATGTCAAACAACACTTTTTCTTTTAATTCTACGAGCAGTTCTTCGAGTCCTTCTTTCAGCGACTTGTTATTCAATGCAGCAGGACGTAAGTGAAGTAACAAGGCGCGCATTTCCAATTGTGCTTGTTGGACGATGCGCTCGACTTGAAGAATTGGTTTTTGCAACTCACTATTTTCATTGCGCTCGGTTAATGCAGATAATAGCATTGAAGCAGCGAATAATTGCTGTGAAACTGAATCATGCAGTTCACGTGCAAGTCGTTGCCTTTCTTGAACAATACGTTCTTGAATAAGCTGATCTTGTGTTTCGGCCCGCTCGTCTGTAATTCTTTGTAAACTTTTACGCTGTGTAACGAGTACGTTAGAAACCGAATCGAGTGCTCTATCGATACGAGGAGAAAACTTTTTACGAGCATATACATTTTCTTCTTGATTAACTAGACCAGTAATCTTTTTCTCAATTGATTTTTCTTTTGAACGTCCAAGAAAACTCGTCCAAATAGCAATGCTCCAAGCAAGTATCAAGATTGTATTTAAAATCCACCAACCAAGAGGAATGTTTGGAAATCTATAGAATTCCAGGTTATAAAAAGTAAACCAAAGCTCTTGAATTGGTAAATCAACAAGCAAATAGATGTATCCAACGGCTATGAAAAGAAGCAAAAAAGTGAAGAAGAATCCCCTTCTTAAAATTGCTTTCATTTTCTAATCACCTCAACATCTCCTAGCCATGTGGATAGAGTGATAATTAGTTCTGTGTTCTGTTCGGATTGAGCAGGGTAGCCTTCTTTCATATGAAGAAATTCGTTTACAAGTCTTTTTTGATAAGTACCAAACAGGTTGGCTTCGCCGTATAAAGTCGTGTAATGAATGCGGACAGGAATTTCGTACGGCAAAACAATCTTCACTTTTCCGATACCTTGTCTAACAGAAATTAAAGAAGTACCTTTTGGAAGCACTGTGTCTGTGACATCAATATGAATGTCGCCGAATATACCTTGAATGTGAATATCCTCCCACTCGTATGATGAGAAAGGAGATGATTGAATGGAAAATAATTTATTCTTCCAAATACCATTCGGCGTATCTTGACGAAATTCACGTACCGGACGCATAATATTGTCCGCGGGTACACCTCTCCACAATGCTATGAGGATGTACAAAACAACGCCGAAAATGAAAAGACGTAAACTCCATAAATTAAATAAAGCGATTAAAATAAAAAGTAATCCGGGTATAAATAAGAGTTTCGATCTTCGGCGTAATCCCAAGTAAACAAGTCCGGCACCAAGAAGGACGAATATAAAACTACCATTTCCAAAGAAAAATGATTCTGTAAAAACAAGGAGCAAAAATAGAAATCCTCCAAACGCCATTTTATTAGTATCATTTTTTTTCATTATATATACCTCCTTCTTGATGTCGGGAAATTTTTAGTGAATTAATTAGAGGAAGGCGAGTGCCTTCCTCTTAAATACTAGTTTACACGATACTGGTTTCTTTTACACTAGGTGTTTTAAGCGATTCTAGACGACGCTCCATTGAAGAGATTTCATATTCTCGGTCAATTTTACCCCCAAGATTTTGGATATATTCGTTCATTTCACTAACTGTTGCAAGTCTACTCTCTGCTTCTTCTGGAGAAATAACTTTATCCATACGGTGGTGGGCACGAGTAACATTTTCTTTACCCATTAATTGAAGTTGACGGACTTTCATATCTTTCACTTTATGTTTCATTTCTTCGAATTTACGTTCAAGTGACAGTAGTTCATTCGTTGTTTCTTCAATGCTATTAATAAGTGAATTTGCTCGTGTATCATATGCAGTAATTTCATCCTGAGCGAATGCAACGAGGTCATCTTCACCAGCAGTAATTGCAAGATCGAGTTGGCTACGTCGTTTGTTTGCCATTTCTTTTGCTTCAGTTAATTCTTTCTGAAGTTCGTTTGTTAATTTCGATTGGCGTTCTAGTAACTTCCCGATTGACTCCGTTTGTTTTTCTGCTTCGCGAATGTATTGATTGAGCATCGCAATTGGGTTCTTGCTTTCCTTTTTGTCGAATAATGTGTGAAGGTCTGCTTGTACCGAGTATTTGAATCTGTTCCAAAGTGCGTTCATTTGAGTTCCTCCTCTTTATCTTTTGATATTGCTCCACTCTTTTTCAAAGTTTAAAAATGGATCGTTTTCAGTTGATGAAATTATATGATCTCCTTTCGCTTCGTTCCATTTACGCCACACGAATAAAACACCTATGAACGCAATGATGCCGAAGAAAGCGGGGACGTTAGAAATAGCTGTGAACAAACCAATGAGCATGACAGCACCCCAGAAGCATTTCTTAAGAGTAGAGTTTGTTTTTCTGAAATAGTGAAAACCTGCGTATGTGACAAGAGCCGAAAATCCAAGTCCAAGTAAAGAGCCAAGATTCGCAAGGAAGACAATCGCAGCAATAACCCCTAGTAGTACTAAACCAAATTTTTTCATTTTTATTCCTCCCTTCTTTTGTAACTTAATCTTATAATAAATTGTTGCTTGTCCAAACGGGCGTAGTGTGGATTTTCTTCTACGACTTTAGGCTGAAATTGAAGTAAGTCGAATTGGAATTTCTAGTTTGTTTCATGTAAGCTAGTAATATCATAAAATATCTGTTTATTCAGGGAATGGGGTGTGTATGTGAGGGAAGTTGTTATTGTAGAAGGTGTGCGTACGGCAATCGGACGAGCAAAAGGAGCGTTTTCAAGTTATAGACCTGATGAACTTGTGGCAATTGTTCTAAGTGAGCTTGTCGACAGGGTAGGTATCGATAAAGGGGTAATTGAAGATGTTGTATTAGGTTGTGTGACGCAATCGGGTGAACAAGGCGGTAATATTGCACGAACCGCGGCTTTAATTGCAGGATTTCCCGTACACGTACCAGGAGTAACGATTGACCGACAATGTGGTTCTAGTCAGCAGGCTGTCCATTTTGCTTCTCAAGCAATTTTATCAGGAGATATGGACATCGTCATCGCGGGTGGTGTTGAAAGTATGACGAGGTCACCGATGTTTTCAAATTTGGGTGAAGCGTTGTTGAGTCCTAAACTAACGGAGCAACATAAGATTATCAATCAAGGACTTTCAGCAGAAGGTATTGCTGAAAAGTGGAGTTTTTCACGTGAAGAGCTTGATCGTTACGCAGTTGAAAGTCATAGACGTGCAGTGAGAGCGATAGATTCAGGTAAGTTTCATAGTGAAATTGTATCTGTTGGAGAAGTTTCACAAGATGAAGGGCCGCGTCCTGATTCAACAGAGGAAATTCTTGCTGGACTTCGCACAGTATTCGATGAAAATGGTGTGATAACAGCAGGTAATGCAAGTCAAATGAGCGATGGTGCCTCTGCGGTATTGCTCATGTCGCGTGAAAAAGCAGATGAACTTGGGTTAAAGCCGATTGCAAAAGTGATTGCCAGAACAGTCGTTGGATCTGATCCGACCTTGATGTTGACGGGCCCGATTGAAGCAACACGGAAAGTATTGGAAAAGGCCGGCTTAACGATTGAGGATATGGATACGTATGAAGTGAATGAAGCATTTGCGCCAGTTCCGCTTGCATGGTTAAACGAAACAGGAGCAGATCCATTGAAGTTAAACCCAAACGGCGGCGCCATTGCACTAGGTCATCCACTTGGTGCTACAGGAACAAAACTTCTCATATCCATGATGTATGAATTAAAGCGGACCGGTGGACGTTATGGTCTTCTAGCGATTTGTGAAGGAATGGGTATGGCAAACGCAACCATTATCGAACGTATCTAACTAGGAGGGGATGCTTTGAAAAGATACAGATTTGAAAGCGATGAACATATTATGTTCCGTCAATCACTCCGAAAGTTTCTCGAGAAAGAGGCCGTACCTAATTACGAAAAATGGGAAAAAGAACGTATTATTCCAATTGCTTTTTGGAAAAAGCTCGGGGCAATGGGTTTTTTATGTCCGCAAGTCGATGAAAAACACGGTGGACTCGGATTAGACTTTAGTTACGGCGTCATTATTGGTGAAGAGATGGAACGTGTGGGTACTAGTCTGGTCGGTGTTAGTTTGCATAATGATATTGTTGTACCTTATATCGAGTCGTACGGAACAAATGAACAGAAAGAACGTTGGTTAGCTGGCTGTATAAATGCAGATTATATTACGTCTATTGCTATGACGGAACCTGGCACTGGATCAGATTTGGCAAATATAAAAACGACTGCTATTAAAGATGGTAACCATTATATTGTGAACGGTCAAAAAACTTTTATTACAAATGGTATTAACGGCAATTTATCACTTGTTGTTGTGAAAACAAATCCTCAGGCAGAGCCCGGACATCGTGGCATAAGTTTAATTATGTTTGAGGAAGGAACACCGGGTTTTAATAAAGGACAAAAACTGAGTAAAGTTGGTTTGCATGCGCAAGATACAGCTGAACTATTTTTTGAAGACTGCCGAGTCCCAGTTGCTAATTTAATAGGGGAAGAAGGTAAAGGTTTTCATTACTTAATGAAGAATTTACAACAAGAAAGACTCGTCGTAGCAATTGCTGCACAAATTGCTTCGGAAGATATGCTTGAAATGACGCTTGATTATGTTAAATCACGCGTTGCATTTGGCAAACCGGTTAGTTCATTTCAAAACACACAGTTCAAAATTGCAGAAATAGCTACAAAAGTCGAACTTGGAAAAGCATTTCTAGAATCTCTTATAGAAGACCATATTGCAGGTAAAGATGTCGTTACGAAAGTATCGATGGCGAAGTATTGGTTGACGGAGACGGCAAGAGAAATATCAGTTGATTGTATGCAACTCTACGGCGGTTATGGATATATGGAAGAATACAAGATTGCAAGACGTTATAGGGATATCCCTGTTGCTTCGATATACGCAGGCACAAACGAGATCATGAAAGTGATTATTGCGAAGGGAATGGGGATGTAGGTTAAGTCATAAGCATGCGGTTCGTCGCATAGTATCGTCAGAAGCCATATGTCTTTTCATATGGGACTAGTCTCGGTTGTTATTAATTATTAAAGTAGGATTACGCTAATTGATTGATAAAAAAGGAGATGGATTATTATGATGCAAACACCATTAATATTATCGTCCTTCATCAAAAGAGCAGAGCAATTTTTTCCGAACAAACTAATTATATCTAGAACAGCTGAGGATACAATTCATCGTATTCCCTATCGTGAATTTGCGAAACGAACGCGAAAACTGGCGGATGCTTTAACGCAACTTGGCATGGTACACGGCACAAAGGTTGGAACATTCGGTTGGAATCATCACCGTCATTTGGAGGCTTATTTCGGCGTACCAAGTACGGGTGCAATTCTTCATATGATCAATATCCGCTTATCGCCTGAACATATTGCTTATGTCATCAACCATGCAGAAGATGAAATTTTATTGGTAGATGATAGTCTGTTTCCGCATCTAGCGCAGCTAGCTCCAATGCTGAAAACTGTCAAACATTATGTCATTATGGGTGATAGTAAAGAAGTACCGGAGACAGCACTTGAAAATGTCTATTCTTACGAAGCGTTACTAGAAGAGGCATCAGATACTTTTGAATTTCCTGAAGATCTTGATGAAAATACACCTGCAGGGATGTGTTATACGTCTGCGACTACTGGAAACCCAAAAGGTGTCGTCTATACGCATCGCGGAATTGTTCTCCATAGTTTTGCGCTAGGACTTTCTGATGCAATGGGCTTGCGTGAAAGCGATGTTGCGATGCCAATTGTTCCGATGTTCCATGTTAACGCATGGGGAATACCGTTTGCATCTGTTTTCTTTGGCACGACACAAGTATTACCGGGACCTGGGTTTGATCCAGCGTTAATCTTAGATTTAATTGAGCAAGAAAAAGTAACCGTGACAGCGGGTGTTCCGACAATTTGGCTCGCGGTATTGAAAGCGCTAGAACAAGGTCCGCGTGATTTGTCTTCATTGCGTGCGATTATTTGCGGAGGGTCTGCTTCGCCGAAGGGCTTGATACGAGCATTTGAGGAGAAGTACGGTGTGCCATTTATTGTTGGTTATGGATTAACAGAAACATCGCCGCTTGTCAGTCTCTCAGTGTATACGTCTGGAATGGAAGATTTGACTATGGATGAAAAAATCGACATTCGTGCACTTCAAGGACTACCAATGCCGGGACTAGAAGTTCGCATTGTTAATGAGGACGGTGAAGTACCGTGGGACGGAAAAACGATGGGTGAGCTAATTGTTCGCGGACCTTGGGTTGCAAGTGAGTATTATAAGGACGAACGTACCGCTTCGGCATTTAAAGATGGATGGCTTTATACCGGTGACATTGCTGTAATGACAGATAATGGGTATCTCAAATTGATGGATCGTACAGCGGACTTGATAAAGAGTGGCGGAGAATGGATTTCGTCAGTAGACTTAGAAAATGCGCTCATGACACATGATGCCGTATTTGAAGCTGCGGTAATTGCATTACCACATGAGAAATGGCAAGAACGTCCCCTGGCTTGTGTTGTTCTAAATGAAGGACAAACAGGTGATGAAGATATGAAAAAAGAATTGTTAACCTATTTAGAGGGGCAATTTGCGAAATGGTGGCTTCCGGACGATATTATCTTCTTGAATGAATTACCGAAAACATCTGTTGGAAAGTTTCTGAAGAGGGCGTTGCGGAGTGAATTAAACGAGTATTACCAAGAGGCATAGTTTTTTTAGGAAATATAAAATTCAATTGAATTAACTTAGATAACACTTTTTTATGCAAGGTTGCTGAAAACACGCATTAAAATTTTATTAATAAAGGATGTCCGAAAGCGATTTTCCGTTCGATTTAGAATGGAAAATCGCTTTTTTTGTTCTAATTATTCCTTTACTATCTCATTACGTTAGTAATTTGTTTTTGAGTACAAACAATGAACTTGTGGATAACTAAATCTCAATTTAAAGGAAAAGGATAATAATAACATATATGTGTATAAGTAAACAAACTTTTCTGAAATTGTCCACAATCACTATAAACTGTGCACGGAAAATGAGTATAACTTCTCATAACTTAAAGATATCCACAAATATAGTTGTGTTAGTAAAAGATTAGGTATAATATTATTCTTTTCTACGTAAATTGTAGTCAGTGACTCGCAACTTTTTTGGGAACAGTATCGTCTTGAGTTACAGGCTATTATTTAGTAGACTTATAGTTAACTGGAGGCATAGCGTGGAAAATT
This sequence comes from Sporosarcina sp. So3-204, assembly GCF_058068165.1. Lineage (NCBI taxonomy): Bacteria > Bacillati > Bacillota > Bacilli > Caryophanales > Caryophanaceae > Sporosarcina > Sporosarcina sp. So3-204. The sequence continues at coordinate 224,814 of NZ_CM176485.1, forward strand.
GGATAACGGAATTTATGGAGCAGTTTGGCTATTTTGGTGTTTTCTTATTAATTACGATTGAAAATGTCTTTCCGCCAATACCATCAGAAGTTATTTTGACTTTCGGTGGATTTATGACAACATATACATCCATGACAAAGCTTGGTGTCATCGTGGCGTCGACTTTGGGTTCCGTGATTGGTGCTATGGTTTTATATTGTGTTGGCCTTTTATTAGACGTTAAAAGGCTTGAGAGGCTAGTTGATCGATGGGGGACTATATTTCGACTAACTAGGAAAGATATTCACCGTGCTGATGCTTGGTTTGATCGATATGGACCTTGGACCGTCTTCTTTTGTCGGCTTATACCGCTAGTAAGAAGTCTTATATCTGTTCCAGCTGGTATGTCTAACATGAACATTCCATTATTTCTTTTTCTTACGTTGATTGGTAGTTTAATTTGGAATACAGTACTTGTTACGATAGGTGTAGCAGTCGGTGAGAACTGGACAATGATTGTGGATTATATGAATGTATATTCAAGTATTGCGTACACGATAATAGCATTGGGTGGAATCGTAGCATGTATTTTGTACATTCGTTTCCGCAGAAGGAGAGCATAATAACTTATGGACTTATTAGAATTAATTAAAGCACTTATACTTGGATTCGTTGAGGGTATGACAGAGTTTGCGCCTGTATCTTCAACAGGTCATCTCATTATTGTAGATGATATGTGGTTGCAAATAGAGGAATTTTTAGGCGCGAGGTCTAAATTTACATTTATGATTCTCATTCAATTGGGTTCGATTTTGGCGGTAATTGTTGTGTTTTGGAAACGACTCTTTAGTCTTGTGGGTCTTTATAAGATTGATGGTGCCAAAACGAGTTCTCGTTTCAATTTAGCTCATGTAATTGTTGGTATGTTGCCAGCGGTCATTCTTGGATTTGCATTTAAGGATTTAATCGATGAACATCTATTTGGAACAGAAACAGTTATTTATGCACTTGTTGCAGGTGCAATTCTCATGATTGCTGCGGATAAATTAGGACCGAAAAACCCAAAAGTGACGACGTTGGATCAAATTACATACCGACAAGCGTTTACGGTTGGACTTGTACAATGTTTGTCGCTTTGGCCAGGATTTTCACGTTCGGGTGCAACGATTTCAGGTGGTGTCCTTTTCGGTATGAATCACCGTACAGCGGCTGATTTTACTTTCATCATGGCAGTACCGATTATGATGGGTGCGAGCCTCGTTTCAATTTTGAAGAACTGGGAATATCTATCTATGGATGATTTATCATTTTATATTGTAGGATTCATTAGTGCTTTTGTATTTGCACTAATTTCAATTCGTTTCTTCTTAAAACTAATTTCGAAGATTAAGTTAATGCCGTTTGCGATTTATAGACTTGTTCTAGCAGCCGTTTTGGCCGTTATCATTTATATGTAAAGAGATAAAATGCCCGTGCATATGGTATGCGCGGGCATTTTATTGATTATCTTTCTTTACTAAGTTCGTCGTGGATTAAGTTCATATTATACTCAAGGTACTTCACATACGTATCAATCTCATCACCTGGATCACCAATTTCATCCGAGTAAATTTGTTTTTCTGCTATTGGAACACCGCTCTCCTTAGAAACAGTCTCCATCGGACGTGTATCAACGTTAGATTCTACAAACAAAACAGGAACTTTATGATCTTTAATATAGTTTACAAGGTCTTTAATCTGTTTAGGTGAACCATTTTCTTCTGTGTCAATTTCCCAGATGAATGCTTCTTTAAGACCGTAGTGGTCATTCAAGTATTGGAATGCACGTTCACTTGTAACTAAAACACGGTTTTCTTCAGGAACTGTGCTAATACGCTCTGCAAATTCATCGTCTAAATCTTGAAGACGTTGAACATATGCATCACCTTGTTCTTGAATTTTATCGCTATCTGTAGGGTGTTTCTCAATCAACGCGTCACGCATAGCTTCAGCCATTAGAACACCTACTGCTGGATCAATGAAAGCGTGGGGGTTAACTTCTTCTTCGCCGTCACCACCAGATAAATACTTAGGTTCAACTTTTTCCGTTAAACTAAAGATATTTTCATCTTTCTGGTTTACCGCACTCATCATTTTCATGAACCATCCATGCTCGCCACCTTCAAGATTTAATCCGTTATAAAAGAGAATATCCGCGTTTGTAGCTGCTTTAATATCATTCGGCAATGGCTCATATTCATGAGGATCAGTACCACTTGGGACTAGGTTATAAACTTCAACTAGGTCGCCACCAATTTCTCTTGCCATATCAGCAATAATCGTGAACGATGTAACGACTTGCAACTTCTCATTGTCATCTGATTTTTCTGTAGTATCCTGATTTTTACCGTCATCCTTACTCGTGCTTGCTCCATCATCACTATCGTTACCGCATGCTGCCAACATAAGTACGGCAAGTAATGAGAGGCCTAGCCATTTTATTAAACTCTTCATGTAATTAATTCTACTCCTTCATTTTTAAGTATTGTATGTTTTCCATGAAAGCCGGTAATACCAAATTAACTTTAAGCTGGTGTAACTTTCCCTTTGTTCATTTTCCTAATCTTCTTCATCACAATGCCTTGCTTTGGTGCAAACAAAAATGCAATTAAAAATATGCCTGTCGTTGCAAGTGCGATAACTGGTCCTGACGGCAAGTTATACAAGAAACTAAAATACAAGCCGATGACAGAAGACAAAGCACCAAAGAAAGCAGCTAATACCACCATAACTGACAAACGATTTGTTAATAGATAAGCCGTTGATGCTGGTGTAATCAACATAGATACGACTAAAATAACACCAACCGTTTGCAACGATGCAACTGTAACAAGTGTGAGCAAAAACATGATTGAATAGTGAATAAAGCGTGTTTTTAAACCGTACGCTGCCGCCATCGTCTCGTCAAAACTGGAAACGAGCAATTCTTTAAAGAATAATACGACGACAAGTATAACAATTGATCCAATAATAAGTGTTAGCCACATGTCGGAATCACGTACAGATAGTACGTTCCCGAATAAGATTTGTGATAAATCTGTTGCACTTCCTGCTTTTGTAATCAAAATAACCCCTAGAGCAAAAAAGGCAGAGAACACAAGACCAATTGAAGAATCATTTTTTATACGACTATTTTGTGAGATAGCTCCGATTCCGAAAGCTGTCAAAACACCAGTAACAACGGCTCCGTAAAAGTAGTTAATACCGAGCATGTAAGAAATCGCAACGCCTGGCAAGACTGCGTGTGAAATGGCATCTCCCATTAGCGCCATTCCGCGTAGCACAATAAAAGTACCAATAACACCACAAATAATACCTACCATTACTGACGTAACAAATGCTTTTTGCAAGAAACCATACGTCATTAAATCATTAAAGAATTCCATTACATTGAACCCTCCAAGTCAGTAAGTATAAGCTGGCGGTTATAAGCCTTAGCCATATTGTCTGATTGGAAAACTTTATTGACAGGACCTGAATCTATAAGCTCTTTATTAATTAAGACAAGTTCATCAAAATAACTCTTCACTTTTGATAAGTCATGGTGAACAACGAACACGATTTTTCCGGCGTCTTTCAATTTACGTAAAATATCGATAATTACTTCCTCGCTTGAAACATCGATGCCGACAAATGGCTCGTCAAGGAAGAAATAATCTGCTCTTTGTGCAAGTGCTCTCGCTAAAAACACACGTTGTTGCTGTCCACCAGATAGCTCGCCAATTTGTCGATTTGCGAATTCTTCCATTCCTACTTGCTTTAGACAATCCAGCGCCCATTCTTTGTCCGCTTTTTTGGGCCGTCTTAACAACCCAGTTTTTGGATAAGTTCCTATTAACACAGTATCTTTCACAATGATCGGAAAGTTCCAATCGATATTTGATCTTTGTGGTACGTATGCAATTTGCTTACGCATTTGATCAATCGTATTTGTGCCGATTTTAACATCCCCATGGTCTCGGTGAATTAATCCTAGCATCGCTTTCATTAATGTTGATTTTCCGGCCCCATTAGGTCCAAGCACACCAATTAAATTCCCGGGCTCGAACGAAAATGATACATCTTTAACGACCTCATTACCGTCATATGAAACACTAATATTTTTAACCGATATTGTTTCAATCATTTTATCGCCTCCTTATAAAAATGGTTTATTATTTCAGCAAGTTTCCCTCGACCAACTTTTTGCGTAAAAGTAAACATTGAATATAATGGTTTGGGGAGTACTTATGCATTTTAGGATAATTATTTAATAAATTACTTGGACATGAGTGAGTCCATTTTAATTGTTTGAAGAATAGTTTCCCTAGTGCAACAATTTAGATAGACTAACGCGATTATTGTTTCCCTAGTGCAACTTTTATTATTATAACGTAGAAAAATTAATTTGTAAAGAGATTAATTTAAAAAATTTCTCAATTATAATTAGTTTGATATTTCAGTTGGTACTTCCATTACATACAGTTACGATATGCATTACAGCAACTAGTAAAGAGGATATTTGCCTAAGGGAAAGAAATATATATTTACCGCCGTTGAGTTTAAGACATTAACTTAATAGCTCGGAATGCAAAGCGCATGATATTATCTAGATACAGAGAATCCTAATTGTACAAGGAGATGATTAAGTATGTATGAATATTTATGGAATACGCCAGAGAAACTTCGCGCTTTATTATGTGAGCTTGTCAGTTGGGATAGTCGTACCTTAACTGAGGGTGAGAAAACTTTTGCTCCCAAATTAGAAGCTAAAATAGCTAGACTTTCTTATTTTGAGGAAAACCCGGACAACTTAGAACTTCACGATGCAGGGTTAGGAAGGCAAGCAGTTACCGCCTTATATAAGCATCCAGAAGCGACTGAAACAATCGTACTTATTAGTCATTTCGATACAGTTCAGACTGAGGAATATGGAATATTAGAACCGCTTGCTTTTTATCCAGAAGAATTAACAAAAAAGTTATATAAATGTAAAGAGGATTTACCTGAGGCTGCTCGCATTGATTTAGAGACAGGCAAATACTTATTTGGCCGTGGAACAATGGATATGAAAATGGGCCTTGTCCTACATTTGTCAATGATCGAAAAGGCAAGTGTTGAAAAATGGCCAATCAATCTTTTACTTACAACTGTACCTGATGAGGAAGTCAATTCAACGGGCATGCGTGTCGCGGTAAAAGAGCTTGTTCGACTTCGTGATAAATTTGCTTTGGAATACAAATTATTCCTAAATAGTGAACCATCCTTTCCACAAGGACCTAGTGATACAAAGGAATACATCTATACAGGAACAATCGGTAAAATAATGCCTGCTGCGCTTTTCTATGGTAGAGAAACGCATGTTGGAGAGCCGATGAAAGGAATTACAGCGAACTATATCGCTTCCTTTCTTACACAATTGATGGAATGGAATCCAGCTTTCCGTGAAACGGATCTAGGTGAAAGTACGCCGTTACCAGTATCTTTGAAACAAGCGGATCTGAAAAAACAATATTCAACTCAAACGCCATATCGTGCAGTTGCTCTTTATAATGTGTTTCTATTAAAACGTAATGCTTCTGAAATTATGGAGATATTTGAAAAGGTTGCAAATGAAGCAATGGCAATGTGTAACGAGGCCTATGTTAAAATTTGCGAAAGGGAGCAAGTTAAAGGTATCGGGGAAGTACGAGTTATTCGATACGAAGATTTGCTTACTTACGCTGAAGAGAAACTTGGAATTGAAGAGGTTAAGCGCTTGATAAATAGTGTGCTTGAAAATATGGACTGGGACGATCGCGAAATGTCTTTACATATCGTTGACCAATTAATGATTCAATGTCAAGAACTCGCACCGGTCACAGTTATTTTGTATGCGCCTCCTTATTATCCAGCAGTTAATACATCTGACAATCGCCTCATTAAGGATTCTGTTGAACTAATGAAAAAGGAAGCAAGTAAGTTTGACCTCACATTAGAGCAGATCCATTACTTTAATGGCATATGTGATTTAAGCTATGTAAATTATGAAGATGATGGTGAGGGTTGGAAAGCATTTGAGCGTAATACACCAGTTTGGGGAGATACGTATAACATTCCATTTACTGACATGAGAAAGTTAAAGGTGCCAGTTTTAAATGTAGGTCCATTTGGGAAAGATGCACATCAACGTACAGAACGGCTCCAAGTTGACAGTGCGTTTGTTGAAATGCCACAAATCATTGAAAGTTTAATTCGAAGTATGTATACAAAATAAAGATTACTCCGTGTTGGATACAAGTTTCCGGCACGGAGTTTTATTATTGAGTAAACGAACAGTGAATTTGACCAAAATCTGTTAAGATGAAAATAAAAAAGTAGCGGGTGATTCTTATGCAGGAAAAGATATTAATTATAGAAGATGAAGAAAAAATAGCCCGTGTCATTCAGTTAGAGCTTGAATTCGAAGGCTATCAAACAGGAATTTCTCATACAGGTACTGATGGTTTAATTAAGTATCGCGAGCAGAAATGGGATCTCGTCTTACTGGACCTCATGCTACCAGGAATTAACGGCCTTGATGTACTTCGAAGAATTCGTTCAACTGAAGAGAACACGCCTGTTATTTTATTAACAGCGAAAAATGATGTAGCAGATAAAGTGGCGGGACTCGACCTGGGTGCAAATGATTATGTAACGAAACCATTTGAAATTGATGAACTGCTTGCTAGAATTCGCTCAGCGCTTAGACTTTCAAAAACCTACAAGACAGATGTTACAAAAGTGAATCATATCCACGAATTCTCTGGCTTATCAATGAATGAAGAGACACGTGAAGTTAAGCGAGCTGAACGCGCTATTGAATTGACGCCACGTGAGTTTGATTTGATGCTCCATTTGTTGAAGCATCCCAATCAAGTATTATCACGCGACCAATTGCTGAATGCTGTTTGGGGATATGATTATTACGGGGATACGAATATTGTTGACGTATACATTCGGTATGTCCGAAAGAAAGTTGATTTAGGTGAAGAAATTACACTGATTCAAACTGTACGCGGTGTTGGCTATGTATTGAAAGAAGCAGCACATGAAGCTTAAAACTAAAATACATCTGTTCTCGACGTTATTGATGATCATTATCCTGGCTTTGACGAATATTGGTATTTATTTTTTGTTTGAAAAAATGGCATATGATACAGAGCATAACCAGCTACGTGTAAGATCGAATGAACTCATTACATCACTTAGTAAAATAACTGAACAGAATGATCCCACCGTCGTACTTCGTGCTTATATGCCTACACATGGTGCTATTCGCATTGTTCGAGCATCGGGTGAAGTTAATCCAACAGTTCAAAACGTTTTAGGAATGGAAAAATTTACACCTGAAATAAAAGAAAATAAGCGCTATTCAAAACATGAGTTTGAGGGAATCACCGTCCTGGTGGTAAACACTCCAATCATTTGGACGAACGGCGAAGTTGCTACGCTTCAAATTATTGAACGATTAGATGATGTGGAGAAAAACTTAGCAACGCTTATTCTTATTTTGACTGCGGTTACACTAATTGCGATGATCCCAATTACGTTTTCGAGCATCGCGCTTGGACGCATCGTAACGCAGCCGATTGAAAAGCTTATCAATGCAATGGATAAAAGTAGAAATGCGGGGACATACGAAAGAATCGCTGTTGCAACAGAGGGTAAAGATGAACTTGCACAGATGGGTAGAACATTTAATGAGATGATGGGGCAACTTGAACTAAACTTCAAACAACAAGAGATATTTGTTTCTAATGCCTCTCATGAATTAAAAACACCGCTAACTGTAATTGAAAGCTATGCCAGACTACTAACGAGACGTGGTTTTGATGATCGTGATATAGCGGAAGAAGCGGTAGAAGCAGTATTAAGTGAATCGGTTCGTATGAAAGAAATGATTGAGCAACTTCTTCAGCTTGCAAAAAATAATAACATGTCGTTTAAATTAGAAGAACTCAACATTTATGCATTAGTTGAACAGACGTTACAGCCGATGAGTTTTGCTTATACTAGAAACTTTATTCTAGAAGGAGAAAACCCGTTAATTGGTATATCAGATGAGGAGAAGCTAAAACAACTACTTTATATTTTGCTCGATAATGCTCGGAAATATAGCCAGGGTGATATTAAGACTGTGATTCGTAAAGTTGAAAAAGGTATATCTATCTCAATCATAGACAATGGTGACGGCATATCAGAAGAAGCTATCCCTCACTTGTTTGATCGTTTTTATAGAGTGGATGAAGCACGGAATCGTAAAACAGGAGGTACAGGACTTGGACTTGCAATTGCAAAGGATCTCGCGGCAGGTCTTGATGCTGAACTGAATGTGGAAAGCACCATAGGCGAAGGGACAACTTTTCAAATTATACTCAGAACGAAAAAAAAGTTTTTGCTGAGCTAATAGGAAGGTATAGTAATTGAAAGGAGGCGCTCTTATTGAAGTTTAAAAACAAGCCATTGCTCATGATAATCCTTTTAGTTGTCGTAACTATTATAGTTGGTGGTTTGTACTTCTCATTTTTAGGAATTAAGGAAGAGGAAATGTCGAGTGATGCAATAACAACACAACTGGAAAGTGTTTATGGGGGAATGGTTGGAAATTTGTCCCTAGAAAGCGAAATCTATTCTGCAGAAATTACACGCAGCGGTGGAGTTTATTTAGCGGAAGTCGATGCTATTACAGGAGCAGTTTTGTCACTTACACAAACGTCTGATCTAATTGTAGGAAATCCTGAAATTCTTACTGAAAAAGAAGTTAAGAATATTATTGCTAATAAATACACAGGTGAAATTAACCGTTTTAATTTTAAAAAGGATGGCAAGTCTTCTATATACGAAGTAGAAGTAACAAAAGATAAATCACTTGTCATGCTTATTATAAATGCGTTCACTGGAGAAGTCCTTTCTGAAACTGTGAAAAGTGAGCCTGTTAAAAAAGAACCGATTAAAAATGTGATCATAACAAAAGACCAAGCGATTAAAATTGCGCTTGGGCAATTAAAAGGGGATGTAGATAAAGTCGAATTTGAAAGCACGAGCGACGGTGGGTTTTATCTTATTGAAATTGACCAAGACAATGAAGATATAGATGACGTAGAAGCCATTTTTCAAATTCATGCTATTTCCGGGAAAATTATGAGTGTCACTTGGGATAAATAGGTTCTCATCAAATTCTAATAATCCTCTCATTCTATTCTCATCTTGAGCGAGTAAGATGAAACTAAGATAACGAGGAGGAGATACAAATGAAAAAGTGGTTTATTATACCGGCATTGGCTGGAGCAGTTATATTAGGTGGAGTAGGAATCGTTGCAAACGCTGAGAAGAGTGAGACAGTTACAACAAAGGGAGCAAAAGAAGCGCTTATTACTATTGAAGAGGCAGCAGCGATAGCGATAGAATCTGTTGGTGGAATTGTGTCAGATATTGAATTAGAACAAAAGAAAACTGGTTATACTTATGACGTTGAAGTCATCACAAAAGGTGTCGAACTGGAACTAGAAATTTCCGCGAAAACTGGAGAGATATTAAGCACAGAAAAAGATGATGATTTCGTTGAAGATATTGACGACAATGACGATAATCTTAACTTGTCTAATAAAAATGTGATGAAGTTTGAAGAAGTTATTGCAATTGCAAGAGAACATGCAACTGGAACAGTTACAGAAGTTAGCTTAGATGATGAAGATGGTCGCTTGCAATATGAAGTTGAAATTAAGGACAAAAAGTCAGAAACAACAGTTGAAATTGATGCAGTGACTGGGAAAATTCTTGATTTAGATTTAGACGAAGATGATGACGAAGATGACAGCGACAACGACAACGACAACGACAACGATTGATTAATAGAGAATTATACTTAAAGTTTATTTAGTCAATGGTTAAAGATAAAGCGCTCTATGTTCAGAATTTGAACATAGAGCGCTTTATTTCTCGGAATTTTAAATTTAGCAGCTTATTACTTTTAGAAAGTGCATCGAAAGTCCCATTTTGCTGATATAAGTTTGGAATGCGTCGATATATGTGTAATAAGCGTCGATAAAAGTGCTATTCTGTCCGATATAAACACCTTTTCGTCCGATATATCAAGGATTCAGCCCGATATATAAAGTTATCACGTAAATCACGTTTAAGCTGAAGAATTATCTATTAATTATGCCGTGGGGATCGATATAATCAACTATTTGCGTCCAAGAACGTCTTGAATTGCCTGATTGGCGAGTTTAGATTTTACAACATCGTCCATTGGTGGGTTATAGAGGCCTGCCCTAACATTTAAGTAATAACGGTGCATCGGATTTGTCGCTGATAATGCCCGTGAACCAACAATTTTCATTGCTTTATCAACGATAGAGATTGCCGCATTGGTTACAGCAATTTTTGTGACGCTTAGCGCTTCTTCAAAAGTAGTTTTGTCAGCTGCAGCTTCATAGCGTTCAACAGTTCCGTATAATAGATGTCTCGCAGTTGATAATTCGAGTTCCATTTCACCAATCGTTTGTTTAATAGAAGGAACTTCAGCGATTGGTTTTCCTAGTGATACTGGAATATAAGATGTAGCAAATTCAATTGCATAAGTTCTTGCAGCTGCAGCAATTCCGATATAGCAGGCGGGAATATGAAGTAACCATCCTTTTGATACAGGGGAGATAGGTTTATTCTTTTTAAGGATATTGGAAGCTGGAACACGAACATTTTCAAAAACAAGTGTATGACTTGCAGTACCTCTCATCGCTAGACTATCCCACGACTCATCTATTGAAAGTCCTGGAGATTCACGGGGAACCATAATAAGTTCGACTTCATTATTGTCAGTCGTTGCAGAAACGAGGAAATAGTCTAGTAATGGGGACATTGATGTATACGTTTTTTCACCGTTAATGATTAAATTGTCTCCATCAGCCACTGCTTTAGTTTGGGGTAGACCTCCGCGTGTTGGACTACCCGAATTATTTTCAGTACCTGCTGAGTTTATGAGCGCACCTTTGCTAATTTCCTCTAATAGAAATTTTCCTGCGAAGGAATTCCAATGTCTATTTTCTGCGTATTCAAGAATAATTCCGTTATGCCAACCGATTGATAGTCCCGTAGAGCCACAACCTTCTGAAATGGCTTCTTGTGCGAGAATGTATTCATACAAGCCAAAACCCTGTCCGCCATTTTCTTGTGGGAGCGTTAAGTTATGGTAGTTAATACTTTTTAGGTCTTCAATATTTTTGAAAGGAAAAGAGTTGAGTGCATCTAATTCAGGCTCACGTGTTTGGAAAATAGGTTTTAAAATGCCTATTTGATTCATCAATTTTTGTTGTTCAACTGTTTTAATAAATGAAGTCAAAATTAATCGTTCCTTTCGATCCCGCTAATGAAGTTCTTTCTCAATAAGGGGAGGATTTCGTCATCTTGAATTTAGTCGAATAAGATAATGTATGATAAATTTCGTTAATTAGTCACCGTTAATTACTTTTCCATATTTCTGGTAGGATAAAACCTTCGTAGTTCTCTTGATTTAATATATAATCTTCAAATGCTTTGGATTCATATGCTTCTTTTAAATCTTTTGCCCAACCAGCATTTATAGATGCTTCATCAATAGAAACGATAACGCGGTGCTCTTTTGGTGTGTCTTCAATTTTAAGTGCGTCTGAAATCTTTTGATTAGCTGCGGAAATGTAATTCCCATTTACAACACCATAATCAACATCTTGTAGAGAGACAAGTATTTGCGGAGAATCAAGTACTTTAATATTAATGTCATAGTCTCCAGGTTTAATACTAGTTATATTAAAATCAGTTGTACCAGCGTCTTTATCAACCGCAATCCATCCGAGTTCTTCAAGAATTCGTGCGGCGCGTTCCTGGTTAACGGGATCATTTGGAAAAGCAACTGTAGCGCCGTCTTTTACTTCATCAAGAGAACTATGGTTAACAGAATACAAACCTTGCGGTGCGCTCGGTGCGAATGCGATATCGGTCATCTTCAAATTAAGTTGCGTATTTATACCTTCCATATAAGCGGTACTCTGAAAAACGCTCGCATCTAATGACCCTTCTCCCAGTGCGGGATTGATTTGCATATTTTGTGTAAAGGTTTTAATGTTCACTTTATAACCTTTTTCCTCTAATATTGGTAAAATACCATAGCGAAACTGATCTTCATACGTACTTGGACCAAAGCCAATTGTAAATTCCTTTTTGTTATCATCTGAGGATTCTACTTTTTTATTTCCACAAGCAGCTACGACAGTGACTAACAAAACAATAGTCAACAAAGTAAATAAGAAATTTTTCAATAAATCTCACCTTTCCTTTTGTGTTATTGGACTTCATAAATTTAATACCTATTAAAACTATATGAATAGTATTATCTTAACATTCTAATTAATTTTCGTCAATTCGAAATAATTAGACAGGAATAAGGATTTGAAAAAATAATAGTAGGTATTCTAAGGATTTTATTTTGAAAGTCATTGACTAATTATGATAAAATGTTCCTTAATATTAGTGTGTTTAAGTGGAATAGTAGTTTTTAATGCTAATCAAGTAAGGGGTATGATAACATGGAATTGTACTTTTCGATTATAACTCGTTGTAGAATAAGCTGTCTTGTTAAACATAACTTGTTCAAAGCGAGTTACTTAATATATTGATATGATTGAATAAAATTAGTGGGATAAAGAAATCTTCCCAGTAAAGGAGGAAATAAGATGGATGAACGTGAGTTTAGAAATTGTATGGGGAAATTTGCGACAGGTGTAACTGTTGTAACATGTGGTACGAATGGAGAAAAGCACGGTTTTACTGCGAATTCATTTACGTCAGTTTCGCTTGATCCACCACTTGTGCTTGTTTCCGTTGGTCGTAATATAAAGGCTTTTGAAAACTTAAAAGATAATCACTTCACAGTCAATGTGTTAACAGCTGATCAAGAGAGTACAGCAATGCATTTCGCTGGAAGACCGCTTGAAGATTTACCGTTTGAATGGCAAAAAGGTGAAAACTGTCATCGTTTGAATAACTCACTTGCTTATGTGGAATGTGAACCTTGGGCGGCATATGATGGTGGGGATCATGTGTTATATGTAGGGAAAGTAGTAAACTTTGAATATAAAGATGGCGATGCTTTAGGATATTACAGTGGGAAGTTTTTACCGATTTCTGCTGAATAAAATATAAAACATTTAAGGTCTTTCCTTTGTTCACTACGAACGAGGAAGGCCTTTTTTATTTTTGGTGAAGTATGTAAGAATATTGTGATAAGGTTAATTATAAAGAAACTATAAAATAACCTTGGAAATTAATTTACCATGTTAGATTGAATATACGGGAGGAATTACTAATGCAATCTCGACTTTTACTAGTAGAAGATGATCCTGAAATTGCGCGCATCGTTTGTGATATGTTTCGCAGAGAAGGTTATGAAGTGACGTGGGCGACAACGGGTTTGGAAGGATGGGAAGACTTTCAAGAAAATTATTATGACCTTGCACTTGTAGACTTAATGCTACCTGAAATGGATGGTTTCACACTTTGCCAAAACATTCGTTGGAAAAGTGATATACCAATAATTATTATTAGCGCGCGAAAAGAAGACGAAGACAAAGTGGAAGGGCTTCATCTAGGTGCCGATGATTATTTGGCGAAACCATTTAGTCTAGTCGAACTGAAAGCGCGCGTTGAGTCACAACTTAGAAGGTGGCGGCGTTATAAAGGTGAAGCAGTTCGTGAAAACCAGATTATGTATACGAACGGCTTAGTCGTTTATTGGGATCAACATAAAATCGTCTTAAATGAAAATGAAGTGTCATTGACAGGAATGGAATTTGATTTGCTAAAAGTATTGGCGCAAAATCCTTCGCGTGTCTTTTCTAAAAGTGAGCTATATGAGCATGTATGGAATCAAGTTGACACGGAAGGCCTTCATACGGTCACTGTTCATATTAAGTCGTTACGTGGAAAGATAGCAGATCCGGTAAAAGAACCGTTATTTATTCAAACGGTGTGGGGAAAAGGATACCGCTTTATTGGTGAACAGTTATGAAGTTAAAAACATGGTTACTATCTTCTTATTTAATTGTTATGATTCTTCCTCTTTTAATTGCGTATTTGTTGTTTGCGTGGATTAACGATTATAACAAGAATCAAAAAGTAAAAGAGTTTTTTAGTACAACGATGGAAGTGAAAAAAATTCAATCTGTCTTGAAAGAACCAGCTTTGTATAAACCGAAAACGAATCATTCAGAAATCGATGAACTTGTCACGAAGAAGCATTCAATTATTCTTTATAATAAAGATGGATTCATTCTTTACGCTTCAAATCCGATATATAGTACCCAACATACGGTCAATCGGGAATTATTATATGAAGATTTGTATGCTTTAAAGCAAGGATTTCGGACACAACAATATAAACAACCCGTTTTTGATGGCAACCAACTTGTTGGGTTTTATCAAATTGAGATAGCTCGTGACGATTGGGTCAGTGGTGTTTCAGAAAAAATGAAATTAACAATCGGTATTTTCTTCGTGTTATTTATATTGATTTATATAGGTGCTATCCTCTTTGTCAATCAAAAAGTGAATCGAAGACTTATCGGCTTGAAAGATGAAATGACAGCTTTTGCAAGTGGAAAACTGGTAAAAGAAATGCCTACGAATCAAGATGAAATCGGGGAATTACAAAAACATTTTTATGATATGCAAAGGAAAGTAAATGAAGCGAAGAAAATAATTGAAGAAGAACAACAAGCGAAAGAATATATGATTGCGACCATTTCACATGATTTAAAAACGCCACTCACTTCGATTCGGGCTTATGCTGAATCACTGGAATTAAACACGAATTTATCTAATGAGGAACAAAGTGAATATCGACAAGTCATTGTTGAAAAATCAAACTTTATGAAACAAATGTTAGATGACCTTTTAACGTATACATTGCTTCAATCACCAACATATGAAATAAAATTGGTCGAAGTCGATGGGAATGAATTTTTCGAAATGCTAGTTTCGGATTATGAACCATTATGTGAGGAAAAGGGCATACAACTCCAGGTTTCATCTCGTGTGACTGGTTTTTATGAAGTGAATCCGAATCAAATGATGCGTATCGTGGACAATCTTATGAGTAACGCGATTCAACATACGAGCTTAGGTGGGCAAATATGGCTGGCCACGGAATCTGAAAAAGAAGTCAATTGGCTATTTGCTTTTGTTAAGCGAGCATACGTATTTAATTTTCAGGAAAATATGTATGTCATTGTTCAAAATGAAGGACAAGGAATTGCGACAGAGAAAATGGAACGAATTTTTGATCCACTTTACCAAGCCGACGAAGCAAGAAGTAAAAAAGACGCAAACGGAACAGGTTTGGGATTAAGTATTACAAGACAAATCATTGAAAAACATGGTGGCGATGTCCAATTCTTCTCAGAGGAAGACCTCGGAACATGCGTGATTTGTCGGATTCCTAAAAGCGAAGGGCGCATTGAATAGATTGAAAAATATTAAGGAGAAGGTGAGATTAATGAGTATAGTTAAGAAACCGATAGGTAGAATTTTAATAGTAGCAGCGGCAATGGGGTTATTTGGTTGTTCATTTCAGGATAATCAATATTCTCCGGAACAGGTGATTAATAATGCGATGAAAGAAACAGATGAACGCCTGTCGTATTATGGTGAGTCGTCGATGAAAATGGGCGGAGGCAATATAGAGGAAAAAGAAGAGATTAAGATTAAAGAGTGGCGAAGTGCAGATGGAAGAGTGCGAGTTGAAACATCAGGTGAAAAAGAAGAGGATAAAGCACTTTCAGTGAATGACGGGATGACCTTCACAATTTATCAAGAAAGTTTGAACCAAGCACTTGTAAGTGAAGATGGTGAATTACTAGCTACTATGGCCCCGTCACCAAAAGAGCAAGCGAATCAACTACTGAAAATGGTCGGAGATTCCCATAAAATTTCAATTGAAGGTGAAGTAAAAATAGCAGGCCGTGATACGTATCACCTTGTTGCAAAAGCAAATGAAAAAGGTACGTTATTAGGTGATCAAGAATTGTGGATAGATAAAGAAAATTGGTTTGTTTTAAAGATGATTTCAAGCTCTGGCGATAGTTATTCTGAAGTCGTTTATACACAAATAGACTTTAATCAGGAAATGACTGACGATATATTCGTTGTGGATCTTCCGAAAGATGTTGACATTCAAAACTTGGATGAATTAAATGAAACGATTGAAGTAACAATTGAAGAAGCAACAGAAAAAGTTGGTCACCCCCTTCTTTACTTTTTGGAAAAAGAGGATCGTGAAATTTCAAAGATTGAAACGGATGAATTAAAAGGAGAACTTGCTCGAGTTGAAGTGAATATAGAGTATGAGAAAGACGGATTGCCACTATTTACACTTTCGATGTTTAAAACACCTGTCGATTTGGAAGATGATACCCCAGGATTTCCGGGAGAAGAGATAGTTGAAATTCGTGGAACAGAAGGAACGATGATTAAGATGGAGAGCTTCCGTGCAATTTTTTGGAAAGAAGACGGATTAAGTTATTCACTCATTATTAATGATCCCGATTTGACTTTTGAACAAGTCGTTGACTGGACGATAAATATGGAGCTTGTTAAATAGTTATTCTGATAGCAGTCGTGTTTAAAGGTATAAAATATAATACAACTGCTTACGAGTTTTCAAGTGTCTGTGCATGACAATATTCTGAATTCAATGTTGCACGGCACCCGAAATGAAATAATAGGGGGAGTTTCATTGAATTCAATGATATTACAATTCATTTTTGTATGTGCAGTGCTTTATGGTCTTATTACATTCTTTATAGAGGTTACAAAGAAATCAAATATGAGTAAAAATCAGCTTGGACTGTCAATTGCTCTAATAGTTTCAGGTACAGCAGTATTTTCAACAACACAATTAGGCGTTTTGATTGGTAGTATTACTGCCGCAATTGGTGGCTTAATTTTAGGAGGGAGCGCTTCTTCTTTGGCAATAAAAAAATGGGGTGGATAGGTTATGTTCTAAAATGTTAAGGATTAGGGTGCATTAATTGAATAAACATATGTCCTTTTAACTTTGGTCTTTTTTGAGGGAATGAGGGGTGATATTGAAAAAGTACTGGTGTTTCTTTAACTTTCGTTATGCCTGAAAAGTAAGCATAAATTTGTTTAAGAAAATTGTGCAATACTTGAAGAAAGTGCCGCCGTTTTTCTTATTAAAGTACAGAAAATTTTTTTGGGTGCTGTGCACAGCACGATTATGACAATTCAATTTTCAAATAAAAATACAAAAGAATTCTAACCAAGAATTGATTTAGTTGGATTCGTATTTCAGTTTATGCAATTGTAGTGTCTGAATAGTTTAGTGCACAGGGATCCATTTTTTCTTTCATGAAATTCTTTCCATCCTTTATGGTATCATGGGATCTTTCGTTTGATTGTTGTATATGTGTTAAAATCAATTGTATGACAACTTGGCATAGTTAATATAGCAGTGGATAGTAAAATAAGGGGGAGATAAAACGATGAGATTTTTTTCAAAAAAGAAAGAAAAAGTAATAGAAGTATTTGATTTAATTGCTAACGTAGAGACATTGATGAAAGAGCTCGGAGTACCATCATGGTTGCAAACTGATTTGGTTGCAGTGTTAAATGCTAAGCAGAAAACAATGAGTAACGAGGAAATTCGAAGCTGGTTGGAACAGCTGGCAATGTCTGAGGGTTTTATAATTCCTGATGAATTTCAAGTAGAGAAAAATCTGGATTTGTGTTTTAACACTTATAAAGATTGGGTTGAAAGTGAAATCAATGTCTACGCTAAACTAACCTACGAAGACGTGGACACGCATTTGAAGAATCTACCTGCTTCCGTTCAAAGGATGAATCGCAAAGCGCAAAAAGCTTATTTAGCGGTCAGCACTTGTTTATTGAATACTTTTTCACAACTAGATTGATTGCTACCCTCAATATGTTAGGGACACGCAAAATTTTTCTGTAAAATTTAGTTTTCGAGTGCATATGCACGAAACTATTCTGAACTCAGTGTTGCACCTGAAATTGAAGGGAAAACCAAATTGGTATTTGATTTTATAAAAGATGACTACATTCTAATTTTAAAGAAAATATGTATTTTTGTTTATTTTTGCTGAGAATTTCAATAGCCATATCTATCTGAACCTTCTGTTTTTATTTGAAGATTTAAGTGTAAATTATAACTATGAGAGGAGTAAGAGCAATAGATTAGCATTTGATGAGAGTGGATTGCGGCATCATTATACTAGATCGTATTGGTGCTGTATAAAGAACTACATGTTTCATTTAAATTAATCTATTTTAATAAAAATATCTACAAATCAATTAATGTAAGCGCTAACCTTTCTGTAAATTATAATTTATAAAGCATTGACATTATTCTGAATTACTATTATTCTATGTATTACTTATAAGGAAACTTAATAGATTGATTAGGAGAATAAATCATGAGATTTGATTGTCTGCCTGCGGGGGATTGTGCTGTATTAGTAGTATTTGAACAGGAAATTTCTGAAGAAATAAATGAATATGTCATACGTTTGGCGGAATGTATTAAAAATTCAGATATTTATGGAGTAGAAGAGTTAGTTCCAGCCTTTGCATCTTTGATGGTCTATTATAATCCATTGCAAATTACATATAGTAAATTAATAAACTGTATCCATTCAATAGATATAACAGCAATCAGTCAGACTAAAGAGAAAATGATTATTCATGACATACCTGTTTTGTACGGAGGCGATTCTGGTCCCGACCTGCCTTTCGTCGCAGATTATCATAATCAAACTGAAGAAGAAGTAATCCGAATCCATACTGCAGAAGTATTTCGAGTTTATATGATCGGATTTGTTCCAGGATTCCCTTATTTGGGAGGATTAGATTCAAAAATACATACACCTCGATTGGATACACCAAGATTGCAAACCCCTGCAGGTTCAGTCGGCATTGCCGGGCAGCAGACAGGAATATATCCACTGAGTACACCAGGCGGTTGGAGAATAATAGGAAGAACGCCTGTATCACTCTTCAGACCCGAACAAATAGATCGTCCTGTGTTGATTTCTGCAGGAGATTCAATCCGTTTCATACCTATTACAGAAGAGCGTTATTCTCAATTGATGAATGAAAACACTCCGCAGAAAAAGGGAGGCGACTTAATAAAATGAAAAGCACGGCAGTACTGGAAGTGTTGAAACCAGGAATGCTTACAACGATCCAAGACCTTGGCCGTTCGGGCTATCAGCAATATGGAATTGTAGTGTCTGGCGCGATGGACAAGTATGCTATGCGAATGGCAAATCTATTAACAGGCAATGAAGAAGATGCAGCTGTTTTGGAAATTACACTGACAGGACCGAAGTTTACAATTCTAGAAGATTGCAAGATAGCCATAACAGGGGCGAATTTATCTCCTTCTGCCAACGGAAAACCGATTCCCTTATGGACAGAGATTAATTTGACCAAAGGAATGGTTTTGGAATTCGGACCTATTCTGGATGGATGTCGAACATATTTAGCAATTGACGGCGGATTCGAAGCGCCGCTTCTAATGGACAGTCGCTCTACTTATTTGCGTGCAGAAATCGGCGGTTTTAAAGGAAGGAAACTGCAAAAGGGCGATGTGCTGTATACATATGATTCTTCACAAGAAGAAAAGAAGTTTTATCGAAAGAGTTTGCACAGTGAGTTAATTCCAAAGTACTCCAAAGAAATTACACTTCGGGTCATCAGAGGACCTCAATGGAACGCTTTTACGCCAGACAGTCAAAAGAAGTTCTTATCAAGTAGCTATGAAATAACTGCTCACTCGGACCGTATGGGATATCGTTTACTGGGCGAGCGTTTGGAAACTAATCTTACAAAAGAACAAATTACCGACCCTATTCCAAACGGAGCTGTTCAAATACCAAGCAACGGCCAACCAATCCTTTTATTAGCAGACAGACAGACAACGGGCGGTTACCCAAAAATAGGTGTAGTTGTATCTGTCGATTTGTTCAAAATTGCACAGGGGAAACCCGGTGACCGTATATCTTTCTCAGCCATTGAAATAGAAGAAAGTCATCGCTTATTGGCACAACAAGAAAGCGTTTTCAATCTACTGTCAGCTGTTAATCGGTGAGCAATTTTAACACAACTTTAAGGAGGGTCGAGGTAGAGCTTATTAAAATGTAGTGCGAAAAATTATAAGGGGGAACAAAAGATGAAAAAACAAATGACATTTGCAGCATTGGTATTATCATTATTCTTAGTATTGGTGGCTTGTGGTAAAGACGACTCAAGTAGTGATGCAGGAAAAGACGCAGGAGGCTCGGCTGAGTCAGTTAGTTGGGTAGCAAACTCTGTATACCCTGATACTAACCATAATGGTGAAGGATTGAAGGAATTTGCTGAAAAACTTGATGAAGCAACAGACGGAAAAGTGAAATTAGAATTACAACTTGGCGGAGCTCTTGGGTATGAAGGACCTGAGCTTTTATCTGCTGTACGCGACAATGCAGTTCCTGTATCAGATATATTAACAAGTGGTGTGGCAGGCGATGAGCCTTTATTTGAAATCGTTACGCTACCATTCTTAGTACAAAGCTTTGAAGAAGGAAAAATCCTAAATGATATCGCACGTCCTTATTTTAATCAAATAGCTGAAGAAAAGTGGAATCAAAAAATACTTTATGTAGCACCTTGGCCGGCTGCAGGTTTTTGGACAAAGAACGAAGTAAAGTCTTTGGATGATATGAAAGGCTTGAAGATGCGTACATATGATAAGAACGGCGCATTGGTAGTAGAAGCTGCTGGTGGAACACCTCACCCACTACCGTTTAGTGAAGTATATTCTTCATTGTCAACTGGTGTAATTGACTCTGTATTGACTTCAACACCAACAGGGGTAGATGCAAAGTTCTGGGAAGTTCTTGATTACTACGTACCTGCTAACGTAACAATGGCAACAAATTTTGTCTCTGTTAACTTAGATGAGCTGAATAAGCTGGATAAAGAGACAAAGGAAAAAGTAATCCAAGCAGGTAAAGAAATGCAAGAAAGAATGTGGCAAATCGGTGCTGAACTGGATAAAGAAAAAGAAGCGGTAGTTAACGAAAATGGCATCACGACGCTTGAGCCAAGCCAGGAATTCAAGGATAGCTTAGCTAAAATTACTGAACACATCAGACAGGATTGGTTGGAAAGCGCACCGCCTGAAGCACAGGAAATTATAGAAAAATTCAATAAAGAAGTAGGACGTTAAGTCACTTCTTCTTATATGATAGAGAGCTCTTGGCGAAATATTCATGAGAATGCCAAGAGCTTTCTATTAAATTTTAATACTTCTATTAACTCAGAAAGGGGACAGACAGCATGAAAAGATTTATACGGATCATCGATGCAACCTCTCAATTCTTTGGGATTCTTGCCGGTATATTTGTAATGGCTGGCGTCGTTTTGGTAATGGGTGAGATTGTCATTCGGAACGTATTCAACGGTACACTCTATATTACGCAAGAATACACGGCGTATTTCATGGTAGCAATTACCTTTTTCGGTCTGGCTTACACACTTAAAGACAGGGGTCATATAAGACTCGAGTTTTTATACAGAGTGGTGAAGACAGGGAAATCACGGGCTATTTTGGAAATTTACGCTTTAACTGTCGGACTTATTTTGTTTATTATTATTACGTACACGACAACGAATTTCTTTTTGGATGCCGTTGCATCAGACAAACGTTCTATGCAAATTTCCAAAACGATGCTTGCCATCCCTCAATTTGCTATGCCCCTAGGTTCTTTGTTAATTTCACTTCAATTTATGGCTGAAATTGCAAAATGCATATTGCAGATTAAAACGAAGGACTACGGCGAGGAAGAGGAAGAAGAAATCGATATACTGGGACGTTAACTAACGCTCTTACGAAATGAAGGAGGACTAACCTTGAGTTTAGCTGTTGTAGCAATCACATTAATAGGCCTCTTAGTCCTATTCTTAGGAAGTACCATATGGGTGGGCGTTTCGCTGTTGCTTGTAGGAATTGGCGGTTTGGCATTATTTACCAGTAGCCCCCCAATGACCATTATGAACAATATACTTTGGAATAATACCAATAGTTCTACGATGCTTGCGTTGCCACTATTTATTTTAATGGGAGAAATTTTATTCCGCAGTAAAATCTCTGAGAACCTGTTCAAAGGATTAACGCCATGGATTAGCTTCTTGCCAGGTCGTTTAATTCACGTGAATATTGCAGCGAGTAGTTTATTTGCTGCAGTGAGTGGCTCTTCTGCTGCTACGACTGCGACAGTAGGTAAAATCACATTGCCTGAGTTATCTAAACGTAACTACGACCGTTCACTTAGTTTAGGGTCACTTGCTGGAGCTGGTACGCTTGGATTTCTGATTCCCCCTAGTATGATGATGATCGTATACGGGATTGTGGCAGATGTCAGTATCGGTAAGCTATTTATCGCAGGAATAGTGCCTGGAATTATCTTAGCTTCTGCATTGAGTGGCTATATCATTATCAGATGTTTAATCAATCCAAGTCTCGCACAGGGAGAGGAAAAGTATTCTTGGGGTTATCGGTTCAAGACATTACCTTTAATCTTGCCGGTAATTGTTCTCATTGCACTTGTTTTAGGAAGTATCTACTCTGGGTGGGCTACCCCAACTGAAGCCGCTTCTGTAGGTGTAGCAGGCTCTTTGTTTTTCGCCTTATTCTCACGTACCTTAACAATAAGTATTTTTAAGGATGTATTGCTCGCTACAGTGAAGACAAGTACGATGATCATGCTCATCGTTGCTGGCGCATCGTATCTGTCAGTCGTAGTTGGTTATTTGAACATGCCTGCCAAGCTGACTTTATTTATCTCAGAATTAGGATTGTCGAGTTATATGCTGATTATCATCTTAACCATCATGTATATTATTTTAGGTGCCTTACTGGACGGTTTCTCCATGATTGTGATGACGATGCCGCTGACGCTGCCTTTAATTATCGCTGCAGGTTTTGATCCATTATGGTTCGGTATTTATATGATCTTTATGATTGAAGTCGCACAGATTACACCACCAGTCGGATTTAACCTGTTTGTGATTAATGGGATGGTTGAAGAAGATATCTTAACGATTGCTAAATATGCGCTGCCTTCTTTCTTTATCATCTTGCTGATTGTGGCAGTTATAACGGTCTTTCCAGAGATTATTTTATGGCTTCCAAATAAAATGTAGGAGATGAAGACTGAATGATGAAAGTAGATTTAAATTCTGATATCGGAGAAAGTTTTGGGAATTTTAAAGTAGGAAATGATGAAGAGGTTCTGAAATATGTCACTTCCGTAAATATAGCCTGTGGTTTCCATGCGGGCGATCCGATTGTTATGCAGCATACAGTGAAAATGGCGCTGGAAAACGGTGTTGCCATTGGTGCGCATCCCGGATTTCCGGATCTATTAGGTTTTGGCCGCAGGCAGATGTTCATTACACCTGTTGAAGCTATGGCGTATGTGTTGTATCAAGTAAGTGCGTTAAATGGTTTTGTAAAAGCAGCCGGCGGAACATTGCAGCATGTTAAACCCCACGGCGCTCTTTACAATATGGCGGCGCTAGATTATGATTTGGCACGCGGTATTGCGGAAGGTGTATATGCGGTTAATCCGGATCTAATCCTTATGGGACTAGCAGGAGGAGAACTTATTAAAGCAGGAAAAGAAGTGGGTCTGCAGACGGCGAGTGAAGTGTTTGGCGATCGCAGGTATACAGCAGACGGCAAACTCATGGACCGAAGTATTGAAGGTTCTGTAATTCACGATAAGCGGGTCGTTGCCGATCAAATACTAGATATGGTTCTACACGGTAAAGTACACACAATGGAAGGCGAAGAAGTTCAAGTGCAAGCGGACAGCATTTGTGTCCACGGCGATAATTATGAGGCGGTGGAGTTGGTGAAGGAAATCAGAAGGTCACTGACCGACAAAGGTGTCGAGCTAAAGGCATTGCGCTGAAGTAAAGAGTCCAATATATAAAGACCATTTCAAAAGTGATGAACTTTTTGAAATGGTCTTTTTTGGGGTTCTTTCTCCAAAAAAATGGTTGTACAATAAATGACGTTAGTGAAAGAAGATTCCCCTTTACTCAACCACAGAAATACTTAAAAACGAGCGAATTTACAAATATAACTGTAATCTTTTGGACATTAACTATTAGTAAGTAATTATGAAATTGAAACTGGTTGTACTTTCAATTGCTTATGAAAGTACGTATGCGTCTTTTCAAGAACAAATGAATGGTCTGGAAGAATAGCGGACTTGTTTAGCATTAGCTGTATTTGATTGAAAAGACTAATGTATTTGTTTCGTTCTGTTTCAGTCATTATAAATTGTAATCCGAAAGAGTGAAGACCAGCATTCGTTGTACGATGGACAATTGTCCCATGAAAAAAATATGATTCTTGCAGTAAGTCCATTTCTATTTGGATAACAAAATCTGCATTTGTGGGCAACAGAATGTCAGAGACAAAGAGTAATCCACCTGCACTAATATTTTTAATAAGGACATTCGTTTTACTTACTTCAATTTTTTTCCCATTTAATTCTGAAATTGTCATTTGAGCTTCGAGTGGAAATGAAAAATCAAGTCTGAAATAGTCTCTTTTTTCTTTTTTGATTTCTGAATTGGTTACCTCTTGATGCCACTGACGTTCAAGCAATTTTTCAATATTTTCTGTCGTAACGGGCCGACTGAAAAGATAGCCTTGTAAATAGTCGCATTTATGGCTTATAAGTAAGCTTTTCTGTTCCTCCGTTTCAACTCCTTCCGCAACGACAGTCATGGAAAGATCTTTTGCTAGCTGCATAACTGAACTAATAATGCTTTCTGCACTCGTACTTGAAAGTAATTCCTTTGTAAATAGTCTATCTAATTTTAATTTATTCGGTTTAATTAATTGCAAATTCTTTAAAGAATTATAACCAGTTCCAAAATCATCTAGTGAGATATTAAATCCTAATTCTTTTAACTCATTTAGTTGTTGTAAACTGGTCTTATCTTCAAGTTTATAATTCTCTGTAATTTCAATGTCCACCCAATGCGGCTTAATATTTGTTTCTTCAATTATTTTATGAATATTTTCTATAAAATGAGGATTGACGAGTTGCTTCGGAGAGACATTTAGAGCACCTCTTACAAAAAGTCCGTTATTATGCCAACGAGCGAGATCTCTAAAGACGGTATTTAAAACCCATCCACCAATTGAATCCATCATTTCATACTGTTCAGCTAAGTAGATGAATTCATCTGGATAAACTAAACCATATGTAGGATGCTCCCAGCGAATTAATGCTTCCACACTTTCAATTAAAGATGATTTTGCATGATAAATAGGTTGATAATACATTTTTAATTGACCTCTCGTTAAAGCATGTTTCAAATCATTTTTTAAAGATAATAAACGGTTCATGGAATCTAAATCAGTTGATGAAGTGACTCTGTAATTCTCTATGCTTGCATTGCTTGATAAATAAAGTGCTGATTTGGAATTCATCATGAGCTCAATTGCTTCGTCTCCCATATTTGGAAAAACACTAATACCTATTTTAGGAGAGAGTTGAATTTTGTATTCTTGGAATGAAATGGGTTTGTTTAAGAAAGAAATGATATTCTCGGAAAGCTTAATAATGGAGGAAGAACCCTCTAAATTTTTCGTTAAGATGAAAAAACCATTATCACTCACTTTTGCGATGAATTCGATATTTCTGCTAAACGTATTTTTTAAATCCGTGATCGCTTTTTTTACGAATTTGTCACCAAGATGATGATCAATCATATGATTCAAAAACTCAAAGCCCTCTATATTAAGAAAAAGGACGGCAAACTTTTTATCAAAGGTAATGGCTAATTTTATTTCTAAGTTTACTCTTTCTTCAAAAGCTTTTCTGTTAGGAAGTCCTGTAAATTCATCATGGTTCGACAAGTATAATATTTTAGATTGCGACTTTTTATGTTCACTAATATCTCGACATGTATACAATATTCCGTTGACATCTTCGTTGTGGATTAAATTTGTAAAGGTTACTTCATAATCATTCCATACACCTGATTTGTCTTTAAATAAAATTTCAGTGGTAATTGGACTAGCTGGTTTCCGAATTAAATCTTTAAGCACTTTTTCAAAATAAGTTTTATTATCTGGGTGAATAAAATTTGTGAAATCTTTATTTACAACATCTTCTAGTTCATAACCTAGTAAATGAAGAGTTGAGTAACTTTCGTAAATGATCAATCCATCTTGGTTAACAATGCCTATTATTTCTTGTGAATTGTTAGGAAATTTATGTAGATTATTAAAAGAAATCATTGGTGTTTTTTCATTATGAACAACTTGTTTGAGTATGCAGAAAATACCTTCTACTATTTGTTTGTTGGAAATTATCGGAAACATAGAGAAAGTGATATGAAGGATTTCTTTGTAAACTAAATTGCAGTTTTCAGCAATCTCAATATTTCCGTTTAATACGGATTGAAAAAGACTTTCAAATCGTTCTAAATCATCCGTGTGTAAAAAATCCACATAGGTTTTACCGATAAGTGATTCATAGTGCCATGATGGGGCTGCTTTAATTTCTCCTTTAACTTTCATGACTTCACCACTTCGGTTAATTTCAAGGATGAGAGAGTCTGTAGGTGTATCTGCTAACATTTCAATTAAACTAACAGTATTCGATAAATAACTAGATTTATTTTTTTTCATGAATTTAGAGAACATGACATTAGAACCACCCTTCGTATGATTTATGAACACCTTTTAGCCTACTAAGTTATTAGTTAAATAGTATATTAGATTTTATTGAAAAGCAAGTTTATTTTTTAATAATAGTTATATATTAGAAAAATAGTTTTTTCCTTCATATTAATGACTGTTATATTATAACAAATAAAACCTTAGAAAATTATTTGACTAAAGAGGATATTGAATAAATGGTTTAGTATTAAATTCTATTTATCGTCAACTTATTGAGCTATTTGGATGGGCGGTGGAGTATATAAATAAAAGTCGACCCAATCAGGCCGACTTTTTGTGTGCATTTATTTCGCTTTCGCCTGGCGGGGCCAGAAGAAATAAGTGATGGAAATGATAAAGTCTATGCCAAGAATAATTGACCAAAATTTTAGCGTTGCGGATAGTTCGACAGTTCTTGAAGAATCGTCGATGAAATAAATCATAAGTAAGAGTAGGGCAGCACCAATGATATAGGAAAGTAAATGCTGTAAAGAGCCCTTCATTGAATGACGAGCGTAATCCCATCCCGTTTTCCGAACAGGTTTAGGGCCTTCCCTTTTTAGATAGTAAAGAAATCGTTCATCAGCCCAGCGAATCATACTTTTCCCGAATACGATTGATATTCCGATATACACTGCCGCAATAGAATGTGCTACTGTAGCGGTCGCACCGTTATAAAGATCTGCACCAGTAACGATAAGAAGGATTAAGTCGACAACAGGTGTTAATGCAAGAAAGAAAAAACCGAGTTTTTCTTTGTTAAATAAATAGCGCGTAATGAGTCCAAGAGCAATCACGACCCAAAATCCTATTTCACAGGCAACAATTGTCCAAGCAATGAAATTCATAGTCACACTCCTTTTTAATACAATTGTATTACTTATTTCATCGTATCACGAATAGTTAAATTAATACAACTGTATTATTTAATTGCCAATAGGTCTTTTTCTGCTAAACTTAGCGTATGCCTAAAATTGTAAAACATGAAGAAAGACGAAAGTGCATTGCAGAGGCGATGTGGCGAATCATTTTGGATAAAGGGATGGAAGGGGCGACTGTACGAAATATTGCGGAAGAAGCGGGGCTTTCCCTTGGAGCGCTCCGTTACTATTTTAAAACCCAAGATGATTTGCTCGTCTATGCGATGACGCTTGTTCAAGAAAGAGCAACGTTCCGAATTGAAACTGTTATTAAGAGAGATTTACCACCGAAGGAAATGGTGATTGCCGTCCTTCTTGAGATTGTGCCGGTAAATGAGGAAACGCTTGCTGAAATGGAAGTGTGGTTTGCATTTATCGCATATGTGAAGCATCGAAAAGATTCGCTAGATGTGCCTGATGATGGTGTTTACGAAGTAGTTAGTAAAATTCTTGATTATTTGAAGATAAGTGGTTTATTGAAAGTAGAGCTCGACATGGAGCTTGAGGCAGAACGGCTTTATGCGCTAGTGAATGGAATCGCCATGCATACATTACTAGAACCTGAACGCGTCGATAGTGAACGTGTTATAAAAACAATAAAGTATCATATGGATTCAATTTGTATCGAATAATACACTTATCATTTCTGCATTATTTGTGGAGATGATAAGTGTTTTTTTATAAAATTATAAAGAAACAATAAAGTTAGATATGTTATTGTTCTTCCGTGATAAATTTAAGGAGTAGGGAAAATAGGGTTATATTTATTTTCTAAAGAAATTAGTAGGGCATTTTAGAATAGGGAATAATGTATATTGAAGAAAGAGGTTAAAGTGAAAGGTGATTTTGTGGGAATGTCGAATTGTTGTAGTGAGCATCAACTAGATAACTAACTTATGAAAGAGGAGAGCATACATGGAAGTCATTCTAGCAAGTCTTTTTTCAGCTATTATTATATTTATTACAGTTTTTTCGTTGATTAAAGTTTATGTAATTGCACGTAATAGAGAAGAAATATCATCACGCAAATGTATAGTTTTAGTAACGTCATCAATTATGATTGGTTTAATCTTTGCATCTATTCTTCCCTTTGGTTATCAAAAACTATTTGAATTAATGTTTACTTAGAAAGGGGCATTTTTGTGAGAAAGCAACCAGAGAACAGGATTTCAGAAAAAGGGCTACGTGTCTGGAGACTATATGGAATTATGCAAACAGTTTTAGTATTAATAGTAGCGATAGGTGCTGGAATATTAACTTGTATATATGATTGGCCATGGTGGGTTTATTTAGCTTCAGCTGTCGTTGTACTCCTTTATGCGTACTTATTTATCTTTTTATTTCCTAAAATTAAGTGGCTACGCTGGCGCTATGAAGTGCGTGAATCAGAAATAGAATTACAACATGGATTATTCATCGTTAAACGGACGTTAATCCCTATGGTACGTGTTCAACACGTAGATACATCGCAAGGGCCGATTTTAAGGAAGTATAATTTAGCGGGAATCACTGTATCTACAGCTGCAACGAATCATGAAATTCCCGTACTCATTCTAGAAGAAGCAGATGAGTTAAGAAATAGAATTTCTTCGCTAGCAAGGGTGGCGGAAGATGATGTCTGAACAACGTTATAAATTACACTGGATCACGATGATTGTCGATGCAGTGGATACAATAAAAATCTTGATCTTCCCATTAATTATAGGCGTTTTTGCAAGTACAAGGAGCCTAAAAGAAGTAGGTGTCGGATTATGGTATTTTGAAAACTTGAATACCATATTAATCGGCGTAGGTATTTTTCTTTTAATTGTTAGTAGTGTTATCAAGTGGAGACGTTTTGAATACTGGTTTGAAGAGGAAGAGCTACGTATTGAGTCAGGATTATTTGTCAAAAAGAAAAGGTATATTCCATTTGATCGTATTCAAAGCCTTGATTATACTGAGGGGATTTTCCATCGACCTTTTAAATTGGTGAAAGTAAATGTGGAAACAGCTGGTGGAGCTTCTTCATTAAATGGGGAGGCGGAATTGACTGCGATTTCAAAGGATGCTGCGAAACTTCTCGATGCGGAATTATTGGAAGCAAAGAAGCGGAAGCATGCTACATTTGATGAAGCGAAAGATGTTTCGGAGATATCTAAGGAATTATTGACACCTGACGTGAAACCGATTTTCAAGATGACAACTAAAGACTTATTCATTATGGCGACTACATCAGGTGGTATAGGTCTAATCCTTTCAGGGGCAGTGGCATTCTCATCGCAGTTTGCTGAGTTCATTCCATTTGATTCGATGTATGCTGAGGTGTCAGGATTTATCAAATATGGTGGTCTCATCATTGCAATTGCTGTTTTTCTTGGATTTCTCGTTGTTTGGGGAATTTCTGTTGCGATGACCTACTTAGCTTACTTTGGGTTTTCAGTATTTTTAAATAATAAAGATATTGTGATTACGCGGGGATTTATTGAAAAGAAGAGGGCGACTGTGCCGTTAAATCGTGTGCAATGTGTACGTATTGTAGAAAATCCTTTCAGACAACTATTTGGCTATGCGACTGTTGTGATTGATAATGCGGGTGGTGGTCAAGGAGAAGGTGGGACAATTAATTTATTCCCTTTGATTAAAAAGTCAACGATTAATGGTCCTTTGAAGGAAATTTTCCCTGAATTAATTCTTGAGTTGCCGACTAACAAACTCCCTAAACGTGGCAAACTTTATTATTATCGCATTCACTTTATTTGGATGCTTCCTATTATTGGTTCACTATCATACTTTTTCAATCCATATGGTTTATTTTCAATACTCATTATTCCTGTTATCGTTCTCATTGGCTTATGGCGACATCATTCCGCGGCTTATGGGATGTTTGGTAATCAACTTACGATGCAGTTTAGAAGATTTAGTTTAAATACGGCTTATTTAATGAAAAACAGAATTCAGTCAATTGAAATCAAGCAAAATTATTTTCATCGAAAAAAAGATGTCGCGACAGTATCTGCACGTGTTAAATCAGGAATGGGTAAGTTTAATGCCCAAGTTAGGTATATGGATGAATCCGATGCAGAGCGTTTATTGGCATGGTATGAACCAGAAAAATGTTAATAGTTTAATCAGGAAGACACACTAATTCGATGTAGATATTACAATATATCTACTCAAATTTTGTGTCTTTTATTTTGGTAAATACTTATGTATAATAATCCTTTTGGGGCTTATGAAATGCATTAATTTTAGATAAAAAGATTATTAAATTCCTATAATAATAAGAAGATATTAGACCTATATTATTTCTTTTAGTATTAGAGTATTCTAAGGAGTCAACAGAAAAAAGTATGAAAAGACTATGTTTATTATACGATAAAAAGAGGGAATACATTACTAAAAGTTGAATGTCCAGTATAGAAAAGGAGAGGAGAAGTTTACAGATGGATAACTTTGAATTAGTTGGAGAAAAGATAGTTCTTCGAGCTATGGTAGAGAGTGATTACGTTTCATTGTTTGAAGTTGCAGGGGAGGAAGGAATCTGGGAACATTTAAAAGACCGGATTGAAACCTTGGAAGATGCAGAAAAGTACGTACAAGAAGCTTTGGCATTGAAAATGGCTGGAAGTGCATATCCATTTGTCATTGTACATCGTTCAACAAATAAAGTAATTGGTTCAACTCGTTTTTTTATGATTGAGCTTTCACATAAAAGATTGGAAATTGGCTCGACTTGGTTAGAAAAAGAATATCGGGGAACTGGAATAAATACAGAAAGCAAGTATTTATTGCTGAAGTATTGCTTTGAAGAGATGAAATTTCAGCGTGCTGAAATAAGAACAGGACATGAAAACTATCGCTCTCAAAAAGCAATTGAACGCTTAGGCGCTGTAAAAGAAGGCATATTGCGAAATCATACAATTCGACCAAATGGTAAACTTCGTCACACGATTATGTATAGCATTATTTCGGATGATTGGCCGGAAACGAAACTGTATTTGGAACAGCAAATATATCCTTCATTAATGGGGGATGAGGCGCCAACTCCAAGTATTTGATTGATTACTAAGGAGTCTCACCAAACACCCACAGGAAAACGTCCGTCAAAGCGGGATTTCGAAAGTACCGAAACCCTATTTTTAGCGAAAATCAACATCTTTCATTAACTGAATAACAAAAAAAGGGTGATGTATAATTCACATCACCCCAATAGATTTAAAGCTCTTTTTCAATTAACCCTGATTCCTCTAAAAACTCTTTCGCGACAACCTCAACCATCATGCCGTCATTATCGACTTTACCATTCATAATTTGCATCGTTTCCTCATTAATCATGCCATCTAACTGATAAAGCACATCCTCGAGCTCAGGATATTCTTCAAGTGTTTCTTTTCTAACGAGTGGAAGTGCATGATAAGGTGGGAAGAATGATTTATCGTCTTCCAACACACGTAAATCGTACACTTGAAGTTGACCATCTGTCGTGTAAGAGTTTATGACATCAACTTCACCCGCATTTATTGAACGATACATCATCCCGTGATCCATTCCCTTAACGTCTTTAAAAGCAAGATTATACTCTTTTTCAAAACCAGGTAGTCCATCAGGTCGATCAATAAATTCAAAAACCGCACCTAAAGTAAAATCTTTTGAGTGGGCAGCGAAATCACTAAATGTGACAACACCTAATTCTTCTGCTTTAGATTCATCAAGTGCAAGTGTATACGTATTATTAAAGCCAAACGTGTTAAAAGCGACAATGTCGTCACCCGCAACAAGTCGTCTTGTCATTTCCAACGTTTCTTCAGCTGTACCTGGCTCTTCATGATAATAAGTTACGACAATTGTTCCAGTATAGTCAGGAATTACGTCAATATGACCATTCGTCATTGCGTTCCAGACAACAGAGGAACCACCGAGGTTTTCTTTATAAAGTACTTCAATATCCGTTTTGTTTTCAATTAATTGACCCATTATATGTGACAAAATAATACTCTCAGTATTGTTCCGAGAACCAAGTCTCAATGAATCTTTCTCAATAAATATACAGCCTGATAATGTGCCGACAACCATAATTGTCAGCAAGAATAAAGTAATTCTTTTCTTCATCCTCATACTTATCGCAACCCTTTCGGAGTCGTCCAGCGCTCAACTGCACTAAAGAATGTTTCAAGAATTATCGCAAGAATAGTAGCAGGGATTGCACCTAGTAAAATTAATCCATCAATGCCTCGAGTGATACCAAGGAAGATGAAATCACCAAGTCCACCGGCACCAATAAATGCTGCGAGTGTGGCGTTACCGACGTTTATAACAGCGGCTGTACGAATACCGGCCATGATAACTGGAATTGCCAGGGGAAGTTCGACTTTAAATAAAATTTGCATACTCGTCATACCCATACCTCGAGCAGCTTCAATTGTTGCAGCATCTACGTCTTTAATACCTGTATAGGTGTTTCGCATAATTGGGAGCAACGAATAAAGAAATAGTGCAGCAATTGCTGTTTTTACACCAATACCAAAAATAGGAATCATAAAACCGAGGAGTGCTAAACTTGGTATCGTCTGTAAGACACCTGTTCCACCAAGTATAATTGTTCTGAGCTTGGGTACACGGGTTACGAGAATTCCGAGTGCTACTGCTAAAACAGTAGCGATAATCATAGAGAAAAATACTAGTTGAATATGAATTGAAGTGGCTTCGAGAACTTCCCTCCACCGTAATTGTGATTGTTCAATAAGTTGTTGCCATATATTTAAATCATTCATTTAGATCTTCCTCCGTTTCCGTCCATTGACTAGACATAGCGGAGAGCAATGAACCTCGTGTTACGAGTCCGATGATTCTATGCTTTTTATCGACAATTGGAATCATGCCGAAATCTGAATCATCCATCATTATAATTGCATCTTTTGCCGTAGCTGAATCAAGTAAGAAAGGTTCAGCTGGATGCATAATCTCAGCAACTGTTTTAATCTTATCTAGTTTTTTTATGAGGTCATAAGCTGATACCATTCCAAGTAGTTTTTTGTCTTCATCTGCGATAACAAGATTTGTTATTTTTCGTTGGCGGATAAGCGAAATTGCTGTTTCCGGAGACCGTTGCGGCAGAGAAGTAACAATAGATTCTGACATGATTTCAGTTACTGGCATAAGTCCAGGGTTTTGAATAATACGATGCTTTCCAATAAACTCTTCTACAAAGCCGTGAGCAGGTTCATGTAGTAATTTTTCAGGGGTATCTATTTGAAGGAGATGGCCATCTTTCATAATTGCAATACGATCACCCATTTTTAACGCTTCATCCATATCATGTGTAACGAATACAATCGTCTTTTTTAGTTTTTTGTGAAGCGCGATGAGTTCACCTTGCAACTGATCTCGTGTGATTGGATCGAGTGCGCTGAATGGTTCATCCATTAAAATTACGTCTGGATTAGCCGCTAATGCTCTTGCGATTCCGACGCGCTGCTGTTGTCCACCTGATAATTCTTTAGGATAACGTGTGGCATAAATCCCAGGGTCTAGTCCGACCAATTCAAGCAATTCTTTTACGCGAGATTTAATATCTTGTTCTTTCCAACCTTTAAGTTGGGGGACAATGGAGATGTTTTTTTCGATGGTATAGTGTGGGAAGAGACCAATTTGTTGGATGACATAGCCGATATTTCTGCGGAGTTCAGCGGCGTTGTAGCTTTTGATATCTTTACCATTAATAGAAATTGTTCCGGTTGTGTGTGGAATAACGCGGTTCACCATTTTCATCGTTGTTGATTTACCAGAACCACTAGGACCTATTAGGACAAGTAGTTCACCTTCTTCGATTTCAAAACTTACGGAATCTACTGCTTTAAATCCACCTTCATATACTTTAGATACGTTTTCAAACTTTAGCATAAGGACCTCCTGTAGTTATTTTAAAAAGTGCTTTACTTATCAAGCATAACATAAAGCAGCAGTCTTTGTAGAAAGGCATGTAGTTTAAAGGTACTATAGTATATATATGATAGTTATACTAATTTGCTAACATTTGTATATAAATCGTTTTTACCGGAGAGTGTAAAATATCTTGTGTAAATGAATAAATGCAAAAAGGAAGACCTTTTCTTGGTAGAATTAAGTCACCACAACCAATCCTAGAAAAGAGGCCTTCCCTATGACTCAGTTTACAACAGATATTGTTCAAGCACTAGTACAAAAACAAGATATTACCGAGGTTTTTCGTTCACATCTAGAAACAGCGATAAATACTTTACTCACAACTGAGCTGACGGCATTTTTAGATTATGAAAAATATGACCGTATCGGCTTCAATTCAGGAAATTCCCGCAATGGATCATATGACCGAACGCTCCATACTGAATATGGTGACCTTCAGGTCAAGATTCCTCGTGATCGTAACGGCGAGTTCAAACAACAGACAGTCGCGCCTTATAAACGCTCAAACGATACACTTGAATCTTTTGTCATTCACATGTTTCAAAAAGGCGTGACTATGTCAGAAATCGCAGATTTAATTGAGAAAATGTACGGTCATCATTACACACGTCAAACAATATCGAATATGACACAAGTAGTAGGTGAACAAGTAGAAGCCTTTAATAGAAGGAAGCTAAGTGCGCGCTATGCCTGTGTTTATTTAGATGCAACTTATATTTCTGTTCGACGTGAAACTGTTTCTAAAGAAGCTGTTTATATAGCTGTGGGCATTCGTGAAGACGGCTCAAAAGAAGTGATTGCCTACACAATCGCGCCGACAGAATCAGCTTTCAATTGGAAAGAGCTCCTACTAGAAATAAAGGAGCGTGGCGTAGAAGAAGTTCTGCTCTTTCTTTCAGACGGCTTAACAGGCATGGTGGACACAATTGCGACTGCATTTCCTAAAGCTGAATTCCAAACATGTTTAGTGCATGTAGCACGTACGATTTCACATAAAGTGCGGGTTGAAGATCGAGCTGAAATTTGTGAGGATTTCAAAATGGTTTATCGGGCTGATAATAAAGAAGCCGGTCAAGTTGCATTAGACAAGTTCTGTTCAAAATGGAAAAAATCGTACCCCAAGGTGACGAAATCACTCGCTGCAAATGACCATTTACTTACCTTCTACAGCTTTCCGAAACCCATTTGGCGCAGCATATACTCAACGAATTTAATCGAGTCATTTAACAAGCAAATTAAGAAATATACAAAGCGAAAAGAACAGTTTCCCAACGAAGAATCACTTGAACGTTTCCTCGTTTCCCAGTTCGAAGATTACAACCAACGCTTCCTCACACGATGCCATATCGGTTTCGATCAAGCGCGCGCTGAGCTGGCTAATATGTTTGAAACAAAAGAATAATAGATAGTTTATTTCAGAATAAAAGGTGATTTCCAAGAAAGTATATCCTGTTCATCAAGAGAAAATCGTATGGTTTAGAAGTTGTAAAAAAATAAAAGTGACAGTAACTATGAAAAGGTTGGATTGTCATTTACACATAAATATTGACACTCCCTTTTACCGTTGTGATTATCTTCAGACAACTCTATAATAGAAATTAGGATTATAACAACTTCATAATATATATTTTGGTTCTTTGCCTTTGGGTAAAGATTAATAAGGAATCAGGTGAGAATCCTGAACGGTCCGGCCACTGTAATTGGGAAGTGACTTCTGTAGTAACCACTGGTTGAAAAACTGGGAAGGTAGAAGGAACGATGTAAACCCATAAGTCAGGAGACTTGCCAAGATATGAATGCGTAACGCCTTCTAGGATAAGGGCAGCATCGTGTATCTTACAGTCTATTAAACTTGTAGTGGAACATACATATGCCCTTATCTCAGAATTTTTTGAGGTGGGGGTTTTTTATTTTGGGAAAGGAACAGTCGGAAGGAAAAAACTAATCTATTTATAAAAGGAGAATGTTGAAATGAATACAATGACGATTAAAGTGAAACAGCTGCTTTCTGTACTATTAGTAATGTTAATGTTGGTGTCGATGCTTCCGGTTCAAGCGTTCGCAGCTGATTCAGAAACAAGCACTGAAAATAATACAGTTTCTATTCGTGTTGAAGGCCCAACAGGTCCATTATATGACTTTAGGGACGAAGTAGTAGAAGCAGACAATGTTTATGATGCTACCTTAGCTGTTTTTAAAAAACATAGTGTTGTTTATAAAGCTGCTGCTGGATATATTGGGTCGATTGCAGGTTTTGAAACAGGTACTTACAGTGGTTGGGATGGCTGGAACTTTTCAACTAATTTAGAAGTGTATTCAGAGGAATGGGCTGGAGATGCGCCATTAGATGGTATTACAGAAATTGTTTGGTATTATGGCGGAGAAGGTGACCTATATCCGTTTGAGTATGGTAATACACTTGAGGAAATTACATTTACTCCGACTATTACATTATTAACGGATGCGATAGAGAATACACCACTTGAAATTCAGTTAACAGGACAATATCGCCATTTTCTAGATTGGAGTGGTACATCTTTAGGTACAAAAACAACTGAATTGAAAGATGTTCTTGTAAAGTTTAACGGTAGTGAATATAAAACAAATGCTGATGGAAAAGTTACTATTCCAAAAGAAAAAATACAAATCGGGACTTTTGAATTGGAAGTATCGAAGTACATACAAGATAGTTACCCACTTACAGTTCGTACAACAAAAGAGATTGTTGTTGAAATAAACGAAGCCGAATTACTGATTGAAAAAACAAAACAATCAATTGAAAAAGCAGTTCATTATTATAAGCAAGATAAAGCGAAAGTTAGTGAACGAGTTTCTTCGTCACATAGTGGTTATTGGTCATTAACACCATTGTGGAGTTCTGGGATTGATATAGCATCGTACCCATGGGTATCGGGAAAAGAACCAACTCATGAATCATCCTATTGGAATAAGGAACGTACTAAGCCGGTAACTATGTCAAATGAAGATGCAGGAACTATTATTGGTGCATCGATATTGGGTATGGATCCAACTAATTTGGGTAGTCGCAATATAGTAAAAGATTTATTAGAAAGGCAAAAAGATGACGGCTCATTTAGCACTACAATTTGGGGGCAGTCCTGGGCGTTTATCGCATTAGATTTAGTAGATGCAGAATATGATCAAATTAAACATATTGATGCCCTTTTAGAAATGCAGAGTAAAGAAACGGGTAGTTTTGGCCCTTTAGATGCAACGGGCTGGATGTTAATGGCATTAGCGCCACATTCCAATAAACCCGAAGTAGAAACAGCAATTAAAAAAGCGGTTGCAGTATATCACACGAGCTTTCAAGAAAATGGATTTATTGATGATTCAAATACGATGGGTACAATTATTTCAGGCTTAGCATCTGTTGGGGAAGATTTATTTTCTGAGAAGTGGACATATGATAAAGATGGACAAAAAGTTAATATAGTTGGACATTTAGTCGATAATTATCAGCTTGCGGATGGTTCTTTTCGATGGAAAACAACACAAAATTCGTCAAATCTGATGTCGACAGAACAGGTTTTCATTGCTTTAATGGATTCATTGGAGAAGAAATCAACATTTGTTCGATTGAAAGAGTACTTAAATAATAAAGAAAATGATGATGAAATAATAGTTCCAGTAGAGAAGCCAGATTGGGAAATAAAAGTTGACGAACTACTTTCGAATACAGCCAATTTTTATAAAAGTGGACGATTTGACCAAAAAAACTTCAAATGGGGTATCCCCGAACTTAGTTGGACAGAAATAGTAGCTTTAAATGCATCAGGTAACAATTTAAAAAGTAATTCATTAGAAATGCCTTCTTGGTCTGATAAAGATCCAGGTCTAAAAGCAAATGAAAGTGATACTGACCATATCCGTTATATATACGGTTTGCTCGCATTAGGTAAAGATCCATCAAATGCTTGGGAAACGAATCGGAACTTATTTGCTGAATTAGCAGCGCAACAAAAAAAATCAGATAATTCGTTTGGTGCCATTAACAAGCATGCATGGGCAATGTTAGCATTAGATGCTGGTGGAAAACTAGGATATAATGTCGGTAATTGGAATGAACAGACAAAGGAGAGTGCCTTAGAACACCTACTTTTACAAGAAAAGAAAAGTGGTGGTTTTGCACTATCATTAGATACTACAGAAAATCCTGATGCTGATATGACTGGAATGGTACTTCTCACATTAGCTAATTATCAAAGTGAGAGTGCTGTAAATGAAGCAATTGAGCGGGCTAAAACAGTACTTCTTAGGAGCCAACTTGATACTGCCGGTTGGGAATCTTGGGGTAAGGAAAATGCCAATAGTATAGCAACTGTTATTTCTGGTCTTGTTGCAATTGGTGAAAATCCACTTTCAGAAACTTGGACGAAAGGAAAGCTTACACCATTAGATGCACTAGAACCTTATCAATTAGATAACGGAGCATTTACCTACAATTTAGGTCCAACACCAAAGCCATCTGTCAATCTAATGGCTACAGAGCAATCTTTAATTGCTTTAACAGAACTTAAATCAGGCAAATCCGTCTGGCAACAAATAGCAAATGGGAATATGGGAGAAACAGACCCGGGTCCAGAAAAACCTAAAAAAGTTGAAGTTGAAAAAGACAAACCGTTCGAGTTAGAAGTAGAAGCGAATGATGTTGTAACAACGCCAGTCATCCTAACCTTCACAAACTCTAAACTTCCAAGCATCACAGCAGAACGTGCGGGTGCAAAACTGGAAATTCCAGGAGGGACATCCGTCACGTCTTCGGAGTGGAACAGTGAGTTACAGGCACCAACAAAACAAACAACATCACCTGATGATAAAAGTAAGATAGAAAATGTGCTTACAGGAAAAAATCTTAAAAGTATTGCAGCACATATCAAAGTCGGTGGAGATACAAGGATTGTATTTGATGACTATGTAACGCTTCAATTTAAAGGATTAGGTAATTTAGAGTCTGGCTTCATTGGAAGTGATGGCGTATTTAACTTAATTCCTAAAAGGGATCCTAGTAATACGATTGAAGATGTATATGCTTATACACAAGGCCAAGACCTAATTATAAAAACAAAACATTTCACTGAATTTCTAGTCATTGAAACAGAGAAAAAAGTAGTGACTCCACCAGGTGGTGGGGATGGTGGGATAACTCAACCATCCACAAAGACTGTTAAATTTTCCGTTGAGAAAAGAACCGTGGATTCAAGTGATATTATCTCGCAGACTATTGTTACATTAAATGCTGGTGATACTGCTTATACGCTATTAAAAAGAATTGCGGAAGAAAAAAACATCACAATAATAGCTTCCGGAAGTGGCCCAGCGGTCTATGTTGAATCAATCGGAGGGTTAGCTGAGTTTGATGAGGGACAACAAAGCGGTTGGATGTATTCCGTCAATGGACTATTCCCTGAATATAGTGCAGGCACTTATGTCTTGAAAGATGGAGATATACTTCGCTGGCAGTACACAAAAGATTTAGGTAAAGATCTTGGCGGATATATTCCAGATAGTGGAGGAGGTGGTGGATTAACTCCGACACCAGAAACACCTGGAAAATCAGAAGTAACTGTTACACCCGATAAACCATTTATTCTAGATGAAAAATTCCAAAATGATTTGACTTCTCCAATAATTTTAGAATTTGAAGATAAGGCTAAAAAGTTCCCTAAAGTAACTGCGCTTCGTAAAGATACTTTATTAGAAATTGCAGAAGGCACAAATGTAACG
This sequence comes from Sporosarcina sp. So3-204, assembly GCF_058068165.1. Taxonomy (NCBI): domain Bacteria; kingdom Bacillati; phylum Bacillota; class Bacilli; order Caryophanales; family Caryophanaceae; genus Sporosarcina; species Sporosarcina sp. So3-204. The sequence continues at coordinate 265,236 of NZ_CM176485.1, forward strand.
TCTGACTGGGACGGTAAGCTTCAATTACCGACAGCTGTGAGTACCAACGAAAAAGATCTAGAAAAGATTAACGAACTATTAAAAGCTAATGGCGAGGAAATTAAGAATGTTGATTTACGTATTAAAGTTGGCGGTGCGAAGTCTGTTAAATTCGACCGACATGTTACGTTGACATTCAAAGGCAAAGGGTCTTTAGATGCTGGCATAATTGATGTAGATGGAAAGTTCTCTTTAATTAAACGTTCTAAGACTGGAAACAGTACAGAAGATGTTTATGCGTACCAACTTGGTGAGGATTTGATTATTAAAACAAATCACTTTACAGAGTTCCTACTATATAAACCAACAGCAATTGAAAAACCTGTTAAGCCATTAGAATTCACTGACATTTCAAAGCACTGGGCAAAAGATTATATCCAACAAGCAGTTCAATTGGAAATTTTCAAAGGATATACAGACGGTACGTTTAGACCAGATAAGTATTTAACACGTGCCCAAGCTGTTTCTGTACTCGTACGTGCACTAGATATAAAAACGGATGAAGCAGCACCGTTTTCAGATATTGGCAGTTATGCTGAAGATACACAAGCAGAGATTTCAGCAGCGTATAAGCACGGTTTGATTAAGAAACAAGATGGTAAATTTAATCCGTCGAATCAAGTAACGCGTGCTCAAATGGCATTGATGCTACACCGTGCACATGAGTACAAAACTGGTAAGAAATATATTGCTGCTAAAAGAGCGCCTTATTCTGATTTCGGTAGATATGATGATGAAACAATTAATGCTATTTCAATGTTGCATGAATTAAATATTGCGACTGGATCAAATGGCAAGTATTTACCAAATAACTATACAACACGCGCACATGTAGCGAAGATGGTTATAAACTCTTTAGGACAAGTAAAATAAAAAAGATTCAGCCTTGCGTTTTTTTATATAAACGCAAGGCATTCTGTCTATTATTGGACAATCTTATTAAATAATAGAATCATAAAAAAGGAGCGTTTACAAATGAATTATATAAAAAAACAAACAATGAAACTGTCTATTTTATTACTTTCTTCCATGTTATTTTTGTTGCCTGTCTTATCAGTCCAAGCTTCAGAAAACATTACAACTCAAAATATGGATTTAACGACGGATCAGCAATACACTACTGCCGTTAATCAAGCCATTAAAGGAGCAAGCGACTATATATTACAACAAGGTGTAAATAGCGATTGGGAAGCTATAGGGCTTTTCAGAGCAAATAAAGAAATACCACAAGATTATAATGCTAAGTTTATGCAAAATCTACAAGATCAGGTTATTAGTAAATCTGGAAAAGGAAGAATGAAGGTTACAGATGTAGAACGTCTAACGATGGCTGCGGTTGCTATAGGTAAGGATCCTACGAATGTAGATGGCAAGGGCTTTAATTTAATCGAGAAAATTTATAATGCAGAGCCATGGAGTCCAGGCGTTGACAGTCTAACATTCCAAGGGAATAACGGTATTATTTTTGCTCTTATTGCACTTGATACAAAGAAATATAGTGTACCGAATAATGCAAAATGGACACGTGAAAAACTTATTTCAGAATTATTAAACTATCAAAAAGAGGATGGTTCCTGGAGTCTAACAACTTCTACAACAGATGCTGCTAGTTTTGATATTACGGCGATGGCGCTCAGCTCATTAGCGCCTTATCGCGACAAACCTTTAGTAAAGGCGGCAATTGATAAATCCATACAGTTTTTGTCGAAAGAACAAGGTTCAACGGGGGGATTTAGTGAGGAATTTGTTGGCGGAATTTCGAGTGAAGCGACTTCTCAAGTAATTATTGGATTGACTGCGAATAAAATTGATCCACGGAGTCTAGCATTCACAAAAAATGGTACGAACTTGATTGATCACCTATTAAGTTTTAAAGATAAAACTGGTGGTTTTAAGCATACAGCAGCGGATAGTTCTTCAAACGCAATAGCGACAGAGCAAGCATTGCAGGCGCTCGTTGCGTTCGAGTTGTATATGAAAGGAAACGGTTCACTATACGACTTCAGTAAGCAAAAAGAACCGTCAGAACCAACACCAACACCAAATCCTATTGATTTCACAGATGTTGAAGGGCATTGGGGGAAAAACTTTATTCTACAAGCAGCACAATTAAACATTGTAAATGGTTATAAAGACGGGACTTTTAAACCCGACAATAAGTTAACGCGTGTTCAGGCGGTAGCGGTTATTGTTCGAGGATTGGATCTGAAAACGACTGACCCAGCACCTTTTACAGACATTGGGGGCTATGGAAAAGAAACACAAGCAGAAATTGCTGCAGCATACAAATATGGATTAGTGAAGAAATTAGATGGAAATTTTAAACCATCAAATAAAGTGACGCGGGCGCAAATGGCCCTCATGTTGCAACGGGCTTATGAGCAAAAAACAAATAAGAAGTACGTTATTTCAGCTAAAGCTCCTTACAGTGATTTCGGTAACTATGATGAGGAAACAGTAAACGCGATAACGATGCTATATGAACTAAAAATCGCGACGGGATCGAATGGATTGTATAAGCCTGGTAACGATACAACTCGTGCGCATGCTGCGAAGATGCTTGTAAACTTTATGAACGAGCTGGAAAAATAATAAAGGAGTTGTAATAAATGCGCCAGATGAAATTAATTTCGTCTTTTCTACTTTCTATGTTGCTTATTTTTGTGTTGAGTGCTTGCGGCACTTCATTGCAAAAACCTACAGGGTTAGAAAAGCCAGATCAATTACCTATAGATAATACGACAGAAGAACAGGGTTTATTGACTTTAGAGCCAGAAGAGCAAGAGGATAAAGGGGAATTTGCAGATAAATCACCTGTAGAGAAAGAAAAAGAAGTTATAGCTTTACCAAAAGATACGAATCCACCGTCCAAAGAAAATGAAACGAAACCGAAAGAAAAAACACCGGTAGAAGTCAATAAAGCAGAAAATCCTGCGAAAAAACCTGAGGCTTCATCTAATGATGGCAATAAAAAAACGGAGCCGGTAGTTAATAATAGTAAAAAACCAGTTGCATCAACACCGGTAGCGAAGCCAACGCCAAACCCAGCACCAACACCGGCACCGAAACCAACGCCAAGTCAACCAGTAAAACCTCCGACTGAAAAGCCTGTTGAAGAAGAAAAAACGCCGGAGCCAGAAGTAAATAAGATTGTTTATTCAATAGTCATATCATCAGCATCCAACGAAATTCCTTTGCCTCCAACTGAAATGGAGATTGAGGAAGGTGTTACTGTATTAGAAAGTTTAATCGATATTACCAAAAAACATAAAGTCCAAATGGATTATCGTGGTGGTCGTGGTGCCACCGCTTATATTGAAGGAATAGGGAATGTGTATGAATTCGACCGCGGACAAGGTAGTGGATGGATGTACAGGGTTAATGGGATATTCCCTGATCGTGGTGCAGGTGTTGTCCCTTTAATGGCAGGAGACCGTGTTGAATGGCTATATACAACAAACTTAGGCGTAGATCTAAATGCTAGTCTTAAGCCTTTTCGCAGATAAAGTAAGTACAGAAAACCTGACCTAAGTGTAAATTTCACTGGGTCGGTTTTGCATTTAACCTATTCAGAAAAACTTGTTCCAATGGGAAAGCGGTGTACAACATATGGAGAACGGCTTTCGCGGTTACCATCCGTTCGTTATTTTCTTTTATTATATATTTGTTGGGTTTTTAGCGATGTACTTTAATCACCCAGTATTTTTACTAATGATTATTTTATTGTTAATAAGCGTCAATATCACACATGACAAAGGAAAAGCTTTGAAAAAATGGATTCCAATGCTAATCATAATGAGTGCATTTATGATAGTGATAAATCCTTTTATAAACTCAAGAGGAACAAATATTTTGTTTTATTTTAGAGGTAAGCAAGTTACGCTTGAAGCGACTATGTATGGTGTTGTTATGTCGATGTCATTAGTTGCTATACTTCTCATGTTCATTTCATTTAATTTAATTCTAAATGGTAATAAGTTTTTATTCGTGTTCTCTAGATTTTTACCGAGAACTGCATTTTTAACTATGTTAGCAATTCGATTTGTGCCACTTTTAAAGCGAAGATTCGATGAAATTAGTGATGTACAACGCATTCGTGGGATGGTCATGACATCAGGGACAATTAGAGATCGAGCAAAAAACGGTATGGTTATGGTGCAAATTCTTTTGACTTGGTCACTAGAAGAGGCGATAGAGACAGCGGATTCAATGAAAGCAAGGGGATATGGCATAGGTAAAAGAAGTCCCTATATTCCATACAGATGGGACAAACGCGATAAAGTTTGGCTTGCTATAATGGCTTTTCTATTCACAATTTGTCTAGTAGGTGGTTTTTTAGGATATGGGAAAATCATTATTTATCCTGAACTTGGTACCTTTAAGCTTTATTTAATCGATTGGATTGTCCTCTTAAGTGCTGGAATTATAATATCCTTTCCACTATTTATAGAAGGGAGAGAAAAATATAAATGGAAATATTTAATTTAAGTAATCTTTCTTTTAAATTCCCTGATGCGCAAGAAGAAGTTGTTAAGAATATTAATCTTAGCGTGGCGGAAGGTGAGTTTATTGTCCTTTGTGGGGCGAGTGGTTGCGGAAAAACAACATTATTGAGGTTGCTAAAAAAAGAACTTGCACCAGTGGGTGAACTGATAGGAGAAATACGTTATAACGGGCAACTTTTAGATGCTTATGATGAGCGAACTTTAATAGAAGAAATCGGACTTGTTTCTCAAGATCCTGATAACCAAGTTGTTATGGATGAAGTGATGCAGGAAATTGTTTTTGGCTTAGAGAACTTAGGTTACTCAAATTTTGAAATGCGAAAAAGAGTGGCTGAAATGGTTCACTTTTTTGGGATGGAAGGATTGCTACGTTTAAAACCATCTGAATTATCCGGTGGGCAAAAACAAATGCTGAACTTGCTATCAGTACTTTTATTAAAACCTAAAGTATTACTTCTAGATGAACCAACATCACAACTCGATCCAATTGCTGCAAAAGATTTAATTATTATGCTTGAAAGATTAAATAAAGAAATGGGCATAACCATTATTCTAGTGGAGCATCGTTTGGAAGAGTTATTTGGTATTGCGGACCGCGTAGTTATGATGCAAAGTGGGGAAACGATATACAGTGGAACGAGTCAACAAATTATTCATCAACTATATGACAAGCAAGACGAACGGTTTATTCCTTATGTGCCGTCAATTGCAAAATTATATATGAAGAGGGAAACATCAAAGCAAATAACAGACATTCCGTTAACAGTGAAAGAATGTAAAGAGTGGCTTGCAAAAATTCCAGAAGAATTAATAGAAATACATAGCAATAAGTTAAGTGAGACAACAAAATTAGGACTTGATTTGTTAATTGTTAAAGATGTGTATTTTCAATATGAAAAGAAAGGCGAAATGATATTAAAAAGCTTTTCTTTAAATGTGCATGAAGGAGAGTTTTTTGCATTAGTCGGCGGTAATGGGTCTGGAAAAACAACGGCACTCAAAGCTTGTATTGGTAATATTAAACCGCAACGTGGATATGCTCGCTATAAAGGGAAGGATACAAGTAAGTTAAAAGGGAAAGAGTTGTTTGAAAGAATTGCCTATTTGCCGCAAAATCCGAAAACGTATTTTATGTACGATACGATTGAAAAAGAAATGTTAGAGGCAGCAAAGCGACATGGTCTAGATAGTGAATCTACTAAAGTGGATGATTTACTCAATTTATTTAATATCTCTCATTTAAAGGAGCGCCATCCGTATGATTGCTCTGGTGGTGAAATTCAAAGAGCTGCACTTGCTTGTATGTTAATTGGCAACCCAGAAATCTTGTTCATCGATGAACCGACGAAGGGCTTGGATCCGGTCTCGAAATTACGTTTTTCTGATGTTTTGTCGAAGCTTCATAAGACCGGTTTGACAATTGTAATGGTGACGCATGATATTGAATTTGCAGCCCAAAATGCTGAAAGATGTGCGATGATGTTTGACGGAGAAATAACGGTGGATGGGACACCTGAAGAACTGTTTAAGGGCAATTACTTCTATACGACAGCAATTAATCGTGCAACACGTTTAAGTCGAATAGGCGAAGCGTTGACCTTAGAGGAGGTGCTTGGGAAATGGCGCGTCCCCGAATTTATTTAACAGCTATTTCTATTACAATGCTCATTATGTTAGTCGTTTCAATTGTGTTTTTTAAATACAATGCATATCTACTTTTGAGTTTTGTCATGATCGGTTGTATTATGCTTCCGTTTTTTGCGCGTTTTGAAATCAGAAATATTGCGGGACGAGAAATAGTGATTTTAGCAATGTTAGCAGCGATTGCGGCAATAAGTCGTGTGCCGTTTGCGGGCTTGCCTAGTGTTCAACCGACATCATTCGTCATTATAATGGCTGGTCTTGTATTTGGTGCCGAGTCTGGATTTATTGTTGGAGCAGTGGCAGCGATAGTCTCTAACTTTTTTCTAGGGCAAGGTCCTTGGACGCCTTGGCAAATGTATGCCTGGGGTATGATGGGGATGAGTGCAGGACTATTTCGCAATACGTGGTGGATGTCTAAGTTATGGGGAAAAGTTTTATTCGGTTTTGTTTGGGGTTATGTATTTGGTTGGTTTATGAATATGTGGATTATAGTAGGCAATTTAGAGAACCTCACTTGGGAATTTTTTGCAGGTATTTACGTTGCGAGTATTTATTTTGACCTAGCACATGCTCTATCAAACGTCTTTTTCATTATTGTTTTTGGTGCAAGTTGGATTAAAATATTAGAGCGTTTTAAGAAGAAGTATGGCATATTAGCTTAGATTATTTGGAAATAAACGGAGAGCACCTGATTTTGGGTGCTCTTTTATCATGGTATAAATTCAAATGTTTTTCAGTTTATTAGTAATTAACTTCGATAAAAGCATCTAGTTATTCCATCGACATGAAATTATCATTATGATAGAAGTAAAGGAAGTGCATATTAATGGATATGAATATTTTCATCGTGGAAGACGATATAGCAATATTTGATTTATTATCAGAGCAATTAACTCAGTGGGCTTTTAATGTGAAGGGGCCGAATGATTTTCAAGATATTATGAAAGACTTTATAAATGAACAACCTCATCTCGTTATTTTGGATATTCAACTACCAGCGTATGACGGCTTTCATTGGTGTAGAGAAATTCGTGCCATATCAAAGGTACCAATTATTTTCCTGTCCTCTAGGGATCATCCAATGGATATGGTGATGGCAATGAATATGGGGGCGGATGATTATATTCAAAAACCGTTTCATATGGATGTGCTGCTGGCGAAAGTCCAGGCACTTTTACGGCGGACGTATGCATACGGGGAGGAAGCGCAAGATGTACTGGAGTGGAACGGTGCCATGATAGATATGAAACGCGGAGTTATTCGTTTAGAAGGCACTGAAGTTGACTTGACTAAAAATGAGTTTTTTATTTTGGCAGTGCTTGTCGAATCAAATAATCAAATTGTTTCTCGCGATGATTTAATTAGGAAGTTATGGGATGACGAGCGTTTTGTAAACGACAATACGTTGACTGTCAATGTAACCCGTTTGCGTCATAAGCTTGCTGAAATTGGGTTAGAGGAAGCGATTGTCACGAAAAAAGGGCTTGGTTACACAGCAATCACTTTATGATGGGGGTGTTTGAATGTTCGTGGTTTATTTGAAAGATATGAAAAGTTGGATATTCTTTTTCTTAGGAATGCTCGGACTAGCGGATCTTATTTTGTGGCTTGATCATGGAATTGCGGTGGAGTTTGTTGCTGTTTTGTATTTTAATGTTTTGTTGCTATTGTTTTTATCGGTATTTCTTGTATGGCGTTACCACGTGGAAATGAATTACACGAAAAAGTTATCTACACTCTTTGATGAACATATGGCTGATTGGCATGAAGCGTTACCAGAAGCGACTTTTATCCGTGATCAAATCGTCAATGAGTCTCTGCATCATATAGAAGCATCTTTTGCTAGTGAATTATCTGATGCGAAAGAAGCAACTTCGACTAACAGTGATTATATTGCGTCGTGGGTTCATGAAGTGAAAGCACCGTTAACCGCAATGAAATTAGTCATTGACGCGCATCGTAATGAAACGGTTATGAGGAAAATCGAATCAGATTGGCTTCGGATTCATTTACTCATAGATCAGCAGCTATCCATTGCGCGCCTCCCTACTTTGGAAGCCGATTATGTGCTGGTTAAGGTAAGTCTGCAACAACTTGTTACAGCGGAAGTACGAGAACTTACTTCTTGGTGCATAGAAAAGAATGTCGCTGTCGAATTTGAAGGAAAGGACTTAGAAGTCGTTACGGATAGTAAATGGTGTCGGTTTATCATTCGACAACTTTTAACAAATGCGGTGAAATATAGTCCAGCTAATAGCGCAATTGCTATATCAATAAATGAAAATGCTTCAAGTTACACGGAACTCGTCATTACGGATTCAGGACCTGGGATTCCTGCCCATGATTTGCCCCGTATTTTCGACAAAGGATTCACAGGTGGTACTGGGAGACTTCATAATGCTGCGACAGGACTTGGTTTGTATCTGGCAGAGACGGTCGCAAGTAAAATAGGCGTCACATTAGGCGTGAAATCCAAAATCGCGCACGGAACGGCAATAAATATGACGTTTTCAAAAGAAAATGAATTTGAAAGTCCGCTAAAATAACAGTGTTGATTATATCGACGCATTTACATGGGATATCGACGCTTCGCCATCATATATCGGCAAATCGTGACCTAGGACCTACACAAAACACTCAGGTTTTCCCTTTAAGTGACAATAATGTCATGTTCATAGCCTCTTTGTCACGACAATCAAACGACCGCGTATCCGCAACGCAGTATGATGGAGATAAGTTAGAAACAAGGAGGCAATTTCTTATGAATGAAATAAATACATCGACTAGAACAGTGCTACACGCACAAAACATCCGTAAATCATTTGGAACACGTGGGAACGCCCAGCAAGTGTTAAAAGGAATCGATCTGCGCGTCTTTGAAGGTGAATTCGTTGGGATTATGGGCGCATCAGGTGCAGGGAAGACAACCCTACTTAACGTATTGGCTACAATTGATCATACAACTGAAGGTTCGATTCTTATTGGAGATTCAGATATTTCGAGGATGAAAGACAAAGAACTATCCGCATTTAGACGAGATAAACTTGGCTTCATTTTCCAAGATTATAATTTGCTCGATACATTGACAGTGAAAGAAAATATTTTACTTCCCGTGTCGCTTGGTAAAACGCACAAAAAAGAAGCAGAAGCAGCGTTCAATTCGATTGCCGATATTCTTGGAATTAAAGACCTCGCACATAAGTATCCACATGAGATTTCAGGCGGACAAAAACAACGGACATCTGCAGCGCGTGCCCTTATTAATATGCCTTCAATGGTCTTTGCAGACGAACCAACCGGCGCACTTGATTCGAAATCGGCTTCTTCGTTACTTGGTACGCTTGAAGATGTAAATAAAAAACGTGGTGTCACAATTATGATGGTAACGCACGATCCACTTGCATCGAGTTATTGTAGTCGTGTTGTTTTCTTGAAAGACGGAAATGTTTATTCAGAATTATATCGCGGGGATAAAACGAGGCAAGCCTTCTTCCAGGAAATCCTGAAAGTTCAAGGCGTTCTCGGGGGTGATAGCGTTGACACTATTTGACCTTGTCATTCGAAGCATGCGGAAAAATATTAAGCATTACTATTTGTACTTTTTTGCACTGATCTTCAGTGTTGTCCTTTATTTTGTGTTCGCAACCTTGCAACATGATCCGGCAGTTATCGCACGGTCTGGGGGGCGTATGGGATCAGCGTTTATGGCTGCGGGCATTCTTTTGATAGTCATTGCAGGCATTTTTATCGTGTATGCGAACGCGATTTTCTTGAAACGGAGAAGTCGTGAAATTGGAGTGTATCAGTTGATTGGTTTGACTAAGCGAACGGTAGGACGTCTTTTAGTTATCGAAAATATCCTGTTAGGCATTGGTGCACTCGTCATTGGAATAGGCTTAGGCGTACTCGTTTCTAGGGTGTTTTTATTGCTACTGATGAAATTGGTCGGTTACGAAGGTTTTGTTGCGTTGACCTTTTCGGGTGTTGCGGTCATTCAAACTGCCATCGTTTTTATCGCACTTATTATGCTGACATCACTTCAAATGTTGTTCGTTGTTCGGCGCAATACATTACTCAGCCTGTTCAATGCTGATCAAGCAGGTGAACATCCGAAAAAGCCTAAAACGTTGATGTCGGCAGTATTAGCGTTACTTAGCATTGGCCTCATCATCTTTGGCTATTGGTTGTCAGGACGCATGTTGAATGCCTATTTGCTTATAAATATGCTTGTCGTTCTTTTTACAACAATACTTGGCACCTATCTGTTATTTCGAGTCACAATTAGTTGGTGGTTCTATCAAATTAGACAGCGGAAACAAGGACATCTTGGTTTAAGTAATAGTTTATCGCTCGCAACGCTAATGCACCGGTTAAAAGGCAATGCCAATTCGCTTACGATTATTACGGTGTTGTCTGCAATGACGCTTGCGATGGTCGCAGGTGCGTACTCATTGTATTATTCGACGGAAAAAACTGCGAGAGCTTCAAAGCCCTTTGACATTATTTTCACGAATGGCGAACAGCTAGTTGAAGAATTTTCACAAGAACTTCAACAGGAAGGCATTAAGTTTAACCACAAAACAATTGATGTTATCCAGACGGGGGGAACCTTAGATGTTTCTATACCTTATTGGACTGATTTGAGTAGAAGTCGTCCATCCGTAACGCTTTTCTCTGCCGAACAACTACTTGCAGCAGGTCAGGACTTAATAATACCGAAAAAAGGTAACGCTGTCTTTTACGATTCCAATTTATATTTGGAATTAAACCATAATGAATTACCAGCTACTTTCACGATAATGGAAAATGGACGTGAAGTACCGCTAAAAGTGACTTCTATGGAAAATGGTAGTGTTATGAATTACGATGTTGGCTATAGGCAAATGGTTGTTAATGAAGAAACGTTAGCTGAAATAAAAGAGCAAATCGTTAATGATGACAGAGGTGCCTGGCCTTTAGTTGTCGATGCATTTCAAATGTCTGACAAAGAGCAACGTGTAAAAGCTTCAGCTATTTTTATGAAGGATGAGTACGGTCAGGGACACCCGAGTGAGGAACGAAGTGATTACCAGACAATGTATGAGGATTTAATGCAAACGACTGGATTATTAATTTTCATTAGTGGATTCCTGGGACTTGTATTTTTGATTTCAACAGGTAGTATCTTGTATTTTAAACAAATGACAGAAGCGGAACAGGAAAAGAAAAGTTATACGACGCTTCGTCAGTTAGGCTTTACAGTGCAAGACATAATGCGCGGAATTATGCGGAAGCAACTATTTGTCTTTGGGTTACCACTCTTAATTGGTCTACTCCATTCAATATTTGCCATAAAAGCGGCGTCGTTCCTCTTCATGTCGGATGTCACTGTGCCGGCTTCGATAGCGATGGGTGTTTATGCGTTGATTTATTTAGTTTTCGCATTCTTAACGGTCGGATACTACCGAAAAACGGTGAAAGCTGCGTTATAAATATGCTATCCGTAATAAAATAACCCACTCGCGTCCAGCAGGATGCGAGTGGGTTTTAACTTTATGTTTTATACGCCTTATAACCTTCACTGTAATAAATCAAATACATAATGAACCTTTTCTTAATTATAATTCTATTCGTTATTATATCTTCAATTTTTACAAAAAATGATAAATTTTTTTTTATATTTCACTAAAAGGATTGTTTATAACTTTGATAACTTTTACCATAAAAACATCTAGGACGCCCACGGAGTTGTGGAGAATTTGGCTGTGGATATGTGGACAAGTTGTTAGTTCATAATTAAGATAACTTTTTGCCTATTTACGATTAGAACACAACATGTTAGGGTATATAGAAGTAAAACAACACAACATATAGTGTTGGGCGGTAGAATGATAAAAGCTAAATGTTTGTAAAAGAAGGAAAAATCATATAGATTTAATCACAGACTCCGAGAAAATAGTTTTAAATGGACAAGTGGTGTGACGGATAAAGCATAACGACTGTTATCGACAATACATAATTTCTTCGGAGGTTAAGAGGTAAAAGCATGCGGTGTTCTGTTTACGCTAATATTAGCATGTAAACTAACTGAATCTGCTTTCACCAAATAAACTTAATGAGCGATTGCTCTGCCGAAGTAGCGGACATATCGCTTTTATTTATGCAAAACAAAAGGAGACGAAAAATAATGACAACACAAATTAAACCAACAAACATTGAAAAACTACTAAACGACTTACAAATTGAATTTGGAGCAGATAAAGTAGCTCCTTTGCTGAAAGCGAGCGAAAAATGGCATTCGAGACATGCTGATGCATCGATAGCGGAGTGGGCAAAAGCAATGGTTCTTGAAACAATCAGCTATGTTGCTGAAGATGAGACGTTTTGGACATTCGTCGCAGCTAGAATTCATCTTCATGAAGTATATTTCCATGAAAAAAAACAACGTGATGAAAAACTATACGAAAACTTTGCTGAACATGTGAAAAGCCTTGTAGAAAAAGGTCTTTACACACCAGTTCTAACAGGAAAGTATTCAGTCGAAGAGCTACAGGAAATCGGTAAGTTTATCGTGCCTGAGCGTGATAAGTTATTCACATACATTGGCCTTAAAACATTTATGGATCGTTATGTAGCTGTTGATTTCAATAAAAAGGCTGTTGAACTTCCACAAGAACGCTGGCTTGTTATTGCGATGACGCTTATGCAAGATGAAACAGAAAATCGTCTTGATAAAATCGGCGAATCTTACTGGGCAATGAGTAATTTATATATGACAGTAGCAACACCAACTTTGTCGAATGCGGGTAAGCCTCATGGTCAATTGTCTAGTTGTTTTATTGATACAGTAGATGATTCACTTCAGGGGATTTACGACAGCAACACAGATATCGCGAACTTGTCGAAATACGGTGGCGGTATTGGCGTTTATATGGGTAAAGTACGTAGCCGTGGATCAGCTATCCGTGGATTTAAAGGTGCATCAAGTGGTGTCCTTCCTTGGATTAAGCAGTTAAATAATACAGCAGTAAGTGTAGATCAGCTTGGACAACGCCAAGGCGCGATTGCTGTATATCTAGACGTTTTCCATAAAGATATCTTTACATTCTTAGACTTGAAATTAAATAACGGTGATGAGCGTATGCGTGCACATGATATATTCACTGGCGTTTGTTTACCTGACTTATATATGGAAGCAGTAGAAGCACGTGGAGATTGGCATATGTTCGATCCGCATGAAGTGCGTCAATTGATGGGCTATTCACTAGAAGATGCTTACGATGAAAAGCGTGGAGAAGGTTCATTCCGTGAAAAATACGCAGAGTGTGTCAATAACCCTGAGTTAAGTCGTGAAACAGTTCCGGCAATCGACCTGATGAAACGTATTATGCGTAGTCAGCTTGAGACGGGTGTTCCGTTTATGTTTTACCGCGATGAAGTGAACCGTGCGAATGCTAATAAGCATGAAGGTATGATTTACTCAAGTAATCTTTGTACAGAAATCACACAAAATATGAGTGCGACTGAGTTCGAATCAGTGACACTTGAAGATGATGTTGTTGTGACACGTTCAAAACCAGGTGATTTTGTTGTTTGTAATCTATCTTCAATTAATTTAGGAAAAGCTGTTCCTGCTGAAGTACTGGAAAGATTGATTAAAGTTCAAGTACGTATGTTGGATAATGTTATTGATTTGAATAAGATTCCAGTTGTTCAAGCACAACGTACCAATTCACGTTACCGCGGAATTGGTCTTGGCACATTCGGTTGGCATCACCTGCTTGCGCTGAAAAATATTCAGTGGGAATCAGATGAAGCGGTTGATTTTGCAGATAAATTGTATGAAAAGATTGCTTACTTAACGATTTCAGCATCGATGGAACTTGCCAAAGAAAAAGGTTCATATCCATTGTTTGAAGGATCGGACTGGCAGTCAGGTGATTACTTTGACTTAAAAGGATATGACTCAAACGAGTGGAACGAACTTCGTAATGACGTTGCGACAAACGGTATGAGAAACGGTTATTTGATGGCTGTAGCACCGAATAGTTCGACGTCAGTTATTGCAGGGTCAACAGCATCAATTGACCCAATCTTTAAGCCTTTCTTCCACGAAGAAAAGAAAGACTTTAAATTACCGGTTGTGGCACCTGATTTAGATCATAATACGTATGATATTTATCGTCGCTCTGCATATATTGTAGACCAACGTTGGTCAATCAAACAAAACGCAGCTAGACAGCGTCATATTGACCAAGGGATTTCATTTAATATTTATGTGCCAAATTCAATCCGCGCTTCAGTATTGCTTAATCTACATGTACAAGCTTGGAAATCAGGCATGAAAACGACTTATTATACACGGTCAACAGCGACAGACATTGAAGAGTGTGAATGGTGTCATTCTTAATCGTCTATGCGTCGTGGAGCGGGAATACACAGGAAGTCGCGGAGATAATAGAAGAAACATTAACTAAGATGAACGTACCATATACAACTTATCGAATCGGCGGCGGCATGGCTATTCCAGATCCTCGTGATTATGGGGCCATGCTACTCGGTTCTTTTACATGGGAAAAAGGTTCAACGCCTGATGAAGTGAAAGATTTCGTGGCGGAGATAGGTTATAAGCCGCCAAACGTTTATGTTTTCGGAACGGGTGATACGCAATTTGGTGGGGATGATTTGTTTTGTTTGGCCGCAGTTAAGCTCGCGCGGTTCTATCGTTCAGATCTTCCACCACTTCTAATTGAACAAAGCCCGCGGGGAGAACAAGAAATTGAAGTGAACAATTGGGCGAAAGGGGTAGTTACACATTGGCAATACTTACAAAAGTTAAAGTACTAGATCCAGTTAATCCAAATAAATCAACGGCTATTTTCGGAGGCAAAGCAAGCGGGATTCTTAATTGGAATGACCTTGCACATCCTCATTTTTATAAATTACGTCAGCAAATTCGTTCCCTTTTCTGGACGGCGAATGAAGTAGACATGACACAAGATGTTAAGCAGTTTCCTAGATTAACAGATCGCGAACAAGACGCTTTCTTGAAAATTATAGGGTTACTCGCGACACTAGATGGTCCACAAACTGACATCGCTGCAAAAATTTCTGATTACACAACAGACCCGTCTGTGAAGTCTATTATGGCGACAATCGCTGACCAAGAAAGTGAGCATAATCACAGTTATGCATACGTACTATCGTCGGTTACGACATTGGATAAGCAAATTGCGTCGTTTGAGATGGGACGAACAGATGAAGTGCTTATGCGTAGAAATGAACGTATTGTTGATGTTTATAATGAATTTGCTGAGCAGCCGACAATCGAGACTGCGCTTAAGTCAATGGTTTACACGACGCTCCTTGAAGGCTTATTTTTCTATAGTGGATTTGCGTTTTTCTATAATCTAGCGCGCAATCAAAAAATGGTTGGTACTTCGACAATGGTATCCTATATTAATCGCGATGAATTACAACATGGTAAAGCAATGAGCGATATTTTCCGCGCCGCATTAGCAGAGAATCCTGAATACAACACAGAAGCTTTCACAGAATGGATTTATGATCAATTCCGTCACTCTGTTGAACAAGAAGAGGCGTGGAGTAACTACGTACTTGCTGATATCGAGGGCATTGAATTAGAAGAAATGCACGGCTATATTAAATATCGTGCTAATAAAATGCTTAGAATGCTTGGATTAAGTGAAATCTATCCAGAATACACAGAAAATCCAATGAAATGGATTCGCGCTTATGTCGATAGTTTCGACGACACTAAAACCGACTTCTTCGAACAATCTTCACGACAATACGTGAAGACAAGCGACTTGAATGGATTCGATGATTTATAAAGAATAGTAATTAAAAACGGACACGTTGCAATAGCGTGTCCGTTTTTAATGCATTAAATTAATTACATAATAAGTAATTATGAAAAACTAGTTATTATTTATAGTTTTGAACCGATAGTAGTCTTATAGGATAAAAATGTGATAGTGGGGAGTCTATTAAATGAAAAAGACAAAGAGTGTTGCTTGGAAGTTATCGGGCCTAATAATCGGCCTTTTTTTAGTGCTATTTTTAATTTATACTTCAGTAACAAGTACGATTTTGCATAAGCAAAGTATTAAAGATGCGGAAGAGTTTTCTGTTGAAAATACGGCGAAAAATGCTTCTATTTTAAGTGCAAGATTTGAAAAAACAAATGACATGCTAATTACGACAAAGCATATTGTTGAAACAATGAAGGTACGAGGGGAATTGACAACAGAAGCACTAACAAATATTATCGAAAAAAACTTAGAGAACAATGACGACGCAACAGGGATGGCTGCTTTAATTGAAAAAGGTTCCTTTGTATCAAGCGAATCTGTTACAAATAATTTAATTGACAATCAAAGTAGATTTATTCCGTATCTTTATAAAGAGGATGGCAAAGTAAAGCTAGAAGAACTTACGGAAATAGATGAGAGTGATTGGTATCAAAAACCGAAAAATGATAAGCGCGCTGTATTGACTGAGCCTTATCTTTATAATGCCGGCGGAAATTCTATTATGATGACGACTATTTCAGTTCCATTATTAGATGGATCGGGCAATTTTTTTGGGCTCCTAACGACTGATTTATCTATTGATTTTCTTAATGTAATGGTAAATGAAATTAAGCCAGACGGCGGATATGCAACTATTATTACAAATGAAGGTAATCTTACCGCAAATAGTTTAAAAGAAGAGATGAACGGTTCGAATATGAAGGATGTTATTGACTGGGCTACAGTGAAGAAGGATCTTGATACTGGTATATCGTCTACCTTGTATGTAGATTCGAAAAGTCTGGGTGAAAGTTCTTTTAATTCGTTTGCTCCCGTAATATTAGAAGGAATTGCTGATGTATGGACAGTGCAGACTGTAACGCCTAGGTCTGTCATACTAGAGACTTTTAGTAAAATCTTAATACTTACGATCATTTCAGGTATTGTCATTATTGTGCTGATGGCAATTGCAACCGGAGTATTCATCTTTAGACAGATGAAACCACTTGTCCAGTTAAAGGGTTCTATTGAGACAGCAGCTGCGGGAGATCTGACTATGTATGTAGATGAGAAGTATATTCGCAATGATGAAATTGGGGCCGTTGCCTTTGCTTACAATGACATGCTTAAAAAAACGAATGACGTTATTCATACAGTTATGGATTCATCGACTAGATTAAACGAATCTTCCAATCACGTACATCAAGTGTTTGAAGAGGTCGTTGCAGCAAGCCAGGAGGTTTCATTAGCAACTGATGAAATCGCACATGGCGCATCTAAACAATCTGAGGATACAGAGGAAACGAGTCAGCGAATCATTGTATTGGCGGACAAAATGGATCAACTAACTGCTCTATCTGAAAGTATGAATGTTTTATCGACACGTACAATAAGTTCTACGGAAACCGGTATGAAAGAAATTAATAAATTGCGAGAACATAATGCCTCGGCAAATGAAATGAATGAACGCGTTCAACAGCAAATCGATGTATTGACAGGAAAGATTTCGTCAATCAATCACGTTATTACTTCAATTCATGAAATTACAGCTCAGACAAATTTACTTGCATTAAATGCAAGTATTGAAGCAGCAAGGGCTGGGGAACACGGAAAAGGATTTGCGGTTGTTGCCGAAGAGGTCAGAAAGCTTGCTGAACAATCAAGCAAAGAGACACAAGTCATTCAGAAAACGGTTCAAGAAATATTAGTCGAATCCAAGGAAACGGTATCTGTCATTAATATGAATGTGGAATTAATGAAAGGTCAAAATGAATCTGTTTCAGGTACGGAAGAATCATTTATTAGAAATGCAGAACTGACCGAACAGATTTCAAAATCGATAGCCGAACTTTCTTCAGAGTTATCGGAGATGATGGAGCAAAAGGATCAAGCAATGTTAGCGATTCAAAGTGTCTCCGCAGTCTCTGAAGAAACAGCGGCATCTGCTGAACAAGTAAGTGCATCATCAGCAACACAACAAGCTGAACTAGAAAAAGTCGCGGAGTCTACTAATCAAATGAATAAAATAGCAGGCGAACTGCAAGATGTTGTAGAACGATTTAAATTGTCGTAACCATAGATAATATAAAAGACAATTAATTATAATGAGGCCACTGAAAAACGTACGTTTTTTATATTTTAAGAGTGGTGAAAAATAAACAGGAGTTAATTCGTTCGATTTTGAACGAATTAACTCCTTTATTGTTGAAATATGTAGAGTTATTTCCCTGGAAATATGTCACCGTCTGACATTATTTGAGTCTCGACATTTCTTTTAAGTCAGTCATTTTATTTTTTGATAAAAAATCTTGAACTTTCAGCTTCTTCAAGAATAAATATTTCCGGATTTTGAATGAGCAAGCAGTAAAATTGAATAAGCTTTTTTTTCAAGCAAGTTACAAACCCAGTATCTTAATTACGCCAATTTTGGTGGGGAGCAGTAAGGCTTTCATATAAGGACGCCAGCTTGCAAGGTAATTATTTTGGTTTGGTTTAGATAAGTTGATAGAAAATTATTTTATAATGTATTTTTTTATTTCAACGCATTTTTAGTAAATTGAGCTCCTTGCAAATATCCTAATTTGAAGATATTATCAGAAAAGAGGGTGTATTCAGATCTGATGAACTTTTTGCAAAAAAAAGTTGAGACGATAAAACAATCCCTTTTATTTCTTGCTGAACAGGGAAAATTAATCGTCATTATATGAATCAATTTCATATTTCTGAGCCCTTGGGGCTCTAGGTGTTAAATCACAAAAAAATAGAGCACCTCCCCAAATCCTGTATAATGAGAGTTACCACACACACATTAACAGACTGGAGAAATGCTCTATGCCTATTATACGACAAGAAAGCCTGTTTGACATGCAAGTTTTATTCGACTTGGAACCTACCCATCGATTTAATTCGATTTTGTCGGTTATTGACATACATCCCATCCTTGACGTGATGATGAAAAAGTCTCGTTTTGGACCTAAACAATCACTTAATTATTCTGCTATGATCTATTCGTTGGTTATTCGAATCACCGAACGCATTCCATTTATTAAGGACCTTGTAAAGCGTCTCACTACAGATTTACGGTTTAAGGTTGATTGTGGATTCTTAGTATCTGATGAGATTCCATCGGAAGCTTCCTATTCCCGTATGATTGCATCCATTAGCGAATCTGATACTTTAGAAATCGTTCAAGAACGTCTTCTTCTCCAAGCGATAACAGAAGGTTTCGTATCAGATGAAACGATAGCTATTGATGCAACACATGTTGAAGCGCGTGATCGTGCTCCATTTAAATCGGATAAAGTTAAAAAAGAACCCAAAAAGCGTGGCCGAAAAAAGAAAGAAGAACATGAACAATGGCTAGTTGAAAAAGCTGAAAAGGAAGCGAACCTTCCGCTCTATGAAAAGAAAATTGAAAATCAACTTGATGCATCCCTATTGGAACTTCGTTCCTCTGTGCCTATTGAACCCAAATGGGGAATAAAGAAAAACAGTGAAGGGAAGAACATCTTTTGGTATGGATTTAAATGTCATCTAGCGGTTGGGACGAAAAGTCAATATATTCTTCAATCTCTATTTTCTTCAGGCAGTCTTAATGATGGAAAAGCTGCAATCTCATTATTAAAAGGTACTAAAGAACGTCTACCTTTATTAAAAATAAACTACGTAACAATGGATGCAGGTTACGATTACAACCCAATTTACGAACAAATTTATCGTAACGGATCGCAATCTATCATTGCTTATAATAAGAAGAATGAACCTGAGCCTATAGGCTTTGATAAATATTTCACACCGACATGTGTTCGAGAACATTCGTATCGTTATGATAGCTTCGACAGTAAGTATCAAACACTGAAATACACACGTCCATTGGAATGTAAGAATTGTCCACTCGCTACTGATACTTTATGTCAGAAGGTTTATAAAAAGAAAATCACTGATGACCTGAGACGTTACACTGCGCCAGCACGTGGCTCAGTAAAATGGGATGAAATTTATAAGGAACGAAGTTCCGTTGAACGTGTAAATGCATACCTCAAAGGATATTTTCTATTAGATCAGATTTATCATTGTACTGGTGAAAAAGCCAAGGTTCATTTTGATTTAGTTCAAATCGCGTACAACGCTAGTAAACTTGCTGTTGATCGACTCCTTCAACTTCAATTATCTGAAACAGCATAATCAGCTACTTCATTCGTTTTTTTAAGAAATCATTTTTAATTCTGTTTCTATATGATTTTTTAAAAGTACGCATTATGAAATTGATTCATATAATGAAGTTTATCCAGATATCCTAAAATATAACTAACGTAATTAAAATATATTTAGTCATAGTAGAAAATTATTACTTAGTGCTTAACTTCTTGGATAAATAGTCTTTCCAATGGGCCATTTACAAGACTTGTTCACGCATGAAGTGTACCATTGAAGTATGTATGGACAATTTATATATTGTGTAAAAACATTATCTAAATGAAAAAGGAAAAGGTGAATTGCCTTTTTTATAGGGAGAAGTAGTATGAGCAACCATCAACTATTCAACTATCAAGAATAAAACAAATTAAAGACCAATTTAATTTTGATTTTATTGCATTAGCACTTGTACAAAACGCAAACTATAGATACGAATTTAAATGGGAATATACAGTTGGAAATAGAAGCAACCGTTACAAGCGCATTATTTTACAAACGGGGAAGGGTGTAGCTAGCAATGTTTTTAAATCAGGTAAACCAATGCTCGTTACCGAAATAGGGTCTTTTTTAGAAAGTACAAATCTATTTAATTACCCAATTGTTCAAGCGGAAGGTTTAACCAGCTTTGGCGCAATTCCGCTTTACAAACATAATCGTGTTCAAGGTGTCCTTTTGATAGCATACCGTGACGACAGAAAATTAACAGCTGAGAAATTCGCGAAATTCATAGAAGAAGTTGGTCCGAGATTTGGGCCGTTTTATCATAAGGAGATGGAAAAGCATTGAAGGCCACCGAGAATTTACAAATGGAAAACTTGTTAATGAAAATGTACGACAATACAGCTGAGGCCATCTTCTTTTTTGATAGAAGCAGAAAGGTTATTTCGATGAATAATGCCGCCAAGCTTATCCTTGAGATTACAGTAGTTGATCAAATGGTTGCTGGTATGTCTGATGCGCTATGCCTATCTTGTGATGGGTATACAAATGATCAGGAGCCTAAAACATGTGTATCATGTTTTTTAAAAAATCCGCATGACGATTTTAGTTCGTTTCAAGTGTACTTAGATACAAAAGGACGGGGAATTATTCCTTACACTGCAAGTTATCAAACGATTGACCGAGAACACGGTATCCGCGTTTTGATGCTTAGAAACTTAACAAAACAGTTTAAAACGATGGAAACGCTAAATCAGAGAACCATGATCAAAAGTGTGATAAAAGCACAAGAGGATGAACGCAAGCGCATTTCTAGGGAATTACATGATAGCGTGGCGCAAGAAATACTAAGTTCGCTTGTTGATTTACGCGTCCTAAAATACATGGGTATTAAAGATGATGTATTAAGCAAAGTAGAACAAACAGAAGGTGGACTAATGAGGGTGTTGGATGATATACGACATCTTTCTGTAGAATTAAGACCCGCCACACTGGATGATCTAGGGCTTGAAGCTGCTTTTAGGACGCACTTCAAATGGGTGAAAAAGAATTATGGATTAGTTGTACATTTCACGGCAGAATTAAAGGCTAAAAGATATGAAGGTGAAATTGAAACTGTTGTGTATAGAGTTTGTCAGGAAGCGGTATTTAATGCGTTAAAGTATGCTGAAACTGATACCGTTTACGTTAGACTTTTTGAAGATGCAGGCGTTCTAAAACTAATTGTTCGGGATGAAGGTAAAGGATTTGATATTGAATTTAAAGTTCCGGGGGGGACGGGTCTTGGGCTTTACGGTATGAGAGAAAGGGCCGAATTAGTTGAAGGTAATTTTGTTATTCAATCTAGTATCGGTAAAGGTACGGTTGTGAAATTGGAAATTCCGCTCGTATCTCAAATAGATAAGGAGGAAAGATAGGGATGAAAATCATAATAGCGGATGATCATGCCGTCGTTCGTAGCGGTTTTATGCTTATCTTAAATTTTCAATCTGATATGGAAGTTGTAGCAACTGCTGCAGATGGTCTTGAAGCCTATGATTTAGTTGGGAAACATCGTCCGGATGTACTTCTTATGGACTTAAGCATGCCTCCCGGAGAAAGTGGTCTGATTGCAACGGGAAAGATTCATGCTGATTTTCCGAATACAAAGATCCTTATTTTAACAATGTATGATGAAGAAGAATATGTATTCCATGCGTTGAAAAGTGGTGCTTCGGGTTATGTTCTTAAAAATGCGCCAGATGAAGAACTTTTAAAAGCGATACGCACAGTGTACAAGGGACACGTTTATATCTACCCAACACTGGAAACATCACTTGCTACAGAACTTATTCAAAATATAGATGATATGGGATTTGAAATTGATCCATTTAAACTATTAACAAAGCGGGAACTTGAAGTTTTACCGCTTGCGGCGAAAGGTTATGGGAATAAAGAAATAGCTGAAAGACTTTACATATCCGTAAAGACAGTAGAAGCGCATAAATCAAAAATTATGGAAAAGCTTGGACTGAAAGGAAGACCAGAACTTGTTAACTACGCACTTAGAAAAAAGTTCTTGGATTTTTAAAGAATTGAAAAAGTATTTCTGACTAGTCGCTAAAAGAAAGGAGGAAAACTGATGGATAACCGGTATTCAAGACAGAAATTGTTCAAACCGATTGGTGTGGATGGTCAGCAATTAATCAAACAATCTAAGGTGCTAATCATAGGTTGTGGTGCGCTAGGAACAGCGGTCTCAGAAACGCTTGTAAGGGCAGGAGTTGGGCGTCTTATTATAGCGGATCGTGATTATGTTGAACCTTCAAATTTACAAAGACAGCAATTATTTACTGAACAAGATGCTTTTGACGGCACACCAAAAGTAATAGCAGCAAAGCGTCAGCTAACATTAATACGAAGCGATGTAGAGATTGAAACTGTACTTAATCATATTGACGGTCCCCTTATTGAAACGCTTGTAAAAGATGTCGATCTCATAGTAGATGCGACCGATAATTTTGAAACGCGCTTAATGATGAATGATATAGCATGGAAGACTGGCATTCCTTGGATTTACGGTGCTTGTGTTGGTAGTTTAAGTACAGTTTTCCCTTTTATACCAGGAAAGTCGCCTTGTTTCCGCTGTTTATTGCCCGTCCTCCCAACTATAAATGAGACATGTGATACGGCAGGCATTATCGCTCCTGCAGTACAAATTACGGCAGCACATCAAAGCGCGGAAGTCCTTAAATGGTTATCTGGAAATAAAGAAGTGATGCGCCAAAAAATGCTTACGTATGATTGTTGGAACAATACAAATGTTGAAGCTGGTATTGGCCGAATGAAAAATAAGACTTGTGAGACTTGTGGTGAAAAACCAGTATATCCTTCGTTGTCACCTGAAAGTGGAACTAATTATGCCGTTCTTTGCGGGCGCGACACAGTACAAGTTATTCCTGAAAAAGATCGGACGTTAACATTGATTGAGGTAGAAGAGGTAGCGAAGCATCTTGGAAATTCATATAGAAGAACACCTTACTTTATTGAAATGAATGTTGAAGGGCATCGGTGTATTATTTTTGCGAATGGTCGGTTATTAATACATGGCTTAAAAAATATTCAAGTAGGTAGGAAATTATACCACCAATTATTCGGTTAAGATGGGAGTGGGAAGTTTGTCGAAAGCGCATGATTACGATGGGGAAAAGCAATTGGTTTTTTGTGTGTTAACAACAAGTGATACAAGAAATAGTTTAAATGACAAAGGCGGGGGGACAATTCGTGAAAAACTTGTGAGTGCGGGTCATAAAGTTTTTGAATCGCGGATTTGCCGAGATGATAAGCTAGAAATTGAGTCGGTTATTGCTGAATGGTTGAGGAATCCAAATGTTCAAGGAATTATTACAACGGGTGGGACAGGGCTAGGGTTTAGAGATGTTACAGCGGAAACGTTGGCGCCTTATTTCACAAAGAAAATTGAAGGTTTTGGGGAATTATTTCGGATGATTAGTTATGATGATGTTGGTTCCAAATCGATGTTAAGTCGAGCGAGTGCAGGCATTGTAGAAGAAAAAGTTGTCTTTATGCTTCCTGGTTCGGTGAAGGCAGTAGAGCTGGCAATGGATAAATTAGTCATTCCAGAACTTCATCATATTGTCTATGAAATTACGAAGCATCTAGAAGATTAATAAAAAGAAACGTACAAACCATTAAGCGTTTGTACGTTCATAGTCTCCATTTTTCCCACCAGTTTTTTTAAGTAACATTGTAGGTCCGATAATCATTTCTTTACCCAAGGCTTTGCACATATCGTAGATCGTCAGCGCAGCAGCGGAAGCAGCAGTGAGTGCTTCCATCTCAACCCCTGTTACCCCTTTGGTTTTAACCTCAGCTTGAATGATAACTTCGTAATGTGGGTTAACCTCATCTATGACCCACTCAAATTGAATATTTACTCCGGTTAGTGGGATTGGGTGACACATCGGAATGATAGTAGACGTATTTTTAGCAGCCATAATTGCCGCAACTTGTGCGACAGCAAATACATCACCTTTTTTATTCGTTCCCTCTGAAATTTGGGCATGAATATCTTTATTTAATAATATGGATGATTTGGCGATAGCGATTCTAACCGTTTCTTCTTTATCTGACACATCAACCATTTTCGCGCGACCTTGTTCATTAAAATGTGTTAATTTAGACATAAGACGCATCCTTTCGATACAATTTAAGATTAGTATAACAGATTATAGATAATGGGGGATTTAGTATGGTAGAGATTAGAAAACCTATTCAGGTTGCTCAAGCGATAGATTTAGTAATGGAACATACACATTTACTTGGTACAGAATTACTTCCACTCGAACAAGTATATGGTCGTATCTTAGCAGAACCTATAATTGCCAAACATGATGTACCACCTTTCGATAGATCACCCTATGACGGATTTGCAATTCGTGCACACGATTCAGAAGGTGCATCTGGTGAAAGTAGAGTAAAGTTTAATGTAATTGGTGAAATTGGAGCCGGGCATTTAGGCGAACGTGGAATCGAAAAAGGCGAGGCTTATCGTATTATGACAGGCGCAATTATCCCATCAAACGCAGACGCCGTGGTTATGTTCGAACAAGCTGTAGAAGAACCGGGAAGTTTCACTTTGCGTAAGCCCTTTAAAAAGGGTGAAAATATTTCAGAACAAGGTGAGGACGCAAAAAAAGGAGAGCAACTTATTGAAAAGGGTGCAATTATTCACCCTGGAACAATTGCACTTTTAGCGACCTTTGGTTATGCAAAAGTGAAAGTAGCAAAACGTCCAGTTGTAGGAATTTTATCGACAGGAACAGAGTTGCTTTCTGTAGATGAGGAACTAACACCTGGTAAAATACGAAACTCTAACGGCCCGATGATAAATGCACAACTTGACCGTATGGGAATTACTTATCTATCCTACGGTATGCAAATTGATGATTTAGATGCTTGTACAGCGATTGTTGAAAAAGCGATAGAAGAAACGGATGTCCTCATTACGACTGGCGGGGTTTCTGTAGGAGATTATGATTATCTACCAACTATTTATGAGCGATTAGGAGCGAAGGTTTTATTTAATAAAGTAGCTATGCGCCCTGGAAGTGTTACAACAGTTGCAGTCTTACGTGAAAAGTTTTTATTTGGTCTATCAGGTAACCCGTCAGCTTGTTTTACAGGATTCGAACTGTTTGCACGTCCGGCTATACTAAAAATGATGGGTACAGAAAACACCTATTTACCTCGAATGAAAGCAGTACTTGGCGAAGACATTTTAAAGGCTAATCCGTTTACTCGTTTCATTAGAGCAATATGGGAAATGACGGAGCAAGGACCAGTAGTAGTACCCGCTGGATTTAATAAATCAAGTGCAGTATCTTCGATTGCGCGTGGTAATTGCATCATCGTTTTACCAAGTGGTACAAGAGGGTATACGAGTGGATTGGAAGTCGATATCCTTTTATTAGGTGTCGAGCAAGGTGTTCATGATTGGGTACTATAAAGACGCTGCATATTGTTGGATTTAAAAATAGTGGGAAGACGACTCTCATAACGAGATGGGTTCGTTTATTGAAAGAAAAAGGGATTTCGGTAGCAGTTTTAAAACATCACGGACATAAAAGTCAACTGGACATGCCGGATTCAAATACTGATGCCATGCAGTTTTATAATAGCGGTGCAGATGTGTCAGTCGTAGCCGGCGGTGAAACCGTACAATTATATATGAATGAAGAACCAGGTTTTATTCGAATGAAAGAAATTGCGACAATTAATCACCCTGCTATTCTACTCATAGAAGGGTATAAGGAAGAAAGAGGAGAAAAAGTCATCCTACTACGCGAGGAAGATGATTGGGACGGTTTAAAACATTTGAATAACATTGGACTTATTATAGGGGGCGGGCATATAGAGTTAAGTGCCGTACAGATTCCATCGCGATTAGATGTTGAACTAATTGATAAATGGTTTATGAATTGGGCGGGGAGGAATAGTGAGCATGAAACCCTTTGAAATTGTTGAGACACCGATAGAGATTCAAAAGTATTCGGATTACGTTCTTCATGCAGGCGCTGGCGCAGTCACAATTTTCACAGGTAATGTTCGTGAGTGGACACATGGGGTTCGGACTTTATACCTCTCGTATGAAGCGTATATCCCAATGGCAGAAAAGAAGTTGGCTGAAATTGGCGCGGAAATGGAAGAGAAATGGCCAGGTGTAAAGGTTGCGATTGTTCATAGAATTGGTGAGCTGCAAGTTTCTGACATTGCTGTTTTAATCGCAGTTTCCTCACCACATAGGAAAGCGGCTTACGAAGCGAATGAATATGCTATTGAACAAATTAAAGAAGTCGTTCCAATTTGGAAAAAAGAAATTTGGGAAGACGGCGAAGAGTGGATGGGTGCACAGAAGAAGTATCCAGGGAAGGAGGCGCGCTAGATTGATAAAAGTACAGTATTTTGCGAGACTACGCGAATTAACAGGTTTGGCTGAGGAAGTAATTGAACAGGATGCAATGACTGTCGCTGAACTACTTGACTGGGCTGAAAATAAGTATCCTGGTTTCCAAAAAGATACAATCAATGTAGCTGTAAATGAAGAATATGCGTTGAAAGAGGATGTCATTCAATCTGGTGATAACTGTGCATTTATTCCGCCAGTGAGTGGTGGATGAAAACTGTAGGAATTGTACTTGCTGGCGGTTTATCTAGACGTTTTGGTTCGCCGAAAGCATTTGCACATTTTGAGAAGCAATACTTCTATGAGCGTGCAGTTGATGCATTGAAACTACATTGTGATAAGGTTGTTATAGTAACATTATCGGAGCTAGTAAATCGTTTCCCTAATAAATTAGAAGTAATTACGGATATACCTGAGTTTGCAGGATTGGGTCCATTAGCCGGAATATTGTCTGGAATGACTTATATTCAAGCAGATCGGTATATCGTTTTATCATGCGACATGCCTTATATTGATACAGATGTAGTCGGACTGTTAGAAACATTACAAGACGTTGATGTCACGGCAATAATTTCTTCTGGACGACATCATCCACTTGTATCTATTTGGGATGAGACAACTAAACCAGTGTTGAAAAAAGCACTACATGCTAAGCAACTTAAAGTCATGGATGTATTGGATGCACTCAATGTGGCATGGGTTGATGGAAGTGTATTTACAAATGATGAACAACAAGTGTTTATGAATGTAAATACGCCTACCGATATGGAGAGGAGATGAGAAGTTGGAAGCAATCATGGATAAACTTGGACGACCAATTCGGGATCTTCGTATTTCAGTAACTGATCGATGTAATTTTAGATGCACCTACTGTATGCCTAAGGAAGTTTTCGGTGATGATTATGTCTTTTTACCAAAAAATGAGTTGTTATCATTTGAAGAAATTGAACGTTTGGCTAAAGTATTCGCTGCAATAGGCGTCAAGAAGCTACGTTTAACAGGTGGTGAACCACTTATGCGAAGGGATCTTCCTAAGCTTGTGGATAAACTGTTTCGTATTGAGGGTATTGAAGATATTGGTTTAACAACGAATGGTGTCTTATTGCGACAATATGCTCAGCCACTTTATGATGCGGGTCTTCGTAGGTTAAATATGAGTCTTGATGCTATTGACCCTGAAATCTTTGGAGAAATAAACGGCCGTGGTATAAAACCAAATCTTATCCTATCAAACATTGAACATGCACAAAAAATTGGCTTTGAAATAAAAGTAAATATGGTCGTGCAAAAAGGTGTAAATGAAAGCGAAATCATTCCAATGGCTACTTATTTCAAAGACCGCGGCATTATGCTGCGCTATATTGAATTTATGGATGTTGGTAATGACAATGGCTGGAGTTTTAAAAAGGTTGTTTCGAAAAAGGAAATACACGAGATGTTGAAAGCGGTTTTTGATATCGAGCCTACTGAACAGCATTATTACGGCGAGGTAGCAAAGCGCTATCGCTATAAAGATAACGGTGCAGAAGTTGGCTTTATTACTTCAGTTTCTGAATCATTTTGTTCTACTTGCACACGTGCTAGATTGTCTTCGGATGGAAAGTTGTATACTTGTTTATTTGCATCTGAAGGATTTGATTTACGAGAATTAATCCGTGAAGAATTGACGGACGAAGAATTACTCGACGCAATTAGTCGTGTTTGGGAAAAACGTGCCGATCGCTATTCTGATGAGCGAACCGAACAAACCGCGAAAAATAGAAAGAAGATAGGTATGAGCTATATTGGCGGGTAGTGTATCCACAAATAGTAGATTTGAAATAGTAATCTACTTTAGTGCTTAACTCAATGTTTGATTTGAGTTTAGGCACTTTTTTTGTCTAAAGTTCCATTTAAAGATATTTTGAAATAAAAAGTACTTATTGCCTTTTGAAGTATTTTCATCTTGCAATTTATAATGCTAGGTGGGAATATAGCTTAATAAGAGACATGTATTTTATGGGGAGTTGGAAAACCTTGAAAGAAGGAATTATTAAGGGGAAAAAAGCACCTTATATTTGTACCCCTTTAGTAGGTGTAAACAAGAAAGAAATAATTAAAGAACTACAAATTGTTTTACTTGAAGAGCCTGATTTAATTGAATGGAGAGCAGATTTTTTTAAGGATATCGAAAATGTGAACGTTGTTTTGTCTACTGCACAAGAAATCTGTCTAAAGAGTGGTCTTCCTGTATTGTTTACTATTCGTTCGGTAAATGAAGGGGGAGAGAAAATCCCTTTAGATGAGGACGGGAAAGTTGAATTACTTAGTCAAATTTGTAAAAATACTACTGTTGATTTTATAGATTTTGAAGTATCTAATGAACCAACGCATATTAAGACTTTGCGAAAAGTATCTTCAGAGAATGGAAAAAAACTAATATTATCTTATCATAACTTTGATAGTACACCAAAAAACAATGTAATAATGAAAAAGCTCTTACAAGCTGAGTTTTTCGGGGCGGATATTGCAAAAGCTGCAGTTATGCCAAAGCATAAGGATGATGTATTGAGATTACTGGAAGTTACTAGCGCAGCTGATAATGTTTTGAACATACCACTTATTACGATGTCTATGGGTAGGTTGGGTGGCTTAAGTAGAATTATTGGGTGGACTTACGGCTCAATCGTTACCTTTGGAATGGGCGTTCAAAGTTCAGCTCCAGGACAAATTCCGATTGATAAATTAAAAGTATTGATTGAATCGACACAAGAAGTTCTTGGAGATTGGTAATGAATAAAAAACTGTACCGGAATGTAGACTGCCATAGCGATATGAGACACACATAAAACACCTTCATTAGGCTGCTTCTACACCATATTCTTTTGGTGTAAGGTAGCCTAATTTTTCTTGGATACGCTCTTCGTTATAATAATTTAAATAGGTAATTACTCGCTCAATTACGTCCTGATTATGTAATGAATTAAATTTAACATATTGAAATTCCTCAGACTTCAAGTTCGAATGAAATGATTCAATCACCGCATTGTCCCAACAGTTTCCTCTACGTGACATACTACTGACGAGGTCGTTATCTTTAATACAAGCTTGATACGCATACGATGTGTAAACACTTCCTTGATCTGAATGCACAATTACACCCTCCGGGTGATTTCGTACAGCCAGTGCCTCCTTTAGCGTGTCAATTACAAGTGGTGTCTCCTGGTGATTGTATAATTTGTAAGCCACAATTTCATTATTAAATAAATCCATAATGGTCGAAAGGTATTTTGTAGTATTGCCATACTGAATATATGTAATATCCGTTACCCATTTCTTGTTTGGTTCACTAGCCGTAAAGTTACGTTTAAGAATATTAGGAGCAATCACAATGCTTTCTCCTTGGGATTTCCACTTCCGTTTCGGCTTGATTCGACACTGCAAGTGATGCTTTTGCATGATGTCCTGAACTGTATTCCGATTTAATTCTATTTTATATTTTTTCTTTAGCAAAGCCTTTATTTTTCTGTGGCCATTCCGATACTTAGTAATTTTACACAGCTCTATAATGGATTCCTCTTCTACCGAAAGTGGCTGATTGACTCCTTGAATACGCCATCTATAATAGTTTGCCCTTGGTACTTCTAATGCTGTCAATATAGCTGTAATCGTATACTTCTTTTTAAGTTTTTCAACAGTTTGTAGAACTATTTCTTTTTCAACCCTCTTTCGATCTCCATGTACTTTTTTAGTATTTCGTTCTCCATTTTCAAGTGAGATAATTGACGTTCTCGTTTATCGTCTTCACTCGCTAACACTGGACCATGACCGTATGCATACTGTTTACCAATTGGTTGATCAAATCGATAAATTTCATTCCTACGGTACCATGTCATCCAAGTCTTAATCTGTGAAACATTTTTGATTCCGTGCTTCTCCATAATTTCCTTGTTTGTCAATTCACCACTTAATTTATCTTTTACAACAGCCCATTTAACTTCACTTGAATATACGTTTTTGCCCATGCAAAAACACCTCCGATGTAAGTACTTTTTACAAGTGTACCACGCCGAAGGTGTTTTATATTGTCTCACTAATTCAGGTTAGCCCAATGAATGATTCATTCCAGTACAGTTTTTTATTTTAATTTGGATCGTATAATTCCCAACCTAGCTTAATTGAATCGACAATTGAATCCGCGATTTCCTCTGGAGTACGGTCATCTACTGATAGCTCAGAGTTATTAAGCGAATATGTATCCTGACGTTCATGGAATAGCTTTTCGATTTCTTCGACGTTTCTACTTTGTAAATTAGGACGGTTATCCATTAATAAATTCAATCGTTCTTTCCATTCATCCCAAGAAAGTTGTAAATGAATGACAATACAATTCGCGAGACAGACATCCCGAACTTCTTGCTGCATAAAAGCACCGCCGCCAACAGAAATTATTTTTAGTTTTTGGCCGCAAATTAATTTGATAATCTTTCTTTCGGATTCACGGAAAGCAGCTTCACCATGTTTTTCGAAAATCTCCGATGTAGACATTCCGAATTCATTTTCAATCTCTTGGTCTATATCTATAAAACTTCGGTACAATTTCTTTGCAACAAGCTCACCGATTGTTGTTTTTCCAACGCCCATAAAACCAATAAAAACAATGCTTTTTTGCCTTGCCGGAACTTCTCTAGTCATCAACATAAACACTCTTTCTATCTGAGTCAATTTCATAATTACATAAATCCGTTACGTCACTACAATATATAGTTGAGAACGTTTTAACTCAACTATATATTGTAGTGGTGTGGCGATAAAATCCTATTATGAAATTGACTGATCTATAATAGTACCCAAAGTATAGTACAGTGTCAGAATTATGTAAATACCTATGAAGTGCATTAAGTAAAATAAGAGTTCGACGAATCAGTAATCTAAAGAAAATAGAAAGAGTAATGATTGAATTCTGAAAAATATGATATACTCAACTCATCAGATGACAGGAGGTTTTTAAGGTGAAACCTAATATTTATATAACGAGAAAGTTTCCAGATGAAGCGGTTGCACCACTTCGTAAGAAATTTAATGTGCGGATGTGGCACGAGGAAGAAGTAGAAGTGCCAAGTGATGTGCTTTTTGAAGAAGCAAAGAATGCGGACGCACTTTGGACAACGATATCAGATAAAATAACGCGTGAATTAATAGAAGCATCGCCAAAACTTAAAGTCGTGTCTAATTTAGCTGTTGGTTTTAATAATATTGATGTTGAAGCTGCAAAAGAGCATGGGGTAATTGTAACGAACACACCAGATGTGCTAACTGAAACAACAGCAGATTTGGCGTTCGCTTTACTACTAGCATCTGCACGCCGAGTGACTGAGGCGGAACAAGATCTACGTGCTGGCAAATGGAAAGCCTGGTCTGCGATGCAACTTACTGGTATGGATGTTTTCGGTGCAACACTTGGCGTTATTGGAATGGGGCGAATTGGGGAAGCTGCTGCGCGTCGTGCAAAAGGCTTTGATATGCGCGTGATATATCATAATCGCACAAGAAAGATAGAAACGGAAGAAAAGCACGGATTTGAATATGCGGATTTAAGTACATTACTAAGAGAATCTGATTTTGTTTTAATATTCGCGCCACTTACGCCGGAAACGAAAAATATGATCGGGGAAAAAGAATTATCGAAAATGAAAAAAACAGCAATCCTGCTCAATGTTGCACGGGGTGGAATTATTGATGAACAAGCGCTTTATCAAGCACTGAAAGACGGCACAATATGGGGTGCTGGTCTTGACGTCTTCGAACAGGAACCTGTGCCACTAAATCATCCACTTCTAACATTATCCAATGTAACTGTGTTGCCGCATATAGGGAGTGCAAGTATAAAAACTAGATTTGCAATGATGAACCTAAACATGCAGGCTATTACGGATGTTCTTGAGGGGCGAGAACCAGGTGGTCGAGTAGTTTGAAAATAAGCATATTCTTCGATGTTTGGAGAATATGCTTTTTTCAATGGTGAACTTTGTTGTCTTACAATAAATAGCCAGTTTAATAATCTTGAATATGTTCTGTGTGCTTTAATATATCAAAACTAATCTAATTTATGTATCGAATCTACACAAAAGACTGTATATTCTCCTTATTGAAAATTTGTGTAAAATGTGAAAGAAAATTATAACATTGATATAGCAACATTGAAAGCGCATACAGTATTAGTCGAATAGAACAATTAACACGCAATTAAAAAGAATCTGTTGACGAATAGAGATATCCGCGGTAAGATTGCAACAATCCATTATGAGTTAGTGATTTATTTCACGACATCAATATTATTAGATTAGTGGAAAAGCTATTCGTGTTATAGTATAGTTAACTTAATTAAACCGTGTGAAAAAAATTATATAAAAAAATCATTGATGAGGTTAAAGTAAATAGAACTTTGTATTCTTAGAGAGCCGTGCATGGTGGAAGCCGGCAATACAACTATTTGCGACATCCCCTCGGAGAGGATTACTGAAAAGGTAACTGATTAGGTAGTCCCGGGCATAGTAAATTATGCTCGTTACGAAAGAATAGACTAGATCTATTCAAGAGGTAGCATTATTGCTACGAACAAGGGTGGTACCATGAAAAGCTTTTTCATCCCTATGTGAAGAACATTATTTCTTTGCGTGGGATGAAAAGGCTTTTTGTATGTCCATAAAAAATTAAGGAGGAGTTTGTTGATGAATACTGGAGGGCAAGTAAAATTACAGCCAGCTGCAATGTCGACTGAAGTTGAAGAGCCTAAACTACTGAATGATGGGTCTGCAGTACTCATTCAAGCTTTGAAGGATCAAGGGGTTGAGATAATTTTCGGATACCCTGGTGGAGCTGTCTTACCCATTTATGATGCGCTATATAAAAACCCAATTCAGCATATACTGGCGCGTCATGAACAAGGTGCCATCCATGCGGCAGAAGGATATGCTCGCGTCTCTGGAAAACCAGGCGTTGTCATCGCAACTTCAGGTCCTGGCGCAACAAACTTAGTAACAGGTATAACGGATGCGATGATGGACTCATTGCCTTTAGTCGTATTTACTGGGCAAGTTGCGACATCAGTTATTGGAACAGACGCATTCCAAGAAGCTGATATTATGGGTATTACTCAACCAATAACAAAGCATAACTATCAGGTAACTGACATCAATGATTTACAAAGAATTATAAAAGAAGCTTTCCATATCGCTTCTACTGGACGAAGAGGTCCGGTGCTTGTAGATATTCCTAAAAATATAGCTGTAGAATTATTTATACCGACGCCAGAAAATGCAGCGCCTGAAGAAGTTAATTTGCCAGGTTATCAACCAACTACAAAGCCAAATTTTTTACAAATACAAAAAGCAATACAGGCAATTTCATTAGCGAAAAAGCCACTTATTCTTGCTGGGGCAGGTATTCTTCATGCACAGGCAATGGATGAATTAAAAGAGTTTGTTGAAAAACATAATATCCCTGTAACAAATACACTTCTTGGCTTAGGAAGCATTCACGGGGAACACGAGTTATTTTTAGGAATGGCAGGAATGCACGGAACTTATGCATCGAATATGGCATTAAGTGAATGTGATGTACTTGTTAATATCGGAGCAAGATTTGACGATAGACTTACAGGTAACTTAGATTTATTTGCAACGAATGCAAAGGTTATACACATCGATATTGATCCAGCTGAGATTGGGAAAAACGTTCTTACTGAAATTCCAATTGTTGCAGACGCGAAAGAAGCGTTGAAAGAGCTTTTGAAGAACGATTTCGAATCACAGAACACCGACGAGTGGCATGCCTATTTGAAAGCTGCATCTACAGATTTCCCATTATGGTATAACGAAGATGAAGACTGGATTTTACCTCAACAAGCTATTGAGATAATCCATCGCATAACTGAAGGTAATGCAATTGTGACGACTGATGTTGGTCAACACCAAATGTGGGCGGCTCAGTACTATAAACTGAATAATCCGGATCACTGGGTTACTTCTGGTGGGTTAGGAACAATGGGTTTTGGTTTCCCGGCGGCAATTGGTGCACAGCTTGCTAAGCCTGACAAAAGAGTTATTGCAATTGTGGGCGATGCGGGCTTCCAAATGACTGCACAAGAATTGTCACTGTTACAAGAATTAAGAATTCCTGTCAAAGTCATTATTTTAAACAATAGAGGCTTAGGCATGGTACGCCAATGGCAAGAAGCATTTTTTGAAGAACGATACTCTCAATCACTCATACCGGTACAACCAGACTTTGTGAAACTTGCAGAGGCATATGATTTAAAGGGATATAAGATTGAAACGCTTGAAGAGGCTGAACGTATTTTTAAAGAAGCCTTGCTTTCAGATGAGCCAGTACTTATTGATTGCCGAGTGAAACAATTTGAAAATGTGTATCCAATGATTGCACCAGGCAAAGGATTACATGAAATGATTGGGGTGAGCAGCAAATGAAAAGAGTTATAACTGTAACGGTCATTAACCAAAGCGGTGTTTTGAACCGTGTAACAGGACTGCTCATGAAGCGGCAATTTAATATTGAAAGTATAACTGTTGGTCATACGGAACAAGCAGGCATGTCGAAAATGACGTTCATCGTACATGTAGAAGACAAAAGTAAAATAGAACAACTTGCAAAACAACTACAAAAGCAGATTGATGTCATTAAAGTAGATGATATTACTGATAAAGCAATCGTCATGAGGGAGCTTGCACTCATTAAAGTAATCTCACCACCTCATATGCGTGCGGAAATAAATAGTATTATTGAACCTTTCCGCGCGACAGTAATTGATATGAGTAAAAATGTAATTACTTATCAAGTGACAGGAAATCCTGACAAAATTGAGGCGTTTATTGATTTACTAAAACCATATGGTATAAAAGAATTAACTCGTACAGGTGCAACAGCATTTGTAAGAGAAACGCAAAAAGTACAATCACCACAGCTTTCCATATTAAAATAAAAAAGATGAAAACACACTAGGAGGAAATTAAAAATGGCTAAAATGTATTATAACGACGATATCAACGAAGGTTTACTACAAGGGAAGAAAGTAGCAATTATTGGATACGGTTCACAAGGACACGCACACGCTCGTAACTTGAAAGATTCAGGTTTTGATGTAATCGTTGGTGTTAGACCAGGTAAATCATTTGATCAAGCAAAAGAAGATGGCCTAGAAGTTGCAACAGTGAAAGAAGCATCTGAACAAGCTGATTTAATCATGATCTTGTTACCAGATGAAAGACAAAAACAAGTTTATAATGAAGAAATAAAAGATGCACTTACAGCTGGAAAATCACTTGTATTTGCACACGGATTTAACGTTCACTTTGACGAAATCAAACCACCTGCAGATGTTGACGTATTCTTAGTTGCACCAAAGGGACCGGGACATCTAGTTCGTAGAACATTCGAAGCAGGCGCAGGCGTACCAGCTCTATTCGCTGTATACCAAGACGTATCTGGTCAAGCTAAAGATGTTGCTCTTGCTTATGCTAAAGGTATCGGAAGTGCACGTGCAGGCGTTCTTGAAACAACATTTAAAGAAGAAACTGAAACTGATTTATTCGGCGAGCAAGCAGTACTTTGTGGTGGAACAACTGCACTTGTAAAAGCAGGATTTGAAACGCTTGTTGAAGCAGGATATCAGCCAGAACTTGCTTACTTTGAAACATTACATGAACTAAAACTAATCGTTGACCTTATGTATGAGGGTGGACTTTCAGGAATGCGTTACTCAATCTCTGACACTGCACAATGGGGCGATTATGTAGCTGGAGATCGTATTGTTGATGCTGGAACAAAAGATAGAATGAAAGAACTTCTTTCTGAAATCCAATCAGGAGAATTCGCACGCGGATGGATCAAAGAGAACGAAGATAACCGTCCAAACTTTAACGCTATCACTGAAAAAGAAGAAAAACACCAAATCGAAGAAGTTGGACAAAAACTTCGCGAAATGATGCCTTTTGTAAATGCAGGCAAGAAGATTGGAGAGAAAGAAGTGGTGAAGAGTGCGAAAAATTGATGTTTTCGACACAACACTACGCGATGGTGAACAAGCCGCTGGGATTAATTTAAATACAGCAGAAAAGTTTGAAATTGCACGTCAACTAGAAAAGCTTGGGGTAACAATTATTGAAGCAGGATTTCCTGCTTCTTCCCCTGGTGATTTTGAAGCGGTTCAGCGTATTGCGAATAAAGTGAAAAATTCGACAGTTACAGGTTTAGCGAGAGCAATGAAAAGTGATATTGACACTTCTTGGGAAGCGCTAAAAGGTGCTGAACAGCCTCATCTTCATGTTTTTCTAGCAACTTCTCCTATTCATATGGAATATAAATTAAATAAAACGCCTGATCAGGTTGTTGAAATTGCTGTTGAGGCAGTGAAACATGCACGTAAAAAGTTTCCACTCGTTCAATGGTCTGCAGAAGATGCGTTTCGTTCAGACTGGGATTTCCTTGTTAAAATTGTTGGAAAAGTTATTCAAGCAGGGGCTACAACAATCAATATTCCAGATACAGTTGGTTACGCAACGCCTGCAGAATACGGAGCGCTCTTTAAATATTTGAAGGACAATGTTATGGGTATTGATAAAGTTAAATTATCAGCTCATTGTCATGATGATTTAGGGATGGCGACAGCTAACACAATTGCAGCGATTGAAAATGGTGCAGATCAAATTGAAGGTACAATTAATGGACTTGGTGAGCGTGCAGGAAATGTGGCGCTTGAGGAAATTGCAGTTGCTTTGCATATTCGTAAAGATGTCTATAATTTCACGACGGACATTAATTTAAAAGAAATCAAACGTACAAGCCAGTTAGTAAGTCAATTAACGGGTGTTGTAATACAACCGAATAAAGCAATTGTTGGTAAAAATGCTTTTGCACATGAGTCAGGAATTCACCAAGACGGCATGTTGAAAAATAGAGAAACATACGAAATTATTACACCAGCATTAATTGGTGAGAGTGATATACCTCTTGCGCTCGGCAAACACTCAGGTAGACATGCTTTCAAAGATCGTTCTATTACAATGGGCTTCGAGTTAACTGATGAGGAGCTAAATGATGCTTTCGTTGAGTTTAAACGCTTGGCAGACCGTAAAAAAGAAATTACTGAACAAGATTTATTTGTATTATTCACAGATCAGCAAATAGACTACAAAGATATGCCGATTTATGAATTAACAGATGTTCAAGTTCAATACGAATCTGGAAGAAGCCCGAAAGCGATGGTTGCTGTTATTTTACCAAGTGGTAAAGAAGCAAGTAATACTGCTACCGGTTCAGGTCCAGTAGAAGCAATCTTTAACACGCTTGAAGAGCTAGTCCAAAGTAAAATTGAAATTCTTGATTATCGAGTTACTTCAATCGGTAAAGGCAGAGATGCGCTAGGTGAAGCGGTCATTCACCTTAAATATAATGATGAGATTATTACAGGTCGTGACGTTGCACAAGATGTTCTTGAAGCATCAGCAAAAGCTTATTTAAATGCTATAAATAGACAACTTGTTACAGCTAGAGGTTTAGAAAAAGAAAAGACAATTTGAAGTATTGAAAAGTATTGTTGATTGAAGCGAAAGGTATCTTCCATTAGTGGAAATCAACAATATTACTTAGCAATGTAAATTTAAAAGTGAATGGAATAAAAAATATAAGGAGGAGAGCTTAAATGAAAAAGAAAATAGCAGTTCTACCAGGTGATGGGATTGGACCAGAAGTAACAGAAGCGGCAGTAAAGGTGTTACAAGTTATTGCTAGACGTTTTAATCATACGTTCGAAATTGAGTACGGCTCTATTGGCGGTACAGCAATTGATAATTACAACTCACCATTACCTCGTGAAACAATCGAGCTTTGTGAAAAGAGCGATGCTGTTCTTCTTGGTGCAGTAGGAGGGCCTAAGTGGAATGAAAATCCACCAGAATTACGGCCAGAAAAAGGATTGTTAGCAATTCGAAAGCATTTTGATTTGTTTGCTAACCTTCGTCCTGTAAAAGCTGTCCCATCATTACTCCAAGCTTCTCCTCTTAAAGAAGAAATTGTTAGAGACGTAGATCTATTAGTCGTTCGTGAATTAACGGGAGGCTTATACTTCGGGGAACCGAGCCGTCGTACGAATGAAGGTGCTGTAGATACGCTAGTTTATTCAAGAGAAGAAATTGAACGAATTGTAGATAAAGGCTTTGAATTAGCAAGGCTACGAAAAGGTAGAATTACATCTGTCGACAAGGAAAATGTGCTGGCGACAAGTAAATTATGGCGTGAAATTGTTGAGGAGAAGAAATCGTACTACCCTGATGTTGAAGTTAATCATATGTTAGTGGATAATGCCGCGATGCAAATCGTAACGAATCCTTCCGCGTTCGATATTATTTTAACAGAGAATTTATTTGGAGATATATTGAGTGATGAAACATCGGTTATTACGGGATCATTAGGTATGCTTCCTTCTGCGAGTATTAATTCTAAGGACTTTGGTATCTACGAACCAGTTCACGGATCAGCACCAGATATTGCAGGTCAAGGAAAAGCCAACCCGGCAGCTACAATTCTTTCAGTTGCTATGATGTTCAGGTATTCATTTAATATGGAGATTGAAGCAGCAGCAATTGAAGAAGCAGTAGAAGCTGTCTTTGAAGAAGGATTCTTTACGGCGGATTTAGCTGGACGGGGACAACGTGCACTTTCTACAGATGAGTGGGCAAGTAAGGTTGTAGATGAACTAGATCTTCAATTTGTCTCAAATAGCATTATGTCTACTTATAACTAAGAAAGGGGGAGACTTCATTGGCAAAGACGATTATTGAAAAGATTTGGGCCCAACATATAGTTTATGAAGAACAAGGTATACCAGATTTACTTTATATTGATCTTCATCTAATACATGAAGTAACTTCACCACAAGCGTTTGAAGGACTTCGGCTAGCGGGCCGGAAAGTACGACGCCCTGACTTATGCTTTGCTACTATGGATCATAATGTACCGACGCGTAATTTGCCGGTAATTTCTGATCCAATTGCTAAAAAACAAATTACTACATTACAAACAAACTGTGATGAATTCGGCGTTCCATTAGCGAATATGGACCATCCAGATCAAGGAATTGTGCATATTATAGGACCTGAACTTGGTATAACACAACCTGGAAAAACAATTGTTTGTGGCGATAGTCATACGTCAACACACGGTGCTTTTGGTGCGATTGCATTCGGAATTGGAACAAGTGAAGTTGAACATGTATTATCTACTCAAACGCTATGGCAAGCAAGACCGAAAACAATGGAGATTCGTGTAACTGGTAAACTTGGTACTGGTGTTACGGCGAAGGACATTATTTTGGCGATTATCTCGAAATTTGGCATCGATATGGGTAATGGCCATATTGTTGAATATACGGGAGAAGCAATTCGTAACTTGTCTATGGAAGAGCGCATGACTGTTTGTAATATGTCGATTGAAGCTGGTGCAAAGGCAGGTCTAATCAGTCCGGATGATACGACGATTTCCTACTTGAAAGGTCGTAGATATGTTCCGGCTGGCGAAGAATTTGAAAAAGCAGCGGCATCTTGGTTAGCACTTGCATCAGACGTAGATGCAGTTTATGATACTAACCTTGAAATAGATGCTGATGAAATCGAACCTTTTGTAACTTGGGGTACGAACCCATCGATGGGGTCAGGTATTACAAATCATGTACCTTTTATTGCTGATCAAAAGACAGAGTCTGATAGAGACGCACTTAAAAAGGCTCTTGTGTACATGGGGTTAGAAGAAGGTGCTCCACTTACATCTATTGAAATTCAAAATGTATTTATTGGCTCATGTACAAATGCACGCCTAAGCGATTTACGTGAAGCGGCGAGTATAGTAGAAGGTAAGAAGGTTCATGAATCTGTTACAGCAATTATTGTTCCTGGTTCTAAAACAGTTAAAGCCCAAGCTGAAGATGAAGGTCTGGATAAGATTTTCCTCGATGCTGGTTTTGAGTGGAGAGAGTCAGGTTGTAGTATGTGTTTAGCAATGAATGATGATGTTGTACCCTCGGGCGAACGATGTGCTTCAACATCCAACCGAAACTTTGAAGGACGACAAGGTGCAGGTTCACGTACGCACTTAATGAGCCCGGCGATGGCGGCAGCAGCTGCGATAGCAGGCCATATGGTAGATGTACGAGAGATCGAAATTGCTCATGTCTGATGTAGAATGAAACGAAGGGGAGGTTGAGGTATTGGAGCCGATTAATAAAGTAACGAGTGTAATAACTCCGCTCGATAGGGTAAACGTAGATACGGATCAAATAATTTCAAAAGAGTTTTTAAAGCGTATTGAAAGAACTGGCTTTGGGCAGTATTTATTTTACCACTGGCGCTTTGATGAAAATGATAACGAAATAAAAGACTTTGTTTTAAATGATGAGCGTTTTAAAGATTCAAAGGTCTTAGTAGCTCATGAAAACTTTGGTTGTGGTTCTTCGAGAGAGCATGCGCCTTGGGCGATTTTAGATTATGGTTTTAATGTAGTTATTGCACCTAGTTTTGCAGATATTTTCCGTAGTAATTGTATGAAAAATGGAATTCTAACTATCGCATTATCTGTCAGTGAAGTAGAAGAATTACTAGCAAAAGGGCAAGAGTCACCATATTCAGTTGATGTGAACTTAGATGAACAAACCGTAACTGGACAAGATGGTCAGACGTATTCATTTGAAGTTGACCCTTATTATAAACAAATGTTGTTAAATGGCTGGGACGAGATTGAATTAACTTTTCAGTACGAAGACCAAATTACAGCATATGAAAATAAACAACTTCAGAAGTAATGCACCCTACTTAACAACCCAGTAATTGGTTGTTAAGTAGTTTTTTATTTAAAAATTTTAAATGGCTTGCTTTATAGTTAAATAAATTTAAAGTTGGACGCTGCGTGTTGGTGAACTGTTTAGTTTTATTCCAATTAAAAAAACGTGATTGCATATTAAATACGATCATGTCAGCTATTTTAAATTATATTGATGGGAGCCTTGCGAGCAAAATCGAAAAGATCTGGATGCAATTAAGTCGAGGTGTAATTGTTAGAGCCGATATTAAATGTATTGTTTTAGAGGGAATGGTATAATAATAACATATCAAATTACTATGTCTTGAAAAAAATTAAGAAGTCGAAATTTTAATCCTTCATTCCTTAATTAATTGCAAGCGTGATGATTATAAACGAAGGGGTGCTCTTTGGATGAAAGACTTAACTTTACTAATAATGAAAGCGCTTCAAATAAATGAATCTGATATTCAAATTAAAGAAAAAATGAATGGCATGACAAATCTTAATTACTTAACTTCTATAAAAGGAAAGAATTATATAGTTCGATTTCCAGGTAGAGGTACTGAGGACTTTATAAACAGAGTGGAAGAGAAAGAGAATCTTGAGTTTAGTTCTAATCTTGGAATAAACCCCAAATTAGTGTATTTTGATGCGGGAAGTGGTTTTAAGATAACTGAGAAAATAAAAGGCGCAAAGTTAATAGTCCCTGAGACTGCAAAAAGTGGAGAAATGATGAAGAAAGTATCAGGCTTATTAAGAAAGCTTCATGATACGAATCTTGCTATGAAAAATCAGTTTGAACTTTTTAATCTCATGGAAAAATACGAAGCGTTGGCTTTGGGAGAAAATGCTCAATTTTATGAAGGGTTTCAGAGAGTGAAAGAAAAGGTTTTATTGTTAAAAAAGTACTACGAGACATTGAATGTAAAAGAGTGTCCTTGCCATATAGATACAACTTATAAGAACTTTATTGAGGATAGCGAGGACATGCTTTACTTGATTGACTGGGAGTATAGTGGAATGTTCGATCCGCTGTGGGATTTAGCTGCATACTCATTAGAATCAGGATTAACTACTAAAGAAGAAAAGAGTTTTCTTGCATATTATTTTCAGCGCCCCATTACCAAAATAGAGTATGAAAGAGTACTTTTACATAAGATTTTTCAAGACTATTTGTGGAGCGTATGGGCTTTGTTTAAAGATGCCAAAGGCGATGATATAGGTCTATACGGTAGAATGCGTTTCGAAAGAGCAAAAGAGCATATTTTTTTATTTAAAAAGTAGGAGGATAATTAAAAATGAATAAAGTTAAATGGGCGGAAAACAATTATTGTTCAAAGGAATACCTAGAGGGTGAACTGTCTTTATTTTCTAAAGAAGAAGTGGAGAAAATTTTAAGGTTTCAGCAAACGCATCCTCTTTACACGAAAACCCCATTAAGATCATTAACGAACTTAGCTAAGCATCTAAGTGTTGCTAGTATACAGGTGAAAGATGAATCTTATCGATTTGGCCTTAATGCTTTTAAAGTATTGGGTGGAATATATGCGATGGGGAAATACATTGCCAATCAACTTGATAGGGATATAGCAGATCTATCGTTTACTGAATTGCAAACAGCTGAAGTTAAGGAGAAACTAGGGGAAATTACGTTCATATCAGCGACAGATGGCAATCATGGGCGCGGTGTTGCCTGGGCAGCGCGGGAACTTGGACAAAAGTCTAGAATTTATTTGCCTAAAGGCTCCTCGAAAGAACGAGTTGTAGCGATTCAAAACGAAGGGGCATATGCTGCTGTTACAGAAGTGAATTACGATGAGACAGTACGAATGAGTGCAAAGTTAGCCGAAGAAAACGGTTGGGTTATGGTGCAGGATACAGGCTGGGAAGGTTACGAGGAGATACCAGAGTGGATTATGCAAGGTTATGCATCTATGGGACAAGAAATTGTTGATGAAATTAACAATTTAGATGGTGAAGCCCCAACGCATATATTTCTTCAAGCAGGCGTAGGTTCCTTTGCAGCAGGAATTGCGGCGTATTTTGTGAAGCGCTACAAAGAAAATCCACCTAAAATAATAATCGTTGAACCGAACATTGCTGATTGCTATTATAAATCGTTTATGAGTGAAGAGGGAACTATGGAATCTGTTTCAGGCGATTTAAATACGATTATGGCTGGAT
Organism: Sporosarcina sp. So3-204; assembly: GCF_058068165.1. Lineage (NCBI taxonomy): Bacteria > Bacillati > Bacillota > Bacilli > Caryophanales > Caryophanaceae > Sporosarcina > Sporosarcina sp. So3-204. The sequence continues at coordinate 309,569 of NZ_CM176485.1, forward strand.
TGGCATGCGGCGAACCAAATAGGCAAGCCTACAGCATATTGCGTCGATATGCATGTGGTACATTTTCATGTGACGATTCCATTGCTGCAACAGGTATGAGGGTCTTAGGTAATCCACTTGGAGATGATGCAAGAATTATTTCTGGTGAATCCGGGGCTGTACCAATGGGATTGTTTTATTATTTATTGGCGAATAGAAAAAACGAAATATGTGATGCGCTCGACCTAACGAATGATTCTCATATATTAATGATTAGTACGGAAGGTGACACGGATAAACAGCATTATTTGGATATAGTTTGGAATGGTAGTTACCCAGTTTCGACTTAATTTAATAGGAACCCCCACAGTAGAAAAGTTGGGGGATGCTGTCTGTTAAAAGTTCTGTTCAGTGTTAGGTAAGGGAATCTTGTATTTGCTTGCAAATAAATTTGCTACAATTGCTCCTATTGTTAAATTAACGACCATATTAGCAACAGCTGGAACCGCAGCAAGGGAACTTACATGCTCCATAGCTAGTGTTGCAGCAAGCGCAGTGTTACAAATTCCAGTGTGGAATAGTATTGCGCGCGCATTTTCCTCAGGTACTTTCAAAGCTTTTGATATGACATAGCCTAAAAACATTGGAATTGAAACTTGTAGAAAAACAGCGAAAAAGATTAATGGGAGGACCGAAAGATTTTCTTCCAAAGAACTTTGTGCATTAGAAATAACGGATAACACGACAACGAATAATGCAAGCTGTGAAAGAACTGCAGTATAGGGTTTAACGATAGCCGCTTTCTTAGACCAACGCCATTGTAAAAGTAATCCCGCGAATAAGGGAATAAAGACGATATAAATAATATTTAAAAAGATTGGCCAAAACGCTATCGGAATAAACTTTCCAGCGAACACCTGAACAAGTGCCGGCGTAAGAATTGGTGATATAACTGTATCTAAAGTCGCCATCGTTATGCTGAGCGCAACTTCACCACCTGCTATAAATGTATAAATATTTGCAGAAGTACCACTTGGAACAGTTCCAGCTAAAATAACACCTGTTGCAATTTCGGGATCATTTGGGAAAAGAAGCGCCGCAATTGCAATACTGACGCCTACCATGATTGTCCATTTTAATAATATGCCTAATAGGGCGTGTTTGGGCTTTCTAATTATGGAGGCTAAACTCTTTGTGGATAAAGATAAGCCCATTAATAAAAATATCATCCCTAATCCAACGCCTGTTAGCCCTTGAATAGAAGTGAATGCGTTTGGGAAGAAGTATGCCAATAAAGATAGGAGTACTATCCATATTGGAAGGTATTTGGAAATGAATATTGTTGCTGTTTGAATAACCTTCATATTATACTCCTCCAATATTATATAAACGCTCGTTTTCTTTCTACAATTGTAGCATATTTTCTTAATCTTAAATGAATAATTAATCATTGATATTTTAGCGTGAAGTGTATAAAATCAACTAATATAAAGTTTAGTTAAAGGAGAGGGCTTATTTGAATAACTTTTCCGATCTTCTTAATATTAGAAAAAAAGTAAAGCGAATAAACAACTTATATAATCAGTTGGATATTTATTATCCTGAAGAAAAAAATGATCCTAAGGTGAGAAAAGAAATGAAAAAAGTTCTTACTCGCTTTAATAATATTTATTATAATGCATACACCGGCCTTATCAAAGATGACCTGAACTTAATTTTTGATTGTCATCCTAGGAAGCATTCAAAGCAGCATGAAGTGCAAAATGCGATTAAATATTGTAAGTCACATAAAACGATGCGCAAAAACTTGGTAAAAGTTGAAAATCATTTGAATTTGCAATTCATTATTGAAGATCAAGTGGAAATGTACGATAAAGAAATTCAAAAAGTCCGTGCTACAATTGATTTGATTGAGAATGAAGATTTTTCATCTTTTTTCTCGGATCTTTATGAAGTAAGAATTGAAGTTTTAAGGAAGATTGAAACTCATTGTTTAAACAGACTTACAAATTTAGAAGAAGAAAAAAATAACTGTGAAAAGTTGATTTTTAATTTAATTCATAAAAATCTTGATTTATGGGGAAGCACAGGTCGATTTATAGAAGAACTAATTTCTGAGTCTGAAACACATGTTTCGACAATTATCGAACGCTCATTTAAAGATAAGGATTAGCTATTTGGGTTTGACTTTTATGGAGAAAGATTATACTTTTTAAGTATGTATGCAAAGAAATACTATTGTTTTTAAAGAAACCACGCCCGTTATTGGCGTGGTTTTGCTTATTTTTCAAGTGTTTCTAAGTAAATCCACACACATGCGGCTAAATCTTGTGCTTCCCGATCATGAGTTGAGTTAATTAAAGACTCCCTAAATGAGCGAACAACAGCCTCAATTAGTTTAATTCTTGGGGAGGTGGAATTAATTTCATCTATTAGAAACTGAGTATATTGTTTAAGTTCTAATTGGTCTTCGTTTAATTCAGTTTGGAATGTAGATAATCTAGAGAGTAGACTTTTTGTATGAGTATCCCTGTCTAGTTGTGTTTCAAAATCTGAAAAAACATCACTTGCTAGAATTTTATCTTTACTTTTTATCATATCAAACATGATTGAATCAATTCGCCGTAATACATAAGTAACAAGTTTTATTGGATGAATCTCCTCATTAGTCCTGGCCATCCAAACATGAATCATATGTTGCATCATACCCAGCGTTAAGACGGCGCAGTCAGGAGCATAAGGCGCGGCATCTTCACCGTAAATATCGATGAATCTGTTGGTAAGCCAAGAAAGTTCTCCTAAATGATGATTTTTAACGAATTTCTTTAAATCTGGGTCTATTGAAAAAAAGACAGCTTCAAATATAGGTATCAAATTATGCTCGCGATTTATCTCTAATCTAGTTGAGATTTGAGAAGCAAGAATACTTTTATTGGATAAATCTTGTCCTATAATTAATTCTTGCCTTCTAATCATTGTAGCATTGCGACCTTGTTCTAATATAGCCATGAGGCATTCGTTCTTTGTAGAAAAGTAATTATAAAACGTACCTTTAGATAACTTAGCTTCGTCTAAAATATCTTGAACAGATGTGGCAGCAAAACCTTTTTCCACAAAAAGACGCTTCGCGATTTGCAATACTTGTTGTTTGCGATTGTTCATCATCATCATCCTTATACTTTAAGTCTATTTATATAATAGCTGTAAAACGTTGTATTATCAATGAATAACGAAGGAGTAGTTTAATTTTATTGCATTTATTGTACTATCGGTATAGTATATAAAAAGTGATAAAAAAACAATCTTTTATGTGTTAATTAAATCTAATTAAAACTGTTGACGGACGTCACGGATCTTTATGGGATTTTTCAAGCAAACTTGGGGAAGATATGGATATATTTATGCCAAGGTATAATAGATAGTGAGTGGAGGAAACAAGATGGACATAAAAAAAATGCACGAAAAACCGCCTTATGGCATGATAGCAATTATGTTTGTTGGCGCATTTATTGCGTTTTTGAATAATACATTGCTAAACATTGCGCTGCCGGCTATTATGGATGAGTTTTCAATTAAGCCTTCTCAAGTCCAATGGCTGACGACTGGATATATGCTTATAAATGGTATACTAATTCCGGCGAGCGCCTTTTTTATTCAAAAATTTACGAACAGAAAGTTATTTATTACTGCAATGACATTATTTTCACTCGGAACATTTATAGCGATTATTGCACCATCATTTAGTTTGCTAGTCATCGCAAGAATGATTCAAGCTTCGGGTTCTGCAATGATGATGCCGCTTTTGATGAATATTATGTTAACTGCATTTCCCATTGAGCGTCGCGGTGCAGCGATGGGGATGTTCGGTTTAGTTATGTTTAGTGCACCTGCGATTGGGCCTACGTTGTCAGGTTGGGTTATTGAACATTATACATGGCGTACATTATTTGAAATTGTTTTACCAATCGCTTTATTGACATTGGTTTATGCTATTTTCAAATTACGTAATATCACAGAAAATCGAGATGTGAAATTAGATGTGTTTTCCCTATTGCTATCGACAATTGGCTTTGGAGGACTACTATATGGATTTAGTTCGGCGGGAGACAAAGGATGGGACTCACCAATTGTCTACGGAACAATAATAATTGGTGCGATTTCACTCGTTTCGTTTATTCTCCGTCAACTACGAATTGACGAGCCTTTACTTGATTTTAGAATTTACAAACACCCAATGTTTGCCTTATCTTCAGCCATATCAATAGTGTTATCAATTGCGATGTTCTCAGCAATGATTTTAACGCCTTTATATGTGCAGACAATTCGAGGTATTTCGCCACTTGATTCGGGACTTCTAATGCTTCCAGGTGCACTTCTTATGGGGATTATGTCTCCAATAACTGGGATATTATTTGACAAATACGGCGCGCGTGCTATGGCGATTATTGGTTTGACAATTACAATTGTCACGACATATTACATGAGCCAGTTTGATTTGGAGATTAGTTATTTCCACATCATGCTAGTGTATACTGCTCGTATGGTAGGAATGGCACTTGTGATGATGCCTGTTATGACTAATGGATTAAATCAACTACCCATGATTTCAAACCCACATGGCACGGCGATGAATAACACTTTACAACAAGTATCAGGCGCGATAGGTTCAGCTTTACTCTTAACAATTATGACGAAGAGAAGTGATTCTTTTGGTATAAGTATGCTTGCTGAAGCAAAGGCTTCTGGTAAGATTCCGACATCTGCTTCTGATCTAAAGATTTTTGAATTGGGAATTCAGCGAGATGCATTGTTAGAAGGAATTACCTATGCGTTCCATATTTCGACGATTGTTGCAGTAGTAGCATTACTTTTATCATTGTTTATAAAACGGGCAAAACCACCAAAAAGCAACAACTTCAATACAGAAGTATCGAAAACGGAAAATTAAATGGATTGCTTTGTGTAAGTCATGATGACTTGTACAGAGCTTTTTGTTTTCTGTTATGATAAACATATGCGTTAGGTTTTCTAAGCCTATACTTCAACGAAAGAAAAGGTTGTGATTATAAATGGTAGGACGAAATGACCCATGCCCATGTGGGAGCGGGAAAAAATATAAGAAATGTTGTGCTGGAAAAAACGAAGTATTTTTGGACAAGCAGGTAGACCAAGATTTAAATCAAATTCTTTATAATTCATTTGAGGTAATCTCGAAACAAGTAAAGTTTGACGAGTTCGAAACATATACGAATTCTTGGAAAGAAGAAGTAGGAAATCTGTGGGATATGAAAAGTATTGAAGAGGCAGTCAGTGCATATTATATTCTAATTTCAAGAAGAGATTTGTGGGAAAATTATCTATCAGATATCTTAAATGAGACATTAAGAAGTAATGTAAAAGAAGTAGTAGAGACTTGGAAGAAACCGCTTATACTACTTGGTAAAGTGGTTGCTGAAGAAAATGGTTATTTAGAAATTAAAGAATTAATTGGATCGGAAACGTATTATCTGAAACAAAATGAGAAGATGGCATTAAGTTGCGGCGTACTTGTTTTGGGGATTGTATTACCTCAAGATCAAATTAAGAAACAAAGTGTTAAAATCGTTTCATCTCTTATGTGTGTTAAAGATGAAGATGGCGCTTTAGAATTAGCTATTCAGTCGTTTTCTGAATTAAATAAAGCAGCATCTAAAACTAATCTTTTAGAAGAACATATGCTAGAGGTTTATGCTATTTTACTTGGAAGACCAATAGTTACTGGGCAAGTTGAAGAAACTATAATTGAACCAAGTGAACAGGATTTAACACCTATTCAAAGTGAAACAATAGAGCTACTCAATAGTGTCCTAGAAGAAAGAAATACGGATCAAGAAGAAAAAGAGTTAATTAAAAACATTTGTGCTGCTTATTTTATTAAAACGCAGCCAAATTTTCGTAAAGCAAATGTAGTTGCAGCTGCTGCATTCGTAACAGCTGTTGACCTAGATTTATTAACAGAAGATCCAATGACAAAAACTGCTGCTGCTAAGTTGTTTGATGTATCTCCAGCTTCTATGGCGAGTCACATAAAAAACATCAATACCTTTGTTGTAGAAGATTATCTAATTACAAAGTAAGTTAATAGCCGCTAACTAATCTTCATTTATGTAAAACCCCAGACATATAATTCATGTCTGGGGTTTTTGTGATTCTGAATATTCCGAGACCTGAATCAATTTCATAATGACATTAATCTGCTACAACGACGCAACATATAGTTTGAGAACGCTTCAACTCAACTATATATTGTGGTGATGTAGCAATAAAACCCTATTATGAAATTAATTGACCTGCAAAGGAGTTCTAGTAAGTTTGTCGAAAGAGTATTAATGAACATATTTCGTATGGAAGGGGAATGTTTACTATGCAATTGAATAATTACATCGGAGGATCGTGGCAAGAGGCGGGGGGAGCTCATTTTACGACGGTTACGAATCCTGCGAATGGTGAAGAAGTTGCGCAAGTTAGGCTTTCCAAGAAAGAGGATGTTAATCTTGCCGTGAAAGCTGCGAAGGATGCTCAGAAAAAATGGGCGCTCGTTCCGGCACCAAAACGTGCAGATTTTTTATATGAAATAGGACGTATAATGATTGAGAAAAAAGAACATCTATCTCAGGTATTGACGACTGAGATGGGAAAGGTAATTGAAGAGGCACGTGGTGAGGTACAAGAAGGAATTGATATGGCTTTTTATATGGCAGGAGAAGGACGTCGTCTAGTTGGCGAAACGGTACCATCTGAATTGCAAGATAAGTTTGCAATGAGTGTGCGTGCACCGATTGGGGTTGTGGGATTAATTACACCATGGAATTTCCCGATAGCAATTGCAACGTGGAAGTCATTTCCGGCTATTGTGGCAGGCAATACATTTATTTGGAAACCTGCGACAGAAACACCAATGATGGCGTATGAAATGGGACTTATATTTGACGAAGTTGGATTACCAGAAGGGGTAGCAAATATTGTATTCGGTGCAGGTGCTGATGTTGGGACAGCAATGATTGAACACCCGGATGTACGTGTCATATCATTCACGGGGTCGACTGAAACTGGACGACATGTTGCTGAAACAGGGGGACGTCATCTAAAGAAAGTCTCACTTGAAATGGGTGGAAAGAATGCGGTTATTGTGATGGATGACGCGGATCTTGATCTAGCCGTTGAAGGGATTCTTTGGAGTGCCTTTGGAACAGCTGGACAGCGTTGTACGGCATGTAGTCGGGTCATTGTGCATAAAGATGTAAAGGGAGAGATTGAGGGAAAACTTTTGGAACAGATGAAACAGCTAACGATCGGTAATGGTCTTGATGAATCTGTGAAAATTGGTCCTGTTATTAATAAAAAAGCACTCGACAAGATTGCTAGTTATGTAGAAATTGGAAAAGAAGAAGGAGCAAAACTACTCGCAGGTGGAAATGTATTAACGGATGGTGATCTTGCGAAAGGTCATTACTTTGAGCCGACATTATTTACAGATGTTTTATGGGATAGTCGTCTTGCGCAAGAAGAAATTTTTGGGCCAGTCGTGTCTCTAATTGAAGTCAGTAGTTTAGAAGAAGCGATTGAAGTTAATAATAGCGTAGTTTACGGACTTTCAAGTTCAATATTTTCTCGTGATGTAAACAAAGTTTTTCAAGCTCAACGTGATTTAGATACAGGTATTGTTTATGTAAATGCAGGTACAACCGGGGCAGAAATTCATTTGCCGTTTGGTGGGACAAAAGGAACGGGTAATGGTCACCGAGATTCTGGTGTCGCGGCGCTTGATGTCTTTACGGAATGGAAGAGTATTTATATTGATTTCAGTGGGAAGTTGCAACGTGCGCAAATTGATAACTGAAAACTTGTAAGTAAGGAGATGGTTAAATGAAAGTAGTTGTACTCGGCGCAGGATTAATGGGTAAAGAGACAGCTAGAGATCTCGTGAAAAGTAATAATGTACAGAAAGTATATTTGGCAGATTTAAATGTAGAACATGCGGAAAAATTTGCCGAAGAGTTAATGTCTGATAAGCTCGATATTTTATGGCTCGATGCGAATAATGATGAATTACTAGGAGACGTTATGGCCTTGGGTGATGTTGTTGTTAATGCACTTTTTTATACGTTTAATGAAAAGGTTGCGAAAATTGCAATTGAACTGGGCGTTCATTCAATTGATTTAGGAGGGCATATTGGCGGGGCTACTACAGCAGTACTTCGTCTAAATAAGCAAGCTGCAGAAAAAGGTGTGACAATTATTCCAGATCTGGGTGTAGCACCTGGAATGATAAATATTCTTGCAGGATACGGCGCGGGAAAACTCGATAAAGTTGAATCTATAAAGCTTTTTGTTGGTGGAATTCCAGTAAAGCCCGAGCCGCCCCTGAATTACAATGTTGTCTTTTCGATTGAAGGTGTGTTCGATCACTATACAGATCCTTCGAGGGTTATTCGCAACGGTGAATTAAAAATAGTCCCTTCTTTATCAGAAGTTGAATCAATTCATTTTGATGGATATGGGGAGTTAGAAGCGTTCCATACTTCGGGTGGCACATCTACAATGACGGAATCATTTTATTCGGTAAATACATTGGAATATAAAACAATTAGATACAAAGGGCATGCGGAAAAGTTCCAACTACTTGTTGATTTGGGGCTACTATCTCGTGAGAATGAAGTAATTATTGATGGGAAATATATAAAAGTACGTGACGTCATGAGAGAACAACTTTCTTCACAACTAAAACTTGGCAAGAAATCTGATGCTGTGTTGCTCCGTGTTATTGTTAGTGGTGAAAAGTCAGGAGAACCTTGTACTTACGAGTATAATTTAATTACTGAAAAGGATAAGTCTGTGAATATTACAGCAATGGCACGCGCGACTGCAAATACGGTGTCAATCATTGCCCAATTGATTGGAAACGGTGCGATTTCAAAGCGTGGTGTTTATCCACCAGAAAAAATTATTCCAGGTGAATTGTATATTTCAGAGTTAAAAAAGCGTGGCGTTATTATTGAAGAAGTTCTGACGTTAGGCATTTTGGAACATGAGTAAACCAAAACCTTTTTAATGGAGAAAGGAGGGAATAATGATGGACTTCGGTTTTACAGAGGAACAAAAGATGCTTAGGCATACTGTACGACATTTTGTAGATGATGAGATTATGCCGAATATACAGCAGTGGGATGCTGAAGGCGGCTTTGACCCAGCAATTTGGCAAAAACTTGCGGATCTGGGATTCATGGGTGTTTGTATACCGGAAAAGTATGCTGGTAGTGGCATGGATTACAATTCGCTCGCTATATTATGTGAAGAGCTTGAGCGTGGTGATACTGCTTTTCGTACGGCGGTATCGGTTCATATTGGGTTGAATTCGATGACCCTTATGCAGTGGGGCAATGAAAACCAGAAGGAGAAGTTCCTTGTACCGCAAGCGAAGGGTGAAAAAATTGGTGCGTTCGGATTGACTGAACCGGGAGCGGGTTCCGATGTTGCTGCAATGACGACAACCGCGGTGCGTGACGGAGATGATTATATTTTGAACGGTCAGAAGACATGGATTTCTTTATGTGATTCTGCAGATAACTTTCTAATTTTCGCGTATACGAATAAAGAAAAGAAGCACCACGGTATTAGTGCGTTTATTGTTGAACGGACAACTCCGGGCTTTTCATCTAAAGCAATTAAAGGGAAATACGGTATACGTGCCGGTAATACAGGTGAATTATTTTTCGATGATATGCGTATTCCGGCTGAGAACTTATTAGGTGAAGAGGGTGAAGGCTTTAAAATTGCAATGTCGGCACTTGATAACGGTAGATTCACAGTAGCTGCGGGTGCTGTTGGGCTCATTATGGGTTGTTTAGAGGAAAGTGTTAAGTATTGCAATGAGCGTGAAACCTTTGGTAAACCAATCGGCAAACATCAGCTTGTCCAACAAATGATTGCCAATATGGAAGCGGGCTACCAAATGAGTAGACTTCTCGTATATCGTGCCGGTGAAATGAAAAACAAAGGGTTACGGAACACGCGAGAAACGTCCTTAGCAAAATGGCAAGCTTGTGATTTTGCAAATAAAGCAGCGGATGATGCATTTCAAATTCATGGTGCTTATGGTTATTCAGATGAATATCCTGTAGCTAGATTTTTACGGAATTCAAAAGCGCCTGTTATTTATGAAGGAACCCGTGAAATTCATACAATTATGCAAGCTGAATTTGTACTTGGTTATCGGGAGGATAAGGAGTTAAGTTCAATGTTGCCTGCTTGGGTAGACGAGTGAACTTAATAATGGTGATCAAAAATAACTTTGGATTATAAATGATAAATGCTAAGAGGATAGCAATAATTCTCTTAGCATCTTTACGTGGTTTATTCTATTGATTTATCACTGTACGATTCATGCATGTGATAAAATAAAATAGAAAATACCTTTTCCATACATAAGGAGTGCTTACGATTGAAAATTGAACCATCTAAAAAAATGTCTATATTTGAGCCAGCAATATTCGGGGATTTAAGAGCTGCAGCCGAAGTTAAAAAAGCAACGGGTAGTGAGCTTATCGATTTGAGCCTTGGAAGTCCTGACCTTCCACCGGACGAAAAAGTAAGGGATATCTTATCCGAAAAAAGTGCTTTAGCCAGTTCTTACGGCTATACACTTGGAGGTAGTAAACAATTTAATGAAGCCGTAGCAAATTACTATAAAAGGCGTTCTAATGTTGAAATCAATCCTGAAACAGAAGTAATTCAAACTATGGGTTCACAAGAAGGGCTCGTCCATTTACCGTTTGCTTTTTGCGATGAAGGTGATTTTGTATTAACAACGAATCCAGCATATGTGGCTTATGATGCTGGAATTAAGCTTGCTGGCGCAGTTCCTTACTATATGCCACTTCTTGAAGAAAATGGCTTTTTACCTGATTTGGAAGAAATACCTGCAGATGTAGCTACAAAAGCAAAATTACTCATTTTGAATTTACCGGGAAATCCAGTTCCCGCAATGCCTACTGCTGCGTTTTTTGAGAAAGTAGTTGCTTTTGCTCGGAAGTACAATGTTATTGTACTTCATGATGCAGCCTACTCAGAGTATTATTTTGAAGGTGATTCACCGATTAGCTTCCTGTCGACACCGGGTGCGATGGAAGTCGGCATGGAGATTAATTCATTATCAAAAAGCTTTAGTTTAGCGGGTGCTCGTATAGCTTATATTGTAGGGAATGCTGAAATGATTGCGATTATTAGACAGTTGAAATCGAACTTGGACTATGGAACTTTTGGTCCGATTCAAGAAGCGGCTGTAGTTGCTTTAGACAATGCTGAAGAAATCACGGATCGTCTACGCGTAGAGTTTTCAGAAAGACATAAAGTATTAATGGCTGGAATAGAGGAGATTGGATGGACACCTACACCATCAAGTGGAGGTATGTTTGTTTGGGCAAAATACCCATATGATTTGGATGATAAAGCATTTGTCTTTAAAGTAATTGAACAATGTGGTGTTGTCATGGTGCCAGGAAGTATATTTGGCTCTGAGGGTGCCGGGTTTGTTAGATTGGCTCTTGTTCAGAAGGTAGAAAAGATTCATAAAGCAGTCGAATTGTTGAAAACATTAGATCCTGCAACAGTGAAGTGAAAAATATAATATAAGATGAAATCAATAATACTGCATCTAGTTGATTGAAGTGGAAATCGGCGACTCCAGCGGAAACAACACGATCTGAAAGCCCCGCAGGAGCGCGCTTTTCGCGACGAGGAGATTGAAGACGTGTCCGCTCGGAACGGAAATCAACGGGATTGAAGGAAAACCTGACTTTTTCAGTGCCCTCAAAAGCGTGTCCAGCTGAGACCCCGCAGGAGCGAAGCGACGAGGAGGCACACGGACCGCCCGCTTGGAACGTAAATCAACGATTTGAAAAATTAATTTACTTTTCCAAGCCTTTTTATTAACTTTTGAAACTTAACTTCTCTAAATACGTAAGTATGAATAAGATTTATAAGTGAGAAAGGATTGATTAAATGAGCAACTATACAATTGATGAATTTATTAGACAAACACAACAAGATGAGCGTGAAAATGACTTTTTTGAATTAGAAACACCACGTATTCTTGAAGTGAACTTAAAAGACTTGGTTTGGGCGAAGACGGGTTCAATGATTTCTTACACAGGTCAAATTAAATTTGAACGTGAAAGAATTTTAGAACATGGTGTAGGTCAATTGTTTAAAAAGGCGTTTACGGGTGAAGGTACTTCATTAATGAAAGCTACTGGAAATGGTCGACTTTATTTAGCCGATCAAGGAAAGAAAATCACAATATTTGAGTTGAATAATGAATCAATCACAGTAAACGGTAACGATTTACTTGCCTTTGAACCAAGTATTAAATGGGACATTAAATTGATGAGGAAAATGGCAGGTATGATGTCAGGTGGGTTATTTAATGTGAAGTTGCAAGGTAAGGGAAGAGTAGCCATTACTTCACACTATGAGCCGTTAACATTACTCGTTCGTCCTGGTGAATCTGTTATAACAGATCCGAATGCGACTGTTGCTTGGTCAGGCAATTTAACGCCTGAGTTTAGAACTGACATTAGTTTCCGAACATTCCTTGGACGGGGTAGTGGAGAATCCATTCAAATGGAGTTTTCGGGAGAAGGATTTGTTATTGTACAACCGTTTGAAGAAGGTTTAGCGACTGGAAATGAGCCCACTTAAATAAGGAAAAAATAAGTCCGTTAAGGGATAATCCTTTTTGGACTTTTTTTATGCTTGAAAAATTTATTATAGTTGTATATAACACGAAATATATCTGAATAAAATACTTGCATTTCATAGTTACCTGGCGTAATATAATGACTAGATGACTGAAACTGTTTTATGGTCAACTATTGAAACAGTTAAAAGCGAGGTGGAAGAATGGACCGCAGGCAAGAGATTTTAGAAGCAGCAGCAAAATCATTTTCATTATTTGGCTATAAAGCAACAACGATGGATCAAGTTGCTAAAATTGCAAATGTAGGAAAAGGGACAATTTATACATTCTTTAAAAATAAAGAAGAGTTGTTCAATGCCATCATTATAAAGTTAATTGATGAAATGAAAACTGAAGCTGATAGTGTGTCTACTGAAGGTGCATCTTTTGAAGAGAATGCACATGCGAGACTGATGCAAATGTTAAAATTCCGCCAAACACATCAATTATATGCAAAGTTAATTGATGAAGAGAAGGAACTTCGAACACCTGCTGTAGGCGATGTGCTTCAAATGATAGAAAAAAAACTTGTTAATTTTATAAAAGAAAAGATAGAAAATGCAATTGCTAGAGGCGAATTAAAAACATGCGACTCAGAACTTGTTGCTTATCTTTTATTTAAAGCGTATATGTCACTTGTTGTGGATTGGAGTAAGACACACGATACGGAGTTAGAAGAAAATCGTATTGTAAACTTACTTAGTGGGACGATATTTAAAAGTCTCTTAGTTGAGTCAAATTCATAATTACATAAATCCGTAACATCACTACAATATATAGTTGAGAGCGATTTTACTCAACTATATATTGTAGTGGTGTGGCGATAAAATCAAATTATGAAATTGACTGTGTTTGAGACTCTTTTTTTAATTTAAAGTGACTGGTTGAGGGTAATGGTCAACTGGTTCAGGAGGAGATTTATTGATGAAAAAAACAATGGCTTGGGCGGAGTGGAAACAGCTACTTCGTACACGTAAAATGATTGTACCAATGATTGCAATTTTATTTATTCCAGTATTATATGCAGGTATGTTCTTATGGGCTTTTTGGGATCCATATGCGAACATGGAAGATTTGCCGGTTGCCGTTGTCAATCTTGATGAAGGCGCGGAAATGGAGGGCGAACAGTTAACCCTTGGGAAAGAACTGACGGATACATTAATAGATGACCAAACTTTTAAATTCACAAACGTATCAAAAAAAGATGCTGAAAATGGATTGGCAGAACAAGATTATTACGTCGTGATTGAGATTCCAGAGAACTTTTCGGAACATGCGACTACACTACTAGATGACAATCCTGAAAAATTAACGATTGTTTATAAACCAAACGAAGGTTTCAACTTTTTATCCGCACAGATTGGTGAAACGGCAATGGATAGAATCCGTGCTGAGGTAAATGAAAAAGTAGCAGCCACTTATGCAGAAAAACTTTTTGACTCTATAACTGAAATGGGTGATGGGTTCGGGGAAGCTGCTGACGGTGCTGGGAAGTTAAAAGATGGAGCTTCTAAATTATCCACAGGGGCTAGTGATTTAAAAGGTTACTTAGAGACGTTAGCAGGCAGCACGGTGACGCTTGCAGACGGTACTGATAAGTTATCGAGAGGCGCAGAGAAAGCAGCTACAGGCGCAAGAGACTTGAATACAGGACTTAACAAATTAGCGACAGGTTCATCTGATTTATTGGCAGGTGCGGGAAAAGCATCAGCTGGAGCAGGGGAATTAAATACTGGAATAACTCAATATACAAATGGTGTTAGTAAACTGGCTGAAAGTTACGGACAAATTGGACAAAAAGAAAAAGAATTCAACGCTGCAGTCGGTACGTTAAGTGAAAAGTCTCAACAACTAAACGGAGCGACGGGACAACTAGCAACAGGTGCATCAAATTTGAACGCTGGTATTAATGGATTATCGGAGAAACTTAGCCCGATACTTGCTTCATTACCGCCAGAGCAACAAGAAGCACTAAACGCGGCACTTGGACAATTAAAAGCTGGTAGTCAAGAGTTATCGACAGGTTTACAAGGTTTATCCACAGGAACAGGCGCATTATCAACAGGGGCTGCTGAATTAAACGGAGCTGCTGGTCAACTTGCTGCGGCAAACGGTCAAGCACTTGCTGGTTTAAATGAACTTAATGGTTCATCTGCAAAACTTCGTGAAGGATCGGCCGCGTTAGCCTCGGGAAATAGCACGCTTGCATCAGGCCTTTCACAGTTAACAAATGGCGTAGGAGATGCGCAAAAAGGTTCATCTGAATTAGCTTCTGGTCTTTCAACATTAACTGAAGGTAGCCAAACACTGAAAGCAGGCACAGGAACACTCGCATCGAAATCAAAAGAACTTGCAGACGGTTCAGGTAAACTTGTTGATGGAACGATTGAACTCAATGAAGGTGCTGGAACACTACAAGAAAAATTAGGTGAAGCAAACAGTACAGCAAATGAAGTTCATGCAACAGATAAAACGTATGAAATGGCAGCAGCTCCTGTAGATATAGAAAAAGAGGGTATCAATCATGTACCGAACTACGGAACAGGATTTGCACCTTACTTTTTATCTCTCGGATTGTTCGTAGGAGCACTTTTGTTATCAATTGTCTTTCCACTCGTTGAACCAGCGATGCGACCAACTGGTGCTTTAGCTTGGTTTAGTAGTAAAGTATCCGTACTTGCAATCGTCGGTTTATTACAGGCTTTGATTGCAGTCGGAATCGTAAAGTATGGTCTCGGTATGGAAACAATTAACACGCCAATGTTCATATTGACGGCAATTATTACAAGTTATACATTTATCGCCTTAGTTCAAATGCTTGTTACAATTTTAAGTGATGCAGGTAGGTTTGTAGCGATCCTGGTACTAATTTTACAGTTAACAACAAGTGCGGGAACATTCCCACTTGAATTAATTCCAGCACCGTTACAAATTTTCAACGTATTATTACCGATGACTTATTCTGTTCATGCGTTTAAAGCATCGATTTCTACAGGAGACATGTCTTTCCTTTGGATGAATAACGGTATTCTCCTTGGGTTTATGGCGGTATTCCTAGTCATTACATTTGGCTACTTTGCACTTGTATTCAAGAAAAATCATTCGGATACAACCGTCGAAGCGTAATAAAAGATTGAACCTGATGTCAGTGTAATTTGCTGGCATCGGGTTTTTTGAGTTTACACCGGAAATGGAGAAGTATGCAACGTGTCCTGAGAAGTAAACAACGTCCTGGCGAAAGTATGCAACATCGCCCGAAGTATACAACGTTAATGAAAAAGTACGCAACGTGTCCCGAGAAGTAAACAACGTCCTGGCGAAAGTATGCAACATCGCCCGAAGTATACAACGTTAATGGGAAAGTACGCAACGTGTCCCGAGAAGTAAACAACGTCCTGGCGAAAGTATGCAACATCGCCCGAAGTATACAACGTTAATGGGAAAGTACGCAACGTGTCCCGAGAAGTAAACAACGTCCTGGCGAAAGTATGCAACATCGCCCGAAGTATACAACGTTAATGAGAAAGTATTCAACATGGCCCGAGAAGTAAACAACGTCCTGGCGAAAGTATGTAACATCGCCCGAAGTATACAACGTTAATGAGAAAGTATTCAACATGGCCCGAGAAGTAAACAACGTCCTGGCGAAAGTATGCAACATCGCCCGAAGTATACAACGTTAATGAAAAAGTTCGCAACGTGTTCCGAGAAGTAAACAACGTCCTGGCGAAAGTATGCAACATCGCCCGAAGTATACAACGTTAATGAGAAAGTACGCAACGTGTCCCGAGAAGTAAACAACGTCCTGGCGAAAGTATGCAACATCTCCCGAAGTATACAACGTTAATGAGAAAGTACGCAACGTGTCCTGAGAAGTAAACAACGTCCTGGTGAAAGTATGCAACATCAATCAGGAAGTAAACAACGTTCCAAGAGGTAGTTTTCTGGACTACTTAAAAATTAATTTCAAAAAAATGAAACGAAATCTGATAATTACAGTCTACTTCTATAAGAAGAAAATTATGGAAGGGGTCGTTAACGTGGAGAAGCGATGGGTGTGGATCATTATTAGCATGTTATTAATAATTGGCGTTGTGGCCGTTACATTTTCAATCGGAAAAGTGACTGTCACTGCTCCTACTACTGCACTAACGGAACAAGGATGGCGCGCTAATTTTTCATCAGAATTAAAAGCAGAGTCAATAGAGTCAGGTGATTTGTATATAACAAATGCACAAGGAAAACGTGTTAAAGCTGAAATGATTCTTGATGCAGATAAGCATACTATTTTGGTTAAAGGGTTAACTGCAGGAACGTATACATTTCATGTGAATAAATCTGCAGTAAAAGGAAATAAAACATTACAAAAAAAGGAATTAAAGTTTGTTGTTCAAGATAAAGTCGAGGCGGTTTCATCTGCTGAAGAATTGAAAGCATATTTTGAGCAAACGTTGGCACTGCGGAACGAAACGAGTAATTACAGTGAAGAGATGGAAGTGAGTAAATCAGACAGTTCGGCTGATTCAGCTGGAAATTCAGATCACTCAACGACAAATAATCAAGTTGAAGGTGTAGACGAAGCGGACACTGTGAAAATGGACGATGCCTACATTTATAGCTTAACGAATAACGGTAAACTTATAATTACCGACATTCGAGACCCGAAGAAAATGAAAAAAGCGTCTGAAGTAAAGATGGAAGATGATTTTTATGCATCGCAGTTATTTCTCGAAGGAGACACTTTAATTATCCTAGGGGAGAAATATGAACCTTATGAAGAAGCGTCAAATAAAGAAGCGAATGCACGAATAATACAAATGAATAGCATGACTTCAGTACGTCTTTACAATATTGCAAACAGAGAAAACCCGTCATTAATTCGTGAGGTTGGAGCAGAAGGGTATATGAGTGGTGCACGAAAAACGGGTGATATGCTATATGTCATCACGAGTGTTCATCCCAACTTCTGGGGAATTGCAGAAATTGACGGAAGCGTACTTCGGCCGCGTGTGTATGATTCAGCTGAAGGAGACGATTCTACTTTCATGGAATATAAGGATATAGCGATACTCCCAGGTGCAATGGAGCCTTCCTATTCGGTAATCACGGCAATCACATTGTCTTCACCTGCAGACAACAAAGTCGTGACGAAAGGTTATCTTGGCAGTAGCGAGCAGTTGTATATGTCTACAGAAAATCTTTATTTAACAGCAACATTATATAGTCCGGAAATTGCAAGCACCGATACTACCGTGAGTATAGATGATTCAGTTAGCTCATCTTTTTGGCCATCAGGAAATTCAAATACAGAGGTATTCAAGTTTTCACTGGACGGTGCAAATGTTGAATTCCTTGCTTCTGCTGAATTAAAAGGTAGTCTACTGAACCAGTTTTCGATGGATGAATATGAAGGACATTTTAGAGTTGTTACGACAGAGGGAAATATGTGGGATGAAAAAAATGTTTCTAAAAACCATCTTTTTATATTTGATGAAAGTTTAAGTATGACGGGCTCTGTGGAGGGTCTTGCAAAGGGTGAACGTATTTATTCAGCAAGATTTATGGGGGATAAAGCATATATGGTAACATTCCGTGAGACGGATCCATTATTTGTCATAGATGTTGCAAACCCATCATCTCCGAAAGTGTTAGGCGAATTAAAAATACCGGGTTTTTCTAATTATTTACATCCCCTTGATGAGAATCATCTAATAGGCTTTGGATACGAAACAGTGTCAAAGGTAAATAAAGAAGGTGGAGAACCAATTATTGAAACGCTTGGTATGAAGATATCTCTTTTTGATGTGTCTGATTTTGAAAATCCAAAAGAACAAGACACGGAGATTATCGGAGGTAGGGGCACATATTCCCAGATTCAATATGATCATAAGGCGTTGTTTACACATAAAATGAAAAATTTATATGGTTTTCCTATAATGATTTATGAAGAAGGTAAGGATTCCTCGTACACTGATTTCAAAAGTTCAGGTGCATTAATCTATGAAATTACGCCTGAAAAAGGTATCCAGTTAAAAGGGGACTTATTACAAGGCAAAAAACCTAATCAGCAATATGAAGAGTGGGAAAAAGAAGTACAGCGAATTTTGTACAATAATGAAGTGGTCTACACGATTGCTATGAATGAAATTAAAAGCTATACAATTGATACATTATCACCAATTGACGAATTGTTGATAAATTAATAGCTATCTTTATTGTTATTTCTGTTTGAATTCGATAAGCTTAGGGAAAAGCAGTGAAAGGCGTGGGCGCAATCGAGTTAGAAGATAAAGAAATGGCGATTGATTGTTGTCTTCTTGCTGGGCGGTTAATGATGGAATCAGGTGCAGAGACATACCGTGTGGAAGATACTATGGTTCGGATGGCTTCATCTCAACAGTTGTCTGCTACGCATAGCTTTGTTACACCGACAGGCATTATTTTCACGCCCGGCAGTCCACACCATACAAAACTTATTCGGATAAAAGACCGAACGACAGACCTTGAAAAAGTGGCCTTGATTAATGATGTTTCTAGAAAATTAGCGACAAATGAATATACCTTGGAAAAAGCTTATACTAAACTTCAAGAAATCGAAAAAATGAATGTCATGTTTCCATTATGGCTTCAAATCATTGCAGCAGCCATTGCGAGTGCAAGTTTTCTAATACTTTTTAAAGGGCTGTGGACTGATATCCCCGCGGCTCTTTTTGCGGGTGGAATTGGTTTTATCGTAGTAACGATTATTCACCGGCTTACGTTAGTAAAGTTTTTTGCGGAATTTATCGGCTCGTTATTTGTAAGTATTACTGCCTTTTTATTTCTGAAGATTGGTATTGGGACAGAACTAGATACGATTATTATAGGCTCTGTGATGCCTCTTGTTCCAGGGCTACTCATAACCAATGCGGTACGCGATTTAATGGCGGGACATTTCGTGTCCGGACTATCAAAGGGAGCCGAGGCATTTCTTACTTCATTTGCTATTGGCGCAGGTGTAGCACTTGTATTATCTTTTTAATGAAAAGAGGTCTGCATCTTGACGTGGATAGTTCAGGGGGTCTTCAGTTTTCTGGCTGCAACTAGCTTTGGTGTTCTTTTTAATGCACCACGAAAAACATTGTTATACTGTGGTTTTGTTGGTATGATGGGTTGGTTAATTTATTCGACAACTAATGAACTACTAATTGATCCTGTGAAGGCGTCTTTCCTTGGATCTTTCGTTGTTGCGATACTAGCACATCTTTTTGCCAGACGCTTCCGGACGCCGATGATTATATTTAGTGTGGCTGGAATTATCCCACTTGTACCTGGTGGGATGGCTTATAATGCAATGCGCCATATTGTGGAGAAAGATTATTTGACTGCGATAACATTCGCTTCCGGTGCGTTTATGGTATCTGGTGCGATTGCAATGGGTCTTGTCTTTGCTGAGGTTATTATTCAACTAGCTTTTCGATCAATCCGTAGCCGTAAGAAAAGATTACCTAATTGAATACTGATAATAAATGGAGTGCATCTACTAAAAGTAGATGCACTCCTAAACTTGATTTAATCAGATATGATAATCTCGTCAGCTGTTACTGGAACGCCGATATGATAGCCTTGAGCTGCGTTAATGCCCATCGATTTTAGCCATTCTAGTTGTTCTTCCGTTTCAACACCTTCTGCAATAACATAGAGACCCATAGATTCTCCGAATTTAGCCATACCTTCAACAAGTTTCTTTGTTTTTGGGTGTGACATCATTGATTGAATGAATATTTTATCAATCTTAATCCTTGAGATAGGCAGGGATTGCATATAGCGGAATGAAGCATAACCAGTTCCAAAATCATCGAGTGCGAATTCGATTCCCTCATTTTGCAACTCTTGCATTTGACGAGAAATGAATCGTTCCTCTTCAGCTTGGAATGCGAACTTTTCAGTAATCTCAAGTTGAATTAGACTAGGCGAACAATTTGCGGCTTCAAGTATTTGCATAATCTTATCTTTTAATTGCAAATTATGAAACTCACGAACAGAAGTATTTACAGCGATTTTGATTGAGTGCCCTTTGGATTGCCATTCTGCAGCGAGTTTAGCGGATTCTTTTAGAACGAATTCACCAATCTTATGAATCATACCGCTTTCTTCTGCAATGGGAATAAGTTCATCTGGCATAATCCAGCCAAGTTCATCATCTTTCCAGCGTACCAAAGCTTCATAAAGGACAACTTTTTCAGTCTGGATATCAATTTGAGGTTGATAAAAAACTTGTAAATTATTTTCGTCAAGTGCTGTGACTAGTTTTCCTTCAATGATTACTTTGCGACTAAGTTCCCTATGAGAATCATCTGATAATGAAGCAATGATTCCGCCGCCGTTTTCAATAACATCTTTTGTTGCAGTAATGGCAGCTTTCATTAAGTTGTTATATGTTTTTTGGTTGTCGGGATAGCGAACAATTCCTCCGCTAATGGATAACTGTAGGGCCGCATTATTAATATAAATCGGATTTTGATCAAGAAATTCAATGAATCCTTGAATATACCAATCGCCGAATGATGTCAAAATGACAAACTCATTGACGCCGACACGTGCAATTTGATTGTCTAGAAAGAAGCGTTTCAAGCGATTTGTGAATGCTTTAACCAGTTCTTTTTCAGTATCCTGAGATTGCAGATTTTTTAGAGTGTAAAACTGATCGATTGTTATGTATACAAACGTAAACCTATTGTTTTCTTTAATCATCTCTTCAACACTTGTTTCTAGATGATGCCGACTCATTAAACCGGTTTCAAAATCAATAAAAGCAATCTTTTGAAGTTTTTCTTGTAATTCAATATCCTCTGTCACATCTAACTCGAAGAAAATAATGGAGATTAAACCTTGATCTAACCTATTAATCGGTATAGCCATCATTCTTACGTAATAGGGTTCACCTAGACGATTTACTTTTTCAGCAACACCGGACCACTTTTTACCGTTAGTGACACTGCTCCATATTAATTTTGCTTGTTCCTGACCTTTATTAGTTTCAGGAAACATTTGCCATAATGTCTTTCCGATAACTCGTTTAGGTGTCCATTTACTTGTATTTAAAAAAGCTTTATTCGTATAAGTTATGACGCCTGACTCGTCCATGTGGGTCACCATAAAAATTTCTCCAAGGCTATCTAAAATAGCAGGAAGTTCTGGAATGAAGCGTTCATATTGTGTGCTCATATTTTTATCACCTTCCAGTGGTATTATACTATTAATACAGAAAATATGCACTTAGAAATAGTTTGATTAAAGTATTAAAATGACGATAAATTACAAAAAAATAATAATTAGAATAGGGGGATGGATATGAACAGATTAAAAGGCATCGTAATGATTATATCAGGTGCCATTCTTTGGGGCGCAAGTGGTCCGATGATGGAATGGATTTTAATACATAGTAATATGTCTGTTTCTTTTATGCTAACAGTCAGACTTATACTGGCAGGTGCATTTTTACTCAGTGTATTGAAGGTTAGAGGCGTGAATATATATCAACCTTGGAAACAAAAGGTTTGGGGAAGGCAGCTTCTATTATTTGGCGTGTTTGGTATGCTCGGTGTGCAATTTGCATTTGCTACGTCGATTGAAACGAGCAGTGCTGTAATAGCAACGCTTTTCCAGTTTCTGGCACCAATCTATATTATTTCGTTTCTTTCCTGGTCGAATAGACGTTGGCCGCCTATTACTCAAATATTCGGTATAGCTGTTACAATTATTGGTTTATTTCTTCTTCTGACGAATGGTTCGCTTTCAGGATTTGCGTTAAGTAAAGTGGCGGTACTTTGGGGAATTGTGCTTGGCTTTACATTCTCTTTTTATACACTTTACCCTATTCGACTTATGGGGGAGTGGGGCGTGTTACTTTCAGTAGGGTGGGGAATGATTATCGGTGGGGGTACACTTTTAATATTAAACCCAATCACAAGTATAACCGAAATGAAGTATCTTTCTGATTTGCCGATTAGCTTTATGTTATTTCTTGTTATTGTTATTGGTACAGTTGCATTCGTCTTATTTCTTAGTAGTATGAAATATATTACGCCTATAGAAACTAGCATCTTGTCGAGTTTTGAGCCATTAACAGCAATTATCGTGTCTGTAATATGGTTTGGACAAGTGCTTGGCATGTGGCAATTATGGGGTGCGATTATTATGCTCGCCGGTGTAACTTGGATATCAATTGCGGGTAGTAGGGGGAAAGGTCAGGAAGATGTGAAGTAGTGATGAAGCTTATTCAACAAAAAAACACTGGAAAACGATTCAGTCCTTTTGTTTTAGTGGGTAGTAATTTCAGTACGTTATCCGGCAATCTAAGCATTCGAGTGCTGGACAGTGATTTTAAAATAAAAAAGAATATACACTTTTACAAACGTTGATTTCCGTTTCAGGCGGACGATTTCCTGGGCGCGTGGCTTGAGCCGCTTCCTTCGCTGTGCTCTGTCCAGGGTCTCAAGATGCACGATAATCCCCAAGGAGTCGCCGTTTCGCACTCCAATCAACTAAGTGTTTATAAATAATTCATGTTCCACAAACTGCACCATATAGTTGAATTCACTTTACTTTAATTTGTATTGAATTTGTGTCAATTCCTAATCGTTCTCTTAGTTCGTCGGTAATCTCAAAAGACGCCAGCTGACCAGACTTTATATCTGCTGATTGATAACCCCTTGATGTATTAACAGTGCCATCATTTCCAATTAGCGTCCAATTCGAAGTGTCAATGTTTAACAAATGATCAATATACTCCTCCCCGCTAATAATCCCTTTTTCTAACCAATCCTCTGGTAAGAAATCAAATCCTAATTTCCTCTCAGGCAATAAAATTTCAACCATTCCTTCTTCGACAATTATTTGTCCATTTTCAGGAATAGGTTCTCCATTAATACTTAACTCATAAGTAATCTGATCTTTAGAGAATTGCAACATTTCTTCATCTGACAAGCTATCTGTCAAATTGTTAATCGTCGTCAATAAATATTGATTTCGTTCGTCTAGATATTCGACTTTTGTTCGCAAATCTATTTCATCAGTATCGACCTCAAGCTCTACTTCATCCTTCAAAATTAAGACCTTATCATTTTCTCCTACCGACTCTTCACTACATCCAACCAATGAAAATGTACTTAAGGCAATCCAAATAAGAAATAACTTTTTCAATACAAATCCCCCCAACTACCTTTTAATTAAGACATCTGAATCAATTTCATAATGACCTTAATCTGCTACAACGACGCAATATATAGTTTGAGAACGCTTCAACTCAACTATATATTGTGGTGGAGTAGCAATAAAACCTAATTATGAAATTGATTGATAGACTAAATAATAATCAGAAATTGTCAAGAAAATGGCCCGTTTGGGGAACAACGACATTACTATTATTATATCTAACTGAATTACAAGGTACCTGATTCTTAAATACTATGAATTAAATGGAACTTTGTTTCATGCTTCCGTTTTTAAATACTTAAAGAAAACCCTTCTAATTTCTTAGTTCAATTCTTTTCACCTTAGCATATATGCCTGATAAACTCTTGAAATAATGTATTATTCAGTTTATTGTTTTTACTTTAAAGATAAACCAAAAGCACCGCTAAATGCGATGCAAATGACTAATTTAAAATGAGGTCCAAAACCTAGTACATGTTGATTTAAATGTTACAAGATACATTATTATTTTTTTTGTAGGATCAAACTGAATGGGTAACGTGATTAGAGTATCCGTTATTTTCATTAGATTGAACATAAGCGATTTTTATTTATCAAAATGTCATCAATCAATATACTCCACAACTTCTTCATATCGAGATTCAATAACGAGGTCTTTCGGAACAAGCAAGTAGACAATTGCCGATGTAGATGATGCACTATAGCTCATAAAGTTATCGAAATCTTTTTTAGAAAACTGATTTAGAAGCGTTGCATCGGTATAAGATACGTGTTCAATGACGGGAAATGGCTGATCTTCAAAAGTCATACGACTATTCGTCCAAGTAGGTTCGATAATTTTAATGAAATTTGTGAAGTCATAATTATTTACGAAGAAAGTAGGTGAATAAATCGTTTCTTCTATAATCCCGTCATTTACCTCTTTTCGCTTGATGTAAATCTCAGTGCCTTCGCTTGTATTTTCAATCGTTAATTCTTCGCCAATCTTATGCGTTCTTTCGACAAGCACCCTTGATGGGTTAATTTCTATACCGGTAGTAATCGCATTTATTATATCTAGCTCAGATTCCTGAGTAAGCGTTTGTGCTGCTAAATGAACGGATTTTTTTGGTTCCATTGATTCTGCTGCAACTACTGCTATTACTAATAAGGCGATGTAAAAAAGTACAAACGAATAATGCATCCGTCGATTTAATTGGATCGCAAACGACTTCTTACTAGGCTTCATCGTTCTAAAAATAATAACAAACACGATTATCAAAATTAACAACGGCAGAATTGCAAAACTCATTAGCTTTTCACCTCTAATCTATTTGTCGTGGCAACAGAAACTACAAATAAGGTAATGACTGTTACGATTATTTTAATTAAGAAAAGAGCGATAGACTGCTCGTTACCGTAGAAGTTAGTAACCCCTTCAAAGGCTTGTGGTCCATTCCAAATACCTAAAGTAAATGAAGTAATGAACCAACCAATAAAGACGGCAACGAATACAAACCAAGTTTTACGTACAATAAAAGATCCAATTGTATAACCGACTAAAAAGAATAGTAAAGTATAAGCAATTGCGACCAAAACTCTTAAGATAAAGTCAGCAGGAGAGGCCAGTAAACCGGGCGTATTCAAAATAACTTCTCCGTATCTAAGGAACGCGAATAGTTTAATGGCCGATCCTATTAAAGTTGCTGTAATGCCGCCGACGATTGAGGCAATAACCATGAAAAATAGGTTAGACAAATGGAGACTAATTCTATTAGTGACAAAGGTAAATGACTCGTTCTTTCGAGCATTCGATGTGATCATTCCACCGAGAATAATAGCCCAAAGTATTGTAAGGCCAACCGCTCCATCATTTGATGTATTAATGAACTCTATGTTTGGAAACTCACTGAATTGTCGATAACCACTCATGCCGATAGTGCTTGATAAGGAAGTTATGATTTGCAAAATGATGAGCGTAGTAAAAGCTGCGCCACTTGCGTTCATTTTAAATAAGAATTGTTTCTTTACAACGTCAAATAGTTTCGGTTCGGTTAAATACATCGTCGATTCCTCCTCTCGGCCGCTCTGTTAACGCGATGTAGGCATCATTTGCAGAAATGGGGGAGATATTGATACCGTCTGTCTTCATTCGAACGATTACTTCAGCTGGAAATGAATTTTCAACGATCCATTCTGAGTAAGATGTGATTTTTCTCATTTCGATAACATTTTTATCTTCCGTATAATAAGAAAGTTTTTCGGCTGGACCTACTAATTTAATGAACATTTCTTGGAGGTCTGTAATTGGTCCGAAGAAATTGGCTTTTCCGTTATGGACAAGCAGTACGTCTTCTAGTAAGTCTTCAATTTCTTCTATATGATGACTCGATATTAAAATAGTTCGAGGGTGAGCGATATAATCTTTCAATAGCGCTCGGTAAAAGTCTTTTCGAACCGCCGAATCCATTCCGGTTGTCGGCTCGTCAAAAATAGTGAGTGGACAATGTGTTGCAAGCCCAATAATTGCATTGAATGTACTTTTTTTACCTTTGGATAAATAACTGTGCCGTGCGTTCAAACGAAAATCAAAATACTCAATAAGTCCATCTGCAAGTGTTGAATCCCAATTTGCGTAAAATCGCTTACATTCGTCTAAAATATCTTTTAGCGTCATTGCTAATGGAAACGCCATTGCGTCGTCGATGAAAATTGAATTCGCTGATACTTTTAAACTGTTAAATGGTTTTTCTGAAAATACTTGCACAGAGCCAGAACTTTCTTCGATAAAACCGGCGATTATTTTCATGAGTGTTGTCTTACCCACCCCGTTTCGGCCAATAATACCTGTGAGTGTGCCTTCTTTAATTGAAAAATCCATTGAGTTTAGCACAGTGTGTGAACGGTAAGCTTTAGAGACATTTTTAAAGTCAATGCTAGTCATGCGTTGTCCTCCTTCCTGTTGTTACGTTCCGATTCAATCATGGATATAAGATGACGTTCGTCGACATCGAGTAGTCTAGCTTCATTCAGCAGTTCTATTATTAGTCGTCGTAGCGTCTCTTCCTTTCGTTTAATAAGTAGCTTCTCCCGTCCGTCTGGAGAGACAAATGTACCGAGCCCACGTCTTTGGTAAACAACACCAGAATCATGCAATAGTGTCAGCCCCTTCCCAGCAGTTGCTGGATTAATATTAAAAAGCTCTGCAAGTTGATATTGGGAATGTACTTTATCATCAGAAAGTAGTGTTCCGTCTATAATTTCCGTTTCAATCCACTCTGCAATTTGTACATAAATCGGTTTTGAGCTACTTGTATCGAGCACGTACGTCACCTCCTGTTAGTTAGTGCATTACTGTTGTAATGTACTATATGCTATTATTGGAATAAATACAACAAAAAGACATAATTGAAAATTCCGTTATTCAATTTAACTCGCTATACACCTAACACTTGCTGTGGCATAATGAAACCAATTGATATCAATTCGTTAAACGAAATACTTTTGGAGGTTATATTTTTGAAAACAGTATTTTCATATGCGAAGCCTTATAAATGGCCAATCGCAATTGCTTTATTTCTAATGTTACTAGAACTATTCGTGGAGTTAATACAACCACTTTTGGTCGCTAAAATAATTGACGAGGGAATATTGGTAGGAAACAAAGAGGTTATTTGGACTTGGGGAAGTGTGATGATGTTACTCGCATTCATCTCATTCGTTTCTGGTATTTCTAATTCCTATTTTGCTGCGCATGTGGGTCAAAGTTTTGCCTTCGATCTTCGTCAGGCATTATTTCGCCAAGTCCAAGCCTTTTCTATGGCTACTTTTCTTAAGTTTCCAACAGCTGGCCTTGTTACGCGCCTAACGAGTGATGTGACAATGGTACAAAACGTACTTTTTATGGGACTAAGAATCATGCTGCGGGCGCCACTTCTTGTCATAGGAAGTCTTGTCATGGCTTTTATCGTCAACGCCAAGTTAGCACTTTATTTAGTCATTGGCGCACCTGTTTTACTTTTCTTTTTAATTTTTATGGCGAAATTAGGTGTTGGTTATTTTGCTCGCATTCAGAAAAGGTTGGACGGGGTTAACAGAACAATTCAAGAGAATTTACAAGCGGTGCGGCTTGTTAAAGCTTATTTAAGAGGAACGTATGAAGCGAGTCGGTTTTCAAAAGTAGCTGATTTACTTAAAGTGGATACTGTGAAAGCGATGCGTCTGATGGAATTGATTATGCCTATATTATTATTAATTATGAACGTCAGTTTAATGGCTGTTCTTTGGTTTGGTGTGGTTGAGGTTCAAGGTGGTGGCGCTAAAGTTGGTGAACTCGTGGCAGTCGTTAATTACGCGACAAGGATGACGGCGGCATTTTCAATCTTCTCATTTATAATTATTTCCTATTCTCGAGCAAAAGCATCGGCTGAAAGGATGGAAGAAGTTTTATTAAATGAAAACCTTGAAATGGACAAGCCGACAACAAAGAATCATGAGCCGTTAATAGGAGATTTACGCTTTGAAAATGTTTCATTTAACTATACAGACGAGTCAGAGCCTGTTTTAAGAGATATATCATTTCATGTTGCGCCGGGTCAAAAACTTGTCATAATGGGTGCGACGGGTTCTGGAAAGTCCACATTGTTAAACTTAATTCCGCGTTTATTCGAAAAGACAAAGGGTGAAATTTTTGTCGGTGGAAAAGAAGTGGACGAGTGGTCGTTAAAAGAATTACGAGGTAAAATTGGACTCGTTCCACAACAGTCTATACTTTTCACAGGGTCTATTTTAGAAAACTTGTCTTTGGGAAATACCGGCGCGTCTATAGAAGAACTTGAATTAGCTGCGAAAAAAGCACAAATTCATCATTCAATTGTATCGTTTCCGCAAAAATATGAGACAAGAGTTGGGCAAAAAGGAGTCAACTTATCTGGTGGGCAAAAGCAGCGTCTTTCGATTGCGCGAGCGCTTGTCCGCAAGCCTTCTATTTTAATATTCGACGATAGCACAAGTGCGCTAGATGTGAAAACCGAAACTGCGTTGTGGGATGCACTTGCCGGGGAAGATGCGACGATGCTTGTCGTAACACAGAAAATATCGACAGCACAAGGGGCGGATAAAATTCTTCTTTTGGATGAGGGAAGAGTTGTCGGTTACGGTACACATCATGAATTATTGAAGCAGTCTCCTCTTTACGCTAAAATTTCTCAATCACAATCAGAAGGGGTGGTGGATAACGATGTTACGGGCAACTCGTAAACCTTTTGGTTATGAACCAATATTAACGAAAGATGATATTAAAGGGGCGGGACGGAAAAAAGGTGAGCGGGCAAGCAACTGGAAATCTGTTTTTCAGCGTATTTGGCAAATCGTAGATCAACAACGCGGCCTTCTCATTGCGGTATTACTACTTGTTTTTATTAGTTCCGGTTTGGCGCTACTTGGTCCAATCATGGTGGGGCAGATTTTGGATGACCATATTATTAATGGTCAATTTAATGGGCTTGGCAATAAAATCTTTTTGCTCGTTTTTATTTATATCGGTTTATCTGTATCGATGTACTTGCAAAACTATTGGATGATTGGCATTGCGCAGCAAACGGTTTACCGTTTACGGACAAATCTATTTGCGCATTTACAGAAGCTACCTGTAACTTTTTTTGATAAACGTCAGCACGGAGAATTGATGAGTCGCTTGACAAATGATGTAGAAAATATCAGCCAAACATTAAATACTTCTTTTATTCAAGTCTTTTCTAGTGTACTGACGTTGGTTGGAACAATTGCAGTCATGCTTTATTTAAGTCCATTATTAACACTGTTAACGATGATTATTATTCCCATCATGTTCGCTGCGGTACGTTGGATTACACGACGTACTGGGAAACTTTTTAAAGAGCAGCAAAAAGCTATAGGTGAATTAAACGGCATGATTGAAGAGACGATTTCGGGTCAGCGAATCGTCAAAGCATATTCCCAAGAAGAGCGTATGGTAAAAGAGTTTGAAGAAAAAAGTAGTCGACTACGACGCACAGGTTTTTGGGCAATGACTTATTCCGGTTTTATTCCCAAGGTTATGAATATGTTGAACAACGCAAGTTTTGCTGTAGTTGCTGGTGTAGGTGGTTTATTGGCGCTAAAAGGGGATGGCGTAGTCACAATAGGAACAATTGTCATATTTTCTGAATTGGCTCGTCAGTTCACGCGACCATTAAATGACCTAGCAAATCAGTTTAATACAGTATTATCGGCAATTGCAGGTGCTGAACGAGTTTTTGGCATTATGGATGAGCCTATTGAAAAAGACGAAGCAACAGAACATGTAGATACAATTTTAAAAGGCGATGTAGAATTTCGTCGTGTGTCGTTTGGTTACGCAGTTAAGACGGATGGGTATACGATTAAGGATCTTTCATTCCATGTAAAAGCTGGAGAAACTGTTGCTTTTGTTGGTGCAACGGGTGCGGGTAAAACAACGATTATGCAATTACTTGCCCGGTTTTATGAAACGGATAAAGGTGAAATATACATCGATGGGATTCCTATTAGTGATTTACCTCGCCAAATACTTAGGAGCCAGATGGCTTTTGTGCTACAAGATCCATTTTTATTCGAAACGACTGTCTTCGAAAATATTCGGTACGGCAAACTTGATGCGACCGATGAAGAAATAATTGAAGCAGCGAAAAAAGCAAATGCCCATAGCTTTATTAGTAAGTTGAAAGATGGTTACAATACAATATTAACAGCAGACGGTGGCGAAATTTCACAAGGACAAAAACAGCTACTGTCGATTGCCAGAGCACTTGTGGCAGACCCTGTTTTACTTCTGTTGGATGAAGCGACAAGTAGTATTGATACCGTAACTGAACTTGAAATACAGGAAGCACTCGAACGGCTGATGGAAGGACGAACTAGTTTTGTCATTGCCCATCGACTAAATACGGTTAGAAAAGCGGACAGCGTTTATGTTATGGAGCAAGGGGAACTCATTGAATCGGGTCCCCAAGATGCACTCGTAAAGCGACAAGGTGTTTATTATCATATGTTGATGGGATTTGAATGAAAAAAAGGTTATGAGTGCGTGCACTCATAACCTTTTCCCTTATTTAGTATCTGTTATTTTACGTTCCGTTCCATCGTTAAACTCAACTTCTAATTCAAATTTGGAATATTTTTCAACACGAAGATGTTCGTTAATCTTTTCTATAGCTACATCATCAGGCATTTCCTTATCCAATAAAACGGCCATAAACAAATCATGCGCTTCGTTCATGGCATCTTCGTCTTTTAAGCGAGTATCGGTCATGGCATTTTCATATTTAGCTTTGGCTCCATCGTTGACATCAAATTCAATATCAATGGCATCTTTATTGTCGATTTCAATTTCTAAGTCAAATTCCCTGAAACCATATCCATCCCCGAATTGAGCAGAATCATTTTCTACTTCTTGATTATTAATAATAGTAGGTTTTCCTTCTTCTTCGATTGCCTTTTTGGAATTAAACCCACATCCTGCGATTAAGAAAACTGTTGCTAGTACAACAGTGAATAAAATATTTTTCTTCAAACCATCCACTCCTTTATTTATGTTCCTCTAAAGCATATTTTGCCTCTATTTTATAAAGTTAAACCTAAAACTTTACCATTTGGCAATATGTTCTTCGGAACAGCCGAGCATTTGTCGGATTTGTAATGCAGAATTGTTAGGAAGATGAATGAATCCGTTGAAATAACCTACGAGTTGATGGACTTCTGAGCTTACTAATTTAACATTTGTTTTCGCTTCTCTTTGAAAAAAGGGTTTAAAGGTTAAGTTAACTGTGCTGGAAAATCTAGTTTTAATTGTCCATGGCGCCATATAATTTTCTTTATCATAAGTGAATAGCACGTCTTCACTTATTTTAGTCATCCGGCCATCAATAAAAACTGCATTTTCAGTCATACCTGTTCCATCTGTCCATTGTCCACCGAAATTTAGACCGATACGGCGACCACCAAGACGTTGTGATGCCATTGCCCAATTCCAACTAGCATTACGTGGCCATATACCACGGCCGTAGTCGAGAACAGCAAAGCTATAATCAGAATTAAAGTTAAAACGCGTATCTCCAATTTTCACAAATCCGTTTGTAGGGAGCGAATGATGCTTCGCCGTAAATTGAAAAATATCACGACTTTTTGGTATAACAACGTTAAGTGACTCGTCTTCAGGCGGATGATAAATATGGAGATCAGCATGAAGTACTTCATTATCGAAATCCGGAATTGTAACAGTTAGATGTGTTTCATATTGAAGATGAACAATTTGAATAGATAAATTATCATCGGTAAACTTTATACTTTCAAGTACATTTTCTGGCATTTTTACTTTTCGTCCAATTGGAATTGTAATTTGTTTTTCAAAAAATCGCTGTGTTTCATAATTTAGAACGTAAACAAAGCAGACAGCGGCATAATCAAGATGACTAATGGTTGCGGAAAAAAGAAGATCTTCTCCGTAGACACACCAGTAATTCCACTTTTTCTTGCGCATAAAGTTTTTTGATAAATTACTTTGAATAATTGGATGTCTCGCAAAGCCAATCGCATCTGGATTTAATAATCCTTTTTTATCACAAAGTTGTATAGGTTCTGTAATTTCTCTCTCTACATGCTGCATGAACCTTACCTCCTGCCGTTGTCTTTTATATATATAATTGCTATACTTCTTATTGTATCAAATATTCGGGGGCTTAGCTCAGCTGGGAGAGTGCTTGCATGGCATGCAAGAGGTCAGGGGTTCGATCCCCCTAGTCTCCATATAAGAAAAAGGGTGTTTCGGTTTAATCCGGGCACTCTTTTTTGTGTGGAAAAAGGCTAGCCTTTAATAAAGTAACAGTGTATAATTATACAATGAGTTGAATTTGATATAAAGGAATTATAGTTTACTAGACAAAAAGGGGAGAAATTAGATGAAGAAATTGCTTGGCGTAATGTTAATGATTACGGTTCTGCTAATTGCGGGATGTAGTAGTAAAGACGGTAGCGGTACAACTGCTGAAAAATCTACACTACAAAATGTTTTAGATAAAAAGAAATTAGTTATTGGGACTGCACCGGGATATTTCCCGTTTGATATGAAAAGTTCAGAAGGCGATTTCGTAGGTTATGATGTGGATATTGCAAATGAAATTGGTAAGGTGTTAGACGTAGAAGTTGAATTTAAGCAATTTGCATTTGATGGCTTAGGACCAGCATTACAAACTGGTGACGTCGATATACTAATTGCTGGTATGACAATTCGAGGTGACCGTGCTCTTGCAATGAGTTTTTCTAATCCTTATTACATGATTGACCAAGCTTTGATGGTACCAAGCGCTGATACTGCTACAAAGACTTGGGAAGATCTAGATGTTAAAGGAAATAAAATAGCTGTTGGTATTGGAACAACTGGTGCATTAATGGCTAAAGATATTTTCAAAAACGCTGAAGTACTAGATTTTGAAGACTTTGCGTCAGGTGCGACTGCTATGCAAATTGGTCAAGCGAATGCTGTTCTATATGATGCACCAGCTGTTGCTGTATGGAAGTTGCGCAATGAAGGTGAAGTTCGCGAACTTGAAGGATTCGATTCTGCTGAAAACTTAGGAATTGCAGTAAAGA
This sequence comes from Sporosarcina sp. So3-204, assembly GCF_058068165.1. Lineage (NCBI taxonomy): Bacteria > Bacillati > Bacillota > Bacilli > Caryophanales > Caryophanaceae > Sporosarcina > Sporosarcina sp. So3-204. The sequence goes on from NZ_CM176485.1 coordinate 343,143, forward strand.
AAAATGATATCGAAACGATTCTATGGTTAAATGCATTTTTAGAAAACTATATTGGTAGTCCAACAGAGCTTGAATCTAGACATAATTGGTTTGAAACAAGTGATTGGTTAGATAAAGTATTAGAAGAATAACCACTTCTTCAGTCTCAGAGGAGGTCAAAACAAATGGGTGGTTATCAATATGATTGGGGCGTTATATCAAAGAACATGGATGTCTTTATTGACGGTGTTCTTAAAACGATAGAAATTTCCGCGTTAGCGCTCTTAATTAGTATACCAATTGGAATATTATTTGGGATGGGACGTATTTCGAGGAACAAAGTGATTCGATTTATTTCCGCTATTTATGTAGAGGTAATGCGTGGTGTGCCGCTACTTGTTTTACTTATATGGATTTACTTTGTCCTTGGGCAGTTTTTAAGGTTAGGTGCTTATTGGGGTGCAATTATTGGTCTTGCAATTTTCTCAGGTGCATTTATTGCGGAAATTGTTCGATCTGGAATTCAAGGCGTTGCAACTGGTCAAATGGAGGCGGCACGTTCGTCGGGGATGTCTTATGTGCAGGCGATGCGACATATTATTTTACCGCAGGCGTTCACGCGGGTTTTACCGCCACTGGCCTCGCAGCTTATTATTCTAATTAAAGATTCATCACTAGTTTCTGTTATATCAGCGGCGGATTTAACATTGAACGCGAAAAACCTTGTTGCAACATCAATGCGTTCAATTGAAGTATGGACTTTTGTTGCTTTACTTTATTTCCTCATAACCTTTAGCTTATCTTTAATTATCCGTTATTTTGAGCAGCGATTGTTAAAACGTGTACAGTGAAGTTGATCTTATTTGGTCGGATAAGCAAAGAGTAAGGGAGTGCTATGTATGATTTCAGTTAAAAATATAAATAAATCCTTTGGAACGCATCAAGTGTTGACAGATGTCTCACTTGAAGTTCCAAAGTCGCGTGTAGTAGCTGTTATTGGACCGAGTGGAGCAGGAAAGTCTACTCTTATTCGAACAATTAATGCACTTGAGCCAATAGATAATGGAGAAATTATCGTAAATGGTGTTTCGATTCACGATAAAAAAACAAATATTAATAAAGCGCGAGCAAATATCGGTTTCGTTTTTCAAAGTTTTAATTTATATCCATTTTTGACGGCTTTACAAAACGTTACAATTGCTTCTGTTAAAGTAAAAGATATGAGTAAAGAAGCGGCAGATGAAAAAGGGAAGGCGCTTTTAACTTCACTTGGCCTCGGCGATAAATTTGATGCTTATCCTGGAAGATTATCAGGTGGTCAGCAACAACGTGTTGCGATTGCCAGATCTCTTGCAATGGATCCACAAATTATGCTTTTTGATGAACCAACATCCGCGCTCGACCCGGAAATGGTGAAAGAAGTACTCGATGCAATTCGTAAGTTAGCGCAAGACGGCATGACGATGATTGTCGTTACGCATGAAATGGGTTTTGCGAAAGAGATTTGTGATGAAATTATTTTCATGGCAGATGGGAAAATCGTAGAACAATCCGAACCGGAAAAGTTCTTTACGAATCCGGATTCTGAACGCGCAAAAGATTTCTTATCTAAAGTCCTAAGCTACTAGTCTAACTAGTGGTTTAGGATTTTTTTTATAATAAGTGTCCTTTGGATTAGTGTTTTTTGAGTTGTGTAGCTGACTATTTTTGGCGTGCCAATGGTCGTTCTTGTTGGCCGGAGAATTTAGATAAGTTCAGTAAATGTTGTGATGTTTTGGATGGGTGTTGTAAGGTTTCGCCTCGACGTTGCTAGGTTTATAGAAATTGTTGCGAAGTTCCGCGCTGATGTTGTGAGGTTTCGGATTAATGTTGCTAAGTTTTGAAAATGTTGTAAGGTTTCGCCTCGACGTTGTGAGGTTTATAGGAAATGTTGTGAAGTTCCGCGCTGATGTTGTGAGATTTCGGATTAATGTTGCTAAGTTTTGAAAATGTTGTAAGGTTTCGCCTCGACGTTGTGAGGTTTATAGGAAATGTTGTGAAGTTCCGCCCCGACGTCGTGAGGTTTACGGAAGTGGACGTTTTTATTCTTGTAAAAAGAAAAAGTCAAATTACTTCAGTAAAGCCAGCAGTTTCCTATGCAAATGATTAATGCATCTGTTCGAGTTCCTTTTCATATTCTACAAGGAGGAGGCGGATTACGATGTACGATAGAGAGGCGGCAGTGAGATATGCGAATATGTGGTGGGATAGTTATAACCCAGCTTATCCACAATTTGAAAATGATTGTACAAATTATATTTCACAATGTCTTCGCGCGGGTGGTGCGCCGATGTGGGGTTACCCGAATAGAGAAAAGGGTTGGTGGATCGGCGGGGGTACATGGAGTTTGAGTTGGTCAACATCTCATTCGCTTAGGTGGTATTTGGCAGGATCGACGAAAGGGATGACTGCTGTCCAAGTCCCGAGAGCTGACATGTTAGAAATAGGTGATGTCATCAGTTATGATTTTCAAAATGACGGTCGTTTTGATCATACAACGATTGTAACTGCGAAGGATGGATCAGTGCCACTTGTCAATGCACATACTTATAGTGCGCAACGACGCTTGTGGGATTATAAGGATTCATATGCAAGTACGCCTGATGCACGGTATATATTCTTTAAAATTAATGATTACTTCAAATAAAAAGAGTTCGTCTCTTAAGGTCATCATCAACTAGTGCAAAGTTGAGTGACCCACAGAACGAACTCCGTTTTAAATTAAATTACGCTTCATCACACCACAGAACAGCAATTGTGCCTTCACCAGCATGAACTGCAAGAACTGAACTAAGTTCACCAATTTCAACTTCCAAATCGGGGACTTGCTGGATCATTAAGCCTTTTAGTTTTTCGGCTTGTTCAAGCACGTTTCCTTGCATTAAATAGACTTTTTTTAGGCCACTTTTATGGGCTTCAATGACTTTATCTACTAAATATTGTAATGCTCTTTTTTCGGAGCGTACTTTATCTATTGGTTCAAGTTTTCCTTCTTTAGAAATTTGGACAATTGGTTTTATTTTTAATAAGCTTCCCAGATAGTATTGCGCTCCGCTCATTCGTCCACCTTTATATAATTGTTCAAGTTGGCCCATTAAAATGTAGTTAGTCACTGTTCCAGCCATCTTATCAAGTGCTTCTTTTATTTCTGAAACTGTAGCTCCGTCGGCTTGCATTTCCATACCTTTATCAATTAAAGCCGTAGCACCGTATGAAAGGGATAGCGAATCAACGAAAGTGACAGGGAAATTTGCAAGTTCAGCGCCTCCAATGGACGAGTCTTGTGTTCCACTCATTTTCGTGGATAAATGTATCGCAATTGCTTCGTCATAGTTATTAGAGATTTCATTGTACTTATCGGCGAATAGTCCTGCTGAAGGTTGTGATGTCTTTGGGAATTCAACAGCATTCTTAATTTCTGAATACAATTGTTCAGACGTTAAATCGATACCGTCAGCATATTGCTTGTCTCCAAAGTGTATATTTAGAGGAACGGTATAAAAGTCTGGATGATCTAAAAGTCTTTGTGGGATATAGGCAGTGCTGTCTGAAATCCAAGCAATCGGTTTTTTAGTCAATTGAGAAATCATCCTTATTAGTTTATTTAGTTAATTAATATTATACCATGGAAAGTAATTGAGTGATAGATTTGCATTGAATTGCTAGTTAAATAGGTTCATTTTATGTAGGCATGTAATGAGAACTGAAAAAGATAATAGCGCAAATCAAATGTTTTTATTGTATAATGGACAAAGTATATAAAAAGGGGTCATTGTTTATGAATGAACAGTCTTTATCTGTAAGAAATGCAATTGTTAAACGTCGTTCTATAAAGAACTTTAATGGGCAACCGGTTGAAATGGAGAATATTGCTGAGATACTAGAGGACGCCACTTGGGCACCGAATCACGGCAATCGAAATCCTTGGCGATTCGTTGTTGCGGCTGAAAAAGGTTATACGGATTTTTTAAATGTTTTACGGGAATTTGGCGTTCCGAAGTGGAAAGACTTGTCGGAAGAGGACCTCGAGAAACAAATGAAGAAATTTGCTGGACCAAGTGCGGCCATCCTTGTTATAGTTCCTGAAGATGTACGTCAAAAAGAAAGACTTGAGGATTATGCTGCTGCAAGTATATTCATTCAGAATATGATGCTTCTCGCTTGGGATAAAGGTATTGGGACTTGTTGGAAAACACCTGGTTTTCTAGATAATCCAAAGTTTAGAGATGAACTAGGCGTCAAGCCGGGTGAGCGTATTATTAGTATGCTTCAGTTTGGCTATTTTGACGATATACCGAAAAGTCGTCCGAGAACACCACTTGATGAGATTGTTACTTATTATGGTCAAGAAATAGAAGAATCAGCAATGGAGTAATATAAAAGCCGAAATCCATAACTAGGATTTCGGCTTTTGTTTTATTTCTTTAGTTGTTCTTTGGAAAAGTTTGCGATCTCGTAATAATAATCACTAATAACTCGAAGTCCTTGGTCGAAATTTTCCAAGTGGAAATGTTCGTTAGGTGCATGGAAGTTTTCAGAATTCAGACCGAAACCCATTAAAACAACAGGTAATTCTAAAATTTCATCGAAAGCTGCAACGATAGGAATTGATCCACCCATACGCGTATAGGCTGTAGGGACGTTATACACTCTTTCGTAAGAACGACCGGCTGCTTGAATGGCTGGATGATCAAAAGGGGTGATGAATGGCTTCCCTTTGTCAAACTCTGTGATTGTTATCGTTACACCTGCAGGTTTGTGTTTCTCAATATGCGCTTTTAATTTCGTGACGATTTCTTCGGGGTCTTGGTCCGGGACGAGTCGGCATGTAATTTTAGCGCCAGCATCTGCAGGTAGAACAGTTTTAATGCCTTCGCCTGAAAAGCCGCCAAATATTCCGTTTAGCTCTAATGTCGGGCGGGTCCATACGCGTTCAAGATGCGTAAATCCTTTTTCACCGAACAGTTCTGTTACACCGACTTCATCTTTCAAATCATCTTCATTAAAGCCAAGTGCTACATAAGCTTTTTGTTCGTCGTCACTTAGTGGTCTAACATTGTCATAAAATCCGTCGATCGCTATCGTACCTTCTTTGTCTCGGAACGACGCCATCACTTCTACAAGTGCATGAAGTGGATTTTGAACACCGCCGCCGTATAGACCTGAGTGAAGGTCACCTTTAGGACCTTTCACGTCTATTTGAACGCCGCAAAGGCCACGAAGTCCATAACAAACAGCTGGTTGACCAGGTCCATACAACCCAGTATCGGATATAACGATGACATCGGCTGCTAACTTCTCTTTATTTTGCACGATATACTTTTCAAGATTTGGACTACCAACTTCTTCTTCGCCTTCAATTAAAAACTTAACGTTGACTGGTAGGGTACCTGATTGTTGCATTAACGCTTCAAAAGCTTTTATATGCATAAATACTTGTCCTTTATCATCACTTGCTCCGCGAGCGTATAGCTTGTTATTTCGTATTTCGGGTTCGAAAGGCGCACTATCCCAAAGCTCTAGCGGATCGACTGGTTGAACATCGTAATGTCCGTAGACAAGAATCGTAGGCTTACCTTCCGCATGTAACCAATCTCCGTAAACGACAGGGTGTCCGTCAGTTTCATCAATAGATAGATTTTCAAGACCGGCTTTTTTAAATGATGCCAGTAACCATTCAGCTGCTTGTTGCATGTTTTCTTTATGTTCTGATAGGGCACTAATGCTAGGGATGCGTAAAAATTCCTGCAGCTCTGCAAGGTGCGTATCTCGGTTATCAGTAAAGTATTGATTGAGTTTATCTAGATGTGTCAATTAAATTCCTCATTTCAATTTATTTCGTGTATAGAAATAGTATAACGAAGTTAACTAATCTAGGTCAATGATAGTGTAGACGGAAAGTATTCGTGATATGCTATAGAGAAGTTATTTGTTAAATCTATACATATTGTTAAGAACAACAATCCCAGGAGGAATGCTCGTTGTTTATCGCACTCGGTTTCTTTTTATTTATGTCGTTTTTCTTATCAGGTAGTGAGACAGCACTTACTGCTGTTAACAGGATGAAAATTCAGTTTCGGGCGGAACAAGGTGATTTGCAAGCTATAAAGTTACAAAAACTCATCTCAAAGCCTGATCGAATGATTACGGCAATATTGATTGGGAATAATATTGCAAATATAATGATGCCAACAATTGTTACGATGATTGGAATAGAAAGAGGATGGAAAGTCGGTATTGCTACCGGTATTTTAACTGTAGTTGTCATAGTATTCGGTGAAGTCTTGCCGAAAACGATTGCCGCTACGTTTGCTGATAAAGTTGCTTATTTCGTTGCGCCTGTCATTAATGTACTAGTAAAATTATTAACGCCTTTAACGGTACTACTTGGCTCTTTTACAAATGTTTTTATTCGCATAATATCAAAAGGTGCCGTAACCGAAGCTACGTTAACGAAAGATGATTTAAGGTCAATGGTTGATATTGCATCTTTTGAAGGAACCTTTAAAGCGGATGAAACACTTCGACTTCGTGGCGTATTAGATTTCCCAGACAAAGACGTATCGGATGTAATGGAGACGCATCGAACGGATATTATTGGGTTATCGGTAACATCAACATACGAAGAGGTACGGGACACAATTCTTCAGTACTTTTACACACGTTATCCTGTGTACGAAGAAAGTATCGATTCAGTCGTAGGTATTTTCTATTCTAAAATGCTAATCGAGTGGTCTATGGAACCTGAGAAGACACTTGGTGAATTAATAGACCGTGATTCGCTTTTTGTCGTTCAAACAGTGAGTGTTGAACGTGTGTTTAAGTTGATGCTTGCGCGCAAGAAGCATATGGCTATCGTACTTGATGAATATGGTGGCACGCTCGGTATTGTTACACAAGAAGATATTATTGAAGAAATGATTGGACAAGATATTGAAGATGAAACAGATATTGAAGATGAAGAACATATTTACGAGAAATCGAGCAATGTACTAACTTGTAATGGCCGGCTGGAAATTGTTGATGTGATGGAGATTCTAGGTATCGATTTACCGACAGACCATGAAACAATAGGTGGCTTTGTCCTGCAGCAACTTGGACATTTACCAGAGTTGGGGGAACGCTTTTCATTTGCAAATATACGCTTTGAAATTGAAGAAATGGAGCGTAACCGCATTGCTCGTATGACGATATCGGTTCAAAAAGATGTTCCGAATACGCCATAACCTTTAACTTCATTCAGTAACCTTACACATTTGTAAGGATACTGAAAGAGAATACGATAGTTGAAAACGTCTTTTTTGCTGATAATATGATTAACAGTAAAAAGACGGAGGCGCAAAAAGATGGAAACTAATCTTGATGAACTTTATGAAGAGTATGGTCGTTATATCTATCATTTATGTTTAAAATTGACACGTAATAAAGAAGAAGCAGAAGATGTTATGCAAGATGTTTGGGTTAAAGTGGTTCGCTATAGTGATAAATTGGACGGCGTGGATCATGTTAAAGGATGGTTGACAACAATCTGTATGAATACTTTTCGTGATCGATATAGGAAAACGACGAGACGAAGCGAGTATGTAATGAACCAGCCGGCAACGTTAGATGTACCCATTTTAGATTTGGTTGCAAGTGATACGTTAACGCCTGGTGAACTTGTTGAACAAAATGATCTTCAAGCGCTTGTGCGAGAAAAAGTGGGCAGTCTTGATTATATTTATAGAAAAACGATTGAATATTTCTATGTATATCAATATTCGCTTGTTGAGATTTCCGAAGTGATGAAAGTTTCTATTGGGACGGTTAAATCCAGATTATTCCGAGCTAGAAAATGTTTGAAAGAATTGATGATTGAGGATCATTCAGTTCGTGAATACGTCACTGCATAAAAAACACAGCCAATTATAGGCTGTGTTTTTGTTTGCAAACCTTTAACTAAGGGAATCCTAAAAATGAGGTTTTTTAAAGGAAACGGAGCTGATAGAATGAAGATTAAAAGAAAAGGTAAAAATCGTAAGAAGACTAAGTGGATTGTAATCGGAAGTTTCATATTACTATATATTAGCGTTATTTTATGGCATACATATAAGCCGCTGCCAAAGGGCGTAGCTTATGAAGGTAAGTTACATAAAACGGATGACGTAAAATTGTTTACGGATTTAACATACGTAATAAATAAGGATAGCGACAAGATGCAGCATGATCTGGAAATATTTGATGAAGTGTATAAAATGATTGACGATGCGGAGAAGTTTATCGTGCTGGATTTTTTCCTGTTCGATGAATATAGCGACGAGGATATCGAGTTTCCTAAAATAGTCCAAACGATTACGGGTAAGCTTGTGAAGAAGAAAGAAGCCTATCCTGATATGCCGATAGTATTCATTACCGATCCTTTGAATGTAGGATACGGTTCATACGAATCTAAGTGGTTCAATCAGATGAAGGACGCGGGAGTAGAAGTCGTCTTTACAGATTTAGATTCACTACGCGATTCGACACCTATTTACTCTGGATTGTATCGAATGCTATTTAAGTGGGTGGATATTGAGAAGGAAGGATGGATTGACAACGCGATGGCCAGCAAGGCGCCGAAGATGACATTGGCTTCTTATATGACATTGCTTAATATTAAGGCGAATCATAGGAAAACAATTGTTACCGATAAGGAAGCTCTTGTCACTTCTAGTAATCCACATAATGCAAGTGGTTTTCACGGAAACGTGGCGTTAAAAGTAAAAGGCGGCGTGTTGAACGACATTTTAGAGGCTGAAGAAGCTGTCGTTAATTATACGAACGGCGGAACATTACCCCGCGTGGAAATAGAAGACTCGGATAACGGTGAATACGCAGTCCAATATTTAACGGAAATAAAGATTCTTGATGCAATGCTAGAAGATATTGCAAAGGCAAAGAAAGGAGATACAATTAAAATAGGAATGTTTTTTATTGCAAAAGCTGATCTTGTCCAAGCACTAACTGACGCTGCTAATCGTGGGGTTAAAGTTGATATGATATTGGATCCGAACGAGAACTCCTTTGGTAGTGAAAAATCAGGATTACCAAACCGGCCAGTTGCGCAAAAGATGGTAGAAGGCTCAAATGGAATGACTGATATTCGCTGGTATAATACGGTTGTTGGGCAATATCACACGAAGCTTATGATCATTCAGACAGCAGATGAAACATACATTACAAATGGTTCAGCCAATTTAACAGAGAGAACGCTTGATAATTATAATTTGGAAGCCAATTTACGTGTGATTGCTCCGAATGATAGTGAATTAGCACAAGAATTAGATGCTTATTTTAATAAACTATGGAAAAACGAAGATGCATTTTATACGTTAGATTTAGAAGAATTCCAGGATGAATTCACATTTTATCAAAGAGGACTTTACAGTTTACAGAAGTTGTTTAAGATAACAACTTATTGATGTATATAAGATATAAAAATAGAGTAGGCTGCCAGAAGTCGTGACAGCCTACTCATTATGAAAGTTCTTTAAGTTTTTGATTAAGTACGGAGAGTTGTTCTTCCATTGTAGCGAGACGAATTTCAGCTTTTTTTACATAACTATCATTGCCTGTAGATTCAAGTTTTTCGATATCACCTTGTAAATTTATATAGTCCATTTTTATTTCAGTAATTTCATATTCTAATTGTTTTTTATTCAACATAAAAACCCCAGTCTTTACACCTACTATACCATGTCTGAAGTTTTTTTACCTGTTTCTCCAAGGCTTGTACGCTTTGGGTATTCAATAAAATAAAGGATTGCTTCACATATAGCATCTTTACCATTACCTAAATTGAGAGAAACTTGCCGAGCGATTGCTTTTTTTCGGCGTGATTCATGTAATAAGGGTTCCATAATCGCGTTTAATAATTCCGATTGCTTAACTTTTCTCCCGGCTCCTAAATGGATAAACCCATGTTTTTCTCTTGGGAAAGAGAGAGATAATTCAAATTCATTTTGTGCTAGTATAACCCCGGGAATTCCCATATATGCAATTTCATAAGGCGTATAGCCGGATGAGCAAAGAACGATATCTGCCGTAGAGAGAACTTCTTCTGTAGCATAAGGTTGCTCCTTGATGAAGGTGTTTCTTCTGCCAAGTGCCATCATACGTAGTTCACTCACATCATGTGAATACTTATCGCCGATTAGTACTGTTACTTTTAGTGGGATTTGAAGTTGCATCATATGCCGAAGTGCACGGTAAGATAGGTTTCCTGTATCTTCATCGCCGAATGTAATAACTAAATGCGGAATTGGACGCGTTGGTTTTTTCCTTAGTCCAATATGTTTTAGTGGAACTACTTTTTCATCTACTATAAAACCAGTCGTGCCAAGTACATAGTGATTTAGAGGTTTTTCACTTGATTCGGGACAAAGTGTTTGGAATACAAGGTCCACAAGTTTACCGCCCTCACCGAAATCGTCAAAATGAATAACTGACGGTACGATTTCTTTGATTTCCGATATTTCATCTTGAGAGGTAGAGCCGCTATCACGCAGTAATAAATCTGGTTTAATTTCGTTTAAAGCCTTTAAAAACGAAGAATGGTTCGTAATAAATACAGTTTTAAAGTCGTTAGATTCAACTGTTGTCCCTTTGTCATAAATGAAAGTAGTCTCGATATCTGTTGGTAGTGAGCGAGCGATTATTTGAGCTCTTCTGAATGGGTATGTTCCTTTACCATCAGCACGAGAAACATAGACCGCTAAACTCTTTTTAAGTTGTCCGTCTATTGGAATCATCCTTCCTATCCAATCGATTTTTACATCTCTCTATCGTATGGTTAAGAGAAAGAATTTATGTGTTTTTCTGAACTAAGAGTTTATCATTACGTTAAGATCATTTTACTTATTTATAAGGGTAAAGGAGGAATGTCTGTTGTTTGATTCATTATTATTTGATTTAATGCTTGTGATTTTAATTGGAATTTTATCGCAATGGTTGGCCTGGCGCTTTAGAATGCCGGCAATCGTTGTCATGTCCGTTGCGGGTTTATTAATAGGACCTGTTTTAGGATTGATAAACCCTCAAGAGAGTATGGGGGAAATATTTGGGCCAATTATTACATTTGCGGTCGCAATCATTTTATTTGAAGGAAGTTTAAATTTAGATTTTAAAGAAATAAGAGGATTTAATAAACCCTTATTCCGAATTGTCACGATAGGGGCATTTATAGCTTGGATTGGAGGATCGTTGGCTGCACACTATTTAGCAGGATTATCGCTAGCAGTCTCATTTATAATTGGCGGTCTTTTTATCGTTACTGGACCAACTGTTATATTACCTCTTTTAAGACAGGCGAAACTGAAGCCGCGGACAGCTGCAATTTTAAAGTGGGAAGGGATTGTTGTTGATCCGGTTGGTGCACTTCTAGCAGTCTTGGCTTTTGAGTTTATTCGATTTCTAAATAATGATTTAACACTAAGTTCTTTATTGCTATTTTTTGCTGCATCTGTATTCTCTGTTTTATTAGGTTGGGGAGTAGGGCGAGTACTCGGTGTTTCATTTGAACGAGGGCGTGTACCAGAGTTTTTAAAATCGCCAGTGTTATTTGCTGTAGTCGTTTTCACTTTCGTGTTTGCAGATGAAATTATGGAGCATACTGGGCTTTTGGCAGTTACTGCAATGGGGATGACGATGGCGAATATGCATTTAACTTCAATTCATGATATTCGACACTTTAAAGAGAATGTATCTGTACTCTTAATTTCTGGTGTTTTCGTAATGTTGACGGCCTCTTTAAATCCCCACATCTTAATAGAAATTTTTAATTGGAAAATCATATTATTTGTTTCAGCAATGTTATTTATTGTTCGACCATTATCGATTGGGCTTTCAACGATTGGAACGGATTTAACTGCTAAAGAAAGAATCCTAATTGGTTGGATTGCACCGCGTGGAATTGTTGCATTAACTGTATCGGGTTATTTTTCAACAATTTTACAAGAGCATGGGTATCCAGATGCTGAGCTACTGACGGCTCTAACATTTGCGCTTGTCCTTGCGACAGTTGTTGTCCATGGGTTCTCAATCGGTCCACTAGCAAAGAAATTGAATTTAACGACTGCAGACGAATCTGGTGTACTAATTGTGGGTGGAAACCGATTTGCAGCAGAACTCGCAAATTCATTGAAGGAAACCGGGAACGAAGTGCTTATTATAGACCAAACGTGGAATGGGTTATTTCATGCTAGGAAACTAGGTCTTAGTAGTTATATGGGAGATATACTAACCGAGCAATTGGATTATCATATCGATTTAAGTCCATACCGTTTCATCTTAGCGATTTCAAAGCAAGATCTATACAATACACATATTTGTGAGGATTTTGCTCCGGATTTAGGGCAAGACCATTTGTATCAAACAGCAAATCATAGAGGGATAGAGCGAGAATTAAGTTCTGCTCATGGTGGCCAGCCTTTGTTTACGCCGGCAGTCACGATAACGGACTTGGAAGAACGTTTAAATGCAGGTCATATTATTAGGAAAACAGAAATTACAAATCATTATACGTATACAAAGTATTTAATGGAACGTGATGATAATTCGATATTACTTTATATTTTACGAGCAGATAATTCAATCGAATTCTATAATCCGAATATTGAACTGCAAGCGAAAGCAGAAGATACAGTTGTAGCGCTTGCTTTCCCTGCAAAAAAGGTGGAACGTGTTAAAGAAAGACTGGACGAAAATATGGATATAGAAATACCTATTGAAAAGATAGAAGAATTATTTGTTAATGAATCAAAACTTTAAATTGGTAAACTAATCGTTTTATCAGGCTTGTCTTCGGTTTTTTTGCTACTATAAGGGAAGTAGATATTGTAGATAGGGTGATTTGAGTTGAAAATATTATTTGTTGACGGAACAATCATTGGAAGAAAAACGGGGATTGTTCTGAAGTCTGTTAAGCAATATATAGAGCAGACAGGATGTGGATTTGATTTAGAATTAATTAGTCTGGCAGATTATAATCATCAATTCGTCGATGGGCGTCCAGCGAGCGATTATAATCAAGATATGCAAGATCTCGTGAAAAAGTTTGAAGAAGCGGATGGCTATATTTTAGCAACACCTATTTTTCAAGGATCAATTCCTGGCGTGTTAAAAAATACTTTTGATATGCTACACCCGCACACAATGCGCTATAAACCGGTGTCAATTGTTGCGAATGGTGGCACATATCAACACCATCTTGTGATTGAAAATCAGTTGAAGCCTATACTGAATTATTTTCGCTGCCTTGTAACTCCGAATTATGTATACACACACACTAATCACTTTGACACGAATAACACAATTATTAACGAAGATGTGCATAATCGATTACGTGAGTTGGCGAGAGTTTTTGTCAAGTATGCTGAAATGGGTTCGGATTTATCAAAGGATGCATTAGATCAAGATTGAGTAATGCAGAATTATGCTCGTACACCAAACTATATTTATGGTGTATGGGCTCTTTTTATTCACACGACAAGCAAGGAATCACATTGTACCGTATAATCTAAGTATAAAGAAAGGGGATTTATAAATGTCTAAATCACTTGTATTAGCCGAAAAACCTTCTGTAGCGCGTGATATTGCGCAGGTATTAGGTTGTAATAAAAAAGGAAATGGTTTTCTAGAAGGTACAAATTATATTGTGACTTGGGCACTAGGCCATCTTGTTACGCATGCAGATCCTGAAGGTTATGGCAATGAATTTAAAGAGTGGAAACTTGAGCACCTTCCAATTATTCCGAACCCTTTTAAACTTGTACCAATTAAACAAACGATGAAACAATTTAATGCGGTTAAAGCGCAGTTGAAACGTAATGATGTAACTGAGGTTATTATCGCAACGGATGCGGGTCGTGAAGGAGAGCTCGTTGCAAGATGGATCTTGGAACAGTCAAAATGCCAGAAACCTGTGAAAAGACTTTGGATTTCATCGGTTACAAATAAAGCGATTAAAGACGGTTTTGACAACTTAAAACCAGGTAGCGCATATGAAAACCTCTATGAAGCCGCAGTTGCACGCGCAGAAGCAGATTGGGTCGTGGGTATTAATGCGACACGTGCGCTAACTGTAAAATACAATGCACAACTTTCAACGGGTCGTGTTCAAACACCTACATTGGCTATGATTGCAGAGCGTGAAAAAGAAATTACTGGATTTAAACCTAAATCCTACTATGGCATGCAAGCATTATCAGAAACGACTCGTTTTACATGGAATGACGCAGCTGGACAGGCGCGCTCATTTGATAAATCGACAATCGAAGAGAAATTAAAACAACTTGATAGTATTCATATCGGTAAGATTAAAGATGTAACAACAACTGCTAAAGCGCAGCCGGCTCCACATCTATTTGATTTAACGGAGCTCCAAAAAGAAGCGCATCGACGTTGGTCTTGGTCAGCAAAAGAAACGTTGAATACACTGCAAAGTTTATATGAGCGCCATAAAGCAGTGACGTATCCTCGTACAGATTCAAAACATTTAACATCGGATATGGAGAGTACTTTAGTTGACCGCGTAAAAGCTGTTGATCATGGTCCATTTCGTAAAACGGTAAATTCGTTACTTCGCGCTGGAAAAATTCAAGGACAAAAAGGCGTTATTGATGATAAAAAAGTAACAGATCATCATGCCATTATACCAACTGAAGAAACACCGATTTTACAAGACTTAACAGATAAAGAAAAGAGACTATACGAATTAATCGTTAACAGATTCCTTGCAGTTTTCTTTGGCCCGTATCGTTATGACCAAGTAACGGCTGAACTTATAATTGGTGATGAATCTTTTAAAACTAGAGGCCGCGCAATTACGGATGAAGGTTGGAAAAAAGTCTATGGTATCGATGATGAAGAAGTAGAAACTGTTCCGACTTTTAAAAAGGGAGAAGAAGTGGTAATTCGTGCCGTTACAATGACGGAAGGTGAAACGAAGCCACCTGCACGATTCAATGAGGGAACACTTCTTGCGGCAATGGAAAATCCGTCGCAATTTATGCAGGGGGAATCAAAAGACTTAATCAAAACGATTGGTGAGTCTGGTGGACTTGGAACCGTTGCGACACGTGCAGATGTCATTGAAAGATTGTTCAAGTCATTTGTTCTTGAGAAAAAGGGCAATGATATTTACACGACGTCAAAAGGTCGTCAGCTTCTAGAACTTGTTCCAGAAGATTTGAAGTCACCTGCATTAACAGCGGAATGGGAGCAAGGACTTTCAAAAATTGCAAATGGTCAAATGAAAAAAGCAGAATTCATGAAAGATATGATTGCTTTTTCTAAGCAAGCAGTCTCTGAAATAAAAAACGATGATAAAAAGTTTAAACATGATAACGTTACGGGGAAAACATGCCCAGATTGTGGTAAGCATCTTCTTGAAGTAAATGGAAAAAGAGGGAAGATGAACGTCTGTCAAGATCGTGAATGCGGATACCGCAAACGAATTTCTCAACAAACAAATGCAAGATGCCCGGTTTGTCACAAACGTCTTGAATTACGCGGAGAAGGCGATGGTCAAATATTTGTATGTCTTTGTGGACATCGTGAGAAACTGTCAGTGTTCCAAAAAAGACGTGCTTCATCTGGTGGTAAAAAAGCTGATAAAAAAGATGTTCAAAAATATATGAAAAAACAAGAAGAGCCTGAAAATAATGCAATGGCAGAAGCACTGAAAAAGTTGTTCGACAAGTAAATAGCGATTGAATAATATGGACCTAAATAAGTCAATTTCATAATGACTACTTTCAATGAAATATCCGAACAGTTTTGAAGAAATATGTTTAAATGTTCACTAATTTTAATGGAGGCTCTATTGATTGGAGCAGAAGGCGGCGACTCCAACGGGAATTAGCGTGACAGGTGAGACCCTGGACAGAGCGAAGCGAAGGAAGCGGCTCACCGCACGCCCCGTGGAAAGCGTCCGCCAAAGCGGGACTTCGAAAGTACCGAAGCCCTATTTGGAGCGGAAATCAATATATCTCGTGTATTAAAGTAGATTGTGCCATTATGAAATCGATTCAAATAAAGGATATTTATTAGCAAAGTCGAATTAACTGATTAAAGAAGCTTTAGTAGGGTTTCAAGTGCGTTTTAAAGTGGTATAATCAATTAACTGCACTATTGGAAAAGTATATCTGTTGGGAGGTTAAGTGACATGAATGCTGTTATGACACAAGTAACGAGCCAGGATTATTTGATTCGAAGTGAAATGATCAAGCGTAGAAATGCTAAGGAAGCTTATGGCAGAACTGTAAAGTATAATGACGCTAATCAAAAGATACTTAGTAAGCTGGAGCAATTGACTAGTGGCAAAAGTGAAACGATATCAAGTCAAAAAAATTTTAAAAAACTAGATGGTGGTCTAGTGAAACAAGTGGCATTACCAATCGGAAAAACGCTTGAAGAATCAATTGATTTATGGCGTGGTGTTCGAAGTGAAGCCATATCAGTTCCGAAGCCAACAACGAATGATCACCAGTTAGCTGCAATAGCATCTTCAAAGATTAGAGGAGCCGAAGCACAAATTGGTTTGAATAAGCTGGCAGTCAAAGCGGCATCCATGGAACTTCCTTTGGTAACGGACAGCAAAGCACATGACTTACAGAAAAGATATGAAAGGGCAATTACTTCTTATTCTTTCCAACTTCAAGCTAGGGAGAATGGATTTAAATATAATTGGCCTAGTTTCTTTAGAGTTGCATAATTATTAGATTAGGCCGCCGTATAGAGGCGGTCTTTTCATTTGTTAAGGGGAGAAAGCAATGGCAAAGTCGAATGGGATAATTAAAACGAATGCAATCCGTATTCTTGAAAATGAAAAAATTCCATATGAACTATTTGAGTACGATGTAAGTGATGGGCATGTGGATGGTGTATCTGTCGCTCAAAAAACGAACCATGCAGCTGATGTCGTTTTTAAAACACTCGTTACAACATCTGGACCAAGGGCATTGTATGTTTTTATTGTGCCAGTAGCATTAGAACTAGATTTAAAGAAAGCTGCAAAGGCGGCAGGTGTCAAAAAGCTTGAGATGCTACCTTTGAAAGATTTAACGAAAGAGACGGGATATGTTCGAGGCGGCTGCTCAGCAATAGGAATGAAACGCAAATATCCCACGTTTATAGATGCTTCCGCTGAAATGCTAGAATATATGGTTGTTAGCGCAGGTAAACCAGGGGTGCAGATGAAATTAACACCAAAATCCTTATCAAGCGCCGCTGAATCAAGTTACCGAGACATTGTAAAATAATATTTTTCCTATTCGCGCAATTAAACGTGGTATCATTAGATGAAACGAAACGATAGTCTTACAAAGTAAAGGCGTAGTATTGAATTTTGGGATTGAAAGAAAGAAGGATTTATATGAAAAAAATAAATCTTTGGAGATGGACTTTTTACCTTGCGGGCATGCTAATTACTTCGCTTGGAATTACAATGACGATAAAGGGTCAAAGTCTAGGCATATCTCCTTGGGATGTGCTCCACGTAGGGCTGTATCAAAACTTTGGCTTAACAATTGGGTCATGGGGAATAATTACAGGTTTTTTTATTGTCGTCACAACAGCAATCTTTTTAAGAACATGGCCTAAAATCGGAACTTGGATTAATATGGTTTCAATTGGTATGTTTATAGATATGTTTAATTGGATTATCCCTGAAATTCAAACATTTGGCGGGCAAATTACGATATTCATATTAGGAGTTTTTATTATAGGATACGGCGTTGGTATTGTCATATCGCCAAATATTGGCGCTGGTCCCCGTGATAGCCTAATGCTCGTTATTGTTGATAAATTCGGATTAAGCATTAAGAAAGCACGAACAATTATTGAGGTAATTGTTGCAATAATAGGCTGGATTCTCGGAGGGCCCATTGGTTTTGGGACTGTAATAATCGCCCTTCTTAGCGGCCAAATTATTCAGTTTACACTTCCGCAGGCTAGGGCATTATTACTGAAAGTTATTGGCGAAACAGATGAGAGTGTGCTTCTTTAATATGTTTACAAATCAAAAAGCAAATGCTGGAAATATAATCCTGTTGGATTTATATTCCTAAGCGTTGTGCTTTTTTTTGTTTTCTACGCATACGATGTTCTTATGAATAGAAAGGATGATCGACATGTATGGTACAGTCACAGAATACATGGGGACGGCCTATACGGGACGCGGTATTACCCATAAATATGATCAGCTTATAGCATCGGCATCAGAAACAGTTTTTATAAAATGTCCACCAACAACTGCCATTTCAAACTTATTAAATAAAACAGGTATGCATTATATTAAGCGTGGATTCGATATAGATAAGTTTATGAATCCGGTCCATTACGAAAAGACTGATGCGGTTTTCGTGAAAGGTCCTAATATACTTTTTCTTCAAGCTTCCCATCCTGTTGCGCTTGAACCAACAGATATAGGAGGTAAGCATAGGGTTGTTAGTTTTTACGATATGTACACTGAAGAAAAATTAAGGGATCAGAATAAACATATCGTAGGGAAATTCGCGGAAGCAGAAAAAACATTAGAGAAATCATTAAAAGCACTTTCAGAAGCTTTGGCTATTCATGACGATTGGGAAGTGGTGAATATTAGTAGGATGATGTGGACGTTACATGAAGAACTAATTGCTTCTTTAAAAGAGGAATTATTTGGATCAATTACTTTGAATAAGGAGTCATCTGTATCACATAGACTCATAGGTTCTTTAACTTCTGGCGGGGCGCGTGATTTCATACCTTCAATTACAAGGAATTTAGATCGCCGTATTCTTATAAAAGGACTTCCGGGTACTGGTAAGTCTACTTTGATGAAAGCACTTGGTGAAGAAGGAGAAAAAAGAGGTTTCGATGTACTTTACGGTTGGTGTGGGCTTGATCCGAATGGAGTAGACTTAGTATTGTTTCCGGAGCTCTCCATTTGTTTAATCGATGCGACGGCACCGCATGCTTATGACCCTGAAAAGCCAGGGGATGAGTTGCTCGACCTTGTTCATATGTGTGCAGAAGAGGAATCAGTAGAAGAAAAAATTGCTGCTTTCCAAACAGCATATCAGGAAAAAGTACTTGATGCAGTTGGCTATATGCAATCGTACTCACAGGCGGAGGACGAATTAAAAATAGCGATGGATTCAGCGATTAAAGAAGATGTTTTTGAACGGAAAGCTGAACAGTTGATAAAGACAGAGTGAATTAATAGAGGAAAACATGCCCCATCCCTTATAACGAAAGAGACCGTCCAATTTAATGGACGGTCTCTTCGACGTTATTAAAAAAACAAATGTGCGATACCTGCAATAATTGGTAAAGCGATTAATGTGCGTAATAGGAAAATGACAAGGAGGTCAAAAATGTTAATTGGAATTTTCGTTCCAAGTAAAAGTCCGCCGACTTCCGACATATAGATGAGTTGAACAACTGAAATTGCTGCGATGACGAACAAGGTTAGGTCAGATGTAATGACGCCGTCCGCTAAAATAACGGGCAAAAACATATCAGCAAATCCAACAACCATTGTCTGAGCTGCTTCTTGCGCTTCTGGAATCCCGAGCACAGTTAGTATAGGTTCAAAGGGTTTCCCTAAAATTTTAAATAGGGAAGTGTATTCCGCAAGTATGAGTGCGATTGTACCAAATCCCATAACGATAGGTGCGACACCTATCCACATATCGAGGACATTTTTCACTCCATCTTTAAGAACTTTGCCGAAAGAACGGCTTTTCTCCGCTTGATATAATGCATTTTCAAGACCGTGACTAATCACATTATATCCTTCAGGGACCTTCTCTTCTTCTCCGGTAGCCGGACTCCCATCAATGTATTCGTCCTTCTTTCTAGACAAAGGATAAATTCGTGGCATAATTAGTGCGAGTATAAATCCAGTTAATGTAACTGTTATATAAAATAAAGGAAAGTATACCGCTAAGTTAACGGTATCAAGTATAACTAAAGCAAATGTGATAGAAACGACTGAGAAAGTTGTTCCAATAATAGCGGCTTCCTTTTTAGTATAGTAGCCTTCTTCGTATTGTTTACTTGTAAGTAACACACCAATTGTGCCGTCGCCAATCCAAGAGGTTAGTGCATCGATTGAGGATCGACCCGGTAGCTTAAATAAAGGACGCATAATTTTTACCATCATTGTTCCGAAAAACTCAAGCAATCCGAAATTTAATAATAGCGGTAAAAATAGTCCTGCGAATAAAAAGACTGTGAATAGAAAAGAGACAAGTCCGTCTGGTGCCAGTAGAACGCCGCCTGTGCTATCACCCCAGACTGCTTCAGGGCCAATCTTAAACGTAACCATAACTGCAAATATTGCGCCTAAAACCCGCACAAATGTCCAAAAGATAGTTACTTTGAATAGGCTAAACGGAAATTGATATTTTGCGCTAACATTACGAATTGGTAAATATAAAAGTGAACCAAGTGCTGCAATAACAATTACTATCATAGCAGCCATAGGCATTACAGGCTCAATTATTGTAGAAAGCGTTTTTGCGAGTTTTGCAACTGGAACTTTCCATTCACCATCGAATTTAAGGGGAACCATAAATAGAAATACACCAATTATTGATGGAATTAGGAAGGTTAGCCAAGTGGTTAAATTAAATTTTTTCAAAGTAGTAAACTCCTTCGTTTCATGTCTCTTTATTGTATATTTATACACAATATACCGCTTTAGTCATTATGTAAATAGCATGGCGCACATTCCTAATTTTCAGTCACTTGTTAACAAAGTTTAGTATTAAATATGTTTAACTTTACTTAGATAATTATAAGAGAAAAATAATAAATAAAAGATGTAGCGTTATGAGTTATCGGTCATAGCGCTACATCTTTACTTAAAAATTATAAGAATACTAATTTGTTCAAAGCTGTATCGTCAGCGTCGCATTTTAAAATGATTCTTCGAAATCTTGATCCCACTTATACGAATAAAAACGTTCATAGCGCAACCATTTTTCTGCTTCGGGGTCTTTATTTTGAAGTCTCTCTTCCAAATCCTTCATCATTTGAAAGGTTTGAGATATATGAGATTTCAATGTAGCTATCTTTTGATTAATTGTATCTTGCACATCATGAATAATATCAGGTTCACCAAGTACCTCAACAGTGTTATTTGCAAACGCCACTGTGTAAAGTTTTGGACGATTTACTTCATTAATCCGTCTAACAGCACGAACAACTGCTCTCGCGGATGCGTCATGATCTGGGTGGACGGAAAATCCAGGATAAAAGGAAATAATGAGAGAGGGATTTGTTTCTTCAATTAAGTCTTCAACAAGTTTTACCATATCTTCGTCATCTTCAAATTCTATTGTTTTATCACGAAATCCCATCATGCGTAAATCATCTAACTTCATTGCTTTGCATGCATTTATAAGTTCATTCTTTCGAATTTGTGCTAACGTTTCTCTATTTGCAAAGGGTGGATTTCCTAGATTCCGACCCATTTCTCCGAGTGTTAGACATGCATAAGTTACAGGAATATCCATTTTACGATACGCGGATATTGAACCCGAAATCCCGAATGCTTCATCGTCAGGATGTGGAAGTATGATAAGTACATGGCGCTCTTTTTCAATCATAAATCATTTCCTCCTTAATAAGTAAACGGTGTTTCACTAATATGAAGTGCAACGGCTAGTTTTCCTTCAGGATCAAGCCCTGCCATAAGCAGTCTCCCAAATTCATCTACCTCGTAATGTGTAATTCCTTGTGCATAAATCCAACCATGCGGTAGTTTTAAACCGATTCTGTGAGGTGATTCACCGGCTACTTTTCCGAGCTCGAACTTAACAACTACGTTACGGATAAAAGCACCTGCATTAAAAAACTTGTCATTAAAATGTCCTGCATATGAACCGTTCGTCGTTTCAAGATGAATATATACATCTTTATTCGCGAAGGAAGAAATTAGCTCCTGTAATTGGTCTTGTTTTACGATTTCCATAAGAAATCCTCCTTAACAACAATTTCAATCTTTCTTAATTAGTATATAGCTAAATTATGTTGATTGCGACAGGTGTGCTTACAATGAAGGTGGAATTAAAAAGCCAAAACGATAATTAGTTTATTAATAAAATTTGAATAATTTTGTCTTTAAGTTATAATTTAACATTACGACATACATAAAGGAGAATGATTATGACGAGAGTAGCATACAACGCAAAAGGTGCAACGGTATCTGGGCCATATTCACATGCTGTAGATGCAGGAGAATTAGTATATTTCTCTGGACAAACAGCTATGAATTCCGTTACGGAAGAGGATTTAACTGGAAATATTGCTGGACAAACAAAGCAATGCTTCGTTAATCTATTTGACGTGTTAGAGGCAACTAACTTAACGGCAGATGATGTTGTGAAAGTAAATGTGTACCTAACAGATATGAATGATTTTAATGAAATGAATGCAGTTTATGAAACACAGTTTTCTAAGCCTTTTCCAGCTAGAACATGCGTAGCTGTCCTAGCATTACCACTTGGTGCTGATGTAGAAATTGAAATGATTGCCAAAAAAACATCGTAATAGATAGAAAAGAAGCCAATTCGTTCGATTTTGAACGAATTGGCTTCTTTTTTTAACCATTCGTTATTTTAAATGGCTTTTAGATTGGAGTGAAAGACGGCGACTTCGGAGGCTCACCGCCCGCCTGGAACGAAAATCGACTCTATGTGAAAGCAGAAACCCGGATTTGATTATGGATTTTTTCAATGGCCACAAATTAAGTACACTCTTATTCTAATCTATCTTTAGTTAATCAAACAAACATACCACGCATTAATAAGGCCATGCGCAAATGAAGAGACTTTTGTGGGTCGTGTATGGAATGGCCCAATATTTCTTCACATTTGGAAATTCTGTATTTCACAGTATTGCGATGAACATACAACTTTCTCGATGTTACCGCGATATGACAACTGTTATCTAAATAAACAATGAGCGTATTTACTAAATCCTCCTCCTCGCCGTTTTTCGGATAGGAAAGCGTAAGTAAAGTATTTTCATAAAACTTCAGTAAGTTTTCTTCAGGAATTAAACGAATAAGTTCCTCTAATTGTTTAGGGACGTAGAAATTAATAAATCTGTATTTAAATAATTCTGCTCCTTGTTTAAAAGCATCGACGGCTTCTGTATATGTGATTGGAATGGAAGTAACATCGTTAAACAGATTACCGCCACCAAATGAAATTGAGATGTTTAAATTTCTATAAACCTTATCTTGGAAAATCTCTAATTTTTCTTCCAATAATGATTTAATTGGATCACTCGTACTTTTGGGGAACTGCATTAAAATAACCAAATAATCATCTTTCATAAAAATGATATTCTCAGTATCAGTGTTAAGAACTGACTTTCCGAGATACTTGGATAAATAGTCGTACAGTAATTCCAAAATATCTGTACTTTGGTTATCGCCATCGATTTTACAGACGATACAAATGTATTTTAGATTATTAATTAAGCCGTGCTGTTCTCCTCTATGAATAATCTCCTGCTGCGTACTAATATTTCCGTCAACTAGGGAAGTGAAAAAGTTGTTTTCCAACATCCGGGTGTTTTCTTTAATAGCCTCATTTTTAAGAAGGGTGAATGAAATTACTGTCGAAGCTTGTTCAATAGCTAACTGGCTAGAGGGATATGGCAATTCACTAGGATTAAAAATAATTAGTAAATAGGGATAAGGGTGCATTGTCTTCATATGAAATACTTTTATTGTGACCTCTGCATTAATTGCGTTTGAAATGTCAATTGAAAGATTATTTGTTTTGCGATACATCTCAATATTACTTTGAATAAGGTTCTCAACGTCATTCAATACTACTTTCATATCATCATCATGGAATTGTGACGTATAAGAAATAGCTTCTCCCATGGGGTCTAGTAGAAGGACTGGGCTTTTGAGTAAGGTACCTAGATTTTCAATTAAGGCTTGAGGTTGATAACCTTTAATCATCATATTGGTAAACTTTTTATGTACATGGATTGCATAAAATAACTCTTGAATTTGGTTATCCCAAA
This sequence comes from Sporosarcina sp. So3-204, assembly GCF_058068165.1. Lineage (NCBI taxonomy): Bacteria > Bacillati > Bacillota > Bacilli > Caryophanales > Caryophanaceae > Sporosarcina > Sporosarcina sp. So3-204. The sequence goes on from NZ_CM176485.1 coordinate 367,215, forward strand.
GAAAGCTTAACAGTTGATGTGCGACGGTTCCTAAAGTCAGTGATTCAGGAATTTGGATAATTGGGAAGTCTAAAGAATCGGCTAAATCGATTACTTCTTGTGGGATTTCATCTATAAATCTTTTAAGTTTGATTGCAATTCCAGCGCATGGGTGTTCATTGATTTGTTTTATTAAGTTTCCCAGTGCAGCAGGGTTATCCTTAAAAGCATATCCAGTTGTCACGAGTAAGGCGTTTTTAGCTAAAAACTGCAAAACATCTGGTGTTTCTGTAATTTCTATTAAATCGACGTCTCTTTTAAGTCCACCGTGACCTGCAAGTACTTTGGCTTCTTGAAATACTTCTAAGTAAAATAAGTCTTCTACTCTTTTCATCATTACACCTCTATTATTTAGTCACGATCAATAATTCTTAACTGTATCATTTAACCAATATTACTAATCATAATTGTTTACTATCGATAATGACATATATAATTTATTGACTTACAATTAACTTTACATAGAATATTCTTTAAAATCAATCGTTATTAGATATGATTTTAATGTGAGAAAAGTTGTGCGCTCTATATTATAGTCAAGGAAAGGGAGTATTGATATGTTGAAAGAATTAAATCCTTCTTTACGTACGTTAATGACACCAGGCCCAGTAGAGGCTGAACCACGTGTGCTTCGTGCAATGACGATACCGATTATAGGACAATTTGATCCGGAGTTTTTAGAGATAATGGATGAAACAATGGAATTGATCAGAAAAACATTTCAAACGAAAAATCATTGGGCTTATCCAATTGACGGCACATCGCGTTCAGGACTAGAGGCTGTACTTACTTCTATAATTGAGCCGGGTGATAAAGTATTGGTGCCGATGTACGGCAGATTTGGACATCTATTAGCAGAAATTGTTTACCGCTCAGGTGCAGATTATACAACAATGGAATGTGAGTGGGGCAAAGCTTTTGACCAAGATGAGATTATTGCTGAGATAAAAAAAGTGAAACCTAAAGTAGTTGCGCTTGTACATGGTGAAACTTCAACCGGAATTATGCAACCGCTTGATAAAATCGGTAAATTCTGTCGTGAAAACGATGTCTTATTCGTTGTTGATGCCGTCGCTACATTGGCAGGTACAGATTTTAAAACAGATGAGTGGTACGTTGATGCTGCTATCACAGGTACACAAAAGTGCTTAGGAGTGCCAACAGGTATGGCACCAATTACTTATAATGATCGGATTGAAAAAGTTATTTTGGAACGTAGAAAAATAGAACAAGGTTTAGATGCTACTTCAAAAAATCCTAGAAGAATTCAAAGTAACTATTTTGATTTAAGTCAACTTCAAGAATACTGGAGTCCGACACGTCTTAATCATCATACTGAAGCGACTTCAATGCTATATGCACTTCGTGAAGGCTTGAGAATTATTCAGGAAGAAGGATTAGTAGCGCGTTTTGAAAGACATAAAATGCATGAAAAAGCGCTTTTAGCTGGTCTGGAAGCAATGGGGCTTACTTTGTTTGGCGATGCGAATCACAAAATTCCGATGGTAACTTGCATCAACATTCCTGAAGGTGTTAACGGTGATGCTGTTCGTGCAACGATGGCGAATGATTTCGGCGTTGAGATTGCTAGCTCATTTGGATCGCTTGCAGGTAAGATATGGCGTATCGGATCAATGGGATTCAGTTGTCGTAAGCAAAACATCTTGAAGGTTCTTGCTGCTCTTGAAGCATCTGTTTGCTACCACGGTGGAAAAGTGAATGCAGGTAAAGCACTTCAGGCAGCACTCGCTGAATATGAAGGAAGCGACCATTCAAAATAAATTAGGTTATCGATAAATGCCCTTGAAAGTTCATTTATTAATGAACTTTCAAGGGCTTACTTATTTATAATCATTAGCCAAGAACTGACGGTTAATTGTTAATAATTAGAAATTCCGCGCCATTAACACTTTTATTTAGTTAATTTTAATGTGTAATTATAATATATTGTTACATGAAAGCTGTTGTATAAGACAACGCCAAGGTGTTGTTCATTATTAACAAAAATGAACTCCGTATATTGTTCATAATGTATAGTGACAACTGCATTGGCAACGCTTACAATCAGAGTATTAATTAGATTCAGATATATCGAGATTGCAAGGGCGGATGGGAAATCTTTCATTTGTTTTGGAGTTTACGATATTGGAACGGAGTGAAGTCAGTAATGACTTTTATGAGTAACTGAGCAGTCGAAGGATGATAAGGGGAGTGGAAGTTAATTGACGATGCCGAAAAATGAAGAAGAGTCGAAGAAAAAGAAAAAGGGTTTCCAGCTACCACATATTTACGTAATTTTATTTGTATTAAGTGCACTTGCTGCATTAGCAAGTTACATTATTCCAGCTGGAACGTTCGACAGAATACCAGGACCAAATGGTCGAGAAACAATTGATGAAACATCTTTTAGAATTATCGAATCAACACCAGTTAGTTTCCAAGATTTTATGTTCTCATTTCCAAAAGGCCTTATGTCTGCCGGAGAAATTGTTTTCTTTACATTTATAATCGGTGGAATGTTCATGGTGTTACGTAAAACAGGCATTATTGAAATTAGTGTTGATAAATTAGCGAGAAGGTTTACTAAACAAAGTATCCTATTAATTCCGATTTTAATGACGGTTTTTGCAGTCATATCTACGATCATCGGTGTACCGGAATTAAGTCTTGTTTACATACCTGTTATCTTACCTTTAATGATTATGCTAGGTTATGACTCCATAGTGGCAGCAGCCATTGCGTTAGTTGGAACCGGGGTAGGATATACAGCAGGCGTTTTAACTCCAGCAAACACAGGAATTGGACAACAAGTATCAGATGTTGAACTATTCTCTGGATCTGGATATAGAATAATTATTTTAATTATTTCAATTATCGTAGGATTTATATACACAATGCGCTATGCGAATAAAATTAAGAAAAATGCAATGTTAAGTTATGTGTACGACGATGATACAGAAAAAAGAGGTTTATACTTAGATTCAGGCGTTGTTCAGGAACAGAAGCATATGAATGGAAGACAAAAAGTTGCAGCTGTTGTGATTCTCGGATTCTTTGGCGTGCTAGTTTACGGAATACTAGAATTAAAATGGTTTATGATGGAAATGTCTGGATTGTTCATCATTATGGGTGTAGTTGTTGGACTCATTGCTGGACTTTCAACTTTAGAAATTAGTGAAGGATTTAACGAAGGTTTCCGCGATGTATTAGTCGGTGCGATGATCGTCGGAGTAGCGAGAACGATTTCCGTTGTTATGGAAAGCGGTAATATTATGGATACAATCGTTTACACACTTGGAAACTTAGTAGGCGACTTCCCACCAGCCTTAGCTGCTGTAGGAATGTATATTATTCAGTTGTTCTTAAACTTTATTATTCCATCTGGTAGTGGTCAAGCACTTGTAACAATGCCTATCATGGCACCTTTAGCAGATGTAATCGGTGTTACAAGACAAACAGCAGTACTTGCTTTCCAATTAGGTGACGGATTCTCACATATTCTTTATCCAACATCTGGGTACTTTATGGCAGCACTTGCTTTAGCGGGTGTTTCTTGGCAGAAATGGATTCGTTTCTTCTTACCATTATTCATAATCTTCTCTTGTCTGTCAGTTGTATACCTTCTGGTTGCACAGTTCATTCAATGGACTGGTTGATAAGATACTAAATGTTATAAAAAACTAAAATGATTGTTAGTAATTGCTCTATGTAATAAAGCCCGCTTTTATGACAGGTTTAGGTTGCAAAAGCGGCAAACCCTAAAAGGAGTTGAGTGTTATGACAGTAAAACTAGACGGTCAAAGTGTAACTGAAGTGCATATCGAGCATGTTCCGGGTATGGATGAATCATTATATCCGAAAACGAATAAAGAGAGAACAGTAGGACCCATCGCATATTTATTTATGTGGATAGGGGATGGCGTAAATCTTGGAAATATGACGTTAGGGGCTAGTCTAGTTGTAGCTGGACTTGCAACACTCAACATTTTTCAGACATTTGCAGCAGCTATTATAGCAATCGGAATTATTTCAACTATTTTCGCACTAAATGATAGATTAGGATACAGAACGGGAATACCATATGTTGTTCAACTTAGAATGTCATTTGGAGTAAAAGGTTCAGTTATATCTTCCTTAATGCGTGGTGTACCTGCTATTGTTTGGTACGGCTTCCAAAGTTGGATTGGCGGAACCGCTTTAAATGAAATTATGAAAATATTTACAAACGGTTCGTTTGATAGTGTTCTTCTTTGTTTCGCAGCACTTCAAGTGCTACAAATTGTTCTATCGTTGTTCGGATTCCATGCGATTAAATGGGTCGAGGCAGTTGCTTCACTTGTAATTATGGTAGCGCTTATTTATGTATTTGGACTTCTTTTAACATCTCATAGTGAAGTTATTACTGAGAAATGGGTACATGCTAAAGGGTCATGGGGTCTACCATTCTTCGGGTTTATCATGATCTTCCTAGGGAATTATGCAGCAATCTTCTTAAGTGCTGGTGACTATTCAAGAGAATTGAAAGCGGGTATTAGTGACGGTAAACGTGGACTTCTATACTTTGCGCCAATCTTAATCGCTTATGGTTTAACATTGACAATCGGTGCTATGTTAGCATCTGCAACAGGGATCTCTAATCCTGTAAAAGCATTTGCAATTGTAGTAGATAATCCGTATATTACGGTCTTTGTATCAGCATTTATTGTGTTAGGTGTAATTGCAGTAAACATGGTTGCGAATATCATTCCACCAACTTATGTTATTACATTACTTACGAAATTGAAGTATAAGCCAGCTGTTGTCATTACTGGAATACTTGCTTCATTTTCATTCCCGTGGATACTTGTACAAGATTCTTCGGCAAAAGGACTTGGAATGTTCATTCTTATCTACTCTGCATTCCTAGGACCAATCGTTTCTATCTTGCTAATCGAGTATTATATATTAAGAAAGCAAAAAATTGATATTAAAGATTTGTATGATGATGAAGGTCAGTTTGCTGGATATAACCCAGCCGCTTTGATTGCTTTGGCTATCGGTGCCGCTGCTGCATTTACAGTAGTAGAGTTGGCTTGGATCATTGGTTTCGTTGTTGCAGGTATTGCATATATACTTCTTATGAAATTTGCATACAAAGACTCTAGATTCAGAAAAGGAACGATATTTGAAAAGTAAAAGCTTATAATAATTAATCATTTTCATAATAGGGTTTTATTGCTACACCACCACAACATATAGTCGAGTTGAACCGTTCTCGAACAATATGTTGTGTCGTTGTAGCAAGTTAAGGTAATTATGAAATTGATTCTAATAGAACCTTTAAAAGTTTATGGAAATACCACAGTCACTTAGGTTGTGGTATTTCCGCATTATAGAATAAGATTTAATAGAAATATATATAGGGGTGAAACATAATGTATGATTTAATTATTAAAGGCGGTAAGGTAGTTTTTAGAGACGATGTACAGATAGTAGATATCGCAATTAAAGATGGAAAAATATCTGCGATTGCTGAAGCAATAGATAGTAAAGCAAAGCAAGTAATTAACGCCGAGGGGCAATATGTAATGCCTGGAATGATTGATACTCATGTTCATATATGTGAGCCTGGCCGTACTGAATGGGAAGGTTTTGTAACGGGCACAAAAGCGTTAGCGGCAGGGGGCACAACTAGTTATGTGGATATGCCTTTAAATGCACTACCCGCAACTGTTGACAAGGACTCAATTCAATTAAAGAAAGAAGCTGCCAAGGGCAAAAATTATGTTGATTATGCCTTATACGGTGGACTTGTTCCAAGTAATCTAGATAAATTAGAAGAACTATCTGATGAGGGCGTTGTTGCTTACAAGTGCTTTATGGCAACATGTGGTTCAGATATTCCAGATGACTTTACAAATGTTGACGATTATACACTTTATGCGGGAATGAAAAAACTGGCTGAACTAGGTCATATGCTTTCAATACATGCTGAAAATGCTGTTATAACAGATCGTTTAGCAGTAGAAATGGTCAAGCAAGGAAAAACAACGGCGACGTATTATGTTGCTTCTCGACCAGTATTTACAGAAGTAGATGCTGTTAAAAGAGCATTGTTTATGGCTAAAGAAACTGGTTGTAAACTTCATTTTGTACATATCAGTACAGCTGAAGCAATAGAAGAAATCACTGCTGCTCGTAACAGTGGCCAAGATGTATCTGTGGAATCTTGCCAGCATTACTTTACAATTACTACAGCACAATTTGAAGAAATTGGCCCAGTCGCTAAATGTTCACCACCACTTAGGGATGAAGTAGAGCAAGAAAAATTGTGGAGTAAACTAATTGCCGGGGATATTGACATGCTTACGTCAGATCACTCTCCGTGCCCACCAGAAATGAAACATAGTGATACTAATAATATATTTGAAGTATGGGGCGGCATCACAGGTTGTCAAAATAACGTTGATTTAATGTTCGATGAAGCTGTTTTAAAACGGAATGTCCCGGTAACTGATTTTGTTCAAATGATTGCTACAAATCCTGCGAAGCGATTTAATTTACCTACTAAAGGTGAAATCGCGATTGCAAAAGACGCTGATATTATTCTTGTAGATGCGAATCAATCTTATGAAGTTAAGAAAGAGGATCTTTATTACCGACATAAGCATAGCCCTTATATCGGAAGAACTATTAATTGTCGCGTGACAAAAACAATCGTTCGTGGAAATCTAGTTTTTGATGTAGAAACAGGAATTATAGGCGAACCTGTCGGCAAACTCGTTAGTTATAATAAGAAGTAAAGATAGTTTTAGTATAATCAACCCGAAAACGAATCACATTTTCTTTAAAGGAGAGAAGCACATGACTACCTATGACTTGATTATTAGAAATGGCATGATTGTATCAACAGATTCAGTTATTCAAGGAGATATCGCAATTAAAGACGGTAAAATTAAAGAGATATTCATAGGAGAAAGTCTTCAAGCGACTGCCAATCGAGAAATTAATGCTGAAGGTAAACATATTCTTCCGGGACTAATCGATACTCATGTTCACTTTAATGAACCGGGTAGAACAGAATGGGAAGGTATCGAAACGGGAAGTAGAAGCTTAGCTGCGGGCGGTGTAACAACTTATTTTGATATGCCGTTGAACAGTACACCTCCAACGATTAATAAAGAGAATTTGGAGGTAAAGCGTTCTGCTTCCGAAGAAAAGTCAGTTGTGAATTATCGTTTTTGGGGAGGATTAGTTCCAGAAAATATTCAGGATATTAAAGAACTCCATGAAAATGGTGTTATTGGCTTTAAAGCATTTATGTCACCAAGCGGAATTGTCGATTTTAATCATGTAGATGATGTTACAATTTTCAAAGGGATGAGCGAAATTGCGAAAATAGGATCTTTACTTGCTGTACACGCTGAAAGTACAGTCATCTGCGATCAACTTGCTGAAGAAAAACAAAGCCAAAATAAAACATCTGCTAGGGATTTTGTTGAATCTCGACCAATTATTTCTGAAATTGAAGCTGTCAGAAGAATCATTTCATATGCGGAAGCAACTGGTTGTAAACTTCATATCGTTCACGCAAGTAGCCGAAAAGTTGTGGCAGAAATTAATGAAGCTAAACAAAGAGGTGTTGATATCACGGTTGAGACATGTCCGCATTACTTATCCTTGACGATTAAAGACTTGGAAGAAAAAGGCGGCTTGGCAAAATGTTGTCCACCACTTCGTGATGAGGATGAAATTGAAGGTTTATGGAAGGCGATTGCAGAAGGTGAGATTGATATAATAGCCTCTGACCACTCACCGGCACCTCCAGCAATGAAGGAAGTATTGAATGGCGATTATTTTAAAGCCTGGGGTGGCATATCAGGTGGTCAGAGTACCTTAAATGTTATGTTGACGGAAGGGTATGTTAATCGCAAACTTCCATTGGAAAAAATCGTGGAGCTAACTGCGACGAATCCAGCTAAGTTATTTGGACTTTATCCTAATAAAGGAACAATTTCAGTAGAAAGTGATGCTGATCTTACAATTATTGATTTAAATGAAAACTTCGTACTTGAAAAAGAAGACTTGTTTTATCGTCATAAGCAGTCTCCTTATATTGGTAAAGAATTCATTGGTAAAGTAAAAACAACGATTGTAAATGGCCAAGTAGTTTTTGAAAATGGAGAAATACATGCTAGAAAAGGAATAGAAATTAATTTTTAGAAGATAGTGGTTTTAATTCATCTTTATCGTTATTGGCCAACCCCTCAATTTATTAGATAGCGCTCTATATGCGAAGTGCATAGTTTATTAAGTTGTATTTGTTTATTATTGCTAATGATAAATTGATTGAAAACACTTATAATAGACAGATACACATCGGGATTAAGTAATCGTTTTATGGTAAAAAGGAGGTAAAATTTAAATGCAGGGAATTGAAAAGTTAGCGCAAGAGGTTGCTGAAAAGCTCGATTGGTTAGCTAGTTTCGGTAAAGATCCAGCAGGGGGAGTTTCGCGTTTACTCTACTCGAAGGATTGGGTTGAAGCCCAGCATGCATTAAAAGGCTGGATGGAAGAAGAAGGCCTCGAAGTCCAATTTGATGAAGTCGGTAATCTTAGTGGCGTTTTAAAAGGTAGTGACACAAGCGAAACAATATTGACTGGATCTCATGTGGATACTGTAACTAATGGTGGAACATATGACGGTCAATATGGGATTGTAGCGGGAATTATAGCGATACTGCATCTGAAAAAACAATATGGTCAGCCGAAACGTAATTTAGAAATTATATCTCTAGCGGAAGAAGAAGGTAGCAGGTTTCCTTATGTTTTCTGGGGATCGAAGAATGTTATTGGAACTGCCAGCCGTGAAGACGTAGAAAATATAGCTGATTTTAATGGTGTACCTTTCGTTGAAGCTATGAAAGATTCCGGATTTTCATTTAGGGATGAAACCAAACCCGTGCGTCAGGATTTAAAAGCTTTCGTTGAAGTTCATGTTGAACAAGGGAAAGTATTAGAAATAGAAGAAAAATCCGTAGGTGTAGTTCATAGCATAGTTGGCCAAAGAAGATTCACGATTGAAATTACGGGTGAAGCAAACCATGCTGGTACAACGCCTATGGGTTACAGGAAAGACGCTCTTCATGCAGCGAGTCAAATGATTTATGAACTTATGGGTTTAGCAGTAGAACAAGGCGATCCGTTAGTTTTCACCGTAGGAAGAATGGAAGTTAAACCGAATATCGTCAATGTCGTTCCTGGGAAAGTTATTTTCACAGTAGATATGCGCCATACTGATAAAGGTGCACTTATCCAATTTACTGATGTACTAACAAATAACATACAAGAGAATGCTCAAAAGAATGGTGTCGAAGTATCAATAGACATGTGGTTAGATGCAGATCCAGTTCCTATGGATGATACAATCGTTAAGATTATTGAGGCGCAATGCAAAAAAGAAAATATGAATTATAAAGTCATGCACAGTGGTGCTGGCCATGATTCGCAAATATTTGCTGAAATTGTTCCGACGGCTATGTTATTTGTTCCAAGTCGTGACGGCATTAGTCATAATCCGGCAGAATATACAAAGCCTATCGAATTAGCGCATGGCGTTAAAGCGCTGATTGGCACTCTGCATGAACTTGCATATAAAGAATGATCATAAAAGGAGAGTCATAAAAAATGGGTTATCCAAAAGACTTATTAACGAGTAGATCAATTATTGAACATGGTAAATTTGCATTAATTGCACCAGAAGGTTTAGTAAATAATAGCGTTCCAGGATTTGAAAACTGTATCGTTTCAATTCTAGGTTCACCTAGATTAGGTGCAAGTTTTGTGGATTATATTATTACAATGCAAAAAGGTGGAAAAAATAGTGATGGTTTTGGCGGCCAGGACAATATAGAGACATTCGTTTATGTTGTTAATGGTGAAATTAAAGCTTCTGCTGACGATCAAGAATTTGTACTTAAAGAAAGTGGCTATTTATATTGCCCACCTGGTACTACAATGTACTTGGAAAATATTGGGGAAACTGATTCTAAAATATTCCTATACAAGCAAAAGTATCGCCCGCTTGAAGGACGTAAGCCTTGGGTAGTTTCAAACCATGCAAATGATATTGAGTTTGAAATTTATGATGGTATGCATAATGTGCATTTAAAAGATCTTTTACCTACTGAATTCGATTTTGATATGAACTTCCACATACTTTCATTTGAACCAGCGGCATGTCATCCGTTCATTGAGACACATGTGCAAGAACACGGGGCTTATTTATTATCAGGAGAAGGTATGTACAACCTAGATAATAAATGGATTCCAGTAAAGAAAGATGATTATATTTTCATGGGTCCATACGTCCATCAGGCAGCATATGCCGTTGGAAGAGAGAACTTGACTTATGTCTACTCTAAAGATTGTAACCGTGATGTTGAACTATAAAACTTGTTAATTTAATCGATATAATTGGAGGAGTGTTTAACTTTGGGAAATAGTATAAATACAGCAGCGATTGATGAGATAATTAAGGAAAGAATTTTTAGTATAGATGACATTGCGAAGTTTGATAAAGACGAGCCTCAGAAGAATTACTTTTATGAAACGGACAAAACAGTAGGCGCTATTTGGTGTCTAGAACCTGGACAGTCTGTCTATACGCATTCTCATTCGGATGTCGATGATATGTGGGTTTGTGTTCAAGGAGAAGGAACATATTATCCGGATTTAGAGAATGAAATTCATATTAAACAAGGTATGGTTTTATTAGCGAAGCCTAACCAGATTCATGGCATGAAGAACACAGGAACTGAACGTTTTATGTTTGTTGGTTTTGCTGCTGGTACAATCCCAATGGATATTACTTTATACTAAAAATTTTAGTCATACTAATTTTAATAAAAAACAAAAACACTTAGGACCTCGCCATTGCTGCGGGGTTTTTCGTGTGTTTGTAAAATAAATGCTAAAAAACGTTCCCCAATTAATTGAGGAACGTTCTAATTAAACTTCTGTGATCGTAATTTCCTGAGTGCCGAACTTATTTTTAGCGCCGTGAAGAACTGGGCCGACGAATTCATTTAATTGCCAACCGTTTGAAATGGCAGCTGTAACAAATTTCTTTGCTTCAGTGACCGCCTCGTTGACGTTCATACCGTTAGCTAAGTTTGCTGTAATTGCTGCTGCCACTGTGCAACCTGCACCATGATTAAAATGATTATCACTTTTTTCTGCTTCTAAAAGAGTGAAAGTTTTACCGTCATAAAGTAGGTCAGCAGCAGTATCCCGACTAAGTCCTTTCCCGCCTTTAATAAAGACGTTTTTTGCTCCAAGTGCATGAATTTTCTCTGCAGCTATTTTCATCTCATCGATTGATTTCGGTATACCTGTACCCGCAAGTTGTCCAGCTTCGAATAAGTTCGGCGTGATGACTTGTGCATGTGGCAGTAAGTGTTCAATCATTGCATCTACTGTGCCAGGGTTTAACACTTCGTCGTCCCCTTTACATATCATCACTGGATCGATAACAACTTTTTCTAGTTTTGATTCAGCGATTGCATTTCCGGCTGTTTCAATGACTTCTTCTGTACTAAGCATTCCAGTTTTAATTGCATCAATTCCGGTAGAAATAGCGGTTGCAATTTGTGCCTTTAAAACGTCGATTGGCAATGAATATACGCTATGATTCCAATTAGTAGGATCCATCGTGACAACGACTGTTAGCGCCGTCATACCATATGTTCCGTGTTCCTGGAATGTTTTTAGGTCAGCCTGAATGCCAGCCCCACCAGATGTATCTGAACCTGCAATTGTTAAAATCTTTTTTAATGACATGAATGTAATCCTCCTTATTAGTTGGCTAGAATGGTTAAGTTATTTGACTATCATTCGCTGATAAAACTTAAATAAGATGAGGAACATTATTGCCTTGTTTTGCGGCACCCGTAACATTTCTGACTTTGTTACGCATATGCAAATTAGACATATATAATCCCTTTAAACTCATCTTACCATGTCTTTCTAGTTGTTTGCATTGTAAATATCCTATAATGTAAACATACATGATTAAGTCGGAAAACATATGAAAGAGGTGGATTATGGCGAATGATAGAAAGATTGAAGAGATTGAAAGGTTATTGGCTGAACTTAAGTCTGCCAAAAATGAAACAAGTGTGACGGTTGAAGAGTTTACACGACCACGATTTGGGTTTTGGCGTGCAGGAAAACTCTTCTTTTCATTATGGAAGCGGTCGTTTTTACTTATAGCGCTTTGTATAATATTACTAGTTGCGGCTTTACCATTTGTCACGATGTACTTTTTGAAAAGTGGGAGTACATTTACGGAACAAAAAAGTGTTTTTCTAGAGCGGGTTCAAGAGTTGAATGAACTTGCGACAGCTGAAGCTTATACGAAAGTAATTATTGAACGACAAGATAATACGATATTTGGCCAAAGTATCGGGCTTGATGTGCCTGGAACGAAACGTCAACTTCTAGTCGTGATACCTGGTTCTGTCAAGGCCGGTGTTGAGTTGTCAGGACTTTCAGATGAAGATGTCCTTGTTAATGAAGAAAAGAAAACTGTGAAACTAACCTTGCCACCAGCCGAGTTTTTAGGTGGAGCCGAAATTAACTTTGATCAAGTAGAAGTCTTCTCATATGAAGGTCTTTTCCGTGAAAAGGCAAATATTGAAGAAGCGTATGAGCTTGCTTCAGAAGCAAAAGCACTAATTTTAGAAGAAACGAAGGGCCAAGGTGTGTTGCAAAAGGCTGAAGAGAATGCTGAAAAGACGCTACGTGAAATGTTTTCATTCGCAGGCTACGATGTTTCAATTGATTTCAAGGAGTGACGTATTGTGACTAGTGATGACTTGGGTAACGACTGGAATGAAGCGTTAAGTGAAGAGTTCCAGAAACCCTATTATATAAAACTTCGTCAATTTCTACAGAAAGAATACATGGAAGAAGTTGTGTATCCAATAAAAGAAGATATGTGGACAGCATTTAAACTAACGCCATTTAATAAGGTGAAAGTTGTCATTTTAGGACAAGATCCCTATCACGGAGCAGGTCAGGCGCATGGGCTTAGTTTTTCAGTTAAACCCGGCGTGAAGATCCCACCAAGTCTACGTAATATGTTTAAAGAACTTGCGGGTGATATAGGTTGTCCAGTGCCATCAGATGGCTCCCTAACAGGCTGGGCTGAACAAGGTGTACTTATGCTGAATACTGTATTAACTGTGCTGGAGGGTCAAGCACATTCGCATAAACGCCAAGGATGGGAAACTTTCACGGATGAAATTATACGTCGGTTGTCTGAACGGGAAGAACCAGTCGTTTTCGTTTTATGGGGAAGACCAGCTCAAGAGAAAAAAGCGCTTATTGACTTAACTAAAAATGGGATTGTCGAAGCGTTTCATCCGAGCCCACTTAGCGCGAGTCGTGGCTTTTTTGGCAGCCGCCCTTATTCAAAAACGAATGCATTATTAGCGTCTTGGAATAAACAGCAGATTGATTGGTGTCGTACTAGTGAAGGGCTTTAATTTGCCAAGTAGTCGTGATAAAGTGAGTGGAAAGAGGGTGAACGCTATGCCTGTTAATTGTTTTCAATGTGAATCCTTTTTTGTGACTTGGGATCAAAGAAATCCAAGAGGTTGTAAAGCATATGGCTTTAAAACGAGGGAGCTTCCATCAATTGTAGTGAAAAGGTCATCTGGGCTTGAGTGTTTAAATTTTGTACAGAAAAAAGGGGATGTTAGACGTTGATTTCATTTGATCAAATATTAAACGAATTAGAACGTCAATTGCATATTGCACGTAATACGTCTGATGAACGTAAAACACGCGAAGCACTTAGCGCAATCCGTTCGCTTTGTGAAGTTACACTTGGCGATAATGTTGGCGGAGAAAAGAAAATATTTCCTAAAATGATGGCGACAAGTGAAGTGCAATCGATTAGCTCAATCGAAGGGAAGCCGTTAGTTGAAAAGGATGCAAACGGTGGCTCTTTATTTGATTTTTAACCTGAGTCTGCTTGAATTGCGGGTAGGTATTAGGTCATGATTTGCGGATATAATGGTGAAAGTGTCGGATATAATGTTCGTGAGCGCCGATATAATGGTGGAAGTGTCGGATATAATGTTCGTGAGCGCCGATATAATGGTGGAAGTGTCGGATATATTGTTCGTGAGCGCCGATATAATGATGGAAGTGTCTGATATAATAATTCGAACCGCTGATAGTTTGAATATATATCATGATATAATGTGAAATAAATGATTTTATTAAAGAAAGTAGGAGAAGTTATGCCGTTTTTCATTATCGCAGGTGCGATTAACGCAGCGATTGCTGTTGCATTTGGTGCATTTGGAGCGCACGCGCTTAAGGATAGATTGTCTGAACATTATTTAGCTATATGGGAAACTGCAGTTCAGTATCAAATGTTTCATGCGCTTGGATTGATTGTCATCGGGATTTTAATGAGTCCTGCATTACTTGGATCATCCACACAATTGAGTTGGGCGGGTTATTTACTACTCGTGGGAATTATTATTTTTTCTGGAAGTTTATACGTACTTAGTCTTTCTGGCATCGGCATTTTAGGTGCTATCACACCAATTGGCGGCGTTGCATTTATTTTCGGCTGGATCCTGCTTATTGTAGCAACTATTAAATTTGGAAAATGAAACAAAAAAAGTCTTCCACGCCAATTTTGGTGTGGAAGACTTTTTTGATTCATTGAGTTTGTGGGAAGTAGTTTAGTTCTTCGTCAAACTCGGCATAATCAAAATAAATCATTGGGAACAGAAAACGATGACCTGTTCTTTGTTCACTTAATATGACATGATCTCTGCCTGCAGCTTCTACCAAGCCACGTACTGCTTTCGTATTTTTACCAGATTCGAGCGCGTTCTCGAATGAAAAATGGAAAGTTCCGGGCTTACCTCGATTTAATCTTAAAATATTTTCAATGTAGGATTCCTCGCGTTGAGGTCCACCAGGTGGTCTTCCTCCGCCTGGGATTGTTCCTTGAGGAGGCATCGTTTGTTGGTAATTCGGGTTCCAATAATATTGAACCATTAATTCATCCTTTCTTCATCTAATTTATACATTAGGGCAATCTTGTGTAGTAGGGGAGAAAAAACAATGTGATTTGTATCTACCGGTATTCCACTGATTGTACCATTGCACTGGGCAATCTATTGTTATTTTCAATAGTTGCCAAAGAACAACCCCCTCACATGAACCATATGCAATTAAGCAAGTTGATAGAACAAAAAAAGAAGTCGCATATGAACTCGCGACTCCTTTAAATTAATTTATATAGTGAATAATGCAGTTGTTTTTTCATTATCCAGAAGTGTACCTATGAAGAAAGATCCGAAATCTGCATAACGCGCACTGACTTCATCAAAACGCATCTCGTAAATTAACTTTTTGAACTGGAGTACATCATCCGCAAACAATGTTACGCCCCATTCATAATCGTCAAATCCGACAGATCCTGATATAACTTGTTTTACTTTACCGGCATAACCGCGACCAATTTGTCCGTGACTGCGCATTAATTCTTTACGCTTGTCCATATCTAACATATACCAGTTGTCATCGCCGTCACGCTTTTTGTCCATCGGGTAGAAACAGATGTACTGATTGCGTGGCAGTTCAGGATAAAGGCGTCCGCGTACATGTGGATTTTGGTAAGGATCTTCATTAGAATCGCCAGCCAAATAGTTAGACAATTCAACGACTGAAACATATGAGTAAGCCGGAATTGTAAAGTCTGCAATAGCCAATTTATTAAATTCTGCTTCAAGCTCTTGTAGTTCATCCATAGTAGGACGTAATATCATAAGAATAAAGTCAGCTTTTTGACCAATAACTGTGTAAAAAGCATGGCTACCAGTTTTTTCATCATGTGATTTTTGAAGTTTATCTAAGTATACTAAAAACTCATCCAAAATAGTTTGACGTTCTTCTTTTGAAATCGTTTTCCAAGCTACCCAATCAATTGTGCGAAGATCGTGTAGTGCATACCAACCATCAAGTGTAATTGCAGCTTCGTTCATGTATAGTACACTCCTCATATCGTATTGTAAATATCCTAAATAGTGTAGCACACCTATTTCGGAAAGGCTTACGGAAAGGTAGTTTGTCATGAATTTGACATCTTGCTCAGCTTTTCATCTTCAATCTGTTCATGTATGATATTAATAATACAAAATAATTAAAAAACGAAAGGTGTGCATATAATTGACTGATTTTTTTAGTGAAGTAAAACGTAAAATTAGCAACGATAAAAAAACGATTATTTTACCAGAAGGAACCGATGTACGCGTACTTGAAGCAGCTGTGCATCTACATAGTGAAGGTCTTATAAATCCGGTATTACTAGGAAATGAAGAAGAAGTAACACGTGTAGCAAATGAATCCGCAATTGCTATTTCAGGCATTACAATAATTGATCCTATAAAAGCTTCTTATTTCGAGGAACTTGTTGAAGCGTTCGTTGCATGTCGAAAAGGAAAAGCGACTGCTGATCAAGCACGTGAAGCGCTTCAGGATGTGAATTACTTTGGGACAATGCTTGTACATACGGGACGTGCAGATGGACTTGTCAGTGGTGCTGCGCATTCAACTGCGGAAACTGTTAGACCTGCACTACAAATTATTCGTACGAAACCAGGCGTTTCAAGAACAAGTGGTGCATTTATTATGATGAAGGGCGAAGAACGTCTCGTTTTTGCAGATTGTGCAATTACAGTTGTGCCAACTTCACAAGAACTTGCTGAAATTACCGTTGAAAGTGCTAAAACAGCAGCTTCTTTTGGAATTAACCCTCGTGTCGCGATGCTTTCTTTCTCGACGAAAGGGTCAGCAGTCACAGAAGAAACTGAGAAAGTTGTCGAGGCTACAAAAATCGCCCAAACTTTAGCGCCTGATTTAATAATTGATGGAGAATTCCAGTTTGATGCTGCATACATTCCAGAAATTGCTGCGAAAAAAGCACCTGACTCTTTAATACAGGGTGACGCGAACGTTTTCATCTTTCCGTCTCTTGAAGCTGGTAATATAGGTTATAAAATAGCAGAAAGACTCGGTGGTTATGAAGCAATCGGGCCAATTTTACAAGGGTTAAATAAACCAGTAAATGATTTGTCACGCGGTTGTTCGGCGGAAGACGTTTACAAGCTTAGCCTTTTAACCGCAGCTCAAAGTCTGTAAGCAAGCGTAATTATGTTTTAAAATACGCAATAGTAATTATTATGTTAAATTACGTAGGAGCAATAATATGTTAAATTATGAATCACTTTTACGCATACCTGAGTGGCGGTTAATGGATGAATCAATGAGTGGACGTAATCGTTCAGCGTTGGAATCTTTTGCTGCCGATGACACACTATGTCATCTAGTTGGACAACGGATGAGTATGCCAACTATCCGTATATGGGTGCACGATAAGACAGTTGTGCTGGGTATACAAGATCATCGCCTTCCTTATGTTGCAGAGGCTATAGAAACATTAGAAGAGAAGGGCTATAATGCCATCGTAAGAAACTCTGGTGGTCTGGCAGTTGTGCTTGATGACGGTGTTTTAAATATCTCGATGGTTCTATCTGAATATGATGCTTCAATCGATATTCCGACAGGTTATGAAGTTATGTTGGCATTTGTAAAACTGTTATTTCCAGAAGTAAGCGAACAAATAAAGGCATATGAAATTGTAGGCTCTTATTGCCCTGGTTCCTATGACCTTAGTATCGATGGACGAAAATTTGCGGGTATTTCACAACGGCGTTTACGGCAAGGTATCGCGGTTCAAGTCTATCTTTGTGTTGAGGGAAGTGGATCTGAGCGGGCTGCATTAATTGGGGAATTTTATAAGACTGGTTTACAAGGGGAAGAAAGCAAACTCGTTTATCCAACGATAAAACCTGAAGTCATGGCATCATTAGCTGAATTGCTGGAAATGCCCATCACGGTAAACGATGTTGTCATTCGCGTTCAGTTGTTGTTGCGTGATTTTGCTAAAGGTTTCAATATGTCGGGTTTTCAACAAGATGAGATGGACTTGTACGGATTCTATTTAAAACGCGTTTTTGAACGGAATAAAAAAATGCTTGCAGATTAACTTAATTAATTTAATAAAAAAGCATAAAGAAAAGCCACCGATTAATTAATCGGTGGCTCTTTTGATACTAGATTACCATTCTTCTCCATCGTGAAAACAGTAGCATTACGATCTTCATCCTCGTCGAGCGTAACGAGACGCCGTGCCCTGTTCATAATTTGTACAAATTGTTCATAATCCGTACGGAGTGTTTTGTTTTCAAGTTCAAGCTTTTTAATTTCATTTTCTAACTTTAATACATTGTCAGTCGCAGCCTTAGCTGTTTGTTTCCAACGTAGTGAATCACCATCACCTGCACCTGTGTGATGAAGTCTTACGAGATAAGCAATAACCGTTTCGAGCGATAGTGCCGATAACGGAACACTTATTTTTGTCGATTCATCACTAGCCTGTGTTGGCGTGTATAAAAGCTGGCCACGCCGTTTGAAATCATTTCCTAGCATTCGCATTGCCTGTTTCCGCTCTTTTTTCGCGCCTTCTAGTTCCTGGTCATAGCTTTGTCTTACAACTGCGTTCCATCTAAATCCGCATGCTGCAGCTGTTCGATTTAGTGCATCTCCAACTTCCTCAAAAGCACTGAGTTGCGTACTTCCTTCACGCACATGTCTAAGTACAGTTTCGGCCAATAATACATCATTTTCTTCCATCCAAGCATCTTGTCTAACTTTCACCATTGCTGTGCCTCCTGCCTTGTCAAATATCTCTTTCTATTGCTAGTGTGGTCATTGTATAACTATTTTATTCATTATGAATAAAGTATTAATCAGTTTCTGCTTTCAGAGACTACATTTTTTGAGTACAATAGAATAAGGTTGTTAACGGAGGTGTGCAAATGGGGTACAAAAATGAGAAGCTTGCGGAAGAAAAGGTATTTAAAGATCCTGTGCACCGCTATATTCATGTACGTGATAAAGTAATTTGGGATGTTATCGGAACGAGAGAATTCCAAAGATTACGCCGTATTAAACAGCTTGGGACAACTTATCTCGTATTTCACGGGGCAGAACATAGCAGATTTCATCACTCATTGGGTGTCTACGAAATTATTCGGCGCATTGTAGATGATGGTTTTAGCGGAAGACCTGAATGGAATGACGATGAGCGACTCGTTGCTCTTTGCGCTGCATTATTACATGATTTGGGACATGGGCCTTATTCACATGCCTTTGAAAATGTTTTTAATCTCGATCATGAATTATTTACACAAGCTATTTTACTTGGTGATACTGAAGTAAATGAAGTGCTTAGTAGGGTTTCTCCTGATTTTCCACAAAAAGTAGCGGATGTAATCGGGAAAACGTACCCAGACAAACTAGTAGTCAGTCTAATATCGAGTCAAATTGATGCGGATCGAATGGATTATTTACAACGAGATGCCTATTTTACTGGTGTATCTTACGGCCATTTTGATATGGAGAGAATCTTACGTGTTATGCGTCCAACTCAAGACCAAGTTGTTATCAAATCTACTGGCATGCATGCTGTAGAAGATTATATTATGAGTCGCTATCAAATGTACTGGCAAGTTTATTTCCATCCAGTATCAAGAAGTGCAGAAGTTATTTTAACGAAGATTTTACATCGCGCCAAATATCTTTATGAATCAGGCTATCAATTTAAACAAGAACCTGTTCATTTTCTAACGTTTTTTGATCGTACATTTTTATTAGAAGACTATATATCGCTAGATGAAGGTGTTATGACTACGTACTTCCAGCTTTGGATAAAAGAGTCAGATCCTATTTTAGCGGACTTAAGCAATAGATTTATTAACCGTAAATTGTTTCAATATGTTGAATTTAATCCAGCAACACAATATAAAAAGATTTATGAATTAGGAGAACTGTTTAAACAGGCTGGACTTGATCCAGAATATTATCTAGTTGTTGATTCTTCTTCAGATTTGCCATACGATTTTTATCGACCAGGAGAAGAAAACGAACGTTTACCCATTTTTCTGAAGAAGCCTAATGGAGAATTAAGTGAGATATCCCGGTCGTCAGATATTGTTGAGGCGATTTCCGGTAAAATAAGAACCGATCATAAGCTTTATTTTCCTGAGGATATATTAGCAGCAGGTCAAGCAGAAAATCCATTGTATCGTCAAATTCTCCAAATGTTAAAAGGATAGGAAAGGGTGTCTAAATTGCTACAAGAGCACGCAAAGA
Source organism: Sporosarcina sp. So3-204 (assembly GCF_058068165.1). NCBI lineage: Bacteria > Bacillati > Bacillota > Bacilli > Caryophanales > Caryophanaceae > Sporosarcina > Sporosarcina sp. So3-204. The sequence continues at coordinate 387,540 of NZ_CM176485.1, forward strand.
TTGTACAATTTGTTTTATTGGCCAATGAAGTCACTGGACGTAAAAAGTTTCAAAAAATGATTTATATTGCGAAGAAAATGAATTTCCCATTTGCTGAAAAGTACGAACTCCATATGTATGGACCTTATTCGGAAGAGTTAACGCTTCGCATTGAAGAGCTTTGTAAGATGGGTTTTTTAAATGAAGAGCTTGTAAATAAAGGGTCGTACGTTCAATACCAATACAATGTCACGAACGAAGGTGTTCAATTTTCGGAAACAAATGATCATATTCATGACCGTCTCGAGGGCTTTATTGATATGATGCAAGTTAAAAGTTCTCGTTTTCTTGAACTTGTGTCTACATTACTTTATTTCGACCATCTAGAAAAAGAAGAGCAGATAAAGAAGGTACATATTGTGAAAAACAAATTAAAGTTTACCGATGCGGAAATGGCAGAGGCATTTGAATTTATTGGACAATTAGAGTTACAAGTTAATATATAAAAAGCTGACCTTCACGGGTCAGCTTTTTTAAAATGATTATTTATCGCTAAAAAGTTTTCCTGCGACAGCATAATTGTTTTTAGACATTTCTTCTATGAAAACAGTAACATTTTCCACAGGTGCGCCAGTCGTTTCAGAGACGGCAGCTGTTACTTTTTCGCAAAGAGCACGTTTTTGTTCATCAGTACGTCCTTCGATCATTTTTACAGTTACATACGGCATTTATTTTCCCCTCCTCACTAATATCCAGTATACTATGGATAATAGCATATTTGGAGGGATTAACGGATGGAAAATGAAAAGAAACCACAGCCTAAGATGGGCTTTACGATTATAAAAGACGATCCAACGGACGGGCATAAAGGTTTCGGTATTGGGTCATTGTCTTTGGAGAACGTGTCACCAGTCGTTATTGACGTAGAAGACGAGGTTGCTACAATCGAAATTGGGGCAATGCATGCAAGAAGTACTTTGGAACGCGGCATTAAATTCACGATGGACCGTGAAGATTCCGAAGGCGGCAAACAGTATTGGCTTATTTGGGTAACGATAGATTATAAAGAAAACGGTCCTTATTATGCGGGCGTAACAGCGTGTGAAATGGTCGTGAATCGTGAAAAACGCCGAGGATATAAAAACTTTATTGAACATATGAACAAAATGGACAAATCCATTAAAAGAAATATTATGGTAGATGATATGGATGATACTTCTAAGCGTGTACTTACTGAGTTCTTAGTCGGTCATAATAAAGAATTATGGAATAATAGTAATTCGGCATTGCACGAATCTCTCAAGATTGATTAATTTAAGCTTCGTACGTATTTGCATAAAAAGACTTTAAAACTCTGCTTAATTGAGGATTAAACTTAGTTTGAAATATGTTTATTTCTGTAGAATTGATGTAGAGGTTGAATGTCTATCAAAAAGGAAGTACACTTAAAAACATAGCTTGCCAAGTAAGCTAGGACTACCGAAATGCCGTGTGCTTTTGATTATGAAGTCAGACAAACCCAAGCATGATTTCTTTTTTTAAAGCCACACAGAGTAGGTAAAAAAAGCTTCTCTCTCCCGTAAATGGGAAAGGGAAGCTTTTTTAATTTCACATCGGCATACTTTGTACTTGCTGCAGATGAATTTATTTCCGTACCGCTGATTTTACGTGCAAAATTAATGAAACCATAACCCGTACCTGTTAATCGAAGAATGAAAACGGGAATAAATTAAATCCTTTGTCGACATCTTTATCAGATTCGCGTAATTCTCTAAGGCTTTTATCAGTACAAAGTTTTTGAGGCATATCTTTTTCTTTTACATAAACGAGTCGCTGGCGTTCACATTCTGAAATTGCTAAACCGCCTGTCTCTACATCAACAATTACACCATTTACGCCATCTGGCGGAATAAAAGGTTCAGGGGGTATGCCGCTATGAATTGATTCCATGAATTCAATCCATATTTTCTTTGAAGCAGCTTTGTCCCTAGCATCTGTTATTTGTTCGCCTATATCGTAGCCAGTCCAAATACCAGCAGTAATTGAAGGAGAATAGCCAATTAAGTATTGATCAGAAACCGTCGTACCAGATTTAGCTGCATACGGTCTTGTTTGGTTCTGACGCATAGACAAGCCAGTTGAAGTTGAATAATCATTGAAAACAGGATCAAACATACCAGTTAAAAGATGTGTCATTATAAATGCATCTTGTTCAGAAATAACTTGTTTTAATTTCTTTATTTTCTTTTCGTAGATGGTTTTACCAGTTGTGTCTACAATAGAAATAATAGTTGTGGGCACTACTTCAGTTCCGCCTGATGCAAATCTGTTAAAAGCATTCGTCATTTCCAACAATGTAACATCTGATGTGCCAAGTGCAGTAGCTGGCGATGGCGGAATATTTGCTTGAATGCCAAGACGTTTGGCCATATTACTGTAATCTTTATATCCGATGTCTTCTAACGTTTTTACTGCAAAAATATTATCCGAAATGGCAATCGCTTGTGCCAATGAAATTGGATGATTGGCGAATTTACCGTTCACATTTTTCGGTTCATAAGTAGAGCGACCTTCATCGTAAGTGAAAATCGTTTTCTCAGCAGTTAAAAACGTTAATGGATTATAGCCATTTTCCAGTGCAGCTGTATAAAGTATTGGTTTTATTGCAGAACCGGGTTGCCGTTTAGCCTGTGTCGCACGATTAAAGGGACTTTCTGTATAATCAACACCACCCACGAGCGAAGTAATTCCCCCGGTATTTGGTTCAATTGACATAAAGCCAAGTTGTAACTCGTTTTCTGGCATCCATTTGGCGATTACTTCCTCCGCAGTTTGTTGATGATGTACATTAAGCGTTGTTTGTATAGACCAACCGCCTTCAGCAGGGTTGCGCCCTTTCTCAGTCAGTATTTTTTCAGCTTCTCGCCATACTTCGTCGAGGAAGTACGGGGCTACAAGTTTCGTGTCGACCCATTCACGTGTTTTCAAAACAATTTTTTCATCTTTTGCGCGATCAGCTTGTCTTTCAGTGACGACTCCTTGCGCGACCATCAAGGATAATACAAGTTCTTTGCGCGCTTTGGAGTTCTCCGGATTGTCGACAGGTGAATAAGCAGATGGACCTTTGGCAATCGCTGTGATGACGGCCGATTCCTCTAGAGTTAAATCAATTGCTGGCTTACCGAAATAAAACTTGCTTGCTGCTTCCACGCCGTACATACCATGACCAAAGTAAACAGTGTTCAAATAACCTTCTAGTATGGTATCTTTTTCATAAAATCTTTCCATTCTAAAAGCGTACAATGCCTCATTAACTTTACGTTTCCATGTTTTGGCATGTGTTAAATACAAATTACGTGCATATTGCTGTGTAATTGTACTAGCACCTTCCGCTTTACGTCGCGTTTTAATGTCTTTCAAAACGGCGCCTGCGATTCTTCTATAATCAAATCCATTATGTTTATAAAAGTTTCTATCTTCTGTTGCGATGACTGCATCTACAAGAAAAGGGGAAACCTTATCAAGAGAGACCCAATACCTTCGTTCGGCAGAGAACTTATCACCGATTTGTTTGCCGTCCTTATCTAAAAAAACGGAAGACTTTGGGACACTAAGCGATGGCGCACCGGTTATTTGAGCATACAGAAGTAGCGCGCCATATGAGGTCAGTGCAGCGGTAATAACTGTAATTGTAAGCAATAAGAAGCGCCGCCAAAACATTCTCTTTTTCTTCTTTTTTACAAAAGTTGTTCGCTGCATACCATCCCACCCCGTCCAAGTCGTTGTTTGTAGTATGCGACCGAAGACGGAAGATTAAACGGATTATATAATGATTTTTTCTATAAATGATAAGCTTTATTGAAATGTAGGGTAGAAGAAGGATATAATGAAAAGATATTTAGTTAATCCTGAGCAAGGTTAACTTTCTTGAAATTAGTACGTATTCACTTAAGTAGATATAATAGGGCGGTGAATGATGTGGATTCGATTGCGATTGACCAACCTGTACTCATCCAACTTCAGTCTTCAATCCAACATCCTGGACAAGATGTAGAGACACACAAACTGGAAGCGACAGGTACTTATATAGAGAAATCAGGAACATCTTACCTGAAATTCGTGGAAACAACAGATGGTCAGGAAATTAGAACGACTGTTAAAATGGGGGACAATGACGCACTTATTTTAAGAAAAGGCGCTTTGGATATGCGCTTACCATTTAATGTGGATAGTGAATTACCAGGTACTTATGGCAATGGACCTGCAAGTTTTAAATTACTGGTGAAAACTAAAAAACTGGCAATTAAAAAGGGACAACAAGGCCGTTTTAACGTAGTCTATGAATTACATGCCGAAGGTGCTTTATTAGGAACATACGAATTGACTATTACATATACGGAGGGAACAACATGAACGCAGTTGAACAAATACAAAATGACGTTAAGTTAGCGCTACATAAAGCAGTGGTAGAAGCAGATCTTATAGAGACGGCTGATATGCCAGATATCTACCTTGAAACATCTAAAAGTAAAGAGAACGGGGACTACGCAACGAATATTGCTATGCAATTAACTAAACTTGCTAAAAAGCCACCGCGTGCAATTGCTGAAGCGATTGTCCAACATATTGATAAAGCGAGTGCTTCAATTGAAAAAGTTGATATTGCAGGTCCTGGCTTTATTAACATCACGTTAAAGAAAGATTATTTACAAGAAATAGTGAAAATGGTTCTAAATCAAAACGCTGATTATGGTCGCTCAAATGCAGGTAAAGGCGAGAAAATTCAAGTTGAATTCGTATCTGCGAATCCGACGGGAGATCTCCATCTTGGACATGCACGAGGTGCATCTGTAGGGGATTCTCTTTGTAATGTGCTTGATTTAGCGGGGTATGATGTTTCAAGAGAATATTATATAAATGATGCTGGAAATCAAATAGAAAATTTAGCAATATCGGTTGAAGCTAGGTATTTTCAAGCGTTGGGTGAAGAAAGAGAAATGCCAGAAGACGGCTATCAAGGGAAAGACATTATTGAACTTGGTGAAAGCCTCGTTGAACAATTTGGGGATAAATATAAAAACGTACCGGACCAAGAGCGTTATGACTTTTTCCGTTCTTATGGCTTAGCTTACGAACTTAAAAAATTAAAAGTAGATTTAGAAGATTTCCGTGTTCAATTTGACAATTGGTTTTCTGAGTCTACTTTATACGGAAGCGGTAAAATCGAGTCGACGCTTGAAAAGTTAAGTGAAAATGGTCATATCTTTGAAGAAGACGGTGCTACTTGGTTCCGTTCAACAACATTTGGTGATGATAAAGACCGTGTGTTAATTAAAAAAGATGGTTCATTCACATATATCTTGCCTGATATTGCTTACCATGAGGACAAAATTCAACGTGGCTTCGATACACTCATTAATATATGGGGTGCGGATCACCACGGCTATATTCCACGTATGAAAGCAGCAATTGAAGCGCTTGGATACGGGAAAGACCGCCTTGAAGTAATTGTTTCGCAGATGGTTCATTTATTCAAAGACGGCGAGCGTATGATGATGAGTAAACGTACTGGAAAAGCTGTAACATTACGTGAACTTGTTGAGGAAGTAGGTCTAGATGCAGTTCGTTATTTCTTCGTAATGCGTTCTGGCGATGCACAAATGGATTTCGACTTGGATTTAGCTGTATCTAAATCGAACGAAAATCCAGTTTTCTATGCGCAATATGCACATGCACGTATATCATCTATTTTGAGACAGTCTGAGGAAATGAATTTCAATGCTTCTTTAGAAAATGTTGAACTGTTAATTGCGGAACGTGAAATTGATTTATTGAAAAAGATTGGTGATTTCCCGCAAGTAGTTGCTGATGCAGCTAGAACGCGTTCACCACATCGTGTTGCAACGTATATTCAAGAACTTGCTGCGACATTCCATTCATTCTACAATGCTGAAAAAGTGTTAGATTCTGATAATAAAGAATTGTCTGAAGCACGTTTGGCTTTAATTACTGCGACGCGTACAACAATTGCGAATGCCTTAAAACTTATTGGTGTATCTGCACCTGAAAGAATGTAGTTATTAGCTACCGTATGATTCAATGCGGTAGCTGTTTTTATAGATTTTGTAAGCAGGTAATCATGTCGGGCTTTACTGGCAATTAGTAAATAGAAGAAAGGAAGTTGACATAATATGAAAGATCTTATTTTTGATAAAATTGCAGGAAACAAAGAGGAATTAATTGATGTTAGACGTCATTTACATATGCATCCTGAATTATCCCATCAAGAAGTAGAAACACCAGAATTCATCGCTTCTTACTTAGAAAACCTTGGTATTGAAGTTAGGCGTGGTGTAGGTGGACGAGGTGTTGTGGGCAAAATTTATGGTGGAAAACCTGGTAAGACAATCGCTTTTCGAGCTGATTTTGATGCATTGCCAATTCAAGATGCAAAAGATGTACCTTATAAATCGACTGTTCCTGGCGTAATGCATGCTTGTGGTCATGATGGGCACACATCTTCGTTGCTGGGATTTGCGAAAGTGATGAATGGGGTGAAAGACCAACTTGAAGGGAATATCGTGCTTATCCATCAATTTGGTGAGGAGCAATCCCCTGGTGGCGCGCTTGGTATGATTGAGGATGGTTGTCTTGATGGGGTCGATTTCATTTACGGTGCGCATTTACAGTCAACATTTGATGCCGGCTTTGTTTACACACGCGAAGGTTATTTACAGGCATCTGAAGATTCATTTAAGATAGTTGTAAAAGGTTCAGGAACACATGGCGCGGAACCACATACTGGAATTGATCCGATTTTAGCTGGGAGTCATATCATGGTTGCGCTGCAATCTATTGTAAGTAGAAATGCAGATCCCTTAAAACAACTTGTCGTATCAGTTGGTAAATTCAACGCTGGTGATGCAGATAACGTCATCCCGGAAAAAGCTGAGATGACTGGTACGATACGTGTTTTTGATGAGGATTTACGTAAGTTAGCAGGACGTCGTCTTACGGAGATTGCAAAATCTGTCGGCGTGGCACTTGGCTGTGAAGTAGAAGTGGATATTGTAAGCGGTTATGATTCATTATGGAACCATACTGAACCAGTAGATGTTGTTCGACGTGCAGTTACGGAATCATTCGGCGAAGATGCATTTGTTGAAACGAAGCCAATTATGCCGGTTGAAGATTTCTCGTACTACTTGCAAAAAGTACCGGGTGCTTATTTCTTCATTGGTGCAAGATTATCTGATAAAGATAGAGTGTATCCACATCATCATGAGAAATTTGATTTTGATGAAAATGCGATGGAAATGACGACGAAAGTATTTGCTGCAACTTATTTAGAAGCGCAAAAATAAATAGTGTTAACTTTTAAGTAGTTTACCTTCTCGACAGTTGTGAACTTTGTAGTATACTGGAAAGTGAAGAAAAAACTACATACCAAACATAAAGGTCCCCCGCTTGAAAAAGTGGGGGTTAATAGGGAAGTCGGTTGAATGCCGACGCGGTCCCGCCACTGTATGTGTGAGCAAGTCGCTAATAGTCACTGGAGAAACTTTTCTGGGAAGATGCGATACGCTATGAACACGAGCCAGGAGACCTGCCTTTATGAATCACTTATGACCCTACGTGGATAGGATTTGTGAAAGTCAGCGCATTTTCATATGCAGATTTTTACACAACTTATTCCTCCGTAGTCATACGGGGGTTTTCGTTTGGCAAAAACAGGAGGAAAAACAATGAAAAATATGTGGAAGTTATGGCTAACGGCAGTTCTTGCTGTCTTTATGCTAGCGGCGTGTGGTTCTACAGCAGCACCAGAGAAACCAGCTACAGAAGATGCACCGAAAGAAGAAGTTGTAGATACACAAGAAGTTGAAGTTAATGACGAAGCGGCATTTCCGGTCACAATTACCGATGAAGTTGACAATGAAATTACGATTGAAAAAGCACCAGAATCAATCGTTTCATTAATGCCTAGTAATACAGAAATTTTATTTGCGCTTGGACTTGGTGATGCAGTAGTCGGTGTAAATGACTTTGACGACTATCCACCTGAAGTTGCTAAAATCGACAAAATCGGTGGTCAGGAATTTAACGTAGAAGCGATTGTTGCGAAAAATCCTGATATTGTCTTTGCGCATGGAATGAATATTGGCATGGGCGATGAAGGACTACAACAACTTCGCGACGCAGGAATTACAGTATTCGTTGTGAAAAATGCTATGAATTTTGAAGAAACGTATACGACAATTGAAACGATAGGTAAAGCAACAGGTAAGACAGCAGAAGCTGAAAAGATTGTTGAGGATATGAAAGCTAAAGTTGAAGAGGTAGTTGCTAAAACAGCAACAGCTGAAAAAGAAAAAACAGTTTTCGTTGAAACGTCTGATGTCCCTGATATTTATACACCTGGTACAGGAACTTTCATCCAAGAAATGTTTGATATGATTGGTGCTAAAAATATGGTCACTGACGAAGGTTGGATCAAGATAGATCCAGAAGCTATTGTAAAAGAAAATCCGGATGTAATTGTCGTTATATATGACGCGCCTGATATTATAGAAAGCATTAAAAAGCGTGATGGCTTTGATATCATTACTGCTGTTAAAGAAAATGCGGTTGTCCAAGTTGACTCAAATACAACTAGCCGTACAGGTCCCCGTCTTGCCGAAGGACTTGAAGAAGTAGCGAAAGCAATTTACCCTGAGGTTTTTGGTGAGTAAATCAAGCGTCGCCTACATTGTGTCGATTGCCACACTCGTTGGGGCAATCTGGCTCGGTGTAACAATCGGAACTGTTCAAATACCGATTAGCACGTTTTGGAATTCAGGTGTAGATGTGACGGCAACGAATATTTTATGGAAAATTCGGATGCCGCGTGTTGTGCTTGCTGGTCTTGTAGGTGCGTCACTTGCGATTTCTGGTGCAGCTTTTCAAGGGCTTTTAAAGAACCCACTTGCAGACCCATACACACTCGGAGTGTCATCCGGCGCCTCAGTCGGTGCCGTGATGACACTTTTTTTCGGTATTTCAATTCCAATTCTCGGCAACTACACATTACCTGTATTTAGTATGGTTGGTGCGGCGCTTACAATGTTCCTCGTTCTTGGGTTTGCGCGACTTGTTGATCGTGCAATGAAAATGGAAACCATAATATTAACTGGAATAATCTTCGGTTCTTTTTTAGGTTCTATTCTCTCACTCATGATTGCTTTGACAGGTGAAGAACTTCGACAAGTAATCGGTTGGTTGCTAGGCAGTGTTTCGATGCGTGGCTGGAATTACGTCACAATGATTTTACCATTTGTCATTATCGGTTCACTTATGCTGTGGTTTAATAGGCGCGAGTTAAACGTCATGTTATTCGGTGAAGAGCGTGCACAACATCTAGGTGTGAATGTAGGCAGACGTAAGTTTATGATTTTAATTGGAGGATCGATATTAACGGGTTCAGCAGTTGCTGTATCTGGTACAATCGGTTTTGTAGGACTCGTTATTCCTCATATGACAAGGCTTTTATGGGGCTCAGATCATCGTCATTTACTGACGCTATCCTTTTTAAACGGCGCGTCTCTTCTGATTATTTGTGATCTAGTCGCACGAACAATTATTTCTCCATCAGAGCTCCCAGTCGGTGTCATTACATCGTTTATAGGCGCACCTGTTTTCGCATTTATCTTTTACAGACAACGTAGAAAAGGGGCTATGTAGTTATGCTGCAAGTAAATGGATTAACTGGCGGGTACGGCAAGACGCCTATTGTGAAATCAGTGACATTCAATGTGAATAAAGGAGAAGTGCTCGGTATTCTAGGGCCGAACGGTAGTGGAAAGTCGACGCTCCTCAAATTAATTTCTGGAATCCTTTCTAAAGAAGAAGGGTCAGTGATAATTGAAGGGAAAGATTCATCTCTTTATTCACAAAAAGAATTTGCTAGAAAAGTAGCAGTGTTGCCCCAACTTCATGCACATGCTTTTTCTCACACTGTCATAGATACGGTATCACTCGGTAGATATCCATATCAATCGGGCTTTTTTTCTTCCTGGTCAGATGACGATGAACGAGCAGTTGTCGACGCTATGAAAAGCACTTCTGTTACCCGTTACGGTAAGCAAGCGATTGAACAATTATCAGGAGGAGAACAGCAGCGTGTATTTGTCGCGCAAGCACTGGCTCAAGAAGCGCCAATTCTTTTACTAGATGAACCAACAAATCACTTAGATATTGCACATCAGCAACAATTACTCGATACGATTCGTCAGCAAGCAGTTGATAGGGGACTTACCGTTGTTTCGGTTTTTCATGATATTAATCTAGCTTCTCTTTATTGTGACCGTCTTTTATTATTAGATAAAGGTGAAATTGCCCAAATTGGCACACCGCAACAAGTTGTTAGAGAGAGTTTTATTGATGGGGTTTACGGAGCGCGGGTAAAGACGCAAGCACATCCAGAACTACCTAAGCCACAAATTACTTTATTGTCGAATACAAATGAAATAGAGTTACCCAATACTGTTACTAAAGAAGATTTCCTAATAGCGGCAGAATATGTTTCGTTACGCACAAAAAAGCCACTTAAAACAATTTCATCGGCCGTTCATAATCCTGGAACAGCTTGGTATAGTAATTTTGTTAATCGTCATGTGACGGCTGATTATCATTGTAATGATGTTAAAGTAGAATTAGCGAGTTACCTAGAAAAGAATAATTTCCCATTAACGGATACAGTCGCTATGATGACAGCTGTTATGGCTGAGCATGTAGAAATCGAAGAATATAAAGATGAATTTGGTTCGATTTTAGTTGCTGTTACAGCTGGCGTGGGTAATGCCGTTGATGTATCACAAGCGTTAACGAGAGAAGTACGAATCGGTACGGTTAATACATGGGTTATTGTAAACGGTGAATTAACCGAGGAAGCATTCATTCAGGCGATGATTACGGCAACGGAAGCGAAAGTGAAGGCGTTCCAAACTGAAGAAGTGTTAGATCCGTTAACAGGAACAATTGCAACAGGTACGTCGACTGATAGCTTACTAATTGCCGCGACGCAGCAAGGACATATACATGAATATGCTGGACCGATTACGAGCGTAGGGAAACAAATTGGGCACGGCGTTTATGAATGTACAGTTCGTGCGATTAGAGCATATAAAAAAGCAAAAGGGTGGACGACGTGATTCCAGCTCATTTTATCGCAGTATTAATCGGCTTCATTCTTGATAGAATTATCGGAGATCCGCCGAATTGGCCACATCCAGTAAGGTGGATAGGTACATTTATTTCAAAAATGACAACTGTTCTAAATAAAGGACAACATCGTTTTATTAAAGGATCATTATTATGTGTTATAACTGTTGGTTTCGTATTTTTTATCGTTCTATTGCTTACGCTTTTTTCATATTCGGTTCACCTATATGTTGGTATTGCAATGGAAAGTATCCTCATAGCAATCGGCCTTGCCCAAAAAAGTTTAAAGGATGCTGCGTTAGCGGTTTATGAACCACTTGTCGCTGGTGATATAAGTGAAGCTAAAACGAAGTTATCATGGATCGTAGGTCGTGATACGGATAAATTAGGTGAAAGCGAGATTGTGCGTGGTGTAGTTGAAACTGTTTCAGAAAATACAGCAGACGGCGTCACTTCTCCGTTGTTTTGGGCTATTTTATTTGGAGCGCCGGGATTATGGGTGTATAAAGCGGTTAACACGCTTGATTCAATGGTCGGCTATAAAGATGAACGCTTTGAACAGTTCGGCAAGTTTTCGGCGCGAACGGATGATGTTTTAAACTTTATTCCAGCACGGCTAACGGGCTTTATAATCTTATTATTTACACGGAATCAAAGCGGCATATCACTCGCAAAACGTTTTGCTGGTTGGCGAACAGATGCATTGCGACATCAAAGTCCAAACAGTGGTTATTTAGAGGCGGCAACAGCCTGGCAACAAGGTATAACACTGGGTGGGGAAAGTACATATCGGGGGAAATTAAGCAATCGCGCAACAATGGGACCTGGTATCGTTCCTTTAAAAGCGGCGCATATTAAATCCTCTATTAAAGAAATGCATACGGCATCAGTATTATTTTTAATATTTTTTATCATGATTGGAGTGCTGCTCAATGCAATTGCCTAAGCATGGTGCAAATCCGCAAACCGTTTATACAAAACTAGGACTGCAGGCTCCGATGCGCGTAATCGATTTTAGTGAAAATGTAAATCCAGCAGGACCTCCTGAAATTGTGATGGAGAAGTGGCAAAATCTCTTTTCAAAATTAACAGCGTACCCAGATCCTAATGGAGAACCATTCACTACTGCGGTTGCGAAATATCATGGAATAGAAAAGTCATATGTCTTTGTGGGAAATGGTGCAACTGAACTTCTCTCTTTAATTGCGGAACGCTACAGAGGACAAAGGGCAATTGTTGTTCATCCTACATTTTCTGAATATGAAGCGACTTTGTTAATTAAAAATGTGGAAATTGCACGTATTTTAACAACGGCGTCCACTGATTTTAAGTTACCAATTCAACAGATAAAAGAAGCGATGGAATCCGCTTCAGTCCTATATTTATGTACGCCGAATAATCCAACAGGCGTTATGCCAGCAAAAAGTGATTTAATCGAATTAATTAGACATGGTCGAGAAGTAGATTGTGAAATTGTATTAGACGAAGCGTTCATCGATTTCATTGACGAGTCACGGTCTTTTATAGGCGAATTAATCAATTACTCACATGTCATCGTCGTTCGTTCAATGACGAAAATGTATGCGATACCTGGAATTCGACTTGGTTATGTCGTAGCTCATTCGGAGGTCATTCATTCGATTAAGGCATTTGCTCCGCATTGGAATGTCAATGGCATTGCAGTAGAAATTGGGGTGCTTTGCTTACAAGAAATTGATTATCAAAAGAGAGCGATTAAGCAAAGCGTTGGGGAAGTTGAAAAAATTAAATCTTTTTTTGAAAATCTTGGTTGGCAATATACAGAAGCATCTGCGAATTTTATTTCTTTTACACCGGGAAACAGGCAAGATACAAGGAAGCTATACGAAGACATGTTAGCAAAAGGAATTGTCCTTAGACATACTGAAAACTTTGTCGGCATGGACGGAAATTGGTTGCGTATCGGAATGAAAAGCCGAGAAGATATGAATTTCTTGAAAAAGGAGTTGTCGAAGTGGTTCGTGGACAATTAACTTTTATTAGCGGCGGCGTAAGAAGTGGGAAAAGCGCTTATGCAGAACAATATCTAATCCAAGAATCACATAAGTATAGAGGGCGACTTGTTTATATCGCTTCTGGAACTAAAACCGATGCAGAAATGAAAAACCGCATAAAAAAGCACCAACAAGACCGTGCTGAAATGAATTGGTTAACAATAGAACAACCCGTGAAATTGGAAGAAGTTCTTCCCTTAATTGAAAAAGGAGATTTTGTCCTTTGGGATTGTGTAACAACTTGGCTTGCCAATGAATTATATGATGGCATTGACGTAGGTAAACCATGCATTGAACAGCCATCTTGTATGAAACAAAAGGAAAGGGAATTGTATAAGACAATTGATCACATATTGGCTAAGGTTCAGCATTTTGTCATTGTTTCAAATGAAGTATTCGATGAGTTACCGTCAACCTATGAGGAAGTCGAAATCTATAGTAAATGGCTTGGTAGCATTCACCAGAAGATTGTTGGAAAAGCTGATAGAGCGATTGAGATGGAGTCGGGTTATGCAAAAGTTTGGAAAGGGGAGGAAGCAAATTGAATGGTCTTATCGTGTTAGGAACGGCGTCTGACTCAGGAAAAACCATGATTTGCACAGCGTTTTGCCGTTTGTTGGCAAATGAAGGCGTCCGTGTTACCCCATTCAAATCTCAAAATATGTCAAGGTTTTCTGCTGTAACTAAAAAAGGAGAAGAAATGAGTCGTGCTCAATTTATCCAAGCGATCGCAGCTAGGACAACGCCTTCCAGTAATATGAATCCAATACTATTGAAACCAGTGGCAGAGATGAGCTCAGAAGTATACTTTTTTGGAGAAAAGCTCGGGGCTATTCCAGGAATGTCATATCGAGAAGTATTTTTTAATAAAGGTATCGAAGCGATTAAGTTAGCGTTAGGAAAACTAGCCGAATCATATGACACTGTCATTATTGAAGGGGCAGGTAGTCCAGCTGAAGTGAATTTAAATGAAAGAGAAATTGTGAATATGCGTGTCGCTGATATCGCGGATGTACCTGCGCTGTTAGTAGCAGATATCGACCGGGGTGGTGCGTTTGCGTCAATAGTAGGGACATTACAATTGCTATCGCCGCAACATCGTGCGCGAGTAAAAGGAATCATTATTAATAAATTTCACGGAGAAGTCTCTTTATTTTCAGAAGGTGTTAATTTCATAGAGACTTATACTGGAATTCCGGTTGTTGGCGTTATTCCTTTTAAAAACGACCACGGGATTGAGGAGGAAGATGTGGAACGCCCCTTATTGAAAGCTCCTGAAGGCGTTGATGTCTATGATTCATGGGCAGAACATGTGAATCAGCATCTCGATTGGAAGCTAGTTAAAGAAATTCTAGTTGGGGGGATTACGTGAAAGGGCTCTTACTCGCTATTCAATTTTTCACTATCATTCCTATCCATAAAGAATTGCCTATTGGTCGAAAAGAAGTAACGACAATGTATGTGTCGCTTCCTTTCGTCGGGGCGGCAATTGGACTCCTCATGTACGCCGTGTCGTTGTTCATGCTGAATATTTTACAGACGGGTACGCTGTTGGCTGCTGTTTTTATTACATTAACAAGTATTGTTTTGACGGGCGGTCTCCATTTAGATGGGTGGGCAGATACGAGTGATGCTTATTTTTCTTATAGAGACCGCCAAAAGAGATTAGAAATATTAGATGACCCAAGACTTGGCGCATTTGGGACGATGGCACTTGTTTTAATAATTATTGTTAAAACCGCTTTATTTAATGAAATCTTAATGCGCGGATATGGCAACTATATTCCTTTTATTATAATCCCGTTTTTAGTAAGGATTACATTGAATTTGTATTTTACAACGACGCGAGCAGCGAAAGAGAATGGAATCGCACACTTTTTCAAGGAGAAAATGGAAACCAAATTGGTTTTTTACATATCCCTAATTAGTGGATTATTTGTATTGCTCGGTGTCGGATTTCTCACAGGTAATTCTATTTTGCCGGTCATTTTATTAGGAGCAATTACAGTTATTCTGCTCTTGTATCGAAATTGGTCTATTAACCATTTCGGTGGAATATCCGGAGACTTATCTGGTGCCCTCATTGAAGGACTGGAGGCTGTATTATGGTTCATCGTGTTAGTATTTTGGTAATGCGTCATTTACCTACGGCAGGAAATCAAAAAAAACAGTATATCGGCTGGACAGATGAACCAATTATAGAAGTGGATCATGAAAAGTGGCATATCCCTTGGTACCCTAACAAAGTATTTGGCAGCGATTTACTTCGAGCCAAACAAAGCGCAGAAATCTATTTTCCAAATGCGGAATACAAAAGTGATCCTCGCTTCCGTGAAAGTAATTTTGGTAAGTGGGAAGGTAAAACCTATTTGACGTTGAAAAAGGATAAGATGTACCGAGCTTGGATTGACGATCCTTTTGCGAATAAACCGCCTGCTGGCGAGCATATAGAGGAAATAAAATCTCGCGTGCTTGCCGCATTTGCACAGTTACCTGTTGGCAAAGAGGATACATTCTTAGTCATACACGGTGGACCAATTCGAATTTTGTTAACACAATTTTCCCCTGAAGAAAAACCATTTTGGTCATGGATAATCCCACACGGATCTGCTTGGCGTTTCGAATGGGCATCTGTCCAGGATTGGAAGGAGGGGAAACAGTGCGAATCTATTTCGGAGGTGCCCATAACGGCAAACGACAATATGTAAGGAGTTTATTGGAAAGCCAAGGGCAATTACATGTACAATGGATTGAATGCGAGCTACCGCCACCTGGAAAAAATCCAGTTGTCGTAGCAGGAATAGAAAACTGGCTCGCTGAAACTGATTTATCAGAAGAAGATGCAATTGCTAGTATAGTAGAGCATATTGCAAACCGAGATATAATTTTTATTTTAACCGAAATTGGAAGAGGCATTGTACCAGTAGACGCGAAGCAAAGAAACCTGCGAGACGTATGCGGTCGCCTGAATCAAAAGCTGTTTGCAGAAGCAGACGAAGTAACACGTATTTGGTATGGCATTGGGCAAAGGATTAAGCCTTATAAGTAATTTTTTACACCATTTCAGGATTGGAGCGGAAGGCGACGACTCCGGCGGGATTAGCGAGACAGTTGAGACCCTGGAAGGAGCGCAGCGACTGAAGCGGCCGGGAAAGATTGGACTGTATCTTTCCGCTCGCCCCGCGGAAAGCGTTCGCCTGTAGCGCAAATCCGGCAGCACTCGCTAATACCTGGCAAGAACAAGTTTTAGTGTTGAACTTAAATTACCAAAAGAAGGGGAGAGAAAATATGAAAATCTATACGAAAACAGGAGATAAAGGAAAAACAAGCTTAATCGGAGGCAGAGTCGATAAAGACGACCTTCGCGTAGAAGCATACGGCACAATGGACGAACTAAACTCATTCATAGGAAAAGCAATGACTGAACTCGACCCAGAAATTTTTGCAGACCTACTTGAAGATCTTGAAGCCGTGCAAAACGAAATATTTGATGGCGGCGGAGATTTATCAAACGTGATGAAAGAACGTCATTACAAACTTACAGAAGAACCAATAGAAGTATTAGAACAACGTATCGATCAATTAATGGAAGAAGCGCCGCCACTTGAAAAATTTATCTTACCAGGTGGAACACCAGCTGCGGCATCACTTCATATCGCGCGTACGGTTACTAGAAGAGCAGAGCGTCATACAGTTACGCTGATGAAAGCACAAGAAGACGTCTCACCAGTTGTCGTAAGATATTTGAACAGACTTTCTGATTATTTATTTGTCGCCGCTCGAATTGCTAATTCTAGAGTTAACGTGCCGGATAATGAATATGTTCGAAGTGCAAAAGTATTTAGAACTGATGAAAAGAAGAAGGATGCATAAATAGTGAAACTTAGATTACTAACAATAACAGCCATGTTTGCAGCACTATGTGCAGTCGGGGGATTAATTAAAATTCCACTAGGCATAGGTTCCGCTGCACTCGATGCTGCACCAGCACTATTGTCAGCAGCTTTCCTTCCTCCCATTTTTTCAGGCATTGCGGGATTTCTTGGGCATACTGCTTCAGCAATGTATGTTGGATTTCCTTTAGGACCATTTCATATACTGATTGCGTTAGAAATGTTCGTCATTGTAATGATTTTCGCACGCTTGCATAAAGCGGAACGCAATATTTCGAAGTGGGTATTTTTCATAATTGCAAACGGCATGCTTGCACCACTGCCGTTCTATTTCCTTATCTCACCCGCATTTTTCCTGAGTGTGCTTCCAGCCATATTTATAGCAACAATTGTAAATGCGGCTATTTCCGCTGTCGTTATGCCAGCACTTCAAAATGTCATGGCTGGGCAAATGAGTGAAATTAAATGAGAAATGCGACTGATATTGGACACGGCTTTATCGTCACAACAGATAATGCGGGTGGAATTGGTGAAAAGGTAGATGATATAGTTTCTGTTCCGAATCGTGTTACAGCCTATTTCACCTCACGTGTAGCATTACTTGAACAATGGGCAGAAAATGCGACGCCCATCTCGATTCTTATACACAATTTTAGTGGATCCTCAAGTTGGGATGAGTATGTGGGTGGCGTGACGGATTTATTCTTGGAAGCGAATCTTGAATTGCCTAAAATTAGTGGCAGTACTGAAACGAATATGGATTTAATTCAATCCGCTGTTGCGGTAACGATGATTGGCAAGAAGTCCGTAGTTATCGATAACCAAGAAGTGGAATGGTTTGCATATGGTAAACCATTGGTGGGCGAAGAAGTGATGAAGCATACAAGCGAAGTTGCCTCTGTCAATAAAATTCATAGAGCGATAAAAGTTGGAATCATTCACAAACTATGGCCTGTAGGATCGCAAGGGATTTTAAATGAAATACGTGTAATGACTGGAAATGATTTTGCTGAAGTTAAGTCGCGACTAGATACTAAGAAATCGGCGGGACCTTCAACAGTAGTTTTAATAGCCGTCCCAGTAAATCAAATAGAAGAAGCGAAAATACATTTCGGTAAAAACTTAACTGCTCTACGTTTTATTTCCGCACATTAAAACAGAGTTGTATGACATGATCATCATGTCATACAACTCTGTTTTTTGAATAGAATTTATATCTATGTTAATTGACATACTAGTTGTTTGGAGCGTAAGGCGGCGACTCCGGAGGAATCAGCGAAGGTCGAAGACCCCACAGGAGCGAAGCGACGAGGAGGCTGAGATCGAGCCCCTCGGAAAGCGTCCGCCTGAAGCGGAAAACAACGGCATTTAGAATACCGGAAGTTTATTTCAACTTATATAATAAAATTAAAAACCGCCTTCATTAAGGTTAAATTCCTTTTTAAATTCATCATAGTCTAATTCAAGACCTTCACATAAGCGCTTCACATCTTTAAAGAAGTCGAAGTCTTTATCAACAGGTTGATCACGATTTTCTGAATAAAAAACCATCAAATCGTACAACTCTGAAAATACTTTTGCTTTATTAGTTTCCTCCATCTATATTCGCCTCCTTTCAAATAACAAACCGCTTAATTAAAAACTACTAATTGTAATATTATACTATAAGTAGATTAAATATGCATGCAAGTTATGAAAATTATTAGTGAATAGTCTTAGAACCGATTGTTAAATAGAAGTATTGCTATTCATGTCATAGTTTTGTAAAGTAGATAATGGCACATGAATATTGTCGGCTAATACAAGCATCGTAATCGGGTATTCAGGTGTCATGTAAATATTCAAAAAGAACTAGTTTAGTGATATGTGTCAAATTAATTAAAAATGCTTGAGCGTATATACATAAAATCATTGGTATATTAAAATGATACACAGTGTAAAGGTTTGAAGCAATAACTAATAATATTTTTTTGTTGAAAGATAGATCATCCCCGCTGATTGAAGTTACATTTTTTAAAGATTTAAAGGAGGTTATGCGTTGGGACTATCAATACAAAATGCTATGAAACTTGGCAGGTTTAGTGAATGTGAAGTTGTTGCTGGTGAAACTGGGTTGGGACGGATAGTAGATAACATTACAATTATGGAAGTCCCCGAATTAGTCCCATGGTTAAAAGGTGGAGAATTGATTTTAACTTCACTCTTTGCGATAAAGGACGATTTGGATGCACAGAATATGCTTGTTCACAGCTTGCATAAAGCAGGTGCGACAGCATTGGCAGTGAAACCTTTTCCGACGTTAAAAACTATCCCGCAAGGTATATTAGACAGTGCAAATAAAATAGGCTTTCCAATAATAAAAATCCCGGAAAATGTTAAATACTTGGATATCATGTCGCCAATTATGCATCATATATTTAACGAAAAAGTGTTGCTACAAGAAGATGTTGAACAAATGACCAAGGTGCTTAATGAAGTTTTATTGAATGCCCGAGGCGTGGATGTATTTGTAGAAAATGTAAGTTACTTAACGAAGAATATTATTACAATTGAGAGTGAATTTACTTTTATTCAAGTCCCCACTAATGACAAGAAAGTGTCGCCTTTAACAAAAGAGCAGAAGTATGAGCTTTTCCTAATTCAAAGACCAATTCACTTTAAGCGTGAATATGATGGTGAAATTACATCGTGTATTATTGCGCCAATTATGGTGGATGGTAAAGTCTATGGGAATATTACATGCTGGGCAATAAACAATGATCATTCAACAATGGATGTTGCCATTTTGGAGAAAGCTTCTACACTATTATCACTTGAGTTTTTAAGATTAAAAGTTAAGTACGATATCGAACAACAGTATAAAAGTGATTTTATAAGGGAATTACTATTCAGTCAAAGTATTAAAGAAAAAGATGTTATTGAATGGGGCGAGAAGTATCGCATTACAAAAAGTAATACGTATACTGTTTTGTTGCTGAGTGCGATGAATACAAGTTCCAATGAAAAAAATTATATTAAACTTAAAGATTCTAAGATTAATTCCATTATAGAGGAAATTCAATCCACCGCATTATCAGGTCATATTCGTAATGGCGTTTGTATTATTCTTCGTTCAGAAGATGGCTCAATAAAAGAGGTTATCGAAAAAATATTCAATGCTTTGTCAACGTATATTGGTCCTGCCCATAGATTATCGCTCGGTATTGGGAGGATAGGCAAAGGTCCAGAGGGTATTCAAAATAGTTTTATTCAGGCAGAACAAGCGTTGAACTTAAGTGAAACGATAAAAGGGTTAGATGGTATCGTTCGTTATGATGATTTAGGCGCTTATCGCTTACTTAATAAACTAAAAGGGCAACGGGAAATGATTGATTTTCATCAAGAAACAATTGGAAGGCTCTTAGAACAAGATACAAACTTCGAGTTGCTTAAAACGTTGAAAACATATTTTTATTATGATGAAGTTATGAAGGCAACAGCAACTGCCTTATTTATTCATGTGAATACGTTGAAATACCGCATTTCCAAAATAGAAACGATTACTGGATGCGACTTGAAGAAATCAGAAGGGAAAATGAACCTCTTTTTGGGTCTGAAAATATATGAACTTCTTCATGATGATAAATAATAGATAAAATCATTAATAAATTGTATAATCATAGTCTGTTTAGACGAAAAAAACTGCTCATTTTAGTGTTATTTCTGTATTTAAGAATTTCTAAATATAGAGTATTCTTAATTAACAGTCAAGTAAGGCGTCGGACATTCAAGTTGATAATAGGTTTTAATTATTTACTAATATAGAAAAAGTAGGGGGAAAATTAATGAAAATTAAAAAAATGCATTTTATGCTGCTTGCAGCATTACTGC
This sequence comes from Sporosarcina sp. So3-204, assembly GCF_058068165.1. Classification (NCBI taxonomy): domain Bacteria; kingdom Bacillati; phylum Bacillota; class Bacilli; order Caryophanales; family Caryophanaceae; genus Sporosarcina; species Sporosarcina sp. So3-204. The sequence continues at coordinate 408,514 of NZ_CM176485.1, forward strand.
TAATACTAGCGGCATGTGGCGGAGCTAAAGATGAAGGAAAAGGAAAGGACGAGCCTAAAGGCGAAGCAACTGCCGGTGATTATGAAGATTTCACAATTATGTTCAGTCACAATCAACCTGTAGAAAGTCCAGAACACGCAGGTGCGACTAAATTTAAAGAAATAGTAGAAGAAAAGTCAGGCGGTAAAATCACTGTAGATTTATATCCAGCATCTCAACTTGGTGGACTTAGAGAACAAGTTGAATCAACACAAATTGGTGAAATTAATATTACAATGCAACCATCAGCAGTTGTTACACCATTTGTAGATGATATTAAAATTACTGATCTTCCTTACTTGTTACCAAAAGATACTGAAAAAATGTACAGCGCACTAGATAGCGAAGTTGGAACAGAAATTCTTGACACTTTAGAAAGTGGTGGATTTAAAGGATTAGGCTTCTGGCCAGGTGGCTATAAATTAATGACAACGAAAGATACAGAAATTAAATCACCTGCCGATATGAAAGGGCTTACGATGAGAGTTATGGAATCGCCTTTATTAATCGAGCAATATAAGTTATGGGGAGCAAACGCCGTTCCTTTAGGCTATGCAGAAGTATATAACGCGCTTCAGCAAGGTGTAGTAGATGGACAAGAAAATCCGCTTCAAACAATTTACTTAAATAACTACCAAGAAGTTCAAGGCAACATTATTGAAAGTTACCACGGTGCAATGACATATGTACTTTTAGCAAACCAAGCTTGGTTTGAAGGACTACCAGAAGAAGCACAAGCAATTATTTTAGAAGCTGAAGAAGAAGGAAAAACTGCTGCTAGAACAACACTTGCTGAAACTGAAGCAGATTACAAACAAAAAATCATTGACTCAGGTGTTAATTTCTATGCATTAACAGATGATGAAGTTGAAGTATTTAGAAAAATGTCAGAACCATTCCATGAAAAAGCATATAACAAACCAGCGCAATTAGAATTATTGAAAAAGTTTAAAGCAGAAATTGAAAGTAATAAATAAATAGTAATACAAATAGTTGTTAACAAGGGATTTGAACAATATCCAAGTTCTTAATCCCTTGTTTTCTTTATTAAGTTTGATTGAGGTGGAAAATTATGAAAGCACTTAAAAAAGTTGAAGACTTTTTCGTTGGCGTAAGTATAATAGCTGCCACACTAGTTCTTTTCGTCAACATCATTCTACGTTTCTTTTTCGGTGCCAACACATCCTGGGCCGAAGAGTTTATCCGTTATGCAATGATCTGGATTGCTTTTATTGGCTCTAGTATTTGCTTCCGAAGAGGAATTCATGTTGGTGTTGACTTGTTAATGAATAGCTTATCGAAAAAAGGAAAAAGTTTCTTACAGTTATATATTAATATCATCGCCATTGTATTTATGAGTTTTCTAATTAAGTACGGTTTTGATTTAGTTTTGTTTAGTGTGAAAACAGGCCAAATATCACCATCATTACAGGTCAAGACGTTTTGGATTTACTTAGCGATCCCTGTAGGAGCAATGCTTTCCATTATACATTTATTGGTTCAAACGTATCATTTATTACGAAAATCTGAAGTGAGCTTTGACTAAAAGGGGAAATAAAAATGTTAATAGCATTAGGAATTTTAATCTTTCTATTCTTGTTTACTAGTGTTCCGATTTTTATTTCTTTAGGAATGGCTGCATTTTTATCAGTTCTATTCTTAAGTGATATTCAACCAATGATTTTAATTCAACGGTTATTCGGTGGACTAGACCAATTCGCATTAATGGCGTTACCATTCTTTATTTTAGCCGCTAATATTATGGACGGTGGCGGTCTATCTAAAAGAATACTTAGCTTTTCACGTGCGCTTGTCGGACATCTATCAGGTGGAATTGCGATGACGACACAAGTGTCTAGTATGTTCTTTGGAGCATTATCAGGATCGAGTCCCGCAACAGTTATTGCGATAGGGAAAATCATGTATCCTGACTTACTTAGAGGTGGATATAGTAAATCATTCGCTGCCGGTTTATTAGCATCTTCCGGTTCGGTGTCACTTATTATCCCGCCAAGTATCACATTAATTATTTTCGGTTCTGTAACAGGTGCTTCTGTAGGTAACCTCTTTATTGCAGGTATTGGAGCAGGTCTGATTTTTGGTTTATCTTCAATGGTTTATATTTATTATTATGCGAAAAAGAACAATCTACCTAGAGATAAAAAAGCTTCTAAAAGTGAGCTTTTGAGTGCATTCGGTAAGGCAGGTTGGGCATTATTAATTCCTGTAATTATTTTGGGCGGAATTTATTCTGGAATGTTCACACCAACTGAAGCAGCAGGTGTTTCGGCTGTTTATGCATTTATTATTGGTTTCTTTGTGTATAAAGAGATGACGCTTAAAAACTTTTATACGATTTGTGTAGAATCTGCAATTACGACAGCGCAAGTTCTTGTTCTTGTTGCAGCGGCGCAAATACTTGGCTGGGTGTTAACAAGAGAGCGTTTGCCGCAAATGGTTGCAGAATTAATAGCAGACAATATTACTTCACCAATTATTTTCTTGTTAGTTCTGAACGTTATATTACTCCTTATGGGTATGTTCATGGAGGGTGTTGCTGCGATTATCGTTACTGCACCACTGATTTATCCAGCGGCAATGTTATTAGGAATAGATCCGGTACATCTTGGTATTATTATGATTTCAAACTTAGCAATCGGTATGTATACACCACCATTTGGAATTAATATATTCGTAACACAAACGATTACGAAAATGGGCATGAGTGAAATGATGCCAGGCATATTAAGATTTTTAGGCTTTAATTTAATTGCGTTATTACTCATTACTTATATCCCAGAATTATCATTATTCCTTGTCCACCTGCTTGATTAACGTTGGATAGTTGAATTGACTTTATCGATAGTGATAAAGATGGGAATAGTCTTCTGTTTGTTTAGACATGAAAAAAGTCGGTTGACCTGTACTATACTTAAATAAGGAATTTGAATGAAGGTGAGGCAGTGTCAATGGACTTTTCACGTTTTAAACAAACGTTAGATGAACTAACAGAGTTTGGTGGTTCAGATATAGGTGTAAATCGACTAGCCTATACGGATACAGAAAGAAAAGCTACAGAATTTATAAAAGGTTTATGTGAAAAAGAAGGACTGAAGGTTAGGCAAGATGCAGTAGGGAACTTAATTGCGCGACGCGAAGGGAAATATCCAGAACTTCCTGTAGTTGCTTTTGGTTCTCATATTGATAGCGTTTACGAAGCTGGCAAGTATGATGGTCCTGTTGGCGTTATAGCAGGTTTGGAAGTGATGCGTAACTTGAATGAGAAGGGCATTGTTACTAAGCACCCGTTGGAATTAATCGTTTTTGCTTGTGAGGAATCTGCTAGATTTGGATTTTCGACACTTGGCAGTAAAGCGATGATCGGAATTTTGAAAAAAGAGGATTTAGTTGATTTAAAGGGTAAAGATGGTCATTTTTTACGCGATGAATTTTCTAAATATTCGATGTCTATAGACAATATTGAACAAGCAAAAAGAGATAGAGAAGAATTTAAAATATTTTTGGAACTTCATATAGAACAAGGTCCAGTGTTGGAAAGTGAAAGAAAACAAATTGGTATTGTGACAGCGATTGCTGCACCGACTAGATTCCAATTACTTCTTTCTGGTTTAGCATCGCATTCGGGGACGACACCTATGGGTTATCGCAAAGACGCATTTTTAGGGGCTGCGGAAATTGCCCTTGCTCTTGAAGAAGCTGCTCTTGAAGAAGCGGCATATGGAACAGTTGCAACAGTTGGTGTGTGTGATGTAGCGCCAGGGGCTATGAACGTTGTGCCTGGTAATGTAGAGATGAAAATAGATATTCGCGGCACATCAGAAGAGTCAAAGACTGAAGTTGTGAAGGTGCTAAAAAAAGTTATACAAAGAATTAAAGAAAAGCGCGGTATTACTGTCATTAGTAATGAATTATGTGATGAATCTCCTGTGGATATGAATCAGTTAGTAATTAAGAGTTTGAAAGAAACTTGTGAGATGAACGGTATTGATTTTACATTAATGCCTAGTGGAGCAGGTCATGATGCGATGAATATGGCGCTTATATGTCCGACAGGATTGATTTTTATCCCTTCAAAAGATGGTTTAAGTCATAATCCGGCTGAATATAGCACGTTAGAACAAATAGGTGTAGGTATAACTTTACTAGAGAAGGAAATATTAAAATGGGCTGGTGATCATGATGAAAATTCATAAACTAGAGGTATTGTCGAATATTCAAGTGAGCGAAAGGTATTGGCATATGAAATTGGCCGCACCTTTGCTAACAGAAACAATAGTGCCAGGACAGTTTTTTAACATTAAATGTTCAGACGAGGCATTACCTTTTCTACGACGCCCATTTAGTATTTACCGAATCAATAAAGATGAAGACACCATTGAGTTTTTATATTTAGTTAAAGGGCTCGGTACCATTAAACTTACAGACGTAATGGCAGGAGATAAAGTAGATATCTTCGGCGCACTAGGTGTTGGCTTTTCATTAGAAAAAGAGTGGGATACAATCCTTTTATTAGCAAGAGGTGTTGGAATAGCAACCCTTGCCGCACTCGCGCAAGAAGCAGCTGCAAAAAACGTTAAATGTATTGCGATACTAAGCGCCAGAAGTCACAACGACTTACTTGCAACGGAAACATTACAAGGATTTGGTGCGACGGTTTATAAGGTAACAGAAGAAGATGAAACTAGCAGTGTTGAAAATGTTGAACGATTAATTGGGAAAATTATTGAAGAAAATGATATTAAAGCAGCCTTTACATGTGGATCAAAACGCCTTTCTAAATTGATGCAGAAAGTCGCTAAACAAAATAATATTCCGGGCCAAATTGCGCTAGAAGAACATATGGGGTGTGCAATGGGTGTATGTTACGCTTGCGTTTGTGATATTAAAGAAGAAAATGAAGTCAAGTCTGTTCGTGTTTGTATAGACGGCCCTGTATTTGACTTAGCGAAGGTGATGTTAGTATAATGAGAAAACTCAATTTATCTGTAAATATTGGAAAATTACAATTAAAGAATCCGATTATGCCAGCATCAGGTGCGTTTGGCCATGAAATGGAATCATTATTTGACTTTAACGAACTTGGTGCGGTCGTGCCTAAAAGTATTACAAAATTTCCGCGCGGTGGAAATGCTACCCCGAGAGTGTGTGAAGTAACGGGCGGCATGATTAATTCAATCGGTATTCAAAGTAAAGGTCTCGCTTATTATTTGGAGCACACGATTCCTGAATATCGTAAATACGATACACCACTTATTGCGAGTATTTCAGCAGATACAATGGATGAGTTTGCTGAGATGTCTGAAATCATCGGTAATACGAAAGGTGTTTCTGGACTTGAATTAAATATTTCTTGTCCGAATCTTGAAGGGGATGGAAAGTCTTTTGGTATGGACCCTGAATTATCATACCAACTTATTAAAAAGGTGAAGAATGTGACCGATCAACCAATAATTGCGAAGCTCACGCCGAATGTAACGAGTATACAAGAAATAGCGCTTGCTTGTGAGAAGGCTGGAGCTGACGGTTTAAATGTGGCCAACACCATTTTAGCGATGGCGATTGATATTCATACGCGTAAACCGAAAATTGGAAATGTGTTAGGTGGTATTTCCGGTCCTGCGATTAAACCAATTATCGTACGCATGATTTATCAAGTAAGAAAAGTTTCTTCGCTTCCAATTATAGGATGTGGCGGTGTCATGAACTGGGAAGATGCGATTGAAATGATTTTGGCAGGTGCAAATGCAATTCAAGTCGGCACTGCTAGTTTTATTAATCCGATGGCGATGATTGAAATTATTGAAGGCATTGAAGAATATATGATTGCCTATCAAATTGAAGATATTAATGATCTCGTCGGAAAAGTTGAAATTCCAGGGCAAAAAGTTGGGCTTTGCTAACAGAACCTTAAAGGGGGTGTTTAAAATATGATTTGGGACCATATAATTAGTAATGGCACCATCGTTTCAGCTGAAGACGAATATCAAGCGACGATATATATTAAAGATGGAAAGATTAGTGCGATTTCCAAAATTCCTTTAGGCGGAGAAGCGAAAAAAACGACAGACGCAACTGGTTTATATGTTTTGCCTGGCCTTATAGACACCCACGTACATTCACGTGATGGTGGAGCAACATACAAAGAGGACTTCTATCATTCGACGCAAGCAGCCGCTGCTGGTGGGATTACAACGGTATTTGAAATGCCGAACACGAATCCGCCGGTGAATCATAAAGAAAATTTCTATAAACAAGTGGATAACTTGAAAAGTAAAGCACATGTAGACTTCGGCATATGGGGAATTTGTTTAGGAGATTTGAACGTTAAGGATCTCGAAGGGCTCCATCAAGCAGGCGTCATTGGTTTTAAATACTTTTGGGGCTATGCCGTAAATAAAAATACTTACCAACTAATTTATAACTATGTTGAAGGTATGGAAGACGTCATTCCGCCTTGTAATGACGGTGAAGTTTATAGAATGCTTGAAGAAGTTGCGAAAACAGGCCAGACCTTTGCTATTCATGCGGAAAATAGTGATGTCATTAATCACTTAACTGAAGTAATGAAAGCGACAGGGAAAGACGATTACGAAACTGTCCTTGCTTCTAGACCGAGCTTAGTTGAAGAACTAACAATTCAAACGGGCATTTCAATGGCCAAGAAAACAGGAACAAGACTTCATATACTTCATGTAAGTTCAGCAGAAGGTGTCCAACTAATTCAGCAAGCACAAGAAGAAGGTTACCCAATAACTGCTGAAACATGTCCTCATTATTTATTTTTAACAAATGAAGACTATGATGAAATTGGCCCATCTATGAAAGTTTACCCAATGGTGAAATACCAAAAAGACCAAGACAAGTTATGGGAAGGTATTTCAAATGGTGTCCTTTCATTCGTTTGTTCAGATCATGCACCGCATACGGAAGAGGAAAAGAAAGGCAGTTTGTGGACGGTTCCAGCCGGTATGTGTGGCGTTGAAACATTAGCACCTTTAATGCTAAATGCCGTATCAGACAAAAAGTTGACGCTCCAGAAAGTCGTTTCACTTCTATCAACCAATCCTGCGAAACAATATGGTGTTTATCCTCAAAAAGGTGCACTTCAAGTTGGCTCAGATGCAGATTTCACAATTGTGGATATGAATAAAAGAGCGGCTATTCAAAAAGAAAAACTTCATAGTAAGAGCAAAGTAACAGCTTATGATGGTGTACCCATTAAAGGTGTTCCAGTCATGACAATTGTGAGGGGAACAGTCGTTATGAAAGACGGCGAAATAATTAGTGAACCATTGGGGAACTTAGTTACGCCATCTAAATAACAAATGAAGGTTGCTAAAAACAGCCTATCCAAAATAGAAAAGAGAAGTGAGAAAATGGATATGAATCAAAAAGCATTAGACCTTCACAGAGCAGGGTTAGGAAAGATGGAAATAACTTCAAAAGTACCGATGGACAACGCATATGACCTTAGTCTAGCGTATTCACCTGGCGTTGCAGAACCGTGTAAAGCAATCGCTGAAAATGAAGAACTTGTCTATGATTACACAATTAAAGGTAATTTAGTAGCCGTTATTTCCGATGGATCTGCAGTATTAGGTTTGGGAGATATTGGTCCTCTAGCTTCACTACCCGTTATGGAAGGAAAGGCTTTGTTATTGAAAAGGTTTGCAAATATTGATGCTTTTCCACTTGTTCTTAACTCCAAAGATGTGGATGAGATTGTGAATACGGTTAAAATGCTTGAGCCAACATTTGGTGCAGTTAACCTCGAAGATATTTCTTCCCCACGTTGTTTTGAAATTGAAGAACGCTTGAAAGCGGAATGTAATATTCCCGTATTTCACGATGATCAACACGGAACAGCTATCGTTACTGCTGCAGGATTAGTCAATGCGCTTAAAGTTGTTAACAAGAAACTAGAGACGATTCGTGTCGTTATAAATGGTTGCGGAGCTGCAGGAATAGCGATCACAAAGTTACTCGTTAAATTAGGCGTAAAAGACGTACTTGTTTGTGATACGAAAGGTATTATTTACGAAAATCGTCAAGAAGGCATGAATAAAATAAAAAGCGAAATTTCATTAATTACGAATCGTAATCAAGTACAAGGCTCATTAGCATGTGCAATTGAAAGTGCGGACGTAATCGTTGGTGTATCGGCTCCAGGCGCAATTACGGCTGAGATGATTCAAACAATGGCAAATGATCCAATCGTGTTTGCTTTGGCAAATCCAATTCCAGAGATTATGCCTGAGGATGCAATAAAAGCTGGCGTAGCGGTAATTGCAACGGGTCGTTCAGATTATCCGAACCAAGTAAATAATGTTTTGGCTTTCCCGGGTATCTTCCGCGGCGCTTTAGATGTGCGCGCAAGTCAAATTAATGACGAAATGAAAGTGGCGGCATTATATGCCATCGCTTCACTTATATCAGATGATGAAGTAAGTTCTGAATATATTATTCCAAGACCTTTCGATGAAAGAGTAGCAACTCATGTTGCTGCAGCTGTTTCTAGAGCAGCAATCGAGTCAGGCGTAGCGCAGACAGTTGCAAAACCACTTGAAGTATAAAAATCATAATAGTAACAAAACCCGCAGATTGATTTAACGGGTTCGGTACATGGGGAGAAAACGTTAAAGAGCATGGCATATAGGGACTCAATTCGCACATGAATTGGTGTCCCTATTTTTTTGTTGTTGTATCATTGCTTAAGGCGATTATCGATAGTAAATCGTATTAAAATGGTGGACGAATTAGCAGTGGCAAATAAATTTATGTGCCACTGCTAATTACGTTGTTAATATGCTTGTTAATTGGTGGGTGAAATGGCTTCCTTGAAAAGGATTTTGAATTAATTGAAAACCTTGAAAGGAATAAGGTATTTTGTGCTAAAATAAATTGTAAGAGGACAACTTATTAAATAAACGGGCCAAATAATCGAATAACTTCTTGTGAAAAAAGGTGGTTTGAAATAATTGGTATTAGTTTAAAGAGCATTATAATTGAAGAAAATTCGGGAAAGATACCTATAAAGAAAAGGTAGGTGGTTTTTATTGAAGAAAAAACTCTATGTCCTTTTTTGTATCTTATTTCTCATAAATAATACTGTTGTCTTTGCAAAACAAGAAACACCCAGTCAAGATTTTATAAATAAGTATTTTTTTGATGTCAATTTAAATGGATTTAAAGAATTATATACCTTTGGAGATTTTCCATTTTACAATGATAAAGGACAAATTACCCCTTTAGGTAAAACTGTTTTAAATGTATTAACATCAGATGTACGGAAATGGGTTAAAGAACCAAGGATATATGTGAAAGGCGATCTTGCTTATATACACGCAGTAGAGTTGGACGGATTGAATATTTTATTTACGTTAAAAAAAGAAAACGACCAATGGAAAGTAATTAAAAGGGAAGAAAAAAAACTCCCTAATGTTGGTAGTGAAATTATACTTGAAAAGGCATTCTTGAGAGCGATTGGACCAGAGATACTAAAGGCGACAAAATCATATTATGGCGAGGAAAGGCTTTTTTATTCTGAAAGAATAACTGATATTACTTGGAATGAAAATGATGATAAGTACAACGTAACAATTCAAATTATTACTTATAAAGGACCGATAATGCCCCCTTTTGGTTTCGATATAATTACATTGCAAATACCAGGTTTCGAAGTGGTAAAATACGAACATAAAGATATTTCGAATATCGAAAAAATGCCTTTAGAAATTAATTGAATTTAAATTTCTGTTTTGGGCTAACGCAGGCATTAGACTAATTACTTATTCTTTTATCGGGTGCGATTGCTTTATAAGGGATTTCGTCTATATCGCAATCTGCCCAAAGTCGCACGTATAGTGTGAAGTGGGGGGAAAGCTGGCGATAACTTCAAAGGCTTACCTATCACTATAATAATTTAAATCTGGAATATAGTAAATTGGATTTTTGAAAAAATCCGCTTTTTTCGTTATTGAGCTAAGATTGTTAAAAAAAGACTATTTAATCATAGACAATACAAAGATAGGGTTGAATAATTTGAGATGGTTTATCGCTATTCCATTTATTCTGGTTGGTGCTCTTTTAATGGGATTAACAATGGATCAAATTAGCGGTTTAGGAAATGCAATTATGAAAATCATAGGGTTTGGAATTATCTATGTTGGTGTTTTAGTTGGAAGAGGAAAGAAAAACAACAATCATCCTAAATAATGGGATGCTTATTTTCAATAAGACTATTATAAATGGAGTCCCATAATCGGGTGCATTTCTTGGTGCGAAACGTTCCTGATTCAAATGAAATGTGGTCACACAATTTCGGTGAAAATCAGGTAGTTTTAGATTTCTAAAATTAAAGGGTTATATCGAGAAGTCGAATGACGAGGTAACACTCTGAAAGGCTTCCCCTGCGTCGAGTAGCACGCGGATTAGTAAGGAAAAGCGTGTTATAAGCTCGGCTAATAGGCGTGAGAATTTACCGTAACAGTTTGGCTGACGAAAGCCTACCCGATGGGGTGGTGTAAATCATGATGCTTGGGTTGAACAAATAGGGTGAGAATGCAATGTAAATACAATAAGATACTGTATTGCTGACGAACTTCTGAATGTACGGGTCTAGACGCACGTTATATAGAAATGTATTTACTACCAGATGTAGGGTTAGCTGTGGATGAGTAAGAATCGAGAATATGAAAGTCCATCTTGTGTTACAGGCACATGCAATGCTAACAGGCTCATAGGAAGCACCTAAGTTTGCTTTATAATAGATATAATTCAACGTTGTAAGTTGATAACGTGGAGGGCTTACTCCCGGTGAAACATTGAAAAGGAAAATAGTCGTGAGACTAGCGACTATATAACTTTTCTTCATATCAGTGAAAGTGGTGGCACAGTACCGTCGAAGCGTGTAATGAACGTGGAGGGATAGCCACTAGACTAGTAAAAGATTCATTCAACCATGTTAGACAAATCTTTATCGGTTAATAAGGTTCTTGTAAGACTAATAGAGGTTCACCTTCCACGGAAGGCACCGACTTATTGAAACGGAAGACTTGAGACACATAAAGTGTTGATGATTGAATTGATTTGGATTAGTTGGAACGCCGTATGAGGTGAAAGTCTCACGTACGGTGTGAAGTGGGGGAAAAGCTGGCGATAACTTCAAAGGCTTACCTATCACTATCATAAGCTTTGTGCTTTAATCGGGCCATTTTGAGGAGTCAGTTACGAAAAAAAGTATGCTTGTGTGTAAATCTAATACGATAAAAAATCGTTAGGAGGTTTTATAAGTGTTTAATTTTCCTGAAGTATCAATGATTAGATTTCCTAAGTTGATAACACATTCAATTATTCTTGTGGTTGCCTTAACGTTGATGTCATTGTTTGGTTCAGATGTTGTAGGATGGCTTTTAGGCAGACCTATTGAAGCAAGTAAAGGCTTCGTAATTTTGCTTGTTGTAATTTGGGCTTTCTTTGCTTTACAAAGCAAAAAGTATAAAAAACAAGAAGTTTAATAACCGGGGGCAATTCTTTAACAAGGATTTGCTCCCTTTTCAGTAACGGGCCATTTTACGATATAAATAGAATATAAAATAGGGGTAGGCTATAAAGTGAGACCTGAATTAGAAAAAGAATTAAAAGCAAATGAATTTCGAGACTTTTATTGGTTGAAAGAAGAATTACAAACTTTTTGCAAAGAACATGGTATGGGTGCATCTGGTTCCAAAATTGAAATCACAGACAGAATTTCTATATTTCTTGAAACAGGAAAAATTCAAAAGCCAATGAGGAAAAGAAGTTCTTCCTTGCAAGAAATAAAATTGGATGAGTTAAGTTTAGATACGGTTATTATAGAAAATCATCGTTGTAGTCAGGTAGTTAGAGCTTTCTTTAAATCAGTAATTCCTAAATTTCATTTCTCTACATATATTCAAAATTATTTCAAGGAAAATGTAGGGAAAACATATCAGGATGTTATTGATGCATGGTATGAGGAAGAGCAAAGAAAAAAAGACCCATCCTATAAAAGACAAATAGGTTCACAATTTGAATACAATCAATTTACCAGAGATTATTTTGCGGATCCCAAAAACAATGATAAAAACAGAGAAAATGCAATTCAAGCTTGGAATGTTATTAAAGCTTTACCGGGTAACAATAAATATAAAGGATAAATATTTTCGCATCACTAGTACCGGAAAGTGCTATTACAGAATCGGGGGCAATTCTTTAAGAAGAATTGCCCCCGATTCCTATACTGGGCTAATTAAAGGAGTTCAAACGAATGAATTACAGTTACGAGGAATTTATTGAAGACTTAGATACAGGAAGAGAGATTCATTTTATTTATAGAAATGAAAATTACTATATAGGTGCTGGAACAGGTAGATTTATGTTTTGGAAGTTCTATGATCCTGCAAGTGAAATTATAGGAGAAGATGGCGAGGATTTACTTCGAAAAGTTATTCTTGATGGGAAACAAATAAAGGAAGTATGGAACTTAATAGAGATTGATGGTATTTTCTAGATAATGAGTTGTTCAACCAGCAATCGGGGGCATTAACTGAACATGGTTGTGCAAGTATCGGGCCATATTATCAAATAGGAGGTCATTAAATGGATGCTTTTATGTTAGAGGGATGGACGCCCATATTACTAGTCGGAATAGCATTTGCTATTGTCATTTTCCTTGTATCCCTTAAAGTTTCAAGGAAAACGTTGTTTAAAGTTTCCAACGTTTTAAGTTTAATCTGCATCGTGGCGGTTATTTACAGCATAGTTTTTATTGGTGGATGGGAAGGTCTGGGAGTAGGAGCTGTTACAGTTTGTATTTTAATAGGAATATGGATAGGCACCGTTCTTGGTATTACTTTTAAAAAACAAAGATGATTTACTCAAGTAACGGGTGCGATAACTGCATAAGGGCTGGCATTCAATCGGGCTAGAAAGGAGCAAATCAGGATGGAATTCAATATTGGAAACGGTGCTTCCATTGTTCTACCTTCTTTCCCTATTACGATTATCTCAATTATAATAATTATTCTTTTAGTAAGGTGGAGCAAACAATTAGAAACACGACGTTTCACAATTTTCTTTTACTTTCTAATTAGCACTTGGATTACTCCAGTTTTTTCTCGCAGTACAGAGGAAGGGGTTTTTGAGCTATGGCTTCCCTTGGGATTTATAGTAGTTTTCATTTATTTGTTTCGTAGTGAAAGGAACCATCCAGTTAAAATGAAAGCAAGTATTTTAGGACTTTGTATAGCATTATATCTGATGATTCTTCAATACGTTGGGTAGTTTTTTGGTAATCCGCAAACGGGGGCGATAATTGAACACATCTGTGCCACAATCTAATCCAAAGCTAAAGAAGTATAAGGGGGAAATTCTGATGGAACCTTCTTTATTTGAAGAACGTATTCTTCAACTTGAAAAGCAGTTGATGAGTTATGAATATGAAGAATTAAACACACTTCTTGCAGATGACTTTATGGAATTTGGAAGCTCTGGAAGCGTATATGATAAAAAGGTACAACTTGACGCGGCTAACAATAGGGTTACGCCTATTAGTACAAATCAAATCACAATTACAAACTTTAAAATCAAATTATTATCCTCAGACGTTGTTTTAGCAACGTATCGAACATTGAGACATAGCGATAGTAAACTTGTGCTAAGAAGTTCTATTTGGAAATTAAGCGAAAGTAAATGGCAAATGATGTTCCGCCAGGGAACCCCTACTACTTAATATGTTTTCACAAAGAACATTGGATTAGAATGTGAAGTGCTGTTCTAAAGTAATCGGGTGCTTTAACGGTAGAAGGTTAGTACCTTAATCGAGCCATTTTTATATTTAATTTAACTAATAAAGATATTAGGATTGGGAGGAGTATAGTGAAGTTACTTTTTCTTTTTATAATTTTAATAATTGTAGTTTTACTATTAGAAAAGCTCTTGAACAGGTTGTTTAGTGTAGAAAAAAAGAGTCTTGCAGAAACACCTGGTAAAAGAATCGACCAATGGGGTAGAGGTATTATAGCAGTCATTTCATTATGTTGTCTTCCTTTTGTCGTGGGAGAGAATACGAATATAACGAAGTGGTTTTTCACCATTTTCGTCATGGTAGTATTTGGTTTTCAATTTATTTTAGAATGGAGATATCTGAGGAATTCTAATAAACATATAGTCACATTTGCTTTTCTTTTGTTAAGTGTAATTATAATGTACAACCTGGAATATTTACTTAAGATATTCTGATGAAAACCTGCGTAGATATTCAAGAATCTGGGTGCGTTTAATGCATAAGGACAGGGCTGCAATCTGGGCCTTTTCTTGAAAACCGATGCCATTGGCAATAGAGAAGATTATGCAAAAAGTTGGGGAAGAAATTTATGTCGCTGTTAAAACGTTTTGCGTTTTGGTTACCTGTAATGGCAGTCGTTCACTACATATTTGAATTGTTGTGGAACCCAGTTAAAGACATAGTGCTCGCCTTCGATCCCTTGCTAACAAAAGTATTTGGATTGCTTAATAGTAATGGTTTTTTGTATGATAACGAAAATTTTAAAATCCTTTTTTCAGGCTTTTTTGTGCACTTTTTCTTGTGGTTAATATACGGCATTATTATTGATTACATTATCAATGTGTTATTTAGGGAAAATAGAAAAGATGAATAAGGTGATAGCAAATAAAGCAGGGAGTGGGGAAATGGGTAAAACAATAGTTAGGGCTTGCTGAGACCGACACACCAGTTTACAGACGATACTTTATGTTGCTATTTGTTTTATGGGGTATAGGATTTTCATTACAATTTAAGAAGCGTATGAAGGTCGTAGGGCTTGTTATAACGTTCGTTCCGGCTATATACTACTTGTTCCTGTTTTTACGAGTATCGTTTTGTTAATCCTCAATCGATGGCAGTTGAAGTAGAAGGACCGCTCCTTTTATTGGTCTTTTTCAACGTAATTAAGGTGGCATAACTTTGAAATTGTGCCACCTTAATTGTAAGTGTCGATTTATTTAGGGTTTTATAAATATCCTAAAAGCCATACAAGAGTGAAAATGGATTTTGAATTAGCGTACTTCAATTAGCGCCAAAAGGGTACCTATTGCAAATCCAAGAATTTGGCGTGATTAGCAAGGTGAATGTCGTCCTTTGCTAGTTACAGAATGACAATGGGAAGTTACTATTATAATTAATCCGGCAAGACACAATCTTAATTAGTGATTATGTAGATAGCTAAAGGAGGCAGTATGTATGACGATCAATAGTCGTATTAAAATGCCGTTAGGATTTTGGGATGGGTTACGTCAATTAGGAATTGCAGCCCAAGACGTGGTTCGAAAAGCAAGACTACCGCTCACTATTATTACTGAACCAGTTGTCACTACTGCCCAATACTTCGCAATCTGGCAGGCGTATTCCAATCTCGTGGATGATACTTCCAAAGGTATCATTAAGCTTGCGACCGCCTTTGAAACAGCACATTATCCACCGTCCGTTTTAACGGCTTATCACGCTCGTGACTACCGCGATGCTCTAAACCGAATTGCCCGGTACAAACAACTGTGTCCTCCTGAAAAATTACGCATTACCGAGGAAGGCGAGCGCTGTACAATCGAACTGGAATGGTCGTATACCGAGCAACCCGGTCCGCCGATACTCGTGGGTATCACGTTGGCGTTCCTCTTGGAGCTAGGGCGTCGGGGAACGGGTCAACCATTGACGGCGAATTTTGTCGAATTTTCACACCTAATGGGCGATGTGAAGACACTTGAAGATTACTTCGGCTGCCCTGTCCGGATGGGTTCGAATTGCAATCGGTTGACGCTACATCGAAGAGATTTGGACCGTTATTTTGTTTCGTATAATGCAGAGTTACTGGAAATTCTGACTCCCGTACTGGATCAATCATTAGGTGAGCAACAAGATAGTCGCTCAATCACAGAGATGGTCAAGTGGATCATAAAACATAGCCTAGCAGGAGGTCGCCCAGACATTCAGACTATTGCTAGAGAAATCGGCATGAGCAATCGTACCTTGCAGCGCCGGCTTTCGGAAGAAGGGACAAGTTTCAAGAGTCTGTTGACTCAAACACGACACAATCAGGCACGAGAGTACTTGAGAGATTCATCGCTTGATATTAAAGAAGTGGCATTTCTGATTGGATATGAAGACCAAAACTCGTTCTATCGCGCCTTCCACCTTTGGGAAGGTGATACTCCTTCAAACTGGCGTATTGAACATGTAGGTACCAGCCCAATCAATTAATTTTGTCTAGAAAGTAAGTATTGAAAACTGGATTAAAAGGGGAAATATATAATGGATATGGGATTAAACAATAAAACAGCATTAGTTACAGGGTCGACGAAAGGTATAGGTAAAGCAATTGCGATTGAACTTGCCAAAGAAGGTGTTAATGTTCTAATTAATGGACGGAATTATGAAGAGGTAGAACAAATTGTAAATGAAATTAAATCCGATTTCCCTGCTACCTCTCCTCAAAATGCTACAGCCGATATTGTGGATGTTCAACAAAGAGAGGATTTATTCGAAAAGTACCCCGATATTGATATTTTAGTTAACAATATGGGTATTTATGAAATTATGCAATATGAGGACGTTGACGATGAAGTATGGATTAAATATTTTCGTACTAATGTTCTTGCTGCAAATGGATTATCTAAATTTTATTTACCTAAAATGATGAATAAAGATTATGGCCGCATCATCTTTATCGCGAGTGAAGAAGCAATTATGCCATCGGGACAAATGCCTCAGTATTGTATGACAAAGTCCATGCTATTATCATTGTCAAAAAGCTTATCTAAATTAACAGTAGGAAAAGAAGTTACAGTCAATACAATCATGCCAGGACCAACGTTGTCTGAAAATGTACAAAAAATAATAGAGGGGATCTACACTAATGAAGATATGACTTTTTCGGAAAAAGAGAAAGACTTTATGACTAAAAATCTACCCCAATCTGAAATACAGCGATTTATCAAGCCAATTGAAATAGGTAGACTCGCTACATTTGTATGTAGTCCTTATTCATCCGCATTTAAAGGGTCCCCAATCCGTATGGACGGGGGAATGATACCGACTATTTTTTAACACTCTTCTATTTCGAGAATTAGAAAAAAAGAAAAGAAGAAGGTACCTATGAAAGAAACTATCGTGTTTGTTTAGTATACATGTCAGTTTCACACACAGGTACCTTTCAATTTATACCTACGTCTATTATTAGGTGTGGGTTTTTCAACATTGCTATTTGGAGAGTGTAATTGTTTCTTGCATGAGTTCATTTAAATATAAGGTATTCAATTTATCATTCAAGAGGAGTCCGATAACTTGCTGGAGTTTTGGTACAATATAGTAGATATGTTGATTTCGTATGTCAACAATAATCGAGGGCATTTCTTGAAGAGGAACTGCACCCTTTTCAGTAATAGGGCCATTTTGCGAAATAGTTTATGCTTGGAGGTGAAGCAATGAAAACTGCATTTCTAATTCTTGGTATGAGTATGACAATAATCTTTGGTGGAGGATTTCTTATTCGTTTAATAAGAGATTCTGACTTTTACATCGCTGAATTCATAGTAGGGATTATAGGCATTATTATGTTAATTTCTATGATATTTGTTAAAGGCGAATCGAAATCTCCTGACAATAAATATGTGCAATAAACGGGGGCGATTCTCGCATAAGAATTTGCCCATGAACTATATAAAAGTCAGATAGTTTTTTGTCATTAGTGTTGAATTGCATTCTTGAAATAAATAGTAGGAGTTGATTATTATTTGGTGGAAAATATTAATAGTTTCTTTTGCAGTATTAGGGGGACTTATGCTTTCTATTACCAGTAATAATTTAGGAGTGCAAGGTAGTAAAATTATGAACATAATTGGAGCGGTGTTTTTAGTAGGAGCAGTGGTATTGGCTTTTCAAAAAAGTAGGAAGAATTAATTGTATATAGCTATTAAGGCGATTGCTGTACATGTAACTGCGCCAATATCGCAAAGGGGCCATGATTATTGAAAAATTAAAATACAGGAGTGATCTTATGGTTGGAAAGAAAAAGGCATTAATTATAGTTGATGTACAAAAGGCTTTCGAAAACAAAAAGTGGGGTGAACGCAATAACCTCAACGCGGAAGAAAATATCAGTCATATCCTAAAATTATGGAGGGAGAAGGACTGGTTGGTGATACATATACAACATACTTCCGATAATCCTAGCTCAGTATTTTATCCGGAGAATGAAGGTTTTGCAATTAAAGAAATAGTAGAACCTATTGGTGAAGAAGTAGTCATTGAAAAGAAAGTAAACAGTAGCTTTATTGGTACAAATCTGGAAGGTTTTTTAAAAGACAATGAAATATCACAAGTTGTTATTACTGGTTTGACTACGCCGCATTGTGTGTCAACGACTACAAGAATGAGTGGCAATTTAGGTTTTGAAACATATTTGATTTCTGATGCAACAGCTGCTTTCGGCTTGAAGGATCAAAATAATATATACTACGATGCTCAAACTATACACGATGTATCTTTAGCTACAATAAATGATGAATTTGCTAAGGTACTTACAACAAATCAATTGATTAATGAATTTCTAGTCTAACTCTATTAACGTGTGCTATTCAGGAACAAGGATTTGCCCCAATTTCAATATTTGGGAATTGTTAATTGGAGGTGCTTATTATGACGGAATACTTAAAGAAAAGAGTAATGAATTTTATATCTGTATTTGTTTTCCTTTTAATTGGATTTTTTATTGGTGGACTTATATTTGAAACACCAGATTATAAAACTGCAATTTTCGCTATTTCATTTGGATTAATAATTGGAGAGTTAGTTGTCTTTATGAAATGGCGAAAAAGAGAAAAAGAAGAGGTAAACTTTTAAGCAATTGGGTGCGATTATGGCACAAACTTTATGCCATTAACGGGCCACTTTGCGGAAAAAATAAAAGAAAAAAGTTTCATTTAGAAAGTTGGTAAATAAATGATTCCATTAGTATATGACCAAATTAATGGCTGGGGCAAAGACGATGAATTCTTTTTAGGGCTCCTGAATAAGGTAAATGCTAAAAAAATAGCTGATTTGGGTTGTGGAACAGGAAGACTGACAACTCATTTTGCGAAAGTAGGATATCATATTACAGCTATTGACCCGAATGAAGAAGCGATTGAATATGCGAAAAGTAAGGAATATCCAGACGTAGTGACTTGGATTGTTGGTGATAGCACAAATTTACAACCAAATGCGTTCGATGCTGTAATTATGACTGCAAATGTTGCACAAGTATTTCTTACAGAGGATAGTTGGCAGAACGTCATTTCAGATGTATATCGAGCATTAAAATCTGGAGGGCACTTTATTTTTGATACACGTAATCCATTAGCGAAAGCATGGGAACAGTGGGAAAAGGATCAAACTCCTGATGTTGCAACGGATCAGCTGAGCGGTGAACCTCTTGAAATTTGGACGGAATACGAGGGGTTCGTAGAAGATGTATTTACGTTTTATGAAACTGTGAAAAATGCACGTACGGATGAAGTAGTTATTCGTGAAAAAATGCAATTAAGATTCCGAAACCAAGAAGAGATTTATGAATCATTACACCAAGTAGGTTTTTCACAAATTCAAACCTATGGAGATTGGGAGTTTAAACAGGCAACTGAGGTAACAAAATCATTTATTTTTCACGGTGTAAAATAAATAAGGGGTTTCTCCGTATGTCAGCCGAGCACGCTAACAAATAAAATACCGGCCATTATAAAGCAATCGGGGGATGATTGTGGAACAAGTGATACGAAATTTATATTAGGAAATACGGTAAGTAAAAAACGCACAGGCGTAATAGTTTGTGCGTTTTCTTTTGCTTTTTCTATAGTTAATTCATGTATAAAACGCATGCTAAATAGGTTGTTATTTGACTTGTTATTGTCGTTTTTCTAACCATCAACCGATCCCGTTAATATTGTTTGCGGGTTTTATTTTTTTATGAATAATGAGATATCCTAATAATGGGTTTTAAACAATTACCCATTACTGGTTGATTGTAGTGGAAAGCGTCCGCCTGGAACGGAAATTAACGGCGTTGCTAATTGTAATACGTATCAATGTTATCCGAATACAAAATTCACTAAAATAACGAAACTTTTGAAAATTTTCATTGACTGAATGCTCATTCATATTTTACAATAGAAAATAGAGTATCGACTGAACTACAATTATCTACTACACTAGAGAACAAAGAGTCATTACAAGAAAGGGGAGAGGAAGAATGAACCCATTGCTAATTGCCAATTGGATATTATTTTTAGGCGTTGTTACATACGCACTTGCTTTGTTCACCCATCTATTAAAAACGAGGTACCAATTTATTAAGCTTGGACGCAAGGTAGAGTTTGATGAAAATGTTGCTGATCGTCTACGCAACATTTGGGTGTATGTCTTCGGGCAGAAAAAGTTGTTGAAAGATAAAAAGAGTGGAACGATTCACGTCATGTTTTTTTATGGCTTCTTACTTGTACAATTCGGCGCAATAGACCTCGTATGGAAAGGGTTAAAGCCAGGTTCACATTTACCATTAGGACCTATCTACGGCGCATTTACTTTTTTTCAAGAGATTGTCGTACTGACCATTTTAGTCGCAGTCGTTTGGGCATTTCACCGCCGCTACGTTGAAAAACTTGTTCGTTTGAAACGCGGTTGGAAATCTGGACTTGTTCTTATTTTTATCGGTGGCTTAATGCTATCGACACTTTTAGCGAACGGAATGAATATGATTTGGCAAGGGCATGAATTGACTTGGACTGAGCCTGTCGCGTCTTCCATTGCTTTTGTATTTGGTAGTATCCCATTAATCGCAGCAGCTACTGTATTTTTCATAGGTTGGTGGATTCATTTATTAATTCTATTAACATTCTTAATCTATGTGCCGCAATCGAAGCATGCACACTTAATCGCAGGTCCGGTGAATACATATTTTCACCGTCTTGATAATGTGGGTAGACTTATCCCGATTGATTTTGAAGCGATGGAAAATGCTGAAACAGAAGAAGATATGCCGGCTCTCGGAGTTGGTAAGATAACGGATTTCACACAATTACAAATGATTGATTTTTATGCTTGTGTTGAATGTGGTCGCTGTACGAATATGTGTCCAGCAACTGGAACAGGTAAGATGCTGTCTCCAATGGATTTGATTACAAAACTTAGGGATAATTTAACGAATACGGGCGCACTGATGACGAAACAAAAACCATGGGTACCCGCACAAATGTTCAAAAACACTGAAGGTAACCAAATTGCTTTTGCAGCAGGACTTGAAGGCGCGACGATGGATGATATTTATAGCCCTTCATTAATCGGCGATATCATTACAGAAGAAGAGATATGGGCATGTACGACTTGTCGTAACTGTGAAGACCAATGTCCAGTTATGAACGAGCATGTTGATAAGATTATTGATCTTCGCCGCCATCTTGTTATGGTTGAGGGTAAAATGGATCCTGATGCACAGCGCGCAATGACGAATATTGAGCGTCAAGGAAATCCATGGGGCTTGAATCGTAAAGAGAAAGAGAAATGGCGCGACGGGCGACCGGATCTTCATATTCCAACTGTAAAAGAATTAAATAAAGCCGGTGAAGAGTTCGAGTACCTTTTATGGGTAGGTTCAATGGGTGCATTCGACAATCGTTCACAAAAGATTGCTCAATCATTCGTTCACCTCATGAATAAAGCAGGCGTTAAATTCGCAATTCTAGGCAATAAAGAAAAGAACTCTGGAGATACACCGAGACGTCTCGGTAATGAGTTTTTATTCCAAGAACTAGCTGAAGCGAATATTCAAGAATTTGAAAAAGCAGGCGTCACAAAAATTGTTACAATTGACCCGCATGCTTACAATATCTTTAAAAATGAATACCCAGATTACGGTTTTAAAGCAGAAGTCGTTCACCATACGGAAATGCTATTTGACCTCGTGCAAAAAGGGATTTTAAAACCTGAACATCCAATTAATGAAACGATTACGTTCCATGATTCTTGTTATCTAGGCCGTTACAATGATGTCTATGATCCACCTCGTGAAATCCTAAAAGCGATTCCAGGCGTCAATCTTGTTGAAATGAAACGTAATAAACAAGACGCGATGTGCTGTGGTGCTGGTGGAGGACTCATGTGGATGGAAGAAGATTCAGGTCACCGCGTTAACGTTGCGCGTACAGAACAAGCAATAGAAGTAAGCCCGGGCATTATATCATCGGGTTGCCCATACTGCTTGACAATGTTGTCTGACGGAACGAAGGCGAAAGAAGTAGACGATAAGATTGGCACTTACGACATCGCTGAACTGTTGGAGCGTTCAATCTTTGGGGAAGATTTTAAACCTGCTACAGAAGAAGTAGAATTAATGGTACAATAGGAGAATCATATTGCTGAACTATCAGTATTGTTGTACAATTAGAATAACTAAAAGAGAGTGTTTACGCTCTCTTTTTTCATTAACAAGTAGTCGAGCGAGCGTTCAGTCATTGGGATTAATGGGAACATCGCGGATATCCGACAGACTTAGATTTATATCGGCGGATACTGAGCAGATATCGGACAGTTTCGCAATTATATCGGCGGATTTAGAGCAGATATCGGACAGTTACAAGATTATATCGAC
This sequence comes from Sporosarcina sp. So3-204, assembly GCF_058068165.1. NCBI lineage: Bacteria > Bacillati > Bacillota > Bacilli > Caryophanales > Caryophanaceae > Sporosarcina > Sporosarcina sp. So3-204. The sequence continues at coordinate 431,265 of NZ_CM176485.1, forward strand.
GCTTATGACATACATATCGGCAAATCATTACCTTATACCTACTAAATAAAATACTTAATTACAAAAAGTGGAGGCGATTCAGATGAGGAAAACAGTCATTCTTGATGGAGCACGTACATCTTTTGGTAAATTCGGTGGTTCTCTAGCAACCCTTTCAGCAAGCGATCTAGGTGGTATCGCGATTAAAGAAGCGATGCAACGCACGGGCGTGAAATCAGATGAAGTTGATGAAGTAATACTTGGAACAGTCCTACAAGCTGGCCAAGGGCAAATCCCATCAAGACAAGCTGCGACAAAGGCGGGCCTTCCTTGGTCAGTTAAAACTGAAACAATCAATAAAGTTTGCGCTTCTGGTATGAGAAGTGTCACGTTAGCAGACCAGTTGATTCGCCTTGGGGATGAAGAAGTAATCGTTGCGGGTGGTATGGAATCGATGTCAAACGCACCTTATTATTTACCAAAAGGACGCTTCGGCTTGAAAATGGGTGATGCCCAGTTAATAGACGGCCTCATTTATGACGGGCTCTCTTGTTCATTCTCACCTGATCGTGTCCATATGGGCACTTACGGCAATAAAACAGCGGCTGAATTTGGACTTACACGTGAAGCGCAAGATGCTTGGGCTTTGCGCAGTCATGAACGTTCACTAAATGCGATTGATAATGGTTTATTTGCAGAAGAAATTGTGCCAGTTGAAATTACACAACGACGCGGTGATGCATTAATAGTCGAAACAGATGAAGCGCCGAGGCGTGATACTTCTCTTGAAACACTTGCGAAATTACGTTCGGCATTTGGTAAGGACGGTACAATTACAGCGGGTAACGCACCTGGCATAAATGACGGGGCATGTGCACTTGTACTTATGAGTGATGAACGTGCAAAATCTGAAAGTAAAACAGTGCTTGCTACGATTATTGGTCATGCAGAAGTAGCGATTGAACCTGAAAACTTTCCACAAACACCAGGTCTTGTCATTAATCGTTTGCTAAATAAAACAGGTAAAACACTAGAAGATATTGATTTATTTGAAATAAATGAAGCGTTCGCTGCAGTTGCGCTTGCGAGTTCGCAAATTGCTAAATTAGATCCAGAGAAAGTAAATGTTAACGGCGGAGCAGTTGCGCTTGGTCATCCGATTGGTGCGAGTGGTGCGAGGATTATTTTAACACTTGCTTATGAACTAAAACGTCGTGGTGGTGGAATTGGTATTGCGGCAATTTGTTCAGGTGGCGGTCAAGGCGATGCAATCATGATTGAAGTACCAAAAACGGGGGGATCTAATGATGGAAATTAAGGAGATAATGGTAATAGGTGCTGGACAAATGGGTGCCGGAATTGCGCAAGTATGTGCACAAGCTGGTTATAAGGTTTTGCTAAATGATATAAGTGAAGCGTCATACGATAAAGGGATTGCGATAATTACGAAAAACTTAGCACGCAATGTCGAAAAAGAACGCATGAACGAAACGGAGAAAGCGGATACATTAAGCCGTATTACAAAATCACTTGATTTAGCTGATGCGTCTTCTGTTGACCTCGTTATTGAAGCAGCTGTTGAAAATATGGAAATCAAAAGAACGATTTTCGCTAAGCTTGATAAAATTGCGCCAGCACATGCGATTTTGGCGTCAAATACATCATCACTTCCGATTACAGAAATTGCAGCTGCAACAAATAGACCTGAAAAAGTCATTGGTATGCACTTTATGAACCCTGTTCCTGTAATGAAATTAGTCGAGATTATTCGCGGGCTGGCAACAGCAGATGATGTCTATCAATCAATTGAAGAGATGACGAAGAAGTTAGGAAAGGTTCCGGTCGAAGTAAATGACTTCCCTGGATTTGTCGCAAACCGAATTTTAATGCCGATGATTAACGAAGCAATTTATACACTTTATGAAGGCGTGGCAACAGAAGAAGCGATTGATGAAGTGATGAAACTCGGTATGAATCATCCAATGGGACCGCTTCAACTAGCAGACTTCATTGGACTCGACACTTGTCTATATATTATGGAAACATTGCATGAAGGATTTGGAGATTCTAAATACCGTCCTTGTCCACTGCTCAGAAAGTACGTGAAAGCAGGCTGGCTAGGTAAGAAATCAGGTCGTGGATTCTATGACTATCGTTAAAATTTTGATTCGAACAAGTAGGAGTGTTTAATAGATGGATTTACAATTAACCGAAGAACAGCGAATGATGCGCGATATGGTACGTAATTTTGCGAAAACTGAAATAGAGCCTTTTATTCCAAGAATGGAAGCCGGGGAATTTCCTAGAGAGATTCTTGAGAAGATGGGCGAGCTTGGGTTAATGGGCATTACGGTGCCTGAGCAATACGGGGGAGCAGCAATGGATTTTCTTTCGTATATCTTAGCAATTGAGGAATTGTCGAAAGTAAGTGCTGTCATAGGTGTAATTTTATCTGTTCACACATCCGTTGGCATAAACCCGATTATACAATATGGGAATGACACACAAAAAGAGCACTACTTACCGAAAATGGCGAGCGGAGAATACCTCGGTGCTTTTTGTCTAACTGAATCATCTTCAGGTTCTGATGCAGGTTCACTAAAAACACGTGCCGTAAAAAATGGCGATGAGTACGTGCTGAACGGTTCTAAAATGTTCATTACAAATGGCGGGGAAGCAGATGTTTATATCGTTTTCGCATCCACGAATCCAGCAGAAAAAACATACGGCATATCGGCCTTTATTGTGGATAAAGATACACCTGGGCTGATCATAGGTAAAGACGAACGGAAAATGGGCCTTCACGGTTCTCGTACAGTTGAATTAATATTTGAGAATATGAAAGTTCCGGCAAGCAATCTTCTTGGTGAAGAAGGTCAAGGCTTTAAAATAGCAATGGCTAATTTAGATGTCGGGCGCATTGGCATCGCGGCTCAAGCTCTAGGTATCGCAGAAGCGTCCCTTGAGGCGGCAACAAACTATGCGAAAGAACGGGTGCAGTTTGGCAAGGCAATTTCAGTACAACAAGGCGTGGCCTTTAAACTAGCGGATATGGCAACTGCCGTTGAAGCATCAAAATTACTCGTTTACCGTGCCGCTTGGTTACGAGCTGAAGGATTGCCATGCGGGAAAGAAGCTTCTATGGCGAAATTAATTGCATCAAAAACTGCTGTCGACAATTCAATAGAGGCAGTTCAAGTATTCGGCGGATATGGCTACACAGAAGATTATCCAGTTGAACGTTATTTCCGAGATGCAAAAGTAACGGAAATTTACGAAGGCACGAGCGAGATTCAGCGTATTGTAATTAGTAAAAAACTATTGAGCTAGTATCTGTGTTGAACTGATCTATCTATGTTAATTGACATACTAGTTGATTGGAGTGGAAATCGGCGACTCCAGCGGGAATAGCATGAGCCGAAGACCCCGCAGGAAGAGCCGTTACGTAGAACGGCTTTTGCGACCGAAAAGCGTAGCGTTTGAGAGCACTCTTTTTTCGTGACGAGGAGGCTGAAGCCATGCCCGCGGAAAGCGTCCGATTGAAACGGAAATCAACGGTTTTCAGAGAGCTAGAATGTTTAATTGTACTTATATAGCAAATAAAAACAATAAGGTGGGAAAACAATAATGAACTTTAAACTATCTGAAGAACATGAAATGATACGTAAAATGGTGCGCGACTTTGCAGAAAAAGAAGTAGCACCAACTGCCGCAGAACGAGACGAAGAAGAACGATTTGATATGGATATTTTCAAAAAAATGGCTGAACTAGGCTTAACAGGTATTCCATGGCCTGAAGAATACGGTGGAATTGGTAGCGACTACTTGGCGTATGTAATTGCAGTTGAGGAATTATCACGCGTCTGTGCTTCAACCGGTGTAACACTTTCTGCACACACATCACTTGCAGGTTGGCCAGTATTTAAATATGGAACAGAAGAACAGAAGCAGAAGTATCTTCGTCCAATGGCAGAAGGAACAAAAATTGGTGCATACGGATTAACTGAGCCATCAGCTGGATCAGACGCTGGAAGCATGCAGACATCGGCTAAAGTAGACGGCGATGACTATATCATAAACGGTTCTAAAATCTTCATTACAAATGGTGGAATTGCGGATATTTATATCGTATTCGCTGTGACTGATTCAAGCGGAGCCCGTCCTGAAACAAGCGCGTTTATTGTTGAGAAGGATTTCGAAGGCTTTTCTGTTGGGAAGAAAGAAAGAAAACTAGGGATACGTTCTTCGCCTACAACAGAAATCATGTTTGACAATTGTCGCGTGCCTAAAGAAAATATACTTGGAGAAATTGGCGATGGTTTTAAAATTGCGATGAAAACACTAGATGGTGGACGTAATGGTATTGCAGCACAAGCGGTTGGTATCGCACAAGGTGCATTAGATGCATCTGTAAACTATGCGAAGGATCGCAAACAGTTTGGGAAATCGATTGCGGTTAATCAAGGCGTTAGCTTTAAATTAGCGGATATGGCAACAGCAATTGAAGCTTCAAGACTTCTTACTTATCAGGCTGCATGGCTTGAGTCGAATAACTTATCTTATGGGAAAGCTTCAGCAATGGCTAAACTAATGGCTGGAGATACAGCGATGAAAGTAACGACTGAAGCGGTTCAAGTATTTGGTGGCTATGGTTACACGAAAGACTATCCTGTTGAGCGTTACATGAGGGATGCGAAGATTACACAGATTTATGAAGGCACGCAGGAAATACAGCGCCTCGTAATCTCACGCATGCTGACAAATTGATTGAGTTTGGTGGTGCATGATGGATATAAAACGTGAAGTGAAATCTTCTGTGAAAGATGAGAACTTAATTGAAATGCGACGTGAACAAATGGTGCGCGGCGCGGTAAAACTTTTTAGGGAAAAAGGTTTCCACAGAGCGACAACTCGAGAAATTGCCAAGGCGGCTGGTTTCAGTATTGGCACACTTTATGAATATATTAGAACAAAAGAAGATGTCTTGTTCCTCGTTTGTGACGATATTTACAATAAGGTGAGCGATCGACTTGTATCTATTACCCAGAAAGAGGAACCGGGAACAATAGAAGGCTTTAAAACTGCAATTAATCTTTATTTCAAGTTAATTGATGATATGTCTGATGAATTTGTTGTCATGTATCAGGAGTCTAAATCATTGACGAAAGAAGCGCTTCAATATGTATTGAAAAAAGAGATGGAAATGGTCGCTCTTTTTGAAAATATACTACATGCATGTGCAAAAACAGGTGTACTTCGCATTAAACCGAAAGACATCGAAATAGCGGCACATCATGTTGTTGTCCAAGGACAAATGTGGGCATTTAGAAGATGGGCTTTTCATTCATCCTATACAATTGAAGATTATATAAGGATACAAACAGATCAGCTATTTGCTGGTTTAGTGAGAGACTAAAACGAAGTGTAAGTTTTATGGATTAACGGTAACTATTTTGTAGGGGAGTGCTTATTAATGGCGACTATTGAGATATACAAACCAATAAATCACATTCGTATGATTACAGCGTCTAGTTTATTTGATGGACATGATGCATCAATTAATATTATGCGCCGTATTTTACAGGCTAGTGGCGCAGAAGTTATTCATTTAGGACATAATCGGTCAGTTGAAGAAGTTGTGAACGCAGCAATTCAAGAAGATGTGCAGGCAATTGCGATGTCTTCGTATCAAGGTGGGCATGTTGAATATTTTAAGTATATGCATGACCTTTTAGAAGAAAGAGGAGCCCCGCATATTCGGATTTACGCAGGCGGTGGCGGAGTTATTATACCGAAAGAAATTAAAGAATTACACGAATATGGTATCGCATGGATTTTTTCACCAGAAGATGGTCGTAAAATGGGTCTTCAAGGTATGATTAATCGTATTATGGAGCAATGTGATTTTAAAACTACGGCTGGAGGCAAGCTTGCAAGTCTCGATGAAATAAATACGACTAGTCCTGAAAAACTAGCAAATCTAATTACGTATGCAGAGGAAATGTATGCAAAAGACGATAAAGACGCTAAAGCACTTATAATAAATGCGCGTGAAATGTCGAAAAACACACCTATATTTGGAATTACAGGTACAGGTGGGGCGGGTAAAAGTTCATTAACAGATGAATTAATTCGACGGTTTTTGCATGAGCTTCCTGATAAAAAAGTTGCGATACTTTCAATTGATCCAACGAAGCAAAAAACAGGTGGCGCATTACTTGGTGACCGTATTCGGATGAACTCTATCTTTAATGACCGTGTATTTATGCGCAGTTTGGCAACGCGCGGTTCACGTTCAGAACTATCCGGAGCGATGCAAGATGTTCTTGATATCGTGAAAGTAGCTGGCTATGATTTAATCGTCGTTGAAACGAGCGGGATTGGTCAAGGAGATGCAGATATTGCGGACATCTCTGATGCAACGATGTATGTTATGACGAGCGAATTTGGTGCACCTACGCAGCTAGAAAAAATTGATATGATTGATTACGCAGACTTAATTGCGGTAAATAAATTCGAACGAAAAGGTTCTGAAGATGCGATGCGTCAAGTTCAGAAGCAATACCAAAGAAGTCGTCTACTTTGGGACCAAGAAATCGATACAATGCCAGTTTACGGGACAATCGCAAGTCAGTTCAATGACATTGGAACGAATACATTGTTTGCGGCAATTGTTGGTGTGTTAAATGAAAAGTATGGTCTTGATTGGGAGACATCGTATGATGATTTTGTGAAAACGCAAAAACAAAATGTCATTATCCCAACAGAACGATTGCATTATCTACGGGAAATTTCTGAGACGGTACGCGGCTACCATAGAAAGTCTGAAGTACAAGAAAGTCTTGCGCGACAACTGTTTCAACTAGAAGGGTCGATTCAAGTTGTGAAAGACCGTGCGCCCGACGATGCCCTTGTACATTCACTTGAATCGTTGGCAAAAGGGGTAAGCGAAGAACTAACGCCTTTATCAAAGAAAATTCTAGACAATTGGGAATCATTGAAAGAATCTTATGCAGGAGAAGAATTTGTCACAAAAGTACGCGATCGAGAAATTAGGACAATTCTTCGGACAACAAGTTTATCAGGCGTGAAAATACCGAAAATCGCATTGCCGAAATTTAAAGATTATGGTGAAATCTTACGTTGGGTATATCGTGAAAATGTACCAGGTTCATTCCCGTATTCAGCAGGTGTTTTTCCGTTTAAACGTGAAGGTGAAGATCCGAAACGTCAATTTGCAGGAGAAGGAACACCTGAACGAACGAATCGCCGCTTCCATTACTTATCGGAGGGGGATGATGCAAAACGTCTTTCTACTGCATTTGATTCGGTTACATTATACGGAGAAGATCCGCATGAACGACCAGATATTTACGGTAAAGTCGGCGAATCAGGCGTTAGTATATGTACGTTAGAAGACATGAAGAAGCTGTATGAAGGTTTTAACCTTTGCTTACCGTCTACTTCTGTTTCGATGACAATCAACGGTCCAGCGCCGATTATATTAGCAATGTTCATGAACACAGCAATTGATCAACAAGTCCGCATAAAAGAAGAAGAACTAGGAAGAACATTAACTGTCGAAGAGTTTACAGTAGTGCATGATACGACACTGCAAGTTGTTCGCGGAACTGTTCAAGCGGATATTTTAAAAGAAGATCAAGGTCAAAATACATGTATTTTCTCAACAGAATTCGCACTCCGTCTGATGGGTGATATTCAACAGTATTTCATTGATAAAAAAGTTCAGAACTACTATTCGGTATCTATTTCCGGCTACCATATAGCGGAAGCGGGAGCTAATCCGATTTCACAAATTGCATTCACGCTTTCAAATGGCTTCACTTATGTTGAGTATTATTTAAGTCGAGGCATGAACATCGATGATTTCGCACCTAATCTATCATTCTTCTTTTCTAATGGACTAGACCCTGAGTACACGGTTATTGGGCGAGTTGCTAGAAGAATTTGGGCTGTTACGATGCGCGACAAATACGGTGCAAATGAGCGTAGCCAAAAATTAAAGTATCATGTACAAACGTCTGGACGCAGCTTGCATGCACAGGAAATTGATTTTAATGATATTAGAACAACGCTTCAAGCGCTTATGGCACTTCAAGATAACTGTAACTCGCTCCATACTAATGCGTATGATGAAGCCATTACAACACCGACAGAAGAATCTGTTAGACGCGCAATGGCCATTCAAATGATTATTACAAAAGAGCATGGTTTATCTAAAAATGAAAATCCGTTACAAGGTGCATTTATTGTTGAAGAATTAACAGATCTCGTTGAAGAAATGGTACTCCAAGAATTTGATCGTCTGAACGACCGTGGCGGTGTACTTGGTTCTATGGAAACGCAGTACCAACGTGGTAAAATTCAAGAAGAGTCAATGTACTATGAAATGAAAAAACATTCTGGTGAACTTCCTATAATCGGAGTGAACACTTATTTAAATCCAAACCCACCTTCCGAAGAAGATGTTGATAATATGGAAATAGCTAGGGCAACAAAAGAAGAGAAAGAAATACAAATCATAAACTTACGCAATTTCCAAAATAAGAACAAAGACGAGACTATAGAAGCATTAGCTAAATTAAAAGAAGTTGCTGTAACAGGCGGCAATATCTTTGAGGAACTGATGCATTCAGTAAAAGTCGCAAGCCTTGGTCAAATAACGAATGCTTTATACGAAGTAGGCGGCCAATATCGCCGTAATATGTAATAGGTACTAGTCGTCTGAAAACTAATCTGGAAATAATCCATTATCATCTTTGTGGATTATTTCCAAATGCTATGGGACAATGTATAGAAGGCGAAACTTTATAGTATATTCGGAAGCAGGGAAGAGGTGCCGAGGTGAAATTATATCAGCACATATTAATCGTGTCCGCCCTCGCAGTATTCACATTTATTTTTTATAAAGATGGCTTAGGTGCTGTATCATTCTTACTTGCCGCTGCTTATCTAGGATTAATTTTCGTTAAAGAAGTTAAGCGTGTAAGGAAATAATATTTTTTTGTAATGGTTTCTTTACGTACTAATTGGACTTATGGTATAATAATAAAGTTAAGATTCAACCTACATTTAATTATTAATTTGAAGACTGGATTGTTCTGGTCTTTTTTTATGTAAAAAATCATTTTTATTAAAAAGTGGCTTCTAAGACTACTTTTTGTCTATACTAGTAAATATAGATATGTATTTGAGAAAGGGCGTGCGTTTTATTGAATATCAGTGAAATGACGAAAGAACAACTTGCAGAAGAATCGATGATTGACATCGCTTATGCTGTTTTAGCTGAAAAACGCGAAAACTTAACATTAAGACAATTAATGGATGAGGTTCGTAAACTAAATGGCGTTACTGTTAGAGGAATGGCTGATAGATTGCACCGTGTGAATACAGATATTAATGTTGACGGTCGTTTTCTTTCAATTGATGACATCAGATGGGGGCTGCGCGAGTGGTATCCTGTTGACCAACTTGAGGTAGAATCGGCTCCAGTAGTAAGAACGCGTAGAAAAAGAAGAAAGTCAGCTGATGAAGTTGATGAAATTGATGAAGATGACGAAGATGAATTGGACGAGGATGGATTTGATAAAATTGACGTCGATGAAGATGACGAAGATGATATCGAAGAAGACTTTGTTGTTGTAAGTGATGAAGATGAAGTCGACCCGGACCTTCTTGAAGTAGAAGATGAGGAAGAAATTCCAGAAGATGTAGACTTCGACGACGAAGAAGAAGATGAAGAGGAAGAAGATTAATTTCTTGACTTCATCACAAGGCGCAATGTAAGATTCTACTGGGCTCCTTAAAAAAGGACATATAAACTCAGTACTTGTGCGCTCCTACTGCAAACCTTTGCAGACGGGGCGTTTTTTAATTTTTTCTAAGACATATCTTCATTACTTTTGGCTTGTACTTGCTGTGTCTGAATTGGTTTACTTCTTTAAAATATACTAAAACGAACGGAGAATTTTAAATGACAAAATATATTTTTGTAACTGGCGGCGTTGTTTCGTCTTTAGGAAAAGGAATTACAGCTGCATCTCTTGGTCGTTTACTGAAAAATAGAGGACTTAAGGTGACGATTCAAAAATTCGATCCGTATATAAACGTGGACCCAGGTACAATGAGTCCCTATCAACACGGGGAAGTATTTGTGACAGATGACGGCGCAGAAACAGATTTGGATTTGGGTCATTATGAGCGTTTCATAGACATTAATTTGAACAAATATTCTAATGCGACAATGGGTAAAGTGTATTCATCTGTCTTGAAAAAAGAACGTCGCGGAGACTATGGTGGGGCTACAGTACAAGTAATTCCTCATATTACAAATGAAATAAAAGAGCGCATGATGCGTTCTGGTAAAGAAGCGAATGCGGATGTCGTCATTACTGAAATTGGCGGTAGTGTGGGAGATATCGAATCACTACCATATCTAGAAGCGATTCGACAAATGAAAAATGATCTTGGTAAAAATGATGTGATGTACGTTCACTGTACACTTATTCCATATATGAAAGCTGCGGGCGAAATGAAGACGAAACCAACACAACACAGTGTCAAAGAGTTGCGTGGACTCGGAATTCAGCCAAACATTATCGTTCTTCGTTCTGAACAGCATGTCCCTCAGGAAATGAAAGATAAAATTGCGTTATTTTGTAGTGTAAGACCAGAAGAAGTAATTGAAGCAGTAGATGCTGATACACTTTATAAAATCCCACTTATGCTAAAAGAGCAAAAAATGGACGAAATTGTAATTGATTATTTAAATCTCCAAGCAGATGAAGCTGATATGACCGAATTAAATGCCATCATTGAACTTGTCGGATCTCTTACGAAAAAGGTTCGTGTTGCACTTGTTGGTAAATATGTTGAACTACAAGATGCATACATTTCTGTTGTTGAAGCATTATCACATGCGGGTTATGGCTACGGTACAGAAGTAGACATAAAATGGATTGATTCTGAAAAAGTGACAAAGCAAAATGTTGCCGAGCACCTCAAAGATGTAGACGGAATTATTGTTCCTGGTGGATTTGGTGATCGTGGTATCGATGGTAAAATTGAAGCAGTTACGTATGCACGTGAAAACCAAGTACCGTTCTTCGGAATTTCACTTGGTATGCAGCTTGCAGCAGTAGAATATGCGCGTAACGTCCTTGGACTAGCTGATGCTCACTCAACAGAGTTTAATCCAGACACAAAAAATCCAATTGTTAAAATTCCTTCTGAACAAAAAGGAAACAGCAACGGCGATAATAATGAAATAGGCGAAATGCGACTTGGTTTATATCCATGTAAAGTTAAGAGTGGAACAAAAGCGAGTGCTGCATACGGAGAAGAGCTTGTTTATGAACGTCACCGTCATCGTTATGAATTTAATAACGCATACCGTGCACAACTAGAAGAGGCTGGTTTAACATATTCGGGTATGAGTCCTGATGGCCAATTTGCGGAGATTATTGAACTTGAAAATCATCCTTTCTTCGTTGGTTGCCAGTTCCATCCAGAATTTGTATCACGTCCAACACGCCCACAACCATTAATTAAAGCTTATGTAAAAGCGATAATTGATACTAAAGAAGCGTCAGAATAAATAAAACTGTACTAAAAATGGATAAGTCCATTTTTAGTACAGTTTTTAATTTTAATTTAAGAAAGCATCAAACAGACTGTGCCGTGTTCTTAAGGTTCAATCAAATGATAACATTTCATCGTAAGCGATTTTAACTGCTTCATAGATAAATAATGCTGCAAGTGCGTGTGGTTGAACGATGCGCTTGTCATTATCAGCTGGAAGTAAACCTTTTAATAAGCCAATTTGAATATAAGTAGTCGCCAATGTCGCGAGTTCATTTGAATCATCTGGTTGCTCGGTAGCAATGGCAGCAAAAGGGATGAATTGACTGGAAAGCTGGCGTGCGATATGAATAGTACGATTATCGCTAGATGACCTTGAAATAATCCACACACGATCCTCTTTATTTATAATCATACCCTCTTCGTAATAAACTGCTCCAAATAAAGGTTCAGCACTTTCTAGTGCATTTATCGGAATTGCAGCCATTTCACCTAGTCCGAAAATTATAATCCGACCTTTTCCGACTGTTGCTTGAGCCAAAAGTCGAGCAGTTTCTTCTATTGTTTCTTCGTTGCTAGTTACTATTTGCTGTAAAAGTCCACTAATTTGCGTCGCTAACATTTTTATCTTAATCACCCCATAGTCATTATAGGAATTGCTCATATGAAAAGCAAAAAATAAAAGTTTTGTAGGAATAAAGGGAAAATACAGACCTATGTCTAATAGTATAATGTAATGGAGTATTATTAGGAGGAACGGACAAATGAAAAAACTTCTAATTGTAGATGATCAAGCAGGTATAAGAATGTTACTTTGCGAAGTATTAAATAATGCAGGCTATAAGACCTTCCCGGCTGCAAATGGCATAGAAGCAATGCAATTGGTTAATACTAAACAACCAGATTGTATTATTCTTGACATGCAGATGCCGGGCATGAATGGTGCTGAGTTTTTGAAAAAAGCAAAAGTTGAATGGCCCAACATACCTGTTATATTAATGACTGCATATGATAGAACGGATATATCTGAAGAATTACTTGAAAACATTTTTCATTTCCTTGTGAAACCGTTTGATATAAACGATGTTCTAGCTACTGTAAAACGGCTATAGGAAAGCTAACAGCCTGTGAAGTGGTAAATGCCCAATTTATTTGTTATAATTATAAAGATATATAAGCGATTGTTCGTGAACGATTGGTTTTCGAACGCTTTTAATTTAATACTTAGATTACGGTATCACTCCAAGGAGGATTTTTAATGGCACTTGTTTCAATGAAAGAAATGATGATTAAAGGTAAACAAAATGGCTATGCGATTGGGCAATTTAATTTAAATAATTTAGAATATACACAGGCGATACTACAAGCCGCTGAAGAAGAGAAATCACCAGTTATACTTGGCGTATCTGAAGGCGCAGCACGTTATATGGGTGGATTTAAAGCAGTAGTAAGTATGGTTAAGGGGCTTATGGAAGAATATAAAACAACGGTCCCAGTTGCTATCCACTTGGATCACGGTTCTAGCCTTGAAAAATGTAAAGAAGCAATTGACGCTGGCTTTACATCGGTTATGATTGATGCATCTTCAAAGCCGCTTGCAGAAAATATTGAAATTACAAATGCAGTTGTGGAATATGCGCATGCGCGTGGAATTTCGGTAGAAGCTGAATTAGGTGTAGTTGGCGGCGAAGAAGATGACATAATTGCAGATGGTGTCATTTATGCAGATCCTGCTGAATGTAAGGAGCTTGTTGACAATACAAATATTGATTGTTTGGCACCTGCACTTGGTTCTGTTCACGGTCCTTATAAAGGCGAGCCGAATTTAGGATTTGAAGAGATGGAAGCTATTTCTAAACAATCCGATCTACCACTCGTATTACATGGTGGAACTGGGATCCCAACTAAGGATATCCAGAGAGCAATCTCACTTGGAACATCAAAAATTAACGTCAACACTGAAAACCAAATTCAAGGTACGAAAGCAGTGCGTGATACACTTGCAGCTGATGCTGACGTATATGATCCAAGAAAGTATTTAGGACCTATGCGTGAAGCTATTAAAGCAACAGTTATTGGTAAAATGCGTGAATTCGGAAGTTCTCAACAAGGTTAATTAATATTTAAAATAAGGAGAAACGTCTAGAAAATAAAGACATTCTCCTTATTTGGATTATTTAGAGGAGGAATATTATAATGAAGTTTTTTATAGATACAGCAAATTTTGATGAAATTAAAGAAGCACATAGTTGGGGGATTTTATCAGGAGTTACAACTAATCCTTCCCTTGTAGCAAAAGAAGACGTTTCATTTCATGAACGTTTAAAAGAAATTACTACACTTATAACAGATGCTTCAGTTAGCGCAGAAGTAATTGCATTAGACGCAGAAGGTATGCTGAAAGAAGGACGTGAGCTTGCTAAAATTGCTCCGAATATCACAGTTAAATTACCTATGACACCTGAAGGTCTAAAAGCTTGTTCTGTTTTCTCTAAAGAAGGAATTAAAACGAATATAACTCTAATTTTTAGTGCAAACCAAGCACTTCTTGCGGCACGTGCGGGAGCGACTTATGTATCACCGTTTCTAGGCAGACTAGATGATATTGGGCAAGATGGCATGACTTTAATTAGAACAATAGCAGAGATTTTTGATATACACGGTATCGAATCTGAAATTATTGCGGCATCTATTCGTAGTCCACAACATATTACAGACGCAGCGTTACAAGGTGCTCATATTGCTACAACACCGTTTAATGTTTTGAAACAGTTATTTAACCATCCTCTTACGGATAAAGGGATTGAAGCATTTCTCTCGGATTGGGAGAACAGAAAGAATAAGTAATATGTTTGAAGGAGATTGTAATGGACGTATATAAGATAAAAGGCGGCAAGCGCCTACAAGGTACAATAAAAGTGAGTGGTGCAAAAAATAGTGCGGTGGCTCTCATACCTGCATCGATTTTAGCGGATTCTATCGTCACAATTGAAGGGCTTCCAGCTATTTCTGATGTACACATATTGCAAGAACTTCTCGAGGATATTGGGGGCAAAGTTGTATTTAAAGATGGGGAAATGATGATTGACTCAACTGAAATAATTTCTATGCCTCTTCCAAATGGTAATGTGAAAAAACTACGCGCTTCGTATTATTTAATGGGTGCGATGCTTGGTCGTTTTAAACATGCAGTGATTGGACTCCCCGGCGGTTGCCATCTAGGACCAAGACCCATTGATCAGCATATAAAAGGATTTGAAGCTCTTGGTGCGAAAGTGACGAATGAGCATGGTGCGATTTATTTGCGTGCAGAAGAACTTCGTGGTGCGAAAATTTATCTAGACGTTGTAAGTGTTGGCGCAACAATTAATATTATGCTTGCAGCTGTCCTTGCAAAAGGGCGTACAACGATTGAAAATGCAGCGAAAGAACCTGAAATTGTTGACGTAGCAACATTACTTACTAATATGGGTGCAGATATTAAAGGCGCCGGAACAAATATTATTCGTATTGAAGGCGTAGAAAAGCTTCACGGAACGCGCCATACAATCATTCCCGATAGAATTGAAGCTGGTACATTTATGATTATGGCCGCGGCTGCTGGAGACGGTGTAACAATTGACAATGTAATACCGTTCCACGTTGAAGCATTGACAGCGAAACTTCGTGAAATGGGCGTTAATATCGTCGAAGAAGATGAGAGAATCTTTATTCCGAAATCGACGGACCTAAAAGCAGTAGATATAAAAACACTTGTCTATCCTGGCTTCCCAACCGATTTACAACAACCTTTATCAGTATTGCTCACGCAAGCGAAAGGTTCTTCTGTTATTACTGATACTGTCTATTCCGCGAGATTTAAGCATATCGATGAGCTTGTCAGAATGAATGCGACAGGCCGTGTAGAGGGAAGATCCGCTATACTATCTGGTCCAACGCCACTTCAGGCAGCAATTGTAAGTGCGACGGACTTGAGAGCAGGAGCAGCGTTAGTACTTGCAGGACTTATTGCGGACGGTGAAACAGAAGTGCGTGAAATTCAACATATTGAACGTGGTTATGGTTCGCTAATAAAAAAACTTCAAGGTCTTGGCGCTGATATTCGTAAAGTGGAAATACCTGAAGAATCTGCAAAACTGACAAAATAAATGTGATAGTATAGACGAAGTAGATGAACTTACGAGATATTCGTAAAATTGGGAGGAACAATAATGGAACGCAGTTTAACAATGGAGTTAGTAAGAGTTACTGAAGCAGCAGGTGTTGCAGCAGCACGTTGGATGGGACGGGGTTTAAAAAACGAAGCAGACGACGCAGCGACAGAAGCAATGCGTACTGTTTTTGATACAATTCCGATGCGCGGCGTTGTTGTAATTGGTGAAGGCGAGATGGATGAAGCGCCTATGCTTTATATCGGTGAGGAATTAGGAACGGGAAATGGTCCTGAAGTAGACGTAGCAGTTGATCCGCTTGAAGGAACGAATATTGTTGCGGCTGGCGGCTGGAATGCGCTTGCTGTTATTGCAATTGCAGACAGAGGAAATCTTTTGAATGCACCAGATATGTATATGGATAAAATTGCGGTAGGTCCTGAATCTGTTGGTAAAATTGATATTAATGCATCTGTTGCTGATAACTTACGTGCAGTTGCAAAAGCTAAAAATAAAAATATGGAGGATGTTGTTGCCTCTGTGTTAAATAGAGAACGTCATGCAGGATTAATCGCTGAAATTCGCGAAGCGGGTGCTAGAATTAAAATGATTAATGACGGGGATGTTGCAGGAGCAATTAACACAGCATTTCCTGAAACTGGTGTCGATATTTTATTTGGAATCGGCGGCGCACCTGAAGGCGTAATCGCAGCAGTAGGATTAAAATGTCTTGGTGGAGAATTACAAGGTAAATTAATTCCTTCAAATGATGAAGAACGTGAACGTTGCTTGAAAATGGGTATCGATGTTGATAAAGTCCTGAAAATGGATGACCTTGTTAAAGGTGACGATGCAATATTTGCTGCAACTGGTGTAACTGACGGAGAATTGCTTCGTGGTGTACGTTACAATGGCGGATACAGTGAAACACATTCACTTGTTATGCGTTCTAAATCAGGTACTATTCGTTTTGTAGAAGGCCGTCACAGCATGGAGAAAAAACCTCATCTCGTCATGCAGGACTGACCCCAAAGTTTCAAAAGATATAATAACTTCCACCTTGCCTATAATTGGCAAGGTATCTTCTTTCAAAATTAAGCCCATCAACCTAAAAGAGTGGTGCCAGTAAATTGACGAAACTAACAATGTCTACGCTAGAAGAAATGACTTTAAAAGAGTTATATACACACGCCAAACAATATAAAGTAACTTATTACTCAAAACTAACAAAAAAAGAATTGATTTTTGCCATTATGAAAATGAGGGCAGAACAAGAAGGCTTTTTCTTTATGGAAGGTGTTCTTGAAATTATCCAATCAGAGGGATATGGCTTCTTACGACCTATTAATTATTCTTCTAGTTCAGAAGATATCTATATTTCCGCTTCCCAAATTAGACGTTTTGATCTTCGTAATGGAGATAAAGTAGCAGGGAAAGTGCGTCCTCCAAAAGAATCGGAACGTTATTATGGGCTTTTACAAGTAGAAGCAGTTAACGGTGAAAATCCGGAAGAATCACGAAATCGTGTCCACTTCCCAGCACTTACACCTCTTTATCCAGACCGCCATATAAAACTTGAAACAGACCCTGCAAACTTATCGACACGAATTATGGATCTTGTTGCACCCGTAGGATTTGGTCAACGTGGTCTCATAGTCGCGCCTCCAAAAGCAGGGAAAACATTACTTTTAAAAGAAATTGCTAACTCTATTAGTGTGAATCATCCGGAAGCTGAACTTATCGTCTTGTTAATTGACGAGCGACCTGAAGAGGTTACGGATATTGAGCGATCTGTTAAAGCTGATGTTGTCAGTTCTACTTTTGACGAGGTACCAGAAAATCACATTAAAGTTGCTGAACTTGTTCTTGAACGGGCAATGAGACTAGTAGAGCATAAAAAAGATGTCATTATCTTGATGGACTCGATTACTCGACTTGCACGTGCATATAATCTTGTAATTCCGCCAAGTGGAAGAACGCTATCCGGTGGTATTGATCCGGCAGCATTCCACCGACCGAAACGTTTCTTTGGTGCAGCGCGTAATTTAGAAGAAGGCGGCAGTTTAACGATTCTTGCAACTGCGCTTGTTGATACAGGTTCAAGAATGGACGAAGTTATTTATGAGGAGTTCAAAGGAACGGGTAACTTAGAACTTCACCTTGACCGTAATCTCGCTGAGCGTCGCATCTTCCCTGCACTTGACATTCGTCGTTCTGGAACTAGGAAAGAAGAATTACTTATTCCTAAAGATCAGCTTGAGAGACTTTGGGCAATTCGAAAAACATTTTCTGATACGCCGGATTTTGTTGAACGCTTCTTGAAAAAACTTAGTAAATCAGAAACAAATGAAGCTTTTTTTGAAAAATTAAATACAGAAATGAAAGCACACCGTAATGGTAAAGGCATAATTTAATTTTTACATTTTAAAAAATAGAAAAGTTGCATATCGTCATTTAATTTGCTACAATTGCTTAGGTATCGAAAATACGATTTGCTGCATATACGGCTGACGATACGGGCCGTGTAAGGCATCGATCTTATTAGAAGTTAAACAACTTCTATTATAACATTCTGTTCCAGATGGTTCAGAGCGAAAGGAGAGAGACCGATGAAAGCAGGAATACACCCAGATTACAAAGTTTCCCATGTTACTTGTTCATGTGGAAACACATTTGATACAGGTTCAGTAAAAGAGGACATCCGAGTTGAAGTTTGTTCGGAATGCCACCCATACTACACTGGACGTCAGAAATTTGCTCAAGCGGACGGCCGTGTCGATCGCTTCAACAAAAAGTATGGCCTCAAAGAAGAAGGACGCGAAGAAGAAACAGAAGAAGCATAAGTCCTTCGTTAAATACCCGTCAGGTGCATATGCGCCGGGCGGGTATTTCTATGTTTTACATAAAAAAAGTTACTTAAAACAGGTATTTCGGGTATGATATGAATTCAAATTGAATAATAAGCAAGACGATATATAGCGTGTTTGTGAAAGGAGAAAAAAGCATGAATAATACATTTCAAGGTGGATGGATTGAAGTTGTTTGTGGGAGCATGTTCTCGGGGAAATCAGAAGAATTAATTCGCCGCATACGCCGAGCGCAATATGCAAAACAAGAAATTGTAGTCTTCAAACCCCAAATTGACGATCGCTACAGTGAAAATGCTGTAGTTAGCCATAATGGAACAACAGTAATTGCAAATGCCCTTTCAAGCTCTTCAGAAATTAAGAAATATCTTGTATCTAACTATGACATAGTCGCAATCGATGAAGCGCAGTTTTTTGATGACGGCATTGTAGACGTTGTGATGGAACTTGCAGATCAGGGCTACCGCGTAATCATTGCAGGCCTCGACCAAGATTTCCGGGGTGAACCATTTGGACCTATGCCGCTTCTCATGGCGGTTGCAGAAAATGTAACAAAACTACAAGCCGTATGCACAGTTTGTGGCACATCTGCAAGCCGTACTCAGCGCCTTATTAATGGCATACCAGCCGGTTTTGATGACCCAGTCATTTTGGTTGGCGCTGCCGAAGCATATGAAGCAAGATGTAGACAGCATCATGAAGTACCAAAAGGTGTCACAGCACACGTTGCTATAAATGAATAAAGTCAATTCCCCGACCGTCGATAAGCAGCGGTCGGGTTTTTGTTCGTTTATTCTTTAGTTTTTGAGATACGCCGAAATAAAATGTGTTATTCATACAAATCGTAAAATGAAATGTATGAAACTGAAGGAAACCCCACGTACTTGTAGATTGGAGTGGCGGGGTGGCGACTCCGGCGGGATTTAGGACGAATGAAGTGCAATTCGTCCCGGGGACAGGTGAGACCCTGGACGTAGCGAAGCGAAGGAAGCGGCTCACCGCACGCCCCGCGGAAAGCGTCCACCTGTAGCGGAAATCAACACGATTCATTTATATAGTAACAAAAAAAGAGTGAAGTGAGCATATAACTGCAATATTTGACTTAGGATTATTTTTCAGAGAAATAATTGTATTTAAGACGCTGTTTCACGTACAATAAATAGATAAAATGAGGTGTATACTATGTTCGAAAAACTTCAAATAGTTGAAGACCGATATGACCAATTAAACGAATTACTAAGCGACCCAGACGTTGTAAGTGATATAACAAAACTTCGTGATTACTCAAAGGAACAAGCAAGTCTACAAAAAACTGTCGACGTATACCGCGAATATAAAAACGTTCTTCAAGAACGAGATGATTCAAAAAGTTTATTGGACGAACCGTTAGATAAAGAAATGAAAGAACTCGTTTCACTCGAAATTTCCGACCTAGAAGACCGAATCGAATTAATAGAAGATCAGCTGCGATTGCTGCTAATTCCGAAAGATCCAAATGACAATAAAAACGTAATTATGGAAATACGAGGCGCGGCCGGTGGCGATGAAGCAGCATTATTTGCGGCCAATTTATTCAGAATGTATAGCCGTTACGCGGAAATGAATAATTGGAAAGTCGAAATTATGGATTCATCACCAACTGAACTAGGTGGTTTTAAGGAAATTATTTTCATGATTAATGGCAATGGCGCATTTTCGAAATTAAAGTATGAAAATGGTGCGCATCGCGTTCAGCGAGTTCCTGAAACTGAATCTAGCGGAAGAACGCATACATCTACTGCGACAGTTGCTTCTTTGCCGGAAGCGGAAGATGTGGAAATTGATATCCATGATAAAGATATACGAACAGATACATTTGCATCGTCAGGACCAGGTGGACAATCCGTAAACACAACGATGTCAGCGGTACGTTTATTCCACATACCGACTGGAATTACTGTATCTTGTCAAGATGAGAAATCTCAAATTAAGAACAAAGAAAAAGCGATGAAAGTTCTTCGTGCGAGAATTTATGATAAATTCACTAGGGAAGCGCAAGCTGAATATGATCAAAAAAGGAAATCGGCCGTTGGTACAGGTGACCGTTCTGAACGAATTCGTACGTATCATTTCCCACAAAACCGCGTAACAGATCATCGAATAGGATTATCTATTCAAAAACTTGATCAAATTATCGAAGGAAATATGGATGAAATAATTGATGCGCTCATTATGGAAGAGCAGACGCATCGACTAGAAAGTTTGGATTATAATGATTGAACGAATTTTTGAGGCCCTAAATCGGGCTTCTTCTTTATTAGAAGCAAAAGATCTGGATACGGGCGCAGTTCGTATCTTAATGGAATATGTGACTGGACTTACAGGCGCATCATTACTTATGAATTTTCGCGAACCATTAACAGAAGAACAACAGACTTTATTTTGGAACAAAGTAAAAGAACTTGAAATGGGTAAGCCTATTCAGTACGTCTTGGGTGAAGAAAGTTTTTTTGGTCGTATTTTTGAAGTCAATCCGAGCGTATTAATTCCGAGACCTGAAACGGAAGAATTAATATACAACGCACTTGAAAGAGGACATCGTCTGTTCGAGAATAAAGAAATTGAGATGGCTGATATTGGGACAGGAAGCGGAGCAATTGCGATTACATTTAAAAAAGAGTGGCCAGAAGCTAATGTGACAGCAACGGATATTAGTAAAGATGCCCTTGCTACCGCAATTAAAAACGCTGCCAACTATGAGGCGGCTATAACATTTAAAGAAGGCGACTTAACTGAGCCGATTGCGAATGAAAAATGGGATCTCGTTCTATCGAATCCACCTTATATCGCTTTTGAGGAAGCTGTTGAAATGTCTGATACTGTATTATCCCATGAACCCCATCAAGCATTATTTGCAGAAGAAGATGGCCTGTTTTTTTACCGTAAGCTTGCCGAAAACCTGCCCCGACTTATGAACAATCCTTCTTTAATTGGCGTCGAAATAGGTTATCAACAAGCCGCAGCTGTGCATAAACTTTTTGAGAATTCCTTTCCGAATGCACGAGTTGAAACTGTAAAAGATATTAACGGCAAAGATAGAATGATATTTTGTGAGGTTCATGAATAAATAACTCTTTCTTCGGCAACAATGCGGAGTAGGGGGGGATGAACATGCTAACAGATTACGAGATTAAACAAAAACCATCAAAAATTGAAAAGTTAATGCCTACTATTGAATTTATACTTATATTAATCATATTGCAGTCTATTATCTATCTATTTTCAGCAGGGGTGAATGAAAAGGAAGAAGAAATTCGTTTTCGTCTTCTTGCGCATTCAAACACTGCGGCGGACCAGGATATGAAAGAGAAGATACAGCTAGAGATTGAGCCGTTAATTCAAGATGCGGTTGAAGCTTCTAAATCTGTGGATGAGCTCGGTGATAACTTGGAAGTACTTGAGGGGAAAATAGTTGAAATTGCTAGTTCGCTTTCAAATGGTAAAAAAATTACGTTAGAAAGAAGGGAAGCACTATTCCCGCCAAAACGAGCTGGTTTCTTCGTTACTCCTCAAGCCACTTACGACGCTTATATTATGACCATTGGCAGTGGACGTGGAGATAATTGGTGGTGTGCACTTTTTCCGAAAGTTTGTTTTGTGGATGAAAAAGTTGAAGAGGAAGAAGAAGTGACATTTTTCATTTTTGAATGGTTTAAAGGCTTATTTTCAGAAAGTTACTAACATTTAATGTGGGTAACTCTCTAAAGTTGTGGATAAAGGAGGTTTAATTTGTGGAAACGATTATTGTGGCAGTGGATAACATTGTGGATAATGAGGAGAAATACGCAAAAGCTGTGGATATATTAAGAAATGGTGGCCTTGTCGCCTTTCCTACAGAAACGGTATACGGACTTGGAGCAGTTGCGACGGAAGAAGCGGCTGTGGATAAAATATTCAAGGCAAAAGGACGCCCTTCTGATAATCCGTTAATCGTACATATCGGCACGCAAGAAGAAGTTGCCAGCTACGCTATAAATATTAATGATGATGCGAAATTATTAATGAAAACTTTTTGGCCTGGGCCACTGACGCTTGTTTTTGAACGAATTCCCGGTATTATTGCACCGAACGTAACACCAGGTGTTGAAACGATTGGTATAAGAATGCCTGATCATCCTGTTGCGCTTGAACTTCTTCGGGCATTAAAAGCACCACTCGCTGCACCAAGTGCAAATCGAAGTGGAAAGCCTAGCCCGACTGAGGCTGAACATGTGCGGAAAGATTTAGACGGTTTGATTCCACTGATTTTAGACGGTGGACAAACAGGTGTTGGTCTTGAATCAACTGTTATAGATATGACGACTACGCCACCAATTATTTTAAGACCAGGTGGCGTAACGAGAGAAATGATTGAAACGGTTATTGGTTCAGTAGCAACGAGCGATGCGACAAATCAAAAAGCACCGCGTTCACCAGGAATGAAGTACACACATTATGCACCAGATGCACCGCTTTATATAATAGAGCCAGTGATAGAGACTATAGAAAAAACAATTACCAAACTTCATTTGAAAGATGAACGAGTTGCGGTCATTGGACCTGATGAATTCATATTTTCATCAGCAGATTGGTATTTTGCAATTGGTTCAATCAATGATAAAGAAGCATTGGCGGCAAATTTATATCGTGCGCTTCGACAATGTGATATGACGGATGCAACTGTAATACTTGCAATTGAAACTGATTTGGAAGGCGTGGGCACAGCCTTTATGAATCGTCTTTTAAAAGCTTCAAACGGGAAAAACATATAAAGTAAACTGAATACGTCAATCAATCTCCGCATACGTTGAAAGAACGTAATATGTGGGGAGGCCTGGTGTTGGAGGAGTTATTCGCAGCCGCGGTAACAACGATTGATATTATAGTCGTCTATATACTTTTGAGAATAAAAAAAGGTAAGTTTACCTTAGTGGTTTGGACATCCTTTTTAAATATGTTACTTCCGTTCCTCGGTTTCTTGTTGGGGGAATTTTCTCTGTCGATTTTCACAGGCTGGAGTACAATACTATCGAGTCTATTACTTGTTCTAATTGGGTTACATATGCTTTTACAAGATAATGATGAGAAGTCTTCATTAAAATTAAACCCGGCGATTATTGCGCTTGCGGTTAGCATAGACTCATTTTCGGTGAGCGTATCGTTTGGTATGCTTCATATGAACAAAATACTATTTATTTTAGCATCGGGTGCTTTTTCTTTTATTTTTGCTTTTCTTGCACTTTATTATAAAGATAGACTTGGGTTGAAAAGTGGTAAGGTGTTAAGAAGAGTTGCAGGTTTAGCGCTATTAATTATAGGTGTAATGACATGGTTGAATTGAAATAAACAGTTTATTTATTCTGGTAAATTAACTATTCTATTAAAGGGGGATATATATGAATATTTATTTAATTTGTACAGGTAATACATGTAGAAGCCCGATGGCAGAAGCGATTCTTCGAAGTAGAAACATAGAAAAAGTATCTGTTCGCTCTGCTGGAATCAACGCAATGAACGGCATACCGATTTCGCAAAACGCAAAAACGCTGATCGAAGAGGCGGGAATGCCCTATACACCTGTTTCGCAAGCGGTAATAAAAGAGAATGTTGCTTGGGCTGACTTAATACTGACAATGACCGAATCACATAAACAAATGATGCTCAATTTCTATCCTGAAGCTGTTAATAAAGTATTTACTTTAAAAAGTTACGTAACTTCTGATTTTTCCAGTGATGTCCATGATCCGTTTGGTGGGAATTTGTCCACTTACAAAGAAACTTTTACAGAATTAACAATGCTCATGGATGCACTCGAAAGAAAATTGGACAGTTGAAAAGAAATGTCTACATATAATAGTCTTTGTATAGCATATCGAGTTTGATCGACAATTTGATCAATCAAAATGACCTCTTATTAGATAAGTGTGTATATAGAGGGAAGACCTATGTCTTTTTTCTGAAAAAATGGTAGAATGAATAATAAGTATATTAAGAAATGAGGGATTTCATGAAAGTTGCAATATCTTCAGATCATGGCGGAAATAGGCTTCGAAAGGAAATCATGCAGTTCTTAACTGAAAGTAATATAGAATTTAAAGACTTTGGTCCAAAAACAGACGACTCAGTTGATTACCCTGATTACGCTTCAACAGTATGTGAAGGCGTTGTTAGTGGGGAATTTGATCGCGGAATATTAATTTGTGGAACGGGCATTGGTATGTCTATTGCTGCAAATAAAATAAAAGGCATTCGCTGTGCGCTTGTCCATGATGTCTTCAGTGCAAAAGCGACGCGTCAGCATAATGACACGAATGTGCTTGCAATGGGAGAACGTGTAATTGGCGCAGGGCACGCACTAGAAATCGTTTCAACTTGGCTTGATACCTCTTTTGAAGGTGGCCGACATGAACGACGCGTTAGTAAAATAATGGAACTAGAAAACTGAGACCGTAAGGAGAGATACTTGTGGACAGTTTAAAATTGTGGAAGCATCAGCTCGAAGTATTACTTGCTGAAATGGCTGAACAGGTTCAATTTGAAGAAGGTGGGCTATTCGTAGTTGGTTGCTCTACTTCTGAAATTGCAGGGAAGAAAATAGGAACCGCTGGCGCAATGGAAATTGGCGAAACACTATTTGAACCATTAAAAGAATTTGCAGAACAACATAAAATCCATCTTGCTTTTCAAGGTTGTGAACATATTAATCGAGCGCTTACAATTGAGCGGCAAGTTGCAAAGTTGTTCAATCTTGAGCCGGTTTCTGTCATTCCGGTAATTAATGCCGGTGGTTCAATGTCAGCTTATGCATTTGAACATTTAAATGATGCTGTCGTTGTAGAAGAAATTCGTGCTATAGCTGGGATTGACATTGGACAAACTTTAATAGGCATGCATTTAAAAGCCGTTGTTATTCCGATTAGAACTTCTGTTTCTAAAATTGGAGATGCAGTTGTTACAATCGCAACGACTCGACCAAAATTAATAGGTGGAGCGCGTGCTACTTACTAAAGCATTTTGAAGTTAATTTTATGCTAATAAAGAATTTAGGTAACTTACGTATGGATTACCCCTTCTCCAAACGTAAGGTGTGCAAGAAGTCATGAAAGTAGACGGATTATACTATCATAATTGTCTGAAAATGTTATAATTGATTTAGTTCGGTCAGCCCGGACAACTTTGTGTTTAGTTACTGTTCAGGGAGTTGTTCGAACGAGGTCGTTTTGAACGTAAAACAGTAAGCGATCATAAAAGATAAAGATAGCGCATAGACTATCAAATTTATTGTCGGGGTAACAGCGACAACGACTGTAAGATTTCCAAACGGTCGTGAGCTTTTAGATGTAATAGGTATGAACTAAATTGGTTTGTGACTGTTCTTCTGACTGCTATTCACTGGACAAAATATTAACATAAAAGGGGAATGACGAATGGGACAAGTTACAATTAAGAATCTTTCAGCACAGCTAGAGCAAGTAAAGAAACAGGATACTGTAATTTACGATGCAATTATGGCTGAGAGAAAACGCCAACAATCTAATATTGAACTGATCGCTTCAGAAAACTTCGTAACAGAAGCTGTTATGGAAGCTCAAGGATCAGTATTGACTAATAAATATGCAGAAGGTTACCCTGGCAAACGCTACTACGGTGGTTGTGAACATGTTGACGTCGTTGAGGATGCAGCACGTGACCGTTTGAAAGAAATCTTCGGTGCAGAATACGCTAACGTTCAACCTCACTCAGGTGCACAGGCGAACATGGCAGTTTATTTCACAGTGCTACAACCAGGTGACACGGTTCTAGGTATGAATCTTTCACACGGTGGTCACTTAACGCACGGTAGCCCGGTAAACTTCTCAGGTAAACTATATAACTTTATTGATTACGGTGTTAAAAAAGAAGATGAACTAATCGATTATGAAGATGTTCGTCAAAAAGCACTTGAGCACAAACCAAAAATGATCGTTGCTGGCGCAAGCGCATACCCACGTGAAATTGACTTTGCTAAATTCCGTGAGATTGCAGATGAAGTAGGCGCGTACTTCTTCGTTGACATGGCACATATTGCTGGTCTTGTTGCTGTAGGCGAACACCCTAACCCAGTTCCACATGCTCACTTTGTAACTTCTACAACTCATAAAACACTTCGTGGACCACGTGGTGGATTTATTTTATGTAATGAAGAGTTCGGCAAAAAAATCGATAGTACTGTATTCCCAGGAATTCAAGGTGGACCTCTAATGCACGTTATTGCAGCGAAAGCGGTTGCATTTGGAGAAGCGCAACAACCGGAATTCAAAACACATATTCAACAAGTTAAGAAAAATGCAGCAACATTAGCAGAAGGTCTAAAAGCAGAAGGTATTAACATTGTATCGGGTGGAACAGATAACCACTTAGTACTTGTTAACCTAAGCTCACTTGGCATTACTGGTCAAGTTGCGGAAGAAGTTCTTGATGAAGTTCAAATCACTGTTAATAAAAACGCAGTTCCTTTCGATACTGAAAGCAAGTTTATAACTTCTGGTATCCGTATTGGTACACCAGCGGTTACAACACGCGGCTTTAAAGAAGAAGAAATGAAAGAAGTTGCATCTATTATGGCTTCAGTTCTGAAGAATCATGAAGATGAAGCTATTAAAAAAGAAGCATCGGCACGCGTTAGCGCACTTGTTGCGAAATTCCCGATTTATGTTGATTAAGTAAATACTGGTAAGCCACTTTCTTTTAAAGAAAGTGGCTTATTTTTTTATACCTGGGTAGATTTCATAATCGTAAGAGGTACTGGAATCTCCGGAAAACGTTAATTTCCGCTACAGGCGGACGCTTTCCGCGGGCTTGGCTTCAGCCGAATCGAGACTTCGAAAGTACCGAAGCTCTATCTGAGGCGGAAATCCTAAAGCACAAACTAATTTTTCAAGGCGTTATCTGTTAGAACGAACTAAATTCTGCTATACTAAACGGGACATTTCTAAAGAGGAGCGAAAACAAATGGCTAACGTATATGTACTAGATCATCCACTTATTCAACACAAATTAACGTATATAAGGGATAAAAATACAGGGACTAAAGAATTTAGAGAGCTTGTTGATGAAGTCGCAACACTTATGGCTTATGAAATTACACGAAACTTACCACTTACAGAAAAAGAAATAGAAACGCCTGTACAAAAAGGAACATCACAAATTCTAGCAGGCAAAAAGCTAGGAATCGTACCAATCCTACGTGCTGGTTTAGGTATGGTAGAAGGAATTTTAAACTTGATTCCAGCTGCTAAAGTGGGGCATATTGGTCTTTATCGTGATCCAGAGACACTAATGCCTGTAGAATATTATGTGAAATTACCAAATGATGTGGCTGAACGTGATTTTATTCTTGTAGATCCGATGTTGGCAACTGGTGGTTCTGCAATTGCTGCAGTTGAATCTTTAAAAAGTCGCGGCGCTAAAAAGATAAAGTTTATGTGTTTAATTGCTGCGCCTGAGGGAGTAAAAGCGTTGACTGAAGCACATCCAGATGTAGATTTATATATTGCTGCATTGGATGAAAAGTTGAATGAAAAAGGTTATATCGTTCCTGGACTTGGTGACGCAGGTGACCGACTTTATGGAACTAAATGATTTGGAAGGCGTGAACGTTGTGAAGAAGAAATGGAAAGTAATGACGATTTTTGGTACGAGACCTGAAGCGATTAAAATGGCCCCGCTCGTAATCGAACTTGAGAAGCACCAGGAAGACATCGAATCGATTGTGACAGTTACTGCGCAGCACCGTGAAATGCTTGACCAAGTACTTTCAACATTTAATATTAAACCTGATTATGACTTGAATATTATGAAAGATCGGCAAACGCTGATTGACGTAGCAACTAGAGGACTTGAAGGGCTAGATCGTATAATGAAAGAAGCGAAGCCTGATATCGTACTAGTTCACGGTGATACTGCAACGACATTCATTGGTAGTCTTGCTGCATTTTACAATAAAATTGCGGTTGGTCATGTGGAGGCAGGACTTCGAACATGGGATAAGTATTCACCGTATCCTGAAGAAATGAATCGCCAGCTAACTGGTGTGCTTGCGGATCTTCATTTTTCACCAACTGATAAATCAGCACAAAACCTAATAGATGAAGGCAAGCCTAAGGATCGTATATATATTACAGGGAACACGGCAATCGATGCGCTTCAAACAACGGTACGAGAACAATATACACATCCTATCTTAGAGAAAATTGGTCAGGATAAACTTATTCTTCTCACTGCACATCGTCGGGAAAACCTAGGTGAACCTATGCGTAATATGTTCCGCGCAATCAATCGCTTACTTGAGAAGCACGATGATATTCAAGTGGTCTACCCGGTACATATGAATCCGATTGTACGTGAAATCGCAGATGAAATGTTCGGAATAAATGAACGTGTACACTTAATTGAACCGCTAGAAGTTGTTGATTTCCATAACTTTGCAGCAGCTTCACATATTATTTTAACTGATTCAGGCGGCATTCAAGAAGAAGCGCCTTCGCTTGGAAAACCAGTCATCGTGCTACGCGATACGACAGAACGTCCAGAAGGCATAGAAGCAGGCACATTAAAACTTGCGGGTACTGACGAAAACAAGATTTTTGAATTAACGGATGAACTCTTAACGGATGCAAAAGAATACGAGAGAATGGCATTTGCTTCAAATCCCTACGGAGATGGACATGCTTCTGAGCGTATCGTTGTCGCGTTAAAAGAGTATCTTTCTTCCTTATAATTGATTAATAACCGTTAATAGTTATCAAATTGTATAAAACTGTAAAATCATGGCCACGCTTTGCGTTAATTATAAGTAATTTCGACAAAAGTGCTCCAATTTTGTCCGATGTTTGACAATGTATCTATAAAGTGAATAATATCCTGGGAATCAATTGACATCATTTTTAGCCTAATGTATGATTACAAAGGGTAACAATGATAGCCTTTCATACATATGAAGCTTGAATTTATGACCTGTTACATGCTATTTCTATCATACTTTCACTGGGGAGTTGAATATGGATTAGTTCTTTCAATCCTAATTTAATCTAGTGATAGAGAATGCATAATAACGCTTCATCATGGCTGTGTACTCGCAGTGTCATTGTTCCAATCCTTATGGACGGCTAGACAATTCACGAAATACGAATCGGGAGAATAACGAAAATGCAGTCATTTCAGGAAATCTATAACAGGCAGAGAAGAGCTCTCTTTTTTTTGCTCGCTTTGTTCGTACTAGGTTGGGGATTCACCGACTGGAAAACTGTATTTGCAGGATTCATTCTAGGATCATTGTTTGGAATGTACAATTTCTGGATTCTCCTTCGTAGATTAGAAAGGTTTGACCGTAGTTTTACGGAAGGAAAGAAGGTAACTTCACTCGGAACAGCGATGCGTTTTGCATCAGGCGTGGCGGCAGCGGCAATTGCAATCTCACTCCCCGAGCAGTTTGACATGAGTAGTACGGTAATTGGTTTGATGATACCGTATGTCCTATTGTTAGTTGATAGGATCGTATATCACAAAAGGCATGAATAAAGCTTTTCGCAGAAAATAGCTTACAAAGCACTTTGCTTTTTCGCTAAAAGTAGCTAAGTTTTTACATCATGCTACATCAAAGTAATAAGCCTAAACCGAATTAAAGGGAGGTGAACGAAACGTGCACCATAAAAATCCGGATGTAATATGGTTTGGATTACACTTCAATCCATCAAATATCCTAATGCTTTTCGTAACATGCCTAATTGTATTTTTAATTGCATTCTTTGCAACGCGTAACATGCAAGTTAAACCTACAGGTATGCAGAACTTTATGGAATGGATTATGGATTTTGTAAAAGGAATTATCAAAAACAACATGGATTGGAAAACAGGTGGACAATTCCACATACTTGGAATCACACTTCTCATGTTCGTTGCAGTAGCAAACTTTATTGGACTACCATTCGCGGTTGTATGGGATGATTACTTATGGTGGAAATCTCCAACAGCAGATCCAACAATCACGATGACGCTCGCCGTAATGGTTGTCGCAATGACACATTACTTTGGAATTAAACTTCTTGGCGCAAAAGGCTATGCGAAGACATATATTCAACCACTTCCATTCCTAGCACCACTTAACGTCATTGAAGAATTTGCAAATACGTTGACACTCGGTCTTCGTCTTTACGGTAACATCTATGCAGGTGAGATTCTAATCGGTCTTCTTGCAACACTTGGGGGTTCTAGTATTTTCGGCTACTTCGGCGCGATACTTCCTGCTCTCGCTTGGCAAGGTTTCTCAATCTTTATTGGGGCAATCCAAGCATTTATCTTTGTTATGTTAACAATGGTTTATATGTCACACAAAGTGAGCACGGACCATTAAGTAAGCATATATTGCCTGAAAAATCGGGTGGAACAAAAAAAACACGAAAATATAGGAGGAAATATATTATGGTAGGTTCAGTTGGTTTATTAGCAGCAGCAATTGCAGTTGGTTTAGGTGCACTAGGTGCAGGTATTGGTAACGGTATGATCGTTTCAAAGACAGTTGAAGGTATTGCACGTCAACCAGAAGCACGCGGTGTTCTTCAAACAACAATGTTTATCGGGGTAGCACTAGTTGAAGCTGTTCCTATTATTGCAGTAGTTATCGCGTTTATCGCTTTGAATCAATAATTTGTTCGATACAATATAAAATGGCGAAGAGCGTAGTTTAATGTCCTTCGCCGTTCTACTATGTATATGACTATTTTTCGATAAGAAAAGTTACAAGTTTTTAACGAAATCACTTGAAGGAAGTGAAACAATCGTGTTTTTAGATAGCTTTGTCCTATTGGCTGCAGATGTAACCGATCCAGGATTTCTAGCAGGCCTGAATAAAAGACTTAACCTTGGCGACATAATCGTTACGGTCTCATTTTTCACGATTCTCATGCTACTTCTAAAGAAATTTGCATGGGGTCCGTTAATGGGTGTTATGGATCAGCGGGCAGAATTAATCGCAACTGAAATCGAACAGGCTGAAAAAAGCCGCGTAGAATCAAAGCAACTTCTTGAAGAGCAGCGTAGTCTGTTAAAAGAAGCACGCGATGATGCGAAATCAATTGTCGAAAATGCTCGTGAACAAGGAGAATCTCAACGTGAAAGCATTGTGAAAGCAGCGCGTAATGAAGTGATTCGTTTGAAAGAAGAAGCAACACTTGAGATTGCATCTGAGAAAGAAAAAGCAGTTGCAGCAGTCCGCGAAGAATTCGTATCACTCTCTGTTCTTGCAGCGTCTAAAGTTCTTGGGAAAACAGTTTCCGAAGAAGATAACCGCGCATTGATTGAAGAGACGATTGCGAAGGCAGGCGAGGCTAAATGAGCCAATCAGTTGTAGCAAAACGCTATGCAATCGCATTGTTTGACCTTGCGCAAAAGACTGGGCACATCACTGAAGTGCATGAAAACCTACATGTTGTTAAAAAGGTTTATCAAGATAATGTAGAACTTAAGCAATTGCTTGAAAACCCTAAATTGAGCAAGATAGAAAAGAAAGACCTTCTAACTAGCCTTTTCAAGGGAGCAAATCCACTTATTCTAAACACTTTGTTTGTCGTTCTTGAAAAGGACCGTATGGACGAGATTGTTAACATTGTTAACGAGTTCCATGAACTAGCAAATGATGTGTCTGGAATAGCTGATGCTCAAGTTTATTCAACAAGACCGCTTACAGAACAAGAAAGAACAGCTATTTCAACAACGTTCGCTAAAAATATTGGCAAACAGTCGTTGCGCATTGAAAATAAAATAGATGAGAGCTTACTTGGAGGCATTCGCCTGCAAATAGGAAATCGCATCTATGATAGTAGCTTAAGTGCTAAACTTGAGCGTTTAAAAAAGGAACTTATTAGTTCGTAAATCTTAAATTTGAGGGGTGACATACATGGGCATCAAAGCTGAAGAAATCAGCGTTCTCATTAAACAGCAGATTGAGAATTATCAATCTGAGATGGAAGTGAGCGAAGTTGGTACGGTTATCGCAATTGGTGACGGTATTGCACGTGCTCATGGCCTCGACAACGTCATGGCCGGAGAGCTTTTAGAATTCTCAACAGGTGTTATGGGTATGGCACAAAACTTGGAAGCGAATAACGTTGGTATCGTTATCCTTGGACCATATACAGACATCAAAGAAGGCGATGAAGTACGTCGAACAGGCCGTATTATGGAAGTACCAGTTGGACCAGAACTTATTGGCCGCGTAGTAAATCCATTGGGACAACCAGTTGATGGACTTGGACCAATCGCAACAACAAAAACACGTCCTATTGAAAGCCCAGCACAAGGGGTTATGGCACGTAAATCAGTTCACGAACCACTTCAAACGGGTATAAAAGCGATTGACGCTCTTGTTCCGATTGGCCGTGGACAACGTGAATTAATTATCGGAGACCGTCAGACAGGTAAAACAACTGTCGCAATTGACACAATCCTAAACCAAGCTGACCAAGATATGATTTGTATCTACGTAGCTATCGGACAAAAAGAATCAACAGTTCGTGGAGTAGTTGAAACACTTCGTAAAAACGGTGCACTTGACTATACAATCGTTGTAACAGCTTCGGCTTCACAACCATCTCCACTTCTATACCTAGCTCCATATACAGGAATTACTATGGCTGAAGAATTTATGTTCGACGGCAAGCATGTACTTATCGTTTATGATGATTTATCTAAACAAGCAGCAGCTTACCGTGAACTGTCATTACTACTTCGTCGTCCACCAGGTCGTGAAGCATATCCAGGAGACGTGTTCTATATACACTCACGTTTACTAGAACGTGCTGCGAAATTGAATGATACTTTAGGTGCTGGTTCAATCACTGCACTTCCATTCGTTGAAACACAAGCGGGAGATATCTCTGCTTATATTCCAACAAACGTAATTTCTATTACGGATGGTCAAATTTTCTTACAGTCTGACCTTTTCTTCGCGGGCGTTCGCCCTGCTATCAACGCAGGACTATCGGTTTCTCGTGTAGGTGGATCAGCACAAATTAAAGCAATGAAAAAAGTTGCCGGTACACTGCGTCTTGACCTTGCAGCATTCCGTGAACTTGAAGCGTTCTCTCAGTTCGGTTCTGACCTTGATGCAATTACACAAGGTAAACTAGACCGAGGCGTTCGTACAGTTGAAATTCTTAAACAAGATTTAAATAAACCAGTTAAAGTTGAGATTCAAGTAACTGTTCTTTATGCACTTACGCGCGGATACCTTGACGATATTCCTGTCAAAGATATTCTTCGTTTTGAATCTGAAATTACTAGCTGGCTTAAATCAAACCACACAAATATTTTAGAGCATATTCTTACAACGAAAGATCTTCCATCTGATGAAGACATGGCTGCAGCTCTTAATGCATTCAAAAAGACATTCGCTGTATCTGAATAATTGAGATTTTGCATTTTGCGAAATAAATCAATACGTGTCGGATTTGACAGTTACTGTCGGAACGATAAATCTAAAAATACAAAGGTGGTGAATTACCAATGGGATCATTACGCGAAATACAAAACCGCATAAAATCGACAAAAAAGACGAGCCAGATTACACGTGCCATGCAAATGGTATCAGCATCTAAACTAAATCGTGCAGAATTGAATGCTAAAGCATTTGTACCTTATATGGAGAAAATCCAAGAAGTTACAGGTGCTATAGCATCAGGTACTGCTGATGAGCATCCAATGCTTGTGAGTCGGCCAGTAAAGAAGACAGCTTACATCGTCATCACTTCTGACCGAGGACTTGCGGGTGCTTATAACAGTAACGTGCTACGTGCAGTTTCCAGCGCGATTGCAACACGTCATAAGTCAAAAGATGACGTTGTTATTTTCCCGATAGGACGCAAAGGCTTCGAATTTTTCACGAAACGCGGATTCAACATTATTGACAGTGTAGTCGGTCTAACTGATCACCCGTCATTTGCTGAAATAAAAGAAATCGCTCATAATGCTGTTGGTATGTTCACGGATAGTACGTATGATGAACTTTATCTGTACTATAGCCACTTTATTAGTGCCATCTCCCATGAAATTACGGGTCAAAAGGTGCTTCCACTTACGGACATCGCACAAGGTACAGCTACTGCTTCTTATGAATTTGAGCCATCTAGTGAAGCAATCCTAGAAGTTCTTCTTCCACAATACGCAGAAAGCCTAATCTACGGTGCGTTGCTCGATAGTAAGGCTAGTGAACATGCATTACGAATGACAGCGATGAAGAGCGCTACCGATAATGCAGGCGAATTAATTGATTCGTTAACACTTCAATTTAACCGTGCACGTCAAGCAGCAATCACACAACAGATTACAGAAATCGTTGGTGGAGTAGCAGCGTTAGAATAGGAATAAATCGTACTTTGATTTATTCGGCCCAAAAAAGTTGGCACCAAAACTTTTTCGAACTTAGGGCCAGGAAAAGTTAGCACTTAGAGCTAAGACTTTTTAGCACTTAGAGCCAAAATCGTACTTTGATTTATTCGGCCAAAATTTAAAAAGTAATTTTCTATATACAGTAAGACAGGAGGAAACAAAATGAACAAAGGACATGTTCTTCAAGTCATGGGTCCAGTTGTAGACGTTAAGTTTGACAACGGTCATTTGCCAGAAATCTATAACGCATTGACAGTTATGATTCAACGTCCAAACGCGGATGCTGAAATGTTGACGCTAGAAGTCGCACTTCATCTTGGTGACGACACAGTACGTACTATCGCAATGTCTTCAACAGACGGCCTTAAGCGTGGAGCTGAAGTAACAGACCAAGGTGCTGCAATTTCCGTACCTGTTGGTGACGTAACACTTGGTCGCGTATTTAACGTACTCGGCAATATTATCGACTTAGGTGAAGAAATTCCGGCGTCTGAACGTCGCGACCCGATTCACCGCCTAGCACCAACTTTTGAACACCTTTCAACTGAAGTACAAATCCTTGAAACGGGCATAAAAGTAGTTGACTTATTAGCTCCGTATATCAAAGGTGGTAAAATCGGTTTGTTCGGTGGAGCTGGTGTTGGTAAAACAGTTCTAATTCAAGAATTAATTAATAACATTGCTCAAGAACACGGTGGTATTTCCGTATTCGCGGGTGTTGGAGAACGTACTCGTGAAGGTAATGACCTTTTCTACGAAATGACGGATTCTGGCGTTATTAAAAATACAGCAATGGTATTTGGTCAAATGAACGAGCCACCGGGTGCACGTATGCGTGTTGCTTTGACTGGTTTGACAATGGCAGAGTATTTCCGTGACGAACAAGGCGCGGACGTTCTACTATTCATTGACAACATTTACCGTTATACACAAGCGGGTTCTGAGGTATCGGCACTATTAGGTCGTATGCCATCAGCAGTTGGTTACCAGCCAACACTTGCAACAGAAATGGGTCTTCTTCAAGAACGTATTACATCAACAAACAAAGGTTCAGTAACATCTATCCAAGCGATTTATGTACCTGCGGATGACTATACGGATCCAGCTCCTGCAACGACGTTCGCTCACCTTGATGCGACGACGAACCTTGAGCGTAAACTTTCTGAAATGGGTATTTACCCAGCAGTTGACCCACTAGCATCATCATCTCGTGCACTTAGCCCGGAAATCGTTGGCGAAGAGCATTATAATGTTGCGCGTGAAGTACAAGTAACACTTCAGCGTTACGCTGAATTACAAGATATCATTGCAATTTTAGGAATGGATGAGCTAAGCGATGAGGATAAACTTATCGTTGGACGCGCACGTCGTATCCAGTTCTTCCTATCACAAAACTTCCACGTTGCTGAACAGTTTACTGGCCAAAAGGGTTCTTATGTTCCAGTTGCTGAAACAGTAAAAGGATTTAAAGATATCCTAGAAGGAAACTATGATCACCTTCCAGAAGATGCATTCCGTTTAGTTGGACGCATTGAGGAAGTTATTGCAAAAGCTAAAGCTATGGGTGTAGAAGTCTAACATACCTCAGCAGGATTAAAATCCCGGTTAAATCAAATGAATGCCTCGGGTGATGCATAGAATTTTTTAGGAGGGCATTATGCTTTTCTAATTAAAAACTAAGTGCAATTATACCGGGGCGTATTTGATTAGATGGGACCAGGAGGGAAAAAAATGCAGACAATAAAAGTTAATATCGTCACTCCCGACGGCCCTGTTGTTGAAACTGAAGCGAATATGGTTATTGCGACTACCGAGGCTGGCGAAATGGGAATACTCCCAGGTCACATCGCGATGGTCGCACCGCTTCAAATAAGCGGGCTTCTTATTAAAAAAGATAATTCGACACAAGTTGTTGCTGTTCACGGTGGATTCATTGAAGTACGTCCTGATGTTGTTACAGTTCTTGCGCCAAGTGCAGAAACTGCAGCAACAATTGATCTTGCGCGTGCTAAAGAAGCTGCAAAACGTGCAGAAGCAGAACTTCAAACGAAACAAGAGAAATCAGATGCTACTAAATCTGAACTTGATTTGAAACGTGCCATGAACAGAATTAATGTTCACGGTGGCATTAAAAATTCTTGAAAATAATACTTAGGGCAGAGGAATAACTTCTTCTGTCCTTTTTTTTATGAAAGGAGACAGTTAAATGGAAGGTGTATTTGGATTCCAACCATTACTGGCAATTATTTCGCATATCTTTTTTATCGCTGTCGCATTTTATGCATTACAAGCAGTTATGCCAGAAAAAATTGTTCGTAAAAATCGTGTGTTTCAAGCACAAATATTATTTATTTTTTTGAGTATTCTGATTGGTTCTGCCGTATCAAATTTCTTTCTTGAGATATCCTATTGGTCAGGACGATTACCGTTTATGTTTAATTAATTCGACACATGTTATCGCTTTGTATATGGTAAGCTGTATATAAAGCGATATCATGTTAATAAATATTTAAAAAACGTATTTGGGGTTTATCTCATCGTTTTTGGGGAAATGGAAGAATAAGCATTTAGTTGCTTAAAAACATTACTCGAGTGATGTTTGGTTGTCGGTTCCAAATGACACAAAACAATGAATGTGTACATATTATAAACCACATCGTCTTTAGCCATTAATTAGGTAAAATGAAGCTTGTTTAATTAGTTTATACAAGGTACAATGATAAGAGTTTTGATTATTAAATAATACTTTAAAAAATAATGAAAAGTTTTATTATATGTATTTAAGAATTATGAGTCGGAGGGACTTTAATGGATAAAATTATTATAACGGGCGGACGTGTATTACAAGGGAATGTCCGTGTTGAGGGTGCTAAAAATGCAGTGCTACCGGTATTGGCAGCAGCTTTACTTGCATCAGATGGTATTAATATTATAAAGGATGTTCCGAATCTATCGGACGTTGGTACGATAAATGAAGTGCTGAAAAGCTTAGATGCTAAAATTGAATGGCATCCTGAAAGAAATGAAGTCATTATTGACTCAACTGGTACTCTATCAAATGAAGCACAATTTGAATATGTACGTAAGATGCGCGCGTCTATTTTGGTAATGGGTCCAATTCTTGCACGTAACGGTTACGCTCGTATTGCTCTTCCAGGTGGTTGTGCAATTGGTTCACGTCCGATAGACCAACATCTAAAAGGTTTTGAAGCGATGGGTGCTGAAATTTCTTTTGGTCATGGTCATGTTGAAGCGAAAGCTGTTAATGGTCTTAAAGGGGCTAAAATTTATCTCGACTTTCCAAGTGTTGGTGCAACAGAAAATATCATGACAGCTGCAGCCCTTGCGAAGGGTACAACGATTATTGAAAACGCAGCGAAAGAGCCAGAAATTGTCGATCTTGCTAATTTCATTAATGAAATGGGCGGTAGAGTTATTGGTGCTGGAACAGATACGATACGCATTGAGGGCGTAGTAAAATTATATGGTACTACTCATCATATTATTCCTGATCGGATTGAAACGGGCACTTTCATGGTTGCAGCAGCAA
This sequence comes from Sporosarcina sp. So3-204, assembly GCF_058068165.1. Lineage (NCBI taxonomy): Bacteria > Bacillati > Bacillota > Bacilli > Caryophanales > Caryophanaceae > Sporosarcina > Sporosarcina sp. So3-204. The sequence goes on from NZ_CM176485.1 coordinate 469,853, forward strand.
TTACGGGTGGCGATGTGATCATTGAAAATGCTGTACCTGAACACAACACTGCACTTATTTCTAAAATGGGTGAAATGGGTGTACAAATTACAGAATTAGATGAAGGAATTCGTGTTCAAGCGGCTTATCCACTTAAATCAGTCGACTTAAAAACGATGCCACATCCTGGATTCCCGACAGATATGCAATCACAAATGATGGCACTTATGCTTACTGCAACTGGAACAGGTATTATAACGGAAACCGTTTTTGAAAATCGTTTTATGCATGTAGAAGAATTTAGACGCATGAATGGTACGGTTAAAATTGAAGGCAGATCTGTTATTTTAGAAGGACCATCTGATTTACAAGGAGCTGAAGTAGCGGCTACGGATTTACGTGCAGCAGCAGCGCTTATACTTGGAGGACTCGCAGCAGAAGGCGTGACGCGTGTGACAGAGTTGTCGCATTTAGATCGTGGTTATGTTGATTTCCATCTTAAGTTAGCATCTCTAGGTGCAGACATTGTTCGTATTTCACCTGAAGTTGAAGTAGAACAAACAGCTCAGCTCGTATAAAAAAATTAATAAAAAGGCTATCGAATTAACAAGGCGATGGCCTTTTTGTGTTTTTAAAATCATACATAAATTAGTGTCGCGCGCATATATTTGGATATGAGAAAATTATGGGCTATCTTGATTTTATCGATTCTTTTATTATTTTATACGCCATTTTTATTGCAAAAAGCTTCAGATATTGTCGTCAATCGAGAAGAAGATGAGGAAGTTGTAGAAGCTGAGCTTTGTCCAATTAAGATTACAGTTTCAGGTACGGACAAGTCTCTTCCACTTGAAGACTATGTGAGAGGTGTTGTGTCGGCCGAGATGCCGTCTACATTCCATGAAGAGGCGTTAAAGGCACAAGCGATTGCTGCGCGTACTTATGCACTAAGACTGACGGAGAACGGCAAAAAGCCAATTGCAGTTGATGTTTCTGCGCAAGTATTTTCAAGTGAGGAGGATCGAAAAAAGCGTTGGGGCAAAGATTTCGCTGAAAATGAGCAAAAAATTAAACTTGCGACAGAAGAGACGGCTGGGGACATCGTTTTATATGGAGATGAATTAATTTCTGCAATGTTTTTCTCTACTTCTAATGGGAAAACAGAAACAGCAAAAAATTATGGCGGTAATGATATACCATACTTGCAAAGTGTTGAGAGTCTAGGGGAAGCAGAAGTAGCGCCGTCCTATGAAGAAAATACTGAAATCTCACTTGATGTTTGGAATGCTACGCTTGGTACCAACTGGAATGCCGAAATGTTTAAAACGCTTCAACTCGTTCGGAATCCAACTGGACGTGTACAGAAAGTTGTTACAACTGGATTTGAGAAGAATGGACGTGAAATACGTGAAATCCTTGGTTTGCGATCGACTGATTTTGACATTGCTTTTGATGTAACAAATGATATTGTTCATGTGAAAACACTTGGTTATGGGCATGGTGTAGGTATGAGTCAGTATGGTGCGGAGGCATTGGCTCAGTCAGGATGGACCGCGAATAAAATCATTCAACACTATTATACTGGAACAACAATAAAAAAATTAACAATTAATGAGCCTGAATGTTTAAAAACTCCTTAACTTGCTAAGAATAGCAATTGAGGTGATGATTATGAGAGAAGAAAAACCGAAATCTCCTTCTCAAATTAAGAAGAATGGTCCACAGAAGAAAAATTGGTTTTGGCCTGTTATCTATTCTAGTATTGCAATTGTATTCGTTGGCCTGATTTGGGGGTATAGCGCCTTTGTAAATGAAGGAACCCCAGGTCTACAAGACACTGCGTCGAAAGATAAAGAAGGCGGTGGTGAGCTTATTGTCGAGACGAACGCTCAAAAGGAGGCGCTCAAATACCCTTTTTCTGAAACCCTCCTAGATAATGTAGCGATCATACAAGAATACTATGATATGGAAGCAGACGAAGAGATGCGTGAAAATGCATTGCTTGTGTTTAATCAGACGTATATAACGAATACTGGTCTATCGATTTCGATAGATGGTGAACCTTTCGAAGTTGTCGCATCCATGAGTGGCGTCGTTGAAGAAGTTATAACAGATGTCTTCCAAGGTGATGAAATTGTTTTAACTCACGCTGACGGCATGCAAACTGTTTATAGTTCTGTAACAGGAATAGTTGTGAAAAAAGGCGATGAAGTTTCACAAGGAGATACACTAGCAACTGCTTCATCTAACGAATGGAATCCAACCGCAGGTACTCATTTACATTTTGAGGTACTGCAAGACGGCGAACCGATTAACCCACGATCTTCTTTGGCATTTTAACTGAATTCAGTTAAGCCCCTCCGGCAGATGTCATAGATTTTTAAGGGGACTTTTGGAAAGAGCCCGAAAAAACATTTTGAGGCGTAATTCATTATGAATGCACCAAGCCACTCTGATTTAATTCAGAGTGGCTATTTTTTTAATTAAGGCATTGTTATTTAATAGAGTTAATTCAACAAAAGCTAAGCAAGCCTTGTCGCAACCGCGCATAACGTCCGAAACCATTGCATATAGTTAATGAAGTTACGGCTATCTGACATGAAAGGAAGAGGGCGTGCACGAGCAAATACGTAGGCGATGCGTGCGTCTCGGTAAGTTGCTGCTAGAAACTGAAGTTACGGTAAGAGCGCTGGCAAAAGCGACAGGTTACTCAAAGAGTACTGTTCATAAAGACTTAACTGAGCGTTTGCCAATCGTTGATGCAGCTTTGTCAGAAGATGTTGCAAAGATACTTGCTTACCATAAATCAGTAAGACATTTACGAGGCGGCGAGGCGACGAGAATCAAATGGATAAGGAAGACTGCAAAGTTAGAGGGTTCATTAAGTGAAAGAGCGGAGCCATGATTTCATGAGCACGCTCTTTTTAATGCTGAATTATTGTGAAAATAGCTCCAGAGTATGTTCAATCGCATTGAACTATGGTAAAATTGTGAACTAAGAGCGTGTAAACTGCTAGAAAATTGGCCAATGAAAAGTTGGAAGGGGAAACGGGCGCAATGTTTGCTAAAGATATTGGAATTGACCTCGGCACGGCGAATGTCCTAATCCATGTAAAAGGAAAAGGGATTGTTCTAAACGAACCGTCTGTTGTTGCGATTGAGAAACAAAGTAATAAAGTCCTTGCAGTTGGAGAAGAAGCATGGAAAATGGTTGGTAGAACACCAGGGAATATTATTGCAATTAGACCTCTAAAAGATGGTGTCATCGCAGATTTTGATGTGACAGAAGCTATGCTAAGTCACTTTATAGATAAATTAGGTGTTAAAGGTTTTTTCTCGAAGCCGCGTATTTTAATTTGCTGTCCAACTAATATCACAAGTGTTGAACAAAAGGCAATTAGACAAGCAGCAGAGAAAGCTGGAGGCAAGAAAGTATACTTAGAAGAAGAACCAAAAGTAGCTGCAATTGGTGCTGGTATGGATATTTTTCAGCCAAGTGGAAATATGATTATTGATATCGGTGGTGGAACAACGGATGTAGCAGTTCTATCTATGGGCGATATTGTAACTTCTCAATCAGTAACCGTTGCGGGGAACACATTTGACAATGATATTATGCAATACATAAAGAGCAAGTATAAATTATTTATTGGTGAACGTACGGCAGAAGAAATTAAGTTTAATGTTGGGACTGTTTTTTCTAGAGAACGTAAAGAACAAATGGATATTCGTGGTCGTGATATGGTTTCTGGATTACCACGTACAGTCACTGTTTATTCAGATGAAATAGGCGGCGCTTTGAAAGAGTCAGTCCAAATGATTGTTCAAGCAGCTAAAAATGTCCTAGAAAACACGCCTCCGGAGCTTTCAGCGGATATTATTGATCGTGGCATATTCCTTACGGGTGGTGGGGCACTCATCCACGGCATTGACCAATTACTAGCCGAGGAATTAAAAGTACCTGTCTTTATTTCTGATGATCCACTTAGGTGCGTTGCAATAGGCACTGGTATTTTATTAGATCGAATAGGTAAAGAGAAAGTTTACTCATAATAGAAAGATAAAATAATAAGGAGGTGGGTGCATGTTTCGCGGATTTCAAACAGTTGCATCTGGAATGATTGCTCAACAACGTAGAACAGAAATGCTGACGAATAATATGGCAAATGCGAATACGCCTGGTTTTAAAGCCGAGCAATCAACGATTCGTTCTTTTCCAGAAATGTATATCTCGAGTCTAGAATCTACACGGATTCCGACTAAGGATGGTTTCTCATTAAACGGTTTTTCTCCAGTTGGTCCTTTGTCGACAGGTGTTTATATGCAAGAGACTTTGCCATTGTTTATGCAAGGTCAATTGTTGGAGACGGAGTTGACGACGGACGTTGCGCTAGTAGATGGTAGATTGCCGGTAGATGCTGAAACAGGTACACAAGGCGCGATATTCTTCACGCTTGAAAACGAGGACGGCACCCAGCTTTATACAAAGAATGGAAACTTTTCACTTGATGGCGCTGGATTCCTAACCAATCCTTCGGGGCATTATGTTCTCGATACGAATGGTAACCGAATTTCACTTCAAAATGATGATTTTCAAGTAACTGATGATGGCGTCGTTATGCAGGGGGATAATGCGGTAGCAACACTCGGTATTTCATTTTCGGCGCGTCCTGACACGCTAATGAAAACAGGTAATGGTTTATTTTCTACAGAAAATGGCCAAAACCTTGCCGCTGCAAATGAAACCGCTGGCGTTAGTTATTCGACTAAACAAGGGTATCTTGAAGGTTCAAATGTCGACTCTGCACAAACGATGACCGACATGCTAACGGCTTACCGTGCCTTCGAAGCCAATCAAAAAATACTACAAGCATACGACCGTAGCATGGAAAAAGCAGTAAACGAAATAGGACGAGTGAATTAAGAAAAGCGGAAGCGCCTGATCTGCAACGACAAGCGCTGGAAGGGCTGTAGCAAAAGGCGTCCTTTGCCTTTAGCTCAGACCTGAAGCGACTCGAGTTGCAAGGCGCAGCAGCTGGACAATAAGAAAAGCGGAAGCGCCTGATCTGCAACGACAAGCGCAGCAGCTAGAAACTAAGGAAATTAAGCACAATAAGGAGACGAAATGGATGCTACGGACGATGACTACAGCAACAAATACGATGAGTCAACTTCAAAACAAGCTAGACATAATTGGTAATAATCTTGCCAACTCATCAACACACGGATTTAAAGCCAGTGAAGCGAGTTTCCAGGAGTTGCTCTATCAGCAATTCAATAACGATAAGTCCGACGTAGCACCACGTCAGTCACCACAAGGCATTCGTTACGGCTCTGGTGCAATGATTGGACAAGCGAAAATGAACTGGAAAGTGGGTTCTATTCAGGAGACAAATCGTTCACTAGACTTTACATTAACAACACCAAAACAATACTTTAGCGTGATCATGCCTAATGAAGGTGGTGCTGAACAAACGGCTTATACGCGTCAAGGTGCATTCTATGTCTCACCAGTTGCGAATCAACAAGTAATGCTCGTAAACGGCGATGGCTATCCTGTGGCGGACGCCAATGGTTCACCAATCACTTTTTCTGATAACGTAAAAGATTATACTGTCGGAGCAAATGGTACACTTGAAATTAAGTATAATAATGGCACAGTTGAAAATGTACAGCTAGGTGTAGCATCTGTTGACCGACCTGATTTAATGACGCATATTTCTGGCACATACATAGGGCTACCGGAAAATATTGGGCAACTCGGCATTGCGCCAACAGCTGTTCTAACAAATCTACAAGGTGCGAATAGAAATAATATTACGTTGCAAAATAATGCACTAGAAGCATCAAACGTCAATTATCAAAAAGAAATGACGGATCTTATCTCAGTGCAGCGCTCTTATCAGTTTAACGCGCGCGCTGTAACACTTGCAGATCAGATGCTTGGGTTGATTAACGGAATTCGATAAAGTCCACTAATAATAGGCTTGGAGTCTGGACAAGTAGGGAGTATCAAAGTCATGAGTGAGGAAAAATTAACTCGTTCAAAAAAATCAATAAAAATAGAGTCACCTGCGGAAGTGCTAAAACTTGATGAAAAGGAAACTGAGACAGTTGTACCTAAAAAGACTTTATGGGTGCAAATGCGAATACTTCCTATTTATGTCCGCGTTCTACTTATTATATTACTTCTTGCGGGCGTTACAATTATCGGTTTACGAATCGGCTATGGAATAATTGGAGATGGCGATCCAAGTGATGTATTAAAAAAAGAAACATGGACGCATATTGTTGACATTATAAGTGGAAAAGAATAACTTCGACAGTAATGAAAGTAAAGGAGAATGGGCATGCTAACAATAGAAGAAATTAAAGCAATTTTACCACACCGCTATCCGTTTCTTTTGGTGGACAGAATTCTTGAACTTGAAAAAGGAAAAAAGGCTGTTGGACTAAAAAACGTAACGATAAATGAAGAATTTTTCAATGGTCACTTTCCTGGCTACGCAGTGATGCCTGGTGTTCTCATAGTCGAGGCACTTGCTCAAGTCGGTGCAGTCGCTTTATTAGAAAGTGAAGGCAATAAAGGTCGAATTGGCTTCTTTGCTGGAATTGATAATTGTCGTTTTAAAAAACAAGTCGTACCAGGCGATACATTGCGTTTGGAAGTTGAAATCACAAGAATGCGCGGCACGATAGCGAAAGCGAAAGCAGTTGCAACTGTTGACGGAGAGATTGCTTGTGAAACTGAAATTACATTAGCACTCGGTCCTGTTAGTCCAGAAAAGTCCTAAGTATCCCGATTAATTTGCACTATGGTGAAAAATTAGGTAAAATGTGGAATTATGTGTTGTATGCGCTTATAATAGGCACACAACAACAGTAGGAGGTTCCGAATAGTATGTACAATAACCTTTCTCCAAACCTGAAAATAAGTATTACTAGGTCAATCACACAAACCTTCGAGCAATATATGAGCGATATTGCATGGAGTGAAGATAAGTTTAGAATTGAAGATTTTATTTCAAGCTGGCAAAAATATATTACAACAAAAGCACTTTGGTATTCGGAAATTCCGGATGAAGTAAAAACTGAAGTGGAATTTCATGAGGAACTTGCTGCGCGAATTAATGATATCATTGCTCGGATTTTACAAGATCCACCTAATGATAATCAAATCGCGAACATTCAAATGATGCAAGAAAAGTTGAATACTCATTATGAGTATGACTGTAAAGCAGAAGCTGCATACGTCGAACGTTTATTAAAATCACTTGAAAATAATAACAAAAATTAAATGCGGATAATTCCCCCTTTCTAGAACAACCTACAAAGTATCATGCAGACATGTGTGATAGACGGCTTGTGGAAAGGAGGGAATTTTTTCATGCTGAAAAAAACGATACCGCTTTTTCTGATGTCGGGACTTATACTTGGCGCTTGTGGAACGAATAACGAAGTTCCAAGCAAAAATGAGACACCGATGAATAACCTGGAAGACCGCGATAAGGACTGGACGCCCAACGTTCGTGATGAGCGCCAAGGCGGAATGGATATAGACGGTCTCGACAATAATACTGATGGAACAGGCACTGGTGTAAATGATGGCGTTATCAAAGATGATTCGATGAATAACGGAGTCGACAACAATACACCGAACGGAACAATGAACAATAACGATTCTAACTCGAACATGGACGGAACAAATAACAATAACGCTCCGAACTCGAAGATGAATGGAACAAATAACCGCTAACCGCAAGCCGCGAAAAAAGCCGCCCCTTTTTTAAAATGGGAGCGGCTTTTTATTATTCGATTTATTTATAATCTTTTTTTAAACGTGGACGTGCAATCATATCCGATTCAAATCGTTTTAGTAAATCATCCCCGCTTAACCCTTCACCGAGCAATTCCTCAAGAAGCTGTTCGGCATATTGCGTACGTGCTCTCTTCAAACGGCCTTTCATGAGCACTGAAATATTTTCTCCAATTTGCTTAACTTTTGTGATATCAACAAGAAAAGAGGCAGGTTCATTTTCAGGATATGAAATGACAACTTTGGCTTCAAGTAACTCCTCGATTTTCATCCGTTCTTCGAAAAACGCTATATGCTTTTTATCGATGAACATCTCAAGTATCCACATATGATGACTGTTTTCTTGGTTAATAATAATACCATCCGTTAATGGGAAATCGATAAATTGTCCGTCGTCAATAATTCCAACAGATAACATTTTAAAGGTTTTCAAAGTGATACCCCCATAAATTAATTTCCTTGAGTATAACACATAGTACTCGAATTAAAGACAAAAACATGTATGTACTAAACCCGAGTTATTGCTAGCTAGATAAAAAGTAGTGAATGTAGCTGCGGCATCGTTTGTCTAAATATTGCGTTTAATTAACTAGTTTTAATAAATGAATTTGGGATTAAAAAGTGCAAGAGAACTTAAAAATGGCCTTTTGCTTAAATGTTGAAACAAATTGTAAGATGAAGTCAATCCAAAAAGAAAGGAGGAAAACCATTGAATCAAGTAGCGCTTGTGGGACGTATTACGAAAGATCCAATCCTGCGAGAATTGGCAAGGGAGCGATTACAATCAAGCTTTGTGATTGCAATCAACCGTAATTTTAAAAACTTGAAAGGAGAAGTAGAAGCAGATTTCATACTCTGTACGCTGTGGGGGAAATTGGCGGAAAATACCGCGAAACATTGTGGTAAAGGCTCGTTAATTGCTGTAAGTGGTCGAATTCAATCTAGAACCTATGAACGCCAGGATGGAAGCCGGGTATATGTAACCGAAGTAATCGGGGAAGAAGTCCGTTTTATTTCAACGAAACGCCGTTCAGATGATAATCTTTATGGCGGCGCAACAGTAAGTGGTGAAAGAATAGCGGAAACGAATGTAGAAAACGAGCATTTTCATCTCCCGAAAACCGAAACGAATGAACTACCGATTATGTGAAGAGTTAGGAACGAAATCTGGGCCAGATGGGGATCGGCTCAAAGTTATGTTAAGGAATAATGGGAATAATACTTATATCCAGCATAGGAACTGGATAGCTAATTATCTTGATGAAAACCCGCGATTGATTCCTGGAATGGAGACTGCTTCTATTCGCAGGTTTCATGATTGCGGAATAGCAATGAGAAAGGAAGTGAAAACATGAGTAGTCTTGAAAAGGAAGTCCTACGATTAGAATTACAAGTGGTCGAATTAATTAGAATGGTTGCGAATTTAAATGGACGACTAACAACTATAGAAGATTTAGGGCAAAAAGAAATAAGGTTTAAACTTTACCCACATAAGCGAAAAATGTCTTTATGAAGCGTTGCAGACGCCTAGTCGTAAAAAAACCCCAGAGAATGAAAGCTCTGAGGTTGATACTTTATAGTCTAAATGACAGTAAATCATCAAGTTCTGTTTCGGATAATTCAGTAAGCCACTGACTTGATTGGATTAAATCTGCAGATAATGTCGCTTTTTCAACGAGCATTTTATCAATTTTTTCTTCTATAGTGCCAATCGTTACAAACTTATGAACGTGAACGAACTTTGTTTGTCCAATTCGGTATGCACGGTCTGTCGCTTGGTTTTCAACAGCTGGATTCCACCATCGATCGGCATGTAGTACATGGTTTGCGGCCGTTAAGTTTAAGCCTGTACCTCCAGCTCTTAAAGACAATATGAACACAGGGAATTCTCCAGCTTCAAAGGACTCTACAAGACGATCTCTTTGTCCTTTAGGCATGCTACCTGTCAGAAACGGTGCATTAATATTATGCAGTTCAGAGAGGCAGTGCTGAATAAGTTTACCCATGCCGATATACTGTGTGAAAATAATACATTGCTCATTATTTTCAACGATATTTGCAGACATAGATACAATACTGCGTAACTTTTCCGAACGCGATATCATCTCACTTGCAGGTCGGTTAGGTTCTTTTAAGAAAAGCGCTGGATGATTACATAGCTGCTTCAAGCGGCTAAGCATCGTTAAAATAAGACCTTTCTTTTCAAAGCCTGTTAATGTTCCTAATTTGAACTTTGTTTCATCAAGAAAACTTTCATACAAAGCGGCTTGTTCAGTTGTTAGTGGACAATATTCATTTTGTTCAAGTTTTTTCGGTAAATTAAGCAATAGATCAGGATCACTTTTCGTACGGCGTAAAAGAAATGGCCTAATTTTAGCACGAAGTTTTTGTTTGTCTCTTTCAGAATCATCACGCTCTATAGGGATGATAAAGTTATCTGTAAACGCTTTGAAATTTCCAAAATAACCTTTATGAATAAAATCAAAAATTGCCCATAACTCGGACAAACGATTTTCGATTGGTGTTCCTGTTAAAGCGATATGATGTTGACCATTGAGTTTACGGATGGCACGTGACTGTTTCGTTTGCATATTTTTAATGTTTTGCGCCTCATCCAATGTGATGCTAGTAAATTCAGTTTCTAACAGCATTTCACCGTCTTGAGTTGCGGTCCCGTAAGTCGTTAAAATGACATTTGGTCGCGTTTCAGTAAGAAGATGTATAAATTCCTCATCCTTCACTCTTGTTGGTCCATAGTGTGTATAAACATTAAGTGAGGGTGCGAACCGTTCAATTTCTTTTTGCCAATTACCTAAAACGCTTGTTGGACAAATAATTAAAGAGGGTACAGTCGTGTCTTTTCTAGCGTGAACATGTAGTAAATAGGTAATGAGTTGTACCGTTTTTCCAAGTCCCATATCGTCAGCAAGAACAGCCCCGAAATTGTTATCGCGCATGAAAACAAGCCAATCGTATCCTTCTTCTTGATACGGACGAAGCTCTGCTTTTAGTTGATTAGAAATGCCGGCTGATGGAAGCCCTTTCTTCTCAGATAACAGTTCCACATAACTTTGAAGTGTCTTTTGCATCGTAAACTCGAAAAGGGGATCGTCATCTTCCTCATCTTCGTTTGTCAGGGGAACGATTTCTTCAGGTAGTTCTTGGAATAAGAGATCCTTCACAGTCCACTCACCTGCGTCTGCTTGATCAATTAATGTTTTAATCTTTTTTAACCAAAGTGGGTCAATATGAAACCATTCATCACCCGACCGAATATATTCGCGGTTTTCATCAACAAGTTTCCTGAATGCTTCTTTATCGATTTGATTTCCAGCGAGCGAGAAGTTCCAATCAAATGAGAGTACCTCATCAAGTCCGGTCGCTGAGTTATAGGATTGCACACCCGCATTTGTACGGATACGCATTTTGGATTCAGTAATTGACTTTAACCAAGCTGGTAGAATAACTGAAAAGCCGAATGACTGTAATAGTGGTAAGTCTTCTTGGATAAAAATACGTACTTGTGCGTCTTGCATAGGAAAAAATAGAAAGCTTTCGTCTTGAACAATATCGACTGAAGTTAGGAAAGAAGTCATTTCAGATTGTTTTTCGACAATATCTGCTGCGTATTCTTTCCACCGTGCAGGAAGTGATTCGGCTGCTGGTTCAGTACGCTTTTTAATCGCAGGCGTCCAGTGTGTTCCGCGCTCCCCGATGACGACTGTTTCCAGTAGCCAATCAGCACTTTCATCGCCTTCAGGTTCAGTAAGACGTAATGCGACGCGCACTGGAAGTAAAGATGTTGAATCGCCTGGCCAGCCATATTTCCGCAAATGCGGTAGTAAGGTTGGAAGCTGGTCAGGTCGTATTGTAGAATCAGCTAACTTACCATGCACAGCAGATTGAATGATTTGTGCCACATCTTCAGTAATATTAAATTCACTTGTATCAAATTTAATGCCAAATTCATCGACATCGGCATAGTTCCATAATTCAGGATCTCGCCAAGCGCTAGCTGCCTCGCGAATGATGACAAGTTGTGCATCATCTTCAGCTGTTAACCCTTTAAAATTAACGTATGGGTGGTTTTCTGGAAATGAATGCAGTAGCTGGTCAGTCCGAAGTGTTAAATCTTCAGTATTCGTTTGGATAGTTAGGCCATAAAAGTTTTGTTCATCGTTAAAGAAAAGATACGTAACAAGTTCATCTGGACTGATCAGGAGGCCGGTTTCATCAAAGGCGCTTACGGAGAAAGTGTTCTCCTCCATTCGTTCAAGTTTAATTCGAAGAGGGCGTTCCAATGTGAATGTTCCGTTCATAAGTATAAATTTCCTTTCTCCATTTCTTCCATAAGTGCACGGAGACGGCGATTTTTTTCGCGCACTGTATCTAAGTAACGATTCCAGAAGTCATGTTTGCCACTCTTTTTGGCACCTGATTTCATTTTCTTAAATAAATTCACAGCGCGTCGGTAGCTTTGTCGACTACGCTCGTTAATAAACTTCGTTGCATAAAGATGAAGAAGGGGAAGCACTGCCGCAGGGTCATTCGCTAATGCGATTTTAAGACCGCCTGCTTCGGCTACATCGTATGAGACGCCGTATCTATGCATTAATGCTGCCCACTCAGTAAAGCGCTCACGTTCCACGAGGAAGTCCGCATAGACGTCGACACCCGTTTCACCATAATAGGAAAACATTTCTTCTCGTTGTTTCTCAGGAAAGTCCGCTGCATCCAAAAAACCATCGATTTTTCGAACGAAAGTTGACCGTTGGGAGATAGGAACAATATTTTTTAAGTAATCACCAATGAAAGGAAGAAGTGCCTCCATAACAATGGCTAGTGATTCTATTTCATTTTCACGTTCAGCAATATAGGCGAGCGGTAACCAATGTGCGAAATTTTCTTCATCCACATTTGTTGCAAGTTTGGCGAGTTCCGTCTCGTTCTTTTGTAGAATATGAAAAAAGGCGACTAAAATAGAGGCAATTGGTATCTCTTCTTTTTCAAGTCTGTCTCGTTCTGTATTTTGTAATGCTTGATTTGTGAAAAGGTACTGCCAAAAGATTTGGAATACATGGAAACGCTCTTCGAAAAGTCCGGTCTTTTCAAGGGTGAAAAGGCGTGCCATTCCTTTCAATTCTTCATAAAAAGGATCCGTCTCGAAAAGTCTTGGCTTCGATGCGATTGATTTAACGCTGCTTTTTAAATCACCAAGTTGTTCGGTTAACCAGTTTTTAATGTACCACTTCCCGTAGGAAAAGTTTGTTCCAGCTCCAGTCAAATGGAATGCGACATAAGGCCAAGCAGCCTCGAGTGCATGCCAGCGAAAATAAACATCGAAAAGTGGTTTCCATTCCCATTCAAAAGGGATTAACGGTTTTGCATTTTGTTCAATAATTGAAAATTTATGAATAAAAACAGCCGGATTTTCCATGAATGCAACGGTTCGAATAGGATTCATTAGACGTGAAAGCACATCGTTCCATGCTTGAGGTGTACGGTCTGAAATTTTAAAAGTCATTTGGTCAATCTCTGTTCTTCTCCATTCATGGAGCCAGTCTGTTAGAGAATGGAATTGTAAGTACATGTGAAAAACGACTGCGACAGCGTGTACGCACCACCCAGATTCATTGCATGTGCAACGAATACCCAGTTGATTAAAAGAGAGTACAACTTGCGCAGTTTCGTCTGCATTAAATTTTACAGTGACAGTTTCATTAGACGTATCATATTTATAGGAATCAATTGCTCCACTTCGCACAAGTGTCACTGCTTGTTGAATCATTTCAGCTTCATCGGGTGTGCTCGGTCGTAGCGAGTGTTTGATTTCATTCATATAATCAATTAGTTCACTTTCGTGCAAATTGGAAACACGTTCTACAGTCATGTGCATCAGGCCACTCTCCTCAAAAAAGCATTCCTCCTAGTATAACGTGTGTTACGTGGTTTCGTAAATAACTTTGATTATTAAGTTTCGATCTGTCGTTGAAGAAAAAATATAAGACGGATAAAAAGGTCTAAATACATTCACAATTCAGTATATTGTGTGATAGAATGATAGTAATAATAATCTTCAAATTGAGGAGGGTGCCAGATGATATCGGTTAAGCGGATGACACCGTTTTTTACTAGAAAAGAGGAATTCCGATTGCGATTAGTATTTGCCTATCAATATTTTTCAATTAGTAAAGGTGATGAAATATTTCATTTTATACCATCAGAGGGCAAAGAAATCGTTATTAATACGAAAAGTTTACAGGTAGAGAATTTAGGAGAAGTATTTGTGTTCCAACGGGGCAATCGTTTTATTCGATTACCACTTTATCAGCTGCTTCTAATCTCTGATCTTCATATGCATTTAAATTTAATACTCGAGGGGAGCATTGACATGAAAATTGAAATGGCTATTTCTGACGTTGTTGCATCTGAGGCGAGTGAATTGATTAAAGACATGGAGACTAAGAATCGATCGCGAATGATTGATTATGCGTTGGAAACAAAAAATCTGCTCCTGTTTAATGAGTTGACGGAAGGACTGCAGCAGGCTTGACTAATTTCATATAAAAAGCACCTATCGTCTACGTAAAACGATTGGTGTTTTTTTTGTTGTGCAAAAAAGTAATCACAATAGAGATTACTTCCTAACAAGAAATCGTTGAAACGGCTCACTTTCCAAGAGAGAAGAATAAAGTTCATTCTTCTTTGGGCACGGCTTAAGCCGCTTCCCTCGCTAACGCTCAGTCCAGGGTCTTCAGCCGGGATGAATTGAACTGCATTCATCCTAGTTCCTACAGGAGTCTCGCCTTATTCAACGACTTTCAAAGTGTGTACATTTAAATATATATAAGTTGAACTAAAGTTTCTTTGTTATTTGGCATGCTAGTTGTTTGGAGAGTAAGGCGGCGACTCCAGAGGGATTAGCGAAGATTGAAGACCCCGCAGGAGCGAAGCGACGAGGAGGCTGAGATCGAGCCCCTTGGAAAGCGTCCGCCTGGAACGGAAAACAACGGTTGGAAAGTCGGATTGTTTATTTCAACCTATATAGTAATCATTTTCTAACTCTCATATCAAATTGATTCAGCCTATTATACAGTTATAAAGTGCAATATTAGGATGAAAATGGTTGATCCTGTTAAACCGAAGATAAAGTCTTGCCATGTTAGGCCGTATATTTCGTCTTTATTCACAATGAATCGCCCCTTTGTCGATTTCCCGGGAAATAAATCGTGACTATTTCTGGGATGAAGTTCTTAGTAAAAGGATGGACAGGAATAGGAAATGTTAAACAATCATTTTTTATATGTCGTTAAAGTTAAGCGACTTTTGTCAGAATAATGATTTGACGTTACAAAACTCGTATAATTTGTTAAAATGAGTAGAGTCAATCAATATTAGGACATAGGAAGGGATTACAATTATGTTTTTTAACTTTACGTTTCGACATTACTTAACAAATCCACATGATTTGGCAGAACAACTTCAATCTTCTTCGATGCGTGGTTTTAAAAAACGGGTTCTTTTTGTTTTTTTATTGGGCATTATTTTATTTGGCTTGCAAAACTGGTGGGGCATGGGGACAGAGTCGTTAACGTCTCTTCTAACTACAGTGTCAACTGCAGACTATACAGTAGCTCGATATGCGTCACTTTTTGGTGCTGTTTGTTGGGCAGTTATTTATATATCCTTTCATTTATATGGTTTTGCCTTTTTATTAAGTCGTTTGACGGGCATACCTTTTAAGAAACTTCTTCCATTACAATTACTGATGACTGGTTTATTGCTACTTGAAAAAGCATTGGTATTCCTTGTTTTTGTTATGAAAGGTGAAGTAGCGAATGTTTCGTTTCTATCATTTGGACCACTTGCGATTACATTTCTTGAAACGGATTATTGGATTTTCTTTTTGAATCAGTTGACGATTACAACTGTAATAATTATCGCTTTTCAATCTAGATTTATTCGTCCATTTATAGGGAATGCTGGAACGAAGAAGTTGATTTTTGTATTAATTGTCATTCATATTGCAATGGCTTTAATTACAGCGGGTGTTGGCTACATACCTTTTGAGCGTATAGTTGATGTAGTGATTGGTGGAGGTGTTATTAAATGAATAAACACCTGAATATTTTAATCTCAATTGCAGTAAGTGCGTTTTTAGGCGCTAATCTCTATTTATTATTCAGTGACAAAACAACAATTCCTAAATCAGTCTATGTAGATAAGTACGAGCGTATGACGATTGATGATTTCAATGAAAAAATAGTGAAAGAAGCGCTCGTTTCACCTCTGGAAACTTATACAATTTATGTTGGGCGTGATGATGCGGTTGAGTCATGGTTAGTTACAGAAGGGGACTCGATTTTTGCTGGTGATGAACTTGCATTATTAAACACTGAACGTGCAGATGGGCAACGGAGTACTTGGGAGTCTGAACGTGATGCCCTTTATAGACAAGAAGATGAGTTAAACAATATTATTTCTAACCTTCTATCGAGTCAATCGAGTTCGACTACGACGAGTTCTGCTAAAGCAGATACGAATAGACAAAATGTAACTGAAACGAAAGACAAAACAACGATTGATTTTGGTGTAGACTTTGAGTTAAGTGTAGACCTTACGCAGGATGGTTCTTATGCACAGGCAATTGCGGCGGCAGAACAACAATTGACGGATATAACACGTCAGCTTGTCGTTTTAGATGCACAACTTGATCAAAACCCGGATCATCCGGCATTGGTGAGCCCGGTAGATGGTGTTATTTTAGAAGTTACAAGACGCGGTTCTACATTAGCGGTTGATATTAGCAGTACGCAAAAGGTCATCACGACTTATGTTAAAGATAATGAGTGGCTGGATGTTGAATTGGGTGACCGCGTTATCCTTCAAGGTGACGGTATAGGCGGTGTGGGAGAGGGGACGATTATTTCGATTTCTCCGACGCCTGCTTTAAACGACGCTGAGCTCAAAGCTTATAAAGTGTTGGATCCAGAATCGGCAACTAATCCACTAGCTTATTATGAAGTTCGAATCACGACAGATGCAGATTTAAACAATGTGCCACTTGGAAATAACGTGAATGCGCATATTGTGACGAATGAAGTACTGGATGCTGTTTCGATGAATGAAGAATGGCTTCGTGGAATTGATGATAACCGTATGGGTGTGATGATTGATAAGTCAGGGAAGGCTGTTAATGTTCTGGTGACATCACCGTTTACTTGGAATAAACGTGCTGTTGTAACAGCTGGCTTATTTAAAGGTGATGTAGTTCTGAATGAAAGTGAACTGCGTGAGTACGTAGGTCCGCAAAGGGTGTTCTTGCCAATGCCGGCGTATATGCCGACAAAGACTGAGTGGAGAAAACATGGTTGGAAGACGTATGTTAAGCAAATTCTTTTAAATTAAGAAATTATATGGGACTGCCCGCAAAGTCATCTAACTGACTTTGTGGGCGGTCCTTTTTTTATGCTATCTTTTAAAATTAACTGTCTAACCTTTTCAGAGTTATGTATAATAAACACATTGAACATTAATTTTGAATTATAAAATACTTACATACGGGTTCTGAATGAGAGATTTATAGTGAGGGAGTAGGTTATGATGGAAATAAAGAGATTAACAATATCAGTCACAATGCTTGCTGGATTTCAGTGGCTCTTTTTTATGTTCGCTAATACAGTTGTCATTCCAATCTCGGTTGGGGGGGCATTTGGCCTCGAACAAATTGAAATTATTTCCGCAATCCAAAGATCTTTCATATTAACGGGTATCGCTTGTCTTCTACAAGGCTTCCTAGGTCATCGTTTAGCTTTGATGGAAGGGCAATCAGGACTTTGGTGGGGCGTTATTTTAAGTCTGGCTGGAACCGCTAGTACAATGAATCTTGAACCTTCTGTAATTGGTGGTAGTATCGCAGTCGGTGCAATGGTTTCCGGTGTCCTCGTCATCATATTCGGTATTCTTGGGATGGGAGAAGTCTTGAAAAAGTGGTTCACACCGACAGTTATGTTTGTGTTTCTTCTATTATTAGGTAACCAACTCATCACAATTTTCCTCAAAGGAATGCTTGGTCTCAACACAAGTGACTCTATCGATGTGAAAGCAGCAGTTTTCTCATTCGCACTCGCTGCACTTGTCATCCTCATCCACGTAAGAGGGAAGGGTATCGTGAGCAGCTTAAACTTACTCATCGGTATGGTCGTAGGTTGGATAGCTGCCGTCTTATTATTCCCTGCAGAGGCAACTGAAACAATTCAAACAACACCTTTTATTACTTGGTTTCCGTGGGGACAGCCTACACTTGAGTGGGGCATTGTCACAACGGTTGTCATAACCGGGCTCCTGAACACTACGAATACAATCGCAACACTTAAAGGTGCAGAACCGATTTTTGAAAAAGATACGACAGCGAAACAATATCGTTCTTCCTTTGTTATTACTGGTTCACTTACGACACTTTCAGGCGCACTCGGCCTTGTTCCATACGCGCCGTATGCTTCATCACTTGGATTTCTCCAAGCGACTGGAATTCGCGAACGGGCACCATTTTTTCTAGGATCAGTATTATTTATTATCATGGGACTCGTACCAGCACTGAGCAACTTCTTCTCAACAATTCCACAAAGTGTCGGAAACACGGTTTTATTCGTCGCTTATTTACAATTATTCGGTTCAGCATTACGTAATATTGAAAAACTCACATTCCAGCCAAAAAACGTCTATCGGGTCGCTTTACCAGCACTGCTTGGACTTGCTATTATGGGACTTCCTGCAAGTGCATTTTCAACACTTCCGGAACTCGTTCAACCATTACTTTCAAATGGATTACTTATCGGCATATTAGCCGCGCTCTTTATGGAATTATTATTTTATATAGGAAGTAGCATTCGTTTGAATAAATGAAGAACTAAGATTGTTGTCAGATATGGATACGATTTGTACCTTTAAACTGTGGCAGCACTTGGCACGCATATTAAAGGAGGGAAGCCCTATCAAAATATGGAAAATATATACCATGCTTGTTTTCGTCATGATGGCTTGGGGATTTAATCTTCCTCTCATAAAATACTTAGTCAGCACAGTTGGTCCAGTGACCGTAACATCATTCCGCATGCTCATCGCAGGTATTACTGTCTTTATAATTCTAGCCTTTTTTAAACTCATACGTTTACCGACTAAACGTGAATGGCGTTGGGTAATTTTAGGCGCACTTTTAAACGTCGTTTTACATCATTACTTCCTTGCTATGGGCATCTCCCAAACAACAGGAACCAATGCTGGACTCATTCTAGGAACAGGTCCCGTCCTAACCGCCATTTTCGCATCCCTTATATTGCGCGCTTATCCATCAAAAGTGCAGTGGGGCGGCTTCTTAATTGGTATTTTAGGTGTAGCACTTGTCGTACTCGCTGGTGATGAAAAATTAGGTCTAGCGATGGGCGATGTCTATGTATTCCTATCAATCGCAGCACAAGCGCTATCATTCTTAGTTATCGCGAAGGCGGCAACAACACTAGATCCGCGTCTTATGACCGCTTATATGTTGGTCATTGGAAGTTTCTTTTTAATCATCATCAGCCTAATCCAAGAACCTGGCGAAATCATGGCGTTCGCAACCGTTCCACCCGTCTTTTGGGTAGGCTTCCTAGCAAGCGCTATAATTGGAACCGCTGTTGGTCATATGATGTACAATTATTCAGTCGGCCAAGTAGGACCATCGAAAGCCGCTATCTTCATTAACTTAAACACAATGTTCGCACTCATCGGTTCCGTACTCTTCCTCGGAGAAATTATCTCCGGCCGTCATTTAATTGGCCTGTTCCTCATCGTCACTGGCGTCATCATTGGCTCAGGTGCGGCGGAAGATATGTGGAGAAATAGAAAAAAAGCTAAAAATCTTGCGTGAGCGAGGTTTTTTGCTTTTTGGAGTGACTATTTTTGGGGGTTGCAACGCTATTGGGGAAGTACGCAACGTCGGTCGTGAAGTTTGCAATGTTCGTGGAACCAATTAACGTTTTAGGTAAAGTACGCAACGTCGGTCGTAAAGTATGCAACATCCTCTAGAAAGTATGCAACGTTCGTGGAACCAATCAACGTTTTGTGAAAAGTTAACAACGTTGAGCGTGAAGTACGCAACATCCTCTCGAAAGTATGCAACGTTCGTGGAACCAATCAACGTTTTAAGTAAAGTACGCAACGTCGGGCGTGAAGTATGCAACATCATCCCGAAAGTATGCAACGTTCGTGGAACCAATCAACGTTTTAGGGAAAGTACGCAACGTCGTGCGTAAAGTATGCAACATCATCCCGAAAGTATGCAACGTCCGCTGAACCAATCAACGTTTTAGGAAAAGTACGCAACGTCGGGCGTAAAGTATGCAACATCATCCCGAAAGTATGCAACGTTCGTGGAACCAATCAACGTTTTAGAAAAGGTTAACAACGTCGGGCGTAAAGTATGCAACATCTTCTCGAAAGTATGCAACGTCCGCTGAACCAATCAACGTTTTATGAAAAGTACGCAACGTCGGGCGTGAAGTATGCAACATCATCCCAAAAGTATGCAACGTTCGTGGAACCAATCAACGTTTTAGGGAAAGTACGCAACGTCGTGCGTGAAGTATGCAACATCGTCTCGAAGGTACGCAACGTCCGCGGAATCAATCAAAGTCAGCCAAAAACTTCGCAACATTAACTCCCGATTTCCACTTGAAAATACTGCTTTTTAATGCTATATTTAGAATGAAAACAGAATACTCAATTAAAGGAGAGGGCGCTTATTCACACTAGTAGATTTCTGCCGCCAGACCTAACTGCATTAAAAAGACTACTTGCAAGGCTGCCAGAAAATCACGAAATGTTTGAAAGTATTCAAGAGAAAAAGTATCAACTAAGGGCAGGATATTCAGGAGAGCAAGATGTAGATCGTATCCTTCACGAAATTGAATTCCCTCTCGATACAATCATCCTCAAAAGTATCACCCTACAAATCAATCCCCAATACGAATGCCAAATCGACACACTTATCATAACCCCAACTAGAGCAATCATCCTAGAAGTGAAAAAGTACGCGGGCACTGTCGTCTTCGATGAGCTATCCGGAAAAACCACCAAAATTGCACCCGACGGAACGATAGAAAAATACGATTGCATCATTCATCAACTTCTTCGAGCAAAGGAAGGACTCCGACAGTGGCTCGCAATAAGAAACTACGAACTTCAAATAGGCGGGCTACTCGTCATGGCCAATCAAAGAACAATTATTGAACAAATGCCTACAACTGTCCCAGTTAAATATAGAAAGCAACTCCCGCGCTATCTAAGAGAACTTCTGGAACAACCAACTTCACATTCTGCTATAAATATTAGATCGCTAGCCACTGAAATAAAACGACACCAATCTTCCATACGTAGAATACCGACTTGTGAAAAATATAGAATTGACCCATCCACACTCAAAAAGGGTATTCTGTGCCTAAAATGTAATAGCGCTATGTCAAGGAGAAAAGGCCAAAAGTGGCATTGCCGAATTTGTGGGAAATACGGAGATTTGGAAATCGCCCAATCGATAGCAGATTGGTTCTTGCTATTAAGTCCTACTCTATCAAACAAACAATGCCGCCAATTTCTATTATTAAAATCAAAATATGCAGCAAGTATTTTGCTTCGCGAATCAAAACTAAACCGGAGAGGGAATCCGCCTACGAATTATTATACTTGGGACTACAAGTCGCCCTTGTTTCCCAAAAAGTAAAACTAAAGCCGTCCATTAAAAAATGGTCGGTTTTTTCATGCTCACTTAATGGTTTTTTTAATGGAATTAATATAATCTACCCGCAAACCTTGCAACACCGCGCATGAAGTATGCAACATCACCGCAAAACCATGCAACGTGCTCGAAAGTATGCAACGTTTCATCGGAACCTTGCAACACCACGCATGAAGTATGCAACATCACCATGAAACCGTGCAACGTGCTCGAAAGTATGCAACGTTCCTTCGTAACTTTGCAACACCGCGTATGAAGTATGCAACATCACGGCGAAACCATGCAACGTCGGCCCGAAACCTTGCAACACCGCGCATGAAGTATGCAACATCACCACGAAACCATGCAACGTGCTCGAAAGTATGCAACGTTCCTTCGGAACTTCTCAACACCGCGCATGAACTATGCAACGTCACCACGAAACCAAGCAACGTGCTCGAAAGTATGCAACGTTCCTTCGGAACCTTGCAACACCGCGCATGAAGTATGCAACGTCGGCCCGAAACCATGCAACGTGCTCGAAAGTATGCAACGTTACTTCGGAACTTTGCAACACTGCGCATGAAGTATGCAACATCACCGTGAAACCATGCAACGTGCTTGAAAGTATGCAACGTTTCTTCGAAACTTCACAACATTGTCAGTGTGTAAGCGCCATTAAAATTGGGTATAGTTTATACTAAATGAAGAAGTTCAAAGGAGCTGACTCAAATGAAAAAACTTCAAATAGCACTAGTGCTATTTTTTCTCACTATATTTATATATACAACTGAAGCAGAGGCGGCTACTGTTGATGATATTAGGTTTTATGTTGAAAGTTTCTACTACGGTGACCAACCGAAAAATATAAAAAGTATGCAGACGATTGCAGAGATTACACAAACACTGGATGAATACTCACGATATATGACACCCACAGAATACAAAGAATATAAAACAGGCGTAACTTTCGCAACTGCGCAAATAGAAACGGATTTCGATATAGAGACAGTTACATCAGCACTTCTTTACGGGGATATTGGTTACATCAAAATTGCCCGTTTCACAATGGATTTGCCGACAGAACTAGCTGCTCATTATACACGGCTTGAAAAAAGAGGAGCCAAAGAACTAATCATTGACCTTCGTTACAACGGTGGAGGATATGTCAATATTGCTGAAAGACTTCTTGGTTTTTTCCCGGATGCACCTACCGCGTATGCTATCTCCACACGAGAAAGAGATAAAATCGTTCAATCTAGTCCGTCAACCGTGAGTATAAAATATAAACCATATATTCTAGTCAATCGATATACGGCATCTGCCTCTGAAATGGTAGCAATCTCCTTACAAGACCAAAACGCAGCAATTATAGTAGGCGGCCAAACGAAAGGGAAAGCAACTGTACAGTCCTTATACGAATTTGATGACGGTAGCGCGTTAAAACTAACTACTGGAAAGTTTACAGGTCCTAACGGTACAAATGTTCAGGGCGTCGGTGTCACACCGGATATTAAAGTAGAAATTGACAAAGAACTTACAACGCTTCACCAACAACTACTAGAAAACCAATTCAAGCAAATGAATTATCAAGCCGACCAAAGTATTGAGCAGACAATGAGCGATACAGCCATCCATTTAAAACTACCATATAAGTTGAACTTTATTGGGCCTCGCGCGTCCAATAAAGTACAAGTGATCCACCTAGGCGGGAAACAAATTCCGGTAAAAATGACACAACCAAAAGACCGTCTCACACTTGATATCACACATTTTTCATCAACGCTAAACAAAGAGTATATGGTCGTCATAGAACCAACTACAGAACGCATAAATGGAAAACGTAGAAGCAGCAAAACATATACATTAATCATGAATAACACATTAAGACAATAATTACATTAACCGTGCTATAATAAATAAATGTAAAAACACACATCAACTTGGGTTCCAGCTACTGTACTGGTACCACAATAACAAACAAACGCACTTATGAAAGGAAGTTCACCATGAACAAAACACTATGTGTCATCGGTCTCGGCTACATCGGTCTTCCAACAGCAATCACATTCGCTAATGCAGGTGTCCATGTACACGGCGTAGACGTTAATGAAAAAGCTATCAAAATGATTAACAACAAGCAACTACATATAGAAGAAAACGGTTTGCAAGAAAAACTCGAGCAAGCAATTGATGCGGGTACTTTCACAGTAGGCCTAACACCAATAGTAGCTGACGTTTATATCATTGCTGTACCATCGCCAATTAACCGGGACAATACAGCTAACGTTGAATACATTCGTAGCGCAACTGCATCCGTCGTTCCGTACTTGAAAAAAGGTGCACTCGTTATTTTAGAATCTACCGTTCCACCTAAAACAGTTGAAAACGTCATGCTTCCTGAACTGCGTAAAGCAAATCTTGTAATTGGAGAAGAACTTTACGTATCGCATTCACCGGAACGTGTTATTCCAGGTCGTATATTAGAAGAACTCGTAAACAATGACCGCATCGTAGGCGGTGTGACACCAAAGTCGGCTGAACTTACAAAAGAACTTTATAAAGTATTTGTCAAAGGGGAAATCCACCTTACTGACGCAACAACGGCAGAACTTGTTAAAGTTATGGAAAATACGTACCGCGATGTTAATATTGCATTTGCGAATGAACTCGCTAAAATTGCAGAAACGATTGACGTTGATATATGGGAAGCGATTCGTTTTGCGAACTTCCACCCACGCGTTAATATCCATACGCCAGGACCTGGTGTTGGCGGACATTGTATCGCTGTAGATCCATGGTTCCTTGTTGAATTAAGCCCAGAAAACTCGGATATTATTAAAAAATCTCGTTTGACTAATAATGGTATGCCAAAATTCGTTGCAGAAAAAGCTAAAACATTGCTTGAAGAACATGGCATCCAAAACGGTAAAGTCGCAGTTTTAGGACTGGCTTTCAAAGGGGACATTGATGACCTTAGAGAAAGTCCGTCAACAGAAGTGATTAAAGAACTTCAGCAATTAAATATTGAAGTTACGTCTTTCGATCCACATATTCATAATCTCGAGCACCCAACTCAAAAAGCAACTTTAAACCAAGCTGTTGCAAATGCAAACTTGCTTATTTTAACGACAGACCATACAGCGTTTAAGAATCTTGATCCATCAACGTTGAAAATGGCAGCAAGTAATCCGCTAGTTCTTGATACGAAAAACGCTTTAAATCGTGAGCAATGGGAAAAAGCCGGCTTCCAATTTGAGAAACTCGGAGACGGAAAGAACAAAGGACTACCCATTAAAGGACTTCCTATTATATGAAGGAAATGATACTAGGGGTTTCGGTTAACACCGAAAGTTACGACGAGCTCATACCGAAGCTTTTCAGTAATATAGAACGACAAGAAAAAGCACTTATCGTTGCCATCAATCCTGAAAAGTTGATGAAAGCGAAAGATGACCCAGAACTTAAAGCACTTCTTAACCGTGCTGAATACCAAATTCCTGATGGCATTGGCGTTATCATTGCTTCTAAACTAAAAAAAGGCAATGTTACATCACGCGTAACAGGTATTGATATGATGGACCATATCGTTAAAGAGGCGGCGGCAACACAAAAGTCTATATTTCTATACGGCGCAAAACCAGGAGTTGCAGCAGAGGCTGCAGCTAAATTAATAGAAATCTATCCAACCTTAATTATTGCAGGCATTCAAGATGGATATGAATCAGATAACAGTAAAGTCATTCAAACAATAAATGAAGCGAAGCCAGATATCTTATTCGTTGCCATGGGTTCACCAAAGCAAGAACAATGGATAGAAGCACACCGAAACGAACTGCATCCTTATCTTTATCAAGGGGTAGGTGGGTCATTTGATGTACTAGCAGGAAATATCGAACGAGCCCCGGCGCTATTTCAAAAGTTTGGTGCTGAATGGTTGTACCGGTTATTAAAGGAACCAAGTCGAATAAAAAGGCAAATGAATTTACCAAAATTTCTCTTGGAAATATTATCAGGTAAATAAGCAATACAGACTTGTAAGATAGGAATAGAACTGATAGAATACAAAGTTGTAAGGGTAATTTCCTCTATAACATATATAAAAGCAAGTTGGTTGGTTGACCAAACGAAGCGCCTTGAACAGATCCCATTCTGTTCAAGGCGCTTTGTGTTTCTCTAGTTTTGAAAACCTATTATTCTTTACTGACTTATAAATATAGTAAAACACTTGAAATATATTAATTATAGAGTAGTATAGTAGTGACGGTATATATTAGGCAATGTGGGGCAACTAGTTTGTTATATTACTAACTTGTTATTGACATGCTGACCGTTGAAATCTATACTTTAGTGTGTAATGTCTTCGACTCTTCATTTTGCCGTGAAAGTAGATGACTATATTAATTGTAATTAAGAGGAGGAAATTATTTAATGGCTAACCAACCAAGTAAGTACAAGAAATTCGTAGTAACAGCAGCATCAGCAGCACTAGTAGCATCGGCGGTAGCGCCAGTAGTATCAGCAGCAGGATTTAGTGATTTAAATGGTGTTGATGCAGGCGTTAAAGCTGACATCGATAAAGCAGTTACTCTTGGTTTTTTCCAAGATGCAGCAAAATTTAACCCGAGCACGCATATCACTCGTGGACAAGCAGCGCTTACACTAGCTCGTTATATTGCTGGAGATTCAGGAGTAGAAAACTACGCGAAAGTACATGACCTTGAAAGCAAAGTTACACTATTCAATGATATTCCAGTTAGCTATAAATCAGGAGCTGATTTCGAACAAGAACTTTACTATGCGTCTTTAGTTGTTAAAAATGCAGGAGCGTTCACGCAATCAAATCTTAACCCAGCTGGTAATGTAACTCGTTCACAAATGGCTAAAATTGTTACACAAACTTTTGAACTTGAAAAAGCTGAAAACTATGTTTCGAAAATGACTGATATCGATCATTTAGATGCAGAAACAAAAGGTTATATCGAAACAATCGCTTCTCAAAATGTTACAGTAGTAAATAAATTCATGCCTGCTGGTCATGTAACTCGTTCACAAATGGCTAGTTTCCTAGTTCGTGCGAATGATGTTGTTAATGCAGAAGCGTTAAAGAATCCAGTTGCAACTGTAACGTCGATTAACGCTACAGAGTTATCAGTTAAACTAACAACACCAACAACTGACTTAAAAGCAGCAGATTTCCTTGTATTAGTTGATGGACAAAAAGTTGTTCCAACTTCAGTAATCTCTGACGCTACAGGTGCTAACTATACACTTACTCACGCTAGCCTTGATGGAAAAGCGGGTACTGTTAGTGTAAATGGTACGTCAGTTGCATTTGATTATGCTGCAGCTAAAGTTACGAGTGTTACAGCTGTTAACGGTACAGTATCAGTAGTATTCAACAAAGATCCTAAATCAGTACCAGCTGTAACTGACTTCAAAGTTACTCAAAACATCAATGGTACTACAAAAGCGATCAACGCTTCTTCAATTCAGTGGGATGCAGCTACTAAGACTGCTAAACTAGCAGTACCAACAATCTATGCTACTGAAGCAGACCAAAATGTTTCTTACTCAGTAGGATTCCAAGAAACTGCTGCAGCAACATCTTCAGCTTTCACAGTTGCTAAAGTAACTGAAGTTAAAGTTGATAGCGTAACAGCTCTAAACTCTAAGCAAATCCAAGTTGTTTATAACCAAGAGATGGATAAAACATCTGTTCAGGATATAACTAACTATCAATTAACTAAAGCACCTTTGGCTGGAACAGGATACACAGGATTTGATTCTACGGCTACAAAAGCCGTACTACAAGATGATAAGAAAACTGTTATTATCACTTTGAGTGCTACTGAAAAAGCTACAGCGGTATTGACTGCTGCTGGACTATTAGATAATAAAACAGCGCTTGGCTTGGAAGTTGCTGCAATAAATGTCAAATCTACTTCAGGTAAAGTACTGGAAACAGCAAAAAAAGTTACATTCCAATTGAATGATACAGCAGCACCAACTGTACAAAAAGTTGAAGTAGTTGAAAATGGCGACTTAGTTGTAACGTTCAATGAACAAGTTGACAATGCAACAGGAAAAGTTACAGTTAATGGCGTGGCATATAACCTAGCACCAACAGCAGGTACAGGTGATGCAGCAGTTGCACATGTAGGTGGAGTATCAACAGCTACGATAACTAAAGCTCACTTGATTCTTGCAACAAAAGCTGGATTAGAACAAGGTAAATCATACACTATTGCAGTTTCAGGACAAAAAGATGTTTATAATGAAACAGCAACATCTGTTTATTCTTCCAACTTCACATATGCACCAGTAACTAATGCACCAGTATTTAAGACAGTAAAAGCAGTAGATGAAAAATCATTTATCTTAGAATTTAATAAAGATGTATCGCTTGTTCCATCTGGTATTTTTGTAGTTCAGGTGAACAAAGGTGCAAAACAATTGGCGACAACAGCAGCAGTTCCTGTACCTGGTAAACCTGGTCAGTACGAAGTAACATTAACTGGTGCAGATGTAATTACGGATGTATTATATGATCGCTCAAAAAATGAAACTTCTACTAATTTGACTGTATACATTCCAGCAATCAAGGATGCGGTTGGTAACATTACGGCAGCGGGAAGCACATCTGTAACGTTAAGTAAAGATGTTACTAAGCCAGCAGTTGAAAAAGCAGTTTCAACTGGTGCGGTATTAGATGTTACTTTAACTGAAGGAATTGCTTCATTGGCAACTACTTCACCAAGTGCATCTAGTGCAGTTAATTTAGCAGCAGGTTCATATGTTTTAGCAGAGAATGGTCGTCAAATTCCAGTTGCATCAACTGATTTTACTGCTATTAATGAAGCTGATGGTGAATTCACGTTCACATATCCAACTTCTTTAACAACAGTAGAGGGTAATTACACATTAGTTGTTAAGAAAGATACATTAACAGACCTATCATTAAATAATGGTAACAAAAACGATGAAATCCGTATTCCATTTGCAGTAGGTGCAAATTTACAAATTAAGCCGAACGTTACAGCATTGAAAGCAGATAATAATTTAAGAGCAGGAGAAATAGATGTAACATTCGCTTCTCCAGTAACTTATGCATCTGTAGCTAATCACCTAAATTACAAGATTGATGGAATCGCAATTCCGAGCGCATCAACATTTGTTTTAGATGCTGCTGGAACTAAATTAACGATTTCACTTCCTGAAGCAGCTTATAAAGAAACTAAAGATCGTGTTGTGACAGTTGCAGGAGCACGTAACCTTGCTGGAACAGTAATGGAAGAATATCAGGCTGTAGCTAAAGTGTTTGAAAATGAAAAAGTAAATCTACAAACTGCTAAAGTATCAGGTGATGATATCATCTTGACATTCAATGAGAATGTTGATACTAGTGTTATGACTACTGGTAACAAGTTCCTTCCAGTAGACTTTACTGTAAAAGTTAATGGAACAGACGTAGGTACAGTTGCACAGGCATATAACAAAACTGATGATACAGCAACTACTAAAGTTGAAGTAAATCAAGTTCGTATTAAAGCACCAGCAGGTGTTAACTTTGCAACAGGTACAATTACTGTAGAAGTTAAAGAAACTGCACAAGCTTTAGATCTAGCAGGTAACAAAGCTACAGCGAAAATTGTAAATGTAACTCGCTAATATTATAAATAATATTAAGTTTGATACCGTTTTTTATTAAATATTATCAATACATTAGACAATTCGTTTTAGTTGTTGAAACAGAGAGCCCTTTGATCGAGTAATTGATCAAGGGGCTCTTTCTTTGTATTTAATCTATAGTTAGTAGTAGTTCAGTAATGGCATCCACAAAGAGTATAGTTTTATCAGTAACGAATCTCCTCTCAAGAATATATTATAAACCTGAATACAAACATCGAGTCTTACTTTCTTCACTGGAGGTAGGGCTTATTTTAATTTCAGGAGGAGATCAAAAATGATGAAGTACAATCAACAAGCACAACAAATGGAACTACTTAAGGTGAAAGAAGACCACATACACATCCCAGCAAAGCGAGTGGACATCGTTTCACTTCGACTCGTAAAAGAGACAAGTCTGTTGTACAAGGATCGAACGATCCGAAGTCCAGAAGATGGTTACAATTTGTTTAAGCAATTCCTAGGGGAATTAGATCGTGAATATTTTGTCGTCATGTGTTTAGATGTGAAGAATCAACCGACAGCGATTAACGTTTGTCACATTGGTAGTTTGAATGCGAGTATCGTTCATCCAAGAGAAGTCATGAAAACAGCCATACTATCCAACTCAGCTTCTATTTTAGTCGCACACAACCATCCATCAGGACAGCCCGAACCTTCTCCAGAGGACATCGATGTGACGAAACGATTAGTTGAAGCAGGTAAAATATTAGGCATAGACGTCCTTGATCATTTAATCATTGGTGATGACCGATTCATTTCGTTAAAGGAAAAGGGGTATATGGTCTAATGACGAATCATCTTTCAAGAGAAGTTGAATGGCTTCTATGTACCTTAGAAGAAAAGTTTAATGTGAATCGACTAGTAGATGATGTAGCCGTAGAAGCAACTGAGCTAGGTATGAATGAAGTAGCGCAATGCTTTATTCCGCGTGAAGTCATTAAGAATTTACCAGATACGTTACTTTATGAAATCATGATTGCTGCTGATGATAACGAAACAGAATGGGTCGGTGCAATTGGATTTTATCCGAATAGTCCAGAGTGGTGTCTGCAAGTCATCACAAAAAATGGACAGCTAGTCTACAGAAAAACACTGTCATTGACTGATTAAAACTCGCGACATTAGTAAAGAATAGTGCTCCTTTCTCACGACATTACTAAGGAGTAGACGTAACCGTAAACATAAACGTTGATGTAGAAGGATTCGATGATGTTTAAGTGGATGTAGACTCACGACATTATTAAATAACTGACGCGAGTTACTTAAAACGATAAAGGGATGGTGAACTAAATGTGGTGGAAACTAAAACCGATGATTCTCACACAAGATACAATCATCATTGAAAATGAAATGATCAATCAAGGGGCTATGGATGCAGAAATCGGCATTCATGGTCCTTTTATTTTGTGGAGGAACTGCTGATGAATTATTTAACGGGCTTTAGCCAATGGCTACTGGAAGATGGGAAGCGTCCGAAGACAATAGAATCCTATTCTAATGATGTGAAGCAATTCCAGAAGTATTTAGTAGAAGAAGCAGTGGATGAAGTAATGCCATTAAGTCGCTATTCCTTTGTCCGTTACAAGCAATTATTACTCGATGGCAATTATAAAGTGTCCACTATTAATAAAAAGGTCAATAGTCTCAAAGTGTTCAATGATTATCTCCAGTTGAAAGTAATCGTTGAGGACAACTATATTCAAGTGAGAAAAGATCAAGTGTCTATTGCTTCAGGAAGTGAACAAGTGGTCGAAGCGTTAACGGATGCAGAAGTGGACCGTGTACTTGCCTATATAGCTGATGATAGAAAAGTTAGCATCAGAAATCGCTTAATCGTTCATCTATTATTATATACTGCTGTCCGAGTATCCGAATTAACCGCTATTAAGCTAAATGATATTGATTTTGTCCAACATACTTTAATCGTTACTGGCAAAGGTGGCAAGGTTCGAGAAGTGAGCATTCGGACTGATCTCATGGAATTAATTAACGTGTACCAAAACGGAGAACGTCAGGCATCTAAATTTAATGGGAGTCTGTATCTTTTGGTGTCCCAGAGAAGCGAAAAAATGCACAGAGACGCCGTCCGCGATCTTCTTGTACATCTTTCTAAAGAGGTGGATTTAAAACTGTATCCGCATCTTTTTCGACGGACCTGTGCAACCCTACTTCTGAGAAGAGGTGTTCCGATCGTCACCGTCAGCAAGATTCTAGGGCATCACTCCGTAGACATGACTTCTCAGATGTACATCCAGACTTCAAGGAATGACAAGAGCAGTGCTTTAGAACTATTGTAAAAGTAGATTTAATCTTTAAAGAAAGGACTGATCATCATATTTTCAATAGAGAAACCCATTTACGTCACAAGAGCCATTGCGGAAGAATTACCAGCGGAACATCAGCTATTTCTGTATCAATTCTTCTCGAATCATAACGATATCATGACCGATTACCTGCAGGTGTTTAAGTTTTACGCTGAAGAAGAAAATCAATTCGTCATTCAATCACAAGAAGAACCTGAACGAGAAACAGTCATTCATGTGACCTTACAGGAAGAGAAGCCAATTGAGGTAACGGTTTGGATGATGGATCAAGGAAGTGATGGCACGATGATTCTCTTTCCAAGTGATTACTAAGCGAAAAGCTGAAAAGGACAGGGACGAGGAAATTCAGCTTGTGGCGCTTTTTGTCAGCGACGAAGGTCAACGTCAAGGCAGTCCAAATAAACACGCTCAAAGGCAGAAAAACAGGCTGTCCGAGGGAAAGAAACGTCAAGAGCGTACCAATTTTGAAAGGTGGTGGACAATCATGTGGGAAAAAGTCATTTTAGTAACTGTCATTGCAGCTGCATCTGCAATTGTCGAAGAAGTGCTGTCAGATAATTAAGGATTGGGAAGGAAGCTCATTTTCATTGGGGCTTTCTTTTTTTGTCTGCAAATAAATCAGGTAGATGTACACATCCACTTAAACGTAAATGTCTTTGGAAACAAATCAATAGATGGAGACATATGCGTCTTAGTCTACATTACTTCATAAGGAGGCACTACCCATGCCAGAGAATGATCCAACACTACCAAGCTTTACAACTAAGAAACCACCAGAGCCTAATGAAACCAGACAAAGATTGCGAGAAGTGAATCAAGCTGCAAGTGAACGTGCAGCAAAAGAAGCTGCAGAGAAGAAAGAAGAGATAATGCGAATGGAAGAATCATCAGAAGTTCAGCCAGAACTACCTAAACGAAAAGTTGTAAGACCAAAGAAGGTCACTAGTGTGAACAAAATCATCATTGAAGATAATAGCAAATTTGAAGAGAAGCTAGGTGTGGGTAAGAGAAAACGGTTTGAAGAGATCAATACGCGTGTTACGACCTACATTTATAATGATCAATTAAAACAGTTGCGACAAATCAAGCAGGAGTGCAATGTGCCAATGACAGAAGTGATCTATAAAGCGCTTGAAGCGTACCTAGCGAAATAAAACTACCCCTATACTTTTATCGTATAGGGGTTAAATTTGCATACTCTTAAATTTTAGAAATGCATCATTTGGTTTGAGTATCATTTGCCATGGCCTTATGAATATCTTCAATGTGTATTAAAGGTAGTTCACGTTTGAAATCAGGTTCCTCAGAAATAATGACTAAATTCCCATTTAAACTTTCTGAGATGGCTATTTTCGTTGGATCTTTTCCATAAAAATCTCGACTCTTCATGATAGTTGAGGAGATTTCAGCTGCAGTATATTGACCGCGGTCATAGCTAATGATTGTGACGTGAGGAACTGGACTGTAACAATCTTCTTGTTTAATCATTTTGCCTAAGGTACTAATATTTTTATTGTGTTCTTCTGTTTTTATAAACGTATAACCTCTTCTAGGGTCCTTGACGATCTCTAGATCATTCAGGTCGTTGCTAATTGTCGTAGGCGCTACGAAAAACCCCTTTTCTTCTAGTCGTTCTTTAAATTCTTCTTTCGTACGGATTGCTTTTCCTTCGTAGATAAGTTCTCGAATAGCATCCCGTCTTCGTTCTACTTCACTCTTCCTCATTTACTCTCTCCTCGTTTAATCAATTTAATAATGCACGTTTCCGTTGCTTGATTTGATTAGGTATCATCCTTAAAGCTAATTAAAAAGAAGGATGTCACAATTTAGACATACTTAAAAGTGGTCAAATTATCTGTGGTTCGTACGTTCTAGAGGAAATAAAGGTCCACTGCCCCTTATTTTGCAATAAACTCATCTGAAGCTTGATTCATCAAGCTACTAGCGATACTTATTGCTGAAACTTTATATGATAATATCATAAAAAAGTTGTCAATACACAGATATCATAACTTAACGCTGAGTCGTTAACAACCAATAAACACTTGATTTGAAGAAAAACGCTAGGTATAGTTCAAATTGCGAGGTGTTAAAACACACATTTGAAACAAAGCAATTCACAATTACATACGAGGGAGGGACTACTCATGTGGAACTTGTTTTCTAAACTACTACTGCTAAGAGCAACAGGTAAAGCGTAAAGCAAATTTGAACTATCTGTCATATCTGTTGAATCAAATTAATACAAAGGGAGCGAATTTAAATGACTGAACCAACGATGAAAAAAACACCATTAGGTGGAAGTGCGATAGACAGACTGAGAACGGCAAATAAACGAGGCAAAGAAAAATCTGATGAATCGAAAGCACTGCTGACATTAGAAAAGCCGGTTCAAGAAACTGAGCCTGAAACGGTTGAAGCAAAACAAGAATCAGTTGCTGCTGCACTAGACTCAATGTCAATGTCAATGTCAACATGGCGACAAGGGAAAGTCGAAATCGAGTCCTCTAACGGTCGCGGTAGTGCAGGATCGGGTGCATTGTCAGTAGTAAACAGTCCTAACGGTAAGCGAACTAAACTCGCTGATGACATCCTAGACTCATTAAACTGGCCATCAGCAGTACAAATTGTAGTAGACGATGCTGAGAAAGTTCTTTCTGTATACTGTGACGATTCTAGTGAGAATTCCCATTACTTAAAGGGCAAGACAAAAGAGAACACAATCTACTCTGCAAGCTTAGTAAACTGCATCACTGAGTTGTTCGACTTAGACTTCAGTAACCGAACGTCCATCACGTTTGGTGAGAGCGAAGTCATTGTAATTGAAGGGACCACAATCGTGAATATTACGATAGATGTTAATGCAAATAGTCATGAAGAAAATGTCGAATGATGCCTGAGGTAACCCCATACGAGAAAGCACTCTTTCAACTCAAAGAGCTTCACATTAAACGAGGTGATTTTGAAATTTATGATGTAGTGGTTTATCTTCCTGATGTTCCAGATGAATCTATTGAACTAGCGATTGAAGTACTGGTTGCTTTTGTGAAAATCATTTTCGTTCGGTAAATTTTGACACGAGTGTCTTTTTAATGTGGGGTGCAATGCATATCATGCTAAAAGAGCACATTCATATATCATCCGAACAGGACATCGTACAGTGCGCGTCATTCTTTGATAGTTGCATGAATGTTCTTAATGATTCAGTTAACTACAAGTACGTGTTTGAACCCTATCCAGATGAAGATGGAAATTAACACGACTAAAAAAACCAACAGTGATGGTTGCAGCCGTCACTGTTGTCCTAAGTACCATGTACAAATTCAACCTAATTTCTAGCATACCTAAAAAGATAACCGAAAGATATGATTTCCAAAAAAAAGAAGAGGATGTGTTGGAGACGACTTATGAAAGTCAGCATCGAAATTATGAGAGTAGTAGTATTTGCTAACTTAGCTTAATGAAAACTAAAAAAAGACAGGAGTAGAGTAAATTGACAAAAAAAATCGATAGTAAACGTGCCAACCAAATGCAGATTCATCCAATAGAGGATACTTCAGCTATTGGAATAGAAAATATGTTTTTACCACGTGCTTATCTTGGTTTAGGAGAAAAATCAGTTCTGGATATCATTAAATCTAAAATTAACGATATTCGTTATGATGTTAAGTTTGACATTGAGGATATTAAAGAATTATTTCTAGAAGGTGGATACGAAGATCTATTTCTTCCAGAACATCATTTAACTGTGAAAGCAACACAAGCTAAAGCTTTGGAAGATTATTTCAACTATTTTTTATTGGAATATGGGATAAAGCAACCAGAAACCCTCTATCAAATCATTAGAACAACCGAAAGATATGATTTCTAAAAAATGAAAAGGGCGTGTTAGAAATGAAAACGACTAAGATGAAGAGTGAAAAAGTGTTTTACGCAAATGGTGTGAAGGATGTTGGTCTTCTAACAATTGGTGGTATTACGATAAGCCCTATCTCAGCAGGTGTTGATTTAGAGCAGTTCCACAAGTACTGTAAAGAAAAGTTCGGGAATATTTGCGATATTGAAGAAGTGATAATTAAGGACAATGACGTTCATACAATTCTAGGAATGCCTTGGGCGATGGAAACAGAGGCAGATGTGGATCTTCTTGTAGACGCTTATGACTTGCAAATGAAGGAACTAGACGTCGATGTAAAGTACGAATACCGCTTCCAGTTTGCTTAATTCTTCATTGAATACAAGTAGCAAATATAATTCTCAAAGGTGGTTGGTCAAACAATCGCCTTTGAAAAAGGAGTAGTTCACATGAGCTTTAAGAAAGTAATGAAATACGATAGACCGATTAAACCTAGCGAAATGACAATACCAATTAAACGTAATGAGTACGTGGAGTTGCCAAACTACAGTGTGAGTCAGACAGCTGTGTTTCTAAAGGAAATAGAATCGGAAACGAATGAAATCACGAGGTCCATGCTGTTTAAATTAATCTGGATTGATCGAATCACTCAAAATCTTGAAACAGGTACAGTCACATTTGATATTATCTTTTATGCCCGAAAACAGTTCCATCGTGTATTTACTACACGAGCCATTTTCAGTGAAAAGAAAATTCAACAACTTGCAGAGATAGGCGCAGATGTAAGTGAAGGTAATTACAGAGCTGTCATCTCCTACCTTTTGGAACAAGAACGCATTCTTAAAAACACACATTACGAGCATTCGTCACTGGGGTGGAAGAAGAATGAAAATGAACTCGTATACTACCATGCGAAAAGTTTGACGGAAAAAGAAGTAGCAAATGAAACGCGATCAACGTACAACGGAAATTTTGACATTCAACCACAAGGCAGCTACCAAGGGTGGAGAAAAGTCATCACAGAACAAGTTCTAGGCAGACCACAATTAGAGTTTGTATTGGTATATGGGTTCAGTGCAGTCATCAACGCTTTACTAGCAGAATCAAAGAGTTTAGATGTGCTAATGCTTCATATTTACGGAGATAGTTCAACGGGTAAAACAACAGCTTCTCAACTTATGGTCAGTGGATTTGGAAAACCGAACAGTAGTGGCTTATTGAAAAGCTGGAATGGTACTTTTAATGCCACTATGAAAATCCTTGCAGGAAATCATGGAGTGCCTCTTGTGTTAGATGAGTCCAGTACGAAGACTAATGCACAGTTCACAGAAATCATTTATCTAATAGCGGCAGGACTAGATAAAGCACGTTTAGACAGTGAGTCGAAATTGAAAGATCAAGAAGAATGGGATGGTGCCTTTGGTTCAACTGGTGAACAGCCACTTACTGCACTATCTAATCAGAATACAGGTAAAGAAGTACGAATCATTGAAATTGGCAATCGTAATTGGACAGAGTCTGCTGCACACGCAGAAGTCATCAAGAACCAATTGATGGCCAATCATGGACAAGCAGGGCCTCTATTTGCACAATACGTCATTAATCACTACCAAGAAGCAGAATGGTCGGAAATTTTCGATCAGATAAAACTGGATTTGATTGAAGAGATGCCAAGTAAAGACAGTTTCTCAGAGCGATTAGCTAATAAGTATGCCATTCAACTGTTGACCGCACATCTCATGAATGATTGTTTTGACTTTGAAGTTTCCATTGATGGACTTCAAGATTTCCTCATTGAGATTGACCAAGAGAACATGGAAAATCGTTCACTCGAAACCCGTTCCTTTGACTTCTTGCAACAGAAAGTGCTCCAGAACCAGGCTGGTTTTAATACCAATATAACTAAGTTTACAGGAATGAAATGCTACGGGAGTATCAAGAAGAAAGCCGACTACTTGGAAGTTGCGATTTTAAAAGGAGTCATGGATGAATGGCTCACTGAAGGCAAATTCAGTAGTAGCGATGTGGTTTTGAAAGGTCTGAAGAAGGACGGTCTGTTGGATCATGAAGCCAATAAACATTCACGAGATCGAAAATTACCTAATGACAAAGGTGTCCAAGCAAAGCAAACAGTGTATGTGCTGAAAATGTCTTTAGACTTGTTGGATTCTGTTAGTGCCAATGAAGAAGTCGTACTTGCACCTCCATCTCAGAAGAAAGGCATCACTCCTCTAAAGAAGATAAAAGGGGTAAGACCTGACATAAAAGCAATGATCGCAGAGGATTTACAACGGTAATCAGACGACGCAACATCAGTTGTTAAGACCTGCTGGTAAGGTGGCCGCCGAATCAGCAGGATTCTTAATTATATATAATGATTAAAATAAGGGAGCGATAGCTATGTATACAATGAATAGTTTACCGGGGTTTGAAGTTCAATTACGTACTGCGAAGAAGAGTGAGGAAACGATTCGAAGTTACATCAATGCTTGTCGTCAGTTCACGCATTGGATTCAATCGGAAAAGAACGGTCCTGTACTGCTGAAGGACGTTAAAGAGCAAGACATTCAACGCTACTTAGACTGGTTAGACACAGAAAAGGGATATAAACCTGCGAGTATCAATGTCGCATTGAATGGTATTCGTAATCTGTTTAAGTATGCGATGAGAATGGAATTACTAGAGAAAGATCCCACACAATACCTTGAAAATGTTAAGAATCACACGTTGAGGAGAGATTACCTAACGGCTGATGAAGTTCAGACGTTGCTTGGAACGATAGACCATGAGATTGGGAACATAGTCGTTCGTACATTGGCCTTTACTGGTTTACGAATTTCCGAGTGTCTTGCCTTAACGTTTGAAGACATTGACTTTACCAACAACAAAATTCACGTACGTCATGGAAAAGGGAATAAGCCACGCACGCTTCCTTTGTCTAGTGACTTGAAGCCTTACCTACTCCGCTACAAGAAAGGGCCAAGAGGTTTTGTGAAAGGTAGTAAGTTGTTCTTTGCGACAGCCAAAACGGGAACGATTTCTGCTCAGTACATTAACCGCCTGTTAAATGAAGCAGTTAAAGAATTGAAGTGGAAAAAGAATGTCACCTGCCATGTGTTACGTCATACTTTTGCTTCCAAACTCGTGAAGAACGGAACAGGGATTCCTACAGTTGCGGCTTTGTTAGGACATTCGGATTACCGAACAGTAACGGCTGTCTACGTTCACATAGATGAATGTGATCTTCAGTCGGCTGTAAATGGATTGAACTTGTAAGATACAGGATTAGAAGAGGAGTGAATGACTATGAAAAAACCTGTTGAATTAGTTGCACCTGAAGATGACGAGCGCGTACATGCCATCTTGACGGGCTTAACTGCTGGAAAGACAAGGGAGGAATTAGCCACTGACTATGATTACGCGACTTACAAGTCATTAGACATTTACATGCGACGCAAAGGATACCGTTTTGATGCACGTCTTCAAAACTATATTCCTCAGTTGATGGTAGTGTCTCAGCAACAAGATACTTCAAAGCCCTCACGAATCATCCAGTGGTTGGCTACAAACCCTGAACAACCAGCCTTGTCCTGTCAGAAGTTTAGTTTTAAGGATATGACAGAGCTTGCACAATACATGGGGTGTAAAGGATACAAGTGGAACTCAGAACTCAATAATTACGAGTTAGAACCACAGATAGTTGGATCGTCTAAGGAAGATGCACACGAATCATTTGCAGAAGGTGAGCAGCAGTCACAGGAAATAAGTGTGACCGCTGAACGTCTTCAACCTACTCACAGTGATTCCGAACTTGCTGCCTATCTTCCATTACTAAAGATGCTGTCACATAATCAAGACAAGTTAACGGAGATTCTTCAACCGTACGGTAATGGTAGTAAAATTCCACGATACATCATTGAAGGGGTGAGCGCACCCAAAACGACACAGATTGCTCATTCTCTGGCTACGATGGTAAAAGATTTCTCAGAAGAAAAGAATGTCAATCAACGAGATATCTTTGAAGTAGCACTGATCGATTTCTTTCGGAAGTATGGATATGAAAAAGAGCTTGCTCAATTGTTGAACATCCACTAGGAAGCAGCCATTACTGCTTCTTTTTTTGTAGTTAAACTACACTTTTGAAGACCACTCCGCAAAAAAAACCTTGCAAGCACCGCAGAAAGTCCTGAACATCCAAAGAAAATAGATCGACAAAGCCATGCACCGCAAGGAACGAGAGGGAAAACCACTAAACCCCTTGCTTCTTTTTTGGAGTGAAATCCTAGGAGAGAAAACACGAAGGACTGTCCCAGTCAACCCTCTCTTCTTGGAATGTCTGTAGGGATATATACTGTTATCCCTACATTTGTTACTCAAAGCATCTCTAAAAAAAGAATGGGTAGCAGTTCTGTTATTTTGAAATTACTCTCATTATTAGTAGTTTTTATAAAGTATGTTACTTGAAAGGTTCTATGGCTCATATAGATGGGAATAGATCATTGTTCTTCTGGATTTAACAAACTTAAGATTTCTCTTGATGGATGTATCGGTATTGATTAAGTATGAAATATGGTTTTAAGATTACTGAAATGAAAGACGTTTATAATACTCTCTTTAAAAAATTAAAGGGGTTTTGGGATTTTTATAATCACTCCATGTATGGCATCACTTTTTCAAGAAAATAAATTTAGTTTTTATCCTTTTTTAGAAGAGCTAACGAGGGGTTTTATTGTAAGGGACATAAAAAAATAACCTTCTCAGATTGAGCTCAGATACTTGGCAGAAAACATCGTTAAGAAAAATCAGTTATTTTAGAAATACGGATTGAAATATGGTATAATTGCTATAAGAAGATTGAGGTGGCTGCATGAATAAACGAGTAATGAAACGACTCCCATTATCTAAACTTATGGATCTTAAAATCGACTTTGCCTTTAAGAAGCTATTTGGTACAGATGAGAATAAAAAGATTACAATTGTATTCTTGAATGCGATTTTAAAGCGAACAGGTAGAGATACGATTAAAGAAGTTACTTTTAATAATGTGGAAATTGGCGGCGATTACCAGACAGACAAACAATCCCGTTTAGACATATTAGTGACTACGCAAGATGGACATCAAATTAATGTGGAAATTCAGTTTGCGAATAAGTATGACATGGTCAATCGTAGTCTTTATTATTGGTCCCGTATCTATTCAGATCAAATACTCAAAGGCATGCCATATACTCAACTAAAACCAACAATCGTTATTAATATATTGAACTTTAATCTTATTCCACAAACAGATTTGTTTCATACCTCTTATCATTTATATGAAGACGAAGAAAAGTTTCGTATTGATGATGTACTAGAATTGCATTTTATTGAAATACCTAAACTGTTAACACACTGGAAAGAAGATCTACTAGATCCTTGGAATGATGTATTAGCTCGTTGGCTATTACTACTCGGAATGGTAGATCAACGAAAAGAAACTTACTATGAAGAGATTTATAAAGAATTGGAGGCGGTTGCGATGAAGGACGAAAATTTACAAGATGCATTTGCAAGTTGGAATGAAATCAGTGTAGAACCAGCAGGACTCTTGGCATATCGTGCTCGATTAAAAGAAGTCTTGGATGAAGAATCATTTATTAAAGAAGCACAATTAAGAGAAGAAGCTGCGATGGCTGAAGGTTTGGAACAAGGATTAGAACAAGGTATTGAAAAGGGATTACGCGAAGCAAATGAAAAAATGGCAATGAAGCTATTACAGATAAGTATGGACATAAAAGAAATTTCTAGCTTAACAGGATTAACTATAGAAGAGATCCAGTTGCTTGAAAATAAGATGTAAGTTGCGAAAAGAAGACTGCTGATGTTAAAAGTCTTAGCTGTGACAGAAATCTGTAAAAAACTACTTTTTTCTGGCGTCTGGGTTTCCAAAGTTGTTGTCTTCCTGAGAGTGAGTTGTTCGCAAGGTGCAACAAAATTCCAGGTTGGTTAACCTATTGTACTTGGAAAAGTGATGTGTATGTAGGTAAATCTCTTTAGGAAAGTGCAGTGGTTTTGGTGTTTTTATTGAAAAGCCTTGAGACGTATGGAATCGTTGGAACCTAAAGCTGACTTTTCGTTAGTGTTTTGCAGAAAAGAGCTTGGGTTTTTGTCGCAAAGTGGAGCAGAAAAAGTTGCTAGAACTCTTGAAACACTCTTTTTATTTCTGTCTTGTTTTCGTATGTATTGCAACATTTACTTTTTAATCTGTATTGAACAACTCTGCTTGGAGCAACAAAACAGGACAAAGTCTTGGTGTGAGTGAGTTTCTTGGAATCCTTTTTATTCCATTTTTTAGGTTGTTTTTCGTCGATTAACGCTACAGAGTTATCAGTTAAACTAAAAACACCAACAACTGATTTAAAAGCAGCAGATTTCCTTGTATTAGTTGGTGGACAAAAAGTTGTACCAACTTCAGCTATCTCTGATGCAACAGGCGCTAACTATACACTTACACACGCTAGCCTGGATGGAAAAGCGGGTACTGTGAGTGTAAACGGTACTTCAGTTGCGTTCGATTATACTGCAGCTAAAGTTGCAAGTGC
Organism: Sporosarcina sp. So3-204; assembly: GCF_058068165.1. NCBI lineage: Bacteria > Bacillati > Bacillota > Bacilli > Caryophanales > Caryophanaceae > Sporosarcina > Sporosarcina sp. So3-204. Next base: position 511,851 of record NZ_CM176485.1, read on the forward strand.
AACAGCAGTTAACGGTACAGTAACATTAGTATTCAACAAGGATCCTAAATCAGTACCAGCAGTAACTGACTTCAAAGTAACACAAAATATTAATGGCGCTACAAAAGCTATTAACGCTTCATCTATTCAATGGGATGCAGCTACGAAAACGGCTAAAATTGCAGTACCAACAATCTATGCTAATGAAGCAGATCAAAACGTATCTTACACAGTAGGATATCAAGAAACTGCAACGGTAACATCTTCAGCATTTACAGTTGCTAAAGTAACAGAAGTTAAAGTTGAAAGCGTAACAGCTTTAAACTCTAAGCAAATCCAAGTTGTTTATAACCAAGAGATGGATAAAACATCTGCTGAAACAATTGGTAATTATAAATTAACTGTTACTCCAACAACACCAACTTATTTAGCATTTGCTAATGCGGGTACTAAAGCAAGTCTTCAAGATGATAAAAAGACTGTAATTATTACTTTAGCTGATGGTGAAAGCGTTGCTGGAACTACAGCAGGCGTGCTAAATAATAAAACGGCGTTAGCGTTACAAGTTGAAAAACTTAAATTGAAATCAACTTCAGGTAAAGTATTAGAAGAGAATGCTACAGTAGCATTCCAATTAAACGATACAACAGCTCCAGCTATCCAAAAAGTAACAGTAGCTGAAAATGGTGACCTAGTTGTTACGTTTAACGAACAAATTGTAACTGCGGCTACAATGCCTGTTTCACCATCTCCAGCAGTATCAAAAGTTACTGTGAATGGTGTTTCTTATATCTTTGATGCAGCAGCAGGAGCGAATAAAGCTAAAATTGATAAAGTAGCAGGCGTTTCTACAGCGACTATCGCAAAAGCAGATTTAATTGCTTCAGCACAAGCTGGTCTTGAACAAGGTAAGTCGTATACTATTGCAGTTTCTGGACATGAAGATGTTTATAAAAACTTAGCAACATCTGTATATTCATCTAACTTCACATATGCACCAGTTACAAATGCACCTGTATTAAAATCAGTAACAGCTGTAGATGAGAAGTCATTCATCTTAGAATTTAATAAAAATGTGACTGATGTATCTCCTGCAGGACCGTTAACTGTTCAAGTTAACAAAGGTGCGAAACAATTAGTTACGAAAACAACAACTCCTGTATCTGGAAAACCGGGACAGTATAAAGTAACATTAGCTAGTACGGATGCTGATTTAGATGTTCTTTATGATCGTTCTAAAAATGAAACATCTACAAACTTAACAGTATATATTCCGGCAATCAAAGATTCAGTTGGTAACATCACAGCTGCTGGTAGTACAGCAGTAACATTAAGTAAAGACGTTACTAAGCCAACTGTAGAAAAAGCAGTGTCAACAGGTACTGTATTAGACGTTACTTTAACAGGAGGAATTGCTTCATTGGCTACTACTTCACCAAGTGCAACTAATGCAGCTAATTTAGCAGCAGGTTCGTATGTGTTAGCTGAGAATGGTCGTCAAATTCCAGTTGCAGCAGGCGATTTCACTGCTATTAATGAGGCTAAAGGTGAATTTACTTTCACATATCCTGGTGCATTAACAGAAGGTAACTACACTTTAGTAATTAAAAAAGATACTTTAACAGATCTTTCATTAAACAATGGTAATAAAAATAATGAAATCCGTATTCCATTTGCTGTAGGAACTGGTTTACAAACTAAGCCTAACGTTGCTGCATTAGTTGCTAACTCAACTGCAGGTGAAGTGGCTGTTACATTTGATGCACCAGTAACATATGCATCTGTAGCAAATCACCTTAACTATAAAATTGATGGAATTGTAATTCCAAGTGCATCTACTTTCGTATTAAATGCAGCTGGAACAGGATTAACAATTACACTTCCAGAAGCAGCTTATAAGGAAACTAAAGATCGTGTTGTAACAGTAACAGGTGCTCGTAACCTTGCTGGAACAGTAATGGACGATTATCAAGCTGTTAAAACAGTGAGCGAAAACGAGAAAATTAAGCTTCAATCAGCAAAAGTTATTGCTGGTGAGTTAATCCTTACATTCAATGAAAACGTTGATGCAACATCATTAGCTTCTCCTGGTGTAGCTTTAGCAATTGCTGATTTAGCAGTTAAAGTTGAAGGCACAACAGTTGCTACAGCAGACTTAGATCTTACAGAGTACAATGCAGTAGTAGGAGCAAATCCAACTAAGATTTCTAAAAATCAAGTTGTTGTTTCTGTTAAATCTGGTAGCGTTGTAAGCCTTGCAACTGGAACTGTAACTGTTGAATTTGCAGCAGCAGCAGCGGCTAAAGACAAAGCTGGTAATACTGTACAATTAGGTAACCTTATCACTGCAACTCGCTAATTAGAACGAACAGATTTTAAATACTAGTTTCTAAAAGTGTATGAACCTGTCCAACAAACAGGCTATAACATAATACAAACAACTGGTAGTTAGAAATTTGGAAAATAGAGAGAGTCTTTTGATCGAGCAATCGGTCAATGGGCTCTTTCTTTGTGTTTAATTTATAGTTAGTAGTAGTAGTTCATAAATGGTATACACAGAGAATTTAGTATCAATAGTAACAAATCTCCCTTCAAGAATATATTGTTATATTGATAGAATAAATAATAAGCCTTACTTCCTTTACTGGAGGTAGGGCTTATTTTAATTTCAGGAGGAGAGCAAAAATGATGACGTATAAAAATCAAGCGGAACAAATGGAACTACTAACGGTAAAGGAAGACCACAAACACATCCCAGCAAAAAGAGTGGACATCGTTTCACTTCGACTCGTAAAGGAGACAAGTCTGTTGTACAAGGATCGAACGATCCGAAGTCCAGAAGATGGTTACAATTTGTTTAAGCAATTCCTAGGGGAATTAGATCGTGAATATTTTGTCGTCATGTGTTTAGATGTTAAGAATCAACCGACAGCGATTAATGTTTGTCACATTGGCAGTTTGAATGCGAGTATCGTTCATCCAAGGGAAGTCATGAAAACAGCAATCCTTTCAAATTCAGGTTCTATTTTAGTTGCACATAACCATCCGTCGGGTCAACCATTAAACATAGTATCCTAAACTTGAGTACTCTAAGTACTTTAAGTTTAGGTTTTTTTAATTTTACTGCTTTAACTATTGAATATATAAAGGTATTATTTATAGTAGTTAAAGTGTTTAAAGGTGGTGGAGAAATGAAAGTTCAAAAAGTAATTTTGGAGAAAAAACCATATCCGCTATACATACTGCTAGACAAAGACTTTGAAGTTGTAGAACCAGTTAAGAGATATATAAAGTTCTTGGATAATACGGGGAAAGCTCCAAATACGATTAAAACATATTGTTATCATCTCAAGCTCTTTTATGAATTTATGAGCCAGAGAGGAATTGGATTAGAAGATTTAAAATTTGAGGAATTAGCGAAATTTGTAGGATGGTTAAGAAATTCAACAGGAGATGTAAGGGTAATAGATTTACAACCAAAGAAGGCTAAAAGAGAAGAAACTTCAGTTAATTCCATACTTAATGCTGTAACTAGTTTTTTAGATTATTTAAATCGTACAGGAGATTTTAAAGCTATAGACATGTCTAAAGAGGCAAGGGGAAGAAGTTTTAAGGGGTTTCTTCACCATATAGCTAAAGGCAAATCTTATCAAAAAAATATTTTAAAGCTTCGAGTAAAAAAGAAAATTGTACAAGTATTAGAACACGAACAAGTTAAGGCAATAATCGATGCGTGTCATACAAAAAGAGATAAGTTACTTATTATGCTTATGTATGAAGGAGGGTTTCGGGTAGGAGAGGTATTATCACTTCGTATCGAAGATATTTCTACTTGGGATAACCAGATTAATATCACGCCAAGAGATCACAATGAAAACGGGGCTTATATTAAGCTTAGAAAAGAACGAACAATCGATGTTAGCAAGGAATTAATGACTTTATATACCGATTATTTAGTTCATGAGTATGGTGAAGATTTGGAGCATGATTATATATTTATAAATCTCAAAGAATCTTATTTTGGGCAACCACTAAAATATCAAAGTGTATTAGACCTTATAAGGCGATTGGTAAAACGGACAGGGATTACCTTTACTGTGTATTTCGCAAGTGAAAAGTGAGCCATTTCGCAATTCAATTTTGAGCCACGTTAATTAGCACCAGATTTCATCCATTCTTCCGTTTCTTTCATTCTAAAAGAGGGCCCATTCATATTTAAAACATGAGATTTATGAGTTAAGCGATCTGTTAATGCAGCGGTTAATACTGGATCATGAAAAACCTCTTGCCATTTTAAAAAAGATAAATTGCTTGTTATAATTGTTGATTTTCTTCCTGCTCGTAAGGAAAGATGCGAGAATAATAATTCTGCTCCTTCTTTATCAAAAGAAATATATCCTAACTCATCAAGGATAACCAAATCATATTTTTCAAATTTCATCTCAAAAGATCGAAGCGTTCGTTCTGAACGATGTTCTTTTAGTTGGTTCACTAGTGAAGGCACTGTCGCAAAAAACACTCTGTATCCCGCGAGACATGCTTCCATTCCAAGTCCTATGGCAATGTGAGTTTTTCCGGTGCCTGGAGATCCTGTTAAAATTAAATTTTGTCCTTCTTTGATAAAATCTAATGATTTTAAATGAGGCAACTTTTGCTTTGCTTGATCAGGTAAAGCATCGTGAACAATTTCTTCTAGTAACCTTCTTTGAGGAAAATTAGCTGCACGGATTCGATTTTGTTTTGCACGTAAGAAACGATCTTTTTGTTCCTGTACAAGCACTTGATATAACACATCATATGCTAAAGTAGGATTCTCAAACGATGTTTCATCTTTAGCCATACTCCTAATACTAGGGAGACGAAGCTCCCTACACATCTCAATTACTTTCTCTTTTTTATCCACAATAAACGCCTTCTTTCTCTGTTTGCTCAAACATATTTGCATATGCTCGCATATTGTTTTCTGATTGGTTTGTCGTTTCATCACGATTTAAATCATCAATATTCGCCGTTGGCGATTGCTCACAGATGAAAAGGATTCGTTCAGTACTTACATAGCCTAATCTAATATTATTTAGTTTATTAACTGCACTTAAAACTTCTTCTAGTCTGTTATTTTCCTTTATGTAAAGAAGTAACTCTATGAATTCTTTCTCTTTTCCGATATAATGGTCATTGTATAAGTTTTTTATTTGCGTTGGTGCCTGCCTCAAACATTCACTTTGAGCTATGGCACCTTTTTTCTTTTCAAATGTTTTTAGAAAGTGATTAATATTCATAATCCACTGATGTAAACCCCAGCTACGTAAATGCTCAGTTGCTAATTCTCCGTCTATAAATAATTTAATTCTCTTTGCTCCTACTTTAGCCTTTATATGCTTACCTACGTGACCTTCTGGAACAGAATAACGATTTTGGTTGATTGTTACAGTACTATATTTATCAACCCGGCACTCTATGAAGTCTGTGGCATCGAAAGGTGCGATTGCAGGACTTGATACAGCTTTTTCATTCTCCATCAATTTCTTATGACTAATTTTATGTTCATGATGTTTTCGGTTATTTAGCTTCTCCAGAACAACTGACAGGTATTCTTCAGCTTCTTTCAAACTAGTAAAAGTAAATTGTGAAGAAAATGTCTTCCTTCGAATAAATTCAACACTTCGTTCTACGTGACCTTTTTCATTTCCTCTTCTAGCTTGACATAACCTAATTTTAAAATTGTAGTAGTTTGATAAATTCACCATACTATCTGTTATAACTTTTTCATTTCCAACAAATGATTTAACGACTGTTCTCATGTTGTCATAAGTAAATACCGTCGGTATGAAGCCTACATGATCAATAAAGTTTGTATGAACATCTAGAACGCAGACACGTGTTTCAGATTCATAAAGCATAGCGAATCGATAATTACTGTGGGCTAAAGTAAATACTGCTAGGGAATAACTTTTAATCTTACCGTCTATTTGTAGCTTTACCTCTCCCCAGTCAAATTCTACTTCGTACCCTGGTTTAGAATGTCTTCGGATATATACTTCCTTTGATTTTTCATTCTCTTCATTCACAAAGTTTCGTACAGTAGTGTAGCTAATAGCGAAATCCGCATCTTCGAGCTTTTCATGCATATCAACTATTTTCATTTGTTGCTTTGTCATGTAATGATTTCTTTTCCATTTGTTCTCTTTTATATAACCTCGTAATATATTTTTGATTTCCTCCGTTAAAACTGGTTTTCTACCTTTTCTTTTTTTGTAAGTCGGAGGCTTCATGATGTCTTCAGTAATCGGAAGATTACGAGTATCTTTATGTTTGCTTTGTTCGAAAAGCTTAATATATTTATCAACTGTATTTCTGGATTTCTTCAATTCTTTTGCTATTTTTCTCTTACTTAAACCTTCCAAATACAATTTAATAATTTTCTGTTTATCATTCAATGTAATCACTCCTGATAATTCCCCCTAATATAGATCTAGGGTTATTTTCTATCAAAAGTGGCTCAGTTTTCAAGTGCTATGGTGGCTCACTTTTAAGTTACCATATACATTTACTGCCCATATGTTACGTCATACGCATGCCACAGAACACATTAGAAGTGGATGGGATGCTGCTTACGTACAAAAAAAGGTTAGGTCATGCACATGTACAAACAACACTTGATACGTACGTTCATCTTTCTGATCAGGATATGAAGAATAAATATAAGGCGTATCTTCAAGGGAGAGAAACATAAAAATGAAATTTCCAAGCGTTGCAACTAATCGAAAGCTTGTCACTAGCACAGAGATTAATAAAAAAATAGCGGATATGACTAGTGTCTTACAAGGATTTTGGGCAACAGATAGATGGGATATAAGAATTTGCCCACATCCTAGTGCGATTGAGTTAAGTAAGAATCCATCATTAAAAAATCGTTGGATAAATTTCAATAAAGTCGAAAATATCTGGTTGAAAACAGAATTAAAGTACTTTTATTATGTTCACTTAAATAATGGAACTTGGAATGCAAAATCTGTTTGGATTAGAAAAGGAACAGTGATAAGCCGAATGTTAGGGTTTTTAAATTTAAAATATCCTGGCATTACATCTATAACTGAGGTGCCGATAATAAAAGCTTTGACGGAATACCGAACTTACTTAGCGGAACAAGGAGTAAGAACTACCACTACGAACTATAAGCTTGATGTAAATCAACAGAAAATCACTGTACATGCGAATTCCTACTACGTTACTAATCTTAAGCAATTTATGGAATTTTATGAGGATTTCTATTTTGATGGCGAGGAATGGGATAAAGATGTTTGGAATCGAAGAAAATTTTCGTTACCGGAAGATAAGGTAAATCCAACATCTTATGAGTATACGATCAATTTTAAGGGTTTTGAAAATGATTATTTTAAAGAAGTAGTTAAGCGGTATTGTAAATTAATGTTAAACACCTCCAGTTTTTGCCACGTGAGAGATATAGCCCCAAAGTTAAAAGAGTTTTTTAATATTATGAACAAAAAATGTGAATGTATTCGAAGGATTCATCAATTAACTAGAAATGAAATTGAGCAATATTTAAATTATATTAATTTAAAGGGCTTAAAACCTGGTACCGTAACTGGACGAATATCTACTTTAGACGTTTTTTTCACTACAATTCAAAGGTATGACTGTGAGGATACGCCTTCTAAAATCCTTATCTTTCAAGAAGATTATCCTAAAGTGCCGAAGGCGCTACCACGATATATTGATGAACAAGTACTTGAACAATTAAATCGGAAAATAGATAAATTGGAACCTTATATAGCCGCAATGGTTATGGTAATTCAAGAATGCGGAATGCGTATCAGTGAGCTTTGTACATTGAAAAAAGGTTGTGTCATAACTGATAAAGAAGGGGATTGCTTTTTAAAGTATTATCAGTGGAAAATGAAGAAAGAACATATCATTCCTATTTCTAAAGAAATTGCCGCATTGATATTAATTCAAGAGCAAAGAGTGGCTGATGAATTCGATGATGGATGTCAATATGTATTTCCCCGAAAAGATGGCTCTCCATTGAAGCAAGACACCTTCAGAGTTAAATTAAACGAATTAGCTTATAAAGAAAAGATAACGGACAGTAAAGGAGAAACTTTTCGGTTTCATGCTCATGCTTTTCGGCATACAGTTGGCACTAGAATGATAAATAACGGTGTGCCACAACATATTGTCCAGAAATTCTTAGGTCACGAATCACCGGAGATGACGGCGAGATATGCACATATTTTTGATGAAACCCTAAAGAAAGAATTTACGAGATTCAAGGAAACTTTGGTAACGAATAACGGTAGTATACTGGAGTTAAGTGAAGAAAATAGTAAAGCTGACAATACAGATCTTCAATGGTTTAAAAAGAATATCAATGCACAAGCACTTCCCAATGGCTATTGTCGTTTACCAGTAATTGCCGGACCTTGTCTTCATGCAAATGCTTGTTTAGATTGTACGAACTTCTGTACAAGTAAACAATTTCTAAATGAACATGAAGAACACTTAGACCGAACTAAAGAAATACTAAATAGGGCTAAACAGAACCAATGGCAGCGTCAGGTTGAAACTAACGAACATGTTAAAAATAGGTTAGAACAGATTATTCATTCATTAAAGGAGACGAATTAAGATGACTAGAAAGAGTAACACAACTGCCATAATTCAACTATCAAAAGAAAAGTCGGAGAAAACAAGAATTAGAGTTGAAAAGACAATTTCAGAGATGGCATTGAAAAAGGAGAAGATTAATTTTAATTCCGTTGCACAAAAGGCAAATGTTTCAAAGTCATGGCTTTACAAACAAAAAGTTATTAGAACCAGAGTGGAGACATTTAGAGGGATGCAAATAAGTGAGTTAACCCCTCGTAAACCTAGTAAAAGTCCCCGTTCAGAGGAAGTATTAATAAAGACCTTAAAAAGCCGTATAAAGGCATTAGAAGAAGAGAACAAACAATTAAAAGATCAAGTTCAAAAATTACACGGTAAGTTGTTTTAGCTGTATTGTGCATCTTAAAATGTATATCTATTTTTAGTTAGAAGTGAAATGATAACTTATTTCTTTTTTTTCTTGTTGAGGTAACGAGGCTGGTTAATTTTAAATCATCGATTTGGACTGTCATTATGGCAGTCTTTTTATGATACTTAAAAAAATCATTCTGTTTTTGAAACCTTTTTACCTGTTTGTAGGCTCTAATAAGTGAAGGGAGGTTAAGAGTGTGCAATATAATAACCTTGTAAAAAAAGCTATTAACGGCGACGGAGAAGCATTTGAATTACTAATAAAACAAGAGAGTGACAAATTGTACAAGATAGCATTTTTACATGTGAGAAATAAAGAGGATGCTTTAGATGTAATTCAGGAGTCAGTTTATAAAGCTTTCATTTCTATTGAAAAGTTAAAAAATTCTGAATTTTTTAGTACTTGGCTTGTGAAAATATTAATTAGAACGGCTTATAGGATGCTTGAGCAGAGAAAAAAATTAGGTTTTATAGATGACGATTAAATAACGGAACTTTTAGATAAAGAGGTTCCAGAATATGAACAACAAATAGACTTATCATATGCTGTCTCAAAACTAAACAATAATTACCAAACGGTTATTATTCTATTTTATTACAATGACTTATCTATTCGTGACATTTCCAAAGCATTAGATAAGCCAGAAGGCACCATAAAAACTTATCTTCGACGTGCAAAAATCGAATTAAAAAAAATGATAGGAGAGGATCATTATGAACAAAGAATGGTTTGATAAATCCTTAAGCGAAATAGAAGTACCAACGGATGAGGTATTCTTAGCCATTGATAAAGGAATAAAGCTGGGGGAAAAGGAAATAAAAGTTCAAAAGAGAAAATCAATAATAAAAATGACATCTATTATTACATCAACTGCTGCAACACTTTTCTTGGCGTCAGGATTTATATTTTCTCCTATAACAAATGCTTTAGCAAATGTTCCTTTGATAGGCTCTATATATGAACAATTTAATTCTGAAGTTGGTAAAGAGTTGGCCTCTAAAAATTTAGTAACGGAGCATAATCAGGTAGCGTCTAGTAGTGGAGTAGACATAACAGTAACGAGTGCTTTTTATGACGGTAATTATATTGGCATCACGTTTAAGGCAGATGGAAACGGACTCTCGGAGACTCTTAATGCTGAAAATAGTCCAGAAGCCGGCTATTCATATCATTTATTCGAGGGAACAGAGTCGGAACAATGGGGAGGGACAATGGAGCAACTGATAAAAACCGATGATGGTTATATCGGTGCCATGACTTTAGAATACCCTCATAAACAATTGCCGGCTGATTTTACTTTGCCATTGACGTTCACCTTTGCAGGAGGGGTAAAAGGAACTTGGCAATTTAATGTTCCGGTAACGCAAATTCATACTGAAAAAATTATGACAGGAGAAAGAAGCACTTCTCAGGACCACGCCTATTCCTTCGTTATGGAATCTGTTACAAAAGCTGAATCAACAACAGTTTTAGATTATAAAATAATTAAACCCATGATAGAAGAAGAATATCTGTTTAATTTACAGGTCTTTGATAATCATGGAAAAAAGTTATCATTAGATAGTGTCGGGTCAGGTCGGGCAATTTTGAGTGAAGGTATAGATGATGACACAGAATTCTTGATGATTCACCCTGAATTTTCAAAGGGTAAGGAACTAATCAAGTTAGAATCATTGAAAGTAGACTTAAATAAGAAATAAATAGCCAATTAAATGAAGGCTGAAAAGGTGTTGTTACTTTTTGGATTTCATTTATCACCTTTTTCAATTAATTAAACTATTCTACTACCGGGGATGTTAGTTGAACAGTCACATTAAAAATAACCAATCTAATTTATAGGGTAGATTGGTTATTTTATTTGCATGGAAATAGGTACATTTATTAATAAATCAAGACAACTTTAAAGACATGTAGTTAAAGTAGAACCGCTCATATTATAATGTTTTTTTACTTTACTATTGATAAACAGTTGAGCCTTCTCCAGAGGACATCGATGTGACGAAACGATTAGTCGAAGCAGGTAAAATATTAGGCATAGAAGTCCTTGATCATCTCATCATTGGCGATGATCAATTCATTTCGTTAAAGGAAAAGGGGTATATGGTCTAATGATGAATCGTCTTTCAAGAGAACTAGATTGGTTTCTATGGTCCTTAGAAGAGAAGTTTAATGTGAGTCGGTTAGTCGATGATGTAGCTGTAGAAGCAACTGAGCTAGGTATGAATGAAGTAGCGCAATACTTTATTCCGAGGGAAGTCATTACCGATTTACCAGAAACTTTATTGTATGAAATCATGATTGCGGATGATGATAACGAAACAGAATGGGTAGGTGCAATTGGATTTTATCCGAATAGTCCAGAATGGTGTCTGCAAGTCATCACGAAAAATGGACAGCTAGTGTACAGAAAACCGGTACTACTCACTGAATAAAACTCACGACAATAGTAAAGAAAAGACCTGTATTCTCACGACATTACTAAGGAGTAGTTGTAAAGGTTAACGGAAACATTGATGTAGAAGGATTCGATGATGTTTAAGTAGAGGTAGAATCATGACATTATTAAATAACTGACGCGAGTTGATTAAAAAGAGATAAAAAGATCTAAGGATGGTGAAAGCAATGTGGTGGAAAATGAAACCGATGATTCTCACACCAGAGACACTCATCATTGAGACTGAAATGATCAATCAAGGGGCTATGGATGCGGAAATTAGCATTCATGGTCCTTTTATTTTGTGGAGGGACGTCTAATGAATTATTTAATAGGCTTCAGTCAATGGTTACTGGAAGATTGAAAGAGTCCGAAGACAATAGAATCCTACCGCAATGATGTAAAAATGTTTCAAAAGTACTTAACAGAAGAAGCAGAAGATGAAGTAATGCCATTAAGTCGCTATTCTTTTGTGCGCTACAAGCAATCGTTACTCGACGGAGACTATAAAGTGTCTACCATTAACAAAAAGGTCAACAGTCTAAAAGTGTTTAACGACTATCTCCAGATGAAAGACATAGTTGAAGACAACTACATTCAAGTCAGAAGAGATCAAGTGTGTATCGCTTCAGGAAGTGAACAAGTGGTAGAAGCGTTAAGTGATGTGGAAGTGGATCGTGTACTTGCCTATGTAACTGATGATGGAAAAGTAAGTATCAGAAATCGGTTAATCGTGCATCTATTACTGTATACCGCTGTCCGAGTATCCGAATTAACAGCTATTAAACTGACAGACATTGATTTTGTACAACATACACTCATGGTTACTGACAAAGGTGGCAAGGTACGGGAGGTTGGCATTCGGAATGATTTAATGGAACTCATAAAAGTGTACCAAAACGGAGAACGTCAGACATCAAAGTTTAATAAGAGCCCCTACCTTTTGGTGTCGCAACGGAGTCAAAAAATGCATAGAGACGCAGTCCAAGACCTTCATTTACATCTTTCTAAAGACGTGGATTTAAAACTGCACCCATACCTTTTCGTAGAACCCGTACAACACTTTTATTACAAAGGGGTGTTCCAATCGTCACTGTTAGCAAGATACTCGGTAATCATTCAGTAGACATGACGTCTAAAATGTATATTCAGACTTCACGGAAAGATAAAAAAGATGCGTTGGATCTTTTGGAAAAGGGATTTAGAGAGTTAAGAAAGAACTGAGTATTATATTTTCATTGGAGAAACTAATCTATGAAACTAGAGTCATTGTAGAAGAATTACTATTGGAACATTACAGTCTTTAACACCATATCTGAAAGCAATATAAAGAGCAATTGTTGCAAATGAACGTACAATTAGTCAGTAAAATTAAGATGTTCAGTAACAGGGCAAAATTTAATTTATAAAGTAAAATCGTCTTGAAATTAAAATTTGTAAATGAGTGATGAATTTTATGAGTGACTGATATTCGTAGTAGTAATTAATGTCTAAAAAAAGTAAATAATAGAATTTATTAACATATATATGTGCCTATAATGCAAGAACTATAGTATCATAGACTATATAAACAGAATTATCATTAAAAAACTGGAGGAGATTTTATGAAGAAAAACTTTACATCTTATCAAAAAGTATTTAAAGCAGCTTTAGCAACAACGGTTGCTACTGGAGCGATGGTTGTTGGCGTTCCAATTTTTGCTCAGGCGGCTGAACAGGGACTTAAAGATTTGGACAAAACACAGGATTATTACACTGATGTATTAAACTTAGTAGCACGTAATGTTGTGAAAGGTTTTCCAGATGGAACTTATAAACCACATAATGCTGTAACACGTGGACAAGCAGCAAAAATATTAGCGGACGTCCTAGATTTAGACACGAAAAATGTTGCAGATCCGGGTTTCACTGATGTGAAAAAGACAGATGAGTATTACGGTGCGATTGCCGCTTTAGCTAAAGAAGGTATTATTAAAGGATATCCCGATAAAAGATTTGGACAAGCTGATACATTAACGCGTTCACAGATGGCCAAAATTATTGCAATCGGTTTCGATTTATCTGAAGAAAGTCTCACAGATTCAAGGTTTTCTGACGTTAAGAAAAGCGATGAGTTTTCTGGTTACGTACAATCACTGTTAACGAATGAAATTACAAAAGGTACGACAGCTACTACTTTTAGCCCAGCAAAATCTGTATCACGTGCGCAGATGGCTTCATTCGTCGTTAGAAGTGAAAAAGCAGTAGCTAGTAATGATATAACAGCTAACATTGAAAGTTTTACTAAGGACTCAGTCGTATTATCAACAGGGACATTCCCTATTCCAACTGACTTAAAAGATTTACTAAATACAGATAATACAAATGCACTTAAGGGAGCAATTTTGAATTATTCGATTGCAAGTGACTTAACTGTAAAAATAAATTCAGTTGAGCTTACAGCGAACGGAAATTCGACAGAAAATATAGTACTTGATGGGAAAAATTTATCGTTTCCTGGAAACCTCATCGTTAATGGTGATTACATAACTGTTAAGAACTTGACGATTAACGGGAATTTAGAAATTGGTAGTGATATAGAAAATAGCTTCCTAGGTAAAGACATAACTGTTAAGGGAAAAACAATCATATCTGATAAAAAAAGTGCAAAAGCCTTAGCCCAAGCAAGTTTAGAAAAAGTATATAAATCAGTTGCATTTGTCGTACCTGTAACAGCTTCTAATGCAACTGTAGCAGCAACTGCAACTGGAGCGAATATCGGATTTGAGAATGCATACTTAAGTACAGTAAGTGTTTCAAGAAACAATGCTGCGATTCGACTATCTGGAAGCACAACATTAACGACATTCACAATATCTTCAAACAGTAATTTAACAGTTGGAGCAGGTGTAACAGTTCCACAAGTAACAATTGAAGGTAGCGCAGATGTATCAGTTGATGGCGAAGGTAATGTCGGTAAGCTAGATGTAGCATCTCCAACTGCCAATATTACGCTTGGTGCAAATACAGGAGTTGGTGATTTGACATTACCATCTGGATCTGCGGCAAAAGATATTATTAAGAATTATGACGAATCAAAAGGAAACATCGATAAAGTAGGCGGAGAAACAAACGTAGATGCAAAACCAGTAACACCACCTTCGACTGGTGGCGGTAATGTTGGACCTTCACGTCCTCAAACAATACAAATACCTTATGCACCAGGTGTTGTAGTAAAACTTAGTTATCCAGGAGTTTCTTTTTCAAATGGAAAGTTTACAGTAACTGCTGCTACAAAAGATTTTTACTTTTTCGATGGTACAAAACGTATGAAGGTAAATTTTATTGACAATAATTGGAGTATTACTCTTGATGGTGAGTTTAAAGATACTGGATTCGTGTCAAATGAAAAAGAATTCAGAGAAATTTTGGAACTTGAAAGTGAAACTGAAACCGGTATTACAAAGATTTGGCTTCTTAATGACATAGAATTAACATCACCTTTGTATATTAAAAGAAGTATTGAAATTGGTGGAAGCCATCAAATGATTTATAAATCTGAAAGTTTTATGAGTGATGATAATAATTCAGTTGTAATTATTGATGGGCAAAATGATGTGACATTTAATGAATTGGTTATTGATGCTAAAGGTAAAGATAATGAAAAAGTGGAAGGTTTGTATGCCTTGCAGGTAAATAACTCAGCTAATGTTGAACTTAATAAGGTAACGCTTAAAAATGCATATGCGGGTCTACTTGTTAATGGATCTAAAGTGACAGTTAAGCGTATTGAGACTGCGGGTAATGGATACGGAGGCATTAAAGTATCCCAAGGTGAAGGCGTGAATAAGGAATCTTTATTAACTGTTGAGGAAACAAGTAAACATGATGAAGATGTCTATATTTGGACAGTCGGAGAAAACGCTAGTGTATTAGAGGAACATATTCACACTCCATATAAATCTGCAAAAGATAATAGAATTGGTAAAGAAGATTATACAAATTATATATTCAAATCTGAGGAGAGAGTTGTACCATTTGCAATACTGGAAGCACCAATTAACGGAGCGGTAGAGAAAACTTTTGAAGATGTAAAAACAGTTAATGCAATGTTCCTTGTTGCTGGCTACCTCAATGAATTAAATCAACAAATTCCTGTTACATTAGCAAATGCAAAAGTTTGGATTGATGAAAAATATGAAGTTAATTTTAATATTAATGCAATTAAGGTAACAGATGGAAATATAAAGATTGTTGACAAAGTTTTAAGTACTGCAGATTGGAATAAGTTAAAAGTTGGTGGAAATAAAAACATGCCCTATCGAATTACTTTAGTGAAAGATGGCACAGATGCTGGAAATGCTACTGATGATAATAAAGTAATTAAAATAGCTATTTATCAAGATGGTAATGCTGTGCTTAATAACATTGATAACACTTTAATTACCAAAGTTACCGAGTAATCAAAATCGATACTTGTGTCTCGCTTAATTTAAACACAGACTTTATGAAATCTAACACGAGTTCCATAGCCAAGCGATTGGTTATGGAGCTTTCTTTATCACCATTTGTATTGAATATATTTCATACCAAAGATAAAAAATGCTATCTTAACCAGGTACAAAAAAATCCTCTTAAAAACTTTTTTTAAACATATAATTGGATATTCTATGTTTATATCAAGGTGAGGAACCTATTTAATAAATTTTGGGTGCCAAGTACAGACGCGATTATTTATCAGGATGGATTATGAATCAATCAAAAATGTCGCTTCCGCTTACAACTTCTGATATGCAATAGCATATTCATTAAATGTTAAAGAATGATAGTTTTTATTTTTAATGTTAACGTTTATTTAAAAGGTACCTACTAACCTATCAATTTTAATTTGTAATAAATTTAATAGGTTTGAATTAATTGAAATTAAATTTAAAAATACTCCCATTTAGGATTTTAAATCCAGGTTTTATTGCCATTTTAAATATGACTTTTATTACAAAGAAGTATGAAAACAAATTTTTATAAAATGGGGAACTACTCCCAATCACTATAACTACCAACTAGAATATCTATATGGTATGTTTATTGTGTAGATTAAATAAGGTTTTATAATCTGTTAATCTGTTAATCTATTAAATTGAAGACCTTGGTAATACTACCAGTTTGTAACTTAATTGGAATTATAGTTCTCTTGTTATCTTTAATAGATAAGTATAGAGTTAAGAATGGCTTCAAACAAAGAATCTAGGAGGATATTATTCTATGGCTAAAAATAAAATTAATTTAAATAAATTCGCAACAGGTGTGGCAACAGCTGCAATGGTAGCAACCGCAGTAGTGCCAGTAGCATCAGCAGCAGGATTCACAGATATAAGCAATGTGGATGCGAGCGTAAAAACAGAAATCAATAAAGCGGTTGATCTTGGATTTTTTAAAGACGCTACAACATTTAATCCAAGCACAAAAATAACTCGCGGACAAGCAGCGCTTACGCTTGCACGTTATATTGCCGGAGATATTACTGTTAAAGCATATGCGGAAGCAAATAATCTTGAAAGCACAGTAACTGCATTCAACGATATACCAGTTAGTTATAAAAATGGTGCTGACTTCCAACAAGAACTTTACTACGCTTCTTTAGTTGTGAAAAATGCTGGTGCATTTACTCAGAGTAACCTGAACCCAACTGGAAACGTAACACGTTCACAAATGGCTAAAATTATTACACAAACTTTTAAACTTGAAAAAGTTTCAGACTATGTATCGAACTTAACAGATATTGGCCAATTAGATGCTGGAACTAAAGGGTTTATTGAGACAATTGCTTCACATGGCATTACAAATGTAACAACTTTTAATCCGGCGGGTCCTGTCACACGTTCCCAAATGGCGAGTTTCCTAGTTCGTTCATATGATGCTGTTCATGTTGTTGAAGAAGTGTCTGCTGTTAAATCAGTTAAATCGATTAGCGCTACACAAGTTGAAGTTGAATTTGGAGTAAAAGTTGATGAGGCTAGTGCAACAGCAACGCCTGGAAATTATACTTTCAGTGCATTAGACGGTCAATCAGCTACAACGGCTACGAAAGCTGAATTAAAAGCTGACGGGAAGACTGTATTATTGACGGTAAATAGCCCATTAGTTGATCGTTACCAAGTTAAAACAACTGGCGTTTTATCAGAAGACGGCGTAACGGCTATTGATAATTATAATGAAGTTGTGAAATTTGAAGCAGACACAACAGCTCCTAAAGTAACAACTGTAGAACGTATATCTTCAAATAAAATGACAATTAAGTTTTCAGAGCCAGTAAAAGCTGGAACAATTACAGAATTGTATGTTGATGGCGCACCTGTGTCACCATCTTTAGGTCTATCTTTGAGTGGGGGAGAAACTGAGTTAGAAATAGATTTATCAAATGTCGGAATTGTAACTAATAAAGATATAGAAATCACACTTAACGGTGTTACGGATATGGCAGGAAACTTAATTAGCCCTCAACCGTCAAAAGTTACGGTAGTAAAAGAGCCTGTAGACGGCATCGAACCGACTATAGCTTCAGTTACACAAACAGGAGTAAAGAAATTCACACTCAAGTTTAATAAAAATCTAGACGGAGCTTTAGCAGCGGCTGATGTTACCTTAACAGGTGGCGCAACGGCTCAATCAATCCAAAAAGTCTCTGCAAGTGAATATGAAATAACAGTGAATAATAATCTAAGTGGATTACAAACTGTAACAGTTGCGGCTAATAAGGCAGTTGACTTATCTGGTCAAATTAATGCAGCTGCATTAACAAAACTAGTGACATTTGTTGAAGATACAGTAGCACCAACAGCTACTTCACAAATTGTTAAAGTTAATAATAAAGAGTATTTACAGTTAACATTCGATAAGAATGTTGAACTTGCAGGAAATAAAGAGGTTACTATATCAGGAAGTAAAGTGAAGAATTTTGTTACAACTGCAGTTCTATCTACAGATGTAGTTGCAAGCTATGCAAATCCAAATAATAAAAAAGTTATACTACTTCCTTTAACACACGCAAATTTAGGAGTAACAGATGCTGCATATAATGTAACAATTGTAAATAAAACACTAAACACGAACGGTATTCAGAGCGAATCTGGAAAAGATATGGCTTCAGTTAATGCTGTATTTACTCGTGGTATCGATGGTTCAACATCGAATACAGGCGTAGTGACTGGCGTTTTAGTTGCGCAAGGTAGCACACCGGATGAAGTTACTGTTACATTTACAATTCCAACAGGAACAGAATTAGATGGCGCTACAGCAACTAATCTTGCAAACTATTCAATTTCTGGTGCGACAATTGAATCGATTTATTTAAGTGCAGCTTCTGGTACTACACAAGTTGCTACATTAAAACTGGCAGAAAACTCAAGTACGTTTACAGGAGTTCGCAATATTTCTGTACAAAATGTAAAAGTAGAAGGATCTACGGCAGTGATGAATCCAGTTTCAATGAGTAATGTTTCATTAAAAGAAAACGTGAAACCAACTGTAACTGGATCAAAAGTGACTTCTCCGACAACAATTGAATTAACGTTTTCAGAAAATGTTACATTAACTGGAACAACTAACTTCGATGTATTTATAGGCGGTTCTACAACAGCAGAAACAGGTGTTTCAAATGTTGCTGGAACAACTACAAATAAGAAGACTGTTATTACACTGACAAATGCTTTAACGGGTTTAGATCCAATACTGGTTAAGCCGACTTCAAGTATTGATGTTAAAGATTCAGCAGGGAATCTTTTGAAATTCAGTTCAATCGAAGTTGCAGCGAACTAAGAAAAAGGTTATTATACACGATACCATTCGAATATATTGAAAGTGTAGTGTGTAAGTAGTAATGTACATTGATTGAAAATTGGTCAATGTACTTTTCTACTAAGCTTTTTTATCTAAATAGTAGGTTCTTTTGTTAGTATGCAAAAAGAAATCTACAATTCACACCATTAAATAAATAACGAAACCAAACTTCATAAATTAGCTAGCAAAAAAGCACCTTACTGATTAGAGTAAATCTAATCAGTAAGGTGCTTTAAAATTGGATTAAATGCTGTCGTTATTTAATTTCATTTAAATTTGCATCATTCATTCGTTTAAAGAATGCTGAAATTTGTGTTCTTCTTAAAATTCCAGAAGCGTTATATGATTCAAATGAAGTCGCTGTTGTTAGATTATTATTTTGTAAGAATTGTACTGCGCCGCGGGCATCTTTTGGACCACCCTGAGTCATCGAAAGGATTTGAGCAACAACGCCACGAGAAATTGGTTTTTGTCGTTCTGCTTTATTCTTATAACCTTTTAACGGCAAATTGTATTTTTGCAGATGGATATATGCACCGTCTTCATTGTACATAGTTGATTGACCATCTAATGATGTGTTTAAGCCATAATATTTTGATAAAACAGAGACGAATTGTGATTCAGTCAATGTATTTTCGGGTTTAAAAGAACCATTTTCGTACCCACGTAGCATGCCTTGTTTAACAGCCCAACTAATATCGTCATAAGCCCAATGGGATTTTGGCGTATCAGTAATGACTGGGACGAATTTATTTGTCAAGTCATATTTAATGTAATCTTCTGTACCTTCAATTCCGATTGAATTTTGGCTTGTATAAAAGATACTCATAATATTAGCACCTACGTTATAAACTTTTACCTTATCAATAGTCGTACCGTAGTCGTAAACTGAGTGGGTAACTCCTGGCTGTAAAGAACCGGAAACGATTGTGCCATAGTCTGATTTAAAATAACCTTCACCAGATGTAAGCGCATAGCCAATATCATTTATTTTGCTATCTGAGGGAATTATTAAATGATTATTACTATATCCGTCAAAGTATGATAGAGCTTTATTGCTTTCCAAACTGGAGAAGTTTAAATAGTTTGCTGTTGTAATTGTTGGTCCAACAAATATTTTAACAGCATTTTGAACGTTAATAAGATGCAAGTTGTCTCTATAAGTAGTATGAGCTACATTTTTTGGAGAATAAGCAACAACAAGACCGTCTTTTGTTACGAGTACTTTATTGGAATTATCATTAAAACTTCCGACAAAAAAGTTATTAAACTTTTCTTCGATTGTGAAATTAGAAAGGTTTTGCGGGTTCATACTCACTTTTGTATCTGTATAGATGTAAGATGCAAAGCCTGCACGATCTAGTAAAAATGAGTATACGTACGGTGTAACCTGTGCATCTCGCTCTGTCCACCAGTCTGTTGGTGAAGCTGCTTCTGTCGCTGTACTATTTCCAAAAGTAAAAACCAATGATAATGCTAAAAATAGTGATATAATCTTCTTCATTCAAATTCCTCCGCTTCTATACGATAAATCAATTTACCTAGTAACATTATTATGTACTTATAGTATAATAGAATCATTATAAAGTACATAGGTTTAACGCACTACTTTTAACTGTTACATTAAATGATTAAAATAACGTGTATTCTAGTAGCATTGTATTAAGATAAAGGCCCTAAAAGATTAGTAAATCAAAAATTTGAATCACCATCAGTTAGCTAAATCTTTCGCAGAAGTAGCTAAAAAAAACGACATAAGATATAGTATAATATAGGGAAGAATGCATTTTTCTCTATTTTATTATGTGGAGGTTAACCATGCCGGAAAATTTATTGGATAAGTTTAAAAGTAAAATTAGTCATCAATGGAAGGTTGCATTTTATTCGACAATCGTGATTGGGCTACTCGTTCATTTTTTTATATTTACGAATCGATTAATGAATCATGATAGTTTACATAATATTTATAATACACAAGCGAAAGTGAAGTCAGGGCGCTTCTTTTTAGGACCTGCGAGTGGTATGAGTACTTTCTTTGATTTACCTTGGGTGATTGGTCTACTATCAATCTTATTTTTAGCATTTACTGTTATTTGTATCGTTCAATTATTTGAATTAAGAAAAACGCTATCGATTATCTTAGTGGCAGGTATTGTAGTTGCATTTCCAAGTGTAACCTCTACATTTTCTTATATGTTCACAGCAGATGGGTATATGTTGGGGTCATTTATTGCGGTTTTAGCCGTGTTTGTTGCTAAGAAATATAAATACGGGTTTATTACTGCAGCATTTCTTGTTTGTATTTCAATCGGCGTGTACCAAGCGAATTTGTCTGTCGTATTAACTTTTATGATTTTGTTTTTATTAAGAGAGATTCTTTGCTTTAATTTGCAAACAAAATCATTATTAACTTACATATTTAAGTTTGGTTTAGCAACTGTCATAGGACTTGGTTTGTACTATATATCATTCAAAACGTATACAGGTCTATTTAGCGGTTATATAACGCCTTATCAAGGTCTAGATAGAGTTGGCTCACTTCCATTAAGTGATATTTCTACGCGCATTTTTCAAATTAAGGATCAAGTGATTGACTTCTTTTTCAGAGGTTTCTTCACGTTTCACGGTGTGAATTTATTCGAAGTTCTGAATGTTATTATGTTTATCGTTATTTTCATTGTGACAGCAAGGCTTATTGTTAAACGTGGAATTTATAAAAATATTGTACAAATGATTGCGATTTTTGTCCTAATTTTCAGTTTACCATTTGCTTATTATATCGTATATTTCCTTTCGCCAGACACGTTTTACCATATGCTTATGGTGTTTAGTATAACGAGCGTGTATATGTATTTAATATTAATATATGACACGATAGATAGTCATAATGAGAATCGCTTTGATAAAATAACATCTTGGGTTTCAGTTATACTGCTAAGTGTCACAGTATTTAACTTTGGTTTAATCGCAAATATTACGTATTTTAATATGGAGTTACGATATGAAAAGTCTATGGCACTTGTGAATCGAGTTTTAGACCGAATTGAGCATCTAGAAGAATACGATGAAATCGAAGACTTGGCAGTTGTCGGGCGCGTTACGATGTATTCGAAGATGGCAGCACAAACAATCCCGAACAGTATTCCTAATATGATTGGTGGTATCGGAGAAACATTTTTAGTTGAACCGTATCATTATAAAGCGGTATTAGAAACGTTTTACGGCTTCCCGATTGAATTAACTACGGACGAGAATTTGGAGCAAATTAAGAATTCGAGTGAATTTAAAGACATGGACGTATGGCCAGGTGCAACGTCCGTCAAAAAAATAAATGATACAGTCGTCATAAAGTTTGAGGAAAAGTAATTGAGTGAAGGCGTGGAAAGGAAAAGAGCATGAAATTGTTGTCTATTATTATTCCAGCATATAATGAAGAAGATATGATCTTAAACGCTGTAAAAGAAATTACACAATGCCTCCAAAACGAAGAAATTCCAATTGAAATTCTCTTTATTAATGACGGTTCAAAAGATCATACTTGGCGCGAAATTGAAAAAGCGAGTGAAGAGTTTGATCATGTGAAAGGGATCTGTTTTTCTAGAAACTTTGGAAAAGAGGCGGCGATATTAGCTGGGCTTGACCATGCAACAGGGGATTGTTCTGTCGTGATGGACTGTGATTTACAACACCCACCTGAAACCGTTATTGAAATGTATAGCAAGTGGTTAAAAGGGTATGAAATAGTCGAAGGTGTCAAATCAACGAGGGGAAAGGAAGGGAAATTACACGGCTTTTTCGCGAAATCCTTTTATGCATTAATTAATCGTGCGACTGGTTTTGATATGCAAAACTCTTCTGATTTCAAGCTTCTTGATAAAAAAGTAGTAGAAGCTTATTTAACTTTACCAGAAAGAAAGTTGTTTTTCCGAGCGCTCTCTTTTTGGTTAGGCTTTAATAGTACGACAGTCGAATTTGAAGTGCGTGATCGAGAGGCAGGACAGACGAAATGGTCGTATATTTCACTCGTGAAGTATGCCATTTCAAATATTACATCATTTTCTACTGCACCGATGCAAATTGTGACGCTTGTTGGGATTGTATACTTTATATTTGCGGGGATACTCGGCATTCAATCATTAGTGAATTTCCTAAGAGGGGACTCACTTGAAGGGTTTACTACGATTATATTACTGCTACTCGTTATTGGTAGTACGATTATGATTAGTTTAGGGATTATTGGCTATTACGTTTCGAAAATCTATGAAGAAACGAGAAAGAGACCAAGATACATCGTTTCAGACAGAATTACGAATGAAAGGTAAATCTATGAAAAAGTTATTATCGCTATTCGATGAAAAGCTGTGGAAATTTATCATAGTTGGTATTATTAATACAATCGTTGGTACAGCGATTATGTTTGGTCTTTACAATCTTGCAGGTGCTTCTTACTGGTTTTCTTCGGGCTCAAATTATATGTTAACGAGCATTTTAAGTTTCTTTTTGAATAAACATTTTACATTTCAAAATAAAGACAAGTCAATTTGGGTGAGCATTAGATTTATTATTAATATCGCTGTTTGCTATGTACTTGCATACGGAATTGCTAAACCAATAACACTTTTACTCGTAACGAATTACAGCATCACAGTTCAAGAAAATATTGCAATGGTAGTTGGCATGGTTTTGTTTACGGCATTTAATTATTTAGGTCAACGATTTTTTGCATTTAAAGCATAAGGTAAAGATATCCCTTTTCATTTGTGTGAAATCGGGATATCTTTTTTCGTATTACAAGCCCATTAAAACATAATAAGATAGTACAGTATAATGGAAAGGTATGATTGATTTTGGTTTTTTTGAAAAGGCATAGCCTATCCTTGTTCTTTATCATATGCTTGGCATTTTCATTGCATTTTTACTTTCTGAAAGACTCGATTCCATTTTTATCATCTGGCGGAGATCCCTTTGACCAATATGTTAAATTTCAACGCATGTTATATACGAATTTCCGTGATTGGAATTTCGAATGGTCATGGCAGCATGGGCTGGGTGGTGATATTTTTGGTCAGTTTATTTATTATTATGCGACTTCATTCTTTTTTCTAATAAAATTGCTCTTCCCAATAAATTCATTCGCACAATTAGCTGAAGTAAGCTTGTATATAAGTATCGCCAAAACCATTTTAGCGGGAGCTTTCTTTTATTTTTATATGGTTGCTTCATCTAAAACTAGAAGTGCATCATTACTTGGAGCGCTCGTCTATATAGGTTCGATTAAACTAGTACAATCATCATTTTTTTCAGAGTTTATGTCGGATGCATTTGTATTTCTACCGCTAGTTATATGGGGATTGGATAGGTTATTAAAAGAAGGAAAACCTCTTTTTTTTATCATTATGATTTTCTGTATCGTGCAATCCAATTTTTACTTTGCATATATTACAACTATTTACATCGTATTATATACGATTGTATTTGGGATAACTACGATGAAAGAGAAACGGTTAAAAGATATTTATAGAAAAGTATTGTCTGTGGCGAGTGTCTATATAGTCGGTATTTTACTTGCTTCTTATAGTTTTATACCAGCAGTTTATCAGTTTTTAAATGCTTATCGGTTTTCAAAAGGATATGTTATTCCAATTACTTATCCGGTTGAATTTTACATGAATATGCCTGTCGGGTTGTTCTTTAAAATAACGACCATTACGATACCTGCATTTATCATTTTGTTGTTATTCGCAAGTGTACAATATAGAAAACTAATTCCTGCGACACCTTTTGTTATGGCTTTTTTATTTTTTATTTTTTATCAGATTCCATTTATGTATTCGGTATTTAATGGCTTTTCCGCGATGGAGTCACGTTGGGTATACTTACTTATTTTCGCATTTGCTGTTCTGATAACGTATGTGATTGACGAATATATAAAGGGGCAAAATATTAGCATCTTCATCTTTGTTTTTTATTATAGTTATATCGCCTACGCACTTATCCTTGAAAATGGATTAGCAGAATTTCTAACAAACGAAGGTAACTGGTTAATAATTATTATTCATGTAATCCTTCCAATACTATTAAAAATTTTTAAAAAGTATAGAAGTCTATCAGTGATTTTAATGACGACTTTTTTATTTGTTGTGGTTTCATTGCAGCAAAATAGTTACTTTACCTTACAACTTGGTGAGCCGTTAGCGTACAAACAGGGGATTAGCGACAAGATGGAAGCCTGGGATTATGATGAAGGGAATAAAGAAGTAATCCAGTGGCTTAAAGAAAATGATTCACACTTTTCAAGATATGAATGGTATTTACCATACGAAAAACAGGTTGGTAATTTTGCCGAACATAATAATAGTATGGTAACTGGAATGCCGGGCTTATCATCTTATCACAGCTTATTATCAAGTGATTTGGGGAAGTTCATTTATGAAGATTTCCAAATAAAACAGTTCGATTCGTTTAACCACTTTTACAATGTTGATCAGCGATTATTTTTACAAACGTATTTACAAGCGAATTATATGCTTGTCGATCAATCATTTGCGTATATTCCGAAAGGGTATTCATTAATAGAAACAATAGGAACTACACAAATCTATAAACTAGATACGCCGATGCCATTTGCATATGTGGAATCTAGTGCAATACACGCGAATGATTATGATAAGTTATCTGTCGGAACGCGCGACATGTTGTTGCTGCAGGCATATCATTCCGAAAATGATGCAACTAATATACGACTAATAGATTATGATCTGCCTTCAACGTTATATAATGTTGATAAACCATTTCAAAATAATGATGCGTACGAAGCTAATGAAGAAATGTTAATAGTGAATGAAGATATGGAATTTACCATCCCATTGAATAAATCACCGCTATTATCTGCCCAGCTACTCGCTACCTTTACACTTGAAGAAGTGAACGGCAATGAATTTACAATAACAATCGGAAACACTCGTATGGAGAAACGTAATGACCAAAACACCTATTCATTACCGATAGAAGACTTTACAATGCATATCGATGAAGCTGTACAATCGAATGAATTAACGTTGACCTTAACAAAAGGTGCATATCGCTTCTCGAACTTGCATATTGAAATGCTACCAATTGACAGGATTTCAGCATATATATCAAACGCCACTAATAATGCATTTGACTTAATAGCAATGGAGAAAAATAAAGTAACACTTTCCGGCGAAGCCCATAAAAACGGGATGCTTGTGACATCGATTCCGTACAGTCAAGGCTGGAAAGGGTTAGTCAATGGGAAGCAAGTGAATCTTGAACGTATTAACGAAGCATTTGTCGGTATTCCTTTAAATAAAGGCGATAAGCAGGTTGAATTAACCTATCATAGTCCTTTTTTAAGAACAGGATTAAGTATTTCTTTTGGAACATTGATTGCATTAGTAATAATTTTATTGTTAAAATACGCAAGGTTAGTTAAAAAATCAAATTAACCACCTAAATTTGGACACACTGAGAATACCGTACAAAATCGTAAAAATAAACACCTATCCACTTTTGAAAGTGGTCAAATCGCTGTCCTTCGCAAAGAAGGACATTTCAACCGAGAGATCGCAAGAGGTTTAAGGTGCGTTCACCAAAAGATAACCAATGAACTGAAGCTTGGATCAAAGACACAACTCAAGATTGGGCGTAAGCCTTATACAGCCTACTTCGCAGAAACAGGGCAAGATGTTTACGAACTGAACAGAATTAATTGGATCAAAAAAATAAGCTGCTAACCGGTTAAAAATGTCAATCTAAGTATGTACACTTTCGCTTGTTTAAAGATGTACAGAAATTACTTCTTTTCTTTTTTTAGGTGATACTTTATTCTGTAGGATGGCCCCACGATATTAACGACTGTTGCGTGATGAAGGACACGATATAGTATGGCGTTAGCCAATTTGGTGTCCTGGAAAAACATCATCCCGTGCTTTAATATTTATATTCGTCGTTAAGATCGTACTTCTTTTTTCATAGCGCGTATCAATGGCCTCGACGTTAATGGTGATTGAAAAAGGTTATTCAAAAAAATGATATAATCCTTCGGTTTTAGAAAACATTCAGTATTAGTGGTTGGGGGGATGTTTAGTGAAATCCTCTCCCATTAATGGGTGCAATTCTTGGTGCGAAACGTTCCTGATTCAAACGAAATGTGGTCACACAATTTCGGTAAAAATCAGGTAGTTTTAGATTTCTAAAATTAAAGGGTTATATCGAGAAGTCGAATGAGGAGGTAACGCTCTGAAAGGCTTCCCCTGTGTCGAATAGCACGCTGATTAGTAAGAAAAAGCGTGTTATAAGCTCGGCTAATAGGTGTGAGAATTTACCGTAACAGTTTAGTTTGGCTGACGAAAGCCTACCCGATGGGGTGGTGTAAATCATGATGCTTGGGTTGAACAAATATGGTGAGAATGCAATGTAAATACAATAAGATACTGTATTGCTGACGAACTTCTGAATGTACGGGTCTAGACGCACGTTATATAGAAATGTATTTACTACCAAATGTAGGGTTAGCTGTGGATGAGTAAGAATCGGTTATATGAAAATCCATCTTGTGTTACAGGCACATGCAATGCTAACAGGTTCATAGGAAGCACCTAAGTCTGTTCCATAATAGATATAATTCAACATTGTAAGCTGATAACGTGGAGAGCTTACTCTTGATGAAGCGTTGAACAGGAAAATAGTCGTGAGACTAGCGACTATATAACTTTTCTTCATATCAGTGAAAGTGGTGGCACAGTACCGTTGAAGCGTGTAATGAACGTGGAGGGATAGCCACTAGACTAGTAAAAGATTCCTTCAATCATGTTAGACAAATCTTTATCGGTTAATAAGGTTCTTGTAAGACTAATAGAGGTTCACCTTCTACGGAAGGCACCGACTTATTGAAACGGAAGAGTTGAGACACATCACGTGTTGATGATTGAATGGAATTGGATTAGTTGGAACGCCGTATGAAGCGAAAGCTTCACGTACGGTGTGAAGTGGGGGAAAAGCTGGCGATAACTTCAAAGGCTTACCTATCACTATAAGAAGAATTGTACCTTTTTCGATGATATGGCCATTTATAGATCTAATTAATTGCTTAAAAACAATTAAAAGAGTCACTTATGATAGGGCGATTCTAAAACTATTAGAAAAACGTATTCTTTATCGTCTATAATTATATTTTAAAATAATAACATGATTTAATAACAGCATACATATGGATTCACCAATTTTGTATAAGAACCATTTTTCGCTTGCGAAATACACCTGTTTTCTGTGTTCGACTTAATTTGACGATTTATAAAGTGAAAAGTCGAATTTTAACTTGGCGAGAACTGTCATAAAAACTATATATCCCCTAATAATCTTCCGGACTAAAGTACTGAAATTAAATATCTATATTAGTTTAATTATTTAAATATCACAATAAAATAAATTGAAATTTAAATAACAGTAAACTTCATAGTTCTTTGAACCTTTTTTTAGATGTATAAATAAGGAAATAATTTATATCTTTAAGATCATTATCTGTGTTTATATACTTGAATCGTCAGTAAATATATTAATGAGTATAATATCTATGAGAAAAGTCTGTGTTATTACGATATTTAGTCTATTAATTTTGTATGCATTTATAGAATGAAAAAGACAATCAATTGTCTTGCATTCAAATAAGGAGGTATGTATATTATTCATAATATGAAACTATTTATATTATTATGTAAATTAAGTGATTTAATCACTATATATTTAGTAGTCATATAATTAGTAAAAGGAGGAATATAATTTATGAAAAAAAATTACAATTACTCTAGAAAACTTTTTAATGTTGCTATCGCTACTTCTGTTGCAACTGGTGCATTAGTAGCTTCAGTTCCAATGACTACAAGTGCAGCGACAATTTCTTACAAAGATTTTAGTCCAGGGCAAGAACATTATGAGAATGTCTTAAATTTGAGTGAAAGAGGCATTTTAAAAGGACATAAGGACGGTACATTCAGACCGGCTAATTCTTTAACACGTGGACAAGCTGCGAAGATTATTTCTCTTGCATTAAATTTAGATACAACAGGAATTTCTAATCCAGGCTTTAAGGATGTATCTACTTCAAACGAGTATTACGGTCCGATTTCAGCACTCGTTAAAGCTGGAATTGTTGATGGCTATAAAGAAGATAATACATTCAGACCTAATAATGTGCTTAGCCGATCACAAATGGCTAAAATGCTGACAATCGGCTTTGAATTTGGAGTAGAAGAACTATCTGACAATCGATTTAAAGATGTAAAAAAATCGGATTACTTTGCAGATCATGTTCAATCTCTTCTCTCTCATAACATTACAAGAGGAACAACATCAAATACATTTTCGCCTTATGCTAATGTAACGAGAAGTCAAATGGCCTCTTTCGTCGTACGTGGCGAAAAAGTAAAGCGCATTAATGATAAAATTACAGACCTTGAAAACCTAGAAGAATCGGATTTTTCAAAAGAGACATGGGACAAACTACAAGAAGCAATTGAAGCTGCCAAAAAGGTAGCTGCAGATGTAAATGCGAACCAAGCTGCTGTAGATAAAGTATTGAAAGAACTAGAAGATGCATTAAAAAACTTAGAAGAATCTAATCTGGATGCCGTGTCCAAAAAAATGTTGGACAGAGCTATTAAAATTGCAGCAAATTTAGTAGCAGAAGACTATACACCTAAATCATGGACAACTTTTGAAACAGCTGTAACGTCAGCTAAAAGTATAAACACAAATGAAGAGGCGACACAAGCGCAAGTAAATGACGCTTATAATAATTTAATGACGACGCTAGATAGATTAGAAGTAGTAGATCCTAATACGATATCTAAAAAACTTTTAAATAGTGCTATCAAAACTGCAACAGGCTTATCTAAAGAAGACTTTACAACTGCAACTTGGTTAGCTCTTGAAAAAGCCTTAAATAGAGCTGAAAGTGTAAATGCAAATGAAGAGGCGACACAAGTGCAAGTAAATGAGAGCTATCATGCTCTAATCAAAGCGATAGAAGAGTTGAAAGCCACTTCCACTAAAAACGATGTGAACAAAGCTGTTGAAAAAGCAGAAAGTACTATGTCTCAAAAAGACTATGACACTGCTAAAGAACTGGTAAACTCTTTACCTGAAGGTTCACAAAAAACAGCTTTAGAAAAACGGTTAGCGAAAGTTAAAGAGATATTAGATTCTGCTGGACCACAAGCAGCAAGCCAAACGAAATCAACACCTTTGTTTACGCAGCCTATCGTATCGGAAGAAGAACCATTTACAAAAACTTCGGGCGGCCTTATAGGATTGAGTTTAGGTGTCATAGATCTAGGACTACTTAGCGCAAATCAAATCTCTGACTTAGCAAAAAATGAAAACAATACTCATCATTTCAAAGTTGAAAAAGACAATGAGAAAGATGTGAAAGTTTCTGCTACGCTTCATACACTGCTAGGTGGAAAAGAAATTACTGTATCCGTTCTTGAACATAATGGAGATGAAGTAACAAACATTAAAAACTATAAAGATTCAGTTGGAGGAGCACTCTTCATCGGTAAAGAAGCAAAGATAGATTTGGGTACTTTTACAGAAGGTGAATATAGTATTCTTCTTAGCCAAGGTGCTGGATTATCAGTTGTAGAAGCCATTCCATTTAAAATGTATGATGTAGGAAACAGGGATTACTCACAAGTTTCAACAGCAGAATCCGTAGTGACAGGAAACCTTTTGGATGGTCAGATTGTAGGCGCTAAAAATAATGCTCATATTTCAACCGTAAAATTAGTGTCAAGTGGCGCTGTAACTCAATTAACTTCAATAACAAAAACGATTCAAGGCCAATATGGAAAATTAGAAATAGCGAATAACGGTCAATATAAATACGTTCCGGCAAACAATAAGTCTAATATTAACAAAACAGAAGAATTCGAGTTTGAAATCATAAACACATACAATAAAAAATCATCAACAAGTTTACTAAAAATTTATTTATCAGAAAATAAGTCAATCAGATAACATACGTTTTTAATGAATAAATAACATTATAAAAAAGACGCCTGCTGTGCTATTAAAACTGAGAACGAACCAGTTTTAATTTACAGTAAGGCGTCTCTTCTAATGAGTTTACTCTTTTTATTTTTTAATTTTATTTATTAAGAACGTCCAAAATGTAACGAGTCCATAAGCAGCAACAATCGACACAATCGGAAAAACAAGCAACCCGTATCTTGGAATGGTTAAATAAATATTTGAGAAGAATATATAAATGAGTAGTA
The DNA here is from genome assembly GCF_058068165.1 of Sporosarcina sp. So3-204. Lineage (NCBI taxonomy): Bacteria > Bacillati > Bacillota > Bacilli > Caryophanales > Caryophanaceae > Sporosarcina > Sporosarcina sp. So3-204. The sequence goes on from NZ_CM176485.1 coordinate 543,418, forward strand.
AAGTACTCATATACACAAGCGGTTTATGTTTTCTCAATAAAATAGCAGATAGGAAACCAATTACTACGACGAAGATATTTTGAAACTTGAAAAACTTAAGCCAGAAGATCGAGAAAACGCCGCTGTAAGGTCCTAGTCCATCCGGATTTCCTAAGTTATCGAAAAATAACCAGAAAGTCTTACCTAATGTAAACCAGCTAAACCAAAGTGGGAAATCATTTTGAAACCCTTCGATAATTCGTTGTTTCCCGTATTCATAATCCAATAATCCTGCATCAATCGATTCCTTAACGAGATCCGCTTGAGGGATTAAGTAAAATGGGTTCGCACCACCTAGAAGTGGCCCACCTGCATGAGAAGAAAATAAATAAGGTTCCCCGAACATGATTAGGTTTCGAATTACCCAAGGCACCATGACGACAACAGGTCCAATGACCCAAATAAAACCGATTTTTACAGCTTCTTTAAATCCTTTATGACCTATCACGATGAACCAAGCGAACAACAACATTGGTGCTGGTGTTGCACGGAACATTAATAGAAGTGCTGCAACAATGCCAAATAAGACATGGTAACGGTATTTGTCTTTCTCTAAAGAGAATAAGAACAGCCAAATCGTCAGCATTAATAAAAAGATTGACGGAATTTCCGTAAGTGCAGTTCGGAAGTAATGAAGCGGACCGATATGTGTCATATAGAAAATACTAGCAAGGATTGCGACCCATTTATGTTTGAATAAACGCATTGCTATTGCATAAATTAGAATGACAATGCCGAGATTCAACATCATGTTTGATAGTCGAAAGACCATTACATGATTCGTATTAAATAAGTCTGCTATATAAAATAGTATTGTTAAATAAAGTGGCTGGCCGTACGTTACATATGCGTTGGAGCCTTCAATATTATAGCCGTAAACCCCGTCAGTAATGAGTTGCCATGCCATTTTCGCGTAAAGCGAGGCGTCTCTTGAACCGTAAGTAGAAATCGCTTCTCCAAATCGCTCGGGTTGGTTAAATAATGTACCTGGATGCATAATTAAGAAAAAGAGATTTACAATCAAATATAAAAGTAATAAACCAATAATGACAATATGATTTTTAATAAACTTCACGTAATTTTTCCACCTCAATATACTATTTAGCTACAAGATACACGCCGAATATAATAACAGCCATTCCGCTCCATTGTGTAATTGAAATGGTTTCACGGAAAATGAACAGCGCAAGGATAGCACCGAAAACATAACCAATACTTTGACTTGGGTATGCAACGCTTAGTGGCAATTTACTTAAGATAACAAGCCAAATACCTGTTGCAATGACATATAGTGAAGCACCGCCGATAAATAAAGGGGAAAAGATAACGCCGATTGCGGTTGATACGTTCCATTGTTCAATTCCTGTTACAGCCATTTTCCATAAGACTTGCCCAGTTACGAGGAGAGAAATATTAATTAATAATAATACATATACCATATCTTATTCCTTCTCTTCTAATTTTTTTTTCAATATCGCCTGTTCCTGTGTTAGCGTAGTTAACTCTTTGTTTAATTTAGAAATCCTTCTAGTCAAATCGAAAATAAGAAGAAGTGAAAACAATAAGCCGAAAAGAAATAACAAGGAAGGTGCGTAAAAGATGCCAATATAGTCACTTAATGTATTAATAAAATTCACATTAAGTGTTAGGAAACCCATTGCGATACACGTAACAATCCATAAGAGGGAATACTTCGTCTCTAAAATTCCTCTTCGAACTGACTCGATGATAATAAAAAATAACAAGAGAACGATAAAAAATGATAGCAAGCTAATAGTCATATTAGTTCTCCTTTATCAATTTCTGCATAATAATTGAAAGCGTCACTTTAACCATATAATAAAGTGATTTAAATGGTGTAATAGAAGATACGCCGCCTTGACGTGCATGCATATTAACCGTCTTTTCAATTATGACCATTTTTTTACGGCGTAAATAAATAATAACTTCAGGTTCCGGATAATCACGCGGATATTCATAAGCAAATAAAGCAATGACTTTCTTATTCATCGCACGGTACCCAGAAGTTGCATCTGTGAATTTTTGACCCGTTAAGAAAAAGATGAGGTATTGAAAGTAATAAATACCCATACGTCGTGCCGTACTTCCTTCATATGCAGTCTTTTCCACGAAACGGGATCCGATACACATATCACATTCTCCAGCGAGAACTGGATTTACAATCGACGCCAAATCATCTTCGTTATGTTGTCCATCTGCATCAAATTGAACAGCGACATCATAGCCGTATTCATGCGCATATCTATAACCGGTTTGAACTGCACCGCCGATACCCAAATTATTTGCAAGATCTATCAAAATGATGTCCGGATGCGACCGCACAATTTCTGCCGTTCGATCTCTAGAACCGTCATTAATCACACATATATCCACAGAGGTATGGGTCGTTCTTAATTTCTGTAGTTTCTCAATCGTACCTTCAATCGCTTCCTCTTCATTAAAAGCGGGAACGATGATTAAAACAGTCGAATCTCCAATATGAGTATTCAACGAAAAGCCCCTTTCATTACAAATACTATCCTTCAAGTCACTAATCTTAATCATAACATATTGTACCCTCGATTATTCATAGATTTTTCCAGAAATACTAAAATCTTAGGGTGGGTGATTGTGAAGCACACGAATTGTCACTCGAATTGGAATAAATCCTACAACCGAAAAAATCCCGATTAAGACGTTTTATCGTCTTAATCGGGATTTTTGTATTACTTTTTCACAGTTACTTCTTTACCATTAGCAAAGGTAACGGTGACTACAACTTTAATAGGTTCTTCACTAAATGCACCTTCGACAATCCAAGCGCCGTCTGTTTCATAATTAAACGATGCATCATAAGGCATTGAAATTTCTGTGGCATTTGGGAATTCGGTTTTGAATTTATCTGTTAGTGTGCCTGTGCCAATTAATTCATTGGCTGCATTAAACCATTGAACTGTTAACTTTTCAATATCTTTTACTGTTTGATCCTCTGTTAAGGTTGCTGTTGTAACATATTTTAAGCCGTCGATCAAACTGAAGTCATCTACAATAATATTGCCTTTTAACGCAACCTCTTTAGGAATTGCTTTTACAGATACTACTTCAGCAGGTGCTTTAGGTTTATTTACGACGGCTGCTTCGCTTCTTGTGACGAATAGAGCCAACTGACGTCTTTTTACAAATGTATTTGGTGAGAAGGTAGTTGGTGTTGTTCCGATTGTAATGTTATGTGTAAGTAGTGACTGTACATAACCAGAAAATAGGTCGCTTTTTTTAATATCTGTAAATCGGGTGTCTGTGAGTACTTCATCTTCTAGGTCAAAGCCGAGTGTTATAATTTTCGCCATTTGCGCACGCGTTAAACTGTTGCTTGGTCTAAATGTCTTGTCATCATATCCGCCAACAATGCCTAGTTTTACTAAAGCTGCAATTGGTTTATAGTATTGATTTGTTTCAGTGACATCTGTAAATCCAGGATTTTCGATATTTACCATATCAAGATCTAGCACATTGGCAAGTATTTTTGCTGCTTGACCACGCGTTACATTGTTATGAGGTTTAAATGTTCCGTCTGGAAATCCTTGAATAATACCTCTTTGTGTTAAATTTAAGATTGGTTCATAATAGTCATGCGTTTTGTTTACATCTGTAAATAGGCCGTTTGGTTCCGGTTTAGGTTCTGGCTTAGGTTCTGGCTTAGGTTCTGGCTTAGGTTCTGGCTTAGGCTCCGGCTTTGGTATTCCCGGTTTGAAAGCAGGCATCCCTGTATCAACAATTTGTTGAAATGTCTTCATCGTTAGTGTTGGTTCAATACCCATCCGTGGAATTAATAACTTATTGGTCGCGTGTGTAACATACCCGCCTTTAGTTGTATAAGCCATTGTGAATCCAGTTTCGCGTAAAATAGCGAGTGTATCGTTATTGTATTGGCCAAATGGATAAGCTAAATAGGGCATATTATTGAGCAATTTTCGGTTTAATAGTAAATCATTTTTAACGAAGTTACGATCCTTCGCTGTTACGAAGCTAATATTATCTTTTGTTAATGAATGAAGTTCATGTGTATGGCCGTAATAATTAAAGACGTCTGCCGTTTCATTCATTTCTTGCTGACTTAAGAAGTGGAGTTGTTTATGGTTAAATGTTCGCGGTGTTTTAGCGATTCTTGATGTAATCATAAATTGGTCAGCTGTAAACCCTAATTGTTTTAGCTTTGGATAGGCATAAATACGGGAGCTTATATTGCCGTCGTCTATTGTGAGTACAATTGAACGGGCAGGTAGATTCACTTGCCGGTTAATATAGCCTTCAAGATCCTTCGTGCTAATTGTTGTGAAGCCATTGTCTTTTAGATAATCCATATGGTGATTAAATTGTGTGTCAGTGATCGTCGTATTTGATTTTGCGAAAGGGGAGTCTGCTTTTTCAGCTGCAGTTAAAATATGGTGATACATTAATACGCGAATGCCTTTGTCAGTTGTTGTAGCATTTTTATGTATAAATCCGACACGTCCTCCGGCATCGACTTTCCACCAAGTTCCGAAGTCTGAAAGGACAGGGTACTTATAGCCTTCTTTCGCAATGGCAAAACTTTTAAGCTTACCCGAAGAATTATCATAGATATCTGTATCTTTATTAATTAAAACAACTGTGTTTGAATTTTTTTGTTTGTTTTTTGCTGGAACAGTCATATTTGTTTGAATATCAACATCAACTTTTCTAATATAGCCATAAGCATTAGCAAATCTTACTTGCCACCAGTTAGTACCATAACTTTGTACGGCGATTAAGGGTTCATCCAAGCGCATTTTACCGATTTCTTTAAAGGTTTCTGAGCGGTTGTCGAAAATTGGTACCAGATCTTTTTTAGGTGTAATGACCAATTCGCTAGCTTCTGCTGTCCCTTGGAGCATGAAAACTATAAAAATAGCGGCAAGTAAACCTACCATCGACTTTTTCATTTTTGTTTGACCTCACTTTTTTTATTATTCTACAATTATAGCAAACTTCGATATACTATGTCTTATAGTAGGTAAATATTCACAATCTTTGAAGGTGCCTGTGCACGGCACTATTCAGATTATTCACTACAATTGTATGCCCGAGGAAAATTTGTCAATAAAGTAAAGGATTCACCGAATTAAACGCGCATTATTATGTATAAATGTGAATTGTCATAAATGTATATCACACAGGCACCCTCGGGGTTATAGTAGGTAAATATACATAATCTTTGAAGGTGCCTGTGCGTGGCATTATTCAGATTATTCACTACAATTGTATGCCCGAGGAAAATTTGTCAATAAAATAAAGGATTCACCGAATTAAACGCGCATTATTATGTATAAATGTGAATTGTCATAAATGTATTTCACACAGGCACCCCCCGGGGATCAGGGATCATCCCCGGGAATCGAAGTAGAATTAAACTTTTTTCTAGTTGTGATAGGCGGTAAAATGTTAAGATAAGATTTGTGAAGTATTTAAAGAGTGGAGTGAATTTTGGTATGGCAGATTTAAAACAGCCTGAGAAGCGGTATCGGCCAGAAATTGAAGGCGTTAGAACGATCGCGACATTGCTCATTGCTGTTTATCATATATGGTTGGGAAGAGTATCTGGAGGAGTAGATGTCTTTTTTGTTCTTTCAGGTTTTTTAATAACGATGTCTCTTTTATCGCGAATAGAGAGAACGGGAACGGTTAAGCTTGGTGAGTTTCTTTTAGGGTTAGCGAGAAGGTTATTTACGCAAGCATTGCTTGTTATCATTGTTGTAGGTAGCTTGGCGTTAGTATTTTTACCGAAAGTACAATGGGGTGAAATACTACCGCATATGACAGCGTCTATTTTTTATTTTGAAAACTGGCGTTTGGCTTTTGATGCGGTAGATTATTTAGCGCTTGATAATGCAGCAAGTCCGTTTCAGCATTATTGGTCACTAGGTGTACAAGGTCAATTTTATATTTTTTGGCCGCTATTTATCATCGCCGTGTATTTTCTAGCAAAAAAGGTATTCAAAACGCCTGTAAGAAAAACATTTTTAGTTGCGTTGTTACTCGTTTTTGCGGTTTCAATTGGTTATTCCATTTATCAAACGAATCTCAACCAACCATGGGCATATTTTGATACATTTGCTCGAATTTGGGAGTTTGCTATAGGTGGTTTATTGGCGTTGGTTTTACCTTATATATTTTTCAATAAATGGGTCAACACTTTTATCGGTTGGATCGGGTTATTAACAATTTGTTTGACGGGTATTTTATTACCTGTATCAACGGTGTTTCCAGGATACATGGCGTTGGTTCCGATTTCCGGTGTTTTATTCATCATCATCGCTTCTGAAAACAGTACGCGTTTTGGTGTGGATCGACTATTAAGTTTAAAACCTTTGATGTTTTTAGGTGGACTTACATACGGTATTTATTTATGGCATTGGCCACTTTTAATCTTTTATAAATCGTATATGAACACGAAGACTGTTCCGATTATTGACGGCGCATTAATTTTAGTCGTAACGATTCTGTTAGCCTATCTTTCAACAAAATTACTTGAAGCACCTATGTTGAAGTTGGATATTAAAAAGAGCAAAGGTAAAGTCGTTGTATTGCTGGTCGTCATGTTAAGCATTACGGTAAGTTCATCACTTTTTATTTCGGGTTTTATTAGTTTATAAGTGCCTATTATGTTAAATAGATAGAAAAAAACGCAAAAAACCATTGTTTTCAGGGTATAGAGAAGTACCAATCACAGAACTTCCAAATCCCACCCCACTATAAAAGAGGAGCTGAAAACAATGGTTATACAATCATTAAATCATATTCAGGGGAAAAACGGAAGTTATTGGAATCGTTTGATGAGGAATCCAGAAGCGGATAAATACTGTATTGTAGCGGTTGACGCAGCGAAGTATGTGAATGCGGCAATGATCTGTACGATTTACGGCGATATTTTGAAAGGGCCATTCGAGTTTGATGGTTCAATGACTGGTTTTCATGTATTGCAGATGGCGATTGAAGATACGAAGGAAGCCTACGGACTAACGGATGTGATTCTAGGCATTGAGACAACTGCCCATTATTATGAGGATTTAGTGAGGATATCTATGGATCAAGGATATGTTGTTAGGGTCCTAAATGCAGCCACTACTGCGAAAGAGCGGGAGACTATGCTGAGCTACACGAAGACTGACCGAGTGGATTTGATGGCAATTGTGCAGTCAATCTTGCATGGACGTGGAGGAACAAGTCTGGAAAAGCGACAGGAATTAGAAACACTCCAAACACTGACACGGGCAAGGCGTCGGCTGGTGAATGATCGAAGTCGTTGTATTAATCATCTTAGGATGTACATGGATCATATTTTCCGAGAATTTCAGGGGAAGAATGTAAGAATAGATGGCAAGAATCAAGTAGTCAAAGTGTTAGATTGCTTTGATTCTAAGACATCCCTTTACTTGATGAAACATTATCCACATCCATCGGATGTAATTGCACTCGGGCACTCAGGACTACGAAAACTGTCGATTGAACAGAACTTGAAGCTTCGTGACACAACAATTGAGCGGCTACTCGCTTATGCTGAAGACTCGATATCTAAACCAAAGGATATGCTTTACAGCGAGCTTCTACTTCTAGGTTTAAAGCTTGACGAGTATGAACTATTGCAACGACAGATTGTTGAGTTAGAGACGATTATAGAAGAGCTTCTTCTCCAGACAGATGGAGGTATTTTGTTAAGTGTGCCAGGAATCGGGGTCACAATCGCGGCAGAATTAACCGCGGAGATGGGGAATGTAGAGGACTTTTCAAATGCCGGTCAACTCATCAAGATGGCGGGCACAAATCCAATCGTGAGGCAGTCAGGTGGTAAACAGGCGAATCATTACCGGATTTCGAAGCAAGGTCGGGCCTCTTTCCGTCAAATCGTGTATCAGGCAGGGAAATCTGCAGCACAACAGAATCCTGAAATGAATGAACATTACAAGAAGTTAAAAGAACGTGGAAAATTAACAGGACAGGCATATATCGCGATTGGAAACCGAATTTTACGTATCGCCTATGCAATGCGGAAACATCAGGAACTTTATCAAAGTAAACAACCAGATTACGTCTTACAGAAAGTTATTGCCGGTAAACTGCGGAATAAACCGAAACAAATGCAATTTTACAGTCGATTCGTTATGTCAGAAACAGTTTAAGTAATTTTTAATAATCAATTTGAAAGTGAAAAAACAAAAGGCGTCTTCCTGGAGCGTAGACCACATAGGATTGAGTGCCTGAGGCCTTATTGGACCTCGTTGCACAGCGTTATGGGTCTTGTTCCACAAATACGAATAAAACGTGAAAGCACAGAGTTTATATTTAATAGGATGTATCCCTGTGGGAACGAAAACGCGAGACCTTTCACGCTCCAGAAAGACGCCATTATAGAGTGTTCTGTGATTGTCGAGTTTCAAAAAAATTCAACCATGAGGCTTTGGTTTCGTGCGGCCAAAAATCGTTTAACATAGTGCTTGACTTATTCCACATTAAACGCTGTGTAAGACACTATTCAGAATATAAACTACAATTGCATACAAAAAAAGGGGAAGTCAAGGTTATGTTAATTCGCCTGACTTCCTTTTGTATTAATATGTCATATAGTGAATTGTCATAAATGTGTCTTGCACAGGCACCTCGTATTTGTCATCGTACACATGGGAGAACATTTTAAGCCATTCAGTTGTAGTTAGCTGTTCCTGTATAGAGTTTTGCATATGCTTTTGCATTTCCGGGTAACCCGAATAGCCCAATGCTGTAGCAAATCTAACGACTGTAGCCTCACTTACCTCCGCTTATGTGGCTAATTGCGCTATATGTTGAAAAATATTTTTTTTAGTCATAAGATTCAATCCCTGAAGCAATATTTTAGTAATTGATGACTGGGTCTTTACCTGGAAGTAAGTTACGATTCAAATCGTCTAGATAAGGAACAACAATTCTCGTTTTTTCAATTAGAGAAAGATCCATTTCGTGAACAAGGATATGTTCTTCATCTGTAGGTGATTCAATTAGTACTTCTCCGTTTGGTGCGACGAGTTTACTTTTACCACAGCTACCTTCATGAACTGTATTTACGCCAAGTACAAACACCGTGTTATCTAATGCGCGAGCTGGTAATTGAATATCCCATCTGGACTGGGCTGGAATACTCCATAGGGAAGGGCAAATAATAAGTTTGTGCCCCTTGTAAAGCTAATATTCGGCTTGGCTCAGGTACCGCCTAATCCTTTACTTCACGTAAAACGTTGATCCATCAATTAGCTCTACATCATCTCTTTTTTCAACTTCTTTGATCAAATTAAATAGAGCTTTATCCTTTTCTTTTGCCTCAATCATACAATCTATTTGCGGAACTGTACCTTTTATTTCTTTTAAAAACCTGAAAAACATGTCGACATCCACATTATCTGAATGGTGACGGAATTGTGCCTCGCTTTTCGGACTAGAGATATGCATTTTAATTGGAAGGGGCGAATCCTTCCATGTATCGACTACACGGCTCCAATTATCTTCCCATTTTTCATTTTGATGGTGTGCCAGGTGATGATGAAAGTCAAAAACAAGCGGAATCGCTAATTTCTCACATAAATAAAGCGTATCATCAAGTGTAAATGAAGTATCATCATTTTCAAGCATAACCATCTTTTGTATGTTTTGGGGAATAGTATTCCAATTTGTAACAAAACGCTCTAATGATTTTTCTGTATCTTTATAATTGCCACCTACATGGAGCACACAACGATGAGTTGCATCAATATTCATGCCTTTTAACAATAAATAATGCATGCGTAAGGTGGTTAATGAATTGATCAACACTTCTTTTTTTAAGGAATTCAGCACAACAAAATGATCCGGATGAAAATCAATCCTCATCTGATGTTTTCTCACAAATTCCCCTATTTCGTCCAACTTCTTTTTTAACGGTTTCATATAATCCCAATCGGAAAGATCTCCATGATTTGCTAACGGAATGAGTCGCGAAGTTAAACGATAAAAATGAATTTCATTAAACATATTATGTTTAAGCAGCCTATGTGTATTTTCTAAATTAGTAAGCGAAATCCGTTCCAACTTGCGAATTGCCGCTTCACGCTCCCTGATCTTTTGGAACTGGGCATACGTCATTGTTTTAGAAGGGGAAGCATTTTTCAGCTCCATACTCATTGCAACATATCCTAGTCGCACAATCGTCATTTTACCACCTCAACCTTTAGTATGGAGCTAATAGGGTGGCAGTAAACATATTGTATGGTGCCTGTGTAAGACACTATTCAGAATATAAAATACAATTGCATACAAAAAAAGGGGAAGTCAGGGTTATGTTAATTCGCCTGACTTCCTTTTGTATTAATATGTCATATAGTGAATTGTCATAAATGTGTCTTGCACAGGCACCTCGTATTGGCACCTCGTATTAATTAGCTGTGATGCTTAAACACCAATTGAAATTTTCCCAAGCGGAATTCCAACCAGTGAAAACCTCTTGCGAATCATCCCAACGAACTTCAAATCTCTTCTGACCGTTTACCTCCACTAGATACAATTCTAATGTATTGTCCTCTTTAGACACTGCTAACTTCATACCATTTTGGAGTTCTTCCTCGGTGAATGTTACATCTGAAACCGAACGAACTTGTGCTTGTTCGAATACTTGCTTGTTAAAAATTCTATAATCCATAATAAACCTCCGTTCAAATATTTATTCTTTATGTTAGTTCATACTTCTTCTGTAAATTAAAGAACTACAGTAGTTTATTTTATATGTATTTAACGATGAAATCAAAGAAGAAATGAATTGGCTCAATTTAATTAATTGTGGGGTACCTAAAAAAAGCGTACCTGTGCATCCCGCAATATAAATTAACGGCATGTGGGTTTGATGGAATTTAGTTTAATGATACATTCGTGCATTTTTTTAAGTTTCATTTACATACTAAAAAATATTTGCTACTATTATCATGTGTTTAAATACCTAAACGCTAAATAGAGTTTATTAATTTATGAAAAGTAGGTGGAAATATGTTTAAACGGTTTTTTGGAAGCAAGTCACAGAGTGATATAATAGATATGGTTCAAGATGAAGAAAGTTACACGGAATTTGACTATTATAGTGTTTCTTCGGATGTTATAAATGGGGTTTTACAATTAGTTCAAGAGAACGTAGAAGAAGAGAAGTTAAGCATTGGTTTTATTCCAGAGAAAAAACTGACGAACGTTTTGAAAATATACAATATCGAGAGTGAGAAAGTTTTAGCGCTCTATGATACAACTGTTTTTAAATCGGGAAAAGATGGTTTAATAGTTACAGATAACTTTGTAGGAATAAAACACGGTTTTAAAGATGCAACAACTATTCCATATCAAGATCTTGTCATAGGTGGAATTAGAAAATCAACTAATTCGTTATATATAAATAATGAACAGCATGAATTAAGAACAACAGAATTTACCACGCTCATTCAACAACTAAAAGAATTCTTAATATCAGAAGATGCCTATTTAAAAGATAAATATGAACAATATATTGCAAGTGAGTTGAAGGAAATTCAAGAATATATAGAAAATGGCTTAATTGATGACATTGAAAGTCGTTTTATTATGATTGAAAACACTGTATTACATATGAATAAAAATTTTGTGGCTTCCGTTTACCATTTCGGTGCATTGATTAAAATGAATCAATTTTATTTTGATGAAGCATATAAATATGTCAATAAATTAGAGCAATTAAATGAGTGGGATACAAAAAAACTTGTAGAATTAGAATTATTAATAGGACAACATGAGGCACTATATAAATTTAATCAATTAGAAATCCAAAAAAATAATTTCCTGGAAAACCACAAATATGATGAAGCACTTATAATTGTAAGTGAACAAAAAGTATTAAATGTAAAACTGGAAATTCAAATACAAAATGAAATTGAACGTATTCTTTTATTGAAACAGAAGTTTATTGAAGGAATCGAAGAATTAATGGCTACAAATCTTCATAATGAAACGTATGATGAAGTGTTAGTATCGCTAAAATTGCTTGAAGAATTAAATCCAGATGTGAATTATGAAGAATTTGAAATTACTGCAAAAATTGGACTTTACGAATTTGCTGAAGCTGAGAGAAAAATCGGTCAAATGGAAAATAAAGAAACTGCTTATAAGTTATCTGAAAACCTTCAAACTTCAAAGGTACGAGTCATTGACAAGATTAAAGAGGCTGTGTTGAATAAAGATTATCCTTTCTTTAAGAACCACCCACAGTTAATCAGTATTAAAGATTAATGGGGAATGTCAGCTTTAATGCATTTTATCGTTCAAAAGGATATTGATGGTGTTAGGTTGTTGGCAAATAACCATAAAGTGAATGACCAAAATTTTTTAGGTCACACGGCTATACAGTTAGTTAGTTTAGATCAGTCAGCAGATTTTTATCCTGAAGCATATAAGTTGCTGGATAATAAATTAATACAAATGATTAAAGAACTAAAGAGCTCGACAATGAAAGGTAAATTTGGTAAAGCGGCAATAAAAGGTGTGGATTTTATAAATGAGAAGGCATTATTAAACTTTGAATTAGCTGAAATAACAGCTAATGCAGAGTCAGATATGCAAATGAAAATCCAAGAAAAGCAAAATGAAATTAAAGTATATATAGATGAATTATATAAGAAGAATTACGCTCAATTTATTTCATATTGTCAAAACCCAATCGATTATAAGGGACAATTTGAAGAATTAGTCACGCAGAAAGAACAATTAGAAATGAAGTATGCATCACTAAGTGAACAAGCATCTCCTACTCGAGCTAAACTAGAACTAGAAATGGAAATGGAAACAGCAATTGAACAAAATATGGAAATTTTCATAGTCGATGCAGCCAAAATTGAGCTAGGTGAAAAAGATGAGTTTGAGACATCAATAGAGTATGAAGAGCGCATTAAGTCCAAGGCGGAAGAGTTAAGATTGAATGCAATCGAAAATGCGTATATTCAAGAGCAGTTGCAACAATTAAACGGACAAGTAACAAAAGGAATCTCAAATGATCTGCAAGATATGAAAAAAGAGATGGAATTAATTAGTAATAGGCTATTAGCTAACGAAAAAAATATAACAGAAATACAATATTTATTAAATAGCCAATCTAAAATTAATATCAACGACGTGCTAAGTTATTATTATCAATCGTATTTAAAAGAGATGAAAATTGAAATGTATGACGCGGATCAAGAAACGTTTACTATTCTTTTGAATGACAGAGAAATCGCAGTAAAAGTATTAAGAGTCATTGCCAAAGATTTTAAAGAGGAATTTTATAAATTAAAACCTACTTATGAAATTCATGAAAAAGATGAGAAATCATTTAAACATTATTATGTTTATCATTTCATGGATGAAAAAATTGTCGTACCTTTCCTAAAAACAAGCCTAAACTAAATATAGCTTTTGGTGCCTGTGCAAGAGCTTTTGGTGCCTGTGCAAGACACTATTCAGAATATACACTACAATTGCATATGTTAAAAGAGGAAGTCGGGAGTGTGTTAATTCGCCTGGCTTTCTTTTGTGTTTATATACCTGAATGTGAATTGTCATAAATGTGTGTGGCACAGGCACCACGAAAAAATAAAATAATTGTGTTATACATAGCACCGACAGTAAATGGTGCATGATGCTAATTTAAGTAATTAGAGGTGTACTAACATAAAGTTTATTGAATTGGAGTAACTTAGCCGCATCGGAAGACGTGGCTTTAGCTTTAGGCTTACGTATGTTTTTTGCAATAATCTATACATTTTCCATGAAAAAGTCATGTGGTGACGGCGGGAATCTAACCCAGTACTATTCAATAATTATATTTTAGTGATTGAGGCAGTGGAATATGTGAATACATTTTTATCAATATAGGATATTCTCGATTTTCATGGAATTAGTGAAGGGCGCCTTTGCAGAAACTGTTCAGAAAATAGGTTACAATTGTATCAAAAAAAAGAAGAAGGCATAAATGTGTCTTGCACAGCACCAATAAAATTTATCCATATAATTGTAAGCGCATCACATATTACCCCATTATCTATTCATACTTCTAAAATAGACATACCAACATCCTATAATTTAGTGAAATAAAAAAAGATACATCAAATGCATCTTTTTTTATGTTATTCAGTTAGTCGGAAATTCAGCAGCAATCGTTCCTACAATCGACCCTAACGTCTGTCCTTTAAATGCATCAGGAATGGACTCACCTGTTGGATTCGCATAATAGTAAGCGTTTGTCGGAACGTCGTACGTGAAGCCCATGCTTGAAAGCTTTTCAATTAAAGAAGCGGGAAGTTGAGTGGATCCCGTTGTTTCAATATAAAGCTCGGTCGGCGCTACAAAAACTTCTACGTCATCGAGACTGGATGAAAGAATAATTAGATCTTGAGCACTTTGTAAAATCATTTGTCCTTTAGATTTGATTGAAACGCGAGCGTGCTCAAGACTGGAAATTCCGTTTAAATTCACACCATAGATTTGATTAATCAAAACACGGTATTGCATGCTTGAAAGCTTATCGTTATGCATTTTGCTATAGCGGTCCAACACATGGTTTTTGGTCATATCCATAATGTCTGTATCGTAAGTTGTGTCATTCTTATCAAGCTTTAAATAGAGGCGTAGTATTTCCATAACAGCTGGATCATAAGTTGACACCGTCGTTCCGATTGATTTTTTAGAAATCAAATCCAAATCTATTGCAAAAACCTCTTGCACTGCTTTTCGAACTTCATTGGCCTTCAATTTCTCTCCGAATGAAGTCATATATCGGTCCATCACATCGACCTTTTTCATATTGCTAATGACGTCATCTTTTACTTTGGAATGCTTGTCCACTCCGAGGCTGACACGTAGAACTTTCATCACTTTGCTGGTGTACTTGGTTGTCGATTGCTTTGCTGCCTGATCTGTGTTCGTCTGCAAATGATCTTTTGCTTCTATTGTATTGACTCCGCTAAGAAAAAGCCCAAGTATAAGTACCATTATTGTAATCACTTTTGCAAAATCCAATTTAGTGTTCAATTTTATTCCTCCAACTCTATTGTTTTGTTTTTAGTATATCATTCCTTTAATGGAAATATCTTCACTTATTTTGGAAATAGCTGCATGCTAGTTTTCTATTTAGGTGCCAGAAATTAAAATTCCTAGTTTTCGGGTGCAAGAAACTGATTATAGCCAATAAGGTGTACCACCAGTGACATCTTTTTTACCACCAAATGACAACGGAATTACCAGCTAGTATCAGGCTATTAACCATATTATATCTTCTATATAAGTATTGCAGACTGAATGAGCCAGTTAAGCAAAGTTTTGGGCGACTGTTTGTAGGTAGTTGAGCCGCTAGTTAGTATTGCAAAAAAACAGCAACCATAAGTGCTTCCGTCTAATGATTGCTTTTTTGTTTTTTACTTTTGATTACCCTCCGGTTCTATTTGAGTATTCCTAATCCTAGGAAGTAATGGAAATATGGACTTATCAAAAGCACTTAAGAACCAATTCTAATTGACAGTTACAATAACATGTGATGGTTAGCAGTTGGCTGATACTGCTGTGAAAACCTCCAAGAACAAGTCAGAAACTAAAAGCATAGTTCCGAAGCGTCCGATTATATCCTTTATTGATGATGACGGACACAAAAAAGCGCACAGTATCTTGCGCGGCATGTTCAATTCGCGGGGATTGGTTTGTAGTTTCGGGATAGTTACTGGTTGGATAGACAGTAATCCAGTCAGCACGATGACTCGTGAAAACATTAGGGATTTAATTTCAGATGGTCACGAGATTATGGGACATACTCACAACGCACACAGCCCTAACATGGAAATGAAAAATTACGAAGAGTTACTTGTGGACATGGAAGAAAACAGGCGACAATTAGAATTACTCGGGTCGAAAAGCAGAGGGTTCGTTTACCCTCAAAACAGACAGAACCCTTATATCCGTAGAGCCGTACAAAGTCACTTTGACTTTTCTTTTGGAGGTACGGGCATCAACAGAGGTACCGTCAATCCTATGGCAATAGAGCGCATAGGATTTGGTTATTGGGGTTCGGGAGCGGATTTCGGAGTATATAAGGCACATGTGGATGATGTAGTAGCCAATGGGGGTTGGTTGGTCTTTATGCTTCACGTAGGGACTGACAGCGTAGAGGAACATGCTGTTTTAGAACAACTCTTGGATTACATTCAAACAAAAGACATCGACGTAGTGACACCCAGTGAGGGCTACGAAATGTACGGTCCGAAACTGTTCATAGGAGATGAAACAGAGTCATATTTAAAGGTCGGGAGCGAAACTATTTCGGGAAATTACAAGTTGCGCCTTGACGGTCATTTTAAGTCGGAGCACTTGCCTATAAACACTTTAGGGGCAACTAATTTAATAACTGCCTATGGGGTAGGTATGACAGTAATCCAAATAACTAAGACCTTCGCTATATCTGACGGCTCTTTCCCTGTTAATGCCGGTGGAATACTATACACCTTCAAATACACGGGTTCGGAGCCAGCATACAGTAGGCAGGAATATCGAGAGTATAATAGTGACGAAACATACTCTCGCCACGCTTTAACTGATGGCGGTTGGGGTGTGTGGAACAGGATGGTAGTTGCATCTGAAATTGATGAATACCGTTCGAATACAGGGTTAAACGAAGATCTACCTAACTTTTACCCTATTAAAAAGAGAACAGTCGAATATATGGCGGCAAGTTATATGGCAAACCGTTCATTCCCCACAAAAGAAGCCGCAATGCTTATTACTGATGTTGCTATTAATCACGATTTTGTAAAACAAGAATTGGTAGACCGTCATAATAATGTGCTATACCATCGTACAGGGTATGGGACTACATGGAAGCCGTGGGCGAAAACTGTAGTTTCAACAGACCTTAACGAGCATCGACTGAATGTGGGGAAGAATGAAAGCCTACCCGACACATACCCAATTAGAAAAAGAACATTAGATTATATGGCGGCAAGTTATATGGTGAACCAAACTTTCCCAACAAAAGGAGCGGCAATGCTCACCACTGAGGTTTCTATAAATCATGATTATGTAAAACAGGAATTGGTAGACCGATTCGACAATATAATCTACCACCGAACGGGATACGGAGTTACATGGAGACCGTGGAAAAAGATAGTTTCTGAGTTGGTGTAAGTGCACAGTTGGACAATACTTTTGATTAATCTGGGTTATAAAAACTAATGAATTACTTATAATTTAGGTAATAAAATGTACCAATAGTGAAATCTACTTTACCAACGAGTGACAGTAGTTTTACCACTCTAAAATAAACTACTTAGCATTACATATCTGCAGCATAGCAATCAAGTTTGAGAGATTGCTTGATTCGTTATATAAAATTATGCTGGCAACTTATAGCCATCTTTTATAACTCTTCAGAAATGCATATGATTTATAGTCAAGTATATTTTTTAGCAAATAACTACAGTCCGTACTTTATAAACTTGCACACGAGAAATAATCAAACAAGGTACGGCCGTAGATTTTCAAGCTTTTGATAAATACAATTTAGCTTTATAAAATCCTCATTGCTCATAAATACATATTGCAAGCACCTTCAAAAATAAAATGGGTTACGCAGGCGGGCTGCCACTCAGAATATCGCCTTACAATAAAACCCTCAAACCGGACTTTTATATTCCTAATACACCTCACTAAATAACGCTCTTTAAATTAGTATCCACAGTACAGTTGCATAATATTTTCGGGGCACGACGCAATTAAGAATTTAAACTATAAATGTCTATGGAAAATCAGGAAGTTTTCGAGATATTAATTCTATGAACTTCCTTTTCAATTTGTATACATTAATATGAATTAGCGTGAATTCATATCGCATAGGCACCATGTAGATTATTGGTCAAGTGCGAGGTTAGCTTGTATAATACAAAGTAAGGGTAATTGACTGAATACTTCTTTTGAAGGAGGAAACTCTCTTTATGAAAGTGCAAAATCCACATGATAAATTTTTCAAAGAAACATTAGGAAATGTGTCAACAGCGAAGGACTTTCTTACCCATTACTTGCCAGAAAACCTCGTAAAAATCATAAACGTGAACACGTTAGAACCTCAAAAAGACAGTTATATTAATAAAAACTTAGAAGAAAGCTTCTCTGATCTACTTTTTAAAGTAGACATCAATGAAAAAGAAGGTTATCTTTACTTTCTATTTGAACATAAGAGTTACGAAGATATAGGCATTGCTTTTCAATTGTTAAAATACATGGTTGAAATTTGGGAAGCCAAGAAAAATAAAGAAAATGCTAAGGAACTGCCAATTATTATTCCGCTCGTTATTCATCATGGTCGTTCGAATTGGCGTATCCCTTTTAATTTAAGTGCCATGCTAAATGGATACGAAGAACTTCCAGAAGAATTGAAAATATATGTACCCGATTTCGAGTATTTACTTTACGACTTTTCAACTTATGCTGATGAAGAAATAAAAGGGAAGGCACAAACGCGCATTTTGTTGACGCTTCTTCGCGATATTTACACAAAAGAGCATGATGAACTCCTACAATCGGTTCTTCTGTCTATCCAATACCTAAATGAATTGGAAGATAAGAAAACGGGGATTGAATACTTTGAAACGATGATTCGGTATATATTTAGTGCAGCTAAAGACCTGACGAAAAAAGATGTAGACCAAATTATTCGGCAGTTCGAAATGAGTTATCCTGAAGGGAGTGAAGTAGCTATGACATTAGCTGATATGTGGAGAGAAGAAGGAATGGAAAAAGGTATGTTAGCAGGAATGGAAAAAGGCGGGGTTGTGGCTTTATCTGAAACAGCTATTCAGATGTTGATCGAGAGATTCGGAAAAGTCCCACAAGATATCAAAGACGGTATCGCGAACGCGGATACAGCTGCTTTAAAACTTTTATTAGTAAACAGCTTCAAGTTCCAGGAAATAGATGAGGCTAGGAGATATATTCAATAGTAATAGGTGCCTGTGCAAGACACTATTCAGAATATACACTACAATTGCATGTGTTAAAAGAGGAAGTCAGGAGTGTGTTAATTCGCCTGGCTTTCTTTTGTGTTTATATACCTGGGTGTGAATAGTCATAAATGTGTCTTGCACAGGCTCCTCGTATTGGCACCTCGTATTATCGCTGAGAACGGACTATCAAAACATCACATGTAGCTGTATGAACAATTTCCTCAGATACAGATCCAAGGAAGAAATGTTCGGCATTTTTTAACCCCTGGACACCGCACACTATTAAATCTGCCTTCACTAAGGGAGCAAGCTCTTCGGTAATCAAGCTTTTAGGGGACCCGTGTTTGATTTGTACTTCAACGTTTGTAATCCCTTCACCCTCGGCGATTGATTTGTAGTTGTTTAGCAGTTTCTCTGACTGTCGCTGCTCTTGTTTTAGTGTTGAAATGTCCTCTTCTGCGATTGAATATGTATCGATTATATTACCGATATGCAGAATTGAACCGTCAACGAATTTTGCAATCTCGATTGATTTCCGTAAGGCACTTTCAGCTTCTCTTGAACCATCTACAGCGACTAGAATATTTTTATAACCATTCATTTTACAATTCCCCTTTCTTAAGTTCAATTGAATTTTGGTCAATTGTTCATTTTGTTTCATGCGGCTATGATTGTACCTTGTTTTTATTATACCTTATTTTTTAGGTGTGCAAGACGCTATTCAGAATATACACTACAATTTCATACATAAAAAAAGGAAGTCAGCGACTTGTTAATTCGCCTGACTTCCTTTTGCATTTGTGTACTTAAATGGAAGTTGTCATAATGCATATTTCACAGGTACTCTAACCGTATTACTTCCAGGAACTAGAAGATTTAATAGTTTTATGCACTAGTAAGTTTTGTTGAATTAGGTATAATTAGTATGAGACTTAATTGTTTAAAAGTCATTGACCCTCCTTATAGAATAAGAATAACTTTTGGATTATTCGTTTTACAGAAGTTTAACTAATACCTTCCCAATGTCCAACGCTTTTACTCCAACTGGCGATAATGCTGCCATCTTTCAACGGAAATATTAAACATAAAAGGATGCGAAATGTAAATTGAAGAAAAAGTATGTCACGCTATTATTCTTAGTTACTTTATTACTATATACAAATATAAATGTGGAAGTAGAAGCAGAAACATTTGAAGGAGAAAATGGAAATGCAAAAGCAGTTCCTATTTTAATGTATCACAAATTTGATAAAGGTAATGCACTGCTTCCGGGCATAAATACGACGCCAGAAAACTTTAAAGCCCAATTAACGTATTTAAAAGAACATGGATTTACTGCAATTACTACGAAAGAATTAATTCAATATCAATTAGGGAAGAAAAAGCTACCTTTAAAACCATTTATGATCACACTTGATGATGGTTATGCAAGTGTTTATGAGTCAGCTTATCCAATACTGAAAGAATTAGATATGAAAGCAACTTTGTTTGTTATTACGAGCCATATAGAATCAGGCGAAAGATTTAATGTACCGATGATGAGTTGGGGTCAAATAAAAGAGATGAGTGATTCTGGATATATCGAGGTTGGGAATCATACACATGATCTGCATTTTAGAGGTAATGGTAATCAAAAAGGGTACGAAGCGATGATTACGAATAAAACTAAGAGTGGTAAGAAGCTTACGAATGATGCGCGCAGTAAGTTAATTATTAAAGATCTAAAACATGCGCATAAGCTTATCGAAAAACATGTAAAATATACGCCCACTAGCTTTGCTTACCCATATGGGGTTTATGATGCTGTAGCAGAAAAAGCAGTAGCAAAAGCTGGATATGAAATTGTGCACACAATTAAAGAAGGTGTGCATTTCCAAGGAGATAGTTTGGTTCGTTTAAAACGTATCGGCATAAACGATAAGATAAGTCCTTATCAACTTTTAAATACAATAGTTACCTATATGAATGAACGAACAAATAAACCGAAAGGCTGGGTAGGTGTCTACGATGGAGGTCAAAAAATCCAAGCACACACTTGGATTAGTGGTCAAGAATATACTTCATCTACAGATATGAAGGAAGCTAAGTTTGAGTTATATAAACAACTTTCTACCGGTGAAAGAGTTTTGATCAAGCAATTTGGCGCTTATCGATCAATACCAGATAAAATGAGTCAGATAGTTTCAATAGAAGATGGAAAGCTCGGCAAAGGAAACTATTCGTTGAAAATGATTGTTGTATATAAGGATAATAAAAGAGATGTAATCTGGAAGGATTTTAGTACTAGTAAGTAAAGTTACTTTTTTGTGCAAGTTTTTTCAGGTGCCTGTGCAAGACACTATTCAGAATATACACTACAACTGCATATATGAAAAGAGGAAGTCAGCGATGTATTTATTCGACTGACTTCCTTTTGTATTTATATGCCCTGGATTGAATTGTCATAAATGTGTCTTGCACAGGCACCTCATATTAGATGCACAACGACCAATCCTTGGTTGCAATATATAGTGAATGGGAACTTAACCATCCAAACGTAACGACTCTTGTAGGATATCGTGTAACTAATTATCTTTAAGCGTGAATAGTAGTATGAAGGGAATGAGCTCAAAACTACTAGTCGAGGAGACTAATTTGAGTGCGCATGCAGAAAGCCGCATCTCCACAGGTGATATGGCAAGGCTTAGGAGGAAACGTCCTAAAAGTTTACCAAGATACGTTAAAATACTCTTCCTGTATTTGTAATACTAGTTAACTACGCCTTATAGTTATTCTTTTTGGGTTAAGTATTTCGTGGTTTAATTGAATTTATAGAAGATGTAAATATAGCATTCGTATTTTCTTATTGTATACAATGCGGAAAGGGGTATTTATTTTTAGCTCTATTAAATAAATTAATATGAAATAGTTACTTTATTTTACAAACAATTTTCAATTTTTAGTAAAGATGTAAAAATGGTTATTGACATACTGTATACAAAGTGATAAATTTGCAGTATATTCGTAATATTCAATTCGTGTAATAATTAGTGTTTGGAAAGAGGTGTGAAAGAATGTATAAGTTAAATCGTCACATGAAAACTTAGGCAATAAAAACTGGGAAATTGATTTTAAATTGATCTATAACTATTAAATAAATTTTAAGTAGTTATATATGAATATGAAAAAGCAACATTTTTATATGATTTAAGGCTAAAACAATATGCGCGTCATTTTTGGAACTATTTACTGAAAGGTAATTTCATAACAAAAGTTATATTATTGGTCGTTGATAGACTAAAACTCAAGAGGTCACAGTGAAAGTCAGGATGATATTAGGAATTATGTAAACATCCGCTTGTTACTATTTTAAGTATGATTCTAAAGGGTCTAATACCTAGTAAAAAATAGGAGGAGAAAAAGTGAGTATAATAGACATGAGAGATGAGAATGAAAAGAAATACAAATTTGTTAAGGTTGCTATAACATTTTTATTGTTGTTATTTATTCTAGTGGGGTGTAGTGAGAATGAGAAGAAGAATGAAAATGAAAATGATACAACGGAAAAGAAATTAGATGAGATTGAAATCAGTGTGACACACTTTCCAACAGGAACTTATGCAGTACCTTACAATGTGGGAATGGAAAAAGGTTTTTTTGAAGAAAAAGGTATTAAAATTAAGAAAATTGTTGGGAGTAGTGGGGGTGGAACTACAGTCCGAAATGTATTATCAGGAAGTTTATCGTTTGGGGATGTAGCGCCATCAGCTGCTATACAAGCCTACTTATCTGGCGCACCGTTGAAAATTGTGGGCGGTGGAGTTAGAAGTGTTAACGACGTGATTTACGTTACTCGTAAAGATTCAGATATTAATGATGTTAGTGACTTAGTCGGTAAGAAATGGGCA
Organism: Sporosarcina sp. So3-204; assembly: GCF_058068165.1. NCBI lineage: Bacteria > Bacillati > Bacillota > Bacilli > Caryophanales > Caryophanaceae > Sporosarcina > Sporosarcina sp. So3-204. The sequence continues at coordinate 566,390 of NZ_CM176485.1, forward strand.
TTTACCAGTCCGGGTTCTGTGACTGAAACTGTTACCCAACTAATCTTTGAAAAGGCGAATATTGATCCTGAATCATTAGAATTGGTTGCTTCGGGTGGAATAAGTGAAGGTTTAACACTGTTGAAAGCCGGTGAAGTAGATGCGACAGTGATGCTTGATCCTGCTTACTCTGTACAGAAAGATGATTGGAAATTATTATTTCGCGTTTCGGAATATATTGAAGACTATCAACAAAGTGTTATTATTACCAGTCCTCAATTGATGGAAGAAAATCCGGATTTAGTAAAAAGGTTTCTAGCGGCTTACCAAGAATCTGTGGATTGGATATACGAAAATCAGGAAGAAGCAGGTAAATTGTTTTCTCAAAGTGCTGAAATAGATGAGAACGCTTCCATTGATTCGGTTAAAGCGTTATCAGAAGTTAAGCATTGGGGAGTTAAAATAGATCCTGAATCTATTAATAGTATGTTAAACGGAATGGAGCTAATTGGTACCTTGAAAAAGGATATGGATATTGAGTGGGATAGTCTATTTGATACTAACCAGCTTCCTGAAGAACAGCAACTTGATCTTTCTAAAATTAATTATTAGCCCGTATTGTTATATTTTATTTAATACGGCCATAGTTTGTTGGCTTGACAGAACATGGCCGTATATTGATAGAAATTTATACAAGGGAGGAGAAATAATATGACTGAACCGCTTATGAAAGTAGAGAATGCCACAAAAGTTTATACCGGTGGGGATAACGAAGTAATAGCTTTAAGCGATATTAATTTTTCTGTTCAAAAAGGGGAATTCATTTCAATAGTTGGACCTAGTGGGTGTGGAAAAACAACCTTATTGGAAATTTTATCAGGACTTAGGATGCTTTCATCGGGAACGGTGAAAATTAAAGGGCAGGTTATAACAAAACCCCATTCATCAATAGGGATTGTATTTCAGGAAGAATCGACCTTTCCGTGGCGTACAGTTCAAGAAAATGTAGAATTTGGCCTGCAAATGCAAGGAGTACCCAAAAAAGAATATAAAGAACGAGCTTATAATATGATCCAACTTGTTGGCCTAGAGGGGTTTGAAAATTCTTATCCATATGAACTTTCAGGTGGAATGCGTCAAAGAGTAGCAATTGCAAGAACTTTGGTTACTAATCCAGAAATTGTTGTTATGGATGAACCATTTGGTGCCCTGGATGAACAGACCAGATTAATATTGGGAGGTGAACTTTTGAATATTGTTAGAAAAACTGAAGCGACAATAGTTTTGGTTACGCACAGTATTCAGGAAGCTGCTTTACTATCTGATAGAATTATTGTTTTGTCGGCAAGACCAGGTCGCATTAAAGAAATAATAAATAGTACACTACCAAAGCCGCGTGATGCAACTGCGCTAAAATTACCGGAATTTGCAAAAATTACACAAAACTTATGGTCTAGTCTTGAGGAAGAATCATTAAATGACAGGCGTGCTACTCTAAATGGAACCTCTGGAGTGGTAATCCAATGAAAAAACATCAATTAGTTAGAATTATAATTGTTGTAAGTTTTATAGCAATTTATGAGTTGTCAGTACGTATGGAGTGGTTAGACACCTTTACTTTCATACCATTTTCTTCGATGGTTTTTAACATGATTAGTAAATTATCTGATGTAGATTATCTTGTGAATCATTTTGGAGTGACAGTTTTCGAGATTATTATGAGCTTTTTGGGAGCTACAATCTTTGGTATACTGCTTGGGATAATTCTTTGGCGTTCCCGATTTGCTTTCCATGTGATGCAACCGTATTTAATGCTTTTTTATGCGACTCCGTTCTTTGCTTTATATCCAATATTTATAAGCGTCTTAGGAGTAGGTTCTTTACCTGTTATTATGATAGGTATGTTTTTTTCGTTACCAGCAGTAGCTAGTAATACAGCGACAGGCTTCCTTGAAATAAGAAAGTCGTTTGAAAAAGTTGGGCATTCTTTGAATCTATCCTTTCGTGACATGCTAATTCATATTTACTTTCCGGCAGCGTGGCCACATATTTTTACAGGGCTAAAATTAGCTGTTACATACTCAATAGTGGGAGTTATCGCGACGGAATTTATATTATCAGCAAAAGGATTGGGTTATTCAATTTCATTTGATTATGACAGTTTTAATATAAATGGTATGTACGGCTCAATTCTTTTAGTTATATTAATTGCGCTAATTGTAAATACGGTATTAGGTTATATAGAATCCAGGCTTTATAAAAAAAGTCTATAAGTTTGTTAGGATTTAAAATTAGAAGGAAGATTAAGGAGGAGAAACTTTTTTGAAAAAAGGAACCTCAAAAAATAAGTGGTATACAGTAGGAAGATTTCTAGTGCCAGTAGTAGTAGTAGCGTTATGGCAATTGATTTATATTATATTTGGTGAACCAGCAATGGCGTCACCTTTGCAAAGTATACAATCCTTATACGAAAATAAAATGAATTGGTTGGGGGATATAGGCACAACTTTATTGACTTTGATAATTTCATTTTTAATTGCGGCTACGGGGGGCATGATTATAGGTTTTTTTGTTGGTCTAAGTCCTTTTTGGAGTAAAACATTATCACCTTTATTTTTGGGGGTATATTCCATTCCAAAAATAACTTTATACCCAATATTTTTATTAATATTTGGTTTGACAATGGAAGGCCGAATCGCATTCTCAGTTTTTCATGGTATCTTTCCAATAATCATTATATGCCTAGGAGCCACCCGTACTATTCCTGAAATCTATCTTAAAGTAGCTGGTTCCTATCAAATGACATTTCTTCAAAAGGCTAGGTTAATTCTTATACCTGCCATTAAACCGCATTTGGTAGTTGGATTACGAATGGGTTTTAGTCTTTGTTTCCTTGGTTTGATTCTAGCGGAAATGTTTGCATCTTTTGAAGGATTAGGATCGCGACTTGTTCAGTATATGTCTCTTAATATGCCTGCAGCTATATTCGCGATAATTATGATTATAATATTTATAGCTTTTTTTATTACATTTTTGTTTTTACTATGGCAGGAAAAGAACGAGCAAAAGATTGGGAAAATCAACGTAGGGTAAAGATATAGTCAATTTGATAGCATAGTAATTTTTAGGTGCCTGTGTAAGATCGTAATCAAATCACTCGCTACAATTGCATGTTTACAAAAATGGAGTTAATAACCTATGAGGTTTATTAGCTTCTTTTTGTATTAATATACCTTACTGTGAAATGTCATAAGTGTGTTTTACACAGGCACCTTCTTTTTAAGTTACTTTTTTGTGCAGGTTTTCTCAGGTGCCTGTGCAAGACACTATTCAGAATATACACTACAATTGCATATATAAAAAGAGGAAGTCAGCGATGTATTTATTCGACTGACTTCCTTTTGTATTTATATGCCCTGGATTGAATTGTCATAAATGTGTCTTGCACAGCGTTTAATGTGGAATAAGTCAAGCACTATGTTAAACGATTTTTGGCCGCACGAAACCAAAGCCTCATGGTTGAATTTTTTTGAAACTCGACAATCACAGAACACTCTATAATGGCGTCTTTCTGGAGCGTGAAAGGTCTCGCGTTTTCGTTCCCACAGGGATACATCCTATTAAATATAAACTCTGTGCTTTCACGTTTTATTCGTATTTGTGGAACAAGACCCATAACGCTGTGCAACGAGGTCCAATAAGGCCTCAGGCACTCAATCCTATGTGGTCTACGCTCCAGGAAGACGCCTTTTGTTTTTTCACTTTCAAATTGATTATTAAAAATTACTTAAACTGTTTCTGACATAACGAATCGACTGTAAAATTGCATTTGTTTCGGTTTATTCCGCAGTTTACCGGCAATAACTTTCTGTAAGACGTAATCTGGTTGTTTACTTTGATAAAGTTCCTGATGTTTCCGCATTGCATAGGCGATACGTAAAATTCGGTTTCCAATCGCGATATATGCCTGTCCTGTTAATTTTCCACGTTCTTTTAACTTCTTGTAATGTTCATTCATTTCAGGATTCTGTTGTGCTGCAGATTTCCCTGCCTGATACACGATTTGACGGAAAGAGGCCCGACCTTGCTTCGAAATCCGGTAATGATTCGCCTGTTTACCACCTGACTGCCTCACGATTGGATTTGTGCCCGCCATCTTGATGAGTTGACCGGCATTTGAAAAGTCCTCTACATTCCCCATCTCCGCGGTTAATTCTGCCGCGATTGTGACCCCGATTCCTGGCACACTTAACAAAATACCTCCATCTGTCTGGAGAAGAAGCTCTTCTATAATCGTCTCTAACTCAACAATCTGTCGTTGCAATAGTTCATACTCGTCAAGCTTTAAACCTAGAAGTAGAAGCTCGCTGTAAAGCATATCCTTTGGTTTAGATATCGAGTCTTCAGCATAAGCGAGTAGCCGCTCAATTGTTGTGTCACGAAGCTTCAAGTTCTGTTCAATCGACAGTTTTCGTAGTCCTGAGTGCCCGAGTGCAATTACATCCGATGGATGTGGATAATGTTTCATCAAGTAAAGGGATGTCTTAGAATCAAAGCAATCTAACACTTTGACTACTTGATTCTTGCCATCTATTCTTACATTCTTCCCCTGAAATTCTCGGAAAATATGATCCATGTACATCCTAAGATGATTAATACAACGACTTCGATCATTCACCAGCCGACGCCTTGCCCGTGTCAGTGTTTGGAGTGTTTCTAATTCCTGTCGCTTTTCCAGACTTGTTCCTCCACGTCCATGCAAGATTGACTGCACAATTGCCATCAAATCCACTCGGTCAGTCTTCGTGTAGCTCAGCATAGTCTCCCGCTCTTTCGCAGTAGTGGCTGCATTTAGGACCCTAACAACATATCCTTGATCCATAGATATCCTCACTAAATCCTCATAATAATGGGCAGTTGTCTCAATGCCTAGAATCACATCCGTTAGTCCGTAGGCTTCCTTCGTATCTTCAATCGCCATCTGCAATACATGAAAACCAGTCATTGAACCATCAAACTCGAATGGCCCTTTCAAAATATCGCCGTAAATCGTACAGATCATTGCCGCATTCACATACTTCGCTGCGTCAACCGCTACAATACAGTATTTATCCGCTTCTGGATTCCTCATCAAACGATTCCAATAACTTCCGTTTTTCCCCTGAATATGATTTAATGATTGTATAACCATTGTTTTCAGCTCCTCTTTTATAGTGGGGTGGGATTTGGAAGTTCTGTGATTGGTACTTCTCTATACCCTGAAAACAATGGTTTTTTGCGTTTTTTTCTATCTATTTAACATAATAGGCACCATCCACCCAATTGTCATAAATGTGTCTTGCACAGGCACCATCCAGCCTGCCTTACACAGGCACCATCAAAAAAAAGGTACCTCCAAAGCGCTATTCATTCGACATTTCCCTTTTATAAAATACACCAAACTTACTCCATATGTCTTCCATTTGGTTAAGCCGTAGTTCAACGTTTTTTTCTCGTTCTTTCCCTAAATAGACGATTAAAGCATTAATCAAGCTTAAAGGTGCTGTGAAAGAATCGATGAATGATGGCATATCGCTGGAAGCAGTTAATGTTATATCTGCATGTGGCAAAAGGGGAGACAACAAGTTATCTGTAATCGCGATAGTACTGGCGCCCATCTCTTTTGCGAATGCAATGGTGTTAATGGTACTGCTTGAATAACGAGCAAAACTTATTCCGATAACGACATCATCTTTATTCAAATCATATAGTTGCTCCGGGATGACTTCAAAAGAACCTAGAATTTCTGAGTTCTCAAGAATAATATTTAAATAATAGTGTAAGAAAATTCCTAGGGATGCGGTACTTCTATTTGCAGAGATATATACTTTATTCGCATTTAGAAGAACTGTAGCCGCTTTGTGAAAAGCTTTAATATCCAAATTCTCCATAGTTGCCTTTATATTATTAATATCATCATTGAAGATATCATAGATTGCTTGTTCTTTGTCATCATACACATGAGAGGACATTTTAAGCCGTTCGGTTGTGGTTAGTTGTTCCTGGATGGAGTTTTGCATATGCTTTTGCATTTCCGGGTAACCCGAATAACCCAATGCTGTGGCAAATCGAACGACTGTCGCCTCACTAACCTCAGCTTTTGTGGCTAATTCTGCTACATTAAAGAAGGGGACAGTATTGGCGTTCTTTAATATGTAGTTTGCGATTTTTTTATGTGATTTGCTCAATTGGGTAATATTTTCGGCTATGTTTTGAAAAACATTTTTTTTAGTCATAAGGTTCAATCCCTTGAGCTATATTTTAGTAATTGATGACTGGGTCTTTTCCGGGAAGTAAGTTACGATCTAAATCGTCTAGGTAAGGGACAATAATTCTCGTTTCCTCTATAAGAGAAAGATCCATATCGTACAAAAGGATATGTTCCTCATCAGTTGGTGATTCAATTAGTACTTCTCCGTTTGGTGCGACGAGTTTACTTTTACCACAGCTTCCTTCATTTACTGTATTTACACCAAGTACAAACACTGTGTTGTCTAATGCACGAGCGGGCAATTGGATATCCCATCTTGATTGGGCTGGAATACTCCATACGGAAGGACAAATAATAAGTTGTGCACCTTGTAAAGCTAATATTCGGCTTGGCTCAGGGAACTCTATATCTGCACAAATTAGAACGCCGATATTACCGATGGATGTATGAATTACATTGTATTTTCTTTCGCCAGCTGTGAAATGATTCTTTTCGCGGCCCCACAGGAAAGATTTTCTATAAGAAGACAGTAATTCGCCGGTGTTCTCGATTACTGCAGTGGCGATGTAAATATTTTCTCCTTCTTTTTCCACGAATGGTACAACAAGTACGACATTATGTTCTTTCGCTAGTTTTTGGAAGATTGCTATTGTCTTGCCTTGTGGTGTTTCAGCAAAAACATTAAATTCTTCTGTTGATAAATAATAGCCACTTATCCAAAGTTCTGGCAACACAATGAGCTGTGCGCCTTGACTAGCAGCTTCTGAAATCATAGAAATCGCATTTGTTGTATTTTCATCCCCAAGATTGGGCTTCGAATGCATTTGTAGGGCAGCAACTTTAACCAATCAAAACACTTCCTTTATTTAGTATATTATAACACTTTACGCAAAAATGATTTTGTCCGTTCGTTTTCTGGATTGGTAAATATCTTTTCAGGAGGACCTTCCTCCATAATAATGCCTTGGTCGAAAAATATGACACGATCACAGACATCACGGGCAAAACCCATTTCATGTGTAACGACGACCATAGTCATTCCGCTTCTCGCTAAATCTTTCATAACTTCTAGTACTTCTCCTACCAATTCAGGATCCAATGCTGAAGTAGGTTCGTCGAATAACATTATTTTAGGATTCATGGCAAGGCTGCGAGCAATCGCGACCCGTTGTTTTTGACCACCAGATAGTTTATCGGGATAGACATTTGCTTTATCTGCAAGACCTACTTTCTCAAGAAGTCTCATTGCATTTTCATGAGCATCTACTTTACTAACTTTACCTACAATCTTTGGTGCTAATGTAACATTTTCAATAACTGTCATGTGAGGGAAGAGGTTGAACTGTTGGAACACCATACCCACTTCACTACGTACTTTATTGATATCTGTTTTTTTGTCAGTTAAAGATACTTCTTCTATAAAAATCTCTCCTGAAGTAACTTCCTCCAATAAATTTAAACAGCGAAGAAAAGTGCTTTTACCTGAGCCAGATGGGCCTATTATTGAAATTACTTCTTTAGGTTTAATTTTACATGAAATACCTTTCAAGACTTCCAATTCTCCGTAGTATTTGTGTAAGTCATTTACTTGGATCATTTGACATGCAACCTCCTTTCAAGAAAACGTAAACCTAATGAAATTGATAGCGTTAGTACTAGGTATAGAACGGCAACTGCTGTATACACTTCGACGGCTCGGAAATTGGATGAAACGACAATTGTTCCTTGGCGTGTTAGTTCACCTACACCAATTACTGTAAGTAAAGAAGTATCTTTAAGACTGATAATGAATTGATTGCCAAGTGGTGGAATCATTCTTCTAAATGCTTGTGGCCATGTAATCCGGTATAAAGTTTGAAGCTTTGTGAGTCCGAGTGATCTTCCAGCTTCTATTTGACCTTTGTCAACACCTTGAATCGATCCACGGACGATTTCTGCGATGTATGCACCAGCATTTAGTGCGATAGTAACGACACCTGCTACAAGAGGATCTATTTTAATTGCCAACATCATCGGTAGTGCAAAGTAAATATAAAGTGCCTGCACCATGATAGGGGTACCGCGTATAATTTCTACATAAATTGTAGATAGACTAAAGAGGATTTTATTTTTGGAAAGTCTGCCTAATCCTACAGCTATCCCGATGATAAACCCGATCAGAATACCAATGATTGCAATCATTACAGTGTATTTCATTCCTTTTAGTAAAAAAGGAAGTGCCTCAATTGCAAATGACCAATCTAACGTGAAACCATTATTCATAAATCATCCCTACTTTCAACTAAATCCGAATCAAAATTCTGACGGTAATTGGCGGGAGAGCATATATACTATGCTCTCCGCGACAATGTTATTTTTTCGGAGGTGCTTCTCCGAACCATTCTTTGTACAATTCTTCATACTTTCCGTTTTCTTTCAATGTTTGTAAAGCTTTGTCGACGTCTTCTTTCAATTCGCTTCCTTTAGGCATAGCGATACCAAATGATTGCCCTTCAAGTAATTCGTCTATTGTTTTAACTTTGCCTTGACCATTTGTTTTAATGTAGTACTGGATATTTGGTAAATCAAAAATGACAGCATCTGCAGAACCTTTTTCAAGTTCCATATAGGCTTGGTCGATATTCGGGAAAGGGACTAAGTCTTTCAGGCCTTCAATTTCTGTCGCATAATCATAGCTAGATGTTCCTTGTTTCGTAGCAACAACTTTCCCTTTTAAATCGGCTACGGATTTTATATTTTCTTCATCTTCTCTAATTAAGATTGCTGTTCCTGCATCGTAATAAGGAGCACTGAAATCAATTACTTCTTCACGTTCAGGCTTTATTGTTATGCCGGCAATTGCTAAGTCTAAGTTTTTAGTTTGGAGAGCGGGAATAATACCAGTAAAGTCCATTGGTTTAAGCTCATACTCAAATCCTGCTTCTTCTGCAATCGCTTTCAATAAGTCAATATCAAATCCTACATATTCACCTGTTGCTTGATCTAAAAATTCAAAAGGTACATAACTAGTGTCTGTGCCAACTGTCAAAACCTCTTTTTTCACTTCATCTTTTGAATTATCTTTTGCCTCATCTGTTGAAGCTTTGTCTGAAGCACATCCTATTAATAGTAAACTACTAGCAAATGCAGCTCCTAATATTGATTTTTTGAAAGTTCTTTTTTGCATATTAATCTCCCCTTTTGTGGTAGTTCTAGTATTCATAATATTCGAATACAGTTAATTATGCAATAGTTATTTCATTTAAAATAATAAAATAAACATTAATTTCATATTTGTCATTATTTGGATTGGGTTGGATAGGTTTGTAGAATAGTTAAAATAATCTATTTTCGGTATTTACAATCTAGCATTATTTATGTATAGTTGAAATAAATATTTCATTACATATAAAAATGAAATAAAAAATTCAAAAGGGTGAATTTAATGACAGAAAGCAAAGTACTTTCCGGGATTGAAGAGTATAAAAGAATGACGCCTAAATCACTTGAGTTTTCGAAAACGTCAATGGAAGTAATGCCAGGGGGAGTTACTGCTAATATTAAGTTTTTTGAACCGTATCCTCTTATTATGAAAAAAGGCTCTGGTGCATACCTTACAGATGTGGATGGAAATGAGTACATCGATTATCTACTATCCTATGGGGCGTTGATGACGGGGCATGGTCATCCAAAAGTATTGGAAGGAATCCGTAACCAACTAGAGGATGAGGGAACGCTATTATTTGGAACGCCTCATCACTTGGAAGTCAAAATGGGACAGAAAATTAAAGAATTATATCCAAGTATAGAAAAACTACGCTATACGAATTCGGGAACAGAAGCGACATTACTTTCAATTCGAATGGCATATGCCTATACCGAAAAGTATAAAATTGCGAAGTTTGAAGGTCATTATCACGGCGGTTATGATCAGGTTTTACTTAGTGTAAATCCTTCTATTAATGAGGCAGGACCAGCAAATAGACCGAATGCCATTGCTGAATCAAAAGGGGTAGATCCTTATCATAAGGAACACACAATTATATTGCCTTTTAATAACTTGGAGGCAACAATTGAAATTTTAACGCAACATAAAGATGAAATCGCGGCTGTCATTTTGGAGCCGATACAAGGTGGTTTCATTCCTGCTGAACAGGAATTTATGGATGGTTTACGAGCAATCACGGAGAAACTAGGCATCCTTCTAATATTTGATGAAGTTAAGACTGGTTTCCGTTTGGGACTAGGTGGAGCGCAGGAGATTTACGGTATTAAACCTGATTTGACAACATTAGGAAAAGTTGTTGGAGGTGGTTTCCCAGTAGGAATTATTGGTGGTAAAAAAGAAATAATGGACATGAGTGCACCAACGGCGGCTTCAGACGTTTTTGATAATAGTCAAAGCAAAAAGTCTGGCGCTAAGGATGTACTATTCCATAGTGGAACTTACAACGGACACCCTACAATTCTTGCGGCTGGATTAGCGACAATAGAAGTACTTGAACAGGAAATGCAACAAGTTTTCAATATTACTGAACAATTAAAGTCGGGCATTAATGAATTGTTCTCACAAAAAGGAATCAATGCGCAAACAATAGGTATGGGATCTATTTTCAATATCATTATTACAGAAAAAGAAAAAGTCCAAAGCTATCGAGATTTACAAGAATCCAATTTCGCATTAAGAAAAGAAATTGATTACCACCTATTAACAAAGGGAGTTTACACAAAGCCTCTTAATCGCTATAGTCTTTCAACAGTACATGGAGAAAAAGAAGTCGAGCGTACACTAGAAGCATTTAAACAAACGTTGAATAAGTTGTTTTAATATGTTTGTTTGGTGCCTGTGCAAGACACTATTCAGAATATACACTACAATTGCATATATGAAAAGAGGAAGTCAGCGATGTGTTTGTTCGTCTGACTTCCTTTTGTATTTATATGCCTTAATTTGAATTGTCATAAATGTGTGTTACACAGGCACCATTAAAGCAGTTTAAAAAGACTTTACAATCAGAATTTATTAATTTACAATAAAATTATTAGATACATTGTCGACAATCAGACAATGTCGAGGGGGTATGCGTTATTGACACAAACTTTTCTAAAAGCTCATTGAAGCACCAAATTTCACAGCAAATTAAAAAGTGGATATTTGATGGGAAATTAAAACAAGGTGAGAAAATTACAGAACTACAAATTTCGAAGAATTTAGAAGTTAGTAGAACCTCTGTCCGAGAAGCTATTTTACTACTTGAATTGGAAGGCTTACTTATATCTGAACCCTATAAGGACACTCGGGTAGCGACAATAACACAGGAAGAAGTAATTGAATTATTAATTCCTATGCGACTTCATATTGAACTATATGCATTAAAAAAAGGATTTTCTAATTGGGATGATAAAACTAAGGAGCAATTTCAACAAATCCTAAAAGGTATGAGGCAAGCCGTAATATATGAAGACTTGTCTAACTTTATTGAATTAGATATTCAATTACATGAGCTAATTGTTATGTCCTCTGAAATTGAAAATGTAAGCAGGATTTGGGAAAGTATTGTCCACAGAATTAGGCTTCATTTTTTATATCAAAATAGCAAGTCCGGTACTTTGGAGAAATGGCTTATTGATCATGAAGAGCTGGTAGATATTCTTGTTAATGGTGATTCGGTTTTAGCGGCTGCGGAGTCATTGCGAAAACATATTGTCGATACGAACATTCCAGACGTTTATTTATTAGATTAATAATCAATCATTTGAAAAGAAAAGTACCAATTTAACATAATCGAAGTATGAGAAGGCGAAAACGAGAAATGACAGTATTAGAAATTTCAAAAGTGGAAGTATTTGTTGTAGTAGGTCCTGATGCGAAATACAAGACATCATCACATTATGAAGATCTCACCATTACAAACACCATTGTCAAAATACAGACGAGTGATGGTTACGAGGGATATGGAGGAGCGATATCTTGGACAGAAGGCGGTGTGGACAGTAGTCTTGCCGAGTCGATTCGCCATCTAATGCCATTTTTAATTGGGAAATCTGCGTTACAAAGAGAAGAAATATATGCTTTACTGGCAAGTCGTTGTGTGCAAATGACACCGCAAGCTCAGTCGCCCATTGATATCGCTTTATGGGATTTGGTTGCTAAATACGCAAAAATGCCTTTGTATCAACTATTAGGCGGAGCGAGAAATAAAATACTTTCTTACGCTAGTACACCATTTTTACCTAGTATTGATGATTATATTAAATACGTTCATAAGCTTAAGGCGCAAGGCTATAAAGTTATCAAATTCCATACATGGTGTACGTTTGAAGAAGATATGGCTTTAGTTAATGCGATTCATGAAGAATTTAAGGACTCAGGTCTAAAATTCATGATTGATACGGAAAGCGCTTACAGCAGGGCGGAGGCATTACGTGCTGCTGTGATATTGGAAAAGCTTGATTATATTTGGTTCGAAGCGCCATTACCTGACACGGATTTGGAAGGATATAGGGATTTGAAATCGCGCGTTGCTATTCCAATTATTGCTGCTGGAAATACATTACTTCAGTTGAATCAAATTGAGCAAGGCATCCAAAAAGGCTGTTGGTCAAGTGTGCGTGTAGATGCTACTTTGGCAGGCGGAATAACGCAAACTAAAAAGATAATGGGTATTGCGGAAGCAAATGCAATGACTGTGGAATTACAGTCATGGGGATATACCTTATCACAAGCAGCTAACTTACATTTGATGCTCGCTAGTCATAATAGTGACTATTTTGAGCAAGCTGTTCCACTTGAGCCGTTAGAATTTGGAGCAATTACGAAAATCAGAACAGATCAAGATGGCTATGTTCATGCGCCAGAAGGAAATGGTCTGGGAATTGAAATGGATTGGGCTTTGATTAATAAAGTGGCTGTGCACAAATTAGCCTTCGATAAATCCGGTTGGATAGAATAAAAAAGAAATATCATTGTTAATTAAAATATAGATAAAAAGGAAGTTTATTCATGAAAATAATTGATATAGAAGTCATATCCCTAAGGGTTCCGGCTTTGGATGAAGATTGTACTTGGGGTGAAGATGCTTTTATCGTTCGAGTGATTACAGATAATGGTTTTGTTGGACTCGGGGAAAGTGACACCTCGCCATTAGTAGCAAAAGCTGTTATTGAAGCACCGAGTTCAAATCTTTATTGCTCGGGTTTGAAAGCGCTTTTATTGGGTGAAAACCCTTTAGAGATTCAAAGATTATGGGACAAAATGTATTGGGGTTCGAACTATCTAGGAAGACGCGGGGTGGGCATTCATGCGATGAGCGCCATAGATATTGCATTATGGGATATTGCTTCTCAATATTATCAAGTACCTATTCATATGTTGTTGGGTGGAAAATACCGAGAAAAGATACGAGCATATGGCACGTTCATACCCGCAGATACACCTGAAGAAAATCGAGTATTGGCACGAAATCTCAAGGGAAAAGGATTTACTAGCTTGAAATTTGGTGGTGGGATTTTAGGTGATGATGCACAAATTGACTATGAAATTATTAAAGCCATTCGTGAAGAATTAGGTCAAGAATTCGAATTGCAAATTGATTTGGCTTCCAAATGGAAAACTTATAGTCATGCGGCACATATGTTCAAAAAGGTTGCGCCCTTCAATTTAAATTGGATTGAGGAACCGATATTAGCAGACGATATGAAAGGCTATCGTAAATTGTCGAATTTGTCCGTAGCGAAGCTTGCTGGTGGGGAATCATTAACGACGCGTTATGAATTTGATGATTTTATCAAACAGGCCCAGCCTGATATTATTCAACCTGATATTACGAGATGCGGTGGGATTAGTGAAATGCGTATCATTAACGACATGGCTGAAATGAATGGAATTAAACTCATTCCCCATGGTTTTAGTACAGGTATCCTATTAGCCGCTACCGTACAATTTCTGGCAGCAACAAAAGACGGTGATTTAATGGAGTATTCACAAAGTACGAGTCCGTTATTTAATGATCTAGTGAAAAACTTACTTCCCTTTGAGAATGGTTATGTAAAAGTGCCGGATACCATTGGACTAGGCGTAGAGTTAGATGAAAAAGTGATTCAGAAATACAAGATTTAATTGATAAAGAAGAATAAATAATAGAATGGAGACTAGCTATGAACCAAAAAGTTGATAAAGTACTTATCTTTTTTAGTATTGGTCTTGTATTGATTATCGTAGGCTTACTATATTTTAATCCTAGTGAATCCCAGACAGTCGCAAATACCATATTCAGCAAAATGACTGATTGGTTCGGGTCGGCTGCGTTACTGTTTGCATTTTCCGGCGTAATACTTCTTACTTTTGTTGCCTTTAGTAAATATGGGAACATTCGTCTTGGTAATGAAAAGCCGGAGTATTCAACATTCAAATGGATCTCCATGATGATTGCTTGTGGACTGGGATCTGCCACGGTTTACTGGGCATTTATCGAATGGGCTTATTATATTGGAACACCGGGACTTGGCATTGAGCCTAATTCTCAAAGAGCTTTTGAAATGGCATTGCCATACAATATGTTGCACTGGGGTTTTAGCGCATGGACATTATATGCGTTAGTCGGTATACCCATTTGCTATCACATTTATATAAGGAAAAATCAGGGACTTAGTTTAAGCTCCATTGTCAGTTCAATTACAGGTATCAAGCAAAACGGAATTATTGGACGGATTATTGATATTATGTTCATTTTCATCTGTTTTGGTGGATTGAGTATTACGCTTGGTGTTTCAGTACCGTTGGTAACTCAAGTACTAAGTACTGTGCTTGGTATTGAACCATCCTTCTATATAAATATTGTATTAATCGTTATTATATCAGTCGTGTATTCGTTAAGTTCCTATATTGGTTTACAAAAAGGAATGGCGCGCGTTTCAAATTGGACAACAAAGTTATCCATTATCTTATGCTTAGGTATTCTGATTGTAGGTCCTACTTTCTTTATCATTGCAAACACTACAAATGCACTCGGTTTGCTAATACAAAACTTTGTCCAAATGAGTTTGTTTACAGATCCGATTGGGAAATCTGGATTTCCACAATCATGGACAATCTTCTATTGGTTGTATTGGATTACCTATGCACCTTTCACAGGTATTTTCATTGCAAAAATTTCGAAAGGCCGTACAATACGCTCTGTTATTACGAACACACTAATTAGTGGTAGCGCTGGTTGTTTCTTTTTCTTCGGCATCATTTCAAGCCTTGCTATGGATCGTCAAATGAAAGGCATGGTAGATGTTGTTGGCATTTTAAATGATGGCAAAGATAATAGTGCGATTATTGCTGTGTTACAGACATTACCGCTTAGTAGTATTTTTATGATTCTATTCTGTCTGGTATCTGTCTTGTTCCTTGCAACAACATTGGATGGTGCTGCTTTTACAATGGCATCCACAGCAACGCCAAAATTGAAAGCAAATGAAGATCCACATCCAATGCACCGACTTTTCTGGTGTGTAATGTTATCTTTGGTACCATTAACAATGATTTTTATAGGGGCAGACTTGAATACTATTAAAACAAGTGCAATTATTACCGGAGTCCCTGTCATCTTTATCATGCTAATCATGGTCATTGGCTGGATGAAGTGGATGATTAAAGACTTTGGCCATATTCCGGCAGATAAGATTGGCGAAATTAGCGCAAATGGAATCATTGAGACAGAAGTTGTAAAAGACGAGAAAGAAGGAAAGTGAGGAAACTCATTTTCTAGGTGCAAAATGGTATTCTCTTTTTTCTTGGTATCTTTTCTCTTTCTTCTTGGTGCCTGTGTAAGACACTATTCAGAATATACACTACAATTGTATGTATTAAAAGAGGAAGTCAGCGATGTGTTTATTCGTCTGACTTCCTTTTGTATTTATACACACTAATGTGAATTGTCATAAATGTGTGTTACACAGGCACGATCAAAAAAAGAAAAGAGAAAAGAGAAGAGAGAAGAGAAGAGAGAAGAGAGAAGAGAGGTATCCCTGAAAAAGTTATCCCTATTCAAAATTCTGAAACTTTATCTTCTTCTACTTCCTGTTTATAGGTCAAGCAATATAAACAATAAGCATAGTTTGTTTTTTCATATGGGTTGGGTAGAAGGGCGGCGACTTCGTTTGTTTGTAGAAAACGAGGCGGTGTTTTGTTTTTATTGACGTAGTAAGGAAATGAACTGTATGGATAGTCTTTTAGATCGCGGACCATAGGAATCGTTGTGTCGATAGGGTTTCTGTGGATGTAACTACTAATTGCGAGTACAGCTTTAGGTCCATCAGCTTGTTTTGAAAAATATCTTTTTTCATAAATGCGACCGACGTGATTATAGCGTTTGGCGTAGTAATCACTATACCGACGATTGATGCGGCCCATAACTTTTCCAAGTTCGATATTTTCGGAACGGATGAGTAGATGATAGTGGTTAGTCATGATGCAATATGCTGATAGGGTGAATGGGTATTTATCATAAGTATATTCAAACGCACGCATGAGTTCTTTTTGGTCTTCTTCAGTTTGATAGATATTCATGCGGTTATTACCACGCATGATGACATGATAATAAGCATTTGGATTCCATATTCGTTTACGTCTGGCTATTTTATTTCACCACCTTCCATTTCTTTAACTGTATCGTACTTTTAATTAACTGACAATACCATGAAAAATGATAGAATTTGAAATTTGAGTTGTTATTGAGGAAAGAGGGGTAGAATACAATATTGAGGAATTGGTTTTGTAATTTTTTTTCTTCCTCTACTTTTTTTCCTGGCCTTCTTTCTTTGGTGCCTGTGTAAGACACTATTAGTTTTTGGTGCCTGTGTAAAATACTATTCGGACTATTCATTAAAATCGCATATATAAAAATAAGAAGTTAGTGATGTGTTAATTCGATCGACTTCCTATTGTATTAATATACTATATTTTGAATTGTCATAAATGTGTGTTGCACAGGCACCACTTCAAATTTCATATGTAAAAAAAGAAGTCCAGCAAATATATACATTTGCTGGACTTCAATATGAATTGATATACCGATCACGTTAGGTTGTCATTTGCGATTTTTATTGCGCTTGTTTTTCGGATTAGCATTAAATTCATTAGCAATTTCTACATTCATATTTTCACCGGGATTGTTATTATTACTATTACTGTTTTTATTATTTTTGTATACCTCATGACTATTGTGTGTTCGCTCATTCATCGTCTTTTTACTATTCTTATCCACAGAAGTTCACCTCCCAACCTTTACTATGTGCAGAATGGAAGAAACTATACTATTGGACTTTTTGTGGTGTATGACATTAATCAAAATAATTCCTATAAAATGTCTTACTATTTTCCTTGTTTCCTAAACATAGCTTTTATACCATTTTAGGATAAAAAGGTTAAATTCAAGTTAAATTTTTGAAAACCGTTATTCTAACACACAATCCCAAATTGTAAAGAGTGGGGTAAAAAAAGGAGAAACACAACTTAAAATCAAAGATAACTACGCTAAATATTAAGAATTGTTAGACAAATATTTAGGGCGATGTATAATAGACGGAAGGGCATGGGGGTATAAAGACTTTGGGGGTGTTTACATGATAAAAAAAATGCAAGGTGCTCGGTATAATCAATTCGGAAATGATGTATTATCTACGCAAATCCAATTTTCAATACTCGAGAAAATGGTTGGAATAGATGACGAAGTTCGCATTCGATTAGATCTTAGAAGAATAACTGAAATTAGTGATGATATTTTAACTAATTTAATTAGCGACCAAAGTTTCTATTTTTCCTCTTTTATCTTCTCGAGTCGGTCAAGCATTTATGAGGTAGAAGGGGGTTTTGAACTTAAATCAGGTAGTAAAATATACTTACTAGATGGTCTTCATCGAATGGCAGCACTATCGTCAACATTACGTTACTTGAAAACGCAAAGGAAAGTGGCCGAGGAAACAAATAATCATGAATTAGCCATCCAGCAACAACGGTTTATCGATATTCTCAGTACGTATCCAATCGCTATGCAAATTTATTTAGATTTGGATCATCAAGGGGAAGCACAGTTATATTCTGATTATAATTCAGAAAGAAAAAAAGCACATAAAGGGTTAGTCATGCAATTCGATCAACGCGATAAATATGTGGAATTGGCAAGAGAGGTAGCCAGTAAGTTAGAAAATGAATTAGACATTGAAGTGCAGTTTTCAAGACTTACAAATCAAAACTCTGCAATTACTTCTATAATAACGATGAGAAAATGCCTAATTGCGATGTTTGAAGGGAGGTTAACGGAAAAGAAAGGAGACCCTTATTTTAGGAATTGTAAACCGGAGGACGTTCCAGTAATATCTAGTCATTTTTTTGCTTCATGGACTAGTTTGTTTCCGCGGAATATGAGTAATCGGGATATTTATGTCTCGGGATTAACAGGGATCCAAGTTGCATTAGCTTACGCGGTTCATTTACTAACGAGGCGCTATTCAGTTACTCATATAGAAGCAATTGCAATGTTAGAACTGCTAAACAAACAACAAAATTGGAAACACACTGATGTTATTTTTGATCATATGTATTGTAAATCAAGGAAACAACTTACAAGTCATTCGACTACTACTGCGATTAAAAGAACGGCACTTGTATTTTTATCAGCGATTGAGAAAGAGAGGAGCGTGTCGATTGATTGTAAGTAATATTTTTACGAAGCGGCAAACGATTGTTAATTATTCTGTTAAGGAAATTACTCAGATGTTAGCACATAATAGATTGACGATTAAAGTGACGAATAGTCATCAAGTGGGGAAGTTAAAAAAGTATATGATTGATCATATACTTACAGGGCGAATTTACTTACCGCCGATAGTTGCGCAGCTGCAAGAAGGAGTTTTAGCAGATGGTAAACCAACTAAATTAGCGATTATTGATGGTACGCAGCGGATCAAAGCGTTGTCGCAATTGGCAGCAGTCGTGCAGAAAGCAATCAGTGGTGACGTGGCTGATCAACGTGAAAAAGGATTTAGATTGCATTATATGCTAGACGACATAGAAGTTTCGGTTCAAATATTTGAAGGCTTGACTGACCGAGAAGCCAATCAGTTATACATAGATCTAAATACAAAAGTGAAAAAGGTAGCGCTATCAAAAAGAATTGTTTATGATTCACGCAATGATATTAATAAAACGACGAATGAAGTATTAAAGGGTAATCTAGCATTGAAAGTGGCGGGGGTTGATCAAGAAAAGCGTGCTATTATGCGTCCTAAAAACAAGAACTTGCTTTCACTCCCTCAACTCCGTCAACTCATTGCTTGTTTGCTAACAGCGAAAACGAGTGTGAGCCAAGCGTCATTAAACGATGATATTCCATACCGTATGGAGGATCGTATTCAATTGGTTAATAGTTGGTTTGAAGCATTATTTAACTTGAATCCAGCTGAATCGATTGGGAATTATGAAACATCGATGTTGGCAAGTTTTCCACTACTTAATGCCGTCGCAATTTACGCTGTAATTGGTACTGAGGATATGTCGATTGAAGGTAGACAGGAAGAAATGATTGCGAGAATGAAGCGTTTGGGAAGTGTTGATTGGGCAAGTACGAACGAAATTTGGAGAACGTTTGACGGTTCAGTAAAGGGAGCAAATGGTTACTTTTATTTGACGAATAATAAGACGAATATAATGGCAATTGCTGCTTGGCTCCGGCTTCAAAGGGGGTGTGTGAAATGTGAATAAATTTGAACAAATAAAGAATCCCCAGGTGACATTGTCCAGTCAGACACACCTGGGGAAGCAAATTGGTGTATACCAACCTAGTTTGAGTATACTCCTTTTTACAGAGAGAACAACAGAAAAAAGGGGGAATTGAAGTGAATGTAGCTAATGAATTTGTAATGGGTTATAACGCAGTTTTATTTCATCCTAAGTATGATAGTTATGGAAATTTGTATACGATTGTAATTGAAAATGATGGTGCTCAAAAGGTTAGGAAAAGTCCAACCGATTTAATCGATTTTAATCTTAATTACTACGGTTATAGTCTAAGAGGCGCTAATGACGGTGCAAAAGCGATTTTAGGTGATATTAAAATGTTTCCAGTCGCGATTAATGAAAGACTCAACTTATACTGGTTTCCAACTAAATCATCAAACCGAGATGATTGCATATGGATTGGCTTGCATCATATTAAAGAATATAAAAAGATGGGCAACAAAGAAACGCTTTTGGTATTTAAAAATGGTTATTCGCTTGTACTCGACATAAGCGTTGATTCGTTTAATCAAAAAGTTCAACGTGCCTATAAATTAAAAGGTGAGTTAGAAGGTCGTACAAAAAATCCATTGTCAATAGCCGCTGGGTCTAAGGATGTTAATCTACTTATCAATGAGTTTCTTTTAACATAGAGTAATTCAATAGTAACCAGCTGCCACTACAATAAGTGATAGCTGGTTTTTCGTTTCAAAATTTAACTTATAATTGTTTTTAATTTTATAAGAAGTCGTTCACGCCTCTTTTTAATACCTGCAACTGATAAACCTGATCTTTTAGCGCATTCCACTTGTGTCAGTCGGTCAATATAGAACCACTGAATAAGTTCTTTTTCGCTTTGCGTTAATAACTCAAAAGCGATTGCAAGTCGGTCTGACCATTCAATAGGAAGCGGGGCTTGCATTTCGTTCATATACTCTAAACTTTCCTCATCTGCATGTCCGACATTGTCTTCGAAATGAGTTTCTCTCTTTAATTCATCGAGCATTGCACCTCGTATACTACGTGATGCGTAAGGTGCGAAATGCCCCTTTTCCTCATCAAACCGTGTCCATGCTTGCCAGAGCGCAAAACGTCCAGCTTGTGTAAAGATATCGTGATCACGGTAAATATTCAGTTGGCGTAAGGATGCGTAAATCATCGGTTCAAACTGTGTTAATACCTCTTCGAAATTCGTCAAAATGCGGCCCTTTCGACCGTGCACGATACGTTTTATTCCCGGGTACCCTTATCGTAAGACAATAGAAATAAGGAAGCGAACGACCGTTATGGGCTTTTGTATGGTGGAAAAGGGCTTTTTGAATGGTTGGAAATGAGTTGTTTGTTTTGGGGAAAGTGGTGCTTTGCAATGGGATTTTTTCTTTGGATGGTGCCTGTGCACGACACTATTAGTTCAACACCGAAACATGTTCTTGATAAGTTTTAGCGAGTGCCTCAAGATTTGCGCTCCAATCCTGAAAATAGTGCGGAATACTATATAGTTACTATTGCATATTTATAGTCAAGTATATACTTTGGTGTTGAGCTATAAAAAAAGGGTTGTAAGATTTTTAGTATTATGCAATAATTTGATTATACAGATAAATGTGTGTATTTTTTTGGTAATGGGGTGAATTATATTCAACTAAGTTGAATATAATTATCCAGTGAGTAATCTTATATACAGAAAGGGGATAGGTAAATGACAAAATTAAATTCACGGATTTCGCAGTTTTATAAAAAAAGTGTAGAGGAAAGACTTAGTATCATAAGTGAAATGACTGGAATGAACGAAAACGATAAGAAGGTAATTAGTTTTAGTGAAGGTTTTCCGTCTGAAACGGCAGATAACATGATTGAAAATGTAATAGGAGGGTTTCAACTACCTTTAGGAATTGCTACAAATTTCATTATAAATGGAAAAGATTATTTAATTCCGATGGCAGTGGAAGAGCCTTCTGTTGTAGCAGCGGCAAGTCATATGGCGAAACTAGTACGTGGGTCAGGTGGGTTTGAAACATCATACAGTGGGTCTACGATGATTGCGCAAATCCATGTAGTAAATGTAGCTGATCCATTTGGTGCAAAACATGCACTTTATAAGAAAAAAGATGAGTTATTAGCGCTTGCTAATAGTTGTGATAGGACACTTGTTTCGTTAGGCGGTGGAGCCAAAGATATTGAAATCCGAGTGCTTGATCAATCCCAATCTGATCCAGTTATTGTGTTGCATTTACTCGTTAATGTATTGGATGCTATGGGTGCTAATGCGGTAAACACAATGGCTGAGAAACTCGCACCACAAGTAGAGTTAATAACGAATGGAAATGTGTTGCTGCGCATATTGAGTAATTTAGCGGAATACCGAATAGCTCGTGCTAAGACGAGAGTACCATTGGAAAAGTTAAAGACATCAGAGTTTTCAGGTGAGGAAGTTGCTGAACGGATGGTAAAGGCAAACTATATTGCCTTAATTGATCCTTATAGAGCTTCAACACATAATAAAGGGATTATGAACGGGATAGATCCCGTTGTTGTAGCTACGGGTAACGATTGGCGTGCAATTGAGGCGGGTGCTCATGCTTATGCAGCAATGAGTGGTACCTACAAGTCCTTAACAACTTGGGAAAGAAATAAGGCGGGAGATTTAATTGGATCAATTGAAATTCCAATGGCTTTGGGTATTGTTGGGGGAGCTACTAAAACTCATCCGGCTGCACAACTTAGTCTAAAGATTATGGATATAGATTCTGCGGCGGAATTAGCACAAGTTATAGCCTCTGTCGGTCTAGCCCAAAATATGGGTGCTTTAAAGGCGCTTGCAACCGAAGGTATACAAAGAGGACATATGGCGTTGCATGCACGAAATATTGCAATCCAGGCTGGAGCACCTTCAAATCTAATTGAGTGGTTAACTGCAGAAATGATAAAAGTAGAAGAGGTTTCTATTGATAAGGCAAAAGAACTTTTAAGAAAGAAGTAGGGGTGTGATTTTTATCGTAGTTTCAATAATTGGTCAACGAATAAAAAAAGAACGACTAAGAAGAAGTTTAACTCAACAGGAACTTGCAGAACGATGTGGTTTCACGAAAAGCTTATTATCAAAAATTGAAAATGGCCAAACTACATCCGCTGTAGCTACGTTGTCAAAAATTGCAAATGAAATGAATTTGTCACTCTCTTGGTTATTGGCGGAGGAGGAAGAAAAAAGCCTATCGATAACCAAGAAAAAAGCTCGCCAAACTATTTCAGGAGATATTGATATTGGTTATTCATATGAAAAATTAGCCAATCTTTCATCATTTAGTAGAATAGAACCTGTTGTAGTTAACGTGTTGGAAGAGCCAATAAAAGAAGAACCATTTACGCATCAAGAAGATGAATTTATTTATATATTATCTGGAGAAATTAACCTAAGTTATGGTGGGGAGCTATATTATTTAGCGGAAGGAGATAGTGCCTATTTTAAAGGAATTGTTCCACATGTTTTTCTTCCGGTTGACCGTAAAGAAGCAAAAGTATTAACGATTTTTATTGCAAATCATTAAATAATCAGACGTGTAATACATGTATTAGTTAAATGAAAAGGAGGAGTCGTTTTGGAACAAGAAAAGAGTAAGAAATACGTAGATATTTGGGGAGACAATGTAGATTTAAAAGATCTTGGTATTGCAATGGGTTTGTCTATATTCTTTACACTCGGTGGATATCTAATTGCTCCAGGAGGGGCCCCTCAACCACTAATCTTTGGTTTGGTTGGCGGTCTAATAGGATTTTTAATAAGTGTTTTAATTATTAAACCCAAAAGGACTATTTCTGAAATGGGAGAGGAGGAGTAATATTGGATATTTCAATAATTATACAAATGATTTTGGCTAGTATTGGTGGTGCTGTTATATATACCATTATCGGTATAGCACCGGGCACGGATGAAACTGCAGTTCTTGCTCCAGTAACGTTGGCACTTGTTTTATTGGGAACCTCTCCTTATGTTGTTCTAGCCTTTTTCATGTCAGCCATAGTAGCGAAAAAGCTAACGGATTCAATACCAGTTGCAGTTGCCGGAATTCCAGGTGGTGTAATGGCTGCACCGATGGTAGAACACGCTATGGTCTTAAAGGATCATGGATTACCAGATGTCAGCATTAAAAAAATGGCTTCAGGATCTGTTATCGGCACGATTGTTGCAATACCAACGAGTCTGCTGATAGCAAGCCTGATCATTCCAGTTGCAGATAAAATAAGCAGTCACGCGGGTCTAATTTTCTTATTGGGTGCTATATTTCTAGCTCTTATGACAAAAAATAAAATCCTATCTTTGTCTATTATTATTCCTTTTGCTCTCCTCATACAAGGACTTCGACACCTTTATTGGGGGATGGATATTATACCGCCCAATAAAACTGTGTTTGTTTCTTTTTTTCTAGGAATAACTATAGGCCCAATTATATTTAAGTTATTTGAATTACTGAATAAAGAATACCGTAATGAATTGCCTATTCTTGGTAATAAGGAAATTACGTTGAAAAAGTCTATTCCAGAAAAAGGTTTTCCGAATCCATTTAAGATATTGACTAAAGAAGAAATTGGTTCGGCATCACTAGGGAGTTTATTGGGCTCAATTACGTTTTTTCTTTCACCAGTAGGAATGACTGTTTTTCTAGGAGAATTTTTGACACGACATATTAAAGATCCCGTAAAAAGAGCATCACGCGCTATTTCTACTATGGATGCACTAACAAATGCATCTTATATTTCGGGTACACTTATACCCCTCATTGCGATTGGTTTACCATTGTCACCAATGGCAATTGGTCCGGCAAGTGCATTATTTAATGCTCCGCCTGTCTTTACACCAGAGCATAATATTCATCATATTCTTACGATAAGTGAGATTATGATTGTGACAATAATAGGAGCTTCAATAGCAATTTTAGTAACCTTTTACGCAACGATAAGGTTCGCTAGCAATATTAGTAAGTTTGTGTTCAAGAGAATTCCACACGAAGCTTTAATAGGACTCTTTGCAGGTCTTGTAATAATGCTTGCTTTCATGGATGCAGGATGGATAAATATTTTTGGTGTAATGGTTGTTGCGCTAGTTGCAGGACTTCTCCATAAACACGGTGTAAACTACGGTGTTATGTTTATGGTTCTATATGCAGCTCCGTGGTTATTAGGTTTATTTGGCTGAATTTATTATTAATGAGAGATCCATAAAATAGTTATCTGCTTTTTTATAGATGGTATTGAAGTAGAAATTTATAAACGGTCTTTTTCTTTAAAATGAGGAAGAATGGAAACTAGTGGGAAGGTTAATTAAATAATAAAGTTTTAAGGTATTACAGTGAGGAAATGGAGAAGTATTAGTAATTTATATTTTTCAGAAACTTACATTAATCATAGTATAAAAATACTCTGCTTTGAAAGATTACTTAAATAAGATTAACATCAAAGGCTATATCGAAATGTTGGTTATTAAAATTTGATAAAGAACTAGAATATGAATTGATAGAAAGAACTATACTTTTAAAGAGCTGAACAAGCCTAATGTTGGACTTGTTCAGTTTTTGTGTTTGCATATAGGGCGCTTGTGAATGAGACTAATTGCCCATCAAACTCAAATGGACCCACCAAAATATCCCCGTAAATCGTACAAATCATTGTCGCATTCACATACTTCGCTGCATCAACCGCGACAATACAGTATTTATCTGCTTCTGGGTTCCTCATCAAAGGATTCCAATAGCTTCAGTTTTTTCCCTTAATATGATTTAATGATTGTATAAGCATTGTTTTCAGCTCCTCTTTTTAGTGGGGTGGGATTTAGGAAGTTCTGTGACTAATACTTTCTCTATACCCTTAAAACAATGTTTTTTTGCGTTTTCCTCTATCTATTTAGCAAAATAGACACCACTCAAAACTACCTACTAACCTCCTATATGCCATGAATTGGA
This sequence comes from Sporosarcina sp. So3-204, assembly GCF_058068165.1. NCBI lineage: Bacteria > Bacillati > Bacillota > Bacilli > Caryophanales > Caryophanaceae > Sporosarcina > Sporosarcina sp. So3-204. The sequence continues at coordinate 592,314 of NZ_CM176485.1, forward strand.
TTGTGGTAGACAATGTTCATTGTGCTAATATTGGTAGGTAAATGGAAAGGGGACTTTATTGTACCCATTTACTCCAGGGAATGATTGGCATACATAGTACTCATTACTAATAAAAGGAGGAAGCAATTTAATGTCTGGTCAATCTTCAAAGTATAAAAAGTTCTTATTAAGTGAAGCATCATCAGCACTTGTTGCCTCAGCATTAGTACCAGTCACGGCTAGCACAGATGAGAAAAGGTTTATGGATTTAATTGTAGCGGCGCCTGTTCATAATGCTATTCAGAAAGTGCTCTACAATTGAAGAAAATATAAAAACCAAGCCATATCAATATTTGGCTTGGTTTTTAGTGTATATATTTTTAGTATGGTGAATTGTTGTTATGTGTTACACAGGCACCATCCAGATAAGAGGAAACACATACCTATATTTTAAATTTAGCTACGGCATCCTGTAATTCTAGTGCTCTTATGGATGATGCATGACTGACTGATGCAATCTCTTCAAGAGTCGCTGTTTGTTCTTCAGTTGCAGATGCTACATTTTCAAACTCTTCTTGTGCCGAATGTGCAAGATCATCTACTTCTTGTATGACGGTCACGATATGCTTCGTATTAGACGATAGTTGCTGGATAGATAAAGAAATATCGTTCATCTGATGCGAGACTTGTGAAACAATTGATGTTATTTCACTAAATGTCAGACCAGCAGTTTGAACAACATCTGATCCCGCCTTCACTTCATATGTTCCGTTATTAATGGAGTTAACCGCAAGCTCTGTATCTGTTTGTATTTCATTAATTAACAAACCAATTTGGTTGGCAGCTTGATTTGATTGTTCAGCAAGTTTTTTTACTTCATTCGCAACAACAGTAAAACTTTTCCCGTGCTCACCTGCACGCGACGCTTCAATGGATGCATTTAGAGCGAGCATATTGGTTTGATTGGAAATATCAGAAATCGTGTCAACAATTTGACCGATTGCATTTGACCGTTTGCCGAGTTTAGCGATAATATCCGCAGTTGCATTGACTGCTACTTTAATCGTTTCCATTTGTGCCATTGCAGATTCTACTGCATTTTCACCTAACTTCGCTTTTTCAACGGCTTCCTTAGAACTTTTAGCGACTGCATCTGAATTAGCTGAAATTATATGGAACGTTTTTGACATGTTCACAACTATTTCATTAGCTTCCTTTGAGCTGTTAATTTGTTTAATAGTTCCAGCGGTTACGGAATCTACGGTACCTGCTACTACTTGTGCAGCTTGTGCAGTTTGATCTGTGCTCGCAGATAACTGTTCAGATGAGGCGGCTACTTGTAGTGCGTTTTCTTGCACGATACGGATAAACCCATTTAAATTATCTAGCATATGATTTAAATTTTTAGAAACCAGACCTAGTTCATCATTTGAATGAATATCAAGTCGTTGCGTCAAATCTCCTGCAGCAACTTTATTAATCATTTCTGACATACTCGGAAGATTTTTTAACATAAATCTAAGTAGGAAATAAGTAATTGCCACTAGGATTGTAGCTGCTATAACGAAAAATATAATAAGTTTATTGGTCATGCTTTTTAATGGTGCAAATACTTCATTATGCATGACAGTTGTTGCGACAGACCAGCTGGCAGATGTTACTGGTTCATAACCTATGTAATAATTTTCATTATCAATTTTTGCCGTTTCTAATCCGCTTTGTCCACCTATCATTTTTTTTGCAATAGCGCCGATATCTCCACCTTTACTTGTAAGAGGTTCGGTCATAATAAGATCTTGGTCTGGATGATAAACAATACTTCCGTCAGGTGCTAATAATATACTATAACCTGTTTCACCGATTTTATATTGTTCCATTATTGAAGGAAGGGAATCAAGGAATAAGTCAGCGGCAACAATACCAACTACTTTATTATTCACTTCAACTTTTTTCATAACACTCATAATAACTTTTCCGAAAACTTGATCCATATAGGGGTCAGTATAATACACACCATCTGCATCAGATACTGGTTTATACCATGGTCGCTCCGATAAATCGAAATCTGTACCAGACAGAACATCTCCAGTCCCTGTTAAAAAGTTTCCTTGCTCACTTGCTACCCAAACCATCGCAACATCAGGATCCGTAGCTTTTATTGCTTCTAGGGATTTATTCATATCTTTGTAATGTTCATTCGTTAATGATTTATCACGAGTTTTCGCGCTATCGAGGTATTGAAGTACTGTTTGATTGGTTGTAATTTGATTTACAAGATTGCCTTTATCCTCGAAAAAATTATTTACTTGATTTGAAATGGCTTTACTTTCAGTAGCTACTTCACTTTCGATATTTTGCGTCACAATATTTTTAGTATACATATTAACTAAAATACCTGTAACTGAAAGAACGATTGCAATAACAAAAAATAGAACAAGGGCTACTTTTGTAGATATACTCTTTCGTTTCATCTGATTCCTCCTAAAATGATAGTAATTCTATAGAACTGTAGGTCTATTATAACGATTATTCGAAATAATGTGTAACTATTTTCTGATTTTTTTAAGATGGTGCCTGTGCAAGGCACTATTCAGAAAATACACTACAATTGCATAAGTTTTTATGAGAAGCCAGCCAAGTTAATACTTGGCTGGCTTTTCGGTGTATATAAACTTGTGGTAGTGAATTGTTATTATTGTGTGATACACAGGCACCATCCAAAACAAAAGTTGGCCCTGTGCAAACAGGCACCATCCAAAACTACACCTCTCAAAGATTAGTAGTATAATAGAAGGAAAGTAAAGTCTATGGATTATCTTGTACTTATACCAATTGAATAGAGGTGTGTTTATTGAAGAAATGGTTACTTGCGTTAACTTTTATTATATTAGCTGGATTTTCATCTCTGGCCTATTTTTCAGACGATGCGCCAGTTGTAAGTGTGAATGCTATTTCGGTAGATGAAACTGATCGTGTAATTGTTAAAATGATCGATGAGTCTGGAAATGAACTAATTAAAAGTGTTTCTACTGAAGAGCTTAAACAATTTAACGAAGGTTCTCTTCCGGCTGATTCATCGGTTTTACATACTGCAGCCCAAGTAGAAGAGCTAGAACCTGATTACATACGTACAGCTGGGCCATTTTCAGAATTTGGAAAATCCATATCGTGGGGGACAACGCGTATTGGTGCAAAAAAAATGGGCCAACAAGTTAACACCTTAAAAGGTACGGTTGTTATAGCGGTAATTGATACTGGAATTGATTACACACATCCACTTTTAAAAGGTCGGATGGTAAAGGGATATGATTTTGTAGAAAATGATACAGATCCCATGGATGTTAATAATCACGGGACGCATGTGGCGGGTATTATTGCAGATTCGACACCTGCAAATATAAAAATCATGCCGATACGCGCATTGGACAGTAAAGGTGATGGCTATGATTCGAATGTTGTAAAGAGTATTCATTATGCGGTAGAGAACGGGGCTTCAATTATTAATTTAAGTTTAAGTGGTAAAGAATACTCAATGCATTTATCAGAAGGAATTAAGTATGCATTATCCAAAAATGTATTTATTATTATAGCGGCAGGAAATAATGGAGCCGATACGACCCAATATTATCCTTCGTCTGAATCAAAAGCAATTGTCGTATCAGCAACGGATCCAAAAGACAAAATAGCCAGTTTTAGCAATCGCGGGGCAACTGTTGATGTGGCAGCTCCCGGTGTTGACATCGTTTCAAGTATACGCGGCGGGAAATATGCAGTAATGAGTGGTACTTCAATGGCTGCTCCTCATGTCAGTGCGGTTGCTGCGATGATGCGGCTTGATAATCCGAAAAAGACAAATGATGAGCTGGAGAAGTTATTGAAAAAGTATGTTGATGACCGCGGTGCGATTGGTTGGGATCCTTTATACGGAGAAGGAATTGTTAATGTTGCGGCATACGATGAAAAACCAATTGCGAAAAATAATATTCCTGTTGTTAATCAAGAAAAACGGGTCTTTACATTGAAAAAAGATAAAGCTATCACGATTGATTTATCCCGTTTTGTACTAGACCTAGATAAAGATCCATTGACTTTTACTGCAGATGGCGGCGATTTGGTCGGAAATCAGCTCACTTTTAAAACGCCGATGATTGGTGAACATACCATTACAATTACGGTGACGGATGGAAAGAGTGCGCCTGTTTTATTCGAATTGCTTATGATTGTTGAGCCTGTCGATGAAATAGAAAATCCTAATGAACCAACAGCATCAGCTTTTGTTTTATTACCCGAACAAAAAGAAGTCGCTTTGGATACTGATTGGAGCATTAAGTTTAACAAAAAACTTACTGAACAAAACGTTGTCAATATTAAGCTATATGAAGGAGAAAACGAAGTACCGCTAACACTACAATCTAATATAGAAGAAAAAGAAATCATTGCGTCCCCAATTTCACCATTTGAAGCAGCGACTTCTTATCGTCTTGTTATTTTTGTGGAGAAAGGTAAAAGTTATGAAATGCTCTTTGAAACGCTTAAAGTGACACCTTGATTACTAATAAAGCGCATTATCAGAAATTTTCACTAAATCATTGCTAAGACAGTTCTAATGATCCATAATAATAAGCAAGTATAATATGTATAGGAGTTGTGCGAAAATGATTGAGCAAAAAAAGAAATATGAAAATCGTGGTCGTTTATTGGTAAAATGTCCGGAAAAACCGGGAATTGTCGCTGCCATATCTGAGTTTTTACTTGAGCATGACTCTAATATTATTGAATCAAGCCATTACTCAACAGATCCTGTAGGCGGAAAGTTCTTCATCCGCATTGAATTCCACTGTGAAAACCTTATGGAAAAGTCCGTACAAATGAAAGAAGACTTTCAAGAACTAGCCAATAAACATTCAATGGAGTTCACGCTTGGTTTTGGTAACGAGCGTAAACGTTCAGCAATTTTTGTATCAAGAGAGCCATATTGTCTAATGGAATTATTATGGGAATGGCAAAACGGAGATTTAGAAACTGATATCGTCGTTGTCATTAGTAACCATGAATATGCCCGTGAAATGGTTGAAGCGTTGGGAATCCCTTACCACTATATTCCTGCAAATAAAGATATTCGTAAAGAAGTCGAAGCAGAGCAAGTTCGTTTAATGGAAGAATATAATATTGATTTGCTTATCCTAGCACGTTATATGCAAATTCTAACACCTGAATTTGTGAGCCGCTTCCCGAATCAAATTATTAATATTCACCATTCATTCTTACCTGCCTTTATTGGCGCAAATCCATATGAGCGCGCATTCGATCGTGGTGTGAAAATCATTGGGGCAACTTCTCATTATGTAACGAATGATTTAGATGAAGGCCCAATTATCGAACAAGATATAGAACGTGTTGATCACCGTGATGACGTTGTTGAATTAAAGAAAATCGGTCGTAAAATTGAAAGACGTGTCCTTGCGAAAGGTGTGAAATGGCATCTAGAGGATCGCATTATCGTCGAAGGCAATAAAACAATCGTCTTTCAGTAATTGTGAAAAAATAACCCTTTCCTGTCGTTAGAAGTGAAAGGGTTATTTTTTATGGTTAAATACAAGTAGAATGATTAAACCTACTAAAACATAAAACTAAAATAGTTGAGTCAATTTCATAATTACTACTTTCGACGAAATATCCTAATGATTTTAATGAAATATGTTTAGTTGTTCGCTAATTTTAATGGAAGCTCTATTGATTGGAGCGTCCGCCAAAGCGGGACTTCGAAAGTACCGAAGCCCTATTTGGAGCAGAAATCAATATTATTAGTATATAAATGTGACTGCGCACGAGTGTAAAAATAGAAGTATGACATAATTCAAACTTATCGACATAAAGCACTTATTTGTAGCTAATATTATTTTAATAAATACATATAGTGTTTATTAACAACATATAGTCTTGATTAACAGAGTAAATAAATTATAAAATTTGTAACAATTGAAAAAATGTGTTGTAGATTTAATGAAATAGTGCTTTAATAAGATATACACTAAATCGGGTCATCTGATAACCTATTGTTATAAAAGAGAAGAGCCATTTTCTAACTTTCTTGTAAACTTGTTAACTATTTAAAAGAATAAAGAACCGAATTTTAATAAAAACAAATAACTAATTATTCCGTTAAAATGTTAAAAGTGAGTCTATTTGTGCGACACTCTGAAAACGCTTTCAATTATTTATTTATCGTTATTTATAATAAGTTGTGCCAACAGACAAAATAATAAATAAAGTTTCTACAATGAAACAGACAGGGGCGTTATCGTGATTACATCGGATCTAATGACAGATTTGAAATCTGTTCTGCCAGACGTTTTAATTGAGGACGGAAAAAAGCTTATTGACACATTAGGGAATACGAGCGACATTATTATTTATCCAACTACTGAAGAAGAAATTGGTGAGATTTTAAAGTTTGCAAATGATAATGGGAAAAAAGTAACCGTTACTGGATTGGGCTCGAAAAGAGGTTTCGGTGGAATTGAAGCTTCGTCTGATATTTTACTTTCATTGAAAGAATATAACGGAATTGTCGAACATGTTGTAGGTGATATGACAATGACTGTTAAGGCCGGTACGCGGTTTCAAGAACTTCAGGCGTACTTGGCCACGCATAAACAAACAATTCCACTTGACCCTGCTTGGCCAGAACATGCGACAATCGGCGGTGTTATTGCGGCGAATGATAGTGGACCAAAAAGACTTGGCTATGGTTCGGCGAGAGACTTAGTCATTGGTTTAAGAATTGTTTATCCGGACGGGGAAGTAATTCGTTCTGGGGGAAGAGTTGTTAAGAATGTCGCGGGTTACGATATGAATAAAATGTTTGTTGGCTCAATGGGTACATTAGGTGTCTTTTCGGATATTACATTGAAGCTCCGCCCATTACCGAAATATGAAAGTATTGTATTACTATCATTTCCGGATGATTGTTTAGAAGAAATTCGTACATTTACTGTTAGTCTACTAGACTCGTTGATGGAACCTAATTCCTTAGAATTATTAAGTCCGTCTATTTCAAAGGCTTTATCAGGTCAGTCAAATTATGCTTTAGCAATTAGTTTTGAAGATGTCGAAAAATCTGTTCGCTATCAAGAGGAATTTGTAAAACAAGTCAAACCAGATAATGTTGAAATGGCGATATTGGCTCAAGGCGACGCACAGTTGTTTTGGCAGGAGTTCTATAAGATTACGCCAAATGGTTTTTCTGAAGTCCAAGATGAACAACTTGAGGTTTCGTTAAAAGTAGGCGTTAAAAACCTTGATGTTCTGAAAGTTGTTCAAGCCGCTCACTTACTTGAGGGGAATGAACTTCGCGTTCAAGCACATGGCGGATTAGGGCATGGATTATGTGGTGTTAATCTAAAAGGAATGTCTAAAGAAGTTGAAATAGCGATTCGTTCATTAACCCAAACTGTAGAAGAGCTAGGCGGTTATGTTGTAATCAAGCATGCACCATTAGCACTTAGGCAAAAGCTAGATGTATGGGGGAAAAAACCGGCATTCTTCTTTTTATTTGAAGGAATTAAAGAGAAGATTGATCCGTTAAGAACCTTAAATGATAAACGCTTTGTAGGAGGGTTATAAAATGACTGTACAAGAAATGACGAAACCCAAAGTGCCTGCATGTGCGTCGATGCCCAGTTTAAGCAATTATTCTTCAAAGGATACACCGGATGAAAGCAAATGGGCAGATTGTGTGCACTGCGGATTGTGTTTGGAATCCTGTCCAACTTACGAGTTAACTGGACAGGAGCAACATTCACCACGTGGTCGTGTATACCTTATTAAATCCGTTGCTGATGGGAAGTTGAAAGTGAATGAACAGTTTAAGGAATCTATAAACGCTTGCTTAGATTGTAGAGCTTGTACAACTGCTTGTCCTGCAAGTGTAGATGTTGGTGGTTTGATTGAAGAGGCTAGGGGCCAAATTCGACAAGTTATGCCATTAACAGGCTGGCAAGGAACGGTTAGTAAAGTCTTTCTTGAAGGGTTATTCCCGCATCAAAACCGTTTAAATACAATGGGTAGCTTTTTGAAGTTCTATCAAAAGAGTGGTATTCAAAAAGTTGTTAGGAAAACTGGCTTGATGAACATTATGCCGCAGCATTTAGTGGAAATGGAATCAGTAATGCCAGAAGTGAATCAAAGCGTACGTAAGAAGTACAAAAATAATCCAGTCATTCCTGCTCAAGGTGAGAAAAAGCGTGAAGTCGCCTTATTAACAGGTTGTGTAATGGATGTTATGTTTAGCGATATCAACCAATCTACTATAAATGTCTTAACACGTAATGGGAATGAAGTAACGATACCTCAGAAACAAACTTGTTGCGGCGCGTTACATGTGCATGCAGGTGACCGCGATATGGGTAGAAAATTAGCGAAACAAAATATTGAAGCATTCAAAGATTCAGAGAAAATTATTACGAATGCCGCTGGTTGTGGTTGTATGTTGAGAGAGTATGAGGAATTATTCCAAGATGAACCTGAATGGCTTGAAAGAGCGCAAACGTTTTCAGAAAAAGTGGAGGATATTTCGAAACATCTCTATGATACTGGTTACGAGAAACCTAAAGCTGCGATTAACGCGAAAATTGCTTATCATGATGCGTGTCATTTAGCGCATGGGCAAGGTATTCGTAAAGAACCGCGTGACATGCTCCTTAATATTCCTGGGGTAGAAATGGTGCATATGGCGAATTCGGATCGCTGCTGTGGTAGTGCAGGAATTTATAATATTACGAGTCCTGACCTAGCATCGCCGATACTCGAAAGTAAGATGAAAAACGTGCCGGATGATGTCGAAATGATTTCAATGGGGAATCCGGGTTGTATGTTGCAAATGGCAATCGGGGTTAAAAAGTACGGTAGAAATCAAAAAGTCGTCCACACTGTTCAGCTTCTCGATTGGGCTTATAAGAAAGAAGATGGACAAGAGGGGGAGTACTAATGGCGAGACATAAAATGACGTCAAAAGATAAGCATATTATCGCTTTGTCGAAAATTGTAAGTGGGCCGTTTTCTATTTTGTATCATACAGATGATTTAATCGCCTACGATTGTGATGGTTTTACACTGACGAAGCAATTACCTAAAGCTGTTGTGTTTGCGCAAAATACGGAAGAAGTTGCGGAATTAGTGAAATACTGTTCAGCGAATAACTTACCATTTTTAGCTCGTGGTGCTGGAACCGGATTAAGCGGTGGTGCAACGCCAATAAATGGTGAAGTAATCATTAGTCTCGTGAAGATGAAACGACTTATCAGTGTAGATTTAGAAAATCGTCGTGCCGTCGTTGAACCTGGTTTTATTAACCTTCAGCTGACAAACTCGATTTCAGATAAAGGCTATTATTATGCCCCTGATCCATCTAGTCAATCTTGTTGTACGATTGGTGGAAATATTGCTGAAAATGCTGGAGGCGCACACTGTTTAAAGTATGGTGTCACAACGAATCATACATTGGGCTTGGAAGTCGTCTTACCAAATGGTGAAATTATCGAAATTGGGCAAGACGGTATTCCTGATCAACCAGGCTATGACTTATTAGGTTTGATTACCGGCTCTGAAGGAACGCTTGGCATTGTAACAAAAATTACGGTTCGTATTTTGAAAAATCCAGAAGCGAAACAAACTGTTCTAGCTTATTTCGATGATGTAGTGGATGGCAGTCAGGCTGTTTCTGATATTATATCAGCTGGAATTGTGCCAGCTGCGCTTGAAATGATGGATAAAATCGCAATTGAAGGGGTTGAAGCCGCCGCATTTCCGGTAGGACATCCAAAGGATATTGCAGCCGTTTTACTTATTGAAGTCGATGGGATTTCAGCGGGTATCGAGGAACAGATTAATGAGATTTTAGCTGTATGCAACAAGCATAATGTGCGCGAAGTGAAAGTGGCGCAAGACGAGGCTGAACGTGAAAGGTGGTGGGCAAACCGTAAAACAGGATTTGGAGCAATGGGCGCGATATCCCCGGACTATTTAGTTCAGGACGGTGTTATTCCGCGCAGTAAATTACCAGAAGTATTAAATAAAATCAACGAAATCAGTTCAGAGTATGGACTTCGAATCGCAAATATTTTCCATGCAGGGGACGGCAATCTTCATCCACTCGTTTTATTTGATGCTAGGGTACCAGGGGAAATTGAAAAAGCTTTGGAAGCGGGCAGTGCATGCTTGAAAATTTGTGCAGATGTCGGCGGTACAATTACTGGGGAACACGGCGTAGGCATTGAAAAAATTAATGAAATGCGTTTCGTATTTAGCGAACAGGAAATTGCAGCGCAAACTGATATTCGTGAAGTATTTAATCCTGATAACTTACTGAATGCTGGAAAGTTATTTCCTTCTCCGGGTCGTTGTGCGGAAGTTAAAAGGGATATGAAAGAAGTCGCAGCTAGTAGGGTTTAATAAAAAGAAAATGTAGTGGGCTATTTCCGTCTAGTATTATCTAGGGGAACGATTCGTTGTACTAGACAGTTGCCATCGCAGATACATATGTAGCTTACCTTACCTTACCTTACCTACTGCACAAACGATTACCAATGTGTTTTACGGCATTAATTAAATATAAAATTGACATTAAAAGGGGAGAAAAATTTATGAGTACTGGCGTATTAGCTCTTTTATCACTACTACCAATTATCGCTGTTGCAGTTTTTTTAGTAGGACTTAACTGGCCTGCAAGTAAAGCGATGCCTATCTCTTATGTAGTAGCAGTAGTTCTGGCATTATTTGTTTGGCAAGTACCTGGTGCAACTGTTGCAGGTGCAACGGTACACGGTCTAATTACAGCAGGAACGCTTCTGTTTATTATTTTCGGCGCAATCTTACTTCTTAATACAATTCAAGAAAGTGGCGGAATCAAAACAATCCGTCGTGGCTTTACAGATATCTCTCCAGATAGACGCGTTCAAGTTATTATTGTCGCTTGGTTATTTGGATCATTTATCGAAGGATCAGCAGGATTTGGTACGCCAGCTGCAGTAGCTGTACCGTTAATGGTTGGGTTAGGTTTCCCAGCGATGGCAGCGATTGTTGCAGGACTCATAATCCAAAGTACGCCAGTTTCATTTGGAGCTGTAGGTACACCGATGATTGTTGGTGTTCAGACAGGTTTATCGGCGGATCCAAGTATTACGAATGACTTTTTACTATTAACAACAGATATTGCTGGAAAAGTAGCCATTTTACATGCAGTTGCAGGTCTATTAATTCCATTATTTGTTGTAGCGATTATGACAAGATTCTTCGGGAAAAATAAATCATTCGCTGAAGGACTTAAAATGTGGAAATTCGCACTTTTTGCTTCACTAGCAATGACAATTCCTTATGTAATTGTAGCAAATACACTTGGGCCTGAGTTCCCGTCTATGGTTGGTGGACTTGTTGGTTTAGCGATTGTTGTCTATACGTCTAAGAAAGGTTTCTTAATGCCTAAAGATGACGAGATTTGGGACTTTGAACATAAATCTAAGTGGGATCCAAGTTGGGTTGGCACAACAGAAATAAAAGAAATTACACATAAGAGCGGCGACATGAGTATGATGCGTGCTTGGTTCCCTTATGTGCTAGTTGGACTATTTTTGGTGCTTTCAAGATTACCTTCTTTACCGTTCGTAGGCTGGTTAAAGTCATGGGTTGTTGGGCCAACAGAAATTTTCGGTTCAGCGATTTCATCAACTTTCCAACCTTTGTATTTACCAGGTACACTTTTTGTTTTAGTAACAATTATTACGTTCTTCCTTCACGGTATGAGTGGAGCTGCTTATAAGAGAGCATGGAAGACTTCATTCAAAACAACAATTGCTGCTTCAACGGCACTTGTGTTTACAGTTCCAATGGTTCAAGTATTCTTGAACACGGGTAATGGTTTAGCAGGATTTGAAAGAATGCCAATTGCATTAGCAAATGGTGCCGCTGCTATGGCGGGTGAATTCTGGCCATTCTTCGCAACATTCATTGGTGGACTAGGTGCATTTATTGCGGGTAGTAACACGGTTAGTAACATGATGTTCGCGTTGTTCCAGTACGATGTTGGTTCTCAGATTGGTGTAGATCCTAGATGGATCGTTGCGCTTCAAGCAGTTGGCGGCGCAGCAGGTAATATGATTTGTGTGCATAACGTAGTAGCAGCTTCTGCAGTTGTTGGTTTAACAGGTAAGGAAGGAACAATTATTCGGAAGACTTTATTCCCGTTCTTTTATTACGCGTTATTTACCGGTGCACTTGGCTATTCTATTGTTTGGTTCTCAACAAAAGGAATCTTCAATATTGGTAGTTTCGTAGCAATTGCAATTGCATTTGTCGCAATTTATATTATTGCAACAAATAAAAAGCGTTTGGCATTATTACCAAACAACCTTAAGTAAGTAATAGAAAATCACCACAACCATATTAGATGGTCGTGGTGATTTTTTTCGTTTTAACCTTATGTATATGCGGCACTACTAGGCAATCCCTAGTCGGAAAGGCGTTGTATTATTTCTCACTCTCAGCGCTGAGAGTGCCCCGTGGCGGGCCAGAGGAGTGCCGCCTCTCTGTGATTAGTAGTATACGTAACTAGTTTTCTTTTTATACATGAAAATGGACAGAGAAAAACCGATTAAGTTATTTTTTAGACTTAATCGGTTTTTTACGTTTTTTCTTCTTCGGCAGAATGCGCAGAATAACAAGAAATGTTACAGCACCGGACATATCGAGCAATACATCTTTTGCGGATGGGGTTCTACCACCTGTCAGTGATTGATGGTATTCATCTGCGATTGCAAAAGCCGTTGTGACAAGAAGTGCAATAAGCATTCGATTACGACGTGCTGGGATAATCGAATAGATTATAGTGGCAAGTACGCCGAAAATAAAGAAGTGTGCGCTTTTCCGCAATAAAAATTCAACGAAATAATAATAGCCCCGTTCTTCAACTGAAATCGTCTTTCCCCAATAAGGAATTTCTAGTTTGGATAACGGTTCTTCTAGTGGTTTACTCGGCAACCACTTTTCAAGTGTAGGAATAAGCGATTGTTGTTCATAAGACTGTCCAGATGAAACGAATAGTGTTGCAATTACTAATAATAGTAGGATTATTTTTCTCATAAGTGAATTTTACCATAAATAGAAGCTCATTTCATTTTATAGGGACGGGGTAGCGGGATTTCGTCTGGATGTTGCAAAGTTTAGGGTAGACGTTGCATGGTTTCTAGCTGACGTTGCAAGGTTTCTCAGAAATGTTGCATACAATCCGAAACGTTGCCAGGTTTCGTCTTGACGTTGCATAGTTTAGTGTAGACGTAGCATAGTTTCTAGCTGACGTAGCATGGTTTCTCGAAAATGTTGCATACAATCCGAAACGTTGCGAGGTTTCGTCTTGATGTTGCATAGTTTAGTGTAGACGTAGCATAGTTTTTAGCTGACGTTGCAAGGTTTCTCTAAAATGTTGCATACAATCCGAAACGTTGCCAGGTTTCGTCTTGACGTTGCATAGTTTAGTGTAGACGTAGCATAGTTTCTAGCTGACGTTGCATGGTTTCTCTAAAATGTTGCATACAATCCGAAACGTTGCGAGGTTTCAGCTGGATATTGCATAGTTTCATCTGAGCGTTGCGAAGTTTACCATTAGGAACATTACTAACTATAAACTACAAGAAAAGTTATAAAATTAGGGGGGGTAAAAAAGTCCCAACAAGTATTAACCTGTTGGGACCACACGCCGTTTGATTAACACTTAAATCGTAATAACACCTAGCATAATTGTGATGACAAGTAATACGATACTGAAGCCCCACATAATCATGAATGAATAACGTATGTGTTTACCCATTTCAAGCCCTGCTAACCCGAGTGCGAGCCAGAGTGCTGGTGAAAACGGACTGACGAATGTTCCGATAATATTCCCGACAATCATCGCATAAGCTGCGGATAGGGAAGGGACACCGAAAGTTGTTACGACTTGTTCAACAATCGGGAAGAGTGCAAAATAGTATGCATCTGTACTTAGTAATAAATCAAACGGTACCCCGAAAACACCGATAATAATATGTAAATAAGGAACGATAAACGCAGGTAATATAGTTACAAGATCAGTTGCAATCGAATCAAGCATATTCGTGCCATTCAAAATACCGAGGAACGAACCTGCCGCGAGTATAATCGCAGCCATTAACAGAGCATTTGGCGCATGGTCTTTAATGCGATCCATTTGTGCGTCAACACTGCGGTAATTAAGCGGTAGCGCAATACTCACACCAATCATGAATGCAAATCCTGCTGGAATAATGCCCCATACGAGAATACCAATAACGCTAACTGCGAGTATGACGTTTAGCCATAACAGCTTTGGACGTCTAAGTGAAGCGGCCTTTGTTGCAGCTGGACCTTCTTCATCCAAAGGCGCGATTGATGGGTTAGCCCCTTCAAAAATATCTACATTTAACAAACTTCTTTTGGCGATAAGTCGTTTTTCACGCATACCTAAAATTACTGCCAATATGACTAATAAAACCAATCCAATCACTTGAATTTTAATAAGAGGTCTCCATAATTCAGTGACGTCCATTCCGAGGACAGACGCGGTTCTTCCCAGAGGGCCACCCCAAGGCACCATATTCATAATACTTGCAGATGTACCGACGAGTAATAAGAGTAAGTACGGGTTCATTTTCAAACGTTTATAAAGCGGAAGTAACGCGGGTATTGTAATTAAAAAGGTAGAAGCACCCGATCCGTCTAGTTGTGCAACTGCTGCAATAATAACGGTTGCTATAGAAACTGCAATAATATTTCCGCGTGATATCGTAATCATTTTATTAATTAAAGGATCAAAAACACCCGTGTCTTGCATGATACCAAAGAATAGAATTGCGAAGATGAACATAATAACAACACTGATAACCGAAGTAATTCCACTATTAAAAAATTCTCCGATTTCCTTAAAATTAAAACCTGCAGCAAAAGCACCTACAATTGGTACAAGTACGAGCGCAACAATCGGTGTAATTCGGTTACTAATTAATAAAATAACGATGGTAAGAATAACTAAAAGTCCAATAATACTGAGCATATAATTTTCTCCTTTCGACTAAACAATCGTTTAATTTCAAAAGGGAGACGTCGTTATGAAGGCGTATACAATAGAGCGATTAAAAATTGCATAACTAACTAACATCCCTCTTTTAAATTTCTTTCTTCTTCAAAATTTAACATAGAGGGATGCAGAAAATAAGTTTAATTAACTAAGAAGTCTAATGGTTATTATGTGTATATAGTTCATAAAGTCCACGGAATGTATTTTCTTTCAGGTCTGCCAACTTCACCGTAAATAAGTTGTGCTTTTGCTTCGTTTATGGAGACGAGATATTCAAGATAACGTCTTGCTGTAGAGCGACTGACACCTACTTCTTCACCCATCTCCAATGCATTTACACCACTAGAGTCGCACTCTTTTAGAACTGTATTTATTTTACCTAATGTTATTTGGTCAATTCCTTTTGGGAAAACTTTAAATCCGTCTTGTTTTCCTTCGTCTGGATTTTGTCCGATAAGCTTATCTATATCATCTTGTTCGAGTTCCTTTTTAGAAGACAATAATTGCTTCTTTTCTTTGTATCGTTCCAATGTCTTTTCAAAGCGGTTAAAGTTAATCGGTTTGACAATATAATCAAAAATACCGCCTCTTAACGTTTCTTCAATTGTCTCCACTTCTTTTGCAGCCGTTATCATAATAATATCGATTTTAGGATAGCTTTTTCGAACTGTCCAAAATAAACTCAAACCTTCACTATCCGGAATATAAACATCTAAAAGAATTAAATCAGGTTGGACATCGCTTTCATTTAATATTGATAAAGCTTCCTTTCCCGTTTTGGCGATACCAATTACTTTGAATCCTTCAACATTGTTGACAAGTTCGCAATTAATATCTGCAACACGGAAATCATCTTCTACTATTAAAACGCGGATTAAGTCATTCATATTATTACTTCCCCTCACTAAACTTCGGTATTGAAACGACAAAACAAGAGCCGCCCAGTTCACTTTCATCTAAAAAAATATGGCCGCCAATATTACTAATTAATTGGTAAGTTAATGCTAATCCAAAGCCGCGGTCCGAACCTTCCTTCGTAGAAAACCCTTGTTGGAATAGCTTATTGACGTGTTCGGCTGCAATACCGATTCCAGAATCATCTATTTCAATAAGAATGTCGTCGCCTATATCAGTAAAAAATAATGAGATTTTACGATTTTCGGGAGACAAAACCTTTACTGCATCTATAGAGTTATCTATTAAATTTCCTATTGCGGTAAGTAATGCGTGACTTTGTTTATCGGATAACTGTATGCTCAATTCGCTCTCTTGGTGAATCGTTAATTCAATTTGTTTCTCACTCGCTGTATTCAGCTTACCAATTAGAAGTCCACTAAGAAGGGAATCTGATATCTTTTCGATAACCGCATAAATCCATTCTTGTTGTACAGCGCTTTCAAGTTGAATGAAATCAATGACTTCCTTCTTTTTATTCAAATGGACCAAGCCCATAATCGTGTAAAGTTTGTTTGAGAATTCATGTGTTTGTGCACGAAGAGCATTTGCGTATTGCTTAACACGAGATAATTCTTTGGATAAAACTTCGATTTCAGTTTTATTTCGAAAAGTTGAAACAGCTCCAACAATTACATTTTCAAAATAAATGGGTAAGCTATTAACAAATACAATATTATTACCAAAAATCTTTTCTTTGTCATACTGACCTTTACCGGAACTGAGCACTTCTGCTAGTTCAGAAGTGGGGAAGGTCGTATGAATTGATTGACCGATATACTGTTCAGCAGATGTCTCTTCGTCAAATAAAAGCCGTTCTGCTGCTGAATTCATCATCGTAATAAAACCCTCACCATTTACAGCAAGAATCCCTTCATGTGTAGAATGAAGAATGGTTTCCTTTTGGAATAGTAAATGTGAAATTTCTTCTGGTTCTAATCCGAATAAGTCTTTCTTTATATGCGTTGCGATAAGGACAGCAAAGGCAATTGCGCCAACTGTGATTAAGAGTAGTACAAGCCATAATTCTTTACTATAATTCCAAATAATTGTCTTAATATTATCGACTAGAAAACCAACAGAAACGACACCGACGATTTCGCCGTCAAGTACAATAGGCACTTTTGCACGTAAAGATTTCCCGAGAGAACCTGTGGCGATTGAAGTATAAGATTCACCGCGGATTAGAGCTGCTTCGTTATCTTCACCAACCATTTTATGTCCAATTTCGCTTGGATTTGGATGCGCATAACGGATTTCATCTTTATTCCCGATTACAATAAACTCAGCACCAGTAGATTGCTGAATCGGTATAACGATTTGCTGAATAATAGTAGCAGGATCCTGAGAATGAAAAGCTTCTGACAGTTCAGGGATAAGCGCAACGGTTTTCGCGACGCTCAGTGCTCTATCACCTATTTGCTCTTCTAGTGTTTTTTCTAAGAAATGGGAAAGAAACCCACCTATAATCAAAATAATTGCGACGACCAATGCCCCAATGAGCAGAATCATTTTCATTTTCAAATTCATGAAGACTGTTGGTTTTATAATGTGTTTTCTAATATCATTCTTGTGTAAGTGAATCATCTATGAAGCTCCTTTAATGGTTAGTAGACTTCAAGTATATACTTTTTGCATGTGGAGGATAAGTAAATATGTAATATAGTGGAATATCAAGCAGATGCAGTTGAAAACGTTGCGAAGTTTCCCTAATACGTTGCAAAGTTACGGCTAGACGTTGCAAGGAAAACCGAAAACGTTGCATAGCTTCCAAAACGTTGCGAGGCTTCCCTAATACGTTGCAAAGTTTCCTCTAGACGTTGCAAGGAAAACCGAAAATGTTGCATAGCTTCCAAAACGTTGCAAGGTTTACTTAATACGTTGCAAAGTTACGGCTAGACGTTGCAAGGAAAACCAAAAACGTTGCATAGCTTCCAAAACGTTGCGAGGTTTACTTAATACGTTGCAAAGTTACGGCTAGACGTTGCAAGGAAAACCAAAAACGTTGCATAGCTATAAATGATAGTTTAGATATGTACACAAATGCTTGAATAAATATGTACAAACTTAATTGTAATCCTCATAATTATTATGAGGTGATTGGAATGTATCTACAGTTAGATATTCAAACAGAAATAGAGATAAAGAGTCTTTGTGATTTATCCAAACTAAAAACACTAATGGAGAACTTAAAAATGAAAATAAACAAAAGCCAGTTAGCTAGAGAATTAGGTGCAGATCGTCGCACGATTGATAAGTATTTAAATGGTTTTACACCCAAGCAAACGAGAAAGAAAGAATCTAAAATCGATAAAAATTATGAAGATATCGCGGAGTTGTTATCCACAGAATCCAAACAAGTTTTTTATTACAAAAGAGTTTTATGGCAGTACTTAAAAGATAACCATAATCTACAATGTTCACAATCTAATTTTGGTGCTTATATTAATCGAAAGCCAGAATTCAAGGCGTACTTCGATGATGGTAAACGTACAACATCAAGTGCATCATCCGGTATTCGTTACGAGACGAAGCCTGGTGAACAAGCACAGCTAGACTGGAAAGAGAGCATCCGTTATGAAATGAAAGATGGTGAAATCATATATGTTAACGTAGCAGTGTTACTACTTTCTTATTCAAGATTTAGAGCGTTTCATTTAAGTATTTCAAAATCACAGGCTGTCTTATTATCATTTATGACAGAAGCATTTGAAGTTTTTGGAGGCGTACCGAAAGTGATTGTGACAGACAATATGAAAACTGTAATGGACGATGCTAGAACAGACTATTTCAAAGGTGTTGTAAATAACAAGTTTACTCAATTTGCACAGGATTTTGGTTTTAAAGTCCAACCTTGTGTTGCTGGGAGACCTAGAACAAAAGGAAAAGTAGAAGCGCCCATGAAACTGTTAGATGAGATTCATGCTTACCAGGGGAAGTTCAATTATGAAGAATTGCACGAATTCGTGCAAAAGCTATGTACACGCATTAATCAAAGTGTCAATCAGGGAACGAATAAGATTCCACTTTTTGCGCACAAACAAGAAAAGAACCTCTTACTCCCCCTACCACAGGACAAAGTAAAAGATTCTTACAAAATCAAACATACACTTGTAAAAGTCAATGCCTCAAACATGATTTCCTACAAGTCAAACCAGTACTCAGTTCCAGCCAAGTATCAGGGAAAGACGGTCGGGTTACAAGTATATGATGATCATTTATATATCTACTATACCATGGATTTAATTGTGCAGCATAAGATAACTACAGCAAAACTAAATTATAAAGAAATACATTACAAAGATACACTCGCCAAAGCAATTCCGTATTATCCGGATATCGATAAATTAGCTAAACAAAACCTGGAAGCAATTGGTGAGGTGTATAGAAATGAATAATAGTTATCAGCAACTAATCCAAAACTTGGAGTACTTAAAAATGAAACAAATGACACACCATTTAGGAGAAGTCGTCGACTTCAGCATTAAAAATGAATTGTCATTTATCGATACTTTAGTCAAACTTACAAATTACGAGATTGATGTGAAAGAACAAAATATGATTCACGCAATGGTTAAGGTAGGTGCGTTTCCTCACCGAAAAGAGGTCGCAGAATTTGATTTTGAATTTCAACCAAGTATTAATAAGCAGCAAATTCAAGATTTCACTTCATTACGCTTCCTCGAGGCACAAGAGAATATTGTGTTTTTAGGCCCTAGTGGGGTTGGAAAAACTCACTTGGCAACATCCATAGGTATTGCGGCCGCAAAGAAACGTACTAGTACCTACTTTATAAAGTGTCATGACTTAATTCAGAACTTGAAGCGTGCAAAGATAGAGAATCGCTTAGAAGTCCGTTTAAAGCATTATACGAAATATAGACTATTGATTATTGACGAGATTGGTTACCTACCAATCGAAGCTGAGGATGCGAAGATGTTCTTCCAGCTCATTGATATGCGGTATGAAAAAAGAAGTACGATTTTAACGACGAATATAAATTTAAAAGCATGGGATGAGGTTTTCCAGGACACCAAATTGGCTAATGCCATACTAGATCGTGTTCTTCATCACGCAACAGTCGTTAGTATCGTGGGACCATCCTACAGAATAAAGGATCACCTCAAAAAGGAAGAGGAGTGATTTCTGTACATCTTTAAACAAGCGAAAGTGTACATACTTAGGTTGACATTTATACATAGCTTCCAAAACGTTGCGAGGTTTACTTAATACGTTGTAAGGTTACGGCTAGACGTTGTGAAGAAAGCCAAAAACGTTGCATAGCTTTCATAACGTTGAGAGGTTTACTTAAAACGTTGCGAGGTTTCCTAAATGCGTTGCCAGGAAAACCAAAAACGTTGCAAACTGCCAATCCCACGACAGCAATTCAATAATGATACAACAGAAAAAGCATGATCTAAGTTGCTAGATCATGCTTCTTCTTGTCCCTCGGAAGAGACATGCGCGGAAAACTTATCGTTCTTTATTATTCAATTACAAACTGTTCTTTCTGACGAAACTATAAAACCCCGTCTATGCAGTTTGATGAGCCGACTGAATTCTTAAACCAAATTGATGGTAAGGGTTTCACAAAAATCTGTTTGTGATTAACACCTTCTACAGTCGATCTTCAAGTGCACTACCACAAAAAACTTACTGCTTGTTGGTACACTTACTAGGTGACACCTGTTCCCGACGAGATTACAATCGTCAGTAAAGCAAATTTTCCGCCAAGGCTGTGCAATTCTTTGTTTGAAGTCCACGGAAGGTTACTCGTCTACGCGCTTTCTTCTAACTTCGTTTAGCCTTGTAGTTAGTATTTACCCACATGAAACATTTCTAAACATCTTTTTGAAAATTATAATACATGTTGAATCTATATATAATAAATCGGATTTATAAAAACTAAAAAATGCCTTCTACGCGGTAGATTTCCCGTCTAGAAGGCATTTTACTATGTGTATATATCATGATGTTTGTTTTAATTTAATAAGAAGGGACCGACGGCTAATTTCAATTTCTAATTGTTTAATAAATTCAAGACTTAGATTATGCTCAATGGCTTTTAAGTATGATTCAATTAACAGGTCATCCGACATATTTAACATATAACAATCCACCTCCATATAGTTTTTCAACCTTACTTTTAATTAATAAAATGTACAGATCATTCATATAATTAGATTCTAGCACATATAATGTTTCGGAACAACCGTTCTGTTATCCACAATGTTTAGTGGACATCCTGTGTGTAACTTGTTCATAAAACGGCAAAGTCATACTCAGTGAACGGGATAATGTTAACAACTTTATCCACAACCCATAAATGATAGAATAAATGTCGAAAACTATTCTTTTTAAATCAATAAGAATTCAATTTTCATAAATTTTATTTACCTAAATAAGCTTCTCCCTCTTTTAAATAAAACCTAATCTTGATTAAATATTCATAATATTTAGTAATTATGGTAGTAATTTTTACTTAGAAAGACAATTAGTAGTTCCAGATAACTTTTTCATCGATTAGCTACTAGAATTAAAACATTTCTACACGAATCAAGTCGAACAGATGGTAGAATAGTAGACAGAAGAAAGATTAATGATTAATGATCTAACTCAGAGTAGATTTGTTATTTAGGAAGGCGGAAGTAAGTATGTTATTTATTGAACGGCTAAGAGAAATATTACCGGAAGATCAAGTTGTTGTGAATCAAACGATATTGGAACGCCACGGTAAAGACGAATCGTATCATGAACCGCATTTACCTGATGTTGTCGTTTTTCCTGCAACGACTGAAGAAGTGAGTAAAGTACTCGCATTTGCGAATGAAAACAGGATTCCAGTTGTCCCATTTGGACTGGGTACGAGTTTAGAAGGTCATATTATCCCTTATGAAGGCGGGATTTCATTAGATATGTCATTGATGAATAAAGTACTTGAAATTCGAGAACGAGATTTCCTTGTTAGAGTTCAACCGGGCATGACACGTAGTCAAGTAAATCAAGAGTTGAAGAAACATGGTTTATTTTTCACAGTCGATCCGGGTGCAGATGCAACACTAGGTGGAATGGCTGCTACGAATGCGAGTGGAACGACTTCTGTACGTTACGGTATAATGCGTGATCAAGTAAGAGATTTAGAAGTTGTTTTAGCGGATGGCAACGTCATGCGTACGGGCGGTTTATCAGCGAAATCATCTTCAGGCTATCATTTAAACGGTTTAATGGTTGGTTCTGAGGGGACTTTAGGCGTCATTACTGAACTTACATTGAAAGTACATGGTATTCCAGAACATATTATGGCAGCACGGGCTTCATTTGAAACGGTTCAAGATGCTGTTGATGCAGTCGTCACAATTATGGGCGCAGGAATTCCGATGGCGCGGATTGAGTTAGTTGATGCACGTTCAGTTCAGCAAGTAAATGTTTATTCGGATACGTCATTCCCAGAACTACCAACACTTTTCCTTGAGTTCCACGGAAATGAAGCAGGGATGAAAGAAGACATTGACTTTGCCCAAGAGTTATTAGAAGACCTTGATTGCGTAGCGTTTGCATTTGAAAGCGACTCGAAGGCAAGACATGAACTATGGGAAATCCGACATAACTTAGCTTATGCTTTTATTCACGGTGCGCCGGGTAAGAAAATGATGGTAACGGATGCTAGTGTACCGATGGATTTACTCCCAGATGCGATTGCAAATAGTCGTGAGAAAATCGATGAAATGGGTCTAGACGCTGCCATTGTAGGACATGTAGGTGACGGGAATTATCATGTCATTTTAATGATTGATTTAGAAAATGAAGAAGAAGTAGCACAAGCGAAAGAGTTGAATGAACATATTGTTAAATTTGCTTTATCTATAGGCGGGACATGTACAGGTGAACACGGTGTAGGTGTCGGTAAGACGAAGTATCAGGCCGAGGAACACGGTTATGCGTATGAAATGATGAAACAAATTAAGAAGACATTTGATCCGAATAATATTTTAAACCCAGGTAAACTGATTGTCGATTTAGATTCATAATAAAAAAGAGATATAAGAGAAAGTTTTCTCTTATATCTCTTTTTTTTTAATTAGTAACGTCAGCTTTTTTCAATGCATGTTGCACATCTACATTATAGCCAAGTTCACTCAGCACTTCTTCATTATGCTGACCAAGTAGGGGAGCGGGTTTAGAAATTACCCCTGGTGTAGCAGAAAGTTTCGCCGGAAATCCTAAAGTCTTCATAGGACCAGCAATAGGGTGTTCATAATCTAAAATCATATCGCGGTCTAAAACATGTGGATCCGTGAGTGTTTGACCATAGTTCAAAATAGGACCTGAAGGGATATTATTTGTGCTTAATAAATCAAGCCAGTAGTCAGATGGATGCTCAACAAGGATTTTTTCAATCTCCACTTCAAGTTCATCTGCGTTTTCATTTCGGATACTGTTTGTTGTAAACCTTTCATCCACAAGCCATTCAGGTTTTGACATAACTTGTAAACAAAATATCTCCCATAACTTCTGATTGGCAGCCCCGATTAAAATATAACCGTCTTTCGTTTTGTAACCTTGGTACGGTGCAGATACGCGGTGTGCTGTGCCATTCCGCTGTGGAAGATCTCCATTTCCGAAAAAAGCAGCCGCTTCCCAAACTGTCCAAGCAAGTCCCGCATCAACGAGAGATACATCGATATACTGACCATCACCAGTTTTAAGTCTATGAATATAAGCAGCTAAAATCGACTGAATCGCAGTTTGTGCAGCCGCGATATCATGCATCGCAATCCCGACTTTAACGGGTTTCCCACCTTTTTCACCTGTCATATCAATTAATCCAGATAAACCCTGTGCCATAATATCGAATCCGCCTTTTTCGCGGTATGGTCCAGTTTGTCCATAACCTGAAATCGAACAGTAGATTAGGGCAGGATTGATTGCCGACAGTGTGTCATAATCCATTTTTAATTTCTGAGCTACACCTGGTCTAAAGTTTTCAACGAAGACATCGGCGGTTTTGATGAGGTCATACAATATTTGTAAACCTTCATCACTTTTTAAATTAAGGCATAACCCTCTTTTATTTCGATTGACCATCATATACATATAACTTTCGCCGTTAATATAAGGTCCCATCGAGCGCGTATCATCGCCTTTTGGGTATTTCTCGATTTTAATTACATCTGCACCCATGTCGCCGAAAACCATTGTGCAATAAGGTCCCGCCAATACTTGGGACAAATCGATGACTTTCAAACCTTTTAATGCTTGTTCCACGAATTAAAACCTCCAAATTTAAGCTTTTACAATCGTAACTTTTTGTATGTCGGCTAAAGTTGAAACACCCGTCAATGCAAGTGACACTTCAGTTTCTTGAATAAACGACTCAATGACTCTTTCAACGCCGGCTTGACCATCAGCTGCAAGTCCGTAAACAAAAGGTCTAC
Source organism: Sporosarcina sp. So3-204 (assembly GCF_058068165.1). NCBI lineage: Bacteria > Bacillati > Bacillota > Bacilli > Caryophanales > Caryophanaceae > Sporosarcina > Sporosarcina sp. So3-204. Next base: position 616,803 of record NZ_CM176485.1, read on the forward strand.
CAATTAGTACCGCATTAGCACCTAAAGCTAGTGCTTTAATAATATCTGACCCTCTACGAATGCCACTGTCTAATAATATTGGAATTTTTCCATTAACAGCTTCTGCAATTGGTGGAAGGGCATCAATTGTTGAGATCACACCATCTAATTGTCTACCGCCGTGATTGGAAACGATGATCCCATCAATACCATGTTTAATCGCAAGTAAAGCGTCTTCTGGGTGTAAAATTCCTTTTAACAGGATAGGCAACGTCGTTCTCTTCTTTAACTCAATAATATCGTCCCAACATAATGTCGGGTGATGAATATTGTTAACCATTCCTTGAATAATCGATTCATCATCCGTCCCGGAAATGGATGACATAAAGACTTCATCAGACTTGTAATTTGATATACCTAGACCAAGTTTTAACGGAGAGTATTTATTGCGTAAATCCTCTTCACGCCAGCCAATCATCACGGTGTCAATCGTTACGACAAGTGCTTCAAAACCAGCTTTTTCAGCTCTTTTTACCATATTATAAGAGATTTCTTTATTAGCGGACCAATAAAGTTGAAACCATTTAGGGCTGTCTCCTGATTCTTTTTTAACGTCTTCCATAGAGAAACTAGAAACCGTGCTTTGAATATAAGGAATTCCGAATGTAGCTGCCGCTCTAGAAGTAGCGAGTTCAGCTTCTTCATGTGCCAGTTTCTGCATGCCAACAGGTGCGAGTAAAATAGGGTGGGGATAGGTTTTTCCGAATAAAGTGACGCTTGTATCAACTGTTGAAACGTCGTTTAGAAAGCGTGGTACGAGTGAGTACTTCACGAATGATGTGGTGTTTTTATGTAGTGTTTCTTCGTTGCCGGCGCCTGAACGGATGTATCCGAATTTACCAAGTGGTAGGTGTTTTTCGGCATATGCTTCGAGTTCTTCGTATCCGATTGGATGTATGTCGTTTGAGGCGATGTTGTCGAGTAGTTTATCGGCGTTTTTATTTGCTGTCATGAATGATCAGTCCTTTTTTATTGGGATTAAACTAATGAATTTAGTTCTACGAAACCGTTGATTTCCGTTCCGAGCGGACGCTTTCCGCGGGCGGTCCGTGAGCCTCCTCGTCGCTACGCTCCTGCGGGGTCTCACCTGGACGCGCTTTTCCCGCTGGAGTCGCCGCTCTCCACTTCAATCAACTAGATGTAGTATTCCTAATTTCAACTTATATAGTTGATTTTAGGTGTTGAATTCTAGTTATTTAAAATTAGGTTTCCTCTTGTTCAAAAAAGCGTCGATGCCTTCTTTATAGTCATCGGAGCTGAAGGATTCTAAAATCATTTCTGCTAGTTCTTCGTTTTCTTCGTTTTCGCCGTCGACGATTGCTTGGATGACTTTTTTTATGCCTGCATTGGCGACGGAGGATTTGCTAATTATGAGTTGTGCGAATGAGTTTACTTCTTCATCTATCGTGTCAGGGCTATAGGCTTCGTTAATTAGGCCAATTGAGACTGCTTCTTCTGCGCTAATTAGCTTTGCTGTATAGAGAAGTTCTTTTGATTTTGATGGGCCTATTAGGTTGTAAAGTCTTTTTGTGCTGGATAGGTTGTAGACGATGCCTACATTTGCTGCTGTAATGCCGAGTTTACTATCTGTTGATGCAAATCTGAAGTCGCATGAGTTTGCGAGTTCTAACCCGCCGCCAATTGCTAGTTTTCGTATTAATGCGATTGTAGGGCGAGGGAAGCGGTATAGTTTATCGATTGCTCGGAGCGCTTCGTCGTTGTATTGTTTTGCTTTGTCTGTTTCGAACCGTGCATCGAGAAATTCACTGATGTCAGCACCGGAAGAGAATGCTGTTTCATCGACACCACGGACGATGAGTACTTTCACTGATGGGTCTTTTTCTAGTTCATCCAAAACGTCATAAAGTTTTTTAAACATTGCCAGTGAAAATGAATTCTTCTTAGCAGGTCGATCGAAAACGATTGTTGCGACCTGGCCGTCTATGGTTGAAAATACTTCGTAAGTCATGATAAACCTCCGTTCAATCTTTCTTTAATTTCGCTGAAAAATGGTTACCGAGCATTTGAATTCCTTGGACGAGAACAATTAATATGAAGACTGTTGCGTACATGACTTCAACTTCGTATTGAATATGTCCATATCTGTAAGCAAGGTCACCGAGACCACCTGCACCAACAAGTCCGGCCATTGCTGTTGCACCAATTAAACTAACGGTAGCAATTGTTAAACCAAGTATAATGGAAGGTCTTGCTTCTCTAAGAAGGACATTCCAAATGATTGATCTTCTTTTAATACCCATCGCTGTGTAAGCTTCGACTGTACCTTGGTCGACTTCTAGTAATGCGGTTTCCATTAATCTCGCAATATATGGTGCTGTATAGATGACGAGTGGAACGATAACACCTTGCACGCCAATGGTTGTACCAGCAATAATTTTCGTGAATGGCAAAATGAAAAACAATAAAATAATAAATGGAATAGATCTAAGAATATTGACGATTAAATTAAATAGATTGTAGACGAATTTATTCTCAAAAGATTGGCCAGGTCGGGTAAGTACTAACAAAATCCCTAACAGTACACCGAGAACAACTGAAAATACGAGGGAGACAGTTACCATTTGAAAAGTTTCTACGATTGATTTCCAAATAATCGGAACCCATTTATCAATAAAATTCGCATCATTGTTCATGTCTTACCCCTCCAATTCTTCTGTACCGACGCCTTGTTCAGTTAAGAACTGTAACGCTTTTACAATATTTTCTTTTTCACCAACGAGGTGAATGACCAAGTTTCCGACGATGCCATTTTTTAGTTCAATAATATTTGCAGATAAGATATTCGGTTTTACGTTAAATTTTTCTGTCGCAAGCGCAAGAAGCGGTTGACTTGTTGATTCGCCTACAAAAGTGAGTCTTGTAACAGCACCTGTTAGGCTTAGTTGTTGAATTAAAGAAGGAGATAGTTTCCGTTGTGAGATCGTGTTGAGAAACGTCTGAGTTGTAGGCTCCTGTGGACGTGAAAATAAATCGATTGTCGTGCCTTGCTCTATGACATTCCCGTCTTCCATCACGTAGACATAATCACAAATCTTTTGGATGACGTTCATTTCATGCGTAATTAGTAAAATCGTAATTCCGAGTTCTGCATTAATTTTTAATAGAAGATCTAGAATGGATTCTGTCGTTTCAGGGTCTAGTGCGCTTGTTGCTTCGTCACTTAACAGTATTTCTGGTTCTTGCGCAAGAGATCTTGCAATGGCGACACGCTGTTTTTGTCCGCCTGATAATTGATTTGGAAAAGATTTATGTTTATCGGATAAACCAACAATTTCCAAGTATTTAATGACACGCTTTTTCGTTTCTTCTTTATCAAATCCGAGTAGTTTTAACGGAATAGCGATGTTATCGTAAACAGTTGCTGTTTTAAGTAAATTAAAACCTTGGAAAATCATGCCGATTCCTTTTCTTGTTTCACGTAATTGATTCAAAGGAAGGGACATGATTTCCTGTCCCTTTATGAATACTTGGCCTTCAGATGGTCTTTCAAGTAAGTTAACACATCTGATTAACGTACTTTTACCAGCGCCACTATAACCAATAACGCCGTGAATTTCACCTTTTTTAACGTGGAGGTTAACGTTTTTTACTGCTTCAACAACGCCGTTTTTCGTTTCAAATGTTTTTGTAACGTTTTTTAATAAAATCATATAGTCCATTCCTTTCTACAACAGAGTCAATTTCATAATTACCTTAACTTGCTACAACGACACAACATATTGTTCGAGAACGGTTCAACTCGACTATATGTTGTGGTGGTGTGGCGATAAAATCCTATTATGAAATTGATTGAACAGAGTCAATTTCATAATTACCTTAACTTGCTACAACGACACAACATATTGTTCGAGAACGGTTCAACTTGACTATATGTTGTGGTGGTGTGGCGATAAAATAATATTATGAAATTGATTGAACTGGTAACTTGTGTAGAAGGGGAGTGACTCAACCTTACCAACCTGGGATGATTGAGCCGCCGAATTCCTCTTCTACAAACTTTTTAACTTCTGGAGATTGATAAGCTTTTACTAGTTTTTTCAGAACTTCATCATTTTCGTTTTCAGCACGAACAACGATGTAGTTAACATATGGTGAGTCAGTTGATTCTAAAAGAATTGAATCTTCTTTCGGGTTAAGACCAGTTGCAATCGCAAAGTTTGTATTGATTGCAGCTGCAGCAAGCTCGCCAAGTTGGTTCGGAATTTGTGCTGCATCTAGTTCGATGAATTCAAGATTTTGTGGATTTTCGATTACGTCATGAATATTAGCTGTTTCTTTCTTCGCTTCATCTAATTTAATAATACCAGCTTCTTGAAGAATGAATAATGCACGTGATCCGTTAGTTGGGTCATTTGGTAGTCCGAATTTTGAACCGTTTGGAAGGTCTTTCATGTCTTTATATTCGTTTGAATAAACAGCCATTGGGTTTAAAATTGTTTTTCCAATTGTAACAAGATCTGTACTGTGGTCTGCATTAAATTTATCTAGGAATGGTTTATGTTGATAACTATTTACATCTAAATCGCCTTCAGATAGAGCAGTGTTAGGAATTACGTAGTCAGAAAATGATTTGATATCAATTTCCAGTCCATCTTTTGCTGCAATTTCTTTTACTTTTTCCATAATTTGTTCATGTGGGCCACCCGTAACACCAATTAAAAGTTTCGATTCATTAAGTGCGTTGACTTTTCCTTTGTCATCTTTTCCAGTTCCACAAGCTGTAAGGATACCGAGTAATAATACGATTGACAATAAAATACTAACTTTTTTCATTTGAATTCCCCCTGTTTTTGTATGTATATTTATTTTGAAGACTGTGTTAATAATATTATTGATTGAAGCGAAAGGCGGCGACTCCGACGGGATTAGCGAGACAGGTGAGACCCTGGAAGGAGCGTAGCGACTGAAGCGGCTAACCGCTCGCCCCGCGGAAAGCGTCCGCCTGCAGCGTAAATCAACACTGGATGTTAACAATACTTATTTTGAAAAATCAAAAAGCCCCTCTATCAAAAATAGAGAGGCACACTTATGTATGGCTAATAAGATCGTCCTCTCTCATCTTTCAAAACAAAAACATTTTGCAGGATTTAGCACCTGTCTATAGCAATTACTATAGATGGTTGCCGAGCTTCAACGGGCCAGTCCCTCAGCTACTCTTGATAAGAGATTTCTATTTAATTTTCAAATTGGTTCACACCCACATATTACAATGTAAAGAATACACTGTCAATCTAATTCTACTATTTTGTCGTTATTTGACGAAATGACTTAGATTAATTAATAGAAAAAAGCGTGGGATAATAAAATCCCCACACTTTTTGCTTAATTTTTATGTTTTAAAAGCTTTCTTTTGAGCTTATGTGTGTATTCTTGAACTTCTTTTATTCCAAATAGGAAATAGGAACCTACTACTGTAATTCCGAAGATCCCTACACCAACAATAAAAGTCAACCATTTATAATCAAATACTAAGTACTGACTTGAATAATAAACAACGACTGTAATGATGATAATTGGCAAAATCGCACGGTAAAACTCTAATTCCTTACTGAAAACGCCCATTTTTAATTTATACTTTCTATTAGCATAGGCGATTAACATGATAAAGTTTGTAACAGAACTTACTAATGTACCCCAGGCAATCGCTGCGGCGCCCATAGAGTCTACGAGCGACATAATGATTGCAATGTTGACCCCGAAGACGTTTATTAAACTAAAAATAACCGGTGCCATGGAGTCACCTTTAGCATAGTAAAAGCGTGTGATATACGTGTTTGCCGCAAGGAAATACATAGCTAGTACAAAAATCGCTAATATGGGAGCTGTTATAGCTGTTGACTGTGCATCAAAGTTCCCGTATTGGAAAATAACTTGTACTAAGTTTTCCGAATAAAAATAAGAGAAAACTGTAACTGGAATGAGCAATAATAACAAATAATGCAAGCCTTTGGAATAAAGACTGCGAATCGAAGTTACATCATTGTCATTTTCTTTTAAGCTTAATATTGGATAAATAACCGTTGTTACTGCAGTAATTAATATGGCCTGCGGAAATTGCATAAGTTTTGATGCATAGTTTACAGATGCAATCGCTCCTTCAGATAACATACCTGCAAAAAGCCGTTGAAGCAAGGCGTAAAGCTGGATAGTTGCGCCACCGAGCATGATTGGCATTATCATATACCATAATTGTTTTGATGATAAATTATGTTTAAAGGAAATACCTACAGGATGCGTTTTTAATTTTCGGTAACCAACAACCAAGAAGTAAACCATTAAGATTGAGCTTGCCATCGCACTAATTCCGTATGCAATTGGACCAAAGAAAAATGATAAACCTACTGCAATGACTAAAAAGATTGCATTATAAATTAATATAGCAAAACTTGATAAATGAAACTTTTGATTTACATTTAGTAATCCGCTATACCAAGATGAAAGGACAAGTAAAATAGAAGAAGGTAACATCCAATAGTAAAGATGTTTAGTTAATCCGATATCTTCTTGGCTAAGTCCACTCGCAACTTTCTCGCTATTGAATAACGCCATTATTGGATCAGTAAATAATAATAAAACGACTGTCATGGCTGATACGAGAAACAATACAATTGTAAAAGATTGCTTAACGAAAAGTGCTTTATCAGTTGTGCCGCGACTATAAATAGAAATGACAGCTGTCGTAAAAGCACCACCGACAACTAAGTAGAGAAAGTTTGGAATCATATATGCGGTGAAAATACTGTCCGCAATATAACTGCTACCATACTGATAGCCAATTACGATTTCACGAAAAAAGCCAAACAGACGAGCAACGACATTTATTATCGCAACAACGCCAACAATTTTAACAAATGAATTCATATGCCGTCCCTACCTTCATTGGTCGACTTCGATAACATTTAACTCTTAAAAGGGCCATAGCGATATCCGTTTTATTAATATAGGCATATCTATAAGATACAGCTAGAAAACTCTTGGAAACATTAAAAGTTAGGCGATTGGAAGTGAACAGTAATTTGCTGAGAACGAGTATTTGTTTCATAAACGCGTCACAGCCTTTTTCATTAATTTTAGACCTTTCAATGCTTCCTGATTAATAAAATTAGAAACTTCCTTCGTTTTCATAATCGTATTCTCCCAGTCATTGCTTAACTTTTTAAAGACGTCAGCAATTGCATCATCATTTACTTTTAGGTCGTCCATTTGTAAGCAACGATCAGATAAGCCGACAAAAGACATGAAATCTTGAACCTTAGTATGGTAAGAGATTGCAATGATTGGTGTCTCCGAACTAGTTGCGAGTATTAAAGAATGTAGCCTTGTCCCAATTACTAAATCGAGATTACCGGTTACTTCAAGTAAACGTTCTGGTACAAGATTTTCATCAATAATTTTCGTGTTTTCTTGATGAGTCATCTTTTTTTGGATATCTTTTGTAACAATGACGTCTTGCGGGAATTTCGTTGCAAAGAAAGTTATGGTGATATTGTGTTGAGCAATGGCATTGTCAAGATTTCTCGCCATACTTGTCGTATATTCATCATATAATTTGACGTCACCCTTAGGCCAATAGTTGGCATTATAAAAGGGAACTGCTGACACACCGACATTGAGTGGTTTTTCGCTATATTTCATTCTGTTAACTTTCATTGAAAAGGCAGGGTCACCAACGATATGAATTTCTTTTTTTACGCCAATTTTCTCTAGAAGTTGTTTTGATTTAGGATCTCGAACAGAGATATTCGTTGCGTATCTGCACATTGCTCGAATACTAATTTTGCCGGATATTGTATCTAGGGGACCAGCTCCACAACCGTAGATAATATATGGAACTTTGCTTTGCTTGGCCATCATTGCATATGTCCCGTATAGATGTGCTTCTCGTCTGTAAAAGTCCATTAAAAGACCTCCACCACCTATAATCAGGAGATCGAACTCTGAAACGTATTGTTTGTTGTTTTTGAATGTGTGAAAGAAAGTTTTATATAAATTACTTTGTTTATAATATAATGGGTAACTTTGTACACCGTATCGTTCGGATGTTTGTTGTGTGCTGTTACTAAAAACGGTAATGTCTTCAGGGGATACTGAAAATACTTCTTTTACTTGTTGGAGAATCCCAAATAAAATGGACTCATCGCCATTATTATCATTTCCATAATTCCCCACAATTCCAATCTTCATTAAACTACATCCTTTATTCTTTTTATGTTGCGATTATACCACATCAAACTATTATCTATGTAAATCAATTATACGTCAAATATGGATGATGTGTTTTACGCATCACCCACATTTTATATTCTATTCAATATTTTACAGGTTGAACTGATGATTCATGCTTTACCAAACCGTTGATTTCCGTTCCGGATAGGGCTTCGGTACTTTCGAAGTCCCGCTTTGGCGGACGGTCCGACAAGTGCAGAAAGATAGAGTTCAATCCATCTCTCCTCGTCGTCGCTCAAAAGCGTGCTCTCAAACGCTACGCTTATTGGTCGCAAAAGCCGTTCTGCGTAACGGCTCTTCCTGTGGGGTCTCACCTGGACACGCTTTTCCCGTTGGAGTCGCCGCTCTCCACTTCAATCAACTAGATGCAGTATTATTTATCTCACTAATATAGATTAGTTATTTAACAGTATCAATCACTCGTACATAATCCTTACTTACATAGACAGGTTGAGAGTAGAGTTGATCGGATAAAATTTCGTACCAGCCATTTGTTGCTGAGCTTGTGATGATGACGGGCATGCCTGCGCTTGTATACTTAAATAGTTCTTTGTTATTTATAGAAGTAGGAACAGTTCTGACGTTTAAGCCAGGTGTTGTTGTTAAGCCGATTGTATATGGGTTTTTCGCATCTTTATAGCCCATTTCTTTTTCTGCGCGGTAATAATGACCTGCGATTTTTGCACCCCAGAAAGGGTCAGAAGCATATTTCACGTTGAAACCGACAGCGTTAGAGCCAACAACTGCACCGTTTGCATAGGGACCACTGAAGCGACCGTTTGCGAGAGGTGTTTTTGGTGTAATGTAGTTTGGCTGTAAGAACTTTGTGATAAGTTCATCTATATTAGCAGCGACAGTATCAAAGTTTTTGTTTAGTGGGTTTGTGTCATAGACATAAAGCCCAAATAGATTATTATAAGTTTGTGCATGATCACTCATACCGTATGCACTTTCATGTTGTGCAAGTGCTAAAATAAGCATGGCATTAATTTGATGTTTTACTTCGATATCCTTTAATGTTTTACCGAGTCCAACTAATTTACTTTTAGTAGTGGCATCTTTATATTGAGATAAATTCGTTTTCTCAAGTTCAGTTAACTTTTTATCAATATACTGGTTTATCTCGTCTGCGCTGTAGTTAGTTTTTGATCGTGCAGGAAGAAATTGATAGTAGTTATATGATTCTCCAGCAGTTGTCCCATTAGAATTGGTGAAGTTAATCCCGTTCCAACTATAGTATATAGCATCTTTTTTCATGAAGGCGGGCGCTTTACCATAGCTATAGCTTCCAGCGCTTTTTCCGGTAGCGTGGTTGTATAGTTTATGTGTTATTTCGCCATTAACATTTTCGTAATAAGAACGTCCTTTACTCATTGAAAATGGAATGAGTGAGACATCAGCTAGTTTTAAATTACCTACTTGTCCTGCAAGTCGAACTCTAGCATTTGTGCCGTCACTTCCAAGGTATTCCATTTCAGTATTTGCTGCAACAGGCATCTGATCTTTAAGTGTCTCGGAGTAAAGTGCAACATATTTATTAGTAACGACAAAACCTGCATTCATCTTTATGATTTTGTCTTTTAGAACAATGACTTGTGAACTTTTATTCATGGCTTTTTCTGCATCTGTGAAATTCATAAATGTTTGATTGCCAACAAGTGTGCTATTTGAAATTTCTTTTACAGAATAAATCGGGATATCAGCTTGTGGATCACCTGTTAATAACATTAACCGATGTATAAATGTAGCTGATTGTGCGACAGTAGCATTATTTAAAGGTTTAAAGTTGCCATTTTCTCCTTTAATAATGCCTAGAGCTGCACCGTTAGCAACGGCTTGTTTATAATCATCAGAAACTAGATTTGCATCTTTAAAATCTAAAGTAGCAACTACTTTTTTAAATTTTAAATGATCCATTACACGATCCAAAATAATCGCCATATGTTGACGGGTGATAGCGTTATCAGGTTTAAATGTTCCAGCTACTGGATAACCAGTAATGATTTCGGCTGCCGCTGCACGCTGAATGTCTACAGCATAAGCGTGTGTTGTCGGGACGTCATTAAAGGTAATATCTTCTCCACCTTTAAGATTCAAAACACGTGACAGATAGGCTGCGAATTCCCCGCGCGTGACGATATTATTAGGTGAGTAGCTACCATTCGAGTTTTTCTCTAAGGCATTTTTAATGATTAAATAACGTAATCCTGGCTCATGTTCGTGACCCGAAATTTCATCCGCTGAAGCAGTAGTTGTGTTTAATATCAGCGAAAGTAGTAGCACAATAAATAATACATGTAATGATTTTTTTTGCATTATTATTAACCTCCTATACTTGTCCCTTAATACTAACAGAGATAGTCTAATAGTTTAAGAACTAAATGGTAGAGATTGAAAACTACAACTTTAGTTTAATAGTATAAATTGATATTTTTTGATAGTATTAATGAAGCAAGATGAAGGGAAGGTGGACAGCTCTTTATAAATAAAGGGTGATTATATGCTGAAAAAAATGAATAGAATACTACTCCTTTTAATGATTATATCAGTTGTGATTTCGCAACCATTTAAAGTGAGTGCACAACAAACAGTCGTACAAGATTTACCGTTATCAGAAGGGGTTCAATATAATAAATATACATATAAAGATGCGTCTGTGAACACGATTGACCATTTAAAGATTAATGTTGGAAACCCAAACACGAAGGTGCAGTTAGGACTACCGCCCGCCGTTAACGGGAAAGAATCTACAACAAATATGGCAACACGCCATTCAAAAGAAGGGAATCGTGTTGTAGGTGCTGTGAATGCAAGTTTTTTCGATATGAGATTAGGCTATCCGTTATTTTTATTAGCTCAAAATAATAAGATCATCAACGGTGGGGCTATTTCAGTTGGTTCAGATCAATATATGAATGTCCCTACTGCATTCGGTATGACTGCTGATGGAAAAGGGCTTATAGATAACTTCAAATTTGATGTCTCTCTTTCGCATAAAGGAATAAACTATGAAATGACAGGTTTAAACCATTCGCGAAATCCTGGTAATGCGGTAATTTATACGCCACAATTTTATAGTAAGACAACGAACACGAATGAATATGGATTTGAAATCGTTGTAGACACTGGAAAAGTGGTAACAGAGAATACATTCGATCAAACGTTAACAGGGAAAATTATAAGTATTTCAGCTTACGGTTCGAAAGTAACAACAACAATACCCGCTACCGGTTTTGTTATATCAACGCAAGGTGGGGATTGGCATAAGAAGCTTTCACCTTTAAAAGTGGGAGATGAAGTAAGTACGAACTTTTCGATTGATAAGCAGTGGCAAGACGCTGATTTCGTTTTAGCGAGTGGCCCTTACTTAGTGAAAGACGGGAAACCTTACATTATGATGAGTACATCAAGCGCGCGAGCGAAAGAAATTGCACCGCGAACTGTAGTCGGGGTTAGTAAGGACAGACAAACTGTACACTTCATAACTGTGGATGGTCGTCAAAGTCATAGTAAAGGTATGAATATGTCTCAACTAGCTAACTATTTAATTACATTAGGTGTGGACCGTGCAGTGAATTTAGACGGTGGTGGTTCTACAACAATGGGCATACGAAAATATGGAAGTAATAATGTTGTATTAGCTAATTTACCGTCAAACGCTAATAACTTCCAACGTCTCGTATCGACTACGCTTTTAGCAGTAAGTACAGCACCTACTGGAAAAGCGGCTCATGCGAAATTTACAAATAGTACAAACTATGCAACATTACTAGCAGGCGCATCATCGAACGTTGCTGTGCAATATATGTTGGATGCTAATTACAATACTTTACCACTGGGCAATCGTGTTTCACTTACATCACAAAATGGCACATTAAATGTTAAAGGGTTTGGATTTACAACGACGAAACCAGGGGACGATCGTATCTACATTAATTATGATGGACAAGCTGTACAGTCATTCCCGGTAAAAGTTGTGGATGCACCAACGACATTAACTGTATCTCCGAGCGTAAACACTGTTAATCTTGGTGAAACGGTGGGCTTTAATGTGAGTGCAAAAGATGCGAATGGAAAGGATCTAGTCTATCATCCATCTCAATTAAAGTGGTCTGTTGAAGGGAATATAGGCACGATTACGAGTGATGGTAAATTTACTGCAAATCAAGCGGGTGCTACGGGGAAAGTAACTGCACAGTTGGGTACAAAAAAAGTAGAATTTCCAATAACTGTCCCTAACACTGCTTTGTATAAAGATATCCCTTCGAACTATACTTACTATAAAGAATTAGAGCTTTTAACTAGTAAAGAAATTATTACCGGAAATAATGGCTATTTCATGCCGAATGATTCATTGACGCGTGGACATGCAGCTGTAATTATTGCAAGAGCGCTGAAATTAGATATAACAAACGTTATAGATCCAGGATTTACTGATGTACCTTTAACGTATATATATCATGACGAAATTGCGGCGGTTATTGCTGCAGGAATTATGAATGGCAAAAGTCTGGCAGAGTTTGATCCGAAATCAAACTTAACACGGGAACAAATGGCCAAAGTTGTAGCGATTGCCTATAACTTAAAAGGAACAAGTACAATGACTTTTAAAGATGTTCCAAAAGATTTGTGGTCGTATGAATATATCCATCTTTTAGCTGCAAATAATATAACGACTGGATATAAAGGTAATATTTATAAGCCTAATACGCCTATCAGTCGTGTGCATTTCAGTGTTTTTCTTTACAGAGCTATACCTAAATAAAGTAATTGAAAGTAACTTCGTCAATGAGTTTATTGACGAAGTTGCTTTTTTTGTTATTTGACTAATATTGACATAATGTTGCTTTTTGTTACACAAAAAAACACGTGTCCATCGTAACCTACATCTTGAATGATTAATTATCAAGATGTAGATTACTGGACACATGCCTTTAATAAAGTTTACGTTGGTTCAGTTTTGGTAATGGCAGATGCCAGTATGACAAAGCCTAGCATCAAAACAAAGATTAAATCAAGAAGTCCTGTATGCATGGATACAGCAAAGAGTGTAATAACAAAAGCATAAGTAACAGCATTGAAACTACGAATACCACTCAGCTTCATTTTATTATAGATTAGAGAAATCAAAACACCATAAAATAGGAATCCAACAGCGACTAATAAATAACCACCATCTAAAAATAATTGGCCAATAAATGTCGGCGTTGTCGTTCTCGTTGGGCGGGTAATAAACTTCCCTTCGTCCGCGCTTAGTGAATTCACTACTTCAGTAACACGCATACGTGGTGAGATTTGTTCCCCAGACAAAATGGTGTTGAATACCCCTTTATGGAGTTCACCATTTAACGTCCCTTCCTCTTTCGTGTATTCAATAATTTTGCTTAAGACAATATGTCCTGTAACGCTCTCGCCGTTCAATGAACGTATCCATTTAGGCGTGAGGTTAACTTCTTGTTCCACCGTTAAAAGCTGCTCTTTTTCCTCGAAAGTTAGTTCAACATCTGGTTGATCTCGGTTGTTGAATTCTTGCGTTGTATCTTCTGACATAACTCGTAAAAACCCGAACATCGAAAATGCAACACCAATAACGAGTAATGCGGATAAAAACCATGTTAATTTAACACGTTTGACAACATAGTGAAAAATGATTAATCCTGTAAAGAGCATAATGATAAGCGGCGTTCGATAGCCCATAAGTAAAAACAGGAACATTATAAACCCAAACACTGAGCCATAAATTAATGCTTTTTTCCACGTCATCTTTTTCTCTAAAATCATTTTATAGGACAGCAGTAATAATGTACCAAACCATAATAACTGGCTAAAGAAATTAAGCTTCGGATCTAGACCTCGACGTGCTGATTCGTCAGAGATACCTAGACTGCCGCCGAAAATCATCATTAAATAGGTTACTAAACCAATTGTAGTCAACAGAATAATAGCAAGCCGGATATATTTGCTGAACGATGAAAGTCCGAATGTAGGCAACGTCCATCCTAATTTATCAATCAGGTAAACGCCTATGTAATAACAAAGTAACGCTAATATCACAACTGGCCAAATAGATTCCCTAACTTTAAATAGCTCAAATCTATGGAAATCAAACAAACTTGTGAAAAAGTACAGTAACAAAATAAAAGGTAAAAAGAAATAAGGTGAAAACGTATCGATTTTATTTATTTTTGCGAAACTCGACTTTAAATTTTTCATTATAATGATGCATCTTGTTTCATGATGCATTTGCCCTCCTCTGTTTTCAACTACTAATGTCGACATATTATGGTGCTGTAAAACAAATGTAATTATAACATGAAAAAGAGAGTATTAGAAATCATATAAGAGAATTATTTTGAACTATATTAATATGTAGAGAAAAGAAAGGAATTTAGTTGAGAATAAGTTACTAAGGTATATTAAATTTAAGATGTCTCGCGATTTATATGACAATACAAGGTAAATGGAATATTCGATAGGATACCCTTCAAACTATTAATTGGAAGGTAATCTTTATATTTAAAATAAGGAATCTCCTGTAAACTATATGATATTTTATTTATTAATAAATTATAGAGATACATGTAATGACAAGAAAAAAGTATTTTATTCTAATCGTAAAGATTGCAATTACGCTTGTCATTTTACTTTTGCGGTAGAATTATTTAGAAAAAAGACAAGAGGAATTCTAATTGTTGACTTATGTGACAATGTTCATAATTTCATAGATAATTTCGGAATTACTGAAAAATGAAGAGATATTCCGTCTGTTATATAGAAAGTAAAATCCGTTTTATCATACCGAATGATGTTGAAGTGAGTGATGTATTATATGAAGACTTGCTAACATTAAGCTACGGACATTTAATCGAAGGGTATAAGCATATCTATTCTAATGAAGATTGAATCGAATATTTTACGCTAAATCAAATAAAAACCATTCGCAGGTAAGTATGTGAATGGTTTTTATAATCTATTAAAAGGTAACATTACCTGCATTTATTCGTTCTGCTGTTTTATAGGCATCGTAAATACCCCAAATCCATACGATAGGATATGTTATAAAACCGATTAGGACGAACATAAGTAAAGCGTTAATGACTTGAACGCCAATCAGGATTAGTCCTTTTAAAATTTGACCGTTATAGATTTGTCCAACACCTGTCCAAAAAAAACTTAACACAGCAGCAATACCAGCATTTTTCATATTATGCCCTCCAAACTAAATTAATAGTATTATGCTTAATTATAACAAATAAAGCCAACTAATAATAGCATTCCGAAATTCAGTTAAATAATAGACGAAATATTCATTAGAAAAAGAATCTTTACCTAGACTAAATAGTAGTCCGATGATAAGATGAATATGGCTATATGATTAAGTTAGTAGTGTAATTGTAGACTGAATTGCGAATCTATGTTATTTTGAAGTTTGATGTAAGATAAAAATTATGAGCGTAAAGTTACTTAAAAATAAGGGGATGAATTAATGAGAAATGAAGAAATGTTACTTATTCCAGGACCGACACCAGTTGTAGATTCGATTTATGATGCATTGTCTAGTGAAACGAGAAGCCATACAGATCCACGATTTGTTGCAATTTATAAAAATGCAATTCAGATGACAGCAGATATGTTTAAAACAGACGGCGAAACATTTGTTGTTGCGGGTACAGGTACACTTGCAATGGAAATGGCGCTTGTGAATACGGTTGCACCAGGTGAAAAGATTCTAGTTGTGAGCCAAGGATACTTCGGCGATCGTTTCATTAAACTAGGAGAAGCGTTTGGTATTGAAGTAGACGTTCTTCAAGCAGAATGGGGTCAACAAGTTCCAGCAGCTGACGTAGATGCGAAGCTTGCTACAGGTACTTATAAAGCGGTTACAGTTACTCACGCAGATACATCTACAGGAGTTGCGGCAGATCTAGATGCGTTGGTTCCGGTTATTAAAAAGCATAAAGCACTTGTTATTGTAGATGGTGTTTGTGCAACAGCGGCAATGGAAGAGGATATGAGTAAATCTTATGGTGAGGCAGGCGATAAGATTGATGTAATCTTAACTGGCTCACAAAAAGCAATCGGTGTTCCACCAGGACTTGCAATTGTTGCGTTTAATAAAACGGCGCTAGCAGCACGTGAAAAATTAGGACGTGTATCAGCTTATTACGCAGATATTAATAACTGGATTCCAGTAATGAACGATCCGAGTAAATACTTTGCTACGCCAGCAGTAAACTTGGTTTATGCATATGAAGAAGGTATGCGTCTTGTTCTTGAGGAAGGTTTAGATAATCGTTATAAGCGTCATGCAGCATTTGGAAAAGCAGTACGTTCAGCACTATCTGTATACGGTATTAAAGCTTTGGCAAGTGAAGAAGTTGCGGCTTCAACTCTTAGCTGTTTCTTGTATCCAGAAGGTGTAAATGACGCTGAATTCCGCGCAGCACTTGCAGCGAAAGGAACTGTTTTTGCTGGGGCACTTGCTCATTTAGCAGGAAAAGCATTCCGCATCGGACATATGGGCAACACAACACCAGATATGCTTGAAAAAGCAGTTCAACAAATTGGTGAAACACTGAATGAATTGGGTCATGCTGTTGATACAGATAAAGCAGTAAACCAATTTAAAGAAGTACTTGCATTACAAACAGCATAATTAGAAAAAATAATATCAATCCTTCTAGTCAACACGACTAGAAGGATTTTTTTAGGATAATTTTAGCTTTTAACACTACGACGTACTTAGTTTATTTATGGAGAGCAGAATAGAATTGACCTATTAGATTCTTTGTTATCTCTGCATTTTAAATTTGTTTTATGGTTAATTAGGGCTCATATTTTCAATAGTTAAATAAAACTAATTTATTAGCTAGACCCATTAAAAGTACTATGTTATTGTATATTAATAACGTGGAATCTTTTGAATTATTAACCAATTAAGAGGTAATAACTTAAAGGGGAAACACTTTATCTCATTTTATCTAAGTACATAACGTATGTGAATAAGATTTTTTTGAGAAGGATTACTTTAAGTAATGAATAAAAAATAAAATGAAGCGGTAGGTGCGGTCTATTGACTAAAACATCTCATATGATTTTAGGGGTAACTATTAAAACATATGAAAAAATCCGGGTTTTAAAAAGAAATAAGGAAAATGAAATCTATGTAATTGATTACACACAGACATCTAAAGTTAAGGAGAGAGATGGCGTCATCTATTTATCGCCTGAAGGTGCTTCTAGCTTAACGGGTAATATTAATAATATTACCTTTCATCATTATATGTACATATTACCAGGAACTTATGGGAGAAAAGGGCGTGGAAAAGAAGAGTAGGACATGCGGAATATTGAATGATATAATAGTATCCAATCTACTCGATAGGGGATAATGAAGTGAACTCTTTTCTGAATGATAAAGAAATGGACATTTTATTGTTACTTGAAAGACTTGTTAATATTGATAGTGGCTCCGCAAATAAATGTGGGATTGATAAAATAGGAAGCATTTTGCAAGATGAGTTTACTAAACTTGGATTTATCACAGAACCAATCATTGAAGAAGTTCAAGGGAATCATTTAGTCATAAGTCATTGTGAATTGAATGAACCCGAGATTTTAATTGTTGCCCATATGGATACAGTTTTTAAAAATGGAACTGCAAAAGAAAGACCTTTCAAGGTGCTTGACGGTAAAGCTTATGGCCCAGGTGTTATTGATATGAAGGCAAGTCTTGTATCGTTGCTTTATGCGGTGCAAGCGCTCGTTGAAAAAAATGCAGAAGGCGTTAGGAATATTGTTATTATATTGACCAGTGATGAGGAAATAGGTTCTACTACTTCTAGGAAACTAATCGAAGCGCATACTTTGAATAAAAAGTACGCGCTTATAATGGAGCCTGCTAGAGAGGATGGCTCACTCGTAACAGCGCGTCGAGGTGCAGGTGAATACGTAATGTATGTAAAAGGTGTGGCGGCACATGCAGGTATTGCGCCAGAAGCAGGTCGTAGTGCAATAGAAGAATTAGCAAGAAAGATTACGAAATTGCATGCGTTATCCAATCCACCAACTGGTATTAGTGTAAATGTAGGAATCATAGAGGGTGGGACTACAGTGAATACAGTAGCTTCTTCTGCCGTTGCGCATATTGATTTACGAATAAGTAAGATGGAACAAGCGGCTTGGCTCGAACAACAAGTGGAAGCGATTTGTTCTGTTCCTGATGTTGAAGGGACAACGATTGAACTAATTGGCGCGATTGATCGACCACCTATGGTAAAAAATGAACAAACAATAAAGCTCTTAAAAGCAATCCAGGAAGTTGGGTTATCATTAAATATTGAACTCAAAGATGTTTCGACAGGTGGCGGATCGGATGCTTCGTTTACTTCTGCCCTAGGAGTTGCAACAATTGATGGTTTAGGTCCAGTTGGTGGCAAGGCGCATACTGAAGAAGAGTATTTATTAGTATCAAGTTTGGTAGGAAGAACAAAGTTATTAGCGAACGTGATTCAACGGTTGACAATAATAGGCTGATTGATTGCTAACGCTTGTGTTCATATACATTATCTGAATCAATTTCATAATGACCTTAATCTGCTACAACGACGCAACATATAGTTTGAGAACGCTTCAACTCAACTATATATTGTGGTGGTGTAGCAATAAAACCCTATTATGAAATTAATTGATCTATATAAGAAATTTAGTATGCAGCTAGACTATTGACATCAATATAGATTAATGGGGTGATTATTTTGACGAAGTTTGGTTATTTTACTTTAATGTGCTTGGTGTTATTTTTATCATTACCAGATTCAGAAGTAAGTGCCGCAACATTCTCTGATGTAATATCATATGAAAATGAAATTGAATATCTTGTGCAAAAAGAAATTATAAATGGTTATCCAAACGGTACATTTCTTCCTAATGAAGAAGTATCTCGATTACATGGTGTGAAAATGTTGCTGAGAGCAAAACGTATTACGGACTTACGTGCGCCTAATCCTAATTTAACTGATATGTCACCAAGTTCTTACGGCTATGCTGAAGTTGCGAAAGCGGTGCAGCTTGGTATAATTTCTGGTAAAACAAATGAAGACGGAACGAAGTATTTTGATCCGCAAGGCAAGTTAACTCGTGGCCAGATCGCTAAAATTATTGTAGAATCAATGAATTATCCTATACGGGGCGATAGTTCGTTTCTAGATGTACAGCCATCAAATAATTATTATAATTATATATCCACACTTGTAGCGGAAGGTATTACGGAAGGTTACACTGATCAGACATTTAGACCGAATAATCGTGTGACGCGTCAACATATCGCTGTATTTATTGCTAGAGCACTTGACAATCGCTTTAAAACTAAAACTAAGATGATTAGTTACAAAATGCACACAAAAATGGATTATTTATGGGAATATAGAGATCAAGGGAAAACGTATTTGACTAAAATAATTTATGTAGGACTAGAAAATAATGGTATGGAGAAATGGGATGTGTGGGAAGAAAAAGACATAACTACTAATGAAATAGGCTATTTCCTTGTGAGGGAAGATGAAAAGGGCTTGTATCTAGGTTTTCAGGACGCATATTACAGTGTTGAACTCGAGTATCCATTATCTAAAGGTTTAACTTTTATTGACCCTTCTTCATCGGAATCTTCCCAAGTTTCGTCTATCTCCAAAGAAGTAACAACGCGTGCAGGGACATTTAAAAATGTCGTAGAGGTCAAGACAAGTGATGGTTGGATTTATTATTACGCACCAAATGTCGGCTTAATTAAATCAGTAGAAAAAGGTGTCGTATTTGCTGAATTAATAAAGCGTGCTTCCCGACAATAACAATTATATGAAAATGGCTCCACAAACCAGATATGGTTTGTGGAGCCATTTTTTTATCTCTAAGCGTTAGGGTAGGTGGATTTACCAAACATGCGAGTTTGAACCCCTACCTGATTCTTTGATGTTTCAATTTGCTGAAACGAGTTTACTCTGCTTTTTTCATTTGTTTTGTGTTGTAAATGAAGTTTGAAAGTACTTTTGCTGATTGTTCACGTGTCGTAGAGTTTGTAGGCATGTAATTACCTTCAAATCCTGTTGCAATCCCTAGTTCGTAAAGAGTAGAAATCGCGTTTACTGTTTCGTCATCGTAGCCGCCGATATCAGCGTAAGGAGCTTTCGCTTTAGCGGTATACTTTTCGCCAGTGTAGTGCTCAATCGCACGTTGAATCATTAAAGCGATTTGAGAACGAGTGACATTTTTAGATGGTGAGAAGTTACCATTGTTTCCATTAACGATGCCGTACTCTTGGGCTGCAGCGATTTCTGCTTTTGTTGTGTCTGCATAACCGTCGATATCCTTAAATGAGGCAGCTTTATCTGTTGTTAGATCAAGTGCTCTAACAATTAAAGAAGCAGCTTGAGCACGTGATAAATGCTTTTCAGGTGAAAAAGTTGTTGCTGTTGTTCCTTTTAGGACTTCACGGTAATAAAGGTCAGAAATAGACTGATATGACCAATCACTCGTTTTAATATCTTTAAAAGGTACAGTTGCTACAATACGATTTTCAAGGCCTGTTTTGACTGAACCAATTGATGCCATTTGATTGGCGAATGACTCCCAATCAACGAAGCCAGGTTCACTAACTCTGCCATCTTCATAAGCCGTTTTCAGCATTTCATAGCCATCTCCACCTTGTGCTGTAAAGACATTTGTTGCTGTTTTGTAGATTTTATCCATTTGAATTTCTTTGCCGTCAATCTTCATAGAGACAACTCGTTTTCCTGGTTCAGCTTCACCGTCAAAAAGAAGCTTCATACCAGCGACGTGCAAGAAACCACCTGATTCTGCAGGATAATCTCTAACAGAATGTTCGAATACTGATTTTATTTCTTTACCGCTTAATTCGACTAGCGCAAGTGAGTTACCAAAAGGTAGAACGCTTATAGCTTGACCGTAAGTTATCGGCCCTTTTGGAATTGAAGTCCGCAATCCGCCACCATTTTGGAATGCAATGACAGTAGATGCATCAATTCCTTGTGCAGTTTTTAGCATACCATCTGTAACGATGTTACCTAAATTCGTTTCTGCTGTACGCACGCCTCCTAAACCACGAAGGCCACTAAGGAATACGTCAGCAGTTGCGCCTGTAGACTTTTCCATCGTTTCTTTCACTTTAGCTGCATAAGGCTTGATAAGTTCTGCGGCAGCTTCGTCGCGTGGTGCATCTTTACCGCCAACTGCATGCAGTACTCCGCTATAGTCCTTGATAACACCATCTTTATTGAAAACAACATCAAGTTGACCGAGGAATTTGTTGTATTCATTTGCTTGTACGATAACGACCGGTTCGCTGTCTTCATTTACGACAAATGGTTTTTCTAGTTTATAATGTGTATGTCCACCTACGATAATATCGATTCCAGGAACACCTTTAGCTAGTAAAATGTCATTATCTATTTTATCGGAGTCGTTAAAGCCGATATGTGTAACAGCAACTATTTTGTTAATACCCATTTCTTCAAAAGCTGCAACAGCTTCCTTTGCTTCAGTAATATAATTTGTAAATGTTATTTTATCGGGGCTAGAAATGTCTTTAGTTTCTTCAGTTGTTAAACCAAATATACCTATTTTCTCACCGTTTACTTCTTTAATAATACCATTATAAATATGGCCGTTTTCATGTTGATCTACAACTGTTTTAGATTGTAGCCCGTCAAAGAGAGGGTCTTTTGAAAAGTCTACATTCGTACCGAGAAGTGGAAACTTTGCACCTTTTATAAATTCAGCAAGTGCTTGATGACCTTCGTCAGATCCACCTAAATCGAATTCGTGATTACCAAATACCATGGCATCATATTCAAGATAATTCATGACGGCTAGATCAGCTTGTCCTTTAAACTCGTTAAAGTAAAGTGTTCCAGAGAATACGTCACCCGCGTCAAGAAGAAGATTGGCAGGTTTTTCTGTGCGTAATTTTTTAACAAGTGCTGCGCGTTCCGGAGTTGTCGCAAGATTTCCGTGGGTATCATTCGTATGGAAAACGGATAGAGAATAGTCACCTGGCTGTTCTGCTGCGCTAACAGGTGTTAAACCTACAGTAGCAAATAATAATGAAGCAGTAGCTGTGACTTTGAAAAAAGTATTTTTCATTTTGCACCTTCCTTTTTCATATTATGGTAAAACTATGAGTCCATGCTAGTGTATCACTTAATCTAGTGGTGGACAATTAGTTGTTTGTAAATTCTGATTAACGAATGGGTAATCAGAATTAAACATAAAAAAACCGAAGAGATAATAAAATCTCTTCGGCATAATTCATCACTGCGCAGAATAGTATTGAACTAGTCCTTGGTAAATAGATTCAGCATAAATTTCTAAGTATTGACTACTTGCCAGTTTACTAGCATCACTAGAATTTGATATGAATCCGAGTTCCACTAAAACAGCTGCAACATTATTATCACGTAAAACTTGGAAGCGGGCGGGTTTTACGCCGCGGTCTTTCATGTTAGCTTTTTTCACAATATTGTTTTGGATATAAGTAGCAAGTAGTTGGCTTTCTACCGCATTTGGATTTGTAGAAGAATCATAAAAAGTTTCAGTACCACTAGCTGAAGAGGGACCAGCATTAATGTGAATAGAAATAAATACTTCTGCAAAGTTTTTCTTCGCGTATTCTGTACGAGCTGATAGGGAAGGGTAAGAATCACCTGAGCGTGTCATTAATACTTTAGCTCCAGCTCTGTTCAGTTTCGCTTCAACACGCTTGGAAACATCTAGCGTTAAACCTTTCTCGGTTAACCCATTGCCAGAAGCGCCAGGATCTGAACCGCCGTGACCTGCGTCAATTACAATGATGCGGTCTTTTAAAGGGCTGCTAGATTTGTTGATTAACTTTAAAAAGGATTTGTGAACAAAACCAGTTTTTGAACCGTATTTAATAGATGCCCAGTAGCCGTTTACACTAAGAACTTGTACTTCTTGGCCACGTTTTAAAGTATCGATTACAGCTACATTATCCGATGCGCTTGAGCGGACATTCAAACTAGCCACGGTTACTTTGCCGACCAATCCACTTGTAGGACTTGGTGCATCTGGTTTTACATTATCGTTCGGTGTATCTGTACCGGCAGGGACTGTGAAATAACCGTGAATATAACCTTGACCGAAATTGGTTTTGACGAGAAGCCAATCACCACTTTTTCCTAATACTTCAACGATTTCACCATGTGAGAGTTTACCAATGACTGCGCTCGCGTCTGAGCTGCTAGTACGTACATTTAGTGAATCACTTCCTGTATTAACTTTAACAAAACTTGTTCCCGCGGTTTCATCTGGTGGTTTAACGGGTAAAGAGAAGTTAGAAGGGTCAGCTGCACGTGCAACGAAAAGCACAAATTGTCCACGTGTTAAAAGGTTATTCGGTTTGAAGTTGCCATCAACGCCTTGCGCAATACCAGCATAGTATAGGCCGTTATATTGTTTAGCGTATTTATGCCCACTATTAATATCTTTAAATTGAAGAGGGGTTGAAGATGTTACCGCTGTTGAAATATTGAACGCAGTCGCAATCGCATAAGCCATTTCATCGCGTTTTATGTACTCATTAGGTTTGATTTTTTTATCAGCACCTAATTTGAAATAGCCAAGAGCTACTGCGCGACTTAAATTTGCAACTTGCTCTGCATCTATACCTTTATCATTGAAGGTAATGGGTGGCTGAACTATATTTTGTTTATTTGTTGCAATGATTAACATTTTAGCAGCATGTGCTCTTGTTAAATTATAAGATGGTTTGAAGGAACCGTCAGGATAGCCTGAAATTACTTTTTTACCGGCTAGATAATTGGCTTCCTTGTAAATTTCATCAGTTTGCTTTATGTCTTTAAACTGAGTGTTTGCAGAAGTGCTGTCCGGGACAATTGAAATGAGAGAGATAACAAGGATGAAGATTAGTGCTAATTTTGATGATTTCATTGTGTCCTCCTAGTTGAATCAAAATATAGTATAATTTTAGCAGTTTACAGTATATAAGTCTATGTGAATTTAATTTGGGTAAAGTAGTTTACTAGACCTAATTAAAAAAAAGGGAATTCCCTTAGCGGAATTCCAGGATAGAAATATAAATTATTAGTTAATGCGTGAAATGAATGTTTGAAACTGGCTATATGTTACAGGATCATTTGTTCCAAAGTTACCATCTGGATATCCTATTGTAACTTCATTATGATAAAGCGTACCGATATATTCTTTTGCCCAGTGAGTAGCAGGTACATCTAAGAATGAAATATCCGAAGTTCCGTCTAAAGCGAAAGATTCAACAAGTATTTTAGAAAGCTGCGCACGCGTTAATGAAGCATCTGGATTGAATTTTCCTTGACTACCTGAAAAGATACCCGCTTCAGCAACTGCTGCAATTGCATTTGCATGTTCATGATTTTTTGGTACATCTTTAAAAGGAGCGTCATTACTAGCAGTTAAGCCAAGTTCTTTTACAAGTGTTTCAGCAATTTCTGCACGAGTTGGATAATTAATAACTGGTGTAGGTGCTGGTTTTTTAGATTCAGTTACAGATACTTGTGGTGCTTCATTGAAATCAGCAAGTCGACGTGCTCCGATATAACGGCTTCCCCAGTAATACGGGTCGCTAAGTGAGGAAATCATTACGCCTCTACTTGTAGAAGCATGGATGAAAGAGTTGCCTCCGATATAGATACCATCATGTGAAACACCTTTTCCAGAAGTATTAAAGAATACGATGTCACCTATTTCTAAGTTTGCTCTTGATACAGGGGTGCCAGCTGCATATTGTTGACCTGTAGTACGTGGGATTGAAACCCCAGCTTGACGGTATACATATTGAGTGAAGCCTGAACAATCAAATCCAGAAGTGGTTGTCCCACCATATACATATTTAGTTCCTAAGTGTCCGCGTGCAGCATTTATAAGTGAAGTTGATGAGTTAGCTGAAGCCATTGCCGGTATAGACGTCGTAATGATGATACTCGCTAATACCATAAAAAAGAATCGTTTCATTATTTCTCATATTCCCCTTTCGCACACTTTCGTTTTTTTTGGTTGTATGTGCTTTATCTGTGATAATCTTAACATAGCAAGTCTACCAATATGATTACAGTTATATTACAAAGACATTACATATCTCTTTGTTTTTTGACATTTTAGTAGAAATCGGCACTTAAAGCGGAAATACAGCCCTTTAAGTGCCGTTTTTTACTTTTTTAGACTTTAAAGTAATATAGATAGAGCAAAAAGTTTATTTGATTTTTAAAAAAGTATTGTGTGCAAAACGAATAATTTGAATCTAATTCAGTCAATTCCATAATAGGATTTTATCGCCACATCACTACAATATATAGTTGAGTTAAAACGTTCTCAACTATATATTGTAGTGATGTAACGGATTTAAGTAATTATGAAATTGACTCAATTGGTTTATTTTGATGAAAGGCTCATCTATTGAGGATATGCTATACTTATTCAATGAAAATAAATGTAGAAAACTAACTAATATATTATTGACGGGAGTAGTTGAGTTCTAATGAAAATAGTAGTGTTCAGTAATATGTATCCATCTGAAGAACATCCCACTTTTGGGATATTTGTAAAAAATCAAGTTGAACTTCTTCGCGCAGCAAATGTCGATATTGATGTTATTGCAATCGATAACCCACAAAAAGGTAAAGTCGTTACCATTAAGAAGTATGCATCATGGTTTTTAAAGTCCTTGTTTTACATGCTGAAAAATAGAAAAACGCTCACTTTAACGCATGCTCATTATGCATTTCCAACTGGTTTACTCTCATTAATCGGTAACAAGTACTTTAGTATTCCATATGTTGTGACTGTCCACGGCGGTGATATTGATAAGATGGCAGCAAAAAGTGTAAGAATTGAAAAGTTGACGAGAAAGATCTTAATAGATGCGAAGACAGTCATTGTAGTTGGTGAGAAGCTGAAATTAGATGTGGTAGATCGTTTTGGTGTACCTGCGGAGCGTGTCGAAGTGATGAGTATGGGTGTTGATACATCTGTCTTTAAACCTGTTGTTATGGGGGAGACAAGACGGGCGCTTGGTTTGTCCGAAAATGAAAAAGTAATCTTATTTGTAGGCAATGTCATTAAAGCTAAAGGTTTATTGGATCTAGTAAATGCCTTTAAAATTATAAACGAAAAAAACAATTGTTCATTGTACATAATTGGTTCTCAGAGAGATCAGTCGTTTATGGAAGACTTACGATTGCTCATTCAGCGTGAAGAACTAACAGGCATTCATTTCAAAGATCCATTAGGTCAAGAAGAGCTTGCACGGTGGATGGGTGCTTCAGATATACTTGTTCTGCCTTCGCATCATGAAGGATTTGGATTAGTTGCGCTAGAAGCGATGGCCTCAGGAGCGAAAGTTGTTGGGTCAGATGTCGGTGGACTATCATACTTACTAGATGGGCATGCAGGCATTCTAGTGGAACCAGAAAATCCGCAGTCATTAGCAAAGGGATTGGCTACTGCGTTTGAAACCGATAATATTGCAATCCGGGATGACATTGTTCGGGAGCGTGTGACATCAAACTCGTTTGACACTATACTTGAAAACTTATTAATCATTTATCGTAAGGTGGACAAATGCTAAGATCTTTTTTTGATAATTAATTGTGTTTAATTTGTCCTTAGTAACGATAAAAAGCCTTTCATTCCATAGAATTTATGGAGTGAAAGGCTTTTTTCTTACATAAAGAAGTTATGCTCACCAATTTTATCGTAGAGTCCACTTTTCTTGAAGTGTTCGATTTTATTTTTATGGAGCCGTTTAATAATAATCGTAATGTCTTTTTTTCTAGCTTCATCAATGAGTTGTGAAAGTACGGCTTCACCTGTTGCATCGATTGCGGATAAGTGTTCCATATCGAGAATAATACTTGTTGCGGTTGTTTTTAGTATAGCTGGATACTTATCTTCTAAAGACTTTGCTGATCCGAAAAATAGGGGTCCGTCAACAATATACTTTTTTAATAATGTTTCATCACCGTTACTAAACCTCGTAATTTCAACGTCAGATGCTTTGGCTACTTTTAAATCAAGTTTATTGATCATCTTCCGTAAAAATGAGATGACTGCTATTAACATACCTACTTGGACTGCGACTGTTAAATTGACGAATATTGTTAGTAAAAAAGTTGTTATGAGTACAATTGAGTCGCCAGATTTTATTACAAGAAGATGTAAAAATATTTTGCGGGCGCTCATATTCCACGCAACAAACATTAGAATAGGTGCCATCGCAGCGAGTGGAATGTAGGAAGCGTAAGGTGCGAATAAAACTAAGAAAGCTAGAACTAATAAACTTTGGACAATGCCCGAAACGGGACTGACTGCACCTGCACGTATATTTGTTGCTGTTCGTGCAACTGCACCGGTTGCTGGAATTCCACCGAATAGGGGCGTGATGATGTTCGCGATGCCTTGCCCAAATAATTCGCGTTTTGAGTCATGCTTTTGATTATCCTCGGGTTTCATACCATCGGCAACAACTGCTGATAAGAGTGATTCAATTGATCCGAGTGCTGCGATGACAAGGGCTGGAGCCCAAAGTGCAACTAATTTTGATAGAGTAATCTCGGGGAAGTGGAAGCTGGGAAGTGAACTTGGTATGCCACCAAAAGCAGAGCCAATTGTTTCCACTTTTCCAGGGAAAAATAGTACGGAAACGATTGTTGGTATGAGAAGTGCTACTAGAAATAAAGGAATCTTAGGTGCGATTTTTGGTAAAATAAAAATGACTGCGATTCCAAGAACTGCGGTCATGATACTTAAGGAGTTTACTGTATGAAACTGTTTAATAATCCCGATCATGTCTTCATGGAAAAATTCATTGCGTTCAAGACCAGTTAGCCCGAAAAAGTTTCCGAGTTGGCCCATGAAAATGATGACTGCGATTCCTGTTGTAAAACCAATTGTCACAGACTTAGGAACGAAATGAATGAGGCTACTAACTCCAGCATAACTCATAATAACGAGGAATATTCCTGCGAGAAATCCTGCGAGAAGAAGATCTTCATAACCGTATTGAATGACAATTGCGAGTAGAATTGGTATAAATGCGCCGGTAGGTCCAGCGATTTGATAACGGGAACCCCCGAGTAATGCGACAATGAATCCGGCAATAATGGTCGTATAGAGGCCATATTCAGGTTTCACTCCTGAAGCAATTGCGAAGGCCATACCAAGAGGAATTGCAACAATGCCCACAGTAATACCCGCAATAAGATCCTTACGGAACCCAGCTGCGTTGTAATTTAAATACCTTTTATCCTTGAACACTTTATCCACTCCGTTTCGTTCAAGATATATATATGAAATAGTGACCTGATACTAATACTAAGTATAACCAATAAATGGCTTTGTTACAAGGTATTAATATAGGAGAAGCCTTGTAGATTGATAGGGATAAGTTAATTTTCCGCAAATTTATTCCGAAAAAAAACTAACTTCCTGTAAAAAAGGGAAGTTAGTTTTGATTTATTTTAAAGAATTAAACCTTTTGTAGCCCATAACTTTGTCTTTCCAATAAGTTGAGTTAACTGATGAAATTTCAACCTGCTTTGATCCGGCATGAATGAAATTCCCGTTACCCAAATAAATCCCAGCATGTGAAATGCCGATGCGATATGTATTTTCAAAAAAGACAATATCTCCTACTGCTGGCTTGTCTACATAAGAAGAAAGTTTATATAAACCAATAGTGTCGGTTCTTGGAAGGTTAAGTCCAGCATTTTTATACACATAAGAAAGGAATCCGCTGCAATCGAAACCTTCTATAGAAGAACCGGCCCATAGATAGGGTGTTCCTTGAAGGGGCAGCGCTATTTTGACCGCGGTTCCCAAGACTTTACTAGAAGCTCCTGTTAGCGGTAAGTTAGTCGCAGCTTCATCTTTTTTAAGCGTCGATTCAGCAGTGACGAGAACATTCCTTTTTTTTCCGGCTTGAACGACAGTGGTATAATTTTTGCTTTGGGTTGTCCCAGAATTAGGTTTGTTAAATGAACCTGGTTTTGAAGTAGTGTATAACGTTTGATTAACAAAAATACTGTCTACGTTAAGTTTATTCAATTCTTTTAATTGATTAACAGATATATTATTCTCGAATGCAATTTTCCATAAAGTGTCACCAGGTTTAACTATGTAGGTACCTGTACTTGCTTCTGCATTACTAGTTGTGATAAATGCGGTAAGAGCAAGTGCAGCTATTGCCGAAAAAGCAGTCTTCTTCATTAGTCTACCCCCTTGAGATTCAATCAATCTATTACATAGTAACCTTTTCAAACATCTTTCGCAATAGTCAGATAATATTAATCTTATTGGCAAAAGGATCTATTGAATCATAGAGGTGAAAGTAATTAAGGTCCATATCTAAATTTAATTTTGATATGGACCGATTAATGTAACTTTTAACATTAAAATGAGTATTGTTTTAATAGGCTTTCAAGTTTTAGTGCAAGTCCAAGGCTTCCTTTAACTTTCAGTTTTCCCATCATATAAGAAGCGGTAGAGTTCAAGTTTCCAACAAGTAATTTTTTGAAATCTTTAACACTCATTGAAAGTGAGCAATCTACTTCGCCGGGATCTCCTGTAATGGTTTTAGCTAATCCATCTTTGAAAATTAAACCGTATTTCTCACCATCGAGTTCAAACGAATAGCTAGTATTCATCCCAGTAATGGGGCCGGATTCTCCGTTTAGCTTTTCATCAATCATAATCCAAATATCTTCCATAGACATCGAATCAATATTTATTCCCATAGTTAACACTCCTCATTAATGAATACTCATTCATAATCCATTATACCATTTATTTCTAATAAAAATATCTACTATTGAATATAGACGGTATTTGATATTTTAATTGATTAAATATAGTCAGAACTGTGATAAGCTAAAGAGGAAAGTTGTTTAATTAATCAAAAGAAATAAAATTTGATTTACGAATATGCATAATCAGTGTAAAATGAATATGTGATATATATATAGGGGGTATTTTAATGGGGCAAGCTGAATTTTTAAGAAATCTAATTGTTGAAACACCTTCATTACCTGGTAATCTTGCAAAAGTTGCAATGGCAATTGGTGATTTGGGTGGAGATATTGGGGATATTGAAACACTTAAGATAGGTGTACTAACGACGATTCGTGACGTATCAGTTCAGTGTCAAAATGAGGAACATTTAGCGCAGATTGTACAAGCTGTAAATGATATTGGTGGCGGTATATTCGTTCATGCCGTATCAGATGACGTTTTAAAGGCGCATGAAGGCGGTAAAATACATATGAAAGGCCGTATGGAAATTCGGTCATTAGCAGATTTGCAACGCGTCTATACGCCAGGAGTGGCGAACGTTTGTGAATTAATTAAAAATGATCCTATTCAAGCGAATTACTTTACAGGAATTTCGAATACTGTCGCGATTGTAACGGATGGTACTGCTATTTTGGGACTTGGCAATATAGGGCCTGTTGCAGGGATGCCTGTAATGGAAGGAAAAGCAGTTTTATTTGATCAGTTTGCGGGAATTAGTGGTATTCCGATTCTTCTAGATACAAGTGATCCTGATGAAGTGGTGAATACGGTGAAGCATATAGCTAAAGGCTTCGGTGGTATTTTACTTGAAGACATCGGGTCACCGCATTGTTTCGAAATAGAGGAACGTTTGAAAGCAGAACTTTCGATTCCGGTTATGCATGATGATCAACATGGTACGGCTGTCGTTACGCTCGCTTCTGTTATTTCGGCTTGTAAGCAAACGGGCGTTAAACTTACAGATTCAGTTGTCGGTCAAATAGGCCTTGGTGCTGCTGGACTTGCAATTAGTCGGATGCTTCTTGCTTATGGTGTGAAGGAAGTACGTGGTGTTGATAGAGATCAAGTCGCGCTTGATAGATTGACAGAACACGGCGGTGTCACTGTAGATTCACTTGAAGAACTGATGGCAACTTCAGATATTATTGTTGCGACTACGGGTGTTAAAGGTTTAATTAAGCCTGAAATGGTTCGAAAAGGACAGATTATTTTAGCGCTTTCTAATCCTAATGCGGAGATTGACCCGACTGTAGCACTTGAAGCGGGTGCGTCATTTGCTGCTGACGGACGTCTCGTAAATAATATTCTAGGTTTCCCGGGAATTTTCCGCGGTGCTTTGGATGCAGGTGCGAAGGAAATCACGTATCCAATGCTGATTGCTGCGGCGTTGGCTATCGTTGAAACGACGAAGCCTGGTGATCTTGTTCCACATCCGTTAGATCCAAATGTACACCAAAATGTTGCGGAAGCTGTTGAACGTGCTGCGACAGGCAATTAATTTTAATATTGAATAAAAAAACTGCTTCATCCTGCGAATGTTATTTGCAGGATGGAGCAGTTTCATATTTCAGGCGCACTTCGCTTTTCTTATTGTCCAGCTATGTGCGCCAGCCGCTCGAGTCGCTTCAGCCATTCAATTGAAGTCAAAGTCCGACTTCATTTTCATGTCTTCCACCGATCTCGCGTCTACCCGGGCGCACTTCGCTTTTCTTATTGTCCAGCTATTTTCGCCAGACACTCGTGTCGCTTCAAAAATTTAAGTGAAGTCAAAGAGCGACTTCTCTTAAATTTCTTCCAGCGCATGTCGTGTCTAAAGGGCGAAAATAGCTTTTCTTATTTCCCGATCGGCCAATCGAATGGTACTGATCCTGGTGGTGAGTGTTTTAATATCTCAAAGATTGGGATTGTATATGCGAATAGAATTAATCCTATTGTAATCCCGACCCAAAGATACCAGTTTTCAAGAAACTTCGGTGTAGGATCTGCATCTTCTTCCTCTTCTGCGATTGGAAACTCTTCCAAATCAATAGGCGCAAAGAATGCCATTTTAATAAAGATATAAACCATTAATACGACACCAATAAAGAGAATTGTTCCACCAACGGCCTGCCAAAGTTGGTAACTAATCCACGTACTTACTTGGTCGCCCCCTGCATATTCTGAGTAATTAGAACGACGAGGTCCGCCTAGTAGTCCTTGAATATGCATTGAAGTAGACATAATAGTCATACCAACTGTCCAAATAATCGTTTGAATAATCCCTAGCTTATTAATTTGCGGCGTTAATTTCCTACCAGTTAGATGTGGAACGAGCCAGTACGAGATTCCAAAAAACGTTAATATAACAGTCGTTGCAACGGTTAAGTGAAAGTGGCCGGTAATCCAAATCGTGTTATGGACTACTGCGTTCATTTGGTGAGAGGCATTAATAATTCCGCCTGCACCACCGGGAATGAATGCGACCATTCCTACGAAAGGTGCGAAAAAGCGTACATCTTTCCAAGGTAACTTTTTGAACCAACCGAATAAACTTTTATGGCCTTTTTTACGTCCTGTCGCTTCAAAAGTAGCGAAAATTGAGAATGCGGTCATTAACGAAGGGATGATGACCATAAAAGTTAAAACAACTTGAATGAATTTCCATGTCGAATCAATTCCAGGTTCAGTTAGTTGGTGATGGAAACCTACGGGAATTGAGAACATTAGTAATAAAACGAAAGATAATCTTGCAAGTGAATCACTGAATATTTTTCCGCCTATAATTTTAGGGATGATTGCATACCATGCCATATAAGCAGGTAATAACCAGAAATAAACGAGCGGATGTCCAAAGTACCAAAATAATGTTCGACTTAACAACACATTAATTGTTGCTGTATAACCTAGAGACCAAGGAATAAACAGAACAAGAACAGATACAGCAACACCAAGTGAAGCAATGATCCACATAATCATATTAATCGTTACCATGAATGCAAGAAGTGGTGACTTTTCACCTTTATGTGCTTTCTTCCAGACATAAAGTTGGCGGAAGTTAACGATTCCGGCAACCCAACTTCCGATGATTACTAGTGCTAATCCGACGTAGAAAAGTGGATGGGCCCGTAGCGGTGCATAAAATGTATATAAAACAGATGCCTGACCTGTAAGAATCATGACAGAGGTCATAATTGTACCAACCAACATAATCCAATAAGATGCCCATGCAACTTTCATTTGTTTATCCGAGATACCAACTGTTTTTCCCAGTAACGCAAATTGGAATCCAATAATGAAGAAAGTAGTAAGAACAAGTCCTAAAATAACGCCATGCACAGTAAGGATAGTATAATAATTGATTCCAAAGGGGAGTGTGTATTTACCTGAACGTGCAAGTGTTTGAAGTAAACCCATCAAACCACCAATTAAGAGAGAGGCGAATGTGACGTACATAAATGCCATGTATAATCTAGACTCTTTTTTAGAGAATTTTCGTTCTTTCGCAATCATTATTCATACACCTCCACTGTTCCGTACATCATGTGATGACCGATGCCGCAATACTCATTACAAACGACAGTAAATTCACCAGCGTTTTTCATAACTGTTTCCAAACGACTAATATGTCCCGGTTCAACCATCATGTTGACGTTCGTTCCGGCTATTTGGAAACCGTGAACAACGTCTTTTGTTGTAATTTGATAAAGAACGGTAGCGCCTTTTGGTACGCGAATTTTTTTAACTGGATCCCCGTTTTCATCAACACCAAAGTCGTAGTTGAAAGCTGAAGCGACCATATTGAGTATATATTTACCTTCGCCCACTTCTGTTAATCCGAGGTTTTCAGGTTTAAATGCGTCATGGGCTTCAACATTTTGCGGATCTATTGTTTCCATATGACTTTGAGGATGTGTACCTTTCCAGAAGGCTGCGAATCCGATAATTATTAAGAATAATGCCAGTGAACCAATTCCGAGTGTAAGCCAAATCTTTTCGTATTTGTGTAAATGCATACTGTTTCCTCCTGTCTTTTATTATCTAGATAAAAATAAAGCGTATATGCCGAACCAGAAAACTAGGATGAATAAACCTAATAGCATGACTGCGATAAAAGTCCCTTTAAAATGAATGCCTGGATTATCTTTATTTGAAGAATGCTTTGTTGTATTTTTCCCGCCCATATGCTCACAACCTTTCTTTTTCTATGTTGTAAATGTCTGTTACTAATAGCATAGTTAATTAAATTAAAATGGTAATTAGGGAAATCCCTATGTTTTATTAAATTGGCTAATTGTTCACAGTAACTTCACAAGCTGGTCAGAAAATTGACATGTAATATTTCTTTTATTAATGATTTGAAATGTGTAATAGTTGACCGTGGGGGTGACAGAAACTACAATTAGACAGTAGTTAAATTCTAGTGAAAGTCGGTTGATGAAATGGGAAATTTAAAAGTTATTAATGTTACCAGTCGAGAAGAAGGCGCAGAAGCACTTTTTCAAGTTATAAAAAACGAATTAGACAATGATCGGCTTCATGTACTAGGACTTGCAACGGGCGATACGATGATTCCGATATATAAAAGATGGGTTGAGTCAGATCTTAATTTTAACAATGTAATCGGATTTAATTTAGACGAATATGTGGGTGTTAGTGCAGATAATCCTAATAGTTACGCATACTTCATGAATGAACATCTTTATAAAGAAAAAAACTTTAAAGAGAAATATATATTAGATGGTTTGGCTACAGATTTAGATGCAGAATGCGCATCTTATGAAGCGTTACTTGATGAAAACCCGCTAGACTTACAATTATTAGGTGTGGGTGAGAATGGACATATTGCTTTCAATGAACCGGGTACGTCTGCAGATTCGTTGACACATGTTGCGAAGCTTACAGATTCAACGCTTAGTGTGAATAGTCGTTTCTTTGACAATGACGAAAAAATCCCAGATACTGCATTCACAATGGGAATATTGACGATTATGCGTTCTAAGAAGCTAGTCCTTGTAGCGTTTGGTGAGAAGAAGCGTCAGGCGATTGCGAAATTACTTGAAGGAAAAGTAACGCCGGATTGGCCCATTACAAAGCTTTTAGATCATGATGATTTAATCGTTATTACAGATCTTAACCTTTAACAGAATTAAGCAGAAGTCACAGAATTTAAAAAAGGAAAGGCTACATCCACTAATTGGATGTAGCCTTTCCTTTTCTGTTT
Source organism: Sporosarcina sp. So3-204 (assembly GCF_058068165.1). Lineage (NCBI taxonomy): Bacteria > Bacillati > Bacillota > Bacilli > Caryophanales > Caryophanaceae > Sporosarcina > Sporosarcina sp. So3-204. The sequence continues at coordinate 652,165 of NZ_CM176485.1, forward strand.
TTTACTACCGATTAATTTTTCCAGATTTATATTCTTCATACGATTCTTTGTTTTTTGGCAATGATTCAAATTGTCCTGCAGTATAGCTAATTGGTAGTTCCTGATTTACTTCACAGTTTTCAATTTGTTCCTCTTGCCATCTATCAATATTAACTTCTATCAAACCTTTTGCGTTATGGAATATTTTTAGTACATCCTCAAACAGTTGATCTTCTCGTTGCATAAAACTTACCTCCTCGAAGTATCGAACTCTTATAATTAATATACCCACCATGAAAGCCTATAAACAATAATTGAAACATTTTATTGAATTCATCAGAATTTTCCTGCGTTTATAAGTGGGAAGGTGGAGAGAAGCGGAAAACTCTCTTCTAGATTGAATGCATGTATGCCAGTTTTTAGGTTTATTTCAAACGACCACGAAGAATCTGGACACGATTACGTCAATATGTAATTAATTATAAAAAAAGTAGCAGAATCACTAGATAAGTGATTCTGCTACTTCAAATTAATTATGCATTTTGTTGCGGTACACGAATTGTCCAACGTGAAAAATCTGGTTCTTCTTTTTGGATTAATTCTTTAGGATAGATGAATGTCCAAGGTTTAGACGTATTCGCTTTAACTGAGAGTTCCTCAAGTGTGAAAGAACCGCTCGCTATAAGATCACCAGTCGCGTCGATGAGTTCAAGTGGCAATTTCTCAATATTGATTTGTTTAGAGTGACCATTACGGATGAAAACTGAAGCGGCGATACCACCGTTATCCTCTATTTTAACCTGGAATCCACTAATGTTCACCTCACGTGGTTTCAACTTCGGAAGTCCTTCTACTACTTTAGAAAGTCCTTCTTTCTGTTCCTCTGATAAACCCTCATCCCATGCTTTGTCTAGTTCGAGTTTATGAGGCACCATCGATTGTACATTAAAAGCTAATTTCCAGTTTTCAGTAGGTGGTTGCTCTGCAAAAGTATTTTCTTTAGTGAAAACGAATACCCAAGGACGCGCGCTGCGTGCAGGGATATCACCAAGTTCTTTTAAGTCAAATTCATTTGAAGCAAGTGTATTTCCGTCTTCATCAAGAAGCATTAGTTCAACACTTCCAATAGAAATTTCTTGGTCTAGTGATGAGCGGAAGAATGCTTTAACAAGCCAACTTCCATTTGCAGGTTCGACATCAATGTCAATCCCAGATAAGGAAATTTGATTGGGCTTAAGTGGTTCCAATTCATTCGAAAGAAAACGAAATACGTAATCTTGCTCTTGGGGGATATTCCACTCTGGATGTAGAGAAAGTGTTGTATTTACGTCATCAGTTGCACTTGTTGTGTTAACGCCATCAACAATTTCTGTTGAATCAACCGAACTTTCAATCCCGGTTTTTTCAGCTTTTTTGAAGAATGAAAAAAGATTCATAATTATTGTGCCTCCTGGTGTTCTTTAATAGACTTCATGAACGCAATAATTTCAGAAGCGATATTGCGACGTAACTGTTGGTAATGTCGAGCGAAAATTTCAAGACCTTCTCGCTGATAAATCCGCATTGGATCCTCTTGTGAATATGATCTTAGACCAATACCTTCTTTTAGGCGTGTCATGACTTCTAGGTGCTTTACCCAAGTTGCATCAATATGGGAAAGCATAGCATGTGGAATCATTCGTAGAATTTGTTCATTATCTACGAAAGTATCAATATAAGCAAGCAATTCAGTTAGCGGTTTTTCAAGTACCTTCATAATATCAGATGGCTTTTCAAGTGATCTAGGTAGTGTAACAGATTCAAGCAGAAGTGAGTTCATCGTCTCTTCAATTCGTTCGAAATTCCAGTGATCAGCACTCTCGTTTTCAGGGCAGTTCTCGTGAACCGCAAAATCTACTGTTTCATCAAGCATTGATTTTAATTGTTTTAGTATATCTTCACCTTCAAGTACATTATCTCGCAAAGTATAGATTACTTTTCTTTGGTCGTTTATCACATCATCAAGTTTTAAATTGTATTCACGCATTGAGTAATGAGCACCTTCAACAATGCGTTGCGTGCGTTCTGTTAATTCGTGAACGTCTGCGTTAAGAACAAGACCATTATCATCAGCAGTTATTTTTTTATTGAACTTTTCAATTTCCTCTTTGGAAAATCGCTTTAACATATCATCTTCTATAGAAAGGAAAAATTGACTTTCGCCAGGATCTCCTTGACGGCCGGAACGCCCGCGTAATTGGTTATCGACACGTCGGCTTTCGTGTTTCTCTGTGCCTAAAACAAAAAGTCCGCCATTTTGGGCAACACCTTCACCTAAAACGATATCCGTACCACGTCCTGCCATATTTGTTGCGACGGTAATTTCACCATGCTGTCCAGCTTCAGAAATTAACTGCACTTCTTGCAAAACGCTTTTGGCATTTAGTAAATTGTATTTTAATTTATGTTTATCCAAGTATTTAACGACTTCTTCAGATTGTAAAATTGAAGTTGTTCCAACAAGAACAGGTTGTCCTTTTTTATGACGCGCGGCAACTTCTTTTGCCATCGCATTATATTTACCTTCTATTGTTACGTATACGCGATCTGAAGCATCGATTCGTTGCAACGGATTGTTTGTAGGAATTTGAATGACGTCCATGCCATAAATCTCACGGAATTCCTTTTCTTCAGTTTTCGCAGTACCTGTCATCCCGCAAAGTTTTGGGTACATGCGGAAATAGTTTTGAATTGTAATTTGTGCCTGAGCTTTATTTTCTTCAGTTATAGGAAGTTTTTCTTTCGCTTCTATAGCCTGATGGAGTCCGTCTGAAAGCGTTCGACCTTCCAAAATTCTTCCTGTAAACATATCAACAAGTTCAATTTTTTCATCTTTTATAATGTAATCGACATCGCGCTTGAATATGACTAATGCACGCACCGCCTGAATTACATAATGATAAAGTGTTTGATGATCTAATTCATACAAGTTATCAATGCCAAAAGCGCGTTCGATTTTTTCGATGCCAGTATCTGTTAGGGAAGTTGCCTTTGTCTCATCATCAAAATCATAATCTTCACCTTCTATGAAACGCTGGGCAAGTCGAGCTGCTATATTATGGAGGTCCTCGTCTGCTGCCATTTTACCTGCAACAATTAATGGGGTCTTAGCTTCATCAATGAGAACACTATCTACTTCATCTATAATTGCAAAATGATATGGACGTTGTACTTTGTCGTGTGGCTGTTGCGCCATATTATCACGTAAGTAATCGAACCCGAATTCAGTACCAACACCGTAAGTAATGTCAGCATTATAGGCTGCTTTTTTTTCTTCTCCTTGCATCATCGGTATATTTAGACCGACAGTAAGTCCTAGAAAACGGTGAACTTGTCCGATTTGATCAAAGTCACGCTTCGCTAAATAGTCGTTTACTGTAATTACATGAACACCTTTTCCTTCAAGTGCTTTAATATAGGAAGGAAGAGAAGCGACAAGTGTCTTACCTTCGCCTGTTGGCATTTCCGCAATGTTACTTTCTGTTAAAACGAGACCACCAATTAACTGCACATCAAAGGGACGCATGCCAAGAACACGTTTGGACGCTTCTCGCACAACGGCAAAAGCATCGGGAATAACCGATTGAATTTTTTCACCTTTCTGCAACCGTTCCTTCAGTGTATTCGTCATCTCTTGTAATTGTAGGTCAGTCATACTTTCATAGGTTACTTCTAATTTATTAATTTGGTCGACAACTTTTCGGTATTTTTTTAATTGGCGCTCGCTCGTTTTGTTCGAACGCTTGAAAATTGATAACATACATAAACGCTCCTTTTATCAGTCCATAATATAGGACTCACTTTCATTTTATCAAAAATCATGTTAAATAACTACTACAAGGGCATTTCTTTGTTAGGAAATAAGTAGAATGGATAGTAAGAAATTTGGGAGAATGAATACTTTAAGATTAGAACCACGTAGCAGAAGATTTCAGATCGTACCAAAAGGTGCTTTCTTTAAATTCACGTGGTATAATTATAGAAGGTAGATGAAAATAATTAGTTAATTTTAGGGAGGAAGGACATGTTATACATTGCAATTGCGGTAGCGTTTGTAGCATCAATTTTGCTGACTCCGCTTGTCCAAAAATTTGCTATCCGTATCGGAGCAGTTGATCGCCCGAATAATCGGAAAGTCCATACGACTTTAATGCCCCGTATTGGTGGCCTTGCTATATTTGGTGCTTTTTTAATTGGATATGTTTTATTACGTCCTGTAGATGAACATGCTGGTGGTATTCTAGTCGGCGCTTGTATTATTATTTTGATTGGTTTCCTTGACGATATGATTGAAATATCGGCTAAGGTGAAAATGGCTGGTCAACTTGCAGCTGCACTTGTTGTCATTTATTGGGGCGGATTACAAATTGAGTTTATTAACTTACCTTTTGGTGGTCAGTTGGAGTTTGGTTATCTTAGTATTCCTATTACCATTATTTGGATTATTGGAATCACGAATGCGATTAACCTAATCGATGGATTAGATGGTCTTGCAGCTGGTGTTTCATCAATTGCGCTTATAGCACTTTCTATTATGGCGATTATTATGGGTGACCCGTTCGTTATGGCGACTGCTGCGATACTTGCCGCAAGTTCACTAGGGTTTTTATTCTTTAATTTTCATCCAGCGAAAATATTCATGGGTGATACAGGATCACTATTTCTAGGTTATATGATTTCAGTACTTGCGTTATTAGGATTTAAAAACGTAGCTGTTATTGCGTTAATTATCCCGGTTATTATGCTCGGAGTTCCGATTTCTGATACGTTTTTCGCAATTATTCGACGTATTCGAATGAAACAAAAGATCATGGCGCCAGACAAATCACATTTACATCATTGTTTATTAAATACTGGTTTTTCACATAAGCAGACCGTGTTAATTATCTATGGTATTGCGGCTTTGTTTGGCTTAGCTGCTATATTGTTTTCACAAGCGACTGTATGGGGATCAGTTTTACTTCTTATTGTCATGCTGGTTGCGATTGAAGTGTTTGTCGAGCTTATTGGTCTCGCAGGTGCTAACTACCGTCCGATTTTAAATCTTGTTCGATTAATTGGAAAGTAAAATAAAAAGTCTAGGCAGCTCTCATTTTGAGAATGTCTAGACTTTTTATATTGTTGTAGTAAGATGATTTGAAATGCAATCATCTCTAAAGATGATTTGAAGAGCAATCATCCTGAAGTTAACATCTATGTAGCCGAACCCGTTCACGGCTGGCGTTTACCCAAAGGGGGACTTCGTTATTGCTGAAGTCCTATCTGTTATGCGTGTTAATAATTGGCGTTAAATAAACGACAAAAAAGGGTGATGTGTAAAATACACAACACCCTTAATATTCACGTTCTTCTTAGCTAGTTATTGTAATCATCTTGAACTGCTGATTCATTTGATTTAGATGGTGTAGTTTCGCTATCAGTTAGTTTAGTGGATTTTTGTTTAAGACCGAGATGCACTTGGATTTCTTCTTTCACAAAATCGAGTTTGTTTTGGTCGAGCATATAATAGTAGGTTCCTGTGGACATATCATCAGAACCGTCCAATGTAATTGCTTTGACATCAGGCATACCGCCTTTGATATATTCAATAAACGATTTCATTTCATTGTAAGTCATGTTTGTTTTCATATTATCGCCAACAGCGTCGATGACATCACCGTATTTTGTGATGGACTTAACAGAAGTTGCTTGCTTTAATATTGCTTGCAAAACATCTTGTTGACGTTTTCCGCGTTCAACGTCACTATCGATTTTACGAGTTCTTGAAAGTGCTAATGCATGTTTACCGTCAAGATGTTGTTTACCAGGCGTTAACTGAATTGTGCGTTTGTCATTTTCATCTAACTCGAGGATTTCTTTTGGAATATTAACATCGAGATCAATTCCGCCAAATGCATCAACAACGTCAATGAAAGCATTAAAATTCATTTTCACATAATAATCGATTGGTATATCAAGCATTCCTTCTACTGTTTCAATTGTTCCGTTTACACCACCGAAAGCATGTGCATGCGTAATTTTGTCTTCGCGACCTCTGTCGGGAATATAAACATACGAATCACGGGGGATGCTAATGAGTTTTACCGTTTTATCTTTATTATTTAGTGTTGCAACGAGTAGTGCATCAGAGCGGCCATGTCCGCCTTCTTTTCTTTTTTCACTTTCATCTACGCCTAGAAATAGAATAGAGACGTTGTCACGAATAGGTTCAACCACTTCAGCGCGTAAATCAGATTTGGTTCTGTTTTCAATTTCTTCATAGGCACGATCAGCAGCATTGGCAGCTTTTTGTTGTAGATTAACTGCGTAAGCAACGACGACTAGGAAGGCAGATAAGGTTACGAGGAGCGCTATTTTTATAACTAGTCTTTTTCCAGACTTTTGTTTTTTACTTTTTTTATAATCTGTTCTTTTCATCTATTATTTCCTCCGACCTCAGTATATAAATTCACTCATAACTGATTTATAAAAACGAAAAAAATTATGTCGCTATGGGCTTAAACCCTTTTGTTGCGCACAATTTTACAGTCTATTATATTATACCCTTTATTTTGTGTTTCGTAAAATATATCAAGCGTCGAATTCTAAGAAAGCATGATTAACGATGGCGATTTTTGCTTGTCCACTAGTCATATCAATCATCCATTCTTTAAAATTAAGATCCTGTGAAATGGGTATATATAAATATAGCTCGACATCTTCAGCGTATGTAATTTCTTTGAGTGGGTAAACAGACTGTCTAACTTCATTCTCAACTTTGCCAAGCCATGTATAATCAACAGATACTTTCATCAGAAAATGGCATTTCCTTATAACAACTCCAGTTGCGGAAATTCCTTCTGAAGTAGCGCGCCCGTATGCACGAATGAGTCCGCCGCTGCCAAGCTTAATGCCACCGAAGTAGCGTGTTACGACGACAGCTGTGTCTTTCAATTCTTGTCGCTTTAACACTTCAAGCATAGGGACCCCAGCGGTTCCGGATGGCTCACCATCATCATTTGCTTTTTGAATATTATCATGTTCTCCAATCATATATGCAGAACAATTATGATTTGCTGTATGATGTAATTTTTTTATTTCATTAATGAAGTCAAGCGCTTCTAGTTCGGTTTCTACTCGTTTAATGTACGTAATAAATCGTGACTTTTGAATAACGAATTCACTCTCTCCGTAGTCTTTCACGGTGCGATAATCAATTCTCATAGTAACACCTCCACTACTTTGTAATACAATCTTAACACGAATCGGGCTGTCTAATGATATAATGAAGTAAGTGTGTAATTGAATATGTCATACCACTTACATTCTACATAATAAAGAAATTTTAAGTTTTGGGCTGGAGGGAAGAAATTGGTTAACAGTGAAGTTGACATAAAAGCCTTGGATACGATTTTTCATACTATTATACGCACGATGGATCAATCAAAGAATGATATCTTCATTATCAGTGAACAAAGTCGCAAAAGCTTTGATAAGATGAAGAGTGAGTTGGAAATCATAAAAGCTGAGATCTTGAGGTTAATTACCGAAGGTGACGCTATTGAGAAGTTAACCGGCTATTCACGTAAACGTCTAGCTGATGTTTCTAAAAACTTTGGAAATTATTCTGAAAATCAAGTAAGGGAAACATATGAAGTAGCTAATAAGTTATTGGTGAAACTGTCAATCAATCGAATGGAAGAAAAACAGCTGCGCCAACGTAGGGATGAACTAGATAGACGTCTTGTTGAACTTCTAGATACGATTGAGCGAGCAGATCAACTTGTTAATCAAGTGGCGACTGTTAGCAATTATTTAACATCAGACTTGAAAAATATTGGTGAAGCGCTTGAAACGGCAAAGCATAAGCAAGATTTCGCAATCCGAATTATTGAAGCACAAGAAGAAGAACGTAAAAGACTCTCCCGTGATATTCATGATGGACCTGCACAAATGCTTGCGAATGTGTTGATCAGATCTGAATTAATTGAAAAAACGTATACTGAAAAAGGTGCAGAACATGCTATGGTTGAGTTAGCTGATCTAAAAGTGACAGTTAAAGATGCGCTTTTAGAAGTGAGACGAATTATTTACGATTTGCGTCCAATGGCTTTAGATGACCTAGGCTTAATTCCTACATTGAAAAAGTACTTATCAAAAATTACAGATTTTGAAAAAGAAATATATATTCACTTTCAAAATAGTGGACAAGAACAACGCTTTCATACTAATATCGAAGTAGCGGTGTTTCGACTTGTACAGGAATCTGTGTCCAATGCAATAAAACATGGTGAACCCAAGGACATTTGGGTGAAGATTGAGTGGCTTAACGATATAATAAATATAGTGATTAAAGATAATGGAAAAGGGTTCGATAAGAATGAAGTGAGAGATAAATCATTTGGTCTTATCGGGATGCGTGAAAGAATAGTTTTACTAAAAGGTACAATGAAAATAAATTCAGCTCCGGGTAACGGAACGACTATTTTGTTCCGTATTCCATTTGAAAGCGGTACAATTAAAGGCTAATTCCTTTAGGAGGAAGAAAAATGACAATGATAAAAATAGTAATAGTAGATGATCACCAATTATTCCGTGAAGGTGTAAAACGAATTCTTGATTTTGAGAACTCTTTTGAAGTAGTTGCAGAAGGCGATGATGGTAGTGAGGTCGTATCACTTTATGAAGAAAATAAGCCAGATGTTATTCTGATGGACATCAATATGCCACGTATGAACGGTGTCGATGCAACTGAATTGCTACTTAAAGAGCATCCAGAAGCGAAAGTAATTATTTTGTCGATTCACGATGATGAATCTTATGTGACACATGCATTAAAAACAGGTGCACTTGGTTATATGTTAAAAGAGATGGATGCCGAGTCAATTATACAGGCAATAAAAGTAGTTGCAGAGGGTGGTTCTTACCTTCATCCGAAAGTAACACGTAATTTAGTTACAGAATTCCGTAGATTAAGCGAACGGGAACATAAAGGTGCTTTCCAACAAAACGATATTCGTCGTCCATATCATTTACTAACTAAGCGCGAATGTGAAGTGCTTCAGCTATTAACAGATGGACAAAGTAACCGGACAATCGGAGAAACGCTATTTATTTCTGAAAAAACTGTGAAAAACCATGTATCCAGCATCCTGCAGAAAATGGCTGTTAATGACCGAACACAAGCAGTTGTCTCTGCAATAAAAAATGGCTGGGTCGAAGTTAAATAAGTAGTTGATTAATAAAGAAAAGAGGGCCTTCCGTTTGGATTGGCTCTCTTAATTATTCAGGAGGTAAGACATGAAGAAGTTGCCAATTGCGATTACTTTAAGTGCTATGCTTGTGCTTGGTGCTTGTAGTAGTGATAAAGAAACAGGGGAAAGTGGCTCCACAAATGACGGAGAAGCTACAAATGAATACGGCGCGATAGACCACGGTGTTGAGGATAAAGGAATCGGCTTTACCGTAGACGGTGGTACAATCGAAGAAGCTTCGGGTGTGCCCGCTAAGGAAAAGGATCAACTTGTCAAAGCGCTTAATCGGTATGTTGAAACTTCCAACGACCAAGACATGGATGCTTATCTGGCAACCTTATCTGAAAAAAGTTTTGATATTGAAGAAGAGCAAGCATTTATGGAGAAAATTTTCAGTGAATATACTGTCGTAAAAGAAGTATCTAATGTAACGATTACAAAGTATTCTGCAACAGAAGCACAAGTGTTTTCTGAAGTAACAACGACATCAAAATTACTCGCTTCTGGGGAAGAAACAATTTCTTCTGGACGTCAAGTGACTGTGTTTGTGAAAGAAGAAGATGTGTGGAAAGTGGCGTCACTGAGCTATATAGGGAATCCAGAATAATTTATAAAACCTTCTAGCATTTTATCGCTAGAAGGTTTTATTTATTTCCATATCGGTTGATATTTTCGGTAATTAAACATATAATAAAGTAAGAACTAGTGTTCGGGAAGGCGGATGAGAAAAATTGCCGTTAATACCAAAAGAGGCATTGCCTTACTTTGAGAATAAGATTTATTTACCGATGATACTGATTGTTTTGGAACGTGATCGAAAGGTATTTGAAAATGGCTCCTTCAAGTTAAAAAGACCTTATGTACAAATCGTAGATGAGGTGGTGCAATCGGTGCAAAAAGAATTGAAAGAAACAACTATTTATTTGCAACGTAATAATATGAAAGTTATTCGTGGGAAAACGGATGACACCTTTACTGAGTATGCATTTATTTATGGTGGCTATGAAGATCATCGCCGGTATTTAAATGTTCGTTTGCGAAATAGAACAGAGGAACTACTAACGGTATACTTTTCAACGACACGTAATTAGTTATTAATAAAATTTGTTGAACCTATTAATTGCTGTTGTTTTTTTAGGAAGTTTATTCTCAACAAATGAGCTAATGAATATTGCCGTTGTATTGTTGATAAGGAAATGTTGACATCTATGGAATAACCATTCGTTAAATAGATTGTACATCCCATATTATTACCTTTAAAGTTTTCAATCGCATGTAAAGCAATCCATATATTCTGCTCCGATGTAGCAGACATTGTAGGTAGAAAAATAAGTGGTATACCACCATCATTTGCTATGATAAAGGGCAGTTTATGTCGTTTATGAAGAATATACTTGGAACTGTTTGTAGCTGTCTTAAAAGAGTTTCCATAATAGGTACAGGACTTGTTTACGATATGAAATGGCTTTCTAGGGAGAGATAGCACTCGGTTCTTTTCGATGATTCTCGTCATCATCTTATTTTCTTTCAGAACCGGTTGTAGTACGAATGTGTCGAAAGAAATAATATACGCAGCGTTTTGACTTTTTGGATTCAATAAAATCACTACTTTCATTATATTTGTAATATTCATTATATAAGAACATTTGAATAATGTAAATAGAAAATAGTTAATATTAACTATTTTTAAAATTAGGTATTCAGTTTTTTGGTTGTACAATAAATGACGTTGGTAAAGAAAACCCCCTTCTCTGTAAAACAGGTGAAGAGGATGGAAATTCACTAACGTCATTTTTTGAAGATATTGACCCAAAGAATCCTACCCCCCGCTAATTTCCGTTCCGAGCGGCGCGCGGATAAGTGCGGAAAGATGCAGTTCAATCTTTCCCTCCTCCTCGTCGCGAAAACCGCGCGCCTGCGGGGTCTCACCTGTACTCCGGACAAATTGAACTTTCATTCGTCCAAAACTCCCGCCGAAATCGCCGCTCTGCACGCCAATTAGCTAAAAGTGTAGGCTATATACGTTCAATATAAATAGAAAACAAGCGGATTCTCATTCATTTTAAGTTGAAATTAATTGAGCCAAAACCTGTTAAAATAAATTAAAAATCACCACACGCTAATGCAGTATGATCCTGCTTTAGAAGCGTAATGGCGATAGGATTGAAATCTACGGTGATTAAGGACCATTTATTTCAACTTATTTTATCCAGTCACAGTCGACTGAAAACACTTCACTAACGTCATTTGATAAAGAACCAGTTTTTATAATAAAAAAAAGACCCTTCACTTTGAAGGGTCTAATGGAAAAAATTAGTTTTGATAATCAATCGCTGCTGCACCGAGAAGTTTTGCTGCGACAAGCATTGCATTTTCATCAAAGTCGAATTTAGGATGATGATGTGGAAATGCATTTGCAGGCCTTGCACCAGTAAAGAAGAATGTACCAGGTACTTTTTCAAGATAATAAGCAAAGTCTTCTCCGCCCATTTGTGGCGTTGATTCAACGACTAATTCTTTGTCTAATACGGTTTCAGCAACTGTTTTAAAGAACTCAGTTTCAGCTGCATGATTGACGACCGCAGGATAGCCGCGAACATAATCAAAGTCAATGACACAGTCATTTGCAAGTGCTGTTCCATCAATAACTCGCTGCATCTCGCGTTCCATTAAATCTCGAATTTCGGGATTAAACGTACGCACTGTACCGCCAAGTTTCGCTGTATCTGCAATAATATTAAACGCATTTTCTGCAACGAATGAACCAACTGATAAGACCGCTGAATCAATTGGATTGACGCGGCGTGAGACAAGCTGTTGAAGATTCACAACAAGCTGTGCGCCGATAGCAACGGCATCTTTGGTTTGATGTGGTGCAGCCCCGTGTCCACCCGCACCTCTTACGAGAATATCGAATCTATCAGCAGCCGCCATTACAGGGCCAGCCAAGTATTCAACCGTTCCAAAATCAGTTAATGACCATAAATGCGTCCCAAAAATAACATCGACTCCGTCTAGACAGCCGTCCTCGATCATAGGTTTCGCTCCACCAGGTGCAAACTCTTCCGCGTGTTGATGAATAAATACATATTCACCTGCAAGATCTTCATGCATTTCATGGATGGCTTTAGCAAGTTGAAGAAGCGTAGCTGTATGGCCATCATGTCCACAAGCATGCATAACACCAGCGACAGTAGATTTGTAAGGTACATCTTTTTCATCTTGAATAGGTAGTGCATCGAAATCAGCGCGGAGTGCAACAGTTTTACCAGGTCTTCCGCCTTTTACGCGTGCAACGACACCATTACCACCAACATTTGAGCGAACTTCAACGCCAAGGTCAGCGTAAAAGTCGAGTATATATTTTGCTGTTTTTTCTTCTTGGAAAGATAACTCTGGATTCATATGAAGGTAGCGACGCATAACGACCATATCTTCGTAAGAATTTGTAAGTTTCTCGAATAATTTTTCTTTCATATAATTACCCCTTTTCAAAATAAAAAATCAATAAAGTTAATTATAACAATGAAAATACGTTCAAGCAACGCTCCAAGAATTATTGATTCGATAACTTTTCAAGATTACTTATCGTTATTTTCTTCTTTTACATGGAATGTTGTTACATAAGGTGCGCTTGAAAAGATATGGGAAGTTTTATCCGTACCAACACGGCTATCTCTTTTCTCGTGTGCTTCTGAATAGGCAGCTGAATTTTTCCAAGCATCAAAAAACATCGACTTTGTCCACTGTGTCATAACGATATACGTATCTGAATCAAGTGGGCGAAGAAGACGAAATGCGACAAATCCTGGTTCGTTTTCAATTGCACCTGCACGGTTTTGGAAGCGATGTTCAAAAACAGGACGTCCTTCATCCGTCACAGATATATTATTAAAAACGAAGAATCCTTTGTCTTCTAAATCACCAGAGGAACTAATGACCTCATAACTACGCGGCGTTTGAAAAACGGTTTTGCCTTCTGTCTCGTGTAATAAAACAGAATTTCCAGCACCTTGCATAACAACCATCATTTCATTTGGATAACGATTTTTAACAATATCCATAAAATATATTGTTCCTGAAGTTAAATAGATATTCATTTTTCAATCACTCCTTTTCTCACTTTATATTTTCCCTCATTTCCCACTTTAAAACAAACCTTGACGAAACTGTGGCACGCGTGTGGCACAATTATATGACAAATGAAGCGTTCATCTATACAATGCATGGTGAAACGTCTACTATTATAACGGATAAACAAATATTTATTTAAATATAAAACGAAAGTGGGAATGGCGTTTATGACTAAGTTTAACGATATTTTATTACGAGCGGCCCGCGGTGAAAAAATTGAATACACACCAGCATGGTATATGAGACAAGCAGGTCGTTCGCAGCCTGAATACATGAAAATTAAAGAAAAGTATTCACTCGAACAAATTACACATCAACCTGAATTATGCGCATATGTAACGAAACTCCCTGTCGATCAATACAATGTTGACGCTGCTATTTTATATAAAGATATTGTAACACCACTACCTGCAATAGGTATCGATGTGAAAATCAAAGCTGGTGTTGGGCCAGTTATTAGCAATCCAATCCGTACTGTACAAGACGTACATAATCTCGGAGAAATTTCCCCAGAAGATGATATTCCATTCGTTCTTGAGACGATTAAGATTTTAACAAAAGAACAATTGAATGTACCGTTAATTGGTTTCGCGGGCGCACCGTTTACTTTAGCGAGCTATATGATTGAAGGCGGTCCTTCTAAAAGTTATAACCTAACAAAATCATTTATGGTGTCAGAATCCGAAGCTTGGTTCGCATTAATGGACAAGCTTGCTGAAATGACAATTACTTATGTAACTGCACAAGTCAATGCTGGTGCAAAGGCAATTCAAATTTTTGATTCATGGGTCGGCGCTTTAAATGTAGCTGATTATAGAATTTTTATTAAACCAACAATGACACATATTTTTACAGAATTACGTAAGTTAAACGTACCTCTTATTACTTTTGGCGTAGGTGCGAGTCATCTTGCGAATGAATGGCATGACCTACCGGTAGATGTCGTTGGACTAGATTGGCGTTTGCCGATTCAAGAGGCGGGACAGCGAGGTCTTACAAAGCCTGTACAAGGAAATTTAGATCCTGCATTTCTTTTAGCAGATTGGCCAATCATTGAAGAACGCGTGAAGGTAATTCTTGAGCAAGGTGTTGAACATGGTAACCATATATTCAACCTTGGGCACGGTGTATTCCCAGACGTAAAACCGGCAACACTTAAAAAGTTAACTGAACTTGTTCATGATTACAGTAGAGAATTACGTAAAGCATAAGCTTCATAATTAAAAAAGAGGTGACAATATGTCTAAGAAAAAAATGGGTTTATTAGTTATGGCGTACGGTACGCCGAATAAAGAAGAAGATATTGAATCCTATTACACACATATTCGCCGTGGACGTCCACCAGCACCTGAACAATTAGAAGACCTTCAAAATCGTTATGCAGCAATTGGTGGTATTTCTCCGCTTGCGACAATAACGGAAGACCAAGCAAATGCGTTTTGTAATCGTATGAATGAAGTACAGGAAACAATTGAATTCAAAGCCTATATTGGTTTAAAACATATTACGCCATTTATAGAAGATGCTGTTGAGGAAATGCATAATGATGGTATTACTGAAGTAGTATCGATTGTTTTAGCACCACATTTCTCTACGTTTTCAGTGAAGTCTTATAACGCGCGTGCAGCAGAAGAAGCAGAGAAGCATGGTATTAAAATAACGTCGGTTGAAAGTTGGTACAAACAGCCGAAATTTATTACGTACTGGGCTGATAAAGTGAAGGGTACTTATGACAATATGAGTGATGAAGAACGTGCAAATGCTTGTCTCATTGTTTCAGCACACTCACTGCCTGAAAAGATTATTGCAAATGGCGATCCATATCCTGATCAGCTCAAGGAAACAGCGGACTTAGTAGCGGCAGAAGCCGGCATAGAAAAGTATGAAATAGGCTGGCAAAGCGAAGGACAGACGCCTGATCCATGGCTTGGTCCGGATGTACAGGATTTAACGCGTAATTTACACAAAGAAAAGGGCTATACAACATTCGTTTACACACCAGTCGGATTTGTTTCTGATCATTTAGAAGTGCTCTATGACAATGATTATGAATGTAAAGTTGTGTGTGATGAAATAGGCGCGTCTTATTACAGACCTGCGATGCCGAATACAGATCCACTATTTATAAATGCGATGGTAGATGCAGTATTTGAAAAGCTAAAGGAAAACTGATGAATATGGATGAACAACGTAAGAAAGTCGTGATTGTTGGCGGTGGGATTACGGGATTATCAGCTGCGTTTTATATGCAAAAAGAAGCACGAGAAAAAGGGCTACCATTAGATGTTGTATTGGTAGAAGCATCAAATCGTCTCGGTGGAAAAATTCAAACAGTAAGACGTGATGGCTTTATTATCGAGCGTGGCCCTGATTCATTTCTAACAAGAAAAAAGAGTGTTGGCATTTTAGCAAAAGACCTTGGTATTGAAAATGAACTCGTAAAGAATGCTACTGGACAGGCGTATGTACTTGTAAATAGAGTGCTACATCCTATTCCAGGTGGTTCAATTATGGGCATACCTACAGAAATTACACCATTTTTGAAAACAGGTCTCTTTTCATTAGTAGGTAAAATACGTGCGGCTGGAGATTTCATTCTCCCACGTTCAGGTATTGAAGGTGATCAGTCACTTGGTATTTTTTTTCGTCGTAGATTTGGAAGCGAAATCGTTGAAAACTTAATTGAGCCTCTTCTTTCGGGTGTTTACGCGGGGGATATTGATCAGATGAGTTTGGAATCGACGTTTCCACAATTTTATGAGGTAGAAAAAAAGCATCGTAGTCTCATTCTTGGAATGAAAAAGACGACGCCGAAACAAGTCATTCAAAAAGATGGCCAAGTTGAAAAAAAAGAGGGCGCTTTTCAAACGTTCCGCAATGGCCTTGAAACGATTGTTGAAGCAATTGAGCAGCAGTTAGAGCCTGGTTCCGTTATCAAGGGCGTACGCGTTGTGTCGATTGAAACAGAGGGCGATAAGACTATCCTTGGCTTGAATGATGGACAGCAACTAGAGGCTGACGCTATCATTTTGACAACGGGTCATGAAATGGCCGGACGTTTGTTTGAACCGCATGGTTTATTGCGAGAGCTAAGGAAAATTCCAACGACATCTGTTGCGACAATTGCTTTGGCTTTCCCAGAAGAGTCACTTGTGCAAGACAGGGAAGGGACTGGCTTTCTTGTTGCTAGAAGTAGTAATTATTCGATTACAGCTAGTACTTGGACGCATCGGAAATGGCCAACGACAACGCCGAAAGGGAAAGTGTTGCTTCGCTCTTTCGTCGGTCGTGTAGGCGAGGATGCAATTGTCGATTTGCCAGATGATGAAATCGAAAAGATTGTTCTCGCTGATCTCGGGGAAATATTGGAGTTAAAAGGTAAACCGGATTTCACAGTCGTAACACGTTGGAAAGAGGATCGTCCGCAGTATCGGGTCGGTCATAAGCAACGTATTGCCGAAGCACGTGCTGAAATTAAAAATAAGTTTCCACATGTTAAGTTGGCGGGTGCTTCTTATGAAGGCGTGGGATTACCAGATTGTATAAATCAGGGGAAAGCCGCTGTCAGAGAAGTATTAGATGAATTATTTTAAAATAAGTTAAAAAACACTTTGTTTAAGCCGTAAATTGTCGGCTTAGCAAGGTGTTTTTTTTGTGTTTAAGGGGTATACACAAAGATAAGAAATGGTGAAAGAGGGAAACGTATGAAAAAGAATTTGGTTGGAATACTCATTGCAGCAGTCCTATTAACAGGATGTGGGAAAGATTTCGGGCCGATGCCTGAGAACGAATTTCTGATTATTGCACATCGTGGGGCGTCAGCTTATGAACCTGAGAACACATTGGCTTCATTTGAATTAGCCGAAGAGTTAAAGGCGGATTACATAGAATTGGATGTCCAGTTAACGAAAGATCAACAACTTATTGTCATGCATGATAAAGATGTGAAAAATACAACGGATGCTGATGGTAAAATTGAGGAATTAACACTTTCTGAACTAAAAGAGCTGTCCGCAACATTCCGACATGATGAAGGTGCGAAAAAGGCTGTAAAAGGACCTGCCGAAGAATATGAAATACCAACTTTGAAAGAAGTACTAGATCAATTTAGCGGGAAAATGCATTTTATTATTGAATTAAAAGACCCGAAAAATTATCCAGGCATTGAAAAAGAGTTAGTTACTTTGTTGGAAGAGTATGAACTAATTGGTGTTGCTGAAAATGGGTATCCGAAAGTTGTTATTCATTCATTCAATAAGAAAGCGTTGAAAAAAGTACATAAATTAAATGAAAAGGTACCCTTACTACAATTAATTTCATTTAAAGATGATGAAAAGGCAACGATAACTGATAAGAAAATGAAAGAATTAACTTCATATGCGGCAGGCGTGGGCGTGAGTTACGAAGCACTAAATAAGGAATTTATTAAGAAAATGCATGAAGAGGGATTGGCGGTTTATGGTTACACTGTAAATGATGCGATAGCGGCGAGTGAACTAATGGGGATAGGTACGAATGGTATCCATACAGATCGTCCAGATATATTGGAGAAATAAAAAAGGCAGCTACTGGATTTCGTTATTCCAGATAGCTGCTATTTATAATTAGAGCATGTTGCACGTATCGCATTTATTGCCATAACACTCATGTTGTTCATCGATTTCACCACCGCAAGTCGTGCACATTTTCGAAGGTAGGTTTTTGAAAAATTCGATTATATTAACAATCATCTATTTTCATCTCCTCTATTTATCTTCCTTAGATTAAAGTATGTTGCATTTATCACATTTGTTGCTATAACACTCATGTTGTTCAGCGATTTTATTGCCACATGTGATGCATAATTTAGGTGGTAAGCTTTTAAAAAACTCGATTACGTTTCCAATCATTATCTTCAACTCCTTTTAATTTTAGTTGTCTTAAAGTCCGTTACAATTATCACATTTATTGCTGTAACACTCATGTTGTTCATTAATTTCGTTGCCGCAAGTCGTACAGATCTTAGCAGGTAGGTTTTTAAAAAAATCGATTACGTTTCCAATCATTTGTCTTCATCTCCTTCCGATTTTAGTTGTCTTAAAGTCCGTTACAATTATCACATTTATTGCTGTAACACTCATGTTGTTCATCAATTTCATTACCACAAGTCGCGCACATTTTAGCGGGTAGGTTTTTAAAGAATTCGATTACGTTTCCAATCATTCGTCTTCATCTCCTTCCTTGTACTAGTACTGTAGGTGATACTAGTAGTGTATTACAACAGCGAATCAAATGTCAACACATTTGTTGATTTTTCAGATAAAATAAGTGATGAACTAAATTAATGAGGGGAAGCGAATTAGATGCATTTTATAGATAATAAAGGGATTACAGATCCTAGGATTAATTTAGCAATTGAAGAATACTTACTACGTACGATGGACATAGATAAGGATTCATACTTACTGTTCTATATCAATGAGCCTTCAATTATAATTGGGAAGAACCAAAATACAATTGAAGAAATAGATACAGATTTTGTTGATGAAAACGGGATTCATGTTATACGTCGCTTGTCAGGTGGCGGTGCGGTTTATCATGATCTAGGGAACTTGAATTTCAGTTTTATTACAAAAGATGATGGTGACTCCTTTAGAAACTTCAAGAAATTTACTGAACCTGTCGTTGAAGCACTTGCGAAGATGGGTGTCAAAGCGGAACTTCTTGGTAGAAATGATATTCTAATCGATGGACGGAAAGTGTCTGGAAATGCACAGTTTTCGATTCAAGGTAGGATGTTCAGCCATGGTACGCTAATGTTTAATACTGAAATAGATAAAGTAGTGTCAGCACTTAAAGTTAGAAAAGATAAAATAGAATCTAAAGGAATTAAATCGATACGCAGTCGTGTTGCGAACATTTCTGAGTTCTTAGAAGAACCAATGACGATTGAACAATTTCGTCTAGAAATTTTAAAATTCGTTTTTGAAGGGGAAGAAAATATTAAATATAAAGTGTTAAGTGATACAGATTGGGAAAACATCCGTGCGTTATCAAAAGAGCGTTACGGAAATTGGGAATGGAATTACGGGAAATCGCCGAAGTTCAATATGCAGCATTCACATAGATTTCCAGTTGGCGGACTAGATGTTCATCTTCAAGTGGATAAAGGAGAAATAAAAGACATTATGATTTTCGGTGATTTCTTCGGCGTTGGTGAAGTGGAAGTCATTAGCGAAAAGTTAAAAGGTATTAAGTATAATCGACAGGAGATTGATGAAGCACTTGCCGGAATCGATATACCAACTTATTTAGGTGGAATTACGCAAGAAGAGTTTGTTCAACTCATTTATTAAGAAAGTTCACAAAGCCTGACATTCGTCGGGCTTTTTTTTGATACAATGAACTGTATAAGTGAAAGGAGAATGCTTGATGGGAAACCACAGAATATTCATCGTTGAAGATGACCGGAAAATTGCACATCTGCTGGCAGATACTTTACGGAAATACCAGTATGATGTTGCAATTATTGAAGATTTTGATCAAGTAACTGAAGAATGCCTGGCATTTAATCCACATCTAATCCTTCTTGACATAAATTTACCTTCTTATGATGGTTACTATTGGTGCCGACAATTACGCATACATACGACGTGTCCTATACTATTCGTTTCTGCTCGATCTGGTGACATGGATCAGGTATTTGCGTTAGAAAATGGTGGAGATGATTTTATTACGAAACCTTTTCATTATGAAATCGTCCTTGCAAAAATACGTAGTCATTTGCGTAGATCGTTTGGTGAGTATGCACTTGGACAAACTGAAAGAACAATTAAACATGGCGCGATGAATTTATATATTGAAAGAATGGAACTTCATGTCCTTGATGAAATCGTACCTCTCCAGAAAAAAGAATGCGTAATATTGGAGTTGCTACTTGAAGCTTCGCCGAAAGTGGTTTCGCGTGAAATATTGTTAGAAGAGTTATGGGACGATCAATCATTTGTTGATGAGAACACATTGAATGTCAATATGACACGTGTTCGGAAAAAGTTGTCGGATTATCATATTTTATCAACAATTGAAACGGTCCGAGGTGCAGGTTACCGCTTTGTCCTTGCAGTTGAAGAAGCATGATAGGGATTCGGCTTTATTTAAGAGATCATCTATCTTTTTTCTTATTCCAAGGTGTACTTGTGTCATTTTTGCTCATTTTATTTTGGTTAGATGGCTTTAGAAATTACAATACAGCGATTTATGCAATTGTAGTTAGTGCATTAATGACTTTTGGTTTTTTAGGCGCTAAGTTTATTCTAAGGCGCTCCTTTTATTCGGCGATTACGAGACGTCCTGAAAAAATGGAAGACGCGCTCATTCGTCATGCAACAGGCGCTGAGCATATTGCAACGACTACATTTACACGCATTTTGTATAAACTTTATCAAAAAGAGGTACAAACTTTATATGTATCTCAAAGTCGGCAACTTGAATTTAGTAATCATTGGGTTCACCAGATGAAAACACCGATTTCTGTCATCAATCTTTTATTGCAGGAAGACGGAGAACTTGATCGTGAAAGCATTGCTGAAGAGGTTAAACGAATTCAAAATGGGTTAGATTCTGTCCTTGTTAATGCGAGGCTTGAAACGTTTGAACGTGATATGAATATTGAGCGGATTAGTTTACAAACTATCGTACAGGAAGTCGTAACGGATCATAAGCGTTTATTAATCAAAAAGGGCATCTTTCCAAATGTATTAATAGATAGTTCTATTACAGTTGCAACAGATGTGAAATGGCTAAAAATCGCCATTTCTCAATTTATAACAAATGCAGTGAAATACACTTTTGAACGTGGAAAAAAAATTCATATTACTGCTGAACAAAAAGAGGGCCAAGTTTTACTCAAGGTGCGTGATGAGGGTGTAGGTATTCCAACGTCGGATTTAAACCGTGTTACGAAGGCGTTTTTTACGGGAGAAAATGGTCGGCTAACCGGCGAGTCAACAGGGATGGGTTTATATATTGCTTCTGAAGCATGTAACAGATTGAATCATCAACTTAGCATCGATTCTGAGTTAGGCGTTGGGACAACAGTGACAGTGGCGTTTGCAACGGGCGGACTGGAGGAAGCGAATGACAGCAAAACTAATGGTAGATATGCAGGAAGTAACGAAGATTTATGAAGGTAAAGTAATGAACCGGGCATTAAATCGTCTAAACTTTGAAGTGGGTGAGGGTGAATTTATAGCTGTTATGGGTCCTTCAGGAAGTGGCAAAACGACCTTGTTAAACCTGATTTCAACAATAGATTTACCTACTTATGGGCGGATAAAAATTGGGGACGTTGAGCCGGAATTATTGTCGGAGAATGAACTTGCTTTATTCAGGCGTCGTAATTTAGGTTTTGTATTTCAAGACATCAATCTCCTTACTATGCTTACAGTCGAAGAAAATATTGTGTTGCCACTCACGTTAGACGGCTTACCGTTAGCGGAAATGCAGCAGCGCGTTTCGGTTGTATCGGAAAGATTAGGACTTACTGATATTTTGAATAAAAGACCCGATGAATTGTCGGGTGGTCAAGCACAGCGTACTGCGATTGGGCGGGCACTCGTTCACAGGCCGAGGCTTATACTGGCGGATGAACCAACGGGAAATCTTGATTCAAAGTCGGCAAAAGATGTGCTTGAATTATTAAGCGAAATTAATATTACAATAGGAACGACAATTATTATGGTGACCCATGACCCGATAGCAGCAAGTTATTGTGATCGTGTGCTGTTTATAAAGGATGGTACGTTTTTTAATGAAATTTATAAAGATGAACGACGACAGACGTTTTTTCAACGAATTTTAAATGTCGTTTCACTTTTGGGAGGCCACTCGGATGACCTTTCGTCAGTTTGCTTACCGTAATGTAATTAGAAATAGCCGTATTTACGCTGCATTTTTTATGGCCAGCGTTTTTTCAGTTATGGTATTTTTCTTATACTCTATGTTGCTTTTTCATCCATCAATTGAAAATCGTTTCGTCCAAGACATTGCGGTAATGGGGATGGGTGCAGCTGAAATCGTTTTATACATTTTTACATTATTTTTCCTGTTTTATTCGATGCGCGCTTTTTTGCAAGCACGTTCAAATGAGTTTGGTGTGCTGCTTCATTTAGGTATGGAAAAGAGACAACTAAATCGACTTATTTTTATTGAAACAATGATAATTGGTGTTACGTCAATTGGTGTTGGAACTGCTTTAGGTTTTATTTTTTCAAAGTTCTTCTTCATGATACTACGTGAGATTTTATTACTTCCAGCATTACCACTCTATTTTTCTTGGCAACCATTTGCGTTAACGATAGGCGCATTTCTAAGTTTATTTATTATTATTTCATTCGTTGCACCTGTGTTTATTCGTTCCGGGAAAGTTGTAGATTTACTTTCGGGTGATGTGAGTGAAAAAGGATTGTATGGCTATTCAAAAGTTCGTGGTTATATGGGGCTCGCTTTTCTCGGACTTTCCTATGTGATGGCAGCTTCGACATCTTATGTGACTGTTATTAATTTACTCATATTTTTGCCGCCACTTGCGACAATCGGTACATTTTACTTCTTTACGGAATCTGTCCCGATGATTCTCCATAAAATGAGAAAACATCGACGTTTTTATTGGCGAAATTTTAGGTTGTTGTCAATTTCCGAAGGTGCCGTTAGCTTACGGGAAAATGCGCGAATGTTTTTTATCGTGACCATTGTTTCAACGATTGCTTTTATGTCGGTGGGCACACTTGCTTCACTTACTTCATTTGCTTCACAATATCGTGAGATGAATCCGCTTGGTTTGGTTTATATTAGTGATGCTGAAAATGACCTAGAGCAGGTGCATATTGCACAATTAAAGGCGGAGCTTAAAGCGCATGAAATTGACTATACGCTCGTAGAGATTCCGATAGTGGAACAAACGTCAACTTACTCAAGTAGTTCTGTTGAAGTCCTGCGCAATGCAGATGTAAATGTATTAGCAAAAGCATCTGGTCATCCTGAAATTGTCATAGAAGAAGGGAAGGCACTTTTTTTACCACCATCTAATTCTTCTTATGAAAGTTTAAACAAGCGAATTGTAAACACAAATTTAGAGGGAAGTGGTGTCAAGGTTAAGATTGATGGTGCTTATCCTTATCAATTATTTTCTTCTAATTCAATTGGGACAAATGCTATCATTTTAAACGATGCTGATTTTGAAACTGTGAAAGCGAATGGGATTTCTAATCGTTCACAATCATTTATGTATTATGCTTTTCAAGTACCAGATTGGCAACGAACAAAAGATGTTGGTTTGTCATTAGATACGAATATAACTGAATCCTTTATGTCTGGGAATGCAAATTCACTGCCCTATTCTTTTGATAATCCAGGGCTTAATTATTCGGTTATCCATACGACGTTTTCATTGCTTCTGTTTATCGGGCTTTTATTGGCAGAAGTATTTCTACTTGCGGCCGGAAGTTTTATCTATTTTCGATTATATACGCGGCTAGAACAGGACCGGAAAAGGTTTGATGTGCTCCGCAGATTAGGATTAACAGATCGAGAATTTAAAAAGATTGTCAATCGCCAGTTAATGCCACAGTTTTTCTTGCCGTGGGGTGTCGCATTTCTTCATAGTTCGTTTGCGTTTTTATCTTTACAGGTGATTTGGGATGCGCTTGCTGAGATTTCTATTGTGAAAGAACTTGTAAGTGTGCTTGTAGGCTTTTCTATTATGCAGTTATGTTATTTTTATTTAATTCGTTGGCGCTATTTAACGCATATTAAGGCTTCTAGATAGGCTTCGGCAGCTGAAAAAGTCAATTAGGTGCGGGGTTCTGCTATAGAAGACTGTTGATTTGCGTTCCAGGCGGACGCTTTCCGCGGGGCGGGCGGTGAGCCGCATCGGATCGCTGGCGCTCCCTGCTGGGTCTCACCTTTCCCGCTAATCCCGCCGGAGTCGCCGCCTTGCACTCCAATCAACGGGACTTGCCAAAATTATAGTAAGAGAATTATTAGTGATTTAATTACTTTAATTCAATTCAAAACACAAACAATATTGTATTGACAGAACTTTTCTTATATAATGATTATGAGGGATAACTGAATGACTATTCATTCAATAAAAAGGGGATGTATGTATGAATTTAGTTTCTAGTGTACACAATACGGCTGTCGCGCAACCTACGAAGGCGGCTTACCATTTTATGGGGAAAGACACGTCATATAAAGAGTTTGATCAATCCGTTTCTATGTTCGCTTCTGCGCTTCAAGATCTTGGTGTTGAAAAAGGGGACCATATAGCTTTCTTATTAGGAAATACACCTCATTTTCTAATTTCGCTTTATGCGACGATGAGACTTGGTGCTACGGCGATTCCGATTAATCCAATTTATAGTCCTGATGAAATTATGTATATTGTACATAATAGTGACGCTAAGGTAATTATTGCACTCGATTTATTACTACCACTTGTTGAAAAAGCAGCGGCAGCACTTCCGACTGTTGAAAAATATATCATTTGCGAAACGGTTCCAGAAACAACTGAGAAGATGGCGGCGTTGCCGGAAGAAGTGAAAGCGAAGGTTCATTCATTCTCCCGTTTATTGGCAACTAGTAAACCAGATGTTGATGTAATGGCTTTAGATGAAAATGAAACCGCTATCATTCTTTATACATCTGGAACGACGGGACGACCAAAAGGGGCTATGTTGACGCATAAAAACATATACTCAAATGCGAGAGATATTGCAGATTATCTTGGTTTCACTGAAAATGACCGCGTTGTCGCGACGCTACCCGTATTTCATGTATTCGCACTATCCGTTGTTGTAAATGCTCCTTTACTGACTGGTGCTACAGTGTTAATTGTTCCGCGTTTTAGCCCAGTGGATGTATTTAATACTGTGAGAGAACAGAAGGCGACTGTATTTGCGGCTGTTCCAACAATGTACAACTTCTTATATCAATTTCCAGATGGAAAAACTGAAGACTTTGAAACTGTAAGATTGGCAATATCAGGAGGTTCTTCACTTCCAGTATCACTGCTTCATAAGTTTGAAGAGAAGTTTAACGTGCGTATTTCAGAAGGTTACGGCTTATCAGAAGCTTCACCGGTTACTTGTTTCAATCCGTTAGATTGTGACCGGATTCCAGGATCAATTGGGACAAATATCATAAACGTTGAAAATAAAGTCGTTGATGAACTAGGTGTTGAAGTTGGGGTAAATGAAGTAGGAGAACTCATAGTGCGCGGACCTAACGTGATGAAGGGTTATTATAAATTGCCAGAGGATACGGCTGCTGCAATTAAAGATGGTTGGTTGTATACAGGCGATATGGCAAAACGTGATGAAAATGGTTACTTCTATATTGTTGATCGGAAAAAAGACCTCGTAATCGTAGGGGGATTCAATGTTTATCCAAGAGAAATTGAGGAAGTGCTATTCGCACATCGTGACATTGTTGAAGCTGCGGTTGTAGGCTTACCAGATCCTGATTTCGGCGAATCAATTTTGGCTTTTATCGTCTTAAAAGAAGGCATAGAAGAAGATGCAGAAGCGCTAGAAAATTATTGTGCAGCACGTCTCGCTAAATATAAAGTGCCGAAGCGTTTCGAGTTTTTAGAAGAGCTACCAAAAAATGCTACGGGTAAAATATTAAGACGATCATTGAAAGAACAAGTAGGGATATAAATTAAATGAAAAGTCTCCCTGATATGGGGAGGCCTTTTTTGACCGTTGAGTAAAAGTGGGTTTATATATTATAGGGACAACTTCCTTTTCGTATGATGCAAAAATAAAATTTATATTTTATTTACAATATGAGTAAAAATGACGATAATAAAAAGAAAGTGTTCTAAGGGAGAAATAGGATGAAATGGACTGTTGGAAGAAAGTTAACTGCAATATTTACGATAATGATGGGCCTAATTTTTGCAGTCAGTATTGGCGGGGTAATTAGCTCTTACACACTGAATAAAAATACAAATATAATAAATCAACAGATCATCCCCAAAATTGAAAATATAAATGAACTTGAGAAAGTGACACAAAATGTTCTTGGGTTTACGCAAAGGCATATTCTTTCAACAGACCGTGCTTTCGAATTAAAGTATGAAGAGCAAATTAATAAAGATATAGAAACAACGGATAAAGTTATTAGTTCGTATAAAAATTTATTGAAAGAAAAAAAAGAGTTAGACTTACTTAATAAAATTACGGATGAGTGGTCAGGTTTCGTTGAACAGACGAGAGTAATCATAGACTTGAGTGGCTCTGATCGAGATGATGAGGCAACCGAGGGAACCTATGCTGCGATAATTGCGCTCAATACGATTAACGAGGAATTCAATACGTTAAGTGATTTGCATCATGCAGAAGCTGTGGCAATTGAAGAAAAGGGCGAGGCATCTTATAAAAATGTTTTAATTTTAATGAGCGTTCTTACAATTGTAGCTATCATTATATCCGCTATCGCAATACGATATTTAATAAAAACGGTGCAAAAACCAATTATACGTTTGTCAGAAAACTTCAAGTCAATGGCAACAGGAGATTTGTCGATCGAACCATTAGCATTTGAATCCAATGATGAAATCGGTCAATTAACACATGACTTTAATGCGATGTTGGCACAATTAAAACAATTACTGACCAATCTTCATCAACATATTACAACTGTTGCAGCTACTTCAGTGGCATTATCAAGAAGTGCAGAGGAAACAACACATGCGTCCGCACAAATTACCGACTCAATTATTGAAGTTTCAGAAGGCACATCGGTACAATTAGAAAGTGCGCAATCTAGTAGTTTAATTGTAGATGAAATAGCGAAGGGGATGGACCAGGCATCCGCCTCAATCTCGAAAGTTTCAGATTTGGCGTTGTCGACTACAGAATTTACAAAAACGGGAACAGTCATAATGGAATCGACAGTTAAAAAAATGAAAGATATTGAACAATCAACTGACAATACAGCTAATGTTGTAGAGGCATTGCATAAGAAATCTGAAGAAATCGGGAAAATTGTCTCAATCATCACAAATATCGCAGGACAAACGAATTTATTGTCGCTTAATGCATCAATTGAAGCGGCTAGAGCGGGTGAGCATGGAAAAGGCTTTGCTGTCGTGGCAGGCGAGGTTAAGGGGTTGGCTGAGGAATCTAGATCTGCTGCGAATGACATACGTGGACTTATTGAAGAAATACAGCGTGAGGTTGCAGACGCGATTACGGCAATGAATACGTCTAAATCATTTGTTTCCGAGGGGCTTACGATGGTTCAGCAAACGGGCGATAGTTTCAAAGGGATTTCAAGGATGGTGAGCGAAGTATCCGTTCAGTCTATTGAGATTTCTGCAATAAGTGAAGAAATTAGTGCGAGTACATTAACGATGAAGCAATTGGTCGGAGAAGTGGCTGCAATGTCAGAGCGCTCTGATGCCAATTCTCATGATATTGTGGCCGCTGCGGAAGAGCAAAATGCGACGATGGAGGAAATTACTTCTTCGGCTGTAATTCTTAGCACAATGGCGGAATCTTTAAGTGAGATGATTGCTGTTTTTAAAATTAAATAATTGGATTGTTGCGCTGACCGAGTAAGTGGGTTAGCGTTATTTAAATGGAAATAAAAATAAAACCCTTTAGAGAGGGTTTTATTTTACTTGATATTTTAGAATTTGTTTTGTGAAAGTTGAAAAGTCATTTATATGACGTTCGACGATTTCTTTTAGGATATTGATGTTAATCGTTTGATAGTTATGGACTGCAATGTTGCGGAAACCGACCATTGCTTTCATGGTAGCGGTGGACTCTGTCGTGATAATTCCGTTTGTAAATAGAAAGTCGAAAGCGTCACGGCTTTTCTGTGGTAACCCAAACTGATTTGTGGCGCATAAATGCATGGCAAGGTCGATACTTGCTTCACAAGCTCGTTGGATGTTTAGAACGATAGAGTCTTGTTTAGTAAAATCGGATAAATTAGCTTCGTTATTGTCATATACTGTGTTAATTCGCTCAATGCATCTTTCTATAATGCTAATCTTATTTAAAATAACATCATGTACCATAGATTGAACCCCTTTCATTAATTTTGTCGAGAATGGGTTGACGTTCTTCATTTAATCTGGCGTACATTTTATAAATTCGGGCATGTAATTCCATGCGTAGCCTTTCATTACGACTGTAAATTACTTTTCCTGTTGAAAATATTTGAGCCGCAAATACGGTAGAAGCTTCTTTTAAATCCACTAGGTCAACCTCTTTCTTTAAAATCTCGGCTAACTCTTGTGCCAACATAAACAGTTCATAAGATGAGAATGTATGATCTTCGCGGTAGAATGAGATATCGATATCACTTTCGCTATGCGTAGCACCTGTTGCATAGGATCCGAAAATGATAATGAAGTCAGGCTTTATTTTATGGATAATGAATTCTTGAACCTGTTTGAAGATATTGTCATGCATGAAAACACCCCCAATAGTAGTTATCTAAGTATATCAAATATAAAGGTTTTTAACTGTGTAAACTATTTCTAATTAAAGATTACTGAACTGGAAATGGCATTGCTTATTCTTTATTATAAAAGGTGGACTGTTACGAATGTCGAAATATATTATAGGGAATCATTGCTCTTCACCAAAAGATGTTCTTGATAAATATTATACAATGCCACCGGATTTCCGCTACAGGCGAACGCTTTCCGCGGGGCGAGCGGTGAGCCGCTTCAGTCGCTGAGCTTCTTCCAGGGTCTCACCTGTCTCAGGGATGAATTGAACTACATTCATCCTAATTCCCGCCGGAGTCGTCGCCTTCCGCTCCAATCCTAAGAATGAAGTGGTAAATCATATAAATAATATTTCATTTTTACAGTCAAGTATAGACTTTGTTGTTGTGCTAAATCATAAGGGGGAATATTAATTGACGAAACGTACATTGATTGCTGAGGATTTGTTTGAATTATGTTCGGTCACGAATCCACAAGTTTCACCAGATGGTAAGGAAGCTGTATTTTTGAAGACGCATATTGATCAAGAGGCAAATACATATATATCTAATTTATTTCATGTGGCTATTCAATCTAATGAAGTATCGCAGTGGACATATGGAAAAGGTAGTGTGAGTTCTCCTAAATGGTCACCTGATGGGACTGAAGTCGCTTTTTTATCAAATCGGGACGAAAATAATCAAGTGTATATATTACCGACAAGAGGCGGGGAAGCGAGACAACTGACATATTTTGAACTTGGTGTTTCGAGTTTCCAATGGGCATCTTGCGGCAAAAATATTTGGGTAAATGGGGTCATAAAAGCGGGCGGTACATTTACGGATATAAAGGAAGAAGAAGGGAATAGTAAACCGAAACCCGTCCGTGTTACGAAGATGAAATATAAAATGGATGGAGTCGGTTTTGTTGAGGAAGATAAATTTAGACAGATAGGCATCATAGATATTGAAACAGGTGAAGTTGAACAGTTTACAAATTTGAATCACAATTATACGCTGCAAGCGGTTTCGCATGATGGCAAGAAATTGGTCATGAGTGTTAATAAAAGTGAAAATCAAGACCACTTATTTCATCAGCCCCTTTATGTCGTTGATATTGATACGAAAGAAGAAACGGTATTGATGGATGAAGAAGGCTATTACAGCGGCGCGTCATTCTCTTTTGATGATCGATATATCGCGTTCACGGGTGCGGACCGTCAATATGAAAACGCGACGCACACAAATTTGTTTGTCTATGATACAGCAGATGAAACGCGTATGAACTTAACAGATGGCATTGACTCACCAGTTGGGGATCATAGCATCGGAGACTTGCATCAAGATGCGCCTGCACCTGCTCTTATGTGGACGACAGACAATTACCTCTATTTCCAACTATCCACAATGGGTGATGTACGGCTTTATTTCGCATCGCTTGACGGTGCTGTTTATCCAGCTTCCCCTGAAAATGAGACGATATACGGCTATAGTGTGGCTCGAAGTGGTGAGTTTGCGCTTATTGCGGTGAGTGATGCTGTGAATCCTGGTGAGTTATTTAAGCAAACGATTATGACTGGCGAACGCGAGGCGATATCTTCATTTAATAATAAGTTTTTGGATGAAGTTGAACTTATCAAGCCAGAAGCGATTGTTTATAATGGTGCGAAAAATTGGGATGTGCATGGCTGGCTTATGAAACCAGTGGGGTATGAAGAAGGTCAGAAGTATCCTCTTATTGTTGAAATCCACGGCGGTCCGCATGTAATGTATGCCAATTTGTTTTTCCTCGAGATGCAACTATTGGCGGCACAAGGATACGGTGTGCTATATGTAAATCCCCGTGGCAGCCATAGTTATAGTCAGGTGTTTGTAGATGCTGTTCGTGGTGATTACGGCGGTAATGACTATGAAGATATTATGCTGGGGCTTGATTATGTAAGTAAAGAAAATGACTGGATTGACGTTGAACGACTTGGGTTAACTGGCGGTAGCTATGGGGGTTTTATGACGAATTGGATTGTCAGTCATACGAATAAATTTAAAGCAGCTGTCACGCAACGCTCTATCTCTAACTGGGTCAGTTTTTGCGGCGTATCAGATGTTGGCTATTATTTCAGTGACTGGCAACACGAGGTAGCTATGACAGATGTGAATAGATTGTGGGAAATATCGCCGTTGAAATATGCAGCAGATATAGAAACACCGCTTTTAATTATCCATTCGGAAAAAGATTTGAGATGTCCAATTGAGCAAGCAGAGCAACTTTATATAACGTTAAAAAGCATGGAGAAAACAACAGAATTTGTTCGTTTTCCAGAATCAGATCATAATTTATCTCGTACAGGCTTACCTAATTTGCGCGTTGCACAACTCGAAGAAATAACAGGTTGGTTTGCAAGGTATTTATAAAGTACTTGTCAAATATGCCCACTATCCTATTGGACAAAAATCAATAGAAAACGTTGTTAAATTATTCTGAGAATAACGTTGTGTATTTATATGAAAAGTACTACTGTTAAAGAAAGACAAGTGTGGGAGTGAACTGAATGGAACAAGTAACCAATTTTAGAATAGAAAAAGATTATATTGGTGAAAAGAATGTGCCTCAAAATGCTTATTATGGCATACAGACATTGCGTGCTGTTGAAAATTTCCCTATCACTGGATACCCGGTGAATAAACATTTAATAAAGGCGATTGCGATTGTGAAAAAGTCTGCAGCGCAAGCAAATTTACTTACTGGTCAACTTGATGGAAAAGTGGCACAAGCAATTATCCAAGCTTCAGATGAAATTATCATTGGTCAGTTACATGACCAATTCCTTGTAGATCCGATACAAGGCGGGGCAGGTACGTCGATGAATATGAATGCCAATGAAGTAATTGCGAATCGTGCATTGGAAATAATGGGACTAGAAAAAGGGAATTATGGTGTCATTAGCCCAAACTCACACGTCAATATGGCACAATCAACAAATGATGCATTCCCAACAGCTATTCATATTGCGACACTCGTTAAAGTTGAAGAACTCCTTTCGGTCATGAATAATTTATATGACACATTTATGCAAAAGTCGATAGAATTCCACCCGTGGTTAAAGATGGGGCGTACACATTTACAAGACGCAGTTCCAATTCGTTTGGGGCAGGAATTCGAGGCCTATGCACGTGTTTTAAACAGAGATATTGAGCGTGTCGGTGCGTCTAGAAAGTATTTATATGAAGTGAATATGGGCGCAACTGCAGTAGGTACTGGTTTGAATGCTGATCCACTTTATATTGAAAAGGTCGTACAGTTTTTATCCGAGAACAGTGGAATTGATTTACATTCATCAGAAAATCTTGTAGATGCTACGCAAAATACGGACTCTTACGTTCAAGTATCAGCAGCATTAAGAGGTTGTATGATCAATATGTCTAAAATTTCAAACGACCTACGCCTGATGGCATCTGGTCCTAGAACGGGATTAGCAGAAATATCACTACCAGCACGTCAACCTGGTTCTTCGATTATGCCTGGTAAAGTGAATCCGGTAATGGCAGAAGTGTTGAATCAAGTCGCTTTCCAAGTAATCGGTAACGACCATACGATTTGTCTTGCGTCTGAAGCGGGGCAATTTGAGCTAAATGTTATGGAGCCTGTACTTGTATTTAACTTGCTTCAATCAATCGAAATTATGACGAATGTTTTCACAGTGTTTAATAAATATTGCTTAAAAGATATCGTTGCGAATGTAGAGCATATGGAAGCGTATGTAAATAATAGCATCGGAATTATTACAGCGATTAATCCGCATGTAGGTTATGAAGTAGCTGCGGCAATTGCGAAGGAAGCACTTGAAACAGGTAGACCAATTCGGGAATTATGTATCGAAAGTGGTGTGTTAACTTCAGAGGAACTGGATATTATTTTACATCCTTATGAAATGACAGTGCCAGGAATTTCAGGAAAGTCATTATTGAAAAATCATGACTTATTGAAGATTTAAACTTAGTATGGCGTAACTTCAGTATTTTACTGTCCGGGAATATTTTAAATGATATACTTGGTATATTATGTAAGATTCTTTTGGTAACTACTGGGGGATGAGTATATGGCGATCATAAATGTTATGGAAAAAGTGGTAAGTGATGTCCTTTTGAATAATAAAAATGAGTTACATTTATCATGTAAGTGTGAAAGATGCTTAGACGATATAATGGCGATTGCGCTCAATGACTTACCACCGCGTTATATTGTGGATGAAGCAAACAGTCCTATTATTCGCGCTTCACATGAAGCAGATCGACAAGGGGCGACGCATATTTTAATGGCCGTCACACAAGCCTCATTACTCGTATCTAAAAGTCCACGCTGTGTGTTATCGAATTCTTTATGAATGAAAAAAGAATGAATCTAAAAAATGGGACTGACCCCAAAGGTCATTTAATGACTTTTGGAGCAGTCCCGTTTTCATCTTGAAACCCGCTGATTTCCATTCCGGCGGACGCTTTCCGCGGGCACGACTTCAGCCGCTTCACTCGCTGTGCTCGATCCAGGGTCTTCAGTTCGCGCTGTTCCCGCAGGAGTCGCCGCCTGCATTCAAATCAGCTGGACGTATCAAAGTATACAAAGAAATCAACATCAAGTATAAGATGAAAGTTACTAAACAAACATTCTAAGTCAATAACTTTTCTCTACCTGTTTTATTTAAGGTACATATAGGGCATCTCCATTTTTAGGTTGCTGCCTTCAAAAATATACGACACACTGGAATTATATTGATCGTAGAAATGATGCAGGTATTGCCGACTCGAAGCGCATTGCTTCTCCTGTTTTTGGATGAACAAAAGTAATTGCGTGAGCATGTAGTCCAAGTCTACGAAGTGGATTGGAGCTCGCGCCGTACTTTTTATCGCCAACAATTGGATGTCCAATTTCTTTCATATGAACGCGGATTTGATTTTTACGACCCGTGTCTAAATTTACTTGAAGCAACGACATCGAGCGGTTTGACTTCATCACTTTATAATGCGTAATCGCTTTTTGACCGCCGTTATCTCTATCGCTTGAATGGACGACGAAAGCTTTACTTTCCGTTAACCAAGAAGTCAACGAACCATCTTTTTTCACAACACCTTCAACAAGCGCGATATATGTACGCTCATGAACCGATTCCTGCCATGTCATTTGTAGCGTTTGCTGGACTTCCTTGCTCTTCGCGAAAATCATGACACCAGAAGTATCTCTGTCCAATCGGTGAACGACGAAAATCTGGTTTTTAGGATAAATACTTTTAATGTAATTTGTAATTTGGCGGTATGCCGTTAAATCTTTTTCAGTTTCGGATGCAATTGATAAAATACCTGCATCTTTTTCGATTACAATGACTTCATCGTCTTCATGCATAATTTTTATGCCAGTCATTTTAACGTCATCAGATGCGACGCGGACACGAAGTTCAACCTTATCACCTGGTTTAATTGTGTCATTAAATTGTGTCGTCTTCTCTCCGTTAATACTTATTTGACCGCGACTCAAAATCGATTTAACCGAATTTCGACTTTTACTTGGCATTGCCTTAAACAAAAATTTCAGTAACTCTGTTGATTCTTCTGCAATCCATTCATTATTCATCTACAACCATCCTTTATTTTCCTTTGAATATTGGTTTACGCTTCTCAGAGAATGCATTGAGAGCCTCAATCCTGTCCTCAGTAGGAATTGTTATTTCGTATGCTTTACGTTCAATGGCCAATCCAGTTTGTAAATCAACATTCATGCCGTGTTTAATAGCGAATTTGGCTTGTTGCAAGGCGATTGGGCCGTTTGCTAAAATAGTGTTGACAAAATCTATTGTTTCTTGTTCTAATTTATCTTGTGCCGCAACACGCGTCAATAAACCATAATCAAAAGCTTCAGTCGCTGTTAATCTTTTTGCTGTTAAAATAAGTTCAAGCGCTTTTGTCTCGCCGATTAACCTCGGTAAGCGCTGTGTACCGCCAGCTCCTGGAATAATGCCGAGTCCTGTTTCAGTAAGTCCCATCAATGCGGTATGTGCCGCAATTCGGAAATCACATGCAAGCGCTAGTTCCATCCCACCGCCAAATGCAAATCCGTTGATCATTGCAATCGTCGGTTGAGGTAGACCGTCTATCGCGGTAAAAACTTCACCAATTTTAAATAAATTCCGCTTCACTTGTAAGTCGGTCAGCGTCTTCCGTTCCTTCAAATCCGCCCCGACACTAAATGAGCGCTCGCCTTCACCTGTGAAAATAACTAAGCGTATATCGGGATTAATTCTAATAGACTCTGTGACTTGACTTAGTTCTACGAGCAAATCGTAATTAAAAGCATTCATCGCTCCTGGACGGTTCAACGCCACAAATGCAATATTCCCCTTTTGTTCATAACGAATACATTCCACATTTAGTCCCTCCCTGAAATCGAACATTATATACTGTAAAAGATACCACGAAATGAGGCGCCTTGCTATGTTAATCAATCGCAGTAACTGAATATGACGCGAAAAAAGTGGTTTCAATAAAATGCAGTTAATTTAAAAAGCTATTGTAGTATTTTGTTAGTCTATTTCGAACTGTGTAATGTCGGTAATTGTGATACAATAATTCAAAAAGAGGTGATAAGCATGAATGTCTTCGTAGGGAGGCAACCCATTCTGGATCTAGATGAAAACATTTTTGCTTATGAGCTACTATATAGAAACAGTAGTAAAAATAGTTTCCCTGATATTGATGCAGATGAGGCAACAATTGGTCTCATTGTTAATACGTTTATGTCAATTGGTATTGATAAAATAAATAATGAGGGCCTATCCTTTATTAATTTTACAGGTAGTTTACTAGCCAAGGAAGTATTTAATTACCTTGATCCAAAACTTGTCGTCATTGAAATTCTTGAAAACGTAGAAATTACGCCATCACTTATTACTAAAATTCGATTCATGAAAGAAGATGGCTTTAAAATTGCGATGGATGATTTTATCATGCAAAAGCAATATATAACACACGCTTCTTTATTCGAGTTTATTGATTATATAAAGGTAGATTTTTTTGCTTCATCAATTAAGGAACGGCTTATAATCGAAGAATTCGCATTGAAATATCCGCATATTAAACTCATAGCTGAAAAAGTAGAAACAATACAAGATTATAATTATGCTAAAGAATCTGGCTATAAGTTATTCCAAGGTTATTATTTTGCACAACCGGAAATTATATCAGGCTATGAGATTCCAACACATATACAACTTAATTTCCAAATTATAGAAAAGCTAAGTGCGATTGAACCAGATATTGTGGAAATTGCTGAATTTATAAAACGTGATGTCTCTTTATCTTATAAACTACTTCGCTTCATTAATTCTGCTGGCGTTGGAATGCCAAGGAAAATAAGTTCCATTAATCAAGCGATCATGGTAATTGGCATAAACGGTATGAAAAAGTGGATGCACGTTCTTACCCTTCGTGATATAAGCGACAATACCGAGAATGGAAAAGTAAAAGCTTTGGTGCAATATTCCCTAATACGGGCTAAGATGTGCGAGCTACTTGCTATCAATACTGGCAGGAAAAATCCAGAATCCTACTTTTTGACTGGTATGTTTTCCTTAATGGATGTAATTACAAGTCGTAATTGGGATGATATTCTTAAAATGTTGCCACTTTCAGATGAAGTTGCGCGCACGCTTATAGGAAGCGATACAGAAATCAAACCTTTTTTGGAGCTTTCAATTGCCGTTGAACGATTCGAGTGGGAAAAAGTGAATCAATTAACGGATGAATTAAACATTAGTTATTCTAACCTGCAAGAGTTTACACAAACCTCCAATCACTGGATACAATTATTGGATTGAAGTTATATAAGAATACGGCTAATCACTTATTTTTATTTACATAATTTCTAAGCAAGTTTTTTCTAGCAATCAAGAAGGGGTGATCATGTTGAAAACAGCTATTGTTACAGACAGTACATCTTATGTACCGGCCTATATAATGAAGGAACTCAATATTCATATGATTCCGCTTACTGTCACTATTAAAGCGAAAACTTATGAAGAAGGCATTGATATAACTGCTTCAGAGTTTTATACAAAGATGCGTGGTGAAGAGGTCATGCCTGAAACGTCTAAACCGGCAACTGAAAAGTTTGCTACATTATTTGAATCACTAAAAACTGAATACGATGCGGTTATTTCTATTCATCTATCAAGTGGAATTAGTGGTGTATATGACAGTGCTGTAAAGGCGGGTGAAGCGATTGACGGTCTTGATGTATACGCCTATGATTCCGAGATTTCATGCTATCTACAAGGTTTTTACGTCATTCGTGCTGCGGAGATGGCCAAAGAAGGCGCAGAACCACAAGTAATTATAGACGAACTGAATGAAATGAAAAAGACGATGCGTGCTTATTTCATGGTAGATGATTTAATTCATTTACAACACGGTGGTAGACTTACAAGCGTGCAGGCACTTATCGGCGGATTGCTGCAAGTAAAACCACTCATGCATTTCCAAGAAAAAGTAATTGTCCCATTTGAAAAAATCCGCACACGTAAAAAAGCGATGAATCGAATGATGGAATTATTAATTGAAGATGCTGGGAAATACCGACTGGAAGCTGTCATTATTCATGCCAATCGCCCAGAAGATGCAAAGATTTGGCGCGATGAATTGATTGAGAAAGTGCCAAGTGCTAAATTTTCAATTAGCCATTTTGGTCCCGTTATCGGTACACATCTAGGCGAAGGCGCAATGGGATTGGGTTGGGTTAAGCGTCATTTAGACTAATACTAAAAGGAGTTATGCCAATGAAAAAAATTGATCTTGCTATTCAAAATTTTCTAAGCGGTCGTATTTGGCACAGATTACATACACCTTTTTCAAAAGCGGAAATTGATGAATCCATCACAGCGGGACATATTAAAATAATCCAAGGAATTAAAACTGTCACACTGCTGAATAAACCGCGCCACTTTTGTAATCGGTGTGAGAATGACGCACAAAACCGGTTCACCACATTCAACTGTGCAAAATGCGACGCACCTTGTACTTATTGTAGGCATTGTCTCAAAATGGGGCGCGTTTCGAGTTGCACAGAACTTATCATTTGGGATGCAGCCTCTCCAACTTACGAAACGACACATACGATCGCTTGGAAAGGTACGCTTACGCAGCGACAACAACAAGCCTCCAACGAACTTGCAGAAAGTACGCTACTCGGAAGACCACATCTCATTCATGCAGTTTGTGGCGCAGGAAAAACCGAAATCCTATTTGAACCGATTCACAAACTTCTATTAGAAGGAAAACGCATTTGCCTCGCCGCACCAAGAGTCGATGTCATCCTCGAACTTGAACCACGCCTCCGCGCAGCTTTCCCGAAAACGACCATCGAAGCATTATACGGCGGCGCAAAAACAGGAATCGGACCAGCCCAACTTATACTCGCCACAACCCACCAACTATATAGATTCCAACACGCTTTTGATGTCATTTTCGTCGATGAAGCAGATGCTTTTCCGTACACAGCAGACGAAACGCTTCAACGCGCTGTAAAAAAAGCCGCAAAACCAAATGCACCAATTATAGCTGTCACCGCAACACCTTCAAAAAAACTCATTTATGACATTAAAAAGTCAGGCGCCGTCTCGACAATCAACCGCCGATACCACGGACATCCCTTACCAGTACCACGCTACAATTCACTCTGGAACTACGCCCGTCACATTAATAAAGGGAAATTACCGAAAAAGTTGATCACTTGGACTGAGCAAAGACTTAAAAATAAAGAACCATTTCTCATCTTCTTTCACCACATCGAACTCATGGAAGAAGCCGAACCACTTTTTCAACTACTTGATTCGCGAATTAAAGCCGTTCACGCGGCACATCCTGAACGTAAAGAATATGTTCAATTACTGCGTGACAAAAAACTCCCAGGCCTCCTTACAACTACCATCCTAGAACGCGGCATCACGATTTCAAATGTCCAAGTAGCCGTCATCGGTGCTGAACAACAAACATTCAACAAAGGTGCACTCATCCAAATTGGCGGACGCGTCGGTAGATCATCCGACTACCCAACAGGCGATTTCGTCCTTTTTCACCACGGCATTTCACATGCGATGGATGATGCAAAAAAAGAAATTCTTTTACTGAATAAAGGCGGTGTTTGAAAGTGAACGAATGCCTCCTATGTGAAAAACCGATAGCTACACCTACAACGTGGAAAGCGCTTATTGGCATTGATAAAAAATCAATCATTTGTGCTAACTGTTCAAAAAGATTTAAACGTGCCGATATTAATAAAGAACACCAAAACATTGACCAACTAACATCCCTCTACGTATACAATGAGGCGATGAAAGATTATTTACACCAATATAAGTTTTTACAAGACGTCGCACTAGCAGGTGTTTTCGCAAATGATTTACGGGATGTATTGAAATCAAAGAAACGTATCATTCCAATTTCAATGCATGCTGATAAGAAAATACAAAGAACTTTTTCTCATATAGAAGAACTACTGAAACGTGCACGAATCCCTTATGAAGACATTTTGGAAAAAACGAATACTGAATCAATGGGTGAGAAATCTCGCGCACAACGCCTTGAAATGGCACCTTTATTCACAATTAAACCATCTATAATCATTGAACCTAAAACTTATATAATAGTAGATGATATCTATACAACAGGCACAACACTTCGACATGCGGCTATCCTTTTAAAGGAAGCAGGTGCTAAGAGAGTAGAGGCTATCACGCTAATTCGTGCCTGATTAAACAAACACCAGACAGGAGAAACTACGAATGAAAAACCAAGCAGAACTTAAAAATTGCCCTACATGCGGCGGCTTCTTTAACTACACAGGTATACGGGACGTTTGTGGGAATTGTGCACAAAGCGAAGAGAAATTATATGAAGAAGTGTCCAGATTTTTAAGAAGACGTGAAAATCGCGCGGCAACTATTGAAAGAATAGTCGAAGTAACCGGAGTCACTGAAACACTTCTTCATAAATGGGTTCGTAAAGGTCGTTTGCAACCAGCTTTATTCCCAAACCTCGGCTACCCATGCGATAAATGCGGTGCACTTACACAAAGTGGAAAACTATGTGAGCGTTGTACAAACACCCTACAAGCTGACCTAAATCAGTTTGAGGCGGCAAGAGAAATTAGAGAATCGATTGAGGAAAAAGAAAAAGGAACTTTTTATATAGATCGTAATGGGAAAAATATCACTTAATGCTTTTCGTCCAAAAGACCTCTAAATATTTCACTTTAAATGCCGAACTAAGAACGTAAGTGGTATAGTAACTTAAAAAAGAGAGGAGTTAAGAAGATGAAAATTCCAAAAATTAATATTCCAGCAATGAATCCGTATAAAGTAAATGAATTGAAGACAGAGAAAACAGCACAAAAAGTACAACAAGGCGACAAACTTGAAATCTCATCCGAAGCAAAGCAACTCTCAGAGGTTTCTTCATATACGTTAGAACGGAACGAAAAAGTCCAAGCAATAAAAGCACAAGTAGACGCAGGCACATACAAAGTTAACCCAGAACAACTGGCGCAAAAACTAACTTCTTACTACAATAAATAAAACAAACGAAAGTAGCGGATTATATGTCCATCACAACAATCTTGACGACACTCGACAACCTAGAAAAACTACACAGCAGTCTACTAAAACTTGCGTACGACAAGACAGCACACATTAAAAATGGTGACATGGACGCACTCGATGAACTTATAAAAGGGGAGCAAGCCCATCTTGCAGCAATAGCCCAAATGGACAACCAACGGCAAGTCGCAGTGGCGGAATACTTAACGAATCAAGGAAGATTCGTGCCCGTACAACCAACCGTAGCCGACGTACTAACAGCTGCAAAAGATGCAGAAAGAAAGCAACTTGAGGAGGCGAGGGACCGTCTCCTGCATGCGATTCATGACTTGAAATGGCAAAATGATTTGAATCAGAAATTGACCTATCAATCCCTTCAGTTCGTGAATCTATCGCTGGACATGGTCAGACCGCGCTCAGAAGCGGTCAATTACTCAAAAACAGAAGTTATAGGACGCGCTCAGACCAAAGAAAAACCAACATTCGACACCAACGCCTGAGGAGGTAAAATATTGTCTACATTTATGGGACTTGAAACGAGTAAACGCGGACTTTTCACACAGCAATCCGCATTATATACAACAGGCCACAACATCTCCAATGCCAACACACTTGGCTACTCACGACAACGCGTCAATATGGAGGCGACAGCAGGTCATCCAGGCGTCGGTCTAGGTGCTGGTACTATGCCGGGATTTCTAGGGACAGGTGTTACGGCGGGTTCGATTCAGCGGATTCGCGATGGTTTTGTCGATCACCAGTTTAGACAAGAGTCGACCAAGCTCGGTTTCTGGGAATCTAAATCAGCTGCAATATCACAAATGGAAGACGTCTTGAACGAGCCTTCTGCACACGGACTTCAAAAATCACTCAGTGAATTTTGGCAATCACTACAAGACCTTGCCACCAATTCAAGCGAAAGTGGTGCGCGTTCAGTCGTAGTCCGTAGAGGTGAAGCGGTAGCTGATTCATTTAACTACATGCATAAATCTCTAAGCGATATTCAAACGAACATCGGCAAAGAGATTAGCATCTCGACGACAGATATAAACTCTAAGCTCCAACAAATAGCCGAATTAAACCGCCAAATTTCAGAAGTAGAACCAAACGGCTACCTGCCAAATGATTTATACGATGCACGAGATTTGCTCATAGATGAATTATCTATGTATGTCCCTATAGAGACGAGTTATGATAAATCAGGTGGACGTGCACTTGCGGTAGCTGAGGGTTCCGTTACGATTACGTTGAAAATGAAAAATGGTGATCCTGTTGAACTTGTTTCAGGTAGCAAATCGGCAACACTGAAAACAAATCCGGACTCACTAACAGGGAATATCCCAATCTCAGGAATGACAATTATATCGAGTGATGGAACAACAAAAACGCCTGGACATGCGGACTTCTTAGAAAGCGGTAAAATAAAATCGTTGATGAGTTCGTATGGCACAGCTGATGGCAAAGGTCTTTACCTTGACATGATTAATGATTTGCATAAAATGGCAGAAGCATTTGTAAAGGAATTCAATAAAATTCATGGACAGGGAACTGACATCAATGGTGATACGGGTGTCGATTTTTTTGTTGAACCCTTTACGCTTGGGAATATGAAAGTATCAGAAGATCTCAGAAAAGACCCTAATAAGCTAGCTGCATCGGATTCTTCAGTTAATGACGCTGAGCCAGGTAACGGTAAAAATGCACAAAGACTTTCTGATATTAATTCTAAACCATTGGGAGATTCGGATAATCCGGATCTTGGTGGCGCAACCTTAGAAAAATATTTTCAAAGCGTCATTGGTAAACTAGGCGTCGACGGCCAACAAGCGATGCGCAATGCAGTCAATTCAATCACATTACTTGGTGCGGTCGAACATCGCCGTTCATCTATCAGCGCTGTTTCATTGGACGAAGAAATGACAGACATGATTAGATTCCAACAAGCTTATAATGCTTCTGCACGTATGATAACCGTTGTAGATGAAACACTTGATAAAATCATCAACGGTATGGGCGTCGTTGGAAGATAATTTGGAATGCCATTTTAAAGGGATGCCCAGGCACTGCTGCAATTCGTAGGAGGGCGCGAATGTGTGTCAAATTTACTTAGAGGGGGAAATTAAGTGCGCATTACACAATCAATGCTATCCAATAATATGCTTCGAAATCTAACCGCTAGTTATAATAAAATGGGGAAAATACAAGAACAAGTTCTCACGGGTAAAAAAGTGAACCGTCCATCAGATGACCCTGTCGTCGTCATGAAAGGTATGGGGTATCGTATTCAAGTCGAAAAGGTTATGCAATACCAACGGAATATAGGTGAGGTGCATAGTAGATTAGACAGCGCAGATGATGCGTTCGATAATGTAGGGAAAGCACTTGGTCGTGCAAGTGAACTTGCTAAAAAAGCGGCGAACGATGTATTAACACCTGGAGATCGTGACAATGTCATGAGCGAATTGAAGCAAATACGTGAACAAATCCAAGATATGGCGAACACTAAGGTAGGGGATAAGTATATATTTAGTGGAACGAAAACCTCAACTCCGCTACATGATAATGTTAATGGATATCCTCAGGTGGATCCTATCACTGGTAACAGTACGCCACCAGGATTTACTAATTCCGTGGAAGTTGAAGTGTTTGACGGCGTATCTTTAGAGGTCAATACGAAAGCGTTGGAACTATTTAAGAAAATTGATGATGTATTTCAAAACCTAGTAGACGCCGGAGTTCCTGTTCATGCCGACTTTAACGCAGCAATGACCACAATCGATGAAGAACTAGGTAATGTCCTAACTGCCAGAGCAGACATCGGTGCACGTCAAAATCGAGCTGAAATGATGCAGAATCGTCTTGAAGCGCAAGAAGGTATTGCAAAAAAACAAATGAGTGAAAATGAAGATGTTAACGCAGCCGAAGCAATTACGGAGATGGTTACACAAGAAGCGATTCATCGTGCCGCACTTTCCGTTGGTGCACGTATTATTCAACCATCACTTGTTGATTTCCTTCGATAAATCGTAAATCGGGATGTTAGGAGCTATCACAATTCGAGTAAGAACACGAATGGATGTCAGTGACCTGGTACCCTTACATATTCCATTGAATAGGGGGGAGTCAAATGAACATCCCACAATTACAAATTCAAACAACAAGCGGCGTCCTTGCTCTTCAAATCACCAAATCGACCCAGGAAATTGAACAACCAAAAGCGATGATGAACATCCAACAACCAGCCGCCACCTTAGAAATATCAACAACGAGACCTCAACTATCAATCGATACAGCTGAAAACCGTGCCGAAATCGATATTAAAAGCGTGAGAAGACGAATTGAAGAAAATGCACAATACGGTCAACAAGGTGCAATGGAAGGCGTCGCGAGACGTGTTCAAGAAGGCCAACAACTTATGAAAATTGAGCATGTCGGTAACGTGATTGCACATATAGCGAAGCAAAACGCAACACCACCACCTGCACCAATTGGCATAGGCTTTACTGGTGACCGAACTAAAATTCAAATGTCCATCACACCGGGGACAACCAATGTCCAATCAACAAGACAAAATCCAATCATCAACACTCAAATCAATCAACCAATCCACACTTATGTACAAGGAAAAGTAACAG
The DNA here is from genome assembly GCF_058068165.1 of Sporosarcina sp. So3-204. NCBI lineage: Bacteria > Bacillati > Bacillota > Bacilli > Caryophanales > Caryophanaceae > Sporosarcina > Sporosarcina sp. So3-204. The sequence goes on from NZ_CM176485.1 coordinate 696,307, forward strand.
GAGAAATGGAACAATACCCATCGATACAGATTGATGTTAAATGGTAGTCCGTGTCAAGGGGGGCTAGTAACACCCAATCTCTACAATCGTACTGGGTGGCAGAGCTTGGCACTCTAATGAAAGATTGGTTTTCCACTACCAATCTTTTTTTCTTACTTAAACCATGTTACGCTAAAAAAACAGTCACTATTAAAGGAGCGAACAGAAATGAAAATCCAAACAAAATTTCACGGTGATTTGAAAATTGAAACGAGCCATATATGGCACTTCCCAAAAGGAATGCCAGGCTTTAAAACAGAAAATGAATTTGCACTCCTTCCAATAGAAGGAAACGACACATTTCAAGTGCTCCAATCAACCAAAACGCCAGTCGTAGCGTTCATCGTCGCGAACCCATATACACTCGTCGAAGACTACTCATTCAACATAGATGAACCAACCATCGACCTGCTAGAAATCAAAACGTACAAAGACATCTTCGTTCTCGGCGTTCTCTCATTAAAAAAACCATTCGAAACCTCAACAATTAACTTACAAGCACCACTGATTTTCCAATCAAACAAAAAAAAAGCAAAACAGATGATTCTAAACGACAACAAATTCTCCATGCGTCACTCCATTGGCACCCAAGTCATAGCAACAGAAGGGAAGGCGTAACCCATGCTCGTACTTTCTCGTAAATCAAACGAAACAATCAAAATCGGTGATGATATTGAAATACGTGTACTTGAAGTAAAAGGCGATACTGTCCGTATTGGAATTGAAGCGCCGAAATCAGTAGACATCTTACGCGGTGAACTTGTTCTCTCGATTTCTGAATCAAATACTGAAGCAACAGGCCTTGATGCTGCACTCTTCTCACAACTCACAAAGAAGAAATAAAAAGATTGTAAAAAAGCTAAACACTTAACAAGCTTGTCCGATATTAGTATTGTAAGCGGCAGATAAGAGTTCGGCCGACTCTTGCACCGTGAACAACAATAAAATTGTAGGTCCACAAGGAAGTGGATCAAACACACAACTCAAGGAGGAAAATTAATCATGAGAATCAATCATAACATTGCAGCCCTTAACACGCACCGTCAACTAGGTATGAATAACAACGCAGCTTCAAAGAACTTGGAGAAACTATCTTCAGGTCTTCAAATCAACCGTGCAGGAGACGACGCAGCAGGTCTTGCAATTTCTGAGAAAATGCGTAACCAAATCCGCGGTATGGAGCAAGCTTCTACAAACGCACAAGATGGTATTTCGCTTATCCAAACAGCTGAAGGTGCATTGAACGAAACACACGCAATGCTACAAAGAATGGCTGAGCTTTATACAAAAGCGGGTAACGAAACACTTACAACAAGTGACAATGACAAAATTCAATCTGAACTAACTGCACTAACTGATCAAATCGATAGCATTGCAAGTCAAACTCAATTCAATACAAAGACACTATTAAATAGTTCATCTGATATTGTTTTCCAAGTAGGTGCTAATACTGATGAAATAATTACACTCAAATTAAGCAAGAACGATTCTACTACTTTAGCAATAAAGGCTCTAGGTGCATTGGATGGAACAAATGCTACTGCAAAAGCTGGTTTATCAGGTGTTCAAGCAGCAATCAATACAGTATCTGTAAACCGTTCAGATCTTGGAGCTGTTCAAAACCGCCTAGAGCACACAATCAACAACCTTGGCGCATCTACTGAGAATCTAACGCAAGCAGAATCACGTATCCGTGACGTTGACATGGCGAAAGAGATGATGGACTTCACGAAGAATAATATCCTTACTCAAGCAGCACAAGCAATGCTTGCGCAAGCGAATCAACAACCACAAGGTGTTTTACAACTCCTCCGTTAATAGTACTAAAAAAAACGCGGTCCGCGAAAGCGACCGTGTTTTTGTTTTTAGTTAAACATTCTTTTGCGAATACATGCCAAAAAAATTAGTTAAAGGAATATTAATCCAATTATTAATATAAGCACCACCTTCTGTACAATTAAAAAATTGGACGTCTGTGTTTTTCTTTACATAGTTTTCAATCCAGCGTCGATAACTGTTTAGATTTCTTTCCGTTGTCACTTGTTCTTTCTGATAATAATCTAAAACAGTTAAAGAACCGCTGATCTCTTTTTGAGCATGAGCGCCATCGGTATGACTTAAATTATTTGTATACGCGAGATCTTGGCCGACCAATGCAATGGTATTTGCGCCGAGGTAGACAAGCAAATCTAAAAGTGCTGTTGCTACAGAGCCACCGGATTTAATAAGTGGTTCTTTTCGTAGTTCGGCTAGATTTATGGCTTTGTCGAATCCATCTTGAAATAAAATTCGTCGAGGGCCGGTGTGAAGTCGGATTGTGTCGTGAAAAGCTGTACTTAAGTAAAAAAGGGGTGTCTCTGGTAAATTTAAAGTTGTTAACTGTTCAATCGTATCGATATTCGGATCAATTATGATGATAATTTCAGGTGTAATACCTGATTGGAGCAAAGGTTTTACTGCAGTACCAACAGCACAAATAGGGATATCACTTTCTTCTTGAATTATCTTTAAGAGAGGTAGTTGTTTATGAAGTGATGGGCCTGCAGAGACAAGAATAGCAGGTCGACCAAGCCAATGTTTATGTAAATCTGCAATACCTTTGTCTTTTAATTGCCTGTTTTTATCAAAGTTGTCATTCATATTATCAATTTGGCTACGGATGGACCTTTGTTTCATTTGGATATCATTCAATGTTGTTTCTATTCTCATGAATTGAGTAGGCAAAATATCCAAGGCACTTTTATGAATAAGTACATTATTTGTGTATTCTTGTGAGAAAACTATTCTCTGTTGATCTTTTGAAAGGGAATTAATAGTAGAAATCTTAACGTTCTTAAAATTATTTATTTTATGCGAAAATAGACTGCTCATAAACCAGTTGTAATACTGCTCATTAAATTCAATCACATGGACATCTAAATTAGGATGGAGCTGAGCAATCTCTATCGCATGGTAACCTGCTCCTAATCCAAGTATTGTAATGCCATAATCTAAATCGACAAGTTCTAGTTCAGTCTGCGCCCAACGACGTGCTTCATTTATTGGATCATACTTACTATGAAAAGTTATTTGTTTACCTTTAAGTTGTATTTGAACAGTAGGGACTGTTTTTGTTTCCAAAATTTTGATGTCCAAATTCCACACACTCCAATGCTAATTAATTGTTATAATAATAGTATACCTGTTTCTTTATAAAAGTAGTTGGAATGTATTAGTTCCTTTATTAGAAAAAGATGAAATGTAGCCGCTATAAAGGGTACATATTTAAATAATAATTTGAAAGAAAGTGATGAAATGAAATGAAAGGAAAAACTAGAACAATTCTTATTCCTGAATATATGAAGGGATTTCAATGCATTGGATCCGCATGCGAGGATACAAGTTGCGCGGGGGGGCAAGTGACTGTGGATAAAAGTACTTTTCAAAAGTACCGGAAAACAAGGCACCCAGATTTGAAAGGAATGTTAAAAGGCAATGTGAAGAGAAATCGATCAAGTCAATTTGATGAATCATACTCACGAATCGTTTTGGATAATTCGGGGAGTTGTACAATGTTAGATGAAGAACGATTGTGTACACTCCAAAAAGAACTCGGACAAGAATTTTTATCGAATACATGTGCAATTTACCCACGAACATTAAATAGAGTAGATAATATCGTAGAGAAAAGTGCAACTTTATCATGCCTTGAAACGGCTAGGTTAGCATTACTGAATAAAGAAGGCATTGGATTCGTAGAAGCACAAGAGCCAGCTACTACCAGAGGTTTTATAGGTAAAGATATAGCTTTAAAGGGGAAAGAAGAGTTGTTTTGAGAACTTCGAATCTTTACAATTCGAATATTACAGGATCGGAAAATATCAATTGAAAAACGACTTATTATTTTGGGGTTATTCTATCAAAGAATTGAGCCCTTGAGTTTGCTAGAAAGAAAAGAGCAATAAGAAACAATAAAGCAAGACTTTGAAAATAGAATCGAAAATGAAGAATTTCTTTCATCCATTAACAATTTGCCTACAGATCTTTGAATTCAATTGAACATGTGTAAAAACTTAATAAAATATAGACAGACATCCCAAATAACAAGTCAGCGCTATATTGATTGCATTAACAAAATGATTGAGGGTTTGGCAATTAATGAAGGACTTAAAGAAGAAGAGTTAATCGAACGATATCAAGGGGCGTATGAAAATAATTATAAGCCATTTATGGAGAAGCGTGCTTACATACTTGAAAATTAATTAGTGAATTAGGTTTTTAAAGACATGTTTTCTTTCAATAAAGGTACATTTTTTGAAATTTTCGTAATGTTAGTCATAAACTTTTCAATGATAAAGATGCATTTTATTGGAATGGCAAAATATTATAAAGAATTGAATATTGATTTAGTGATAAAGCTAATACAGTCCTATTCGAAGAGAATGGAACATAATAAGGAGTACTTAAAGGACGTAGAAAAACTTCTGAAAGAGAGTGGATATTCAACGATGGCGCATATGGTTGTACTTATCAAAAACTAGCCAGTCATCTTGTACTAATAAAATATAATTCGTGAAGGCGGTTGTGTTTGTATTTTTTAATTAGTCAAATTGCTAACTTGCTAATTTCTTGTTGTATAAACATACTCTCCGATTCGGTTAATGGGAACGTAACAACTTCACACAAAATGCCATTTGAATTTCACGTTTTTAAACCGATATAAAGAGTATAATATTATACGCATAGATAAATAGATTATTGGAGGAATGCAACATGGAATTGATTTTTCAGACCCAACAATTTAAATGTGGCAAGACAGCATCATCAGATGAAGTCGTTGCGAAAATAAATGAATACCTTAAAGATGATTATTATTTCAGTCACTTCATTGCGGACGGAATTGAAATTTATGAAGACCATGAATACTATTTAACTGTAAACCTTGATCGAATTGAAAAACTTGAAGTGGTTGGAAAGACGGAGAATGAATTTTTGAATGAACTTCTACTTTCAACGGATGATTATTTAAAACGTGCTAAATCAGAACTTGCTTCACTTCCAGATGGGTTTTATTCGAATCCATCTCCTGAAATACGTGTTAGCTTCAGTGAGCTTATGGAAGGGCTTCAGTGGTTGGATGAAATGTTACTGGTTATTGACAAGAGTAATGAGCGTCCGGTGGATTGGGATACGTGCATGGGACTGTCACAGTCAATGAAAGGTGAGATTTTGAATATCTCTGAAGCTGTAGATAATAGAGATAATGTCCTGATCGCCGACATTATTCAATATGAATTTATTCCACTATTTGAGTCGTTGGAAACTGAGATTGGAAAAACAATCGATACGATGGCAACTCGTCATGATTTTAGTTGAGAACCGAAATATATTAAGGCTTCGAAATCGCGAATTGTTGACGTATCTCTCCACTTTCGAAGAGAATCATAATTATTTTAAGACCATTGTTGAACCCTCGAAAGCGGGAGTCCCTACACTGAAACTCGATATCGATGGTAAAACCCAGTACATACATAGTAAATATGATCCCGAAAAGGAAGCGGAACGGTTAATGACCCAGTTAGGGGACATCGGGAACTCGAAACACATCCTTTTCGTCGGTGCTGGGTTAGGGTATCATATTCAGAAGTTTACTGAACAATATCCAACCATGAAGTTCTCAATCTATGAACCGAATGAGGAAGTGCTCATCAGTTACTTATCAAATAAAAAGTTAGTAGATTTTCCATTAAACAATCTAGGTACTATTTTCACGGGTAGTGACGAGTCTATGTTGCAAGAGGAAATTGCTGCATTGTTGCAGTCATCTAATAGTCAGCTTCGTATTTACACACTGCCTGTCTATGAGTCATTGTACGGTGATCAAATTAAAGTGATTATGAAAAAGGCATTGGCGTCTCTGATAGATAAACAAAGCGCCCTTGTAACAAATCTTTCATTCCAAAAACGTTGGACAATCAACTCCATTAAAAACTTCCCTACAGTCTTGAAAACACCAAATATACTGCATGATATTGATAGAAGTGCTTTTGAAGGAAAACCGGCAATTATTGTCGCGGCTGGTCCTTCATTAAATGAGGAGTTTGAAAACCTTCTATATATAAAAGAAAATGGATTGGCATATATATTTTCTGTAGGATCGGCCATTAATGCGTTGATCGAGCATGGGATTTACCCGGATGCAGCTTGTACGTATGATCCACAAGACATTAACTACCGAGTGATTCAAATTATTAAAGACAAAAAAATAAAAGAAATCCCATTAGTATTTGGAAGTAGCGTTGGCTTTGAAACATTAGAAAATTATCCTGGAGAGATGCTCCATATGATTACGAGTCAGGACACAGTGTCAGCGCAGCTATTAGATACAAGTCAATCTATCGGTATAGTGTTTGATGCACCTTCAATCGCGGTTGTCACATTTCAATTGCTAACCAAACTTAAAATAAATCCAATTATATTAGTCGGGCAGAATTTAAGCTTCCAAAATAATAAAAGATATGCAACAAGCATTAAATACGACAATTTTGAAAATGAATTAAGCGAAGAAAAACAGAAAGCAACATTCTGTGTTAAGGATGTCTACGGAAATAATATTCAAACAGATGATGGCTATAATAAAATGCGTGAACAACTTGAAATACACGTTCAATTAAATAGTCATATTGAAGTAATTAATACAACTAAAGGTGGTGCTCAAATTGAGGGCACATCATTTAGAGCCCTAGAAGAACTGATAAATCAAGAATTAAAAGTTGAATCAGTTGTAGAAGCATGGAGTGATTATCCAAACATCTATAGCTTGGAATATACAGAAATGCGTCTTGAAATACTTACACGTGCGGAAAGCGACTGTAAAAAGCTCTTGCAAAATTTACTAGACGAATTAAAAGTCATTCAAATCGCGAGGCGAAATAAACAATCACAAAATATGGAGGAACGTTTTGCTGCGTTTGATAAACAATTCACGAAACTAAAGCAAAATTCTTTCTATATTGGTTTTATTGAACCCATGGTTAAAGTTCAAAATGAGCGTCTTTCGGAAGAGAGTCAATCGATAAGATACGAGATGGATGTTTTGAAAAAAGCAGAAGTCGTTGTTCGTTCATTTTATGCATTCATTCAGGAAATTCATCTGCATCATGAATTTGTTTTACCTTACTTTGAAGAAATGAAATCAAGAATTGAAGAAATTAACCTGCAGAAGTCAAAAGAATTGTGAGGGGAAAATATGTTAACAGATAAAACAATATTAGTAACAGGCGGTACAGGTTCATTCGGAAAAAAGTTCATTACTCGTATACTTCAAGATGACGTAAAAAAAGTAATCGTCTTCAGCCGTGATGAATTAAAGCAATATGAAATGGCACAAGAATTCACGGATTCGAGAATGCGCTTTTTTATTGGCGATGTACGTGATAAGGATCGGTTGTATCGTGCTTTTGATGGTGTAGATATCGTCATTCATGCAGCTGCGATGAAACATGTAGAAGCTTGTGAGTATAATCCTTTTGAGGCTGTTAAAACGAATATACATGGTGCGCAAAATGTTATTGAAGCTGCTATTGATTGTGGTGTTGAAAAAGTGATTGCGCTTAGTACGGATAAAGCAGCCAGTCCAGTTAACTTATATGGTGCAACAAAATTAGCGTCAGATAAACTATTTGTTGCCGCAAACTCCTACGTTGGTGAGAAACCAACTAAGTTTTCTGTTGTTCGTTATGGAAATGTTGTTGGAAGCCGAGGGAGTGTTGTTCCATTCTTTATGAAAATAAAGGAAACAGGTCGTGTGCCTATTACAGATGAGCGGATGACACGTTTTTGGATTACACTAGATCAAGGTGTCCAATTTGTACTCGACAATTTAAAGCGAATGAATGGTGGAGAGATTTTCGTTCCCAAGATTCCTAGTATGAATATCATGGATTTAGCAAAGGCAATTGCCCCAGAATGTGAGATTGATATTGTAGGAATACGTCCGGGTGAGAAATTACATGAATCGATGATTATGGAAGACGATGCGAGGCACACGAAAGAATTCGATACGTATTACGTTATTCATCCAGAATTTACTTGGTACTCAAAGGAATTCATAGAAGGTGGAAAATCACTTTCAGATGGCTTTAAATATACGAGTGATAGTAATGTAGAGTGGCTTGGCATAGAAGAATTGCATGCATTGGTAGAGAAAATGTGAAAATTATCAAATCATTTTAAAATTAAATACGAGGCTGATTTAATGAAACTATCGCTTGGAACCGTTCAATTTGGCTTGGATTATGGTATTACAAATCGATCTGGTAAAACCTCATCAGAGGAAGTATCAACTATATTGGCTTTCGCCAAAAACAACAACTTATCCATTTTGGATACAGCTGCCGCTTATGGAGATAGTGAAAAGGTACTTGGGTTCCATGATTTAAGTAATTTTAGGGTGATTACAAAGACGATTGCTATTCAAAATGAACAGATAGCTGGTTCTGATATATTTCAGATGGAGAACGAGTTTTTTGACTCACTGAATTCAATGAGGATTGAATCTGTTTATGGTCTTCTTATACATAGTCCAGGTGATTTAGGAAAACAAAATGCAGAAATATTATATGAGAAACTTGTCGAACTAAAGGCACGAGGACTTGTAAAGAAAATTGGTGTTTCTGTTTATAGTAAGGCGGAAATTGATTACCTATACAACCGATATTCATTTGATATGATTCAAATTCCAATCAATATACTAGATCAAAGACTTTTGGAAAGTCAGACATTTCAGATGTTGAAAAAGAAAAACATTGAAATTTATGCACGTTCTATTTTTCTACAAGGGGTTTTGTTGAATAAGCCATCTACCTTAGATGATAGATTCAAGGAAGCACTCTTTACATTAGAGCAATATCATGAAGACTTGTCTGTACAAGGCTTATCGCCCCTAGAAGGAGCTTTACTGTTTATTAGTAAAATTAAAGAAATTGATTATGCCGTTGTCGGTATTAATGACGGGAAGCAATTGGAAGAAGTCTATGAAGCATATAAGAAGGTTAATACGGGTGTAGATACAAAAATTGATTTTTCTAAGTATGCGATTCATGATGAAAAGATTATAGATCCGAGGAGTTGGTAAAGAATGCACTCAGATATTTTTTCATTGCATAATAAGGTGATTGTCATTACAGGTGGTTCTGGTCATTTAGGTTCTGCACTATCTGAAGCGTTTGTCCAATATGGCGGCAAAGTATATCTAGCAAGCAGAAATACTGATAAAAATAAAGAGTATGCGGCATATTTGGCGTCGAGATATGATAGGGAAGTATACTATCAATACCTGGATACAACAGAACCAGAATCAGTAGAGGAAGCAATCAGTCATATTCTTTCAATAGAAGGAAAGATAGATGTACTTGTTAACAACTCATATCAAGGTAAGACTGGAACTATGCTGGAGGTCACTGAAAAGAATTGGATGGAATCATTTGACGGCTCAATCCATTCTGCATTTAGACTTGTTCAGGCAGTATTACCATCAATGATTGAGCATCAGTCAGGAAGCATCATTAATATTGCCTCCATGTATGGTGTGGTATCACCTAATCCTGAAATCTATGGAGATGAAAAACAAAATAATCCTCCGCATTATGGAGCTGCAAAAGCTGCTATTATTCAGTTTACAAAGTATATAGCTTGTCATTATGGAAAGGATGGTATTCGTGCGAATTCGATATCTCCAGGCCCTTTTCCAACTAGGGAAGTTCAGAAAAATAATGGATTTATTAAAGAGCTAGATAAGAAAAACCCTTTAGGAAGAATAGGTCAACCTAAGGAGTTAAAGGGAATTGCTTTACTGCTTGCATCGGATGCGGGAAGTTATATTACTGGTCAAAATATTTCAGTAGATGGCGGGTGGACTGCCTGGTGAAGGTTGTTGCAATTATTCAAGCACGTTTGTCATCATCAAGGCTTCCTGCTAAAGTCATGCTGGATTTAGTGGGAAAGACAGTATTGGAGCGCGTTGTGGACAGAGTAAGACTTGCGAAGTCAGTAGATGAAATATGGATAGCTACATCAACTAATTTAGAGGACGATTTAATAGAAGCGGTTGCAAAAAAGATTGGTGTTAACTGTTATAGAGGAAGTTTAGAAAATGTTATTAGTAGATACTATGAAACAGCGGAATTAGCAAAAGCAGATATAGTAATTAGGGTAACAGCTGATAATCCACTAACAGAGCCTACCTATATAGATATAGCAGTTCAATCAATATTGAAGGAACAATATGATTATGTTTCTTTTAGCAATATTGTAGCAGGGACAGGTGTTGAAGCTTTTTCATTTATAAGTTTAAGAGATATCGTCAAGAAAAGTGAACTTTCTAAACATAATATTGAACATGTTACTTCATATTATTATCAAAATGATCAAATATACAATAACAAAAATATAGATTTGGGACTTTACACTGAAAATCTAAAAAGTGTAACAGTTGATACACTTGAGGATTATATGCAAGTTTTTAAAATATATAAAAACTTAGTTGAATAAAGAATTAATTAGGAGTCTAATCTTTTAAAGATAAGGAACTTGAATCATTAAAATAAGTTTTAAGATATAATAATGGGATTTACAAAAGGAATTGAAAATACGAATGCTTACATTTAAAAAGTTGGAAGAAAGTGATTTAAAACTTGTATTAGAATGGCGGACAACAGAACACGTTACAAAGTATATGTACAATGATATTGAAAATGATATCAATAAACAAAAAGTATGGTTTTCTAAAATCTCTAAAGACGATAGTAACCTTTATTGGATAATAAAATACAAAGAAACTTCAATTGGATTAATATCTTTAAATAATATAGATTTACAAAATAAAAGAGCAACTTCCGGGTTTTATATAGGGGATACTAATTACTCTATAATAGCAAGTAGAATAATGCCTTATTTTTTTAATTTTGTTTTTTTAAAGTACGGTTTGCGGAAGTTATGTATTGAAGTGATGTCAGAAAATAAAGGGATTATAAAAATAGATTTGCAATATGGATTTCGACATGTTGGCACTCTTGAGCAACATGTATATAAGTACGGATTATATCATGATGTAGAAGTACTAGAATTATTGTCTACGGTTTGGAAAGAAAAATACGATAAATATCACCGTTATATAGCAGATTTTCCGCTATAGATTGAAACTGTGGCTATTTTTATTGTATTAATTTTGTATGATTGAATGTTAAATAATTGTTTGTTTATAAGTGAGGAGAAGAATTGATGTGTAACTTAGAAAAGTACAACAATGTGTTTATTGAGTGTTTAGAGATAGATGAGAGTAAATTAAATAGTGAGTTGATTTATAACTCAATCATGGAATGGGATTCCATTGGTCATATGTCGTTAATAGCAGAAATAGAAGAAGCGTTTGATATTATGATGGAAACTGATGATGTTATTGATTTTAGTTCTTATGATATTGGTAAAAAGATTCTAAGGAAATATGATATAGAAATATGATTATTTCATGCATGAAGAAAAAATGAGGTGAAACTTTAATGAATCTTCTTGAAGGGAAAGCGGCTGTTATAACGGGAAGTAATAGAGGGATAGGTAAAGCTGTACTCACTACATTAGCAGAGAATGGAGCTAGTGTTTTTGCTTGTGCTCGAAAAAGAACTGACGAGTTTGAAGAGTATATTTATAACCTCCAACAACAGACAGGAAGCAAAGTTATGCCGTTGTATTTTGATATGCAGGATAATGAATCAATGCTTATAGCGTTGAAAGAAATTAAAGCTTCTAAAATAGATATAGATATTTTAATTAATAATGCAGGTATTGCAGGCGATACTCTGTTTCAAATGACATCTATAGATAAAGCAAAGCACATGATGGATGTCAATTTTTTCGCTACAATGAAATTCACACAATATATCTCTAAGTGGATGACTAGAAAAAATAAAGGTACGATAATAAATATTACTTCAGTCGCAGCAAAAGATAACTATAAAGGCATGCTTACATATGCAGCTAGTAAGTCGGCACTGATTTCAATGACAAAAACACTTGCCAAAGAATTGGAAGGTTATAATATTCGTGTGAATGCGGTTGCACCAGGATTTATTGATACTGGGATGCTTGAAAGTTCGATATCAAACAAAGATTTTCTGGAAAGCACTATACAACAAACTTGTATTAAACGATTAGGAAATCCAAAAGAGGTTGCCTCCGTTGTACTCTTTCTAGCTTCTGATATGGCATCATATGTTACTGGTCAAGTAATACGTGTGGATGGAGGGTTATATTATGGATAAGCAGCAGATAATTAATATGCTTGAACTTAAAGCTAAACGTATGAGAGTGAATGCACTGAAGTTGGCATTCTCTTCTGGCGACAATGCAGCACATGTTGGACCAGGCCTTTCAATAATTGAGATTCTCGCGGTATTATATGGTCATGTTTTAGACATAACATTAGATAATGTTGAGCACGAGGATCGTAACCGTTTTATCTTAAGTAAAGAACATGGCGTATTAGCTTATTATAGTGGATTGGCAGAGGCCGGGATATTATCTCAAGAAGATTTGCAATCATTTATGAAAACAGGGGGCGCATTACTGGGACATCCTGTAATCAATCGCAAAAAAGGCATCGAATTCACTAGTGGTAGTCTAGGAATGGGTCTTTCACTAGGTGTCGGCGTAGCATTAGCATTAAAAATGAAAAGTATTGAAAGTAATGTTTACGTACTCCTAGGTGACGGGGAGTGTAATGAGGGGTCTGTTTGGGAAGCAGTAATGTCGGCTTCACAATTAAATTTGACGAACTTAACAATGATAATTGATGCAAATGGTATTCAGTTAGGTGGTACAACAGATGAAATAATGGATTCATCTAATTTAAATGAACGATTTAAGAGTTTTGGGTGGGATGTTTCAGAAGTAGATGGTCATGATATTGCTGCATTATTTGACGTATTTACGAGCGAAAAGCGAAATAAGCCTATGGCAGTAATTGCTAAGACAGTAAAAGGTAAAGGGATATCCTTTATGGAAAATAGTATTGATTGGCATCATGCTGTTTTAACAGAGAAACTATATAAGAGAGCTATGTATGAATTGATGGAAAGGGGTGATTGGATTGAGTAAAGTAGGTTTAGAAATTAAAAGATCTGCTTTAATTGGACAGAGGGCTACATTTGGTATGACTATGTTAGAGATGGCAAAAGAAAATGGAAATTTGATGGTTATTACTGCTGATGTCTCAATTCCAGCTGGGTTGGACAGATATAGAAAGGCGAACCCTACTCAATTTTTGGATATTGGAATAGCGGAACAAAATATGATTGGAGTAGCCGCTGGGCTTGCAAGTGAAGGCTTCGATGTAGTAACAACTACTTATGCACCTTTTCATACATTACGTTGCTTAGAACAAATCCGCCATAATCTTGGCGAAATGAAGCATAAAGTAATAATGGTTGGGCTATCTAGTGGTGTTGTTTTAGGAATGATTGGTAACATGCATTGTAGTTTTGAAGACATTGCCATAATCCGTTCAATTCATAATATAGCAATCATCTCTCCGGCTGATAGTTTCGAGTTAAAAAAAGCATTAGTAGCGGCAATTTCACATGATACGTCTATTTATTTGCGATTGACGGGTGGTGTTCCTTGTCCGATAGTTTATAAAGAGGATTATGAATTTGAAATTGGAAAAGGAATAGTTCTAAAAGAAGGTAAGGATATAACTATATTTACCACGGGTACAATTGTATCTTCCTGCCTTGAGGCAGCAAAAGTTTTAAGTGACGAAGGGTTATCTGTGGAAGTGATTAATATGCATACAATAGTACCGTTAGATGAACATATTGTACACCAGGCATATGCTAATAAAAAATTAATAGTTTCAGTTGAAGAACATAATAAGGTAGGGGGACTTGGAAGTACGATTGCCGAATGTGCTTCACTTTTAAAAAATAAGCCACCGCATTTAATTATGGGGTTACCTAATGATTATAGTCGTGCTGGAGTCTACGAAGAAATGATGGAGCATTATGGTCTAACGTCCGTAGAGATTGTATCTAGAATTAGGGATACATACAACCAGATCTTATAAATGAAAGTTATAATTTATCAATCATCATGTAATTTAAATAAAGGCTGTAAATAATTATATTTAGGGATTTAAGTAAGAAATTACTCTCTAAGCTAAAATCACATATATACTATTTGGGTATGAATTATTATTTAGATTTAAATTAAACTAACAATTGTATAACATGTATAATTAATAAATTAAACTTTGGGTAAACCAAATTTGGAGGTATGAGTTATGAAAGAAAAAGTTATTCTTTTTGGTGCTGGTGAAGTGGGTAGTAGAGCTTACCAATCATTAACAGATGAATTTGAAGTGATTGCTTTTGCTGATAACGATGTAAATAAACAAGGGAAATTATTATTTGGAAAAAAGGTTATTCGACCAAAGGATATCGTAAACGAGAATTACGATAAAGTAATAGTTTCAAATATACATAAGGATAGCGTATATGAACAATTAACAAACGAACTATGTATAACAACAGAAAAAATAATTGATTATCCAATAGATTTGAGATTTGATAATAGATTAGTATATCTCAGACAAATTGCAAGTGAGATTCATGAGAATAATATTGCTGGAAATATTGCAGAACTTGGTGTATTTAAGGGTGATTTTGCCAAATACATAAATAGACTTTTTCCAGATAGAAAACTTTATTTATTTGATACATTTGAAGGTTTTTCTAAAAAAGATACAATTGTAGAAGATGAAAAAAAGTATTCGAATGCAAGCATTGGAGAATATTATAATAATGATATACAATTAGTTTTAAATAAAATGGTCAATAGAGAAGCTTGTATTATAAAAAAAGGATATTTCCCTGAATCTATAGATAGTTTGGAGGATACGTTTGCATTCGTTAGTTTGGATGTTGATCTATTCTTACCGACGTATGAGGGGCTTAAATATTTTTTTCCTCGAATGTCTAAGGGAGGATATATTCTGATTCATGATTATAATAGTCTACGATTTACAGGTGTAAAAGAAGCAGTTAGAAGGTTCTGTTCTGAATTTGATGGCCGATATATGCCATTAAACGATGTTAGTGGAAGTGTTGTAGTTATAAAGTAAAGTGGGTAAAAGAATTCGAATAGATATTAATTATCAGTTGGTAGTGAAAAAATTACTGTGATACAAATGCTTCGTCCTATTGAAATAAGAATAACTAAAATTGCAAGAGTATAGTATAAAGCTATAACTCTTGTTTTTTTATAAGGAGTGAAGTTATGAAGTTTTGGGAAAGTAATGCATGTATGGAGTGTAATTTAATTACACCACAGAAGGAATATATGAATGAGGATGTAAGTAATCATATCGAAAATACCCTCAATATTCTTACCAGTAATCAAAAAGAATTACTTTTAATTTTATGCGAAAATACACTAGAAGTAATCACAACATATATTGCAGCATTAAAAGCTGGGCATGCTGTTATGTTAATGGGTACTGGTACAAACCTAGAGTTTTTGCAAAGTATTATTAATGAGTATAAACCTAAATGGATTTTAAGCGATATAAAGTTTTCCGGATATGAAAAGAATGAATTAGTCTGGACAAGAAAAGAATCTATGAATATAGAAATCCATCCAGAATTAGCTGTATTGTTAAATACTTCTGGTACTACAGGTAGTCAGAAGTTTGTCAGATTGTCTTATAGAAATATTCAAGCCAACGCGGAGTCGATTGTCGAATATTTAGGGATTAGCAAAACTGAGATTGCAGTAATGAACTTACCGATGTCATATTCTTATGGTTTATCTATTATAAATAGCCATCTGTTAGTAGGGGCTTCGATATTATTGACAGAGGATAGCGTAATGTCGAAGTCGTATTGGACAAATGTAAAGAAATATCAGGTGACCTCATTAGCGGGTGTTCCATTTACATATCAAATGCTAGAACGTAATGGTTTTTTGAAAATGGATTTGCCACATTTAAAAACACTAACACAGGCGGGGGGACGTTTAAGCGAAAGGTTAGTGAAATCATTTGCAGAGTATGCACGGAGTCAAGATAAGCGTTTTTTTGTAATGTATGGTCAAACAGAGGCATCGCCTCGAATTTCATATGTTCCTTCTGAGAGTTTATTAGATAAAAAAAGTTCAATTGGTATTCCGATTCCAGGTGGAAAACTGATAATAGACACTAAAACCGAGGAACTTATTTACAAAGGTGAAAACGTTATGATGGGGTATGCAGAGTGTGAAATGGACTTATCCAAAGGTGATGAAATGCAGGGCGTTTTATATACTGGTGATACAGCTACCGTCGACGAAGATGGGTACTTTACAATTACTGGAAGAATGAAACGCTTTATAAAATTATTTGGATTGAGGATTAATTTAGATGAGGTAGAACAGAAGTTGGAATCTGAACTTCATATTTCTATAGCTTGTACTGGTAATGATGAAAAATTGATTATAGTAATAGAAAATGAACTATTTATCGATAAAGTTAAAACTGTCGCTTCACAATTATATAAAATTCATAAATCATCATATAAGGTCGTTGTATTAAATTCTATTCCCCGACTTGCCAATGGAAAAACAGATTATGTAAAATTAAAAGGGGTATATTCATGACAATTCCTTATCATTTAGCAAAAGATAAAAAAGCGCCAGCTCTTTTAGTAAAGTTAAATTTATTGACGAAATGGCATGTGGGGAATAATCAACAGTATCGTGCGATGATTGAGAAGAGTGGAAGCGTAATAGAAGCAACTAAGTTAGAAGGTGTGCCATATTTGCCTGTACAATTATTTAAAGTAATGGACTTAGTTTCTGTGCCTAAGGAGGAAGTGTTTAAGGTACTAACTTCAAGTGGGACAACTGGACAGCAAGTTTCAAAAATCTTTTTAGATAAAGGAACTTCAGCTGCACAAACAAAGGCTTTAGTCGAGGTTATGAAGCCCTTACTTTCAGGAAAAAGATTGCCAATGATTATTTTAGACACGAAATCTGTTTTGAAAGATCGGAAATCCTTTAGTGCACGCGGGGCTGGTATTTTAGGTTTTTCAAATTTTGGTCGCAAGCATTTTTATGCGCTTAATGATGATATGAGCTTAGACGTTGAAGGTTTGCAGGCATATTTAAAAGAACATAAAGAGGAGCGTATTTTATTATTTGGCTTTACTTTCATGATTTGGCAGTATGTTTACAAAGAAATATTAGCCCAAGATTTACAAATAGATATTGGTGATAGCATTTTAATTCATGGAGGTGGATGGAAGAAATTAAAAGACGAATCTGTTGATTCACTGACTTTTAATACCTTACTTAAAAAACAACTTGGTATTCACGAGGTACATAATTATTACGGTATGGTTGAACAGGTTGGTTCAATTTTTTTAGAATGTAGTAAAATGCATTTTCATGCACCTAGTTTTGCTGATGTAATTATACGTGATCCTATAACGTTCGAGCCTATTCCAAACGGACAACAGGGATTAATACAAGTGTTGAGCGAACTCCCGAAAAGTTATCCAGGACATTCTCTATTGACAGAGGATCTAGGAAAGGTTTTAGGGGAGGATGATTGCGAATGCGGTTGGAAAGGGAAGTACTTTAGTATCGCAGGTCGTATTCCAAAAGCGGAGTTGCGAGGATGTAGTGACACGTTTGAAGGAGGTACAGAAGCATGAAGTTGTATTGGCCGAAAGAAATTGATATTAAAGAGGCGCTTGCAGATATGTCAAGTCAAAAGTTATTTATGCCATTTGATGAAGAAGTGTTAGCTTTTACGAAAGAGTTATCCAAGCGACTTGTTCGTATGCGTCAAATACCAGAGGTAGTAGCATTAGGTTACTGGTTGCGTAAGTCGAGTATACAGAAGATGAAGCAAAATTGGGAAGCCGAGACAGATAGCAAAACAATTAAGGCGCGGGGAACTATATTTCATATAGCACCGTCGAATGTAGATACGATTTTTGTATATTCTTGGTTGTTATCTTTACTTGCCGGAAATCGCAATGTTATTCGTATTTCAAGCAAGGAACGGTCAAATGAACTCCTAGATGTGATTTTGACTGTACTTGGTGAGACTGCATTTCAAAAAATAGCAAACCGGACGATAATATGTACATATGGTCATAAGGGAAGGGAAACCGAATTGCTAAGTTCGGTATGTCATACGCGCGTAATTTGGGGTGGAGATGAGACAGTAGGAACAATTCGTCAAATACCGATTGCTCCGATGGCAAATGAGCTTGCTTTTTCGAATCGCTTTTCTTTAGTAGTATTTTCTTCGGAAACAATATTGGGAACTAGCGATGAAGCATTAGATCAACTAGTTGAGAAGTTTTATAATGATGTATTTTGGTTTGATCAAATGGCCTGTTCTTCTCCTAGGCTAATTATATGGGTTGGGAGTTTTGCTGAAGAAGCCAAGAAGCGTTTTTGGAAAGCGTTTCAATTGAAAGTACAAAATAAGCAGTATGAGTTATACTCCGCAATACAAGTATTAAAATATACAACAAGTTTATGGCTTGCGGCGGATGGACCTACGAGTCATGTGATTAATGAAAAGTATTTTTCTCGGGTGCAACTGACAGATATTTCAGAAGAAATACGTGAGCGGCATTGTGGTGGAGGGTTATTTTTCGAGTATGATATAGCAGAATTGAATGATCTTGCAAGAGTAGTTGTAGATAAAGATCAAACTCTTGCTTACTTTGGTTTTGAACGACTGGATCTTGAAAAGCTTGCTGAAGAAGTATCGTCAAGAGGTCTGGATCGAATTGTACCAGTAGGTCAGGCGCTTAACTTTGATGGAGTATGGGATGGACAAAGTTTCTTAAAATCGTTTACAAGGGAAATTGTGATTTTATAGATGAAGGGTATTTTCTTGAACACTTATAATTATGGTTATTGTTCGGCACAGGAGAATAAAACCAGAAAACATACTCAATGTGAATGGAATAATGAGATGTAGGAAGCTTTAAAGTACACTTTTGATAAAATGGAGGTGGTTTATTTGACTGTAATTATTAGAACCGATGCCTCGTTTGAAATTGGTAGTGGACATGTGATGCGATGTTTAACGATTGCGAAAGTATTACGGGAAAAGGGATTTAGTGTGCTATTTTATATGAAGGAGTTACCCGGGAATTTAATTAATTATATTGAAGGGCAGGGATTTGTAAATATTAAAGAACCTCAGAATGCGGAATTGTATATTGTTGATCATTACGAAATCGACATTTCGTGGGAAGTGGGAATCCGGAACTTTGCGAGAAAACTAATGGTTATTGATGACTTAGCCAATCGTTTCCACAAATGTGATATTTTATTGGATCAAAATATTTTACCGAACTTTGACACTCGGTATGAAGATTTGGTGCCAAACTATTGTGTGAAGTTGCTAGGACCGAAGTATTTAATAATGCGTGAAGAATTTATTCAAGCGCGTATGCAAAAGAGATTGCGGAGTTTTGGAGTAAGCCGTTTACTTATATTTATGGGTGGCACTGATCCTACGAATGAAACATTGAAGGTTTTGCACGCCTTAAAAGTAAGTCAGCGTGTTTTTGAACATATAGATGTAGTGGTTGGGAGTGGTAACTCTTATAAATTACAGATTGAGTCAATTTGTAAAGTGGGAAAATATCATTACCATTGTCAAATTGACTATATCGCAAAGCTTATGATGGAAGCAGATTTTTCGATTGGTGCAGGTGGAAGCACTACGTGGGAACGTTGTTATGTTGGATTACCATCTTCTAGCACGATTGTTGCAGCCAATCAGTTGATTGGAACCGAAATGGCAGCAGCATATGGGGCCGTTTGGAATTTGGGGTGGCATGAAGAAGTTCAAGTTGATAACTATGTTTTATTAATAAACGAGTTATCTGAACGAAAAGAATACCTAAAAGAAATAAGTGAGATGGGGCTAAAAATAACTGCAAGTGATAATAAGCCTAATCCTTGGATAGATGAGATATTGGAGATGATTAAATGATAAGAATTGCACATAAAGAGATTGGAAAAGATAAAAAACCGTTTATTATTGCCGAGATGTCGGGCAATCATAATCAATCACTAGATAGAGCCTTACATATTGTGGATTTAGCTGCCCGTGCAGGTGCAGATGCTGTTAAACTACAAACATATACTCCAGATACTATGACCCTTGATATTCATACAGGTGAATTTATTATTGATATTGAATCAAATTTGTGGAATAAGCAGTCTCTTTATAATTTATATAAAAAGGCCTATACTCCTTGGGAATGGCACGAAGCGATTTTTAATAGATGTACAGAGCATGGAATGGTGTCTTTCAGTTCGCCATTTGACGAAACTGCTGTCGATTTTTTGGAAACACTAAACGTTCCTGCATATAAAATTGCCTCTTTTGAAATTGTAGATATACCCTTGATAAAAAAAGTTGCTTCTACAGGAAAACCAGTTATTATCTCGACGGGTATGGCATCTGTTGCTGAAATTGATGAAGCGGTACAAGCTGTCCATTCCCAAGGCAATAATCAATTGATTTTATTAAAGTGTACTAGTACTTATCCTGCAACACCGGAAAACTCTAATGTTGCTACAATTCCACATATGAAGGAGCTTTTCGGTGTGGAGGTTGGATTATCTGATCATACCATGGGAATTGGAACATCTGTTGCTGCCGTAACACTTGGTGCTGTGATTATTGAAAAGCATTTCACGACTTCTCGCGGAGATGGTGGGGTTGATGCTGCCTTTTCATTGGAGCCTAATGAGTTGAAACAGTTAGTAGAGGAAACGGAAAGAGCGTGGTTGAGTCGTGGAAGTATTCAGTATGGCCCAACAGATGATGAGAAATCATCTTTAGACCATCGCAGGTCACTTTATATTGGGGAAAACCTAAAAGCGGGCGATGTGCTAACAAAAGAAAATGTTCGTGTGATTCGGCCAGGACTTGGCTTGGCACCTAAGTATTTAGAACTTGTACTTGGGAAGGCTGTTAAAGTAGATGTTGAAAAGGGAACACCTTTAAGCTTTGATACTTTATTATAAGGAATGAACTTAATGAAAAAAAGAACTATGTTTTTATCATACGGAAAACAATATATAGACGAAGATGACATAGCGGCTGTAGTGAAAACATTACGGTCGTCTTTTTTAACACAAGGACCGAAAGTTGGGGGATTTGAGCAAGTTGTTGCTGATTACGTAGGTGCGAAGTATGCAGTCTCTTTTTCAAATGGTACAGCCGCCTTACACGGGGCTTGTTATGCGGCAGGAATTGGTGATGGGGACGAAGTGATTACAACGCCAATTACATTCGTTGCGACGTCTAATGCGGTTTTATATTGTGGTGGAATGCCGGTGTTTGCGGATATAGATGAGCGTACATATAATATTGATCCACTGGAAATTGAGAAGAAAGTTACGTCTAAAACGAAGGCGATTTTGCCTGTTGATTTTACAGGACAGTCTGTTGATATTGATGCGATTATGGACATTGCTAGAAGGCATAATTTAGTCGTTATTGAAGATGGTGCCCATTCATTAGGTGCAGATTACAAAGGCCGTAAAGTCGGATCACAGGCGGATATGACAATGTTCAGCTTCCATCCAGTTAAGCCGATTACAACGGGTGAAGGCGGTATCATTACGACGAATTCTGATATGTTTTATGAGAAGCTAAAATTATTCCGTAGCCACGGCATTAGTAAGACACCTTATGCTGTTGTGCAAGGCGATTGGTATTATGAGATGACTGAACTTGGATTTAATTATAGAATGAATGATATCCAGGCTGCATTAGGTTTGTCTCAAATGCGTAAAATTGATGGGTTTATAAAAAGACGGCGTGAAATCGCTGTACTGTATAATGAGATTTTAGCAGATGTACCCGGTGTAATTTTGCCGAAGCAGTTGGATGGTACTGATTCAGGGTGGCATTTATATATGATCCAATTGGACAGCGAAGTAATAACGAAATCGCGCAAAGTGATTTTTGGTGAAATGAGAGAACTCAATATTGGTGTCCATGTTCACTATACTCCTGTTTATTGGCATCCTTATTATAGGGATTTAGGCTATGAGCTGGGACTTTGTCCGATTGCGGAAAAGTGGTATGAGCAGGCATTAACCTTGCCAATTTTTCCAGGGATGACTGATGATGATGTCGGGGATGTTGTTGGTGCTTTGAAGGAGGTCCTATGCCGATATAACTAGAATTGATAATATTTTTTATATAAATTAATAAATGGAGTTGACCCTGTGTATTCATTAGATTTTAAAATAGAGCATTATACATCACTCGCGAAAGAGATTGAAGAAAGTATCGCGACAAATGACTTAAATAAGGCAGAGCAGAAACTAGAAGAGTACTCTTTTACTATTAATAACAGTGCAAAATATTGTTATAAAGCTATTTTAAAATTTCAAAATGAGGATGTTGATGGTGCTATTAAAGAATTAAAGAAGGGCGCTAAAGAGCATCCTTTTAGTTTTAATATTTATTATAATTTAGGATTCATGTATAATGCCATTAAGGAATCTGAATTAGCACTTGAAAGTTTCTTTAATGCGGTAAAGTTCAGTTTGTCAGAAGAGGATAAGCAAGAAGCGTTGGGAGAAATCAAAAATATTATAGTTTTAGATAATAGTAATAGCAAAAAATCTAAAACATCTTCAATAAAACAAAATCAGATTGATGAATTGAAGAAAAAACTGAATCAACATGATGCAAGAGTTTATCCAATGGATGAGAGAGGAATTAGTCTTATTCGTAAGCCACAATGCGTAGGTTTATCCGATGAATATATGATCAACATGTATAAAGTGCTAGATATAACAGATGTAGATTTGAATACTAGAATATTTTTTAAAAGTGAATTAATAAAAGGTAAAACAGGTCGAAGTAAGAAGAAATTTAGTACAGAAGGTCCTGTTGTTATCCGGATATCTAAAATTGATCATTCGTCAACTATTGAAGTGAAAGTCAATGGTGAAAAGTATATATTTACAAAAGATATGTTAAAAATTAATCAATTTCACTATATTAGAATCTCTGAACCGGGAGACATTGAAATTTCATCGGATTCCGAGGTGTTTATTGGGGATATTATTGAACTAGAACCAGCGAAGAAACCTGTAAAGCTTTTCATGAAAATTTTCATTGATGGGTTGTCCTATAACTTCCTAGAAGAGAATAAATTGGAAAAAGTCATGCCGAATACATATGAATTCTTTGGGAAAGGGTTTATGGCAAGTAATTGTTACACAACGAGTGAGTGGACATTGCCGAGTAAATCGAGCATAAATACAGGGTTGTATGCAACTAAACATAAAATGTTGCAGCCGAATCATTTATTCACATATTTCGATACGCAAAAGTTACTGGCTGAGTATTTTCAGGATAAAGGCTACTACTGCACAAATATTTCTTCGAACTGGCGAACAACACCGTCTTTAGGTACTCATAGGGGCTTTGATCGAATGATTTATCAGAACCTTTTAGGTGGGATGGATGGCAAAGATGTTGTTATGGAGACAATTGAACACTTAATGTCTTTTGACAAGACAAACAATTTTATGACTATATCATTGATGGACTTACATAATGTGCCGGACGAGATTGAGAATCATTTATACAGTCAGGTAAACACTGATATCAAGGATAGATTATATAAAAATGAAATAGGAACTACTTCAGTTCAAACGAAGTATGATGAAAGTAAAGTTGCGAAGTATCGTGAAGAAATCAAAAGAGTTGACGGAATATTAAGTGTCCTATACGACTATATCTTGAAAAATTACACCGAAGATGAATTTGTTATCACACTTCACTCAGATCATGGACAATCATTTTTGGCAGATGAATTTAATTTATTAAGTGATAATCGCTTGAAGGTTCCGTTTATGATGAGGGGGAGAAATGTTCCAGTTAGACAAAGCGAAGAATTGATTGAAACAGTAGATATATTACCTAGTATTTTAAATAGTTGTGAACTGGAACTAACGAATAATATCGATGGACGACTTCCAAAAGTTTTAGGTGGGGGTGTAGAAAGAGACTTTACATTTACACAAATTATTCACCCCCAGCAGACTTATAAAGTTGGGATCCATGAAGAAAGTGTAAGTTACTATCTTGAAACGAAGCACTTAGTTCTTGATGACTTATCGATATGCTTAGAAGACTATCATTCGTATATAATTGATAAGCAATCGGGCTTGGATGTTACTGAAGAAAATCTTGAAAAGAAAATAATCTATGATGAATTTGTATTTAATGAAATTAAAGATATGCTGAGATGGTCGTCTTAAACAGGTTAGTGAATAGGGGTAATTAGATGAAAGTTAAGCAGGAAAATATAGCTGCAATAAATAGTGACCATTGGGAGAACTTTTATGCAAACAATCGAAATTTAAGTGAATCAACTTTTTGTACAAAAGTACGTGAGAGATTTCAAAATGATTATATTGTAATAGATATCGGTTGTGGATCTGGAAGAGATTCATTCTCTTTTGCGGCAGCAGGAGTGGATGTATTTGGAATTGATCGTTCTAATGAAGCAATTTCAGCTAATATGAAGTTAGCTGGGGAACGAGTAACAAAAGGTAAGTTATTTTTTGAGCAAATAGATTTAGGCGATCCAAGCGGTTTGAAGAGCCTCTTAAATAGAGTTGTTAAGCAAGCTGAAACAGAGGGAAAGAAAGTTGTCCTCTATTTGCGATTTTTGTTACATGCAATTGATGAAGAAACAGAAAGAGTGTTACTTGATGCACTTGCAAAAAATACGCCAAGTGGCTCTTACTTCGCAGCAGAATTTAGAACATCGGAAGACGAGGATAAATCAAAGACATACGATGATCATTACCGCAGATTTATTTATACAGATGATTTTCTGGAAGAAATGAAAGCTAGAGGTTTCTCAATAAGTGAATTTTACAAAGGGACTGGATTGTCCATATATAAAGAAGAAGATCCATTTTTGGCAAGAGTAATTGCGGAGAAATTATAATATTTTAGAAAATGTTGATGAATCGCCTTAGTGTCTTTTGAGAGGCCACTGAAAAAGTCCTACCAAGGTAACTTGAACTGTTGAATCTCACTCAACACGCTTCGGCGTTTGCGGATGCCTCCGCCATAAGCTAGGCTACCACTGGTAGGCGCCTTCGCTTTACATCTGATTTTCATAAGTTCACCCTATTTATATGAAGCACGCCATTTCTTGATTTGATTGAGAAATGGCGTGATTTTTGTTGTATAATAAGGGTATTAAATTCGGTTCTATAATATTTGTTGGGGTATCTGCACAATTCGTGAATAAAAAAAATGCACGAAATCACCTGTTCTTTTATACGTAAGCGTCAAATAGCGCCCACCTGTCTTTCAGGGGGCGCATATTATATGCTTTATTTAGTTTTATTGGGAACGTGGCAATCTGCTGGTAGGGTCTCCGACCATGGAAGCAGTTGATCTAGTGCCTTTGGCTCCTTCAAATCTATTAAAGGAAGCTGTTCAAATACGTAGGTTAAATAAATCAGTGGATTCAACTGATTTTCTTTAGCAGTTTCCACAATGCTATAGGCGATTGCGCTTGCTTTTGCACCTTTCATAGATTGAGAGAATAACCAGTTCTTGCGCCCAATCACGAAAGGTTTGATAGCACGTTCAGCTCGGTTATTATCTATTTCCAAACGCCCATCCTGTAAAAACATTGTAAGGCGTATCCATTGGTTTCTGCAATACTTGATGGCTTGTCCCAACGCACTTTTCGGTGCAACACGTGAGCTTTGCGTTTGTAGCCAGGTTGAAAAAGCATCCAGTACAGGCTGACTGCGTTCAAGTCGTTCTTTATAGCGTTCTTCAGGGGTGTGATCCTTTAGTGCGCGTTCAATCGCGAATAATTGGTTGCAGAAACGAAGCCCTTCTTCTGCCGCGCAAGGTGTTTCCTTGTTTTTTGCTTCTGCTGGCAAGGCCGTTAGGGCCTCATCGAATTTTCGACGCGAATGTGCCCAACACCCTACCAATTTCACCTTCGGTAAATCATTATACCCTTGGTATCCATCGACATGCAGAAATCCCTCAAAGCCTAAAAGGAAAGCTTTAGGATGTTTGGCTGCCCTTGTTTGTTGGTAATCATACAACACAGCGGCCGATGCATCATGCCCCGTCCGATACAACCACATATAGGACTTGGATGTCGCTGGACGTCCAGGTTCGGACAGGACTTGAAGTGTCGTTTCATCCGCATGAAGAACATCCTGCATTAATAAATAGGTGCGGATATGTTCATAAAGATGGATTAGCCAATGAGTTGCCCCGTACATCATCCAGTTCGCTAAAGTCTGACGCGATAAAGGAACACCTAAACGTTCCAATTGTTTTTCTTGTCGATAAAGAGGCATACCTTCGACGTATTTTTGATTCATAATATAAGCCATCGCCGATGGCGATGCTAAACTTCCCGGATACATAGGTGCTGGCATCTTCGCTGTGACAATCGGTGTTTCGGTGCCTTCCCGTTCACAATTCCGGCAACTGTAGACATGGCGTACATGTTTAACGACCTTCACTTGAGCTGGAATGACTTTCAACTCGCGACGTACTTCTGTACTCATTTCATGTATTTGTTCACCGCAACACAAACAAGCCTGTTCCTCATCTGGTAAACGATAGTGAATCGTTTCAGTTGGCAGATTTTCAAGCATTGCTTCGATTTGGCCAGTACGTTTTTTACGACGATAGGTAATCGATTCAAGCGTTGGTTCCTCCACCTTTTCATTCGCTGTGACTTCAGCTTCGTTGAAAAGAGAGAGTGCGAGTTGATCCGGATTGCTTTTTTCACTAGAAGCGCCAAATTTCCGTTGTTGGCTGAGGCGAAATTGTTCTTCTAACCAGTTGAGTTTAGCCTGTAGCGCTTCATTTTGCTTTTCTAGCTCCGCATTTTTCGCTGTAAGTTCTTCAATTGTAGATGAGGTGACCGATGTTGTTTTTTCCATAGTAAAAGAAATTCGACAAGACTCGCCGAATTCCTTTTTTAAATGATGACTTTTGCAGAAACTTTTTTGTGGGCTTGTTTTTGTTCATAAGGCAAGCCATCCAGTAGCCAATTTAATTGTCGATGGCTAATAGATAGTGGTTGTGTGGTTGAACCATTTGGCCACTGGAACAGACCGTTTTCCAACCTTCTGTAGTAAAGCCAAAAACCGTTATGATCCCAATGAAGAATTTTCAGTTTATCGCGGTTCCTATTACAAAAAACAAATAAACTAGGGGAAAACGGATCAAGCTGAAAGCTTTCCTGTACAATGACTGCTAAACCATCAATCGATTTGCGTAAATCAGTATGGCCACAGGCCAAATAAACATGGTTGATTTGCGTTTTACTTAACATTTGTTTGAAGCACCTGAAGAACTTCACCCAAAAGTATAGGATTGAAACCCTCTTCAATTTGAATGGAAATAGCGCCGATTGTAAGTAATAGTGATGTAGTGGAATTACTTTCCTGAATGACTTTATCGAAAGAGATCCATTGAGGAGCTGAATCTGCAGTATCCGTTTGGGGCCAATCCTTTTTGAGCCATGCATACATACTTTGGTAACTGATGTTGTTTTCAGCACACCAGGTCTTGACGCTAGATTCACCACTTGCTTTAAATACATTAATTCGTGCTTGCCACATTTCTCGGCGTGCGTCTCTTGTCATGTAAAAACCTCCTAACTTTTGATCGTAAGGTGATTATCACATATTACGAAAATGGTTAGAAGGTGGGGTGTATTTGACGCTTACTTTTATACTTGAGTTAACGAGAAACAAGTAAAGGATAGGTGTTCTTTCTTTGGTTATAAAACACATATTTCGATGAATGATGTACGAATTATTACAGCGGCAATTGTAACAACAGGTGAGAAAAGCGATGGGAAGTATTTGCAGGAATTGATTGAAAAAAGTCAGGACATAGGTATGGAAATTGAGTTCAATAAAGATGTGGGGGATGTATGTTTGTAAAGCTTGGCATATGGCGGTTCGCCAAGCGCATGACGGGAAACGAGAGCAACGGGAGAGAGGAAAGAATCCTAAAATAAAATATTATTTTACACCGGAAAATGTATGGTCTGTCCGTTTCAAGAAGGGTGCTATAAGGAAGGAGCCAAAAGTAAAACCTATTCCGTGACCATTAAATCGACGGAACATAAGGATCAAGAAGCCTTTCAAAATAGCGAGGAATTTAAGGAGAAAGCGAAATGTCGCTATAAAATTGAAGCGAAGAATAGTGAATTAAAGCATAGACACGGGTATGATATAGCCAATTCCTCTTGTCTATTTTGGATGCAGATGCAGGGTGCAATGGCGATATTTTACGTCAACCTTAAACGTATACTAACCTTGATGAAGGAAGAAGATTAAGAAATATTAATTAGAAAGGCAACATTTCGTACAAAATAGAACGAAATGTCGCCTTTTTAATTTTAGTACTTCTTGCAAAGTTTTTTCAGTGACCTCTCTTTTGATGCTGGGTAAATTTTATTGTGTGCTCAGCATGGGCGTAATCTATAGGGTGAAAATCCTGAGATGTGAAGGTAAGAAGTATCAATTAGCTTAAAACAAGGTAGCCTTGGTGAGTAAGCGTAAATGGTGTCTACACCTTGCACCTTAATTAAACATACTTAGAGCTAATGTAAACTGTAAATCGATACACTGCATTAGTTAGCGCTTCACTCAACTTGGTTAACGTTTCGGCTGCATCCGTTACGGATAGGATGGCGAGAAGTTGTTCGTCGGTTGAGGCACTTACTTCATCACAAGCAGCCGCTGTTTCTTGTGATGTGGCTGTCATCGTTTGGATCATCACAGATACGTCGTCTTTTAATGTCGCGCCGGTGGTAATTTCTGCGGAAACGGAGTAGATGGAGTCCTGCATGTCTGTCTTCAATGTTGAAATCTCAATAAATGTCATCTACATATCGTTTACGACACCACCTTGACGGGCGAAGATTACACGCGTGTTTACCCTTTGGGTAATTACTTGGCGTGATTCTTCTTGAAGTTCGCGAATGTTTATTTGAACTTCGCCTGTTGAACGTGCGAATTGTTCAGCAAGTTTACGTACTTCTTCGGCAACGACAGCGAACTCTTTTCTGTGCCCGCTTGCACGTGCCGCTTCAATACTTGCGTTTAATGCGAGCAGATTTGTTTGTGCAGAAATTTCCGTGATGGCATCCATAACGCCACCGATTGCACCGACTTTTTCTTCGAGTGTGCGGATTGCTCGAATATGAGTAGCAATGTCACAAGTGCGATGATTAGCATTGAGTTTCGTAATCCGTTCGCCATGGCATGGATACTTATTTGTTCATAGAGGGTGCAAACTTTCCATCCTAAGTTTGGAATCGTAGTGCAGATGTTCGATTAGGCTTTACCCACGTGATTATAGTGGATTGCGCCGCCTTCATTACGCACACTGTACATTTCTGCAATAAAGGGTAGATCCAATATGTTTTGCCCTTGTAAAGCTGGGTGGGAAATTTTTTATCCTTTCATTGTTTAATATAACCGGGTATCCTCCGTAGCCAATATCACTTGCTGATATCGTGTCTATCAATGCTGTTAGCTGAAAATCAAGCCCGATGACACCGACTAGTTTACCGTTCTATTCAACTGCTTTTGAAGCAGTAACGACAAATTCACCTGTTGCCTGACCAATATATGGACTTGTCATTTTAATAGCATCTGGTGTTTTAGCCGCATCCGTGTACCACTCATGTTTCGTTGGATCAAAATCATTCACTAAATTTGCAGATGGCAAAATGATCGCATGTTTTGTTGGAAGTAGAGTCCTCGTAGAAACCGAAAAAGTTCTCTATAAGAAGCCCATTCTATTTACGAGTGCTCAGCTAGAATCAATGAGGATTTCCTCTGTTTTATTTTTTACATGCGTACTGCTAATGAATGTCATCTCTAAAATTCCGATGAGGAATAATACCATGACGGTCATGAAAATTTTGGTTTTGATAGTTCTAAACACTTTTACACCTTCCCTTTTCTTTAATATGCTTATACTATTTCATTTTCTATTTTTTAAATAATTTATTTGGACAAAGAGAAGGAAATATATAACTCAGAATGGTTTTATGAGATGCGTTAACTAATGTGTGCGATTTAAAAAGAGCTGAAAATAGTATTATAAAATATCCCGTCGACTATTTATAAAAACATTCGACGGGATTTTCATGTTGCTTAATAATTAAGAATAAATCCCTCTGCTAACAATGTATAGGATTTATGACGTGTTGTTGTTTCTGTGATCATATTTAAAATCATAACTTCATCAATGAGCACATCATTTGCAAGGTTACGTAGTTTTGCTGATACTTTTTTTAGTACTTCCAATGACGATACTTCCTTTGCCTTCATGTCGAGCGGCTGTTGTTTCTGCTGCTGAATAAACATGGGAACTCGCTTCTTCAGCGGTTTCGGCAGAGATGACAATGATGGCTAAAATACTTTTAGGTTCTGGCATAAATGTCGACAGCTTGAAGTTTTTACGATATGCCCGCAACATGGGTACGGCTAACTGAGGGGGGAATATGTGCGGTGAACACAAAGCCAAGACCTATTTTGCACAGCTGATTGCATCCCGCCATGGCTTGAACCGAGCATATAGATGTCTGGAATTAAAGATTTTTCTGGTGTCGGCATAATTTTGTTGTAAGGATGGTCATCAGGGAAACTTCTTGTAAAGAAGGCAAGTAATTCATTCAGCTATTCTGGGAAATCATCCCCTGTAACAGCCTCGCGCTAATGTCGTAAAGCTGTAAGCGTCCAATAGTCAACACATTCTAATAGAAGGTTTTCCATGAGATACTCTTTCCAGATTTAAAATTCTGGGAGGGTTTTTTTTGAAAAGAAAAGAGAAAGAATTGTATTGGATGAATCAAATAAATGACTATCGACAAAGTGGAGAATCCCTGATTCGGTGGTGTGAGATGAAAGAAGTCAAAATCCACACAATGAAATACTGGTTACGGAAGCAATCGCCAGTATCCACCGAATCACAAGAAACTGCTTGGATTCCCTGCGTGGTCGAGGAACATTCAAGTACTTCTATTACATTAAAAGTTAAGAATGTAGAAATCCAAGTATTGAGTGGCTTCCAAGACGAATTGTTACTCAGGGTCCTTCGGACACTTGAAGAACTATGATGAACGGGCGGACAGTAGAACAGGTCTATTTAGCTGCTGGGCCGACTGATCTTCGTAAATCAATCGATGGGTTGGCTGTCATCGTTCAAGAGCTTTTTGAACTTGACCCTTTCTCCCACGCGCTCTTTGTGTTCTGTAATCGGAAGAAGGACAAACTCAAGATCTTATTTTGGGATCACAATGGCTTTTGGCTCTACTACCGCCGGCTCGAAAAAGGGTTGTTCGATTGGCCAGACCTTGGGTCTAGCCAGCCACTTCCTATCACATCCCGACAGTTGAACTGGCTACTTGATGGTCTTCCACTGAACCAACGCCAAGCGCATCCTTCCGTGGCAGCGAAAAAAATTATTTAGGTACTTTTGGAGCGCACAGATTTATGCTATTCTAAGACTTATGAAAACACTGGACGGAAACACCTCACCCACAATTGAAGAGCTTGAGAAAAAGAACGCGCAGCTGGAGAACAAGGTGAAGACCATGGAATTGAAGCTACAGTGGTACGAAGAACAGTTTAAACTGGCCCAGCAGAAACGGTTCGGTTCATCAAGTGAGAAGACCGATGACAATCAGTTGGCGCTTCCACTATTTAACGAGGCTGAAGTTTCTGCTTCTGTCTTGTTGGCAGAACCTACAATGGAGACCATTAGCTATACACGCAAAAAAATCGGCGACCGTGCAGAAAAATTTAAGGATTTTCCGGTTGAAACCGTTCATTATGACCTCTTGGACGAAGAGAAGGTCTGTTTGGCATGCGATCACGAACTCCATGAAATGAGTCTTCAAACCCGACAAGAGTTGAAGATTGTACCGGCACAAGTGAAGGTCGTCGAACATATACAGCACATTTACAGTTGCCGTCATTGCGAGAACCATTCAATCACTACGCCAATCGTGAAGGCAAAGATGCCGAAACCCGTCATCCCGAAGGGATTGGCTTCTCCTTCAGCGATTGCCTTTGTCATGACCCAAAAGTTTGCGGATGGTCTGCCCCTTTATCGTCAAGAAAAACAGCTAGAACGAATGGGGATTCCGTTGAATCGACAGACGCTCTCAAATTGGGTGATCTCCGCCACGACACGTTGGTTGACTCCAGTCTATGATTACCTTCATCGGCAATTGATGCAGGAAAACCTACTTCACGCTGATGAAACCAGCGTACAAGTACTGGATGAGCCGGATAAGTCGGCACAATCTAAGTCCTACATGTGGCTCTATCGCACGAGTGGTAGTTCAAAAAAACCGATGGTTCTCTTCGATTACCGTCCGAATCGCGCGAAAGAAAATCCACAAAAGTTCTTGGAAGGGTTCACGGGATATCTCCATGTCGACGGGTATGCGGGTTATGAATCCCTGGAAAATGTCGAACTTTCAGGGTGTTGGGCGCACGCACGCCGAAAATTTGATGAAGCCCTCAAGGCAACTAAAGGTGCGCCGTCAGATTCGACCCGTGAATAGGTTACACTTAGTTGGACAATTAAATTAAGGGCATGTAGAATCATACAAAAGAAGTGAGGAGATCTACTATGTCCACAAAAAGAAGAACGTTTTCAACAGATTTTAAAAAACAAGTCGTTGCACTCTACGAAAATGGGAAAAGCCGACAAGCAATTACTGAAGAATACGAATTAACGCCGTCTGCATTGGATAGATGGATTAAACAATTTAGAGCGTCTGGTTCTTTCAAAGAGAAAGACAACAGATCTCTAGAAGAACAAGAAGTAATTGAACTCCGCAAGCGAAACAAGCAACTTGAAATGGAAGTTGATATTTTAAAGCAAGCCGCGCTGATCATGGGACGAAAATAGAGGTTATTCAAAAGAATCGCCACAAATATTCGGTATCAGCAATGTGTAAAGTCCTTCAAATTGCACGTAGTACTTTCTATTATGAAACTGAAATAGCTGCTCAAAAAGAACAAGAAAAATTAGCAGAAGAATGCGTATTAAAAGAAAAAATCACAAATGTTTTTAATGACAATCGCAAAGTCTACGGAACTCGAAAAATAAAGATTGAATTAGATAAAGAGGAAGCATTATTTCCGGTCTCCAGACGTCGAATTGGCCGTTTAATGAGCGCGCTAGGCCTCGAATCGAAGTATGCTAAACCATCGTATAAGCCAATGGCGACAAGCCCTAATGAAGAATCTATTCGAAATGTGTTAAACCGAGAATTTGAAGTGGATAAAGAAATGTCCGTGTTAGTTAGCGACTTAACGTATGTAAAAGTTGGACGTCGTTGGAATTATGTTTGTTTTTTAATTGATTTATATAATCGTGAAATTGTCGGGTGGAGCGTCGGCGCACAAAAAAACGCAGCCCTAGTTCAACGTGCGTTCGATTCAGTTAAATACCCACTAGGAACTGTGAACTTGTTTCATACAGACCGTGGTTCAGAATTTAAAAACGTTGGCATCGATGAGCTATTAAGTGATTATAAAATTACGAGATCTCTTAGCCAAAAGGGAAACCCTTATGATAATGCGGTGGCAGAAGCTACATTTAAGATTTTAAAAACAGAATTGATTAACGGCGCGCACTATCAAACGCTTGATCAACTGTCGCTTGAACTTTTTGATTACGTCAATTGGTACAACAATATCCGTTCACACGGTACATTAGGCTACTTAAGTCCAGTTGCTTATAAAGCAATATCCCTTAATAGTTTTGTTTGAATTAGTGTTGACTATCCACCGTTCGACGATTGCGAAGAAGGGGCTTGCTTTCTGTAATCAATTATTTGCGATTGAGCGTAAGATCAAGGATAAAAATCCAGAAGAGCGCCTGAAAATTAGACAACAAGACAGTCAGCCTGTGCTGGATGCTTATTTGGTCTGGCTAACGGAACAGAAAGAAATCATTGCGCCCAAATCAGCAACCGGCGGTGCGATCACGTATTCGTTGAATCAATGGCGAAAACTGACGACCTTTATGAAAGATGGACGCATCGAAATCGACAACAATCGTGCCGAACGATCGATTAAACCATTTGTCATTGGAAGAAAGAATTGGCTGTTCGCTGTTTCGACGACAGGAGCGAAATCCAGCGCGATCGCTTATAGTCTCGTAGAGACGGCCAAAGAGAACAACTTAAATCCATTTTTCTATCTTCAATTTCTTTTCGAAGAACTTCCGCAACTTGATATGAGTGAGAAGCTGCAAATCGATTATCTGATGCCTTGGTCGAAAGAACTTCCCAAGGACTGTTATATCCAAAAGAGAAAATAACAAAATGCCCTTCCAACAAAAAAGTCGGAAGGGCATTTTGTTTTCTAAGAAACTAGGTGTTCTTTATTGAACGCTTACGTAAAGCTAATGCAGTTTAGCCATCGATTCTATGTGCGCGCCCGATACCTAAATCGATTCTGTTGGGGGGAAAGCTTCTAGTGGAGATAAGTTATAAACAACTTTTAGTAGGCTGTGATTGGGCAACATAATGCCGACAGAACTAACACGAATGTGTTTAGTGACATTAGCCGCATGTGCGCTTAACAAATCCGGAGAACCACTCATTTGGTATTTCGTATTATGATGTTCTGCAAACCAGTACCTTGTGTAGCCAAGTTCATCTGCCAACTGGACGAGTTTCGTAGAATTTAGTAACGTTTCAGTAGCCGTCTCTCCGTTATAAATCGTCGCAAGATCTAATATGGATAACTTTAAATTGGTCTGTGATTGTTCGATTGTCATAAGAAAACCCCTGATATCATTAGTTAGCTTGCTAATCGTTTGTGACTTAATTAGAACGCACTTACTTTATTGAGTCAAAGAATTATATTTTGATTAAATTTAGTTGCATGTGCACGATACTAAAATATTAGTTAAGACGAAATGATGCGCGAGCTTGGATACAAGAGAGAAAAATTCCTCTTCGAACAAGAAATGAGACTAGATGCGTCGCAAGATGAAGGATTAAGAGACGGCAGAGAAGAAACTGCACGCAATTTATTAGAGGGGAATATGGACGTTGAAACAGTTGCTAAAGGTAGGGATTTATTAATAGAGGAAGAAAAAATGCGGCTATTATAAACTTTTGAAAAGTGCAAAACTTTGGTATGAATTAATTTTGTAGCCGTGTTTATATGCATTTTACCTGTCTGATTTATTTCGATTGGCGTGCAAGAGAAAAATATGATTGTATAGTTATTCATGTTTGTTTGAACTAACGTGAAAGTTTAATGCGCAGGCATCCACTCCAATTGGAACAAGGAAAAGAAGCTAAGGATCATATACTTGTAGCGCTGACGAGTGAGTTGGATAGATTGAAGCGATGTATAGTGATGATGTCGCCTATTATGCTTTTTTGAAAATGGGGCGTGAGGCAGCTGGATTGTAGAGGAATAACATTGAAACTTTAATGGCCTGTTGGAAATAGGCCTTGAATTTAACTGTCAGTGTACCAATGCCGACTAATTGATCCACAGTTGAACTATCAATATCACTCATTGTATTATGCGCTAATAAAGAAGTAGTTGCTAGATATAAGAAGAAAGATGACTTACATATGCTAATTGAAAGAACAACTGAATTTGTTACAATAGGAACTTTTGTAGTCGTTATAATTGTTACTCGAACAATTGTAAATGATTAAATCAATAAATTTATGTTAATAGTTATAGATAGAGTAAATATTATTTATTATTAAAGTTAAAAAAGGTAAATTACTTACCAAAATTAATTATCAGTTAATAAGCTATGTTATACTGTCATTAAGAGCCACGATATGGGGGAAGACTATGGAAAGTATAATTAGGGTTACAAATGTAGAAATTAATCATTTGAAAAATGTGAAAAAGGGAAAGTTTAATACAATTTCGAGTTTCAATCATTTTGATCAAGCAGATGTTGTTGGATTTTATGGACAAAATGGATCTGGTAAAACTGCTGTTGTTGATGCTTTCTCCATATTAAAAGTTTTACTATCAGCTGATGATAGTGGGCCATTACCACCGGTCACTGATAACTTAATTTACTTTAATGAGAAAATAATGCGATTGGCTTTTCAATTTATTGTACGTAATCGCTTTGGTGAATACTTTGTTAACTATGAAGTTTCATTAGTTGCGGGGAAAAAACAATTGCAAGTGATTAAGGAAGAAATATCCTATAGAGAAAACGTGAAGAGCAAGCGTTATAAAGAACTTGTATCAAAGGATCAAAATGAAATATCAATTAGAACTAAACCCGCGGATGAAATGAATGAGACGATAAGAGTTTCTATAAAGGTTGCAAACAAAATGTCGATTGGAAACTCAACTTCATTTGTGTTCAGGGAAGAATTAATGGAAGCTTATGATATTTATTTGAATGAGATTGAACTTGAAATCTTGAAAAATTTATCGAATGATTTTTATCGAGATTTACATGTAATTGACACTGTTCAATATGGATTACTCATTGCAAATATCATTATGCCATTTAGTATCCATTTTGAAAACAAGCGTGGGCATATTCCATATGAAATGAAGGATACGATGGTTCTACCGACAGATATGTACCAAACGATTGAGCAGGTCATTAAACAAACGAATATTGTTTTGCGGACGATTATTCCCAACCTGCAAATAAAAGTAAGGCAAATAAACTTTCAAAAATTAATGGATGGGAGCGAAGGAGTCCATTTTGAGTTCTTATCTAAAAAAGGTGATGTTGAGCTTCCTTTAAGAAGTGAATCCGATGGTATCCTGAAAATCATCTCCATTTTAGGCACATTAATTGCTGTATATAATAATCCAAATGCTTGTGTAGTTATTGATGAGCTAGATGCTGGAATTTTTGAATATTTACTTGGTGAGATATTGGAAGTGTTAAGCGATAATAGTAAAGGACAACTAATTTTCACTTCACATAACTTACGAATATTGGAAGTTCTTCCGATTCGTAACTTATGGTTTACAACACTTAATGAAAATGAGCGTTATCTCCAATTAAAAGGTGTCAAAAAGTTTAGTAATGCGCGTGATATTTATTTGAGGGCAGTGCAATTAGGCGGTCAAAGTGAAGGAATCTATGCCGATACCGACCTATATGATATTAAAAGATCATTTAGAAAAGCAGGAATTTCAAATGACAAAACATGAGAAAAAAGTCATTTTATTAATTGTTGAGGGTAATAGTGAGGAAAGTTTATTGTTTGATCGTTTACGGAATCTCTTCAAGCACCACGGCATTCGTTTTAGAATTTACGGTGGAGACATTCTATATGAGATTGGAAGAAAGAAATCAATTAAAGGAGTTATCGGCGATACCGTTAAAGAGTTTCTAGCGAAAAATAAACTTAAAACAAGCGATATTTTGGCGGTTTTACATATTATTGATACTGATGGTTGTCTCATTGGGGATAATAATATAACGATTGATAAGGATCAGGAAAAGATGACCATGTATCATCTGGAAAATATAAGTGTGACAAGTGAGCTCCAAAAGGATCGTATAATTGAAAGAAATAAGCAAAGAAGTCAAAATATCAGCATGATGAATACGCTAGAAACGATTTTCCCTAGTCATACGATGTATAGGATGTACTACTTCTCTAGAAATTTAGAACATGTACTTTTTGATGAGCAAAATCCAGCACAAACTACAAAAGTATTAGATGTTGATGAATTTATTGAAAACTTAGAAGTACCAATTGAAGAGTTTTTAACGCGATATATGAATATAACGAGTGGAAATGATATTAATCATGCGTATACAGAAACATGGACTCAAATATTTCAAAATACGGAATCATTACATCGACTGACAAATGTACCGTTATTATTTGACTTTATAAGGCTGAATATAGAATTAGAGTAAGGGAATATAGCCATGCTAAAAGTTTGCAGCGATGGAAATTGCCATCAGTCTTACGAATGCACAGTCAACCAGTCTAATGAATGCATTTAAAAGCAAGTAAGTAAAGTAGTTATCAAAGTTTATGTAACGAATTACAAAGGGCTGTGAATAAATCTCTAGGCAGCGTAAAACTTATTAGAATAGGTGAACAGAAGCGTGTCCTCTAATCGAATATTCATCGGTTAGGGGATTTTTCATTTTCTTATCGAAATAAATGAGTCAATTATAAAGCTATGCAAAAAACTACAAATTCCATACTTTTCACTCATAATAAATCAAACTGTTATTAAAGACTCTTATTAAATTGTGCTGATTTGAATAGAGGATTTTTAGTTTTTAATTAATTCATAATAAGCATTAAAGACTACAAAATAATATAATTTTATTCCGAATAAGTATAAGTATCTAAATTATTGAAACAGTTTGACTTATTGGTAAATGTTGGATAAGGTGAAGATGCATGTATTACTTATTATGAATTGGGGGAATAGTTGAAATGGCAAAGACTATGTTTAAACTTGATTTAAGTAAGACTATGGAAGAACAAGCAGTACCAGGTCACAATCGTTGGCATCCAGATATTCCGGCGATATTTGCGGTAGATCCAGGAACCTCGTTTAGGATGGATTGTAAGGAATGGACAGATGGACAAATTAAAAATGATGATAGTGCAGATGATATAAAAAATGCGAATTTAGAACGTGTACATGTATTAAGTGGGCCTGTTCATGTGAACGGGGTAGAGCCTGGAGATTTACTAGTCGTTGATATATTAGATATTGGCACACATCAAGAATCTGAATGGGGTTTTAACGGGATTTTTGCGAAAGAAAATGGTGGAAACTTTTTAGTTGATCAGTTTCCCGAAGCACATAAATCAATTTGGGATTTTGAAGGTATTTATACGACTTCAAGACATGTACCTGGCGTAAAATTTGCAGGCATTATGCACCC
Organism: Sporosarcina sp. So3-204; assembly: GCF_058068165.1. Lineage (NCBI taxonomy): Bacteria > Bacillati > Bacillota > Bacilli > Caryophanales > Caryophanaceae > Sporosarcina > Sporosarcina sp. So3-204. The sequence goes on from NZ_CM176485.1 coordinate 735,365, forward strand.
AGGATTAATTGGCGTGGCACCTTCTATCGAGCTTTTACAAAAGTGGAACAAAAGAGAACAAGCCTTAATAGATACTGACCCGAATCGTGTACCTCCTCTTGCTAATCCACCTACTGCGGAGAGTGCTGTACTTGGTTCGTTAAAAGGTGCAGAGTTTGATAGAGTTGCTAAAGAAGGGGCTAGAACGGTTCCACCAAGAGAGAATGGCGGAAACTGTGACATTAAAAACCTTTCAAAAGGTTCTAAAATCTTTTTTCCGGTATTCGTTAAAGGCGGAAAGTTATCGGTAGGGGATCTTCATTTCTCGCAAGGGGATGGGGAAATCACTTTCTGTGGTGGTATAGAAATGTCCGGATGGATTGATCTTAAAGTAGATGTCATTAAAGGCGGAATGGAAAAATATCAAATCAAGGAAAATCCTGTGTTTCAACATGGACCTATGGATCCAAATTACAATGACTTCCTCGTTTTTCAAGGGGTATCTGTAGATGATAGGGATGGAAAACAAACTTATCTTGATGCAAACTTGGCGTTCCGTAGAGCTTGCTTGAATGCGATTGAGTACTTGAAAACACTTGGTTACACGGGTGAACAAGCCTATATGTTGCTGAGTACAGCACCTGTTGAAAGTAGAATTAATGGGATTGTAGATATTCCAAATGCATGTTGTACCATAGCCATTCCTACCCAAATATTCGATAAAGACATTAGACCAAAATAAACAAATAAGGGGGGCTAGTTTTGCCGAGCTATACATTTTGTTGTCAAGAATGCGGCGAGTTCACGTTGTTTTTCAAAACGATGGCTGCCAACAAAGAGAATGCTGAATGTCCAACTTGTAAATTAGAATCTAATCGGGTATTTTTTGCTCCGAACGTTTATACACTTTCAAGAGCGGTTAGTTCGCGTATTGAAAAAGGAATGGAGCCGCAGAAAATGAGTCGCGCAGATTTAGGGCCTAATACGAAAAGAAAAAGGCCAGTTGCGAATAAACGTCCGTGGCAAGTTGGAAACTAAATAATGAAAAAGTCGTTTGGACAAGTCGTCCAAACGATTTTTTTATGGCTAATAATATTGCGTGAAAATAAGTAATTGTGAAGTATTTTGGGTTGAGGCAAAGGTCCTGGTTTGCCGATATAAGTGTTGGGAGCGTCGATATAACAGCTTTAAGCGTCGATATAACATTGGAATGGGCCGATATACCACCAGTAAGCGCCGATATAATCACTTTTATGCCCGATATAAATTCAGGAAGAGTACTTTTTAATTATTGTTGAATTACATATTTTGTTATGAATCGGTTTAATTATAATTCATGCAACGCTAGTGTTCGCTCCATATATTAAGACAAATTATACTGTTTTTATAAAACGATTCATCCTACTAAATGCCAGAGGAATATCCCGTCTATTAAAAGTAATTGTATCTTGGGGCGGACAAACACCAAGAGACATTCATTTTGTTGTTAATACAATAGAATATTAACAATAGAAAGGGGGGATATTCAATGGGTATAATTTGTCCTTGTGGTGTTCTAGTCAATGCTGTCTCGACAGATAATAATGTCATGTTCACTGGTGTGATAGGTACGATAAAAGGCGACTTAACTTATACGGCTGATGTCTGTGTTACTACACTTGACACGTCGACGTTAACGTTAGCATTCGAAGTTACTGAAATAGTTGGAGCTGTACTTAGTTTCGAGTTTCTTGCCAATGAGATTACATCAGTAGTATGTAATAAGATTGGTCAGGACTGTGAAGTTACGGTTACCGGTACGGGAACTGTAGCCGGTGTACAGTATTCGTTCGTAGCTGTATTTAGAGACCAAGTGGCTCCGGCAACAGTAGATAATGTGCAAAGTTTTGTTATCACAAATTACTTTGATCAAAATGGTGCGGCTCCTGTTCCTCAGGGGAGCATTATTGCGTTAGGTTGTGAGTAAAAACAACGATCTAAGAACTTCCAGTTAACTTACTGGGAGTTCTTCTTTCTATTTACTATTAGTTAGGGGAGGATGAAATGGAGAAATTAGATAAACGTTTTAATTGTATTGTTACTGTTCTTAGAAATAGAGCAACTGAAAAATGGCAAATACATTCAATCACTTATGCAGATGAAAGAACATTCTATCATTTGTTTCGATTTATTCATTACAAGAAAGTTAGAAAAACTTGTGTGGAAACTGCGAGTAAATTTGGAAAGAACTTTACCCAATGTACGTGTATCGTGATAGATGTCTGTTGGGACGCTCTGGGAAACGTAGAAGTAGTCGATGCAGTGCGCCATTACCGAAATAGTAAATGGACACAGCATTTAATTTATATGCAAGGACATACCCTCCGGCCATTTATACCGAAAACTGAACTATGTACAAAATGGTCCCTTAAGCGTTTTCTAACGCTATATAACGAAGTTTTTATTAAGCCGTCTGTAGGCCAACAAGGGCAAGGAATTGTACACATTTCTACAACTAATAGGCTTACTTATGAGATTCAACTGGGACATAAAAAAATCCCTTCGTTAACGATTGATGAAACATATCAGTACTTATTGGAACATTTCCTTTCAAACAGAAATTATATTATTCAAAAAAAAATACAGCTTGCATCGATTGATGGATGTCCAATGGATGTACGTGTGATTACGCAAAAGTACCAGTCCAAATGGATTGTAACAGGGGGAGTCGTTAAAGTTGCTGCAAAGGGGTACTGGGTTACAAATGTGGCTCAAAAACTACTGAGCTTGGATGAGGCTATCCATCTATCAACAATCTCACTGGTGAATCTTACTAAATTGAATGCCCAAATTGAAGACATCTGTTTATGTGCTGCTAAGCAACTTGAAAAAGAAAATAATGAAATTGACATTATAGGTTTCGATATTGGAATTGATCATGACGGAAAAGTATGGGTAATTGAAGGGAATTATGCGCCAAATCTAGCCATGTTCCATAAATTCGAGGACGGTGAAATATATAGAAATATTTATAAATACAAAAGAGTATAATGTGTTCGGGGTGCACGAGGTAACATTTCTACTATAATGATGATTGATAACAAATGCATCTGTATTTATAAAGCTTAAAAGTGTGAGGCGAAGGTCCTGATTTGCCGATATAAGTGTCGGGAACGTCGATATAACACCTTTAAGCGTTGATATAACAGTGGGATGCGCCGATATACCACGAGTAAGCGCCGATATAATTACTTTTTTGCCCGATATATTCAAAACCTCCATTTAAAATATAAATCTACACAAAAAAAACGGCAATTCCATTAACCTGGAATTGCCGTTTTACTTTCCTTAAACTTTAAATCGATTAACTGCATTACTTAGTTCTTCACTCAATTCCGTTAACGTTTCCGCAGCATCTGATACAGAACGGATTGCGCGGAGTTGATCTTCAGTCGATGCGCTAACTTCTTCACAAGCAGCTGCTGTTTCTTCTGATGTTGCTGCCATTGTTTGTATGGTGTCAGAAACATCGTCTTTATGGACGTCAACTTTTTTGATTTCATCATAGACTGAGTCAATAGAATCTTGCATGTCTGCCATCAATGTTGAAATTTCATTAAACGTAACTTCAGTGTCGTGTACGACCGAGCCTTGGTTATGGAAATTTTCTCTCGTTTCATGCATTTGCGTTGTAACGAGTCGCGATTCTGTTTGTAGCTCCTGAACAGTTTCTTTTACTTCTTCAGTTGCACGTGCGGATTGTTCGGCTAATTTACGAACCTCATCAGCCACAACAGCGAAGCCTTTACCGTGTTCACCAGCACGCGCTGCTTCAATACTCGCATTTAAAGCAAGCAAGTTTGTTTGTGCAGAGATTTCGGTAATTGTTTCCATAACACTTCCGATTGCGCCGACTTTATCCTCCAGCGTTCCAATTGCTTGGGCCATCGCTTGAAGATTTTTTTCCCAAGTAGAGAATGATGTATTAAGCTCAGCCATTTGTCCTTGCCCATTAGAATTCATAACGCCCGCTTTTGTCGCGATATCCGTCATAACACCAGCTTTAACTGTAATTTCGTTTATTTGTTGACCTAGTAAGTTAGCGCGTTCTGTCACGATTTCTGCATCTTCCGCAGAACGAGATGCACCGTGTGCAATTTCATTTACCGCGTGCGCTACCTCTTCACTTGAAGCACTCGTTTCTTCTGCTACTGCACTTAAACTTTCGGAACTCATCCGGACATTAGATGCGGAACCATTCACAACTGTAATGATAGAATTCATATTTTCAATCATGCCGTTAAAACTTTCACCTAAAGCACCGATTTCATCTTTTGAATTGATTTCAGAACGCACCGTTAAATCACCATCTGATACCGAGCTCATAAGTATCTTTAGCTTAGCTAAAGGTTTAATCATGCGACTAATCATGATGTAGAGAACAATAAAGAATAGCGCTAACGTGATTAAAGCAATATATATCATCGAATTACGTAAATCATCGGCTGTTTTGTTTATCACTTTTTCGTCGTATATGGCACCTATTTTCCAACTAATTCCAGGAATCGTTGTAAAAACCGCAACTTTGTCATCCCCGTCATTATAATTTATAGCACCTTTACCATTACCTTCGCCAAACATTTCTTTAACAAAAGATTCTTCCATCATACTTTTACCGTTTTCAGAAGGATGAACGACCGCAACCCCTTCAGGATCTAAAACAATTGGATAGCCTTCATAACCGAGTTCACTTTTAGAAATGTTCTCCGTTAACGTTGTCAAAAGAATATCAATTCCGACTACACCAACGATTTCACCATTTTTTTGTATAGCTTTGGACATTGTGATGACAAACTCTCCAGTTCCATTATCAATATATGGACTAGTAATTTGTGCTGCGTCTGGATTGGCAACCGCATTCTCATACCAGGGGCGCGTTCTAGCATCATAGCTAGCATCCAATTCGAAATGGGGCACCAACACCGAGTAATTATCTTTCGTCGAGAAATAGATAGTAGAGACTTCTTCGTATACATCTAGAAAATCGCCAAATTCATTTTTTGCAACAGCAAGTGCTTGATCGGCTGTTTTCTTATCTGTTGTGGCATCTTCTGTAACAAAGTCTGTAATAGTAGGCGCATGTGTCATTTGTAATAAGCCTTTTTCATATTGACCTAAAAAATTGACAATAGAACTGCCCATTTCATCAACGATTACGGAGCTTTGATTAATCAAACTTTCCTCTGTTTTCTTCTTAACTTGCAAACTACTTAATGTGGTCATTGTCGTGACACCCAAAATAAATAATAGGGTCACTGTTAATATAATCTTTGTTTTTACAGAATTAAACATGCAAATACTCCTCATTTATCATGATGTATTGTGTATCCTTTTATTATTTTCGGTATTATTCGGGAATTGTTTAGGGAATAAAAAATATAGAGAGTTGGGATTAATTGGAGACCATCTGTTTTATTGAAACAACAAAGCATGGTTCGAGTCTAGAAGCGATAAAGACTGCTAAAAGACTTGGTTTTCATACAGTCTTATTTACTGAAAAAAAGAGCTTTTTAGAGGAGAAAAACGATTTCACTATGATAAATCAGATTGTTCTGCTAGAAACTATTAATGAACTTCTGATAGAAAATGAAATCATTAGCTTACAACAAACTGGAAAAGTCGTTAAAGCAATACTAAGTTTTGTTGATCCAAATGTATCAATGGCTGCATATTTAATGAATAAATTTTGTGGTGCGAACATTTCTGTAGAAGCTTTAAAAATTATGGAAGATAAAGCAGCTACAAGGATAGCGCTTAAAAACAATAGAGTTACACCTTTGTTTCATATATATCACCTAACTGAAGATATTACCCTTCCAAACAAATTTGAATACCCAATTATCATAAAATCATCAATATCAAAGTCATCAAAGGATGTTTATTTAATTGAAAATTATAATGACATGCAAAAAACGATTAAGAAACTAAACAGCCTTTATCCAGAACAACAGATTGTCCTAGAAGAATATTTAGAAGGTCTACAATACTTAATAGAGGTGATTGTCCATGAAGGGAATATTAGTATTGTTGCGATTTTTAAACAACATATAACGAAAGAAATGAAGTTTATCGTAACGGGTTATGAAATTCGGCATAACGTTAGCAAGGAATTTCAAGAAAAACTTTATGATACGGTTACGTCAATTTTAGAAGATTTAAATGCTACAAATATGGCATGCCATTTGGAAATGAAATATAAAAATGGAGAATGGATGTTAGTTGAAATAAATCCTCGAATTTCTGGTGGTGCAATGAACTATATGTTAGAGGAAGCGTTGGGAATTAATCTAGTAGAAGAAACAATTCAACTTTATCTCGGTTCAGCGCCTAAATTAAACCCTAAATACAAGAAATTTTTATACACACATTTTATTACAATTGGTATATGCGGATATCTATTGAAAGTCACAGGAGAAATTAGCGCAGCACAAATGCCAGGTGTCAAAGAGGTTTATATCAAACCCCGCACCGGAGAAATAGTGATGCCAGCAGTGTCCATGGGTCATCGTTATGGATATGTTATGGCAACTGGGAATTCTGCCAGTGAAGCAAAATCGTATGCAGTAGAGGCTGCGAATAAAATTAAATTTTACGTAGAACAAATTTAAAACAAGCTTTTACCAATTAACCCATTCAAACAAACCTCCTCGGCCATATATTATGACTATAGTAGTTTTAATGAAATACTAAATGGAAGGAGGGCGAAAAGCCGAAATGAATCAAGATAGATGTATTTCAATTGCAATGAAAAGACTATTGGAAGAACAAGATATTATTTCATTTAAAAATGTTCATTTTCAATTTATATGTGGGCAGGTAAAGAGAGATACGATTCCTTTTTCTTTAATCCCACCACCTGATATTGATTCATTTATTGTACATCACGACTGCATGTCCACAATGTACTTTCGTTTGGAAAAATTAGATGAAAAAAGTGGGTGTGCACAATTATTACTACTTGAAGCAGTTGATATGGAAGGAAATACAGTTGATCCATGCGATGACTTTTACGCCCTTCGAAAAACAAAAACTTGTATTATCGTAAACATAAATTGTTTCCAAGGCATAATTCCGCTTCCACCAGAATTTGTCTGCCGAAAGCTACCTATAATTGAACCAAAATGTTAAATAACAAGATGAAATACCCCAAAATTAACTCAACTGGGGTATTTTTTATTGCGCAACTAAACGTTTGTCTATATACAACGAATGTTCCTCGAATGTAATAGAGAGAATGAAAAAAGGAGAGTATACTATGACGTTAATAGGCATGTTACATCACCGGAAAGATCCAACAACTGTCATAAAATCTTATGCTTATGCAGCTGTTGCTAAATCTGAAGGGGCACGTTTTTTTTACTTTTCTCCAGGAGAAGTAAATTTTGTCAACAGAACCATTACAGGACAAGTTTATGAAAAAGGAAAATGGGTGAAAAGAGTCATGCCATTTCCAGATGTAATATACAACGCAGGTAGTCCCGAGAAACTATTCCAATCAATAGAAATTATCAACAAGTTGAAAAAGGAAATACCATTCACGACAAATTCTATCGGTAATAAGTGGAATGTGAATGAGCGATTAAAAGACGCTAAAGAATTCTCGGGTTATTTGATACCTACCGAAATTGTGAGAAATGCTGAAAACTTTATGAAGTTTATAAGTGCGTTTAATAAAGTAGTATTTAAACCAATTGACGGTAGAAAAGGGAAGGGAATCTACTTTATTTCAAAAACAACAAAAGGCTTTGAAGTAAGGGAAGGCTCTGCCATTAGTAATTACAGTTCAGAACAACTTAGAAACTTTCTTAAATTGAAGCTATCGAAAGGAACATTTATCCTTCAACCTTATATTCAATCGGTCACAAAATCAGGGCAAGTATTTGATTTTAGGCTACATGTTCAAAAAAATGGCGAGGGCGAATGGGTAATTACGACAATCTATCCTCGTGTTGCGCCAAAAGGATCTTTCATTCCAAATATTAATAGTGGCGGGTTTACAAATTACTTGAAACCATTTTTACAGCAGGAATTTAAAGAAGATGCTTTCAATATTGAAAAGACATTACAGTATTTTTCTTTAGCATTAGCCAAACATTTAGATGAGCTACAAATGGTCCAGTTCGGAGAATTAATTGATGAAATAGGTGTCGACATTGGATTTGATGAGAATTTAAAAATTTGGATTTACGAGGTGAATTGGCGACCCGGTTGTCCACCTGCTTTTTATCTAGAACTAGATGTAGTGATTCATACAATTCGGTATGCAATGTATCTTGCGAATAATCAAGAAATAATTGAGCAGAAAATAAACCTCTTAAAGAAAAAGCATATTGAAGAAAAACAGATGCCGATAATCGCGATAACGGGTAGCGCAGGAAAAACGACGACTAAAGCATTTTTAGCTTCCATCCTCTCTAAGAAATGGTCAATATTCGAATCAAAAGATTATTGGAATACGACGGATCATACTAAGAAACATGCTAAAGATATAAAACCTACGCATGATGCAGTTGTACTGGAATACGGCATGGCGTATCCCGGGGTTATTACGGAACATTGTAAAATTATTACACCGAATATTAGCGTTGTAACGAATATCGGAATGGCTCATATCGGTAACTTTGATGGAGACATAAAAAAAGTAGCCGGGGCAAAATCCGAATTAATTAAAGGAATGGATCAAAACGGGATATTAGTAATAAATAAAGATGATAAGAATTCAAGGCATTTGGAAATGAAGAGTTTTAAAGGAAAGATTATTACTATTGGGATTCATTCTGAAGCAGATTATCAAGCGTATGCGATTAAATATGAAGAAAACGGCATGAGCTTTAAGATGAAATTTCAAGGTCAGGAAATTTCATTGTTTGTCCCAATTTTAGGAGAACATCATGTATATAACGCATTAAATGCTATTGCTGTGGCAAGTCATTTAGGGTTTTCTCCACTTGAAATTAAATTAGGTTTGGTATTTCGAAAGCCGCCAAGACGACTAACAATCTATAAATGCCGCGACAATATTACACTCATCGACGATACTGTTCACTCCCATCCAGAAGGTGTGAAAGCTGCAATCGATGTACTCACTTCGATTGGAAAAGGGCGGAAAATAGCGATCATTGGACAGATGAGGGAGTTGGGAGATTTAAGAGAAGCTGAATACCTAAAAGTAGGTAATTACATTCAGGAGCAAGATATAGATTGTTTAATTACGTATGGTTTTCGCACTGAAGAAATTGGCGAGCAAGCAATAGTAGAAGGGTTTCCTGAAAGTGACTACTACCATTTTACGAACCGTGATAAATTACATCACTTACTGGAAGGTTTAATTAAAGCTGGTGATACTATTTTAATAAAAGGCGCTAGTAAAACAAATATGTTTGATACAGTAAAATTTATTGATGATAATTTTGGTGAAAGATAATATAAGATTTAAATTCATAATTGAGCAATAAACTTTATAATAGAAACCATTTTGCTTTGCGGTTCAGACGAACGCTTTCCGCTCCAATCAACTATATCCCACTAAAATAATCAAATAACTAGGACACTTTCTAAATGAAAGGGTCCTAGTTTTAAGTGACGAAGAGTATAACTAGTTTTGTTATAAGTCAACAAATAATACGTTTTACTTGATATGTCATGAACTTTTACACAATGTGCAACATTATATGAGCTATATATTGAACAACAGAAGATTGTCATTGACGATCTTTTTTATGTCACATTCGGACCATAACGTGTAGCAGAAACACCTGATGCGGGGCTTTTTTAATGTCACCTAAATGGACAACTGTGGACTATCTTACGCTTACGAACTTTACACATTCAAGTTAAGTGTAACATCAAAGAAGTGGTTCCTTAATCGAGTAATTGATTAAGGGGCTATTTTTTTGTGTTTGGATATCCGGCAACATCCAAATACACGAATGATTAGAAGGTAAGATTTTCTTCCGTTCGCTACGTTCTGCAGTCACAGTGGCATGACCTACTCCCTATAGGCCCCAAGGAACAGCACGAGCGAATACAGTTGTGAAGAACAATACTTTCGAACAAAAGCAAAGCATTGCAAGAATACGCAGAATGTTTACAAATTGAATGCTTCATTGTTCGATTGACAGTAGCTCCGCCTATGGAAAGAGCTCGACTGTAGCGCAGATAAACATTGTATGGGCACTTAGTTTTACAGAACAATTGTTAAACCGGTTCAATAGTACAAGCAAACGTGTGACCACAACCATAGACTACAAATACTACGATTGAGAGAAGGTGATAATTATGGGGATTTATAGATTGAAAGGAGGTGATAATTATGGGAATTATTACACCATGTAATTGTTTGTCTGAATTGGCGTACATTTATAACTTGGATGCACAAACGGTTGCAATTGGGGCAGATGTAAATTTTGATACGAATGGTTTTCTTACAACTGGAATTTTGCATGCTCCAGGATCACCTTCAATTCAAATTACCAATGCTGGTCTTTACGAGGTTACTTTCTCTGTGTCTGGTACAGAACCGAATCAATTCGCACTCTTCTTAAATGGCGACTTGGTTCCGGGAACAATTTATGTTTCAGGTGCCGGAACGCAGCAAACCAATGGTCAAGCAATATTCACAATAGGAGCCGGAGATGTTCTTACTCTACGGAATCATTCTTCTGCAGCAGCTGTTGGTCTTGCAACTCCAATTGGAGGCACAGAAGCATGCGTAAACGCTTCTGTTATCATTAAAAAGTTAGACTAATTTTTAATGCATATGTTACTCTCACAAAATTAAGTAGAAGTTGTTTGATGATACTAGTGTACCGATTGAAAAAGTAGATAGAATATGGGTATTTCTTGCCCTTGTGGAGTTTTAGTCTAAGCTTTCTCGGATAATGATAGTGTCAGTTTTGAGTGGAACGATAGAAGGAGTTACATCTAAACTTCAAATTCCTATTATTAAAATAGGATGTCAGAAGTTATTGTAGTCCTGGAAGTCCCGGCATAAGAATGCCGGGACTTTTTTAACTAAAATAGGGATGCCTTCCATTTGTTTTCGACAAAAGGGAGCAGCTCCGTTTCGTTGAAGTACTATTAATATTTTGGAATTAATGGTAAACAAGTTGTAGAAGAAGCGATTTTAACAGATGATCAAATTGTACCGTTTTTAGTTAATAAAAGGATATTAGTTCTCATCTAATGCTATTCTTTGTAAGTGTAAAATGTTTAGTATTTTAATAAAACTAGGCAGAAAAGCTAGCCAAAATAAACATGCACATCACTTTTTTAGTGATGTGCATGTTTATAATGTGTGTAACATTATAAACAAGTCGTGATGAGATAAATCATCATGTACAATCGCTTGTCTTTAATATTACAGAGTACCCAGATTTTTTTGATTTATTCTTCTTCCTTTTTCAAATGAAACTTAATTTCACTCGCCGCATTTTTAGCTAATATCTCTGCTTCTTCTATCGTATCTGCGCTTGCGATGACATAAGCATATCTATGACCCATTGAAAGTGGTGGGGTTAATAGTGTGCCTTTTTTTGGCTTTACGTATACTTCGATAATTCCCGGAGAATTTTTGGCTCTTTGTTTACCCGTTACTTTATCTAAAATACCTCTCTCTGATAAAGTCACATATTGTGTAAATACGAACTTTTTATGTTTTGGTACAAGTGAAGGTTTTTCTCCTAAACTAATTTTTAATGTCTCCTCAACTAAGTTAAAACCAAATGCAGCTTCTAGCATTTTATTCATAGCTCCCCCAGATATTCTTGGGTTAATCTCTATAAGCTTCCATCCACTTTTTGATAGTCTTATTTCCAGATGCAATGAACCATTGTTTATCTGGAATTGATGAATGACAGAGTTTAGTACTTTTTCAATCCCTTTTTTTATTTCTTTTGGAATATCTACAAGAACGCCATAGCCCGTTATAATAAATCGTTTGTCAAATGTGATTTCTTGTTTCACAATCGCTGCGATTTGGATAACTCCGTTATGGATAATTGCTTCCACCAAGTATTGATCGCCTTCAATATATTCTTCGACAATAATAGCATCTTCTGGATTTTTCTTCCGTAATTTCTTAAAATACTTTTTTATTTGACCCTTTGTTTTCGCCAATAAAACATCTTTGGATCCTGTTGAGGTCGAAGATTTGACGATAACCGGCATATTATATTTTGAAAGTATTTTATTGTAATCAATTTTTTTCCCTTGTTTTATGACATTATACATTGGGATATAAGATTGATCCTTTAAGAATAATTGTGTCTCTGCTTTGTTTTCCATTATGTTAATCACTTTAGAAGACATTTTATTCTCGCAAAATTCATCGGATAAAATAGATGCTTTATACACGTTTGAATCGATGAAGCTGACAATAGATTGGATTTGTTTGCCGTTAATCATCAATTTCTTTATTTCTTTTTCCATTTCTAAAATACTCTCGGTGTTTACCAAAACCATTTCATGAACATCATCGTAAGCCGTCCTTTGTTCCATTTGTCTTTCTTTATTTGTAAATAGGACAGTAAAATATCCAAGATTCACTGCGGCTTTTATTGCTTCCCGACTTGATCCGGATTTATTTGTCCCGATGAAGATAATTGTTTTCAAACAGATCACTTCCCCCTAAAAATACATTTTTGCAGCTCTATCTATAGTTATGAGACAAACAGTGTAATACATGGTTATTTACCCCTAAGCAATAAAATATTATGTAACTGTAGGTATTCGTATATGTCGTCTGTAAAAATAACCATATGCTAAGCCATAGGAAAGGAGTGTGAATAATAAATTGATACCTCTATCGGTTGGAAAGGTAAAAATCGTTATATCGGGTGAATTAATGCAAGGAAGTGAAAACGAAATGGTTCACTATGGTGCATATCGGCTGAAACAAGTGAAAAATAAAAACACAATTTTATTTGCAAAAAAAAGAATTGTAAATTGGGAAGATTTGAAGCAGTTTTTTCCAATCATATTAGTAACAGATAAAGAATGTAGTCGTCATGAACATTTAACAGGGATCACATTCATAAAAGTGAGTGATGTAGAAGAGGCTTTTTGGACGTTTGTCACGCACTATCGCAGTTTATTCGAAATTCCAATCGTAGCGGTGACAGGTACTTCTGGAAAAACAACAACGAAAGAAATGATTAACCACATACTGTCCGAAGATAATATCGTCATAGCAACCGGCAGTTCGACAAATTCGCGAACAGAGAATTTAAATTATCTACTAAGTATTGATAATAAAACGAAAGTTGCTGTTGTTGAGACGGCAGTGGGGGCCCCTGGAGACATAATAAAAGCAGGTAAATATTTAAAACCGACAATCGGGATTATTACAAATATTGGTGCCCACCATTTAAATTATTGCAAAACGCCAGAAGTTTATATTCAAGCAAAAGGTGAAATGATGCGTGCACTTAATCAATCTGGAATACTCATTATTAACGGGGAGGACCAAAATACAAAGACATTAGATTTTACTGAATATAATGGGGAAATCATAAAAGTCGGCATTCATTCTTCCTGTCATTACCGCGCGAAAAATATGATTTATAGCGAAGACGGCATGAGTTTTATTGTTCAATATAAAAATAAAGATTACCCAATGTTTGTGCCCGGGTACGGGGAGCATCAAGTGTATAATGCGCTTGCTGCCATAGCGACGTCGCATGAAATTGGGGTTGATTTACAAACGATAGGTAAGAGATTAATGACATTTAAAAAGTATAATAAGATGCTTCAAATATACGAAGGAATAAATGGTTGTACTGTTCTCGATGACACATGGAGTATTACAACAACTTCACTAGAAGCTGCTTTAAGAGTATTAAATGATTTAGGAAAAGGAAAAGAAAAAATCGCAATTATTGGAACGATAACCGACCTAGGATCATGGGGATATGTGATCCATGAACAAGCCGGTGAACTTATCCAAAAAGTTGGTGTCGATAAGCTCATTACAATTGGATTTCATGCGAAAGTCATGGCTGACCATGCGGTTAAATGTGGATTGAAATCAGAAGTTTTTACATTTAACAATGATATTCTTGCTTATCGGTTGTTAGAAGAAATCGTTGATAGCAATACAATCATTTTAATTAAAGGCGATATGTACAGCAAACCAATTATAGAACTAGCCGAAAAGTTAAGGAGAAGAGAGTAATAATACCACCACCTGGATTAATTAATTCATTCATAAAAATATATTGTTGTCCTATGGGACAAACACCAAGCTATCACTTCAAATTTATTAATATAATAAAGTAGTTCAAAAAGAATGAATGGAAGGATTGGTGTCATTCTGTCGGAAAGTAGGGTTGCAAATGCTTATAGGGGAACTGATATATTTTCGATAGATGACCTATTTGGAAAAAGTTTGCCTATGAAAAAGGATATGAAAAATCGTGGATATTGGGAATATACAAAATGAGATTGGACTTGGGAATTAAATAAAATAATAAAAAAGGAGTTGTTAAATTGAAACCATTAGTAGTAAGCGAAATTAAGGCATTACTGAAGGGGGAATTAATTACCGGAAAAGTAAACTGGCTTGTAAGGAACGCGATTTATTATAAACGGCATGATTTAACTAATAAAAATACGCTATTATTTGTTAGTAGAAGTGACTCGGTTAATTGGCATGAAATCGATCGTAAAGGCCCTTCACTTGTTATATCTGATAAAACAACCGCTGAATTGAAAAAAGCAATGTCCAATACGACGGTAATCAAAGTTGAAAGTCTTGTTCAGTCCTACTGGAAATTCATCAACTATTATCGTGATCTCTTTCATTTACCCGTCGTTACAATTACGGGAACTTGTGGGAAAACAACGACGAAAGATATGATTAAACATATTTTATGTAAGGATAAGAATGTTCAAGCTTCGGAAAGTAGTAAGAATGAACCAAGAAGATCCTTGCCCTACTTGATGGGAATTGATGAAAAAACAGATGCAGCCGTTTTCGAACATGGGTTAGGAAATACGGGTAATATCAAACATCAATGTATGATCTATAAACCAACAATCGGGATTATTACGACAATCGGTGTTCATCATTTGGACGGCTGTATAGATTTAGCAGGTTATATACGTGCGAAAGCTGAAATTGTGGATGGATTAAAGGATGACGGCACGTTGATTTTAAATTCGGATGATGAAAATACACGAAAAGTTTCTCTTCGATCATTTAAAGGGAAAGTATTATATTTTGGGAAAGAAAGTAAAGCGGATTTTAGGATTTCTACTATGGAATTTACCGATAGTGGAATGTCGTTTACCTTCTATCATGAAAATCAAAAGTATGATGCGTTTATTCCTGGATATGGTGAACATCAGGTTTATAATGCACTTGCTTCACTTGCTGCCGTTTATGAAATGGGAATGGACATGAATAAAGCAATTTCCCGACTGAAAACTTTTGAAAATATGACAAGACATTTAGAGTTTTCGAAGGGGATTGGGGGAAGTACGATTATAGATGATACTTGGACAAATAACCCTACATCTATAGAAGCGGCACTTAAAGTTTTAGATTATATCGGAAAAGGAAAAAAAGTTATCCTTATATTGGGTGATATTAATCGTTTGGGGAAATTTGAAAAGAAGTATCACCGAGAAATTGGAAGCTTAGTTGCAAAGCGAAAAATTCATACATTAATTACAATAGGGGAAAAAGCAGAAGAAATTGCAAAACAAGCGATTCTTGATAAAAGTACAGCCACTATTCATTCTTTTAAGAAGATAGATGGATTGATGGAGGAATTGGTGCCATTATTGGATAGCGATTCGATTGTGTTAATTAAAGGACCTATGTCTAGTCGTGCAATGATTGCATTAGCGAAAGATATGAAAAAACCATAAAACAAAAAGCATTCCATAAATTTGGAATGCTTTTGCTTTATGACGGATTCCTCTTCTTTCTAATGGTGCCTGTGTTGCATACATTTATGACAATTCACGTTATGGTATGAAAATGCAAAAGGAAGTCCAGCAAATTAATGCAACGCTGACTTCCTTTTAAAATTCATGCAATTGTAGTGTATATTCTGAATAGTGTCTTACACAGGCACCTTAATACACACGTTTCGCTGTAATATAATGTTCTTTATAATAATCTGCTAGCAAAACTCGAGTAAGAACACCACTTGAATTTGGGACAATAATTCGTTGTTCCCCGGCATATATAGCAACGATTGAAGGTGTATTTGATCCTTTTACGCTATTAAAAAAGACTAAATCCCCTTTTCGTAAGTTTGCTTTAGAAACAGTAGACCCTTTTTTCATTAAGTCTCTCGCATAAGTAGCACCTAAATTAACGCCGTTCTTTTTATAAATATAGTTGACGTATCCTGCGCCAGTAAAACTCATGGAAGCTTCGTTATTTACTCTGCCCATTGTTACCTTATCTTTTATATCGTAAGAAAGTTTAACGATATTGTCCCCTTTAGTAGCTGGGGTTGAAGGCAGTAATCCAGGTATAACTCTTCGTGCTGTTATATAGCTATCATTATAGTAAGGTTTACTATTCATATCTGAAATCACAATATTTTGTTTTGAATCTGCCATATGAATTACTTTATTATCCCCGATATACATCGCAACATGGTTAGGCACATTACCGCCTCGACTGTCAAAAAATACAAGGTCACCTTTTTGTAATTGATTTCTAGCAACAGCTGTTCCTTGTTGCATCATATAATCCTCATTATAAGTACCAATATCTACGCCATTTTTTTCGAAAATATACATAAGAAATGTCGCACATGAAAACTTATACGGAGCAGTTGGTTTATAAACTGTTGTACTATACGTTGACTTTCCGATTAGACTTTTACCAGTCTCAATTAATTGATCTGCTTTTGCTTCAACAACCTTCTGGCTCGCTTGGGTAGTGGTTGCAGCGGAAACCTCTATTGGTTCAGCGAAAGACAATCCAACTGAACTAAATCCTATTGAAATTGCTAGTGTTGCTGTAATTAGTTGTTTTCTCATAATGACCTCCTGAATTTTTATATCATGAATCTGATGTCGAATTCAACAATAACATGGATATGTAGGGTGACTTTGAGGTAAAGGTTACCAGTTGAAATAAAGATTGGAGAAAAGCTAGGCGCTTATTGGATTGAGCTTACTTCATTACATTTTGATTACGAGCGACATTAAACTGTAATTTAGTTGCAAATTAGTGCTCGACACTATGAAACTAATTCAGGATAAAAAAATATCTTAATTGTTGTTTTATTCTAAATACTTTGTTGACATATATGTGAATAGTGTGTAAACTTTCAACAATGTGAACATATCTAAAAATTATTATGTAAGGGGGGAAGTTCGTGGCCGAGTCTATATTAGAAGTAGAAAATCTATCCTTGCAATTCGGTGGTGTTAAGGCATTAGACGGGGTCAGTTACCATATTGAAAAAGGTGAAATCTTTTCACTAATTGGCCCGAATGGTGCTGGTAAGACAAGTATGTTGAACTGTATTAGTGGTATCTATCAACCTACCAATGGTTCGATTAAATTCAAAGGTCAAGAGTTGTTAACGATGAAACCTTATAGCCGGACATCATTAGGAATTGCACGTGCTTTCCAAAATATTGCGTTATTTGCACATATGTCGGTTCTGGATAATTTGAAACTAGGAAGACATGCTTTGATGACTTCGGGTCCAATCAGTGGCGGATTTTACTTTGGAAAAGCCTCTAAAGAAGAAATAGTACATCGACAAAAAGTTGAAGAAGTAATCGAATTTTTAGAGCTACAAGATATTCGGCATACGCCTGTTGGTACACTTCCATACGGTCTCCAGAAACGTGTTGAAGTTGGCAGAGCACTTGCGCTTGGTCCAGAACTAATTTTGTTAGATGAACCAATGGCCGGGATGAATAATGTTGAAAAGGAGCTAATGGCTGGATTTATTTTAGATATGCATGAAGTGATGGATATTACAGTTGTATTAATAGAGCATGATTTAGGGGTAGTCATGAATTTATCCGACCATATCGCAGTGTTGGATTTTGGTAGACAAATTGGATTTGGTACGCCGGAAGAAATACAGAAAAATCCGGAAGTTATCAGGGCTTACATCGGAGAAGAAGAAGTTATTTAGAGGGGTGGGCCAAACAATGGAGTCAGAGAATACTTTACCTAAACTTTTAGCTAAACGGGCATTGACCGATGAAAATGTTGTGGCATTGAGGCAAAAAAACTTAGGCATCTGGAATGAAACAACTTGGTCAGACTATTATAAAAAAGTAGAACAATTGTCTTTAGTACTATCAGAAAAGTATGAATTCAAAAAGGGAGAAAAACTTGCAATCATTGGTGAGAACCGCGAAGAATGGCTGTATTCCCAGATGGCCGCACAAGTGTTGGGTGGTATCTCAGTGGGCATTTACCAGGAGTCTCTCCCGGAACAGCTAGTTTACTATTTAAATGATTGTAAGGCGCGCATCGTTGTTGTAGAAGGGCAAGAACAAGTTGATAAGTTATTAGAAATAGAAGATAAAATTCCACTTGTTGAACATATTATTTTTTACAATAAACAAGGTATGCGGCATTATAAGCAAGTTATATTATCAGACTTCTACGAGGATTTAGCAATTGGTGAAACGTTGAGAATGACGCAGCCTGATTTTTTTCGTACTCAGATTGAGCGCACGCTCGGAACAGATATAGCAATTATCGCTTATAGTGCGGCGACGACGGGTGATCCTAAAGGTGTCATGTTGACGCATAATAACTTAATTTATGCAGCCGATGGTTTAGACTCTGTTGACAAAATGGAGAAAAAAGATGATTACTTCTCATTTTTACCGCTTGCGTGGATTCATGAGCAAATTATAAGTATCGCAATGCCTTTAAAGACAGGGGTAGTTATTAATTTTCCCGAGAAACCGCATACTGTTTTAGTAGATTTACGAGAAATAGGTCCACATACACTTTTAGCCCCGCCCCGGGTCTACCAAACATTACGATCTAGTTTTACAACGCGAATTGAAGGAGCAAGCTGGTTTAAAAGGAAGGTCTATCAAACCTTTAAGAGATATGGAGATAAAGCGGCTGATGCAAAGTTAAATAAGAAACCGCTTTCATTTAGGGAGAATTTTATGTATAAGATGGGTGATTGGTTGGTATTTAGTGCGGTTCGAGACCACTTGGGATTAGCTAGAATAAAGCGAGCTTATGTGGCGGGTGCAACATTGGAAGCAGAGGCCTATCACTTTTATCATAGTATCGGTGTGAATGTAAAACAATCATACGGTGGTACAGAAGTTGCGGGTATTGCATTTGTTCATCGGGACGATGATATTCAAGTCGGAAGCGCTGGTGCACCGCTGCCTAATACGGATGTTCGAATCGGGGAATTAGGAGATATTTTTGTTAGAAACCCAGCAATCTTCTCAGCTTATCTAAATGATGAAGAAGAGAAACAAGTAGATGATGGTTGGATCACACTTGGGGACTGCGGTTATATAGGTGACAATGGTCATCTTTATATTTTAGATAGACAGGAAGATGTCGTTACAGCACTTGATGGTAATTTAGTTTATCCGAGAGTTGTGGAGAATAAGTTGAAAGCAAGTCCGTATATCCAAGAAGCCGTTTGTTTTGGTAAAAGAAGACCTTATATGACAGCTATTTTGAATATAGACATGAATAGCGTCGGGCGATGGGCAGATAAAAATCGAATCGTCTATACGACGTATTCCGATTTATCAAGGCATCCAGAAATTATTAATTTTATAGAAAAAGAAGTTCAGGCGTTAATGAAAGAAATGCCTCAATCAGCGCGTGTCAAACGGTTCGCGATTTTGCATAAGCAGTTAAATGCAAATGACGGTGAGCTGACCCGAACGTTAAAAGTGAGGAGAAAATTTGTCGAAGAAAGTTACGCGTTACTTATCGAGGGACTTTATTCAAATTCAAAAGAAGTGTTAATGCGCGGTGAAAATCATGAAGCTATGGGTGATGTAAGTTTACAAGTCGTTCAGCTAGAAACTGGGCAGGAGGTGGCATAAGTCTTGACTTTCTTCATTCAAATGCTTGTTACAGGAATCGTTGTTGGTAGTATCTACGGACTCGTGGCACTAGGTTTTGTCCTAATTTATAGGGCGAGTGATGCGTTAAACTTAGCGAATGGTGAGTTTGTCATTATCGGGGCATATGTCTGCTTAATATTAATGACTTCCTATAAGATACCTTTCATCTTCGCGCTGCTAATCACACTTATTTTCAGTGCATTGTTAGGACTTGTTATCGAGCGAGTCGTCATTCGGCCACTACAAAATGCGCCGGTCATATCGGTTATAATGGCGACCATAGGGTTATCCAGCTTATTAGCAGGTGCGGTTCATATGATCTGGGGACATCAGACGAAGACGTTTCCGCAAATATTTCCGCCCACGCCTATTCGTTTAGGAGGTGTCATCATTACACCTGTTTACTTATGGTCGTTTGTCGTAGTTATATCACTACTTCTCATTTTCACTATTTTCTTCAAGTTTTCCAAGATGGGTGTTGCTATGCGTGCGGTTGCAGATGACCGACAAGCTGCTTTATCAATGGGAATTAGTGTGAAATCTGTTTACGCCACAACTTGGGCAATTGCTTCCGTAGTTGCTGCAGTCGGCGGTGTTTTGCTAGGAAATATAAACGGGGTAAGTCCCACGATGGCAGCAATCGGGTTAACTGTTCTACCGGTCGTTATTTTAGGTGGGCTAGATAGTATTTTAGGTGCGATTGTTGGTGGATTTATGATTGGTATTTTACAAAGTATGGCAGGTGGCTACTTAGATCCGCTAGTAGGTGGAGGGTTAAAGGAAGTCGCGCCGTTCATCGTTGTCCTGCTTATCTTAATGATAAAGCCATATGGTTTATTTGGAAAAGGCGGAATAGAAAGGGTGTGAGTGCGTGCGGAATCCATTCGTGAGAGAAAGTGGAAATTATAAGACGAGCTATAAAAAAGATATGACGATGTTCAGAACGACTGGTGGGAAAATTGCAATTGTTGTTCTCATCATTGCTGTACTATCACTACCTTTGATTACATCTAATTATGTTATCGGTCTGTTAACTTTATGTGCTATTGCTTCCGTAGGCGCTATAGGCCTGAATATATTAGCTGGTTTTACAGGTCAAATTTCATTAGGTGTTGGTGCTTTCTTAGGAGTCGGGGGCTATACGTCAGCGATTTTAACATCTACAGTAGGCTTAAGTTTTTGGATTGCGCTTCCCTTGGCTGGAATTATGACGGCGATTGTCGGTGGTCTGTTCGGCATACCTTCGTTACGCTTAAAAGGATTATATTTAGCCATTGCAACACTAGCGGCACAGGTCATCATTTTGTTTGTGATTAGTCGCTGGGATAGTTTAACGGGCGGAACAGCTGGAATGGTGTTGAATCGTCCAACCATTGGAAAGCTATCACTTTCAAGTAACACAGGCTATTACTATTTATGTGTAGTCATTTTAATATTAACGACTTTTTACGCGACAAACTTAATCCGCACACGGACAGGACGAGCTTTCTTGGCAGTACGTGATCGTGATGTGGCGGCACAAATTATGGGGATTAATTTATTTAAATATAAAGTAATGGCATTTGCGATTAGTTCATTTTTTGTTGGGATTGCCGGTGCACTTCTTGCACATTATACGATGATTGTAAGTCCAGAACTTTATAGTATCCAAGTTTCTATTGAATATTTAGCGATGATTTTAGTAGGCGGTTTAGGAAGTGTTTTAGGTTCAATATTAGGTGCTATTTTTATTACGCTTTTACCTGTAAGTCTAAGTATGCTAATTGAATTTATGGCAGCATTTATGCCAGATATGTATCAGTTATTGTCAGCTTTTAGGGAATTCGTTTTTGGGGCAGTGATTATCCTGTTTCTTATTTTTGAACCTGGAGGCTTGGCACATATGTGGATCAACATCAAGAAGTACTTTAGGTTATGGCCATTTTCATATTAGACAGTTGGGATTATGAGACCAATTAGGTTTCTTTCCATAGTAGCACATATAAAAAGGGGGAAAAATCATGAAAAACAGAAGGAATAAATTCACGGTTTTGTTGCTAGCTTTGATGATGATGCTTATTCTTAGCGCGTGTGGGGATGACGATGTTAAGGATGCGGGTAAAGGACCAGATGCAGATAAGCCAAGTGGCGGTGACACTTCAGAAGGCGATGTGCGAACTGTTAAAGTAGGTGGCTTGTATGATATTACAGGCGCAACGGGCGATGTAGGAACACCTTATGCAGAAGGAGAGCAAGCTTACTTCAAACACTTAAATAATATAGGTGGCATCGATGGATTGAAAATTGAACTTACTGGAGAAGATTACGCTTATGCGATTCCAGAGGCACAAAAAATCTATCAGGCACTTCGTGATAGAGATAACGTTTCTGCAATTTTAGGCTGGGGAACAGGAGATACAGAAGCATTACGTCAGCAAGTGGCGAATGATAAACTTCCATTTGTTTCTGCTTCTTATTCTGAAAACCTGAAGAATTTAGAAGAAAGTCCTTATAACTTCCTTGTTGCTGCATCTTATTCAGATCAAGGTCGTGCGATTTTACAATGGATTCAAGATAATCATGAAGGCGCAGATCCGACAGTAGCTTTACTATATAATGATACGGCTTTCGGACGTTCACCAGTTGAAGATATTAAAGATTATGCAAAAGAAATTGGTATTGAGATTGTGGATGAACAAGTAATTGATGTACAAGCAACTGAGGCGCAATCTCAGTTACTCAATATGGAAAAGAAAAATCCTGACTATGCGATTATCCAACAGACTTGGGGCGCTACAGCGACAATCTTAAGGGATGCGAAGACGCTTGATATCGATACGCAATTTATTGGTTTAAACTGGGCTTCTGGTGAAGGGGTTATTGATATCGCAGGTGAAGAGATTTCTGAAGGCTATATGGGCATTCTTTCACATGCTATGCCTTATGAAGATTTTGAAGGAATGGCAGAAATCGAAGAGTATTTAGAAGCAGAAGGTAAAACAATTGAAGATATTAATCAGAAATTTATTCAAGGATGGTCTGCAGCTAAAATAGTTGTTGCAGGCATTAAGAAAGCTTCTGAATTAAAAGAGGGCGAACTAACTGGAGAAGATCTAAGAGCAGGTCTAGAGTCGCTAGATAATTATGATTTAGGTGGTTTGGCTGCACCTGTTACTTTCAGTGCTGAAAACCATGCAGGTACTGAACAAACACGTTTAGGTATTGTGAAAAACGGCAAGTGGGAGCAATTAACAGACTACTTTAGTTATAAAGATTAATATTGGACCCATGTTTGCAACTTCTTTTTGTGAAGGATGATGATTATGCTTAGAGTTAACAATGTTGAAGCTGTTTACTCGAAAATAATTCTTGCTTTAAGGGGAATGTCGCTTCATGTCCCGGAAGGTAAAATTGTTGCTTTATTGGGTGCAAATGGCGCTGGCAAGTCGACAACCTTAAAAGCAATTTCGGGATTACTGTCGGGTGAAGATGGACAAATTACGGCCGGTACAATTGAATTTGAAGGTGAAAGTATAAAAGGTGTAACACCTGATTTGATTGTAAAGAACGGTATTTTCCAGTCAATGGAAGGAAGACGAGTTTTTAAGAATTTATCGGTGGAAGAAAACTTAATGGCAGGTGCTTACACTCGAAAAGATCGCAAAAACCTGAAAAAAGATATTGACAAGATCTATCTATATTTCCCGAAATTAAAAGCACTAGAACATCGGAAAGCAGGATTCCTATCTGGAGGAGAGCAACAGATGTTGGCTATTGGTAGGGGCATTATGGCAAAACCAAAGCTACTTCTTCTTGATGAACCTTCACTAGGAATTGCTCCTTTATTAGTGGAAGAAATATTTAAAAATATTAAACAGATTAATAAAGAGGAAGGTACTTCAATTTTAGTTGTGGAACAAAATGCGAATGTTGCCTTATCGATCGCTGATTACGGCTATATTATGGAGAATGGCCGTGTTGCGATGCAAGGCGATGTAGATTCCTTATTGTCCAACGAAGAAGTACGTGAACATTATTTAGGAATTGGTAAGGAAGGCGCCGTAAATTACAAAGAGAATAAAGTGTATAGGCGCCGTCAGAGAATTGTTTGGTAGTCTATCTCATTTACAGCATTCGCCCACTTTAGACATATACGTCTAAAGTGGGTTTTTAAGTTTTAAATTAATAAGTAAAGGTTTTGGAAACTAGCAGTTGTTTAATGATAGGTTATTGACAAATAGGTCGTTATTTATTAGTAAAGCTTAACTTAGATTTCAATAAGCCGATATAATTATTAATAGAAGCATTCTCAAGTACAAGGAGGTATTTGGTATGGTTGGTCTTGTGGACAGTACTACAATTACGGTTCAAGTGATTCGTTCTAGTGGGGCAAGTGCAATGGACAAGGAATTTCGTGAAGTCGCCCCGGTTCAAGGAGTGACGACAAAAGCAGAAAAAAACGCTGAAAATACTGAACGTATTATGCCCGCTGAGCAAGCGGTAGAGATGATAGACAGTATGAATAAGTTTTTGACAAGTGCTGATTCACAGTTGAAGTTCGTATTTCATAATGAGCTAAACGAGTACTATGTAACAATCGTTGATTCCAAGACAGATGAGGTCATTCGTGAAATACCCTCCAAAAAACTATTGGATATCCACGCGGCAATGCGAGAATTCGTGGGCTTACTAATAGACCGAAAAATTTAAGGAAGGCGTGAAGGATTATGAAAATTGGTGGATTGGCAAGTGGAATGAATACTGATGAGATTATTAGGGATTTGATTAAAGCACAAAGTATTCCCCTTGATAAAATTACACAAAAGAAACAGTATCTTGAATGGCAGTTAAATGATTATAGAAGTGTAAATAGGAACTTGCAATCGACAAGTGATAAACTATTTAATACAGTTATGATGGAAAGCTCTTTTATGGCGAAAAATGTGAATATCTCGAATCCGGATGCAGTAGGGATTAAAAGTATCAATGCTACATCTGAGTTTACGGGATCGATTTCTGTCAAACAGTTAGCCATACAAGGTACGTGGCAAAGTACGAAATCGAAATCAGGATTAGATGAGAATGAAAGCTCAAGCTTAGTTGAACTTGGTATAACAGGACCAAAAATTAATATTACAGCGCTTAATTCCAAAGGCGTGTTGGAATCAAAATCGGTTGATATAAATTCAACAGACACAATAAAGTCGTTGCTTGATAAAATAAATAAGAATACCGATGTCAATGCATTCTACGATTCACATAGTGGAAAGATTGCGATGACTGCAAAAAATAGTGGCGGAGGTCCGAATGCTGATCTGACAACAGGTGTGGGTGTTGCTCAAGATTTGATTGTAGTCGAAGGATTCAATGATGGTGGTAAAGCCGAGGCAGGCAAAAATTCCGTATTCACTTTCAATGGACTTGATACTCAACGCTCATCTAACACATTCCGAATTAGTGGATTTGAAATTAACTTGAAGCAAGTAACAGAAGCAGAAGCACCGGTTACATTTAACTCATCACCAGATACAGACAAAGTGCTAGACACGATCGTGAAATTCGTGAATGACTACAATAAAATGATTGAAGAATTGAACAAAAAGTTAGGTGAAGCAAAACACCGTGATTTTCAACCGCTCTCCGCTGAACAAAAAAAGGATATGAAAGAAAAAGAAATAGAGCAGTGGGAAGAGAAAGCAATGAGCGGAACGCTTCGAAACGATCCAGCAATTCAGAAGCTGTTATCAGGTATGCGTGCTGCGTTGAATGGATCGATTCCAGATCCAAAAAATCCGGATACAGATAATAATCCCGGGAAACTTTTTTTAAGTGACATCGGTATTACGACAGCTACAAACTGGCGGGATAACGGAAAGCTCATCATTGATGAAACAGCGCTTCGTAAAGCGATTACAGACGAACCAAATAAAGTCTATGAAATATTTGGTAAGTCGGGTGTAACGGGTGAAAATGGAAAGGTAGATAATACGAATGCCGGTCTTGCGGTTAGACTTCGTGCTGCTGTTGATGAAGGTGTCAAGTCGCTTTCTGCACGTGCAGGAAGTGTTGGTGATGTGAACGATAGATATACTTTAGGGCAATCAATGAAAGAAATGGACAACCAAATTAAACGTTTTCAAGAACGTTTAAAGACATCCGAAGACCGTTTATGGAAGCAATTCGCTGCGATGGAAATGTCAATACAAAGGTCGAACGCTCAGTCGGCACAGTTAATGAGTACATTTGGCAGCTGAATGTGATCAAACATAGCATTACAAAAGGAGATATTTTATGGCTATGAATAACCCATATGCAACATATCAAAATAACTCAGTAAATACATCGACACCGGGTGAGCTGACGCTTATGTTATATAACGGTTGTTTGAAATTTATTGTACAAGCAAAAAGAGCACTCGAAGATAATAAAATTGAAGAGAAAAATATAGCAATTAAAAAAGCGCAGGCCATTATTACTGAACTTATGCTGACACTGGACACTTCCATTCCTGTCGCTAAAAACATGCTCATTTTATACGAGTTTGCAAATAGTCGTTTAATTGATGGGAATATTAAAAATGATGTAGCTTTATTTGCAGAAGCTGCTGAAATCATTACAGAATTCCGAGATACTTGGAAGCAAGTAATCCAAATAAACCGACAAAAACAATATGCGAATGTAGAAAAAATATGATTCGAGCAGCACTAATTACATGGCGAAAAGCGACTGAAGGTTTACTTCTTGAAACTCAGAAGGTTGCTGAGGAAACGCGTGATGAGGCGATACAAAATATTGAATCGTTACTTGATGTGCGCGATGTCCTTCAGCCTGAAATACTAGCGCCGTTTACACCAGAAGAAGAACTTTATGGTAAGGAGTTAGTCATTTTGGAAGCGGAATTGCAGAAAAAAATAACCCTTTTTAATAATCAAATTCGGATGGACATTACAGAAGCTCAATCAAAAAAGGATCACATGAAAAACTATGTGAATCCTTATAGTAATGTTGCGCGTGATGGTACTTTTTATGATACGAAACAGTAAAATGTTCCGGAAGAGGAAGACTCTTCTGGAATTTTTATTGTGAAATAAACCATTCTAGATATGTAGGTCTGTGGATTTAATAATTGTTAATATATTCTGAATATTTGTGGTATAATTGGCAAAAGTAGTTATGTCATTAAAAATTGGAGGGCGGCAAATGCTCTACAAGCGAACTGAATATTTTCGGCATACTTTCGATGCGCCACTCGATGCGAGATTTCGAATTATCATGGCTGATGGTAAAGAATCTGGATTAGGTGATTGTTCACTTATGGATTTAAGTCCTGGCGGGGCTAAGCTTTATTCAAAATTTAATATTCCATTTCAAAAGGATGCTGTACATTTGCATATTGAATTTACTTTATATCAAGTTCAGATTGATGTAAGGGGTATAGTTATCTGGAAAGAACCATATCATGATGGATATACGTATGGTTATAAATTTGAGGAGGATTTAACGAAGGAGCAGCTCATTGTTCACGAGTTGAAATTGTTTCGAAAGATGGAAATTGAAAAAAAGAAAAAATAATTATTATATTTAAGAGTGCGATATGACAGCGTTTCGCTAAAATTCGACAATTTTTTTAAAAAATTAATGTTTCTTGAAGGACTTTTTAGGGCACGTATAGAAGTATACTTATAAGCTTTAATTAAAGGAGGAGTTCATATGTTGAATTACAACATCCGCGGTGAAAATTTAGAGGTAACTCCAGCGATTCGTGAACACGTTGAGAATAAAGTGAACAAGCTTGAAAAGTACTTTTCAGAAGGTGTTGACGCACCGGCAAATGTGAACTTAAAAGTGTATAATGATAAGCAAACAAAAGTGGAAATTACAATTCCGATGAAAAATTTAACACTACGTGCTGAAGAAAGTCATGATGATTTGTATGCAGCGGTTGATTTAATCGTCGATAAACTTGAAAGACAAATTCGTAAATATAAAACGAGAGTCAATCGTAAATTCCGTGAGCGTGAAGGTGTAGCTGCATTCTTCGCATCAGTTAATAAAGATGCAAGTCAAACTGCTACTGCGGTTGAAGAGGATGAAGAGTTCTCTGTAGTACGTACAAAAAACTTTGATTTAAAACCGATGGATGAAGAGGAAGCAATTCTACAAATGAACATGCTTGGACATAATTTCTTTATCTTTACAGACGGCGAGTCAAATGGCACGAATATTGTTTATAAGCGAAAAGATGGAAAATATGGTTTGATTGAAACGAATTAATCAAACGAATGAATAGATGGAACCTCCAAGTGGCTAGACCACTTGGAGGTTTTTTAACTTAATGGAAGAGAAATTTTGTGAGGCGTATTCGGCCAGATGTTGCGAAGTTTCAGTTGGACGTTGTGAAGTTCTCTTTTAACGTCGCATTGTTACCTGTCGATATTGAGAGGTTTGATCAAAATGTTACGAAGTGGACCAGATGTTGCAAAGTTTCAGCCGGACGTTGTGATGTTTCCTGTTAACGTTGCAAGTTACATGTTAATGTTGAGAGATTTGATTAAAACGTTGCATAGTTTCTTGTCTACGTTGAGAGGTTAGAGCAAGACGTTGCAAAGTTTCACCCACACGTTATGAAGTTTCCGTTAACCAGCCCAAACCGGTCCGAATATAGCCAGCTTCGGGTGAAATTCCACCAATATATTATGTACTTCTGAGGTCAAACTTTTAATTAAATTGAAAAAGTTGGTTGGTACATTTGCGCCGCGCATTTTGCAGTGTTAAAATAGTGAGTGAACTTAATGAGGATGTGACCTAGATGCTTGGTGTATTAACGAAAATATTTGATTCGAATAAACGGGATTTGAAGCGACTTGGACGAATCGCAGATCAAGTCGAGGCGCTTGCTTCGGATACAGAAAAACTTTCGGATGATGCCTTAAAGGCGAAGACGGATGAGTTTAAGCAACGCTATATCGACGGGGAGACACTTGATGACCTTCAAGTAGAGGCGTTTGCGGTTGTGCGTGAAGCGTCGCGTAGAGCGCTTGGTATGTATCCGTTCCGCGTTCAGCTTATCGGTGCTGCAGCTTTACACGAGGGTAATATCGCAGAGATGAAAACGGGTGAAGGTAAGACGTTGACATCTACTCTGGCGGTTTATTTAAATGGGCTTGCGGATAAAGGTGTCCATGTTGTTACGGTAAACGAATATCTTGCCAGTCGTGATGCGGCTGAAATGGGCGAACTTTTTGAATTTCTCGGTTTTACAGTCGGGCTAAATTTGAATAGTATGTCCAAAGAAGAAAAACGTGAAGCGTATGAAGCAGATGTTACTTATAGTACGAATAACGAACTTGGATTCGATTATTTACGCGACAATATGGTGCTTTACAGTGAACATAAAGTACAGCGCCCGCTATTTTTTGGCGTCATTGATGAAGTTGACTCGATTTTAGTTGATGAAGCGCGTACGCCGTTAATTATTTCTGGGCAAGCAGCTAAGGCAGCAAATTTATATCGATTGGCGAATCAATTTATTCAGACGTTGAAAAAAGAAGAAGACTACACATATGATGAGTCGACAAAAGGTGTAACGCTTACTGAAAGCGGTGTTGAAAAAGCTGAGAAAGCGTTTAGCATTGATAACTTATTCGATTTGGACCATGTGACACTTCTTCACGGGATTAATCAGGCGATGAAAGCACATGCTAGTATGCATATCGATGTTGATTATGTTGTTGAAGAGGGCGATGTAGTCATTGTCGATTCATTTACGGGTCGACTTATGAAAGGTCGTCGTTATAGTGAAGGGCTTCACCAGGCGATTGAAGCGAAGGAAGGTCTGGAAGTTCAGAACGAGTCGATGACACTTGCGACGATTACATTCCAAAACTATTTCCGAAGATATGAAAAGTTATCAGGAATGACTGGTACAGCTAAAACTGAAGAAGAGGAATTCCGTAATATTTATAATATGAATGTTATTGAAATTCCGACGAATCGACCAATTACAAGAGATGACCACGCAGATTTAATTTATTCCTCAATGGAAGGTAAATACAGAGCCGTTGCGGAAGATATTAAAGAGCGTAATGCCAAGGGGCAACCAGTTCTTGTTGGTACTGTTGCGATTGAGACGTCTGAGATAATTTCTAAGTATTTGACAAAATTCGGCGTCGAACATAATGTTTTGAATGCGAAAAACCATGGTCGAGAAGC
Source organism: Sporosarcina sp. So3-204 (assembly GCF_058068165.1). Taxonomy (NCBI): domain Bacteria; kingdom Bacillati; phylum Bacillota; class Bacilli; order Caryophanales; family Caryophanaceae; genus Sporosarcina; species Sporosarcina sp. So3-204. The sequence continues at coordinate 765,629 of NZ_CM176485.1, forward strand.
GGAAATTATTTTGGGTGCTGGACAAAAAGGTTCAGTCACAATCGCTACGAATATGGCTGGACGTGGTACGGATATTAAACTCGGTGAAGGTGTTATTGAGACGGGTGGACTTGCGGTTCTTGGAACAGAGCGTCATGAGTCACGAAGAATCGATAATCAGTTACGTGGTCGTTCGGGTCGTCAAGGAGATCCAGGGGTTACGCAGTTTTATTTATCGCTTGAGGATGAGTTAATGCGTCGTTTTGGTTCTGACCAGATGAAATCAATGATGGAGAAACTAGGCATGGATGATACGACGCCGATACAGTCTAAAATGGTATCGCGCTCAGTTGAATCCGCTCAGAAACGTGTTGAAGGTAATAACTTTGATGCGCGGAAACGTTTGCTCCAGTATGATGATGTACTTCGTCAACAACGTGAAATCATCTATAAAGAACGAAATGATGTTCTTGAATCTGAAAATATCCGTGGTATTGTTGAAAGAATGTTGACGGATGTTATTGAACGAACAGTTGCTATGCATACGACAGAAGAAAATGCTGACAACTGGAACTTTAAAGGTCTTGAAGATTTTATCGGTGCCAATTTACTGCCTGAAGGACGCTTAACAAAAGCAGATTTTGAAGGTAAAAATGCTGAGGAATTAACAGTGCTCATTCAAGATGCTGTAACTGCGCGTTACGATGAAAAAGAAGCGGAAATGACGGAAGAGCGCATGCGCGAATTCGAAAAAGTCATCATACTCCGTGCAATTGATTCGAAATGGACAGATCATATCGATGCCATGGACCAACTTCGTCACGGTATTCATTTACGTGCATATGGACAAACGGATCCACTCCGGGAATACCAGTCGGAAGGATTTGCGATGTTCGAAGAGATGGTATTGTCAATCGAGAATGATACAGCAAGATATGCCATGAAGGCAGAAATTCGTAACAATCTAGAACGTGAAGAGGTTGTCAAAGGTCAGGCAGTTAATCCGCAAGAAGAAGGCGAAAAAGTTAAGAAGAAACCCGTGCGTCGTGCAGTAAGCGTTGGAAGAAATGATCCATGTACTTGCGGTAGCGGTAAGAAATTCAAGAATTGTCACGGTCGTAGTTAAGTAACTATATATGTTGAACTTAAGGTCTTAACCAATATATTAGTTGTTTGGAGCGGAAAGTGGCGACTCCTGAGGGAATAGTGAAGATTGAAGACCCCGCAGGCGCGAAGCGACGAGGAGGCTGAGATCGAGCCCCTAGGAAAGCGTCCACCAAAGCGGGACTTCGAAAGTACGGAAGCCCTATTCGAAGCGGAAAACAACGGTGTACATTATGCAATACTGTTTATTTCAACTTATAAAAATTAAAAGCAACCCATTTCAGGAGGAAATTATAATGATAGAACTATCCAACGTACGTAACGATCTCGACACTTCAGCTAAGAAATTAGTGGACTTTAGGGGGTCTCTTTGACTTAGAGAACAAAGAGGCACGAATCCAAGAATTAGATGAAGTAATGGCAGATCCAGGATTTTGGAATGACCAAAATGCGGCTCAAATAGTGATTTCTGAATCTAATGCACTAAAAGATGTTGTTGAAAACTTTAAAGAAATGACAGATCAGCAGGAAGATTTAGAAATGACGCTAGAGCTGTTAAAAGAAGAATTTGATGAAGAAATGCAAGAAGAACTTGGTGCGGATTTAAAAACTTTTAAGAAGAAACTTGAAGCATTTGACCTTCAAATGCTATTAAGTGGAGAGTTTGACAAACACAATGCTGTTCTCGAAATTCATTCTGGTGCTGGTGGAACTGAATCACAGGACTGGGCTTCAATGATTTTAAGAATGTACACGCGTTGGTCAGAAGATCAAGGCTTCAAAGTGGAGACGCTTGATTATCAGGCTGGAGACGAAGCGGGCGTAAAGTCGGTGACATTGGCGATTAAAGGGCATAATGCTTACGGTTATTTAAAAGCTGAAAAAGGCGTTCACAGACTCGTTAGAATCTCTCCATTCGATTCATCAGGCCGTCGTCATACGTCATTTTCTTCAGTTGAAGTAATGCCAGAATTTGATGGAGATATCGATATTGAGATTCGTACAGAAGATTTAAAAATCGACACATATCGTTCAAGTGGTTCGGGTGGTCAACACGTTAACGTAACTGACTCAGCTGTACGTATTACGCATTTACCTACAAATGCAGTCGTTACATGTCAAACAGAACGGTCGCAGATTAAAAACCGTGAACGTGCGATGAATCTTCTAAGATCAAAATTGTATAAAATTAAAGTTGAAGAAGAAGAAGCGCGTTTACTTGAGATTCGTGGAGATCAAAAAGAAATTGGTTGGGGCAGTCAGATACGTTCATATGTATTCCATCCCTATTCAATGGTTAAAGATCACCGAACAGATGCTGAAACTGGAAATGTGAGTGCAGTAATGGACGGAGATATCGACTTGTTTATTAATGCATATTTACGTTCACAGATTTCTTAAAAGGTTTATTAAAGAGATAAATGGTGTATATAGTTATTAATGTATGCTATTTTTCGATATTGGGTTAATTTTGATGGGAAAATTCGACAAAGTCTGCAAAGAACGATGTTGATAACAGAATAATTGGCATTTATCCCTAAAATTGACACAATGAGGTTTGCGTTAAAGGGTTCAAAAGTGTGTTGTTTTGGTATACTAAATGTGTAGCATATTAATGAGACGAAGGAGGTAATATTTTGAAGAAAACATTACTCGCTTTAGTATTCGGTGCAGTGCTTGTACTTGGAGCATGTGGCGGCGGAGATAAAGCAAAAGACGAAGGTACAACTACAGGTAGCGAAACTGCTTCAGTTGATGCAGAAAAAATCGTTAACAACAAGTGTATCTCATGTCATGGTGGAAACCTTGAAGGCGGAGCTGGTCCAGCTTTAGATAAAGTTGGCGGTCACCTATCTGAAAGTGAAATCCACGATGTAATCATTAATGGTCAAGGTGGAATGCCTGCAAAAGTAATTGAAGGCGAAGAAGCTGACGCTGTTGCTAAATGGTTATCTGAAAAGAAATAATAGAATATAAAAAACGTCACCGGTATTTGAACTGCTCCCTGTCAAGTAGACAGTGGAAATAATAAAAAATCGTTAAGCGGCTTGAGCTCTGTATTCTAAAGGGCTTAAGCCGTTTAATCGTTTTTGGTAACGACTTGTATTATAGAAGTGAATATACAAGGCGATGGCCTCTTCCAAATCCCTGTAAGTATGAAACTTGCTCAAATAATACATTTCACATTTCAAAGAACCCCAAAACCCTTCGATTGGCGCATTATCTAGACAACGACCAGGACGTGACATGCTATGGGTCATATTTGCCTTTTCTGTTGTTCGTTTAAAACCTTTTGATGTGTACTGATAACCACGATCGCTATGAATGAGTGGACGTGCCCCAAACGGCAGTCCCTGAATGGCTGGTTTTATCGTCTCAAACACGAGTGGATTATTATTCGAGCGACCAAATCGATAGCTAACGATTGATCCATCATACAAATCAATAATCGCACTCAAATAAGCCTTTTTCCCAACGCCATATTTGAATTCCGTCACATCCGTACACCATTTTTCGTTTGGCTTGTCTGCTTTAAATTCACGATTCAATAGATTGTCTGCGACATGATCAGCCTTTGTTTTACGATAACCTTTTCGTTTTCGGCGAATCACCGACTGTAAATTATGTGTAGACATAATTCGGTAAATGCGCTTCTCATTAATTAGGGGTTGATTAGCCAATGCCCGATAACGATTAATCGTTAACGTCACACGACGATAGCCATATATGCCTTTTACTTGTTGCGCAAGTAATTGAATCCCGACCCATAGACGGTCATTTTCCAGCTCCCTCGCTGGAGCTGTTCGATGAAGCCATTTATAGTACGCAGCACGCGAAACATCCGCGATTTCGCAAAGTAAACTGATTGCCAGCCGTGCTTCTTTATGCAGCTCTTGAATCGCTAGATAGCGCTGTTGTAATCGGATTTGACTTAGCGATGCCTCCTTTCGATTTCCTCTAACTTTTTTAAAAATAGATTTTCCCCGCGTAATCGTTCATTTTCACGCTCAATTCGTTTGATTTCTACTTGTAGTTTTTCTTCCGCTGTTAACTCAATTACTTCTTTGGTACGTCCACGGCGATCTTGTAAACCAGCTTCACCAACGGCTTCAAATTTCTTTACCCATTGGTAAGTCTGTTGGTACGAAACTCCGTATGTTTCGGATGTTACTTGATAATTTTTCTGATGTCTTAAACAATGATCAACAATTTGGATACGTTCTTCAAGAGTTGTTTTTCTTCCCTTAGTCATAGTTCGGCTCCTTCCTTTACCCGAATCTTTTACCTCACTATGACTAGTATACTTTTTTACCCATGCTCTTAAAACAGAACCATCGCTAATATTATACTTTTCCAAAACCTCAATAAGCGTAAAGTCATTGGATAGAAGGTCTTCAACTGCGTACATCTTCAATTCTTTCGAATATTTTTTCCAAGTAGTCGACTCGATTAGCCCATCCAATCCATCTTGATCAAATTTCATCCTCCATCGATGAATCGTGCTTTTAGTGACAGAGAACTTTTCACATAATTCTCTTTGAGAATAGTCCCCTTCATTTAACAGCTGAAGAACTTGTAGTTTCACTTCAACGGAATGTTTACTTCTGGCCATAAAAAATACTCCCCTTAGGTCAACAGATTTTATTTTTTAATCTGTCTACCTTATGGGGAGCATATCAATTTAACTGGTGGCGTTTTTTATATGCAGTTTTTATAAAAAGGGTATTATTCCCTTAATGTCATGAAGTTAATCAAATGAAATGTAACTGTAATAAAAGGTTTAGCAAAACGTGCTATAATAATATTGTTGAAAGATAGCAGATCTATTAATATTCAGGTGGTTATAATATGATTGTGATGAAAAATGTTTATAAGAAGTACCCGAACGGTGTCGTTGCGTCGCATGGCATTAATATAGAAATTGAACGTGGTGAATTCGTATTTGTGGTCGGACCAAGTGGAGCTGGTAAGTCTACATTTATTAAAATGATGTACCGAGAAGAAAAACCAACAAGCGGTGATATTATCATTAACGGTATTAATTTGTCGACGCTACGCAATAAACGTGTTCCTTTTCTACGTAGGAAAATCGGTGTTGTGTTTCAAGACTTTAAACTCTTACCAATGTTAAATGTATATGAAAATATAGCATTTGCTTTAGAAGTAATTGAAGAAACACCAACTGAGATTAGAAAAAAAGTGAATGAAGTTCTTGCACTTGTAGGGCTAACACAGAAGGCGCGAATGTTTCCAAACGAATTATCGGGAGGAGAACAACAACGTGTCTCTATTGCGCGGTCTATTGTAAACTTTCCTCCAGTTGTTATTGCTGACGAGCCTACAGGAAACCTTGACCCAGAAACGTCTTGGGAAATAATGAAAGTTCTAGAAGAGATAAACTCACGTGGTACAACGATTGTAATGGCTACGCATAATAAAGAAATTGTAAATACGCTTAGACATCGTGTTATAGCAATTGAAGGCGGATTAATCACCCGGGATGAGTACGGAGGTGATTACGGCTATGAAAGCTAGAACGTTAGGGCGTCATATAAGAGAAAGTTTGAAAAGTTTGGGGCGTAACAGCTGGATGACTTTTGCATCTGCTAGTGCCGTTACCGTAACACTTTTACTAGTCGGTGTGTTTATCGTTATCATGATGAACTTAAATAATACCGCAGACAATATCGAAAAAGATGTAGAAATAAAGGTTCATGTCGATCTTGCAGCGGATGATGCCATGGTCAAGGTTTTAGAACAAGAAATCCGAAATACGCCCGGTGTTAAAGAAGTTAAGTTTTCTCCCAAATCAGAAGAACTTGACAAAATGATTAAAGGTTTAGGTGATGAGCTTAATTTATATAAACAGGATAATCCGCTCCGCCATGCATTTTATGTAAAAGCCGCTGTACCGCAACAAACCGAAGCTATTGCTAAAAAGATTGATACATATGACTATTCTTTCAAAGTTATATACGGTGAAGGTAAAATTGAGAAGTTATTTAATCTATTGAATACTGGTCGTAATGTAGGACTCGTTCTAATTGTGGCTTTGTTATTTACGGCGATGTTCCTAATATCAAACACGATACGTATTACAATTGTTGCACGTAGGAAAGAAATTGAAATTATGAAGCTTGTTGGAGCGACAAATAACTTTGTTCGTATTCCATTCCTTCTTGAAGGTGTGTGGCTGGGTATTTTAGGTGCAATTCTACCAATGCTAATAATTTCAATATCTTATTATAAGTTATTTGATGTACTTAGTCCTAAGCTTGATGGCGAAGTATTTCAATTGCTTCCAGTGATGCCTTTTATATTGCAGTTAAACGGATTGCTTTTATTTATGGGGGTATTTATCGGTATATGGGGTAGTTTTATGTCAGTTCGAAAGTTTTTGAAAGTATAAAAAAGAGATATGTATAAGTTTAAGGGGGAAATTACAAGTTGAGAATGAATAAATTGATGATTTCCAGTTTTCTAGCTATATTCCTGTTATCTACAGTTGTAGCTAGTCCTGGAGTTTTAGCAAGTTCATTAAAAGACTTGCAACAAGAAAAACAAATGATAGATCAAAAGAAAAATGAATTGAGTAATAGTATTCAGAAAAAAGAAGTTGAGTTGACTACGAATAAAACAAAAGTCGAAACGATTACAGAGCAAATTGAAGCTCTGAACGCTAAAGTTGCCGAAACGACTGAGAATATTCACCGCGTTGAAGCAGAAATTGCGCAAACGACTGAAGAAGTTAATGCTTTACACGTTTCTATCGATGATTTAGAGACTAAAATTGCTGAACGTGATGTCGTTTTACGTGACCGGGTTCGTGCAATGCAAGTCAGCGGGGGGTCTGTTAGTTATTTAGACGTCCTTCTTAGAGCGAATAGTTTTTCTGACTTCATTGACCGTTTCTCTGCTGTTACGACATTATTGGATGCCGATCGTTCTATAATGAAGCAACAGGCAGAAGATGTTGCACAACTTGAAGTAGAAAAAGCACTTGTTGAAGAGAAATTAGCAGAGCAAGAAGTTAAAAAAAATGAATTAGTAGGGTTAAAGAATTCATTAGAATCACAGAAGCAACAAAAAGATGTGCTAGTAAGTGAGCTTGAAGAAGAACAGAGAAAATTAAGTGCAGAGAAAACCAATCTTGAAGTTACTTATGATGAAGCTCATGAGATTAGTAATGAGTTAGAATCAGAGATTGTTTCTGAGCAAAAAAGAATTGCTGAAATTGCTCGAAAAGCAGCCGATGAGCGTAAGCGTCAAGCAGCGTTAGCGGCGGCAGCGGCAGCAGTGAAGTCTCAAAATAATAGTTCTTCAAATTCATCATCAGGTTCATCATCAGGCTCATCGGCAGGTTCTTCAGGTGGAGGAGTTGCACCTTCAGTTTCAAGTGGTAACTGGACAAGACCTGCAAATGGACGTAGTACATCAAGTTTTGGATGGCGTATACATCCAATAACTGGTGTGAGTAAACAACATCGCGGTTCTGACATTGCGAATTCAGTAGGAACGCCTATTGTTGCAGCAGGAGACGGAGTTGTGTCACGTGCGCAATTTCATAGTTCTTATGGTAACCACGTTATGATTACACATGTTATCGATGGTCAAACGTATACGACTTTATATGCGCATATGTCTAGCCTTTCAGTAAGTGCAGGTCAACATGTAAGCAAAGGTCAACTTATTGGTAAGATGGGTAGTACGGGTAGCTCAACAGGACCTCATTTACATTTTGAATTTCATATTGGCTATTACTCGGGTTATGGTCCAAGTGCCGTAAATCCAAGTAACTATGTTCCAATGTAAAAATAAGTGAAAGGCCCACTTCGGAGACGATTGGGCCTTTTTTTTTATGGGCAAAAATGTAGCATTCATGTTAGCATTTAGGTAAGATGCAGTAGCGTAAGGTATGTAAAGGGGTCGTATAATATGTTGGTCACTGAGTTTTTTACGATTGGTAAGATGGCCTTGCCCTCGTCTTGGATAGCACTAATTATAGCGCTAATCGTAACGTATATTGTTTTGAGGGTCAGATATGGAAAGAGAATCTCAGAAGTTTTTTCGGATGCACTATTTTATTTTTTAATAGTATGGAAATTTAGTTATATTTTAACGGATTTTAGTAGTGTCATAAAGTTGCCATTATCTATTATTTATTTCCATGGTGGACTTGTTGGCTTTTATTTAGGGGTACTTACTGCTTGTGTAAGAGTGTTAATTGAGCAGAAGAAAAAAGGTTTAACACAAATGGATCGGATAGCACTTTTTACTGGGGTTGTCTTTGTTCAAGTTGTTTATCAAGTAATGATGGTTTTGTTGAATGAAGGTGAATTGATTACACAAATTGTAACTATTATTGGCTTTACAATATTTGCTCTATTCACTTGGATCTCATTGGCAAAAGAGAAAATTTCACCTATACAATTTGCTTTATTATTTATGGCTTTGCATTTTTTTATAGCTGCTTTTCAACCAGCTGGTATTTTTGATACACCAGTGATTTCAACTTTTGTTCTAAGTTTATTTATAGTGATTTTCTTATTTAGAAGTGATGATATGGAAACAGGATTGGAGGATTATAGTGAGTAAAAAAACAATAGGGTTATTGATTACAGTTTTAGTAGTTGGTGCAATGATTGTATTAACAGTGAAATCAAATATTGAGAAAGCTGCACCAATAACAGGAAGCGGTGAAAATATTACTGAAGATGTTGGTTTGGAAAAAGGTAAACTTCCACCGGATTTTGAACTAACAACACTATCTGGAGATATCGTTAAGTTATCTGATTATAAAGGGAAAAAAGTGATGCTTAATTTCTGGGCATCTTGGTGTGGCCCTTGTAAGGCGGAAATGCCGCATATGCAAAATTATTATAAAAGTAAAGCGGAAGCTGATAATGTTGAAATCCTTGCGGTAAATATGACACGTCAAGAAAGAAAAGGGATGGAAGGAATTGAACAATTTGTTGATGCACATGGCCTAACATTTCCGATTCCTTTAGATGAAGACGGAGCAGTCATGGATAATTATCAAATCATCGCTATTCCGACAACCTACTTATTAAATACGGATGGTACAATTGGACAGAAGTTTACGCAAGCGATTGATGAAAAAACGTTAAAAGGGTTAATTGAAAATCTCCACTAATAGAAGCCGGCTTTGCTGTCGTAATGTTCATAACTCGTTCATATAGTGGATTGAGGAGGGAGTATTATGCGTAAAGGCCGGTTTTTTCTATTCATTATAATCATCATTGCAGCAGTTGCAGTTTTCTGGGGATTTGATGGGTGGAAAGAGAAAAAGTCTGTGAATACACCTACAACAATAGGTGTTATCGATGAGACGTTGGAAATTATTAAAGAGAAGGGTGTTTATCCGGTTGATGGAGACATGCTCGTAGAGGGCGCGCTTCGAGGTATGGCAGATGCGATTGGTGATAAGTATTCTACGTATTTTACGAAGGAAGAAGCTGCTGCACATAGAGAGTCGCTTGCGAGTGAGCGAATTGGAATTGGTGCGGAGATTACGAGATCAAATGGTAAGTTCATCATTGTTGCGCCAATAAAGAAATCGCCTGCGGACAAGGCGGGACTCTTGCCATATGATGAAATTGTCCGGATTGACGGGGAAGCGTTGGACGAGGATACACTTGGCGATGTCGTGAAGCGAATAAAGGGCAAAAAAGGAACGGAAGTAACGATGACCATCTACAGGCCTGAATTAAATAAGCATATTGAGCTTTCGATTATGCGTGAAGCGATTGCTGTAAAAACGGTATCGGGTGAATTAATGAAGGAAAAAGAGCGGAATATCGGTTACATATCGATTACGACGTTCGGAGAAGATACGGCGAAGGAATGGGCGAAAGTTACTGATAAACTGCTAAGTGAAGGTGCAGAGGCGTTGGTAGTTGATGTCAGAGGTAACCCGGGTGGTTATTTGAGTAGTGTAGGAGATATTGCAGGAAGTTTATTGGGGGATGACACGGTCTATGCTTTCATGCAAACTGCTGATGGAGCAATGACACCATTAGTTGTTGAACCACCTGAAGATTTTCTTTGTGATGCAAGATTAACGACTATTCCGCTCGTTTTATTACAAGATATAGGAAGTGCGTCCGCAAGTGAAGTGTTAAGTGGTGCGATACAAGATCTAAAAAGAGGTTCTATTGCGGGTGTGCAAAGTTTTGGGAAAGGAACTGTTCAAGAGACAATTGAGTTATCTAATGGTGGCGAAGTGAAGTTGTCGACAAATAAATGGTTAACGCCTAAAGAAACATGGATTCACGGAAAAGGGGTTAAGCCTGATTTGGAAGTAGTGCAAAATGAGTTATTCAATGAGCATATCAGAATTGTAACGGCTAAGTATAAAGCGGGAGATTTTAATGAAGATGTAGCTTATGGTCAAAGGTTATTACAAGCACTTGGTTATAGTATTGAGCGTGATGATGGATTTTTTGATAAATCAACGGCCAGTGCTGTTCAAGCTTACCGTGTGGAGGCTAAAATTGGCGGTAAAAATGAGATGGATGTAAAGTTTTTTGCGGCGCTGAAAGATCAAGTTGAAAAGTATCGGGATAGCCCAGAAAATGACAAGCAGCTGCGTATGGGAGTAGATTATTTAGTTCATTTATTGAAGTAGGGGTAATTTTTTAATTTTGGAGTGTTCGTTGATTTTATCATCGGACACTTTTTTCTATTAGGAGTAAAGGCCCGTTTTGCTGATATAAGTATGATGAGCGTCGATATAACTCTCCAACTGTCCGATATAAGTGTCGAAAGCGCCGATATAACTCCCCAACTGTCCGATATAAGTGGCAAATGCGCTGATATAATGAATTTAATCATTCGTGTCATAGCAGTTGGACTGACATTCCGTAATATAAGATTGAAAATAATGTATATCGATTCGCCATATGTATCTATTGTTTGTTACAATAGAGTGAAATAATGTAGTGGTGAATGGGATGGTGACGGTTAGTGATTGAAAATGGCTTATTTGACGCGTTGAAGGCAATTATGTTCTTTTTTCTAAATCCACTCTTTTTAACCGCGCTTATCGTTGCAGTTATTCTAGGGTATTTCAGGGTGAAGCGTGAACGTAGAAGTTTTAGAGTTCGTTTATTACCAGGATTTACTGAGTTAAGAAGGCTTATATCCGAGTCATGGATGTACGCGCTTGTGTTATCTATCGTCATTTCTGGAGTTGGTCTTATTGTTGATCCGGGTTGGCTTGTTCTTTTTGGTGTTATGACATTTATAGGCGTATTAACGTTTTATTATAAAATGATGTCACCAATTTATTTTTCGGCTGTTGCTTTTTTTGTACTATTTTTAATGAATCATTATGGAGTTATGTTTTCATATCGCGGATGGTCATTGGAACAAGTTGATTTGTATGGAGATTTATCAATTACAATAGCGGTTATAGCGGGGCTATTGCTTATTACGGAAGGCCTTTTAATAAGCCGTTTTGGCGCTAGGGATTCATCGCCTTTCTTAATGGAAACGAAGCGTGGATTAAAAGCAGCTGTATATAAATCGAAGCGTTTATGGTTGTTACCTGTATTATTTCTTGTTCCGGGAGATATGGTTTCAGCATATGTTCCGTATTGGCCACAATTTATGCTTGGAGAAACATCTTTTTCATTCATTCCTGTCCCCATTTTAATAGGCTTCTCACAACTGACAAAATCGATGTATCCAGATGTTATCATTCCTAAAATAGGACGACGTATCGTACTACTGGGCGCTGTCGTGGTTATTGTTGGTATTTTAGCACTGTGGATGCCGGTACTTGGTTGGACAGCACTTATAATCGGCTTAGTATGTCGTGCTTTAATTTCCATCGTTGTGTCTGTTCAGGATCGAACTGACGGATTTGTTACTTCTCCTCGTTCAATGGGCGTTGTAATAGCTGGTGTGCTTCCTGATTCGCCGGGTGAAAAGATGGGGCTTGTTTCAGGAGAATGTATTCGTTCGGTTAATGGACAAGAAGTTCATAATGAAAAGGAATTATACGATGCGATACAAATAAATGCTGCACATTGTCGTTTGCAGGTACTAGGAAGAGACGGTGAAGTGCGGCTCATGCAACAAGTTATTTATAGACATGATCATCATCGTCTAGGTCTACTCGTCGTACAGTAAGATTAAGTTTGATTTTGAAAGGGTTGAGTAGGATGGAGTTATTTGAAACAAAGTTAATTCTTGCGATAATTATGCCTGCTCTTCTAGTTGTCTTTTTTACGCGGGTTACGTTTCATCATGTAGTTGGGTTAATATTAACAGTCGCGCTCATCGCAGCATCGGTTTATGCAGGTTTCACGCATAACTGGGTACTGTATTTGGCTGATGCTTTGTCGTTAACGGCGGGGTTTTGGTATTCAACTAGAATGGTTAAACGAGCACGTAAAAATATAGGTGCAGAATAAAATGAACCCACTCCTGTTTATTGGGAGTGGGTTCATTTTTATGTTTTATCAAATAAAATAACTGTAAATAGCAAGTGCACCAATTGTACCCAATACGACGGTCATGACGCCGCCACCTAAAATAGCAATTCCAAATGCAACAATGGTGCCGATGATGCCGAATAAAATATTGCCTTCTTGAACAAATAAAATAGCTGGAAAAATAAGTGCGCCGAGTACTGCATAAGGAATATTTTTAAGTACACCTGAAATAACAGGTGGTAATTCTTTACCTTCAAGATACGTAAGTGGAATCATGCGCGGGATGTAAGTAACGAGCATCATGCCTAAAATCATCCACCAATAAGTTGCGCCCATTATTCTTCCTCCCTTCGATTATAAGCTGTTTCGACAGTTTTACCCCGTCTAGCATAAACAATTTCTATAATAATTGAAGAAGCGAGAGTGGCAACAAGTATTGCCCAGCCTGTTGATAGTGCGCCTGAAAAGTAGAGTAGGCAGTGGATAGCAGCTGCGAGTCCGGCTAGCATGACAATTTTACGATTGCCTTTCATCGATGGTACGAGTAACCCTACGAACATTGCATAAAGTGCGATGGACATAGCTGCTTGAATAAAGAGGGGTAAATTTGCCCCGATTACATGACCAACCGCTGTAAAGGAGAACCAACTTAGATAGGCGATAAAGGTAACGCCAAATGCGAATGAAGTAGAAACTTTTTCTTTGTTATTTGTCGCTAGAACTGAAAAAGTTTCGTCTGTTATTCCAAATGCGTAAACCCCTTTTATCCACCGTTTTTCGGGTTTCATCTTTTCGTTTAATGAAGCTGTCATTAAAAAGTGTCTAATATTGACGACAAACGTATTTAAGACGATAAGTATCGGGTCTACAGCGGCTGTAATTAAGCTAAGTGCTATGTATTGAGCAGCGCCAGCAAAGACAAAAACACTCATTGCTGTAGCTTCAATAATGGAAAGGCCTGCAGATTTTGCAAGAAGTCCAAATGTGAGTGCTATAGGAAAGTAGCCGATAGCGATACTCATACCGGCTTTAACACCGGTTAAAAATTCGTTTTTCTTCATTTTGTCACATCTTTCTAAGATATATTTTATAATTATACTATAGTTTTATGCTTTAATGGGTATATATAGGTATTAGGCTATTTTCTTATTTATAGTTGAATATATACTTAATGTTTAAGTAGTGAGGGTGAATGGAATGAATGAGTGGTTTGAAGTTGATAATATTATTGAATTGTCGCAGCAGTATAAAGCGCTTGGTCCATTGATAGGATTACTCTTTCCTTTCATTGAATCCTTTCTGCCTTTTTTACCTCTTTTTGTCTTTGTTTTTGCAAATGCGAGTGCTTACGGCTTATGGCTAGGCTTTGCTTTATCTTGGGCGGGAACAACAGCGGGATCGTATGCGGTATTCATATTAATCAGAAGGTACGGACATATACGGATTTTTCGTTTTATAACAAAAGGTGCACGTGTTCAGAAATTGATTAAATGGGTTGATCGTAATGGTTTTGGACCTTTGTTCTTATTTATATGTTTTCCTTTTACACCATCTGCACTTGTTAATTTAGTTGCTGGTTTATCGGGAATGAAGAAAACTCATTATTTATTTACACTGATGGCTGGTAAGTTTGTGATGATCTTTACGATTAGTTTTATCGGTTCAGATTTAAAGGCACTTCTGACTCAGCCGATTCGGACAGCGATTGTTATAGCTGTAATCGTTTTGTTGTGGTTTGTTGGTAAATGGTTTGAGCGTCGATTAGATAAAAAACTAGCAGCTGAGATTATAGAAAGTGAATAATATTCCTTTTTTATTAATAGAAATAAATTGTAATATCTATAATCGTTTCCCGTCAGACCTTTCTTTCGTTACAATAGAAAGATAGTGTGACGGGTTTTTTTATTGTTTTGAAAGGAGGAGTTCGCTATGTCATTACGATTTATTACAGGTAGGTCTGGGGCTGGAAAAACGACATTTATTCAGCAGGAAATTGCGGAGGAATTAGAACGACAGCCGTTAGGTGCGCCGATTATTGTTCTCGTGCCAGATCAAATGTCTTTCTCTGTTGAACATAGTTTATCAGTTAAGTATGGGTTAAACGGAATGATACGCGCACAAGTATCTACTTTTAAACGGCTTGCGTGGCGTGTGCTACAGGAAACGGGGGGCATTACACGTAAAGAAGTGGATGGGTTTGGTTACCGTATGCTTGTTCGAAGTGTGCTTGAAGAGAATCAAGAGGAATTTAAATTATTCAGACAAGCAGCTAGTAAGCGGGGATTTACTGAACAAATAGGGGATCTATTAAAAGAATTTAGTCGTTATTGTTTAGACTTTAATACGATGACTGAGTTACATACATCGCTAGAAGCCATGCATGCACCTCGGACATTAATTGATAAGGCAAGTGATTTAGCACTTTTATTAACTAAAATTGAAGAACGCCTAGGCACAGCATATGTCGACAGTGAAGGACATTTGGCGTTACTCGCTTCGCAAATTAAGTATGCAGATTTCTTACATGGAGCGTCTATCTATATTGATGGATTTGAAAATTTCACGACAAGGGAATATGAAATACTTACTGAGTTGTTGAAATTTGGGAATCGTGTCACAGTTGTTTTACCGATGGAATCAGACTTGACTGGGTACGGTGATCATGAGCTCTTTTTTAATCCTGTCCGAACTTCTCTTCGATTAAGAGATGTAGCGAAGGTTGAGTCTGTAGAGATTGAAGAAGATGTTCATTTAACAGATGCGCTTAGGTTTAATAATGGGGATTTAAGGCATTTAGAAACTCATTTTGATAGTTATCCGACAGTATCACGGGAATCAGAGGGATGCGTATCATTTATTGAAGCGGCGGATCGAAGAGCTGAGGTTCATGCTGTTGCTAGGGAAATACGCTTGTTGATGAGGTCTGGAAAACGTTACAAGGATATTGCAATATTGTATAGACAACCAGAAGTTTATGATGAATTATTTGAAACAATTTTCCCTAATTATGAGATTCCTTTGTTTATTAGTCGGAAAAAGCCGATGTTACACCATCCACTTATTGAGTTTGCACGTTCAGTTTTAGAAGCCGTAACATCTGGTTGGTCGTATGAATCGGTGTTCCGTGCAGTTAAAACGGATTTGTTTTTTCCACATGGGGAAGATAAAATCATTTGGCGTGAACGTGCGGATCGACTGGAAAACTATGTTTTAGCACACGGCATACAATACAGTTCTCGTTGGTTTGATGATGAACGCTGGCGTGTGAAGAAGTACCGTGGACTTGAGCTGCATACGACTGTGCAGACGGATGCAGAACTTGCACAGGAGAAGGACTTGCATTTAATACGCGATGAAATTAGGGAGCCGTTAATGGCGTTTGAAAAGCGGTTGAAAGCTGCAAAATATGGCCGTGATGTTGCAGAAGCTTTGTTTCTCTTTATGGAAAACTTACATGTGTATGAAAAAGTTATTGACTTACGTGCTGCTGAAGAGCGTGCGGGTCGACTTCTAGGGGCTACTGAGCATGAGCAAGCATGGAATGGCTGGATTAATGTACTAGACCAGTTTGTACTGATGTTCGGTGAGAAAGAGATGAATCTAAGTGATGCGGCTAAGATACTAGATGAAGGGCTTGATTCGCTAGAATTCACACGCATTCCGCCGGCGTTGGATCAAGTAACAGTGTCGACAATTGAAATTTCGAGCTTAATGAATATAGATGCCGTTTTTGTCATTGGCGTAAGTGATGGTGTGCTGCCACAGCGTGTGGATAGTGAAGGGATTTTGTCGGATGCGGATCGTGAATGGTTTACAAAACTTGGCTTTGAGTTGGCACCGACATCTAAAATGAAATTAATGGATGAAACGTTTATGGCTTACCGTGCATTTACGGCAGCGCGTGAACGATTATTTATAACTTATCCTGTGGCAGATGAAGAAGGTAAAGCGATTATTCCATCGTTGTATATCGCAAGAATCGGACAAGTTTTACCGGGGACTAAAACAACTTATGCCGTCACTGATCCTTCAGATTTAACGGAGGAGATAGATCCGTTTGCGTATATTAGTCATCCACGTGCTGCACTACCGCATGTAGCGATGAAGTTAAAGCTATCAAAAAAATCAGGGGAAATGGCAAGCGAGTGGCGAGCTGTCTTAGCTTATTATGAGCGAGATCCTTATTGGAAATCTGTTATCAATCGAATTCGTCGACCAATGGACGTTCAAAATGATGCGGAACGTTTGCGACCGGAAATGACTGCAGGTCTTTACGGGGATTCTTTCGTATCAAGTGTGTCACGAGTCGAATCTTATTATAGTTGCCCTTTCCAACATTATGCTTCATATGGGCTTGGACTTCGTGAGCGTTCGGAATATAAATTAGAAGCACCTGCGATTGGGGATTTATTTCATGCAGCGCTAAAATGGGTCTCTGACGAAGTAATGAGTCTAGGAAAATCGTGGGCAGAGTTATCCAAAGAAGAATGTTGGTCTTTAGCGAGGAAAGCAGTAGATGAAATTACACCATATTTCTTTAATCGAATTTTATTGTCTACAAGTCGTTATTTATATATTAAGCGTAAATTAAAACAAATTATTCAGCGCACGATTTACTCACTCAATACGCAGGCGAAAGTAACAACTTTCAAACCGATTGCAATTGAGGCTGGATTTGGTCCTGGGGAGGATTTACCATCCTTAGAAATCCCGCTACGAAGAGGGGACTCGATGAAGTTACGTGGTCGAATAGACCGGATTGACGCAACGAAAATTAATGGCCGTAATTATATTCGAGTTGTAGATTATAAATCTTCCGCCCGAAATTTAGATTTAACAGAAGTGTTGCATGGTTTATCACTGCAAATGATGACCTACTTAGATGTGGCGCTGGAATTTGCGGATGATTTATTGGGTTTCGATGCAGAACCTGCAGGACTGTTGTATATGCATGTGCATAATCCGATGATTCGGCCGGATTCTGAACTGACGCCTGCTTTACTAGAAGCAGAGATTGCTAAGTCTTATAAAATGACTGGATATTTGTTAGAAGATACGTCTGTAGTTGAAGCGATGGATGCTGATATAGGTCGATCATCAGCGATTATTCCTGCAGCATTGAAAACAGATGGTTCATTTACAAAAGCTTCTAAAGTATTGTCGACTGATGATATGAAAATGATGCGGTCCTATGTAAGAACGCGTCATAAGTTAGCTGGGGATGCGATGTTGGTGGGGGATACCCGTGTCTATCCTTATAAGTTGCGTGATCGGATGCCTTGCCAATTTTGTCCGTATCGTTCGGTTTGTCAGTTTGATCCGACAGACCCAACTCAAAAGTATCGCCAGTATGATGTGTTAGATCCTGAAGAATCACTCGATAAAATGCGGAAAGAGGTGGACTTAGATGAATGAAATACCTATAAAACCTGAAGGCGTAACGTTTACTGATGCACAGTGGAAAGCGATTTGGGCTTCGGGAAAAGACATTCTCGTATCTGCCGCCGCTGGTTCGGGTAAGACGAAGGTCTTAATTACAAGAATGATTGAGAAGGTTATAAATGAAGAAAATCCGATTGATGTTGATCAGCTACTTGTGGTGACATTTACAAATGCCGCTGCTGCTGAAATGAGACATCGAATGGCGGAAGCGTTGGAAGAGGCAATTGTGGCAAATCCGTCTTCGATTCATTTACGTAGACAGCTTAATTTATTGAATAAAGCTCAAATCTCTACATTGCATTCTTTTTGTCAAAATGTTGTGCGTCAATACGCTTATTACCTAGATATTGATCCTGGTTTTAGGCTTGCGGATAGTACAGAAGCGGCTCTCCTCCGTGATGACGCGATAGGGGAAGTACTAGAGGAAGCTTATGGTGCGGAAAATCCAGAAGCGATGTACCGCCTTGCAGATAGTTTTACGTCGGATCGTGATGATCAGTCAATAGAGAAACTGATTGACCGGTTATATGATTACGCTCGTGTCCATCCATCGCCTGAAAAATGGTTGCGTGCCATTCCGGCGCAGTATGAAATTGAAGATGTGAAAAGCATAGATGACTTGGGGTTTATTGATTCTTTAAAAGTCTCTATAAGACATTCGCTTGAAGAAGCGGCTGCACTAACGGGAGATTTAAAGCGTATGGCAGAAATGCCTGAAGGACCTGAACCACTTGTGGCTACTGCTGAAATGGATCTGTTGTGGATTGATGAAGCAATTCGACGAATAACTGAAGGGTCTTGGGAAGATACGTATACATTTTTCGGGACACTGAAATGGGCACGTGCTGGGGCGATTAAAAAAGACAGTTGTGATGAAGAACTGGCAAAAAGAGCGAAAGCCATTCGGGACGCTGTGAAGAAAGTTGTTAGTGAAGTAAAAGATGCTTATTTCATAAGACCGCCAGCACGTTTACTCACGGAAATCACGTTAATGGCGCCTGCTATGAAAACATTAATAGAGCTAGTTATTGATTTTAGCAAACGTTTTGAACAAGTGAAAATTGACAAAGGAATGCTTGATTTTTCAGATTTAGAGCATTATGCGTTGCAAATTTTGTCGCGTGAAGAAGAGGGTGTACTTGTGCCTTCAGATGTTGCACTTGATTATCGAGAACGATTTGCTGAAGTTCTTGTAGATGAATATCAAGATACAAATTTGTTACAGGAGACCATTGTTGGGCTTGTGAAAAAAGGTAGCGAAATAGACGGAAATTTGTTTATGGTGGGCGATGTCAAACAGTCGATTTATGGGTTCCGCCTTGCCGAACCACAGTTATTTCTCGGGAAATATAACCGTTTTACGGATAAAGGCGATTCAACAGGTTTGAAAATCGATTTGAATGCTAACTTTCGAAGTCGAAAAGAAGTGCTTGATGCGACAAATTTTATATTTTCACAAGTAATGGGTCAGCGCGTTGGAGAAATTGATTATGATGATGCAGCAGCTTTAAAGTACGGCGCAAATTATCCTGAAAAAGAAGCAGCTGCAGATTTAGTCATTCTATATCCAGATGATGAAGAAGATGATTTAGAAGTAGAAAATATAAAGAGTTCACAAGCTGAAGCGCGTTATATGATTAAACAAATAAAGGCATTGATGGATTCGGGTGCAGAAGTAACAGACGGGTTTAGTGATAAACGGAGACCACTTGAATACCGTGATATCGTCATTTTGATGCGTTCGATGACTTGGTCTGGAGAAATTGTTGAGGAATTTAAGTTAGCAGATATACCGATATATGCGAATTTATCGCGTGGCTACTTTGATGCACTAGAAGTGATGATTATGCTAAACACACTGCGCGTGATTGATAATCCGTATCAGGATATTGCGCTTGCTTCGGTCCTCCGTTCTCCATTTATCGGGATGACTGAAAATGAGTTGGCAGGTATTCGGCTTGCTGCGAAAAACGAGCCTTTTTATGAAGCGTTAAAACGATTTATTGCGATAGGCGGCGTGGGTGTTGCACCGGTAACGCAGGAGAAATTACAGCGGTTTTTTACGCAATTTGAAGATTGGCGTAATTTAGCGCGTCGTGGTTCTTTGTCTGAATTAATATGGCAAGTGTATACAGATACGCATTATTATGAAATGGTTGGTGCCATGTCGAATGGTAAGCAGCGACAGGCAAATTTACGTGCGCTACATGACCGAGCGATTGATTATGAAAAGACCTCGTTTCGTGGATTATTCCGGTTTTTAAGGTTTATTGACCGTATGCAGAGGCGCGGTGATGATCTTGGTGAAGCACGTTCGATCTGTGAGCAGGATGATGTTGTCAGGTTGATGACGATACATTCTTCTAAGGGGCTTGAGTTCCCGCATGTATTTATCGCAGGGGCTGGCCGAAAGTTCAATAAAATGGATTTTAATGAAGCGTATTTATTCGATCAGCATTTCGGGCTTGCAGTTAAAGCGATTGACCCGGACAACAGAATTACGTATACATCGTTACCGTTTTTAGCAATCAAAGAAAAGAAGGAATTGGAAATGCGTGCTGAAGAGATGCGCGTATTATATGTTGCGATGACTCGCGCCAAAGAGCAGTTAACAATTATCGCTTCTGTGAAGGATATTGAACGAGAAATAGGTAAGTGGCAGGATGCCCAGTTGATTGATCCGACACTTATGTTACCCGATTACACTAGATCACGTGCGAATGGTTACCTTGATTGGATTGGTCCGGCAGTTGCAAGGCATCCAAGTTTTGCGAAGTTTGATGTTGTTCAGGGTGGACGATTTATCGATGATACTTCTAAGTGGAAAATCGATGCGCTGCCATTTTCGGCATTGCTTGATGTCGTTGTGGAAGTTTCTGAAGATGATGTAGTTGAAGAGAAAGTTTTGAATGTAAATGTTGTTGATGAAACAGCCTTTGCTGAAGTTCAAAACAGGTTTAATTGGACATACCCACATGAACTTTCGGTTTCGAAACGTTCAAAACAAACTGTTAGTGAATTGAAGCGGCTGGCGATTTTGGAGCTTGCAGAAAACGATCCATTCATTGAAAAAAGTGATAGTGTAAGTACGGCATATCTTCATAGTCGGCCTGAATTTATGCAAACGCGTGCTTTATCACCGGCAGAAATCGGTACAGCAATGCACACAATTATGCAACATGTAGATGTTCATAAAATGCATGATAAGATTAGTATCGATGACTTAATTGCGAAGTTAACGGATCGTCAACTGTTGACGGTGGAAGAAGCGATGGCTGTTAATGTGCCCGCAGTTGCTCAGTTTTTTGAAACAGAGGTTGGACAGCGATTGATGAAGGCAGAGGAAGTTTTCCGTGAATTGCCATTTACCTATGCGCATGACGGCGGAGATGACGATTATCAGATTTTACAAGGAATAGCGGATTGTTTATTTAAAGAAGATGATGGTTGGGTTTTACTTGATTATAAAACGGACCGTGTGAGTGGCCGTTTCGAGTCAGATGCCGAAATAGATGAAGAAATGCAGGAGCGTTACGGCATTCAGTTGAATTTATATCGGAGTGCAATCGAAGCCATTGCTAAAGTGGAAATTAAAGAAATGGTTCTTTATCTCTTTGACGGAGAGAGGACAGTACAGATTCAGGGGGCAGACAATTGAAATTAACACCAACTATTGACAATCGCATTGAAGCAATCGATTTATTGCGGGGATTTTCTTTACTAGGCATATTTATCGCGAATATGCTGTTGTTTCATACGCCTTATATTTATTTAGATCCTTTTACTTATTTTTCTACTATAAGTGATCGTGTTACGTTTCAGGGCATTGATATATTTGTACAAGGTAGTGTTTATCCGATTTTTGCGCTTTTGTTCGGCTATGGCATTAATATGCAATATGAAAAAGCGATTGCACGTGGGTCTCAATTTGCGCCTCTAATGGCAAAACGACTAGGTATTTTATTGGGCATAGGATTAATTCATGCGCTATTTATTTGGTCGGGGGATGTATTATTTACGTATGCAATTATGGGTTTCTTACTTATTTTACTTGTTCGAATTCCGGCTAAGTGGTTAACACCATTTGCGCTGCTGCTTTATATAGTTCCTACTGGGTTATTGTATTTGTTAACGCGTTTTATAATGAAAGCCAATCCGAATGCATTACTATCGGAATATGCAGATATTCAAAAAATTGAGCTTTCGATTAGTGCATTTGCTCAAGGTACATTCAGTGAAATTTTTATGTTTCGTTTTTCTGAATGGTTAGTTGTTGGATTGGGCGGCGCTATGATGGGATTTTTCATCGTGTTACCGATTATTATGTTTGGTGCTGCGTTGTCTAAATGGAAAGTAATTGAGCGGGCTGCCCAAATAAAAGGTCGTCTTGCATTAGTTGTAATAATTGGTCTCGGTTTTGGTATTTGGATGAAAGGACTACCACATAGAATGGAGCCGACAACAGATCTCGTTTTACTACAGGATACATTCGGTGGGGTAATAGTTGCTGCAGGATATTTTGGTTTGCTGTTATTATTAAGTACCGTACCTATTTTTCGAACTATACTTAGACCTATAGCTAAAGCAGGGAGGATGTCTCTAACGACATATATTTTCCAATCTATCATTGCGACAACACTTTTTTATTCGTATGGATTTGGTTTATACGGTAAAGTAGATTTAGCAACAGGAACTTGGATTGCAGTCGGTGTATTCGTAATTCAAGTTATTTTTGCGGAATTGTGGCTTTCAAAGTTTCCAATGGGGCCATTAGAATGGCTTTGGAGAAAAGGAACTTATGGAAGAAATTCATCGAAATAAGAGGTATTTCAATGTCTTTTGCCGTATTAGGTAGTGTAGATAGGCTGTAATTATTTTGAGGAGGGTGAAAGGGAAAATGAAATTATTATCGTTTCAATATGATGGCAAAACGTTATTCGGTCCGAAAGTTAAGAGAGAAGAAGCTGTGTGGGATGTTATAGCCATCGCAGAAGAATATGAAGCGAATAATTTTCCGAAAACAATTATAGAAGGTATTGCACTTGGATTTGACTTTGTTGAAGAGATGCGCAAACTCGTTGAACGTGCCGAAAAGGATGAAAATCCAACTCGTTTTAAATATGAATTTGGTAATATCGAATGGTTGGCACCTATCCCAAGAACACCTAAAAATGTTATTTGCGTAGGAAAGAATTATGCAGATCATGTAGCTGAAATGGGTGAAGATTCACCGCCAGAAAAATTAATGATATTCACAAAAGCGCCAACTGCCATTGCGGCTGATGAACAAGAGTTACCTATTCATGCAGACGTTACAAGTCATCTGGATTATGAAGGCGAACTAGCTGTTGTAATTAGTAAACGCGGTAAAAATATTCCTAAACAACAAGCGTATGATTACGTTTTCGGCTACACAATTGCCAATGACATAACAGCTCGTGACGTGCAAACGGCTCATGGCCAGTTTTTCCTAGGTAAAAGTTTTGATGGCTCATGTCCAATGGGACCGTATGTTGTAACGAAAGATGAAATCCCAAATCCACAGAATTTATCAGTTGTCACTAAAGTAAATGAAGAAGTTCGACAAAACGATAATACGAGTTCTATGATATTTAAAATTGATGAATTAATTGCAGAAATATCTAGATTCATGACACTTGAACCTGGAGACGTTATTATGACGGGAACGCCAGCAGGTGTTGGAAAAGGCTTTAATCCACCTATATTCTTGAGAAAAGGTGATACGGTTAAAATATCAATTGAAGGTATTGGTACACTTGCAAACAGTTTTATTTAAGTGACAATCCTTCCGCGATCTTTTTCGATGTGATAAGATTACTTTGATATAATAATATATGGGGTGAATATTTTGGATGCATTAGCAAATACTACACATTTTCATATTTTCGCATGGGTTGTAGGTGTTATCGTTTTCTTCGTATCATTAACGATGGCAAATGGTTCGAAAGGAAAGAAAATTACACATATGATTACACGTCTATTTTATGTGTTAATTTTACTTTCAGGAATCTTGTTGTTTATGAAGTGGCAAAGCAATGACGCTGCATTATACGGCGTTAAGCTATTACTTGGTCTATTAACGATTGTGTTTATGGAGATGACACTTGTTAAATCAAGTAAAGGTAAGAAAGCTTCAACTTTTGGGGTTTTGTTTTTCATCTTCTTAATTGCAACAATGTTCTTAGGTTTCAAACTCCCAGTCGGTATTGATTGGTTCGCTTAATAGTCAGATGGGAATTGATGTAGGTGCTATTTTATTAGTTGTTCTTATACTACTCATGGGCCTATTCGTCGTATCTGTCTATCTGTCATTTCGAAAAATGAAGAGCTAAAGTAAAAATAAAGAAGCGCTTGCTGGCAAATTGCCAGTAGGCGTTTTTTTCACATCTTTGACCTATTTAAACAGTTAACCACTGTATTCTAAAGTAAAGCATGGCGACAAAATGATTGTTTTGTTAAAATAGGAAGTGATAGTTTTTAGAGGAGGCTTTTTATGAAAGTGAATAGATGGGTTGGAATTTTGGTTTCGCTCGGCTTATTATTGTCTATAATAAATCCCCAGAGCGTCTTTGCAGAACCAAAAAAAGAACTTACGGATGAAAGTATATACGATTTGCTCGTTGACCGTTTTAATAATGGAGATGATAAAAATGATGAAGATGCTGACGCTCAAGATCCGAGTACATTTGCGGGTGGTGACTTTGCAGGGATCATCGACAGACTTGATTATATTAAAACGATGAATTTTACGATGATTTCACTTGGATCAATTTTTGAAACTGCAAAATATGATGGCAGTGAAGTACTTGATTATAGTAAAATAGAACCCCGTTTTGGAACTGAAACTGAATTTAAAGAATTTCTAGAAAATCTTCATGGTGAAAATTTAGGGGTTGTTGTAGATTTCCCATTAAGTGGTGTTAGTGAAAATCATGTATGGGCCAAAGCCGGAACAATGCCTTTCACTGCTGCTGAAGAGGGAAAGATAAATTGGGACAGTAAGGATATACAAGTGCAGGATAACTTGAAAGAAGCGATAGTTTCATTTGTAGAAGCTTATGAGTTAGATGGAATTAGACTAACAGCACTAACAGATTTCGAAGCTGATTATTTAAATGAAGTAATTAAAGCTGTACGTGAAGTAAATCCTGCTATTTACGTAATATCAAATGAAGAATCAGATGCAGATTTCGATGCAGTACCTAATCTAGAAAAAATGAATGCGTTAAGACAGTCATTTGTAAAATTTGATCCAGATACATCACCACTCGCGCTGTTTGATGATAAGGAACAAACAGACATCGTGCAACTAGATGATTTATTGGGTACTAGGTTTACATATGAAATGATTGAGAATAGGATGTTCCCGCCTGCGAGATGGCAAATAGCTGCTACAGCTTTATTTACATTACCGGGCATTCCAGTTATGCCTTATGGTTCGGAAATAGCGGTTAATGGTAAAGAAGCACCTGAAACACATCCATATTCAAACTTCAAGACAGATATGGAATTACATGACCGAATAGGAGATTTAAATTACCTTAGGAATGAATCGGCTGCACTGCGCAATGGCGATTTTGAAATGCTTCATAATAAGGATGGATTTTCAGTTTATAAGCGTAGCTCTGATGAAGAGAACTGGATAATTGTTTTAAACAATACAACTGAAACGCAAAACTTTGAAATCCCTGAAGAGTTTATCGGGGAAAATAAAAAACTTCGTGGTGTTCTTGATGGGAATTCAACACTTCAGGCTGACAGTGGCGTGTATAATGTTGTATTAGAACGAGAACTTGCGGAAGTATATATTGTTGAAGAAGATAAAGGATTTAATATGCCTTACCTAATTATTTCTATTTTGATTTATACGGTTTTTCTAGGTTTCCTATATGTACTTTTACGTAGAGGTAGAAAAAACAAGCAACAACCTAAGAAATAACTCAATAAGCCTTGAATGACAATTAGGTCATTCAAGGCTTATTTTTTGTTTAATAGGTGTTGAAATAGTCTGTTTACCTCTTGCGTGATTTTTGTGCAATCATTACGTACTTATTTTGCTTTATAACCAAGCATATTAATTGGATCTTTTGGAGAAGAGTAGGGTGGAGAATAGCTTAATTCAAGAGCGGCAAGGTCGTCGACAGTCATTTTCCCCATGATTGCGGTTGAGATTATGTCTATTCTTTTGTCCACACCTTTATCTCCAACTGCTTGTGCACCAAGAATTAGCCTTGATACACGGTCGTAGTGAACGAGGAGTGTAATATTTCCGGTGTCAGGATAATAGCCTGCGTTTGTTCTCCCTGAATGAGTAACTGTTTCAAAGTCGATACCTTCTTCTGTCAAGCTTTTAGCTGAATGTCCGGTCATTGCTGCCGTTAAGTTGAAGACTTTTGTAATTGTTGCACCAAGAAACCCGTTTATCTTAACTGGTTTTCCAGCGAGATGACGCGCGACAATAAAGGCTTGTCGATGCGCATGCCACGCTAGTTGTACTCTTTTTGGCTTTTTGGTAAACCAGTCTTTACATTCGGCAATGTCACCAATAACGTAGATGTCTGGGTCGTCAGTTTGCATATAGTCGTTGACGACAATTCCATTTGTTGGACCGACTGTTAGGCCGATATCTTCAGCAAGTTTTGTATTAGGTATGATTCCGACACTAGCGGCAATGAAGTCAACTTCTAAATTGAAGCCATTTTTCATTATCAATTTATTACCTTCAATACGTTCAATTGCATCATTAAAATAAAAATCTACACCGTGGTCTTTCATTTCATTATATAAAATATCAGTTATAGTTGGATCCATAATTTTCATAACGCGTTCATTTCGTTCAATTAAAGCCGTTTTAAGGCCTAATCTAACGAAGTTCTCTGCAAACTCGACACCAATAAAACCACCGCCAATAATTGCACATGACTTAGGTTTTTCTTCATTGATATAGTGTAAAACCTTTTCCATATCTGCATAACTTTTTAACGTAAGTAAAGGTAAATCGCCTAATCCTTTTAGTTCTGGTATTCGTGATTGACCACCTGGCGACAAGATTAACTTATCATAGTTTTCCGTAAAAGTAGCGTCTGTTTCAAGGTTTTTGATTTCAACCGTTTTGTTAATTCGATTAATTGATAAGACTTCATGCTTAATAAGCACATTAATATCACGGTCTTTTCCGAAACTTTCAGGAGAAGGACCAGCTACTTTTTTGGGGTCATCGATTAATCCACCAATGACATAAGGCATACCACAAGTGCCGTAGCCAATTTCAGATTCTCGGTCAATGAGGGTTATTGCAGCCTCAGGAACTGCACGTTTAATTTGAGAAGCGGCAGTAGATCCGCCAGCCACTGCTCCAACAATTAGTACTTTCATATAATCACCTTCTAATCTAATTTCTGATTTAATTTATTTAGGAAAAATACTGAAACAGTACCAGGTCCAGCATGTGCTCCGATAACAGAGCCAATAAGGTGCACTTCAACTTCTAGTGGATTGAACTTTTCCTCTACCATTGATTTTAGTTCGAGTGCAATCGCTTCATCATCACCGTGACTAATCGCGATTGATTGTTTGGAAATTTGATCTCCTCGTTCTTCCATGAGTTCAATAATTCTACGCAACACTTTTTTACGACCACGAAGCTTTTCAATAGGCACAAGTTTTCCGTCTGCTACGTGTAGTAACGGTTTAATATTCAAAAGTCCGCCAATGAACGCACTTGCCTTAGAAACACGTCCACCTCTAGCCATATAATCAAGGTCTTCAACTGTGAATAGATGCTCCATATGCTCGGCCATAAATTTGATATGCTGCTCAATGGTAGTAAGGTCTTTTCCGAGATTCCGAAGTTTTACCGCTTCTTTAATGAGAAGTCCTAAACCTAATGATGCACATTTCGAATCTATAATAATCAAGTTTAAATTAGGGTGTTGTTCTTTAATTTGCGCTTGAATCATAACAGCGGTGCTATAAGTACCTGATAACTCTGAAGAAAATGCGATATAAATGCCATCTTCACCTGAATTGGCAAGTTCTGTCCATTCCTCAACAAATCGTTCTGGCGAAATTTGTGATGTCTTTGGTTGTTTACCACCCCTAATTGCTTTATAAACTTCCTTGGAATCAATTTCTACAATGTCTTCATATTCTGCTTCGTCAACTAAAACATGTAAAGGAAGCAATGTTACATTATTTTCTTTATAAAATGCTAATGGCAAATCACACGCACTGTCTGCAAATATCTTCATTTTAATTCCCCCTAATGATTTGTCCTATTTTTATTTTGTTATAATTCAATCAATTTCATAATAGGATTTTATCGCCACACACCACAACATATAGTCGAGTTGAACCGTTCTCGAACAATATGTTGTGTCGTTGTAGCAAGTTAAGGTAATTATGAAATCGACTCAATTATCTTGTAAATAAACGATCGTCTAGTATTTGTGCGATGCCGTCTTCATTATTAGAAAAAGTTGTAACTTCATTGGCGATCGATTTTAATTCATCGATTGAGTTGGCCATGGCAACGCCGACGCCTGCAAATTCTATCATTTCAAGGTCATTTGTTTCATCGCCAAATGCAATTATGCGGTCTCTTGGGATGTCCATCCATTTGGAGACATGTGCAAGCCCTTCCGCTTTACTAAGTCCGTGTCTGAAAATATCAATGACATGACCCCAAGGTGATTTCCACAATCGATGATCAATGACTTCGGCATGTATATGACGGAGGTGGTTAGCGATTAATTCGACATTTTCCTCGTCTGCTTGAATGAGTAAGCTTGTAGGATTATCCTTTAGAAAGCTTTTAATGGCACCCGCATTAATTCGCGTACCTCCGAAACTAAATGCGTCTATCAGTTTTTCATCGTGGTAGTTCATATAAACATCATCCATAACTTCTGCAATGATATTATTATGTGGAAATTGCTCCATAGCCTCGACGACTTCTTTCACAACCGATAGTTTAAGCGGCTCATGAATTACTTTCCAAGAACTGTCGTTAGGTCTATGAACAAAGGCACCGTTAAAGTTAACGACTGGTGTAGTTAATCCGAGCTGTTTATAATAAGGTTCAGTTGCTCGGTAAGGTCTACCTGTTGCAATCATGACATGATGACCGTTTTCTTGCGCTTTTAATAAAGCATTTACAGTTTTAGGCGTGATTATCTTTTTATCTGTTAATAAAGTTCCGTCAAGGTCAAGAACAATTAAATGTGGTTTCAAATTTATTCCTCCTCTATTAGTATAAGTTTATCGTTAAGTTGTGATCTAAGTCAAAAAATTCTGCCAGACAATGCAACTCATTGGTATTTTAAAAAAACTTTGGTAATCTAAAATGAAGTAGGAAGGATGACTAGTTAATGATCCTAAGAGAAGAAAATTGGGGAGAAGTTCCACTATTACATGTAGTAAGCGAAGAGTTTGCCAATAAAGAAATTCCGGTTGTTGTTTTTCATCATGGTTTCATGAGTGCGAAAGAACATAATCTTCACTTTGCTTTTAATCTAGCATCGAAAGGTATTCGGGTATTATTACCAGATGCATTTCTACACGGTGCTAGAGAAGAAAATCTAGATCCTGTTCAATTGGGCTTACGTTTTTGGGAAATTGTACTCACTTCTATAGAAGAGCTTGGAATGCTTCGAGAAGAATTGTTCAAGCGCAAACTTTTAACAACGAAGAAAATAGGGGTAAGTGGCACATCACTTGGCGGCATTACATCACTAGGTATGCTTGCAACATACGATTGGATAGATGCGGCAGCGATAATGATGGGCGCACCAGGTTTTGTTGAGTTGGCTAAAAATCAAATTAGCAGTTTTGAAAAAGATGGTTTTAAAATACCGCATACTGAAAAAGAAAAGACTTTATTGTTTGAAGACTTATCGATGCTCGATTTGACGATATATCCGGCTTTATTAAATAAAAGACCGATTCATTTTTGGCATGGTCGAAAGGATGTCGTTGTTCCATTTGAGCCGACGAGTAAGTTTTATGAGTCCATAAAGGCGGATTATAGTAAGGTTCCTGAAAGATTATCTTTCACTGTGGATAATGAGGCAGGACATGTTGTATCTAGATCGGCTATGCTTGAAGCTACAAATAAACTTGCAAGTTATTTGAATGAATGAACGTCCACTGCTATGATTAATATATTAAATGAATAAGGAGTGAAATGAATATGGCTGAAGAAATGAAAGAATATTTATATGGCACACTTGAAAACGTAATCGATCCAGAATTAGGTATAGATATTGTTAACTTAGGACTTGTTTATGATGCAGAGTTAGATGATGAAGGTAAAGCAGTTATCACAATAACACTTACATCTATGGGCTGTCCGATGGCGCCACAAATTGTTTCTAGTATTAAATTAGAATTAATGGAACTTCCTGAAGTAAAAGAAGTGGATGTAAATGTTGTTTGGAGTCCACCTTGGTCAAAAGATAATATGTCGCGTTACGCAAAAATGGCACTTGGCGTTAGATAATAATAGTAAGGGCTACATGACTTGTTTCTAAGGTCTTGTAGCCTTTTTTATTTGTAAGCAATCTACTTTACAATGCCCATAATCCGTTATATTATAAAGATAGTCAAAGATAGTCAAAGTCAAATAATGAAAAAATAGAGAGGTAGATGTTTATGCGTATGGGTGGATTACAAGAAGAGGATCAACGTACACCGCTTGAACAATTTGGTCGTAACCTCGTTGAAGAAGTAAAAAAAGGGAAAATGGATCCCGTTATTGGTCGCGATGAAGAAATTAGGAATGTAATTCGTATTTTATCTAGAAAAACGAAAAATAATCCTGTTTTAATTGGCGAACCAGGTGTTGGTAAAACTGCTATTGTAGAAGGACTTGCACAAAGAATTGTAAAAGGTGATGTGCCAGATGGCTTAAAAGACAGACAAATTTTCGAGCTAGATATGAGTGCTTTAATCGCAGGTGCGAAGTATCGGGGTGAATTTGAAGAGCGCTTAAAAGGTGTTTTAAAACAAGTAAAAGATAGTGAAGGAAAAATTATTTTATTCATTGATGAAATTCATACAATTGTTGGTGCCGGAAAAACAGAAGGCGCGATGGATGCAGGTAATATGTTAAAACCGATGCTTGCGCGCGGCGAGCTTTATTGTATAGGGGCAACGACATTGGATGAATACCGTATGAATATTGAAAAAGATCCTGCACTAGAAAGACGCTTCCAACAAGTACTAGTAAGGGAACCGTCTGTCGAAGATACGATTTCAATTTTAAGGGGCTTAAAAGAGCGTTATGAACTGCATCATGGTGTAAGGATTCATGACCGCGCAATCGTTGCAGCGGCGACTTTATCAAATCGTTATTTAACAGAGCGTTTTTTACCAGATAAAGCGATTGATCTAGTCGATGAGGCGAGTGCAATGATTCGGACAGAAATCGATTCGATGCCGACAGAACTTGACGCGGTAACTCGTCGAATTATGCAATTAGAAATTGAGGAACAAGCACTTAGAAAAGAAAAAGATTCGGCAAGTAAAACTCGATTAGAGATATTGCGTGCTGAACTAAAAGAGTTAAAAGATTCTTCTTCAGGAATGCGTGCGCAATGGGATAAAGAAAAATCAGCACTAAAAGAAATTCAAGGTAAGCGCGCAGAAATGGATCAATATAAACGTGAACTTGAAGATGCTGAAAATCGTTTTGATTTAACAAAAGCTGCTGAACTTCAATACGGTAAGATTCCGGCATTAGAACTCGTATTAAAAAAGCTAGAAGAACCGCTCCAAGACAGTCAGGAAAATCGATTGCTTCGTGAGGAAGTAACAGAAGAGGAAATTGCGTCAATCGTTGCTAGATGGACAGGTATTCCGGTAACAAAACTTGTTGAAGGGGAAAGAGATAAATTACTTCGTCTCCGTGAAACATTAGAAGAACGAGTCATTGGACAAGATGATGCTGTTCAGTTGGTAACAGAGGCAGTATGGCGTGCGCGTTCTGGAATAAATGATCCATCAAAACCAATCGGCTCATTTTTGTTTTTAGGACCTACTGGCGTCGGGAAGACTGAACTTGCAAAAACGTTGGCAGCAACTTTATTTGATTCGGAAGATCATTTCATTCGCATAGATATGTCTGAATATATGGAGAAGCATAGCGTATCAAGACTTGTCGGTGCACCACCAGGATATATTGGTTATGAAGAGGGCGGACAGTTAACAGAAGCTGTGAGACGTAATCCATATTCAGTTGTACTGCTTGATGAAATAGAAAAAGCACATCCAGATGTTTCGAATATACTTTTGCAAATATTAGATGATGGACGAATTACGGATAGTCAAGGACGCGTTGTTAATTTTACCAATACAGTTGTTATTATGACGTCTAATATAGGTTCGTCATACTTATTACATGGTCTAACAGACACTGAGAATCATGCAGCTGAAGATTTGGTAATGGCTGAATTAAAAAATCACTTTAAACCTGAATTGTTAAACCGGATGGACGATATTATAATCTTCCATTCGCTTACAGGGAATACTTTTAAATTAATTACCGGAAAGATGCTTAAAGATCTCGTTAAAAGAGTCTCTGGACAAGAAGTCGAATTAACTTATACTGAAGAAGTGCTGGATTGGATTGTAGAAGAAGGCACGGATGTTGATTTTGGGGCTCGGCCATTGAAGCGTTTTATCCAACGTTATATTGAGACAGCTGTTGCGAAAGAGTTGATCTCAGGAGAACTTGGCGCTAATAAAGAAATAGCGTTATCGATGGGAAATGGAAAGTTGATCGTAGAGAATAATTAAAATGAAAATCCGTTCAGTTGATGAAAAATCGGCTGAACGGATTTTTTGTATAAAAAAACCATCCCATAGTAATGAGACGGCTTAACTTACAAATTAATGATCTGAAATTGGACCTTTTGGTAATGTTTCACCAATGATAATGATTAGAATTGCAAGAACAGCTGACACGATAGCGCCCGAAAGTAAATGGAACTCTACTGCTGCAATCGAACTAACAACATAATTTAACATAGTTACTAATAGGAATGACCAAATAAATGTAAATATATAACTCAATGGATTTCACCTCAACATTACTATTTCTTTAATTATTGTATCATAGGCTGTCCAGACCTTAAAGTAGTATTCATTTATAAATGAATTATTTTGACGAAATAGTGTCGAGCGGTTGTAAAAAGTTCATTTTTATTTTATGATTAACACCAGGTACTAATAATAGATATTAAAAGGACGGGGGATATAGAATGAGTGTAGGTTTAATAGGGGTAGGAAAATTCGTTCCGCCGAATATCTTAACAAATCACGATTTAGAAGAACGCATGGATACATCAGACGAATGGATTCGTTCAAGAACAGGTATTGAACAAAGACATATTGCAGATGATTCGATTGATACTTCACATATGGCTTTTCATGCAGCACAGGCCGCTATTGATAATGCCGGCATCGATCCTGAAAAAATTGGATTAATCATCGTTGCGACCGTAACACCAGATCAACCTTTTCCATCAGTTTCTTCAATGTTACAACATCAATTAGGTGCTAAGAACGCAGCAGCTATGGATATTTCAGCAGCATGTGCAGGTTTTATGTATGGTATTATAACGGGTAAACAATTTGTGGAAACTGGAGCTTACGACTATGTGCTTGTTGTTGGTGTAGAAAAGTTATCAAAAATTACTGATTGGGAAGATCGGAACACTGCAGTATTATTTGGGGATGGTGCTGGTGCAGCAATCATTGGTAATGTAAGTGAAGGACGAGGAATCTTATCATTTGAACTTGGCGCAGATGGATCGGGTGGTCATCTTCTTTATCAAGATACTAAACTCCGTATGAGTGGACCAGATGTCTTTAAATTTGCTGTCCGTCAAATGGGCGCAACTGCTGTTAATGTCATTACGAAAGCTGGATTAACGACTGAAGAAGTTGATTATTTAATTCCACACCAAGCGAATATTCGTATTATGGAAGCTTCACGAGAACGTCTTGGATTGCCAGTAGAGAAAGTTTCGAAAACGATTCATAAATACGGGAATACTTCTGCTGCATCAATTCCAATATCACTTGTTGATGATCTTGAGGCAGGCAAAATAAAAGATGATGATGTTATTGTGATGGTTGGATTTGGCGGCGGTTTAACTTGGGGCGGCATTTGCTTGCGTTGGGGAAAATAATATTACCTCTAAATACAGTCTGTTTTATTGTATAGAAAATTAAAAATATTGAGGGGAAGTTATATAAATGGGTTATAAACGAGTTGTTGTAACGGGTATTGGTGCTGTAACGCCAGTTGGGAATACAGCTGAGAAGTCTTGGGAGGCTGTGCTAGCTGGGAAATCAGGAATAGGCATGCTAACGAGACTAGATAGTGATCAGTTTCCGGTAAAAGTAGCAGCGGAAATAAATGATTTTGAAATAGAAGATTATATCGAGAAAAAAGAAGCGCGTAAAATGGATCGCTTTACACATTACGCACTTGCTGCATCTATTATGGCAATGAAAGATGCAGGTCTAGAAAAGCTTGATGATAAAACTGCTTTACGTACGGGTGTATGGATTGGTTCTGGTATTGGCGGAATGGAAACACATGAGCAGCAGTTTAAGATATTCCAAGAACGTGGATATCGCCGTGTTAGCCCATTTTTCGTTCCGATGATGATTCCGGACATGGCTTCAGGGCAAGTGTCTATTTATTTCGGCGCGAAAGCAGTTAATTCTTGTACGGTAACAGCTTGTGCATCTGGTACAAACTCAATCGGTGACGCATTTGAAGTAATTCGTCGCGGAGAAGCAGATGTAATGATTTCTGGTGGTGCAGAAGCGCCAATAACGACAATGGCTGTTGCAGGATTTTGTTCAAGTAAAGCACTTTCTTTAAATCCTGATCCGTCAACAGCATCACGTCCATTTGATAATGAGCGTGATGGATTTGTTATGGGTGAGGGCGCTGGGATTGTAATTCTAGAAGAATATGAGCATGCAGTTGCGCGTGGTGCGAAAATTTATGCTGAATTGATTGGTTACGGTTCAACAGGTGACGCTCATCATATTACAGCTCCAGCACCTGGTGGTGAAGGTGCTGCACGTGCAATGGTGCAAGCGCTTGAAGAAGCTGGAATTTCACCCGATAAAATTGATTATATTAATGCGCATGGAACAAGTACAGCATATAACGACCAATTTGAGACGATGTCGGCGAAGACCGTTTTTGGTGACCATGCCTATAAACTTGCAATGAGCTCGACAAAATCGATGACAGGGCATCTTTTAGGAGCTGCTGGTGGTATTGAAGCAATTTTCACATGTAAGGCACTTGAAGAAGGTATTTTGCCTCCAACAATTAATTATAAAACGGCAGATCCAGAATGTGATTTAGATTATGTTCCAAATAAAGCTAGAAAAGCTGACATTAAGTATGCGATGAGTAACTCGCTTGGTTTTGGTGGCCATAACGCGTCACTTATTTTCAAGAAAATATAAGATTATTTTAACGAAGCGCCCCCAGATCATGGGGCGTTTTTTATTTTTCAAATGAAAAAAAGTTACCCTTGTCTTAAAGGTAACTTTCTTTTCATATACTTAATAAAAAGCAAAGGAAGATGTGCAATTACACGCCTATTTTTATTTCTAATAAGCTATGGACTTCTCGTTATTAGCATATCTCACATTATTTTTTATTTTAATTATAGAACACTTGGTTATGAATGGAGCCAAGTTTTTTACTTTATTGTTCGAACAGCAGACTTTGCGCTTTTAATTATTTCAGCAATCACACTAATGATTATCGTTTTCTACCGAGCCCCATCGCGTTCTCCATCCGCTTAAGAGTTACTGTCGCAATGGCATTCGCACGTTCTGCACCATTATCTAAAATTCTGTCAAGATCATTTGAATCAAGTAGATTATAATACTTTTCTTGAATAGGTGTTAGATGATTTATAATCGCTTCAGCAACGCCAGCTTTGAAATCACCATAACGAAGCCCATCGTATTTAGAGACAAGTTCCTCGATTGTTTTATTGCTCATAGCGGCTTCAATTGTTAGTAGGTTTGCAACGCCTGGCTTGTTTTCAACGTCAAAAGTTACGATACCTTCAGAATCTGTGACAGCACTTTTTATTTTCTTTTCTATTTCTTTAGGTGTATCAAGGAGTGAAATGGTAGCACGTTTATTCGGATCGGACTTACTCATCTTCTTCAAAGGATCTTGAAGTGATTTTATGCGTGCTCCATTTTTAGGAATACGAATTTCAGGAATCGTCAATGTTTTCCCGTAACGGTTATTGAAACGTTCTGCCAGATCCCTAGTTAATTCGAGATGCTGTGTTTGATCATCTCCTACAGGAACAATGTCAGTATTATACAGTAGAATGTCAGCAGCCATTAAAGGTGGATAAGTTAGCAATGCCGAAGAAACACCTTCTTGACCTTCTGACTTGTCTTTAAACTGAGTCATTCTTTCAAGTTCTCCGATATAGGACACGCATTGCATGATCCATCCAGCTTGTGCATGTGCAGGAACTTCTGATTGGATAAACAATACTGCCTTTTCTGGATCAATTCCACTAGCAACATATAGAGCAGCTAGTGATCGAATTGTTTCTTGTAATTGTTTTGGATCCTGTTGAACAGTAATTGCGTGCTGATCAACTATACAAAATAAGCAATTAGCTTCATGTTGTAATTCAACGAACTGACGAAATGCCCCAATATAGTTCCCCAATGTTACAGTGCCAGTAGGTTGTACGCCTGAAAAAATCGTTTTCATAATCATTCTCCTCCTAATTTAAATAAAAGTTGTACGCAAAAAAGATTAGTCGTCCCCTCTAAAATAGGGACGACTAATCTTTTTTAATCGTGGTACCACCCGAATTGCCCGTAGGCCTCTCAAGCTCCTTAACGCGGAATGACGTAATAATTTACTTGGCAAAGGCAAAAAAATTCCCTCGCGTTCACTTATTAAGGCTCTGGAACCCATTCACTCCGCCCAGCTATCTGTTCACAATACCCACAGACTCCCTGAAAACTGTCACGGACTTACTATTTCCTTCAACGCCGATACTATACATATTTTATGTATTATATGTTGAAGTATTTACAATTGCAAGAAATAAGTCCTGTTTAGCTCTATCAATCGTGTCGAAACATTGTTAAACTAAAGGAGAATAGAAGGGAAGTGTGTCGTATTGAGAATAACGAAGTGGATTGCATCATTGGTATGCATCATTTTTATTGCTGCTCCATCAACTACTCAAGCTACGGAAAATAAAGAAATAGAAGACTTTACTCAGATTACACACGGCCTTAAGTTAATAGATTTACAACTTATTGCGTCTTCATCTTTGTTTAAATATAATTCAGGATTAACCTTTGAATATCCGGATGCTGTTCGCGGAATTTATGTTACAGGTCATTCCGCTGGTGGGGAAAAGTTCAATAAGTTAGTCGACTTGCTTGATAATACTGATCTTAACGCCATGGTGATTGATATAAAAGATGACTATGGGAATATTACATATTTGCCAGATGATGATTCGCCATTAAAAGAATTGAATATAGGTAAACCATATATTACGAATCCAAATGATATGTTGAAAGTTTTGGAGGAGAAAAAAATCTATCCAATTGGACGTATTGTCGTTTTTAAAGATAGTGTTCTTGCGGAAATGCGTCCTGAATTATCATTTATGGATAATGGCGCAGTTTGGAAAAATCGACGTGGTGAAGCATTTGTTAATCCATTCATGAAAGAAGTTTGGGAACATAATGTAGAAGTGGCAATTGAAGCAGCAAAAATGGGTTTTAAGGAAATTCAATTTGATTATGTCCGTTTTCCTGAAGGGTTTGAAAATCGAGATGATACATTGAAATTTGACTTTCAAGACTATTCACAATCTGAACTTGATCCCATACAACGCCGTGTTGAGGCGATTACAGATTTTGTAGCTTATGCTAGAGAGCAGTTAAAACCTTACGGAGTTGAAGTTTCTGTAGATATATTTGGTTATGCTGCAACATTAACTGAAGCGCCGGGCATCGGACAAAACTTTTCGAAAATCTCAGAAAATGTTGATGTCATTTCATCAATGATCTATCCAAGTCATTGGACTTCTTATTTCGGAATTGCGAAACCTGATTTGGAGCCTTATCAATTAGTTGCTGAATACGCCAAGGTTGAAAACAAGGTGCTAGAGGCACTTGAAAACAAACCTGTTTCACGACCATGGCTACAAGACTTTACCGCTTCATGGTTAGGAAAGGGCAATTACATTAGATATGGTAAGTCAGAAGTCGAAGCGCAAATTAAAGGTTTAAAAGATAATGGTATAGATGAGTATCTTTTATGGAATGCTGGAAATACTTATTCAAAGGACGTAAATTATAAGCAGTAAAATTAATAACTGATGAATGGATTATGATTTATTTTCAATTAAATTAATTAAGTTTAATTAAAATGAAACCTTTTAATTGGTTGAACGTACTATTAAGTAGTAATTAACTTTTTCAATAAGGAGAACCTAAATGAGAATTTCTACTTAATTTTTGAATCAGATGTTTAAAAAGTATATCAGATGGGAATAACAGTATATGTACAACAAAATTTCCTGTAAAGTCTTTTATATTGCGGAATTGTGACGAAAGTAACATTAGAAATAAAGTAATTTTTAAAAAGTGTTTTCTTAATTAATGAAATTGTGTATACTTAAGTATAAGGATTTCGATTAAAATTATTCTAATTAACCTATAATAAAATAAAATGATTTATCAATTAGCCGAATTGAAAGGAAGTGTCAGCATATGATGGTCACATTATTTACATCACCAAGCTGTACGTCATGTAGGAAAGCTAAAGCTTGGCTTGAGGAACATGAAATTCCATATACAGAAAGAAATATTTTCTCAGAACCTTTAAATATCGCTGAAATTAAAGAAATCCTTCGTATGACAGAAGACGGTACGGATGAGATAATTTCAACGAGATCTAAAATATATCAAAAATTAAATGTCGATGTAGAAAGTTTACCATTGCAAAGATTATATGAATTAATTCAAGAACATCCAGGTCTTCTCAGAAGACCAATTATACTTGATGAAAAAAGACTTCAAGTAGGATATAATGAAGATGAGATACGTCGATTCTTACCTAGAAAAGTAAGAGCTTATCAGTTGCTTGAAGCACGTCGAATGGTAAACTAAGTGTATGAAATAAAAAGCTGATAGGTGGGTCATTGTAAAATGCCAAAACCTATCGGCTTTTATCTTTTCCTTGCTTTCCTAATAAATGTTATCTACAATTGCTTATACTAATAAAAGTAGAGAACTGTGGAAAAACCCTTACAAATATTGACGGTCGGTCATATAGTAAGAATAAGCATTGTAGGTTTTATTTTTTAGTTTAAGGGACTGCTATAATCCTATTCAATAGGGAGGGGGAGATTGGAATGGAAATAGAACGAATAAACGAAAACACAGTTAAATTCTTTTTAACGTATATTGATATAGAAGAGCGTGGCTTTACGCGTGAAGAAGTTTGGTATAACCGTGATAAAAGTGAAGAACTTTTTTGGGAT
The DNA here is from genome assembly GCF_058068165.1 of Sporosarcina sp. So3-204. Taxonomy (NCBI): domain Bacteria; kingdom Bacillati; phylum Bacillota; class Bacilli; order Caryophanales; family Caryophanaceae; genus Sporosarcina; species Sporosarcina sp. So3-204. Next base: position 805,227 of record NZ_CM176485.1, read on the forward strand.
ATGATGGACGAAATAAGTGAAGAATCCGAGTTTGAAGTGGAAGGTCCACTTTGGATTCAAGTCCATGCAATGAACAATGGAATTGAAGTTACGGTAACGCGTGCTCAAAACGAAGATGGACACTCGCAAGAGCATCCATTTGATCAAGAAGAAACAAAAAAGTTGTTTCAGCAAGCAGATGGTACTATGTTTGAAAATGCTGATGACGCTTTGTCAGCCGGTGGAAATAGTGGAGTAGAATGGACGGATAATACATTTTACTTTAAAGACTTCGAAGATATAATCCGACTCTCGAAACGAGTTGAACAGTTAGGATATGAAGCTAACACTTCTTTATACTTCTTAAAAGACATGTATTATTTGTATGTCGAGTATGATAAAGACTTAATGGAAGATGATAGTAAGTCAGATTTGTTTAGTTTTCTTACTGAATTTGGCTCGCTGTCGAATATGACCATTCACCGTCTTGAGGAATATGGAGATATTGTTATGGAATCCGATGTTTTCACTCAAGTTGTTAAATATTTTTAAAGTATAAAAATTAGTAAACGCAATAGCTTAATTTGCTATTGCGTTTTTTTGTGTGTAAATATTTAAGGTTCTTTTAAACAAGTTTCTAAGAACTTGAAATCATGCCAAGACATTGCTACCGATGAATGCCACAGTTTTTTCTAATACACTTGCAATTTCTCTGAATAGTTCGTAATATTATAAAAAGGAGTGATGCGCAATTTTGACGGCAAAGACTATTGAAGGAAAGTATATTATACTTTCTCAGAAGATGGATAAGAATCAATTGAGAGAATGGAGAAAGGTAACAAAATTTTATTGTACACAATGTGATAATGCTGTAAAACTAAAAGTGGGTGAAATAGTAATACCCCATTTTGCGCATGAGGTGAATGTTTCCTGCTCTGCTACATTTTCTGAAGGGGAGTCTACAGAACACCTAATTGGTAAACAACAGTTATTTAATTTTTTCGAGAAGAAAGTTAGTGAGGTAAAGCTAGAACCTTATTCTAAAAGTTTGGCCCAGCGTCCAGATCTTCTTATAACCTATAATAAAGAAAGTATTCCAATAGAGTTTCAGTGTAGTTCTATACCTATTGCTGAAATTAAGTCTAGAACACAAGGTTTTAATCGTGTAGGTATGAAGCCTATTTGGATTTTGAATACCCCTGAAAAGATAAAGAAATCTCCCCAAGGTGTTGGCATCTTCTATCTATCTAAATTTGAGGAAACTTTTATTAGCCGAAGTTTTCCAAAAAATATTTTTCTACTAACATATGATCCCAAATTAGAACAATTCCATTATGTACACAGTCTCCTACAAATTGCTGGAAAAAGGTATATAGGTATTCATCGTACTTTGTGTATGTCAAAACAAATTTTTCCTTTTGCGCGCGTGAAAAATCCTACTTTTAAAGATTTTCAAAGTTATGCATTGAGTTTTCGCGCTATGCGGAATAAATTTCTGAATACGAAAGTTTTATTAAACAGAAGAGGGATTAATGAACCGTTTCTACGGGGATGCTATGAGCTGAGAGTGCGACCTCTTGAATTGCCGTTATGGATTGGCGTGCCTTTGACAAGTTTGAATCCTTTTCGTGAAGAGGCTGTCGAGTGGCAACTTTTATTTGTTTACTTTTTTAAAAAGAGAGGTATGAAATTTAATGAAATTACAAAGGGGGATATGTACAGTTTTGTAAAAAAGTTCGAAGGTGTATCGAAAAGACAAGTGAATGCTTGTATAAAATATCAATTTTTTCTTGAATCAATGGGTGTAGAATCTTTAAAAGATGATATTGTATTCGGTGATAAACTACTCGCTAATTGTATTGAAAATACATTACTTGCAAACTGTAGTGAAGATTGAGAAAATAGAGATGTTCCGTAACTCGAAATAAGTATACAAGGGGGATATTAAATGTCGATTGATTCTAAGAATAGAGTGTTAACTCGCGATGAAGTGAAAGTTGAGGAAACGTGGCGCCTTGAAGATATTTTTGCTACTGATCAAGCATGGGAAGAAGAATACTTGCTGATTGAGGAGTTTTCAAAGGAAGCAGAAACATACAAAGGAACACTTGGAGATGGTTCTGATGCCCTTTTTAAAGCATTAACATACCGCGATTCTTTGTCGGAAAGATTGCGCCGTTTGTACACGTATGCTCATTTAAAAACTGATCAAGATACAATAAATAGTTTTTACCAAGCGATGGAAAGTCGTGCCAAAACATTACTCGTTAAAGCATCGACAGCATTGTCATTTTTCTTACCAGAACTCCTATCAATTGATGAAGAAACATTAAACAATCTTGTTGAAAATAATGAAGCGCTACTTCTTTATAAACAAGAGATTGAAGAAATCAATACGGAACGTCCACATGTATTGCCTGCTGAACAAGAGGCACTTCTTGCGCAGTTATCAGAGGTTACCGGAAGTGCTTCAGAAACTTTTAGTATGCTGAATAACGCGGATCTTAAATTTCCGAAAGTGAAGAATGAGGACGGGGAAGAGGTTGAACTGTCCCATGGTCGTTATATTGGTTTTCTCGAAAGTAATGATGAGAAAGTTAGAGAAGCTGCATTTAAGGCGATGTATTCAACTTACGGGAAATTCCAAAATACATTCGCTTCTACATTATCTGGAAATATAAAAAGTGATAATGTAAGTGCGCGCATTAGAAATTATCCATCTGCACGAGCTGCTGCAATGTCGAGCAATCATATTCCGGAGCAAGTTTATGATAACCTTGTGTCGACAATTAATAAAAATGTGCATTTGCTTCAAAGATACGTAGCTTTAAGGAAAAAAGTATTTGAACTTGATGAACTCCATATGTGGGATTTGTTTGCACCACTTGTTCCGGATGCCGATATGAAAATCACATATGAAGATGCTTCAAAAACGATGTTAGATAGTTTTCATCCACTTGGAGAAGAGTACGGTGAGATTGTCAAGGAAGGTCTTGAAAATCGTTGGGTTGATGTGCGTGAGAACGTTGGTAAACGTTCAGGTGCTTATTCATCAGGTGCTTATGGTACAAATCCGTATGTGCTGATGAACTGGCAAGATAATGTTAGCAATTTATTTACTTTGGCGCATGAGTTTGGCCATAGTGTACACAGTTATTATTCAAGAAAACATCAGCCTTATGTTTACAGCGGTTATTCTATTTTTGTTGCTGAGGTTGCATCAACTGTAAATGAAGCGATTCTAAACGATCATTTATTGAAAACAACAGAAGATGAACAAAAACGTATTTATTTACTAAATTACTGGCTTGATGGTTTCCGTGGTACTGTCTTCCGTCAGACGATGTTTGCTGAATTTGAACATTTGATACATGAGCTAGATCAGCAAGGCGTTGCACTAACTGCTGAAAAGCTAACTGCTGAATACTATGCCTTGAATCAAAAGTATTTTGGTGAAGATATAGTAATCGACGAGGAAATAGGGGTAGAGTGGGCTAGAATTCCACACTTTTATTATAATTATTACGTTTATCAATATGCAACTGGATATAGTGCAGCTGTTGCACTCAGCAATCAAATTCTCACTGAGGGCGAGCCCGCGGTGGAACGATATATCAATAACTTTTTGAAGGCTGGTTCATCCGATTATCCAATAGAAGTACTTAAAAAGGCTGGTGTGGATATGACAAGTGCCGCGCCAATCGAAGAAGCATGCCGAGTATTTGAAGAAAAGTTAAATGAACTGGAAGCTTTGTTATTGAAAAACAAGTAATTTACAGTAGTTCAATCCAACCTAATTTATTTAGGAAGGATTGGACTCTTTTTTTGAAATCAATAAAACTTCCCTGTATTTATAAGTGAAAATGCGGCGAAAGAATGTACACTGTCTATTGAAAAAATGAAGGCGAATTTCTACCGCCTGAAATTGGAGGAATGAAGTTCAATTCCTCTTCGTGTTTTCAAACTAGAAAAAAGTCTGGACGAGATTTATAATGTGACAATCTTGTTAATTGGATTGTGAAAAGTTGATGTTACAATTATTTCGTGATAAAATAAGTTTGTGAATTAAATCACTAACCAAACAAATACCCCTTTGTTTGAATGTGAACATTTCTTCCATTCCCTTTGTATAAGAGTATCCAACTCCCCCCCAGGAGTGGATACTCTTTTCTATTATATAAATTAATAAAAAAGGTTGTAAAATAAATGACGTTGGTGAAGGAAAATCCCATTTTGACGCTGCGTAACATTTATGAGAATTTAATAGGCTTGAAAGTCTTTTGTCTATTTTTATATAATTCACAAGTGCAATACTAGTTGTTTGTAGTGCAAGATGGCGACTCCAGCGGGAACAACGCGAGCTGAAGACCCCACAGGAGCGTGCTTTTGCACTGGACCCTTAAAATTGGACGCTATTTTTCTAAGCAGCTGATTCGAATATCATCCGATAGCCCGCTGGGCTTTTCCGATTCAATCTGGACTTGATTCTCAAATGATTATAGTAGTGGATATACTCCTCTAGTTCGTGTTTAAAGTGTTCAAGATTATCAAATTCCTGCAGGAACAGGAATTCATATTTAAGAATTCCAAAAAAGTTCTCGATGACGGCGTTGTCGTAACAGTTGCCTTTTCGAGACATGCTCTGTGTGATGTTGTTTTCCTTTAGTAGCTGACAATACTGCGGCATTCGATAATGCCAGCCTTGATCGGAATGGATCAAGAGCTTATCGTCTTCTTTTACGTATTCAAGTGACTGCTTCAACATTGTTTCCACCAAATCAAACGTAGGCCTCGATTGAAGCGTATAGGTAATGATTTCACCATTGAACAGGTCTAAAACAGGTGAGAGATATAATTTTTGTCCAAATAATTTAAATTCCGTAACGTCTGTCACCCATTTTTCGTTGGGTTTTCCTGCTTTGAAATTACGGTTCAAGACATTTGGAGCTGCTTTCCCAAATGCACCTTTATAGGATTTGTACTTCTTCATTCGGACAATACATTGAAGCCCCAGTTCTCGCATAATCCGAAGTACTTTCTTTTTGTTTATCGTGTGTCCTTTTTCGATCAGGACGTCGGTGATCCGGCGATACCCAAGGCGCCCTTTGTGTCGCTGGTAGATGAAGTTGATCCTTCTCTTCCACTTGCGATCGGGATCTGGCTGCTTGAAACTATTAATGATGTAGTAGTAGGTGCTTCTTACCATACCGGCTATCTTGACCATCTTGTTTACTGGGAATTCATGCCTTAGTTCAAATATTACTTTCGCTTTAATCTTTTTAGTGATTTTTCTTCCTGAACTAAGGCTTCCAGCTTTTTTAGATAGGCATTTTCCATACGAAGATATTCAAGTTCTTTTTTCATGGCGTCCTTTGACTGGTCGCCAAGATCTTTGGAAGTGGTTTTCTTTTGATTGCGAGATTTCATTGTAGAAGGCCCCTTTTCTTTCGTTTTAAAGGCACCTTCTCCAGCTGTCTCCCACTTTTTCTTCCACCTGCGGACCATACTAGGATCCGGGATATGGAAAATAGCCGATGCCTCTCGAACAGAGTAATCCGTGTCATTGATAAATTGAATTACTCTAAGTTTAAAGGCTTTTGGATAGTTTGTATAGGGAAAGTCAAACGCATTATCACCATGATGTCTAAACAGAAGCACCCAGTAACGAATTACAGAGTTGTCGACGCCAACCTGTCCTGCAAGATCTCGGTAACTAATATCTTCATGTTCGTAACGTTTGGCGACTAGAAGTTTAAATTCTTTAGTATACTTGGACACTTTTTTAGACCTCCTAATATTAGATGACGTGTCCAATATTAGGGGTGCAGCTCAGCTTTTCGCGACGAGGAGGCTGAAGCCGTGCCCGCGGAAAGCGTCCATCTGGAACGGAAAACAACGGGATACATGAAAAAGGACTAACCTAAAAAATCAGCTTTACTGACTTCTTGGATAGCCCTACAATAACTAAGTTATGGTTGGCTATTATTCTTCACCAACGTCATTTGACAAAGAACCTAAAAAACTGATTATCTGCTTTACTCAGCAAATAATCAGTTTTTTATTAATGACACTTTTTACGCCATAACGTGATATCTTGAAAAGTATGCCGCTCCACATGTTGTTGGAGAAGTCTCTTTTTAAGTTCTCGATCTGCAGATTTATCTGTAATGCTATATATCTCTGCAATTTCTTTTGTAGCCAATGTATCAAAACGTATAAATAAATCATCTAGCGAAGGTGGAGATTTAGGAATAATTTCATAACCAATAAGTTTTTCCAGAATATGTTCATAGACATCGTAAGAATATAGACCATCAATCTTTAAACCTTCATCTTCAATATTTTCATTAAAGAAGACAAATGTTGGTGCTTGATATACTTCCATTTCTTTTGCCATATAAAGATCGACCTGCAAGGCACGTAATACATTTTCTGAAGAAAAATCACGAATAAATTCATCGACATCGAGGTTAAGAAGTTCGGCAATCTCAATTAATACAGGTAGAGATGTGACATTTCTTGATTTTAAATGTGAGTATTCAAAAAGTTTTGATAAAAAACGAAATCCTGCACGCTTTCCTTGAAATTCAGCTGCTTTGATGGCGAGTGAAGGGAAAGACGGATGAATTTTCTCACGCATTCCATGCATTTCAGTACCTCTTGAACATGAAACATTCATTGCGGGAAGCGATGTATGCAAAATGATTCTTAGTGAAAAGTACTGCTCATAGTCAATTTGAAGTTTCCTAAGAATCGGCTGCAGTGACCAGCAATCATCACATGTTGGATTGATAAAAACATAGAGTTCAATCGGTCTCGTTGCGATTGAAGGACCTATTGGGTTTTCCATCAATGGACGTGGAATCAAATAATTCCCTCCTCGCTCCGGTTAACCATATGTTTTGCAGTTAAAACGAGACGCTTAAAATAAAAATCACGTATTTTCTCATCAAGTTCTACCTCATCCATTGCTTCTGCCATACATGATAACCATGCTTCAGCGCGAACTGGTGTAATGGGAAATGGCATATGTCTTGCTTTCATCATGGGGTGACCATGTTCTTCACTAAATAGATTTGGACCGCCTAAATATTGTGTTTGAAATTGTTTTTGTTTACGGGCAGTTTCTGTCAGGTCTTTCGGGAAAATCGGGTATAAGTCTGGATGAACGGCCACTTTTGAATAAAATACATCGATAAGCTCCGATAATTTATCTGCACCGATCTCCTCATACGGGATCAAAGGTTTACGAATCATTGTATCTCTCTCCTTTGCTCTGACTGTACTGCTATTCTATCAACGGAAGTGGACATACACAAATAAATAGCATCTACCATGGTTATCGCTTGACATACTTGTGGTTATGAATGAAATGTATTTAATACTTTCTTTACGTAGTTCTGTGTTTCTTTGAATGGGGGAATTCCGCCGTGTTTTTTTACATTACCCGGGCCGGCATTATAGGCAGCTAAAGCAAGTTCGATGTTTCCATTAAATTGGTCGAGCATTTGGCGTAAATAACGCGCACCACCAGTTATGTTCTGTACAGGATCAAAACTGTCCTTGACACCTAGAAATTTAGCTGTACCAGGCATTAGTTGCATAAGTCCCTGTGCACCTGATTTACTAACAATATTGTTTTTAAAGTTTGATTCCTGACGAATAACGGAAGATATCAAGTCTTCAGGTATGTCATATTGCATCGATGCTTGTTTAATAATATCTGTATATTGACCGTCTTTTATAGACGGGCTATAGGATAGTGTTGGTGAATCACTTTTATTTGCAATCATAGAAGCTAACATTGACGGTTGGAAAACACGATTATCACCAGTATATTTTAAGTTGTCGGATGCTGTGATTTGTTCGGATAAGTTATTGGATGTACTGCCTAGCACTTCTTTCAGCATTTGTGTGAATAAATTCGGGGATGAAGTATTATTATTCGCATAGGATTGTACTGTGCCAAATGATTGTAGGGAATTAATGTCCATTAAAATCCGTAGATTGCTAGCGTCCATTGGAATCAATCCTTTCTATAGGAATTTCACAAGTCATTATTAATTGTAACTATAGTATAAGTATACCAAGAATTGAAGGAGAAGGCATTTATGAACTGCAAGACGCCGCTTCATATGATAGAATGAACGTAGTAAAACATGAAAGGATGTTGTTATTATGCTTACACAAATCATCGTTGAAAATGGTGTTCAAGAAGGAGCAGAAATACGCTTCTTAATTGCTAATAAACCTGAAAATTCTGTAGGATTACCAGCTGGGAAAATGATAACTGATTCAGAAAAACTTACATTTGTTTATCTTTTAGATGAAGAAGAAGGTTATGGACAAATCCATTTTACGCAAGCGGTTTGGCCACTTATGGTTGAAGTATTGGATGCGTCAGATGATCCAATATTAATGGTTGGAGAACAGTCGATAAAGCTAACAAATTTTAAAGAAGAACTTATGATGCTAATATTTAATATCGAAGGAAATGAGAATTATGGTGTAAGATTCTCTACGGCTGTCGAGCAAGCATTCGCCAAGAAACTTCAAAGTATCGAGTAATACCAGGAGGGATGCAAATGCTGAAGTGGAACCAGTTTATACAACCCTATAAGCAAGCGGTAGATGAATTGAAAGTGAAGCTTAAAGGGATTCGCTCACAATATAAGTTAGAGGATATACATATGCCTGTTGAATTTGTAACTGGTAGGGTAAAGCCACTTGCTAGCATTTATGACAAGACACTTGAAAAAGGAATCCCGTTTGAAACATCTGAAGAGTTAGCCGCTGAAATACCTGATATTGCTGGACTAAGAATCATGTGCCAGTTCGTTGATGATATTAATGCGGTAGCTCAAATATTAAGAGAACGTAATGACATCGAAGTGATTGAAGAACGAGATTATATATCGAATAAAAAGGCAAGTGGCTATCGTTCATATCATATGATTATTAAATATCCTGTTCAAACAATTCACGGCGAGAAAAAGATATTAGCTGAAATTCAAATTAGAACGCTCGCAATGAATTTTTGGGCTTCAATTGAACATTCGTTGAATTATAAATACGAAGGGGAGCTTCCGGATGAAATTAATCACCGTTTGGAACTTGCCGCAGAAGCTGCATTTCGCTTAGATGAAGAAATGTCTTTAATTAGAGATGAAATCCAAGATGCACAGCAATATTTTAGTGCGTATAAACAGACTGCTACAGGAAGATACGATGAGGAAAGAAGGAAAGGAGGACAAAAAATTGAAGTTTTCGATACAGACGAGAAATGATGATATTTCAAACCAACTTAAGGATGAGGCTAAACAGTATTTAACGGATTTTGGATTAATCTATGATGATGAACAGCCTAATATTGTCCTTTCAATAGGTGGTGACGGAACTTTACTCCATGCTTTTCATAAGCATCGACATCGGTTGAAAGAAACTGCATTCGTAGGGATTCATACGGGGCATCTAGGTTTTTATGCTGACTGGAAACCATCTGAAATTGAAAAGCTAGTCATTATGATTTCTCGACAAGATTTCAAAGTGATTGATTATCCGCTACTTGATGTAACAATTAATCATATGAGTGGTAAAGAAAGTTCGCGCTACTTAGCTTTAAATGAATCGTCCGTGAAATCTCCTGATGTTACACTTGTTATGGATGTTGAACTAAACGGACATCATTTTGAGCGATTCCGTGGGGACGGCTTATGCATGTCTACGCCATCAGGATCAACTGCATATAGTAAGTCATTAGGTGGTGCAATCATGCATCCGTCACTTGCAACTATGCAGCTCACTGAAATGGCTTCTATTAATAACCGGGTATTTAGAACAGTTGGCTCACCGCTAGTCTTACCAGCTCATCATAAATGTATATTGAAACCTGTTATGGCAAAAGACTTCATGGTAACAGTTGATCATCATCACTTTCTGCATAAAAATGTGAAGTCAATTGAATATGAAGTTTCTGATGAAAAAATTCGATTTGCACGTTTCCGTCCATTCCCATTTTGGCAACGTGTTAGAGATTCATTTATTGCCAATGATAATTGAAATGAACGAAGTAGATAATAGATTCCGTCTATCTTATGAAGTTCATGAGGATAGGTTATCTTTGCGTGACTTTTTAACCCAAAAGGAAATATCCAGCAGGACATTAGCAGCCATTAAATATGGCGGTGGCAAGCTAGTAGTAAATGGTAATGAGCAAAATGTACGTTATATTTTAAGTAGGGAAGATAAAGTAGATGTAATTTTTCCGCGTGAGGAACTAAGTCCAGGACTTAAACCAGAGATAGGCGTACTTGATATAGTTTATGAAGATGAAGCCATTTTAATTCTAAATAAAAGTGCGGCACAAAGCACAATACCATCGCGTAATCATCCATCAGGCACAGTAGCAAACTTTGTAGCAGGAAAATTTATTCGCGAACGAATTTCTGCAACAGTACATATTGTTACACGGCTAGATCATGATACATCAGGCCTTCTTTGTATAGCTAAAAACCGTCATATTCATCATCTTCTTGGAAAGCAGATGATGAATGCTCAGTTTAATAGACAGTATGAGGCAGTTGTGGAAGGGCATATTACGAAAGATTGTTTTACAATTAATGAACCCATAGGGCGAAAAGAAGATAGTATTATTGAAAGAATTGTACGTGAAGATGGTCAAAAAGCATTGACTGATGTATTCGTTACGGGAAGATTTGTGCATTCAGGTCATCAATTGACAAAAATTAAGCTTGTACTCCATACAGGTAGAACACATCAAATTCGTGTTCATATGAAATGGGCTGGATTTCCCCTTGCAGGAGATGATTTATACGCGGGAAGTCGAGAACTGATAAAACGTCAAGCACTTCACTGCACGCTCCTCGAGTTTAAGCATCCAATCACGGAGGAAATAGTTGTATTTACGAGTAAACTTCCGATTGATATGGAGAATATACTTATATAGATGCAGTAAACATAATTTCCTGGGGAATAAATCGTTTTTTTATGTACATTTTTGAAATATTTTGTAAACCCAGTACGGAAAATGGGTTGTACTGTCTGAATTAGTTGAGTCCTGCACGTCATTAGACTTCAGCTTCAAGGCTTAAAGTAATTCATATTAATCCTTGAAGAAGGCGTAAAAGGAAAGGATGTTTTGTAATGAATGTAGAACAAGAAAATAAAGAAGAAATAGTCTTTGATGAAGAAAGATTATTAGAAACACTGACAAATAACGATATTAATACATTTAGAACAGAATACTTTATGTTGCATCCTTATGACAGAGCAACATTCTACAAAAAAATTGGTTCTAAACTAAGAAAACTCATTTATAATTACTTATCACCAAAAGAGCTCGCTGAAATCTTTGAACTAAGTGAAATTGACGATGAAGATTACAAAAAGTTCCTTCAGGAGATGGACTCGATGTATGCGGCGGACATGTTTTCTTATATGTTTGTTGATAACGCGGTAGATGTCCTGAATGAACTAGACAAAGCGCAAGTCGTTAGTTATTTAACGCTTATGAATCAGGAAGCAGCTATTGAAATTAAAGCACTTCTTCATTATGAAGAATATACTGCCGGATCAATCATGACGACAGAATACGTTGTTATACCAGAAAACTCCACAGTACGCTCTGCTATGACAATTCTGCGTAATGCTGCACCTAAGGCAGAGACAATCTATTATGTTTTTGTAGTAGATGATGACGAGAGATTGAAGGGTGTTGTTTCGCTTCGAGACCTAATTATCGCCGAAGAAGATACGCTAATTAGCACAATTACAAATGATCGAGTTGTAAGTGTTTTAGTAAGTGATGATCAGGAAGATGTTGCACGAACAATTAAGGATTATAATTTCCTGGCTGTACCTGTTGTTGATTTCCAACAACATATGCTTGGAATTATTACTGTCGATGATATTTTAGATGTTATAGAAGAGGAAGCTTCTGATGACTATTCTAAATTTGCAGGTGTCTCAGATATGAGTACATTTGATAAAAACTCATTGTCTGCGGCTAAAAAAAGGCTTCCTTGGTTACTTATATTATTAGTTCTTGGTATGTTAACGGCAAACTTAATCGGAGCATTTGAAGCTACAATTGAAAAAGTTGCACTACTTGCAGCATTTATTCCATTAATTGCAGGAACTGCTGGTAATAGCGGAACGCAAGCTCTAGCCGTTGCTGTACGCGGAATCGCAACACGTGATATTGAGGATGAAAGTAAAGTCAAACTATTGATGAGAGAAGCAGGTACTGGACTTATAACAGGAATTATTTGTGCTGTGTTCGTTGTTGGACTTATTTATGTTTGGAAGCAAGAATTTCTTTTAGGTCTTCTTGTTGGAGCGGCAATATTTGTATCGATTTTTGTAGCAACAATATCAGGCTCGTTTATTCCTTTATTTATGCATAAATTGGGTGTTGACCCTGCAGTTGCTTCGGGACCTTTTATAACAACTTTAAATGATTTGCTAAGTACGCTCATTTATCTAGGGTTGGCAACGACATTTATTAGTGGTCTTTAATTAGTAAAAAACGGTGAACACTGAATTAGGTAGGCGCATACACTACAAAAAAAGGATGTGCATATCATTTTAAATAATGAGCCGTTATTATTCGTACATGGACCACCTGTATTTATAAGAGTAGATATACCGATTTCAGATGAGGAAAGTACTTCTGTTTTTTCTATGGCAGAGGAAGTTGATGAAAGTCCTAATTTAGGTCAGTTAGAAGTTACTGAGTTGAATGTGGAAGTAATTAGGTACGAACCTGAAATAGTGGATAATCCATCTGTTCGTAGAAGAATTAACTATCTCGAAGGTGCTTTGCAAAAAGAAATGTATCGTCCATTGCAATTTGATACTGGAAATTCAAGTGTAATAGGATCAATCGATAAGAGTGATAACGAAATCGTCTTCATAGAACTTCATGGGGAGCACAATAAGGTGGTCGCTTTGGAAATTAGCAAGATTGAAGAAATTAGCTGGCGTGGGAAACCATTTGCTGAAATTTAACTTCATTAAACAAAGACAGGACTAAGTATATGTCCTGTCTTTTTTCTATATAAAAAACTGCTTAACCTTTGTAATCTGGTTAAGCAGTTTGGGCATTGCAGGAGATATAATTAGTTTATTTTACAGAAGTCGACAAATATATCATCTAGACATTGTACGCCACAGAAACAGCTTAAATCCACTGTGATACATGTGTTTGTAGCTTTGAAATATTTTGCTTCACATAGTGCATTAAGATTTAATTTACCGCAATCAGTAATAACTTTCACAGGGTGTTTAAATCCTGCATCTTTAAATGGTGCAAGTACTTGAAGCGTTGCACAGCAATCGTTGAAAATATTTTGTACTCTAAAGAAGACAGAGTAGCAATTCGTTACTGCTGGATTTGTACCAGTGCTAATTGGTTGGAAACTCGATTTAAATTGGTCACCTGTTTTTGTTAAAAGCGAAAATACACGCGTGTTGATTGGGCTTTGTGTTGGACAATTTAGACTACCTAATGGCCTCATGAAACAATCTGTATTACATTCTAAACAGTCATCATCTGTTTGTATATCTTGTAACCGTTTAATAAAGCGGAGTGCTTCACAAACACAACCATCGTGGCGGTGTACGCCCTCAACTTCAACTTCTTTTCCACATCCCATTAATTCCACCTCCTATTCTCAATTCTCTATAACTTATGCGGCTTTAAACAATGAAACAGGGCGCTTAACTAGATTTGATTAAAAGATCAGTAAGTCTCCCATACTAATTTAAAAAGGAGGAGTTCATTATTAAGAAATCGGGATTATATATAATGCTAATACTTTTATTAACTGGTTGTATAGGAAATGTAAATGGTATTCAAATTCAAAACAATACAAATGAAAATATCGAAAAAGTGGAAAAAGTGTTAGCGAATGATGAACGTCTCCGAAGTGCATTTGTCATATTTCATAATAATGACCTACTCTCAGGTATAACAGTAGGAACATTTTCAAGATTTCATAAAGCGAAAATAGAAAAAGAATTAAAAAAGGAATTGGAAAAAGAATATCCAAACGCGAATATAATGGTATCTGCTGACAGTAAGATTGTCATGGAAACAAGAAAAATATCAAAGATAAAAGATGGAAAAGAACTAAGTAAGAAAATAAAGCAGTTATTATTACTTGTGGAGGCAGAAACATGATTGATGAAAAAGAGTATGCGGCGCTAGAAAAAGAAATATCACCTAAAACACCTTTGCTGAAAAATGTCATTAAAGCGTTTATAACTGGTGGAACGATTTGTTTCATCGGTCAGGCAATCTCTGTCTTCTATATGACTTATTTTGACTTTACAGAACGGACTTCTAGTAACCCAACAGTTGCGACCATGATTTTCATTGCAATGCTCTTAACAGGTTTTGGTCAGTATAAAAAAATAGGTCAGTTCGGCGGGGCTGGTTCTGCAATACCTATCACAGGATTTGGAAATGCAGTGATATCAGCTGCGATTGAACATAAAAGTGAAGGATATGTCCTAGGCGTTGGTGGAAATATGTTCAAACTTGCAGGATCTGTCATATTATTCGGTGTTTTTTCAGCTTTCGTTGTTGCACTTATTAAAACAATTCTGGTGAAGTTAGGGGTTGTTTCTTGGTGAAAAGAGGTTTATTAACTTTCGCATCACTACCTTCTATTGCTGCAACAGGCGTAACAGCTGGACCACTTGAAAAAAGTAGTCCTTTTGCCGCTTTGTTCGATAAGATTTATGACGATGAACGATGTGGACTTCCAACGAATGAAAAAGGACATGCAAAAATGATGGAAGATGCTTGTATGATTGCTTTGAGTAAAGTAGATTCCACTCCGAGCGATGCGGATTACTTAATTATGGGTGATTTAGTTAACCAGATGACGCCATCTAGCTTTTCAGCTACATCGCTTGGAATTCCATATATCGGTTTATTTGCCGCTTGTGCAACTTCGGTATCATCTCTTCTAACTGCCGCTTTATTAACAGAAGCGGGTATGTCAACTTGTTCCGTGGCAGGTTCAGGAAGTCAGCATAATGCAATTGAGCGACAGTTTCGCTATCCAATAGAATACGGTGCACAGAAGCCAGCAACTTCACAATGGACTGCTACTGCTGCAGGTATTTGTGTAGTGACTCCTAATAAGAAAGGGGTTCCGGCAATTGTATGTGGAACAATTGGGCGTGCTGTTGATCTCGGCATGATTGACCCTTTGAATATGGGGGCTGCAATGGCACCAGCTGCGGCGGACACATTACAAAGACATTTAGAAGGGCATGGAACGAAAGTGTCTGATTATGATGTCATTATGACTGGGGATCTTGCGAAAGTTGGATTTATATTATTTAAGAAACTACTTGAAAGAGATGGGATTATAGCAGGAGAAAATTTCCGTGATGCAGGTGAAGAATTTTACGGAGGTGATCCACTATTTCAAGCAGGTGCAAGTGGTTCAGGTTGTTCGGCAGCAACGTATTTTAGTGAGGTTTATTCTAAGATGATGAGTGGAGAGTATAAGAGGGTACTTCTTATTGCGACAGGAGCTTTATTATCACCTTTATCTTATCAACAAGGAAATACGATTCCGTGTATTGCACATGCAGTTGAATTAACGATGAAATGAGTGAGTTAGATGGTATCTATTTTTATAACGGCGTTTATCGTCGGTGGTCTTATTTGTGTAATAGGTCAATTATTATTTGATGTTGCGAAATTAACGCCAGCGCATACGCTATGTATAATGGTTGTTGCTGGTTCAATTATGGATGGATTAGGTATTTATGAACCGCTAATTGATTTCGCTGGTGCTGGTGCTACGATTCCAATAACGTCATTTGGCAATTCACTTACACACGGTGCCATGGCTGAGGCAGAGAAGCATGGTTTAATTGGCGTAGTAACAGGGATGTTTGAAGTAACAAGTTCAGGGATAAGTTCAGCAATTTTATTTGGTTTTATTGCTGCATTTATATTTAAACCAAAAGGGAAAATTTAATTTTCTTCAGCCGAAATTCATGACTTAAATAGAATTGTATAAATAAAATTGATGCCTATAAAAAATAGTTTTACTTACTTAGAAGTGTATTTAATAAAAAAGATGTACATTAGCCCCCTCCTTTCAGAAACCTCTGCATACTATATGTAGAAAGAGAGGAGGGATTTTTTATGTATAATCCTTGCGGAATAGGAATGGGGCCAGGATACGGACCAGGACCAGGTTACGGACCAGGACGTGGACCGGCGTATGGGTGTGAGAATAGAAGAGGCGGATCATATGGTGGATCTACTTTTGTACTAATCGTTGTTCTCTTCATCTTGTTAATTATCGTCGGAAGTTGTTTCGTATAAAAGAGAGGGGTTTAGCGAATGAACGATTCATTTTTCAAGAAAATCGAATCAAAAACTGGCGTTCCGATGGAAGAAGTATTTGCATTAGCAAATGCCATTCAATTTGCGGATTTCAGTGATGAGCGACAAGTCAGACAGATTATTAAAAATGTTGGTAATCTAGCTAACAAAAATGTACCACAGCATATGGAAGATGATCTTGTTCAGTCGATTGTTAAAGATGGTAAAGCAGTTAATTTTGCAGAAATAGAAAAATTAATTAATAGAAAAGGATAATATGAAAATTAGTTTTATTAATAGGTTTAACTTCGTTAGTTTATGGATATAGTAAAGGCAAGAGTGTTTACTATAAAAATAATGTTACGGAGGTGAGTAGAATGGGTTATATTTTACCAATCAATCCTATCCAATCTGGACAATATGCAAATCGGTTGAATATGGAACCGTATAATTTTGCGAAAATTGAAAGGGTGCAATTAGTTAAACTAAAATCAGACTTTCTTGAAGAGTATGAAGAGTCTCTAGCTGATCGTGAACAGGAAAAGGAAGAAAAAGATGATGAAAAGACATCGCCATCTAACTCATCTCTATACAAATTTGGTTCTATCTATCCAAATCCAGCTAATTTATCGCCTGCAATTTCAAGGATTGTAGGGAAAGGTATCAACATCAATACCTATATATAAGTAAAAAAAAAAGGAAGTGGCGCATTTAAGACTTTGCGCTTACTTCCTTTTTATATTGCGAAAACTTTGGAGATATTAAATGCAACTCATTTTAATCGTTAATCCAATTGTTTCACCATTGCTCGGTGCGGAATATCAGCATCCATAAACTCTGGAGATGTGATGACAAAGCCTAACTTTTCATAGAAAGGGACGGCATAGGACTGTGCGTTTAAAACTATCTTCTCAAAGCCTTTACCAGTAGCGTGCTTTTCGAGTGTGTTCATAATTAGATTACCCAAGTGTTTCCCACGATACTCAGGTAGTATACAGACACGTTCTACTTTACCAATGCCAGTAGAAGATTCACGTATTCTGCCTGCCCCAATTGGGTCTTCTGCAGAGTAGATGACGAAGTGGTCGGCTGTTTTATCAAGCTCATCCAATTCAAGGCTAAGTGGTACACCTTGCTCTTCGACAAATACTTTTCTTCTAACAGAAAATGCATCTTCGCGTTCCTTTTCTATCTTGGCAATTGTAATGTTGAACAATTTTTATTTATTACCTTCAAGACGGAATGTTTCATAAACAGTCCATGACCCATCTTCAAGCTGATAAAGGAGATGTAGACGATCTACTATTTCACTATGGTTTACACCAACCATTTTGAGTTGGCCAATTATATCGTCGTGCTCGCTTGAAGTTAAGTTTTGTGCAATCGTAATGTGGGGAACGAATTGATACACAGGTTCATTACCGAAAAAGTCATAATTTAAATCTTTATGAAGTCTAAGAAGTTCATCATTTTCATCGGCTTTGAAGTAAATTGTATTTGTAATAGGTGCAAATGTGCTAACTTTAGATACTTTTAATTCAAAAGGACCGTGATTTTTTGTAACCTCTAATATTGATTTTGCCACATCTTCAATTTCCTTATCATCCGCATCAAAAAGTCCTTTAATTGTTAGGTGTGGAGTAATAAGAGCGTAATGCGGGTCATATCTTTTACGATATCCATTAGCTATGTCTTGAAGTTCTTTTGACGGAAATGCAACAATGCCATATTTCATAATAAAAACCTCCTTTTAAGATTGAATTGTATATTGAAGTAATCTTCTTAATTATAACAGAGATTCTCTAGGGATGTCATATAACTATATTTAACTATAAGTTTTCAAAAGCGCACGTCGAATATCTGGTTTCCAATGTTTCCACGTATGATCGCCATTAAACTCGTCGTAAAAGTACTCAAACCCTTTCGTTTCAATTAAGTTGTTCAGGTCGCGATTTGGAATTAAAAAGTTTTGTATACCGTCTTCAAGTGTCTGGACTTCTGTTTCATCCTTGCCTATGACGTGGTATATCGTAATTGCTGCAGTATCTTTCACTGAGTCAACTGCAGCTAAAACATCTTCATTGACAAGTGGTGAATGTAAGATGACTTTTCCAAAAATACTCGGATATTTTGATGCTGTTAAAAGAGAGATTGTAGCAGCTAGGGAATCACCCATTAATCCTCTTCCAGAACCTACTTGATAAGTTGGATAGTTTTGATCGATATAAGGAACTAATTCATGTGCAAGAAAACGTGTGTAAGCTTCCCTTCTATCGCCATCCGGGTGATACATACGTCTTCTTTCATTCACTGTTTTATAAGGAATTCCGAAAAAAATAACATCATCAATTTCACCTTCATCGATGAGTTCGTCGATGACGCGACCAACGCGACCGTATTGTATGTAATCTTTGCCATCTGAAGCGATAAGTACAGCGTATTTGTAAAGTGGAGTGTAGTTATGTGGTAAGTGTACGAGCACTTGCATATCTTCCCCAAGTTCTTTACTATGAATTATAAACTCTTCAATCTTTCCTTGTTTCATTAAGTGTTTCCTCCTATGCAATTAAATAATGATTTTTTGTGTTAATTATATTTAAAAGTGTAACATACGTGTTATTTTTGGGTATAATTGTTTCATTTAATTTGGAAGAAAAATTATAAGGGGTTGATTAGAAATGGATAATAGAAAAAATATTGTACATTCCAAAGTTGTAGCTAAAGCAACGAAGGATGCATTGTTAAGACGGGGCGTTACGCTTAAAGATGTAGCTGAAATTGTGTATAAGTTACAATTGCCATACAATCCAAATTTAAAAATGGAACTTTGCCTTGAGTCTGTTGAAGGTGTACTTCGTAAGCGAGAACTTCAACATGCAATTCTTGTAGGTATCGAATTGGATGAACTTGCAGAGCAAGGGAAATTATCTGAGCCGTTACTACAAATTATTCAATCGGATGAAGGGTTATTTGGTGTAGATGAAACAATTGCGCTTGGTGCTGTATTTACTTATGGTTCTATTGCGGTAACGACATTTGGCCATCTTGATAAAAATAAAGTGGGTATTATTAACGAGCTAGATACAGTGAAAGGTGGAAAAGTGCATACTTTCCTTGATGATCTGGTCGCAAGTATTGCAGCATCCGCAGCATCTAGAATCGCGCACAGAACGAGAGATATTGAAGAGGCAAGCGAAGGTTCGGGTTATTTTAACCCAGAAGAAAGGGATCTTTGAATTTATATGAAACGATAGTGTGGTAAAATAGTTTGACAAAGCCTCTTAAAGATATGTTACTATTAAATTGTTGGATAATTATTCAAAATTGGGGAGGAAATTGTAAATGAGTAAAAAAGCATTACGTTTATTAGCATTTATGACTTTGATGGCTTTACTAGTATTGTCAGCTTGCGGTTCGAAGGAAGCAGATAAAGAACCTGAAAAAGAAAGCGGTTCCACGGATTCTGTTGAAGAGGCTTCACCAGAAGAAGCAGAAGAAGAAGAAGAAGCTAAAGAATACGATTACTTAAGTATTTTAACAGGCGGAACGCAAGGGACATACTACGCGTTAGGTGGACCTCTTGCTAACTTTATTTCTGAAGATACAGGCGTTAAAACAACAGCTGAGGTTTCACAAGCATCAGCTGCTAATATGACTGCACTTAAAGACGGAGAAGCTGAAATCGCATTTGTTCAAACGGACATTGCTTATTATGCTTCTAAGGGTGAGTTCATGTTTGAAGGAGAAGTAATTGACGGTGTATCGGCAATTGGTTCACTTTACCCTGAGACTGTACAACTAGTTACACTTAAAGAGAATGGTATTGAATCTTTCGAAGATTTAAAAGGAAAAAGCGTTTCAGTTGGTGCACCAGGTTCAGGTACGTATGCGAACGCAGAGCAACTACTTGAAATTCATGGTCTAACTATGGATGATATTAAGGCGCAAAACCTTGATTTTGGTGAGTCTACTGAAGGTTTGCAATCAGGACAAATTGATGCAGCATTTATTACAGCAGGTACTCCAACAGGAGCTGTTGAAGGATTAAATGCAGTTAAGAACGTATTTATCGTTCCAATCGAAGAGGCTAAAGCTGATGAACTGATTGCTAAATATCAGTACTACGCAAAAGAAGTAATTCCAGCAGGTACTTATGGTTCTGAAGCAGATACAAATGCTGTGTCTGTAGGTGCAATGCTTGTTATTACAAATGATGTATCAGATGATCTTGCTTATGAAATTACAAAAGCAATTTATGACAATGCATCATCACTTCAACACGACAAAGGTAAATTTATCAAAGCTGAAAACGGCCTTGATGGTATTGGTATTGCAGTTCACCCAGGTGCACAAAGATACTTTGATGAAGTAAATAAATAATTTTCATTTAGAAAATAGCTAAATAAGTAATTATAATAGGGCGGTGAGGCATGATGCTTCAGCCGTCCTATTATAATTAAAGATCTAAAAACTACTTTTTTATGTTCAAATATCATAATAGTTACCCAGATTTGGATCCAGTTATAACCCATCGCAACTTATTTGAAAGAAAGAAAGGGTGAAGCGGTTGAGTAAACGTAAAGTAGTACCGCTCATGCTCCTAAGTATTGCACTTATTCTGTTTATTTTACTTATACCTTTTAAACAGGTACTATTATTTACGGAACAAAAAACGGACAGCCCCAAAGAATATTATATTCAAATAAAAGATGATCCAGAGTTTATCATTAGGTATGTACACTCGATTTTCCTCACTAATGTTTTTGAAACTTATGAAATAACACCCGATGAAAAGATACGTTTGATGTCAATGACTTATGAAAATATTGGAATTGGTTTACCAGGCTCTGCTGGAGTGGGTGAAACTTTTTCTGTTATAGATGGATTGTACACGCTTTCATACGATGACAGAGTAATAGATTCATTTACGATGTTTATTGCTACAATCGATGCAGAATTGGCTTTACAATATCAAGGAATTGAGCTGAATTTGAAAGAGAAATTGGAACAAGGAAAGTCTTATAAAGTAAGCGTTACCAAACAATCAAACTATCAGTTGCTGAGAGGAGTAAACATAAATGCCGAAAAATAAAGAACAAAAAGATGAACAAGAAATTGATTTACAAGGCGAAGAATTTGCCATGCTTTCTGAAGAAGAGCAGCAAAAGATACTTGAAAAATATGATCCGGAGTCGAATACTAGAAAAGTAAAAGGGAATATGAAGAAAATTGTATTCATTGGCCTATTAGCCTTTTCATTGTTTCAATTATATACTGCAATTTTTGGTCAATATACGGCTTATATTCAACGTTCGATTCACTTAGGTTTCGCGCTATCGCTTGTATTTATCTTGTTTCCAGCACGCAAAAAAGTTACGGAAAAGCGAGATAAGGTACCTTTTTATGATATTATTCTGGCGCTTCTATCTATTGGTGTCGGTCTTTACTGGCCATTATATATTAATGAACTTGTATTTAGATTGGGAAGAGTTACAGATTTAGATATTATTGTCGGTACACTTGCAATCGTCCTTACCATAGAGGCGGCAAGACGTGCAGTAGGAATGCCAATTGCACTTATTTCTAGCATATTTTTATTCTATGCATTTTTCGGGCCACATTTTCCAGGTTTCCTAGGCCATCGTGGTCAAGATTTAAAAAGTGTAGTTCAGTTAATGTTCTATACTACGGACGGTATATTAGGTACGCCGATTAGTGTATCCGCTACGTTTATCTTTGTTTTCCTTCTGTTCGGTGCTTTCCTTGTGAAAACCGGGGTGGGTAGTTACTTTAACGATTTGGCTGTTGTATTAGCAGGGAAATTAGTAGGTGGACCTGCGAAAGTTGCAATTTTTTCTAGTGCACTTCAAGGGACGATTTCTGGAAGTTCAGTTGCAAACGTAGTTACATCTGGATCATATACGATTCCAATGATGAAAAAGCTAGGGTATAAAAAGGAATTTGCTGGTGGCGTTGAAGCAGCCGCTTCAACGGGCGGACAACTTATGCCACCAATTATGGGGGCAGCTGCCTTCTTAATGGTTGAATTTATCGGTGGGATTACTTATTGGCAAATTGCGAAAGCTGCTGCCATTCCAGCCCTCCTTTATTTCACAGGAATTTGGATTATGACGCATTTCGAAGCGAAACGTGTTGGCTTAAAAGGTATGACTGAAGACCAAATGCCTGATCGGAAAAAGGTACTGAAGAAAATTTATCTTCTATTACCGATACTTGGTATCATCGTATTCCTTTTAATAGGAATTCCGACGATGCAGGCTGCGCTTTATGGTATTGTTTTAACATTAATTGTAAGCTCTTTTGATAAGACAACACGTCTTGGATTTAAAGATATGATTGATGCGCTTGTTGATGGTGCGCGTACAGCGCTTGCGGTTGCAGTTGCGACTGCGTGTGCGGGTATTATTGTCGGAGTTGTTGTGAAAACAGGATTAGGTTTAAGCCTAGCAACAGGTTTAGTTACTGCTTCAGGCGGAAATATTTTCTTGACTTTATTCTTTACAATGCTTGCATCGATTGTACTTGGAATGGGTTCTCCAACGACTGCAAACTATGTTATTACATCTACAATTGCAGCTCCTGCGATTATTACGCTTCTTATGCTTGATAATCCGGAAGCGACTGTTCCACTTGTTGTCGCGCTTTCTGCACATTTATTTGTATTCTTCTTCGGAATTGTCGCAGATATTACACCACCAGTTGCACTTGCTGCATTTGCTGCATCAGGTGTATCGGGTGGGGATCCAATTAAAACCGGATTCGTCGCAGCAAAACTTGCGGTCGCGGCATTTATTATTCCTTACATGTTCGTCTACAATCCAGCGATGTTAATGATGGGTGCCTCCGTTACTGAGATTGTATGGGTTGTCTTCACAGCATTTATAGGGATGGTTGCGATAGGGGCCGGATTAATTGGTTATTGGTATAGAAAATGTAATTGGATTGAACGATTGCTAGCAGTAGCCACTGGACTTGCATTAATATTCCCAGAAACAATTACAGATATTATTGGAATTGCATCATTTGCTGTACTTATTGCTATTCAATATACGACGCGTCATAGAGATGATAATGATAAGTCAGTTACTGTAACTTCATAATAATATTAAAGTTCCCATCCACTTAGGCTAGTGGATGGGATTTTTTTTGTACTTTCATTTTTTTTATAGACATTCACTATATTTACTAATAATTCGGAGTATAGAAAGTTGAGGATGACACAAATGCTCAAGGATGTCCTGAAAAAAATCATAATATAAGGTGTTGGGTTCAATTCATGTACCCTTCTAAACTAAATCTATCTATATAGAGTATGAGAGGGGAATAATGATGAAAAAAATTGTAATTGATGCAGGGCATGGATTTAATACGCCTGGAAAACGAACACCAGACGGTGAACGAGAATGGTCGTTTAGTAATAAAGTAGCGCGTGCAGCTATAGCTAAACTAAATATGTATGAAGATATTCAAATACTTCGCGTAGATGATTCAACCGGAAAGACTGATGTTCCACTTAAAACAAGAACAGATTGGGCGAATAATTGGAAGGCGGATGTATATGTAGCGATTCATCATAACGCACTAGGGGGTGTTTGGGGGCAGCATAGTGGTGTCGAGACTTTTACTTTTGATCATCCACAAGCAAATCCAAAGTCTCTTGATATAGCTAAGTTGATTCATCCTAAAGTTGTCAAAGCGATGGATTTGCTAAATCGAGGAATTAAAAAAGCGAATTTTCATGTATTGAGAGAGACAATCATGCCAGCTATATTAATAGAAGGTGGCTTTATGGATTCGACAATTGATATTGTGAAATTACGTAATGATAAGTATTTAATAGCGCATGGGGAGGCAATTGCAGAAGGTTTAGTTGTATATTACAGGTTGAAATTAAAATCAATAGAAGAGATAAAACCTGAATTGGCTAAGGACAGTCCAGTAAGTGAATCGCATAAAGACGCTTGGATTTGGGCAACCGAGAAGGGCTTATTAAACGGGGAGCGGCCAGGTGATTATTTGACACGAGAACAATTAGCGACTGTATTAAAAAGATATGAAGATTTAAATAATTAAACGAATTGAAAAGGATTATTTCGGAGTGCTGACTTTTGATGATTAAGTCATTAGCGTAAAGGAACTCATTAAACAATAGAATCTTTCTAAGTATCTAGCATTTTTATTCTGACAATGGTATTGTGAAGTTATCATAATCAAACGGGAGTTGATTTTAAGTGGTTATTAAAAAAGCTGGTATTAAGGAGCTAGATTCTTTAGTGGAACTGTTTGATTTATACAGAATCTTTTATGGTAAAGCATCAGATATTAAAGCAGCAAGGGCGTTTATCGGAGAAAGAATTAAGAACGATGAATCAATCCTCTTTCTAGCATTTGATCAAGGTATTCCTATTGGTTTTGCACAACTTTATCCTTCATTTTCCTCTGTCAGTATGAGGTCGATTTGGGTGTTAAACGACCTTTATGTGAAAGAAGAGGTCAGAGGTAAAGGATTTGGTAGTAAATTAATTAAAGGGGTTCTTTCTTTTGCAAAAGAATCAGGGGCGAAAGGTGTCCTACTTGAAACGAATATTGAAAATACGCCAGCGCAAGCCATATATGATCATATCGGGTTTGTAAAAGAAACGAATTTATTTTACTTTTATGAGGTGTAAATCTAATTTTATAAAATAAATTTGAATGCAAACGAGATAAACCTTGAATAATTTTAACAAATAAAACCGAGCATCCTACCTAAGATAAATAGGTGGGATGTTCGGTTTTTAGCATAAAAGGTTTATATGTTGAATTTATATATATTAATCCATCAAATCTGCGATAATCTCGTACGAACGGAGACGGTCTTCATGATTATAAATACCAGAACTTATGATGAACTCATTCGCTCTCGTTTCATTTAAAAAGAATTCTAATTTCCGTTTGACAGTTTCGGGACTACCGATAATAGTTGCATGTGAACCTAGTAGATTTGCGACTGAATTTTTTTCATGTGCAGACCAAACAGCGTCTATATCATCAATAGGAGGTTTAAATTGTGTAGAAACACCTTTGGTGATATTAAGAAACTGCTGTTGCAATGATGTGGCTAACCATTGTGCTTTTTCGTCAGTATCTGCAGCAACGATATTAATGCCTAACATTGCATATGGTTCTTTAAGGTCTTTAGAAGGTTTAAAGTTTTGATGGTAAAGCTGTAATGCCTGCATCGTATATGCGGGTGCAAAATGGCTTGCAAATGAAAATGGCAGACCAAGTTGTGCCGCGAGTTGTGCACTAAAACCACTTGAACCAAGTAGCCAAACTGGTATTTCTTGTCCTTCTCCTGGAAATGCCCGAACGAGTCCTGTTGGATTCGGTTTAAAATAATCCCGTAGCTCTTCTAATAATTGAGGGAAATCCTCACCACCATTTTGTAGTGAACGCCTTAACGCATGAGCAGTAGCCCGGTCACTCCCTGGTGCACGTCCAAGTCCGAGATCGATTCGGTTCGGATACATAGCTTCAAGTGTACCGAACTGTTCAGCTATGACAAGTGGTGCGTGATTTGGCAACATAACTCCACCAGCGCCGACTCTAATACTTTTCGTAGCGCCTGCAATATGTCCAATTACAACGGATGTAGCGGAACTAGCGACACCAGACATATTATGGTGTTCTGCAAGCCAGTAACGATTGAATCCCCAATTTTCTACATGTTGTGCAAGATCTACACTGTTTTTAAATGATTGACTTGCATTACTTCCTTCATTAATCATTGCTAAATCAAGAACGGATAACGGAATATCGTTAAATTTCTTTATTTTAATTAAAGACAATTACATTCACTCCTCATCGTTTAATAGCCTCATAAAACTAGGGATATTATTTATTAAATAGTTATTAGTTGGCAATTCAATTATTTACTATCTAATACATATAGAACTATACTTCTTAACTTACTATAAGTAAGCTTGGAAATCAACTTGAGTGAATTTTTACGAAATTAGAGTTGCAATCAAAGACAACCGATTCAAATATCAAACTAATTGTTGTTGAAGTAGATTTTAATTATAAGAAAGAAAAACCACCTTTTTGATTTACACGTTTAATGAAAAAAACAGGTAATTTTTCAGTAATTTCTTGATATATTAGACTGAACACTATAAGGATTATCATTTTTGGTGCAAACTACTTCACCCAACTCGAATATATAATCTGAAAATTGAAGTAAAATTTATAATTACTAACAGTTCTATAATTGAAAGAGGAAAGAAATCATTGTATAATAATTAATGCGATTTGGTGGACATTAGTAAAAAACTACAATGAAAAGAGTGTCTCTAGAAACGAGCTTTTATTGTGGTTTAAAAGCTGCCTTGGCCTAATAAACTTTAACCGGCACGAAACGCAGACTTTTACGATGTTTAGGGAGCGCCATTTGAACGCGGCAATTTTTAAGAAGTAGTAATTTTAACGATGTTTTTTATTTTAGTTGAGATGCCATTTCCCTTGTTACAATGAATTTTTTAAAGAGTATATATAATTATTACGACCCAATAAGTATTGTTCACTCAATTAAAGTGAACAATACAACATGGGTCGTTTATTATTTTGTGGAATTATACTGAAAAATTAAATAAGGGAAAAGGAAGGGAGAAAAAATAGTGTATTTTATTATTAATTGTATTGGAATTGTAGTTGTATTAGGGATTGCCTTTCTTTTATCATTCAATAAAAAAGAAGTTGTATATAAGCCTTTAATTATATTGCTTGTATTACAGCTATTTACAACTTGGTTTATGTTAACTACAGATGTTGGAGGTACGGTCATAACGGTCGTTTCAGACTTTTTTCTTTGGTTGATAGGTAGTGCAATGTCAGGAATAAATTTTGTGTTCGGGGATTTCGCACCTGTCGATGGTTCGACTTTTACGTTTTTCATTAACGTATTACTGCCGATTATCTTTGTTGTTACGTTTTTTGACATATTGACTTACTTTGGTATTTTACCGTTCATCATTAATGGTTTCGGCTTCGTATTTTCTAAAGTTACAAAAATACCTCGCTTTGAAAGCTTTTATGCCATTCAAGTAATGTTTTTGGGGAATAATGAAGCATTAGCGGTTACAAGAGATCAATTGAACAAAATGAATGACAAGCGACTTTTAACAGTCGCGATGATTAGTATGTCTTGTGTGAGTGCTGGTATGCTGGGTGGATATTTACAGTTATTAGAACCGAAGTACGTGCTAACAGCGATCCCGTTAAATGCAATTGGAGCACTCATCATTACTTCTTTGCTCAATCCATATACAGTGTCTACAGAAGAAGATATTATCTATAAACCATCAAAAAAAGATAGAGGAAATTTCTTTGATACGATTTCGAACAGCATGATAACAGGTGGTAAATTGGCATTGATTATTGCTGTTATGCTTATTGGTTTCGTATCGCTTATAACTGCGGCAAATAGTTTCTTAGGCTTAATTAACACGCAACTATCTTTGGAAAATATTTTCGGTATTATTTTCTCTCCGCTCAGTTTGTTAATGGGCGTCGAATTTCCGCAAGTACTAACAGTTGGCCAGTTAATGGGTGTGAAGATTGTGTTAAATGAGTTTGTTGCAATGACAAACTTAAGCAAATTGCTTTCTGGCTTCAATCCGCATACGCAAGCGGTTGCTACAACATTCCTCGTTTCGTTTTGTAACTTTGCAACAATCGGAATCATCCTAGGGAGTATGCAGTCACTATTTGGGGAAAAGAAATCTAAGTTTATTGCGAAATATACATGGCTTCTTCTATTAAGTGGTATTCTGGTTTCTAGCTTAACAGCAATGATGGTAGGCTTATTTGTTTGGTAATTAATTTGAATCATTAATGGCTGGCGGGAGATATCGTTCTTGACTAATTGTCAAACTGCGGAAAAGTATATCAGTTGCTTCATATTCCTGTTAGCCATTACAGACTTCTTAGAAGAGTCCTTGAAATTACTTTCATCAAGAAAAACTTTCCTTTTGCAGGCATCGCAAGTAGAAGAAACCTGTCGTTTGGAAGGTTATACTGGCTCACGTTCCATTTTAAACACAATCATTGCAGTAGAACGACGCAACACTAGACAAGCCAAGAAAAAACAGTTTCAATTCGACAGAAGATCATTCAGGTGCTATGGAACAACGGCCTCGTATTAGGACATGTCAATCGATTAAAAACAATTAAGCGAATGATGAACGGAAGAGTAGGGTTTCAAGTACCGAAAAACCGTGTCCTTTATGAGTGCAAGATATATTAAGATAGTATCTATCCCTAATAAAGTGGCGCAACGAGTTGATTCCTCAAAAGTTCATAAGAGCCACTTTATTATAGTTTTTACAAATATTCTCGTTGAGCTTTCAAGGTTTTATTTAATTCTAAGACACAAAAAAATGTAATTCTGAATGAGTAAGTATTAAAATAAATGAAGAGTGCAATTTTACTTTTCTTGAACTCGATAAAAGTTTATTGACGAAATCAGTTTAAGATAGTACTCTTGATGAAAGCGTTATCAATGACTTTAATCTAACTTGTGTACTCGAGTAGACTTCAGAGGAAAGGATTGTATTTTCTATTAATAAAAAAAACTTCACGCCCATCTATTTACAAATTGGAGAAGATATTAAATCACTTATACAAGCTGGAAAGTATTCGGAAGGTGATCGACTTCCTTCGGAAAGTGAATTGATTCGTACATATAATGTTACACGTTCAACGGTACAAAAGGCTTTGTCTGTTTTGGTCAATGATGGATTAATTGAGCGAATTCATGGGAAAGGTACCTATGTTAGATTGCGTGCCATTCGTGAAAGTATTTGGAATTTTAGTGGTTTTTCCGATTATGCTAAAAGAGCGAATTATAAACCCGTTACTAAATTAATTAAAAACGAATTCTTTATTGATCAAAAAGTAACTTATTTAAAGTTGGTTCGTCTTCGTGGAGTTTTAATCCAAGAAAAGACACAATGGCTGACATTAGATACATCTATATTATCCCTTTCGAATTTTCCTGGGTTAAATCAATATGACTTTGGAGTAAACTCTTTATATGAGACTTTAAAAAAAGATTTTGATACGGTACCTAGTAATGCAAGATTAAATGTAACCCCTATTTCTGCAAGTGCAGTGCTTATGAACTTTTTTGAATTAGAAAGTACTGTACCGCTTTTAAATGTTAAAGGTGAGGTTTTTGATTCTGATGGAATGTTAATAGAAAGAGTTGATGTTATATACAGTCCAAATGCAGATTTCAATTTTGTTATAACAATTTAAATTTAAAGGGGATAGAGTTTTGAGAGATAAAATTTTAGGAACACTTTATGGAATGGCTATTGGGGATTCAATGGGAATGCCTTCGGAATTGTGGAGTAGAAGAAAAGTTAAGGAATATTTTGGGGTGATTGAGACGTTTTTGGATGGGCCAAAATCCAATGAGGTGGCATGCAATTTTGTCAAAGGAGAGTATACGGACGATACTTCACAGGCTTTATTAATCTTAGATGCATTAATAAACAATGAATTTAAACCGGATGATCATAAGATTTCTTCTTCAATTTTAGTTTGGGCGGAACGAATTAATGCTTTTGAAAATAATATTTTAGGACCTAGTTCGAAAGCCGCTTTGACAGCAATTAAAAATGGTGAAGATCCATCTCCTATTACAGCTCTTGCAGAAACGAATGGTGCGGCCATGCGCATTGCGCCTATCGGATGTTTATTTATTCCAGAAAAGTCTAAAGCTTTAATCGATTATGTTTGGAATGTTAGTAAAGTAACCCACGCTTCTGATGTTGCAATTGCAGGGGCATCTATGATTGCAGGAGCAGTAAGCGCAGCGGCGGCAGATTATAGTTGGGATGATATTATTGCGCATGCACTTAATATTTATGACGAAGCAATTATTTACGGAGCTGAAACATACAGCGCATCTTTACGTGCTCGCTTAGAGCTGGGTTTGATGTATGCCGAAAACTTTTCGGATGATGAAGAAGCATTTGCTTCTAATATCTATCATGTCATTGGATGCGGTGTATTAACGAGCGAATCGGTTCCTGCAGCTCTGAGCATCGCATATTATGCGAAAACAGTAGAACGCTGTGCATTATTATGCGCTAATATTGGCGGAGATACAGATACAATTGGTGCAATGGCAACAGCGATATGTGGCGCTAAACAAGGGATGTCCAATATTAAAAAAGAGTTTATAGAGCAAATTGATGTTGCGAACCCTGTGAATTTAATTGATTATGCTGACCAAATTATATGCTATAGAGACAAAGTAAATGGGGGAAATTGATATGGAGAAAAAAGAAACTATTTGTGTGCCAAAGGAAGAACGGACTGGTAAACCAAGTGAATTATTTTTTATTTGGTTTGCAAGTAGTATTGGTATCTTAGGTGTAGTTTATGGTGCGATGATAGTTAGCTTCCAATTAAGCTTTTTTCAATCCACTTTGGCCGCTTTGGTAGCAGCCCTATCTTTTGTACTTGTTGGATATATTAGTATCGTAGGTAAAAATAATGGTATAAGTACGTTTATGCTTTCTCGTGCAGCTTTCGGAACTAAAGGGAACTGGATACCCAACTTCCTGGGATGGTTAAATCTAATAGGATGGCTTGCTGTAAATGTAGTAACCGGAACATTAATTTTACTGTCATTGTTAAATGTTTTTCAAATTAAACAAAATGGATTTAACATGCTTTTATGTCTACTTGTTTTCGCTTCTTTAATATTATTGTCAGGAATTTTAAATCAAAATAAATTGGTTCTCCTACAAATGTTCTTTACATATGTTTTTGGTGGTTTAACTTTAATAGTTTTAACAATTTTAATTATAGGGACGGATTGGCAGCAACTAATGAATATGCCAAATGGTAGTTGGCTTACAGGGTTTTTACCTGCAGTTTCAATTATTATTGCAGGGACAGGAATTAGTTGGTCTATTGCTGGAGCAGACTATAGTTCATATCAATCTCCAAAAAGTAAAAACTCTGCTGTATTTTCTAGTGTTGTATTAGGTGCTGTAATTCCATTATTTATAATAATGTTTGTCGGAATTTTGCTTAGTACATCTATGCCAAATATTACAACATCAGATAATCCAATTGATGTTATAGGTCAAGCGTTACCATCTTGGTTGACAGTAATTTACTTTGTTACTGCCGTTGGTGGATTAATACCACAATGTATTATTAGTTTGAAGTCAGCTCGAGTGAATCTAGAAACACTAAATATCAAGGTTTCTAATAAAGTTTCATTAGGTCTTCACGGTTCCATTATGTTTTTGATTCCTCTTTATGTTTTATTCGTTTCGCAAAACTTCTTGTATAACTTTCAACTCTTCCTTGGGATGCTAGGAATTGGATTAGCTGCTTGGGCAGCAGTATTTGTTGCGGATGCTATATTTAATAGAAAGAATGGTTATGATCATTCTTTGCTATTAATTGGTGGTACAAATAATGTGAATATAACAGGTGTTCTTAGTTGGGGAATTGGAACAATAATTGGTTTTCTTTTTACAAATACAGACTTTTTTAGTGGACCTTTTGCGAAGGGGATATTCGTAGACAATAGTTTAGGTCTTTTGCTTGCTTTTTTCTTCAGTTTTATTGCATATGCACTATTAAGATTTATTTCCCAGAAAGACGGTGACTCTAATGGAAACAACGTTAAAATCAACTAAAAAGATTTTAGTCGTAGGATCAGCGGTTGTTGATATGGTTATTCATGTCAATAAATTACCTAATACAGGTGAAGACGTTATGGGAACCCACGAACGTACAATTGTAGGTGGGTGTGCATATAACGTTCAACAGGTAATTAGTCATTTTGGTTTGGATAACACTTTATTTGTACCGATTGGAAAGGGAACTTATGCTGATATTATTCGAAATCAATTTTTGCTAAAAGAGATTCCAATTCATTTAGAAGACTTTACCCAAGACAATGGCTGGAATATTT
This sequence comes from Sporosarcina sp. So3-204, assembly GCF_058068165.1. Classification (NCBI taxonomy): domain Bacteria; kingdom Bacillati; phylum Bacillota; class Bacilli; order Caryophanales; family Caryophanaceae; genus Sporosarcina; species Sporosarcina sp. So3-204. The sequence goes on from NZ_CM176485.1 coordinate 837,593, forward strand.
CATTTGTAGAGGATACTGGAGAAAGAACGTTTTTAACGATTCCAGGAGTAGAAATAAATTGGAAAAAAGAGTGGTTTAATCATCTAAATCTGTCCGAATTCGATTTTATTTATATATCTGGATACGAACTGGAAGGCCCTTCCGGGGATGTGATTATCGACCAAATTATAAATAAAAAAGAGTCTAACACTAAATTAATATTCGATCCTGGTCCCAGAACTGAATTCATATCAGATTTTGTTTTGGATACTATATTGCATTCGGGTGCAATTGTACATTGTAATGATAGTGAGTTATTAACATTATTTCCGGATCATACAATTGAAAAAGCGGCGGAAAAACTACATGCATTAACAAAAGAAGCCGTTGTTATAACTTTGGGTAAGGATGGGAGTGATTTTATTGATAAAAACAAAATGAATCATCTCCCAACTGAAAAAGTGAAAGTTGTCGATTTTATAGGTGCTGGTGATTCGCATACAGGTGCTTTTATTACTGGACTTGCATGCGGACTATCAACAGAGGAAGCTTGTCTTCTTGGCAATAAAGTTTCTGCAAATGTGGTACAACAATCTGGTGGAACATTTGTTGGTTTATAAATATAGTAAATGCTCTTTTACGTTGTAGCTTTGCGTAAAAGGGTTTTTTAGATTTTGGTAGGACTCATTTTATGCTTATTGGATTGCTGAGTAGATTGTAGTGGACGCAATTACGCTAAGGCACAGTAGATTGATAAATAATCTAACTAGGCATGTGTAAAGTCTATAATTAGAATGCAGTACACGCTCGTGTAGATCAGCAAGTCAAATATTAGGTAAATATGTTAAGTGGATAAAAGATATGTGCACTTAAAATCACAAAAAACACCACCTCCGAAGAGGTGGTGTTTTGCAAAGAAACCTTAGTTCCATAGGGTCTCAAAGTGGGTTTGCACCCAATGACCCTGGACGGGCTCGAACCGCCGACCTCTACCTTGTCGAGGTAGCGCTCTCCCAGCTGAGCTACAGAGTCGATATAGATTATTTTTAAAGACCATATTTACTGGACATCTATTATTATATCGAATATCCGAAATAAGTCAACTGTTTTTAAAGATAATTTCATAAGTCGTATACTTGTAAATATAAAAGGAGGGGTTCTACGTTGCGTGAATTTACAATACCGTTCATTTATGATTTTGACAATGCTATAAAGCGACTTGCAGGTGATCCGATAAATTATGTAAATATTAAGGAGCGCTTTGTATGTATACCAATGGAAGAAGGAAATATAGTCACACTTCGTGGTATTGGTTCGACACAGAGCCCTGCTTTTGTAATTGAAAATGCCATTGATGAAGATCAAGTTAAGAAAATACAATCCATTTTCGGTATGAATGAATCACTTGCTGAAATTGGGGCACACTTTGCAAGAACGGATTTGGCGAAGATTTTTATAGATCATGCAGGTTTTCCACTCGTTAAGAGTTTTTCCCTTTATGGAACTCTAATCCGAAGTATTATTCATCAACAATTAAATATGTCATTCGCAAATACTTTATCCATGCGTATTATTGAGAAATTCGGTAGTTCTATTGACGGAGTTTTGCAATATCCAACGCCTGATATTACTGCGAATCTTGAAGTATCCACTCTTCGTGACATGCAATTTAGTACACGAAAAGCAGAATATATAATTGATGTCTCAAAAGCGATTGTAAACGGAGAATTAAATTTGGAACGCTTGCGTCATATGAATGATACAGAAGTAATTTTGGTACTTACTTCATTTAGAGGGATTGGTCCGTGGACGGCGCAAAGTTTCTTGATGTCTGGTCTTGGAAGACCCAATTTATTTCCAATCGCGGATATTGGCTTACAAAATGCATTGAAAAAGTTATGGAATCTAAATCGAAAACCGTCGAAAGTAGAAATAAATGCTCGTTTTAAAGACTGGTCACCGTATTTAAGTTATGCTGCGCTTTATTTATGGCGGAGCATTGAATGAGTACTTGAGAAACTCCGCCAGAAAATCCTATCTATGTATAGCCTATTCTATTCCATTCTCCGACCTTGTTAATTTGTTCAGAATTAAGGCCGGAGCCGTTGAATAATATATTAAGAAAGAAACAGTTCATTATTTACTTCTTCATGTTCAAAATAAAGGAAACTTTCTTCTTCTAATTCTTTAAGTCTTTCTTTATTGATGCCGTGAGCTAATTGTCCCTCGAAAACTTCTTCCCACCAAGTTCCTGTTGCTGTCATTTTATTTCCTCCCCTATTCTAAGTTATCTTTGTAATTAGTTAAATACCCCTGTCAAAATAAAACAAACCTATACAGCTTAATAAAATTCGCAAGTCCTATGAGAACTATCAGATAACCACGATTCATGTTGAAAATTAAAAAACTTCATAAAGTAAATTGTTTCAGTAGGATTATTTTATTAATAATAAAAACAAGTTGTCAATTCATTCCGCCTTATAAATAATAGTGATTTCGTGATGAAAAATATCTAAGCTGTTGAACATAGTATATGGAGAAATAGCTATTTTGAAACTGCGCAATTGGTTGGAAAATAGTGACTCGTAAAAAACGGTACTTTTGAGATGTTGACTTTCTCAAAGTATGTAATATTGTAATGTATATTTGAAACTGAGTTGTAGTGAAATATGTAAAACTTAAATAGAAGTTGGACGCGTTGCATTCTTCTAGTAATCTAGTTAACATTAGTACATATATAGAATGGAGGAAAATTGATGACTTTAACGACCAAAGATGTTGAATCAATGATTGCCTCTCAACGAGAATTTTACTTTTCAGGACAAACAAAAAAAGCAGCATTTAGAAAAGAAATGCTTACTAATTTAAGGGAAGCGATTATAGCCCATGAAGATGAGATTACAGATGCGCTATACAAAGACTTAGGAAAAAGCGCATTTGAGTCTTATGTAACTGAAATTGGATTTGTAATATCAAGTATTTCAGAGATGTTGAAAAACGTAGATCGGTGGATGGCGCCTGAATCCGTAAAGACACCAATTTATTTACAACCTGCAAAAAGTTTTATTGTTCGCGAACCTTATGGCTCAGTGCTAATTATCGGTCCGTATAATTACCCTTTTCAATTAGTGATGGAACCGCTCGTCGGCGCGATTGTTGGTGGGAATTGTGCAATTGTAAAGCCGTCTGAATCAGCCGTTCATACTTTAGCGGTCGTGCGTAAGATTTTATCCAGTACATTTACACCAGAGTTTGTACGAGTAGTAGAGGGAGAAAAAGAAGAGACGACTGCGCTTATCAATGCTTCCTTTGATTATATTTTCTTCACAGGTAGTGTTGCCGTAGGTAAAGTAATTATGCGCGCAGCTGCAGATAAATTGACGCCGGTGACGCTAGAACTAGGCGGGAAGAGTCCTGCAATTGTTGATCCAACAGCGAATTTAACGAATGCTGCAGAAAGAATTGTTTGGGGAAAATACCTGAATACCGGACAAACTTGTGTAGCGCCTGATTATGTACTTGTGCATACTTCAGTTAAGGATGAATTAATCAAAAGAATGATTGCAACGATTAAAAAGTTTTATGGTAAAGACATTGCGAAAAGTCCTGATTACGGAAGAATTATAAATTCTCGTCAATTTGATCGATTAGTCAATATGATGGACAAAGACCAGCAGTATATTGTAAATGGAGGCAATGCTGACCGAGATAACTTATACATTGAGCCAACTTTGTTTGCTGGTTTGGACTGGGATAGTGCATTAATGGAAGATGAAATATTTGGACCACTTTTACCGATATTGACTTACGACAACTTAGGAGAAGTGATTCATCAAGTGCGTAAATTGCCGAAACCTTTGTCTGCATACATGTTTACTGAAAATGAGCAAGCTGCAGATTACTTCTTAGAAAGTTTAACATTTGGTGGCGGATGCATAAACGATACTATATCTCATGTAGGCAATACGAATCTGCCATTTGGCGGTGTTGGAACTTCAGGAATAAATGCTTATCACGGTAAGGATAGTTTTAATGTCTTTACGCATGCTAAGTCAATTATGAAACGAAGTACGAAGATTCCGATGAAACTTGTATTTCCACCTTATGACAACAAATTGAAATTAGTAAAACCGCTTATCCGATAATGGAGGCGGTTTTTCTTTTCATTTATAGGTCAAAAAAAGTATACTATATAGAAGAAAAGGATTGTGATGAATATGTTTAATCAAAAGCGAATAATTGAAGTTTTACAGAAGTTAGTTGAAACGCCGAGTCCGTCTGGCTACACTGCTGATGTTCTAGCTATTATAAAAAAAGAATTTGAAAGTATTGGCGTTCCTTTTATTACAACAAATAAGGGAGCAGTCATTGCAACGATACAAGGTGCTGAAACAAAGAGACATCGTTTATTAACTGCGCATGTAGATACATTAGGCGCAATGGTAAAAGAAGTTAAAAGTGATGGCCGCTTAAAATTGTCGATGATTGGCGGTTTTAAATGGGATGCTGTAGAAGGTGAATATTGTTCGATTCATACAGCCAGTGGTAAGAAATATAGCGGAACAATATTGATGCACCAAACTTCTGTGCATGTCTATAAAGAAGCGGGAAGCGCAAAAAGAAGTGAGGACAATATTGAAGTTCGTATAGATGAAGTTGTAAAAAACGCGGATGAAACGAGGGCACTTGGTGTTGAAATAGGAGATTTTGTGTCGTTTAATCCTCGTTTTGAGGTTTCCGATAGCGGTTTTATAAAGTCCCGTCACTTAGATGATAAAGCGAGTACTGCTCTTTTGATTGAATTAATTCGTGGTATTGTTGAAGAAGGTATTCAATTGCCTAATACAACACATTTTTATATCTCTAATAATGAAGAGATTGGATATGGTGGAAACTCCAATATACCTATTGAAACAGTTGAGTATATCGCTGTCGATATGGGTGCTTTAGGAGATGGACAAGCATCTGATGAGTATACTGTGTCTATTTGTGCAAAAGATTCAAGTGGACCTTATAATTATGGCTTAACGCAACATCTTGTAGGACTGGCGAAGCAGAAGGATATACCATTTAAGCTTGATATATATCCGTATTATGGATCGGATGCATCTGCTGCAATTCGGGCGGGCTTTGATGTAAGGCATGCACTGTTTGGTCCTGGCATAGAATCTTCACATGCGCTTGAACGAACGCATATGGATTCGATGCGTGCAACTGCGGAGTTATTAGAAGTGTATGTTAAATCTACGATGATTGATTGAACGGAGGAAATATGATGAATACGGAGTTATTGTTGTCAGTGTTACCAATTAAAAAAGTAGAGGGTGCTATACCGGATTCGATAACTGATCTTGCGGTGGATTCGCGGGCTATCGCTGCAGGCGGAATGTTCGTTTGTATTGAAGGTTATACAGTAGATGGCCATGATTATGTTGAGAAAGCTGTGGCTAGTGGTGCTCAGGTGATTGTCGCGTCAAAACCAATAGAGGTTGATTTGGAAAAAGTCGCTGTAATTACTGTTGAAGACACATCACGTGCTATTGGTTTATTGGCATCACGCTATTATGATTATCCATCAAAACGCATGACGATGATTGGTGTAACAGGGACAAATGGTAAGACAAGTGTAAGTGGGATTATACACGCAATTCTCCGTGAAGCAGGTGAGAAGTCAGCTGTTTCAGGGACAATTGGGTTTGATTTAGATGGTACTTTATATGAAACAGATAATACTACAGGCGATGCACTTACAACACAAGCGATGATTTCGCGAGCGGCGAACGAAGACTGCCAAACGATGACGATGGAAGTATCTTCGCATGGACTTATACTTGGTAGGCTCGCGGGAACAGTTTTTGATATTGCTGTTTTTACTAATTTGACACATGATCACTTGGATTTTCACGGAACGATGGAAAATTACGGTGACGCCAAAGGGCTTCTTTTTGCACAGCTGGGACAGGATTTTGAAAGTCAGAAGTTTGCAGTTATCAATGCGGATGATCCTTGGAGTATGCGTATGTTAGAGAAGACTAGTTTTCCGGTCTTAACTTTTGGTATTTATAATGAAGCAACATTTCGTGCGAAAAACATTGTATTAAATGCAGACGGCACGACATTTACTTTAGTTGCACCAGATGGAGAATTTGAAGTTAAGATGGATTTAATTGGTGAATTTAGTGTCTTGAATGTGCTTGCGGCAACAGCTGCAGTATATGCAAAAGGATTAAAGACCTCGGCAATTGTTACATATATTAGTAAAATCGGTTTTGTGAAAGGGCGCATGGAGAAAGTAGAGACAGCATTGCCGCTAACGATGTATATTGATTATGCACATTCACCAGATGCGATTGAAAAAGCGATTGCTGCGGTTCTGCCTTATAAGAAAAACAAGTTAATATTTGTCATTGGAACAGGTGGGAATCGGGATCGAATTAAACGACCGATTATGGCCCAAAAGGCTTCTGTTGCAGATTATGTGGTTTTGACAACAGATGATCCACGGGATGAACCTTATGAGACAATTTTGGGTGAGCTTGAAGTAGGAATGACTCATTCAAAATACGCCTGCATTGGTGATCGTCAAGAAGCAGTTCGACATGCAATAGCTGTTGCAGAGCATGATGATATTATTATTTTCGCAGGCAAGGGACATGAGGATTATCAAATTATTGGCTCTACAAAGTATCCTCATTCGGATGCAGATATTGCAATAGAAGAAGCGGAGAAAAAGTTTGGTGTACGCAATGTGAAGAAGTAATTGTTAAAAGCTGTCTAGTTCGTTAGACAGTTTTATTATTTTTTCATGCATTCATTTTATGATACAAGAAAAATTGTTGAATTATGAGCCGTATGTCTTTATGATTAGAACAGCAGTATAGAAGGAGATTACTTATTATGAACAAGTCGATAGATGAAAAAATTGCAACAAGGCGAACGTTTGCCATTATTTCACATCCGGATGCCGGAAAAACAACTATTACAGAAAAACTCCTTTATTTCGGTGGGGCAATTCGAGATGCTGGAACGGTTAAAGGGAAAAAGTCTGGAAAGTTTGCGACATCGGATTGGATGGAAATTGAAAAACAGCGTGGGATATCAGTTACTTCTTCTGTCATGCAATTTGATTATGATGGAAAAAGAGTAAATATACTAGATACACCAGGTCATGATGATTTTAGTGAAGACACGTATCGTACGCTTATGGCAGTTGATGCTGCTGTAATGATGGTTGACGTAGCACGAGGTATTGAACCACAGACAATTAAATTATTTAAAGTATGTCGGATGCGTGGTATTCCAATCTTTACATTTATTAATAAAATGGATAGACAAGGTAAAGAACCATTGGATTTAATGGAAGAATTAGAAGAGGTATTAGGCATTCAATCTTATGCGATGAACTGGCCAATCGGTATGGGGAAAGAATTCTACGGCATCTATGATCGTTTTAATAAACGTGTTGAGCCGGTGAAGCCTGAAAATGACAATCGTTTTATAGAATTAAATGATGCAGGAGGACTTGCAGAACCGCATTCAATGGAAAAAACAAGTTATTATAAACAAGCATTGGAAGATGTCCTCCTTTTAAATGAAGCCGGAAATGATTTTGATGAAGAGCTTATTGCTAAAGGTGAACTAACGCCTGTATTTTTCGGAAGTGCATTAACTAATTTTGGTGTACAAACTTTTCTAGAAACATTCTTACAATTTTCACCTCCACCACAACCTCGGTTGACGAAAGATGAAGTCTTAATCAGTCCACAGTCGGAAGAGTTTTCAGGATTTATTTTCAAAATCCAAGCTAATATGAACCCTGCTCACCGAGATCGGATTGCTTTTGTTCGAATCGTCTCAGGATCATTTGAGCGTGGGATGACCGTAACAGTACCGAGGATTTCAAGAACATTTAAACTAACTCAAACGACGCAATTTCTTGCAGATGACCGTGAAATCGTGAACGAAGCAGTTGCTGGAGATATTATTGGTATTCATGATACAGGGAATTATCAAATTGGAGATACGATTATTGGCGGGAAATCTAATTTCACATTTGATGCATTACCACAGTTTACACCTGAATTATTTGTGCGTGTAACAGCTAAAAACGTTATGAAGTCAAAGCATTTCCACAAAGGTATATTGCAACTTGTTCAAGAAGGTGCTATTCAGTATTATCGAACACTTCATACTGAAGATGTCCTTTTAGGTGCAGTGGGTCAACTACAATTTGAAGTCTTTGAGCATCGTATGAAACATGAATACAATGTTGAGGTCAAAATGGAGTATCTTGGCTCGAAAGTAGCGCGCTGGATTGAAAATGAAGAAGATGTCAAAGAATCGATGGCTGGCCAACGGGCAATGCTCGTTAAGGATCGACATGATAAATTTGTCTTTTTATTCGAAAATGACTTTGCAATGCGATGGTTCCATGATAAACATCCTACTATTAACTTATATAACCTATTGTAAGATTGAACCTGGTTGGACGAATTGGTCGTCTGATCAGGTTTTATTATTTCCATTATGTGACAGTCGTGCGAAATTAGTTGTAAATCGTACCTCTAATTTGAAGTAAGTAGTTGTTTTCATTATGATGAGAATAATTCAATACTTTAGAAGAAAGGGAGAAAATATGAAAATAAGTGATTTTTCTATAAGAAGACCTGTATTTACAATTGTTACAATGTTTCTTGTAATTATATTAGGAGCGGTGTCTTTTTTTCGTATTCCTGTTACGCTAATTCCAGAACTAAATCCACCTGTGGCTGTGGTTGTGACAAGCTATCCTGGTGCATCACCAACGGAAGTAAGCGAAAAGATTACAAAACCACTCGAAGATAGTTTATCCACAACGCCTGGTTTAAAAACCATTCAATCTTCCTCTGCAGAAGGGTCAAACTTTATTTTTCTAATGTTTGATTGGTCGACGAAAATTGACGATGTTCAAATGGATATTATGCAACGTGTGGATCAAGTTCCTGTACCAGAGGGTGCAAATAAACCCCGGTTTTTAAAATTTGATCCGTCACAATTTCCAGTAATTCAGCTATCGCTGAGAGCGACAAATCCTGATGTAGATATTCGTGTCATTGCTGAAGAGTTGGAGCAAGAATTACGCAGAACAAAAGGTGTCGCAAGTGTCACTGTTTCAGGTCAGTTAACGGAAGAAGTACAAATTACTTTAGATGAAAAAAAACTTGTTGAATTTGGACTTTCACAAGCAGATATCGTTCAACTTATTCAGGCAAGTAATGTGTCCATGCCTGGTGAACCGATTGAAACTGATGATGGAAAGCAATTGACGACTCGAATCATCAGTTTATTAACGTCTGTAGAAGATATTAGTGAACTGAATGTTGCTGTGAATCCCGTTACTGGTAATCAGGTTAAAGTGAAGGATGTTGCGAAAGTTGCGCTTGCTGAAGCTGTATCTACAACAGAAACACGTGCAAATGAAGAGAAAGCCGTTCTTATGTCTGTGCTGCAAGAATCAGGTGCAAACACTGCGGATGTCTCAACGTCGTTTAAGGATGCGCTAGATAACCTTTTAGAAGAGGAGCAATTTAAAGGTGTCGAGTCAGATATATTATTTGACCAAGGGGACTATGTAAAGCTTGCGATTAGTAATATTGGACAGTCACTCATCTTGGGTGGAATTTTTGCGATGCTTGTCTTATTCTTCTTTTTAAGAGGTATAAAAAGCCCTTTAATTATCGGTGTTGCAATTCCATATTCAGTTATTGTTACTTTTGTTCTAATGTATTTTGCAAATTTCTCGCTTAACATTATGACGCTTGGGGCACTTGCTTTAGGGATTGGTATGCTTGTAGATAATGCAATTGTTGTTATTGAAAATATAGAACGACATCTATCGATGGGAAAAGATCCAAAACAAGCTGCCTCTGAAGGTTCAAAAGAAGTTGGCGGCGCAATTATCGCTTCTACATTAACGACCTTAGCTGTTTTTGTTCCAGTTATTTTTATCAGTGGTTTGATAGGAGAAATTTTTACTGAATTCGCACTGACGATATCATTCAGTTTATTTGCCTCACTAGTTGTTGCTTTGACGGTTGTTCCTATGATGGCAAGCCGTATGTTGAAAAAGCCGCGACGTAATGTAGAAGCAAGAAGGCGTCGTTCAAAAACGTTAAATCGTTTTGAGCGTTCGGTAAAATGGTCATTAAAACATAGAGTCATTGTATTATTAATAACGACTGTGATGATTGTCTTTAGTGGTTTCGGGTTATTTAAAGTGGGAACGGAATTTTTACCTGCAACGGATGAAGGTTTTTTTAGTATAGCAGTAAATTTGCCGAACGGTTCTTCACCATCAGCGACAGATGATGTTGTGAAGCGCATAGAAACTCAGCTGAAAAAAGAAAAAGATGTTGAAGTTTATGTAAGTTTGGTTGGTGGAACGCAGCAAAGTTTGGCGCAAGGATCATCTGAGGCCAATGTTGCAGAAATGTATGTGAAACTTGTTCCGTTAGCAGATCGAGATCGTTCAGTTTTTGAGTTTGTTGATAAAGTTCAGCCGAAGGTGTTGAAGGCGGTTGGCGAAGATGCCAAAGTAAGTTTTGACTTGCAAACGGCATCAGGGTCAAGTCCGAATGTATTGACATTTTCCTTAAATGATACGGATGAGCAGCGTTTAGATGAAGCTGTAACAAAGTTGAATGAAAAGTTAGGCAAGCTTGATTCTGTGACAGAAGTTTCAAACACACTTCAAGATACAGTAGAAGAAATTCGTATTGAAGTGAATCGGAAACAGGCATCTGAAAAAGGAATTGTTCCTTATGAGATTGCTCAAACGGTCAATAATATAACACGTGGATCATTTGCTACACAAATTATTGGAGAAAATAATGAAGTTTATGCTGTCAATGTGCAGTACGATGAAAAGTATCGTAATAGCATTGAACAATTGAAAAAGTTGAAATTACGTACGCAGACGGGTACTTTTGTTGCATTAAGTGATGTAGCAAAAGTGAGTATTGCTGAAGGTCCAGTGACAATTCAACGAGTTGATCAGACACATTCTGTAACGTTTAATGTGAAGTATGTATCGACAGAGTCACTGGGTCAAATGACGACAAAGGTCAATGATTTAATTGATAAACTTAAGTTTCCAGATGAAGTCGAAGTGTCATTTGGCGGAGATCGTGAACTTTTCGAAAGTGCAATTAATGATATGTTGATGGCAATTTTATTGGCGGTAGTACTGGTTTATATTGTTATGGCGGCGCAATTTGAATCGTTTAAGTATCCGTTTGTAATTATGTTCTCTGTTCCATTAATGATTATTGGAGTGTCAGTTGGGCTATTTGTAACGAGTACGCCAATTAGTGTAACGGCTGTTATTGGGTTACTCGTCCTCGTTGGGATAGTCGTAAATAATGGAATTGTTCTTGTTGATTATATTAATCAACGGAAAGAAGCTGGTATGGGTTCGTATGACGCGATTATCACTTCTGTTAAAGACCGAGTTCGTCCAATACTAATGACGGCGTTGACAACAATTCTTGGGTTGTTACCACTAGCATTAGGAATTGGAGAAGGAACGGAAATGAACCAACCAATGGGGATAGCAGTTATTGGCGGCCTCATAAGTTCAACGTTCTTAACATTGTATGTAGTACCTGTCATATACAGTCTATTTGATCGACAAACGATGCGCAGAGCAGTACCTAAGAAATAATGTTGGACCTCCTTTTTTCTCAGGAGGTTCTTTTTATATTTAATATAAGTCAATCAATTTCATAATTGGGTTTTATTTCTACTCCACTACAATATATAGTTGAGTTGAAGCGTTCTCAAACTATATATTGCGTCGTTGTAGCAGATTAAGGTCATTATGAAATTGATTCAAGTGATTTTATAATTTAATCTTGAATCAATGCACGTTGCTCTCGTTGTGTAGTAGTTTATTCTGATAATTGCTATAGTAAAATAAAAATAGGTTGATATAATAACGAAAAGGGGGGATTTCATGAAAACTCATTTCTTTACTGGTTTTCCTGGATTTATAACGACTGAACTAATAAAAGGGTTAATAAAAAAAGGGCACGTTAAGAAATTTTACACACTCGTTCAAGCTTCACAAATAGAGTTGGCTAAAACTCGTGCTGCGGCAATAAATGCAGAATTAGAATCCGATATACAGTTAGTAGTAATTTGTGGGGATATTACACTTCCAAATCTTGGCCTGGATTCCGACATGCTTGCTATATTAGAAAAGGAATCACTTGTCGTATGGCATCTTGCAGCTATCTATGATCTCGCTGTAAAGGAGGAGATTGCTTGGAAAGTAAATGTGGATGGAACAAAAAGGGTAAGTGATTTTATTGGAAGTCATCCATCAATTGAACGTTTAATGTATTTTAGTACAGCTTATGTTGCAGGAACGCGTGAAGGAAATTTGCTTGAAACCGAATTAATTCGTCCAAAAGCGTTTAAAAATCATTATGAGGAAACAAAGTATGAGGCGGAGCTAGTCATTGAACAATTAAAAGGAATGGTACCAGTCACAATTATTCGACCTGGCATTGTGCGCGGACATTCTAAAACAGGTGGAACAATTAAATTTGATGGACCTTACTTTTTTATGAATTTGATTGATCGACTAAAATGGCTACCTTTCATACCATATGTTGGAAGGTCTAAAGCGAAAATTAATGTGGTTCCGATTGATTATATTATTGAAGCGGCTATTTATTTGTCAGATCATCAAGAAGCTGCTGGATCTACTGTCCATTTAACGGATCCTTCACCTCATGGTATTGAAGAAGTTTATCGAGCAATGGTTATTGAATTAACTGGTAATGAACCGAAGGGAAGGTTGCCAAAATCATTAGCAGAAATAGGTCTATCATTTAAAATCCTAAGGCGGAAACTAGGCGTGGAAGCTGAGACACTCGATTATTTAACTTGGAATGCAACTTTTGATACAACAGTTGCTGAACGATTATTAAAAAATAGCGATATTAAATGTGCAGATTTTATTACTTCAATTCCGACAATGGCTTATTTCTATAATGACCATAAAAATAATGCAGAATTTCACGTTACAATTGAATAAATATGTTTACTTTCGCATATTAAATGGTATACTAACTTAAAAGACCGTTAACTTAATAACTTTTGACAGTTGTCGAAGGGGAGTAGCTTTAGGGAAACCTATTTCATAGTCGTCAATACGTGGTTTTGCCACCGGTTATGATAGCCGAAATTTGTAACATAAATTCCGTCTTAGCGAGACCTTTGCCTATTTATTAGGTGAGGGTCTTTTTATATTTACTTATAGGGGGAATTACATTGGAAGCAATTTTGTTACAATATGCATGGGTGCTCGTTGTGTTAATCGTATTAGAAGGACTATTAGCGGCAGATAATGCGGTGGTAATGGCTGTTATGGTCAAACATTTACCCCGACTTGAACAGAAGAAAGCATTATTTTACGGATTATTAGGGGCTTTTGTTTTCCGTTTTGCTGCATTGTTTATGATTACTTTTCTTGTTAATATGTGGTGGATTCAGGCATTAGGTGCAGCATATCTACTGTTTATTTCTATAAAAAGTATCATTGATCAACGAAAGCACGAGAATAATGAGATTGATTTAAAAGCGCGAAAAAAGTCTGGTTTTTGGATGACGGTTGTGAAAGTGGAACTTGCGGATATCGCATTTGCACTTGATTCAATGTTAGCTGCAGTAGCGCTCGCTGTTACGCTTCCTGAATTAGGGGATTTCGAAATCGGTGGCATTAACGGAGGTCAATTTACTGTAATGCTTTTAGGTGGTATCATCGGTTTGGTAATCATGAGATTTGCAGCTAGACAGTTTGTTGTTGTATTGGAAAAGTATCCATCACTCGAAACAGCAGCCTTTCTTATTGTAGGTTGGGTAGGCGTGAAGTTACTTGTCATGACACTTGCTCATCCTGAAATACAAGTGCTAGATCCTGGCTTCCCTCATTCAACATTATGGAATGCGACGTTCTGGATTGTCTTAGTGTTTATTGGTCTTAACGGTTATTTCTCTGGGGTACGGAAAGATCATAAGAATAACAAATCGGCAAAGTAAGGAAATTAATTTCCTGTGATGAAGGGAGTCGTATCTAATTAAATTTAATCGTGAAAGTTTGAGGAAATTCACTCCTGCTCAAATCATTGTATTTTATTATTTCCTTGCTATATCATCATCATTTTTAATATTAAACTTACCAGGAGTTTATAAGCCTGGTGTTAAAGTATCTTTTATAGATAGTCTATTTACAGCGGTTAGTGCCGTTAGTGTTACGGGATTAACATCCATTAATATTTCAGAAACGTATTCAGCATTTGGTGTCGTAATGATTATGCTTGTTTTACAAATTGGCGGTATCGGCATTATGTCGATGGGTACATTTTTCTGGCTCATTATGAAAAAAAGAATTGGTATGCGTGAAAGGCAACTTATAATGGTTGATCACAACCAGTATAGTGTTGCCGGCGTTGTCCAATTAATAAGGCAAATAGTATCTTTAATTTTCATCATTGAATTGGTGGGCGGGTTATTATTTACCGCCTATATTATGAGGTTTTATGATTCTTTTTGGGAAGCATTACTACATGGTGTATTTATGTCAGTATCCGCTACGACAAACACAGGATTCGACCTGACAGGGGAATCACTTCGTCCTTATTTCGACGATTATTTTATTCAAATAGTAACAATGATTTTAATTATTTTAGGTGCGATTGGATTTCCTGTGTTAATAGAAGTGAAGAGCTTTTTATCGAAAAAGAATAAACATTTCCGCTTTTCGCTTTTTACAAAGATTACTACCGCAACCTTTGGGATACTACTCGCATTTGGGGCTATTATGATTTTTATTTTGGAGTCAGTAAATTCATTTAAAGGAATGGCTTGGCATGAAAAAGTTTTCACATCGCTATTTCATTCCGTATCTTCGAGATCTGGAGGGCTAACAACATTCGATATAACGCAGTTTAGTGATGCGACAGATATTTTCATTAGTTTGCTTATGTTTATTGGCGCTTCTCCAAGTTCTGTTGGAGGTGGAATTAGGACAACTACCGTAGCGATAGCTATTTTATTCCTTATTAATTTTGCTAGAGGAAATGAAGTCATTCATATTTTTAATAGACAAATAAAAGTAATTGATGTATTTCGTTCCTATGCAGTCATTATAGTGGCAACTATGATGGTTTTTGTTGCTTTGATTTTACTTATCATTACAGAACCAAATGTGTCTGTTGTTGCGTTACTATTCGAAATTACCTCTGCGTTTGGTACTTGCGGAATGTCCCTTGGTATTACGTCAGATCTTTCCGTTGTTGGAAAAGTTGTTTTAATGGTGCTTATGTTCATCGGTCGCGTGGGGCTTATTTCATTCTTGTATACACTTGGTGGGAAAACGAAAAAGTCGCCTTATCATTTTCCGAAAGAACGTGTCATAATTGGTTGAATTTAAAAGAATGAAAGGTCTTTACTCCTGATATTTTTAAATGAAAACACAGTAGAAAGAATAATAAAAGGGAATTTCACTATTTCAAAATAGTGAAGGTTCCTTATGTTGTTTTATGAAAACAACGTAATTTAAGACTTATAACTGAAAATCACTTTAATCTTAATTGGATTAAAGTGATTTTTTTTAATATCACTATCTTTTTATAGTGATATTAATATTGCTTATTTATAACCTAATTTTTTGATTAGTGGGAAAATTTTATTCTGTAGAACTAATTACCTATGTTAAAATTTTGTTTTGTATGTAATAATCTGAATTGAAGATACATTTCATGAAGATTTTAAATAAGAATGAATTGGAATTGTTTTTCATACTGTTTATAGATAGGAACAGGAGGAATAAACATGAAGTTTGAAGAAATTACAGCATTTAATTATGATCATATTTTCAGAAGTACCAATAAACCATTGGCTATTTTAAACAAAGACGGAACTGTCGTCCAATTAAACGATGCCTTTCGCAAAAAATTTGAGATGCAAAGATTAGGTAGAATTCAGGATTTATCCAAAGATAACAGATTGGATATGTGGTGCGAATATGCCAGACTTGCCGAGAAAAATAAAAATATTGATTTTGAAATAAAATTACGCTTAAACATTCAACAAGTTACGCATATGAAACTAATTGTAATTTACTGTAATACTACTTCATACTTTGCTGTTTACTTTAAAGAAATAAAAAAGAGCTATGAAGAACCTAAAAATGTTTATTCAAATGCATTTCATACTGCAGGAATATTAATGATACTTGCGGATCAAGATGGCGTTATACGTGATGTTAATGATTCATCGCGAAGGTTTTTCGATTTATCACCCGATTTCTTTATTGGGAAAAAAATGACGGAATTTATAAATTTGTTTTCTAGTACACCTGAAAAGTTCCAGAAATATATGGAGTTGGCTCTTGTCAATGGAAGTTCTAGTAGTTTAGTGCGTTATGAAAAAGAAGACGAGAGCTTCCGGTATTACTTTTTTTCGACAGAGTACGATGATGAAACGTGTACTTTTATAACAAGAGTAATAGACCGAACACATGAAATAACACTAGAAGATAAGTTGTCGCATTCAAATTCATTATCGTCTGTAGGTGAATTAGCAGCAAGTATTGCTCATGAAATTAGAAATCCTTTAACTACTTTGAAGGGGTTTACACAACTATTAAAGATTTCTGCAGATGGGGAAACAATTAGATATTTAAACGTAATTGATGATGAAATAAATCGAATGGAATCTATATTAAGTGAAATGCTTGTGCTATCGAAACCAAGTAAAAATGAGCGGAGACTTATTTCATTACAAAAGCTATTATCGGATATGGCTAAAATTATTACGCCAAAAGCTAGTTTAGAGGGTATTGAAATTAATTGGAAAAGTAATAACATCCCACATGATTTGATTTATGGTGATGAAATTAAGCTGAAACAAGCTCTTTTAAATATAATAAAAAATGCTATGGAATCGATGTCGCACAGTGGTGTACTTACTATCGGAATTAAAAAAGAAAATGAGACTCAAATAATAGCGACAATTGAAGATACAGGTAAAGGTATAAGTGTAGAACATTTAAAACAAATTTTTAGTCCTTATTTTACGACACGTTCAGACGGGAATGGTTTTGGATTACCATTTGTTTATAATACGATTAATGATCATGGTGGCTCAATTGATGTTGAAAGTAATGTCGGGAAGGGTACGAAGTTCACTTTGACATTTCCCACAACTGTTAAAGTAGCTGGGAATGAAATATTAGATGAAGAAGAGTTAACGCTATTAGGGTTCATGGCTTAATTACTTTAAAAGTAATATATCAATGGCCACTTTGGTGTTTTAATTGGAATTCAGTTATAATCATACTCAATCTCCGAATGGATAAGGGTGAAATAGAGCATGGAAAAAGATACAGAACGCGCGTTAAAACTATTTATCGTTTTAACGCGTGCTAGTAAAGTAATCGCTGAAGAATCACAAAAATTAATTGATGATATTGGTTTAAACTCAACTGAATTTGGCGTTCTCGAACTACTTTATCACCGGGGACAGCAGCCTATTCAGCAAATAGGTAAAAAGATCCTAATGGGAAGTGGATCTATGACATATGTTGTGGATAAGTTAGAAAAAAAAGGTTTATTGACACGGGTTTGCTGTGCAAAAGATAAACGCATCACATATATCTCGATTACAGAACTGGGCAAGGATTTAATACAATCAATTTTTCCTAAGCATGCTGAAAATATAGAAATGCTTATGTCAGAATTAAATTCAAACGAGCAGGATGCGGCAATTGAATTACTTCGTAAGCTTGGATTGTCTGTAAAGGATCTTTCATAAAAAAAAGCGGTACCTCTGGGTTTGATCAGAGGACCGCTTTTTCGTTGTAGTTAAATTATTTACTAGTAACTGTTTCACCCATATGAAGAAAATCACTATAATACTCAGATTTTACAGAATCGAAAATTGTAAGTCGAACGATTAAATTGTCCTTTTTGAATAATATACCTGTCACGGGGGCATCATTAGTACTAATTTGATAGACTTGGACATTTTCTAGCGCTTCGTTTGAAGGAAGTAAATCTACATTTGTAACTTCTACAGGTTTCTCTCCATTACCAGAAGCTTCGAGTACAACTAACATATTTTCAGCTAAATAATCATAAGTACCTTCTTCTGCTTCCATTGTCTCAACTCTCATGAAAACAGAATCATCGGATTCTAAATATAAAATGTCTCTTCCTGGTTCTTCGCTAGAAAGTTTATAGTTAGGCAGGACATTTATTGAAAATGCCTGTTCATCGCTATCGACAAGTGTCGTTTCTGCTGTAATGTCTATTTCTGTATCTGTTTCAGTTGGTTCTTTATCAATTTCAATATCTTCTGTACCTGAAACAACTTCATTATCTTCAATAGGTTCCTCTGTTTGGGTCTCAGTTTCTGACGGTGTTTTATCATTTACTTCACTGTTGTCATTAACTTCTGTTACTGTTGTATCATCCTCTGGGGCTGGGTCGCTTTTTTCGGTATCGCTCGTACCACACGCTGCCAGGACTAGTGCTAAGACGGAAATTAGGTAAAGTAAGCGTAATTTGTTCTTCATAATAACTCCTCCTTAAGATAAACAGACGAACCTAGTAGATTAAAAGTTTCATCTTGTCTCCTTCTATTTTGCCTTAAAAGATGAAATAGGTAAAGGTTTTATATATCTTTTCCTGTAATGTACTATTTTAAAAATGTGAAAGAATGAACTATTAACACTGGTAAACTGAATTAAGTAAAATCTATCGATGGTAGATTTTCCTTTAATTCTCCTATTAGACTTTACATACTAACTCTCACATTATTCATTTTTATAAATAAAGTAAATACTTTGAAGGTTCTGATAGCAATAACTATAAGAGTGATGTATAATCATAATTAAAATCGCCAGACTTGTTTGGGGAGGGATAATTTTGAATTATTCATTAAAAAAAGAAATTGAATCAATGCGCAAAGCGATGTTAGAAGTTGCTATGAAAAAAGGTCGTTCCGCAAGTGAGACGTTGCAATTGAGTCGTGATCTTGATAAATTGATGAATGAATTTACGGTTAAAACTTCCAAGCCTAAACCAAATAATTTGAATATGGTTAAAAAAGATAAATTGAATGATATATAGAATTTCTGATTAATTTTAATGAACGTTTAAATATTAATTTTATGTTTAATTTTTTTATTAAAGGGGCACAATATAAAAGAACACCGAAATATTCTCATTTCCCCCTTTTTAGAGCAGACCGGTAAAACGGTATGCTCTCTTTTTATGTCTAAATTAAAATGAAGTAATGGTGAATTTTGTATTTTCTGATAGAATAAATTGAGTAGTTAATACATAAAGAAAGAAGTGATGATTATGAAAAAGGTTGCGTTCATTGGCACGGGTGTTATGGGTAGTAGTGTAGTTAGGCACTTACTAAGTAAGAAATATGAGGTTACAGTATATACACGTACAAAAGAAAAAGCGGCTACACTAATTAAAGATGGTGCGACATGGGCTGAGACAGCGAGTGAGGCGACTTCTAGTGCAGACGTAATTATCACTATGGTTGGATATCCTTCAGATGTTGAGCAAATTTACTTTGGTGAGAATGGGATTTTTGAAGGGAGTCATGAGGGGCAAATTCTTGTTGATATGACGACTTCAAGTCCTGCACTGGCGATAAGGATTGCGAAAGAGGCTGAAAAACGTAAAATGTCTTCAATTGATGCGCCAGTTTCTGGTGGTGATATTGGTGCGAAAAATGGAACTTTGTCAATAATGTGTGGTGGGGATGCAGAAATATTTGAAAAAGTTTTACCATTACTATCTGTTTTCGGGGAAGGTATTGTTTATCAGGGATCAGCGGGAGCGGGTCAGCATACGAAAATGTGTAATCAAGTCGTGATTGCAACGAGTATGATTGGCGTGTGTGAAGCTGTTTCTTATGCAATAAATGCTGGGCTAGATCCAGATAAAGTATTGTCTTCAATTTCATCCGGTGCAGCTGGATCTTGGTCATTATCAAATCTTGCTCCCCGAATGTTGAAAGGTGATTTTGAGCCTGGTTTTTATGTAAAGCATTTCATGAAGGATATGGATATCGCTCTTCAAGAGGCAGAATTAATGAAACTAAATTTACCTGGATTGAAATTGGCGCGTAGTTTATATAATGATTTAGTTGTTAGTGGATATGGGGATAAAGGGACGCAAGCACTTTATAAAAGTTATGAGTAAACTCTAATTTAAAAAAGGACAATCATCTGCATAAAATGCTTGATTGTCCTTTTTTTGCTGGGATATAATTAGTAGCCATCTAAATATGACGATCTAAAGTTAGTGGCATTGTCCATTACATGATTTTTTTTAATTGAGGGCTGTTGTTTTTTTTCATGAGTATTATTTTGGGGGACATCTGCAAACTTATCAAGAAGTTCTTTGGCTGCACGAAGGCTCATTCGTTCTTGTGGATTCCGTGAAGTCTGATCTTGATGGCCGAGGTGAGGGAGTGTATCAAAATCTTCTTTCTCGGGAATCATATGAAAGAGAAAATCGCAGCATGTAACAAGTGTTGTTGAATGTTGTTTACTAAATTTAGGATTTTCGACAAAGTGTAAGCCGATTTTTATTGCATCCCCTGAACTAATTAGTTTATCTAGAGCAATCTTTTTTAGTGCATAAAGCTCTTTATTATTAGGTGCAGTTTTTGCATGTCGGTTTACTGTGTAAATTGCTATTGTTAGTTGACGGATATAATTTTTATTCTCCAATATGGTCCTCCTACTTTATAGTTTAAATACTTTTGAACTAATCTTTATAATTGTATAGTAACAAGAATACCTCAGAATGTACATGAAATCATAACAGAAAATAGTATATTTGCAATTGTATAGATAAAGTAATATAGGGTGAAGTCTATTTTTATATTATGTGGTTTAATTTTACTAGATGTCAAATCATTTATCGTTTTTAGTCATTCCTCGTGCTACAATAATGAGTGACTGTTCATTCACTACAAAGGGGGAATTAGAATGTATGACGGAAAAGTGATTATTGTTACTGGTGGATCTAATGGAATGGGAAAGTATATGGCGCAAAAGTTTGCAAATGAAGGTGCAAAAGTAGTTATTACAGGGAGAGACCTTGAACGTTTGAAGTCTGCTCAAGAAGAAATTGGAGACAACGCTCATATATTTCAAATGGACGTCAGAAAAGTTGAGTCTGTTTCTGCACTTGTCGAATTCACTGATGGATTATTCGGTCGCATAGACGGTCTTGTGAATAATGCTGCTGGTAATTTCATTGTACGTGCAGAAGATTTATCACCAAATGGTTGGAATTCGGTTATTGATATAGTGTTAAACGGCACTTTTTATTGTTCAAGTGCTGTGGGGAAATATTGGATTGAGAAAAAACAACAAGGTAATATTTTAAATATGCTGGCGACGTACGCTTGGGACGCTGGGCCAGGTGTCATTCATTCAGCTGCAGCTAAAGCAGGAGTGATGTCACTTACACGTACGTTGGCGGTTGAATGGGGCACGCAATACGGAATTAGGGTAAACGGGATAGCGCCTGGACCTATCGAGCGTACAGGCGGAGCAGACAAGTTATGGGAGTCTGAAGAGGCGGCTAAACGCACAATAGATTCAATTCCTCTTCGCAGACTTGGAAAACCAGAAGAAGTAGCTGAGCTCGCGGCATTTATCATGTCTGATAAAGCTTCTTATATGAATGGGGAAATTGTGACACTTGACGGTGGTCAATGGTTGAATCAGTTTCCGTTCTAACTAACTGAATAAATAAGTCTAACTTGCACATCCTTTCTTGAAAAGGAGTGATATGATTTTGGACTTTATGATGAAATGGCTTGTTTTTGTTACGCTTATTATCATTTGGATTACTTACTCTTCGATTAGAAAATCTTCGAAAGGTAAATCGGATGTGAAAGGTAGATCTGAAATTAGTGAAGTAATTGAGGAGCGTCCGGTTACTTTAAATCCACTACTCTGGGTGATTATAATTTCGTATTTATTTATGGGCTTCGCAATTGTCTATTACGCCACCTCTTTCTAGTGAAAGAGGTTTTTTGCGCGTTATAAATATATTAGTCTAACGAAACTTTTTCACTTTATCATTCTGTATTCCCAATACTACATCTTATGGTACAATGGGGAGTGAAAGATATGACGAAACTGCAGAGTGATAGAAGGAGTCGACTTACATGATTTCTGTGAATAACAAAGAATTTTTATTTATGCCTATAAAGGACCATATTATTCCTGCTGAAAAAGTAGCGAATGTTTCGGCGGGTAATAGTGCGGAGCACGCTTTACTCGTTTTAACGAAAACAGGCTATTCTTCAGTACCGGTTCTTGATTCATCGGATAGATTACATGGTTTACTAAGTATTACCACTGTTACAGATTCTATTCTTGGTCTTTCTCATATTGAGTATGAGCGATTACCTGATTTAAAAGTTGATGAAATAATGAGTACTGAATTTGCTTCAATGCGAACGACAGATACATTTCAGCGAGGGTTCGATCTGCTCATCGATCATCCGTTTCTTTGTGTAGTGGATCAGGATGGAGTATTTGCTGGCATTTTGACGAGGCGAGTTTTATTAAAAGAGCTGAAAAAGTATATATATTCGAATTAATAATGATGTAATATTATTAGTAAGGCTCCTGTAATAGGAGTCTTTTTCTGATTGGAGGCATAAATATAATGATTACTAAAGTGGAAAAGATAACGAACCGCCCACTTGTGCTCATATCTGTCATGTTAGCTATGTTTGTAGGAGCGGTTGAAGCAACCATTGTGACGACAGCAATGCCAGTCATTGCATCAGAACTTGGTGGTTTTTCGAGATATAGTTGGGTGTTCTCTGCATACTTATTAATGAGCACAGTAACTGTACTCATTTATGGAAAACTTGCGGACATATACGGAAGAAAGCGTATTTTATTCATCGGATTAACAATCTTTTTAATCGGATCAATTTTATGTGGTTTAGCAGATTCTATGACACAGTTAATTATTTTTAGGCTTGTTCAAGGGTTAGGTGCTGGTGCAGTAATGCCAATTACTACTACAATTATTGGAGATATTTATTCGACCAAGGAACGGGCAAAGGTACAAGGTTATTTGGCAAGTATTTGGGGTATTTCAGCTGTTTTAGGTCCTGTTATTGGTGGTAGTATTGTCCATTACTTTAGTTGGCAATTAATATTCTGGATAAATGTACCACTAGGTTTACTTTCTATTCTCGGGATTGGCTTGTTTCTTCATGAGCCTAGGCGGACTGGAAAAACTTCAATCAATTATAAAGGTGCAGTACTATTAACGTTTTCGCTTTCTGCAATTATATTTTGGTTAGTTGAAGGTGGACAATCATTTGGTAGATTATCTATGATTGGATCTTTAATTATTGTATTAGGTTTGGGCTTGTTTGTTTTTTTTATCATCGCAGAACGCGCTACAAAAGATCCAATTATGCCATTTGTCATTTGGAAGAATAAGGTCATCCTTTATGCTAATCTTGTTTCATTTACCACTGGTTTTATATTGATTGGTGTTACTACATATTTACCGACATATGTGATGGGTGTGATGGTACAACCTGCTATTATTGCTGGTTTTACGTTAACAGCGATGTCGATTGGTTGGCCAATAGCATCTTCATTTGCAGGACATTTATTAATTCGTTTTGGTACATTTATTGTATCTTTTTTTGGCGGGCTTGCGTTTATAGTTGGTGCTGTATTATTTGTCTTTATGCAAGCAGCTTACGGTCCTTGGTATGTTGCAATAGCCAGCTTTTTTATAGGCGTTGGAATGGGCTTAACAACAACGTCTTTCATTGTAACAATTCAAGGTGCAGTACCTCGTGAAATTCGGGGCTCGGCAACGGCAGCCAATACGTTTATGAGGAACTTCGGAAATACTATAGGTGCCGCTTTATATGGCGCAATTTTGAATGGCGCGTTACTATCAAAGTTTAAAGCTAACGGTTCGAGTTTTGAGTTAGATGATGTAAATTTGTTATTAACAGATGAACAACGACAATCTATTTCGTTTGATAATATAGAATTTCTTCAACAGGCTTTGGCTCAATCATTGCAATGGGTTTATATAGGGGTCGCATGCTTTGCAATTCTAAGTTTTGTACTCATATTACGGATACCACGCGGGAGGGGGTTAGATAATGAATATGACTGAACTCGAAATTATAAAAGCACTAGCTGAGGAAGGAAATATGCGTAAAGCTGCTGAGAGACTTTTTTTATCACAACCTGCATTATCTCAAAGATTGCAATCTATTGAAAAAGAGTGGGAAACAATGCTTTTTATTCGTTCACAAAAGGGGCTTGAAGCAACCCCGGCGGGTGAAATCATCATTGCTTATGCCAGGGAAGCCCTTATTAAGCGTGAAGAAACTTTTGGTATGATTGCATCAATGGTTGATAAAGTACATGGAACACTGAAAATAGGTTGTTCTACGCTTATTGGTCATACATGGCTACCACAAGTATTGAAAGAGTATGTTGAACGTTATCCGGATGCCCAAATTTCATTAATAACAGGTTGGAGCTCCGAAATTGTCAAGGCTCTATATGAACGTGAAGCACATATTGGTATTGTACGTGGTCATATAGATTGGAAAAGTAGGAAGACGCATTTGTTTAGGGATCAGCTTTATCTCGTGGACCAAGAAATTTCTTCGATAGATCAATTAACTGATTCCAAACGACCGTTTATTCAATTTAAAAGTGATTCAAATTACCATCTTGAAATACAGCGTTGGTGGCATCGTCATTTTGCTAGAAAGCCGGGACGTCAAATTACGGTCGATCAAATTGAAACGTGTAAACAACTTGCGCTTAACGGTATTGGATATGCAATCTTACCGGCCATTACGTTAACGGGGGATGAAGTTGTAAATAAAATTCCACTATTAAATGATGATGAAGAATTTGAGCTTACAAGAGATACATGGCTAATTGGTTATGAATCAACTTTTGAATTAAAACAAGTCGCTGCTTTTACGGAAGTCATTCAAGAACAGGCACATCGCCTGCGAATAAATAATGGAATTGATACTTGAATTAGAAATCGGTTTAATATTGAAGATTGGAATAACAAAAAGGATATGCCATTAATGTTACTGGCATATCCTTTTTGTTATGGTTAAATTTCTGATAGTAACTCCGCACTTCGCTTAGACCAAAGAAACGCAATGGTAAAGCAGATGAGTAAGACGATTGTTCCAATAATATATGGAAAGATAATATTGATGTCAAATAGTATACCTGCAAGTGCAGGTCCAATCATATTTCCAAGACTCATATAGGCGGCAATCATTCCAGCCGCAAAACCTTGTTCAGACCCTGCAAGTTTTGAAACAAGCGTATTGACGGCAGGACGAAGAAGCGATGTCGCGGTAAAAAATATAGAGGAAACAAGTATAATTGAAAAGAATGAATTTACAAAAACAATCCCAATCATAGCAATTGCGGCAATAACGAGGTTCACCAAAATAACACGCATCTCACCGAATTTATTAAATAATCGGTTGACAAAAAAGGTTTGTGCAATGACGCCGACAAATCCACCGATTGTAATAATGACAGCAATTTGTGAAGGCGTGTAACTGTATTTATGGTCAACATAAAGGGAGATCGTTGACTGGAAATTAGCTAGGCCAAATGAAAAGACGAATGTCACAATGAACATGATAAAATACGGTGTTTTAGCAGAGCGCCTCATTTGTTGAATTAAACCTTCGCTCTTTTTAACAATGCTTTTTTCGTTTTTAACGATTGGAGGAGGGTTTGGTAAATAGAATAAAGAAATAATTGCAGCGATAATAGCAACGGAAGCCCCAAAGTAAAACGGAAATTCAAGGCTGATTTTTGATAGAAAACCACCGATTGCAGGTCCAATCATAAAACCAAGCGAAATGGAAGCACCAAGAAGTCCCATTCCTTTTCCTCTGTTTTGAGGTGTTGTTATATCTGCAACAAATGCCATTGTTGGTGGCATAATAAATGCAGCACCTAGTCCAGAGAAGAACCTAGCCACATATAACATCCATAATTGAGTTGATAACCCGAATGCAAGTTGTGAAAGACCGTATATGATTAATCCGACTATAATAAGCTTCTTCCGCCCGTGTTTATCTGATAAATCGCCAGCGAGTGGAGAAAAGATAAATTGTGATAATGAAAAAGCCGCAATAAGAAAACCTAGTGCCT
Source organism: Sporosarcina sp. So3-204 (assembly GCF_058068165.1). Taxonomy (NCBI): domain Bacteria; kingdom Bacillati; phylum Bacillota; class Bacilli; order Caryophanales; family Caryophanaceae; genus Sporosarcina; species Sporosarcina sp. So3-204. Next base: position 863,871 of record NZ_CM176485.1, read on the forward strand.
GTCCTGCAACGCCAAATGTACTTAAATATTCGGGCATAATTGGGATAATGAGCCCGACTCCCGACATTACAACAAATAAATTAAACATAAGTAATATCAATGCAAGTTTATTAGTTTTATTTTCCAATCACATCACAGCTTCCTTTAGTATTTCGTGTATCTAAATATCTTATCATACTGAGGCAAAATAAAGGAGAATAAAGGACTGACATTGAAGGTCAAAGTCAGTCTTTTATTATCTCAAATCCATTTTGAATTTCAAGAATAGTTCATTATACGTACCTAACATATCAAGTCCCAAGTTTCTGTATACTTCTAAATGTTCTCGTGCTTCCTCGTCAGGATAATAACGTTCATCTTCAATTACTTCAGGATCCATATAATCTAATGCAGCTAAGTTAGGTGTCGAATATCCGACGTAATCTGCATTTTGAGCAGCAACCTCTGCGTCTAACATAAAGTTAATAAAGGCGTAGCTACCTTCTAAGTTATCCGCTGTGCGTGGAATAACCATATTATCAAACCATAAATTTGAGCCTTCTTCAGGAATAACGAAATCTATATTCTCGTTGTCAGCCATCATATCTGCAGCTTGTCCTGACCATGTTAGTGCAACTGCAGCCTCTTCGTTCACCATAAGTTGTGTAATTTCATCACCAATTACAGCTTTAACATTCGGGTTGAGTTCGCTTAATTTAGCTGCAGCCTGTTCAAGCTCATCCATGTTTGTTGAGTTTAAAGAATAGCCTAGTAAATTTAGTCCCATCCCAATAACTTCGCGTGCGCTATCTACGAATACGACTTCTTGTTTTAGAGTGGGGTCCCATAAATCTTCCCAACTTTTAAAGGTTTGTCCTTCTAGAAGAGTAGGGTTAAAGGCGATTCCAACGGTACCCCAAAAGTATGGAATTGAATACTCATTGCCTGGATCAAATGGTAAATCAAGAAAGTAGGAATCGATATTGGCTATGTTTGATAATTGAGATTGATCAATCGGAATAAGTAAATTCGCTTCTTTCATTTTTTCAATCGCATATTCGGAGGGCATGGCTACATCGTAAGTAGTTCCACCTTGTTCAATCTTTGTCATCATCGCTTCGTTGGAATCAAATGTTTCATAACTCACTTTAATACCAGTTTCTTTCTCAAACTGTTTTAGTAAATCTGGATCAATATACTCTCCCCAATTAAAAACAGTTATCGTATTTTTACTTGTTCCATCCCCACTGTCATTTAATTTTGAATTGATAAAAATTAGAAGTATTGAAATGATGACAATACCTATTGCAGCACGTGTAATATCTTTCATTTCCGCACCTCCGATACTGGGGCTTTTACTCTGCGGCTAAATGCGTAATACCCAAACACCAATATAATTGTGACAATGAAAATGAGTCCTGATAATGCATTAATCGTTAAAGTAATACCTGCACGTGCCATTGAATATATTTCTACTGATAGCGTTGAAAACCCATTTCCTGTCACGAAAAAAGTTACGGCAAAATCATCAAGCGAATAGGTGAGTGCTAAGAAAAAACCAGCAAAAATCCCAGGTTTAATAAAAGGCACAATGACACGCGTTAAAACGTCACGCTTTGTAGCACCTAAATCGAGCGCCGCATCTATTAGGGACGGACTCATTTCCTGCAGTTTGGGCAAGACCATAATAACGACGATAGGGATGCTGAAAGCAATATGTGAAATGAGCACAGAAATGAACCCGAGCTTAATTCCAATCATCGTAAATAAAATTAGAAATGATGCCCCGATAATTACATCAGGACTTACGATGAGGATATTATTTAAAGACAGCACTGCTTTTCGCATCGCTTTATTGCGAATGAAAAAAATGGCTAAGGCACCAAGCACCCCAATTACCGTTGCTATGAGAGCAGATAATAATGCGACAATAATTGTATTGATTAGAATTACAATAAGACGTTTATCTTCGAAAACAGCAGCATAGTGCTCCAAAGTAAAAGATTCAAAACCAGACATTGATCCACCTGAATTAAAAGAATAAAATATTAAGTAAAATATTGGCGCGTATAAGATTAAAAAGACGAACGCCAAATAAAATTTAGGGAACTTATTTCCTTTTGCCACTGACGTTCGCCCCCTTTTCTGTACTGTTCGTTAACAACATTATGATGAACATGAATAAGATAAGAAACACTGCAATAGTTGAGCCCATTCCCCAATTTTGGGTAACAAGAAATTGTTGCTCGATTGCAGTACCAAGTGTGATTACTTTATTGCCAGCGATGAGCCGCGTAATCATAAATAATGATAATGCTGGTATGAATACAACTTGTATGCCGGATTTTACTCCGTTCATCGTCAAGGGTAAAATGACACGGTGAAAAGTAGTCCACGAATTTGCGCCGAGATCATGAGCGGCATCAAATAGGGAGGGGTTAAGTTTATCGAGCGAATTAAAAATAGGCAAAATCATAAAAGGTATGAAAATATAAACAGAAACGAATACAAAACTAAAATCTGTAAAAAGAAGTTGGTGTTGCCCAATACCAACGACTTTTAAGAATGCATTTACAGGTCCGTAAAGTCCGAATAAACCAATGAACGCATAGGTCTTTAACAGCAAATTAATCCAAGATGGAATAATGATAAGGAGTAATAAAAGCTGTTTATGCTTGGTTTTTGTTAAGAAGTAAGCTGTTGGATAAGCAAAGAGCAATGTGAAAAAAGTAATTAGGAATGCATACCAAAAAGAATTGATTGTCAAACTGAAATAAACAGATGTGAAAAAGTTTTTATAGTTTTCTAAAGTAAAAGCGCCAGACAAATCTAAAAAAGAATAGTAAATGATGAGTGCGATAGGTGCTAGTACAAAAAGAAGAATCCAAGTCGCGTAAGGAACAACGGAAAATGGATTCAGTTGCTTATTATTCATCTTCCGGTCCTCCGTAGGATTCGAGACGAGCGTCAAAATCTTCTTCAGTTTCATTTAGTCGCATAACATGAATATCTTCGGCATCAAAATTTAGGCCTACCGATTCACCAACTTGCGCTTTTTTAGTTGAGTGCACAAGCCATTCATTTCCATCTTCGTCATATGTCGAAAGCTCATAGTGAACACCTCGAAATAACTGCGTATCCACAGTAACGGTTAATTTACCTTTTTCCACAGTAGTTAGCTCCAAATCCTCAGGACGAATAACAATATCTATATTTTCATTTGGATTTAGACCTTCATCGACACAGGTGAATCTTTTTCCAGTAAATTGAACAGTATAATCTTCAATCATAATTCCGGGGACAATATTAGATTCGCCAATAAAGTCTGCAACAAAGCGGTTAATCGGTTCATCGTAGATATCTAGTGGTGTACCTGATTGCTGAATTTCACCATTATTCATAACGAATATCTCATCTGACATAGCAAGTGCTTCTTCCTGGTCATGTGTAACGAAAACAAATGTTTTACCCAGTCGTTTTTGTAAATCACGAAGTTCATATTGCATTTCAGTGCGCAATTTTAAATCTAACGCAGAAAGTGGTTCATCAAGTAAAATAACTTCGGGATCATTTACAATGGCTCTTGCGATTGCGACACGCTGCCTTTGTCCGCCAGACATTTCATTGATTTCCCTAGTTTCGTAGCCATCTAAATTCACAAATTTTAATGCTTCTTTCACACGACTCATTATTTCATCTTTTTTCACCTTTTTTATTCGCAGACCAAAGGCAACATTTTCAAAAACATTTAGGTGAGGAAATAAGGCATAATCTTGAAATACTGTATTTACTTTACGTTCATTAGCAGGTAAGTCATTAATCTTTTTTTCATCGAATAAAATCGTTCCTGCTGACGGTTCGATAAAACCTGCTATTAATCTTAAAATGGTCGTTTTTCCGCAACCTGAAGGCCCTAGTAATGTATAAAATTTACCGCGTTCCATCTCAAAGGAAACGTTATTCAGTACAGTTGTCTGTTCATCATATTTTTTTGTGACATTTTCAAAACGTATTATTGGTTGGTTTTGCAATGAAATCCTCCTATTCAAACAATCATAATTAATTAGTCTAATGTTATAAACATTTTTAAAGTATACGAAAACTGTTGTGGAAAGCAAGCACTATTTTAAAACGAGATGCAACAAGTTTATTAACTGTAAGTATACACTTATTGTTCAAAGTAATTACATTATGTTAGTTCATCTTAAGTAATTGAATTTCATGCATTTCATGGTACAATATATCGAATGAAGGGGTGAAGCCAATTGGGGAAAAAAAAGATTTTTTATTTGGATCCAAATGAACGAAAATGGACAATGGAAGATCTCGGTCTTAGTTGGGATGACCTACTAAATACGGCTACTGAAAAAAAAACTATAGAAGCCATATTTTTTGCCAACAAAGGAAAAATTATTGAATTATCCGAGATGCCTGATTATTGTCCGGATTGTCTTGCTAGATTAACTTATAATGACGAATTTGATTCAGTGTATTGTTTACCTTGTGACGAATGGCGCGATACCCCATGTGCAGATCCCAATTGTGAATATTGTTTAGAACGACCAAATAAACCTTCGGATTGCAAATGATAATTGTCGGTAAAAGTCATGTTATTTCAATTAATGCAGGCCTGATTGCTACTAGATCGGGCTTGCGTTATGCAGTTTGAAACGCTGATTAATGTAAACTTTGGTCGACGAGGGAAGATGTGAATTCATCATGCCTTGCGAGGAAATAAAGAATGAAATAAAAACTAACCTTAGATAAGTATAAAAGTGAATTAAATTATAAGATTGAATCTATTTAATTTAGCTGAGTCAATCTGTTTGAATTTGGACAAGCGATTTGATAATGTAATAATTAGATTGTATGGTGTAGGAAATACCTGTACATAATAACGCTTTGGAGGGATTTTTAATGAATTTACGTATGGTAGGTAAACAGGCTCCAGATTTTACAATGGAAGCAGTATTAGCAGATAAATCTTTTGGGAAAGTTAGTTTGCAAGAAAACTTAAAAAATGATAAATGGACAGTATTATTCTTTTATCCAATGGATTTCACATTCGTTTGTCCAACAGAAATTACTGCAATGTCAGATCGCTTTGATGAGTTTGAAGATTTAGATGCTGAAGTAATTGGTGTATCTACTGACTCAGTACATACTCACCTTGCATGGATCAATACAGACCGTAAAGATAATGGCCTTGAGCAGTTAAAATACCCACTTGCAGCTGATACAAACCATAAAGTATCAAGTGATTATGGCGTATTAATTGAAGAAGAGGGTATTGCACTTCGTGGATTATTCATCATCAATCCTGAAGGTGAACTACAATATCAAACAGTGTTCCACAACAATATTGGGCGCGATGTTGACGAGTCACTTCGTGTTTTACAAGCTCTTCAAACTGGTGGACTTTGCCCAGCAAACTGGAGACCTGGACAAGAAACACTATAATATTAACAGTCAAGATCCCCACGCATTAACGTGTAGTGGGGAATTTTTTGATAAATGAGGAGGAAAAACTTTGAAATTACGTGAACAAATGCCTGAACTCGAAGGTGCAACAATCTGGCTAAATGGAGAAAAAACAAAATCCGAGCTAGTTGGCGAAAAACCAACCCTGATTCATTTTTGGTCAGTAAGTTGCCATATGTGTAAAGAAGCAATGCCGGATGTTAACGTGTTTAGAGATCAATTTAAAGAAGAGTTGAATGTTGTTGCTGTTCATATGCCACGTTCTGAAGACGATTTAGATTTAGAACTTATTAAATCATCAGCAGTAGAACATGACATTACACAACCTATCTTTGTTGACAATGCTATGAAACTTACAGATGCATTTACTAATGAACACGTTCCGGCTTATTATGTATTTGATAAGGACGGGCAACTTCGTCATTTCCAAGCTGGTGGAAGTGGAATGAAAATGTTAGAAAAGCGAGTTAACCGAGTTCTTGATGAGATGAGAAACGCCAAAGAAAATTAATTTTTGTTGGGAAATTGTCTGTTAGCGTATAAGGTACGCTTTCGGGCAATTTTTATTTTAGAAGGAAAGAAGGGGGTATATAGATGAAAAAAGAATTCGCTGTAATTGGTTTAGGTAGATTTGGAGGAAGTATCGTTAAAGAACTTATAGAATTGGATGCTGATGTTCTGGCAATAGATATTTCACCAGCCAGAGTTGATGAATATGCTTTAATTGCTACTCAAGCAGCTACAGCCGATACTACTGATGAATCGGTTCTTCATTCTCTTGGTATACGTAACTTCGAGCATGTTATTGTAGCGATAGGTGAAAATATTCAAGCGAGTATTTTGACGACATTAATGCTAAAAGAAATTGGTGTACCAAAAATTACTGTTAAAGCGCAAAATGATTACCATGAAAAAGTATTGATGAAAATTGGTGCGGATCATGTCGTACACCCAGAACGTGATATGGGAATACGAATTGCAAATAATATGGTTTCGAATAATATTCTAGACTATCTAGATTTATCAGACGAACATTCTATAGCAGAGATTATTGCTAACGAAAAACTAGTTGGACATACATTAGTAGATATAGATATCCGGGCCAAGTATGGTGTGAATATTGTAGCGATTAAACGGGGTGTAAATATTGTAGTTTCTCCTCAAGCTGATGAGACAATTAAGACGAATGATATTTTAATTGTCATCGGATCAGATGCTGACATCCATAATTTTGAAAAGAAAGCATTACATTAAAATAACCACCATGCATAATGAATTGATATGCTCCCCATAAGGTAGACAGATTAAAAAATAAAATCTGTTGACCTAAGGGGAGTATTTTTTATGGCCAGAAGTAAACATTCCGTTGAAGTGAAACTACAAGTTCTTCAGCTGTTAAATGAAGGGGACTATTCTCAAAGAGAATTATGTGAAAAGTTCTCTGTCACTAAAAGCACGATTCATCGATGGAGGATGAAATTTGATCAAGATGGATTGGATGGGCTAATCGAGTCGACTACTTGGAAAAAATATTCGAAAGAATTGAAGATGTACGCAGTTGAAGACCTTCTATCCAATGACTTTACGCTTATTGAGGTTTTGGAAAAGTATAATATTAGCGATGGTTCTGTTTTAAGAGCATGGGTAAAAAAGTATACTAGTCATAGTGAGGTAAAAGATTCGGGTAAAGGAAGGAGCCGAACTATGACTAAGGGAAGAAAAACAACTCTTGAAGAACGTATCCAAATTGTTGATCATTGTTTAAGACATCAGAAAAATTATCAAGTAACATCCGAAACATACGGAGTTTCGTACCAACAGACTTACCAATGGGTAAAGAAATTTGAAGCCGTTGGTGAAGCTGGTTTACACGATCGCCGTGGACGTACCAAAGAAGTAATTGAGTTAACAGCGGAAGAAAAACTACAAGTAGAAATCAAACGAATTGAGCGTGAAAATGAACGATTACGCGGGGAAAATCTATTTTTAAAAAAGTTAGAGGAAATCGAAAGGAGGCATCGCTAAGTCAAATCCGATTACAACAGCGCTATCTAGCGATTCAAGAGCTGCATAAAGAAGCACGGCTGGCAATCAGTTTACTTTGCGAAATCGCGGATGTTTCGCGTGCTGCGTACTATAAATGGCTTCATCGAACAGCTCCAGCGAGGGAGCTGGAAAATGACCGTCTATGGGTCGGGATTCAATTACTTGCGCAACAAGTAAAAGGCATATATGGCTATCGTCGTGTGACGTTAACGATTAATCGTTATCGGGCATTGGCTAATCAACCCCTAATTAATGAGAAGCGCATTTACCGAATTATGTCTACACATAATTTACAGTCGGTGATTCGCCGAAAACGAAAAGGTTATCGTAAAACAAAGGCTGATCATGTCGCAGACAATCTATTGAATCGTGAATTTAAAGCAGACAAGCCAAACGAAAAATGGTGTACGGATGTGACGGAATTCAAATATGGCGTTGGGAAAAAGGCTTATTTGAGTGCGATTATTGATTTGTATGATGGATCAATCGTTAGCTATCGATTTGGTCGCTCGAATAATAATCCACTCGTGTTTGAGACGATAAAACCAGCCATTCAGGGACTGCCGTTTGGGGCACGTCCACTCATTCATAGCGATCGTGGTTATCAGTACACATCAAAAGGTTTTAAACGAACAACAGAAAAGGCAAATATGACCCATAGCATGTCACGTCCTGGTCGTTGTCTAGATAATGCGCCAATCGAAGGGTTTTGGGGTTCTTTGAAATGTGAAATGTATTATTTGAGCAAGTTTCATACTTACAGGGATTTGGAAGAGGCCATCGCCTTGTATATTCACTTCTATAATACAAGTCGTTACCAAAAACGATTAAACGGCTTAAGCCCTTTAGAATACAGAGCTCAAGCCGCTTAACGATTTTTTATTATTTCCACTGTCTACTTGACAGGGAGCAGTTCAAATCATGCATGGTGGTTATTTTTTTGAAAATTAAATTATACTTCCAATATTACTGGTAGTACCATAGGTTTCCGTTCGGTCTTATCGTATAAATAAGGTCCAAGCAGATCAGTGATTTCTGTTTTTAGTGCTGCAGTATCTGCTGGTGAAGTTGCTAATTTCTTTTGTAGTTGTCTAGAAAGCATACGCTGGGCATCATGAATTAGGATTCCAGATTCACGCATGTAAACAAAACCACGTGAAATAATGTCTGGTCCAGATACAATTTTATTTTTTGCTTTATCAATTGTCGCCACAACAATAACTAGTCCATCTTCAGAGAGCATTTTACGGTCACGTAACACTACGCTACCAATATCACCAATTCCACTACCATCGATGTAAACATCGCCAGATGGGATACGTCCTGCAAGTCTAGCGCTATCAGCAGTCAGTGCAAGCATGTCGCCATTACTTAAGATGAAAGTATTTTCTTGTGGCACATCACAGTCGACCGCAAGTTCTGTATGCATCTTCATCATTCTGTATTCACCATGAATCGGCATAAAGTATTTTGGTTTAATAAGTCGTAACATCAATTTTTGTTCTTCTTGAGAACCGTGACCAGATGTATGGATATTATTAAGCGAACCGTGTAAAACTTCAGCACCTGCACGGAATAGTGAGTTAATCGTCTTATTTATGCTGAGCGTGTTACCGGGAATCGGTGATGAAGAAAAAATAACTGTATCACCTGGATGAATTTGAACTTGTCTATGTGTTCCGTTGGCAATACGTGAAAGTGCTGCCATAGGTTCACCTTGACTTCCGGTGCATAAAATCATCACTTCACTCGCTTGCAATCTATTTAAAGAATGCGTATCGACAAATAATTCTTTTGGAGCATCAATATAGCCTAGTTCTCGCCCGATGCGAATTGCGTTGTCCATACTGCGACCAAATACAGCGATTTTTCGTCCGAATTGTTTTGCTGCTTCAATAACCTGCTGCAGTCTATGAATATTAGAAGCGAATGTCGCAAAAATGATACGACCATCTACTTTTCTAAATATTTCATTTAAGCTTTCGCCAACTTTACGTTCTGACATTGTAAAATTAGGAACTTCAGCATTTGTGCTATCCGACAGAAGACAAAGAACGCCTTCGCCACCGATTTTTGCCATTTTCGTTAAGTTAGCAGGTTCTCCAACTGGTGTAAAGTCGAATTTGAAATCTCCTGTATGAACAATATTGCCTGAAGGTGTTTTAACTACGACACCAAATGCATCTGGAATACTGTGTGCTGTTCTGTAAAATGTGACAGAAGTTTTTCTGAATTTAATAACGTCATCTTCGTCAAATGGTATAAGCTTTGTTGTTCTTAATAAGCCATGTTCTTCAAGCTTATTACGAAGTAGTCCAAGTGCAAGCTTACCACCATAGACAGGAACATTTACTTTTCGAAGTAAGTAAGGGATACCGCCAATATGGTCTTCGTGACCATGTGTGATAAAAAGTCCTTTAATTTTGTCGATATTACGTTCGAGATAAGTATAGTCTGGAATTACGTAGTCGATTCCGAGTAATTCGTCATCTGGGAATTTAATACCTGCATCGATTAATATAATTTCATCTTGAAATTGAACACCGTATGTGTTTTTACCGATTTCGCCTAGTCCGCCTAGAGCGAAAACGCCAGTTTCGTTATTTTTAATAGAATTCATATAATTAGACCTGCTCGAGCTCGAAATGCGGTGAAGATTGCTCGTGTTCAAGATGAGTTCCTTCAAGTAGCTGAATGAATTCGATATTATAATTCTTTTCCTTCAGCAGTTTGCGGACTGATTTTTCTGAATCAGAATCAATGTAAAGGCTTTTCGTGTTTTCGCGGATAGGTATTTGAAGCTTCGTATCTTGATAATAAACTTTGTAGATCATAAGTTTGCTCTCCTTTTTTTACGTTCAATTGAAATCATTCTCTATATAGTAGCATGACACTTGTTTAAAATAAAGAAAAGCTGACCAAAAGTTATGGTCAGCTTAAAAAGTTAAGCAATTGTCTTTTTTCCGATTATGCCACTAAGCCGTTTCAGCAATCTGCGTCTTAGGCGTTTGTACATGGCGAATCACTCCCTATAAAGGAAGTATACTATAAAGTTTTAGGTCTGTCAAGGTAAAAGGCTTTATAGTTAAATTTCTTAATGATTTAATCACGATCATAGGGTACAGCATCTGGGATTTCTTTAAATGGGTTATTATTGTCGATATAATCATAAAACATGATTCCGTTTAAATGATCAAGCTCGTGTTGAAATGCAATTGCAGCAAGCCCTTTTAATCTCTTTTTGAATTGGTTTCCATCCATATCAAATGCCGTTATTGATATTCTTTTATAACGGGGGACAAAACCTTCTATATTGCGGTCAACCGAAAGACAACCTTCACCAGAAGATAAATATGTTTTCTCAACTGAATGGCTTACGATTTTAGGATTAATTGCGATGAAGCTTATAGGGTCACCTTTCATTTCTGTGATATGCAGAGCGAATATGCGTTTAGAGGCATTTACCTGAGGTGCTGCAAGACCAATGCCTGCCCGTAAATCGTATTTCTCGGATATTTCAGGGTCGCGGCTATTTTTTAAGTATTCAAGTAAATCATCACAAAGTGTAAGGTCGACTTTAGATAAAGGGAATACTACATCAGCTGCACGTTTACGTAGTGAAGGGTGACCTTCCCGGACTATATCTTTCATCAAAATCATTATTCGACATCCTTTCATACAACAGTATATACAATAGTATAATCGAATGCTAAAAAGCTTGAAAGAGTTTTGATGCACTGTTTACATAATCGTTTTAAACAGCTATAGTTTAAAGGAAATTGGAGGCGTATACCCTTGAAAAAATATATGTTCATGATTGTTTTAGTTGTTACAATACTACTCACTGGCTGTAATATTGCTCCATCTTTGGAGTCCCAATTATCTAATGCACTATCTACCATGTTTAGTTCTGAAGATAAGTATCGTGAAGCGCAAACGGTTTTGGGTGATTTAGAAAGCAAAGAGCAAATCCTGTTTAATGAGACTATGTCTTTAACGCAAGAAGAACCAGAAGAACTCGAAAAAAATGTGAAAGCACTTTTATCATCATTAGAAGAACGTCTTGTATTAATAGTTAAAGAAGAATCCTCAATAAAGAAAGCGAAGGAATCACTCATTTTGTTTGATGATATCGTCGACAAAGCTGTAGAGGGTAATAAAGAAGATGTTGAACAACTAAAAAAAGAGATAAAAAGTCGTTACTCAAATCATGCTAAAGTTGTAACGGAATACAAAAAGTTAGCAGATGTTCAAAAAGAGCTTTACGACATGCTTCTTGATAAAGAGACAGATTTATCTTTGCTGCAAGAAAAAGTAGGGGAAGTAAATAAACAAAATGAAACCGTGCAAGATGCCATTCAATTATTTAATGAATCTACTGCTAAAGTTAATGAATTGAAAGAAGTTATTTTGGACAAATTAGAGCCGAAGTAATGTCAAACATAGCAAACAAAAGGATTAATGATGAAAGCGTAATCATTAATCTCTTTTTTTATGCACTATTATAACACAGATGATTTATTGTGCTAATACAGTTAATAATTTTTATATAAATTAAATTAATTGGAATGATGATTGGTCCTAGTAAAATCAATGATTGACGAAAACATTTCATTTACGTATACTAATAATTGTAGACGTTGTACCAATGATTTAAGTTCGTGTTAATAATACAGTTAATAAAGGAGAGTTGTCACAATGGTTGCTAAAACAGACAAGCAGTTTGATCCAGTTAAGGTGCTACATGAGATAGAAGAAAAATTTGAAATGCTTCAAGTTTTAAATGAGGACGGGGAGGTTGTTAATGAGTCGTTAGATCCGAAAATGTCTGACGAGGATCTTGTCGAATTAATGTCTCGAATGGTTTATACGCGTATTTTAGATCAACGTTCTATTTCATTAAATAGACAAGGCCGTCTAGGATTTTATGCACCTACTGCAGGTCAAGAGGCTTCACAATTAGCATCACAATTTGCGCTTGAAAAAGAAGACTTTATCTTACCAGGTTATCGTGATGTACCACAGATGATTTGGCACGGACTACCACTTGCACAGGCGTTTTTATGGTCAAGAGGTCATTTTCAAGGCGGTGTTATTCCTGAAGGAGTAAATGTATTCCCGCCACAAATTATTATTGGTGCACAATATATTCAAGCTGCTGGTATTGCGCTTGGCATGCAAAAACGTGGACAAAAATCGGTTGCAATAACATATACAGGGGACGGCGGCACATCACAAGGTGACTTCTATGAAGGACTTGTTTTTGCAGGATCATTCCGTTCTCCAGCTATTTTTATTATTCAAAATAACCAATATGCAATTTCAACACCAAGAGAAGTACAATCTGTCGGTAAAACACTCGCTCAAAAAGGAATCGCAGCAGGTGTACCTAGTGTGTTTGTTGATGGAATGGATCCACTCGCAGTATATGCGGTTACAAAAGATGCGCGTGAGCGTGCTGTTAATGGTGATGGCCCGACGCTGATTGAAACATATTGTTACCGTTACGGACCACACACAATGGCTGGTGATGACCCTACTCGCTACCGTACTTCTGAGACGGATAGCAAATGGGAAAAGCGCGATCCAATCCTTCGTTTCCGTAAGTACCTAGAAGCTAAAGGTCTATGGACTGAAGATAAAGAAGCGGAAGTTATTGAACGCGCAACAGAAGATATTAAGGCCGCAATTAAAGAGGCTGATGCAGCACCTAAACAAAAAGTTAGTGATTTTATTAATTTTACCTTTAAAGATGAACTACCATATAACTTAGAAGAACAGCTAGCAATCTACACTGAGAAGGAGTCGAAGTAACCGATGGCACAAATGACAATGATTCAAGCGATAAATAATGCGCTTAGTACAGAACTTAAAAATGATGAAAATGTCCTCGTTTACGGTGAAGATGTTGGTAATAACGGAGGCGTTTTCCGTGCTACTGAAGGACTGCAAAAAGAGTTTGGAGTAGATCGTGTTTTTGATACGCCACTTGCGGAGTCCGGAATTGGCGGTCTTGCAGTTGGTTTATCACTTACGGGATTCCGTTCGGTTATGGAAATTCAGTTTTTCGGTTTTATTTATGAAGTTATGGACTCGGTAAGTGGTCAACTGGCTAGAATGAGTTTCCGTAGTGGAGGTCGCTATAACGCACCAGTAACAATTCGTGCACCTTTCGGTGGTGGTGTTGCTACTCCTGAAATGCATGCTGATAGCCTTGAAGGACTTATGGCATCACAACCTGGAATAAAAGTTGTTATTCCGTCAACTCCATATGATGCGAAGGGTCTTCTAATATCGGCAATTCGTGATAATAACCCGGTTGTATTCTTAGAGCATATGAAGCTTTATCGTTCATTTAGACAAGAAGTTCCTGAAGAAGAATATACGATTCCACTTGGTAAAGCAGATGTAAAACGTGAAGGAACAGATCTTTCTATCTTTGCATACGGTGCAATGGTGCAAGAAAGCTTAAAAGCAGCAGAAGCACTTGAAAAAGAAGGGCATTCAGTAGAAGTAGTTGATCTTCGCACAGTGCATCCTTTAGATATTGAAACAATTATTGCATCTGTTGAAAAAACGAATCGTGCAATTGTTGTTCAAGAGGCACAGAAGCAAGCTGGAATCGCAGCAAATGTGGTAGCTGAAATTACTGAACGCTCAATTTTAAGTTTGGAAGCACCTGTTCTTCGTGTAACTGCACCGGATACGATTTATCCGTTTGCACAAGGTGAAAATTCTTGGTTGCCGAATTCTAAAGATATTATGGAAACAGCGAAAAAAGTTCTAACATTTTAATAATATTAACGATATTAATATAGATTGATCTAGCAGTTAAGCAAGATAAAAGGGAAGCCATTTGTAAGTACCAAATGGTATTAAAAGTAATTACAATAATGAAGGCCATTTTAAGTGCTAAATGTTATTTAAAGTAATGAAAATAAGGGAGGCCATTTGTAAATACCAAATGGCTTGAAAGGATGAAGTTTATGTCATATGAATTCCGCTTACCAGATATTGGTGAAGGTATACATGAGGGTGAGATTGTAAAGTGGTTTGTAGCTGTTGGCGATACAATTAATGAAGATGATACGCTATGTGAAGTTCAAAACGATAAAGCAGTAGTAGAAATACCATCACCAGTTACAGGTGTTGTCGAAGAAATTATTGTTGCTGAAGGAACTGTTGCTATTGTAGGTGACTCTCTAATTCGAATTAATGCGCCTGGTTATGAACATCTTATTGTGAAAGATGAAGCCACTGAAGATGAAACAGAAACCCAAGTGCAAGCAACTGCTGAATCAGGCCAATCTGTTGAAAAAGAAGAAGCGCCAAAAGCTGAAAAAGATAATGCGAATTCAACGCCAACTTCAGGTGGAGATGTAGATCTGGATCGTCGTATTATTGCAATGCCTTCTGTCCGTAAATTTGCACGTGATAATGATGTCGATATACGTCAAGTAGCGGGTTCTGGAAAAAATGACCGTATTTTGAAAGAAGATGTCGAAGCCTTCCTGAAAGGTGACCAAACTCCAGTAACAGTAGAGGTAGAAGAGGTAGAAGCTACAACAAATGATGAAACTGAAAGCGTTAAGCAGGAAGCTTATGTACCGCTTGAAGGTGAATTCCCAGAAACGCGTGAAAAAATGCCTGCAATGAGAAAAATTATTGCTAAAGCAATGGTTAACTCGAAACATACAGCTCCACATGTTACACTGTTAGACGAAGTAGATGTGACTGAACTAGTTGCTCACCGCAACAAATTCAAAGGCATCGCTGCTGAACAAGATATTAAGCTTACATATTTGCCGTATGTTGTAAAGGCGCTTGTAAGTACATTGCGAGAATATCCTCAACTAAACACATCATTTGACGATGCGACAGAAGAAGTTATTCAAAAGCATTATTATAATATTGGAATTGCAGCAGATACGGATCGAGGACTTCTCGTACCTGTAGTTAAACATGCAGAGCGTAAATCGGTGTTTGCGATTTCAGCAGAAATTAATGAGCTTGCAGGAAAAGCACGTGACGGCAAGTTAGCATTATCTGAAATGAGTGGTGCTTCGTGTTCAATTACGAATATTGGTTCTGCGGGCGGATTATGGTTTACACCGATTATTAACCATCCAGAAGTTGCGATTCTTGGCATAGGTCGAATTGCGGAAAAACCTGTCGTTAAAGACGGCGAGATTGTTGCAGCACCAGTACTTGCACTATCTCTAGTATTTGATCACAGAATGATGGATGGGGCTACAGCGCAGCATGCACTTAACCACATTAAGAGATTACTCAGCAATCCAGAATTACTATTAATGGAGGGGTAAAAATGGTAGTAGGAGACTTTCCTATCGAAGTAGAAACACTTGTTGTAGGTTCAGGACCTGGGGGTTATGTTGCAGCTATTCGTGCAGCTCAACTGGGTCAAGAAGTTACTGTAGTGGAAAAAGCAGATTTAGGTGGAGTATGTTTGAACGTTGGATGTATCCCTTCTAAAGCATTAATTTCTGTTGGACAACGTTTTGTTAAAGCGAAAAACTCTGACAATATGGGTATTACAGCAACTGACGTAAAATTAGATTTTACGAAAGCGCAAGAGTTTAAAAACGGAGTCGTTAATAAATTAACAGGCGGCGTTGCAGGTCTTCTTAAAGGAAATAAGGTAAATGTAGTATCAGGAGAAGCTTATTTCGTTGATGAAAACACTGTTCGCGTAATTAATGATGATTCTGCACAAACGTATAAATTTAAAAATGCAATTCTAGCTACTGGATCACGTCCAATTGAAATTCCTACTTTTAAATTTTCGAAACGTGTACTAAGTTCTACAGGTGCACTTAGTCTTCCTGAAGTCCCGGGTAAACTTGTCGTTATTGGTGGGGGTTATATCGGTACTGAACTTGGGTCGGCTTATGCGAACCTTGGTTCAAAAGTGACGATTATTGAAGGTGCGAATGATATTTTAGCAGGATTCGAAAAACAAATGACGCAAATGGTTAAAAAAGGCTTGAAGAAAAAAGATGTTGAAATTATTACAAAAGCATCTGCTTCTGGCGTAGAAGAAACCGAAACAGGCGTTACTGTAAGTTATGAAGTAGGCGGAGAAGCGAAAACAATCGAAGCAGATTATGTTCTTGTAACGGTTGGTCGTCGTCCGAATACGGATGAAATCGGTTTAGAAGAAATGGGCATTAAAATGACTGATAGAGGTATTATTGAAGTCGATAAACAATGTCGTACTAGCGTTCCATCTATTTATGCGGTCGGTGATATCGTGCCGGGTCTTCAACTTGCACACAAAGCTTCTTATGAAGCTAAAATTGCAGCTGAAGCAATTTCTGGAGAAAAATCTGAAGTTGATTACTTAGCAATTCCAGCTGTCTGTTTCACAGACCCAGAACTTGCAACTGTTGGATTGAACGAAAAAGAAGCTAAAGATGCAGGCTATGAAGTAGTCGGCGGTAAATTCCCTTATGCAGCAAACGGACGCGCAATTGCACTTGATGCAACTGATGGTTTCGTTAAACTTGTTGCTCGTAAAGAAGATGGACTTCTTCTAGGTGGACAAATTGTTGGTGAAGGTGCTTCTGATATGATTTCAGAACTTGCGCTTGCAATCGAAGCGGGAATGACTGTGGAAGATATTGCAATGACAATTCACGCACACCCTACATTGGGTGAAATTACAGCTGAAGCTGCTGAAGTAGTGCTTGGTCGTCCTATTCACATGATGTAATATTAATACTCTATTATAGAAATATAGACCGTCTACAGTGCGTAAAACGCTACTGGTAGACGGTTTTTTAATATACTGATAAGGTATGAGATAATGAAAAGGAGATGAATTATTTGAGGAAACTACCTATTTTTATTCTCAGTGTTTTAATACTGGTGCTCAGTGCTTGTATACAAAAAGAAGAAACCGAACCTAAACTTGAAAAATCAGTGGTTAAGGAAGTTGTACCTGTTGTAACTGATGAAGAGGTTGTAGATGAAGTTGAAAAAGAACAAATCGAGGAACCTGAAATTGAACTACCAAAATATGAATTGACTAATAATTGGGGTTTTCAACCGATTGGAGAAGCCGATTCAAAAGTTGTGCTTTTAACAATAGATGATGCACCCGATAAGTATGCTCTTGAAATGGCCAAGACTTTAAAAGAGTTAGATGTACCTGCTATATTTTTTGTTAATGGACATTTTATTAAGTCAGATGAGAAAAAAGAGATTTTGAAAGAAATACATAATATGGGTTTTCAGATTGGTAATCATACAGCGACTCATTCTAACTTACAATCCCTTACTGAAGAAAAACAAAGGGAAGAAATAGTTTCCGTCAGTGATGAAGTAGAAGAAGTAATTGGGGAACGGCCAAAATTTTTCCGTGCACCATTTGGGCAGAATACAGATTATAGTAAAGCTTTAGTTAAAGAAGAAGGAATGTTGCTCATGAATTGGTCGTATGGGTATGATTGGGAAAAAGACTATATGAACGCAGATAAGTTAACAGATATTATGGTGAACACAGAATTACTACATGACGGCTCGAATCTGCTAATGCATGATCGTGAATGGACTGCGGCGGCATTAAAAGGCATCGTTGAGGGGTTACGAGAAAAGGGTTATAATTTTATTACTCCGGAAACAATTCAAGGGATAGAACAATAAAAAATGAAAATAAAGCTATGTAAAGTAACTTAGTTAGAAATGAGAAGAAGGGTTTTACTAGAAAGTAAAGAATAGTTTAATTGTGTAGTAAAATGGGGGTGCGTTTGATGGAATGGAAAACGAGAGTAACTGAACTGTTTGGTATTAAGTATCCAATTATACAAGGGGGACTTGCACACCTCGCTTATGCAGAACTTTGCTCAGCAGTTTCCAAGGCTGGTGGACTTGGCCAAATTACTGCAATGAGTCTTGAATCTCCAGAAGCGTTGGTAGCTGAAATTAGAAAAGTCAAAGAAATAACTAATATGCCATTTGGTGTAAACTTTGCGATTAGTCAACATGGGAGACCTTTTGAAGATATGTTAAGCGCTGCACTTGATGAAGGTGTGAAAATTATGTCTGTTACAGGTGGTAATCCTGCTCCTTTTTTTAAACAAATTAAAGGAAAGGACGTAAAGACACTTGTACTTGTGGCGGCTAAACGACAAGCTGAAAAAGCAGAAGAATTAGGAGCGGATGCTGTGATGGTTGTCGGCCAGGAAGGCGGCGGTCATTTGGGTCGTGATGATATTGGAACAATGGTATTAACACCATTAGTTGTAGACGCAGTATCTATACCTGTCATTTCCTCTGGAGGAATCGGGGATGGGCGTGGTTGGATGGCGGCGCATGCACTAGGGGCGGATGGAATTGAAATGGGCACGAGATTTATAGCTACAAAGGAATGTGTCCACGCATCTAAAGCATATCTAGAGGCATTATTAAATAGTAAGGAAACAGGAACTACCGTTATAAAAAGAACAATTGGTGCACCTGCAAGAGCTTTGTCAGGGGCGTGGACGAATAAAATTATTGAGTTGGAAGAAAATAATGCGGATTATGAGATACTGAAAGAGTTTATTAGTGGGGAAGCAAATAAGCGCTTTATACATGACGGCGATTCAGAAAATGGTTATGGCTGGGCTGGCCAAGTAGCTGGCTTGATTGAAGATATTCCTACTGTTGCCGAACTTTTCGAGAAAATGGTCCGAGAGGCAGAAGTGATTCGAGTTGGTTGGAACTTTCATAAATAGGAGGAATTATCGATGGAATATAGTTATCCGCTTCGGCAGGATTGGTCGACAGACGAAATTATCACGGTTATAGATTTTTTTGAGTTAATTGAAGGTGCGTATGAGGACGGTGTCTTGCAGGAAAAAGTGATGAATGCCTATCGTTTATTCAAAAAGATTGTACCTTCAAAATCAGAAGAGAAGACATTGTTTAAAGAGTTTGAAGATGCAAGTGGCTATAGCAGTTACCGTGTAGTAAAAGCAGCAACAGAAGGCTTAAAAGGAGATATCATTAAAGGAGCGTAACGCCAAGTTACGCTCTTTTTTATCGAAGGAAAAGATTCATTAATAATTACCAATAATTACATCGTAAACTGGCAAAAGTTCGTCAATTGTTTCTGTAGTAAAATTTATAAATTCATTTTTTGTCATTTTTGCTGCATCTTCGTTGGATAAATGACGACCGACAAGAAATTCAGCCTTTTTGACAGTCTTTAGTCGTTCAAGTAAATTTAAAACTTTAACTTCACCAAAATCATTGATCACAAAAGCTTCTGGCTTCATATGATCTCCCGATACGATATAGGAGTCAGGAAGTGATGTAACGGTATGTAAATTTTGTTCAAGTCGTTCAGCAATTCCTTTTTTATCAGGGTTTTCATAAATAACTGCAATAATAATGAATAAATGTGTGCTCCATAAGCCAATCTGAAAGTGAGGAATTGCTTTATAACCTCTTTTGGATGGTGCCATAGCTACCCAACTATCTGTTGGAGGATTAACGGTTCTTCGTGCATGGCGGGCGATATGTGTGAAAAACTCCCCAGTTCCATGTGCCGATAAACGATTAACTAGTTGGTCGCCAAGTATTGCGAATTTAGGTTGAACTTGGTTTTGCAGTGCGCTCATTCGGTTTTCAAGCCCTTCTAGTAAAAAAAGATTGAAATCCTCAATGTCCCAAAATTTTTTATTCAATACGTTCACTCCTTTGACTGAATTTAGCAGTAGTCACCCGCTTCTATAAGTGAAACGGCGAGAGAGGCAGTTGGCTCTCTCTCTTAGGCAATGATCTAATATGCCAGTTGTTCGGTAGAGATTAAACCCTGGCTGAATTAAGTTTCATTTCCCCTTGATGGAATAAAGCGCAATACCTCTTTGTAGTTACAGGATTTCGGGTTTTATTCAAACGAGCCTGAAAAAATCTGGACGCAATTAAGTTATGTTTTAATTAATCTTTTCACGTTTATTGTATCAGGTTTTAGGGGATAATAAATTTATAAGGGCTTGTGACTAGAATTGCTAACACGCACTGCATACTATAATAACAATAGACAGAATAATTAATCAAAATAAATGAAAAGGGGTGGCGACAGTGAAACAAGTTGTACACATTATTAGGAAAGCTGACATTGAAAAAGAATATGTGAAGGTATTACATCTAGAGTTAGATTATGAATTAGCGACGTTGTTCGATGCAATACAGCAGGCTGACAGTAAGCAAAAATTGAGAAGTGAAAACAGGTTAAGGGAGATTCATCGTGAGTTGGAGACGTTAAATGGCTTTGCATGAAAACAAAAAAATGACATAAACAGGCATTTGATACAATATTCCCAATCGGGAGTCATGTAATCAGGTGCCTTTTTCGTTATACTATAAAGAATAGGAGATTACATTGGAAGGGGTGGTGGATTTGAATTGGGAATATATTGACCGTTATGCAAAGTCATTAATAAAAGAGGCTGGACATAAAATACGTATTTCTTTTTTTAGTCGTATACATATCGATACCAAGACAAATGCTAATGATCTAGTGACGAATATTGATCGTGAAATTGAATCTTTTTTTATAAATCGAATTGAGACCGATTTTGTTGGACATAAAATTTTGGGTGAAGAAGGAATGGGTAAAGCGGTTGATTCGCTAGAAGGAGTGACCTGGATTATAGATCCGATTGATGGAACAACGAACTTTATCCATCAAAAACGAAATTTTGCCATTTCACTTGGAATTTATTTGGATGGTGTCGGTATGCTTGGTTATATTTACGATGTCACACGCGATGATTTTTATTGTGCTTCTAAAGGTGGGGGAGCTTATTTAAATGATGAACTTCTACCACAACTTGAAGTCAAGCCACTTAGTCAAGCAATTATCGGGATTAATGCAAGATGGGTTGCGCCAAATCGTTATTTGGATCATGAGAAAATGATTGGACTTGTTCTGGAGTGTAGAGGGTCACGCTCATACGGTTCGGCTGCGTTAGAAATGGCTTATGTTGCTTCGGGTAGGTTGGATGCGTATATATCGGTGAGACTGTCGCCATGGGATGTTGCGGGGGGGATCGTTATAGCGCAAGAGGTCGGTGCTATGTCAACTAATTTGAAAGGGGAAAAGCCTGAATTACTTGGTCAAGATTCGTTTATCGTTGCATGCCCAGGACTACATGATAATATTTTAACGGACTATATTCGTTTGTTAAAATAAAAAAAGCCACCCCAACCTTAAATTAGGTCGAGGACAGCATAAGTGATTTATTATAGAGCGCCTTGCTCACGTAACTTTTTCTTCATTTTGAAGCCGTAGCCCATAATTAGGATAAGTGCTATTATTGCAACGATGCCACCAATAATACTTTTTGTTGCAACAGCGACACCTATTCCACACATAGCTAAAACAGCACCAACAGAGTAAGGTATGAAGATCCATTGTATATCTTTCAATTAAATCCCTCCAAAATATATAAAAAAGTTTTTAATATTAATAATCTTATGCTATAATATCACAGTTAGGCATATGAAAAAAGAGTAATGGAGTGAAATCATGACTAAAGAACGTACAGACTTAAGGAATATTGCAATTATCGCACACGTAGACCATGGAAAAACAACGCTTGTAGATCAGCTATTGAAGCAATCAGGCATATTTAGATCTAATGAACAAGTCGATGACCGTGCGATGGACTCGGATGATATAGAGCGTGAACGCGGAATAACAATTCTTGCGAAAAACACAGCGATTGAATACAACGGTACAAAAATCAATATTTTGGATACACCAGGTCACGCTGACTTCGGTGGAGAAGTGGAACGTATTCTGAAAATGGTTGACGGTGTACTTTTAGTTGTTGACGCATATGAAGGATGTATGCCACAAACTCGTTTTGTGTTGAAAAAAGCATTAGAACAAAACTTGAAGCCGATTGTTGTCGTTAATAAAATCGACCGTGAGTTTGCACGTCCAGAAGAAGTTGTTGATGAAGTGCTTGAGTTATTCATAGAGCTTGAAGCAAATGATGAACAGCTTGAATTCCCAGTTGTCTTTGCATCTGGTTTTAACGGTACAGCAAGCTTATCTGGAGATCCAGCTGATCAAGAAGAAACGCTACGCGTTCTTTATGAAGCAATTCTTGAAAAAATCCCTGCACCAATCGACAATCGCGATGAGCCACTTCAATTCCAAGTTTCTTTATTGGATTATAGTGACTATGTAGGACGTATTGGAATTGGACGTATCTTCCGAGGTACGATGAACGTAGGACAACAAGTATCGGTAATTAAACGTGACGGCAGTAAGAAAAACTTCCGTGTTACGAAAATGTCAGGTTTCCTTGGACTGAAAAGAATTGAGATTCAAACAGCTTATGCTGGTGACCTTGTCGCGGTATCAGGTATGGAAGGAATCGATGTAAGTGACACGATTTGTCCAATCGAACACCCTGAAGCACTTCCTGAACTACATGTAGACGAGCCGACGTTACAAATGGCGTTCTTAGTAAATAACAGTCCTTTTGCTGGTCGTGAAGGTAAATGGGTTACATCAAGAAAAATTGAAGAGCGTCTTAACCAACAACTTCAAACAGATGTATCTTTAAGAGTTGAATCTTCAGGAGCAGATTCTTGGGTCGTTTCTGGTCGCGGTGAACTTCATTTGTCAATCTTAATTGAAAATATGAGACGTGAAGGTTTTGAACTACAAGTTTCTAAACCAGAAGTTATTATACGTGAAATTGATGGCAAAAAGTGTGAGCCGGTTGAACGGGTTCAAATTGAAGCGCCGGAACAATATACAGGTAACGTTATTGAGTCAATCAGTAACCGTAAAGGTGAAATGATTGATATGGTTAATAATGGGACAGGTACTGTACGCTTAATATTCTTAGTACCAGCACGTGGATTGATTGGGTATTCAACAGAATTCCTTACAATGACTAGAGGTTACGGTATTATTAATCACACGTTCGACAGCTATCAGCCGATGAGTGCTGGTCGTGTCGGTAAACGTGCGCAAGGTGTTCTTGTATCAATGGAGAACGGAACAGCTACTCCTTATGGTATTCTTCATGTAGAAGATCGTGGAGTAATATTCATTGAGCCAGGCACAGAAGTTTACGAAGGTATGATTGTTGGAGAGCATAACCGTGATGTTGACCTAACGATTAACTTAACAAAGGCAAAACAACAATCAAATATTCGTACTGCGAATAAAGACCAAACTGTAGCAATTAAAAAACCACGTATTATGACCCTTGAAGAGTCTCTTGAATATTTGGATGATGATGAGCTTTGTGAGGTTACACCTCTGTCAATTCGTCTTCGTAAAAAGATTCTTGGTAAGAGTGAACGTGAACGTGTAACGAAAAAGACAAGATCTTAATCTGAATCATTTAATTTACTTGTTTAACTATAAAAGTGTTATTTTGTAGAATGTCAGTTAGGCTAATTTAAGTTCAGTTAGCCTTTCGTGAAAGGACTGTTTTAAATGAATGTAAGGGTTGAGGATTCCCAACTGGTCTCAGATCGGATGTCTGGAATCTCACGCTTTATTTACGAATTCATGCCTTCTTTTGACAGTGCAGGCTACGTATTACTCGCATTAATATTTCTTTTGTCGGCATTGGTATACAAACTTGGATTTGCTAGAAAATTAAAGCTTCTTCAAACGCTAATCATCTATACATTTTTGTTTGTAGGGTGTATAGTTTTGACATTCTTAGCATTTTTCTTACCAATCGTCGAAGGGCTTATTGTAGCTGCTTTAATATTGATTATTTATCGAGCAAGGCGTATGAATGAATACAAAGGTGATAAAGAAGACTCCATCGCGTAATTGCGAAGGAGTCTTCTTTTGCATATAATTTAAAAATCATTTTCAATAGGGTGTGAACTACGTCTGAAAACATAGTTGCCGGTCGCTATACGCTCTATTGTTCTGGTAGTAATTCTTTCGTTACACTGATTACACATATAAGTATGGATTGGACGATTCCTTAATCTTTTGGCGAGAGGGGCATTGTCGTCAAGTTGTCCTATCTCGTCACAAATTACACATTTAACACGCAATGAAATCTCCTCCTATTCGATTGTTATTGCAACGATGTTTCGTATAGGATTTTCGGTATTTGAACCGTCTCTAAAGAGAAGATGTATGGGGCCGTCTTCAAGAATAGGTTTGCCGTCAATGCTATATTTTAATATGAAATCATCGAGATTTGTTAACTGATAAGAATGATTCTCCCCATTTGCAGTTTCAAATCGAATAATTTCAGCGTTGTCATTTGGTTCAGCATTTTTTAAGAAGTGCTTTAAGTACATACCGTAGGTTCCCTCTATGGAATTTGTTTCTTCAAAGTTTCTTTCGCTTTCCAGTGTGGGTGGGAAAACTGCACCTTCCATTATTTCACGAGACCAATGCTTTCCCATATTCTTCTTATATTCTTCTACGTCATCTTTTTCAACATAGTCATCCGAAAAGAAAAGATCTAGGTCTATCCTTCGGTCATCAAAGATCCAGACAGTTGGATCAAGTGTTATTTTGAAACGTACATTTCCTTTAATAGGAATAATCTTTTTCAATTTTACATCCCCTTACTTATCAATAACTAGCTCCTTTTAGTATAACGCTTTCAGTCGACGGGGAAAAGGTTTAGAATCAGTTCTGTGAAAAATAAGGGAATCGCTTGCAATTTTCATGTTCAAAAGATACAATTTACTAATAATCGTAGATTAGAAATAATAGCTTGATGGGGGCGTCCTCATGGATATTGAAATGCAAGAAACATATCAGGAAAAAGCAACTATACAGCTTAAAGCTGATGCTGACAAAATTGCTCAATTGATAAAAGTACAGATGGATCATTTGACTATGCCTCAATGTCCATTATACGAAGAAGTGCTAGACACTCAAATGTTCGGACTTGCTCGCGAAATTGATTTTGCGGTAAAGTTAGGACTAATTGAGCGAGACAGTGGGAATGAAATTCTTTCTTCACTAGAACAAGAAATGACGGTCTTGCACGACTTATATACTAGTAAATAAACAAAGGACTCAAACTTATTTAATAGTTTGGGTTTTTTGTTTAATGTAGAAGAGGTCCTACCAATGCAAAATTATATTAAGCGCTTTGTTCGGAATTTTGATTATCCGATTTTTATTACATATTTTCTGTTATGCATGTTTGGACTAGTTATGATTTATAGTTCGAGCCTTGTTTGGTCGGTAAGTAAATATCATTGGGATCCTGACCATTTTTTCAAAAAACAACTGATTAACCTGGCGATTGCAATCCCGGCTTTCTTTTTAGCCGCTTTTTTTCCATATAAAAATTATAAACGCAAAAAATTTATGATTTTCTCTGTTGGTACTATGATGATACTCCTGTTATTGGTACATTTTATTGGTTATGGCGAAGCAGTTGGTGCCCAAAGTTGGATTGCGATTAAGCTCGGTAGTTTCAGTATCGGTAGTATTCAGCCGTCTGAAGTAGCAAAGCTAGTCATAGTAATTTACTTTTCAAGTATATTTGCGAAAAAGTATGAAGCTGGAACGATTGATAGTTTAAATCAATCAATTGGACCTCCGATTATTATCCTTGTACTAGTAGCTGGATCTGTAATGATGGAAACGGATATAGGCACAACTTTCATTATCATTATGACAGCTTTTGGTGTAATGGCGGCAAGTGGAATTAGAAAACGAACGTTTTTGAAGATGTCTAGTTTAATTATATTTGGTTTGGTTTGTGCTGCTCCAATTATTTATTTTAATTGGGGAACGATTATGACAGGAAGTAGAAAAGGCCGTTTGTTGTCTTATCTAAACCCTTTCGATTATTTACAAGGTTCTGGTTATCAAATTGCCAACGGATACATCGCGATCGGTTCAGGTGGAGTAAAAGGAAATGGGCTTGGAAATTCAATTCAAAAAATGGGTTATTTGCCTGAACCGCATACAGATGTTATTATGGCAATTATCTCAGAGGAGTTAGGTGTACTGGGATCTATAATAGTAATAGGTGGGTTAGGTTTCATTGTTTTACGTGCATTGGTGATTGCGCTTAAAGCGAAAGATCCCCATGCAAGAATGCTAGCTGCTGGAATTGGAAGTATGATTGGAATTCAAACCTTCGTTAACATTGGTGGTTTAACAGGACTTATTCCATTAACGGGCGTGCCGTTACCATTTATTAGTTATGGTGGAACATCGATTATACTGCTTTCAATTGCAACAGGAATCTTGGTTAATGTGTCAATGTTTGTGAAAATGGAGCGGACTAAATAACAGGAAAAGGAAGTGTCTTTGTTGAAAAACATTAATAAGATCCTCGTAGCGAACCGCGGAGAAATCGCGATTCGTATATTCCGAGCATGTACTGAATTAGAAATAGCTACGGTCGGTATTTATTCAACTGAAGATAACGGCGCTTTCCACCGCTACAAGGCGGATGAATCATACTTAGTAGGTGAAGGTAAGAAACCAATTGATGCTTATTTAGATATTGAAGGTATTATTAAAATCGCTAAAGATTGTGGAGCAGACGCAATTCATCCAGGATACGGCTTCTTGGCAGAGAACGTAAATTTTGCTCGACGTCTTGAAGAAGAAGGTATTATATTCATCGGTCCAACATCAACACATTTAGACATGTTTGGAGATAAAGTTAAAGCGCGTGATCAGGCAGTTGCGGCGGGAATTCCCATTATACCTGGTAGTGATGG
Organism: Sporosarcina sp. So3-204; assembly: GCF_058068165.1. Lineage (NCBI taxonomy): Bacteria > Bacillati > Bacillota > Bacilli > Caryophanales > Caryophanaceae > Sporosarcina > Sporosarcina sp. So3-204. The sequence continues at coordinate 891,090 of NZ_CM176485.1, forward strand.
TCCTGTTGATTCAGTCAATGGCGTTGCGGAATTTGCGAAGTCTCACGGCTATCCAGTTATGGTTAAAGCATCCCTAGGTGGTGGCGGTCGTGGAATGCGTGTTGTTAATTCTGAAGAAGAGTTACATCAGGCTTATGAAAGAGCGCAATCAGAAGCGAAAGCTGCATTCGGGTCCGATGAAATGTATGTTGAGAAATGTATAATTAATCCAAAACATATAGAAGTACAAATTCTTGGTGATACTCATGGCAATATAGTTCATCTTTATGAAAGAGATTGTTCGATTCAGCGAAGACATCAAAAAGTTGTTGAAATTGCACCCTCACTATCATTGGGTGATAAATTACGTCAAGATATTTGTGATGCAGCAGTTAAGCTAATGAAAAATGTTAACTATCTAAATGCAGGAACAGTTGAGTTTCTTGTAGCTGACGGACAATTTTACTTTATTGAAGTTAATCCACGTATTCAAGTAGAGCATACGATTACTGAAATGATTACAGGAATTGACGTTGTGCATGCGCAAATACATATTGCGGATGGCAAAAATATCCACGAAGGAATTGAAGCGATACCTTCACAAGACAAGATACCTTTGTTTGGTTTTGCAATACAGTCACGAGTAACTACGGAAGACCCAGCAAATGATTTTATGCCAGACACTGGTAAGTTAACTGTGTATCGTTCAGGTGGAGGATTTGGTGTTCGTTTAGATGCAGGAAATGGTTTCCAAGGTGCAGTGATTACACCACATTATGATTCACTTCTCGTTAAAGTATCTACTTGGGGTATGACATTTAGAGAAGCTGCGGCTAAAATGGACAGAAACTTGCAAGAATTTAGAATTCGCGGAATTAAAACGAATATTCCTTTTTTAGAAAACGTAGTTAGACATAAAGAGTTTCTTGTAGGGGACTATGATACAAGCTTCATAGATACGACACCTGAATTATTCCTGTTCCCAACAAGACTAGATCGCGGCACTAAAATATTGAATTACCTAAGTAATGTAACGGTTAACGGATTCCCGGGTATTGACAATCGGTCAAAACCAGTATTCCATCCAATTCGAAAGCCTTCAATCGACCTATTAACGCCACCTAAGCAAGGTACGAAACAAATTCTTGATGAACTGGGTCCAGAAGGATTAGTAAAATGGATAAAAGAACAAGATGATGTTTTGTTAACCGATACTACATTTAGAGATGCGCATCAGTCCTTGTTAGCAACACGGATGCGTACGAAGGATATGACAAATATAGCTTCCGAATCAGCCAGATTAATGCCAGATTTATTTTCTTATGAGATGTGGGGCGGGGCAACATTCGATGTAGCTTATAGGTTCCTAAAAGAAAATCCGTGGGACAGACTTATTCAATTAAGGGAACAAATACCAAATACATTATTCCAAATGCTATTTAGAGGTGCTAATGCTGTAGGGTATACGAATTATCCGGATAATGTCATAAGAGAATTTATTAAGGAATCAGCAGAAGCTGGAATAGATGTATTCCGTATCTTCGACAGTTTAAATTGGATTAAGGGTATGGAAATCGCGATTGATGCGACAAGAAATTCTGGCAAGATTGCAGAAGCTGCAATTTGTTATACAGGTGATATTTTAGATAGTTCACGAGATAAGTATACGATTGCTTATTATAAGAAAATGGCAAAAGAACTTGAATCAGCAGGTGCTCATATACTTGCTATCAAAGATATGGCGGGGTTATTAAAGCCTGAAGCGGCATTCCAACTTGTGTCAGAATTAAAAGCAACGGTTGACATACCGATTCACCTCCATATCCATGATACGAGCGGCAATGGTATTTACACTTATGCACGTGCAATTGATGCAGGTGTAGATATTGTAGATACAGCTTTAGGCGCGATGGCAGGACTAACATCACAACCGTCTTCAAGCTCATTGTATTACGCAATGTCGGGTGGAAAGCGTAAAGTTCGCACTGAAGTTCAATCGCTTGAAAAATTATCTCATTATTGGGAAGATGTACGGAAATATTATCAACATTTTGAAAGTGGTATGAATAGTCCACATTCTGAAATATATGTACACGAAATGCCGGGAGGACAATACTCAAACTTGCAACAACAAGCGAGAGCTGTTGGTCTTGGTGAACGTTGGGAAGAAGTCAAAATGATGTATTCTCGCGTTAACCTTCTCTTTGGAGACGTTGTAAAAGTTACACCTTCGTCTAAAGTTGTCGGAGACATGGCATTATTCATGGTTCAAAATAATTTGGATGAGAATACTGTGCTTGTTCGCGGTAAGTCTATTGATTTTCCAGAATCGGTTATTGAATTTTTCGAAGGCTATATTGGGCAACCACATGGCGGATTCCCTGAAGATCTTCAAAAGGTGATATTGAAAGATCGTAAACCGATTACTGTTCGTCCTGGAGAATTGCTAGAAGCTGTTGATTTTGAAAAGTTGTCAGTTGAACTTAGCACAAAACTAGAGAGACCAGTAACAAGCCATGAAATACTTTCGCATGTGCTGTATCCAAAAGTCTTTGAGGATTATATAAAGACGAATAACGAATTCGGTAATGTCTCTGTTATTGATACTGCAGAATATCTCTACGGATTACGACTAGGTGAAGAGATTGAAATCGAAATTGAAAAAGGTAAGACATTAATCGTTAAACTTGTTTCAATTAGTGAACCACAATCAGATGCGACACGAGTAATGTATTATGAATTAAATGGACAACCGCGTGAAGTAATCGTCGAGGATGTAAATGTTGAATCCACAGTTGTTAGAAATCTTAAAGCTGACCCAACAAATATTAAGCATATCGCTGCTACGATGCCGGGTACTGTGTTGAAAGTTGCAGTAGATCAAGGTGCAAAAGTTAAGAGAGGCGAACACCTCTTAATTACAGAAGCGATGAAGATGGAAACAACTATACAAGCACCATTTGATGGTATAGTGAAACAAATTTACGTTGTAGCCGGTGAATCAATTTCAACAGGAGATTTACTTATTGAAATAGAATAATAAAAAAACACTCAGATATAAACGAGGCCACTGAAAAAGTCCTCTTCACCTGAGGTTTTCTAGAATTTGTTGATTTCCGCTACAGATGGACGCTTTCCACGGGGCGGGCGGTGAGCCTCCTCGTCGCGAAAACCGCGCTCCTGTGGGGTCTCGCCTGTCCCGCTTCATCCCGTAGGAGTCGCCATCTTCCGCTACAATCAACGGAGTATGCTAAAAATCAGACTATAAAACACTAAACAGCGATTCATTTTCGATTAAATCGAAAATGAATCGCTGTTTTATTGTATAATAAAAGGACTAATTCCAGGCGGTGGTCCCATGATCCCTACTCAAGAAACCTTCAATCTTAGCCCATATATAGCCATCTACGATATCGTTGTACCAAAAGATAATATGCTGCGTCAAATCAATGAACTTGTAGATTTCTCCTTTGTTTTAGAGGAATTGAAAAGTAAATATTGTCACGATAACGGTCGCAATGCAGTCCCGCCGATTCGCATGTTTAAATATTTATTACTTAAATTAATCTTTGATTTATCAGATGTTGATGTTGTCGAACGCTCTAAGTACGATATGTCTTTCAAATACTTTCTTGATATGGCACCAGAGGCTTCAGTCATTGATCCCAGTTCCTTAACGAAATTTCGCAAGCTACGTCTAAATGACTTGGATTTATTAGACTTACTCATTCAAAAGACAGTTGAAATTGCACTTGAAAAAGAGCTTATCAAAAGTAAATCGATTATTGTAGACGCCACGCATACAAAAGCGCGATATAACCAAAAATCACCGAAAGAATTTTTAATGGAAAAATCCAAAAATGTACGTAAAACTGTGTATCAATTCGATGAAACCATGAAAGAAAAGTTCCCAACGAAAACAACTTCTAACGAAGTTGAAGATGAATTGGCTTATTGTGAAAAAGTGATTTCAGTAATTGAAAAAGAGGTTCACCTTGTAAACATTCCAGCCGTCAAAGAGAAGTTAAATGTATTAAAGGAAGTTGTAGAAGATTATACAGAACGGCTCGATTTCTCAACGGATCCAGATGCACGCGTAGGTCATAAAACAGCAGACTCCTCTTTCTTTGGCTACAAAACACATATTGCAATAAATGATGAACGATTGATTACAGCTGCGATTGTGACAACTGGAGAAAAAAGTGATGGGAAATACCTTCAAGATTTAATTGAAAAAAGTCAGGAAACAGGCATGGAAATTGAAGCAGTGCTTGGGGATACAGCTTATTCTGGAAAAGATAATATTCTTTATGCCAAGGAAAATGAACTTGAACTGGTGTCAAAATTACACCCTCAAATTACACAAGGGAGTCGTACGAAGGAAGAGGAATTTGAATTTAATAAAGATGCAGGGATGTATGTTTGTAAGGCCGGTCACATGGCGATTAGAAAAGCGCGTACTCAAAAGAAAAATGTAGTGAGAAATCAATGTCAAACCTATTATTTTGATATTAATAAATGTAAAAGCTGCCCGTTTCGTCAAGGTTGTTATAAAGAAGGTGCGAAAAGTAAAACTTACTCGGTAACGATTAAATCGACAGAACATAAAGATCAAGAAGCGTTTCAAAATAGCGATGAATTTAAAGTCAAAGCCAAATCTCGTTATAAAATCGAAGCGAAGAATAGTGAATTAAAACATAGACACGGGTATGATGTAGCCAAATCAGCGGGTCTATTTGGCATGCGAATGCAAGGTGCCATGACCATTTTTGCGGTCAATCTTAAACGGATTATAACGTTAATGAAAGATACATAGTAAGAAACAGCAAAGAAAAAAGAGCTAATTCGTTCAAAATCGAACGAATCGGCTCTTTTTTCTATGAGATTTACTACAAATTTAAAAACGTAAGTTTTTCAGTGGCCTCTATAAACGTCGGAGTGTTTTTTATTTAATTGTAAGGGAAAGCATATATTTGGTAAGATTACTTTTTTCCCCGGCTTCGAGAAACAAGAAGAATCATATATGCTAGTAACCCAAAAAGTAAAGATATAAAAAAGGAGTGGAGTAATGCAATTGTTAGACTTAATCTTGTTAGTACGACAGTCATACCAGAAATCACTTGTAAGGAAACAAGCGTTAAAGCTATTATCCAGCCCCAGTAAATAACGGGTTGATTTTTGTAATTTCGAATAGCGTGGATTGCGATATATGCAATCCAAATGAAGATTAGTGCTGCAGCTGTCCGATGACCCATTTGCACCCATTCATACATGTTTGTTGGAAGCGTAAAGAACTCATCGTTTCGACATAAGGGCCAATCCTTACATGCGAGACTAGAATTGGTATGCCTTACAAGGGCACCCGTATAAACGACGATATAAGAATATATTGTGACGCCGACTGTATGCCATTTTAACTTTTTGCTCATAACTAATTTGTCAGTATCAAATTTCTGATCGACTTCAAAGATGAGAAGAGTTAATAGGAGTACAGATGCAAAAGAAATGAGAGAAATGCCGAAATGAAGCGCTAATATGAAATCGCCTTGTCCCCATAGTACTTGTGCAGCACCTATCAATGCTTGCAAAACTAAAAAGAATACTGACATAATTGAAAGGAACTTAGTTTCTCTAACATGTCCTATGGCTTTCCAAGACCAAATTGCTAGGACAAGAATTAGTATTCCTACAGAACCTGTTACAAGTCGGTGTGAAAACTCGATTAGTACTTCAAGCGTAATCACATCTGGAATTAGTTGTCCATTACATCCAGGCCAATGTCGCCCACAACCCATTCCACTGTCTGTCTTAGTGACAAGAGCGCCACCAAGGAGGATTAATGCCATTCCGACTGTAGAAGCAACAGCGAACCATTTTAAGAATTTATTATAGCGCAAAATTAACACCTACTTTTAATTAAATGATGAACTTAAAGTAACGACCCTGCGTGTTTGATGATAACGAATGGTATGATAAAAGACAATGACTAGCATTTGAAATTAAGGATAAAAATCATGATTTCACACAATGTTCATAAAAAAGACCTTATAACTTCACAAATGGTTACAAGAAATGATTTACTATAGAGAGTGTAGCGGAACAAATGTGTCGGATTCTTACAACATTCAAAGAGAATTTTGTATATGTATAGAAATTATACTGGAATTTCGATATAGTAAGGGGAATAGATAACTATTGATAATATTGAGAGGAGGAGAAATATGTCAAACGGTCGTGCATTGTCGACTACTGCGGAAGCAGATGTTGTCACTGTATCGCTGCTAAAAGATTTCTTGGCGCTCATTAAAATTGGGATAGTCAATTCGAACATGATTACAGTGTTCACAGGAATATTTTTGGCTTTGCAGTTGAGTGGTATGAGCTTCCTTAATAATTTAGACTTACTTTTCTACGCACTGGCTGGTTCGGGTTTAATTATTGCGGGATCAGCAGCGCTAAATAATTTAATTGATCGTGATATCGATCCGGTTATGTCGAGAACAAAGACGAGGCCTACAGTTACTGGTCGATTTAAAGCACCTGCTGTATTGGCACTTGCGCTCACTTTCATTTTATTAGGAGAAGTATTATTATTTTCTGCTTCAATCTCTGCGGGTCTGTGGGGACTTGCGGGTATTTTTAGTTATGTAGTGCTCTATTCTATGTGGTCAAAGAGAAAATATGTTAGCAATACAGTTGTGGGTAGTATTTCTGGTGCCATACCGCCTTTAATTGGCTGGTCGGCAGTCGAGCCAGCACTAGGGGCTGGGGCATGGGCTTTATTTTTAATCATGTTCATTTGGCAACCCCCACACTTTTATGCGTTAGCTATGCGTAGAACAGAGGAGTACCGGGCTGCGAATATACCGATGCTTCCTGTTGTCAAAGGGTTTGCCAGAACGAAGAAATCTATGTTAGGTTGGATACTGTTACTTTTTCCATTACCGTTTCTACTTTCAGAACTTGGAATGGGATTTCTAATATTGGCATCTATACTTAACGTTGGTTGGCTATACTTAGCAATAAGAGGTTTCAAAGCGAAAGATGATTTGAAGTGGGCAACAGGTATGTTTGTATACTCGCTCAATTATATGACGATATTATTCGTATCGATAATCATATTTTCGTTATTTATCTAACAGTCGGAATTCTTTCTTTTGAATAGGAATTCATATAAAGGGGTTAGCAGTCCTCAAAACAAAGAAATTATTTTTAGAAAGAGAGGTATGATTTGGCGATGATGAAAGGACTTAAAAAGTGGCGTCTCTTTTCTCTTCTAGCAGCTTTAACTATCTTCCTAGCAGGTTGTGGCCAAGAAGAATTATCGACGCTTCTTCCAGCGGGCGAAGTCGCTAAGGACCAATTTAATTTGCTACTATTATCTTCAGGGATCATGTTACTTGTAATCTTAGTAGTAGTGATTATCTATGTAGTTGCACTTGTAAAATTCAGACGTTCGAAATTGGGTGAAGACCATATTCCTGAACAAGTTGAAGGAAGCGAAACGTTAGAAATCTTATGGACAGTCATTCCTATTATTCTTGTTCTTGTACTTGCTGTGCCGACAGTTTATTACACATATAAACTTGGCGATGTAACTGCAATGGGAGCTGTTGACGATGAAGGAATAGCCGAAAATCTAGTTGTTGATGTTACGGCGAAACTTTATTGGTGGGAGTTTGAATATCCTGAATTAGGAATTGTTACTGCGCAAGAACTTGTCGTACCAATGGATGAAAAAGTTTACTTTAACCTAATGGCCGCGGATGTAAAGCACTCATTTTGGATACCAGCGGTTGGCGGTAAACTAGATAACAACGTAGAAAACGTTAATAAGTTTTATCTTATCTTCGAAAAAGATTCTAAGGATCTTAAAGATGGCGTGTTCTATGGTAAGTGTGCAGAACTTTGTGGACCATCTCACTCACTTATGGACTTTAAAGTGAAAACATTACCTCGAGCGGAATTTGATGGCTGGGTAGCAGCTATGCAAGCTACAGGTGATGAAAAAGCTGAAACGTCTGAAGTTGCTGACGTAAGTGTTGGAGAAGAAGTATTCCAACAGAGTTGTATCTCATGTCACGCAACATCTGGTGTAGGTGAAACAGGTGCTATAGGACCTAACTTAGCTTCATTTGGTGATCGTAACCGAGTTGCTGGATATATGGATCACACTGAAGAGTCAATTAAAGAGTGGGTCAGAGATACCCAATTGTATAAACCAGGTAACATCATGCCTTCATTCGGAAAAGATCAGATTTCAGATGAAGAGTTAGATGCACTTGCAGAATACTTAATGGGATTATCTGTTGAAAAGTAATGTAATTTGAATTTGACGAGGAGGTAAGAAAGTGAGTTCAGTTGCTCAAAAGAAAGGCCGCGCGGCTTGGTTATGGGACTGGATGACAACAGTCGACCATAAGAAGATTGGTATTCTTTATCTTCTAGGCGGAGGAATGTTCTTCGTTATTGGTGGAATAGAAGCCATGATTATTCGTGCACAGCTCTTAACGCCGAATAACGATCTTGTCAGTGCAGGCGTGTTTAATCAGATTATAACTATGCACGGAACGACCATGATTTTCCTTGCTGCCATGCCAATTTTATTTGGTTTTATGAACGCGATTATGCCACTGCAAATCGGTGCGCGTGACGTAGCGTTTCCATTTCTTAACTCATTAGGGTTTTGGATGTTTGTATTCGGTGGTTTGTTCCTAAACGTATCTTGGCTAACAGGTCAGGTGCCAGATGCAGGATGGACTTCTTATGCATCTCTGGCAATTACATCTGAAGGACATGGTGTAGATTTTTATGCGATAGGATTACAAATTGCTGGTGGTGGTACACTTATATCGGGGATTAACTTCCTTGTTACAATTATTAATATGCGTGCACCAGGAATGACATATATGCGTATGCCATTATTTACATGGACGACGTTTGTTGCTTCGGCGATGGTACTATTTGCATTCCCTCCACTTACAGTTGGATTGTTCTTCCTTACATTCGATCGAATGTTTGACGGGAACTTCTTTAATCATACTATGGGTGGTAACACGATAATTTGGGAGCATATTTTCTGGATTTTTGGTCACCCTGAAGTATATATATTGATATTACCGGCTTTCGGTATTTTCTCTGAAATATTTTCGATGTTCTCACGGAAAAGACTATTTGGATATCCAACAATGGTATTCGCAACAGTTCTTATTGGATTTTTAGGGTTCATGGTTTGGGCTCACCATATGTTTACTGTAGGTCTTGGTTCAACTGCAAATGCTATTTTTGCAGTAGCAACTATGGCAATTGCTGTTCCTACCGGAGTTAAGATATTTAACTGGCTGCTTACAATGTGGGGCGGTAGTATTAAAGTTACGACACCTATGCTTTATGCGATTGGTTTTATCCCGTCATTCGTAATGGGTGGAGTTACGGGAGTTATGCAAGGTGCAGCACCACTTGATTACCAATTGCATGATTCTTATTTCATCGTTGCTCACTTCCACTATGTAATTGTTGGTGGAGTTGTATTAGGTATATTAGCTGCTGTTCATTTATACTGGCCTAAAATGTTTGGTACGATGTTAAGTGAAAAATTAGGTTTTGTAACGTTCTGGTTTTTCTTTATTGGTTTCCACTTGACATTCTTGATTCAACATTGGTTAGGATTCTGGGGTATGCCACGTCGTGTTTGGACTTATCAGGACGGACAAGGATGGAATGTTGCGAACTACATTAGTTCTGTAGGCGCATTATTAATGGCAATTGGTGTAATTGTACTTGTGATAAATATTATTATTACATCAGTGAAAAATGTACGTGTTGCAAACGATCCATGGGGTGATGGACGAACGCTTGAATGGGCAATCGAATCTCCACCACTTTATTATAACTTTGCGCAAACACCACTTGTACGTGGTTTAGATACTGTGTGGATTGAAAAGCTTGAAGGTAATGAATCTGGAATAACTCCTGCTGTACCTGTACAAGATATCCATATGCCACATGGTTCAATTATTCCATTCTTAATGGCATTTGGTATGTTTATTGCTGGTTTCGGAGCAATGTTCCACCAAGAAACATCTTGGGGACTTCCACTTCTTATCTTTGGATTAGCTTGGATTTTCGTTGCGATGTCTGTTAGATCATTGAAAGATGATTTAGGATATCATGTTACGAAAGAAGAGATTTTGAATGATATGAAACGTAAAGGGGGACAAAAATAATGGATTTGAATAAAAAATTCACCCCTGAAACGTGGCCTGATAAGCCTGAAGTAGCAACATTCGAAGGAAAAAATAAATTTGTTGGTTTTTGGCTTTTCCTTGGTGGAGAAACTGTTTTATTCGCAACGTTATTTGCAACATATCTAGCGCTAAAAAACAGAGGACCATCTAATCTTGAGTTCAGTACCCAAGAACTTTTTGAACTACCGCTTGTGTTTGTTATGACGATGCTTCTACTAACATCTTCATTAACAAGTGTGTATGCAATGTATCATTTAAGAAATTATGATTTTAAGAAGATGCAACTATGGCTTGCTATAACAGCATTTCTTGGACTTGGTTTCTTAATGCTTGAAGTGTATGAGTTCGTTCACTATATAAAATTAGGATTCGTGTTTAGTAATAGTGCATTTAGTTCAGCTTTCTTTACGCTTGTTGGAACTCACGGTTTTCACGTTGCGATAGGGTTAGTGTGGATTACATTATTAATCTTCCGTAACTCTAAACGTGGTTTGAACTTGTATAATGCTCCAAAATTTTATACATTTTCATTGTACTGGCATTTCATTGATGTTGTCTGGGTATTCATCTTCACTGTAGTCTACTTGATGGGAGTGGTAGGTTAATATGGCTGATATCGAAGTTTATAAAAAGTCTCCAGGCGAATATGATCTTATCCAAAGACGTGCTAGAAAATCCATGCGCAGCACGATTGTTATGTTTGCGCTAATGGTTTTCTTCACACTTGTTTCATTTAGTATAGTTGTGCTTTATCAATCCGGAGCTGTTGGATTTTCGGAGTACTTCGTAATACCGGTAATTATGCTAATTGCAGCTATATTAGGCGGGTTACAACTGTTTTATTTTATGCATATGAATGAGGAAGGTCACGGTACACCGTTACTTTTCATGGTTTGTGGTATTTTAACTGCATTCCTAATTATTTTAACTTTCATCACAATTGTTTGGTGGAATTAAGATAAAAGTAGCCTGCGGATTTTTTCTCCCGCAGGCTTTTTCTTTATTAATTATTTTATGTTTTGATATTGTGCATGTAGAGCCTTAGTTATTATTAATCCCATAACAATATATATTTTTGTCATACTTCGTACATTGAGTTATATTGAAATAGGACTTATACTGTAGAAAGACAAAAATCGAAGGAGCGATGGCTAAATGCCTTTAAGTATATTTGGTTTCCGAGCTTTATGGAGCCCATGGTTTATATTGACAATTGTCGTGCTCGTCCTATTGTACTTTTTAATTACTATATTTTGGCGTGATCGGTTTAAAAATACCACACCTATTACAAGACGCGAGATCGTATACTTTCTAAGTGGAATGGTGCTTTTATATGTAATAAAAGGTTCACCCGTTGATTTGCTTGGTCATATTTTATTCTCTGTTCATATGATGCAAATGGCGTTACTCTTGCTTGTCGTTGCACCATTTTTAATTATGGGGATACCGAATTGGATATGGAAAAAAGTGTTTAGTATAAAGTTAGTGGATCGGGTCTTTAGATTTTTCACTAAACCGATTATTAGTTTAATGTTATTTACTTTTGCATTTTCAATTTATCATTATCCAATGGTTCTTGATAACGTGAAGATGAGCTTATTATTTCACTCCGTTTTTACAATTACACTATTTGCTTCCGCGATATTCTTGTGGTGGCCGGTTGTGAATACACTTGAGGATCAGCCAAAGCTTCATGGTTTGAAGAAGATTGGCTATGTTATTCTAAGTGCAATCTTAATTACGCCTGCTTGTACACTTATAATCTTTGCGGATGTCCCAGTATATGAAACGTATACTAGTGGAGAGGCCTGGTTAAAGGCCATGGCGCTTTGTGTGCCCGCTGGAACATTACAAGGGCTGTCTATATCTGGTCCGGAGCTATTCACGAATATGTCTAGCTTATATGATCAGCAGTTAGGTGGTATTCTGATGAAGGTTACGCAAGAACTTATTTACGTAGTTGTAATTGGTAAGGTTTTCTTTGCTTGGGCACAAGATGAGAGAAAGAATGCTGATGAAATTACTAGAAAAGATTTGCTTGAAAGACAAAACTTAACAATGTATAGTTAAGTACTTTACTTGTTGCAATGACTGTTGCAGTTCTTGGTGTAATCACAATTCGTGCAGATTTAAAGAATAATCTGAAACGGCATCGTAAATTAGAACCTATCACAAGTTTAATGTGGTTCCTTATTGTGATTACCGGGGGAGCTGTCTATTTACTTCTTTATGCTTTTCTATACTGGAGGAGAGACTACTTCAGTGATAAGAGCTATTCTTGGATATTAAAAAGATGCTTCCGTTAATTAGGTTGTACAATAAATGACGTTGGTGAAAGAAAATCCCCATCCCTTTAAAGGGAGATGAGGAGGATCTTCACTAACGTCATTTTTTATAAGTATATTGGATAAGGTAATCCTACTACCCGCCGGTTTCCGTTCCAAGCGTCCATCTGGAACGGAAAACAACGGGATACATGGAAGACTATATGAAAAAGGACTATCCTAAAAAATCAGCTTTACTGACTTCTTGGATAGCCCTACAATAACTAAGTTATGGTTGGCTATTATTCTTACCAACGTCATTTGACAAAGAACCGTTAATTACGGAAGCATCTTTTTATAATTTGAAATTTATTCGTATGATACCCACTTCGCGTGCTGTTGTAAATAAGATAACAACAAGTGGTCCAACGAAGAAACCGAGGAAGCCGATCAATTTTAAACCGATGAACATGGCGATTAGCGTAGGCAGTGGTTTTAAACCGATTTGTGACCCCATGACTTTTGGCTCGATTGTTCTTCGAATTATTAATAAGATGGCTGCTAACACAGCTAGTTGTGTTCCGCTAGAAATATCACCACTTAGGTAATAATAGATTGACCAGGGTGCGAGAACGATAATTGAACCTAGTATTGGAATAATGTCTATAATCCAAATGACAAGGGACATAACGATTGCATACTCAGGTTTAATAATGAGTAAACCAATAAATGTAACAGCTAATATTATTAAACTCACAAGAATTTGAGCTTTCATAAAACCTAATAAAATAGAGTTTAGTTTTGTTACCATAAAGCGGACTTTTTCTGCAGTTGTTTCAGTGAAATGATTGAACATATTCTTTTTGAGCTCTGGTAATTCAAGCATGAAAAGGAATAGAGCAATGGTGAAAACAATTAAGCTAACCAAAAAGTTAGGAACATTAGTGATAAGCGACATAATGTTTTCGTAATCCAAAAGGTCTAGAACAGCAACTCTCATTGAATCAAAAATTACTTTAAACTCAATTTGAATGGATTCAATAACATCGTGTGGTAAACTGTCTGTGTAAACAAATAGTTTATCTTGCATATCAATCCATTTACCTGATAATGTGTTAAAATAGCTTGGTGCAGCTATCGTAAAATCAATAATTTTTCCAATTAGCCGTGTGACAGTAAAATAAGCTAATGAGGTAATTAGTGCTAAAATAAAAATATATACTGATATGACAGCTAGCTTACGTTTCCATTTAAATTTTCTTTGGACTAGAAGAACTAAAGGATCAATAACTATTGCGGTAAGTAGTGCTACAATGATTGGTATTGATACCGGAATTATATAAATAAAAATTAGAATAGTGATGGCTGCAATTAATACAAGAATCATATTGCGTTTTGAAAACCACTTATTCATTGTTCATCTCTCCAAACTGATTGCTCGTTTATTAATTAATTTATTGAAGTTTAAAAAACCGGAGAACTATATGTTCTCCGATAGGACTAACAGTGTTATACTTTTTTTAAGTTATATTGTTTAAGCGCTTCGTTTACAGCTTTTAATGTTGCTTCGCAATCTTTTAAAAGACTTTTCGGGAAGTTTTCATTTTCGCCGTATTCAATACCGAACGGGTAGTAATACTTACCAACGACAGGCTTTTTAAGGTTCATGATTGCATCACGCGTATCAACGTCACCGTCAGTAGTGTATCCGAAAATACGTAAGTAGAACGTGTCATCTTTGATTAAATACTTTTTATCGTAAGTCACCCGTTCGTAATCCCATTGACCCCCACGTATTAGGTCATGTTTTAGCATAATGTCATCCAATATAAATAAGTCGGCAACAATATTTTCAATGCCTGTATCTTCAATATACATAATTCAAGTCCTCCTTCAATATATCAATTATCCAATTTTCTATACCTATCTATAATAGAACAATTCCACTATAGTTGCAATGACAACATTGTGTACGTAGTATTCAAATGTGTAAAAAAGTATTTATATGAAAGTAGGGAGTTTATTGAAGGTAGTAATAAGAATAGCATTCCTGCTTATAGTGGCTCTATTTATTGTTTATTATACAACTGATCATGTGAAAGAAAACAACCTTTTGGATGCGCCTGTGAAGCAAGGGTCGGCTGTACCGGTTCAAGAAAAAGGTGTGGGCGAGGTCATTTCGCAAACGTCACGACCAGCAAATGGTCTATCTACTTTCATCGGTAAGAGTACAGAAGAACTTTTAGCTGAGAAAGGTGAGCCGGATCGTATTGAGCCTTCAAGTTTTGGTTATGAATGGTGGATTTATGTAGGAGAAGAAAAGTTTATGGCTGGTATAACAGATGGTGCTTTTGTCAATCAGCTATACACGTCTGAGTTGGAAACTGATCTTACACCTTTTAAAATAGGGCAAGATATTGAAGATATTTATCGCTTTACAATTGTTGAATCTGAAATTAATGTTGAAATTGAAGACAATATTTACACATTCTCATTGAATAGTAATGATTTACAAACACGTCTTCTAATTGTATATAAAGGATTGTATGCACAGTTATATATTGATGGTAGTAGCGGTAAACTAGAAGGCGTAAGATTTATCGATCCAATAACACTTGTCCTTCATCAACCTTATGAAATGACGTTTATGGGGAAATTACTTGTGGCAGATTCACCATCTTCTACTAAACAAGTTGAAGTGGATCGTGCGGCTGAAAGACAAATTTTTGAGTTGACGAATTACTATAGAGGGAATCATAATGTTCCTGAACTCCAAAATGATTTAGCACTTGATGGCTTAGCTCAGGAGCATAGTAAAAGTCTTGCACTTGAAAGTTATTTATCAGAAGGCTCTGTTGAACCTGCTAGTCTTTCGGATAGATTAAAAGAAGGATTGGTCGAACAACGTAAAGCTGGTGAAAATATTGCTACTAACTATATCGATGCGATTGAAGCGGTGCACGGCTGGCATAATTCTGCCGCACACCGTAAAGTACTACTTAACGAAAGTTATACAAATTTAGGTGTTGGTGCATATGGAAATGTGTATACACAAATTTTTATATTAAAAAACGATGAATAGTATTAGTGAATTAGCTTATTACTAAAAAACCCATGTTCCTTCTTCTGTTCCAGTGATGCCTCTTATGTATAGAGGTATCGCTGTTTTTTTTGCGTACTGAGCTGCTCGCATTTGAATAATCGGATTATCGCACTCAAGGAGTTCTAGGAATTTCTCGAAAGATATTTTATCTATTTTAAGGCTATCTGGCATTACTGTAGGATCACCGGTCATAACTCCGGGGACATCTTTGTAAAACTCAGTGTGTGAAGCACCCAATGCTGATGCGAGTGCAATAGCTGTTAAGTCACTTCCTCCTCTACCAAGTGTCATGACATTTGAAAACTCATCCATTCCTTGAAAACCAGGAACTAAAATACAATTGACTTGATTTAGATGATTGATGATTGTCGTGGGGTCAATTCGAATAATTGAAGCATCGCCAAATTCACCTGCAGTTATTATTCCTGTTTGTTTACCGTGAAGTATTTTATTGTTCATTCCCGATTGATGCAACTCGGCAGACAACACGGAAGTCGCAATAAGTTCACCACATGAAGCGACAAGATCACTTGCTTGCGTTGATGGTGCGAATGATTTTGTTAGGTTAAGGAGACTGTCTGTTGCATATGGGTTTCCGAGTCGGCCCATTGCAGAGACTACTACGACTACTTTGCTGTATTTACTTACACCTTCCTTTATTTGCTTAATGCAATTTTCTCGCATTTCTTCATCTTGCATAGCTATTCCGCCAAACTTTTGGACGATCATAGGCGTTCCCAACTTTCTTCGTGTCGTTCTTTGCACCTTCTTCATACGATAATGTAAATCGTCGATTAATACTTGTTGAGAATTACTTACTGGTTAAGCTAATAATGAAGCATTACTATATGGGGGGAAAGAATCCCTTTAACACCGTATACAGAAGGTTCATTCTCAATATATTCGGCGGATGTAAAAATGTTCGGGAAGGGGATTTTGTTGCTACTTTTAACAGAATTAATTAAAGACTGGCCGTGTAGGGTTGTTGGAGAGGAATTTAGGGTGAAAATTACGGGTGTAACTGAAAACTCAAAAAATGTTAACGAAGGAAATATATTTGTTGCAAGATCTGGGAAAACAAATGATGGTTCAATGTATGTCAAAGAAGCGATCAAATATGGTGTTGCTGCGATTATTATTGATAAGCCACTTCTTGAGCCTGTTCCGAATCATATTCCAGTCGTAACTGTACCGGATTGCAGAATGTTTTTATCGCATGCGAGTGCTATTCTATCAGGGAATCCTTCAGAACGTTTGACGATAATTGCGATAACAGGTACGAACGGTAAGACGACAGTAAGTTATTTTATTGGACAATTATTGCAAAAACTTGGTGTGAAAACGGCAGTAATCGGAACGACCGGAGTCTTTATTGACGACGTTAAAATTGAGTTTAAGGTGCCAGATATGACAACGTTACCGGCACCGTATCTCCATTCTTTATTGAAAAGATGTGAAGAAGAAGGGGTCACTCATGTCGTACTTGAGGCATCGTCGCTTGGACTTTCGTCGTTTAGACTAGAACATTGTGCAATTGATATCGGAATTATCCTTAATGTTGGTTCAGATCATCATGATGAGCATGGGGGAAAAAAGGAATATATTGAAGCTAAAAAAAATCTTGTAAGATTGGCAAAGCAACTCGTCGTTAATAGCGATGACGCAGAGTGTGTACAAATGATGGTGTCTTCTTCAAAGCCGTGTACTTATTTTGGAACAAAACATGGAGCAGATGTATGTCTTAATCTTAGTGATCACAAGTTTATAGTTAAATCTGGGACGGAAGAAGGGGAATTAAAACTTTTAGTGCTAGGCGAATTTAATCGCATCAACGCGATTGCTGCAATTGGTGCATTACTTAGTCTAGGTTATTCTTTAGAAGAGCTCTTACCAATAATACCTTCACTAACCTTGCCAGAAGGAAGAATGCAACGTATTGAGCATGGCGGGATCACGGTTGTGATTGATTATGCACATTCACCTGACGCGCTTGAAGTGGTGCTCTTTTCGCTGAATATAGTATGTCAAAGAAGACTGTTGACGGTGTTTGGATGTGGCGGAAATCGGGATAAAGGAAAAAGGAGTGTGATGGGAGAGTTAGCTGTTTTATATTCATCATGTGTTTTTGTAACGTCTGATAATCCTCGTAATGAAGACCCTTTAACGATAATTCAGGAGGTCACTGAAGGTTTTGGTGAATCTTGTACAGCTATGATAGTGGAGCCAGATAGAAGGCGAGCGATAAAAAGTGCTATTGAATACGCTGCATCTGGAGATATCGTACTAATTGCTGGAAAAGGTCATGAAAAAACACAGCATACTGCAGAAGGTATTCTTCCTTTTTCGGATTTAGAAGAGGCGGAAAAAGCACTGATGGAAAAATTTCAAATATAGATATAGAGGAAGGCAATGTTTTTTCTGTATGGATTATATAAAGTCTGTTATGATGGTTATGATTGGAGGGGATAATAATATGATGATGACTGATGAATGGCTCACCATCATTGAGCAAGGAGAAGAGCTTACGGGATTCTTACTTTCTTCAGAAATGATGGATGAATACCGCAAGGCGCACGAAGCGGTTTATTCAGATGATGCACTAGTACAATCAATTAAAGAGTTCACGGAGATGAAGGAGCGTTATGAGGAAGTACAACGATTCGGACGCTATCATCCCGATTATAATATAGTAATGAAAAGCATTCGCTTACAGAAAAGAGAGCTTGACTTAAATGAACAGGTAGCTGCGCTAAGGCTGGCTGAAAATGAAGTACAGTATATCTATGATGAAGTTAGTACGATTATCGCCAATTCAGTGTCTGAGTCAGTTAAAGTACCACTTGGAAATGCATTCTTTGCTGACTCTTCATGCAGCAGCGGTTGTGGTACCGGTGGCGGATGTTCTTGTTCAGCTTAATTAAAAAATGCCCTATTTACCGAGTAAATCGGTGATAGGGCATTTTATTGAATAAAGTCTTCATTAGTTAGTTTGAAAAGCTGTCCTTTAGTCGATAATTGTTACAAAAGGACAGCTTTGATTTTATTCGCCAGCATAATCTTGAACAATTTTAATTGTAAGTGATGGTGAGTCTGTTATAAATCCAGCTGCACCTATTTTTAACAGTGAAATAATAGATTCCTTACTTTTTACATCTTCAAAATATACAGGCACATTTAGTTTTGTCAGGAATTTAATAAAACCCTCTGTACCGAGTGGGAAGATTCCGAATTTCTCTGGAATACGAAATAGGTCAGCGCCAGGCTTGTAAAGATGACCAAATTGACTTGTATAGGCAGCATAGGCTTTTTTTACTTCTTCATTGCTTGCGCCTGTTGCGATACGGCTTTGTGCATACAAATTAAACCGGTCAGTTTGCTCTTCGTATGTACTTGTTACCCCGATTCGGTCTTCAGCACCAAGCTCCTCAATAAGTCTCCAAAGCTTTGAAGGCATTAAACTCCCTTCGTAGGTATTTGGAGAATCTTTTAAATTTATAGTAATAAACATATGTGGGAAACTTTCAAGTAATTCTTGAAGAGACATTAAAGTTTCTCCTTTATCGCGATATGAAAGTTCTTTATTTTTATCCAAGTAATGGTAACCGGCATCCGCATTTTTTAATTCCGCTAACGTGAAGTCAGATACTTTACCAGCTAAGTTAGTTGTTCTATCAACAAATTCATCGTGAAAAACTACAATTTCTTCGTCCTTAGTTAGCCTGACATCAACTGCAAAGCCATGTACACCGAGCGTTGCGGAGTTCGTAAAGGCAGCAAGTGTATGTTCAGGTGCTTCTGAAAACCCACCACGATTAGCAAGAACGACAGGCTTTTCAAATTCAAGTGCTTTTTTACCAATGCGTGGAACAGGTTTAGCGACAACTTTCGAAGCTGCCCAAGCTGCAACACTAGCGGCACCAACGGTAAGAGCAACTTTTCTTTTTCTATCCATTAATGAATCCCCCTCATCTAAATTAATGTACTTCCCCCATTATAGGTTAAAAGTGTTACGCTGTCAGCTATAGATGTTGCAGCGCATTTCAGACATATGGTAAAGTAAAGATAAAGAAAAGAGGCGAAATCTATGGTTGATCGGCAAGGTGTAATCATTTATCTTCACCACTTGAGACAGGCCAAATCATTTAGAAAATTTGGTCATGTTCATTATATATCTAAAAAGATGAAATATGTCGTCCTTTATTGTAATGAAGTGGATGTTGAAACAGTTATTAGTCAAGTAGAGCGGTTACCGGCCGTGAAAAAAGTAATCCCTTCGTACAGACCTTTTCTGAAAACTGAGTATGAGAATGCAAAGCCTGATAAAGCGAAAGAGTATGATTATAAGGCAGGACTTTAAAATTCTCTAAATAACTGAATTAATTTCATAATGACCTTAACTTGCTACAACGAACAACATATTGTTCGAGAACGTTCTAACTCGACTATATGTTGTGGTGGTGTAGCAATAAAACACTATTATGAAATTGATTGAACTAAGTAGTAAAAGTAGTAATTGTTATTCTGGACGGAGGTGTGTATTTTGAATTTTTTTGCTAGAACGCTAATCCTATTAGTTATCGTCAATGGCTTACTACTTTATATGCATTACAATAGCTCGGGATTTGTAACGGCGAAAGATAATGACCACCTAACATATGCACAGGAAATTGAAGTTACGAATCGTGCTGATGGCTTATATATAAGACATCATTTTAGTAGGTTGTCAAATAGTAAGTACGAAATCATTTGGCCAGAATCAAGCACGAATCGTTCTTGCTATTTAGAGGAAACTAACGCTTGTTCAAGGTTAGATGATTCTTCTGCTTCATTTCAAGAAGGAGAAGAAGATAGGCAATCTATTATGTACTTCATTCCAAAAGAAGAACCGATGGTTGAGTCGACTTTATTTAAAAAGGTTTTCGCGACATTAGCTGATTCTGAGGCGACGTCGAATTTTCTACATTTATCTGATGAAATAGGTATTGGTGGATTATGGGTAAATGGACTTGAGCTGCTTGGTAACGAAGAAAGGCCCTTGATTAATTACTCTTTCTTTAGTGGTCATGGGGAGCTAACGGATCTTTATTGGCAAAAGAATTTACTTCCATCCATTTACGAGGGAGATAAGCTTTCAGTTTTCGGTACGGATACGAATTTAGAGGCGTTTGATAGAGCAGAAGCCGTATTGGAATCTATTGAAGCACCACACACGACCATTGTAGTGGATGCCAGTAGTACACCTGTTGTATCAAAGAGTTTTAAGGTTACTAATGAATTAGATGGCGATAAGATAGCTAATTCACTGATTGCTGATCAAGTTGGACAACGTTATTCTATTCCGCAAGAGGAGCAATTAACTGTGGAAGTTGTTGCGTCTCTTTTAAGTGGGAAATCAATTGGAATAGAAAAATCAACTATTACTTATGAAGCACTTGTTGATAATTTAACTAAGGAAGAACTTGAAAAATTAATTAGTAAGATTAGTGAAATGCAGGAGAAAACCGTTAGTGCGTCATTTTTGGATGAAGCGATTGAAGAAATAACAGGTTATAAAACTTCTTTTTTAATTAAAAATAATAATGATGCAGCAATTTTTCCGTTTTTACTTGAAGATACGCGTAAAGTTCATATAGACGGAGAAGAAAGTACAGATGTTGCAGTTATTATTAAAGATGGTAAAGTGCTATACCCAGCAACAAGAATAATGCGTGAGCTTGGATTCGATATTTCGTCAAACGAACAATCACTCTATATTGACGGAGTCGACAGAAGCTTCCGATTCCCTTTAAAAGAACCATTTTATGTTTATAACGATCGGAAATATAGCTTGAAATCAGTCCCGTTTGAACGAATTGGGGATGAATTTTACTTCGAAGAGGCACCACTCATTCGTATTTTCATCTTAGGTATAGAGAAAACGGCAGAGAAAATAGATATTATACCTAGAGTGAAGTTTGAAGGAGAGAAGACAATCAATTGAGAATTATTGCTGGGGATAGAAAAGGATTACATTTAAAGTCATTAAAAGGAACAGATACGCGTCCCACTTCAGATAAGGTTAAGGAATCATTATTTAACCGAATAGGACCTTATTTTAACGGTGGAGTCGTTGTAGAATTGTTTGGCGGCAGTGGGGCTCTTTCTCTTGAGGCTTTATCGCGGGGAGCAGATAAAGCGTTTATTTTTGAAAAGAGTAGCAAGGCAGTTGAAATTATTCGTTCAAATATTGAATTTTGTCGGTATACAGATGTTGTACATATACAGCGGACAGATGCGAGAAACGCTGTGAAGATAATGGAGAAGAATGGTCAATTAGTTGATTTATTATTAATAGATCCTCCTTATGCGGAGGAACAGTTTTATGAATTGGTACAAAGTTTCGTAGATGTAAACATTCTTTCGAGTAATGCAATAATTGTTTGTGAGCATGAGAAGCGAACCAATCTGCCAGAGGCGTATGGTTCGTATGTGAAAGTAAATTGTACGGTTTATGGGAACAGCGCAATTTCAATTTATAGAAAATGAGGTATTACGAATGTCGAAAACAGTGGTTGTACCGGGTAGTTTTGATCCATTAACGAATGGGCATCTAGATATAATAAAGCGTGCAGCAGCAGTTTTTGGTGATGTTAATGTCGTGATTTCAAATAATTCATCTAAAAAGTCTCTATTCACAGTTGAAGAACGTAAGAAGCTTATCGAAGAAGTAACTGTTGAAATCCCGAATGTGAAGGTTTTAACTTCTGAAGGTCTACTCGTCGATTTTGCAAAAAGTATTGGAGCAGCGGCAATTGTGCGTGGACTGCGAGCGGTTTCTGACTTTGAATATGAAATGCGAATTACTTCAATGAATCGTTTTTTGGATAAAGATATAGAAACATTTTTTATCATGACAAATAATCAATATTCCTTTCTCAGTTCAAGTATTGTAAAAGAAGTTGCGCAATACGGGGGAAATATTTCAGAACTTGTTCCTCGACAAGTTGAACTTGCGTTAAAAGAAAAGTTCTCATTGTGAAAAAAGGCTATCGTGAAGATTCTTCATGGTAGCCTCTTCAATTTTAAAGAATAAGGTAGAATATAACAGGTACCAAAATAAAGTTCCAAAGTCTTGCAAGAATGTAAGGTCGCAAGGAGATTCCAGCAGATTTTGAGATGACGACTACTTGCATGTGTATACTTAATCCATTTAAGGAAATGATAGCGGCGATGAGTAATGGGAAAATGGAAAGCTCACTAAAATTCATTGTTGCCGTCTGAATACCAGAGGTCATCTCAAAAATAGATAATGTAATTGTTTGGGAAGTACTTGCATCGACCGTGAAAATATGCGCAATACTTTTTGAGAGAACGGTTCCAAGCGACGAAAAAAAGATAACAGTTGTTGCGACTAGAATAATAATATTTGAACTTTCCTTTATAGCGGCAAGAAGTGGCATATCAATTACCTTTTTTTGAGGATCTACTTTTATCGGTTGTATTTCATTATTTAAATTAACAAAAATCAAAGATATTAGTAAGAAAGCAATATTTGCAATGTGAATTGCGATTAGTAACTTCCATCCCTTGCTAATATCGCCGAATAATTCAGTTCCAACAAATCCGATTATAAACATGGGACCAGGTGCATGGCAGGCTGCAAGAAGGAGTCCGCTTTGTTTATGGGAAATTTCTTCATTTTTTCTCATTTCAGAAACAGTTACAGCACCTACAGGGAATCCACCGAAAGAGCCAAGTACATAAGCTTTTAAGGAGCTTTTCCAAAGTGTTTTTTTCTTAGTAGATACATACATTTTTAATAGCCACTGCGTTAAAATAATGTAAGGTAGTAAATAAGGGAGTAGTGCATGGACGAATAGTTGTGCACCAGCTTCGGCTCCGTCGTGCGCAACGCCGGGCTGCAAGAGAAACAGTATAATTAGTCCCCAAATGATTAGAATATTAATCATATAGTTGACGCGACCAAACACTTCGCTCCTTTCGTTTTTTTAATTATTATTATATATATGTGAAAAAAGTACATGCTATTAATTATTGGAGGTGCAAAAAATGAATATGAAAAGGATTGGTTTTAGTACCATAGTATTAATCATACTCGCAGCGCTATTTATTTATCCATTGGATTCATATATTTCACAACCAGGAGGTGCTTATGACCTCGCACCCTTAGTTGAAGTACAAGGCGGCGATGAGGACGATGTTGGTACATTTAGTTTAATGACTATTTCATTATCGAAAGCAACTGTAGTAAGTTATTTGTTGTCTAAAGTGACTACAACCCGGAAGTTATTGCCGGCCGATAATGTTAGAAAGCCGGATGAAAATGATAAAGAATACAGTGTTAGACAAAAGAAAATGATGACTGATTCGCAATTTAATGCAATATCTGTTGCCTTTAAAAAAGCTGATTTATCTATTGAGGAAGAATACGATGGAATATTTGTTGTAAACGTATTAAAAGAAGGTGCGGCTGAAGGGTTATTAGAAGCGGGAGATAAAATCCGTTCTGTTAATGGAATTACATTGGAGAAGTCGGGAGATTTTTTTGATTTAATTGCAGACAAAGAAGTTGGCGAAGAAATTGACATGATTCTAGAAAGGGAAGAAAAATCTTTAGATGTTGTGATAAAACTGAAAGAAATACCTGGAAGTGACGGACAAGTAGGACTAGGCGTTCGATTCCAAGAGGATCGGACATTGATAACAGATCCCGAAGTCGAGATTCATACGGCTGATATTGGTGGGCCATCTGCCGGGTTAATGTTCACTTTAGAAATCATGAACCAACTTCTCGATGTAGATATGACAAAAGGTTATAACATTGCCGGTACAGGTGAGATGTTAGAGGACGGTACTGTTGGTAGAATTGGCGGTGCGGACTTTAAAATTATAGCTGCGGACCGTGATGATGTGGAAATATTTTTTGCGCCAAATGATGATTTACCTGCAGAAGTACTTGCTAAAAACCCACATTTAGAAACAAATTACGAAGAAGCGGTAAGAATGGCAAAAAAAATAGGAACGAAAATGAAAATCGTTCCAGTCAAAACAGTTGATGATGCACTTGAGTATTTGGTAAAGTTAGAGCCAAAGTGAAGAAATAGATCTTTATCCATAGGAGGCCACTGAAAAACGTTCCTTGGATAAAGCTCAATTAATAATAATTGGCGATGTTTTGTAATCGGCTCCTATTTTAGAAGGAGTATTTACGAGCGCATACATATCTGCTGCGTGAATATCCATTTGAAGCGATTCATTAGAAAAGTTTGCTACTTTACTAACCAGTGGTAATCCAAATCGTTTTTTATTTTTATTTAAATAAAATTGACCAGCTTCAGTCATGCCGAGAAGACGTAAATAGCTAGGTGCAGGAATTGCAAGACGTTGTTCATAAGTAAATCCGGTGAAAATATGCGTCAGCATACGTTGGATACGTGTCCAAGTGTAACGTTTAGATTTCACCTCGCGCATAAACCCTTCAAAAGTAGAGTTGTTTTTAGCGGCACGGTAGAAAAGATGTTCTATACCTTCCGAAATATCGGCAATTGTGGAGAGGCGTTCGGGACCTTCTCTAATAATTGTATATCTAAGCAGAAGATAAAAATTTGACCAATTTCCAAATGAAGCGTTGTTCGTTTGCCAACTGCTTAATACTTCAGTTGTAGTACTTGGCATAAAGCTGCACACTGACTCAAGGTTATCAGAATTAAAAAAAGAATTTCTAATACCAGTAGCGCTAGCAATTTTGCTTCCTACTACGACATCATCATGGTAATTAGCGCCCATTCTTGGAATTGTGAAGGCGTTCATATCCGAATCAATGGCTTGTGCAGCCTGGATATAATGGTACCCCAAAATATTGTTTGGTTTTGTTAAGTCTACTGTCGGTTGACTGCTAGCGCTCAAGTCGCTGATAGATCGATACGCTTCGTTTAGCGCTTTTGGGTAACTCAGGCCGCGACTCATAGATTCGCTCGCTATTCGCTCGTAGGTGTCTTTGTGAAGCTTGATTAGCTCTGTGCTATTTTGAAAAGGTTTTATTTCTCCTTCTTCACTTCCAAAACAAAATGCCTGACACCTTGCAGCATCTAGGACTTGTATTGCTCCTTTAGCAAATGAAGGTGCATGAGCTGTTGCAAATGCATACGGTAGTTCAAAGACCAAGTCGATGCCACCCTGAAGTGCCATCTTCGTTCTAGCCCATTTATCAATAAATGCTGGTTCACCGCGCTGTAGGAAGTTTCCGCTCATGACGGCAATCAAAACGTCAGCATTTGTAACTTTTTTAGCTTTTTGCGCGTGGTAAATATGTCCGTTATGAAATGGATTATATTCAACAATTAGTCCTGTTGCTTTCAAAGTCGTCACTCCTTTGTTATACTATATACTAATTATACTGATGCGGTTTGTGATGTGACAAGAAAATATCTTGACATCCCTTTTCACCCATTATATAATCAAGAATGTTGTCTTGAGGTGATCGACATGAAATGGTCAATCAATCAATTGCAGAGATACAGGCAAGGGGATATGCCGATTGATGAAATGGTAAACCTTGATTCCGTTATGAAACGGCATGAAGAAATCCGTGCAATCGCGCCTATCCACGTAACCGGAAGTTGTAAAATCGGCACAAGTGAACTTACTTGTCGATTCCGGCTTGAAGGAACGATGACCTTACCTTGTGCCCGAACGTGGGAAGATGTCAAATTTCCATTTGTCATCGAATCTGTAGAACGATTCAGTTTGGATGGCGTGGCTATTGAGACAGAAGATGAAATCCGTCAAATTGACGGAGATTTTGTTGATTTAACCCCCGTATTTGAGGAGCTAATACTTCTCGAAATTCCACTTCAAATTTACAGCGAAGATGCTGAAAATGTGAATCGGATTGATGGAAAAGGTTGGTCTTATTCGACCGACGAGATTTACAATGCTCGGCTCCAAGAAGAAAAAGAAACAAAAGTGGATCCGAGGCTTGCCGCATTGGCAAACTTGTTTGATAAGAAAGACGAATAAGTAATTCGTTTAAGGAGGTGCCCCAGATGGCTGTACCAAAAAGAAGAACGTCCAAAACAGTAACAAAAAAACGCCGTACACATTTTAAATTACAAGTTCCAGGAATGACAACTTGCGATAACTGTGGCGAAACTAAATTAATGCACCACATTTGTAAATCATGTGGTCATTACAAAGGTAAAGAAATTATAAGCGAATAATCTAGATTTGCTTATATTAAAGGTTCCGAGAGTCCATGGCTCTTGGGGCCTTTTTTCTGTATAATAATATATTGAGAACGAATAGACGAAAGGAAGGTAATAAATTGTCATACCTAATCTCGGTTGATAGGGAAATAGCTACATTTACGATTGATAGACCTGAAAGACGAAATGCTATTAACTATGCAGTTATGGATGGTCTGGAGTTATTTATAAATAAGGTAGTAGACGATGAAGAGATATCGTATGCCGTAATTACTGGGGCAGGTGACCGTGCATTTTGTTCAGGTGGGGATCTGTCTGAATTTCATGCATTCCGTACAGCTGATGAGGCGTTTCCGATGTTAAGTAGGATGTCTGGCCTGTTATACCGACTCGCTACACTACCTATACCAGTTATTGCACTTATAAACGGCACAGCAATTGGTGGTGGTTGCGAAATTGCGACTGCATGTGATTACCGCGTGATGTCACGCGATGCTAAGGCTGGATTCGTTCAAGGTTCATTAGCGATTACAACAGGATGGGGAGGCGCAACTTTATTATTTGAAAAAGATGGAAAACATGATAGAGTGTTTCGTCTATTATCTGAAGCGGCTGTTCACACGGCAGATGATATGTTGCAGAATGAATGGGCAACGGAACTTTTTGAGGGTACACCTAAAGAGGGCCTGAATAATTTTCTCGAAAAGATGGCAAACATCCATCCGTCAGTTCATAAAGCTTATAAAAGCGTTGCGTTGCGTAAATGGACAGCGGATTTTATGAGAGATAGAATGTTAGAGGAATCCCGTAATTGCTCAATTTTGTGGGAAAGTGAAGCGCATCATAAAGCTGTGGAACAATTTCTTAGCGCAAAATAAAATAATATGTGTCAATGAGTAAGCGAGTTCTGAATTAAATAAAAACAATGATTATTATAAAGAAAGCTTGAAACCGGTTTCATATATCGTATAGACTAATAGGGAATGGAAGAATTCATTTTCATATAGCTAAGGGGGAAAACATATGAAAAAA
The DNA here is from genome assembly GCF_058068165.1 of Sporosarcina sp. So3-204. Lineage (NCBI taxonomy): Bacteria > Bacillati > Bacillota > Bacilli > Caryophanales > Caryophanaceae > Sporosarcina > Sporosarcina sp. So3-204. The sequence continues at coordinate 918,919 of NZ_CM176485.1, forward strand.
ATACTTATTGCGAACCGTGGGGAGATTGCACGACGAATAATAATTACGTGTAAACGTCTAAATATACAGACGATCGCAATTTATTCAGAAGCTGATAAAGATATGCCTTTTGTAAAAGAAGCGGATGAAGCTTATTTAATTGGACCTTCGCCAGTCCAGCAATCCTATTTAAAGATGAATGATATAATAGAGCTTGCTTTACGAGTTGGTGCAGACGCAATTCATCCAGGTTATGGTTTATTATCGGAAAATGCTGAATTTGCTCGTTTAACTGAGGAAGCTGGTATTCTATTTATTGGTCCAGACGCTGATATAATCCGTAAAATGGGCGATAAAATTGAAGCTAGATTGACTATGAAAGCAGCAGGAGTTCCGGTTGTACCTGGAACAGATGAAGGTGTTTCTACCTTGCTTGAGGCTGTTGAGGCGGCTACTAAAATTGGTTACCCAGTCATGTTAAAGGCGAGTGCTGGGGGCGGCGGGGTAGGTATGATACGCTGTGAGGATGAGCAAGCGCTCAGTCAACAGTTTGAATCTGTAAAAAGTAGAGCCAAAATGTATTTTGGAAATGATATTGTTTTTCTTGAGAAGTTTATTACATCTGCTAGACATATTGAAGTTCAAATTTTTGGAGATAAAAAAGGGAATATCGTGCACTTATTCGAAAGAAATTGCTCTGTACAGCGTAGAAATCAAAAAGTGATTGAGGAATCTCCATCACCGGATTTAACTGAAAGTGCAAGGCAACAATTATATGTTGCAGCTATTGATGCAGCGAAGGCTGTTAATTATACAAATGCTGGAACAGTTGAATTTATTGTTGATGAGAATGAAAAGATTTACTTTCTTGAAATGAATACGAGGTTACAAGTAGAGCATCCCGTAACTGAAGAGGTAACAGGCTTTGATTTGGTTGAATGGCAAATTGAAGTAGCTAGAGGTAAGGAACTACCAGTGACTAATCAAGATGATATAATATTGGATGGCTACGCAATTGAGTTCAGAGTATATGCGGAGGATCCTGTTACGTTTATGCCGTCACCAGGAACGATTTCTAAGCTTAATTGGGGTAACTTAGAAGGCGTGAGAGTGGATGATGGATATGCTTTGAATGGTCAAGTCACACCGTTCTATGATCCGTTAATTTCAAAAGTTATTGTTCACGGCACTTCAAGAGATGAAGCGATTGAAAAGGCTAAAGTATTTTTTTCAGACGTCGAAGTCGAGGGGATAAAATCAAATATTCCTTTATTTATAAACTTTTTAGAAGATGAGTGTTTCCGAACAGGTAATTATACAACTGAAGTGTTGACTGAATGGTCGAAAAAACGAAAAGAGGAGCAATTAAAATGACACAAATTAAATCAACGATGGCTGGAACGGTTTTTACTGTTAACGTGGCGGTAGGCGAAGAGGTAACAGCTGGACAAGTTATAATGGTGCTAGAATCAATGAAGATGGAAATTCCTATAGAGGCAGAAACTGCTGGGAAAGTATCTGCAATCAATGCACAAGTTGGCGATTTTGTTAATGAACACGATTTACTCATAACGCTAGGGGAATAATTAGCTAATTTAATTATCGGGGGTGTAAGGGAATGGTTGAGAAAAAAGCATATAATGAACTACTTGAAGAAAAAATAAAAGAAGTATACGCAGGTGGACACGCGAAGTACCACGAACGCCAAAAAGAACAAAATAAGCTATTCGTTAGAGATCGTCTTGAACTACTTTTTGACGACGGTGCTTATACAGAAGACGGTCGCTTTGCAAATTATGAAGCGGGTGATCTTCCGGCTGACGGTGTTGTGACGGCTATGGGGAAAGTGAATGGTCAAACTGTTTGTGTCATGGCGAATGATTCAACTGTAAAAGCAGGTTCGTGGGGGGCGAAAACAGTTGAGAAGATTATTCGGATTCAGGAAATAGCTGAGAAGAATCGCGTGCCTATGATCTATTTAGTTGATTCAGCCGGTGCTAGAATAACTGATCAACTTGACATGTTTCCGAATCGTCGTGGTGCCGGTAAGATATTCCATAACCAAGTGAGATTATCTGGTTTTATTCCACAAATATGTATATTATTTGGTCCTTCAGCTGCTGGCGGGGCTTACATTCCAGCATTTTGCGATATTGTGATAATGGTTGAAGGTAACGCTTCGATGTATTTAGGGTCTCCGCGTATGGCGGAAAAAGTAATTGGCGAAAAAGTAACGCTCGAACAAATGGGTGGAGCTCGCATGCATTGTTCTGTAAGTGGTTGTGGAGATGTTCTGGCAGTAAACGAAGAGGAAGCAATTAAAGAAGCTCGCCGTTATCTTGCTTATTTTCCAGCTAACTTTACAGAAAAACCCGCTTTGAAAGAAACAGTTGCGGCGAAGGTAGGGCGAACGTTAGAAGAAATAATTCCGGAAAATCAAAATGCGCCGTTTGATATGTATGAAGCGATTGATGCGTTAATAGATGAAGGTAGTTTCTTTGATGTGAAGAAATTGTTTGCGTCTGAAATTATTACTGGACTTGCACGCATTGAAGGACAAACTGTTGGAATTATCGCCAATCAACCGAGAGTAAAAGGCGGCGTTCTCTTCATTGATTCGGCTGATAAAGCGACAAAATTCATTAATTTATGTGATGCGTTTTCAATTCCGCTTCTATTCTTGGCAGATGTGCCTGGTTTCATGATTGGGACAAGTGTGGAGCGTGCGGGAATTATTCGTCACGGTGCAAAACTTATTATGGCTATGAGTTCAGCTACAGTGCCGAAGATTTCCGTAATTGTTCGAAAAGCATATGGAGCTGGGTTATATGCGATGGCAGGACCTGCATTTGAACCTGATGTCTGTATAGCGCTTCCGACCGCACAAATCGCTGTAATGGGTCCTGAAGCTGCGGTAAACGCTGTCTATTCAAATCACATTGAAGCAATAGAGGATCCTAAAGAGAAGCTTGCGTTTGTTCAACAAAAGCATAAAGAATACACAGAAGAGATAGATATTTATAAAATGGCGTCTGAACTTATAATCGATGAAATTGTATCGCCGTCTAGTTTGCGCGAAGTACTTGCGGATCGATTTAGACTATACAGTACTAAAGAGCTTCCGCAACCACCGCGTAAGCATCCTGTTTATCCTGTATGATAACAATAAATGTACTTCATTCTAGAAGTGTAATCGTTCTGTAATAAGTTCTCCACAGGATTAAAAACTTATAGTTTCCTAAAAATATAAAAAAAGGCTCGCTTTTTTGCGAGCCTTTTGTATTGGAGGTAATTGCGATCAAGGGTGTTATTATTGCGGGAGCAGGTTCAGTCGGTTTGTTGCTCGCTTCATTTTTAGCAGAGAAAGGAATAGAAGTGACGATGCTTGTAAGGAGAAAGGAGCAGGCTTCGCTCATTTCAGAAAAAGGCATTGTTCGTGAAAATGTTGATGGAACTAAAACAGTTACACGAGTAAATGCAGTAACAGATTTTTCTGAATTACCTCTTGAAAGTTTATGGATTTTAGCTGTTAAGTCCTTTAATGTTCCAAAGCTGCTTCTACTTATGGCTGAAAAAAATGTAACTTCACCTGTATTATTTATTCAAAATGGAATTGGCCATTTTGTGCTTGCGAATCAGACAAGTTTACCGCATCTGGCATTTGCCACAGTTGAACACGGTGCATTACGTACTGATGATCGAACAGTTATTCATAATGGCGTTGGGATGTTAATGATTGGAGCTGGTAGAGGCGATGCAACACGGTTCGATTTATTGGAAGCGACTCATTCAGACAGCTTTCCGGTGAAAAGGCATTGTAATGCAGAGCATATTTTAATGAGGAAAGCGCTAATAAATTGTATGATTAATCCTCTTACAGCGATATTACAAGTGGAAAATGGTGAACTTTTAACAAATACATACTGCCGAGTGTTGTTTGAAGAATTATATGAAGAGTTAATGGCTGCTTTTCCAGAGATGATTTCTGAAATTACACTCGAATCAGCACGTATGGTTTGTAAGAACACAGCGAGAAATCGCTCGTCAATGCTAATAGATCGTGAAATGGGACGCCAAATGGAAATTGATACGATTGTGACATCGGTTATAGCTAAAGCAAATAAAAATAATAAAGCTTTACCGCTACTTTTTATGTTGGAAAAAATGCTTTATGCGCTTCAAGAAAAAAGGGAATTATAATGGTAGGTACAATGTTTTCCGTTATGTTTGCTACGGTTATCTTATTTCCGTTCTTAGTATCATTTCTAGCATTTTTACTATTAAAGAAAAAAGGTAAAAGGCCGATATCGGTTCTTGGGACTACCGCTGATTTAACAACACCATTTTTGTTTATTTCTGTCTATATTGTAACTCGTACTGTATTCGACATAGAAATCTTTTATTTGATGATCACATTTACTTTAATTACGACAATCGCCTATGCGATATTTGAGAGAATTAAAGATAAAGAGTTCCGAATTATTCGTTTACTAAGAAGAGTGTGGCGTCTGTTGTTTATCGTATTGGCAATTGTTTATATATTTTTATTAATCGGTGGAGTCTTACTGAAAATAATTGATTATATTAGCGTACCAATTTAGCTTTTCAAGCATTTACTTTTCAATCAAGGAACTTGAAATGCTATACTTCATTGAGAAAAGTAAAAAGGAGCATGGGAAATGGAATTGGAACTTAAGGCTTTGCCTGAACAAAACAAACTAATGCAATCCTACAATAATAATAATGATTTTGTACATACTTATTTTGATTATAAAAATAGTGAACTTTCATTTCCAAAAAGAATAGCGGAACTTAATGAGCGTACATTTAAACGGGAAGAATTGGCTAAGACGATTCAATCATTTATGGAGCCATTTGGGATTTCTGATAAAGCTGCAAGCCATATTGAAGAGCTTAGAAGTGATGCAGTTACTGTAATTGGTGGACAACAAGCCGGAATATTAACAGGTCCAATGTATTCAGTGCATAAAGCCATTACTGTTATATTACTTGCCAAAAAACAGCGTGAAGCACTTGATATACCAGTTGTGCCTGTTTTTTGGATAGCAGGTGAAGATCATGATTTAAATGAAATTAATCATGTTTATACTGAAACTGCTGGGAAACTAACAAAGGAACAAATTCGAGAAAAGTTTGTACTAAAATTAATGGCTTCGGATGCTGTGTATAACCAAGAGGAGCTTGCGGAGTTCGTTAAAGACGTATTCATCAAATACGGTGAAACAGCTTATACTAAAGAGCTTTTGGAAGATGTACTGGGTACAGTTGTTAAGGAGAAAACTTTCACTGGTTTTTTCGTCAGACTGATGAACGGACTTTTTGCGGAAGAAGGATTGCTATTTATTGATTCTGCTTATAAACCATTAAGAGAACTTGAAAGTGATTATTTCTGTAAACTTATAAATAATTCGTCATCAATTGCTGAAGTTATTGTTCGGAAAGAAACTCTGTTTGATAATGAAGGGTTTGGTCGTCCGATTGAAGCACAAGATAATGCGGCGAATTTATTTTATATACATGAAACTGGACGAGTTTTACTGACTAGAAGAAATGATAATTTTGTAAATGATAACGCTGGATTACGCTTTACTGAAGAGGAGCTATTGTATATTGCTAAAAACAATCCCTCCCTTTTGAGTAATAACGTTGCATCTAGACCACTTATGCAAGATCTAGTATTTCCGGTACTTGCATTCGTTGGTGGGCCCGGAGAAATTGCGTATTGGAGTCTGTTGAAAGAAGCATTTCATATATTAGATATGAAAATGCCGATTATTGTTCCGAGAATGTCTTTAACACTTGTATCTAGACGTACGGCTAAATCATTGAATAAATTGTCTTTTTCTGTTGATGACGTAATGTCGGGAAAAGTAGCTGTTTCAAAAAAAGCGTTTATAGAAGGATTGCGTAATGAAAAATTTCTTTCTGCTGTCAGTGAAGCGGAAAAAACTTTAATTGTAGAGTATGAAAAAATCGGACTTTTTGTTGAAGAAAATGAGAAAATGATGCAATCTGTGTTGCAAAAGAATCTTGCTTTCCATAGAGAGCAGTTTGACTACTTGAAAGAAAAAGACAATGAGGCATTACGCTTGAAACATGAGGTGGCTATTCGTAATTTTAGTGGAATTGAAATTGAGTTATATCCAGAGGGAACTTTCCAGGAAAGAATTTATACGCCTTATAAGTATTTGAATAGTTATGGACCGACGTTAATAAAGGATATGCTGGAATTACCTTTAGAAATCGATGGTACACATAAGATAATCTATCTTTAAACTTGAAAAAATAGCATCCACACAGGCATTTACAGTGCTTGTGTGGATGTTTTTTTATTTTGTTATTAGTTATAAATATCTAAGTACTAAAGGCACATTTTAAGTGAAATTAAGTAGTAATTTTATTTATGGTGGAGGAATGTGGGGGGATGTGGTACATTTACTTTATATAGTGGGGTGAAGAGTATGTTCATGGGAGAATATCAGCACACTGTTGATGCAAAAGGTCGTCTTATCGTTCCTTCTAAATTTAGAGAGTATCTTGGCGACGGATTTGTGTTGACACGTGGTTTGGACAACTGTCTCTTCGGTTACCCTATGAATGAATGGAAAGTACTCGAAGAAAAACTTAAAGCACTACCAGTGACGAAGAAAGACGCACGTGCGTTTACAAGGTTTTTCTTTTCCGGTGCCACTGAAGTTGAACTAGACAAGCAAGGTCGTATTAATATCCCTACATCTCTACTACAGTACGCGAAGGTTGAAAAAGATTGTGTTGTTATCGGAGTTTCAGGTCGTATAGAGATTTGGTCTAAAACGCTTTGGGACGATTATTACGATGAATCCGAGCAGTCTTTTAATGATATAGCAGAAAATATTATCGATTTTGATTTTTAAAAAGTGTTTATTAATGAAAGAAGGCTGATTCATTTGTTCAATCATACAACAGTGCTCTTGCACGAGGCTGTCAACGGGTTAAATATAAAAGAAGACGGTGTCTATGTTGATTGTACGCTTGGTGGGGCTGGACATAGTAAAGAAATCGCACAACAACTTTCGGGGAATGGCAGATTGATTTGTTTTGACCAAGACGCCCAGGCAATTGAGGTAGCGAAAGAGCGATTGAAAGAATATCTACCGCAAATAACGTTTATTCATGCTAATTTTAGATATATAAAGGAAGAGCTTCATAAAATCGGTATCGCGTCTGTAGATGGCATACTTTATGACCTTGGCGTTTCATCCCCACAATTGGATACACCAGAACGCGGATTTAGTTACAATCATGACGCTCCATTGGATATGCGAATGGATACAGAAGCATCATTAACTGCTTACGAAGTAATAAACAAGTGGAAGTATGAAGATTTAGTAAGAATCTTCTTTCGTTACGGGGAAGAGAAATTCTCAAAAGGTATTGCACGTAAAATTGAAAGAGCAAGAGAAGAGTCGCCAATTGAAACGACAGCAGAACTTGCAGAACTTATAAAAAGTGGTATTCCAGCCGCGACAAGAAGAACGGGCGGTCATCCTGCAAGAAGAGTATTTCAAGCAGTGCGAATCGCTGTTAATGATGAGCTAGGTGCAGCCGAGGAGTCACTAACGGATGCAATTACACTATTAAATCCGCTAGGCCGAATTAGCGTAATTACATTCCATTCACTAGAAGATAAATTATGCAAAGCAATCTTTAAAGAAGCTTCTTCATACCCAGAATTACCCAGAAATTTGCCGGTTATCCCTGAAGGAATGAAGCCTATTTTAAATTTAATAAATAAGAAACCTATTATTCCAACTGAAATAGAAGTATTAGAAAATAAAAGAGCGAGATCTGCTAAATTAAGAATCGCCGAAAAAAGCTAAGGGGGAAGTTGAAAAATGGCATTAGAACAGAGGAAAATGGTATCAACACAAGTGCAAGAACAAGAAATGCATGAACTTCCAAAACAAAAAACCAAAACTTTACGTACCCGTAAATACTTATCGTTCGGGGAAAAGACTCTAATCGTGCTATTTACAGCAATCCTCGTGCTCTTCTCATCTACGATCTTACATACGGAAAGCCAGTTAAACGATATGAATAGAGAAGTGCAAACGATTAGTAACAAGATTAACGATACAAAAAAACAAAATACTGAATTGTCCATCCAAGTGCGCGAAAATTCCACATATGAAAAGGTATGGGAAAAAGCAAAGGCGCTAGGCTTAAACCTTAACGATAAAAACGTGAAGGTAGTTCCTGGGCGATGAAGAGAAGATTTCGATTCCAATGGGGAGCCTTTCTAATGTTTTTTATCTTTGGAGGGCTCTTTTTACTTTTATTTGGACGAATACTCTTCATTCAAGTAACAGGCGAGGTTGAGGGGGAAGTACTTTCTTCGCTTGCTGAAGCTAAATATGCGCGCCAATCGATACTTACGGCAGATCGCGGTACTATTGTTGATCGGAATGGCGATTTAATAGCATCTGATACTTTAAGTTACAAGCTAGTTGCCGTATTGGATGATAGTTTAAGTGATGCAAAGAAGACTAGACATGTGGATGATCCAGAAAAAACTGCTGAAATACTCGAACAGTATCTACCGCTTGATAAGGCGGAAATACTTGAACGGTTAACGAGAAGTGAACAACAAATAAAGGATAACCAAAAAAAACAAGTAGAGTTTGGCAAGGCAGGCCGAGATATTAACCATGAAGTTGCTAAAAAGATTGAAGATATGAAGCTGCCTGGAATTCTGTTCATAGAAGATAAAAAGAGATTATATCCGAATGGTGTATTTGCGTCGTATTTAGTAGGATTTGCATCGCGTGTCGACCACGATGATGGTACGGTCTCTACTGAAGGTAAGATGGGACTTGAAAAAACGTTCAATAAGGAACTGACCGGGACTGACGGTAAAGTTAATTTCCAAGCAGATAAATTTGGATGGTTGCTTCCTAAAACTGAACAAGCAATTACACCTGCTCAAGATGGCTATGATATTCAATTAACAATTGATAAAACCATTCAAAACTTTGTTGAAGATTCGATGAAAGAAGTTGAAAAAGAGTATTCACCTAAAAAGATGCTAGCGGTAGTAGCAGATCCAAAAACAGGCGCAATTTTGGCTATGAGTCAACGACCTGCTTTTCATCCGGGGACCCGAGAAGGGTTAACTGCGAACTGGTTGAATGAAGCGCTTGAAAATACAATTGAACCCGGTTCAACAATGAAAATGTTCACGCTTGCCACAGCAATCGAAGAAAAGAAATGGGAACCAAATGCTTATTATAAATCAGGTCAATATACACTTCATGATCGAACCATTCGAGATGTAAACAGGAATGGTTGGGGAACGATAACATTCCTTGAAGGTTTCCAGCGTTCTTCAAACGTGTCCATTGCATACTTACGTGAACGAATGGGTGATGAAGCATTTCTTAAGAAAATTAAGGAATTCGGATTTGGTCAAAAAACAGGAATAAATTTGCCGAACGAAGCAGCGGGCGTTCTATTGGATAAAAATCCAATAGAACGCTTAACGACAGCATATGGTCAAGGTTCTACAGTAACACCAATGCAAATGATACAAGCAACAACTGCAATTGCCAACGAAGGCAAAATGATGAAACCATATGTAATTGATAAAATTACAAATCCAAATAATAATAAAGTAGTAGAACATGAAGGACCTGTAGAAAAAGGTCAGCCTATTTCAAAAGAAACAGCTTTAAAAGTGAAAGAAGTACTTGCTTCAACTGTTACTTCTGAGTTTGGAACAGCTAGAAACTTTGCCCTTGATGGCTATACGATTGCAGGAAAAACAGGTACGGCCCAAATACCAAAATCTAATGGCCAGTATTACGCTGGAGATGGCAATTATTTGTACTCCTTTATGGCAATGGCGCCGGTTGAAGACCCGCAGTTGATTGTATATATACTTGTGCAACAACCGAAATTAAAAGCGGGAGAATACGGTTCAGAGCCAGTTGCCAAAATATTTAAACCTGTAATGGAAAGTAGTTTGAAATACTTGAATATCGTTCCAATTGGAGAAGAAATAATTGAAGCGAAAACTTTAGGTGACTACACAAATATGGAGGCTGAAAAAGCCATTGAGGAACTTAAGCAACAAGGATACAAAGGGGTTATTATTGGAAATGGTGGAAAAATATCTGTACAGAATCCAGAAAAAGGTGCAAAGCTAAGTGAAGGTTCAGTGGTAATATTAAAAACAGTTGGAGAAACCTCACTTCCAGACTTTACCGGGTGGTCGAAAAAAACAATACTTTCATTTAAAATGTTATCGGGGCTAGACATACGTATTAACGGTGACGGTTATGTAACTAGTCAAAGTCTTTCAGTAGGTACGGTGCCTACAGTTGATGAGCCGATTGTTATTCAATTACAGCAGCCATCAGAGATTTATAAACCAGATGAAGCCGAAGTGGAAGAAATGATTGTAGGCGGCTAGAGTAATAGGAAGAGACATTACCTCATAAGTTAGTATAAAAATGTGAGGTGTGTCTGCGTTGAAAACAATTATAGAGTTACAGTCTAAAAAGAGGCTGCGTATAGTATTTATCATCTTTCTCATTTTTCTTGGTATGTTATTGTTCAAGCTATTTCACGTGCAAATAATTAAACATGAATTATTAACAGATCGTGCTGAAGAAAATTGGGATATCGAAATACCATTTGGCGGCATGCGAGGATCAATCGTCGATAGAAATGGAGGACTTATTGCTGGAAGTAGACTGGCACCGACTTTATACTTTATGCCTGCACAAAATAAAGAAGTAAAAAGTGTTGCAAGTGTACTGGCGGGTATATTAAAGACGGATGCTTCTGCACTAGAAGATAAGTTATCTAAAAAAACGTATATGATTAAGATTGCGCCTGAAGGAAAAAATATTACAAAAGAACAAGCGGATGAAATATCAAAATTACAAATAGAAGGACTCTACACAGGTGTTGACTATGTTAGAGAATATCCGAATAAAGAATTACTTTCGAGATTGCTAGGCTTTACGGGATATGATGGTCAAGGTTTAGCTGGTATAGAATATGCTTATGATGAATTTTTGCAGGGAACAGGGGACAAAATACGTCTCTTTACAGATGCAAAGGGTGTACCGCTTCCACACGTCGATGATGGTTTTAAAACCGGTAATAAGGGAGCGTCTGTTGAATTAACTATTGATATTGATGTGCAAAAAGTTGTTGAACGTGAATTACTCCAAGCGATGGAAAAATATGATGCGACACAAGCACTTGCGGTGGTTATGAATCCTAAAACGGGGGAACTGCTATCACTTGCTTCCGTTCCTACATTTGATCCTGAGAACTATCAAGACGTCGATCAAAGTATTTATAATCGGAACTTACCGGTTTGGATGACATTTGAACCTGGCTCGACATTTAAGATTCTGACACTCGCTGCGGGTCTAGAAGAACAAGTAATTGATCTACATAAGGATCAATTCTATGACCCAGGCTACGTAATGGTAGCTAACGCTAGGCTACGTTGTTGGAAAAGGGAAGGGCATAAGCAACAAACATTTTTAAATGTCGTTGAAAACTCCTGTAACCCAGGTTTCGTTGAAATCGGGCAGCGATTAGGCGCTAAGAAATTAAATAAATATATTCATGATTTTGGTTTTGGACAGTCAACGGAATCGGGTATTGCTGGGGAGTCGAAAGGGATTCTTTTCTCAGAAGAGAAATTTGGACCTGTTGAACAAGCTACAACTGCTTTTGGGCAAGGGATTTCAGTTACACCAATACAACAGGTGCAGGCAGTTGCCGCTGCAATAAATGGCGGGAAACTTTATAAACCTTATATCGTCAAAAATATTATAGATGATCAGGGGAATAAACTTCGTTCGTTTAAACCGGAACTAAAAAAGCAAGTTATCAGTGAAGAGGCTTCAAGTCAGGTTAGGGAAGCATTAGAGTCGGTTGTTGCAAACGGTTCAGGACGTAATGCTTTCACCGATGGCCTTCGAGTAGGTGGGAAAACCGGTACAGCGCAAAAAGTAGTAGACGGTAAGTACAAAGATGGAGATTATATTGTTTCATTTATTGGATTTGCTCCCGCAGACGATCCAGAACTACTCGTTTACGTAGCGATTGACAGTCCTAAAAACTCAGTCCAGTTCGGTGGCGTTATTGCAGCCCCAATTGTAGGACGCATAATTGAAGAAGTTGCCCCACTTGTTGGAATTGAAAGTAGGGAAGGTCAAATCGAAAAAGAGTATAGGTGGGGTGACCCCCTTACACATCGAGTGCCTGATCTTACTGGCATGACTAAGGACCAAATACGCAATCAATTATTTACTTATCAAGTCGAATGGCATGGCGATGGGGATATAGTAAAGCATCAGCTTCCAGCGATTGATACGTTAATTACAATTGAGGACGTAATCCATGTATATTCAGAATAATAAACAAAGCAAAGTCTGAGGCAAAGGATCGCTTCAGAAGATAGAGGGAGAAAAAGCTATGACACTTATTAGCACATTGATGGCAATTGCAATCTCATTCATTATTTCGATAATGTCGGGATTCATTATCCTACCAATTCTAAAAAGAATGAAGTTTGGGCAAAGCATACGAGAGGAAGGCCCAAAAACGCACCAGAAAAAAGCAGGTACACCGACAATGGGTGGACTAATTTTTATTGTTTCAATTATTATTTCTACATTTTTACTGTCCATTATTAATGGCGATGGTGTTTTAACGACGCAAACAATTGTACTTCTATTAGTTTTTGTCGGTTTTGGTATTATCGGATTTTTAGATGATTTTATCATCGTCGTTCTAAAAAGGAATTTAGGGTTAACGTCTCTACAAAAGTTAATCGGACAAATCATTGTTGCGATTGCAGCGTTTTTCCTATTAAAGATGGGACCATTTGATACAACAATTTCAATTCCTTTTATAGATATACAGTTTGACCTAGGTATTTTCTATGTCGCATTCTTGATTTTTTGGCTTGTCGGTTTTTCAAATGCAGTAAATATAACTGACGGGTTAGATGGTTTGGTTGCAGGAACTTCATCGATTGCTTTTTGTACTTTCGGTATTTTTGCATTAAGGTATGGACAGTTAGATATTGCGATGTTCGCTTTTATCGTCACAGGTTCCATGCTCGGATTTCTGTTGTTCAATATGAAACCTGCTAAAACTTTCATGGGAGATACAGGGTCATTAGCGCTTGGTGGGGCACTTGCGATGATTTCAGTATTAATTAAGCAAGAAGTCCTGTTATTGTTCATTGGATTTGTTTATGTTGTTGAAACTTTGTCTGTCATTATTCAAGTAATTAGTTTTAAGTTGACAGGGAAACGTGTTTTCAAAATGAGTCCCATTCATCATCATTTTGAATTATCTGGTTGGTCAGAATGGAAAGTCGTATTAGTTTTCTGGGGAATCGCATTTCTAGCAGCGATAATTCCTGTACTAGTGGAGGTGATGTAAGTGAAAAACGTTGAACAGTTCAATGGTAAAAAAATTCTTGTTCTAGGCCTTGCTAAAAGTGGCTATGCTGCTGCGAAATTGCTTCATTCTTTTGGAGCTGATGTAACGGTTAATGATGGGGCTCCTGAAGCGGGAAATGAACTGGTTGTGAAACTTCGTTCAGAGGGTATTCGCGTAGTATGCGGTAGTCATCCAACAGAAATCTTGGAGGAGGGCTTCACACTTGTAGTTAAAAATCCTGGTATTCCCTATAGCAATATTGTTGTGAAACGAGCTCTTGAAAAAGGAATCCCCGTTTGGACGGAAATTGAACTTACCTATAGAATAAGTGAAGCACCAATTATTGGAATTACAGGTTCTAATGGTAAAACGACAACGACGACATTGCTATACCATATGCTTAGTATTGGAGGTAAAAACCCACTAATTGCAGGTAATATAGGGACAGTCGCTTGCACCGTTGCCGAGGTAGCGACGGTTGATGATGTGATTGTTCTGGAAGCCTCATCATTTCAGCTTATGGGTGTTGAAACATTTCGTCCCAAGATTGCAATACTAACGAATTTATATGATTCCCACTTAGATTATCATGGATCATCTGAAGAGTATATGAAAGCAAAGTCAGAGATCACGAATAAACAGTTGGAAGATGACTTTTTTATTTATAATGCCGATCAGGAAGAAATCCTTGCAATTGCATCTAATTCGCGTGCTATAAGAGTTCCTTTCTCAATAAATGGCATGAAAAAAGTTGGAATATCGGCGGATGAAGATAAAATTTATTGGAACGGCGAACCTTTTGCAAATCGATCCGTTATTAAACTACCAGGACAACATAATCTTGAAAACATTTTATCAGCAACCGCTGCAGCGATTCTTTTAGGATGCGACAAAGAAACCATAGAAAATGTTTTGAGTTCCTTTACTGGTGTTCGTCATCGAATGCAGTTTGTAAAAGAATTAGGTGGTAAAAAGTTTTATAATGATTCGAAAGCTACAAATACACGTGCAACGAAAAGTGCGCTTGCCGCATTCGATGCTCCGATAATACTTTTAGCTGGCGGTCTGGATAGAGGACATTCTTTTGAAGAGTTAAGACCATTCATGAGCAATGTGAAGGCGGTAATTACACTTGGTGAAACACAGACGAAGGTTGGAGAATTTGCTTTATCATCCGGCGTAAAAAAAGTTGTTCACGCCAAGACGATGGAAGATGCTGTAGCACTTGCACACTCACTATCAGAAAAAGGAGATATTGTTCTATTATCTCCTGCATGTGCAAGTTGGGATCAGTATGAAAGTTTTGAAGTGAGAGGCGATGCGTTCATCAGTTCTGTATTGTCGCTCCAATCGTAAGTATAAAATTACGGAAGGATGCGTCCACTGGAAAGGAAATTGAATGTCGCTTTTATCGTTTCGGCAATTGCGCTATCTTGCATTGGTATAGCGTTTGTTCATTCGGCTGGTTCTTACTGGGGAGCAGTACGTTATGCGGATTCCTCCCCTTTTATTGTTAAACAAGCCGTTTACATGGCAATATCAATTGGTGCTGCTTTTATCATTATGAAAAGCCGACTAACATCGAGTCCTAAGATGTGGAAATATATTTATATATTCTCTATTCTTGCATTAATTGCGGTAAAAATCCCTGGTATAGGTGCTGTTAGAAACGGATCACAAAGTTGGATTGTATTTGGACCATTAAGTCTTCAACCAGCTGAATTTGCTAAAGTTGCCTTAATAGGTTATTTAGCATTCGTTCTCAGTACAGCTAAAACAAAGAAAAGAATCTTTAATTTAAAGCATCTAGGATTGATTCTCTTACCATCTGGATTAATTATGTTGCAACCGGATTTAGGATCAACTGTTATTTTAATGTTCGCAGCATTTGTTGTGTTGTTTTTAGCAGGTTATTCAATGCGCTTTTTCACGTTAATCGGGGCTGCGGCTCTTGCTGCATTTATAGGACTCATCGCAGTTGCCCCGTATAGATTAGACCGAATAAAGTCGTATATTGATCCTTGGAACGATCCCTTAGGTACTGGCTTCCAAAGTATTCAATCATTATTTGCTATTGCACCTGGTGGATTATTTGGACACGGGTATGGGAATAGCCGTCAGAAATATTTATATTTACCAGAACCACAAAATGATTTTATCTTCTCAATTATTGCAGAAGAGACGGGTTTTATGGGGGCTGCCATTGTAATTAGCTTATTCGCAATATTGCTCATCGCGACATTTGGAATAGCGATAAGAACCGAAGGGCGTGCTCAGTTTCTAATGGTTTCGGGTATGGGATCGATGATTATCTTTCAAACATTTCTAAATATAGGTGTTGTATCTGGATTGTTACCTGTAACTGGTGTAACTTTACCGTTCATAAGTTATGGGGGTTCGTCATTACTGACGACCTGGATGGCAGCGGGTGTAATTATGCACTTTATGACTAGAAGGTCAACATAGTTGAAAGGAGGAGCAATATGAAGAAAGTTATCGATATTGAAGAACGAGTTCCGGCGATGCGCGAACGCAGGCGACGTAAGACCAATCGGAAGTTTATTTTTATCCTAGCAGTCTTTGTAATTGCTCTCCTCTTAATCTTGTATTTTCAGTCACCGCTTAGTCAAATTAATAAAGTGATTGTTGAAGGTTCTTCGCTTCACGATGACCAGTTTTATATAGAAGAAAGTGGTTTAAATGCCGATACCTCTTTATGGGGATTTTCTACGAATGACATTAGCGAAGCAGTTCAAAAGGTTGAAGGAGTCCAGAGTGTCAAAGTAAATAGGAAATGGATGCAAGATGTATTAATTGATATTAAAGAGTGGAAATCGGTGGCTTATATTGAAGAACGGGGACAATATAGTTTGTTATTAGCTAACGGGGAGATATTTTTTGCAGAGGAACTAATACTTGATAAAGAAGTACCGATTTTAAACGGTTTCACAAATGTCGAGGATAGAAAGCAGCTGACTGCCCAACTTAAGAAAATGGACAAGGATGTATATCCACTGATTTCTGAAATTATTTGGAAGGGTACAAAAAAGAACCCTGATAATATAACAGTGTTTATGGATGACGGATTTGAAGTGCGGGCGATCGTGTCAACATTTGCTGAGAAAATGGACTTTTATCCAGAAATCACAGCGCAGTTGCAAGGATTTGAAAAGGGTATAATTGATATGGAAGTTGGTACTTTTTTTACACCTTTTAGTAAACTATATAATCCTAATGAGGAGGATGTTGAAATTGTCGGAGAAGATGAGTGATGAGTACAGGAAAAAAGGGAAAAGTATTCTTTTTTCAATTGTCTTTATCGTTCTTGGATTTATGCTTGCATTTTCTTATAAAACCCTTGGGAAAAATAATGAGGATGATAATATACATTCTTCTGTTTTCGCAAACGAAGAAAAGTATCGTGAAGAATTGATTGATCAAAAAGAACGCAATAAGGAGCTTTCCGATGAAATCGGCACCAAGCAGGAAGGTATTCGTGAATACGAACGTTCCTTTTCGAGCGGTGAAGATGATTATGCTGATTTAGTAGAAGAAGCTAAAAATCTTCGCTTGCTGCTTGGTGTAGTTCCAGCCGTTGGTTCCGGCGTAAAAGTGACCCTTAAAGATGCCGAATATGACCCGGTCGTACAGAATCCCAATGAATACATTGTTCATGAAAGTCATATTTTTCGAGTGGTGAATGAACTTAGAATTTCAGGTGCTCAAGGATTAGCTATAAACGGTCAACGGATAACAGCCAATTCTTATATACAATGTACAGGTCCAGTAATTACTGTAGATGGCCGTACATTTCCAGAACCATTTGTTATAGAGGCAATTGGAGATTCAGACGTACTAATGGCTGCCATGTATTTAAAAGGTGGCGTAATTGACGGATTAACACATGATAATATTATTGTTACAACTGAACAAATTAAAGATCTGCGATTAGCAGCTCTTGGAGAAGAGAGTTAAACATGAGGGGTGGTTAAAATTCGAAATAAAATCAAGTTTTCTGTTGTATTACTATTTATCGGGTTTCTTGCAGCTCTGCAATACAATTCAATGCAAGAACCAAAAGAACGCGACACACGGGATATATGGGCAATTCGTAAGGAGCTTGCTACGGAAAAGAAACTTCATTCGGAATTGCTGACTGAAGTAAGAGGACTTGATAAAACAATTCATACATATGAATCGTTAAAAGATGAAAATGCGGGTATAGCATTAACTGAAACGGTAGGGAAACTTTACGACCAAGCCGGGATGGCGGATATTGATGGGCCTGGCTTAACTATAGAAGTACGGCCATCAGCTGAAAGTATTGCATTCGGTACTTCAATTACAAGTATATCTCCTGAACTTCTCACCCGATTTGTTAACGAGCTGAATCGAATGAAGGGACACTCACTTGAGATCGACGGGAAGCGATATACAATGCTTAGTTCCATACGTGATATTAATGGTAAAACCTCGGTTAACAAATTGAGTATATCAACGCCACCGTTCAAAATAAAAATCATTACTAAAACGATATCTGACAGCGAAAAATTATACTCAACGCTAATGGCTTCTCCAATTCAAGATGATTTTTATCTAGATAATTTGATTTTAGATATTGGAAAACCAGAATTAGACGTAAAAATACGTGGTTGGGAAGAACAATATGAACATGTTTATTTACGTGAATTACCGAAAGGAGAATGATCATGTGGCTGCCATTACTTGGACTGATACTAGGAGTAACACTCGGTTTATTATCTGATATCCAAATACCCCAAGTTTATGGCAACTATTTATCGATAGCTGTACTTGCTGCACTTGATACTCTTTTCGGCGGTATCAGGGCGCATCTACAACAGATATACGATGATAAAGTATTTGTAAGTGGTTTCTTTTTTAATATCGCACTTGCTGCTGGCCTCGCTTTTTTAGGCGTACATCTGGGGATAGATTTATATCTTGCAGCTGTCTTTGCTTTTGGGGTAAGACTATTTCAAAATATAGCTGTTATTCGCAGAATTATTCTTGCTAAATGGATAGAGCGAAGTAAAATATCTGAAACTAATGATGCGGGTTGAAAGGAAATAAATGAGAGATGTCGAAAAAATTTAGACAATATGCTTATAATGCAATAGAATGGAAGATAAGAGTTGTATTGGGAGGTGCCAAGAGTTGAACCAATCAGAATTATACGTTTCACTAGATATAGGATCTTCTTCAGTAAAAGTTTTAATAGGTGAAGTAGATGGTGAATCATTACATGTAATCGGCGTAGGTAATGTTCAATCGGCAGGAATTCGCAAGGGTACAATTATCGATATAGATGCAACAGTCGAAAGTATCCAGAAAGCTGTTGATCAAGCCGAAAGAATGACTGGAATGAAAATTCATGAAGTTATACTCGGTATACCTGCTAATGGCGTGCATCTTCAAGATGTCAAGGGAGTAGTCGCTGTCAATTCGGAAAATCGTGAAATTACAGATGATGATTTAGACCGTGTTATGAAATCTGCACAGGTAATGTCTGTACCACCTGAAAGAGAAATTGTGAACATTATTCCAAAACAATTTATAGTCGATGATTACGGCGAAATTAAAGATCCACGTGGTATGATAGGTGTGCGTCTAGAAATGGACGGTACATTGATTACAACATCTAAGACAATTGTTCATAATATACTAAGATGTGTTGAGCGAGCTGGTTTATCAATTAGAGAAATATATTTACAACCGCTTGCTGCTGGAACTTTTGCCCTTTCTGAAGATGAAAAGAATCATGGAACAGCTTTCATCGATATCGGTGGTGGTTCTACGACCGTATCCATATTCGGTGATGATCTTTTTATGGCAACTAGTGTAATACCAGTTGGTGGTGATCATGTTACAAAAGATTTATCAATCATTCTAAAAACACCAACAGAGCAAGCAAGGAAAATAAAACACCAGCATGGACATGCATTTTATGATGATGCATCAGATGATGAACTTTTCGAAGTCCCTGTAATTGGTGCTGATTCAAAGGATCAATACAGCCAAAGATATATATCCGAAATTATCGGTGTTAGGTTGGAGGAACTTTTCGATCTAGTTCTAGAAGAGTTATACAAGATGGGTATTCGTGATTTACCTGGTGGTGTCGTGTTAACGGGTGGTATTACAAAAATGGACGGAGTACTGCAGCTTGCAAGACATGTTCTTAAAACGAGAGTGCGCGTTCACACACCAGAATATATCGGTGTTCGAGAACCGATGTATTCGACCGCTGTAGGGTTAATTAAATATGCACATATGCACGAAGCTTTTTTCGGTCTTACAACCGAGGAAACCCCAGTTTCCTCAGTTTCTGCAAGTACAGAATCGCCGGTAAGTAAGAATAGAAAACAAGATACAAATAGACCGGGTTTCTTTGTTAAAGCAAAAAAAGTGTTCGACAACTTTTTCGAATAAATAAATATTTTTATCCAATATGGATGAGTGAGACTAGGAGGAGAGCCGATGCTAGAATTTGATACAAATGTCGATGCACTTGCGGTTATTAAAGTGATTGGCGTAGGTGGCGGGGGAAATAATGCAGTAAACCGAATGATTGAACACGGTGTTGAGGGTGTAGAGTTCATTGCAGTCAACACAGATGCACAAGCACTTAATCTTTCATCTGCTGAAGTTAAATTACAAATAGGTAATAAACTAACAAGAGGTCTTGGTGCTGGCGCAAATCCAGAAGTCGGTAAAAAAGCTGCCGAGGAAAGTAAAGAACAAATTGAAGAAGCATTACGCGGTTCTGACATGGTTTTCGTTACTGCTGGTATGGGTGGAGGTACTGGTACTGGTGCCGCTCCTGTAATTGCCCAAATCGCAAAAGATCTTGGTGCACTAACAGTAGGCGTTGTTACTCGTCCTTTCACATTTGAAGGTCGTAAGCGTCAAACCCAGGCAATTGGTGGCATTACAGCTATGAAAGAATCAGTTGATACGCTTATCGTCATTCCAAATGACAAGCTATTAGAAATTGTTGATAAAAATACACCGATGCTAGAGGCGTTCCGCGAAGCGGATAATGTTCTTCGTCAAGGTGTACAAGGTATATCAGATTTGATTGCTGTACCAGGTCTAATAAACTTAGATTTTGCAGATGTTAAAACAATCATGTCCAACAAAGGATCTGCGCTTATGGGAATCGGCGTATCAACGGGTGAAAACCGCGCGGCTGAGGCTGCCAAAAAAGCGATTTCAAGTCCATTACTTGAAACGTCAATTGATGGTGCAAAAGGTGTATTAATGAATATTACAGGTGGCTCTAATTTGAGTCTCTTTGAGGTTCAGGAAGCGGCAGATATTGTGGCTTCAGCATCTGATGAAGACGTTAATATGATTTTTGGTTCTGTTATTAATGATAATTTAAAAGACGAAATTATTGTTACTGTTATTGCGACAGGGTTTACTGAAGAACAAATTAGTCCACCACGTTCGACAAGAGGCTTTGGTGGTTCCGCTAGACCACAAGCGCAAGCAGTTCGTGAGCCGCAACAACCTGAGCGTTCAAGAGAACCGCGACGCAGCGAGCAGGAACAGTTTACACAACCTGAACCAGAGCCAGTTCGTTCACAACAACAAAGTGGACAAGCGGATGACGGTCTTGATATACCAACATTTTTGCGTAATCGACAACGTCGTAAGTAAAAGTCTCGTAAATTAAATAAAATAGAAAAACCTTCACCTTTTATGGTGGAGGTTTTTTTTCTGTTATATCAAATTATTGATGCACTGCGCTATTAGTAAATTTCTCATTTGGATAGTTAACTTTTTACATCTTTGATAAATTGTCGAACTTTTTCGGGTAATACATTACCTGTTCCGACAAACATCGCAAAGCTTGCGTGCTATTGTTACAGATATACAGGGAGGGCGGTCTATGTATGGTGAACTAATTATCACGTTAAATATGGTGTTCAACTATGCAGTGCTTTCATTTGCGAATAAAGTAGGGAATATCCAATCAAAAAAAGGACGTCTTATTCTGGCTTCTTTTATTGGAGCTGTTCCCGTAACTATTTTCCCCTCATCTGTTATAGCTATTTTCATTTCCTTTTTGTTTATGACAATATGTGCTTTTGGAAAATCAGTTGACACTTGGAAGAAGTCCGCAACGATTGTACTAATTGGTGCTGTATTTGCAGGAGGATTGTTAACAGCATTTCAATATCAGGTTGATAACTTTGACCGTTCAGTATCAATTTTGATATCCGCAGTTATAACTTATGCCTCCCTTTATTTTATGCGTAAGAAATGGCTAGACGTACGAATTTCAAAAAGAGTTTCTGCAATGAATGCAGAATCAATCCTTAGTATTTGGGGGAAAGAAGTTTCGGTAAATGTTTTTGTTGATACTGGTAATAACTGTACAGAACCATTGTCGGATGCGCCTGTTCATTTTATTTCAATGAAAGTGCTAGAGGCTATTATCCCGAATGAATTAAAAGGACCGTTATTTTCGTGGGATCCTCTTAAACCGGGAAAGTTGACTGAGTTTCCAACTGCATTTATGAAGGATATCCGACTCATCAAAATACTAACCGTACAAGGCAATTCTTGGGCAATTGGGTTTAAGTTCGATAAATGGATAATTGATGGCGGTTCTGCATTAGAGAAAGGTTATATCGTGTTAACGAAAGAAGATCAGCGTTATCCAGAAAATGCTGGGGCAATATTACATGTATCAGCCATGGAGACGGTAAACGAAGAAAGGGGAACTGTTCATGTTGCATGAAGCAAAGAGATGGTTATCGATAATCAAGTCATTTTTTAAACGAAAAAAAGCTACTTATTATATTGGAGGACGTGGATCTCTTCCAAAGCCATTAACACGTGAAGAAGAAGCAGTTGCAATTAGAGCATTCATGGAAGGGGATATGGATGCGCGGGATACATTGATTGAAAAAAATCTGCGACTTGTCGTCTATATTGCGCGTCGTTTTGATAATACAAATACACATATTGAAGATCTGATTAGTATTGGTGCAATCGGTCTTATTAAAGCGATCGAAACTTTCAAAGTAGATAAAAATATTAAATTGGCAACTTATGCATCACGTTGTATTGAGAATGAAATACTTATGCATTTAAGAAAAACAAATAGAACAAAATCAGAGATTTCATTTGATGAACCACTAAATTCTGATGCGGATGGTAACGAGCTATTGTTGTCGGATATAATGGGCACTGACGCACATATTATAATTGATGACGTAGAAAGAACTATTGAACGACAAGATATGATAGAGGCAATTCGAACACTAGATGATAGGGAAAGGTATATTATGGCAACACGTTTTGGTTTGACTGGGAAAGTTGAAATGACTCAAAAAGAAGTCGCTGAACTATTAGGGATTTCACAGTCTTATATCTCTCGACTTGAAAAGAAAATTATTACCGAATTGCGTGATCGCCTAAATCATCCAATTGCATAATGGTTGAAATTGGAGCACTTTTATTCTGCATATTTCACTCCGCTGTGGATAGACTATTTTTACAGTCACCTATAGAATGTGGAGGAAAAATAAATGGTACGTACACGAGTTGAAATATGCGGAATTGATACGTCTCAACTGCCTTTACTAACGAATGAAGTCATGACAGAAACATTTATTCGATTACAAAGTGGAGATGAATCAGCAAGGGAAGAACTTGTTATAGGCAATTTACGTTTAGTTCTTAGTCTCGTTCAACGCTTTATTTACCGAGGTGAACCTGCTGATGATCTATTTCAAGTAGGATGTATTGGGCTATTAAAATCAATTGATAACTTTGACTTGAAACATAAGGTTCGTTTTTCAACTTACGCAGTACCTATGATTGTTGGTGAGATTAAACGACATCTCAGGGATCATCAAGCAATTAGGGTATCTAGATCTCTACGTGATACGGCTTATCAAGCTATGAGAGCTAGAGAAGCTTTTATTAATGAACATCAAACAGATCCAAGGTTATCAGATTTAGCTGAGATTACAGGCATACCTGCTGATGATATACTGTATGCGTTGGATGCGATTCAGGATCCGATGTCCCTACACGAACCGATGAATTCGGGGGATGGTGATCCTGTCTATTTGATGGATCAGCTGCAAGATAAAACGGTGTCTGAGGAACGTTGGTTAACGTATGTATCTGTAAAAGAAACGGTTGCGAATATGGATGAGCGACAACAAACAATTCTTTCAAAAAGGTTTTTCTTAGGACAGACACAAACTGAAATCGCAAAAGAATTAGGCATCTCACAAGCACAAATTTCCAGACTTGAAAAGAGTGCTGTACGTGTCATTAGGGATGGAATGGAACAAGAAAAATAAGGTGTGGAAACGTGGTGCGAAATTTGCATTGCGTTTTTTGGCTTTGTATAGCATATATATGAATAAAGGAGTGACGAGATGAGGTTCTCAGAAATTCAGAAAAAAGAGGTAATTGATGGAACGAAAGGTTCTTTTCTTGGATTTGTTTCTGATGCTACGATTGATATCGAGAAAGGAACTGTTGAAGCTTTGCATATAAGTGATGGCGATCGTGGTTACTTTTTTGATTCCAAACAGAATGAACCTAAAAAAATAACGCTTAAAGATATTACGATTATTGGTAAAGATATTGTACTTGTCGGAAAGAAAAATGAGAATAAGTGACAATACATTGATAAGTCGGCATTTGCTTGTTACAATAGAGAGAAAGATATATGAAAAGTAGTGATTAGAATGAGCAAATTACAACAACGTATACAGAAAATCGAACAAGATATCCAAAACACTTGTGATTTAGTAGGGCGAGAACGTTCCGAAATTACAGTTGTCGCTGTTACAAAGGATGTTTCAGCTACACTGACAAAAGATGTACTAGATGCTGGAATGATTAATTTAGCTGAAAATCGTTCGGAAAATCTTGTCCTCAAGCAAGAAGCATTAAAGAGATCAGATGCTGATTGGCACTTTATTGGTAATATTCAAAGTAGAAAAGTACGTGATATAGTCAGTAATTTAAGCTTTTTGCATTCATTAAGCACGGAAAGTATTGCTAAGGAAATTCAAAAGCGTGTTTCTAAACCACTTAACTGCTTTGTACAAGTAAATGTATCTGGTGAAGCATCTAAATCAGGTGTAACACCTGATGAGCTCGAATCTTTTATTGAACAATTAGCTGTTTATGATAAAGTCCGTATTGTGGGACTCATGACAATGGCCCCTAATACGGACGATACTAATTTAATCCGTAAGGTTTTTTGTGAGATGAGAATACTACGCGATAGTATCGCCTCAAAAGACATACCTAATGCACCCTGTACTGAACTATCTATGGGGATGTCGAATGATTACTTAATTGCAATTGAAGAAGGTGCTACTTATTTGAGAATTGGAACTGCACTAGTTGGAGCAGAAAGCGAGGCCTAACAAATGAGTATAAAGAGTAAATTCCAAAACTGGTTTTATCTTGACGAAGAGGAAGAAGAAGAAGTAGTTCCACAGAAAAAAAAGCTTGAAGAAGAGCGTCCTGCAAATAATCAAATTAGGCAGACGAGAAAAAAACGAGCTCATTATCAGCAACCGACTGGAGAAGACCAGCAATCTGCAAAAGTTGTTAGTTTGCAAAGTATTCAAAAGTCTTCAAAAGTTATTCTTGTTGAGCCAAGGGTTTATGCAGAAGCACAAGATATAGCTGAGCATTTAAAGAATAAGCGAGCTGTAGTCGTTAATTTGCAAAGAATTGATCGAGATCAAGGACTTCGTATTGTTGATTTTTTAAGTGGGACAGTCTATGCGCTTGAAGGGGACATTCAGCGAATCGGGTCAGACATATTTCTCTGTGTACCGGAAAATATAGAAGTTGCTGGTGCAATTACCGATTATATTGGACAATAGAAACTGAATGAGGTGTAGGTAGACAATGATTCAAATATTATTTTTAATAAAAGACTTACTAATGAATGCAATCGGGATATACCAAATACTTCTTGTTATATATATCCTTATGTCTTGGGTACCGTCAACTCGTGAAACAAGATTTGGCATATTATTGGGAAGAATTATAGAACCGTATCTTGCAATATTTAGAAAGTTCATACCGCCACTAGGCATGATTGATATATCTCCAATTATTGCGATTTTTGCATTGCGTTATATTGGAAGAGGTATAGAACAAATAATATTAATGATTATCAACTCCTTACTTTAAGTGAGGAGTTTTATTTAAGGAGTAGGAAGTAATGGAATCCATCATGCAGCATTTTAGAAAAGACGAACAGCCTTATATTGAAACGGTTATTGGTTGGATAAGAGAAGTTGAGAATACTTATTCGCCTAAGTTAACTGATTTTCTTGATCCGAGACAGCGCTTTATTTTAGCGTCACTTACAGGTGATACTGATTTGTTGGTTGATGCGAACGGAGCTTTTTCTGATGTGGAACGTATGAGGGTGCTTATATATCCCGATTATTATGTACCGGAACTCGTGGATTTTGGCGTGACTGTGTTTAGTGTGAAGTATGCAACTAAATTTATCACGCTGGAGCATAAGGATATTCTTGGGTCGCTAATGTCACTTGGCCTAGATCGTTCAAAGTTCGGTGATATTAGAATTGCAGAAGAGGAAGTTCAATTTGCTGCTGCCACTGAATTAAAAGATTATATAAAATTTAATTTTACGGAAGTTGGCAAGGCGAAAGTGTCAGTTTCTGAAGTGACCCTATTAGATGAATTAGTCACATCCCAAGAGTTGTGGGTCGAGACATTACAAGTAGTAGGTTCTATGCGTCTGGATGCCGTTGTTGCTTCTCTCCTTAATATTTCTAGACAAAAAGCAGTTTCGATAATACAAAGCGATAAAGTTCGTGTTAATTGGACGACTCAAAATCTATCGACATTCGAGTTATATGAATTAGACATCTTATCAATTAGAGGTTCAGGTCGTTTTAAAATCCTGACAATTGAGGGAAGAACGCGTAAAGATCGAATACGCCTACTAACAGGAAAACTTGAGTGACTTTAGACTTAAATTTATTCCGAATGTATTGAAAATTGATGTCATCATCTGCATCTATCTGTATAATGAATATAATAAGTAATAGGGGGATGCATAAATGGCTTTATCACCGATGGATATACATAACAAAGAATTTAAAAACTCGTTTCGTGGCTATGATCAAGATGAAGTAAATGAATTTTTAGAACAATTAATGAAAGATTTCGAAAATGTCCTTGCCGAAAATAAAGTTTTAGAAAAAGATTTACAGCAATCAAAAGAGCAAGTATCTCATTTTAATAGAATTGAAGAAACGCTTCAAAAATCAATTCTAATTGCGACAGAGGCAGCAGAAGATGTTCGTCGGAATTCCATGAAAGAATCCAAGCTGATTGTGAAGGAAGCCGAGAAGAATGCTGACCGAATTGTAAATGAAGCATTGACGCGCGCACGGAGAATTTCCGTTGAAATTGAGGATTTAAAGAAACAATCAAAAGTGTTCCGTAATCGTTTCAAGATGCTTATAGAAGCTCAACTAGATTTAGTTCAAGCAGATGACTGGGATACATTACTTGAGTATGACATAGACGCGGAGCAATTAAATATGGTCGCTCAGGAGCGAAGTTAAAGATTATTATATGAGCTTTTTGAGTAATCTAGAAAATAGGATTAAATCAAAACTAAGCGTGTATAAAGTTTTCTAACTGGTTATACTGATTTGAGGGAGTAAATTCTGAAGATTGTTGTACTATACTTGACTGTATAGTGCTAAGTAATTATAATTATGTGCATATACATTACTAATAAAAATGTCTAAAAGCGTTGAAAGAGATAGTAACTTCCATATTTACGTCAAGCGAATTGGGGATGGTGAGAGCCCGATCATTAAAATGGAACTGAAAATCACTCTGGAGCTTGAAAGCGGAAGTTTCGCAATCACGGTTACACCTCCGTTATGGTGTCTGAGCGGTAACTAAATTTTTAGTTACAAGTTAGGGTGGTAACGCGAGCATAATCCTCGTCCCTTTTATAGGGGCGGGGATTTTTTATTTATTCCGCATTAGCGGGCCAAAAATTCAGCAAAATATAGTTTATTTTGCTCTAATGCCCAAATAGTTAAACTGACAATTAGTAGGGATGAAGGAAACCCACACTGATTGATGATTAACTTTATTAAGAGGAGGATTTATTGATGGAATATAAAGACACATTACTAATGCCGAAAACAGATTTCCCAATGCGAGGGAATTTACCGAATAAAGAGCCGGAAATACAAGCGAAATGGGAAGAAATGAATATTTACAATAAAGTTCAGGAAAGAACAAAAGACCGCCCATTTTTTGTTTTACATGATGGCCCTCCTTATGCAAATGGAGATCTTCATATGGGGCATGCATTGAACAAAGTATTGAAAGATATGATAGTACGTCATAAATCAATGACTGGTTTCCATGCACCGTACGTACCAGGTTGGGATACACACGGTCTTCCAATTGAACAGGCACTTGTTAATAAAGGGGTAAAGCGTAAAGATTATTCAATTGCTGAATTCCGTAAGCTTTGTGAAGATTATGCATACGAACAAGTCAATGGCCAAAGAACACAATTCAAGCGTATTGGTGTACGTGGAGATTGGGATAATCCATATATTACATTGACACCTAATTACGAAGCACGTCAAATTCAAGTATTTGGTGAAATGGCGAAAAAAGGTTATATCTATAAAGGACTTAGACCGGTTTATTGGTCACCTTCAAGTGAATCTGCACTTGCTGAAGCGGAAATCGAATACCATGATAAAAAATCAGCGTCAATTTACGTTAGTTTTGCTGTTAAAGACGGCCTTGGTGTTGTAGAAGAAGGGGTCAAAATTTTAATTTGGACGACTACACCTTGGACAATCCCAGCAAATCTAGGAATTACAGTACATCCAGAGTTTAACTATGTAGTTGTTAAAGTTGGAGAAGATAAGTTCCTCGTAGCACAAGATTTACTTTCATTTGTTGCAGAAGAACTTGCATGGGAAAATTATTCTATTGAACAAGAACTAAAAGGTGTCTCACTTGATCGCGTTATCGCGAAGCATCCTCTATATAACCGTGATTCACTCGTTATGCTTGGTGAACATGTAACTACAGATGCTGGTACTGGCTGTGTTCATACTGCACCTGGTCATGGTGAAGATGATTTCTACGTCTCACGTTCATATGGCATTGATGCATTATGTCCGGTAGATGATCAAGGTAAAATGACAGATGAAGCACCCGGTTTTGAAGGTATGTTTTATGAGGATGCGAATAAAGCTGTTGGTGAGGCACTTGAAAAAGTAGGTGCACTTGAAAAGTTATCATTTATTACGCACTCATATCCACATGATTGGCGTACTAAAAAGCCGGTCATTTACCGTGCAACGGCACAGTGGTTTGCTTCAATTGAAACGTTCCGTGATGAATTACTAGGAGCAATTAAAGAGACTAAATTCACTCCGTCGTGGGGAGAGACACGTCTTTATAATATGGTTCGTGACCGCGGTGATTGGTGTATTTCACGTCAACGTGTTTGGGGCGTTCCAATTCCAGTATTTTATGCAGAGAACGGCGATTCTATTATTACAGATGAAACAATTGCGCATGTCTCGGATTTATTCCGCGAGCATGGTTCAAATATTTGGTTTGAAAGAGAAGCGAATGAATTGCTTCCTGAAGGCTTTACACATGCAGGTAGCCCAAATGGTTTGTTTACGAAAGAGACGGATATTATGGATGTATGGTTTGACTCGGGTTCATCTCACCAAGCAGTACTTGATGAGCGTGATGACCTTGTTTATCCAGCAGATTTATATCTTGAAGGATCAGACCAATACCGCGGATGGTTTAACTCATCGTTAACAACAAGTGTAGCGATTAATGGACATGCGCCTTATAAGGGAGTATTAAGCCACGGTTTTGCACTTGATGGAAATGGTCGCAAAATGAGTAAATCACTTGGTAATGTTATTGTTCCTGCTAAGGTAATGAATATGTTTGGTGCTGAAATTTTACGTCTTTGGGTATCTTCTGTTGATTACACAGCAGATGTAAAAGTGTCTGATTCAAACTTTAAGCAAGTATCAGAAGTATATCGTAAAATTCGTAATACATTCCGTTTCCTCCACGGCAATACGTCTGATTTTAATCCTACAACGGACAGTATTGAATTCTCGGCGCTTCGCCCAGTAGATCAGTATGTCTATGTGAAGCTTCAAGATTTGATTCAAGAAGTGCGCACGTCATATGAAAAATATGAATTTGCCGGCGTTTATCATGCAGTGAATAATTTCTGTACAGGTGTTTTGAGTTCTTTCTACTTAGATGTTGCAAAAGATGTTGTCTATATTGAGAACAAAGAGCACCAGCATCGCCGTGCAATGCAGACGGTCATGTACGAAACATTAGTAACGTTAGTGAAAGTATTAGCGCCGATTTTACCGCATACAGCTGATGAAATGTGGTCGCATCTTGAGCATGTTTCCGAAGAAAGTGTTCAACTAACAGATATGTCAGAAGCACAAGACTTCGGTATGGAAGCAGCTGGACTTCGCGAACGTTTTGCTACGCTTATGCTTATTCGTGACGATGTGTTGAAAGCTTTGGAAGTTGCAAGAAGTGAAAAAGGAATTGGTAAATCACTCGAAGCCAAAGTGACAATATTTGTTCCTGCCGAATTAAAAGATGTATTCAAAGCTGCTGATGTTGACTATGCCCAGTTCTTTATCATATCGAAATTTGAAGTGGGTAATGAAGATGAAGCACCTGAAGGAGCACTTAAAATTGATACGGTTACTGTCCTTGTTGAAAAAGCAGATGGAGAAAAGTGCGAACGTTGCTGGACAATATCTGAAACAGTCGGTACAGACGAAACACATCCTGAAATTTGTGCCAGATGTGCGGATGTTGTAAAGAATCACTATTCATAACTAAAAAAGTGATATAATAATGAAGCAGTTGTGGCAGCCTGTCTAGAAGGAATGCTACAGCTGCTTCTTCTCTTATCGTTTGAAGAGATTTGAATTAGTTAAACGGGGGTTGTGAAATTGTTTATTTATTATGCGATAGCGGCGGTTGTTGTTTTAC
Source organism: Sporosarcina sp. So3-204 (assembly GCF_058068165.1). Lineage (NCBI taxonomy): Bacteria > Bacillati > Bacillota > Bacilli > Caryophanales > Caryophanaceae > Sporosarcina > Sporosarcina sp. So3-204. The sequence continues at coordinate 949,489 of NZ_CM176485.1, forward strand.
TTGATCAATTAACCAAATGGCTCGTTGTAAAAAATATGCAACTTGGTGAAGAAATTAGCATAATAGATCCTTATATAGCGTTATTTTCGCATCGTAATAGAGGCGCAGCATGGGGTATGTTAGAAGGACAGATGTGGTTGTTTTATATTGTGACGATTGTCGTTATAGGTGGTATTATCTACTATTTCCACAAAGAGGCAAAAGGACTTCCGGTTTTTGGCGTTAGTTTAATGCTTCTACTAGGAGGAGCAATTGGGAATTTTATTGACCGAATCGTTAATGGAGAAGTAGTAGATTTTATTTCGGTACTTATACCAGTCGTAAATTATAATTTTCCTATTTTTAATATCGCAGACGCTGCACTAACAGTCGGGGTCGTAACACTCATCATTCATATACTTCTGGATGAAACAAAGAATAAGCAAAAGAAAAAGGTGTTGTAAATGACGAAGCAATTCATCGAAATTACAGAGGAAAACGAAGGAAGTCGTATTGATAAGGTAATCGCTGATACGCGTGCTGGTTTATCTCGTACTCAAATTCAAATGTGGGTAAAAGAAGGAAATATTCTAGTTGGCGAGAAAGTCGTTAAACCAAATTATCGTGTAAAAATTGGCGACATAGTGTCTGTTGAGGAACCTGAATTAGAGGAACTTAATATTGAAAGTGAAAATCTGAACTTAGACATTGTTTATGAGGATTCAGATGTCCTTGTTGTTAATAAACCTCGTGGTATGGTTGTTCATCCTGCTAAGTCCCATGCAAGCGGAACACTAGTTAATGGACTCATGTATCACTGTAAAGATTTGTCTGGTATAAATGGTATACTTAGACCTGGTATCGTTCATCGTACGGACAAAGATACATCAGGACTGTTGATTGTAGCTAAAAATGACAAAGCACATGTTGGGCTTGTCGACCAGCTCGTTGCAAGATCTGTGAAGCGCGTTTATTTAGCATTAGTTCACGGACATATTCCACATGATAACGGTACAATTGATGCACCAATTGGACGTGATCAACGAGATCGTCAAAGTATGACTGTTACCGATAAAGGGAAACAGGCAATCACGCATTTTAAAGTAGTGGAACGTTTTGGGAACTATACACTCGTTGAATGTACCCTTGAAACGGGCCGTACACATCAAATTCGTGTTCATATGAAATACATTGGTTTTCCACTTGTAGGTGATCCAAAGTATGGAATAAAAGAAACAATTGATTTTGGTGGGCAAGTTCTACACGCTGGAACTCTTGGTTTCGTGCATCCTGAAACAGGTGAAAATGTTGAATTTACAAGACAGCCTCCGGCAGATTTTGAGGAGCTTCTAGACAGCCTTCGGAATAATGTTGACAAAATAGAAGAGTAGACTGTATAATTACTAAAGAATTGAATAGCGATACCTTTAAAATCAGTCCAGAGAGGCTGGGAAGGTTGCTCGGAAAGTACAAGGAAATGCTGCGCGCATTTTACTGTACAAATTTTCTGCAAGTATACCCTCCCGCCATTATGGCAGGAGGGTTTTTTTAATGGAAAAAAACCTTCACTCAACTTTTACAGACTGCAAATACAGAGAAAAGGAGGAGATTTGATTGGTGGAAAAAGTAAGCATACTTGATGAACAAGCAATTGATCGTGTATTAACGAGGATTGCTCATGAAATCATTGAACGTAATAAAGGGATTGAAGATTGTATTTTAGTAGGTATTAAAACACGAGGGGCTTTTCTAGCCAAGAGGCTCGCTAAAAAGATTGCAATAATCGAAGGTAAAGAAATTCGAACAGGAGAACTTGATATTACATTATATCGGGACGACTTGTTAAGAAAGGCAGATCATACCGAGCCCCGTGTACACCAAGTAGATATAGCACATGATGTTAGAGAGTCTAAAGTAATTTTAGTTGATGATGTTTTGTATACAGGTAGAACTGTAAGAGCCGCAATGGACGCTGTTATGGATTTAGGAAGACCTGCTCAAATTCAATTAGCAGTTCTTGTTGATAGAGGTCATCGTGAACTTCCAATACGGCCAGACTTTGTAGGGAAAAACATCCCGACTTCAAGCGGAGAAAAAGTTGTCGTCAATGTTCTTGAAACAGACGGTCAAGATATCGTTTCGATTCATACGAAATAAAATTAGTCATTCAGGAGGATCATTAAATGAGCGATAAAGTATTAGACGTACATGAGAAGCCTACTCCAGGTAAATGGCTAACGCTAAGTTTACAGCATATGTTTGCAATGTTTGGTGCAACGATTCTCGTACCTCAACTTGTTGGCTTAAGTCCAGCAATTGCTTTACTAACAAGTGGGATAGCAACAATCATCTTTATTGTCGTAACACGTGGACAAGTTCCTGCATACCTTGGATCTTCATTTGCTTTTATTTTACCAATTACAGTAGCAACTAAGACTGGTGGCGTTGGTAGTGCAATGATAGGAAGTATGTTCGTTGCGCTCGTTTATGCGATTGTGTCGCTCATCATTTGGAAAACAGGGTATAAATGGATTATGAAACTATTACCGCCAATCGTCGTAGGTCCAGTTATTATGGTTATCGGTTTAGCCATTGCGCCAATTGCAGTAAATATGGCGAGCACGATAAAAGTTGGCGATGATGATGTATATAATTTACTTCATTTTTCAGCCGCACTCGTTACTTTGGCTTCAGCCATTATTTGCTTAATGTTTTTCAAAGGAATTATTAGTTTAATGCCAATATTAATCGGCATCACTATCGGATATATCTACTCAGCATTTATTAAAATTATAGACTTTAGTGCAGTTGCAGAAGCAAAAGTGTTTGAAATACCTAAAATGCTTATACCTGGTATCGATTACGACTTTGTTATTACGCCAACACTGCTTCTAATAATGGTACCTATTGCAATCGTTACAATATCAGAACATATTGGACATCAACTCGTTTTAGGAAGAATTGTTGAAAGAGACTACATAAAAGAACCCGGACTTCATCGCTCATTGTTAGGAGATGGACTTGGAACACTAATCAGTGGATTAATCGGAGGCCCACCGAAAACGACTTACGGTGAAAATATTGGTGTACTTGCTATCACACGTGTATATAGTGTGTATGTAATTATGGGTGCTGCCGTATTCGCAATCGTTTTCTCATTTATGGGTAAAGTCATGGCACTCATTGCGACAATACCTGGTGCAGTGTTAGGTGGTATCTCAATCCTGTTGTTTGGGATTATCGCTTCATCTGGTCTTAGGATGCTCATCGATCACAAAGTAGACTTTGGCAATCAACGCAACCTTGTTATAGCATCAGTTATCTTGGTCGTCGGAATTGGTGGCGCGACAATAAAGTTCAGTGACACGTTTGAAATTGGTGGTATGGCGTTAGCTGCAATTGTAGGGGTATTACTAAATCTACTACTTCCAGGAAAAGCTGAAGAACAATTAACGGATGAAACGGAATAAATTGACATAAAGATATAAGGTAGAAAGTGATAGATATAATTTGTTAATTTGAAAGGGGAATTCAAGTGAACGATTTAGTAACGATGCAGCAATTAACTGAATTAGAAATCGTAGCACTTCTTGATCGTGCTCAAAGCTTTTATAAATACGGAGCGCGTGAATTACCTGGGAAATACACAGTAAGCAATTTATTCTATGAGCCAAGTACTAGGACAAAAACGAGTTTTGAAGTAGCAGAGCGGAAATTAGGTCTAGATGTTGTTCCGTTCGACTCATCTCATTCAAGTGCCGTAAAGGGCGAAACGCTTTATGATACAGTTAAAACACTTGAAGCGATTGGCCTTGATGCACTCGTTATTAGGCATCCCGATGTCGGATATTATAAAGAACTTATTGGAAAAACAAGTGTGTCTATTATTAATGGTGGAGATGGATCTGGTCAACATCCTACTCAATCACTTTTGGATTTATTTACAATTCGGCAAGAGTTTGGTTCATTCAAAGGTTTGAATATAGTCATTGCGGGTGATATAGATCATAGTCGAGTCGCAAGGTCGAATGCTGACGCGCTTACTAGACTTGGTGCAAATGTTACCTTTCTATGTCCAGCGGATTGGGCAGGAGAGTTTGCAGCGGTTCATGAGTGGAATGAAGAGCTATTACAAAGTGATGTAATTATGCTCCTCCGTATACAACATGAAAGACATGATGGTACAAGTACATATACCAAAGAAAGTTATCATGCAGAATTTGGATTAACAGTAGATCGGGCAAGAAAAATGAAAGACAATGCAATTATTATGCACCCAGCACCGTTTAACCGCGGCGTTGAAATTGCGGATGTACTAATCGAAAGTCCGAACTCAAGAATTTTTAAACAAATGGAAAATGGTGTTTATGTAAGAATGGCAGTACTAGAAGCAATTTTGAAAGGGAGGAATTAAGATGGGAAAACTAATTCAAGGGATTCAGTTGTTAGATGAAAATGGGGTAATTATCACTCGGGATGTTCGCATTACTGGGGAGAAAATTGCGGAAATTGGTAGCCAACTTGATGCAGATACTTCAGAATTAATTGATGGTACTGGACTCTTTCTATCACCAGGATTTGTTGACGTGCATGTACATTTACGTGAACCAGGCGGGGAACATAAAGAAACGATTGCTAGTGGGACTTATGCAGCAGCAAAGGGTGGTTACACGACAATTTGTCCAATGCCGAACACGCGACCTGTTCCTGATACGATAGAAACGTTATCACATGTTAATAGATTAATTGAAGATAATGCACTCATTCGTGTCCTTCCTTATGCTTCTATTACGATTCGCGAAGCCGGTAAAGAACGTACGAACTTGGCAGAATTAAAAGAACACGGTGCCTTCGCTTTTACTGATGATGGGGTCGGAGTTCAATCAGCTGGCATGATGTATGAAGCAATGCAAGACGCGGCTAAAATCGGTATGGCAATTGTTGCTCATTGCGAAGATAATACATTGATTTACGGCGGTGCGCTTCATGAAGGAAAACGTAATAAAGAACTTGGACTTCCTGGAATTCCCTCAATTGCTGAATCAGTGCATATTGCACGTGACATATTGTTAGCAGAAGCAGCAGGTGCACATTATCATGTATGCCACGTCAGCACAAAAGAGTCTGTACGTGTGATAAGAGATGCGAAAAAGGCTGGCATTCATGTCACTGCTGAAGTTAGTCCACATCATCTTCTACTTTCAGAAAATGATATTCCGGGGGATAATGCCGATTGGAAAATGAATCCACCACTTCGAGGAGCAGATGATCTTCAAGCACTTCGCGAAGGTTTAATGGACGGCACGCTAGATATCATTGCAACGGATCATGCACCACATACGGCAGACGAAAAAGCTGTAGGTATGAAAACTGCACCATTTGGTATTACAGGGTTCGAAACGGCCTTTCCTCTACTCTATACAAACTTTGTGAAAACTGGTTTATGGACTTTACAGCAATTAATTGATTGGATGACGAAAAAACCAGCAGAAGTGTTTGGATTACCTTATGGCACGATTGAAGTCGGTAAAGCTGCTGATTTAGTTTTAATAGATTTAAACAAAGAACATGAAATTGATAGAGAAACATTCGTTTCAATGGGGAAGAACACGCCGTTTGATGGTTGGAAATGCACAGGTTGGCCGGTAAAAACAATTTATGGTGGGAAAATTGTCTGGGAGGTAGAAAAATGATTAAAACGAGAATGCTCATATTAGAAGACGGAACAACTTTTGAAGGAAATGCATTTGGCTCAGACGAAGCATCAATTGGTGAAACAGTTTTCACGACTGGAATGACTGGTTATCAGGAAGCGATTTCTAATCCTTCAAGTTGTGGTTCAATTATCGTAATGACTTATCCACTAATCGGAAATTATGGAATTAACCGTGACGATTTTGAATCAATTGAACCTACTATGAATGGACTTGTCGTTCGTGAGCTTGCTGATGAACCATCAAACTTTAGAAGTAATATGTCACTTGGAGATTTCTTAACACTAAAAGGAATCCCAGGTATTGAAGGAATAGATACACGTAAACTTACGCGTTTACTTCGTGAAAAAGGTTCTCTTAAAGGGATATTAACTGCAGTAGGTGAAGAAGTAAACATCGAAGAAAAAGTTGCTTTAGTTAACTCATCTACGCTACCTACTGATCTCGTTGCACAAGTTTCAACGAAGCGACCGTATCCGAGTCCTGGCAACGGTGAGCGAGTTGTTGTTATTGATTATGGTATGAAGCTTGGTATATTACGCCAATTGAACAATCGTGATGCAGATATCGTTGTTGTTCCTTATAATACGTCAGCAGACGACATTAAAGCATTGAACCCGGATGGTATTCTTTTAACGAATGGCCCTGGAAATCCTGAAAATGTGGATGGCGCAGTTGAAGTAATAAAAGAATTAGTTGGCTTCGCACCAATTTTTGGTATCGGCTTAGGTCATCAACTGTTTGCCCTTGCAAGTGGTGCTCATGTTACGAAGTTAAAAGTTGGTCACCGCGGTGGTAATCATCCAGTAAAAGACTTAACGACAGGACGCACGGAATTGACAGCTCAAAATCACGGTTATGCTGTGGATAAGTCGTCATTAGCAGGTACCAATCTTGAAATTACACATACAGCAATTAACGATGATTCTATAGCGGGATTAAGAAGTACTACTTATCCAGCGTTCTCTGTGCAGTTTTATCCAGAAGCTTCACCTGGACCAGAAGATTCCACTCATTTATTTGACCGCTTTACAGATTTAATGAAAAAACATAGTGAAAAGGAGCAATCTAATCATGCCTAAAAGAACAGATATAGAGACGATTTTAGTTATAGGTTCAGGACCTATTGTCATTGGACAAGCAGCAGAATTTGATTACGCCGGCACACAAGGATGTCTTTCATTAAAAGAAGAAGGTTACCGCGTCATCTTAATAAATTCAAATCCAGCAACAATTATGACTGATACAGAAATCGCTGACAAAGTTTATATTGAACCAATTACACTTGAATTTGTTAGTCGTATTATTCGCAAGGAAAGACCAGATGCACTACTTGCGACTCTTGGTGGACAAACCGGATTAAATATGGCGATTGAACTTGAGGAGTCAGGTATTTTAGCAGAGTTGAATATTGAAATTCTTGGAACAAAACTAAATGCGATCCATCAAGCGGAAGATCGTGATTTGTTTAGAACTTTGATGAATGAACTTGGTGAACCCGTACCAGAGAGCGATATAATCCACAATATTGAAGAAGCATATACATTTGTGAACAGAATCGGATATCCAGTTATTGTTCGACCAGCATTTACACTTGGTGGAACAGGCGGCGGTATTTGTGAAAATGAAAAACAACTTATTGAGATTGTTGCCAACGGTTTAAAATCAAGTCCAGTAAAGCAATGCCTACTTGAAAAATCAATCGCTGGATTTAAAGAAATTGAATATGAAGTAATGCGCGACTCTGCAGATAATGCAATTGTTGTTTGTAATATGGAAAATGTCGATGCAGTCGGCATTCATACAGGTGACTCTATCGTTGTTGCACCTTGTCAAACAATGACGGACCGTGAAAATCAAATGCTTCGTAATGTGTCACTTAAAATTATTCGTGCACTCGGAATCGAAGGTGGATGTAATGTCCAATTAGCTCTTGATCCGCATTCATTTAATTACTATATTATCGAAGTTAATCCGCGTGTAAGCCGTTCATCGGCGCTTGCATCGAAAGCAACTGGCTATCCAATTGCGAAACTTGCAGCCAAAATTGCAGTCGGTATGACGCTTGATGAAATGAAGAATCCCGTTACCGGAACTACTTATGCTTGCTTTGAGCCTGCACTTGATTACATCGTTACGAAAATTCCACGCTGGCCATTTGATAAATTCGAATCAGCTAAACGAAATCTTGGGACGCAAATGAAAGCAACAGGAGAAGTAATGGCAATTGGCCGTACATTCGAAGAGTCTATAATGAAGGCAATTCGATCACTAGAACTAGGCTATTCTAATATTTCATTGAAAAAAGGCTCAACAATGTCTGATGAATGGATTGAGAAGCGAATTCGACGTGCAGGTGACGAACGTCTCTTCTTTATTGGCGAAGCAATCAACAGAGGTGTAACGGTTGAAACACTTAATGAGTGGAGCATGATTGACATCTTCTTCTTACGTAAGTTTGAAAAGATTGTCCACTTCGAACAAAATATTAAAGACAATCCTTTTGATAGAGTTGTATTACGCCAAGCGAAGCGCATGGGTTTCGCGGATATAACAATCGCACAATTATGGGCGTCAAACGAGCGAGCGGTTTATGATTACCGTAAGGAACAAGGGATTATACCTGTTTACAAAAAAGTGGATACATGTGCAGGAGAATTTGAATCTGACACACCTTATTTTTACGGCACGTATGAAGATGAAAATGAATCTGTTAGAACAGATAAGAAAAGTGTTATCGTATTAGGATCAGGTCCTATTCGTATCGGTCAAGGTGTTGAATTTGACTATGCGACAGTTCATTCAGTGTGGGCGATTCAAGAGGCTGGTTATGAGGCTATCATCATTAATAACAACCCTGAAACTGTATCAACGGACTTCTCGATTTCAGACAAGCTGTACTTCGAGCCACTAACGGTAGAAGATGTGATGCATATCGTAGAGCTTGAACAACCTGAGGGCGTTATTGTTCAATTCGGTGGACAGACTGCGATTAATCTTGCAGCCGGGCTAGAATCGCATGGTGTTAAGATATTAGGAACATCGCTTGAAGATATCGATCGTGCGGAAAATCGTAATAAGTTCGAGAAAGCACTTCGTGAAATTAATATTCCACAACCACTTGGTAAAACAGCAATTTCTGTACCAGAAGCAGTTGAGATTGCAACTGAGATTGGTTATCCGGTATTAGTTCGACCTTCATACGTTCTTGGTGGACGTGCAATGGAAATCGTTTATCAAGAGGAAGAACTTATCTATTATATGAAAAACGCAGTTGATGCTAGTCCAGAGCACCCAGTTTTAATTGATAGATATTTAACAGGAACTGAAATTGAAATCGATGCAATATGTGATGGTGAAAATGTACTAATCCCAGGAATTATGGAGCATATTGAAAGAGCCGGCGTTCACTCTGGTGATTCAATCGCAGTATTCCCACCGCAAAATTTGTCAGCCGAACATATTAAGACACTCACGGATTATACGACGCGTCTTGCATTGGGATTAAATATTATAGGGCTACTCAATATTCAATATGTTATTTCAAAGGATGAAGTGTACGTGATTGAGGTTAATCCTCGCTCGAGCAGAACAGTACCCTTCCTTAGTAAAATCACGAATATTCCAATGGCCAACGTAGCGACAAAAGCAATTCTTGGCACATCTATTATAGAGCAAGGTTATCCAGTTGGACTCGCTGAGGCGCCAGAAGGTGTCTATGTTAAAGTACCGGTGTTTTCATTTGAAAAATTGGGCCGCGTGGATACGACACTTGGACCTGAAATGAAATCTACAGGAGAAGTTATGGGGAAAGATGTAACTTTAGAAAAAGCATTGTATAAAGGGCTTGTAGCTTCTGGCGTAGAAATTAAAGAGTTCGGTACTGTATTAATGACTGTTTCGGATAAAGATAAGGAAGAAATGGTTGGTATCGCTAGAAGGTTTAGAAATATCGGTTACCGCGTACTTGCGACAAGTGGAACTGCAAAAGCATTTAGTGACGCAGGAATTCTCGTGGAAGTAGTAGAAAAAATAGGTACTAGTGGGCCAACTATTTTAGATGTTATCCGAAATGGAGAAGCTCAATTGATCATCAACACATTGACGAAGGGTAAGGAACCTGAACGCGACGGCTTTAGAATCCGCCGTGAATCAGTGGAAAATGGCGTCCCTTGCTTTACATCAATTGATACAGCTGAAGCAACACTACGTGTTATCGAATCAATGACTTTTCAAGCGGAAGTAATGACGGGTCAAGGTGTGCGTTCATGATTATTCAAGACAAAATGACCATTACGTCACAAAGAGCAATTGCGCATAATATCTTTGAAATGAAGTTAACGGGTAAGCTTGTCGGGGAAATTACTTCCCCTGGCCAGTTTGTTCATATGCGTGTAAGTGATTCTTACGATATGTTACTGAGAAGACCGATTTCAATCGCATCTATAAATGAAGAAAAGAACGTGATGACGATTTTATATCGTGCAGAAGGTAATGGTACAATTGCACTTTCTAAGAAACGCGAAGGCGATGAAGTTGACGTACTTGGTCCACTTGGTAATGGTTTTCCGGTTGAAGAGACAAAGTCGGGTGAAACTGCAGTTCTCGTAGGCGGTGGCATTGGTGTACCACCTCTTTATGAATTATCTAAACAGCTAACTGCTAAAGGCGTTACTTGCATACATGTATTAGGCTTTCAATCAGAGAATGTCGTCTTTTACGAAGAAGAATTTAAAACACTTGGTGAAACACATATAGTAACGGTAGACGGCACTGTTGGGACAGCTGGGTTCGTCACGACTGTAATGGAGAAGCTTGGTAATGACTTCGCAACATATTATAGTTGTGGTCCGATGCCGATGTTGGATGCTGTTCAAAAAATGTACGGTAAGAAAAAAGGATTTTTATCATTCGAACAACGTATGGGCTGTGGGATTGGCGCATGTTTCGCGTGCGTATGTAAAACAACAGAAGGAAATGCCGATGCGTACATTAAAGTTTGTTCTGATGGCCCCGTCTTTCCAGCAGGAGTGGTGTCGATATGAATAGACTTTCTATAGATTTACCAGGCTTACAGTTAAGAAATCCAATTATGCCAGCATCAGGTTGTTTTGGTTTTGGTAAAGAGTACGGTAATATGTATGATTTATCACTTTTAGGTGCAATTATGATTAAATCGACGACGTTTGAAACGAGATTTGGAAATCCAACACCGCGACTTGCAGAAACTTCTTCAGGTTTACTAAATGCAATTGGCCTTCAAAATCCAGGTCTTGAAAGTGTAATGGCTAATGAACTACCATGGTTAGAAAAGTTTGACGTACCAATCATTGCGAATGTAGCAGGTACTAAAACTGATGACTATGTGGAAGTTGCCAAGATGATTTCAACTGCACCGAATGTCAAAGCGATTGAGTTAAATATTTCATGTCCTAACGTCAAAGAGGGCGGGATTACATTTGGGACGGATCCAATACTTGCCAAAGAACTAACACAAGCGGTAAAAGCTGTTTCCAAAGTTCCGGTCTATGTTAAGCTCTCACCTAATGTAACTGATATAAAGGTTGTTGCAAGGGCTGTTGAAGAAGGCGGAGCAGACGGGATTACAATGATTAATACACTGCTTGGTATGCGTATAGATGCTAAAACTGGGAAACCTATCATCGCCAATAAAACAGGGGGCTTATCTGGGCCTGCGATTAAACCAGTAGCTATTAAGATGGTCTATGAAGTCAGTCAAGTAGTTAGTATCCCAATTATAGGTATGGGCGGCGTAACTGATGTTCAAGATGTCATTGATTTTATGTCAGTCGGCGCAAGTGCAGTCGCCGTTGGAACAGCAAACTTTGTAAATCCTTTTATTTGTCCAACGATCATTAAAGAATTACCTGCTAAACTGGACGAACTTGGCATAAACCATATATCTGAACTAATTGGAAGGAGTCATCGACTATGAAGACATCACCGATAATTGCACTCGATTTTCATTCAGCTACAGAAGCTTTTAAATTTTTAGAAGCATTTGAAGGTGATATAAATGTCAAAGTTGGTATGCAGTTGTATTATCAAGAAGGACCAAAAATTATTGCACGCTTAAAAGAACAGGGGTATGATGTATTTCTTGATTTAAAACTTCATGATATACCAAATACGGTTAAATCAGCGATGGAAGTTCTTGCTGGCGTTGGAGCAGACCTTGTAAATGTTCATGCTGCTGGTGGTAAAGTGATGATGGAAGCTGCACTTGAGGGGCTTGATAAAGGAACACCTGCAGGACGTAAGCGCCCATCAATAATAGGTGTTACACAATTGACATCAACAGATGAGCAACAAGTACGAAAAGAACAGCTTATTGAAGCAACACTGCAACAATCGGTTTTACATTATGCAGAGTTGTCAAAATCTGCTGGCTTAAACGGTGTTGTATGTTCAGTTCATGAGGCACCGGTAATTACTGATGTTTGTGGGAAAGAATTTTTTAAAGTAACACCAGGTATACGACTTGTAGATGGTAATGTCCATGATCAAAAACGAATTGCGACACCACATGAAGCACGTCTAGCAGGATCGACACATATTGTCGTTGGAAGAGCGATAACTGGCGCGAAAGATCCGCGCAATGCATACGAAACAGTCACTTCACAGTGGGAAGGAAGAAAATAAATGAATAAAATAGAGATTGCAAAAATATTATTGAACGTTGGGGCGGTTGAATTAAATCCAACTGAACCATTCATTTGGGCATCTGGAATTGAATCACCTATTTATTGCGATAACCGTTTAACAATGTCGGATCCAGTTGGTCGTAAAAAAATTGCTGAAGGTTTAGCACAAATTATTCGAGAAAATTATCCTGAAACGACAGTCATTGCAGGAACAGCAACAGCTGGTATTCCACATGCTGCTTGGATTGCAGATATTTTAGGCCTACCAATGGTATATATTCGTTCGACTGCTAAAGGGCATGGTAGAAGTCGTCAAATAGAAGGTCGTTTTCTTGAAAATGACAAGGCAATTATTATTGAAGACTTAATATCAACTGGTGGAAGTAGTTTAAATGCGGCTAAAGCGATTCGCGATGAAGGTGTACAAGTAACTGGTGTGGTTTCTATTTTTACATACGAATTAAAGAGCGCAGATGATTCTTTCGCGTCTGCAGATTTGACTTATAAAAGTTTGACGAATTTTGGTGCATTAATCGAAGCGTCAATTGAGGATAAGAAAATTAATAGTGAGTCAATCACTGATTTACTTGACTGGCACGGTAAGTTAAAAGCAGGCTTATTGAAGAGATAAATAATAAATTATCGAGGTATTTGACGTGTTTATCGTCGAATACCTCGTTTTTTAGTTCTATAACTACTGTGGGGGGATCAGTACAAATCGAGAAATAGCTTTAGTTCTACGACCTCTAGCAATAGTAGAGAGTTGCACTTTACTGCCAAACAGTTTTTGAAATCACTTAGTAATTCCGTTCTGGGCTATATCACAAAAGGTTTTTACAAGTTGCGATTGGTCATTACTGCGGTAAGTTATTCCCATTGAAGTCAGCGGTAACTGTTGTAATAAATCAATATAAACAACTTCCTTTGTATGGAGATTCATCGCAGATTTAGGAACAATTGCGACACCCATACCAGCCGCGACTAAACCAATTACTGTTTGAAACTCTAGTGCTTCCTGTTGAATAATAGGGTTACATAATCCCAAAATCTCATGATATAAACCTGGCCAAGTTTTCGGAGACAATAAAATAAATGGGTAAGGTTTTAAATCAGCTAACGTCACTATATCTAGTTGGAGTAATGGATGTTGTTTAGGGACTGCAAGCATACATCGTGAAATGGAAACGATTTCCGTACATAATGAATCGTCAAGTACAGGTGGTCTTAATACTCCTACGTCAATAATGTTTTGTCTTAGTGCATCTAGTTGTGCATTTGTGGATAACTCCGATAAATGGACTTTTATATCTGGATAGAGACTTCGGAATTCCCTTAAAACTTCAGGAAGAATATCATAAGTAGCCGAGCCAACAAATCCAACACGCAGATGTCCAAGTTCACCTAGATGTACACGTCTTGCATTTTCAACTGAATGGTCTAGAAAATCCATTGTTTTTAGGACATCACGATAAAATAATTTACCAGCTTCCGTTAATTCAACTTTACGATTACTGCGAATAAATAAGAGAATACCTAATTCTTTTTCTAAATTTTGAATTTGTATACTTAATGGAGGCTGTGTCATATGCATGCGCTCAGCTGCGCGGCTAAAGTTTAATTCTTCTGCTACTGCAATAAAGTATTGTAGCTGTCTTAATTCCATTTTTATCATCTCCAAAATCTTTGCTATTCGATAAACATATCATTGTTATACTTATTATATATTTCTCGAATGGTGAAAAACAAGTTAAACTTGGAATAATAAAACATTTGGAGGGATTTAGATGGTGACAAAAGCAAAAGCAGGTCAATTATCAGTGGGAGAACTAACAGCAGATTGGACAGAAGACGCACAATTTTTTGAATATGAAAATGCAGCGGATCCTATTGGAAGCGGTATCATAAGTGCGATTCCAACAAAGGAATTTGGTCCAGAATTATACAATTCAGGCGCAACAAGAATCGTACCACTTGATCTAAGTAAAGAACTAAAAACAGACTTCCTAGCTACAAGTCCTTCACTTTTAGCAAACTTTATCCGCATTAATGCTGGAGAATCGATTCAAACTAATCCAAATGCAACAAGCGAACTGTATTATATTATTTCAGGTAAAGGTAGTACGGATGTTAACGGAGAAATGATTAATTGGAAAAAAGGCGACTTTTTAACATTACCAGCTGGATCTGTTAGTATGCATGCAGCGACTGAAGATACGACAATCTATTACATTTTAGATACGCCACTGTTAGATTATTTAGGCGTTCAAGCGACAGAGGCTCGTTTTGGTCCAACATTATACACAGCTGAAATGGCTAAGCAGCATTTGGATGAAGTAATGAATGCGCCTGACGCACATCTGAAAAATCGTATTTCTATACTAATGAACAATAAGAAATTCGACCAAACGTTAACAGTTACACATGTATTATGGGCGATGTTAGGTATTGTTCCAGTTGGATCAAACCAAGCGCCACATAGTCATAAATCAGTTGCATTAGATTATGTAGCTTATGCAGCACCTGGTACATATACACTTGTAGGGGATAAAATTGATCCTGCAACAAGTACAATTATAGATCCACTTCGTATTGACTGGGTAACAGGTACAGCGTTCGTTACACCGCCTGGACTGTGGCACTCACATCACAACAATTCTGATGAGCCTGCCTATATTATCCCAATCCAAGATGCTGGACTGCAAACGTATTTAAGAACACTAGATATCCAGTTCACGCATTACGACGAAGAATAATATGCGAGCCGCTAAGTTTTGTAATAAAAATCTTCGTTTAGAGGAATCACGAAAAGCTTTTCAAACACTTCGAACAGATTATGCTGATTTACTCAATGTCTATGAAACAGACTGCTTTCGGCGTTGTCTTCAATGTAGGGTAAAACCTTATTGTCGTGTACAACTTGATACGATTGAAGCGGATAATGCTAACCTATTGGTGGAAAAAGTAATTGAACATATTGATGAAACTGGTTAGATATTTGTTTTGGCTCAACACTAAGGTTTGTACTTGATTGTAAGAATGAAATAGTATCTATCTAATTTTACGTACCATTTTCTGGATTGGAGCGGAAGGCGACGACTCCGGCGGGATTAGCGAGAGGCCGCTGAAAAACTAATTTTAATAGACATTCTAGTTGATTGAAGTGCAGAGCGGCGACTCCAGCGGAAACAACACGATCTGAAAGCCCCACAGGAGCGTGTTTTTCGCGACGAGGAGATTGAAGACGTGTCCGCGGAAAGCGTCCGCTCGGAACGGAAATCAACGGCGTTACAGATAGTCAGACTTTTTCAGTGGCCTCACCGCGCTCGCCCCGCGGAAAGCGTTCGCCTGTAGCGGAAATCCTGCGGCACTCGGTAACATTTGTCAAGAACATGTTTTGTGTTAAAATTTTTAAATAAAAATAAAAATGCTACCCCACAACATTAAGTTGAAGTGGAGTAGCATTTTTTATTTACGCAGCTTTCTTACTGTATCTTCATCTGGTGTAACAAACACTGTCTTCTGTTCAAAATAAATAACGAAACCTGGTTTTGAACCATTAGGCTTTTTCACATGCTTCACATCAGTATAATCAACAGGTACCGATGATGATTCGCGCGCTTTACTGAAATAGGCGGATAACATCGCAGCTTCTAGAATCGTTTCTTCATCAGGCGCATTGTCATGTATAACAACATGAGAACCTGGGATATCCTTCGTATGAAGCCAGACATGATTGCGGTCTGCAACTTTAAACGTTAAATAATCATTTTGCTTATTGTTTTTACCTACAGAGATTTGAATGCCGGAAGAAGCTGTATACGTTTCTGGTTTTGGTTTCTTAGGTCTCTTTTTCTTACGAGATTTACGTGCCCTCATCAAACCTAGCTCTGCTAATTCTTCCCGAATTTCTTCGATATCTTCAGGGGAGGCTTGCATCACCTGTTGTTTGAGCATTTCGAAGTACTCGATATCCTCAGCAGTTTTTTTAAGTTGTTCGGCAATCATAATAAGCGCTGTTTTAGCTTTCGAATAACGTGAATAAAACCTCTGTGCGTTTTCAATTGCCGTTTTTCTTGGGTCCAAAGGGATTGTAATCATCGTTCCTTGTTCATAATAGTTATCAACGACAGCTTCTAATTGTCCTTTTTGTATTGCATAACTATTAGCGGTGAGTAATTCCCCGTACAATTGGAATGTATCAAGTTTCCCAGCTGATTCTCTTTCCTTCGTAAGCTTTTTAGTTTTCGTTACTAATTTTGTGATTTCATTGTCTAGCCAGCGTTCAAGGTCAGCGGCTTGGGATTTAACGCGCTCTCTTTCTGCGCGCTCGAAATACACTTTATCAAGCAGTTGACTCACTGTGCTAAATTCAGCAATTGTTTTATCAACATGCGTTAAGGAGGCAGCAGAAAACACCATCTTCTTTTCTTTAATAGAAAGATTTGGATGACTTTCTTCACCATTGAATGACGAGAGAAACGATTTGAATATTTTATACGAATCGTCGCCATTGTCATTTTGTAAACGGAATAAAAGTTCCTCTCCGTTAATCGGTGAAAAACCTGAAAATAGTTGTACAAAGCTCCGACCAGTTTCAAATTCAGGTAACATTTTTAAAAACTGCTCTTCAGTAACTTTGAACGGATCAAGTTTATCTTGGGGAGGTGCTGGAATGTATGGTTGTCCTGGTAATACAGTTCGATAACTGTTCACTGAAGGTGGCAAGTGTTTCTGACTATCAATAATTAACTGGCGCTCAGGATCAACGAGTATTAAGTTGCTGTGTCTCCCCATTATTTCGATGTACATTTTCCTGTAAATATCATCACCAAGCTCATTCTTTGCGCGGACATCTATTGAAATGATGCGGTCAGTTTCATGTTGGTTGATTGATGTAATAAATCCACCTTCTAGGTGCTTGCGTAGTACCATGCAAAACATTGGTGGCTCCGATGGATTTGTAATTGCTTCGTCTGTAAGCTGTAGTCGTGAATAGGATGGATGGATGGAAATAAGAAGTCGGTGATTGCTACCGCCAGAGCGGATAAGTAACACGACCTCCTGTGAATTAGGCTGATGAATTTTAGAAATACGTCCGCCAATTAAGACTTGTAGTTCCTTAACCATCGCCGTTGTGAATAAACCGTCAAATGCCATAATAATTCCTCTTTCACTTCGTTTTGTTCCATTTTAGCACTCTAAGCTTCTTTTATGGTATAATATGAACATGTTGTTTTGAATAAAAATCGCTTATTGAATAAGTGAAATGGACAAGAAGAGGGATCAGATGTACAAAAAACGTGGACTTTTAATCGTTCTTTCTGGGCCATCCGGTGTAGGTAAAGGAACGGTAAGGAAAGAACTTTTTACACAACCGAACACGAACTATGAATATTCGGTCTCGATGACGACAAGAAGTCCAAGAGAAGGCGAAGTGGACGGCGCTGATTACTTCTTTAAGTCGAGAGATGAATTTGAGAAACTTATTGGAGAAGGTAAGTTACTTGAGTATGCAGAATACGTTGGGAATTATTACGGGACGCCATTAGACTATGTGAATGCAACACTTGATGCGGGTCGTGATGTGTTCTTAGAAATTGAAGTCGTGGGTGCAGCACAAGTACGCGAAAAAGCACCTGATGGTCTATTTATATTTCTTGCACCACCAAGCTTATCTTCACTTGAAGACCGTCTCATCGGAAGAGGGACTGAAACTTTAGAAGTGATTAAGTCAAGAACAAAGAAAGCACGTCAAGAACTTGAAATGATGAATTTATACGACTATGTTGTAGAGAATGATGAGGTTCAAAATGCATGTGATCGCATAAATGCAATTGTAACTGCCGAGCATTGTCGTAGAGACCGTGTAGAAAAAAGATATGTCCAGATGTTGGAAGGGGAATATTAAATGTTAAATCCATCAGTTGATTCATTAAAAGAAAAGATTAACTCGAAATACATTCTTGTTACAGTTGCTTCAAAACGTGCTCGTGAGATTCAAGAAGAAGGTAATATGTTACTAACAAAGTATCAGTCGAATAAGAACGTAGGGAAAGCACTTGAAGAAATTGCTGCAGGTGTATTATCTAAAACAATTTCTGATGAATCAATTATTTACGAAGACGAAGTTTAATACTACCCATTGTAATAAAATACGTATAAATTTATTTTTTACCTCACTATTATAGTAACTATGTAGCACTCCCTTAGAAACGAGATTTTCTTTGGGAGTTTGTTATTTTAGAAAGGAAGAGAGCGGTGCTTTTAAATAAAAAAGTTCTCATCTGCGTAACGGGTGGAATTGCGGTCTATAAAGCTGTAGCGCTTGTTAGTAAGTTGTCACAAGCTGGAGTGGAAGTTAAAGTTATTATGACTGATTCAGCAATGAAGTTCGTCACACCTCTATCGTTTCAAGTAATGTCGCATAATGATGTATATTTTGATACTTTTGATGAAAAAGATTCACAAGTAATCGCACATATTGATTTAGCAGATTGGGCAGATTTAATCATTGTAGCTCCTACAACAGCAAATGTAATTGGCAAGGTTGCAAATGGAATTGCAGATGACATGGTAACTACTGTTCTTCTGGCAACGAAAACTGAAGTTTGGATTGCACCTGCTATGAATGTGAATATGTATGAAAATAAATCGGTTGTTCGTAATATTGCTACACTACATAATGACGGTTATCGATTTATTGAGCCATCAGAAGGATTTTTGGCTTGCGGCTATGTAGGTAAAGGTCGCCTCGAGGAACCAGAAAAAATTGTTGGGCTTGTAAGAGAACATTTTGAATCAAATGACCTACCGCTTAAAGGAAAAAAAGTGATTATTACTGCTGGACCAACGCGAGAGCGGATCGACCCAGTTCGTTATGTATCAAACTTTTCTAGTGGGAAAATGGGTTATGCGATGGCTGAAGCAGCGTTTCAATTGGGTGCTGATACAACGCTTATTTCAGGGCCTGTGTCACTTGAGAAACCACAAGGCGTAAATGTAATAAATGTTGAGAGTGCAGCTGAAATGCTTGAAGCTGTGAGTGCAGTTTACGATGATGCGGCAATTGTTATAAAATCAGCAGCTGTAGCAGATTATCGTCCAGCAAAAATACAACTACAGAAAATTAAAAAGTCGGACGGGGACTCTGTCATTGAACTTGAAAGAACGACGGATATTTTAAAGACACTTGGTGAAAAAAAAGAGAAGCAGTTAATTGTTGGTTTCGCAGCTGAAACTGAAAATGTGCTGCAAAATGGCATGAAAAAACTTCAAAGTAAAAACTTAGATTTTATTATTATTAACGATGTAACAGATCCAAATGGTGGATTTGGAAGTGAGACGAATGTGGTTACATTACTTTCAAAAAACGGAACAAACAAATTGTATCCAGCCATGTCAAAAAAAGAATTAGCACTTCTTTTACTGCAAGCTATTATTGAAGAGAATCGACAGTATTCATGATTGCTGAAGTAATTGTTGATGTAGCGGCCTATCCAATAGATAGGCCGTTTGATTATATTGTTCCGAAGGCTATTATTTCAACTATTGAACCTGGTGCAAGAGTTAAGGTACCATTCGGGCCCAGAAAAGTACTTGGTTATGTGACATTGTTGAAAAGTGAAAGTGAACTTGATGTTGATAAATTAAAGTCGATTGATGAACTGATTGATCTAGATCCAGTCATATCTGAAGAGTTACTTGGACTTTCAAAATGGTTGGCAAACCATACATTATCCTACGAAATTGATGCACTGCAAGTCATGTTACCGGCTGCAATGAGGGCTAAGTATGAAAAGTTTATGCTAATCGATGATTTAGATAAAATCACTGATGAAGATTTTAAATGTTTTCTAGCTGGACGTAAACGCGTGGCGATGAAAGAAGCGGAAACTGCGGGACTTCTTTCTAAACTGAAAAGATATGTGAAAGAAGGTTTTATTACCGTAGATACAACCGTTCAGCAAAAGACAGCTATGAAAAAGCAACGAATGATTCATATTGCTGGTGGCGTTGAGCTTGAACGGGTTAAAGCTATATTAAGTCAAAATGCAAAAAGGCAAATTGAGCTTATTAACTGGATGATTGAACACGAAGGTAAGACGATTAGCGCAAAGAGTTTATTTGGAAAGACTAATATTCAACCTGCTGTATTAAAATCGTTGCTCGAACGAGGGGCGGCCAGCGAGGAATACTTGGAAATATATCGTGAGCCAGATGCATCGGAATTAAAAGATGTGCCAATTCCTCAAAATTTAACAGACGAACAAACAGTTGCGTTAACCGCAATTTCAACTTCGTTTAGTAAGCAAAAAGCGGAAACATTTCTTCTCCACGGTGTCACTGGAAGTGGTAAAACAGAGATTTACTTGCGTTCGATAAAAGAAGTTTTATCCACTGGGAAAGAAGCAATCATGCTTGTCCCTGAAATTTCATTAACCCCACAAATGACCGCTAGATTTAAGGCCCGTTTTGGATCACTCGTCGCGGTTATGCACAGTGCCTTATCTGTGGGAGAAAAGTATGATGAATGGCGAAAAATTCAGCGCGGCGAAGTGAAGGTTGTCGTAGGTGCAAGGTCTGCGATATTTGCGCCTTTTCAAAACCTTGGAATTATTATTCTTGATGAAGAACATGAATCAACCTATAAGCAAGAAGATACCCCACGCTATCATGCAAGAGACGTCGCCATTAAGCGATCTGAATATTATGGTTGCCCAGTAATACTAGGCAGCGCAACACCTTCGCTAGAGTCCTATGCACGAGCATCAAAGGGTGTTTATACATTACTAACACTTATGCAACGCGCAAGAAATCAGCAACTTCCTACAGTAAATGTTGTCGATATGCGTGAAGAATTGAAATCAGGAAATCGTTCCATGTTCTCGGTTGATTTGGCGGATGCAATTCGAAAAAGATTGGAATTAAAGGAACAAATTATTTTGTTTCTCAATCGTCGTGGCTTTTCTTCCTTCGTTCTTTGTAGGGATTGCGGTACGACTGTAGAATGCCCTAACTGTGATATCTCGCTGACGTATCACCGTGCGCACGAACGGCTGAAATGTCATTACTGCGGACATGATGAAATTGTGCCCCTCGTTTGTCCGGAATGCGCCAGTGAACATATTCGTTTTTTTGGTACGGGTACTCAAAAAGTGCAAGAGGAAATCGCAAGTTTATTTCCAGAAGCACGTGTCCTTCGTATGGACGTTGATACGACAAGGCAAAAAGGCTCTCATGAACGACTTCTAAAACAGTTTAGCGAGGGGAAAGCTGATATATTACTTGGCACGCAGATGATTGCAAAGGGACTTGATTTCCCGAACATTACACTTGTCGGTGTTTTAGCTGCAGACACGACATTACATTTAGCTGATTTTCGGGCTGCAGAAAAAACGTTTCAACTAATGACACAAGTAAGTGGACGTGCGGGTAGGCATGAATTACCTGGAGAGGTTTTCATTCAGACTTATTCTCCAGAGCATTATGCAATTGAGCTAGCTAAGGATCAGCATTATGAGCCTTTTTACAAAACTGAAATGGCTGCTAGAAGGCAATTTGGCTATCCGCCTTTTTATTTCGTGACACTTATACAGTTTTCGCATGAAGATTTATTGAAGGTAGCTGACTATGCAGAAAAAGGTACAAGCTTTCTCAGGGAAAAGCTATCAACAGAAACAATGATTATTGGTCCGACTGCGGCAGCCATTAGTCGCGTCAACAATAGATATCGTTACCAATGTTTGATAAAATATAAACAAGAACCGAAGTTAACGGAAGTGCTACAACAACTTATAAAAATGTATAGAACAAGCTGGATTAAGTCAGGTCTAACAATGACTGTAGACATCGATCCTGTATCGATTTACTAACAGAAGGAAAAGAGGAATTGTGTTGGCTATAAAAGAAATCGTAAAACACCCTGCACCTATATTAATTGAAAAATGTAAGGAAGTTGTAAAGTTTGATAAAGAGCTTGCAACTTTGCTTGATGATATGTATGAAACTATGGTAGCTGCAGATGGAGTTGGGTTAGCTGCGCCGCAAATTGGTGTAGGGCTGCAAGTTGCAGTTGTTGAAGTAGACCAAGACTTAGATGTAATTGAGTTAATAAATCCTGTAGTAACTGCAATTGGTGGAGCAGAAATTGAAATAGAAGGCTGTCTTAGTTTTCCAGGATTATACGGAGAAGTAGAAAGACCTTTTTATGTGAAAGTAGAAGCGCAAGAAAGAGATGGATCATTATATGAAATTGAAGCAGAAGGTTATGAAGCACGTGCTATTCTTCATGAAATTGATCATTTAAATGGTATATTATTTGATTCGAAAATTATACGTATTGTGGATTTAGCTGAATTAGAAGCGTTGGAAGAGCTAGAAGAGGTTGGTGAAGATACATGACATCAATCGTCTTCATGGGAACACCGGATTTTTCAGTGCCCATTTTGTCAATGCTTCAAGAGAATGGTTATGAAATAAAGGCTGTCGTTACGCAACCGGACAGACCAGTTGGAAGAAAGCGTGTGTTAACACCGCCACCAGTAAAAGCGGAGGCACTCAGACTTGGACTACCAGTAATTCAACCAGAAAAATTGGTAGGTTCAGTAGAACTTAAAGAAATTATTGCCCTGAATGCGGACTTAATTATAACTGCTGCTTTTGGTCAATTATTACCAAAGGAACTTCTTGTTGCCCCAAAACTTGGTTGTATAAATGTACATGCTTCTCTATTGCCAAAATATAGAGGCGGTGCGCCGATTCATCAAGCTGTTATGGATGGTGAAACAGAAACAGGCGTTACAATTATGTATATGGTTGAAAAATTAGATGCGGGAGATATTATCTCGCAAGTTACTGTGCCAATTAAAGATACAGATGATACAGGATCATTATTTACAACACTCTCAGATGCTGGTGTAGCTTTATTAAAGGAAACATTACCTTCAATTGTTAATGGTACAAATGAGCGAATTGTCCAGGATGAATCACTTGTGACATTTGCGCGCAATATATCACGAGAGGCAGAACGAATTGACTGGAAGCAAGACGGAAAAGCAATCTATGATAAAATTAGAGGGCTTCACCCTTGGCCAGTAGCCTATTCAGTCTTTCAAGAGGCTAACATTAAAGTTTGGTGGAGTGAAAAAGTCGAGACAACATCGAATGCAGAACCTGGGACAATCATTAATATTGAACTAGATCGTATCATCGTGAAGACTGGCGATCACATTGCCATTGCAATTACAGATATACAGCCTGCCGGGAAAAAACGTATGACAGCGGAAGTATTTATCCGCGGTATAGGAGCGGCATGGAATAAAGGGGATCAATTCGAATGAACAAAAACACAAATAAGAATCGCAAAATATGGAACGGTAACGTACGGGATGCAGCACTCGCAATCTTAATAGAGATTGGTGAAAATCAGGCTTATAGTAATCTTTTGCTTCATAGAACAATTGAGAAATATGAAATTGAAGCGAAAGACAGAGGGCTATTAACAGAGCTAACATATGGAACATTACAACACCGTATGACACTTGACTACTATTTAGAGCCATATGTTCGTGGGAAGCTTGATAGTTGGGTTCGTGAATTACTTCGAATGTCTATCTATCAGATGGTTTATTTAACAAAAATTCCATCTCATGCAGTCGTTAACGAAGCGGTAAAAATAGCTAAGAGACGTGGACATAAAGGTATTGCACCAACTGTAAATGGGATTTTACGCTCATTTATTAGAGAAGGTGTCCGGTCGTTAGACAAGCTTGAAGAAGGTGTCGCGAAAATTGCCATAGAAACGAGCCATCCAGAGTGGTTAATAGCAAGATGGATTGAACTTTATGGTACTGAAGAAGCGACAATTATGGCACATGAAAATAACAATCCAGCTGCGATTTCACTTAGAGTAAATACAGCGAAAATGTCTCCAGAAGATGCTGTTTCTGCACTACAGGCAGAAGGATTTAATGTTAGAAAAGGAGAAGTAGTTCCAGAATGTTTAATTAGTGAATCTGGAAATCCCTCTCAAACAGCAACTTATAAAAAAGGGCTAATTACAATTCAGGATGAAAGTTCAATGTTACCTGTCCACGCGCTTGATCTAGTACCAGGGATGAAAGTGCTGGATATGTGTGCTGCACCTGGTGGGAAAACAACGCATATTGCGGAAATGATGAATGATGATGGAGAAGTTTTCGCACATGATATTCATGAACATAAGATTGCGCTAATTGTAGCAAATGCGGAGCGACTGGGCCTGTCATCGATTACCGCGAAAAGTGGCGACAGCAGAAAATTAGTCGACCAATATGGGGAATCTTCATTTGACCGTATTCTCCTTGATGCTCCTTGTAGTGGTCTTGGTGTTATTAGAAGAAAACCTGAAATAAAATATGTTAAAACTGAAGAGGATTTAAAAGGTCTCATTAAAATTCAAACTGAACTTCTTGATACAGCTCAGTTATTGATTAAACCTAAAGGTGTAATTGTGTACAGTACATGTACTGTTGAATATGCAGAAAATCGCGGCATGGTCGACCGTTTTCTAGAACGCCATACGGATATGGAATTGATTCCACTACCGAATTTAGAGGACAATAAAAAATTAGCGATTACAGATCATACGGCTCAAGTACTGCCGCAACATTTCGGAGGCGATGGATTTTTCGTTGCTGCAATGCGAAAGAAAGCTTAAAAAAGCAAGTAGGATATTGTGCTGCAGAAAAGGAGGGATGAATCGTGCAATTTGAAATTCTTTCGGATATTGGTAGGAAAAGAATGGTCAATGAAGATGGTGCTGCTGTCTTTAAGTTGAATGAAAAGATTATACTAGCTGTTATTGCTGATGGAATGGGTGGTCATCAAGGTGGCGACTTTGCTAGTTCAACAGCCATTCGAGTCATCGGGGAAGAATTTATTAAGCTAAAGGAATCTGATTTCTTAGCTAGAAGTGATTGGGCCGAGTGGTTAAAGGAAACCGTTTATCATGTAAATCGTTTATTATTTAACTACGCAGAGGAAAATGAACAGTATAAAGGGATGGGAACCACATTAGATGTAGTGCTTATAATTGGTCGTTCATGCCTCATTTTTCATGTCGGTGACAGTCGTATATATGAGATAACTAAAAATGGTATAAACCAAGTTACACGAGATCATTCCTACGTAAATGTACTCATTGATAGTGGTGAAATTACGGAAGAAGAGGCGGCTGTTCATCCACAACGCAATTTGATTATGAAAGCCCTTGGTTCAGAAAGAACGATTGATCCAGACTTTCATACTATAGAACTTGAAGCAGAAATGTTTCTACTAATTTGTACAGATGGCTTAAGTAATAAAGTCGAGAGCACTACGATTCAAACTATTGTATTATCCGATAATACGTTGAATGAGAAGGCAGTAGAGCTAGTGAAAAAGGCAAATCAACTTGGCGGCGAAGATAATATATCTGTCATCCTTCTTAGACCAGTGGATACGGAGGTGTCGGCGCTATGATTGGTAAGCGAATTAGTGGACGTTATGAGATTATCAAGTATATCGGTGGCGGTGGTATGTCACGTGTATATCTTGCGCATGACATTATTCTTGACCGTGACGTCGCGGTTAAAGTATTAAGTTATGACTTTACTAACGAAGAAGAATTAAAAAGAAGATTTATGAGGGAAGCTTTATCAGCAACAAGTCTAACACATCCGCACATTGTTAATATTTTCGATGTCGGTGAAGATGGAGATATTCACTACCTCGTAATGGAGTATATTGAGGGGCAGACGTTGAAAGAGTTCATCGTTTCAAATGGTGCATTATCCCCTGAAAGAGCATTACCTATTATGAAGCAACTCGTTTCGGCGATATCTCACGCACATTATAATAATATTGTACATCGAGATATTAAGCCGCAAAACATTTTGATGGATCATGATGGGAATTTGAAAATAACGGACTTCGGTATTGCGATGGCGCTTAGTGCAACTGCGCATACGAAGACGAATTCTGTTCTTGGCACTGTGCATTATCTATCACCGGAGCAAGCTCGTGGTGGAATGGCAACGAAAAAATCAGATATCTATTCATTAGGCATTGTTTTTTATGAATTATTAACAGGAAATTTACCATTTTCCGGAGAGTCTGCGGTATCAATTGCTTTAAAGCATTTACAGGAAGAAACACCTTCAGTTCGTGCTTTGTTTCCGGAAATACCACAGAGTTTGGAAAATATAATATTAAAAACAACAGCAAAAGACCCAATATTTCGATATAGTTCAGCGGATGAAATTCAAGAGGATTTATCTACCGTTTTATCACCTGAAAGAGCCAATGAAGCTAAGTTTGTAGTATTTTATGAAGATGAGATGACACGCGCAATTCCAGTCGTTACGGATACGTCAAAGTTTAGTAATATAGCAGATACAAAAAAACATGAACCTTTACTAGTAGAAGAAGAACCAATCCCAGCACCTGTAAAGAAACGAAAAAAGTGGCCATTAATAATTGGTGGTTTAGTAGCACTATTTATTATTGCGCTTCTCATATTAATTCTACCTGGATTACTAGGTCTGAAAAAAGTGGAAGTACCACCAGTTTCTGGAAAAACTGAAGCAGAAGCAGTTGATTTACTTGAAGAATTAGGATTTAAAGTAGAAGAACGAATAGAGCTACCATCAGACGAATTTGAAGCAGGGAAAGCAATAAGTACCGTCCCTGAAGAGGGAAAGATAAGAGAAAAAGGTACAATTATCAAACTTTACGTAAGCGTAGGCAAGGAAACGATTGAATTAGATGATTATCGAGGACGGGATTATGATTCTGTAGTTGATATTCTAGATAAGCATAAGTTTAGATCAATTAAAAAAGATGATGTATTTTCTCCTAAACCAAAAGGGGAAATCTTAGAACAAAGTCTTGAAGAAAATGCTGAAGTAGTACCTAGTGAAACCGATTTAGTCTTTCAGGTGAGTAAAGGGAAAGAAATGATTGTTCTAAAAGATTTATCTGGATTTGATGAGTCTGAATTAAAACAATATGCAGCGAGTTCGGGTTTGAATGTATTTGTAGTAGACAAAGTAAAATCTTCAAGTGTGAGAGAGGGACATGTTATTCGGCAAAGCCCATTAAAGGATTCGGAAATTGAAAAAGGTGGAAAAGTTGAGGTAGTTATGTCGGCTGGGACACCAGAAAAACCGGTGAAGCATTTAGTACAGACAATTACTATTGAATATACTGGTGAGAAACCAATTATTGGTGAAGAATCAGATGAGCAAGAAGATGAAACAGAGGAAGAACAGCCAATAAAAACAGAAAAAGCACCACAAAAAATTCGTATTTATGTCCAAGATCGGAAAAACACAATGACGGATCCGTATGCCGAATTTATGATTACAGAAACGACAATGAAGGTAATAACAATTGAACTTGAAGAAGGGCAACGCGGCGCCTATAGAATTGAGAGAGACTCGACAGTTATTGCTGAAAAGACTTTCGATTATGGTGACACCAATTAGAAAGAAGGGGACACTTCTGGAAGGACAAATTAGGAAAGCAATTAGTGGGTTTTATTATATTGAAAAAGACGGGGAATTGATTCAATGCAAAGCACGTGGGGTATTTAGAAAAAGGGGTATTAATCCTTTAGTTGGAGATTTTGTAACGTATGAACCGGATGGGGATAATAATGCGTTAGTTACAGTTGTCCATGAAAGAAAAAACGAGCTCATTCGACCACCAATCTCCAATATAGATCAAGCACTGCTTGTTTTCTCGATTGTTGAACCAGCGTTTAGTCCTCATCTATTGGATCGATTTCTTACGGTTATAGAATCATACAAAGTTCAACCAGTTATTTGCTTAACGAAAAAAGATTTAGCTTCAGAAGATGTGTTAAAAAGCGTTATAGAAATTGCAAATTACTATGAAAAGATAGGATATACCGTACTGAATACTTTTATTGATGATGAAAATTTATTAAGTGTACTTCAACCAGTTATGGCTGGAAAGACTACAGTACTCGCAGGACAATCAGGTGTTGGAAAGTCAACTTTGTTAAACACAGTGCTTCCTGAACTTGATTTAAAGACTGGAGAAATATCTGAAGCACTTGGCCGTGGTAAGCATACGACACGTCATGTAGTGCTACTAGAAATTTTAGGTGGGCTCGTTGCAGATTCACCAGGATTTAGTTCGCTTGAGTTTGACCATATTAATAAAGAGAAGTTATCCGATTGCTTCATTGAAATGAAAGAAGCCTCTTCGGATTGTAAATTTAGAGAGTGCTTACATTTAAAAGAGCCTAAATGTGCTGTTAAAGAAAAAGTAGCAAGCGGAGAAATACTGAAGAGTAGATACGATAATTATGTGCATTTTTTAGAAGAAATAATTGACCGAAAGCCGAGGTATTAGAAGTATGATTAAAATAGCACCTTCAATTTTAGCAGCTGATTTTTCCAGACTGGCAGAAGAAGTAATCGAAGTAGAGAAAGCAGGCGCAGATCTTATCCATATTGATGTGATGGATGGTCATTTCGTTCCGAATATTACGATGGGCGCAATTGTCGTTGAAGCGCTTCGCCCAGTGACGAAACTACCACTGGATGTCCACTTGATGATTGAAAACCCAGACGCTTATATCGAACAATTTGCTAAAGCTGGTGCTGATTATATTACAGTCCATGTAGAGGCGTGCCGACATCTTCATAGAACGCTTCAGTTGATTCGTTCGACTGGTGTAAAATCAGGTGTTGTACTTAATCCGCATACGCCAGTAGAATCTATTCTGCATGTACTTGAAGAAGTTGATATCGTACTTTTCATGACTGTGAATCCTGGATTTGGTGGTCAAAAGTTTATCCATTCAGTGCTGCCTAAGGTTAAGCAGTTAGACACAATTATTAAGGAACGCGGGCTGCCGATTGAAATTGAAATTGATGGTGGCGTTGATGCAGAAACAATCATTCCTTGTGTTGAAGCTGGTGCGACTATCTTAGTTGCTGGTTCCGCAATATATAGTAAGGCAGATCGTGGGGTTGCGCTACGTCTTATAAAAGATGCTGGTGAAAGAGCAATTAAAAATTGAAATATGTCGTTATTTGTGCAGGCGGTCCACCAGATGAGATACCTGATCTAGCTGAATTTAAAGAACAAGCCATTTTTATCGGTGCAGATAGAGGGGCTTTTCATTTATTAGAAAAAGGGATTGTACCCAAGGAAGCCGTCGGTGATTTTGACTCTGTTTCAAAAACGGAATATGAAAGTATTAAAGATTCTGTTGAAATTGTTGAACAGTTCCGTAAAGAAAAAGATGAAACAGATACTGAATTAGCTGTTCTGCGCGCTTTGACTTATGAACCAGAACAGATTATTTTAACTGGTGTTACTGGTGGAAGATTGGATCATACGGAGTCAGTTCTCCATCTTTTATATCGATTCCAAATTGACTATCCAGAAACTTTGTTTTCAATTAGAAATCAATATAATGAATTATCGATGCTACTCCCTAAAGTTCACATAATAGAACGGGATGATCGATTTCCGTACGCGTCATTTTTCCCTTTTGGTGGCACTGTGAAAGGGCTTACGCTTACGGGGTTTAAATATGAAACTGTCGATGCTACGTTAGAAACAGGCACGACCAGATTTACAAGTAATGAACTCGTGACTTGTAGTTGTACTATCTCATTCATAGAAGGCATATGCTTAATGGTAAGGAGTTCAGATGCTTGAAAGGAGTGGGGAGTTGCGAGTTTATACATTTACATTACCGAAATTCGTGAGTGGCATTGTTAGAAAGTGTATGGTTGTGTTCAATAAAGAAGATCAACCGAAAGTCTCGAAAACTGCAATTAATAAAAAGAAGAAGAAACAAGAAAAAACGCCTGGCTGAAGAAATTCAGCCAGGCGTTTCGTTTTATTGTTCTAGGGTTAGACGCGTTGAACTTTCCCAGATTTAAGTGCTCTAGCAGAAACCCAAACACGTTTAGGTTTTCCGTTAATAAGAATCCGAACTTTTTGAAGGTTCGCACCCCAAGTACGTCTGCTTGAGTTTAATGCGTGGGAGCGAGTATTCCCTGTAGTAGCTTTACGACCTGTAATAACACATTGTTTAGCCATTCTTTTGTACCTCCTTGTTACTAAAAATTAAGTTATGCACAACTAAAAACTTATTCGCATACAATTTAATTTATCATAAAAAGTAACACATTGCAACCCATTTCTCTATATCTTTCAAGTGAAAGACCTTTACAGACTATTTGGAACGAAATTGCTTTCTTTTATTATAACGCCGGGTATAGTATAATAGGAATAATGGAAAAGGATGCGGAGGGATAAATCTATGTCAATAGAAGTGAAAAACGAATTCGGGAAAATCGATATTACAAATGATGTGATAGCTGAAGTAGTTGGTGAAGCAGCAATCGAATGTTACGGAGTAGTCGGTATGGCTTCAAGACATCAGATTCGAGATGGACTAACTGAGATTCTTCGGAAGGAAAGTTTTTCACGAGGCGTCATTGTAAGAAATATTGGAAAAGAAATTCACATTGATATGTATGTCATAATTGGTTATGGAACAAAAATTTCCGAAGTTGCCTACCAAGTGCAATCTAAGGTGAAATATACTTTGAAAAAAATAATAGGTTTGAACGTAGAAACGATTAATATTTTTGTACAAGGTGTCCGTGTGACGAACTTGTAGAAGGGGGAATTTATTGCAATGGGTTCTATTGATGGTTTTAAATTTGCTGAAATGGTGAAGTTAGGTGCACATCACCTTTTTCAAAATGCTGATTATGTTGATTCGTTGAACGTTTTCCCAGTCCCAGACGGGGATACTGGGACGAATATGAACTTATCTATGACTTCGGGAGCGAAAGAAGTAGAAGCGAATACAGTTTCACATATAGGTAAGACTTCTCAAGCTCTTTCAAAGGGCTTACTTATGGGGGCTCGTGGAAATTCTGGCGTAATTCTATCTCAGTTATTTCGTGGTTTCGGTAAAGCGATTGAAAATGAGTCGGTTATAGATGGTAAGCAATTTGCTGCAGCGCTAAAATATGGTGTTGAAACTGCGTATAAAGCGGTAATGAAACCTGTTGAAGGGACGATTTTGACCGTTGCTAAAGATGCGTCAAACGTGGGCGTTGTGAAAGCAGAAACGACAGATGATTTTATCGAAGTTATGGAAGCGATTGTTAAGGAGTCAAAAGCCTCATTGGAACGTACACCTGATCTGCTTTCTGTTTTAAAAGAAGTTGGTGTTGTTGATAGTGGTGGACAAGGATTGGTTTATGTATATGAAGGGTTCTTAGCTTGCTTAAAAGGTGAGGAATTGCCAGTTAGAACGGATGCGCAGGCAATTGACACATTGGTGAGTGCAGAACATAACCGTAGCCTACAGGGCTTCATGAACACAGAAGATATTGTCTATGGTTATTGTACAGAATTTATGGTTAAGTTTGAAGCGGATAAGATAGCCTATGATGAAACAAGTTTCCGTCAAGAGTTAAGCGTATTTGGAGATTCACTACTTGTGATTTCAGACGATGAAGTTGCGAAAGTACATATACATTCCGAGGAACCGGGTGATGTCCTTACTTTTAGTAAGAAATATGGTTCGTTAATTAAAATAAAAATAGAAAACATGCGTCAACAACATCTTGAATTAGTAGGTGAAAATCATTCTGTAGAAAAGCCTAAGTTTGTCAAGTATCCTTATGCAGTTGTAACAGTTGCAATGGGATCGGGAATTGCAGACTTACTAAAAAGCGTTGGAGCATCTGCTGTTATTGAAGGTGGTCAAACAATGAACCCTTCTACAGAGGACATTGTTAAGGCAATCGAAGAGATAGGTGCTGAGCGTGTTCTCATCTTGCCGAATAACAAAAATATTATTATGGCTGCCAAACAGGCTGCTGAAATTATCGGTATTGAAGCAGCGGTTGTACCAACCAAATCAGTTCCAGAAGGACTTGCCGCAATCCTTGCTTTTAATCCGGAAGTTGCTGTAAGTGTTAATGAACGTATGATGAATGAAGCTGCATCCCATGTGAAAACAGCTCAAATAACGCATGCAGTCAGAGATACGACAATAGATGGCATCGTGATAAAGAAAAATGAATTCATGGGTATTTCGGGTGGGAAAATTGTTATAGCAAATGCTTTGCTTGATGATGTGATGAAAGAGTTGCTGTCAACTATTATTGACGAAGATTCAGAAATTGTTACAATTTTCTATGGTGAAAATGTAACTAAAGAAGAAGTGACGTCAATTGAAAAATATATAGAAGATAATTTTGAGCATGTTGAAGCTGAGTTTTATAATGGAAAACAACCTCTTTACCCTTATATTATTTCAGTGGAATAATATAAGGGTTAATTTTCAAATTTGTATGAACTCTAGTATCAGGTGATTAGTATATATAGTTAGATTCTTTTGTTTAAAGTGTAAAGTTCGTATAAGGTATTGGTATGTCTATTTATTAGGGGGTATTCAATTGAAATTCAGGTCGGTATTTGATGTTATTGGTCCAGTAATGATTGGACCTTCATCTTCACATACAGCAGGTGCTGCGAAGATTGGAAGGGTTGCTCGTAATCTCTTTGGACGCCAACCCGAATGGGCGCGGATTCATTTATATGGATCTTTTGCAGAAACGTATAAAGGACATAGTTCTGACGTAGCTATAATAGGCGGATTGTTAGATTATGAAACTTTTGATGAGCGTATTAAAACTTCATTTAGCGAAGCGGAAAAAGTGGGCCTAACTTTTGAATTCATACCGGAAGAAGAAGAGATGCCTCATCCAAATACAGCGCGTATTGTCATCGGAGACGGCGAGAGTGTAATGGAACTCGTGGGGATATCTATCGGTGGTGGAAAGATTGAAGTTGTTGAATTAAATGGATTTCCACTTCGTTTATCAGGAAATTATCCGGCGCTTCTAGTCGTTCATGAGGACCGCGCAGGATTAATTGCAAGCGTTTCCAACGCGCTGGCCGAAAAAGACGTAAATATTGCCCATATGGAAGTTGGCCGAAAAGAAAAAGGTAAGATGGCACTTATGGTTATAGAACTCGATCAATTCATAGACGAGTCGATTATTGCAGAACTTAGTTCATTACCACATATTACACAAGTTTCTACGGTTGCTGATTAAGGAGGAATGACAGGTGGATATTTTATTTACTTCGGTTAAGGAGCTTGTTGCACTTGCGGAATCGCAAAATAAGCCGATATCTGAAATTATGATTGAACAAGAAATGCTTGTTACTAAAAGGTCTAGAGAAGATATAATAGCGCAGATGGATGCGAATCTGACAGTTATGGAAGCGGCAGTTGAAAAAGGGTTGGATGGTGTACATTCAGCATCAGGTTTAACTGGTGGCGATGCAGTTCTCATTAAAAAGTATATGGAATCCGGAAAAAGTTTATGCGGTGACCTCGTAATGGATGCTGTCAGTAAAGCTGTAGCTACAAACGAAGTGAATGCTGCTATGGGAACGATTTGTGCGACACCAACAGCTGGTGCAGCTGGAATTGTACCTGGTACTTTATTTGCAGTTAAAAATAGATTAAATCCAACTCGCCAAGAAATGTTGAATTATTTATTTACTTCAGGCGCATTTGGCTTTGTTGTTGCTAATAATGCATCTATTTCAGGAGCAGCAGGTGGGTGTCAGGCTGAAACGGGTTCGGCTGGTTCGATGGCGGCTGCAGCGATTGTAGAGATGGCTGGGGGAACACCACAGCAAAGTGCTGAAGCTTTCTCAATCGTTATGAAAAATATGCTGGGGCTTGTGTGTGACCCGGTTGCCGGACTTGTAGAAGTTCCTTGTGTTAAACGTAATGCTATGGGCGCTGCCAAGGCACTTGTAGGTGCAGACATGGCACTCGCTGGTGTAGTAAGTCGAATTCCTACTGATGAAGTGATAGAAGCTATGCACAAAATTGGCAAGTCTATGCCGTCTGCTTTACGGGAAACTGCAAAAGGTGGTCTAGCAGCAACGCCGACTGGAAAAGCGTTAGAAGCGAAAATATTTGGTAAGGCCGCAAATAGTGAAAACGTCACTATATGATTCGGTAACTACTGTAAAAGGGATTGGGAAGATGGCCGGGCAGCAGCTTGAAACGCTCGGCATCATCTCTATCCATGAACTTCTAATGACGTTCCCGTATCGTCATGAAGATTTCACATTAAAGGATTTATCGGAAACACCTCATAACGAACGTGTGACGATTGAAGGTAGAGTTGAGAGTGAACCTACAGTTCAATTTTTAGGGAAGAATAGATCACGTCTTCAAGTCCGTCTTCTTGCCGGTAGGCATCTAGTGAAGGCGGTTTTTTTTAATCAACATTATTTAAAAGATAAAATCATACAAGGAACGACTGTAACTGTCACTGGGAAATGGGACCGCGGTAGACAGTCAATTAGTGTGAGTCATTTTAATGCGAATTCAAAGGATGGTCAAGCAGATTTTGAACCTGTTTATAGTTTGAAAGGTATCATACATCAAAAAACTTTTCGACGTTTTATGAGAAATGCACTTGACCATGTAACGGGTCAACATACGGAATCCCTACCTCAACATATTCGCACAGCATATAAACTACCTACAATTGAACAAGCACTAGAGATGATTCACTTCCCGCAAAGTCCAGCAGATGTTAAACATGCACGAAGGAGATTTGTATACGAAGAGTTATTAATGTTTCAATTAAAAATGCAAGGAATGAAAAAGTTACGAAAAGACACTGAAAAAGGACTAATCATTGACTATGATCTTGCAAAAATAAAAGCGTTTATCTCTTTACTTCCGTTTGAATTAACGAAAGCTCAAAAACGTGTAGTCAACGAATTATGTGCGGAGTTGAAAAGTGAAATTCGAATGAATAGACTCCTTCAAGGGGATGTTGGTTCAGGGAAAACGGTTGTAGCTGCAGTGGCACTATATGCTGCGGTGACAGCTGGATTTCAAGGTGCCTTGATGGCTCCAACAGAAATACTAGCTGAACAGCATGCTGATACACTCCAAGATTGGTTTGAACCACTGGGTGTTTCAATAGCATTTCTTTCGGGATCAACGAAAGCGAAGGCGAGAGAAAACTTGCTTGGTAGATTAGCTGTTGGTGAAGTAGACATACTTATTGGAACGCATGCGCTAATTCAACCGGATGTGGTTTTTCAAAATTTAGGCTTAGTGATTACAGATGAACAGCATAGATTTGGTGTTGAGCAAAGACGTGTTCTTCGTGATAAAGGCGTAAATCCTAATGTTCTTTTTATGACGGCAACACCTATTCCACGTACACTCGCAATTACAGTATTTGGTGAAATGGATGTGTCGGTGTTAGATGAACTTCCAGCAGGGCGGAAAGAAATTGAAACGCATTGGCTTAAAGAAGAAGCGCTTTATTCGGTTTTGCAAAAGATGGAAAAGGAATTAAAGGCAGGGTGTCAAGCTTATGTTATTTGTCCTTTAATAGAAGAATCCGATAAGTTAGACGTTCAAAATGCGGTAGATGTCTATAATCAGCTTTCTGTACATTTCAAGGAACGTTTCTCGGTAGGGTTAATGCATGGTAGACTTCATTCGGATGAAAAAGAAGCAACGATGCAGGCGTTTAGTGAGGGCAAGGTAGACGTCCTTGTATCTACGACGGTCGTTGAGGTAGGGGTGAATGTTCCGAACGCTACTTTCATGTTAATTTATGATGCAGGTCGCTTTGGGTTATCTCAGCTACATCAGTTAAGAGGTCGGGTAGGTAGAGGGAAAGAGCAGTCCTATTGTGTGCTTATAGCTGACCCTAAGACCGAAGAAGGTAAAGAACGCATGCAGTCAATGACTGAGACGAACGATGGATTTATATTAGCAGAAAAAGATTTAGAATTAAGAGGCGCAGGTGACTTTTTCGGTAAAAAGCAAAGTGGGATGCCCGAGTTTAAAGTGGCAGATCTTGTTCATGATTACCGTGCGTTGGATACAGCGAGGAAAGATGCAGAAACATTTCTAGCTTCAACATTGTTTTGGGAGGATTCAGAGTACGCGGTTTTAAGGAGCCTACTTGAACAATCTGGAGCGCTTGGTAATAGCAGAATCGATTGAGTAGATGGTGCTAAATTGTTCTTTAAGACTTTAAACAAGTT
This sequence comes from Sporosarcina sp. So3-204, assembly GCF_058068165.1. Taxonomy (NCBI): domain Bacteria; kingdom Bacillati; phylum Bacillota; class Bacilli; order Caryophanales; family Caryophanaceae; genus Sporosarcina; species Sporosarcina sp. So3-204. The sequence continues at coordinate 985,991 of NZ_CM176485.1, forward strand.
AGGACCTTGTATAGTTAGTCTTGTTTAAAGATGTTTTCTTACTTGCATTCTTTTTATAGTTTTTATATACTGCTATTAGTACCAAGTGCTAATCTGGAAGGTGAATCAATTGCGGAAACCTAAAAAGGAAAGGCAACGCTTGCTTATGGAGTTGCTTGATCATAACCCATTTCTTACAGATGATGATCTGTCTGAACAATACCAAGTCAGTGTGCAGACAATTAGACTTGATAGACTGGAATGTGGCATTCCCGAATTACGTGAACGGTTAAAAAAAGTGGCCTCACAAACGATGTCGAGTAAAGTGAAATCACTCGATTCTGATGAAGTAATAGGCGACATTATTGATATTAAATTAGATGAAAGTGCGTTATCTATTTTTGATGTGACGAATGACCATGTCTTTCATAGAAACGAGATTGCACGTGGGCATCATCTTTTTGCCCAAGCGAATTCTTTAGCTGTAGCAGTTCTTGATGATGATCTTGCATTGACGGCAAAATCATCAATTAACTTTTTAAAACCCGTTAAAAAGGGCGATCGTGTTGTTGCGCGAGCGACAGTGCTAAAGGATAGCATTACGAAAAAAAGAACGCTTGTTGAAGTCGTGTCGACTGTAGCAGATGAAATCGTGTTTACAGGTAAGTTTTATATGTACCGGACGACAGATAAGAAGCAGGAGGAATTTTAATGATTATAGCTTTGGACGGAATGGGCGGGGATCATGCACCTGGTGAAATTATTGCTGGTGCAATTGAAAGTCTTACGGCATTTGATAATATACATATACATATTTATGGTGATGAAGAAAAAATGGCACCATTTATGAAAGACCATAATCGCTTAAAAGTCATTCATTGTTCGGAAGTCGTTGAAGCAGATGACGATCCTGTTCGTGCAATTCGTAGAAAAAAAGATTCTTCGATGGTGCGGATGGCAGAAGCAGTAAAAAACGGTGAAGCAGATGCTTGTGTTTCCGCTGGGAATACGGGCGCACTAATGTCAGTTGGTTTATTTGTTGTTGGTAGAATTGATGGAATTGAACGACCTGCACTTGCACCAACACTTCCGACAGTAGATGGGCAAGGTTTCGTCATGCTAGATGTCGGTGCCAATGCCAATGCTAAACCTTCTCATCTTGGACAGTACGCTATTATGGGAAGTATTTATGCAGAGAAAGTTCGAGGTATTTCAAATCCGCGAATTGGTTTATTAAATATTGGAACTGAAGAGGGAAAAGGAAATGACTTAACGAAAGCTGCATATGATATTCTTAAAGAAGCGCCGATTAATTTCATCGGAAATATCGAAGCACGTGATTTGTTAATGGGTGTGGCAGATGTTGTTGTTACAGATGGTTTCACAGGAAATATGGTACTGAAGACTATTGAGGGAACGGCGACAGGATTTTTTACAATGTTGAAAGAAGTATATGGTTCATCTATTAAAACTAAAATCTCTGCGTCGCTTATTAAAGATGATTTACGTGGATTGAAAAAGAAAATGGATTACTCGGAATATGGTGGTGCCGGGTTATTTGGGCTTAATTCACCTGTCATAAAAGCGCATGGTTCATCTAGATCTAATGCGATTTACAATGCTGTGCGACAAGCACGAACTATGGTTTCATATGATGTATGTGGAACAATTCGTAATACGATTGGAAAGGGGCTAGTGGAATGAAAAAAATTGCATTTGTTTTTCCGGGCCAAGGTTCTCAGAAGGTCGGAATGGGACAGGAACTTGTCGAATCAAATGAAGCAAGTATGAATTTTTTTAAAGAAGCTGATCAAGTTCTTGGATATCCATTGAGTAAGCTGTTATTAGAGGGACCACAAGAAGAATTGACTGTAACTTATAACGCGCAACCAGCGTTACTAACTGTTGGCGCTTTAATTGCTGCAAGGTTGAATGACGCTGGCATAACTGCAGATTATACAGCGGGACATAGTTTGGGTGAATACACAGCACTCGTAGCATCAAATGTGCTTTCTTTTGAAGATGCCGTTTCAGTAGTGCATAACCGTGGCCTATATATGAATGAAGCAGTTCCCGCAGGTGTGGGATCCATGGCTGCAATTCTTGGACTTGACAGTGAGCAAGTGAAAAAAGTGACTGATGCAATTACTTTGAACGGTAATGCAGTGCAGCCAGCGAATTTAAACTGTCCAGGACAAATTGTTATATCAGGAACTAAAATGGGTGTTGAGCAAGCGTGTGTTGAATTAAAAGAAGTAGGCGCAAGAAGAGCTATTCTGTTGGATGTTAGCGGACCTTTCCATTCATCCTTAATGAAACCAGCAGCAGAAAAACTTCGCAGTTCATTAGATGAGTTAACGATACATAATGCTTCGATTCCGGTCATTGCAAATGTCAATGCTGCTGTTATAGAGAATGGTGAACAAATAAAAGACTTGCTTGTTGAACAGTTGTACTCTCCGGTATTATGGGAGGACTCGGTACGCTTAATGATTGACCTTGGTGTGACACATTTTATTGAATGTGGGCCAGGTAAAGTATTAAGTGGGTTAATAAAAAAAATAGACAAGACAGTTACTGTACAAGCAGTGTATGATGAAAAGACATTACAAGAAGTAATTGAAGCTTCGAAGGAGTGGACTTGATGGGTAGGTTTGATGGGAAAGTAGCAATCGTAACTGGAGCATCACGTGGTATTGGTCGTGAAATTGCGCTAAATCTTGCACAAGAAGGTGCTCGTGTTGCAGTTAACTACAGTGGTAGTAAAGAAAAAGCTGATGATGTAGTTGCTTTAATTACTGAAACAGGTGGGGAAGCTTTTGCAATTCAAGCAGATGTTTCTAATGCTGATAGTGTAAAATTAATGATCGACAAAACAATGGAAACTTTTGGCTCGATAGATATACTAGTAAATAATGCAGGCATTACGAGAGATAATTTACTCATGCGTATGAAAGAGGACGAATGGGACGATGTACTAGATATTAACTTAAAAGGTGTGTTCCTTTGTACTAAGGCCGTGACGCGTCAAATGATGAGGCAGCGTGCTGGTAAAATAGTGAATGTCGCATCGATTGTCGGTGTTTCGGGTAATCCAGGGCAGGCGAATTATGTCGCTGCTAAGGCTGGTGTGATTGGTTTAACAAAGACGGTAGCAAAAGAGTTAGCTTCAAGAAATATAAATGTGAATGCTGTGGCACCGGGTTTTATCACGACGGAGATGACAGATACGTTAAGCGAAGAATTGAAAACTCAGTTGCTTGTTAATATTCCGCTAGGGAAAATGGGAACTGCAGAAAATGTCGCTAAAACAGTATTGTTCCTTCTTTCGGATGATGCCGTTTATATTACAGGGCAGACAATTCACGTTGATGGTGGAATGGTGATGTAATGGAAGGCGTTAACACTACGCTTGGGACCACACGACGTGGGACATGCGGGACGAATTGAACTGTATTCGTTCTTGTTTCGACAGGACGTCGCGCACTTAGACTGCGTTCCAAATCATTGAGAGGAGGTGACAAATTTGTCAACAGTAACAGAACGTGTAACTAAAGTAGTCGTCGAACGCTTAGGCGTCGATGAAAGTGAAATTAAATTGGAAGCTTCTTTCCGTGATGATCTAGGTGCAGACTCTTTGGATGTAGTAGAGCTTGTAATGGAATTAGAAGACGAATTCGATATGGAAATATCTGATGAGGACGCTGAAAAAATCGGTACCGTCGGTGACGTAGTAACTTATATCGAAGCGAAAGTAAATTAATTTAGCGAATTTGTACATTGAGCGAAATATATAATATTTCGTGCCAATTTGTGGAATTAAACTTAGTTCCTCATATGCATTCCATCTGGGACGCTTTCATCCTTTTTATTTGAAAGGAATGGGGCGTCCCTTTTCGGTTTTCACCAGTTCATAATAGTGGTAAAATATAGACATAATGCAAGGAAAGGCAGAATCAAACTTATGACAAGAAAAAGTAATGAAAAAAAGAATACTACATTGCTTCCTTTGGCAGTGCGAAACAACTTTAAAGAATTACAGCTTAGGCTAAACGTGGAATTTAATAATCATTTATTGTTATACAATGCATTTACTCATTCATCATATGTGAATGAGCATCGGAGAAAGAATTTTACGGATAATGAACGACTTGAATTTCTAGGAGATGCAGTTCTTGAACTTGGTGTTTCTCAATTCCTATATTCCGCAGAACCTAATATGACGGAAGGGGAGTTGACGAAATTACGTGCAGCAATCGTTTGCGAACCCGCACTTGTAAACTTTGCCACTGAGCTAGAATTTGGCAATTATGTACTTCTTGGTAAAGGAGAAGAACAAACGGGTGGTCGGATGCGCCCAGCTCTTCTAGCGGATGTATTTGAGGCTTTTATAGGTGCGTTGTATATTGACCAGGGAATGGATTCAGTTAATGTATTTCTTGAAACAATCGTTTTTCCGAAAGTTAGCGTCGGTGCTTTTTCTCATGTGATGGATTATAAGAGTCGATTACAAGAAATTGTTCAACAGGGAAATAGTGGACAACTACAGTATGAAGTAGTTGAAGAAAAGGGTCCAGCTCATGCGAAAACGTTTATTACGGTTGTTAGACTTGATAAAGAAGCGTTAGGAACAGGTGCAGGGAAATCAAAGAAAGAAGCGGAACAAGAAGCTGCCCGTCATGCTATTGGAGAACTTAAAAGACAGCAGGCTGAAGGGAAGATTTAAGTAATGTTTCTAAAAAGACTTGAGATTATTGGATTCAAATCTTTTGCTGAAAGGATTTGTGTCGATTTTGTACCCGGTGTGACTGCAATTGTTGGTCCTAATGGTAGCGGTAAAAGTAATATTACAGATGCGATTCGATGGGTTCTTGGAGAACAGTCTGCTAAATCGCTGCGCGGATCTAAAATGGAAGATGTTATTTTTGCAGGAAGTGATTCTAGAAAACCGCTTAATTTCGCTGAAGTTACGCTTGTTTTAGATAATAGTAAAGGTCTTTTCCCACTTGATTATACAGATATTAGCGTGAGTCGACGTGTGTTTCGTTCTGGAGAAAGTGTGTATTTACTAAACGGGCTTCAGTGTCGGTTAAAAGATATTACGGATGTGTTTATGGATTCTGGACTTGGAAAAGAAGCATTTTCAATTATTTCACAAGGCCGTGTGGATGAAATATTGAATAGTCGTCCTGAAGATCGACGAAGTATTTTCGATGAAGCTGCTGGAGTATTAAAGTATCGTACTAGAAAAAGAAAAGCTGAACATAAACTTTATGAAACATCAGATAATCTAGATCGTGTACTAGACATTTTAAAAGAACTTGAAACGAGAATTGAACCACTTAAAATACATGCTGAAGCTGCTGAAAAGTATACTAAGTGTGCAGAAGAAATGCGGAAAATTGATGTTACCCTGTTAAATTATGACGCGAAAACTTTTGGGCTTGAAATGAAAGAAATGCTAAAAGAAGCAGATACATTAAAGAATAAAGAACAACAGTTAATTGAGTCTACAGAAGTTGCTGATAATGAAACTTCTCAAATAAAAAATAAATTGACAACTGTTGAAACGGATTTAGAAGTATTACAAAAAAGATTGGTAGACATAAGTACGGAAACCGAAAAGTGGGAAGGTAGACGTCTTTTATCAGCGGAAAAAGAGCGTAATACTGGACGTCAGATTGAAAGAATACAATCAGAATTAACAAGTGCGGAAAAAGGGAAGATAGTACTGGATTTAAAGCTTAAAGAAGCACAAGGTAAATTAGAAACGACACAAAAGGATTACGAAATAGTATCAGGAAAAGTAAACAGTATATCACAAATTTTAAAACGTTCTGTAAAAGAGACTGAAAATGAAATTGAAGAGTTAAAATCGACTTATATTGATAAACTGAATGAGGAAGCAACCCTTCGAAATGAATTAAAACATATTGAGGAGAGGCTTGTTGGTGAGAAATCTTCCTCTGAAAGAATTATCGAACAAACAGCAATACTAACCGAACGTTTAAAAAAGTTAACTTCTGAAAAGAATTTGAAGCAACAGTCATTAGTAAAACTCAATCAAACATTTAAAGAAACGCAATCTGACTTTAATCAGAATACGAAAAACTTAAGTGAACACGAAGAAAAGTTGCGAATAAAACAAGAACTTTTACAAAAAGCTTATAACCGTCAACATGAGATGCAAGGTAGAATGCGAGCTCTCCAAAGTATGGAAGCCGACTTCTCAGGATTCTTTTCAGGTGTAAAAGAAGTACTTGTCGCTAAAAAGTCTGGAAAGTTAACTGGTATTAATGGTGCCGTTGCCGAACTAATTTCAGTAGATAATACTTATATTAAAGCTGTTGAAACAGCACTTGGAGGAGCGATGCAACACGTCGTCACTTCAACCGAAGCAGAAGCAAGAAAAGCAATTGGTTTTTTGAAAGCGAAAAATGCGGGTCGTGCAACATTTCTTCCTTTAGATGTGATGCGTTCTAGAAAAATCCAGCAATCCGCGTTAAAATCAATTGAGCAACATCCGCATTTTATCGGAACAGCAGATCAATTGGTTAAAACAACAGCTACATATAAAATTATTACAGAGCATCTTCTCGGTAATGTAATTGTTGCATCTTCACTACAGGGTGCATCTGAAATCTCAAAATCATTAAATTATAGATATCGTATTGTAACGACAGATGGAGATATTGTGAATGCTGGCGGTTCGCTAACCGGTGGCGGTGTAACAAGTAGGGCATCTGTTTTCACACGTAAAGCAGAACTAGAAACGTTACAAAGCCAACTTGTACAAATGTCTTCTTCAATTGAAACAGCTACAACTACGGTAGGTAACACGAAAATGGATGTTGCAAGACTAATGGAAAATGCGCATAAATTACGTAAATTAACAGAAACAATACAATTGGAAATTGCTGCTATGGAATCCGGAATACGTGAAACTGAAATTGCACTTCATTCATCTGAAATAGAAGCAGCGTCAATTGAGGTTGGGCGTCGTGGTGCAGAAGTGACTGGATCTGAGCTTTATAATAAAAAGTTAGAACTTGAAAAAAATCATATAGCTATAAAAAGTTTATTGGATAAGCTAAAAAATGATGTTGAATTACTTGAGCGTTTTGCAATAGATTGGCGCAATGAAGAGGCCGCACATATAACCAAATTAACCGGTTTACGTGAACGAGCAGCTGTTCTTCGTGAACAAACAGTCTATCAAAAATCGACTATTGGCGAGTTGGAAATATCCGTGAATGCTGCTAAGGATAAAATTAAAGAACTCAGTGAAGAAATTCAATTCTTTACGGGAGACGGCGGAGTTGAAGAGCTAACTGCTAGAGAAATCGAAGCGAAGATTGAAACATCTATTTTAAATAGAAATGAAATTGAAATTGCTATTAGATCTTCCAAGGAAACAAGATTAAATCTTTCTTCAGATATTGTGGAAAAAGAAATGTTACTGAAGAAGACGCGTTCCCATAGAGACGAAGTAAGCGCGCAATATAATAAAGTAACAGTTAGTTTATCTCGGTTGGAAGTTAACTATGAAGCGATTATTCAAAGGTTGTACAATGAATACGGTTTAAATCCAGATGCTGATTTACCTATGGATGTTGATGAATTACTGCTTCGAGAAAAATTTGTGAAACTGAAATTAAATCTCGAGGAAATTGGTCCAGTGAATCCAAATGCAATCACAGAATTTAAAGATGTATCTGAGAGATTTACATTTTTATCAGAACAACGTAATGACCTCATAGAGGCTAAAAAGACATTACAAGATGCTATGTCTGAAATGGATGTAGAAATGACTGTCCGTTTTTCGACTACTTTTAATGCGGTGCAAAACCGTTTTAGGGATGTTTTTAAGGAAATGTTCGGCGGTGGCGATGCGGACTTAGTTCTGACTAATCCCGAAAACTTACTTGAAACGGGTGTCGATATTGTTGCACGTCCTCCAGGGAAAAAGTTGCAAAATCTCAGCTTGTTATCTGGTGGAGAGCGAGCGTTGACTGCAATCTCATTGCTATTTTCAATTATAGAGGTAAGACCAGTACCGTTCTGTATTCTGGACGAAGTCGAAGCGGCACTCGACGAGACAAATGTCGCGCGTTACAGTAGGTATTTAAAAAAGTTCTCTGAGAAAACGCAGTTTATTGTTATCACACATCGGAAAGGCACGATGGAGGGCGCAGATGTATTATATGGTATCACGATGCAAGAATCTGGTGTATCTAAACTTATTTCTGTTAAGATTTCAGAGGTGCCTGGAGAAGCTATAAGTTAAAATTATCTAAGTAAATTAAGTAATATGACTGCTAGAGATTAGAAGAAAAGGAGAGATAAGACTTGTCTTTTTTTAAGAAAATAAAGGAAAAGATTACGGGTACAAATGAATCGGTAACTGATAAATTTAAAGAAGGTTTATCTAAAACGCGAAATCAGTTCACGTCAAAAGTGAATGATCTAGTCGCACGTTTTAGAGTTGTAGATGAGGAGTTTTTTGAGGAACTTGAGGATCTTCTATTACAAGCGGATGTTGGTTTTGATACAGTAATGAAATTGATTGAAGAACTTAAGCTTGAAGTGCAAAGGAAAAATATTAAAGATACTTCTGGCATCCAGTCTGTAATCTCTGAAAAACTCGTCGAAATCTATCAAGGTGGCGAGACAGAAAATAGCGGCTTAAACATTCAAGAAGACGGCCTAACTGTAATATTAATGGTAGGTGTTAATGGTGTCGGGAAGACGACTACAATTGGTAAATTAGCTGCTCGTTTAAAGACAGAAGGAAAAACAGTTATGTTGGCAGCTGGTGATACTTTCAGGGCCGGTGCAATAAATCAGCTAATCGTATGGGGGGAGAGAACAGGTGTCGAAGTGATTCGACAATCTGAAGGTTCTGATCCAGCTGCGGTAATGTACGACGCGATTCGAGCTGCAAAAAGTCGTAACGTTGATGTTCTAATTTGTGATACAGCAGGGAGATTGCAAAATAAAGTTAACCTGATGAATGAACTTGAAAAAGTACATCGCGTAATAAGTAAAGAAGTAGAAGGTGCTCCGCATGAAGTACTTCTTGCTTTGGATGCGACAACCGGTCAAAATGCGCTCGTTCAAGCAGAGACATTTAAAGCTGCAACAAACGTAACAGGAATAGTCCTTACGAAACTAGACGGAACTGCAAAAGGTGGCATCGTTCTGGCGATTCGTAGTAAACTAAATATTCCTGTGAAATTCGTTGGTTTAGGCGAAGGGATAGATGACTTGCAACCATTTGATGATGAGAAATATGTCTATGGTTTATTCGCTGATGGGCTTGAACAAGAATTAGAATCTGAATCATTTGAAACAGACAAGTAAAATTGCTTGACAGTCTAGCATTATCCTATTAGGATTATAAATGTATAATAAAATTGAGGTGGCAAGTAGAAAATGGCGCTTGAAAAAACGACCCGTATTAACTTCCTCTTCGATTTTTACCAGTCTCTTTTAACTGATAAACAAAGAACTTATATGAACTTGTATTATTTGGAGGACTTATCTCTTGGTGAAATAGCAGAGGAATTCAGTATTTCACGTCAAGCTGTCTATGATAACGTGCGCAGGACAGAATCAATGCTAGAAGATTATGAATTAAAATTGAATTTGTTTTCCAAATTTCAACAACGCATGGAAATTATTGAGAACATGGAAGTAATCATAGCGAATTCAACTGACCAATCGGAAGTGTTGAGAGAACTGTTGGTCGCATTAAAAGATCAAGAGTAGGGGGGACGTACATGGCATTTGAGGGATTAGCTGAGCGGCTCCAAGGTACGCTTCAGAAAATTAAAGGCAAAGGTAAGGTTAACGAGGCAGACGTCAAAGATATGATGCGTGAAGTACGTTTTGCACTAATTGAAGCCGATGTTAACTTGAAAGTTGTTCGTGAATTCGTGAAAACGGTTAGCGAACAAGCGATAGGTTCAGACGTTATGAAGAGCTTAACACCTGGCCAACAAGTTGTGAAAATTGTTAAAGATGAACTCACAAATTTGATGGGCGGCGAACAAGAGCCAATAAAATTCGCGAGGAATTCACCAACGGTTATCATGATGGTTGGGTTGCAAGGTGCTGGTAAGACAACGACGACCGGAAAACTTGCATCTTTATTACGTAAAAAGCATAATAAAAAACCTTTACTTGTCGCAGCAGACGTTTACCGACCTGCTGCAATCGAACAACTTCAAACACTTGGTAAGCAATTATCTGTACCTGTTTTTTCACAGGGAACGGATATATCACCAGTGGAAATTGTTAGGCTGGCATTAGATGAAGCGAAATCTGAACATCATGATGTAGTAATCATTGATACAGCTGGTCGTTTACATATCGACGAAAAACTCATGCAGGAATTGGCAGATATTCATGAATTGTCATCTCCTGATGAAGTCTTCTTAGTTGTCGATGCAATGACAGGACAGGACGCTGTCAACGTAGCTCAAAACTTCAACGACACCGTAGGTATATCTGGTGTTATTTTAACAAAGCTAGACGGTGATACGCGAGGCGGAGCAGCATTGTCAATTCGTTCTGTAACAGGGAAACCTGTGAAGTTTATAGGTGTCGGGGAACGAATGGATGCACTTGAACCATTCCATCCTGAACGTATGGCATCTAGAATTCTTGGTATGGGTGACGTCATGTCACTCATTGAAAAAGCACAAGATAATGTTGATGAAGAGAAAGCGAGAGAGCTTGAAGAAAAATTCCGCACTCAAACCTTTACACTTGATGACTTCTTGGAACAGTTGCAACAAGTGAAAAAGATGGGTCCGCTTGACGAATTATTGAAAATGATGCCAGGCGCAGGGAAAATTAAAGGGCTTGAAAATGCTCAAGTCGACGAAGGTCAAATGGATCGAGTGGAAGCAGTTATTCGTTCTATGACGCCCACAGAGCGAACTAAACCTGAAGTGATTAACGCGAATCGTCGCCGCAGGATTGCAAAAGGTTCAGGAACATCCATTCAAGATGTCAACAGATTACTAAAACAATTTGAAGATATGAAGAAGATGGTTAAGCAAATGACGAACATGCAACAAAAGGGAAAAAAGAAAATGAAAATGCCTGGTTTGGACTCGTTTTTTAATTGAAAAGGCAGTCAGAGAAAAGAATTTCAAGGTGTTAAGAAAAAAACCTTTACAAACAACAAAAAGCTTGATAACATACTAACTTGTGTGAAACTATTCGGAGGTGCAATTAAAAATGTCAGTTAAAATTCGTCTTAAGCGTATGGGAGCAAAGAGATCTCCTTTCTATCGTATTGTTGTAGCGGACTCACGTTCACCACGTGACGGTCGTCAAATCGAAACGGTTGGAACTTACAACCCACTTACTAAGCCGGTGGAACTAAAAATTAATGAAGAATCAGTACTTAAATGGCTTCAAAATGGTGCTAAACCATCAGATACAGTTCGTAACCTGCTTTCTGACCAAGGCATTATGGAGAAATACCATAACGCAAAACTCGGTAAATAATCAGGAGGGGTGTCCATGAAGCAGCTGATTGAGACAATTGTTAAACCGTTAGTCGATCGTCCTGATAATGTCCATGTTGAAATGGAAGAAAAGAACAATCGAGTCACGTATAAACTTTCTGTGCATGCCGAGGATATGGGCAAAGTAATTGGAAAGCAAGGACGTGTAGCGAAAGCGATACGTACTATTGTTTACTCAGCAGCAGGAAGTCACCACGGTAAAAGAGTTTTTATCGAAATAATTGATTGATATTGGAAAGGAAGGAGCTTAGGTTCCTTCCTTTTTCCTATAGCTAGACTTATATCGAAACAATAAAGGACGGTGTAAAGTATGAATTGGTACAATGTCGGTAAAATAGTTAACACGCACGGAATAACTGGTGAAGTTCGTGTGATTTCAAGTACAGACTTTCCAGATGAGAGGTATACGGTTGGGAATAAGCTCTCTCTTTTTATGCCTGATGAAAAAACGCCCATATACTTAACTGTTGCAAGTCATCGTAAACATAAAACATTTGATTTACTCACTTTTGAAAATCATCCATTTTTAAAGGATGTGGAAAAGTATAGAGACGGTATCTTCCGGATAGCCGAAGAAGACCTTGGTGAATTAGAAGAAGGCGTTTTTTATCACCATGAGATTATTGGCTGTGTTGTTTCGACAATTGACGGTGCAGAGATAGGTACAATCACTGAAATTTTAGTTACAGGTGCAAATGATGTATGGACTGTAGTTCCTGAAAAGGGGAAGGCGCAATATATACCTTTTATTGACGATGTTGTAAAAGAAATTGATATCGAAAATAAAAAAGTCGTCATAGATCCTATGGAAGGCTTACTAACATGATTAAAATAGATATCCTTTCGTTATTTCCAGAAATGTTCGATGGGGTTCTTCATTCTTCTATTATGAAAAAAGCACAAACGAATGATGCCGTCACATTTACTGTTAAGGACTTCCGTGATTTTTCTGAAAATAAGCATCATAAGGTTGACGATTATCCTTACGGAGGCGGAGCGGGTATGTTATTGACAGCACAACCTCTTTTTTCGGCTGTTGAAGCTTTATCGCCTGATGTTGAAAATCCGCCCCGTGTTATTCTGATGTGCCCACAAGGCGAGCGCTTCACTCAGAAGAAGGCGGAGGAACTTTCACAGGAGGAACACCTCATTTTTATTTGTGGCCATTACGAAGGCTATGACGAGCGAATCCGCGAGGTACTTGTGACGGATGAACTTTCTATTGGGGACTTTGTCATAACTGGTGGTGAGATAGCTGCGATGGCTGTTGTAGATAGTGTTGTGAGGCTGTTACCTAATGTGCTTGGTAATTCAGATTCCCCAGTGCTAGATTCATTCTCTACGGGCTTACTTGAGCATCCACAGTACACGCGTCCAGCTGACTTTAATGGTTTACAAGTGCCGGAAGTTTTATTGTCAGGTAATCATGCCAAAATAAATCAATGGCGTGAGGAACAGTCATTAATTAGAACTTATGAACGAAGAAAAGACTTATTGAAGACGGCGCAATTAACAGATATTCAGAAAAAGCTTTTAGCTAAATTAAAAAAAGAAAATAACTAAACGGATAATCTTGCACGGTGTTATCCTTTGTGATATTATCTAAGATGTGCTTCTATGGGAAGTGCATACTGACTGATGTTCCGCTGCAAAGGAACGCGTGCATGAACATCTGCGGAGAAGGAGAGAAAAAAATGCAAAACATTATTACAGCAATTACAAAAGATCAGCTTCGTGAAATTCCACAATTTCGTGCGGGAGATACACTTCGTTTGCACGTTAAAATTGTTGAGGGCACGCGCGAGCGTATCCAAATTTATGAAGGAATCGTAATTAAGCGCCGCGGTGGTGGAATTAGCGAAACATTTACTGTTCGTAAAATTTCCAACGGTGTTGGTGTTGAACGTACATTCCCTGTTCATACGCCTAAAATCGAAAAAATTGATGTTGTTCGCCGTGGACGTGTACGTCGTGCTAAATTGTACTACCTACGTAGTCTTCGTGGAAAAGCAGCACGCATCAAAGAAATTCGTCACTAAGAAAACAGATTCAGGAGGCCGGCAAATCGGCCTCCTTTCTTTTTGCCTCATAAATGAAAAGAATGTAGAATAGAGTAAGCAAACGTGGGAGGCCTTTAGAATGAATGAAAAAAAGACTAAAAACGAGACGTGGGAATGGATCAAAGCATTGTTAATTGCTTTTGGACTAGCTGCAATTATTCGGATATTTCTTTTTACACCAATTGTCGTGGACGGAGTTTCCATGATGCCAACGCTGTCAGACGGAGATCGAATGATTGTTAATAAGATTGGCTATACGGTTGGAAAACCGAATCGATTTGATATTGTTGTGTTCCACGCCCCCGAACAAAAAGATTATATTAAACGGGTTATTGGTCTTCCTGGAGATGAGATTGAGTATCGTGATGATTTACTTTACATTAACGGAAAGCCTTATGAAGAACCCTATCTGGACAAATACAAAGCGGAATTACCAGAGGGTCCTTTAACAGAGGATTTTAAGCTTGAGGAAAAACTTCAATTGGAATTTTTGCCTAGTAAAGTTGTGCCTAAAGACCATGTATTTGTTATGGGGGACAATCGCAGAAAAAGTAAAGATTCTAGACATATTGGAGTCGTCGCGATTGATGAAATTATTGGCAGTACAAAAATTGTATTTTGGCCAATGAAGGATTTGGGAATCGTCGACTGACGGAAGGAAATGAAGACATGACAATACAGTGGTTCCCGGGACACATGGCGAAAGCTCGTCGCGAAGTAACTGAAAAACTAAAACTAGTAGACATCGTCTTTGAATTGATTGACGCAAGACTGCCGCTCTCATCAAGGAATCCTATGATTGATGAAGTTATTCATCAGAAGCCAAGATTGCTTATTTTAAACAAAGCAGATCTTGCGGATGCTATAGAAACGAGGAAGTGGATTCAATATTTTGAGGACCGAGATATTCGGGCAATCGCTATTGATTCATTTAAAGGTCAGGGTCTTCAAGCTGTAACAAAGGCGGCAAAGGATATACTTAAGCCGAAAACGGACCGCATGATTAGTAGAGGGATTAGACCAGGTGCTATTCGTGCGATGATTGTCGGCATACCGAATGTTGGAAAATCAACGCTTATTAACCGATTAGCGAAAAAGAACATTGCCAAAACAGGCAATATGCCGGGTGTTACAAAGGCTCAGCAATGGATAAAGTATGGGAAAGAACTTGAATTGCTTGATACGCCAGGAATTTTATGGCCAAAGTTTGAAGATAAAGAAGCCGGTTATAAACTTGCTCTAACGGGTGCAATTAAAGATGTTTTGCTTAATATGGAAGATCTTGCTGTCTATGGCCTCCGTTTTTTAGAAGAACATTATCCTAACCGTCTTTCAGAAAGATATGGACTAACGAAGATTGGACATACAAGTGAAGATATTATTGCTATTTTCGAACATGTTGGCGCGCTCCGTCAGGTATATACTGCTGGCGGAGAAGTTGATTATGATAAAGTAGCAGAATTAATCGTCCGTGATATGCGTAATGAGTATCTTGGAAAACTTACATTTGATATCTTGTAAATTAATAAAATCAACTGGCCGATGCTGACAGGGAAATTATCTGTGGTAATCGGTCTTTCTTTGTCTTTGAATTAAAAAAATGACTTAAATGACCGATAATATATACAATATGTAAATTGAACGAGGTGCTTGTGATGAGAACGATAAAAGAAATTGAGCAACAATTAAAAATGGAGACTAAACCCACTTCCTGGGTCGAATCACTTAGAGAAGATTCAAGAGTAGGTGTTCAAAAAGCACTTGCGAGATGGGAACGAAGCTACGAAAAAAAAGAATATATAAAAGAACAGCATCAAAGAAAGATTGCGTTTGATGGCTCGTTTGCGCCGTTTCAAGGGGCTTATGTTGCGGGAGTCGATGAGGCGGGACGTGGACCGTTAGCAGGGCCTGTCGTGACAGCCGTGGTCATACTGCCAACAGAGACACCTGAACTAATAGGGTTAGATGATTCGAAGATGATTTCAAAGGAAAAAAGAGAAAATTTAGCATTAAAGATTAAAGATTTAGCAGTCGACTATTCAGTTCACATACAATCAGCGAGTAAAATTGATGAGCTAAATATTTATGCAGCTACACGCGATTCGATGGAAAGGGCGGTAAATAAACTTTCTGTCCGACCTGATTTCGTCATTGTGGACGCGATGAAACTAAAAATAGCTTCTCCAACGGTTTCTGTAGTTAAAGCTGATGCACAAAGTTTAGCTGTTGCTGCAGCATCCATTCTTGCGAAAACAACACGTGATCAACTCATGGATGATTTACATCAACAATATCCTCAATATAATTTTCGCCAGAATGCAGGGTATGGAACGCCAGAGCACTTAGATGCATTGCAAGCATATGGTCCATGTGTTCATCATAGGAAAACATTTGAACCGATTAAGTCAATTATCGCAAAAGGGAGGACAGATTCATGAGTTTCCTGGTAGTTACTTCTTCACAAACGTCACCTACTGTGAATAATGTTCAAAATCAACCTCTTATACTGAATGAAGGTCAAATGGTCCATGGAAATATAAAGCAACTATTCCCGGGACAAATGGCTGAAATTCAAATAGGAAATCAGTCAATGATTGCTAAACTTGAGATTCCTATGAAGGCAGGAGATTCTTATTATTTTCAAGTGAATTCAGTAAAACCAGAGCTACAGTTAAAAATTATTGCTGGACCTACAAGTGTCTCAGAGGGACAAGGTCGCCAGCTAAACAATCTGATGGAGGCAATGAAACTCCCGAAGACTGCTGAAATGACGCAGCTACTAACATTTGTTATGAAAAACAAATTGCCGATTACGAGGGAAGGTCTACTTCAAGCGGAGATTTTATTGAAAAATGTACCACCGGAAATGCGAGCTGAAGCACTTACGTCCATTCAAAAAATTGTAGAGTTGAAATTACCTTTTACGGAATCGATTTTTCGTTCTTTATTCGGTGTAGAGTCCAAAGAAGGATTACATACAATACTTTCAACGCTTAAGGGGACATTGGTAAGTGATGAAACTGTTACACAGCTAGCAAAATCGGCAATTATTTCTGCGCTTGAAAAGATGGAGAAACCTTTTACCGAGGCGACAGGAAATGCCTTGCTCGGGAAAGCAATAATTGCATTGTTAGACTTTTCAGTTCCTGCTGAATCACGTTTCGCGACTGTACAGCTGTTAAAAAATACTGGCGTGTTACCGGAAAGATCATCGCTTGCGAATTTGGCACAAGTCCTAGCATCACTGCTTACTAATGACTCATCAGCCTCTGCAATCACTGCTTCCAAGAATACCATACAAGAAGCAGTAACGATTCTAAGACAAATTAACACTTCTCCGACGATTGCTCAGTTAGACGGATTAAAAGCCCTAATTTCAGCTGATGCTCAGTTAAGTACCCAAAATAAAGCGAATTTAACAGCGATAATAGACCTAGCTGCAAATGTAAAACCTTCTAGTGAGGCATCTATTAAATTCGTTCAAGAATTTAGCCAAGCCCTTATTCGAATGACAGCAGAAAGTTCAATTTCTTCGCCTTTTCGTGGAGATACGATAGCAAACGGACTTAAAGAACCACTCGTAACATTACTAGGTCACTTGAGTCAACAATCCGCTTCTGAAAAACTTACAATGCTCGTTCGAAGTGCAGAGCGTTCAGAAAATCCAGCAATCCAAAAACTTCTTCAATCTGCAGAAGTAGTAGTAGCGAGTGCTGTAGAAGGTAAAGCGGTGAAGGATGCTATTCAAACTGTCGTCCGCTCATTCGGATTAAATTATGAAGCTGCATTACTTGGGAAAGGGCAGGACATCGGGCGACTTGCTGAAGCATTAAAACCGCAATTACTTGCCCTTATGCAAGACCCGACTATATCGCAAGTAGTTCGTGAAAGTGCAGAAATTGTCGTCGCGCGCATGAACGGACCTATTCTAATGTCTGGTGAAAATGGCGTCCAACATCAACTTATCATGCAAGTGCCGCTTGAGTTCTTTGGTAAGCGAATCGATGCAACACTTCAATGGAATGGAAGAATGAAAGACGATGGAAAGATAGATCCTGACTTCGCGCGTATATTATTTTATTTGGATCTTCAATCTTTGGAAAAAACAATTATCGATATGCAAGTGCAAAACAGAATCATTACAGTTACTATTTTTAATGCAGATTCGGCACTAAATACGTTAGATGACGTACTTTCAGATAAGTTGAAAGAAGGTCTCGAATCTACAGGTTACAAATTATCTGGTGTATTCTTTAAAAACTTCGAAGAAAAGAAAGTTGAAAAAAAACTTGTAAAAAACAAAGATAGCGATAATCAAGGAGTTGATTATCGCGTATGAGTGAAGAAAAGCATTTAAGGAAAGAGGCAGTCGCGCTTTCTTATAATCCGACAACATCTGCAGCCCCGAAAGTCGTTGCAAAGGGGAAAGGCAGAATTGCAGAAAATATTGTTGCGAAGGCAAAAGAGTTTGATATTCCTATTCAGGAAGACGCAAGTATGATTGAAATTTTAGGTCAATTAAATATAGATGAATCTATTCCTGAAGAATTATATAAAGCAGTTTCAGAAGTTTTTGCTTATGTTTATCAATTAGATCGAGAACATGGCAATAGAAAAGAAAAGTAACGAAAAAGTGAACCGAATTTAGATATTAAGTCGACAATTGTGGACATTGAATGACATTTTAATTATAATTGATTAGGCAGTAAATTATTAGAGTTGCAAGTTTGATTGGAGGATGTAAGATGAATATCCATGAATATCAAGGTAAACAACTTTTACGAGATTACGGTGTCGCTGTATCTAAAGGCATTGTAGCATTTTCACCAGAAGATGCTGTGAAAGCTGCAAAAGAACTTGGTACAGACATCATTGTTGTTAAAGCTCAAATCCATGCGGGTGGCCGTGGGAAAGCGGGCGGAGTAAAGATAGCGAAAAGTATTGACGAAGTGCGTGAATATGCCAAAGAACTTCTTGGTAAGATACTTGTCACAGAACAGACTGGTCCTGAAGGAAAAGAAGTGAAACGACTTCTTGTTGAAGAGGGCTCTAATATTGAGAAAGAATACTATATTGGTCTTGTTCTAGATAATTCTACGGATCGCATAACGCTAATGGGATCTGAAGAAGGCGGCGTAAATATTGAAGAGGTTGCGGAAGCAACACCTGAAAAAATATTCAAAGAAGTAATCGACCCATTAGTAGGGTTGACGGGATTCCAAGCTCGTCGTTTGTCATATAATATTGGCATACCGACACATCTTGTGAATAAAGCTGCGAAATTTATGCTCGGATTATATCAAGTGTTTATTGAGAAAGATGCGTCTATTGTTGAAATTAACCCACTTGTTGTCACTGTTGAAGGAAATGTCCTTGCGCTTGACGCGAAGTTTAATTTTGATGAAAGTGCACTTTTTCGCAATAAAGATATTATAGAACTTCGTGATTTTGACGAAGAAGATTCAAAAGAAATCGAAGCATCGAAATATGACTTAAGCTATATTTCACTTGATGGCAACATTGGATGTATGGTAAATGGTGCAGGTCTTGCTATGGCAACGATGGATACGATTAATTATTATGGCGGCTCGCCCGCAAACTTTTTGGACGTTGGGGGCGGTGCAACTGCTGAAAAAGTTACCGAAGCATTCAAAATCATTCTTTCCGATGAAAATGTTAAAGGGATCTTTATTAATATTTTCGGTGGAATTATGAAATGTGACGTAATTGCTGAAGGCGTTATTATCGCTGCAAAAGAAGTTGGCTTAAGTGTTCCACTCGTCGTTCGACTTGAAGGGACAAATGTCGACAAAGGTAAAGCTTTATTGAATGATTCAGGACTAAATATAATTGCTGCTGATTCTATGGCAGATGGCGCGCAAAAGATTGTTGAACTCGTAGGCTAAGAAAGGCAGGGACAAACATGAGTATTTATGTTAACAAAGATACAAAAGTTATCGTACAAGGAATCACAGGTACTACAGCGCTTTTTCATACAAAAGAAATGCTTGACTACGGCACGAAAATTGTCGGCGGTGTTACGCCAGGTAGAGGCGGCGAAAAAGCTGAAGGTGTACCTGTTTTCAATACGGTTCAAGAAGCTGTAAAAGTAACTGGTGCAACTGTTTCAATCATTTATGTACCTGCAGCATTTGCGGCAGATGCTATTATGGAAGCTGTTGACGCGGATCTTGATATGACTATTTGTATTACTGAACATATTCCGATTCTTGATATGGTAAAAGTAAAACGTTACTTAGAAGGTAAAAAAACTCGTCTAATTGGTCCAAACTGTCCAGGTGTTATTACAGCTGATGAATGTAAAATTGGTATTATGCCAGGTTATATTCATACAAAAGGCCATGTTGGCATCGTTTCCCGTTCTGGAACACTAACGTATGAAGCGACTCATCAGTTGAGCCAAGCTGGAATTGGTCAAACGACAGCAGTTGGAATCGGTGGAGATCCAGTAAATGGTACAAACTTTATTGACGTACTAAAGGCTTTCAACGAAGATTCTGAAACGTATGCTGTTGTCATGATTGGTGAGATTGGTGGAACAGCTGAAGAAGAAGCTGCTTCATGGATCAAAGAAAATATGACAAAACCAGTTGTTGGTTTCATTGGCGGTCAAACTGCCCCTGAAGGCAAACGTATGGGCCACGCTGGTGCTATAATTTCAGGAGGTAAAGGAACGGCTGCACAGAAAATTAAAGCTCTTAACGATGCTGGCGTTGAAGTTGCAGCAACACCTTCTGTTATTGGAGAAACGCTTATTAAAGTAATAAAAGAAAAAGGGCTTTACGAACAGTGTAAAACACACTAATATAAGTCATGCAGTGTATCTAATTAGATACACTGTTTTTAATATAAAAGGAGGTATGAAAATGGAACTAACTGAAACGGAGAAGCGTTTGTTGGCGCTCCACTATTTACTACCAGTCCCTAAAAATCGACTGAATACGCTGTATGAAATGGATCCTGAACTACTGGATTATAAGCGATACTCAGTGGAGGTTCTATCAAAAATACTCAAAATGACACCAAAGAAAGCCTTGCAGTTAAAAGAAAGTTTACTTCAAAATGAAAACACCCCTTATGATATGTTATATAAACAACATCAAATAACCCCAATTCCATTCACCAATTCCTTATATCCCAAAAAGTTATTAGAATTAATCGATCCACCAGCTATTTTATATGTGAAAGGCGACAAAGAACTCTTATTGTCGCATTTTAAAGTTGCGATAATTGGCTCTCGCGAAGCGACGAACTATACGCAAAAAGTGATGTCTCTAATAGTCCCTCCTTTGGTGGATAATAATACAGTTATTGTTTCAGGACTTGCAAAAGGTGCTGATACAATAGCGCATATAGCTGCAATGGCGTATGGTGGGAAAACAATAGCGGTTCTAGGGCACGGCTTTTTTCATATGTATCCAAAGGAAAACGTTCGACTTGCATCTGAAATTAGTGAAAGTAATCTGCTTATTACCGAATATCCACCATATGTAAAACCTGCCAGATGGACATTCCCGATGCGTAACCGTATTATTAGTGGACTGTCAGCAGCTATAGTTGTCACTGAGTCAAAGGCTAAAAGCGGAACAATGAGTACAGTGGAGCACGCTCTTGATCACGGTAAGGATATATACGCTGTTCCAGGGGATGTCACATCCGAGTTATCAGGAGGGCCAAATAAGCTCATAGATGAAGGTGCACAGCCATTATGGAATGGTTATCAGATAATAGAATCTATATTTTCTACACATTGATTGTCAAGAACTTTCTCATAAAGGTTGCTTTTTTTTCAAAACTGATATACATTTTGCAACAGAATATTCTTTTGAGGAGCATATAAGTAACCTCATATTGGGGAGGCAAAATTAAATGGCAGATTATTTAGTAATTGTAGAGTCTCCAGCAAAAGCTAAAACTATCGAACGTTATCTGGGGAAAAAATATAAAGTAAGAGCATCACTTGGGCATTTGCGAGATCTTCCGCGAAGTCAAATGGGTGTAGATACAGAGAATAATTACGAACCGAAGTATATTACAATTCGGGGTAAAGGTCCGATTCTTCAAGAATTAAAAAAAGATGCTAAAAAAGTAAAAAAAATATTTCTCGCGGCTGACCCCGACAGAGAAGGGGAAGCAATCGCATGGCATTTAGCTTTCCAACTTGGTGTTGATATAGAATCTGATTGTCGTGTTGTATTCAATGAAATAACAAAAGACGCGATTAAAGAATCATTTAAAAATCCTCGCCCTATTAATATGGATCTTGTAGATTCGCAACAAGCGCGAAGGATTCTTGATCGTCTCGTAGGATACAGTATTAGTCCGATACTTTGGAAAAAAGTAAAAAAAGGTCTTTCAGCGGGTCGAGTACAATCAGTTGCGCTGCGTTTAATCATTGACCGTGAAAACGAAATAAATGCATTTGAACCAGAAGAATATTGGAGTATTTCTGGTCTCTTTAATAAATCTAAAGTAGAATTCGATGCAGCTTTTTACGGGGATGCAAAGAAAAAAGTGAAACTTATAAATAAAGAACAAGTCGATGAAATATTAGGTCAACTAAAAGGTGATAGTTTTGAAGTAAATGAAGTTGTGAAAAAAGAACGCAAACGTAATCCTGCACTTCCTTTTACAACTTCCTCTTTACAACAGGAAGCCGCTCGTAAACTAAACTTTCGTGCTAGAAAAACGATGATGGTTGCGCAGCAATTGTATGAAGGTATTAATATTGGAAAAGAAGGCATCGTCGGACTTATTACTTATATGAGAACGGATTCGACTAGAATTGCAGATAGTGCAATTGAAGACGCGAAATCGTTTATTGAAACAACATATGGCAAGGAATTTATTTCAACGACTAAAGCGGTTGTTAAAACAAAAGCTAAAACGCAAGATGCGCACGAAGCAATTCGTCCTACGTCTGTAATGCGTCCACCGGCTGCGATGAAGGCTTTCTTGTCGCGGGATCAACTACGCTTGTATAAGTTGATTTGGGAGCGACTCGTCGCTAGTCAAATGTCACCAGCTGTTCTAGATACAGTTAGAGCAGATCTTTTAAACGGTGATATACGTTTTAGGGCGACAGGTTCACAAGTGAAGTTTGAAGGTTTTATGAAAGTTTATGTTGAAGGTGACGATGATAAAAAAGATGAGCAAGATGAAAAAGACCGGTTACTACCCCCGCTTGAAAAAGGGGAGAAGATAAGTTTCAAGGAAATTGATCCGAAGCAACACTTCACTCAGCCGCCGCCACGTTTTACGGAAGCAAGGCTTGTGCGGACGCTAGAAGAACTAGGAATAGGTCGACCATCAACATTTGCTCCAACGCTCGATACGATTCAAAAGCGGGGTTATGTTGTACTTGATGCAAAGAGATTTATTCCGACAGAACTTGGTGGAATAGTTCATAAAGCAGTCAATGAGTTTTTCCCCGATATTATTGACGTAGAGTTTACGGCGCAGATGGAAAAAGAACTTGATGATGTTGAAGAAGGAAATAAAAAGTGGGTTCAAGTAATCGATAATTTTTATCAAGACTTTGAAAAGCATGTTGAGTTCGCGGATGCTGAAATGGAAAAGATAGTTATTAAAGATGAACCTGCTGGTGAAGATTGTGAAAAATGTGGCTTGCCAATGGTTTATAAGTTAGGGCGTTATGGTAAATTTATGGCCTGTTCTGGATTTCCGGATTGTCGAAATACAAAAGCGATTATGAAACCAATTGGCGTTACTTGTCCTACTTGTAAAGAAGGCGAGGTCGTTGAACGTCGGAGTAAGACGAGAAGAATTTTCTACGGTTGCGACCAGTATCCCGAGTGTGATTATGTATCGTGGGACAAGCCGGTTGCAAGACCTTGTCCGAAGTGTGACAATACACTTGTTGAGAAAAAGTCTAAAAAAGGTGTTCGTATTCAGTGTACAGAATGTGAGTATCAAGAAGATGTTCAGTAAGAAAATGGGATGTTAGTAGGGGGGCAACTGCTCCTCTTTTTTCTTTGTTAATAAATAAAACAAACTGTTAAAGTATTATAGTTGCCGACTTGATGCATTTTATTGTATAGTTACACGTGGACTACATTCGAGTTTAGTGACTAGTCCGTATTTTCAGTGCATACAGAATGAATTTCTGATAGTTCGGGAATACCTCTAGTTAATGTTATATGCCTTTTTTTAGGATGATATTATTACTTTAATATAATATGTAAACTTTTAAAAGAGGAGTGAGTTGTATGGCAATCGATCCGTTAGTTGTTCGAGAAGAATATATTACGTATGTACGATTGGAACGAAACTATTCTTCATACACCGTCTCAGAGTACGAAACAGATGTAGATGCCTTGCTTTCATTCATGGATATCGAAGGTATTACCGACCTGAATCAAGTTACCTATCCAGAGGCTCGCCTTTACGTGACTAAACTATATGACAGTGGATTATCGAGGGCGACAATTTCTAGGAAGATATCTTCTGTACGTTCTTTTTATAAGTTTGCAAACGCAAGATATGGTATATCAGATAATGCATTCAGATCACTACATCATCCTAAAAAAGAAGAGCGATTACCTGCTTTTTTTTATGAAAAGGAAATGGAGCTGTTATTCTCCGCTTGTGAAGGAGAGGATGACAGATCTGTACGTGATCGTGTAATACTTGAACTTTTATATGCAACAGGAATTAGGGTTGGTGAACTCGTATCAATTCGTATTGCAGATATTGATCATCATCTTGGTATCGTTTTGGTAATGGGAAAAGGGAGAAAAGAACGTTATATTCCCTTTGGTAGTTATGCGGGTGACGCGCTTGATGTTTATGTTGAAACGTGTCGACCCAAACTAATGAAGAAGAAAGAACATGACAAACTTTTTGTGAATTTACGTGGAAATCCTTTGACTGATCGTGGTGTGCGTTATATTTTAACGACTATGATGGAACGAGCTTCGCTTCATTCAAAAATTTATCCACATATGATCCGCCATTCATTTGCCACACATCTACTAGCAAATGGAGCTGATATGCGAACAGTTCAGGAGTTACTTGGACATTCACATCTTTCTTCAACTCAAGTATATACGCATATAACGAAAGAACATCTACGGAAAACGTATCTAAATACGCATCCGAGAGCATAGGGAGGTATTTTAATGGAATTCCATGCAACGACGATATTCGCTATACGCCACGAAGGTTCTTGTGCTATGTCAGGTGATGGACAGGTGACTGTCGGAAATGCGGTAGTTATGAAGCATACGGCAAAAAAAGTACGGAGAATTTTTGATGGAAAAGTACTTGCAGGTTTTGCTGGCTCAGTAGCAGATGCTTTCACTTTATTTGATTTATTTGAAGGTAAACTCACTGAGTATAACGGTAATCTTCAACGTGCAGCTGTAGAACTTGCCAAACAATGGCGAGGCGATAGAATACTTCGCAAACTTGAGGCCATGTTACTAGTAATGAACGATAAAGAACTACTCCTTATTTCAGGAACAGGTGAGGTTATCGAACCTGATGATGGAATCCTTGCAATTGGCTCTGGTGGGCATTATGCGCTAGCTGCAGGGAGAGCTTTGAAGAAGTATAGCGGAGATAGTCTTTCGGCTGAAGAGATAGCCCGTGCAGCCCTAGAGACAGCATCTGAAATATGTGTCTTTACCAATGACCAGATAATTGTGGAGGTACTTTAAATGGTAAATGAAAAAGAACTAACGCCAAGAGAACTAACGAAGCATTTGGATCGATATATTATTGGGCAAGATCATGCAAAACGTGCTGTTGCGGTGGCAATACGTAATCGATATAGAAGAAGTTTGCTTACAGATGAAGAAAAGAATGAAATTATTCCGAAGAATATTCTGATGATTGGACCTACGGGCGTTGGTAAAACAGAAATCGCTAGGAGAATTGCGAAGCTTGTTAATGCACCTTTCTTAAAAGTAGAAGCGACTAAATTTACTGAAGTAGGTTATGTTGGTAGAGATGTTGAATCTATGATTAGAGATTTGACGGAAGCTGGCGTACGAATAATTCGGGAGCGTAAACGCGAAGAGGTTAGGGACCAAGCGCTAAATCTTGCGAATGAGCGACTTGTTGAATTAATTGTACCAATTAAGAAAAAACAAGGAACTATGCAAAATCCTTTTGAAATGCTGTTTGGTCAAAAGCAGGAAGAGGATCATACGAATGCTGAAGAAGAAACGGAAGTTAAAAAGAAGCGTACGGATATCGCAATTAGTCTTCAGGCTGGCGAACTCGAAAATGAAGTCGTGACGGTAGAGGTTTCTGCACAAGCACCTTCACTTTATGATGCATTCCAGAGTTCAGGAATGGAACAAATGGGTGCAAATGTGCAAGATGCGTTGTCTTCGTTAATGCCTAAAAAGTCGACGAAAAGAAAAATGAAAGTTAAAGAAGCACGTATAGTCTTAGAGGCTGAAGAAGCTGACAAGCTGATAGATCATGATGAAATCGCCAGAAAAGCAATTGAGCTTACTGAGCAATCAGGCATAATATTCATTGATGAAATGGATAAGATTGCTAGTTCAGGTGGAAGTGGTTCATCTGCAGATGTATCGCGTGAAGGTGTCCAAAGGGATATATTACCAATCGTTGAAGGTTCGGCAGTTTCGACTAAATATGGTACAGTGAAAACTGATTTTATTTTATTTATTGCTGCTGGCGCATTTCATATGTCTAAACCGTCAGATATTATACCTGAACTTCAAGGACGTTTCCCGATTCGTGTCGAATTGGATAAGCTTTCGAAAAGTGATTTTGAACGAATTTTAAAAGAACCAGATTTCTCGCTTATTCGTCAATATGAAAAGTTGCTTAACACAGAAGGCGTTGTAATAGATTTTACAGATGAAGCGGTTAGTCGAATCGCAGAAATAGCTTTTGATGTTAATGACAATACTGAAAATATTGGTGCAAGACGACTGCATACAATTCTGGAAAAATTACTTGAAGAATTGTCGTTTGAAGCTGCAGAAATTGGGCCAGCAACGATTAAAATAACGCCGAATTATGTCGACGAAAAATTACAAGAAATTGCAAAAAACAAAGATTTGTCACAATTTATCCTTTGATCAGACCTTATTAGTTTATTTAATGATTGAAAAGCTTTAGAATATTCAATAATCACACTTGCACCTATTTTGAGGAGGAAAAGAAGAAATGACTTTATTAGTTAAAACACGCAAAATTAATTCTATGCTACAAGAAACCGGTGGAGAATCCGTCAACTTTAAGGAAATGGCAGATAAATTAAGTTCAGTTATTGAATGTAATGCATTCATCGTAAGTAGAAAAGGTAAATTACTTGGATTTGAAATACATCAGCAGATTGAAAACGAACGTATGAAGAACATGTTCGATACAAAACAGTTCCCAGAAGATTATACTAAGAAATTATTTGAAGTAAATGAAACTTCATCTAACTTAGATGTGGACAGCGCGTATACAGTGTTCCCTGTTGAAAACAAAGATTTATTTCAAGGCGGACTGACTACAATTGTACCGATTATCGGTGGTGGCGAGCGCCTAGGCACACTTATTCTTGCAAGAATGAAAGATGAGTTTCATGATGATGACCTAATTCTGGCTGAATACGGCGCAACAGTTGTTGGAATGGAAATCCTACGTGAAAAGTCTCTTGTAATTGAAGTAGAAGCTCGTAGCAAAGCGGTCGTTCAAATGGCTATAAATTCACTTTCTTATAGTGAACACGAAGCAATTGAACATATCTTTAAAGAGCTTGATGGTGAAGAAGGATTGCTCGTTGCATCTAAAATCGCTGATCGTGTAGGAATCACTCGTTCAGTAATCGTTAATGCACTTCGTAAACTTGAAAGTGCTGGTGTAATTGAATCTCGTTCTTTAGGAATGAAAGGTACTTATATTAAAGTGCTAAATAATAAATTTTTAGAAGAACTTGAAAAACAAAAATCATAATTCGATTATAGTATTAATATCCATAAAAAAAATGCCTCTTATATAAAGAGGTGTTTTTTTATTGGATATAATGCTCATGTTTATAAGTAGGCAACTAGGAGATTAGACTTTGGAAGTGAATGAAAATTCTTATAAATATATAAAATGTATACTATTTAACTACTAATTATTTTCAGTTTTAAGTAGTAAAATACATATATATTATATACAATAGATACATAATGAACAATTTGTCGAAATATGTCGCAATAAGTATTATTTTGGTAAATGAAAAGTAAATTGAGGTGTTTTAAATGAATCTTTTTGGAAATACCATATCAACTCTTGAGCGCGGGTTAGACTATGCTGCAATAAAAGGAAAAGCTATCTCGCAGAATATTGCTAATGTTGACACGCCAAATTATAGGGCCAAACAAGTCAGTTTTAAAGATGTTTTTACAGAAGCGAAGGCCACTACATTAAATGCATACCGAACGAATTCACAACATATCGAATTTAAAGAACGAAACGTCGAACCAGGTGTCTTTAGCTTTTCAGATTTTCGTTATCGCCATAATGGAAACGGTGTAGATATGGATAAAGAACAAGCAAATCTTGCTACGAATCAAATTTACAACTCCGCTGTTGTTGATCGTCTGAGTAGTAAATTTAACTCCTTACAAAATGTTATTAAAGGAGGACGTTAACAATGACGATTTTTCAAAGTATAAACACCTCGGCATCAGCTTTAACGTCTCAGCGTCTTCGAATGGATGTCATTTCCTCTAATATGGCAAATATAGACACAACAAGGGGTAAGTTAGTAAATGGTGAATGGGAACCGTATAGACGAAAGACTGTTTCATTTCAACCAAAAGGAGCTCAATTCACTTCTTTTTTTAATGCTGCAATCGGCAGGAATGCAAAAGGGTCTGCGGGATATGGCGTCACAGTATCGCAGATAACAGAAGATAAGGAAACGCCTTTTACGCTCGTCTTTAATCCGTCTCATCCAGATGCAAATGAGCAAGGTTATGTTGAGATGCCAAACGTTGATCCTTTAAGGGAAATGGTTGATTTAATGTCGGCCACTCGCTCATACGAAGCAAACGTAACTGTATTAAATGCAAATAAATCGATGCTTATGAAAGCTCTTGAAATTGGCAAGTAAATTAATAGAAAGGGGGTTGGATAATGCCTATTCAATCAATATCTAGTGCCTTACCAACAGCAAGTATTTTTTCTCCGGAAACCAATCTTAAACCTTCTCCATCAGAGGCACAACTAAACTTTGGTACGTTTTTAAAAGAAGCGATTAATGATGTGAATAAAGTGCAAGTAAATTCAGATGTATTAACTGAAAAGCTTGCACTCGGTAAGGATGTCGAACTACATCAAGTAATGATTGCTGCACAAAAAGCATCAATAACACTAAATGCGACAATGGAAGTTCGGAATAAAGTAATCGAAGCTTATCAAGAAATCATCCGGATGCCCATTTGATTAGTTAAATTATCGTTTTATTCGAATTGGTGTATTGTCTTGAATTACGAAAGCTGACCGGAGGAGTAACATGAATGAAAGATTTACGAAGTTCAAAACAGATGTAACTACGTTTTGGTCAAGTCGTACAAAAAAACAAAAACTTACATATGGTATTTCGTTAGTATCTATCATAGCAATTTCGGCTTTTTTGACTTTCTTTTTATCAAAAACAGAGTATGTACCTCTTTATTCGGATGTTTCATCTGCGGAAATTGGGCGTATAAAGGAACAGCTAGATAGCCAAGGCGTGCTAAGTCGTGTTGCTCCAGGAGGTACATCTATTCTTGTGCCTAAAAAACAAGTTGATGAGTTACACGTCTCGCTTGCAGCAGAAGGTTTTCCTACTTCAGGTACGATAGATTATTCCTTTTTTTCGGAGAATGCTGGATTTGGAATGACGGATAATGAATTTAATGTAATGAAACTTGCTGCAATGCAGACAGAACTTGCTAATTTAATTAAAGGTATAGTAGGAGTCAAAGATGCAAATGTAATGATTACCTTACCTACAGAAAGTGTATTTCTAAACGAAACAGTTCAACAAGCCAGTGCAGTCGTTATTTTGAATACAGAGCCAGGACATAAATTTACAGAACGACAAATTACAACACTTTATAATTTAGTTTCGAAAAGTTTACCAAACTTAGCAGTCGAGGATATCGAGATTACGAATCAATACTTTGATGACTTTGATATTAAGTCCCAAGATAATCAAAACGGGACAAGTATAACTGATCAAATGGCAGTGAAAAAGACGATTGAAAGAGATTTACAAAGACAAGTACAAAAAATGTTAGGAACAATGATAGGGCAAGACAAAGTTATGGTATCTGTAACAACTGATATCGATTTCAAGCACGAAAATAGGGAAGAAAATCTTGTCACGCCAGTGGATGAGGAAAACATGGAAGGTATTGCACTTAGTGTGCAACGCATTACGGAATCATTTACAGGGAATGGAACTGTAGCAGGTGGTGTTCCGATGGGTGAAGATCCTACTGATAACGCTACTGGATTCGGTGAAGGTAATGGTTCAAATGGTGATTATGAAAAAATTGAAGAAACGATAAACAATGAAGTAAATCGAATACGAAAAGATATTGTAGAAAGCCCCTATAAAATTCGAGATATAGGAATTCAAGTTATGGTTGAACCTCCTGTTGAAGACGGCGTAGCCAATATGCCCCCGGGATTACAACAAGATATAGAAGAAATACTTGCAACAATTGTACGTACCTCTATTGATAAGGAAGCAGCAGGTCCTCTTACAGATGAAGATCTGACTGAAAAGATAGTCGTTTCTGTTCAGATGTTTAACGGGAAAGAAGATAGCTTTCCTGAGTCAGAGACTAAAATTCCTTTGTGGGTTTATGTAGTTGGTGGGATTTTATTACTTTTAATAGGTGTACTAATATTCTTATTTGTTCGTAATCGACGTCGTGCGGATGAAGAAGACCAACTTGTAATCGAGGAACAACAAGTAAGAATTGAGTTGGATGAGATCAATACTGATCCTGAAACAGAAGGAACAGCTCGCAGAAAACAACTTGAGAAATTAGCTAAAGAAAAACCAGATGAATTTGCAAAACTATTACGTACATGGATTTCAGAAGATTGATGGGGAAGTGGTGAATTATGGTTAAGAGGGAAAAAGGTATGACAGGTAAACAAAAGGCGGCGCTCTTGCTCATATCTCTCGGACCAGAAGTAGCAGCTTCAGTGTACAAAAGCTTAACTGAAGAAGAAGTAGAAAAGTTAACCTTAGAAATATCAGGCGTGAAAAAAGTAGAGTCTTCTGTTAAAGAAGAAGTTATAGAAGAATTTCACAACATTGCGATTGCGCAAGATTATATTTCGCAAGGTGGTATTGGTTATGCTAAAACCGTTTTAGAAAAAGCACTTGGTAAAGAACAGGCACAAGCGGTTATAAATCGACTTACCTCCTCTTTGCAAGTTAAGCCTTTTGATTTTGCTAGACGTGCTGACCCGACTCAACTTTTTAACTTTATTCAAAATGAGCATCCACAAACAATTGCTTTGATTTTATCTTATTTAGAAGCCCAGCAAGCCGGTATTATTTTGTCGTCACTTCCACAAGAAGTGCAAGCAGATATTGCAAAAAGGATTGCAACGATGGATTCCACTTCTCCAGAAGTGATAAGTGAAATAGAAGCCGTTCTTGAACGCAAACTGTCTTCTACGGTTACACAAGACTTTACAGAGACTGGTGGCGTCGGAGCAGTCGTCGAAGTGCTTAATGGTGTTGATCGAACAACTGAGAAAACAATTTTGGATGCACTCGAAATTCAAGACCCGGAATTAGCTGAAGAGATACGTAAGCGTATGTTTGTGTTTGAAGACATCGTTACGCTCGATAATCGCTCTATTCAAAGAATTGTGCGAGATTGTGAAAACGAAGACCTTATACTATCTCTCAAAGTATCCAGTGAGGAAGTTCAAGAAGTGCTATACAGTAATATGACACAGCGTATGGCGGAATCATTCCGTGAAGAGATGGATATTATGGGTCCTGTTCGTTTACGTGATGTAGAAGAAGCACAGTCACGTATTGTAGCAATTGTGAGAAGGCTTGAAGAGTCAGGTGAAATTATAATTGCTCGCGGTGGAGGAGATGATATCATTGTCTAATATTTTCCGCTCGAGAAATACATTTGTAGAAGAAAGTAATAAGAGGGAAATAGGCATACGATGTTTTCACACAGCAGAAGATGAATCATCTGAAAAATTATTGTCTCTTAATGATGTACTGGTTGAAAGAAGTAGGCTAATGGATGATGCACATAAAACAATTGCAATAGAAAAAGGCATTCTAGAGGATATGCGTCAGACTGCAGCGGATGATATAAAGATAATGCAAAAGGTTTGGGAGCAAGAAAAAATCGAGCTTCAAAAACAAGCCTATGATGAAGGGTTTCAAATCGGCTACGAAGAGGGGCGTAATAAGGTTACTTCAGATATGGCTTCAGTTGTTAAACTAGCGAATGAAGCGACAGTTTCATCGCGTGAAAATGCGTTAGATTATCAAAATAGCCAGGAACGAGTAATTCTAGAACTTGCAATGCGTTCTGCGTCTAGAATAGTTGGTGAGACGATTAAGAACGACGAAGAAAAGTTTTTATCAGTCGTACGAAGAGCAGTTAAAGAAACAAGAGAAATGAAAGAAGTTAAGTTATATGTATCTTTAGATTACTTCGATTTAATATCAAAAAATCGTGCAGAACTAGCTTCAATATTTCCACCTGAAGTACCATTTTTAATTTTTGTAAATGAAGATTTTGAAGCAACTGAATGTTATATAGAAACGAATCATGGTCGCATCGTTGTTAGTATTGATGAACAACTGAATATATTGCGTGAGCAACTCATCGAAATCCTGGAAAGTGGTGACTGACGGTGAAAAAAGCGGAAGAGCTGACCGAATTAATTCCAAAACTAAATACGTTTAAGAAGTTCGGCCGTGTAGTCCGTGTCGTTGGTCTGATGATTGAATCCCGTGGGCCAGAAAGCTCTATTGGTGATGTATGTCATATTCATATAAATAACACAATGAGTGACAGTGCGTTGATTAAGGCTGAAGTTGTTGGTTTTCGTGAAGAAATTGTTATTTTAATGCCTTATACGAATATTCGTAATATTTCTAGTGGATGTCTCGTTGAGGGATTAGGTAAGCCATTAGAAATTAAAGTGGGTATAAACTTAATTGGTAAGGTGCTTGATTCAATGGGAAATCCTTTGGATGGGAGCGAATTACCAAAGGGACTTTCTAAAGTGAACGTTGAAGCGGATCCTCCAAATGCGCTAATTCGTCCACCGATTAACGAGAAAATATCTGTTGGCGTGAAAGCGATTGATGGCATGTTAACTATAGGGAATGGTCAACGGGTAGGTATTTTTGCAGGCTCTGGAGTTGGAAAAAGTACATTGCTCGGAATGATAGCACGGAATACAAATGCGGATTTAAACGTAATAGCGCTTATTGGTGAACGAGGTCGTGAAGTACGTGAATTTATTGAACGTGACCTAGGTGCTGAAGGGCTCAAAAGAACAATTGTCGTGGCGGCTACATCAGATCAACCAGCTCTCATGCGAATTAAAGGTGCACTAACTGCAACTGCAATCGCTGAATATTTCCGAGATAAAGGCATGAATGTCATGCTTATGATGGATTCCGTCACTAGAGTTGCAATGGCGCAAAGAGAAATTGGGCTAGCAGTTGGTGAACCACCGGCAACTCGTGGGTATACCCCGTCTGTTTTTTCAATACTTCCAAAACTTCTGGAACGTTCTGGAACGAATGAACACGGTGCGATTACGGCATTTTATACAGTCCTTGTTGACGGCGATGATATGAATGAGCCGATTGCAGATGCGGTTAGGGGAATCTTGGATGGTCACATTGTTCTTGATAGAACACTTGCTAATAAAGGACAATTCCCAGCAATTAATATATTAAATAGCGTCAGTCGACTCATGAATCATATTGCTTCACCAAAACATGTGCAAGCAGCAGAGAAGTTACGTGAACTTTATTACACGTACAATAAATCTGAGGACTTAATTAATATTGGTGCTTACAAAAGAGGCACATCGAAAGAAATAGATATGGCAATTGAATATGAACCACTGATTACAAACTATTTAAAGCAAAAATATAACGAAAATATATCTATTGAAGATAGTATAAATGAATTAATTGAGCTTGGAATAGAAGGTGTTAGCACTTGAAGCCTTATGTTTATCGTTTTGAAAATGTGTTAACATTTCGCGAGCAAGAAAAATCACAAACAGAAACTGAATTTAAAACTGCCGTTGAATCTTTTGAAGTAGTAGCCACTGAATTATATGAGTTGTTGAAGAAGAAAGAAACGACATTAGATGAGCAAACAGAACGAATGGCTAATGGATTTTTTATCGATGAAATTCATCATTATACGCGTTTTATTGATAGTTTAGAAAAAAGTATTACAGAAGTTCAGCAAAAAGTTATGCAAGCGAGATCAAAAATGAATTGGTTTGAAGATAAATTATTAGAACGATCATTAGAAGTAAAAAAGTTTGAAAAAATGAAAGAAAAAGACCTTAAAGTGCATCGAGTTGAAGCGGAATATGAAGAAGCGAAGCGGCTCGATGAATTATCAACAATGACGTTCCGCGGAAGAGAAAACGGGTGGTAATATGGCGAAGAAAAATAAGGAATCGGTTGATATATCTGTCGCAAAGAAAGAAAAACAGCCAGGAGTATTTCAAAAACTATTACTTTGGATACTAATTCCACTTTTGTTTACAATGGCATTGGTTCTAATTATTGCTAAGTTTACGGATGTGAACGTCTTTGATAAAACAAAAGAGATGACAGCCGATTTACCTTTTATTGGGAATCAAGATGATAAAGGGAAGATTTCAGATTCAGATAATATTGTTTTAGAAGAACGGGTGGTCACGCTTCAAGCTGAACTCAAAGAAAAGGAAGCAGAGTTATTTAAACTGCAAACAGAGATAGATACATCAGCAGTCGAGAAAGAAGCTTTTCTTAAAGAGCAGGAAAGATTGCTTGATGAAATAGCTGTACTACAAAGAGGCGAAGAAAATTCTAAACTGAAGCTCACGGAAATAATTGCAACTTTTGAGAAAATGTCTGCTAAATCTGTTGCTCCAGTTATTACGAATATGAGCGATGCCGAAGCACTTCAAATATTAACGAATTTAAAACCTGATAGTTTAGCAGCAATATTAGAAAAAATGACGGCTGAAGATGCCGCAAAATATACGATGATGCTAACAAAATAGGTGAAATAGTAATATAAATCTGAAGGGAGGTGAAAAATTGAACATCAAATCTATTTCAACATCATTAAGAAGCGTGAAGCAACTAGATGCCCAACCTCGAAAGGCTGCAGATAAAAACCAATTTGGTACTGTATTTAATAACGTATTGGCAAGAAAACCAGCGAATTCTACAACGGAAGTGAAAGATGCTGCGGAAACAAAATTGAATAATGCCATTAAAACGATTTTAAATGCAACTACCACGGAAGAAGTACTAGATGGGCTTAATTTGAATGAAGATGAAGAAAGTATGTTAGTTACTGACGGCAATGTTAGCGGCCTATTCGATCACCTGAAACTACCAGAACTTGAACAACTTGCCGAGACGCTTGGAATTGAAAAAGAGCAACTTATCGAAAGTCTTGTTATTTTATTAGAAAAATCTGGTTTAAGTGAAAGTGAATTAGAAAGTTTAAAGTATGCGAATGATCCTTGGGTTTTAATAAATATTATAGACATAGTAGCACCTAAACTTTTTGCAGAATTGTCCCAAGCATTAGAAGGAAACGGTGAAATTTCGAAACAGCAAGCTATGGAACTATTAGCTTTTCTAAAAACGACCACAATTACTGCGTCGAAGATTGATTTGATGGCGAAACAAGAGCATCAAATTATCGCACTACAAAGTTTTTTAGCGATTACCTCTGAGAGACTTGAAGCAATAAATAATTCTAATCAAAACCGTTCAGCCGTGGTACAATTAATGGATGGATTTAGCTATATGCGCGTGGTTCCTCAAGCGGCAGCAGGGCAGAATCAACCACAAGAAGAGAACTTAAATGAAAGCCCGAAAGAAATAGTACACCAACCCGTCGTCAATCATTTATCAGCATTGAAAAGTGAAGCGTCGATAGCTGAAATTGAAAATCGCAACAACACACGTAATGAAACGTTACTGAGAGAAATGCAAAATATTTTTAAACGTGCAAACTTTGGACAAACTGGTGGCACGAATCGACTTATGATTAAGCTGTACCCTGAACATTTGGGACAAGTTCGAATAGAATTAATGCAAGTTAATGGTGTGATGACTGCACGCATTCTCGCGTCTACCGCACTTGGAAAAGAAATGTTAGATAGCCAGTCTCATCAATTACGTGCAGCTCTCTTACAGCAAAACTTACAGGTAGAGCGCATAGACATTTCGCAAACATTACAAGATACAACACGTAATGATCGTGATCAAGCATTTAATCAACACTTCAGAAAAGAACAAGAAGAGACATCTGAACAAAACAATCAAAACCAGGAAGAAGAAATGACATTCAAGGAATACATGATTGAGCTGGAGGCATAAATAAATGACGAATATTGAAGGACAAAAAACAATAAGCGGTACTGATTATCTCGTTAATAAAAAGCGTGATGAACGTAAAACGGGTGATGGTGTTATGGGGAAAGATGATTTCATGAAACTACTTATTGCCCAATTACAAAACCAGGATCCTACGAACCCAATGAAAGATAATGAGTTTATCGCACAAATGGCACAGTTTTCAGCACTAGAACAGACGATGAACTTGTCTAAAGCATTTGAAAAGTTTGCAGAAGCACAAGGTCAATCACAACTTATTCAATATAACCAATTTGTTGGTAAAGAGATTAAATGGCATCAAATCTCAGAAGACAAAAACGGTAATCCAGTTATGGATGAAGATGGCAAACCAGTCATCAACGAAGGAACGGGCAAGATTAATTCAGTGAAATTCGTCAACGGTTCTGCAGTTTTTACAATGGCTGACGGCAAAGAATTAACGCCGGGTAATATTTCGGAAGTGCTTGCAGGGTCAGGTAGTACAAATAGCCTTGTTGAAGCGAGTATGCTAATCGGTAAAAACGTCGGCTATATGGACGGAGAAGTAGAAAAATCAGGAACAGTCATTTCGGTTTCTAATAAAGATGGAAAACTACAATATATCTTAAATGATGGTAGTAAGATTGATGGAAAGAATTTCACTTCCATAAGTCAACAATAACGAACGGAGTGATTGTATGGACAACTTAAGCATCCACCGCATACCATCGCAACCAATTATTCGCCCAAATTCAACTGTACAGCCTGTTAAAAGCCCTAAACAATCATTTCTCGAACATTTAAACAAAGCGGCACAGCCGACTGAACTTAAAATTAGCAAGCACGCAACTGAGCGTTTAGCTGAAAGAGAAATCCATATATCAGAAGCAGAATGGGCGCATATTACAGACAAAGTGAACGAAGCGAAATCGAAGGGAATTAAAGACTCGCTCGTATTGCTGGACCAAGCCGCACTCATCGTGAGCGCAAAGAATTCAACAGTCATCACGGCGATGAACCGCATGGAAGCGAAAAACCAATTATTTACGAATATCGACGGCACAATCGTGCTTAGCTAAACGGCAGGACCTAAACTGGATGCCACCGTACCGCAGACTGATTGAAGCGGTACACTCAAAATTGAGGGGAGAACAATTATAAATGTTAAGATCAATGTACTCAGGAATATCAGGACTACGAAACTTTCAAACAAAACTAGACGTAATTGGTAACAACATCGCGAACGTGAATACTTATGGATTTAAAAAGGGCCGTACAGTTTTTAAGGACTTAATATCACAAACAGTTGCAGGTGCTTCAGGAGCGACGGCGACTCGTGGCGGTGTAAACCCAAAGCAAGTAGGTCTAGGTTCGCAAATTGCTGCAATTGACACACTCCATACACAAGGATCTACACAGTTTACAGGGAATACATTGGATCTTGCGCTGTCCGGGGATGGTTTTTTCATTTTAGGAGAGGCAGGATCAACAGGCTTTACTTATACGAGAGCTGGAAACTTTTATATGGACAAAGCAGGTTTTCTTGTAGATGCAGACGGGCTTTATGTAGCTGGACACGCAGCAACAATAACTAATGGTGCATCAGTACCTCCTACTGGCACCGAGGTTTCAGCAGGATTTATTGCAGGGGCTACTTATGATCGTATACAAATCCCAACGGATGCTCAAAGCATGAGTATTAGTCAAAGTGGAGCAGTAACATTTGTAAACTCGGATGGTGTATTAAATTATGCAGGAACGCTTATTCTTGCCAAATTCCCAAATCCCGGTGGATTGGATAAGGTTGGAGGTAATAATTATTCAGTGTCAAGTAACTCAGGAAACCCACTATATGATTTAGCTACTCTTTCAGGTATCGGTAAAATAGAATCAGGCTTCCTAGAAATGTCTAACGTCGACCTTGCAGAAGAATTCACAGAAATGATTGTCGCGCAACGTGGTTTCCAGGCGAATACGCGAATTATTACAACATCAGATGAAATTTTACAAGAACTAGTGAACTTGAAACGTTAATCTGTTTTTCTATAACTTAGCAATAGTCTTAGTAATTAATAGGTTGATTGGAGTGGTAGGTGGCGACTCCTGCGGAAAAGCAAGAGATCCGAGACCTTGCGGCCACCAGGATGTTGGTTATGCAGTCATTGCGACAGGACGTCGCGCACATAGACTGCTTTCCGTGCGGCTCGGATCCTTGCTCGCGGAAAGCGTCCACCTGAAACGGAAATCAGTTGTAATGGGATGTCAGAGTCTGGCACCCTAAAACCCGTGGAAGCTAGGTGCCGCCAAAACTCGAAATACAAGAATTATGTCGTCACCTAGCACCACGGGAAAAGGAGGGGTGGGCTTGGCTATAGATGCCCAGCCCTTACATATGATAAAAGTAACTCGCTTGAACGGCGCTATATTTACCTTGAATGCACTCTACATAGAAACAATCGAAACATTTCCAGATACGACGATATCAATGACGACTGGGAAAAAGTACGTTGTTCTGGATCAGGCTGATGAAGTACTTAGCCGTATTAACGAGTTTTATAAAGCAGTTCATTTGTTGTCCAATCCTTACGTCAGGGGTGTAGAAGAAGAAGATGAAGAATAAAATGCTAACAATTATACTAATTGTACTTGTAACATTAACACTACTTGGCGTTATTGCAGCTGTGCTTATATGGCAGTTTTCTAAAGACGTAGATGAAACAGAGAAAGAGCCTTCGATTGATGAGATTGTCGCATCGACTGTGGCAATTCCAGAAATAACGACGAATTTATCTAGTAAACAGTTCATTCGACTATCGCTTACAATTCAAACGGATAATGAAAAAGCGGCTGAAGAGTTAACGAAACGCGAATTCCAAGTGAAAAATATTGTGATTCAAGAACTGTCTGAACTAACATCACAAGATTTCGAAGGGAAAATTGGAAAACAAAACTTCGAAGAATCCTTGAAGTCGCTTATTAATCCCCTTATGCAAGAGGGTGAAATCACACAAGTATATATCGTGTCTTATATTATTCAATAAATGCATGACCAGGAGGTGACATAATGAGCAGCGACATATTATCCCAAAATGAAATTGATGCGCTGTTATCCGCGTTATCCACAGGAGAAATGTCTGCGGAAGACATTAAAGTTGAGGAAACACGGAAAGTCAGGTTGTATGACTTTAAACGTGCACTTCGATTTTCCAAAGATCAAATTCGCAGTCTTACACGAATACATGAAAACTTTGCTCGCCTTCTAACGACCTATTTTTCAGCGCAACTAAGAACGTATGTACAAATCGGAGTTGCTTCCGTAGATCAAATACCTTTCGAAGAATTTATTCGTTCAATCCCAAACATGACTTTAATTAATATCTTTGAAGTATCTCCACTAGAGGGTAATATTTTGATGGAAGTAAATCCGAATATTGCTTATACAATGCTTGATCGTTTAATGGGTGGGATAGGTACTAGTTCAAGTCCAAGTAAGGTAGCAGTCTTGACTGAAATCGAAACGAAGATTTTGATGAATTTATTTGAGAAATCTTTTGATAACTTACGTGAAGCTTGGTCAGGGATTATAGATATTGATCCTTATTTATCTGAAATGGAATCAAATCCACAGTTTCTTCAAATGATTTCGCCTAATGAAACAGTCGTAGTTATATCTTTTAATATCATTATTGGGGAATCAAGTGGGATGATAAATATATGTATTCCTCACGTTGTACTTGAACCGATTGTTCCAAATTTGTCTGTCAGGTACTGGATGCAAACAAATAAAAAAGAACCTACTCCAGAACAAAGTATTGCGCTAGAAAAACGTTTAAAACAAGCGCCGTTATCAGTTGTTGTTGAACTTGGACGTGGCAAAATGACGATTGAAGATTTCCTATACCTTGAGTTAGGAGATGTAATTTCATTAGATTGTAAAATTGATGAACCACTTACCGTGAAGGTAGGAGACGTTCCAAAATTCAAAGCACAACCGGGCCATTTGAAGAGTAAGATGGCCGTCCAAATTATCGAAACATTGACAGGAGGGGATGATGATGATGAGTGATATCCTTTCGCAGGAAGAAATCGAAGCGTTACTTAGTGGAGCACCAATGGCGAGTAATGACGAAGCAAACCCTATGGACAAGGAAGTAAAAACAGAAGATTATTTAACTGAAATTGAGATTGATACTCTTGGTGAAATAGGAAATATATCGTTTGGTAGTTCAGCAACTGCTTTATCTGCGTTACTTGGACAGAAAGTAGAAATTACAACGCCGACGATTTCAGTCGTTGATGAAGCAGTTATTGAAAAAGAATTTATCCATCCATATGTCGCGATTAAAGTAGAATATACAGCTGGACTAAGTGGCATGAATTTACTTGTTATCAAGCAAACTGATGCGGCAATTATAGCGGATCTTATGCTTGGCAGTGATGGCTTGACACCTAATCGAGAGTTAGGTGAAATTCATTTAAGTGCTGTACAAGAAGCTATGAATCAAATGATGGGTTCAGCTGCAACATCAATGTCGACAATGTTTAATCAAAAAGTTGATATTTCACCGCCTTCAATTGAACTTATGAATGTTCAAGATGAAGAAGGAACAAATAATATTCCTGACCATGATTTAATGATTAAAGTTGCTTTTTCCTTAAAAGTAGGTGATCTAATAGACTCTGAGATTATGCAACTACTTCCGCTTAAATTTGGGAAGGAACTCGTAGACAGATTAATGAATGGTGGAACTGACGAAGCTGCAGTAGCTGTTGCAGAAACAGCACCTCCAAAAGAAGAAGTAAAGTCGGTACCTATGCCTTCACCAGCACTAGAAGTTAATACTGCTCAGGCAATGCAATCGCCACAACAACAGCAGTCAATACAACCACAAAAACAAAAACAGCAAGTTGAAGTACAACAAGCGCAATTTGCAAGTTTTGAGAGTCCATCATTAAATGAAAATGAATCTCAGAATTTAAATTTGTTATTAGATATACCACTTCAAGTCACTGTAGAACTTGGACGAACAAAACGTTCTGTTAAAGAAATTCTTGAGATGTCTAGTGGTTCGATTATTGAATTAGATAAACTTGCTGGAGAACCAGTAGATATTCTTGTTAACCAGCGTCTAATTGCGAAGGGCGAAGTTGTTGTCATTGACGAAAACTTTGGTGTTCGTATTACAGATATATTAAGCCAGTCAGATCGAATAAATAATTTAAGATAAATAATAGGGGGTAATTGTAATGAGCAGACGAATTTTAATAGTAGACGACGCGGCATTTATGCGCATGATGATTAAGGATATTTTAACGAAAAATAATTTTGAAGTAGTTGGGGAAGCGGCAGACGGCCTTCAAGCTGTCGAAAAATATGAAGAATTAAAGCCTGACCTTGTGACAATGGATATTACAATGCCAGAAATGGATGGAATTGCAGCATTGAAAAAAATTAAAGAAACGAATCCCAATGCGAAAATTATTATGTGTTCTGCAATGGGCCAACAAGCGATGGTAATTGATGCTATCTCTGCTGGTGCAAAAGATTTCATCGTGAAGCCTTTCCAAGCGGATCGTGTTGTTGAAGCTATTGAAAAAGCGCTCGGGTAATAAGAGATGAAGCAAGTTAATGTATGGAAGGTAAGTACGCTATTAATTATGCTTTTCATGTTGTTAGTTGTTTATCCTATACAGTCAAATGCAGATGGGAATGTGTTTGATTGTATCGAGAACGACGAAGATTGTGAAGAGAGTATCACACCGGTTATAGAAGACAATGCAGATGAAACAAAACCAGCTGTTGCTTTAAGTGCTTGGGAATACATAAAAGTAGTTTTTGCATTGATTTTCGTAGTCGGGTTATTATTTTTCTTGCTCAAATTTA
Organism: Sporosarcina sp. So3-204; assembly: GCF_058068165.1. Taxonomy (NCBI): domain Bacteria; kingdom Bacillati; phylum Bacillota; class Bacilli; order Caryophanales; family Caryophanaceae; genus Sporosarcina; species Sporosarcina sp. So3-204. Next base: position 1,028,090 of record NZ_CM176485.1, read on the forward strand.
TTAATCGGAAAAATCGTATGTATGATAAGACGCGATTAATGAAAAATATGGGCGGGATTACCCTCGGGCAACATAAGTCAGTTCAACTCGTTGTCATTGCAGAATCATTTTATTTAATCGGAGTGGGTGAAGACATTCGCTTACTGAAAGAAATTACAGACCCAGCTGAAATTGAAAGATTGATGGCATTTTATGAAGAAGCTGAAAGTGGACCAAAAACAGGATGGTTAGACATCATATTATCTAGAGAAAAACCATCGATGAAATCAGTAGACACAACATCAGATTTTAGTAATGTTTTTAACACGCGACTTGATGAAATGAAAGAAGAGCGTAAGCGGCATTTTGATCAATTGACTAAAAAGGGGCGCGACAAAGATGAATGATTTTGTCCAATTTTTTTCGGACAGTGATGCATCTAATGTAGCGACTTCTGTTAAAATGATGCTTCTTCTTACTGTGTTATCATTGGCACCGGCAATACTGATTTTAATGACGTCCTTTGCCAGGATTATTATAGTACTTTCGTTTGTGCGGACGGCACTTGCAACACAGCAAATGCCACCGAACCAAGTGCTAGTAGGACTTGCACTGTTTTTAACATTTTTTATCATGACACCAACATTTAACCAAATTAATGAAACTGCTTTGACACCATTGTTTGCTGATGAAATCACACTTGAAGAAGCTTATGAAGAAGCTAGTATTCCACTTAAAACGTTTATGACTAAGCATACGCGTCAAAAAGATTTAGAATTATTTCTTAAGTATAACAAGGCAGAACGTCCATCAGAGATTAATGATATTCCGCTTACTATGCTCGTTCCTGCATTTGCTTTAAGTGAGATAAAAACAGCATTTCAAATGGGCTTCATGATTTTTATTCCATTTCTAGTTATCGACATGATTGTCGCCAGTGTACTAATGTCAATGGGTATGATGATGTTACCACCAGTTATGATTTCGTTACCGTTTAAAATATTGTTATTCGTTCTCGTAGACGGTTGGCATCTAATCATCAAGTCTTTATTGCAGAGTTTTTAGGAGGGGTGCTATATGACAGGCGAAATGGTTATATCAATAGCTGAACGCGCAATCTCGGTCATCTTGATGACTTCCGGGCCTCTCCTAATCGTTGCACTTGCGACAGGACTTGCAGTCAGTATTTTTCAAGCGACGACACAAATACAAGAACAAACTTTAGCTTTCGTTCCAAAAATTGTTGCAGTTCTTGTAGGAATTGTTCTGTTTGGACCATGGATGTTATCAAGGGTAACTTCTTATGCAGCAGATATTTTCGAAAATCTAGTTAGGTATATCGGGTGATTTAATGGAAGATTTACTCCCAAAGTTATCTGGTTATTTACTCATTCTGACAAGGGTCACTGCCTTTTTTGTAACTGTTCCACTTTTTTCATACCGAGCAATACCAGCAACACAACGCATTATTTTTGCTGCAATTCTGGCGTGGATGATGGCCTATACATTGGATATACCCGAGATTAATATTGACGGTGCGTATCTATTACTTGTATTAAAGGAAGCTGTGGTTGGTTTATCAATTGGCATCATTGCCTTTATGGTAATGTCTGCTATCCAAATTGCCGGAGGTTTTATTGATTTTCAGATGGGCTTTGCAATTGCAAATATAATTGATCCGCAAACCGGTGCACAGTCACCACTTCTCGGCCAATTCTTTAACACATTGGCAATTCTCTTACTACTCTCACTTAATGGACATTATCTTTTATTAGATGGTATTTTTTATAGCTATCAATTTATTCCAGTTGATCAAGCATGGCCAGCATTCGGTTCAGAGCGTTTTGCTGAATTTGTTATAAAGACCTTTGCAGCTTCTTTTGGAATTGCATTTCAAATGTCAATACCGATTGTTGCAACTTTATTTCTTGTTGATTTGGCACTAGGTATTACTGCAAGAACAGTTCCACAGTTGAATATTTTTGTAGTAGGTTTCCCAATTAAGATAGGAGTCAGTTTTATTGTCCTTGGTATTATGATGGGCGTTATGATTGCAGTTATGAAAAAATTGTTTGAATTTATGATAATTAGCATGAGGGATATTATGATCCTTCTTGGGGGCGGCTAGTATGAAATTACGGCTTAATCTGCAATTTTTCGCAGGTGAAAAAACTGAAAAAGCTACAAGTAAAAAACGACTTGATTCCCGAAAAAAAGGTCAAGTGTTAAAAAGCCAGGATGTCACTAGTGCAGTTGTCCTTCTTTCGGTTTTCCTTTTCCTATTTTTTTCCGCGAGTTTTATGAGGGATCGTTTTTTTCAGTTTTTTAAGCATTCATTCTCCCAGTACGTACCGATGAAATCATATGATTCAGATACGATTATGCTTGTTTATGTGGATGTTTTAATGTCTATGGCTATTGTTCTACTACCTATAATGATTGTAGCTATGATTGCGGCTGTAGCAGGTAATTTACTACAGTTTGGATTATTGTTTACCGCTGAGCCTTTGAAATTCGATTTAAAGAAAATTGACCCTATTAAAGGTTTTAAACGTATATTTTCAATTCGTGCAATTGTTGAATTGTTTAAATCAATATTAAAAATTTCATTTATTGGATCAGTCACATTTATTATTGTCTATTCAAATATTGATAAAGTTCTTGGACTAGCGTTTAAGAGTCCTTGGGATACATTGTCCACTGTTGGTGGGCTTACTGCTTTAATGGGCATAACTGCCTCATTTACATTATTATTCATTTCGATACTAGACTTTATGTATCAGAAATTTGACTATGAAAAAAATCTCCGAATGTCCAAGCAGGATATTAAGGATGAACATAAAAATAGCGACGGTGATCCAATGATTAAATCACGCATAAAGCAGCGCCAACGTGAAATGGCAATGCGTAGAATGATGCAAGAAATTCCGAGCGCGGATGTTATCATTACGAACCCGACCCATTACGCTATAGCGATTAAGTATGACGACGGAAATATGGATGCGCCGATTGTAGTTGCAAAAGGTGTTGATTTCGTTGCTCAGAAGATAAAGTTAATTGCGAAGGAACATGAAATTGTAACTGTTGAAAATCGTCCACTTGCCAGGTCACTTTATGATCAAGTTGATATTGGCCAACGCATTCCAGAAGAGTTTTTTAAAGTAACCGCAGAAATACTGGCGTATGTATATCGAATACAGCGCAAAATTTGACGAGTAGAAAGCAGGGATGACAATGCAATTTAGAGATATAGGTGTGCTCTCGGCTGTTATTATGATTGTCGCGATGCTCGTCATCCCACTACCACCGTGGCTTCTTAGTTTTTTGATAATCATAAATATTACTCTCGGATTGATGGTTTTACTGACTTCTATGAATATGCAAGAAGCGTTACAGTTCTCGATATTCCCAACATTGTTACTCCTTCTTACGTTGTTTAGACTAGGCCTGAACGTTTCAACGACTCGGGCAATCTTAAGTAATGGAGATGCGGGTGGAGTTGTTGAAACGTTTGGGACATTTGTAACAGGCGGCAATGTTGTTGTAGGACTTGTAGTCTTCGTTATACTTATCATAATACAGTTTCTTGTTATTACGAAAGGTGCCGAGCGGGTATCTGAAGTTGCTGCTAGATTTACACTCGATGCGATGCCTGGTAAACAGATGAGTATCGACGCGGATTTAAACGCAGGGATGATTTCTGAGGTTGATGCGCGTGCACGTCGTGAAAAAGTAAGTAACGAAGCAGACTTTTACGGGGCAATGGATGGTGCAACGAAGTTTGTTAAAGGTGATGCAATTGCAGGTATTATCATCGTCATTATCAATTTGATGGTTGGTATGATTATCGGTGTCGTGCAAATGAAACTTCCTTTTAATGAAGCAGCACTTCTTTTCTCGCAACTGACAGTCGGTGATGGAATCGTTTCTCAAATTCCTGCCCTATTAATTTCTACTGCAACAGGTATAGTTGTTACGCGTGCAGCTTCTGAAGGTAATCTTGGTGCTGACATTACAAAACAACTTCTTGGACAGCCGAAATTATTATATGTTGCAGGTTCAACAATATTACTACTTGGCTTAGTAACACCAATTAGCAATATGTTGACACTTCCAGTTGCACTTATGCTTGGAGGAAGTGCCTTTTTTATGTCACGAAAACCAGAGGAAAATCCTGAGGAAATGTTAGAAATGGAAGAGGATATGGAGACCGGTGAAATGAAAAGTCCTGAAAATATTGTCAATCTACTAAATGTGGATCCAATTGAATTCGAATTTGGTTATGGGTTAATTCCGCTTGTTGATGCAACACAAGGAGGAGATCTCCTTGACCGGGTAGTTATGATACGTAGACAATTGGCGATTGAATTAGGACTTGTAATTCCTGTAGTACGTATTCGGGATAATATCCAACTTCAACCAAATGAGTATAGAATTAAAATAAAGGGTAGTGAAATGGCAAGAGGTGAGTTACTTCTTGATCATTATTTAGCAATGAGTCCTGGTGGAGAAGACTCTATTGATGGAATCGATACAATTGAGCCTTCATTTGGTTTACCGGCGAAGTGGATTACAGAAACTGTTAAGGAAGATGCTGAAATTCTAGGCTTTACAGTCGTTGATCCTCCGAGTGTTGTTTCAACTCATTTAACTGAAATTATTCGTGCAAATGCAGCTGATTTAATCGGTCGTCAAGAAACAAAACAACTTGTTGATCATGTTCACGAAACATATCCAATTCTTGTGGATGAGTTAACGCCAACACCGTTATCCATTGGAGAAATACAAAAAGTTCTTGCAAAATTATTAAGCGAACAAGTATCGATACGAAACTTACCTATTATTTTTGAAACACTGGCAGACTACTCAAAATACACATCCGATGTGGATGTCTTGACAGAATATGTAAGGCAAGCATTAGCTAGACAGATTACTAAACAATATTCGGGTGATAACAATTCACTTAAAGTATTAACTGTTTCTGGAAAAGTAGAAAAATTAATCGCAGATAATATCCAGCAAACAGAGCAAGGCAATTACTTATCAATAGATCCGCAGCAATCACAACTTATATTAGAATCGATTGCACAAGAAGTAGAGAGAGTGGCACTGTTAGATCAATCACCAATCATATTATCTTCGCCTGCAATACGAATGTACTTGAGACAAATTACAAATCGGTACTTTCCTCAAATACCTGTATTGTCATATAACGAACTTGAAGCATCTATTGAAGTCCAAAGTGTTGGGGTGGTGAATATTGCATGAATATGAAAAGGTATACAGCAGATACAATGGTAAATGCAATGAAAAAAGTACGTGCTGACTTTGGTGATGATGCGATTATTTTAAGTTCAAATGTCGTAAAATCAAAAGGTTTTCTTGGTTTATTTCAAAAAAAATCTGTTGAAGTTGTCGCGGGTCATGATAAACAAGTAATACAGCGTCCAGAAACGTCACAAATTGTGCCGACTTTCATTCCTGAAGGGAAAGATACTTCAACTGAGGAATTAAAGAAAGAAATGGCTGAAATGAAAAGTCTAATTAAAAAGATTCGACCTATTGCAGATAATTCTCGCTTCCCGGAAGAAATGAAACCACTTTTAAATCGATTGACTCAGCAGGGATTATCAGATGATCTCATAACGAGCTTGGCAGATGAATTGTTCACAAAAATGAAAACAGAAAAAAAAGACTTTTCGATCAATGAACAAATTGAAATTGTGAAAGCGATTTTAATTAAAGAAGTTGAGGAGTTACCATTTGGAGGTATTTCATTTACTAAAAAATATGTAAATGTTATAGGTCCAACGGGTGTTGGAAAGACAACGACAATTGCTAAAATAGCCGCTCGAGCTCTTCTCGAACAGAAGAAAAAAGTAGGCTTCATTACGACTGATACGTATAGAATTGCTGCAATTGAACAACTTCGAACATATGCGAATTTACTACAAGCGCCGGTTGAAATCGTTTACAACAGCACGGATTTTAAAGAAGCACTACATAAATTTTCTAATCTAGATCTCGTTTTTATAGATACTGCAGGTAGGAATTATAAAGAAGTGAAATTCGTTGACGATTTATCTCGCTTAATCGATTTTTCACTTGATATGGAATCGTTTTTAGTCCTATCATTGACTTCGAAAGAGGAAGATATGCGCGGTATTATTAAGCAGTTTGAGTCGTTTCCAATCGAGAAATTCATCTTCACCAAGATGGATGAAACAAGTTCTATTGGTCCGATGTTTAATTTAATGAAAGAATATTCAATGGGTGTGGCTTATTATACTGATGGACAAGAAGTGCCTGAAGATATAACCGAAGGAAATGCTGAAAAATTAGTTGCTTTATTGCTAGAGGGTACTCAAGATGCATGATCAAGCGGAGAATTTACGACTCAAAATGCTAAAAGCTCAAGGAAAACTTTCAAGATCCATAGCTGTCGTGAGTGGTAAAGGTGGTGTTGGAAAATCAAACTTTTCGACAAACTTTGCTTATGCCCTAATTTCAAAAAATCAAAAAGTGCTCATTGTGGATATGGATATTGGAATGGGAAATATTCACATATTGCTCGGCATGACACCACAAAATAGTTTGAAAGATTATTTAGAAGGTTCTATGGAAATTAATGATGTTATAAATGTAACATCCGAGGGACTACATTTTATTTCAGGCGGTTCAGGACTAGATACGATTATGGATTGGTCTGATAATAACTTCAAAAGACTTATTACTGCTTTTGAGCACTTGCAAAAAGAATATGATTTCATACTTTTTGATATGGGTGCTGGGGCTACTCAAAGCGCTATTGAACTAATTATCGCTGTTGATGAAGTAATTGTAATTACGACAATAGAGCCGACCTCACTTACGGATGCTTATTCAATGATGAAATTCATTTGTGCAAGGGATCCCGATAAGACATTCCACATCTTGAGTAACCGAGTTTCAAAGGACAATAATGGTGACGAAGCAGCTGATAGATTACAATTTGCAATGCAGAAATTTCTATTTAAAGAAACGAATGTACTAGGCTTCTTACCGGAAGATCCTATGGTACAAAAAGCAGTAATCGTACAAAAACCATATTTACTTCTATATCCAAATGCCGCAGTTTCGAAAAAGATGATGATAATAGCAAATACTTTCGTTCGAAATAATTCGGAAGATATTAAGGAGAAAGGAATTGGTTTCCTTGGTAAGTTGAAAGATTTGTTTGTGAAAGGACGTGTTTAATTTGGAACTAGGAAAAATTAAAAAAGTTCTCGTTGTTGATGACTCAGCGTTCATGCGTAAACTAATTTCAAGTATTATTAATTCACATCCAGAGCTAGAAGTTATTGGCACAGCACGCAACGGTAGAGATGCGATTGATAAAGTGTTGGCATTAAAACCTGATGTTGTAACTATGGATGTTGAGATGCCATTAATGAACGGACTTGAGGCATTGCAAGTAATTATGGAGAAATGTCCAGTTCCAGTTGTCATGCTGTCTAGTACAACTAAAACAGGGGCGGAAAATACAATGCTTGCTATTGAATTCGGCGCATTCGATTTTGTTGCTAAACCAGGTGGTGCGATTTCATTAAATTTAAATGAAGTACAGGAAGAAATTCTTGGAAAAGTTGTAGCTGCCGCTGGTGTTCAAATTTCTAAACTTAAAAAGATTAGACCGACAAATCCTATTGAAAACTTTTCTGAAAACAAGAAAACGCTGTTAACACCTAAAAAGATAAATAATCTGACATCGAATATACCAGCACGTCAAAGTAGAAATAGTCCAAAACAGAATTTTCACAAAATGAATAAAAAATTTGTTATGATAGGTACTTCTACAGGCGGACCTAGAGCACTACAAGAAGTGTTGACGAATTTACCCAAGGACTTAGGTGCTCCAATATTGATTGTGCAACATATGCCACCTGGTTTCACGAAATCATTGGCAGATCGATTAGACAGTCTAAGTGAAATAAACGTTAAAGAAGCTGAATCTGGCGAGCCTTTTATAAATGGCACTGCTTATATCGCGCCTGGAGGAAAGCACTTGAAAGTAAAAAAGATTGGTGCATCTTATATTGCTCATCTTGATACTTTAGAGGCACCACGTTCAGGACACCGTCCATCTGTTGATGTACTTTTTGAGTCTGCTTCCCAGTTATCCAATATGAATTTTTTAGTCGTAGTGATGACAGGTATGGGCTACGATGGTAGAGCAGGGATGGTAAGACTTAAGGAAGTTGGACAAACAATTGCAATCGCAGAGTCAATAGACACATCAATTGTATATGGTATGCCCAAAGCAATTGTAGATGCTGAGCTTGCCGACGAAGTTGTGGATTTACAGGATATTGCAGCATCAATTATGAGGAACTTAAAGACATAAAGGAGGGATTTAAATGGATACGAATCAATATATGGACATGTTTATTGAAGAAAGCAAGGAACATCTTCAAGCATGTAATGAGCATCTTCTTGAACTTGAAAAGAATCCGGAAGATCTTGCAATAGTAAATGAAATATTTCGTTCAGCACATACATTAAAAGGTATGTCTGCGACGATGGGGTATGAAGATATCGCTGATTTAACGCATGTAATGGAAAACATTCTCGATGCTATTAGAAATTCTAAGCTACGTGTTACAACAGAAATATTAGATGTTGTATTTGAATCCGTCGTTTATCTAGAGCAAATGGTTTACGATATTGAAGCTGGTGGAGCTGGTAAAAAAGATGTTTCTACACTTGTTGCGCTACTGAATAGAATAGAGGCAGGCGATAGTAACGTTTCTTTAGCACAAACGGAAGTTGCAGTTACTTTAGAGGTCGAAAAAGATGAAGCAACGAATTCAGTGCATTATGACGAGTTTGAAATGACTGTCATGTCACAATCGTTTGAACAAGGATTTGAAGCTTTCGAGATCACTGTTTCACTACGCGGAGATTGCCTTTTGAAAGCAGCAAGAGTATTTATGGTTTTTGAAATACTTGAATCTGCTGGGGATATTATTAAATCTGAACCAGCCGTTGATCGACTTGAAGATGAGGATTTTGATTCTCAATTCACAGCAGTCCTCATTTCGAAAGAAGATGTAGACGTTATAAAAGCTAAAATAATGAAAGTTTCTGAAATTGAAGAAGTGCATGTTAAATCTATAACAAATGAGTACTTATTAGACAGCAAACGCACACATGACGATGAAAAAATTAAAGTGTCAGAAAGTGTGAAGAAAGAAGAAGAAGAAGTCGTCGTTGGGAGTAAACCGAACGCCGCTCCTAGTAATCGCGTGCAAGCTCAGGCGAGTAATCGTACAATTCGTGTAAATATTGAAAGACTAGATATCTTAATGAACTTATTCGAGGAACTCGTTATTGACAGAGGACGACTTCAGTCCATCGCTGATGAAATACATCATCCAGAATTAACGGAAACTGTCGAAGGAATTACACGTGTATCTGGTGATTTGCAAAATATAATCTTGAATATGCGTATGATACCAGTTGAAACGGTATTTAATCGATTCCCTACTATGGTCAGACAACTTGCTCGTGACCTGAACAAGAAAGTGAAACTAGAAATAGTTGGTGCAGAAACAGAGCTGGATCGAACTGTAATTGATGAGATAGGTGATCCACTTGTCCATCTAATTCGAAATGCGCTTGATCACGGTGTAGAGACACCAGAAGAGCGTCGTGCAAAAGGTAAGCCAGAAGAGGGAACTGTTACGCTTAGCGCTTATCATTCTGGGAATCATGTGTTTATTGAACTTGAAGATGACGGTGCAGGTGTTAACCGTGAACGTGTTCTTGCGAAAGCAATTTCAAGCGGTGTCGTAACAGAAGAGGAATCTCTTTTAATGACAGACCGTCAAGTGGCCGAATTAATTTTAGCGTCAGGCTTTTCAACAGCAGAAAAGATTTCAGATGTTTCTGGTAGAGGTGTAGGTTTGGATGTTGTCCGAACAACAATCGAATCGCTCGGTGGTCATATTTCTATTGAATCGACAGAAGGAAAAGGTTCTTTATTCCAGGTCCAATTGCCGTTAACATTGTCAATTATTTCAGTCATGCTTGTTAATTTAGAAAAAGAAGTTTATGCAATTCCTTTAACATCTATTATTGAAACTGCAATTATTAGAACGTCAGATATTATGAATGCACATAATCAAAAAGTAATAGATTTTCGAGGAAATATCATACCGCTTCTTAACTTGAAAGAAATCTTTAAAATGCCTGAAGAACAAACAGGTGCTATTGAGCATCAATCTGTAGTCATCGTTCGTAAAGGTGAAAAACTTGCTGGACTATTAGTAGATTCATTTATTGGGCAACAAGAAATTGTTCTAAAAGCACTTGGAAACTATTTAACGAGTGTCTTTGCAATATCTGGAGCGACAATTCTTGGAGATGGGCAAGTTGCACTTATTGTTGATTGTAACTCATTGATTAAATAGTCGGGAGTGATAAATATGACTGAGATAGTAGAGGGAAATGAATTAAAAGTAATCATTTTTGAATTGGTTGAAAAAGAATATGCAATTGAAGTTGATGTAGTCCAAGGGATCGAACGTCTGATTTCAATTACTCGTGTTCCGAATACCCCTTCTTACGTTAAAGGGGTTACTAACCTTAGAGGAATAGTTACACCGATTATTGATTTGCGCGCAAGATTCGGCTTAGAATTAAAAGAGGTTGATGATAGTACAAGAATAATTATTGTATCACTTGAAGAGTATAATGTCGGCTTAATCGTCGATGGTGCAAATGATGTATTAGATATACCGCGCGATGCAATTGGGCCACAGCCGGATGTTGTAGGTTCTGTTCAATCTGAATTTATTTCTGGTGTTGCAAAAATTGATAGTCGTCTGTTTGTAATGTTAGATTTGCAGAAAGTATTAGAACCAGTAAAACGGGTGGTCGTAGAATGAGCAGTGAAATTCCGATAACGGATATGCATCTAGATGTATTAAAGGAAATTGGTAATATAGGGGCTGCACACGCGGCAACATCACTTTCACAATTACTTGATCGGAAAATTGATATGAAAGTACCTAGTGTAGAACTAGTATCATTTGATGAAATGTTTGATCTTGCCGGAGGCGCGGAAGAAGAGGTTGTCGGTATTTTTCTTCGTGTTGAGGGGGATCTTACTGGTAGCATGTTCTTCATTTTGTCTATTGAAAGTGCGAATCGCTTTATCCAAAAGCTTATCGGAGATGCTACATTCGATTTTAATTCTTCATCTATACCTGAGATTGGAATTTCAGCGATGCAAGAACTTGGCAATATTTTATCTGGATCTTATTTATCCTCATTATCTGATTTCACGGGCTTAAAAATACAGCCAACTGTACCATCCTTAAGTATTGATATGGTAGGAGCAATTGTTAGCTTTGGTTTAATTGAAGTATCTTATGAGAGTGATGAGGTTATCGTTATTAATACACAAATTTCAGAAGAAAGTGCGGAAGGTATCGAAAGTATGAACGGTCATTTTTTCTTATTACCTGATCCAACTTCATACTTAACAATATTCCGATCACTAGGCGTGCTTTAAAATGATTACGGTGAAAGAAGTAGTCAGAGTAGGTATTGCAGACATGAATATTGTGAAAAATACGGGAACGATACGTACAACGGGCCTAGGGTCTTGTGTAGGTGTAATTCTATACGATGAAACAAAGAAAATTGCAGGTATGTTGCATGTGATGTTGCCAGATTCTAGTCTTGACAGGTCCAAAAGGATTAATGTATCGAAGTTTGCTGATACCGGCGTATTTGCCCTAATAGAATTACTTAAAGCAGAAGGTGTGCGACCAATGTCTTTAAAAGCAAAGATAGCAGGTGGTGCGCAAATGTTTCAATTCGGTTCTAATGATACGATTCGGATCGGTCCACGTAATATCGAAGCAGTTAAAAATGAACTGAAGCGTTTAGCTATCCCTATTATTGCCGAAGATACTGGCGGGTCCAATGGTCGGACGATAGAATTTGACCCAGAGACATCAATACTGTCTATTAGAACGGTCAATAAAGGAACGGTTGAAATATGAAGGAACGGCGGCTGGAATCTTCAGACGTCTTTTTTTATCTAATAGATTTTTATAGCGTCTTCATTTTTCGACAAAATTTGCTATAATGGTGGGAAGGTATATCGGAATCATCAAGGAGTGAGGAATTCGATGTCAAAACAAAATCAGACAAAAGAAGTTACATATTGGGAGCGCTGGACTTCGAATCGTGACCCAGAAGCCGGGGATATGCTTGTGAAAAAGTATAAGCCGCTTGTTTCATATCACGTACAACGAATTAGTTCTGGATTACCGCGAAATGTTTCTAGAGACGATATAATGAGTCTCGGACTACAGGGCTTATTTGATGCATTAACGAAATTTGACCCAGGAAGAGACTTGAAGTTTGACACGTACGCCTCATTTCGAATTAGAGGTACAATAATTGATGGCCTACGTAAAGAAGATTGGCTCCCACGTTCGTCAAGAGATAAGTCGAAGAAGTTAAAAATAGAAATCGAAAAACTTGAACAATCAATTATGCGTCATCCAACAGCTGAAGAAGTTGCCGATCATATGGGCTTAAGCGTTGGAGAAGTTTACCAAACGATGCATGAACAGTATTTTTCCAACGTACTTTCAATTGATAATAAATTACAAGATGATGAAGACGAAAGCCAGAGTCCATTTATTTTAAAGGACAATCATTCTAAAACACCTGAGCAAATGACCATAATGGGTGAATTAGTAAAAGAGCTAGTTATTAAAATTAAAGAATTAAATGATAACGAACAACTTGTGCTAAATCTTTTTTATACAGATGAATTAACGCTAACTGAAATAGGCGTAATATTGAACTTATCAACTTCCAGGATATCTCAAATTCATTCTAGAGCATTATTTAAATTAAGGAATTTATTGGCGCCAGAAGTAATCGATGGAGGGATATTATGAGCTTAAAAGGAATCGAACTCCAAATTGCGATACCCAAAACATTCGATGCAGGTAAAGTTGCTGAACAAAAACAACAACAATCTCAATTAAATCAAGATCAAGCAAATGTACTAATGGAGCGACAAACACTGAAAAGTCGTGAAACCGTTCTAGAAGCTGAAGAGTTATCTAAAACAACACGTGAAAAAAAAGATCGTGAAGAAGGTCGAAAGAACAATAAAGATCAACATAATGAAGAGGAAATGGAAACTGTGCATCCTTTTAAAGGTGCATTTGTTGACTTTATGGGGTAATGACAATGCTAATGATTGCTGTATTATTTTTATTCGTCGCACTATTGATTAGTTTTTATTTTATTGCTCTACTCAATGCCAAAGTATCAAAATTTGACGATTTAGAGCTTCGACAAAGTAAGTTGATGAGAGAGATGGATGATTCAATAGGTGCATATTTAGCTGAATTAAAAGATGAAAATGACAGGCTTATTAAACAGCTTATGAAACAAGAAGAAAGACAAAGTAATTTGATTAAAAGTCAAACTGCTGAGTTGTCAAAAACTAATACTAATACTGCGCTAAATGAAGTTGAAATTGACGCTATACCTATTAGGAAACCTATTACACCAATTAAACATGTATTAAAATCATATGGTGCAACGACTCTTATAAAACAAGATATTGAACAGGTGACAACCGAAGTCGATGACAGAAAACGTTCCATACAGCTTTATGATTCAGGATATACGATTGAAGAGATTGCAAAAACGCTCGGCAAAGGAAGAACAGAAGTAGAACTCATTTTGAAGTTTAGATAAATATAGTTGCTAAAATAATTATTATATGCTATATTACCAAGTGGTATTACTACACACGTACATGGACAAAGGAAACGGTGCCGAGAGGTCGTTCTTTTGGATGAACTGTACGGAGGAATCCAACCAAAACAGGAGGAATAGACATGGCAGTAGTCTCAATGAAGCAATTATTAGAAGCAGGTGTTCATTTCGGACACCAAACACGTCGTTGGAATCCAAAAATGAAGAAATTTATTTTTGTTGAACGTAACGGCATTTACATCATCGATCTTCAAAAAACAGTAAAATTACTTGAAGAAGCATATGCATTTATGCGTCAAGTTGGCGAAGACGGTGGAAAAGTACTTTTTGTTGGTACAAAAAAACAAGCACAAGATGCGATTAAAGAAGAAGCGGAACGTGCGGGAATGTATTATATTAACCAACGTTGGCTCGGTGGTACGTTGACAAACTTCTCTACGATTCAAAAAAGTGTTTCTCGTATGAAACAAATTGAACGTATGGAAGAAGACGGAACATTTGCAGTTCTACCTAAAAAAGAAGTTGGTCAATTGAATAAAGAGCATGATAAATTAGAGAAATTCCTCGGTGGTATCCGAAATATGAAAGCTTTACCAGATGTACTTTATGTGGTTGACCCACGTAAAGAACGTATCGCTGTAGCAGAAGCTATCAAGTTACACATTCCAATCGTTGGAATTGTTGATACAAACTGTGATCCAGATGAAATCGACTATATCATTCCTGCGAATGATGATGCGATTCGCGCAGTTCGTTTATTAACAAGCAAAATGGCAGACGCTTTACTTGAAGCAAGACAAGGTGAAGAAGATGAAGAAGAAGCACCTGTTGAAGCAGTAGCAGCTGCACCAGTATCAGTAGAATAATTTTTAAAGAGTGGATGAAAAGTCCAAAGTAGAATAAGGGCGCCACTTCCTAAGGGAAATTAAATGTCAATAGACAATTTAAAAGTAAGTCCTTTTTGAACAACCCCCTAATGGAAGACGATAAGCGGCCAACCCCCTTATCGTCTTTTTTTAGGAATTGATGACATATATTGGAGGAATGAAAATAATGACAATAAAAATAACAGCTCAAATGGTGAAAGAACTACGCGAAAAAACAGGTGCAGGAATGATGGATTGTAAAAAAGCACTTACTGAAGTAAATGGTGAAATGGATGCTGCAATCGACTTTTTACGTGAAAAAGGTCTTTCTAGCGCCGCGAAAAAAGCAGATCGTATTGCAGCAGAAGGTATTACATCTGTTCATATCGATGGCAATGAAGCCGTTATTCTTGAAGTGAATGCTGAAACAGATTTCGTTGCTAAAAACGAAGGTTTCCAAACACTTGTAAAAGAGTTAGGAGAACATCTTCTAAATGTTAAGCCGGCTACAATTGAAGAAGCTAACAACTCGAAACTTGAGAATGGTTTGACTGTTGATCAACATATCTCAAATGCAGTTGCGAAAATTGGCGAAAAGTTAACACTTCGTCGCTTTGAAATTCGTACTAAAACAGATAATGATGCATTTGGTCCATATCTACACATGGGTGGCCGTATTGGTGTTCTTGTGTTATTAGAAGGATCTTCTGATGAAGAAGCTGCAAAAGATATTGCGATGCACGTTGCAGCACTTAATCCGAAATACGTATCGCGTGATCAGGTTTCTGAAGAGGAAGTTGATCGTGAAAGAAAAGTACTTACTGAACAAGCTTTAAATGAAGGAAAACCTGAAAATATCGTAGCTAAAATGGTAGAAGGCCGAATCGGTAAATTCTTTGAAGACATTTGTATTCTTGATCAGGCATTTGTTAAAAACTCTGATCAAAAGGTCGGCGAATTTGTTAAATCTACTGGCGGCACATTGAAAGAGTTTATTCGCTATGCAGTTGGCGAAGGAATTGAAAAACGCGAAGAAAACTTTGCAGATGAAGTTATGAATCAAGTACAAGGGAAATAAGTTTCAACTAAATGGGGAGCACACATGTGGTGTTCCCTCTTTTTCGAGAAAATCCGAATAATGGAGGCCGAAATTAAGCATGCCAAAATATAAAAGAATTGTTTTGAAAATAAGCGGTGAAGCACTTGCTGGTGAATTAGGCTTTGGACTATCCCCTGAGATTATCAAAACTGTCGCTGAGCAAATTAAAGAAGTTGTCGAACTTGATGTCGAAGTAGCTATCGTCGTCGGTGGCGGGAACATTTGGCGTGGTAAAGTAGGTAGTGAAATGGGTATGGATAGAGCAACAGCCGATTATATGGGAATGCTTGCAACTGTTATGAACTCACTAGCCCTTCAAGATTCCCTCGAAAAACTTGGGGTTGAAACGCGCGTGTCGTCTTCAATTGAAATGAGACAGGTTGCAGAACCGTACATAAGACGGAAAGCAATAAGACATCTTGAGAAAAAACGCGTCGTTATATTCGCTGCGGGTACGGGTAATCCGTATTTTTCAACGGATACGACTGCGGCATTAAGAGCAGCTGAGATTGAAGCTGATGTAATTCTAATGGCGAAAAATAATGTAGATGGTGTCTATTCAGCAGATCCAATGAAAGATAGTTCTGCGGTTAAGTATACTGAATTGTCATTTTTAAAAGTAATTAGTGATGGACTTGAAGTAATGGATTCGACTGCTTCAACTTTGTGTATGGATAATGATATACCACTAGTTGTATTCTCTATTATGGAGACTGGTAATATAAAAAGAGCCGTACTTGGTGAACCAATCGGGACGGTTGTCAGGAGGAATTTGTAATGCCAAACGAAGTTATGGAACAAGCGAAAGAAAGAATGGACAATGCAATTGGAGCTTTCACAAGAGAATTAGCTTCAATCCGAGCTGGACGTGCTAATGCTTCACTACTTGATAGACTTACAGTTGATTATTACGGTGCGCCTACTCCTATTAATCAGATGGCTGGGATATCAGTCCCTGAAGCTCGCCTTCTCGTTATCCAACCATATGACAAAACAACATTAGGTGATATTGAAAAAGCTATACTAAAATCTGATATTGGTATTACACCATCAAATGATGGAACTATCATTCGTCTTGCAATACCTGCATTGACTGAAGATCGCCGCAAAGATATTGTGAAGCTTGTTAAAAAAGAAGCTGAAAACTCGAAAGTTGTAATTCGCAACGTTCGACGTGATAGCAATGAAGATTTTAAGAAACTTGAAAAGAACGGTGAAATAACGGAAGATGAACTTCATCGTAATGGTGATGAAATCCAAAAGTTAACCGATGCTTATATTCTTAAAATTGATGAAACGGCTAAAAATAAAGAAATCGAAATTTTGGAAGTCTGAGATAAAGTATAGATGTTTTATATTAGGTTATAGTTTGTCCTATCTTTAATTCTTTTTGGTATACGTGCTTTAGTTAGGTTGCTGTTACCGATATTATAAGGGCTAAACAACGAAGAATTAGGAACCATCTCGAATTGAAGATTAAAATTATTTATAATAAAGAACATTTTAATTTCCGGGACGTCCTAATTTCAGGACGTCTTTTTTTAAATAGAAAATAGAGCGTAGAGACAAATCTTCAGAGCGCTAACGCTTTTAAAATATGCTATAATATGATTTTAATGGTCTTAAGAAATGTTAGACTGTATTTGCTCTGAAAAGTAGCGGAGTGGAGGGAAAATATGCTGGGAAAACTCATGCGAAAGAAAACCTTAGTACTTGATAAAGAATTAGCGGAGCAGATTGAAACTGTGAAAAGCAAACATATCCCTGCACATGTAGCAATAATAATGGATGGTAATGGGAGATGGGCGAAGAGTCGTAACTTACCAAGAATCGCTGGTCATCACGAAGGCATGAAAACTGTTCGGAAAATTACGCGTATATCAAGTAAGCTTGGAATAAAAGTACTAACTTTATATGCGTTTTCAACGGAAAATTGGAAACGACCGAAACTCGAAATTGATTTTCTGATGAAGCTACCAGGAGAGTTTCTTAGTACGTACCTCCCCGAACTAATCGAGCAAAACGTCAAGGTAGAGATGATTGGTAATTTTGATCTTTTGCCTAATCATACGAAACAAGCTATTCAAAGTGCGATGGAAGCAACTGCTGATAATGATGGTATGACACTGAATTTTGCGATGAATTATGGGAGTCGCTTAGAACTTATTGAAAGTGTTAAAGAAATTACACAACTTGCAATTGATGGTGAAATAAAAATTACTGATATTAATGAATCATTAATGGATGCTCATTTAATGACGTCGCATTTACCGGAACCTGATTTACTTATTCGAACGAGTGGCGAAGTGCGTCTTTCCAATTTTATGTTGTGGCAACTAGCATATTCTGAGTTCTCATTTACTGATGTATTGTGGCCTGATTTTGATGAACAATGCATGCTTAGTGAGATAAAAGAGTTTCAATCGAGAAGTAGACGTTTCGGTAGTGTGGAAGGGGACGACGAAGTTTGAAGCAAAGAATAATAACCGCTATATTTGCATTTGCATTTTTTATTCCGCTTGTAATCTACGGCAAACTGCCATTTACAATTGCGATATTTTTAATAGCTACTATTGGTCTATTTGAGTTACTGCGTATGAATGATATAAAAATACTTTCTGTTTCCGGTTTTATTACTTGGATTGCTCTCATAGCTATTCTTATGCCATCAAATTGGGCTGATTATTTATATGGTGTAGTTGGATACACAAAAATTGAAATGGCATTCGCAAGTATTTTAATCCTATTGTTGTACACTGTCGTTGTTAAAAATCGCTTTACATTCGATCATGCAGCATTTTCAACACTAGCAGTATTATACGTAGGAATAGGATTTTATTATCTAATCGAAACAAGAGCAATTGGAATAGAATTTGTTGTATATGCGTTAATGGTGATTTGGACCACGGATTCAGGGGCATATTTCATCGGACGAAAAATAGGGAAACGTAAATTGTGGCCCGAAATATCTCCTAATAAAACAATTGAAGGGTTTGTGGGTGGCCTCCTTTCGGCTATTGTTTTTGCATGTGTCTTTCAATACTTTTACCCAATAGCATCTTCCTATATAATCTTAATTGCGGTTACGATTGTCGCATCTACGGTTGGCCAGTTAGGCGATTTAGTTGAGTCTGCACTAAAGCGGCATTATAATGTGAAGGATTCAGGAAAACTGCTACCGGGGCACGGGGGAATTCTAGATCGATTCGATAGTCTCCTTTTCGTGTTACCGCTTCTTCATTTCCTTAAATTCGTAACATAATGAAAGAGGTTTTAGAATGAGAAAGAAAATAAGTCTATTGGGCGCGACAGGTTCTATAGGAATACAAACAATTGATATTATAGAGGCAAATCCAGAATTGTTCGAGCTCGTTTCATTTTCTGCTGGTTTAAATGTAGATAAAGTTAGGGAATTAGCCATTGCTTATAAACCTACAACTATTTCTGTAATGAGACGTGAAGATATGGAAATCTTAAAAGGCGAGTTTCCAGCCATCAAATTTGTTTATGGCAATGAAGGATTAATAGTAGTCGCTGCGCATACAGGAGCGGATATTTTACTAAATGCTGTAAGTGGAAGTGTTGGTCTTAAACCTACGTTGGAAGCAATTGAAGCAGGAATAACAATTGCAATCGCTAATAAAGAAACACTTGTTGCCGCAGGAGATATTGTTATAGAAGCTGCGCGTAAAAAAGGAGTGTCACTTCTTCCAGTAGACAGTGAGCATTCTGCCTTATTTCAAGCGTTAAACGGGGAGAATCCGAAACAAATTTCAAAATTAATATTAACTGCTTCAGGTGGGAGCTTCAGGGATTTGACGCGAAAGCAGCTTGAGCATGTTACAGTTCAAGAGGCACTTGCTCATCCGAATTGGTCTATGGGTAATAAATTAACGATTGATTCTGCTACGATGATGAACAAAGGACTTGAAGTAATTGAGGCGCATCATTTATTTGATATTCCTTATGAAAAAATTGACGTACTATTACATCGTGAAAGTATTATTCATTCTATGGTGGAATTTATTGACACAAGTGTCATGGCGCAGCTTGGCTCTCCAGATATGAGGGTACCAATTCAATATGCATTAACTTATCCAGATCGCATAGAATTAAAACGGTCTACTCCACTCCGACTTGAGGAAATTGGGCAGCTTCATTTTGAAAAAATGGACTATACTCGTTTCAAGGCGCTTGCACTTGCGTATGCTGCAGGGAAAGAAGGCGGAACAATGCCTGCTGCGATGAATGCTGCCAATGAAGTAGCAGTTGGTTTATTTATGCAAGGGAGAATACCTTTTCTTCGAATTGATGATATAGTAGAGCATATAATGGAATCACATAAAACAATTCACTCGCCAGATCTTCAAACAATTGTAGATATTGATAATAACGTTCGAAAATTAGTACACGCTATGTTAAAGTAAACGTTTTTTATTTCCGGCCAGGCCAAAAAAATGGTCATTGAGCCAGTAAAGGTGGTTTTTTATGGAGACCGTACTTTCATTTATAGTCGTTTTCGGCTCGCTTGTCTTTTTTCATGAACTTGGGCATTTTCTGTTCGCGAAAAAAGCTGGTATTATGGTGCGTGAATTTGCAATAGGTTTTGGACCAAAAATTATCGGGATTACCAAAGGTGAAACATTATACACAGTTCGCCTTCTTCCACTAGGTGGATATGTTCGGATGGCTGGTGAAGATTTTGACACAGTAGAATTGAAACCAGGTTATCGAATTGGTTTATATATTGATGACTCTGGAGAAGTAAAAAAAGTTTATTTGAATCAAAACAATTCCGATCCTTCTATTATGTTTATGGAGGTCGAGTCTTCAGATTTTGAAAAAGAGTTATTTGTTGAGGGTTATGATGATGAAGGCGAACTAGTTCGGTACAACGTATCTAGAGATGCGGTTATCATTGAAAAGGGGCAAGAAACAATTATCGCGCCGTATGATAGGCAGTTTGAATCTAAACCGCTGATTAGCCGTACACTGACGATTTTTGCTGGACCTCTTTTTAACTTTATCTTAGCATTTTTCATCTTTTTGACAATCGGATTACTTCAAGGTGTTCCGACGAATGAACCTATAATTACAGAAGTACAATCCACGGGTGCTGCACAGAGTGCTGGGATGAAAGCTGGAGACTACGTTAAAGAAGTTGACGGTACTGCAATTTCGAGTTGGACTGAATTTGCTGAAATTATTCAAGAAAGTCCAGGGGTTCCACTTAATTTTGTAGTTGAACGTGGTGGAGAGCTAGTCAATCTTGATGTAGTTCCGGCGAAACTTAAAAAAGCGGGACGAGAATTTGGGCAAATCGGTGTACTTTATACGAGTCCGATTGAAAAAGGGCCAGTCAAAGCTGTCGTATTTGGTGCTGAACAGACATGGTTCTGGTTTAAGAAGATTGCTGAGTTACTCGGTATGCTTGTCACAGGACAATTCACGATTGATGCATTATCTGGTCCCGTTGGAATTTACAAAGCAACTGAAGAAGTTGCCAAGTTTGGGATATACAACTTGATGCATTGGGCTGGAATACTAAGTATTAATCTAGGGATTATGAATTTACTACCACTACCTGCACTTGATGGTGGTAGATTATTATTCTTCCTATTTGAAGCGATACGCGGTAAACCAGTCGATCGAAAAAAAGAAGGAATGGTTCATTTTGTAGGAATCGTACTTCTCATGGTTCTTATGGTCGTTGTAACATGGAATGATATACAGCGCTTCTTTTTCTAGATAAAACTTGATAAGATTGCTGGTATCCTGACAATATAAAAAAATATTATGAGGTGGAATCTATATATGAAACAAACACTAACATTCATGCCAACAATGCGTGAGGTGCCTTCTGATGCGGAAATTATATCCCATCAACTTTTACTACGTGCAGGATTTATACGCCGAGTTACGAGCGGTGTTTATTCGTTTCTGCCACTAGGTAAAAGAGTGCTTGATAATATTCAAGTAATAATTAAAGAGGAAATGGAAGCAATTGATGCAGTTGAAGTACTGATGCCAGCTCTACAACAAGCTGAACTTTGGCAGGAAACAGAAAGATGGTATAATTACGGGCCTGAACTTTTCCGTTTAAAAGATCGTCATGGGAGAGAGTTTGCTCTTGGCGCAACACATGAGGAAATTATTACAGCGCTTATTCGAGGCGAAGTGAAATCTTATAAGCAACTTCCCCTTACGATGTATCAAATTCAAACGAAATTTAGAGACGAACAGCGTCCACGTTTCGGCTTGTTAAGAGGCCGGGAGTTCATTATGAAAGACGCTTATTCTTTTCATTCAAATGAAGAGAGTCTCGATGAAAAGTACCAACAGATGAAACAGGCCTATACAAATATATTTACAAGACTCGGACTTGATTTTCGTGCAGTAATCGCAGATGCAGGATCAATCGGTGGTTCAGGAACTCATGAATTTATGGCTTTATCTGAAATTGGTGAAGACACAATTGCTTATAGTGAAACGACTTCATTTGCTGCGAATATCGAAATGGCTGAAGTTCGAAATGATTATGAAAAGTCTGATGAACCATTAGGGGAAATTGAGAAAGTAGAAACGCCTAATAAACATACAATTGAGGAAGTCGCAACGTTTTTAGAAGTTGACGTGAAGAGTTGTATTAAAACGTTAATATTTAAAGCGGATGATGAATTAATAGTTGTACTTGGACGTGGTGATCATGAAATAAATGATATAAAGTTGAAAAACTTACTAGGTGCAACTGAAGTTGAATTTGCATATGAAGGCGATGTACGCGAACTTCTATCCTGTGAAGTAGGTTCAATCGGTCCAGTTAAGCTCCCAGTCGGTGTAAAGGTTATTGCTGATAATGCGGTTGCAGCAATCGTAAACGGCGTGACAGGGGCTAATGAAGATGGATTCCATCTTATTAATGTTAACCCAGAACGTGATTTTGCGGTAGATAAGTATGCGGACCTACGTTTTATTGAAGAAGGCGATTTAACACCGGACGGCGAAGGAACAATTAAGTTTGCCAAAGGGATAGAAGTCGGTCACATTTTTAAACTGGGTACAACTTATAGCGAGCCTATGGAAGGAACGTTCCTTGATGAAAATGGTCGCTCTAAGCCTTATATAATGGGATGTTACGGAATAGGTGTATCTAGAATAATGGCAGCAGTTGCTGAACAATATAATGATGAAAATGGGTTGAAGTGGCCGATGAATCTTGCGCCATTCGATATTCATTTAGTCCCAATTAATTTAAAAAACGAAGACCAAAAAGAACTAGCAGAGAATTTATATAAACTATTAGAGTCTTATAAATTTAACGTTCTATTCGATGATAGAGCTGAACGTGCAGGTGTGAAATTTGCAGATTCTGATTTAATTGGTTTACCGATTCGCTTAACAATTGGGAAGAAAGCTGCAGAAGGAATCGTTGAAGTGAAATTCCGTAAAACGGGTGAAACAACAGAATGGAAAATTGAAGAAATTACTGAAAAGCTACAAGAATTTTTTGGGGCTAAGTAGGAGCAAGAATGGGAGGCTGAATTTTAGCGCTTCCTTTCTTTTTTAATAAAATGAAAAAAGGAGGACGCTTATGGACACAAATCATGATGGAGTGGTGAAATTACAACTTCTTTTACAGCAAATCAATATGACTAATGATGAGTTCGCAGTTCATTTTGAAAATGCTTTATTGCAGCGAGTGAGCATTCACCGAAAATCAAAAGTATGGCAATTTAATATAAAAATGGACAAACCCCTTCCAGTAGATGTCTTTACTATTTTTTCTCAGCGAATAAATGAGGCTTTCTCGGCAATTGCAACGATTAGGTTACAAATTAATAGTTCAGAGACAATTAACGATGAACAATTAATTGTGCAGTACTGGCCATTCGTATTGGAAGAGTTAAGGGACATGTCCCCACCGATTAGGGAGAGACTTACTAATCAAATGCCTATTGTAACAGGTGAAAAAATGACGCTACTTTGCATGAATGATATGGAGCTTCAGACGATGAAAGGGAAATATGCTTCACTCATTTCGGAAGTATTCATTTCATGTGGTTTTTCTCGTCCTATTATCGATTTTAAATTGACAGAAGGAGATAATGGTACGGAAGAGGCTCAAAAAGCATTTCTATTACAACGCCAAGTAGAAGAGCAAGATATGGCTAAAAAAGCGTTAGTAGATATGCAAAATAGAGAAAAGTCGCGGAAAGAAACAGGGGATATGCCATCTGGACCTTTCCAGTTAGGTACGCCAATCAAATCTAATGAACCAATGATGGAAATACGTGAAATTCAAGATGAAGAACGACGTGTCGCAATAGAAGGGTTTATTTTCGATGCGGAAGTTAGAGAGTTAAGAAGCGGCCGTTCTATAATGACAATTAAAATTACAGATTATACGGACTCAATTATTGTTAAAATGTTTTCCCGTAATGAAGAAGATGGAAAATATATGGAAACGTTGAAAAAAGGTACTTGGGTACGCGCACGTGGTGGTATCCAAAATGATACTTTCGTACGTGATTTAATTATGATGGCTCAGGATATTATGGAAGTCTCACCAGTTATAAGGAAAGATAATGCACCGGAAAATCGGAAAAGAATTGAACTTCACGCGCATACGACAATGAGTCAAATGGATGCTGTTGTTACGCCCGCTGCACTTGTTGAACAAGCTGCTAAATGGGGTCATCCGGCAATAGCAATTACAGATCATGCGAACGTGCAATCATTTCCTGATGCTAACTCAGCTGGAAAGAAACACGGGATTAAAGTAATTTTTGGTATGGAAGCGAATCTTGTAGATGACGGAGTTCCTATTGTTTATGATGAGCAGCACCGCAAGCTTGATGAAGATACATATGTTGTATTTGATGTTGAAACTACCGGACTTTCTGCGGTTTATAATAAAATAATCGAGCTAGCAGCTGTTAAAATACGTAACGGGGAAGTTATAGATAAGTTTGAACGATTCTCAAATCCACATCATCCACTTTCAGCTATCACGACAAATTTAACGGGTATTACTGATGATATGGTACAGAATGCACCTGAAATTGCTGAAGTTGTAAAAGATTTTAGTGATTGGATAGGTGACTCAATTCTTGTTGCTCATAATGCTTCTTTTGATATGGGCTTCTTTTATGAAGCGAGTAAGCAATCAGGGTTACCACATGTTTCATACCCAGTAATAGACACGCTAGAACTCGCCCGATTACTTCATCCTGAAATGGGAAATCATCGACTAAATACGCTTGCGAAAAAGTATAATATAGATCTAACACAGCATCACCGTGCTATTTATGATGCAGAGGCAACAGGATATCTGTTCTTGCGTTTATTAGCTGAAGCCGAAGAAATGGATATTCATTATTTAGATGATTTTAATAAACATATTGGTGAAGGAGATACGTATAAACGCTCACGTCCAACACACTGTACGCTATTAGTTACTAGTGATGAAGGTTTAAAGAATTTATTTAAACTTGTCTCTTATTCGCATATGAATTATTTCTTTCGTGTTCCGCGAATCCCACGTTCTTTACTTGTTAAGCATCGTAAAGGTTTGTTAATTGGGTCGGGTTGTTCGAATGGTGAAGTTTTTAATGGATTGATGCAAAAATCACCAGAAGAAGTTGAAGAAATTGCTAAGTTTTATGATTATCTTGAAATTCATCCGAAACCAGTTTATTCACATCTTGTTGACATGGAATTAATTCGCGATGAGTGGAATATGGAAGATATTATGAGGAAGTTAATAAAATTGGGTAAAACAGTAGGTCTACCGGTTTGTGCAACAGGTAATGTGCATTATCTAAATGAAACTGATCAGAAGTTCCGGGAAGTACTTGTACGTTCACAAGGTGGAGCAAATCCCCTAAATAGGCATTCTTTGCCCGCTGTTCACTTTAGAACAACAGATGAAATGCTTGAAGAGTTCTCTTTTTTAGGAGAGAAAGTCGCTGAAGAAATCGTTATTGATAACCCGCGTGCTATTTTAGAGCGAATTGGTGATGTGAAGGCGATTAAGGATGATTTATATACACCTAAAATTGAAGGTGCAGAAGAAGAAGTAAAAGAATTAACTTATTCGATGGCACATAAAATATATGGCGAAAACCTTCCGGAAATTGTTGTAGAAAGAGTAGAAAAAGAACTCGCCTCAATTATAGGGAATGGTTTTTCTGTTGTTTACCTTATTTCACACAAGCTTGTAAAAAGATCATTGGATGATGGATATTTAGTTGGATCGCGTGGTTCTGTAGGTTCATCACTTGTTGCGACGATGATGGAAATTACTGAAGTAAACCCGTTGGCACCACATTATGTATGTCCGACTTGTAAACAAGCAGAGTTTTTTACGGATGGATCTGTTAGTTCAGGTTACGATTTACCTGATAAAGATTGTCCTACTTGCGAAACAGCCTTTAAAAAAGATGGACAAGATATTCCGTTTGAAACTTTCCTTGGGTTTGAAGGAGATAAAGTGCCAGATATCGACTTAAACTTCAGTGGAGATTACCAAGCGAAAGCCCACAACTACACAAAAGAGCTATTCGGAGAGAAGTTCGTTTACCGGGCGGGTACAATTGGAACGGTAGCCGAACGAACAGCTTATGGTTATGTGAGAGGGTATATGAATGACAATGGGTTAAGTTTACGCGGGGCAGAAATTGATCGTCTTGTATTAGGTTGTTCTGGAGTGAAACGAAATACGGGTCAGCATCCCGGCGGAATTATCGTTGTTCCGGATACGATGGATATTTTTGATTTCACACCTGTCCAATTTCCAGCAAATGATTTAAACTCTGCATGGATGACGACGCATTTTGATTTCCATTCAATTGAAAATAACTTGTTGAAGCTTGATATTCTGGGTCACGATGATCCTACAATGATTAAAATGTTGGAAGATTTATCAGGTATTGATCCGCTGACGATTCCTCCCGATGATGAAGGTGTTATGAAGTTGTTTAGTGGAACTGAATCACTTGGCGTCACGCCAGAACAAATTGGTTGTAAAACAGGAACGCTTGGTGTCCCTGAATTCGGAACCCGTTTCGTCAGACAAATGTTGGAAGAAACAAAACCTTCTACATTTTCAGAGCTCATACAGATTTCGGGATTATCTCATGGTACGGATGTGTGGATAGGCAACGCACAAGAATTAATCAAAAATAAAACATGTGTGTTGTCCGACGTAATCGGATGTCGTGATGATATAATGGTCTATTTGATTTATCAAGGGCTGAAACCAGCAACGGCATTTAGTATTATGGAGTCTGTACGAAAAGGAAGGGGTCTTTCACCAGAGTTTGAAGCAGCAATGGTTGAACAAGGAGTCCCTGGTTGGTATATCGATTCGTGTAAAAAGATTAAATATATGTTCCCGAAAGCCCATGCAGCTGCATATGTATTAATGGCACTTCGTATTGCATATTTTAAAGTGCATCATCCAATTCTTTATTACTCAGCTTACTTTTCGGTTAGGGCAGCGGATTTTGATTTGTTGACGATGACTAAAGGTTCGGCTTCACTTCGAGCGCATATCCAGGAAATTAATGCTAAAGGACTCGATTCTACTCCGAAAGAGAAAAACCTATTAACTGTATTGGAAATAGCTCTTGAGATGAGTGAACGTGGCTTTTCAATTGTGAAGCCAGACTTGTATAAATCTGATGCAGTAACGTTTTTGATTGATGGAAACACATTGATTCCACCATTTAACGCAATTCCTTCACTTGGTACAAACGTAGCTAATTCAGTCGTGGAAGCGAGAAAAGATGGTGAGTTTTTATCAAAAGAAGACTTACAGCAGCGAGGACGAGTCTCCAAAACAGTTATTGAATATATGGATTCACTTGGCTGTTTAGAAGGTATGCCAGAAGCGAACCAGCTTTCGTTGTTCTAGTGCATTGTTTGCAACAACAGTAGTCGTATGGTATGATGGGTACAACTTTTGTAATAGTCTTGTGCAGAGAGAGTGGGAATTCCCGCTCTTTTCTGTTGTTCTATACTATTTTATTGTGATTTGGGGAGGGAAAAGATGAATAATATTACTGAGGTCATTGAGGAGCTAGTCAATCCAATCGTTGCTGATTTGGAATTGGAGCTTGTCGACGTAGAATTTGTGAAAGACGGAGAAGATTGGTTTCTTCGAGTATACGTAGACACACCGAAGAGGGATATTGATATTGATCAGTGTGCGCTAGTTAGCGCAAGGCTTAGCGAAGAGCTTGACCGGACCGATCCGATCACGCAAAATTATTATCTCGAGGTATCCTCACCTGGTGCTGAACGACCGTTAAATAAAGAAGCAGATTTTGAAGAAGCGATAGGGCAATATGTTTTTATTAAAACTTATGCACCAATCGATGGAATGAAAGAATTTGAAGGACATTTGATTTCATACAGTGCTGATGGTGCTGAGGTTGAAGTCCGCATTAAGACAAGGAAAATTAAAGTCTTGATTGGTAAGGAAAAAATTGCATTGGCACGATTGGCAATTGACTTTTCTGCATAATTGACTATAGGAGTGATGGAAATGAGTAGTAATCTACTCGATGCACTAACCGCCCTTGAGAAGCAGAAAGGGATTTCTAGAGAAGTTTTACTAGAAGCGATTGAGGCAGCGCTTGTAACAGCATATAAACGAAATTTTAATCAAGCTCAAAATGTTAGAGTTGACCTAAATTCTAAAAGTGGCACAATGAAAGTTTATGCAAGAAAAGATGTTGTAGAAGAAATGGAAGATGATCGGCTTCAGATATCTTTAGAAGATGCACATAAATTGAACCCGGCTTATGAGTTGGGCGATGTTGTTGAGGAAGAAGTTACGCCTAAGGATTTTGGACGAATTGCAGCGCAAACAGCAAAGCAAGTCGTTACACAGCGCGTACGTGAAGCTGAACGAGGTATGATTTATGAGGAGTATGTTGATCGTGAAGACGATGTTGTAAATGGTATCGTTGAACGACTTGATGCAAGAAACTTGTACGTAGGCTTAGGAAAAATCGAAGCCGTGCTACCAATAGGCGAACAAATACAGACAGAGACATATAAACCGCATGATCGTATCAAAGTATATATTACAAAAGTTGAGCGTACATCACGTGGTCCTCAAGTGTTTGTTTCTAGAGCACATCCAGGACTACTTCGCAGATTATTTGAATTAGAAGTTCCTGAAATTTATGACGGTATTGTTGAAATTAAAACAATTGCTCGTGAAGCAGGGGATCGATCGAAAATTTCAGTCTTTACTAATAATGATGAAGTAGATCCAATAGGTTCATGTGTTGGTGCAAGAGGTGCACGTGTTCAATCAATCTCTAATGAATTAAATGGTGAAAAAGTTGATATCGTTGAATGGTCTGAAGATCCAGTTGTTTTTGTTGCGAATGCATTAAGCCCTTCTAAAGTTCTTGATGTTCAAGTAAACGAGGAGAAGAGGTCTACTACAGTTGTTGTACCTGACTATCAACTCTCGCTAGCAATTGGTAAACGAGGACAAAATGCTAGACTTGCAGCAAAATTAACAGGTTGGAAAATTGATATAAAAAGTGAAGAAGATGCACGTGAATTAGGTATATATCCACCTGCTGGTGCTGAAGTTTTTATAACAAGTGATGGGATAATTCCTGACGACTTAGAAGATGAAGAAATTGATTTATATACAGATACAATCGAAGAATGAGAAGGAAGGATGATTACACATGTCGAATTTGAAAAAAGTACCTTTGCGTAGATGCGCTGCAACAGGCGAAATGCTTTCAAAAAAAGAAATGATTCGCATTGTACGCTCGAAAGAAGGGGAAGTTTCAGTTGATCTCACTGGCAAAAAATCAGGCCGCGGGACGTATGTGTCAAAATCCGAAGAGGCAGTCGAAACTGCCCGCCGTAATCGTTCGATTGAAAGTCAACTTAAAACCGCTGTACCGGCGGAAGTTTATGATGAACTTCTACATGCGGTTCGTAGGGAAGCATTAAAATGAACGAATCCAAGAAGATATTACAGTTGCTTGGTTTGGCAGCGCGCGCAAGAATGATTACAACAGGTGAAGAATTCGTGGTACGCGAAATACAAGCTGGAAAAGCGCGCCTTGTCATTATTCCAGGTGATGCATCTGCTAATACACAAAAGAAAATTACGGATAAATGTACGTTTTATAACGTTGAGAAGCATGTCTTCGGGAGTAGAGAAGACCTCGGGCACGCGATAGGGAAAGAATCGCGGGTTGTCATAGCGATAACGGATGCGGGATTTTCCCGCAAACTGTCCGAGCTCCTCAACGAATACAACCAGGGGTGAGCGAATGACGAAAATACGAGTGCATGAATACGCTAGACAAGCAAAGAAATCAAGTAGAGAAATTGTCGATGAACTTGCAAAATCAGATATTATTGTTAATAGTCATATGGCGATAATTGATGCAGATGCGATTGGTAAGTTGGATAAATCTTTCGGTATAAAGACTGAATTTAAAGAAACGCCAGCTCCGACTAAACAAGCGTCTACTAAACCTAAAACTCAATATAGTTCAGGTACACAAGGTGGAGCAAAAACTTCAACTTCAAGCGGTCAAAATTCTACTGGTTCAACAGGTTATAAAAAACCTGCTCAAAGTGGAAGACCTACATCAACAACAGGTCAAAGTAATCAAAATCGTCCAGCAGCAAGTGGCGGACCGGCAACTGGACAAAGTCGTCCGGCAGCACGTCCTGCACAAGGAGGAGCTACTTCTGGAAGACCTTCGTCAAGTCAAGGTCAAGGTGGTCAAGGGCGCAGCGCTGGTCCAGGGCGACGCGGTGGACGCCCACCGGCTCGTGGTATAAATCAAGGTAGAAGAAGATACCGTCCAGCTAATCCGATTCCAAAAGTACAAAAGCCATTGCCTGATATGATTACGTTTTACGAGTCACTTTCTGTAGGTGAACTTGCACAGAAGCTAGGAAAAGAGCCTTCTGAATTAATCAAAAAGTTATTTATGGTCGGTGTTATGGTAACAATTAATGAAGAACTTGATAAAGATACGATTGAATTAATCTGTTCTGATTATGGTGTAGATGTTGAAGAGGAAATTCGTATTGACAAAACTGATCTTGAAACTTATTTCGATGAGCCAGAATTACCTAAAGGCGAAATAGCGACAACATCTGAAACCTTAATCGAACGTCCTCCTGTTGTAACAATTATGGGTCACGTTGACCATGGTAAAACGACACTTCTAGACTCGATTAGACATACAAAAGTAACACAAGGCGAAGCGGGCGGCATTACACAACATATTGGTGCTTACCAAATCGAGGAAAAAGGCAAGAAAATGACGTTTCTTGATACACCAGGACATGCTGCGTTTACGACGATGCGTGCACGTGGTGCGAAAGTTACCGATATTACAATCCTAGTTGTAGCAGCGGATGATGGCGTTATGCCACAAACGGTTGAAGCGATTAATCACGCACAGGCAGCGGAAGTTCCAATTATCGTAGCAGTAAATAAAATGGATAAGCCATCTGCAAATCCTGAACGAGTTATGCAAGAGCTAACTGAACATGGCCTTGTTGCTGAGGAATGGGGCGGCGATGCAATATTTGTTCCGATTTCTGCATTAACTGGTGATGGTATTGACACATTGCTAGAAATGGTCCTTCTAGTTGCTGAAGTAGCTGAATTAAAAGCAGATCCAAAAGTACTTGCACGTGGAACAGTAATTGAGGCTGAACTAGACCGTGGTCGCGGTTCTGTTGCAACGCTACTTGTACAAGATGGAACATTACATGTAGGTGACCCAATTGTTGTAGGTAATACATTTGGTCGTGTCCGTGCAATGATGAGTGATGTTGGACGTCGTGTGCAATCAGCGGATCCATCAACACCAGTAGAAATTACTGGACTTAGTGATGTGCCAAAAGCTGGAGATCGTTTCGTAGTCTTTGAAGACGAGAAAACTGCACGTCAAATTGGTGAAAAACGAGCTGGCGAAGCAATTCAAGAGATGCGCGGAGAGAAGACACGCGTGACACTTGATAATCTGTTCGATCAAATGAGTCAAGGTGAAATGAAAGAATTGAATTTAATTGTTAAGGCAGATGTTCAAGGAACAGTTGAAGCGATGGCAGCATCACTCATGAAAATTGATGTTGAAGGTGTCAACGTTAAAATTATTCACACAGGCGCAGGCGCAATTAATGAATCTGATATTTCACTAGCATCAGCATCAAATGCAATCGTTATCGGTTTTAACGTTCGTCCTGATGTGAACGCTAAGCGTGCAGCAGAAGAAGAAGGCGTTGATATTCGTCAACACCGTGTCATCTATCAAGTGATTGAAGAAATCGAATTAGCAATGAAAGGGATGCTTGATCCCGAGTATGAAGAAAAAGTTATTGGTCAAGCTGAAGTTCGTGCGACGATTAAAGTTTCTAAAATTGGTACAATTGCGGGAAGCTATGTAACAGAAGGTAAAATTTCACGTAATTCAAGCGTTCGTGTTATTCGAGATAGTATCGTCATTTTCGAAGGAGAAGTTGATGCGTTAAAACGCTTCAAAGACGATGCAAAAGAAGTTGCGAAAGGTTACGAATGTGGTATTACAATTAAGAACTTTGATGATATTCATGAAGGCGACATAATTGAAGCTTATATTATGGAAGAAATTAAGCGTGTATGATTGTCTATGCGGAATGCACGTTCTTCATTCCAATGGCTGCTTCACTAAAAGATAAACGATCGGTTTTAAAGAGCATGACTGATAGGACGAAAAATGCCTATAATGTCTCAGTTGCTGAAATCGATCACCAGGATGTCTGGCAACGTGCAACAATTGCGCTTGTTGCCACGGCATCATCGAAAGCGGCAGCAGAACGTGAAGTTAGGCGAGCGATTCGATTACTGGAATCAAATCCAGAATGGGAAATGACAGAGCAATTAATCGATTATTACTGAGTAGAAATTGGGGTGAATAACCATGTCAAAACGTGTAAACCGTGTTTCGGAACAGATGAAAAAAGAGCTCGGTGATATTATTCACCAACGAGTGAAGGATCCAAGAATTGGTTTTGTGACCGTTACTGACGTTGAAGTTACTGGGGATCTCCAGAATGCAACAATTTATATTTCTGTCCTAGGTAACGATTCAGAAAAAGAAGCAACGTTAAAAGGGTTAGATAAGGCAAAAGGATTTATTCGTACTGAAATTGGAAAGCGTATCAGGCTTCGTAAAACACCTGAGATCGAATTCAAATTTGATGAATCTGTTGCTTACGGAAGCAGAATTGAATCTTTGCTTTCTCAAGTTAAAACAGATCTTAATGAATAAAAGAGTGGAGGAAGTTGGTGTCCAAAAGGACTTTCCGACTTCCTCCATTTACATATATAATAACAAAGGAGTTTTAAAATGAACGGTATACTTCCGCTCTGGAAAGAAAAAGGAATGACATCGCATGATTGTGTATATAAATTGCGTAAAATTCTTGGCACAAAAAAGGTTGGACATACAGGCACATTGGATCCAAGTGTAGAAGGGGTTTTGCCTATTTGTATTGGGCAGGCAACAAAAGTAGCAGAATATATAACAGATACCGGGAAAGAATACGAAGCGACTATCTCAATAGGAATTTCAACAGAAACGGAAGATGCTGACGGTGAAGTTGTTCTTTCGGATGAATCTATTAAATTGATTAAACGAAGTGAAATAGAAAGTGCGCTAAAAAAATTAACTGGAGATATTGTGCAAATCCCTCCGATGTATTCAGCTGTTAAAGTGAATGGTAAAAAGTTATATGAATATGCAAGAAAAGGAATAGAGGTTGAAAGACCTGAAAGAATTGTAACGATAAATAGAATTGACTTACTTGATTCGGTTGAATTGTACGAGGGAATTGAAATCACATTTCCAATTCGAATTGCTTGTGGAAAAGGTACTTATATAAGAACACTAGCCGTGCAAATTGGAGAACTTTTAGGTTATCCTGCGCATATGTCGTCGCTCGTTCGAACTGCTTCTGGAACTTTCCGTCAAGAGAATTGTTATACATTGGCAGAACTTACTGAGCTAAAAGAAAAAGAACAACTAAATACTGTTATTCGACCATTGGAAGATGCACTTACGGATTTTAATTCTCTTGAAATAGAAGATGAATTATATGAAAAGGTTTCGCATGGTCAAGTATTACCAGCACACGAATTACTACATAATGATGCGACGATTGTATTTACAAAGTATGGTAAAGCGATAGCCATCTATAAATTACACCCGACAAAATCTGGGTTAATGAAACCCGAAAAAATGTTTCCAGCAAACAAGTAAGGAGGGGATGAAGTTGGAAGTTTTTAAACTACACTATCCCGAAAGTATATCGACTAAAAACGATAAAAGTTATTCTCTTGCGATTGGTTTCTTTGACGGATTACATAAAGGTCATTATGAAGTGATTAAACAAGCAAAAAAGAATGCTGATGAACTTGGTTTTGATTTGGCAGTAATGACATTTGATCCACACCCTTCTCATATACTTGGTGATGGGAAAAATAAGGTAGGGTATATAACACCTTTCGAAGAAAAAAGTAGACTATTAAGTTTAATGGGTGTTGATGCATTATTTGTTGTGAAGTTTGACATGACATTGGCCGCATTAACACCTGCAGAGTTTGTTAACACATTTATTGTTCGACTTGGTGTTAAGCATGTCGCGGCTGGATTCGATTTTACATTTGGTTCCAAGGGCGCTGGGACTATGTCAGATATGGAACGCTTATCTGATGGGAAGTTTAGTACAACTATCGTAGGTAAAGTAACTGATAGTAAGGATAAAATTTCGTCAACTCGAATTCGAGAACTTCTTTCAGAAGGAGATGTGGAAAATGCATCTATACTGTTAGGTAGAAAGTTCAGGACTATTGGCGAGGTCGTTCATGGTGCGAAAAAAGGTCGGGAACTAGGATTCCCAACTGCAAATGTTATGCCAGCAGAAGGGTCAATATTGCCAGCGATTGGGGTCTACGCAGTAAGGTTTACAGTAGACGGAATAACTTTTAATGGTGTTTGTAATGTCGGAGTTAAACCTACATTCAATAATCCGGAGATAAGAAAAGCTATGGTTGAAGTACATGTTTTAAATTTTGATGGTGATCTATATGATAAAAAAGTTGTAGTTGATTGGATTGAGCACATTAGAGAAGAGAAAAAGTTTGAATCATTTAATGCGCTCATTGCTCAGATAGGGAAAGATAGAGAGCAAGCAGCACAAATACTAAAAGATTTCCACTGAATTTTGCATAGTTGAAATGTTGCTTCTAAACAATACACATGTTATTATGATTAAGTACTGAATAAGTACGAACCATTGCTTGGCACTGCGAATCACCAACGTGTGCGAGGGAATTGGGGATATTTTAATATAGGAGGTGAATAGAATGGCTATAACACAAGAGCGTA
Source organism: Sporosarcina sp. So3-204 (assembly GCF_058068165.1). NCBI lineage: Bacteria > Bacillati > Bacillota > Bacilli > Caryophanales > Caryophanaceae > Sporosarcina > Sporosarcina sp. So3-204. Next base: position 1,063,276 of record NZ_CM176485.1, read on the forward strand.
AACACGAATTAATCGCTGAATATAAAACGCATGATTCTGATACAGGGTCTGCAGATATTCAGATTGCTATTCTTACTGAAGATATAAATAACCTGAATGGTCATTTATCTACTCATAAGAAGGATCACCACTCACGTCGTGGACTAATGAAAATGATCGGTCGTCGTCGTAAATTACTTAAGTATATGCGCGAAAACGAAGTTCAGCGTTATCGTGATCTTATTAGTAAACTAGGCTTACGCCGTTAATAAGATAACTAATTGAAAGCGGGCCTTGCCCGCTTTTTATTTTTGTTGTGAAAAATATATATAGGTGTTAGTTGCTTTAGATTTCATATTAGCTTCAATGCGCCTTTTTTGATACACTAAAACTACATACTATGCACACAGTCCAGTTAACTGGAAGATGGAGAGGGGTTCAAAAATGACAGTACAAAAAAAGGTCTATACGCTCGAATGGGCAGGTAGACAATTGATTGTTGAAACAGGGCAATATGCAAAGCAAGCGAACGGTGCCGTACTTATTCGTTATGGCGACTCAACAGTATTATCGACTGCAACAGCTTCAAAAACACCAAGAGGTCTTGATTTTTTTCCTTTAACAGTTAATTATGAAGAACGTCAATATGCTGCTGGGAAAATACCGGGTGGATTTATTAAACGTGAGGGTCGTCCATCTGAGAAAGCAGTTTTAACGAGTCGTCTTATTGACCGTCCAATCCGTCCTTTGTTTGCAGACGGTTTCCGTAATGATGTACAAGTTATATCACTTGTTTTATCAATAGATCATGATAGTACACCTGAAATGGCTGCTATGATTGGTTCTTCTTTAGCACTATCTGTTTCGGATATTCCTTTTGAAGGACCGATTGCAGGAGTTGAAGTTGGACAAATTGACGGAGAGTTTGTAATTAACCCTACGCAAGCACAGTCTAAGTTAAGTAATCTAAAACTAATTGTTGCAGGTACGAAAGATGCAATTAATATGGTTGAAGCAGGCGCATCTGAAGTAACAGAAGATGTTATCTTGGAAGCAATTATGTTCGGACATACTGAAATAATTCGTCTAATTGAATTCCAAGAAATGATTATTGCTGAAGTTGGAAAAGAGAAAATGCATATTCCGCTTTATGAATTAGATGCAGTATTAAAAGAGGAAATCAAAGATGCTTTTTCTACAAAGCTTATTGATGCGATTCAAACGAAGGAAAAGCATGAACGTCAGGATGCTATTAGCGATGTGAAAGCTGAAGTAGTAGAGCATTACACTGCAAAAGAAGCAGACGAAGATACATTAAAGCAAGTAAAAGGAATCTTAGGTGAAATGGTTAAAGATGAAGTACGTCGCCTAATTTCAGATGAAAAAGTTCGTCCAGATGGTCGTCATCCAGAAGAAATCCGTCCACTTGAATCTCATGTTGGCTTACTACCAAGAGCACACGGTTCGGGTCTTTTCACGCGCGGTCAAACACAGACGTTAAGTATTTGTACACTTGGCGCACTCGGTGAAGTACAAATCATTGATGGTATTGGTCTTGAAGAAACAAAACGTTTTATGCATCATTATAACTTCCCTAACTTTAGTGTTGGTGAGACAGGCCCTATTCGTGGACCTGGTCGCCGTGAAATTGGTCACGGAGCACTTGGAGAAAAGGCGCTTGAAGCTGTTCTTCCAAGCGAGACAGATTTCCCTTATGCGATTCGTCTTGTAGCTGAAGTACTTGAATCAAACGGTTCATCTTCACAAGCATCTATTTGTTCATCTACGATGGCTATGTTAGATGCGGGTGTTCCACTTAAATCTCCAGTTGCTGGTATTGCAATGGGTCTTGTTAAGAAAGGCGATAATTATTCCATCCTTTCTGATATTCAAGGTATGGAAGATGCGCTTGGAGACATGGACTTTAAAGTTGCAGGAACTGCTAAAGGTATTACAGCACTTCAAATGGATATTAAAATTGATGGCTTGTCACGTCAAATACTTGACGAGTCACTTGCTCAGGCGAAAAAAGGACGTTTGCATATATTAGCACACATGAATGAAGCAATTTCAGGTCCTAGTGAAGAGTTATCTGCATACGCACCAAAAATCATAAAAATTATGATTAAGCCTGATAAGATTCGTGATGTAATCGGACCTGGTGGTAAAGTAATCAATAAAATTATTGATGAAACGAATGTTAAAATTGATACAGAACAAGATGGAACGATTTTCATCTCTTCTCCAGATAATGAGATGAATCAAAAAGCGAAGAAAATGATTGAAAACATTGTTCGTGAAGCAGAAGTTGGCGAATATTATATGGCGAAAGTAAAACGAATTGAAAAGTTCGGCGCTTTCCTTGAAATATTCCCAGGTAAAGATGGTCTTCTCCATATTTCAGAAATCTCAGAAGAGCGTACAAAAGCTGTCGAAGATGTGTTGAAACTAGGCGAAGAAATGTTTGTAAAAGTAATTGAAATCGATAATCAAGGCCGTGTTAATCTTTCAAGAAAAACGGTATTGATTGAAGAGAAAAAAGCTGCTGAAAAAGAAGGACAATAATAAAGTTGATTTTCAATTAGTGTGGTATTAAACCCACACTAATTAAAAAATTTACCTAGTTAAATCAATTTCATAATTACTGATTCTAACTAATTTTCCGAACTTTCAAATGAACTAATTACTAATTGTTAGTTGATTGTAGTGGAAGGCGGCGACTCCAGTGGGAACAGCACGAGCAGAAAGCCCCGCAGGAACGCAGTGACGAGGAGATTGAAGCCGTGCCCACGGAAAGCGTCCGCCTGGAACGAAAATTAACGTCGTTCGGATTTCACGCTTGATTTCCCTATTGTGAAATTGACTCAGTTAATTAGAAATCAGAAGTATTAAAATTTAAGACCTCTCTTCACTTTGTGTTAGTGGAGAAAGAGGTTTTTTGTTTTATCTAGTAATAATCAGCATTTGAATATATTTGACTTTATGGGAGGAAACCGTTTAATGGTAGAAAGATACACATGCTCAAATGGAGTAAGAATCGTACATGAAAAGATGCCTCATATTCGATCAGTTGCTCTTGGGGTTTGGATAGATGCTGGTTCAAGTGATGAACTTGATGGGGAACAAGGACTTGCTCATTTTATTGAACATATGTTATTTAAAGGGACGATTAATCGAAGTGCAAGAACAATTGCAGAAGAATTTGATGGGATTGGCGGTGATATAAATGCCTTTACTTCAAAAGAAGTGACTTGCTATTTTGCTACTGTACTTAATAATCATGTAGAAAAAGCGCTTGCAATAATAGCGGATATGTTTTTTAATTCTCAATTTGATGAAGTTGAAATGGGTAAAGAGAAGTCTGTAATTCTCGAGGAAATAGCGACGGTTGAAGATACGCCCGATGATGATGTACATGAGCAACTCTGGGCATTGATGTATGCAAATCAGCCCGTTGGAAGACCTGTACTAGGAACAGAAGAAACGATTTCAACTTTTGATAAGAAAGCAATTAAAAAGTTTATGAATAGAATGTATAGACCAGAAAATATTGTGATCTCAGTTGCAGGGAATTATGACAATAGCTTAATTCAACTAATTGATGATTACTTTGGTTCATTCCAAGAAAGTAGTGAAGAGAGGAAAGTCGAATCTTTAATTAAGCCTGAATTTCATGCCGGTTTTACGCTGAAAGAGAAAGATATTGAACAAACCCATATTTGTATCGCATTTCCAGGACTTGAGACAAATGATAAACGAATGTATGATCTCGTAATATTGGATAGTATTCTAGGGGGGGCTATGTCGTCTCGTCTTTTCCAAGAAGTTCGAGAAGAACGTGGGCTTGCTTATTCAATTTATTCGACTTTTTCATCCCATTCAAATTGTGGAGCATTTGTAATTTACGGAGGAACTTCTCCAGAAAAAACATTAGATTTATATCGTACTATAGACACCGAAATCAAATTATTACTTACTAAAGGTGTAACAGAAAAAGAAATTAGTAACGCAAAAGAGCAAGTAAAGGGTAGTTTTTTATTAGGTCTTGAAGATTCAGAATCCCGAATGTCACGTAATGGGAATAATGAACTGCTTTTGAGATCACATCTCACAATTGATGAAGTAGTGGCCCGAATCGATGGTGTGGAAAAAGAAGGTATACTTGATATTGCTGAACAAATTTTTAATGGGAAAAAATCGATTTCAATAATATCGCCAAAGGGAATAGTAAAGGATACTGATTTTAATCATTAATCTAGGTCAGCTTTTGTGAGTCTATTCATACACTAGAATAGAGGAAAGGAGAATGACAATGCTACTTTCAGAACTTGCGCAAAAGGAATTGATTCAAGTTAATGATGGGGTTCGTTACGGTTTACTTGGAGAAACGGACCTTATTTTTGATGGTAAAACAGGCGCTATTATTGGATTCGAGATTAAAAAGCAAAGTGGACGTTTTTCGTTTAAAAATCGCAATGAGCCGTCGGAAGAGTTTATTCCTTGGTCGGAAATTGTTTTGGTTGGGGAACATCGAATTTTGTTTAAGAGGACAGCATCAATTCATGAGGTGAATATGGATGACTAAGGACAAATGGTTGTTTATAGGTACAGATAATCGAATGGCAGCAAGTAGTGAAATTATGTCTGAACTCGGATATAACTGTCTTGTTCTTAAAACTGATTCGGTAACAATTGAACTGAAAGAAGTATTAAGTAACTTTGCGCCGGATAATATCGTTTTTCCAATTCATCAAATGAAAGGGGAATTTCCTCTAGAACTTATTAAAGACGACACACAATTATATATGGGTGTTACGTCAGAAAAATGGTTAAACCCGTTTCAACAAAAGAAAATGGTAGTTCATCATTATTTACATGATGAACTATTTATATGGGAAAATGCGCGTTTAACCGCAGAAGCTTTCATTTCTGTTTATTATTCCAGAACCCAGAGAACGATAGCCGGGAAACACTTCTATATAGCAGGTTATGGCCGTGTTGGGAAAATGGTTGCTGATGTACTCTTATCACTTGGAGGGCATATAACAATCATTGTGAGGGCAGATGCACAACATGGGGAAGCGAAAGCACGAGGATTTGAAGTAGTTCAATCAATAGAGAATTATAAAAGAGATAGTTGTTTAATAAATACAATTCCATCAAAGTGGTTATCAACCACTGACGACTCTAATTTACTCATCTTCGATCTAGCATCGGCGCCCGGGTGCCTAACGGACGTGTCGATGCCTGAATACTATACATTACTCCCTGGACTTCCGGGGAAGTATTTTCCGCTTGATGCAGCAACAGCTTTAGCAGATGCGCTCCAGCGGATACACCGAAGATGAAAGGGGAAGTACATGTTACAAGGAAAAAGAGTAGGCCTAGGTATTACAGCCTCGCATTGTACGTATGAAGAAATAATTCCTGTTATAGATTCTTTAATAGACGCGGGAGCCACAGTTGTGCCGGTTATTACACACTCTGTTCTTACTGCAGCAACACGTTTTGGTACAGGGGAAGAATGGATTGCTAAGATTGAAGAAGCAACAGGTGAAAAAGTAATTTCGACGATAGTTGGTGCAGAGCCGTTTGGACCATCAACGCCTGTAGATATTATGATTATTGCACCTATGACAGGTAATTCAATCAGTCGTTTTGCAAATGCTTCGACTGATTCACCTGTGTTAATGGGTGCAAAGGCAACACTTCGAAATGGAGATCCCGTACTTCTAGGTATCTCAACAAATGATGCACTTGGTTTAAATGGTGTTAATATTATGAAACTACTCAATATGAAAAATGTCTTCTTTATCCCTTTTGGACAGGATGATCCATTTAAAAAACCAAACTCACTCATTTCGGACTTCTCACTAATGGTCCCTTCTGCAGCCGCTGCGCTTCAAAAAAATCAACTGCAACCACTATTAATAATTCACAATCACTCATAATAATTCATAAGGAATGTGTAGGTTCCGACATTGGTGCTGTATTTTATGATATAATCTTTCCATAAAAGACTTTATATGCTGAAAGGAAGATACTCTTATGAAGACAGTGAAAGTGGCAATCGTCGGAGCGACGGGTGCAGTTGGTACGACTATTTTAGAAAAATTACTTGATCGTAATTTTCCAGCAAGTTCAATCAAGTTATTAGCTTCAAAAAGATCAGCAGGCTTAGAGATTTCGGCACAAGATAAGAAATTTATAGTCGAAGAAACAACTGCAGATTCATTTAATAATATTGACGTCGCCTTTTTTAGTGCGGGTGGGGAAATTTCGAAAATGTTTGCTAATGAAGCTGTTGCAAGAGGTGCAGTGGTCATTGATAATACGAGTGCGTTTAGAATGGTAGATAATATTCCACTTATTGTTCCAGAAGTAAATGGAGATTTATTGAATGAGCGGGTAGGTATTATTGCAAATCCGAATTGCTCGACGATTCAAATGGTCACTGCATTGGAACCGATTCGCAAAAAGTTTGGTTTGAAGCGAGTAATCGTCTCAACTTATCAAGCGGTATCTGGCGCTGGAATTGAAGCAATTGATGAGCTTGATAATCAAAGTAAGCAGTTTGAGGATCGTCAATCCATCGAAGCAAAAGTATTACCATCTGCTGGTGCAAAACATCATTATCCAATTGCATTCAATGTGATTCCACAAATCGATTCGTTTGATTCATCTGGATATACACTTGAAGAACTTAAAATGATAAATGAAACAAAAAAGATTTTTGGTATGAAAGAACTCCAAGTGGCTGCAACATGCGTTAGAATTCCAGTCGTTTCAGGACATTCTGAATCAGTTTATATTGAAGTTGAAAAGAATGGTGTATCTGTAGAAGATATCCATAAAATTCTTCAAGGTGCACCTGGTGTTACCGTTGTAGACGATCCAGCAAATCAGTCGTACCCAATGCCTTTATTCGCTGAAGGTAAAGATGATGTATTTGTTGGGCGTGTACGTAAAGATCCAGATCATCCAGCAGGATTTCACTTGTGGATAGTATCTGATAATCTATTAAAAGGTGCAGCGTTAAATTCAGTTCAAATTGCTGAGGATTTGCTGAAAAAGAACACTATTTAACTGAATTCAGCAGAAGTCTCCCACTTCTATAAGTGGTGAGATGAATGCGAACGTTTTTTCTGTCAGTGGGGGTTCAAACCCCGGATGAATTAAGTAAAGCCTCCAGGGAGGAATGAAGTCCAATTCCTCCTGGATGTCACAGATTTTTAGGGGAGTTTTTCGAGTAAACTCGAAAAAAATCTGGACGCAATTACGCCAAGGCGAAATTGATTGACTATGAAAGAGGGCAACTAACTATGGAACTAGGACGAATTTCGACCGCTATGGTTACACCGTTCTTATCTGATGGTAATATTGATTATGAGCATACAGCAATTTTGATAGAGCATCTAATAGCGAATGGAACGGATTCTTTGATTATTTCTGGTACTACTGGGGAATCTCCTACTTTGACATCAGAAGAAAAGAATGCGCTACTTGCTTTTACAATTGATAAGGTGAAGAAGCGCATCCCGGTTATTGCGGGAACAGGTACTAATTCAACAGCTGAGTCTATTGAGTTAACAAAATCAGCTGAAGAACTCGGAGCTGATGGCATCATGCTTGTCACTCCTTATTACAATAAGCCGAATCAAAAGGGATTGTATGCTCATTTTTCGACTATAGCTGGTGTAACTAGATTACCTGTTCTTTTATACAATATACCTGGCCGCTCTGTTGTTAATATGTCTAGTGAAACGGCAATCGCCTTGTCGAAGATTGCTAATATTCGTGCTGTAAAAGAAGCAAGTGGCGACTTGGAACAGATGGCTGCCATTATTAGTCAAACGGATGATGGGTTTTCTGTTTATAGTGGAGATGATGGTTTAACATTGCCTATACTAGCAATTGGTGGGGACGGAATTGTTTCCGTTTCAGCGCATGTCGTTGGAAATGAAATGCAAAAGATGGTCAACGCATTCCTTGATGGGCGTACTAAAGAAGCAGCAGCTATGCATAGAAATTTGCTGCCTTTATTTAGAGCTTTATTTGCTTTGCCTAATCCTGTACTAGTTAAGTATGCTTTGAAGAAATTAGGGGTTCATACAGGTGGTGTAAGGCTGCCATTAGTTGGATTGGATGAGCCAAACGAAACATTTGATATAGTGTGGGAAAGCTTCAAAAAAAACCAAGATATATATGCTTAAAAAAAGCCGGTATATACTACCGGCTTTTTTTGTTTGTACAGAATCGTTTCGTACCGTATAATGAAACCTAGTCGTTATGAACGGGAATTAGAATTTAGGAGGAAGAAAAGTGACGAGAACAAAAAACGAAGTAATTAGGATTATCCCCCTCGGTGGAGTTGGAGAAATCGGGAAAGCAATGTATGTTATTGAAATTGATGAAGAACTATTTATAGTAGATGCAGGGTTGATGTTTCCAGAAAGTGAAATGCTTGGAATTGATATCGTCGTTCCAGATATTACGTATATTGAAGAAAATAAAGACCGCGTTAAAGGAATTTTCTTAACACATGGTCATGAAGATGCTATCGGCTCGCTTGCTTATTTATTACAAAAAGTACAGCCGCCGATTTACGGATCTAAACTAACAATCGCTTTGGCTAAAGAACATTTAAAAGAAATGCCTGCTCCATCAACAGTGAAGTTTTTTGAAGTTACAAACAAGAGTCGTATGAATTTCGACTGCACATATGTTACGTTTTTCAATACTACTCATAGTATTCCAGATTCACTTGGGATTGTTTTCAATACAAGTGAAGGAGCAATTGTTCACACTGGTGAATTTAAGTTTGACCAAGCTGCGAAAGGGAAATATCGACCTGATATTTCTAAAATGGCGGGACTTGGTGAAAAAGGCGTATTTATCCTCATGTCAGATTCATCAGAAGCAGAACGACCTGGATACACGACTTCTGAATCTGTTATAGAAAGTCATTTATCTAAGACATTTCATGGTGCAGAAGGCAGAATTCTAGTTGCACTATATGCTTCTAACTTTATTCGGATCCAACAAGTATTTGATACAGCGCATGAAACAGGTAAAAAAGTGGCTGTAGTTGGGAAAAGTTTGGAAAGTTATTTCGAAGTAGGCGTGAATTTAGGCTATCTTTCGATTGAAGAAGATATTGTAATTCCAGTTAGTGATATTGATAAATATGAAGATGAAAACGTTGTAATAATTGTTACTGGTAATAAAGGAGAGCCGCTTGATGCGCTTTCGAAAATTGTTCGTAAACACCATAAAGATATCCGTATTAAAGAGACGGATACTGTTCTAATTACATTTACACCATCACCTGGTATGGAAGTATCGATGAACCAAACGATGAATGATTTAGCGAAAAATGGCGCAACAGTGCTGACATCAAGTAAGAAAGTCCATGTTTCTGGTCATGGTAGTCAAGAAGATTTGAAGTTAATGTTGAATCTAATGCAACCAAAATATTTTATACCTATTCAAGGTGAATATAGAATGTTAATGGCGCACTCGAAGTTAGCGCAACAGACGGGTTTACCAAAGACTAGTGTATTTATCGCTGATAAAGGTGATGTTGTTGAATATAAAAACAACAAAATGCGTATGAGTGGACGCGTTCAAGCAGGTAATGTTTTAATCGATGGTATCGGTGTTGGAGATGTGGGGAATATCGTTCTTCGCGATCGTAAACTCCTATCTCAGGACGGTATCTTTACAGTTGTTATAACATTAAGTCGTAAACAGAAAAGAATTGCTTCAGGTCCTGAGATTATTTCACGAGGATTCGTTTATGTACGCGATTCTGAAGAGTTGTTTAATGAATCAAAATTGCTTGTTGAAAATATTGTTGAGAAGCATGTGGCTAAAAAGTCGTTTGAATGGACAAGTATAAAGCAAGAGATTAGGGATACGCTTAGTTCATACTTATACCAACAGACGAAGAGAAGACCAATGATTATCCCGATTATTATGGAATACTAATAAGATCAAAATCGCAAGCGCCTGTTCAGCCCCGACAAGCACAAGATTCATTGCGAGGAGGCAGTTCCTCAGCCACCAAGGAGGGATTGAACGCTATCCCTCGCACCTGGCAAAGTAGTTTGTGACCTCGAGGGGCTAGGCGCTGGAGTCTGGACGTGGATTCTTAAATTAAAAAGTCATCTACATGTGCGAGGTTTTATAGTTATCTGAGCAAAAACAAAGGATTTCCTTGCCGTCTGAACGGCTGGAAATCCTTTTTCTAAAGAAAGGGGGAGACCAATGGCGAGAAAGAAAAAGCAAAGAGGTAAAAAAAATGCCAAGAAAAAAAAGGCGTTAGGCGTCCATCCTTTAATATACGAGGTTACTGGCTTAGCAATGATAGGTTTAGCAATTATTATAATGTTTGAATTTGGTGTTGTAGGTAGAAGTCTGACATCCTTTTCTATGTTTTTACTAGGTAACTGGTATAGTGCTGTTCCTTTACTCTTAATTACCCAAGCGCTTATTTTTATGATAATGCGCAAATTGGGTGGCTGGAAAAATAGAATCTTAGTTGGTTGCTTGTTTATCCTTGCGAGTTTCACCCTTTTTAGTCATGTCTATCTATTCAAAGAGCTATATGAAAGTCGTGTACTAATGTCGGATTCAGCTCTTAAGGAAACGTGGAAAGTACTTATGATTAATGATGGAATTTCGTCAAGAAGTGGTGCGCTCGGCGGTGGTATGGTCGGGGCTTTTCTTTTCGCTATGTTCCATTCAATGTTTGACTCTTCTGGTGCTACAGTAGCTGGCGTTTTATTACTATTAATAGGCATTGTCCTCCTTACCGGAAAAGCACTTGTGCCATATATAGCTGAAGCTTTACCGAAGTTTTATGAATCCATCAAATCGGCTATCGCCAGTAAAACAAGCAAGGAAAAACCTGTTAAGACGACACGTGCGAGTCGAACAAAGAAAAGCGCTTCTAAGACAAAAAATGAGCAGTTAAATGAGCCACTTGATGATAAAATAGTACCCCAAGATGAACCACAGTCTCAACCAATCATCTCTGCATTCAGTGAGCGTATTGAAAGAAATGCAGCTGTGGAAACCGTACTTGAGAAACCAGTCAGTAATGATGAACCACTAAGTCCGGAAGAAACAACTGGATATACTGGTGTCACTGGTGAAGAGGAAAATGAATCCTATATTTTACCGCCATCAACTTTACTTACTGACACGCCTCATAATGATCAGTCGGCAGAATATGACTCGATTCAAGCAAATGCACAAAAACTAGAAAGTACATTCCTTAGTTTTGGTGTAAAAGCACGTGTGACACAGGTTCATTTAGGACCAGCTGTTACAAAGTATGAAGTACTACCTGATGTCGGTGTTAAAGTTAGCCGCATTGTAAGCCTCTCTGATGATATTGCGCTTGCGCTTGCTGCAAGTGGTATTCGAATTGAAGCGCCAATTCCAGGTAAATCAGCAATTGGTATAGAAGTACCTAACAGTGATATTGCAATAGTGAGTCTCAGAGAAGTAATTGAAGCGAAAGAAAATGATAATCCAAACGCGAAACTACTCATCTCCCTTGGTCGTGATGTTACAGGACAAGCAATCTTGGCAGAATTGAATAAAATGCCACATATGCTCATTGCAGGGTCAACAGGTAGTGGGAAAAGTGTTTGCATAAACGGTATTATTATTAGTTTGCTCTTAAGAACAAAACCGCATGAAGTGAAAATGATGATGATAGATCCTAAAATGGTTGAGCTTAACGTATACAATGGCGTACCTCATCTTTTGGCACCTGTAGTAACAGATCCGCGCAAAGCATCACAGGCACTTCAAAAGGTTGTTTCTGAGATGGAACGCCGGTATGAATTATTTTCTCATACAGGTACACGAAATCTTGAAGGTTATAATGCGCATATTGATCGTTGGAATGTCGAAAATGAAGAAAAGCATCCGCATATGCCGTATATAGTGGTAATTGTTGATGAATTAGCAGATTTGATGATGGTTGCATCAAGTGATGTTGAGGATTCAATTACCAGACTTGCTCAAATGGCACGCGCAGCCGGTATTCATTTAATAATTGCGACACAAAGACCAAGTGTGGATGTCATTACCGGTGTTATTAAAGCAAATATTCCATCGCGTATAGCATTTGCAGTATCCTCTGCAATTGATTCAAGAACGATATTAGACAGTGGTGGTGCAGAAAAATTATTAGGTAGAGGGGATATGCTATACCTTCCTGCCGGTAAATCTAAGCCTATTCGTATTCAAGGAGCATTTGTATCGGATAGCGAAGTGGAGGCTGTTGTTGATTTTGTTATTGAACAACAAAAAGCGCAATATCAAGAGGAGATGATTCCGACGGATATTGTCGAAGTGCCTCCGCATGAAGAGACTGATGAATTGTATGATGATGCAGTTCAATTAGTTGTAGAAATGCAAACAGCCTCCGTATCAATGCTACAACGACGTTTTAGGGTTGGTTATTCACGGGCAGCACGAATTGTAGATCAGATGGAGGCAAGAGGTGTTGTTGGACCTCCTGATGGAAGTAGACCGAGACAAGTTCTCGTTAGTAAAGATAATAATGATTTGAATTATTAAAAGAGAATCAGTCGTAATTTATGGTATAATATTAAATGTAATTAAAATAATATATTCGCTAAGTGTTTATTTTGGTAAATGTTAGTGTTATAGTGTTTAGCGATATCCGAAATTATAAGTCTAATCATCTAGAGGCGGGGAAGTAAACATGGGAGACGCGAATCAAAGCCATTTGTGTTCGCAAGTTGTTGAGCGTTTAAAAAATGATATTAAGCTAGGTTTATTTAAGGATAACGAACGATTTCCTACTGAATACGAACTCGCTCAAGAACTGGGTGTTGAACGTTTAATCATTCGCAGAGCACTACAAATACTTGAGGCAGAAAAAGTAATTGTGCAAAATCAAGGTATGGGTATGTTTGTTAATCCAAAGCCATTATTCACTTCTGGCATTGAAAAGTTATCCAGTGTTTCTACAATGATTCAAGAAGCGGGAATGGAGCCAGGTACGATACTTTTGGATATTACAATTACAAAACCAACAGTAGAGGAAATGACGCAATTCGACCTGAATGATAAAGATAATGAAGAACTTGTAACGATAAAAAGAGTCCGAACTGCCGACGGTAATCCCGTTGTCTATTGTGTTGACCAGATTCTATCCAAAAATTTTCCTGTAGGATCTAATGAATTATTAAATATGTCTATATTTGATGCAATTGAACTATCGGGAGAAATAAGAATTGATCAAGCAATGACATATATCGAGCCATTAGGTTATGATGATATTGCATCTCCAATTTTACGTTGTGGATTTGATGTACCTCTACTTGTACTTTTACAGCGTCATTATAGTGAAGAGGGAGAAATGGTTCTGTACTCGAAGAATTATTTTCGAGCGGATAAATTCAATTTTCATGTTATGCGGAAAAGGGTATAAGGCGCATTCGCGTCATACTAATATAAAAAGAATGGGGAGGTTCAAAATTGAAAAAATTTAAATTTGGACTAGCACTATCATTTTTACTAGCACTAGGTTTGTTACTTGGCGCATGTGGAGCGGATAAGGCAAAAGACGATGAGACAGAAAAAGAAACAGATAAAGTAGAAGAGGAAACAGGTACGACTCCTGAAGAAAAACCTGAAGAAGCTGGTGATTTTTCAGTAGCAATGGTTACAGATGTTGGTGGAATAGATGACAAATCATTTAACCAATCTGCTTGGAAAGGTATCCAAGACTTTGGAGCAGCTAATAATATGGAAAAAGGCGACGGTGGCTTCGATTATCTTCAGTCAGAAGATGATTCAGATTACACGCCTAACCTAAATAACTTAGTCCGTCGTGATTTTGATTTAGTCTTTGGTGTAGGTTTTATTATTGCTGACGCAGTTGATGAAATTGCAAGTCAAAAACCAGATACACACTTTGCAATTATTGATGGTGTTGTTGAGCAGCCAAACGTTGCAAGTATTTTGTTTAAAGACCAAGAAGCTGGCTACTTGGCGGGTGTTGCTGCAGCACTTACAACAAAGTCTAACAAAGTAGGCTTTGTTGGTGGTATGGAAATTAATGTTATTGAACGTTTCCAAGCAGGTTTTGAAGAAGGTGTTAAAGCTGTTAATCCTGATATCGAAATAGAATCTACTTATACAGGTGCTTTTGACAAAGCTGAACTTGGTAAAGCAACTGCTAACTTAATGTATTCTTCTGGCATTGACGTTATTTTCCACGCTGCTGGTGGTACGGGTAATGGTGTATTTGCAGAAGCAAAAGAAAGAAAAACTGCTGACAAAGAAGCCAATGTTTGGGTTATTGGTGTTGACTCAGATCAATACGATGAAGGACAAGTTGGCGACGACAATATTACATTAACTTCAGCAATGAAGCGTGTAGATATTGCTGTTGAAAGCATTTCTGAACTTTCAATGAAAGGCGAATTCCCAGGCGGAGAAACGATTGTTTACGGTCTTGCTGAAGAAGGCGTTGGACTTGCAGATGCACGTGGTGCATTATCAGAAGAAGCACTTAAACAAATCCAGGAGTTTATGGATAAAATTGCAAGCGGTGAAATTGTAGTTCCTGAACAACCTAAAAAGTAATAAAAAATTAGCAATCTATAAAGGCCAGAACTATCTGGCCTTTATTTAACAATTATGTAAGTTAATACAAGAAAGGTTTTCGCATTCGAAATCCTTTCTTGTATTAATTTTTTGCTAGATTTATGAGTAGACGATTAAAATGATAACGCTTTCTGTTAATCAAAATATTAGTAGTTTGGTAGAACATGCAGTGTTAGTAAGTTGGATAATATCTATATAATCATATTTACAAGAATACAGAATGAGGGAGTGAACTCATTGGAATACGTCATAGAAATGCTGAATATTAGAAAAGAATTCGGCACCTTTGTTGCGAACGATAACATAACCATTCAATTAGAAAAGGGCGAAATACATGCGCTTTTAGGTGAAAATGGTGCTGGGAAATCCACTTTGATGAACGTTCTTTTTGGACTTTATCAACCAGAAGATGGGCAAATTCTTGTGCGCGGAAAAAAAGTAAACATTACTGATCCAAATGTAGCGAATAAACTTGGAATCGGAATGGTCCATCAACACTTTATGCTTGTTCAAAATTTAACTGTAACCGAAAATATTATTTTGGGAAATGAACCAAAAAGATTTGGTGTCGTTAATATTAAAAGTGCATCTAAAAAGGTAGCGGAGATATCTAAGTTATATGGATTAAACGTTGATCCGAATGCTAAGATTGAAGATATTTCAGTTGGTATGCAGCAACGTGTAGAAATTTTGAAAACGCTTTATCGAGGAGCAGAAATACTGATTTTTGATGAACCAACAGCCTCTTTAACACCACAAGAAATAAAAGAACTGATATCAATAATGAAAAAGCTTATCAAAGAAGGAAAATCAATCATATTAATTACTCATAAATTGCAAGAGATTATGGATGTATCGGATCGCGTTACTGTCATTAGAAAAGGAAAAGGAATTGGAACAGTTACCACAGCTGAAACAAATCCTGAAGAACTAGCGACACTAATGGTTGGACGTCAAGTTACTTTTAAAACAGAAAAAGGACCAGCCCATCCAACTACAGAAGTGTTGAGAGTTGAGAATTTAGTCGTTAACGATAACCGCGGCATTAATAAAGTCAAAGAATTAAATCTTTCTGTAAAGAGAGGTGAAATTGTAGGTATTGCAGGTATTAGCGGGAACGGCCAATCAGAGCTAATAGAAGCGATTACGGGACTTCGAAAAATTAAAAACGGTAAAATCATGATTAATGATAAAGATGTTACGGGCAAATCTCCGCGTTATATTACGGAAACTGGTATCGGACATATTCCACAAGATAGGCATAAACACGGCCTTGTTTTGGATTTCACTGTTGGTTATAATGCAGTATTACAGACTTATTATCAAGAACCAATATCAAAAAGAGGCATTATGAATTATCCACTTGTTTCAAAAAAAGCGAATGAAATTATTGAGATGTATGACGTACGAACACAAGGAGAGCATGCCTTTGCACGTTCACTGTCTGGTGGTAATCAGCAAAAGTTAATTATTGGTCGTGAAATAGACCGCAATCCAGAATTATTGATTGCTGCCTTACCAACGCGTGGGTTAGATGTTGGCGCAATTGAATTTATTCACAAAAAACTAATTGAACAAAGAGATCAAGGAAAAGCAGTTCTTCTAATCTCTTATGAACTTGACGAGGTCATGAATGTTTCTGACCGAGTGGCAGTTATTTATGATGGAAAAATCATTGATATTGTTGATCCGACCCTAACGACGGAATCAGAACTTGGTCTACTAATGGCGGGTCATACGAAAGATGAAATGATTGTTGTTGGTGAAGAAGTTGTTTTGAAAGAAGGTGACAGTAAGGATGTCTAATAGATTTGTTAATTTACTAGTTCCAGTTATTTCTATAATATTAGGTTTACTAGTAGGAGCTATCGTTATGGTAGTTAGTGGATATGACCCAGTAAAAGGATATATTGCGCTATGGAATGGAATATTTGGTGATGTTTATTCAATAGGCGAAACAATTAGACAGATTAGTCCTTATATCCTTGCTGGTCTTGCTGTTGCTTTTGCATTTCGAACAGGTCTATTTAATATTGGTGTAGAAGGACAATTAATGGTTGGATGGTTTGCTGCAGCCTATGTAGGAATGATTGTTGAATTACCAAAAATTATACATCTACCGTTGGCTTTAATTGCTGCTGCAGTTGCAGGTGCTTTATGGGGACTTGTACCGGGGATTTTGAAAGCAACATTGCGTGTCCACGAAGTTATCGTCACAATTATGATGAATTATATTGCACTCCATGTAGTTAATGCACTTATAAAAACGGTTTCAGGCGGAAGTTTTAAAACTGAAAAAGTTCATCAAACTGCTTCACTTCGTTCAGAATTTCTGTCTAACTTAACCGATTATTCAACACTACATTACGGTATACTCGTTGCGCTTGCGATGGTAATTGTTATGTGGTTTATACTTGAGAAAACGAAAACAGGTTATGAATTAAAATCAGTAGGATTTAATGATCATGCTTCACAATATGCTGGTATGAATGTCAATAAAAACATTGTTCTCTCAATGGTTATTTCAGGTGGCTTCGCTGGACTTGCTGGAGCGATGCAAGCATTAGGGACATTTGGTAATATGTCAATTAGTGGTGGATTTACAGGCATCGGGTTTGATGGAATTGCTGTAGCATTACTAGGGGCAAATACGCCACTGGGTGTTGTCTTTGGTGCAACGCTACTAGGGTCACTAAAATATGGTTCAAATAATATGCCGAATGCTGCTAATATTCCTGTTGAAATTGTTTCAATTGTAATTGCACTCATCATTTTCTTTGTCGCATCCGGCTATATCATTCGCGTAGCGATAAACCGTATGAGTAAGAAAAAGGAGGCGAAATGATATGAGCTTTCTTGAAATATTATACTTTATCGTTCCAGTAACAATCGCTTATGCAGCACCTCTTATTTTTACAGCAATCGGGGGCGTATTTTCTGAAAGATCCGGAGTTGTTAACATCGGGCTTGAAGGACTTATGGTAATGGGCGCATTTGTTGGGATTGTATTTACCTTATTTTATTCAGATACATTCGGAGCTTGGACACCTTGGTTTGCAATTCTTGCCGCAATGGCTTTCTCGGCGATCTTTTCAATAATGCATGCGGTTGCCTCGATTACTTTTCGTGCAGATCAAGTTGTATCTGGTGTAGCGATAAATATGTTAGGTATTGCAATCGCATTATTCTCTGTGAAGATGATATATGGAAAAGGGCAAACTGATTTAATTCAAAGAAAGATTCCACGCTTTGATTTTCCTATATTAAAAGACATCCCTTTTATAGGACCAATGTTTTTCAAAACAGTTTATGGTACGTCAATTTTAGCGATTGCTGTCGCATTGTTAGCTTGGTTTATTATTTACAAAACGCCATTTGGTTTGCGTCTTCGTTCCGTTGGAGAACATCCAATGGCCGCGGATACAATGGGGATTAACGTTACAAAGACCCGCTATATCGCAGTAATTATTTCTGGTGGGCTGGCAGGAATCGGCGGAGCTGTTTATGCAATTACAACTACGAATGACTTTGGAAGTGCTACAATTAATGGTCAAGGTTTTATGGCGCTTGCTGCCATGATTTTTGGTAAATGGCATCCTATTGGTGCTATGGGAGCAGCATTGTTCTTTGGCTTTGCTCAAGCGTTGGCAATTAGTGCTCCGCAAATTCCATTCGTCCAAAATATACCAACCGTTTATTTGCATATTCTACCTTACGTTTTAACAATACTTGCGCTTGCTGGTTTTATTGGTAGAGCCAATGCACCAAAAGCGAATGGACAACCTTATATTAAGGGACAACGTTAATAAAATAAATTTTTCAACTGCCTGAAGTGTCGTTTTAAAATACTTCAGGCGGTTTTTCTTTGCAAGTTCTACGATATAAAATGTATAGTGTAGTGAGGATTAAGCATATTAACAAAAACAGAGGTGTATATGATGTTCAATAAAATTAGTTTACAGCAAGGTGTCAATTTATACGTTCGTAGGTCCAATCAATTCAAGACAGTCAACTTCTCAGTAAAGTGGAAAAGTGATTTAGAGAACGGAAAGTCATCCGCTCGTGCTGTCTTGGCAAATATATTACAAGATTCGAATGCATTGTATCGTACACAAAGTAAATTACGCAACAAACTAGATGATATGTATGGTACTGTGCTTTATACAGATGTATCTAAACGTGCAGATACGCATACTGTCTCTTTAAATGTTGAAAGTGTAAACGATGAATATTTAACAGATGGTGGCGTTATTGACGAAACCATTGAGCTGATTAAGACTGTTATTTTTGATCCGAATTTTGAAGAAGGCAGTTTTAATACTGAAATCGTAGAACGTGAAAAGAAATCGGTAACTGAAAGAATTCGTTCTCAGTATGATGATAAGACGAGCTATGCGCAAAAACGTATGCTAGAAATTATCCGACCGAATTCTCCAGTTTCAGCTTCCTCGGATGGTACAGAAGAGGATGTTAAAGCACTTACAAACGCAAAACTTCTTGCAGCGTATAAATCAATGATTAACGAAGATGAAATTGATATTTATGTTGTTGGTGATATCGATGAAGAAGAAATTGCAGATAAAATGAAAAAAGCACTTGATTTTAAACCGCGTACTAGCCGTCAAAATAATGCTTTCACACCAGAATTAGCTATACCTTTGGCTAAGCCTAAACAAATACGAGAACAACAAGCAATGAAACAAGGGAAACTTCATATGGGCTTTACAACACCTATAACGTTTCATCATCCAGATTATTCAAAAATGCAAGTAACGAATGGAATATTTGGTGGTTTTGCTCATAGTAAATTATTTATGAATGTTCGTGAAAAAGAAAGTATGGCTTATTATGCATCTAGTTCTTATTCTTCACATTACGGTTTTATTTATGTAATGGCGGGTATAGATGCAGAACTAGAAGAAAAAGCTGTTAGTTTAATTAAAGAACAGCTTAAAGTGCTGCAAAGTGGAGATGTAAGCGATTTAGAGCTTCAACAAACGATAGCATTGTTGAAAAATAGTATTACAAGTGCATTTGATTCAGCAAGAGGACAAATTGAAATATTCGACCAATATAAAGAATTAGATGAGCATTTCACTGCGGATAAAATAATTGCGAAATGGGAAGCGGTTACGAAGGAAGACGTTATTGAAATGGCGTCTAATATTAATTTGGAAATCGTATATTTATTATCTGGAAAGGAGGCTGCTGTTAGTGAAGAAAGTACAATTCGATAATTTGCAGGAAGTACTATATAATGAAAAACTTGAAAATGGCCTCGATGTATATATTTTACCGAAACGTGGGTTTTCAAAAACGTATGTGACTTTTACAACGAAATATGGTTCTGTTGACCGCGAATTTGTTCCACTAGGTAAAAAAGAAGCTGTCATAGTACCGGATGGTGTTGCTCATTTCCTAGAACATAAAATGTTTGAAAAAGAAGAAGGAGATGTATTCCAAAAGTTTAGCGTTAATGGGGCATCTGTAAATGCATTTACTTCTTTTACAAGAACATCTTATCTATTCTCTGCGACAGATAAATTGTATGAAAACACGGAAATACTATTAGATTTCGTACAGCAGCCTTATTTCACTGAGGAAACAGTTGAGAAAGAAAAGGGAATTATTGCCCAGGAAATCACAATGTATGATGATCTACCCGATTGGCGTTTATATTTTGGAACAATTGAAAACTTGTTCCACGAACACCCTGTAAGAATTGATATTGCGGGAACCGTTGAATCCATTACTGATATTACGGCAGAGCATTTATATGAATGTTATAATACATTTTATCATCCATCAAATATGGTTCTTTTCGTTGTAGGTTCTGTTGATCCAGAAAAAATGATGGCGTTTATTAAAAGTAATCAAGATCAAAAAGAATTTGATGAACCTAGTGAAATTATACGTAAATTTCCAAATGAACCGAAAACGGCAGCAACACCAGTTCGTTTCTTGAAAATGGATGTAACTAAGCCTAAATTTAGCTTCGGAATGAAATGTACAAATGAGTTTATTTCAGGTGAAGAAATGCTGATGCAGGAAACGGCATCCGAGCTTGTGCTTGATATATTATTCGGAAGATCATCAGAGTTCTTTACTGCTGCCTATAAAGATGGACTTATTGATGAATCATTTTCTTATAGTTATTCTTTAGAAGATGGTTTTGGATTTATTTTAATTGCATCTGATACCGATAAACCGGAAGCCCTTGAAGCGGCAATTCGTCAAACGATGAAAGATACTGAAAAATCGTGGTCCATTAATGAAGAAAGTCTTGATCGATTGAGAAAGCGGAAAATTGGTCACTTTATGCGGTCATTAAATTCTATAGAGTTTATTGCAAATCAATTTACCCATTATGCGTTTAATAATATGAACTTATTTGATGTCGTACCAACATTAGAAAAGGTTGTTATGACTGACTTGCAAATGGCTTTTAAAACATTTAGCGATGATTGTGGCCATACGGTATTTACAGTTATACCAGCAGATAAAAATGAAGCAAAATAAAACAGCCGTCGTTCTTGGTGCATCAGGTGAAATAGGGCAAGCTATATGTAAAACACTTGCCCTGACCGGATGGTCGATTTATATTCATTTTAACGAAAATGAAGCACAAGCAGAACTCCTTCAATCTGAATTAGTTAAAACTTACCCCGAATTAGAATTTAATATTCTTCAATCTGATTTATCGAAAGTAAATGGTGCAGCAAAACTAGCTGAGAAAATTCAGACTGTGCAAGCTGTAGTCGTTGCCAATGGTCAATCGATGTATAAGTTATTAACAGAAACAACATCTGCGGACATGGATGCACTTTGGAAAGTACATATGCAAAATCCAGCCGAATTTATTGGATTAGTTTCATCGCAATTGCGAAGTAATCGTACTTCATATGTGGTTTTCGTAGGTTCAATTTGGGGAAGTACTGGTGCTGCTGGTGAGGTAATGTATTCCGCTGTTAAGGGTGCGCAACATGCTTTTGTTAAAGCGTATGCAAAAGAAGCCGCATACTCAGGAATTCGAGTGAATGCCGTTGCACCAGGGTGGATTGAAACGAGAATGAATAGTAGTATATCTCCGGAAGATCGACAGTTTGTTCTGGATGAAATTCCACTTATGACAGAAGGTACTCCGCAAGACGTTGCCGAAGCAGTCAATTTCCTTGTAAATGGCAAGGCTGACTATATGACAGGTGAAATAATGAAAGTAAATGGCGGTTGGCATATATAAAATGAAAAATCATCCATTATTCCTTTTCTTAACGACATTAATCCGATAGTATGGAACTAAGTAGTTTTTATGATCGTCTTAATGTTTATGGGAGGAGTGAAGTTATTGGGTAAATGGTATCTTGAATATGAAATTCAAATAAATCGACCTGGTCTTCTCGGTGATATTGCTTCTTTACTTGGTATGTTACGCGTTAATATAACGATGATTAACAGTGTAGATGGTGGTATTGTTAGGTCTGATAGTGGAGGCCATCGTGGAATGCTGTTGACCACCGAGGATGATGCGCAAATCGAACGTTTTGTACAAATTGCCTCTACAATGGATATGATTAAGTTGACCAAAATTCGTGAACCAAAATTAAGTGATATATTAGCTGTACGACATGGTCGTTATATTTTACGTGATGCTGAGGAAAGGAAAACTTTCCATTTTCTTCGTAGTGAACTCGGCATACTTGTCGATTTTATGGCTGAGCTATTTAAAGAAGAAGGTCATAAATTAATTGGAATTCGTGGAATGCCACGTGTTGGGAAGACTGAGTCAGTTGTTGCAGCTAGTGTTTGTGCAAATAAAAAGTGGATATTCCTTTCTTCAACAATGATTAAACAAACGGTTAGAAATACGCTTGCCGGAGATGAATTTTCAAGCAATAATATATTTATTCTTGATGGTATTGTTTCCAGAAAAGCATCGGATGAGCGACATCTACAACTTGTCCGTGAAATGATGCGACTTCCATCTATAAAAGTAGTCGAACATCCAGATATATTTGTACAACATTCAGAATACAGTATTGAAGATTTTGATTACATCATTGAACTCAGAACTGATCCTGATCAAGAGATTACATACGAAATGATGGAGAAAAACCAAGCTAACCAGGGTGCAATGGGTGAGTTCAATATCTTCAATCTTTGATAGGTAGGTGTTTTAAATGACCGGATTAGGTGATCGTCTTAAAGAGGCGAGAATAGCAAAAGGATTTACGTTGGATGATTTGCAGTCTATAACAAAAATACAAAAAAGATATTTATCTAGTATTGAAAATGAAGAATACGGGATGATGCCAGGATCATTTTATGTGCGGGCTTTCATAAAACAGTATTCAGAAGCTGTCGGTCTTGATTCGGATGAGATGCTTTTATTGTATAAAGAAAGTCCAGAGGCGATTTTACCTGAAGACGAAGAGCGACAACTAGCTTCACCAACGCTTAGAAGAAGTAATGCCAGGAGATCAAGCGAAATTACAAAAATGATGCCTAAGATTATTTTTGCGTTGTTTGTTATAGTGGCAATTGTTGTAATATGGTTTTTGAATGCAAATCAAGCAGGTAATAAGTTGCCTGAAGCGAATCCCGAGGAACAAATTAAAGTAGAAGACCAACAAAAACTTGATACTGAATTGGACAGTGAAGTTGGAAAAGATGAAAATGAAAAACAACCAGATGCAGATATTAAACCTGAATCTGAACCTGAAAAAGTTGAACAAGCACTTCAAAGTAGCAGTACAGATGGACAAAACTCAATGTATTTATTGACTGGTGCAAAAGAGTTTAAAATAGAAATTCGTACATCAGATGCTTCTTGGATGAGTGTTTTAAATTCGGCTTCACAGGAAATTATGCCAGCTCCTACTGGTGCGTATACAATGGGCGCAGGGGATAAAGTGGAAATTGATGCAACGGATACTGATTCAGTTAGAATTCGTGTTGGTAATTATAAAGCAGCAGAAATCTATGTTAATGGTGAGTTAGTTGAATATGTTATAGATCGTATTCCACAAAATGTTATTATTGAATACAAGAAAGAGCAATAGTCATCTATATAGATGACTATTTTCTTTGAAAGGAATGGTATTTACAGTGAATCTCCCAAATAAAATCACTATATCTCGTGTCTTACTTATACCAGTATTTGTAATGTTTATGCTCGTTGATTTTGGCTTTGGAAATGTTGTTTTTATTAATACCGAACTGAAGATAGAGCACTTAATTGGCGGTTTAATATTCATATTTGCATCTGTAACAGACTGGCTTGATGGCTATATTGCAAGGAAATATAAACTTGTCACGAATATGGGGAAGTTTCTTGATCCGTTGGCGGACAAATTGCTTGTTTCTGCAGCATTTATAATACTCGTCGAACTTGGAACGGCGCCTTCGTGGATAGTCATCGTAATAATTAGCCGTGAGTTTGCCGTAACCGGTCTTCGACTCATTCTAGCAGGTGGCGGAGAAGTTGTTGCCGCTAATCAGCTAGGAAAAATAAAAACCGTAACTCAAATAATTGCTATTGTTTCGTTATTATTAAATAATGTTTATTTCGAATCAATAGGTGTTCCATTCGGTACAATTATGCTTTATATTGCACTTGTTTTCACTATTTGGTCAGGTGTGGATTACTTTTATAAAAACAGGAAAGTATTATTAGTATCCATGTAAGGAGAGGGAAAAATTTGAAAGTAGAAATTATTGCTGTAGGGTCTGAAATACTTCTTGGTCAAATAACTAATACCAATGCAACATTTATTTCTTCAAGATTAGCTGAAATTGGCGCAGATGTTCATTATCATACAGTTGTTGGAGATAATCCAGGTAGGTTAGAAGAAGTAATTAAGAATGCTGAAAAGCGTGCTGATGTGCTTATATTCTCTGGTGGATTAGGGCCAACGAAAGATGATATGACGAAGGAAACAATCGCTAGCCATATAGGTTTGGAGCTTCTTTATAATAATGATGCACTTGAACAAATAGAGCAATATTTCAAACGTAGTGGCAGAACTATGACTGAGAATAATAAAAAACAGGCTCTTGTTTTTAAAGATGCATTAGTTCTTAAAAATTCTACGGGAATGGCACCAGGAATGGCGGTAGAAAAGGATAGTGTTTATTATATTCTTCTTCCAGGCCCCCCTCATGAATTGAAGCCGATGTTTGAAAATGAAGTTACACCATTTCTAATGGGCGTAAATGGCAAGGAAGAAGTAATTATTTCACGTGTACTCAAGTTTTATGGAATTGGTGAGGCGGAACTTGAACATCGTATTCAAAGTATATTGGAGAGACAAACGAATCCAACAGTTGCGCCCCTTGCTACTGCAGATGCAGTCACATTAAGAATAACCGCAAAAGCTAGTAGTAACGTTGAAGCAAATGAGCTAATAGATCCGATAGAGACTGAAATACGTTCAATCGTTGGTGAGTTTATTTACGGCATTGATGATGATACATTATCATCAAAGACGGCAGATCTTCTTAGTAAAAATGGCTTGACGTTAGCGGCAGCCGAAAGTTTGACGGCAGGTCTTTTTATGGCAGAACTTGCAGATGAACCGGGGATTGGTTCTTCACTTATGGGCGGGATTGTCGTCTATAATGAAGAAGCGAAAATCGAGCAGCTTGGTCTTTCAAAAGAAACACTAGATAAATATGGCATTGTTAGTAGTGAGTGTGCAGAAGCGCTTGCTGTACAGGTCAGAAAAAAGTTTCATACATCTGTTGGCGTTGGAATTACGGGTGCAGCGGGTCCTACAGCACATGATGGTGAACCAGTTGGAACAGTTTGGATTGGTATAGTAGCGGAAGGCATGTCGCCGAAAACATATAAATTAGCTTTATCAGGCTCACGTAATACAAATCGTTTAAGAGCTGCTCGCTTTACACTTTATTATTTAATTAAATACTTAACAGAATCAATTTCATAATGACCTTAATCTGCTACAACCACGCAATATATAGTTTGAGAACGCTTCAACTCAACTATATATTTTGGTGGTGTAGCAATATAACCCAATTATGAAATTGATTGAACAAAGGAAAATTAAAAATTACATTAGATTCTCATTTAAAACTTATAAATCAAGCCGTTTATCAATTAAAAATCAAAAGTCATAAAATTAATCGAATAAGCGTTCGCTTTTTTGTTGTGTATTTTATTATAAAGAGGTATAGTAAAGATAGAAAGAAAAACAGGAACTTATATCGAGGGAGGCAATATCTTTGAAAGATCGTCAAGCGGCATTAGATATGGCATTGAAACAAATAGAAAGACAGTTTGGTAAAGGATCGGTTATGAAACTAGGTGAGAAAACTGATCGTGCAATATTAACAACTTCAAGTGGATCACTTGCATTAGATATAGCACTTGGTGTTGGTGGCTATCCACGTGGAAGAGTTGTTGAGATTTATGGACCTGAAAGTTCTGGTAAGACGACAGTTGCACTACATGCAATAGCAGCAGCACAGGCTGAAGGAGGTCAAGCAGCATTTATAGACGCAGAGCATGCACTTGACCCTGAATATGCAAAAAGACTTGGTGTTAATATAGATGAGCTTCTATTATCACAACCGGATACAGGTGAACAAGCACTTGAAATTGCAGAAGCCCTCGTTAGAAGTGGTGCAATTGATATTGTTGTTATTGACTCAGTTGCAGCGTTAGTACCAAAGGCCGAAATAGAAGGCGAGATGGGTGCTTCACACGTAGGGTTACAAGCTCGTTTAATGTCTCAAGCACTCCGTAAACTATCAGGTGCAATTAATAAATCAAGAACAAACGCCATTTTTATTAACCAAATTCGTGAAAAAGTTGGCGTAATGTTTGGTAATCCAGAGGTTACCCCTGGTGGACGTGCACTTAAATTCTATGCTTCTGTACGACTTGAAGTACGTAGAGGAGAAGCAATAAAACTAGGGAATGACATCGTTGGAAATAAAACACGTATTAAAGTCGTGAAAAATAAAGTAGCTCCTCCTTTTAAACAAGCAGAAGTGGATATTATGTATGGTTTAGGGATTTCACAAGAAGGTGAAATTGTAGATTTAGGTACTGAAGCTGAAGTTGTTCAAAGAAGTGGTTCTTGGTATTCATATGAAGGTGAACGACTAGGCCAAGGACGTGAAAATGCGAAACAATTCCTTATTGAAAATCCAGATATTAAAGCAGAAATTGATGGTAAGATTCGTGCATCATTTGGTCTTGGTGGAGAAGCTTTAGTAGTTGACGAGAAAGTTGAACTTGAAGATATAGAGTCTGAACTAATCGTTGAAAAAGAGAAATAATTGCTAAAAGGAATTGGTTCATGCTCTTATGAGGATGAACCAATTTTATTTTGTCAAATAATTAAATGAAAAGCAGTGCTTCCGAAACCTTGACAGTTGATTTTTACATAGATACAATTGGAGTTGTATAATTGCATACCATATATGAAATTATTTTGGCAGTATATTGAACGCTGATGTACGTGCCGACTAAAAAATGAAAAGAATAGCAGGAGGAGGTGACCAGGATGTCAGGGTTTGAAATTATCATCTCCGCTTTGCTCGGTTTCATCGTCGGTGCCGTTGTTATCTATTTTGTTAATAGGAAAGTGAACGATTCAAAAGTGACAGGTGCCAGATACTCAGCCGAAACAATCGTCGAAGAGGCGAAAAGAGAAGCGGAGGCTATGAAGAGAGAGGTACTGCTGGAAGCGAAGGATGAAACTCACAAACTTAGAATTGATGCGGAATCTGAAATCCGTGATAGACGTGCTGAACTGCAAAAGCAGGAAAACCGTCATTTACAGCGGGAAGAGAATTTGGACCGCAAAGAGAACGCTCTCAACAAAAGGGAAGCGAGTCTGGAGCGCAAGGAAGAAGCGTTAACCGGAAGACAACAGCATATGGAACAGATGGAACGCAAAGCGGAAGAACTAGTTAATGTTCAAAAAGAGGAACTTGAGAAAATATCTTTACTTACGAGAGAAGATGCTAGACAGTTAATTCTTAGTGAAGTTGAAAAAGAGCTTGCGACAGATATTGCTGTTATGACGAAAGAATCAGAGTTGCAAGCAAAAGAAGAGTCGGACAAAAAAGCAAGAGAAATCCTGTCCACTGCCGTGCAACGTTTTGCAGCAGATCATGTTGCCGAAACGACAGTATCAGTAGTAAACTTACCGAATGACGAAATGAAAGGCCGTATAATTGGCCGTGAAGGACGTAATATTCGGACGCTTGAAACATTAACAGGTATCGACCTGATTATTGACGATACACCAGAAGCAGTTATTTTGTCAGGATTTGATCCTGTACGCCGAGAAATTGCTAGGCTTGCTCTTGAGAAACTTGTGCAAGATGGTCGGATACATCCGGCACGTATCGAAGAAATGGTTGATAAATCAAGACGTGAAGTTGATGAACTGATCCGTGAAAAGGGAGAACAAACAACTTTTGATATAGGTGTTCATAATCTTCACCCAGACCTAATCAAGATACTTGGAAGACTCCATTTCAGGACTAGTTATGGACAAAACGTACTTAAACATTCAATAGAAGTAGCTTATTTAACAGGTTTATTAGCTGCTGAACTTGGAGAAGATGTTACACTCGCAAGACGTGCCGGATTACTACATGATATTGGTAAAGCAATTGATCATGAAGTAGAAGGAAGCCACGTTGAAATCGGTGTAGAACTAGGTACGAAATATAAAGAACATCCTGTTGTCATTAATAGTATTGCCTCTCACCACGGCGATACAGAAGCAACATCAGTTATTGCGGTGCTAGTCGCAGCAGCGGATGCATTATCAGCTGCAAGACCAGGTGCAAGAAGCGAGACGTTAGAAAACTATATTCGTAGGTTACAAAAGCTTGAAGAAATTTCGGAATCATATGAAGGCGTTGAGAAATCGTTTGCTATTCAAGCTGGACGCGAAGTAAGAATTATCGTTCGTCCTGATGTGATTGATGATATTACTGCGCATCGATTGGCAAGAGATATTCGAAAACGAATTGAAGAAGAATTAGATTATCCAGGTCATATAAAAGTAACAGTTATCCGCGAAACGCGTGCGGTTGATTACGCAAAATAATATCAGGACTTCCGCGAACTTCGGTCCGGAAGTCTTTTTAGATTGAAAAGGAGTTTTTTTATGAAAATTGTATTTATAGGTGATATTGTTGGTTCACCGGGACGTGAAATGGTGTCTCGTTATTTACCCCGTTTAAAAAGAAAGTATAGTCCAGATGTCGTAATCGCAAATGGTGAAAATGCTGCTTCGGGTAGAGGCATTACTAAGGCTATTTTTGATGATTTACTGCGAGCTGGCGTAGATGTTATGACGATGGGAAATCATACTTGGGATCAAAAAGAAATATATGATTTTATTGACGAAACCGATTATTTAATTCGACCTGCCAACTTTTCAGATGAAGCACCTGGAAAAGGCATGACAACTATCTCTAAAAATGGGGTTACGTTGTCGGTTATTAATTTACACGGAAGAACTTTTCTACCGCCACATGGTGACCCATTTGCAAAAGCAGATGATTTACTTGAGGAAGCTCTTGAGGTTTCACCACTTGTGTTTGTCGATTTTCATGCTGAAGCAACGAGTGAAAAACTTGCGATGGGCTGGCATCTAAATGGAAGAGCATCTGTGGTTGTCGGGACGCATACACATGTCCAGACAGCAGATGATCGAATACTTCCTGGTGGAACAGCCTATTTAACTGATGCGGGGATGACAGGGCCGTATGATGAAATACTTGGCATGAAGAAAGAAGATGTCATATATCGTTTTCAGACAAATATGCCCGTGCGATTTGAGGTTCCTAAAAATGGTCGTGCACAATTGAACGGAATGTATGTTGAACTTGATGACATAACAGGGAAAGCTCTGCACATCGAACGCATTATGATCAATGATGATAATCCATTTGCAGGCTAATGCGCGTCTAAATACTACCTCCTTATCATAGGATGGTTTATGGACTATACCGTTCCATAGACATCGGAAAACAAGGAGGAATCATGGTGAATCCATTGAAAGTATCATCTCGCTCGAATCCAAATTCGGTTGCTGGCGCTCTAGTTGCAGTTATACGGGAACAAGGATACGCGGAAATGCAAGCAGTCGGGGCTGGGGCATTGAACCAAGCGATTAAAGCCATCGCAATTGCAAGAGGTTTCGTTGCTCCAAGTGGCGCAGACCTTAGCTGTTCACCTGCTTTCACTGATATTACGATTAACGGCGAAGGACGGACAGCGTTGAAATTACTTGTAGAAAAACGTACACGAGGCGCTGTATTTAACGATAAATAAATTAAAAAACTACGGATGAATAAAAATTCGTAGTTTTTTATTTGCAAAAATTTTAAAAAAAGTTGCTAATTGGGTCCAGACTTTTTCGTACTTCCCCCTCTCAGCGATTTCACTTATAGCACGCCTCGACTTCTACTGAATTCAGTTAAACTGTGACAAACAAACGACAAACAAGGTCTCTCCTTGTACACATGCACGTAGGTTAAGTATAATAAAAGAATATGTGGTATAGTTCCCGAAAGACTGAAGGAAAGGTGATTTTTGATAATGAATGAAGAGCAGCGTCTAAATGCAGGTTTAATTAAGCCTAGTTTAGCTAACACAAGCGAGCAGGAAGAAAAAGATTATAGTCAATACTTTGAAACAGTTAACACGTCACCTTCACTCAAAAAAGCGAGAAAACGTGGTAAAGAAGAAGTTTCTTATTTTGATGACTTTAAAATAGAGGAACGGTTTCGAGGCATGGGTAATGGACGGAAGTTTTATATTAGAACTTACGGTTGCCAAATGAACGAACATGATACAGAAGTTATGGCTGGAATTTTCACTGGTCTCGGTTATGAGCCCACCGATGTTGTTGAAGACGCAAATATTATTTTATTAAATACTTGTGCAATTCGCGAAAACGCGGAAAACAAGGTGTTTGGTGAACTTGGTCATTTAAAACCTTTGAAACAGCGAAATCCAGATATATTAATTGGTGTATGTGGTTGTATGTCACAAGAAGAATCTGTCGTTAATAAAATACTTCAAACTTATGACCAAGTGGACATGATTTTCGGTACACATAATATTCACAGACTTCCGAACATCATACACGAAGCTTATATGTCGAAGGAAATGGTCATCGAAGTGTGGTCTAAAGAAGGCGAT
This sequence comes from Sporosarcina sp. So3-204, assembly GCF_058068165.1. Classification (NCBI taxonomy): domain Bacteria; kingdom Bacillati; phylum Bacillota; class Bacilli; order Caryophanales; family Caryophanaceae; genus Sporosarcina; species Sporosarcina sp. So3-204. The sequence goes on from NZ_CM176485.1 coordinate 1,094,114, forward strand.
ATTATCGAGAACCTACCGAAAGTACGACACGGTAAAATAAAAGCATGGGTCAATATTATGTACGGTTGCGATAAGTTTTGTACATACTGTATCGTTCCATACACACGTGGGAAAGAAAGAAGTCGTAGACCAGCTGATATTATACAAGAAATTAGACAGCTTGCCGCAGAAGGTTATCAAGAAATTACACTCCTTGGACAAAATGTGAATGCCTATGGTAAAGATTTAGATGATGTGGATTATCAATTAGGCGATTTGATGAATGATCTTCGTAAAATAGATATTCCTAGAGTACGCTTTACGACAAGTCATCCACGTGACTTTGATGATCATCTTATCGAAGTGCTTGCCAAAGGTGGTAATCTAGTGGAGCATATTCATTTACCTGTTCAGTCTGGTTCCACAGAAATGTTGAAAATCATGGGTAGAATTTATACGCGAGAAGATTTTCTTGAACTGGTTCGTAAAATTAAAGTTGCAATTCCCGACGTATCCTTAACGACGGATATCATCGTAGGATTCCCGAATGAAACAGAGCAACAATTTGAAGATACACTTTCTTTATATGAAGAGGTTGGTTTTGAAACGGCTTTCACATATATTTATTCACCGCGCGATGGCACACCGGCAGCTAAAATGGCGGATAATATCCCGATGGATGTGAAGAAAGAACGTCTTCAAAGACTAAATGATTTAGTAAATGAATATTCAGCAAAGGCAATGAAACAATTCGAAGGACAAGTTTTAGAAGTACTTGTTGAAGGTGAAAGTAAGAAAAACGCTGAAGTTCTTTCTGGTTATACGAGAAAGAGTAAGTTAGTTAATTTTAAAGCACCTAAATCAGTAGTTGGAAAGCTTGTTAATGTTAAAATAACAGCGGCAAAAACTTGGTCGCTCGACGGTGAATTTATCGGCGTCGTAGAAAAGAAAGAGGTCATGGTATAATGGAGAAAAAGTATACTAAAGATGAAATTGTAGAAAAAGCAAAAGAAATTGCTCTTATGATTGCGAATACAGAGCAAGTTGATTTTTTCAAGCGTGCTGAGGAACAGATTAATAATAATAATAAAATTCGAGAAAATATTGCTAGTTTAAAATCTTTACAAAAGCAGGCTGTTAATTTCCAACAATACGGCAAAGAAAAAGCGCTTAAAATTATTGAAGGAAAAATTCAAGCTATTCAAAGTGAAATTGATGAAGTTCCTATTGTACAAGAATTCCAACAATCGCAAGCGGATGTCAACACACTTTTGCAACTTGTGTCTATGACAATTGCTAATGGTGTAACGAATGATGTCATTAAATCCACGGGCGGAGACTTGCTTCGTGGCGAAACAGGTTCATACGTAAAAAACACAACATACGAAAGTTGTTAAATATGACTAATCTGCAGAAAAATTTTCTGCAGATTTTTTTCACTCTCTGGGCTCCTGTCGCATAGGATAAGTTGAAGCGAATGGAGGAGGAAGGAAACTGAAAAATTTACGTCAAGTTGTGGCTAAGACGATTATTGCCAAAGGGAAGAAGAGAACTGAGGATACTGTGAAGCTTTGCCCACCGAATAGTCCGACGAGCATACTCGGTTGTTGGATCATTAATCATACGCATAATGCTAAAAGAGTGGGTAAGTATGTTGAGGTGACTGGGAAGTTCGATGTGAACGTATGGTATTCTCATAGCAATCACTCAAAAACATCAGTATTTTCCGAATCAATTCCGTACACAGACCGGATTAGATTACATTACCGAGATGAACCAATGTCTAAGCAACAAGAGGTAATCGTAAATGTTGTTCAGCATCCGAATTGTACAGAAGCAGTCATTTCGAAATGTGGTAAAGATTTTATCATTTCGGTTGAGCGTGAATTAGTTGCAGAAGTTATTGGTGAAACGAAATTGTGTGTTACCGTTCATCCACATAGTTTTGAGGAAGAGTGGGCATACAATGATGAATCGTCATCAATCAGTCACGATCATGGTAATGCGCATAGCAAAAAAAGTGATGAACCTAAAAATCACGGTCCAAGTAAAGGGAAGGATTCATCATCGTTTTAAAAGCCGGTATCTTCCCACCGGCTTTTTTATTTTGAAAAAGATCGTTATTAGCGGATATTAAACGGACTATGGTCTGTACGTTGCGAAGTTTTGTGGTAATGTTGCAAGGTTTCCTGTATACGTTGCAAGGAATAGTTAAAACGTTGTGAGGTTCGTGAGACGTTGCGAAGTTTTGTGGTAATGTTGCAAGGTTTCCAGTATACGTTGCAAGGAATAGTTAAAACGTTGCGAGGTTCGTGAGACGTTGCGAAGTTTTGTGGTAATGTTGCAAGGTTTCCTGTATACGTTGCAAGGAATAGTTAAAACGTTGTGAGGTTCGTGAGACGTTGCGAAGTTTAGTTGTAATGTTGCAAGGTTTCCAGTATACGTTGCAAGGAATAGTTAAAATGTTGTGAGGTTCGTGAGACGTTGCAAGGTTTTATGGTAATGTTGCAAGGTTTCCAGTATACGTTGCAAGGAATAGCTAAAACGTTGTGAGGTTCGTGAGACGTTGCGAAGTTTTGTGGTAATGTTGCAAGGTTTCCTGTATACGTTGCAAGGAATAGCTAAAACGTTGTGAGGTTTCCAGTATACGTTGCAAGGATTAGTTAAAATGTTGTGAGGTTCGTGAGACGTTGCGAAGTTTAGTTGTAATGTTGCAAGGAATAGTTAAAATGTTGTGAGGTTTTCAAGATAAGTTGCAAAGTCTCAAATGTTTTATAGTATCGCCCTTTTTAATTAAATAAATTAATTAGCATATTAATGCTTTATAAAAATTCTACCTTTGTTCATAGTCGCTAATGTTTGTTACAATGAAGAAAACTTAAAATTAATAGTGAGGTTACATAATGACAACTTATACACCAGTGATTCAGCAATATTTGAGAATAAAAGGAGCACATGAAGATGCCTTCCTATTCTTTAGACTTGGTGATTTTTATGAATTATTTTTCACCGACGCAGAGAAGGCTTCACAGATACTTGAAATTACATTAACGAGCAGGGATGCAAGTAGTGGAAATAGAATACCTATGTGCGGTGTACCCTACCATGCAGCTGAAGGCTATATTGAAACACTTATTCGGAAAGGCCATAAAGTAGCAATATGTGAACAAACGGAAGATCCGAAAAAAGCAAAGGGCATCGTGAGACGTGAAGTCGTTCGGATTGTCACGCCAGGTACGCTTACTGAAGGTAAGAATATTGATAAGAACACAAACCATTTTATTGGTTCAGCAGATATTATTGATGACAAGAATTATGCACTAGCCTATTTAGATCTATCTACTGGTGAAGGTAAAGTACAGTATGTGGAAGGTGATGAGCGTACGCTTGTTGCTGAAATCGAGGCGCTCGGAATGAAGGAAGTCGTTGTTGGGGAAGGGCTACATATTGCGCTTAGTGATGCAATGGCAAAACGGAGTATTACATTGTCTATTGAATACAGTAAAGAAGCGTTAGAATGTCCTGAAAAAATACCAACAGAAATGGCGGAAGCTTGTAGTAAGCTTATCTCTTATGTGAAGCGCACGCAGAAAATGGTTTTGGATCATATCCGTCCATTTGAATTTATAGAAAAACAAGAGAAATTATCAATTGATGCAAACTCAATGCGTAATTTAGAACTATTGCAGTCCATTCGAAGCGGCACTAAAGAGGGTTCACTCTATTGGCTACTGGATGAAACCGTTACAGCAATGGGTGCTAGAAAACTAAAAATGTGGATCCATCAGCCACTTGCTAAAGCAAATAAAATTCAAAATAGACTTGATACAGTAACGCAACTTATTGAAGACTATTTCTTGAGTGATGACTTGAAAACAAGCCTTAAAGAAGTTTATGACCTCGAACGACTTGCGGGACGAATTTCAATGGGGTCAGCTAGTGGACGAGATCTCGCGCAGTTACGTAATTCATTAAGCCGTGTACCGATAATAAAAGATGCCTTAATAAATTCAAAAAGACCGCTTTTGGAAAAATTTGCAACTCGAATTGACAATTGCGAAGAAGTACGAGAAATTCTTGACACCGCTATAGCAGAAAACCCGCCGATAACAGTGAAAGAAGGCGGCGTCATTAAAGACGGATTTAACGAGAAGCTGGACAAATATCGTGATGCTGCAAAAAACGGAAAAGTGTGGCTAGCTGAACTTGAAGCTGAAGAAAGAATCCGTACTGGAATTAAAACACTTAAAATAGGGTATAACCGAATATTCGGCTACTTTATCGAAGTTACCAAATCTAATATTCATCTTGCAGATTTGGAGCGGTATGAGAGAAAACAAACACTTGCAAATGCTGAGCGTTATATTACTCCTGAATTAAAAGAAAAAGAGGAGTTAATCCTTAACGCTGAAGCTGGAGGACTAGAACTAGAGTACGACTTGTTTACAACAGTGCGTGATAGTATGAAAACCCATATTCGGAAAATACAGCAACTCGCATCTGTTTTAAGTGAATTGGATGTTCTGCTTTCTTTTGCACAGATAGCTGAAAAAAGAAACTATGTAAAACCAGTTTTTCACTCTAATAAATCAATTGAAATAAAAAATGGTCGACACCCAGTCGTCGAAAAAATGATGGACCATTCGTTGTATGTTCCTAATAATTGTAAGTTGACCGAAAATGCAAATATGTTACTTATCACAGGTCCTAATATGTCGGGTAAAAGTACATATATGCGTCAAGTAGCATTGACCATTGTAATGGCTCAAATCGGTTGTTATGTACCTTGCGACAGCGCATCACTTCCAGTTACTGATCAAATATTTACAAGAATAGGCGCAGCGGATGATCTCGCATCAGGTCAAAGTACATTTATGATGGAAATGATGGAGTCTCAACTAGCTATTGCGAATGCTACGGACAAAAGTTTATTGCTCTTTGATGAAATTGGCCGTGGTACATCAACTTATGACGGTATGTCGCTTGCACAAGCGATGATGGAGTATATTCATAATGAAATTGGTTCAAATACACTGTTCTCAACGCATTACCATGAACTAACAAAGTTGGATGAAGAACTTGATAGACTTGAAAATGTTCATGTTGCTGCGATGGAGCAAGATGGTAAAGTTGTTTTTCTTCATAAAGTCATGTCAGGTGCAGCTGATAAAAGTTACGGGATTTACGTAGCTCAACTTGCAGGGCTTCCGACGACTTTACTTGAACGCGCAAAGGAACTTTTAGAGCGATTTGAAAGTGAAGAAAAAGCGCCAAAACAATCTACAGAGCCAGAACAACTTGCTTTCTTTGATTTAGCTACTGAAGAGTCAAAAGGTCTAACTGAAGAGGAAAATGAAGTACTCATGAACCTTGATGAGAAAGACGTATTGAATATGACACCACTTAACGCCTTGCAATTCGTTTTCGAATTAAAAGAAAAGCTCGGTTCTCGGAAAGGGTGAAATAAATGGATATAATTAAAGTAATGGACGATGCGTTATCGAATAAAATAGCGGCTGGTGAAGTTGTTGAACGACCCGCTTCAATTGTAAAAGAACTCGTTGAAAATGCAATTGATGCTGAAAGTACAGTCATTGAAATTGCGTTGGAAGAGGCAGGCTTGATGAAAATCCGTGTGACGGATAATGGAAAAGGAATGACTCGGGTAGACGCATTGCAAGCTTTTGAACGCCATGCGACGAGTAAACTTACGAATGAACATGATCTTTTTCGTATACGTACACTAGGTTTTCGTGGTGAAGCACTTGCGAGTATTGCTGCGGTTTCCAAAATCCATATGTGGACTTCGGATGGTGAAAGTACAGGTACAGAAGTTCAAATTGACGGAGGTCGTGTTGTAAAACACGACAATGCAGCTTTTCGAAAAGGGACTGATATTACTGTATCTCAGCTGTTTTTCAATACACCAGCTCGTTTGAAGTATATGAAAACAATTCAAACAGAACTTGGACATACCATTGACCTTGTAAACCGTCTTGCGCTTAGTCACCCTAAAATAGCATTCAAATTAACGCATTATAGCCAAACAATTTTACAAACTTCTGGCAGTGGTGATTTAAGACGTGTACTTTCAGACGTTTACGGTATAGCGGTCGCCAAGAAAATGATTCATTTCCAAGGTGAGAATGCTGACTATGCAGTGAATGGTTTTATATCATTGCCTGAAATGACACGTGCTTCTAAAAATTATATGACCTTACTTGTGAATGGGCGATGGGTGCGAAGCTTTTTAATTAATAAAACTGTTGTTGATGCGCTTCATACATTTTTACCAATTGGACGTTTTCCAATTTCGGCGATTAACGTAGAAGGGGATCCTTTTCTGACTGACGTCAATGTTCACCCGTCAAAACAACATATTCGAATGAGTAAGGAAGGGGAACTACTAGCGCTCCTGAAAGAATCAATTCAAAGTGCGATTCGAAATAGTCTTGTCGTGCCGGCAGCAATAAAAAAAGAAAAAGTCATTCATAACCCATCTGAACAAGTGAGTATATGGGGGAATCGATTTTTGGAACGCCCCAGCAAAACGCCTAACAACCCAGTAGAACAATCTGAACGTTTATACGAAAAGAAAGCTGAAGTCGAAGAGGTAGACGAGTGGGCAATCAGAGAGCCTGATTTTAAAGAAGAAGAGGCAGTAAAAGATGAAGCACCAATATTTCCTACTCTATACCCGGTCGGCCAAGTTCATGGGACGTATATCGTGGCACAAAATGAAGATGGCTTTTTCATGATTGATCAGCATGCGGCACAAGAACGAATCAAATATGAGTTCTTTAGAGATAAATTAAAAGAAGCAAGAAATGAAGAACGACAATTACTTCTAATTCCAATTCAATGTCACTATTCAGCAGATGAAAAGATTAGAATTGAAGAAAATAAACTACTTTTGGAAGAAGTCGGTATTTATTTAGAAGAGTTTGGTCCGACATCTTATGTCATTAGGGAATTTCCGACATGGTTTCCAGATGGTGAAGAAACACAAACAATTGAAGCGATTATTCAGCAAGTTCTTGATTCAAGAAAAGTAGATATTGGTAAAATTCGAGAAGATGCTGCGATTATGATGAGTTGTAAGAAGTCGATTAAAGCGAATCATTACTTAACAACTTCAGATATGGAACGCTTACTTAAAGACCTTTCTGAAGCAGAAAACCCTTATACATGTCCACATGGCAGACCCGTACTTATTCATTTTACGACGTATGAAATTGAGAAAATGTTTAAACGAGTGATGTAAATAGGAGACCAATGAAAAAATCTGGATTTCTGCTAACACCATTGAATTTCGTTCCAAATAGGGCTTCGGTACTTTCGAAGTCCCGCTTTAGCGGACGCTTTCCGCGGGCACGGCTTCAGCCGCTTCCTTCGCTTTGCTCAGTCCCGGGTCTTCCGCTCGCGCTGTTCCCGCTGGAGTCGCCGCTTTCCACTACAATCAATTGGAATATCAGAGGAAAAACTAGTTTTTCAGTGACATTGTTATTAGGAGGGGGCTATTTTATGGAAAAGTACATTCTATCTATTGACCAAGGGACGACTAGTACGCGAGCGATTCTTTTTAATCATGCTGGTGATATCGTTCATTCCGCACAGCGGGAATTTAAACAATATTTTCCGAATCCAGGTTGGGTTGAGCATAATGCGAGTGAGATATGGGGGTCTGTGTTGGCGGTCATTGCATCTGTTTTGACAGAAAGTGGCAAGCAACCCGAGCAAATCGCGGGTATTGGTATTACAAATCAAAGAGAAACGACCGTCGTTTGGAATAAAAAGACGGGTCAACCGATATATAACGCAATTGTTTGGCAATCAAGACAGACGCAGGAAATTGTGGATGACTTAAGAGAAGCCGGCCATGAAGAGGTAATTCAACAAAAAACAGGACTTAAATTAGACCCTTACTTTTCTGGCACAAAATTGAAATGGATTTTGGATCATGTAGAGGGAGCAAGGGAACTTGCGGAATCCGAAGAGTTGTTGTTTGGTACGATTGATTCGTTTCTCATCTGGAAATTGTCAGATGGTGCTGTTCATGTAACGGATTACTCAAATGCATCTAGAACAATGCTTTTTAATATCGAAGACTTAAAGTGGGATGAACAATTATGTGAATTACTCACTATTCCACAGTCGATGCTTCCTGAAGTTCGTCCTTCATCAGAAGTATACACAAATACGAGTTCAAACGTTTTTTTCGGCGTTGAAGTGCCAATTGCAGGAGCCGCTGGTGATCAACAATGTGCCTTATTTGGCCAAGCATGCTTCCACAGAGGTATGGCTAAAAACACATATGGTACGGGTTGCTTCACGCTACTGAATACAGGTGAAGAACTTATTCGGTCTGAAAATGGCTTATTGACAACAATTGCTTGGGGAATAGACGGACGGGTTACATACGCGCTTGAAGGAAGTGTTTTTGTTGCCGGCTCTGCCATCCAGTGGCTGCGTGACGGGTTGCGGATGATATCTAAGGCAAGTGATACGGAAAAGTATATGAGTCGTACTGTGTCATCAGAGGGTGTTTATGTAGTGCCTGCTTTTGTTGGTCTTGGTACACCTTATTGGGATTCAGAGGCAAGGGGCGCTGTGTTTGGATTGACACGGGGCACAGAGAAAGAACATTTTATCCGCGCTACTGTTGAATCACTCGCTTATCAATCAAAGGATGTATTACTCACAATGGAATCAGATTCGAATATGGAAATCGGAATTTTACGTGTTGACGGGGGTGCAGTAGTAAATCATTTTCTAATGCAATTCCAAAGTGATCTTCTGCAAGCGGATGTGGAACTATCAAAGTATCAGGAAACGACAGCTTTGGGTGCTGCCTATTTAGCAGGTCTGGCAACAGGATTTTGGACGTCGCTTGAAGAAGTAGAGTCATTATGGACGAAGGAAAAGACTTATTCTCCATTAATGGACGTAGAAGAAAGAGACCGTCTTTATAAAGGATGGAAAAAAGCAGTAGAAGCAGCACGAGTCTTCAAACTTTAAGGGAGAGGGTGAGACGAATGTTATCAGCTATTAAAAGACCTAAAATCAAACAGTTTATGGGAAATTATAAATTCGATGTCCTCGTCATTGGAGGAGGAATTACGGGTGCCGGCATTGCTTTAGATGCTGTTACAAGAGGTTTGTCAGTAGCACTTGTCGATATGCAAGACTTTGCAGCCGGCACTTCAAGTCGCTCGACAAAACTTGTTCACGGCGGCTTGCGCTATTTAAAACAACTTGAAGTGAAAATTGTTGCTGAAACAGGACACGAACGTGAAATTGTCTATAAAAATGCGATGCATGTTACTGAACCTGAACGTATGCTTCTACCAATTCATAAAGGTGGAACTTACGGCAAGTATTCTACTTCAATCGGTTTGTTTGCTTATGATTTCCTTGCAGGTGTGGATAAAAAAGAAAGACGTGAAATGTTAAGCGCTGAAGAAGCACTTGAGATAGAGCCGTTATTAAAAAAAGAGGGTCTTTTAGGAGCAGGCTTATACGTTGAATACCGCACTGATGACGCTCGATTAACAATTGAAACAATGAAAAAAGCTGTTGAAAAAGGCGCTTTATGCCTTAATTATATGAAAGCTGAAAACTTTATATATGATCAAGGGAAAATCATCGGTGTTGGCGTAACGGATATGTTAACTGGAGAGTTATTAAATATGCATGCTGAAACGATAATAAATGCAACGGGACCTTGGGTTGATGATGTTCGTGAAAAAGATGAAATCTCTAATCTTAAGAGTTTAACGTTAACTAAAGGTGTTCATATTGTAATTGATCGTTCGGTCTTCCCGCTCAGACAGGCGATTTATTTTGATGCATTGGATGGTCGGATGATATTCGCTATTCCACGAGGACAAAAAGCGTATATTGGTACAACGGACACGAACTATATTGGTGACCGAATAAATCCAACTGCAACTGAAGAAGATATTAAATACTTACTTGAAACGATTGATCATATGTTTCCGAAAACAAATGTTAGAAGAAGGCATATTGAATCGACTTGGGCAGGCATTCGTCCACTCATTAACGAAGAAGGCAAAGATCCTTCTGAAATTTCGCGAAAAGATGAAATATGGGTAGCAGATAGCGGTCTAATTACGATTGCAGGCGGTAAATTGACAGGATATCGTAAAATGGCTGAAAACATTGTCAACTTAATTTTGAAAAATAGTAATAACAAGTCAATTGGACCTTGTGTTACAGAGCATATGACATTATCTGGAGGAGACTTTAAGGATGTCGAAGAGTTTAAGTCATTTGTTAACAGTAAATCAAATGAGGGTATGCTTTATGGACTGACGAAAGAAGAGAGTAAACGACTGGCCTCTTTTTATGGTAAAAATGTAGATACGCTATTTACTTTTGCGCATTTAATTAAGAATGAAGAGGGAAGTTTACCACTTTCCATGAGGGCTGAAATTCTTTATTCAATCCATCATGAAATGGTTATGACACCTTCAGATTTTTTTATACGTCGAACTGGAAAACTATATTTTTCAATTGACGTGGTTGAAGAGTATAAACAAGCCGTGTTAAGTTATATGACGCAACTTTTATCATATAGTGAGCTTGAAAAAAATATATATGCTGAAGAACTAGATAGACATATAAGTGATGCGAAAGTGAAGGTGCATGCGATTGAATGAAATGACACTTAAAATGAGTGATGGATTTTCTGTCTATGCTTTTAAATGCCTTCCTGATGTAGAACCGGTAGGCCATATACATCTAATGCACGGAATGTCCGAGCATATTAAACGGTATGATGAGTTTGTTGCCTATCTCGTTAATAGCGGATATATTGTTTCAGGACATGACCATCGAGGGCACGGAAAAACTGCTGAATTGAACGGGAAACTAGGTTATTTTGCAGTAGAAAATGGTTTTGAAAGAGTTGTACAAGACGCTTATGAAATCATAACTACAATGCGCGAAGAAAATCCTTTAACTCGATTTATCCTATTCGGACATAGTATGGGGTCGTTTATTGGCCGGAGATACATTCAGTTATTCGGTAAGGAAGTAGATTTGGCAATATTTTCAGGAACGGGTGGAGATCCTGGTATAACCCGATATGCAGCTCAAGCATTAGCTAATATTTCAGGTAAAATAAGAGGAACCGATAAACCTGACTATCTTTTAAATAAACTCGTCTTCGGTGGTTTTAATAAAATGATAGACAATCCAAATACATCTTTAGATTGGTTAACAACAGATACTGACATTGTGGAAGAGTATATAAATGATCCCACTTGTGGCTTTGTTCCTTCAACACAATTTTTTGCGGATTTATTCGAAGGTCTAGGGAAAATAAATTCGAAAACAGAAATAAATAAAGTTCCTAAAGACTTACCAATTTATCTGTTTTCTGGTAGCGAAGACCCGGTTGGTGACTACGGAAAAGGTGTCATGAGTGTTGCTGGGCAATTTGATGGTGCTGGAATAGAAGATGTTACTATCATGCTGTTTGAAGGCGGAAGGCATGAGATGCTTAATGAAAAGAATCGACTACATGTATTTGAATCAATTACAGATTGGATTGAAAAGAAATGAGTTCGTATCCAGAAGTAATTGCCATTGTTGGTCCGACTGCATCAGGAAAGACTGCATTAAGTGTCGCGCTAGCCAAAAAGATTGACGGTGAAGTGATTAATGGTGATGCAATGCAAGTATACAAAGGGCTTAATATTGGAACAGCTAAAATTACGCCAGAAGAAATGTGCGGGGTACCCCATCACCTATTTGATATTAAGGAGCCACATGAATTATTTTCAGTTGCTGAATACCAGACTGAAGTACGTAAATGTATAAAAAGCATTCAAGAACGGGGTAAAATACCGATTATCGCCGGTGGGACGGGGCTCTATGTGCAGTCCGTTTTATATGACTTTCGGTTTACTGAACAAGCGTCAGATTTGGCGGTTAGAGCCCGGCTCGAGCTTGAACTAGAGGAAAAAGGTGCTGACATTTTATATGAAAAGCTTGTCAAAGCGGATCCTATAGGTGCTGAAAAGATTCATCCAAATAATCATCGGCGTATTGTCCGTGCACTTGAAATTATTGAAGTGACGGGGAAAACAAAAGAAGATCATGAAGAAGGAATTGGCCATAGACCATTATATAACCATCTCTTAATTGGTCTGGAATCAGACAGGGAAATCTTATATACTCGTATTAATCAGCGTGTTGATAACATGATGGCTAATGGCTTTTTAGACGAGGTTGAACTGTTATGGAAGAACAATGTTCGAAATGTGCAATCAGTTCAAGCGATAGGTTATAGAGAACTTCAACAATATATAGAAGGTTCAATTTCTTTAGAGCTTACAATTGAGTTAATTAAAAAGAATACGCGTAACTATGCAAAACGGCAAATGACGTACTTCAAAAATAAATTTGACATCAATTGGTTCGATACTGATAATGGGATAAATAACATTCTAGATAAAGTTTTGTTAATAATGAAGGATTCAGGTAATTCAAGTCGAATAACAGTTAATACGAGCGAAGAAATACGTTAAGACAACAGGAGGAATTATTTATGAAGCAGGGGAAAATGCAAGATGTTTTTTTGAACTCATTACGTAAAGATAATATCATTGTAACTGTGTTTTTAATGAATGGTTTTCAATTGAAGGGTCTAATTAAATCGTATGATAATTATACTGTGCTTCTTGAAACTGATGGAAAACAGCAACTTATTTATAAGCATGCGATCTCGACTTATGTACCTTCTAAGTCGGTTTCAATGGACTTAGGGGAATAAGTAATTATAATTCAGAACAGGGTGAATTTTCCTGTTCTGTTTTTATTTTTTAGTAATGAGTCAATTTCATAACAAGGAGTATTAATGTCAGATCAAAGTTAATTTGAATTGGAATTAACACTGTTAATTTCCGCTACAGGCGGACGCTTTCCACGGGGCGTGCGGTGAGCCGCTTCCTTCGCTTCGCTCTGTCCAGGGTCTCACCTGGCACGCTAATCCCGTAGGAGTCGCCGCCTTCCGCTCCAAACAACTGAGACTTCATTAAAATCAAAGAACAATGTAGATTGCTTTTTTATTATTCAGATATTTGGTGAAAATAAGTATATATGAAATCGACACAATAAATAAGAAATCTTATACAATATTTTAGCTACATACTGATAAAATAGTAAGGTGAATATGAAGAGAAAGAGGAATGTTAGATTATGTTAGTAAATAAAGAAGATGTATTGCTTGAGAGAACTGAAGGTATTGAAGAAAAGCTTATTCCTTATTTCAAAGCTGTTAGTAAAATAGCATTTTATAATCAAAAGAAAGTGCTTGCTGCATTCAAAAATAACAAAGTGAGTGATTTCCATTTATCTGGATCGACTGGGTATGGATATGATGATGAAGGGCGTGATGTTTTAGAACGCGTCTATGCCGATACGTTCGGAGCGGAAAGTTGTTTAGTACGTAATCAAATCATCTCTGGAACACATGCAATTTCGATAAGTTTGTTCGGCATTCTTCGTCCGGGAGACGAATTATTATATATTACTGGAAAGCCATATGACACGTTAGATTCTATTGTCACGGGTAATGGTAAAGATACTGGTTCTCTTCTTGATTACGGCATCACGTATAAACATATTGATTTGAATAAGGATGGTTCGGTTGATTTTGAGGAAGTTGAAAAGAATATTCATGAGAGAACGAAAATGATTGGTATACAACGCTCGAAAGGCTATTCTGAGCGCCGATCCTTTATGGTAGATGAAATTAGTGAAATGATACAAAGAGTGAAGGCGATTAATCCTGAGCTCATGGTCTTTGTTGATAATTGCTACGGGGAATTTGTTGAAGAGAAGGAACCGACAGAAGTTGGTGCTGATTTAATGGCGGGTTCTTTAATTAAAAATCCAGGCGGCGGACTTGTGAGAACAGGTGGTTATATCGCAGGACGGAAAGACCTCGTCGAACAATGCGGGTATCGAATGACGTCTCCGGGGATTGGTGCAGAAGCTGGTGCGTCGCTAGATACATTGTTAGAAATGTATCAAGGTTTTTTTCTCGCGCCACATGTTGTTAGTCAGGCGGTAAAAGGTGCTCTGTTTACGGCAGCATTGCTTGATAGTTATGATTTAAACACGACTCCTCATTATTCTGAGAAACGAACGGACTTAATCCAATCGGTATCTTTTTCAAATGCTGAGCAAATGATTGCTTTCTGTCAGACTATACAAGAAAATTCTCCAATTAACGCCCACTATGCACCTGAGCCTGCGTATATGCCAGGTTATACCGATGATGTAATTATGGCAGCTGGAACTTTCATCCAAGGTTCCAGCATAGAACTTACAGCTGATGGTCCAATTAGAGCGCCCTATACTGCGTATATACAAGGCGGATTAACATACGAACATGTTAAAGCGGCAGTTATGGCATCAGTGGAAAAGCTTGTCAGTAAAAAATTAATGTAAAATATAAAAAGGAGCTACTCTTCTAACGAATGAGAGTAGCTCCTTTTGCATATAATTTAATGAATCAAACGATAAACGCCGACTACTTTGCCAAGAATGGACACGCTATCAACAATAATTGGATCCATTGTTGCATTTTCTGGTTGTAAACGATAATAATCTTTTTCTTTAAAGAATCGTTTAACAGTAGCTTCATCTTCATCTGTCATTGCAACGACGATTTCACCATTTTGTGCTGTATTTTGTTGTTTCACAACGACATGGTCACCATTAAGAATTCCTGCTTCAATCATACTGTTTCCAACAATTTCAAGGACAAAAAGATTATCTTCAGGTGAACCGAATGATTCAGGTAGTGGGAAATATTCTTCAATATTCTCAATTGCTGTAATAGGTAGACCTGCAGTAACTTTTCCGATGAGTGGAACATTAATAACGCCAGGAATAAATGCATCAAGTCCATTTGGATCAAGGATTTCAATTGCACGAGGTTTCGTAGGGTCTCTTCTTATGTAGCCTTTACTTTCCAATCTAGCTAAATGGCCATGGACAGTGGAGCTGGAAGCTAAACCGACTGCTGTACCGATTTCTCTCACGGAAGGTGGGTATCCTTTTTTCTTAACTTCTGCTTTAATAAATTCTAAAATGTCTTCTTGCCTTTTTGAAATTTTTGACATCTGCTTCACCTCTTAAAATAGTTTTTTTACGCCAAGAGTAAAAGATTCTACTCAATATACGTTTTATTTATTATGTTAAGTATATCAGCGGTAAACTAAAAAAACAAACATTAGTTCTAATTAAGTCGTTGACATTAAACTCGAAATATCTTATTATAAGAACATGCATTCCGAACATGCATTCTAAATTGGTCAAGGGGGAATTAAATTGCAATTAATTAAAAATAATTTTTATATACTTTCTGTTATTATGTTGTGCGTACTTTTAACGTTTATTGGAACATATAAGATAAAGAGTGATATAGATTATGAAAAAGTAATTGTTTCTGAAGGGGACACGCTTTGGTCTTTCTCAAATCAATATGAAAAACAAATTCCGACTGATAAATGGATTGCGGAAACGATTAAAATTAACGATTTGGCTTCAGCAAATATTAGAATTGGTGAGGAGTTACTTCTACCTAAAGGTACAAAAGTGAATAGCAGCAGTATTAATCGAACTGAGATTGCTAGTGAAGGGCAATGAACGATGTGAAAAGAAGCGTAATATATTGCAGAGTGAGTACTGAAAAACAAACGCAGGAAATGTCTTTAATGCGACAAGAGGAAGAACTTAAACATTTGGCTACTAATCTAGGTTTCAATAATATAGAGGTATTTAGCGATAAGCATAGTGGTTTCGACATCGAAAGGGATGGGCTTCTTGATTTATTGGAGTTTGTACGTGATGAAAATATTGATGCTGTCTTAATTCAAGATGAAACAAGACTTGGTCGTGGGAATGCAAGAATGGCTGTTTTGCACTTACTTTCAAAAACTGCAACAGAGATTTATTCTCATGCAGATAACGGTGAAATACCTTTAAATGAAATGGACACGATGCTTCTTGAGATACTTGCAATTGTTGAGGAATATCAAAGGAAACTTCATAATGCCAAGATTAAACGGGGTATGAAACGGGCAGTAAGAGACGGTTATAAACCCCATCAAAATTTGAGGAATATAGGGAGTGCAGAAGGTCGGGAACGAATAGAAGTGCCTATTAGTGAAATTGTATCCCTAAGAGAAAAAGGACTTACATATGATGAGATTACGAGTGTGTTAAAGGGACTTGGCCATGACGTCAGTAAAGCTACCATCCACCGTAGATATAAAGAATATGAATTAGAGCAGGAAAGCTAAATCGTTGCGCTTCCTGCTTTTTTTGTATACGTTTTAAGTATATATATATGGATAGGTGGAGAGAAAATGTTATCTAAAGAAAAACTTGAAAGAATAAATGAACTATCTAAAAGATCGAAATCGACTGGCCTTTCTATTGAAGAAGCAAAAGAACAAACAAAATTACGCCAGGAATACCTTGTCGCATTTCGATCATCAATGCGTGAAACGATTGAAAATGTAACAGTGATTGATCCTGATGGCACAGATGTAACGCCTGAAAAGGTAAAGCGTGCACAAAAACAAAATCCATTAAACTAGGCATTCGTTTGCCCGAATTAATTGTAATTCGAGCAAAATTTGTCTAAACTAGAAAGTGTATAAAAATAGATAGTTAAGCGAAGGGAAGTTCATTTAAATGACCCAAAATATTGATCAACTTGCAATCACTACAATACGTACACTTTCAATTGATGCAATCGAAAAAGCGAACTCTGGTCACCCAGGATTACCAATGGGAGCAGCGCCAATGGCATATACACTTTGGACAAAGCATATGCACCATAACCCATCAAATCCGCAGTGGTTCAACAGGGACCGTTTTGTTTTGTCAGCGGGACATGGTTCAATGCTTTTATACAGCCTACTTCATCTAGGTGGGTATGGCCTTCCAATGGAAGAAATTAAAAATTTTAGACAATGGGGTTCTTTAACACCTGGACATCCTGAATATGGTCATACGGCCGGTGTCGAGGCTACAACTGGTCCACTTGGACAAGGAATCGGTATGGCTGTGGGTATGGCTATGGCTGAAGAACATCTCGCTGCGACTTATAATAAGCCGGAATTTGACATCGTAGATCACCATACCTTTGCGCTATGTGGTGACGGCGATTTAATGGAAGGTGTAGCTGCTGAAGCTATTTCATTAGCTGGCCATTTACAATTAAACAAACTTATTGTTTTGTATGACAGCAATGATATTTCATTAGATGGCGATTTAAATATGTCGTTTTCAGAAAATATAAAAAAACGTTTTGAGTCATACGGCTGGAATTATATCCGTGTTGAAGATGGTAATGACTTAGATGCAGTTTCAAAAGCAATCGCGACTGCAAAAAATAATACAGGTGGACCAACTATGATTGAGGTTAAAACGGTCATTGGTTATGGTTCTCCAAACAAATCAGGTACATCTGGAGCTCACGGGGCACCACTTGGTGAGGATGAAATGAAGTTAACAAAAGACTATTACAAATGGACATTTGAAGAAGATTTCTATGTGCCTGATGAAGTATATGAGGCATTCAATGACGCAGCTGAAACGTTAGGTGTGCAAAAAGAACAGGCGTGGAATGAGCTTTTTGAGAAATACAAAGCTTCACATTCTGAGTTAGCAACGCAGTTGAAAGATGCTATTGATCGTAAGTTACCTGCTGATTTTGAAAAGTCTTTACCGACTTATGAAGCCGGTACATCACTTGCAACTCGTTCTGCTTCAAGTGAAACAATCAATGCAATAGCGAAATCTTTACCGTCAATTTTTGGAGGTAGTGCTGATTTGGCTTGTTCAAACAATACGACTATTAAAAGTTCTGGCGACTTCTTACCGACAGATTATTCAGGACGCAATATTTGGTTTGGGGTTCGTGAATTTGCAATGGGAACTGCACTAAATGGTATGACACTTCACGGTGGTGTGCATACATTTGGAGCGACGTTCTTCGTATTTAGTGATTATGTTCGCCCTGCGATTCGTCTATCTGCAATTATGGGATTACCAGTCACGTATGTCTTCACACACGATAGTGTAGCTGTCGGTGAAGATGGTGCGACACATGAACCTGTCGAACAGATTGCATCCCTACGTGCAATGCCAGGACTTTCTGTCATACGTCCTGCAGATGCGAATGAAACTGCAGCAGCATGGAATATCGCTGTATCATCTACGAACACGCCGACAACACTTGTCTTGTCGCGTCAAAACTTAACTGTACTTCCTAAAACAGCTGAACTCGCAATGGAAGGCGTTAAAAAAGGTGCGTATATTGTTTCACCAGCAGGTAAAGAACAAGCAGATGCAATATTAATTGCTACTGGTTCTGAAGTGAGCCTTGCTTACCGCGCGCAGCAACTCTTAAAAGACGAAGGCATCGACGTTTCTGTCGTTTCTATGCCGTCTTGGGATTTATTCGAAAAACAAGATGCGTCATATAAAGATAGTGTTTTACCAAAGAATGTGAAGAAACGTGTTGGAATTGAAATGGGTGCTTCACTTGGTTGGCATAAATATGTTGGAGATGAAGGTGCGGTTCTTGCGATTGATACATTCGGTGCAAGTGCTCCAGGTGGTACAGTCATTGAAAAGTATGGCTTTACAGAAGAAAACGTCATAAAAATTGTAAAATCAATTCTTAATTAACTAGAATTATTAAAGCTGTTCCAAGAGCCAGAATTTAACCGGCGAAGGAACAGCTTTTTATTTTCCTTGTTGTGTTTTATAATTAGAATAAACAAACCTTTTGTCGTTATCGCCTGTTTACGACAAAAGTAGTGGTCGGAAACTCCGTAGTGTGACAGTCTTTTCAATAGAGAACGTGTAAACTATTATCTAGAGGGGGTGGCGATTGTGCGATCTTACGGGATATACAAAGTGAAAAAAGCATACGAACCGTTCGTTATTGGCCGCGAGAAATTATTTTATGATTTATTAAAAGAAAATTGTTATCGAACTGAGGATTTACGTGAAGTCCAATACTTATGTGACATAATCGAAAGACAAGCTATTAATGAAGCAATCATTATGAATTTAGGAAAAGTATTTACTACAGTCGAATGTGAGGGTGAGGAATTCAGGCTTACGCACCCTGTTAAAGGCTCGATTCTTATCACTCTTTCACCTTATTCGATGACCGTTTATTGCCGTGGATCCCGCATGTTGGATCTGGATCTTTTCGTAGCCTTGTCTGAAGTCGGTAATCGTTTTTTTGCAGTGATGGAACAAGACGGCGAGTGGGGATGGCTGAAACCTATAAAATATTCAGATCAGAAAATTAGAAATGAAGTAGTATATTGAAAGAGGAGAAACATTGTACATGAAAATACAACTTTCATGTATATTGTTTCTTTATTTTGTTATTTATACATAGATCTTGGTTTGTTGTGTCATGTTTTGTAAAAGGTTGTTTGCTATTCACTTACACTCTGTTGTATAATATCTCATGGAACGTTATTTAGAATTACTGAAGTGAAGGAGGTATGGCGTATGACACCTGTATGGTGGATCGTATTAATAGTTGTTGCGCTATTTGCTGGTGTGGCCCTCGGATTTTTCATTGCACGTCGATATATGATGAAGTATTTGAAAGACAACCCGCCAATTAATGAAGAAATGTTAAGAATGATGATGATGCAAATGGGACAAAAACCTTCACAAAAGAAGATTAACCAAATGATGAAACAAATGAATAATGTTAGTGAAAAACCTAAAGTAAAAGGTAAAGAGAAACGTTGATTTAACGGGTTTTTTAATCGTTCGCTTGAATTTTTCAACTAAAGCTTTCATTTAGCAGGTCTTAGTTGGGTAAGCCTTCATCTGATTTTTAAGGTAATTTAAGAGTCGCTTTTTCTATTCGAGGAAACTCAAATGGAAAAAGCGACTCTTTTTGTTGTCCATAAAGTGCGCATTAGAAGAATACACGTATCACTGTAAAGCAGACTACTGAAAAAAAATTACATTACTTTCTTGGAGTCTTGGTATACAAAAAGTAGACTTTATCTTTTATTCTCTTGTAAGTGTAATAATCTTTTTCAAATTGATGGCATATCTTTATTTAACTCAAATATAATTTAATTGCGCGCAAACTTCGTGTGGTTTATGGTTTTTATTAAGGTATTAGGTCAATAAAGTTTTCTACCATTTCTTTTAGCAAATTTATTTTTTCTTGAACCATGCGAACTCATACGATATGGGATCTTTTTAACTAAATCAATAATTTTACTGCAATAATCTATTTCCAGTTCAATTCGTAAGAAGTAGCTCTCGAAAGGGATTTATCTTTCATCGACTCATCAACCTGATTGACAGTTTTTCTGACATTTTTGATTATAACCTTTATTTTATATTTCTGGAATTCGCAATAATTGTTTTACTCTTAATCAATTTTTTCAGTGCAATGTAGACTGTTTTATAAATATGTATATCAAATAAATTTACATTTGGTATTTGGAGTTTACTGAATTATACACCACAAAGAAACCTTAACACTCAGCCCATATAATACATGGGTTGAGTGTTAAGGTTTCTTGATTTGAAATCATTGGTTTATCACCTAGTAATTCGACTTAACTTATACAATAAAAAAATGGTCTCTATTTCAATTTAATAAAAAGTGGATCATTCTATATTTTAATATCTAAACTTTTAGCAAGTTTCATTGATAGGAGTCGAACGCGGATGTCTGGAACGGAAAATAACAGTTTTTTAATCAGCCTCCAATTTTAGGTGGAGTTTTTCAGTGGCCCCTTCAAATTAAAGGCCCATATAAAACTATCGAGAATAAAGAATCAGAACATGTTTAACTATTTTTCTAGTATCAATAATACTGTACCAAATCTAGTGTCTAAGCTTCGAATAACCTTATTTTTACTATTTTAAGTATTTTAAATAGTGTGTATACATATAGTTTAATATATGTTACCTTGTATTTAGTCATACACTATTACTAATTAAAAAAAGGGGGATGTAAGATGAGTGGATTAGACTGGGCTGTAGTGATTGGTTTTTTCTTGTTGATGATTATTATTGGATTTGCATCATTTAATAAAGTGAAAGACTCAAAAGATTTTTTTGTAGCAGGTGGAAACATACCGTGGTGGTTATCAGGAATTTCACATCATGTCTCGGGTTATAGTGGAGCAGTGTTCGTAGCATATGCCGGGATTGCTTATACACATGGTTTCACATTATATGTCTGGTGGGCATTGCCGATTTTTGTAGCGGTTACATTTGGTGCATATACAATGGCGCCTCGCTGGTCCAAACTACGAACGATATTAAATATTGAATCACCTACGGAATATTTAAAGCTACGTTATAATATTCAAACCCAACAATTAATAGCGTGGAGTGGCGTACTCCTAAAGTTATTTGATGTTGGTGCTAAATGGGCGGCTATGGGGCTTTTACTTAATGTATTTACGGGTATGCCTATTATTTACGGAATCTTAGCCTCGGGGATAATTTCACTTATCTACATTACAGTAGGAGGGTTATGGGCTGATATTTGGACGGATTTTGTTCAATTTATAGTGCAAATAATTGCTGGAATCGTAATGTTCGTAATTGTTCTGAAACAGCTAGGTGGAGTTGGATCAATTACTGGAATATGGGAAAGGTTACCCCCTTCGAATAGTCAAGCTTTTAATGAACCGTACTCAATGGCTTATGTATTTGTATTTGTATTTATTGTTTTTCTGAGTTATAACGGTGGTACATGGAATTTAGCAACTAGATATATTGCTTCTCCAACTGGAAGTGATGCTAAAAAATCTGGTATTTTATCAGGTATTTTATATTTATTATGGCCGCTAATCTTATTTTTCCCGATGTGGGCAGCTCCACTGATATTACCAAATTTAGAAGACCCAAGTAGAGTCTATGCTTTGTTAACACAAGAACTATTACCAGCTGGCTTAGTCGGTTTAGTGTTAGCTTCTCTATTTGCCGCTACAATGTCAATGACATCTTCAGACGCAAATACGATTTCAGCTGTTATCACTAGAGATATATTACCGGTTATATCAAAAAAGTTTAGAGATATTAATCAAAAAAACTCTTTAAAAATTGCAAGAATTACTACATTTATATTTACTACAGCAACACTAGTAATTGGAATCTATGCTGATAATTTCGGTGGAGTTCTTGGGTTACTAATTACTTGGTTTGCAGCGCTTGTAGGTCCCGTATCAATCCCTATGGTTCTTGGCTTGTTGCCGATCTTCAAACATAGTGATTCAAAAGCAGCTTTTAGTTCAATCATCGGCGGGTTGATTATGTTTGTCATTACGAAATTCATAGGGGATTGGCCTTTGTTTGTTCAAGTAGGTGCTCCCGTATTCACTTCTGGTTTAATTTACATCGGTATGGGCTTCTTAAATAGAAATAATGCAGTACCATTAAAAGTTGAAAATCTGTTGGCATCCCTTAGTAAAAGCGATGTAGAACTAGCAGCAAAGAAAAATGAAAACTAAGACTTAATAGACTGAGAGGATCAAGGTATGGAAAATAAAGAAATTTATAGTTTTTATAAAGAACAGCTTGAGAATAACTTTTGGCCATTTTGGGAAAAGGCTTTTGACCATGAATTCGGCGGGGTCTATACTTGTTTTTCAAATGATGGAACTAAACTTCTATCCAAAGAAAAATATACATGGTCACAGGGTAGATTTTTGTGGTTATGTTCTGAAATGTATGAGTTGAGTGAAAGAGGTAATTTAGAGATTAATAAAAAAAAATTGCAAACATTTGCAGACCAAACGTATAAATTTTTAACGAACTATACAATTCTGCCGAACTATCATGTGTTATATGCAGTTACACATGACGGAAGACCAATAAAGAACCAAATGGACATTAGTTTATTTGCGGATGCTTTCGTAATCTTGGGCCTAAGTAAGTATGCCAAAGTGTTTATGAATGAGGAGGCCTTTGAAAAGTCGTTAAAAGTTTATCATTCTGTTATGGAACGCGTAAATGGATCCAAATACAAATCAGAACCATACCCAGTACCAGAAGGGTATGAATCTCACTCAATTTGGATGATTTTATTAAATGTTACCCAGGAGATGGCAGAAACCTCGCGAGCCTTTCAGAATAAATCATATGAACAAATTTCCATGGAAAATAAAATCATTGGTGAAAAGATTATTAATGACTTCTTTTTACCAAGTGGGAAAGTTATTGAAATGAAGCCTATTTCTAAACAAAATAATACTACGTTGCTAGAAAGGCATGTAAACCCAGGTCATGCCATTGAATCAGTATGGTTCCACGTTCACAACTTATTTTTATTTGAAGAAGAAAATAGACAAAGCAACATTGGAAAGTTAAGTAAGGCAACTTTATTTGCTCTAGAAAAAGGATGGGATAATGAGTTCGGAGGTCTTTTGCGTTTTGTAGACGAAGATGGTAGTCAACCAAAAGGAGAACTAAGAAAAAGTGCGTATGAAAATTTGATTCAAGAAACTTGGGATACAAAGTTATGGTGGCCTCACTCTGAATCCTTATATACAACACTACTTATGTATAAAGTTACAAAAAACGATGTGTTTTTAGAATGGTATAAGAAAATGTTTTTGTATATATTTGAAACATTCCCGAATGATGACCTTGTAATCGGTGAATGGATCCAAATACGAAATCGTGAAAATGCCCCTATTGATAGGGTGGTTGCTTTGCCAGTTAAAGATCCATTTCATATTATGCGTAACTTTATATTAATTCTAAAGTTAGTAAAAGACGGGGAGTAAAAAAATGTCGTTTCTTTTAGGTACAAGTCAAATTGATATTACGCCAATAAATCCAATCAAGTTAGCTGGCTTTGCGCATCGAACTGAAAAAACATTTAAAATTCATTCACCTATTTTTATTAAGACCTATTTATTTGAGAGAGATACGAATCTGATTCTTTTAATTATCGGTGATGTGATTTGGTGGGATAGAAAACTAGTGAACAAGTGGAAGCGAAAGATTCATGAAGAATTTTTGATTCCGAAAGAATCAATTTGTTTTCACGCGACCCACACACATTGTGGCCCACAAATTAGTGATGAATTCACGCCTTCACTGGGTAAAGTTGAAAAAGAGTATGTAAATAGTCTTGATGAGAAAATAATGTGTAGTATAAAAGAAGCATTTACAAATAAAGAAGTTGTTTCTGTAAAAAAAGGTGTCACTTCTTGCAGACTCGGAATTTATCGTAGAAAATTAGTAGATGGTCATGTAACTATGAGACCAAATGATAAAATCCCTTGCGATAATGACTTAACAGTACTTACATTTGATACGGAACTAGGTAGAACAAAGGCAATGCTTCTACATTACGCTTGTCATCCAACTTGTACAGATGAAAATATGATTTCTTCGGAATATCCAGGGTATGCTTGCAAGTTGCTTCAAGAAGAATATGAAGATACGACCATTGGATTCTTGCAAGGCATGAGTGGAGATATTCGCCCTAGACTTATAAAAGACGGTCTTTTTTATAGGGGCGGCTTTGAAGAAATGGAGAAAATAGGAGAATCTTTTTATGAGCACGTTATAGATTGCTTAAAAAACAATATTTCTGAACTCAGTTTATCCGGCCGTTGCTTCGCACGATCAAAAACTGTAGAACTTCCTTTTAAAAGAAACTATTTAATTAGCGAAGATATAGGCATTTCTGAGAATGTGTTAGAGGAGTGGAATAAGCATGTTGGTTCAGTTTTTGGGGACAAAAGAGCAAGTGAATTGGAGATAATTCTTTTCCAAATAGCAGATGAATTAATTTTTATGTGTTTTAATGGTGAGATGGTTCAAGAGTATGGAGCAGAGATAAAACGTGAAAATAGTCATGTTTTATCAATAGGTTATTGTAATGGAATGGTTGGCTATATTCCAACAGCAAGACAAATAATGGAGGGTGGATACGAAGGGGAAGAATTTATTTTCTACTTTGGTTTACCCGCCCCTTTTGAAGAATCAATTGAGAAATCATTAAAAAAAGAAATAAATATAATATTAGGAGGTACGAAATGAAAAGTATTCCAGTAGTAGAAAAAAAACAGGATTTATTAAATTATTTTGTTTACAAGAATAGAAGTGATATGGGAAAGGCCGCCGCGGCCGAAATTGCTAATAAAATAGTAGAGCTTCAAAATAAAAAAGATGTAATTAATATGATTTTTGCAGCTGCTCCATCTCAAAAAGAAATGATTACTAATCTACTTAATGATTCCCGAATTAAATGGGATAGAATTATCGCATTTAATATGGATGAATATTTGGGCCTACCTGAAGACGCCCCTCAACTATTTCAAAAGTATTTACAAGAAGAAATATTTAATAAAGTTTGTTTTAAAGAAGTTCATTTGATAAATAGCTCAAATCAACCGAAGGAAGAAATCAATCGTTATACATCATTAATTAAAGAACATCCAATTGATATTGTTTGTCTTGGTATTGGAGAGAATGGGCATATTGCTTTTAATGATCCTCCAGTTGCCGATTTTAGTGATCCAGAAATAATGAAAGTTGTTGAACTTGATAATTTCTCTCGTCAACAGCAAGTTAATGACGGGTGCTTTGAAAAATTTAATGATGTCCCTCAATATGCACTCACCTTAACAATCTCAGCCCTACTTTCTGCATCGTATATGTACTGTGTTGTGCCGGGTCCTACCAAGGCAAAAGCGGTTCGTGATACATTATTAGGTCCTATATCAGTCAATTGCCCTTCATCAATCTTAAGAACGCATACTCAAGCATACCTGTATATGGATAGTGATGCTTATGGAACTGTTGAAAATGAAATTTAACAGTTCTATTATTAAAGGAATTCATTACAAAAAAAATAGTCCTGTATCAATTGAGGTGCAGGACGGATTTATTAAAAGTGTTAATCCAATCGATAATGACGACAAAAGTTTACCTATTCTAGCTCCAGGATTCGTAGATTTACAAGTAAATGGATTTATGGGAATTGATTTCAATAACGAGATAACTGCAACGCAATTACAGACCATTTTGACGCATTTACTTGATGAGGGTGTAACAACTGTATATCCAACAATTATTACAAATTCATTTGAGAATTTATCAATGATAATTGGTAACCTTCATATATTGATAAATAAAAGTAGATTAGCTAGAACCATGGTCGGGGGCATTCACTTGGAAGGGCCGTTTTTATCAAAAGAAGATGGACCACGTGGTGCACATTCACTCAAACATATTCAACAACCAGATTGGGAGAAGTTTTATGAATTAAATAAATCAGTAAATGGGCTTATTAAAATTATTACGCTATCGCCTGAGTGGGAAGGGTCAATAAATTTTATAAAGCAGGCAGTTAAACATAATATTCGTGTATCCATTGGGCATACAGCTGCAAGCTCAGAGCAGATTCAACAAGCGGTTTTATCTGGAGCAACTATGTCAACGCATTTAGGGAATGGTGCCCATGCTATATTGCCACGACACCCAAACTATATATGGGACCAATTAGCTGAAGATAATCTTAAGGCTACAGTGGTTGCGGACGGTTTTCATCTACCAGATTCGGTGATAAAGGTTTTTGAGAAAGTAAAAAAACAGAATCTGATGATAGTAAGTGATAGTGTGGCTTTAGCTGGGTTATCGCCTGGTGAATATGATACGCCTGTGGGTGGAAAAGTAGTATTAGAGAAATCGGGGAGGCTCTCTTTAAAAGACACACCATCATTACTAGCGGGATCTGCTAAAAGTATTTTGTTTGGTGTAAACCACTTCAATTCTTTGGGCATAACAGAGTTTGGAAAGGTTATTGAAAAAGCCACTGTACTTCCCGCCGAATTTATGAATATACCCCAAAAGTTGGGCCTAACGGTAGGAGCACCAGCAGATTTATTATATTTAAAAAAGGAAAGTGGCTATATATCAGTATTAGCGACAATGAAAGCCGGAAAATTAGTTTAAGTAACGAGGGGTGAAAATAAATGGAATATATATTAGAATACCATAAAAAAATTACTTCTTATTTAGAGGAAATACTTCGAACTGAAAAAGATTCTATTAGAATTTCGGCTAAAGTCATTGCTGAACATATTAAGAAGGATCAACTTGTTTACGTATACGGTCCAGGTGGTCATTCTAATTTGGCGACTCAAGAAATCTTCTTTCGAGCAGGAGGTTTAATGCACATAAATGCCATATTAGACGAGGGAACCCTTTTAAGTAGTGGTGCATTAAGATCCATGGCTATTGAAAGAACATCTGGCTACGGAAGAATCGTTATGGAGGACTCTGGAATTAAAGAAGGAGATTTGCTGCTTATCATTAATGCGTACGGTATTAATACCGCAACAATTGAAGCTGCCCTATATGCAAAAGAACAAGGAGTCTACACAATCGGAGTATCCTCAATAAGTCATGCTACTTCCACACCACTGGAACACCCGGCTCGCCATCCAAGTAAATATAATTTACATGATATTGTAAATCATTCGATTGATTCTAAAGTTGAGGTTGGTGATGCGGTGGTTTCTATTCCGGGAATGGGACAGCCGGTAGGCGCAGTATCAACGTATTTAAATGCATTCATCTTAAATTCAATTGTCATTAAGGCTATTGAACTTCTAGTTGATGATGGGATTCAACCACCTATTTGGAAAAGTGGTAATGCAACGGGCGGAGATGAATGGAATAATAAGTTCATTCATTTATTTAAACATAAGGTTTCGAAATTATGAGGATATTTCTTCTGATACAATATAGTTAATATAAGTTATCAGAAAAGAGGGTTTTCATGTCGATTAAAGGGACTGCAATATTAAGAGAACAAAATCAAAAAAAGGTCTTATCAATACTTAGGAGATTTGGACAGAGCTCCCGAAATGATATTGCTAAGCAGATAGGTGTTAGTAAAAATACAGTTTCGATTATTGTGGAACAATTTATTAAAGATGGTGTTATCAAAGAGGCAGGAGTAAAAGATTTTAAGAAAGCGGGAAGACCAAAAATTTTAATAGAAATAAATCCTAATATATTTAAAACTTTGGGGATTACAATTTCAGAAAAGTTTATAGAGTATGTAGTTATTGATTATTACTTTGTTGAATTAGAAGCGGGAAAGTTTGATGTAGATGGTCGAAATCTTGATGAACTTTTTTCCATTATAAATAAATTAATATTAAATACAATAAAAAAGTATGATGGACTAATTGGTGTCGGTATCGGAATTCCAGGTATTGTTAATCCAGATGAGGGCATTGTTTACGAATCAACAAAGCTAAAATGGAAAAATATTGATGTTTTTAGTAAGTTAAATAAAAATATAGGTATAACCATTATAATTCAAAACAACGTGAAAATGGCTTCTCTCTGCGCGACAGAGGAAGTGTATTATGGACAACTTGGAAGCTTCTTTTATATACGTATCGGTGAAGGAATAGGTGGAGCCTTCATCAAAGAAGGAGTCATATGGAATGGTGATAGTTGGACATCTGGAGAAATTGGACATATCTCTGTAGCTATAAATGGACCTATTTGTAGTTGTGGACAAAGTGGGTGTCTTGAAAAAATGATAAATAACAGTGCATTTAAAGAATGGGAAGTTAATAATACAAAAAACTTAGTAAGTACTAATGATTCTTATAGTGAACTTATGAAGCAGTATGGGGAATATTTGGGTATATCATTAATTAGTGTAATTAATATTATTAATCCCGGAAATATTGTAATCGATAGTCCTTATAATAATAATAATGATTTTAAACAAATGGTATCCGGTTACTTAGCTAATAAGGCTTTAAAAATACCTTATTCTAAGACAACAATCGTCTTCAATGAAGAATCATATTCTCAGCCATTAGGTGCGGCTATTGCAGTGGTATTAGATTATGAAAAGCTAAATTAACATATTTCATTTTCTTTTCGATTGTACGAAGCACGAAACAAGCAAACAACTAACTAATTACACATAATCAAAATAAAGGTGAGTGCAAAATACTACCCACCTTTTAGCAAGTTTCTTACTGTGTTTACTCCCCGATTTTGTTCATCCTAAAAGTTAAATAAGATAAAAAGTAGACTAAATAAATATTGGAGGTTTATTATGAATAAATTATTTGATTTATCAGGAAAAACAGTAGTGGCTATTGGTGGAAACAGTATATTGGGTTCATCAATTGTTAAAGGGTTGGCAAATCAAGGTGCAAAAATTGCAGTTATTGGTCGTAATCTAGAAACAGCAAAAAAAGTATCATTGGAAATAGTAGAAAGTGGTGGAGTTGCAAAGGCATTTCAGGCGGATGTTATCTCTAAAGAGTCTTTAGAAAACGTGGCTAAGGAAATTGAGGCATGGTCTGGCGGTTGGGATATTCTTTTAAATGCACCTGGTACAAACAGTCCAACACCTTTTTTCGAAATAGAGGAA
The DNA here is from genome assembly GCF_058068165.1 of Sporosarcina sp. So3-204. Classification (NCBI taxonomy): domain Bacteria; kingdom Bacillati; phylum Bacillota; class Bacilli; order Caryophanales; family Caryophanaceae; genus Sporosarcina; species Sporosarcina sp. So3-204. The sequence goes on from NZ_CM176485.1 coordinate 1,123,587, forward strand.
GACGAATGGGATCATATTATGGATGTGAATCTAAAAGGAATCGTGTTAACGACGCAAGTGTTTGCTAAGAGGATGATTGAACAAGAAAGAAAAGGTAGCATTATCAATATTTCTTCAGTTTCTTCTACAACACCTTTATCAAAAGTATTTACATATTCAGTTTCAAAAGCCGGTGTGAATAATATGACTCAATTTTTAGCGCGTGAATTTGCACCTCATGGAATTCGTGTAAATGCAATTATTCCAGGATTCTTTCCAGCAGAACAAAATCGTAAAATATTAAGTGAAGAAAGAATTGCTTCGATAATGGGTCATACACCTATGAATCGTTTTGGTAATCCAGAGGAGTTAGTTGGAACAGCAGTATGGCTAGCATCGGAAAAAGCATCGAGCTTTGTAACAGGAACACTAATTAGAGTTGATGGTGGATTTGGTAGTATGACAATTTAAAACTATGTAGTAACCAATGACTATTAGAATATAATATAAAAACAGTTTAGGTAGTTAGTAGTTTGTTGAAATTCAATATGACCTTAATAAAGGAGGAATTGTGTTGTCATTAAATTACAGTGTTTTAACACTTGGCGATGGACTTATTACGTTAAACCCAGCCGAAACTGGACCATTACGATTTGTGACGGGTTTTTCCCGTAAAGTGGGGGGCGCGGAGTTAAACTTTGCGATAGGGTGCGCAAGACTTGGCCTTAAGTCAAAATGGGTTAGCCGATTAGGGAAAGATGAATTTGGACGCGTTATTTATAATTTTGCGCGCGGAGAAGGAATCGATGTGATGGATGTCGACTTGGTGGAAGGTTATCCTACTTCGCTTAATTTCAAAGAAGTTCAAGAAGACGGTTCAGGAAAGACTTTCTACTATCGCCATCAATCACCTATCTTAACGATGAAACCTGAGGATATTACTAGTGAAATGTTTGCTGGCATCGATGTGATTCACTTATCAGGTGTGTACTTATCAATAGATCCACAAAACTTGGAAATCGTAAAACGAGTACTTGATATTGCTAAGATGCTTAAAATAACAGTATCATTTGATCCGAATCTTCGGTTGAAGATGTGGCGTATCGAAGAGGCGAGGAAAGCATTTATGGATGTATTTCCATATGTCGACATTCTATTGACTGGTCTTGATGAAATTGAGCTGATTCTTGAAGACTCTTCAAACGAGGCGCTAGAGGATTGTGCAGAACGTTTTCAAATAAAACAGTTCGTAGTTAAAGACAGTGCAAATGGTTCAAGATTGTTCACAAATGGAAAATGGTATGAAAAAGAGGCATTTAAAGTTACACCTATCGATACAGTCGGTGCAGGCGATGGATTCGATGCAGGATACATATACGCTTATTTAAATGGTTTTTTACCCGAACAAAGATTGGAATTGGCAAATGGCGTTGGTGCTCTTGTTACAACGGTTTCTGGAGATAATGAAGGTCTACCATACTTGGAAGAAGTGTTGTCATTCATTCGAAAAGAAACCGTAATTGATAGATGAAACCGTATTAGAATTAGTTAAGGGAGGTACTATATTAATGTCGAAATACACGACTCATAAAAAAATTGCTGATACTAAAGTAGTTGCTGTCATTAGAGGAAATGATGCAGAGCAAGCTATTCAGTTATCCCAAGCTGCCATTGAAGGTGGAATACGAGCGATTGAATTAACTTATACAACACCTAAAATTCAGGAGGTATTTGAAGCGTTAGAACATCTGGATGTTTTATTGGGTGCTGGTACTGTTTTGGATTCAGAAACGGCACGACATGCGATTCTTGCAGGGGCTAAGTTTGTCGTTAGCCCACATTTCAGTGAAGAGGTTGCCCGTACATGTAATCGATACAGTATTCCGTATTATCCAGGGTGTATGACGATCAGTGAAATGGTAAAAGCGCTTGAAGCTGGATGTGACGTACTGAAACTTTTTCCTGCTAACAACTTCGAACCTTCATTTATCAAATCGTTGAATGGGCCACTTCCACTTGTGAAAATCATGCCGACAGGAGGAATCAATCTTGACAACATGAATGATTGGTTAGCTTCAGGTGCGGTAGCAGTTGGAATTGGCAGCGACTTGAATAAAGCATATGAATCTGGTGGTTATCAAGCTGTAGTAGAAATTAGTAAACAATATATGAATAAAATTACTAAGGAAGGAGTAACGTTATGAATATTACATTTCGTTGGTACGGACGGGATAATGACACAGTTACACTTGATCAAATAAAACAGATTCCTGGAACAAAAGGAATTGTCTGGGCGCTGCATCAAAAACCTGCTGGAGAAGTATGGGAAAAAAAAGAAATTCAAGAAGAAGTCGATTATATCCGTTCCTTCGGATTTCATACAGATGTTGTGGAGAGTGTTAACGTTCACGAGTCAATTAAAATCGGAAATGAAGACCGTTATAAATATATTGAAAATTATAAAGAGACAATCCGTAATCTTTCTGAATTTGGTATAAAAGTGATTTGCTACAATTTTATGCCGATATTTGATTGGACACGAACAGAGATGTTTCATCCGATGGAAGATGGTTCTACAGCACTCTTTTATGAAAAAGCGAAAGTAGATGGGTTGGATCCAGAAGAGTTGGTTCGTACGGTGAGCGAAGCTTCGGATTTAACACTTCCTGGATGGGAACCTGAAAAAATGAAGAACATTAAAGAACTTTTTAAAGCATATCAACAAGTAGACGAAGTGATGCTTTGGGAAAACTTGAAAATATTTTTAGAAGAAATTATACCAGTTGCAGAAGCATGCGGAATTAAAATGGCGATTCATCCAGATGATCCGCCTTGGTCCATTTTTGGACTGCCACGTATAATGACAAGTGCTGAAAGCTATGAGAAACTTTTTGCTATTTCTGATTCTCCGTCGAATGGCATAACGATGTGTACAGGATCGATGGGTGCAAATCCTTCTAATGATATGGTTCTTATCGCAAAGAAATACGCTTCTCGCTCTCCTTTCTCTCACATACGTAATGTGAGAATCTATGATAATGGTGACTTTGTAGAAACATCACATTACTCTCAAGACGGTTCCATTGACATAGCAGGTGTCGTAGAAGAGCTACATAAACAAAGCTATAATGGCTATGTCAGACCTGATCATGGTCGGCATATTTGGAATGAGGTTTGTCGCCCGGGATACGGACTATATGATCGTGCGTTGGGGATTATGTACTTGCTAGGACTATGGGACGCATACGAAAAAACAAAGAGTTGATGGAAGGATTCAAAGCTATGATTATCTATAAGGCTGAAATTTGATTTGTACCTTTAGTGGAGTTTTAATCGTTTCTAGAATTGCTCGCTAACAATTGGTATAAAAGGATTATCTGTCTAAATATCTATCAGGTTCATCTTTCTTCATATAAACTAATAAATCACTTTTCTGGTTATAAATCAGAGAGGTGGTTTTTAATTTTGATAGAGGAGACCACTGTTAATTACCAGCGGATATTTCTATTTTCATAGTTTAAAATAGTGCTAAAAAATACTGAGCATTTTTCTAGAATTTTAAATATTAAATCATATGTTATAATTTGATAAATGTAAAAATGAGGTGTTCTGGTGATTCGTTATATAATAATTTTCATCTTGGGATTTTTATTAACTTTCATTATTTCAGTAGATATCTTTAATCAATTACATTTTTGGGTAGGTCTATTAGTCAGAATCATTTTTGCTTTATTTTTCTTGTTTCTTATTTGGTTGTTACAGCCAAACAAGAAAAGTAATAAGAAATGAAGAATATAAAGCGAATTTTGGAAGTCAGGTTATGGAATAACTTAGAATTTTAATTTAACCTACAGCCGCTCAGTGATGAAACAAATGAATAAATTTAGGGACAATTAAAAAAACGAAACAACCCGTCTTAGCTTATGCTAATGACGGGTTGTTTTAATTTCTGAAATTATATTTATCCAAAAACTCTTTAACGGTTGCTTCATATTCTTTTTGATTGACGTTAAAAGATCTTGCATGCCCACCTTTTTCAAACAGCTTTAGCATTTTTTCTCCATTTTTCGCTTTATATAATTCCTCTGTCATGTAAGGCTGTATGAAATTATCCTTTAAACTATGAATAAAAAGCATTGGCTTATCGATTTTACCAACGACAACTATTGGTGAAACAAGACCTAATGTGTAACCATCTCGCATTTTTAAAAATAAATTAGCTATACGAAGTAGCATTGTACTTCTAAGAGGCGTTTCTCTTCTGAGTACATGTAATACTTGCTCGCTAAAATTGGAGTAGGAGCAATCTGAAATATAGAAATCGGCTTCATCTTTATAGGATCCTGCGTAAAGAATAGTCGTTGCTGCACCCATAGACTCACCATGAATTCCTAAAGTTGCATCACCTATTCGTTCACGGACTGCATCAACAATTGCTTTTAAATCTGATTTCTCATAATAACCAAAACTGGTTGTTTTACCGCCAGAATCACCATGACGTCGATGATCGTAGACGACTGAATTAAAGCCTAAACGCTCAAATAAGCGTGCGAAACGCATAGAATTTATTTTGTTTTCAGTGACACCGTGGCAAATGATGACCGTTTGATTAGTATCGAGTGGATTTAAAAATACTGCTTTAAGTGGATAGCCGTTTGGCGAAGCAATCCATAATTCTTCTTTTCTTACAAGCTCATACCATTTTTCATCAAAACGTTTCGCTAAAACTTCTCTTTCTCTAATGACATTAGCATCTTTAATTTTTACATACATCAGTTTATTCGTCGCGACAACTCCGAAAATGGTTAACAAAGCAGTCACGAGACTTGAGAAAATGCCGGTTATATATAGAACGCGCCGTCTCATGAAGGCTTTCCTCCAATTCATAATTGATCGTTTTCAAATAATCTGTACATCCCAGTTTCAATAGACCCAGATATATGCGGTGCAATGCCTGCGACAGCTTCACAAACCTTTTTAACATCGACACCTGTTTCAATCCCTAATGTATCTAACATATGCACGACATCTTCAGTGGCGACATTTCCGGTAGCACCTGGTGCAAATGGACAGCCACCAAGACCTCCTGCAGAGGTATCAAAGCGGTCAATTCCTGCTTGAAGTGAAGCGAAAATATTTGCAATCGCCATTTTTCTTGTGTCGTGGAAATGTGCGGTTAGTAAAATGTTTGGTAATTCTTCTTTTAATTTTTTGAATAATAGATAGCTTTCCTTTGGATTCGCGGCTCCAATCGTATCCGCAACACTTAATTCATCCGCACCCATTTGAGCGAATTGTTTACAGATTTTAATAACTGCTTTTTGTTCTATTTTACCCTCATAAGGACAATAAAATGCAGTAGATATACACGCACGAATAAAAATGCCATGCTCTTTTAATAAAGAGAACACAGGAACGAGGGCAGACATACTTTCATCAGTTGTTCGATTTATATTTTTTTTATTAAATGTTTGACTTACTCCGACAAAAACGGCAACACTTTTTGCACCGGCTTCAATAGCGAGTTCCGCACCTTTTAAATTAGGAGCAAGTACAAATTGTCGGCCAACTTTAGGAGAAGACTTAACAATTTCAGATGCATCCGCCATTTGTGGTACCCATTTCGGAGAAACGAAAGATGTTAACTCCATTTCTTGAATTCCAGCCTTCTGTAATGCCTCTATAAACGCTAGCTTATCGTTTTCATGAACCAGTTTGCTTTCATTTTGAAGACCGTCTCGAGGTCCAACCTCGATAATCGTAACGCTTTCAGGTAAAATGAACATAGTATCACTCCTTATATGTATTATAATCAAAATATATGTAAAAGGTAAATTATTCATTGGGGGAATTAAAATGTCTAAGGAAGTCGTTATCGTAAGTGCAGTAAGAACAGCAATCGGATCATTTTTAGGTTCATTAAAAGATGTTTCAGCTGTTGATTTGGGTGCAACAGTTATTAAAGAAGCGCTACAGCGTGCAAATGTTTCGCCTGAACAAGTAGATGAAGTCATTATGGGGAATGTACTTCAAGCGGGTCTTGGACAAAATACAGCGAGACAAGCGGCAATTAAAGCGGGTCTACCTGAAACCGTTTCTGCTATGGCAATTAATAAAGTATGTGGCTCAGGACTTAAAACGGTCCAACTCGCGCGTCAAGCAATTTTATCAGGAGATGCAGATATTGTAGTTGCAGGTGGTATGGAAAATATGAGTCAAGCACCTTATTTATTACGAGGTGGACGTGAAGGGTTTAAAATGGGCGATCAAAAAATTATTGATAGTATGATTACAGACGGCCTATGGTGTGCCTTTAATGATTATCATATGGGAAATACAGCGGAAAATTTATGTGACAGATATTCAATTACACGTGAAGAACAAGATGAGTTTTCAGCTACATCACAGCAAAAAGCAGCAGCAGCAATCGAAGCAGGCAAATTTAAAGAAGAAATTGTTGCTATTGAAATTCCACAACGTAGAGGCGAACCGGTTATTTTTGACACAGATGAATACGTAAGAGGTGGAACGACAGCTGAAAAACTAGGGAAACTACGTCCTGCATTTAAACGGGATGGTAGTGTAACTGCAGGAAATGCATCAGGAATTAATGATGGTGCAGCTGCATTCGTTATCATGTCGAAAGAGAAAGCCGATGAACTAGGCTTGACACCACTTGCAACTATTGCAGCAAATGCTAATGCAGGCGTTGATCCATCAGTGATGGGACTTGGACCTGTACAAGCAGTTAAAAAAGTACTTGAGCGTGCAAATATGACGTTATCTGAGATAGGACTAGTAGAGGCAAATGAAGCGTTCGCTGCACAAGCTATTTCTGTGGATAGAGAACTTGGATTTAATCATGAACTTTTAAATGTTAACGGCGGTGCGATTGCGCTTGGACATCCAATTGGTGCAAGTGGAGCACGTATACTTGTAACACTTCTTCATGAGATGAAACGTCGTGATGTTAAATCAGGACTTGCGACACTTTGTATTGGCGGCGGCCAGGGTGTAGCTACAATTGTCACTCGACCATAATCGAAAGTAGGTTATTATAAATGGCAAAGAAAAGAAAACAAGCAGAGCAACGTCCTTCGAATAGAGAGAGTGCTGGACTTACATTAGCTGATTCTTTAAATGAAGATGTACTTGCAAAGCTTAAAGCAGCTAAAAAAGAACTGACAACTGTTGAACGTGAAAAAGAAGAAGAACGCCAGAAACAAATTCGTCGTGAACGAAAAGAAATTGAAGACAATAAGAGTTTTGAAGAACTGTTGAATGAATACTGAATTATTGACTGACAGGCAGTTAATATTAAGGTTGTGTAAAAAAAGCGCCACTCCATCTTATGATAATCTGTGCTGTTGATTGGTACTAAAATTAAAATAAGAACGAATTAGCATCGCAGTATTATTGCGGTGCTTTTTTTCATTTAACAATCGTTTCATTTTGGAAAACTTTTGGATATTTGAAATATAGTAATTGAAAGGGACTTAAATAACAAGAACTAAACGTAGTTCCTGGAGTTCGTTAACATCGGAAGTATGAAACTTTTCGTATCTTTTGTACGTAACACTAGTAAGACTATTATTATTCTGCAACCGCTCAATTCTTTATAGTGTTAAGTTAAAAACAAATATTAATTATTCATTAAGCAATCTTACACAAACTGGGCCTTCTGTGATGTACGAGAGAGAGGTTGTGTCTAAAAATGAAAACCTGGGTTCCATTAGTTTTACTTGCGTTGGCTATGTGGATTTCATTCAGTGAATTTCTAAGAAGGGATATTTTGATTTCTAAATTATTTGCACTTCTTTTCTTTCTCGCTGCGTTATACATCTTTGTTGTATCAGTAATTGATTTATTTAAAAAAATAAAGTAAATTCTTCAAAACCTAATGATTATTTAGAGAAATGATATATTTTAATTTTGTGTTCATCAGTAATCGGGTGCTCTAGTTGAGTAAAATTTGTGCAAGAATAGGGCCAGATAATCGAATAACTTCTTGTGAAAAAGGTGATTTGAAATAATTGGTATTAGTTTAAAGAGCATCATAATTGAAGAAAATTCGGGAAAGATACCTATAAAGAAAAGGTAGGTGGTTTTTATTGAAGAAAAAACTCTATGTCCTTTTTTGTATCTTATTTCTCATAAATAATACTGTTGTCTTTGCAAAACAAGAAACACCCAGTCAAGATTTTATAAATAAGTATTTTTTTGATGTCAATTTAAATGGATTTAAAGAATTATATACCTTTGGAGATTTTCCATTTTACAATGATAAAGGACAAATTTCCCCTTTAGGTAAGACTATTTTAAGTGTATTAACATCAGATGTACGGAAATGGGTTAAAGAACCAAGGATATATGTGAAAGGCGATCTTGCTTATATACACGCAGTAGAGTTGGATGGATTGAATATTTTATTTACGTTAAAAAAAGAAAACGACCAATGGAAAGTAATTAAAAGGGAAGAAAAAAAACTCCCTACTGTTGGTAGTGAAATTATACTTGAAAAGGCATTCTTGAGAGCGATTGGACCAGAGATACTAAAGGCGACAAAATCATATTATGGCGAGGAAAGGCTTTTTTATTCTGAAAGAATAACTGATATTACTTGGAATGAAAATGATGATAAGTACAACGTAACAATTCAAATTATTACTTATAAAGGACCGATAATGCCCCCTTTTGGTTTCGATACAATTACATTGCAAATACCAGGTTTTGAAGTGGTAAAATACGAACATAAAGATATTTCGAATATCGAAAAAATGCCTTTAGAAATTGATTGATTTAAATTTCTGTTTTGGGCTAACGCAGGCATTAGACTAATTACTTATTCTTTTATCGGGGGCAATTCTGTGTGCGAAATGTTCCTAACTCAAATGAAATGTGGTCACACAATTTCGGTAAAGGATAGGCAGTTTTAGATCTCCTAAAACTGAAGGGTTATATCGAGAAGTCGAATGAAGAGGTAACGCTCTGAAAGGCTTCCCCTGCGTCGAGTAGCACGCTGATTAGTAAGAAAAAGTGTGTTATAAGGTTGGCTAATAGGCGTGAGAATTTACCGTAACAGTTCGGCTGACGAAAGCCTACCCGATGGGGTGGTGTAAATCATGATGCTTGGGTTGAACAGATATGGTGAGAATGCAATAAAATACAAAAACAAAATGTATTGCTGACGAACTTCCGAATGTAAGGGTCTAGACGCCCATTATACAGAAATATATTTACTACCAAATGCAGGGTTAGCTGTGGATGAGTAAGAATGGAGAATATAATAATCCATCTTGTGTTACTGGCACATGCAATGCTACCAGGCTCATAGGAAGCATCTAAGTCTGTTCCATAATAGATATAATTCAACGTTGTAAGCTGATACCGTGGAGGACTTACTCCCGATGAAACGGTGAAAAAGAAAATAGATGTGAGACTAGCGACTGTATAACTTTTCTTCATATCAGTGAAAGTGGTAGCACAGTACCGTTGAAGCGTGTAATGAACGTGGAGCGATAGCCACTAGACTAATAAAAGATTCATTCAACCATGTTCAACAAATCTTTATCGGTTAATAAAGTTCTTGTAAGACTAATAGAGGTTCACCTTCTACGGAAGGCACCGACTTATTGAAACGGAAGAGTTGAGACACATCAAGTGTTAATGATTGAATAGAATTGGATTAGTTGGAACGCCGTATGAAGCGAAAGTTTCACGTACGGTGTGAAGTGGGGGAAAAGCTGGCGATAACTTCAAAGGCTTACCTATTACTATGGTAACAGTTTCCCTAGAATCGTTTCCAACTTCTGTATAAAACTCTAAAAGTTTTCATGAAGTGAACGAACTATCTTATGGTACATGAAAACTGGTATAATAGAGGTAACAACAAACGAGGGGTGTTATTTATGAATGAAAATTCACGGCAAGAACGCCAAAAGCAAGTAGAATTTGCAGTTGGAATGGCCGCAATTGACGGCGGGAAACCAAGTGCATTTACAAAGAACCTCTTAAATCAATATGAAAATGGTCAAGTATCATCCAGCCAATTGAAGCAAGCGATTGTTGAAAAATATACAAGGGCTTCACAGTAATTTATGGATCCTTATATTTATCCTAATACAAACATTTTAATCAACAAATTAGACATTCGGGATGAACAACGATTAATTGATGTTGAAGCACAGTTGTTAATCGCTGGGATTGTAGATATTTCTTCTATTAACCATAAGGTTGACTTTCAAAAATACGAAAGTCTTCAAATAATTCATCACTTTCTTTTTCATGAGCTATATTCGTGGGCTGGGAAATTCCGAACAGTCAATATAACTAAAAGTGAACGGGTTCTAAACGAATTATCTATTGCTTATAGCGATAAAAATCACATTATATCTGATTTGAAAACTATTTTCAGTTGGTCTGAATCTAAACAATGGAGCTATTCTAATCCTAGTCTCGTAAAAGACTTTTCGGAATTTATGATAAAGCTTTGGCGTGTTCATCCTTACCACGAAGGAAATACAAGAACAGTTTCTATTTTCATGAAGCTTTTTGCTGAAGCAAGTAGGCTAGACTTCAATGCTCAATTACTTTCACAACATGCAGGATATTTACGAAATGCACTAGTTCTTGCCACAGTAGAAGAAGCTCCAGAACCAAAATATTTATTGAATATGATTTCTGATGCACTAGATGTAGTCGATTTCAATAAATTCAAGCCTGATGATGATGCGTCTAGTAATTATCAAGTAATTGGAAAATACGATGTTTCCAAATATGAAGAAAAACCTTTTGAAATTGATCTTGATGATGAATAACTTTATTTTACAAATCATTTCGGTAGGCTCTAAGTATTCATATTAAAAGTGCAAAAGTGAAAATTCACTTTTGCATTTTTTATAACAACTTTATCTTCTTGTTGCTCAATTTCAAGCAATGTAGTTTAATTGGAAAACATAAGCTTAACCATAATCAGGGGGCGATTCTGTAGCAAGGATTTGTACCCTATTTCAATATTCGAGCCAAATTATAATAAATGTGTTGCGCATAAAGTTTGGGGTTGTTAGCAGATGAAGAATAAATTATTAATTACCTTCTGTTTATTATGGATACCATTGGAAATATATTTGATAATTAGAAATTACTCGAAGGGGTATCCATTTACCGTAAATGTGATATTATTGGCAGGTTTTCTTACAACTTTATATTTATTAAGTGGAAAAGAAAATAGAGTTGCAAAATAAAAGGTTCTGAGAAAACGATATGTATAAGCAATCGGGGGCTGATTGTGGCACGAGAACTTTTGTGGACTCTTTGTTGATTGGAGTGCAAGACGTCGACTCTGGGAGGAACAGCGGGACAGGTGAAACAACCAAAGGTAGCGAAGCGAGAGTCGTCACGAAGAACGGCTTTTGCGAGTAAAAGCGAAGCGTTAGGAGCATATCTTTGTTCTTCGGGTTGGTCCACCGCCTGGAATTAGTCCTTTTATTATACAATAAAACAGCGATTCATTTTCGCTTTAATCGAAAATGAATCGCTGTTTAGTGTTTTATAGTCTGGTTTTTAGAATACTCCGTTGATTGTAGCGGAAGATGGCGACTCCTACGGGATGAAGCGGGACAGGCGAGACCCCACAGGAAGAGCCGTCACGGAGAACGGCTTTTGCGACCGAAAAGCGTAGCGTTTGAGAGCACTCTTTTTTTCGCGACGAGGAGGCTCACCGCCCGCCCCGTGGAAAGCGTCCATCTGTAGCGGAAATCAACAAATTCTAGAAAACCTCAGGTGAAGAGGACTTTTTCAGTGACCTCTGAAAAGACACTTGTGTTTTTTGAATTTGATTTTAGGTGAAAATTATTAAAACGAGGCGCTTCTTTTAATTTTAATAAATAGTCATTTGCAAAATTCTTTATTGCGGATTAGTCGAAAATAATACAGATGATTTAAGCAGAACACGTGGATGTAATTTTAATTGAGCAACCATTACATCTGCAAGGTCTTCTGGTTGCAATACATTATCAGGATTACCGTCAGTTAAATTTTCTGCATAAGCCAAATCTGTCGCAACTGTGCTTGGTGTTAACGCAGAAACACGGATATTATGTTTTCTCACTTCAAGCATTAGTGATTCTGTTAAACCAATAACACCGAATTTTGAAGCGCTATAAGCACTCGTCACAGGGCCACCTTTTTGACCAGCAGTTGATGCAATATTAATAATATCCCCTGTATTACGTTCAATCATTTCAGGCAAAACAGCTCTCGTAACATAATAAACGCCCATTAAATTGACGTCGATAATGTTTTTAAACGCCTCAGGAGATAACTCTAAAAACGATCCGAATTTCCCTGTTCCTGCATTATTTATCAAAATATCGATTGCGCCAAGTTCCGATTTAATATGATCAACTGCAGCAATAACTGAAGGGTTGTCTGATACATCTGCGACAGCCATTGTTACATCTACATCATAAGCTTCGAGTTCCTTCGCAACATTTTCTAAGTTTTCAGAAGTTCTTCCCACAAGTCCAATATTTATGCCTTCTTTTGCGAAAGCAATTGCTGTAGCGCGTCCTATACCTTTACCTGCTCCTGTAATTAAAGCAGTTTTACCTTTTAAACTTTGCATGTATAAAACTCCTTTTAATATCGTTTTAAAATCTTCATCTACCTAATTAACTATAAACCTAAGCCAAGCGACTTCCAATTAATTTGATTGTGATAAACTTCACAAATTTCCAAGCTTAACAATCCTAAACATTACAATAAGAAATGATAATCTACTTTTCTCTTGTGTTAGTACACCATTAGTAAGTATTCCTTTATACTATAAAGTAATAGCAATTGGCGTAGAGGAGGAAGTTACGATACAAACAGCGAAAGAGTTTATAGAGAAATATGTATGTAAGGCCGGAGAAACAATTGTACAATTAGATGAAAATGAATGGGAAATACAAAAGTGGACAGCAAGAACTTACAAAAAGACAGGCAATGTTTTAATAGCAGCTGAATTCGATGTATGCCCACCTGAAGAAATTATAAAGTTAAAACTTAAACCTAAGACACGTAAAGATTCTTTGCCGATGGCAGCGACAATAATAGAAGAGGCATTAGTTAAAGGGTGGCTCATTCAAGAAATCCGCTTTAAAAAAGATGGCCGAACACCTTTGTCTAGCTTTTATCGAATGGGACCGGGATTATTTGAATATGAACGGTTAAAAGCGGAAGAGGTTTCAGGCGCAGACAAATTGTTGAAGGAAACTTTACTTTTGGAAATCGAGCGCTCGAAAGATGTTATTCCGCATGAGTTTCTTGAATGTATTCTTCAATTTACGACTGAATTAAAGGACGCCGAATCTTGGATGGCAGAAAGAGTGCGGAGATTCCATCACTTCTTAATCGCTTATTTACAGCTGAAAAGACAGAAGCCACGAATGGAATATAAAGAAATTGGTGCTACTTACTATAAAAAAATCGGCGGTTCAAAGGCTTTTGATACGAATCGTGAAGTATTTATTAGCCGCCTAGAAAAATGGCTGAATGCACCTATAAATGAATTAGGAATTATTAGTGTCGGCTCGATTGTTCCTATACTTTTCACAGGGAACTTGACGGGGAATTTTTCGAAGTATTCCCTTGGTACTGTTCATGCGACGACTGATATTGCCGTGATAGATGACTGCTTTCAAACGACTGCTAACATATTGTGGCTTGTAGAAAATCGGGCCGTTTTAACTCGGATGGCAAAAGAAGTTGAATTTTTGGAGAGTACCGAGTCATTCATATTAGGTGTAGATGGTCAAATTAGAGGTGCCCATCGGAAAATGATTAAACAATTATGCCGCAACTCATCGATTCACAAAGTAATGATATGGGTGGATTATGATAAAGCGGGAGAAATCATTGCTAATGATTTAGTCAACCTTGTAGAAGACATACCTTATCGATTAATTGGAAATGAAGAAAATGTTTTTACAACTTATGCAGCATACAACATGTGGTCAGCAACGGTCCAAAATGCGGAACAAGAAATGACGTTGGGGGGTACGCTGGAATGGAGAAAGTGGATAAGTCAGTAATATCAATATTTAAAAGTGATCAACATCAACCTGAAATGAACCGAGCTATGCGAGATATCATATCTTTAGCTGGCGTAATGAAGGACCTTTCTACAGAGGCTGTTTTTGATTCTCCGTTAGAGATGCTTCGTTTTTTAAGAATTATCGAATTGATTCACGAAGAAGCATACGGACTGACAGATGCAATTGATAACGAAGATACGCTTTATTACCGTTATCAATCCCGATACGAAGACGGGGAACCTCCATCTAAAGCAAGGGTACATCAAATCGTTACGATCCTTTCAAAAAATAACTGGATCAGCAAACAAACCCATCAAATTAAAATGATGAGCGTAGGGAAAAGAATGATGGACGCGTTAACCCGATTGGCAAATGATTCCCTTGCCTATTATTTGGAAGATGAAATTGGGCGGTCCTTGTTTCAAGCGAGAAGAGATGCAGAAATCAGTGAAGCCTATGATGACAAAGGAATTTCAGGAGGGAATCGCATTGCGAGTTTAATTCATAACGTTCTAGAGGGAATTGAACTGTTAAAAAATAGAGAGTTAGAACTTTTAGCTGATCGCAATGCGTTGCCGCAACTGAAATTGATTCATACATTAATGGAGGATTTAGAGATCAAACTGCATCAACGGTTAGATCAATTTAAAACGATTGAGGATAGTCTTGTACTAAGCAATTTGATGCAAAGGGGAACGGGAGCGCTAACGCAAGGGACAAGCCTTTCTGTTGGAATGATTAATAAATACCTTCAGTTTATGAATGTACAACAGACCCCTTTAAAGACGACGATTTCTCCAGAAAAGGTACGGATTTTTATTACGAAGATGTTTAATCCGCCTGCTGAATCAGAAATTCCAAATGCTCATCAGCTGTTTAGTTTTATGGACCAAGGACAGTACCCAGGAGAAGAATTGGATGGCATTTGGATGCCGGTAAAATATGCGAGTCCACTATCCCATTTGGAAATTGAAAAGGGAATTGATTATCTTGAAAACTATGAACCTATGGTGGCAGATATTGAAGAAACATTGAATGTCGAATTTCATGAAGAAAATATAGCATTTGAATCTATGGAAAATCTAATGGACGAGGCAAGTTGGCTTCTTACAAAGGCTAGCATTGATACGGAAAAGATTGAACGCTATTTAGAGGAGAAAAACGAAGCAGACTTAGAGGAAACGATGGTTGAAACAAGTTCTGCGTCTTGGAGTGACGCGATTCGCCAACTTCTAGGGGTTGCTGCACTTGAGGCTAATAAAAAAGTCATCATTGAACCAAAAGAACAGGTAAAAGAATATGACAAGGAATGGGAGTGGATACAAGATGACACAAGAAAATCCAACATTCGAAGGAGAAAGTAATTCGGATTATTCATTGAATAGCCTTCAGATTTTACGTAGTGTATTAACAAATCGTGAAGAGCAAACTTTCATGTCCATTCTCTTTTCATCAAGCGCAACGATTCGGTCGAGTAATTTTGGCTTATCTCGAAAAGAAGTAGAAAAGTCATTAGGCGTGTCTCGTGATGATCCATACTTTTTGTCCTTTATATCTCGCGTGAACCAAGCAGTTGGGAGATACTACCGCCTAATTTATGATGAGCAACGCGACCAAATCGTTGCCATGCTTCGTGTACCCGCGAGTTCCGCCCGCCATACATTATCAGAGGAAGCTTTAGCTGTTCTGTTGTTCATGTTTTATCAACAGGAAGTATTAAAGCATGACTATACGTTGCTGTCTCAATTGCTAGAAGCTTTCGGACATGAAATGTTAAAAGGGAATCGCCGTATTCAGTTAGCGATTGATTCGTTGAGAAAAATAGGAGCTGCTGAAAATCATCAATTATCTGCTAAGGAAGATGCCTATCGTTTGACTGCAATTGGTGTGCATATGTTTTCAGATTCTTTTTTACGCAGAATGGTCGAATTCAGTCATTCAAACCAATTATCAAAAGATGATGTCATGAAATTCTTTAATCGCTACAACCTTTATGAAAGGGAGGGGCTCGTGTGATTCCTTGGCGTCTACAATTTACAGGTATTCGGGATTATGGTGCGGAGGAAATGAATTTAGGAAATGCAGATGATCATATTTTAATAACCGGGCCAAATGGTGCAGGGAAGTCCACGATTTCATTTTGTATGGGTGCGGTTTTACGTTCAAGTAAAGTTGATATCGAAGGGTTAAAATCTCAAAACCTTCCAGAAGACGAAGTTTGGAGAGCTGCTATCCGTATCCTTTTTAAAAATGAAGGTAATTCACGGATTGATGCACCACTTTACATTGAATTTCGTTTGATTTGTGAACAAGCCCCAAAGCAGCCTATGAAGTTACATTATGAAATTCATGATGGCGATGAATTAGAAGATTTAGAGTTGCGTCAAACGTATCGGTCGGGTGATGTGAATAAAAATAACTTTACAGCTTATAGAAGAGATCTCCAATTTAAATATAAAATTCATCCTGACTTGTATTATTTGATTTGGTATCAGCAAGAGGTTAACCAATTTTCGGTTATGGCACCAGAAGAAAGATTTCGCATATTTAGTGAAATGCATGGTATTGATAACATACAGAAAGATTGGGAAACAAGTCTGGAAATCGTGAAAGAAGCACGGGAATCTTTAACTGTAGCGGCGAACCAGCAAAAAATGTATGAATTTGAATTATCAGTAGCGCGAGATAAAAAAGATCGTTTCGAAGATAATGAGCGACGACTCTTTGAAAATGGTTACAAATTTGCTTTGACGACTTACGGTCTCCAATTATTTGCAGAAAATGAACGATTAGAAATGGAAAAATATATAGAAGAACGTAAAAATGAATTAGAGGAATTGGCTCAAAGAAAAAGCAAGATTGTCACTTACTTACAAAAGGAAAAGGATGTAAAAGGACAATTAGAACAAAAGCAAGTCGAACAGGAAAATACCCACGAACAATTGGGAGAGCAGCTGGAAAATAATGAGGATCAAGTCTCAAAAATCGAATTAGAAGTTGACGCACTGACAAATGAATTGAGTGAATTAAAAGAAGCGTATAACAAACTGCCTTATTTAGAATCCGAAACGAAAGAAAAATGGGCCTATGCACAAGGACAAGTTGAACGATTGGGAAATAAGGAAAGCGAATTAAAGGAAAAAGTTCAGAAAACGGATGAGGAAATTGAAAAGAATCGTGGGGAACGTTCCACTATCCAGGCAACGATTAACCAATGGGCAGCGGAAAGTAAAGAAGCCGACAAGTTAATTGAGCGTTACACGTCGAGCCATCGATTAGAGAGAAATCTACTAACACTTGAAGACTCACTTCGAACCGTAAAAGAACAGTTAGATTACGCGAAAGAGAAACTTCGTTTGAATAATGAAGAGCTAGTCATGTTGAAAAGTAATCAAATAGAATCGAAGCGTCAGCAAGCAGCAATTCGTCATTTAAAAAAGCAAAATATCACGGCTTATTCGTTACGTCATTTTGTTAAATTAACAGACGATACGGAGATTCAAAAAGAACGTTTATTTGATTCGATAAAATATACCATTTTTTATAAGGCATCAACTTGTGTGCCTATTAATGATTTATACCATGTATCTTTAAAGAAGTTAGTACCAACCCGAGCAATCATAGCATTACCCGAGTGGGGTTTGGAAATGCGAGAAGGGCTTTCTACTGATGAACAAAACCAAGCGTCACGTGCACTTTGGTGGATTGAACAGTTTTTCATTTCTGAACAACCAGCTATTAAAAATGGCTTGTTGATCGATAAACAAGGGATTAGGGGTCCACAAGAACAAGATACATTTATTTTGAGTAAAAAAGTACTTGAAGAACGAAGGAAGAAAATTGAGCTGTTAATTAATACATTACAGAATGAAATTAAAGTAAATGAACAAAAGTTATTAGAAGAAAACAACAAATACCGCGTCTGGAATGCAGATGTACAAAAAGTAAAAGAAGCAGAAGCGTTTATATCGTCAAAGGCGGAGCAACATTATAGAGTCGGTCAACTAGCTCAATTGGAAACCTTCCATAGGCAATTGCAAGGGATCAAAGAGCAATGTGAACTTGAGGGAAAAGAAGTGTGGAAAGAATCATATAAGTGGAGTGAAGAGGCGAAAGTTCGATTAGCGGACTTATCGGTCTACGAGCAGTTTGGACAGCAGGCAGAAAAGATTGGGCATCTGCAACAATTGGAACTGTTAATGAAAAATGGTAAGCAGGAAATAACAACAATGCGTCGAACGATAAAATCAATTGAAGACAAGCTCTATAATTTACAGCAACAACTTCGGAAAAATCAGCAAAGTATAGATAATTTAGAAGATGAATCCAATCAAAATCAACGAGAAATAGCACAAGTTTCGAAACAAAAAAGTGACAAAGAGGAAGAACGTATCGCCATGTCTAACCTGGCAGCACGCTATAAAGAAGAGTTAGCTGGGCTTAATTTATTAATTCCTTTACTCGTCGAAAAAGCGTTGGCTGTAGATAAAATGGAGGAATCGAAATATGACCTCCAACATAGACAGAACCAAGCAAAAGTAGAATTTACAAATGCACGAAATGAAACGGATATCGATCCAAATGCTGTAGAAAACTTTCAGACGTTAGAACAGGAAGTACTACGCAAAAAAGATGAACTGCATGCTGCCAAAAATCTATTAGAGGAAAATGAAGAACGTGCGATTCAAAATGAGCAGCGATTGGAAACTGCGATTGCGATGCAAGTTCAAAAGATTAATCTTCTCTTTCAGCAATATATGGGGTTATTCCAATTTGAAAGTCAAATTCAATATGATAAATCAATGGATAAAAAAGGACGTCCTGTATTTAAATTATTTATTTACGTTCGGAAAGAAGGGCATCGGGGGAAACTGGCTGATGTTAGTTTAAAAGCAAGAGGCGGAAGGGTTGGAAAAGGTGTCTCAGGCGGCGAGGAGTCTTTAAGTTCATTGTTATTTGCATTATCTCTCCTCCAAAATCTAGAGAATCAAGCCGGTTTTATTGTACTGGATGAGTTCGATAGTGCTTTGGATGAAACGCGTAAAGCAACAGTTTTTGAGCTTTATGCCCAAGAACTGAAGCGGAAATTAATAATTCTATCTCCTAAAGCACACGAAGATACGTATTATAATCAATTCTCAAAAGCATTCATTGTGTCACATGATCCGAAAAAATTACAAAGTAAAATAAGAGGAATTGGAATAAAAAAAATGGATTAAAGTAGCGTATTGCAAAATTGACGAAGTTAAGTGTAGATAAAGTTAAGGAATTCAAAGCGTTATTAACATAAGAACCCACCTGGATGATTTGTTTAATTGTGTAATTTAAAGGTGCTAGGTTATGGAGGGATTCGGAACCGTTTCATAACTTGGCACCTTCCATGTAAGCGGCGGGAGATTCATGTTAAGAATGTTTGGATTTTATCGAGACACTCATTTACAATATCTATTGGTGCTTGACCTTTAATCTTAATTTTTCTTGCGTTCCAATCCAAACTTTTTACTTGATCTGTTAATATACAACCATGAAAGATTGAGTTATCTGTCAGTACTACTTCGAATGGATAACCTTTTATGTTTTTGGTGATTGGGCACACAACTGCAAATCCTGTTACCTCATTAAAACTTTTCGGAGATAAGACGATTGCCGGCCGGTGATCACTTTGTTCGTGTCCGACCTGGGGATCGAAGTCAACAAAAACAAAATCCCCACGCTCTGGTGCATTATTCAAATCAATTCATTTCCTTTCGGTTCACCAAAATCAATTTCAGTATGGCGGTTTTCGGCAGTAACATTGGCAAGTAACTCTTCTAAAGTAGGGGTTTTATCTATTGGTTGTAATATGATATTCCCGTCCTGAACAAAAATGTTAAATGTGGTCCCAACAAAAGTGCCTGACATTTCCGCAATTTTTTTAGGGATGCGTATACCTAAACTGTTACCCCATTTTTGAGCTGTAGTAGCCAAAGGTATCACTCCTTCATGTTTATTTGATTTCATTATATCATCCTTTTATTTTGATGTATAGACATAGTATATACAAAGGTGAGTGGAATAATTCATGATTCACCTTTTTAGTATTATGGTAAGGTTTTGCACCAAAAACTATAGGTACTAGTTGGCTGAGCTGTTCCCATATATTAGAATCCTAATAAGAGACCTTTGCGAATATATGCGAAGGTCTCTTTCGGGTTAATGCTATAATTTTACGGAAAATGAAACCTGTTGAAATTAATCATTGCGCATTGGTTTAATCAAGAGGTTTAACCCGGACATTAAAATCGCAATAAGTAGCGCAGTTCCAAAACCTTCAATAATAAACCCTGTACCCATCATTTTATTTATAAGTAAAAGCATAAGTGCGTTCACAACAAATAAAAACAAACCGAGCGTTACAAGGGTTATTGGTAATGTAAAGAGAATTAAAATTGGACGCACGAGCATGTTGACAATGGCCAATAAAATACTCGCAATGATTGCAGCCCCTATGCTTTTTACGATAAATCCGGGAATTAAATAAGATAATAAAAGAAAAAATACTGCATTTATAAGAATTCTACCAAACCATTTCATTAGAAACCCAACCTTTAAATTATTATTTCAATATAGAACTATACCCTTCATCGTTATAGTATAAACTGAAGAGATGCTATAAATGTATAAAAGTGCACTTAATAGGACAACCTGTTTCAATTAAAAAATGTGTCTCCAACAAAGTTAGGGAGGCCGCTGAAAAAGTATGAATTTCTGTAGAGCCGTTGATTTCCGTTCCGAGCGGACGCTTTCCGCGGACACGTCTTCAATCTCCTCGTCGCGAAAACAAAAAGTGCTCTCAAACGCTCCGCTTTTTGGTCGCAAAAGCCGTTCCCCGTGACGGCTCTTCCTGCGGGGCTTTCAGATCGTGTTGTTTCCGCTGGAGTCGCCGCTCTGCACTTCAATCAACTAGAATGTCTAATGTAAAATAGTTTTTCAGCGGCTTTGTTAGGTACACGCTAACTCTTTAAAGAAACATCATTTCTATCTTCAGCTTTTTAGTCTTCCTCTGCCCATTTGTCTAGCTTTTCCATCACAAGCTCATACGTTTTTTGTGAGATTTCAGGTAGTTTTCCGCCTAATACTTTAGCGGCTTCATCAAATCCATCTTCAATTGCATCCCTGAGTAACTTTAATTTACTTTTGTCTCCACCAGAAATCGCTTTCGCAAAATCTACGATGCCATCACTGACATTTTCAGGACTTAGGGGGCCGCCGTCTCCTATTGCTGATTGTGCTTCTAAACGTGCCTCGTCATCCACTATAAATTCTTTGTTCCCATTTGCCACTTCTTCAAAGCTCAATCCTTGCCTTTCAAGAAGCTGTTTAACTAAATTTCGTAACTGTTCATGGGCTTTTTCGCTTTCTGCTTTTAGCCGTTCAATCGTGACTGTATCTGCCTTAAAAGAAGGCTTTTCATAGGTGACACTCGTTTCCTTTTCAGATGGTATGTACTTATCCACTGGGTTTGCGATGGCTTGTTCCAAATTTTTAACATTATTTTTATTCGTATCTTTAGTTGGTATTTTAGGTAAATTAAAGTTTGATTGATTTGAATTAATTTTCATCATTCCAACCTCCTATTGTTTTTCTTATCTATTGTATCGGTATATATAACTTTATCTTCATTGTTTTCGTCAGCCTTTTCAGAATGGCTTGGCAGTTATGATTTTATAGAGTGAGTCGAAACAGGTTTTATACAAAAGAAAATTCTTTTAGATCTTACTCTTAACTTTAAAATAAAATAAAATAAATGCATGAGCTTTTTTAAATGGATAAACATTTGAGTAAGTCAGTTCGTACTAAAAATGATAGGCTAGAGATATGTGTGTCGGTTTGTGTTTCATCTATTATTTGTTGGAAATACCAAAAGGGAGGTACTTTTATGACTAATAAACCATTAACAGCGAGGAATCGTTTGTTAGAAGTGATACATATATTACAAGAATATACGGATGAAAAAACAATGTTGACGATTCATGATGTTCACGGTTTCTTTCCTGAACATGTAAAGGTAGGAATCGGAGCAGTTCGTGATGATATTCACGCGCTTGAAAATTCATCTTCTTTTCCAGTTTTAGCAGTTCAACAGAAAAATGGGTTACCCAAAAAGTATTATTATGATGGTAGGCTTTTTGGAATACATGAACTCCGCTTATTGATGGATGCCATTTCAGCAGCGAAATTTATTCCACAGCGAGATACGAATGGCATGCTTATGAAAATTAGAAAACTGACAAGCCGAAGTTTGGCCAAACAGTTGACCAATGAATTAGTTGTAGCTGAGCAATCATCACAAGGGGCAGTCGCAATCATTTCAACTGTTCAACTTCTTCATGAAGCAATCCATGACCAACGAATTGTCGCTTTTCAATATGGAAGGTACGGAACGGATCTTCAATTTAACGTAAGCCATGATGGAGACGAATACTATGTTAAACCACTTGGGCTTGTTTGGAATAATGACCGCTATTATCTCGTTGCTCATTATATTAAAGAAGATGAAATTCGGCAATACCGCGTGGACCGCATGCGTAATGTAAGGATACTAGAAGAGAAATTTGTAACTGATCCTTATTTCGAATTAAAAACATACACAAGCAAGATGTTCCATATGTTTGGCGGTGAAATGATTTCATTGGAAGCTAGATTTCATACCCGTAGAATTAATGTCGTTATCGATCGCTTTGGAATAGGTGCTAATATTATCGATCAACAGGACGGAACATTTTTATTAAAGTCACAAGTTGTGATGAGCGAAGGCCTTGTCCGTTGGTTATGCCGGTGGGGCGGCGATGTCAAAGTGCTTCATCCCAAAGAACTTGTCCAGCAAATGAAACAAGAGGCAGAGAAAATGTATGCGCAATACCGATGACCTTTGTGGATATCCGCAAAGGTTATTTTTTATGGCCATTTATAATGAAAACATAGACGAAAGAGGGGGATATTTAATTGAGAAAAGTTATGTTGGTATGGAGTGTATTATTGTTGTTAGTCCTTGCGGCATGTGGTGATATCGATAAGAAAAATAGCCGTGAAGTTACGCCGGTAAACGAGGTAGATGCTGCAGCTGCTGATGAAACAGAGGTAGAAGTTACGGAAGAGGAAGTTGAAGAGGTAGTTGTGGAAAAACCAGTCGGTACAAGATCAAACCCTTTACCTTTTGGAGAAACAATAACAGTAAAGGAAAATATTTATGATGATAGTTCTAATAGTTATGAATCAGCTCTTGAAATTACATTGCTGGAATTGGTTCGTGGGGAAGCAGCTTGGGAAATGATTGAAAAAGAAAATATGTTTAACGAACCAGCCGCTGAAGGATTTGAATATGTATTAATTAAAGCGAAAGGATTTTTGAAAGAATCTGAAACAGATGACGACAGTCTGTACTTTTCAAACATGAATTTTAATTTCGTTTCGAATGAAGGAGAAGTGTATGACTGGGGTTCGGTTGTCATTCCGAATGAGCTTTCAAAAGAGCTTTACAATGGCGGTACTGGAGAGGGCTTCATTGCCAATCAAGTGAAAATAGGAGATGACTTTAAAGTTTCCTATGACTCAAGTGAAGGTTCGCCGGTCTTCTTTTACGTACAATAATTAAATTTTAAAAGGTGGAGATGAAAGTTATGAAGAAAATGTTATTAGTGATGTTCCTATCCGTTTTATTTATTTTACAAGCTTGTTCAGCTAGTAATGATACGGATAAGGAAGTAATAAAGGATAATGAAAAAAATAACAAGACAGAAGAAACTGGAGGCAGCCTTGAAGTTGATAAAGGTTTATTAAATGTCGAAGTGACAATTCCATCCACATTTATGGAAGGGGAAGACATTAATCAGGTTGTTGCCGATGCGAAAGAGAATGGCATTAAAAATGTAACGAAAAACGAGGATGGCTCCGTTACATATAAAGTTTCAAAAGCGCAACATAAAGAAATGATGAGTGAAATGAAAACAAATTTAGCGACTTATATTGATGAATTAGTAAGCGGTGAAGACTTTGCCTCGATTCAAGACATTGAGCATAATGGGTCCTTCTCTGAATTCACAGTAGTCGTAGACCAAGAAACCTTCGAAGGCAGTTTTGATGGATTTGCCACACTTGGCCTTGCAATGTCTGGTATGTATTACCAAGCGTTCAACGGAACAAACGCAGAAAAATTGAAAGTCACAATAAATACAAAGGATGTTGACACAGGAGAAATCATCGGTACAGCTATTTATCCTGATGTTTTGGATGAAATGGAAGATTAAGTACAGTTAAGGTGACGGCTTTAACATCAAATACAAGGGGGAATTTTTCATGAAAATCATTGGCATTCTTTTACTTATTGTTGGCGGAATTGGACTGATTTTATCAACAATGATGTTCGGCGATATTGGCGTTGCAGCCGCAATTGGATCGATATGTGCAATTCTTACGGGGATAGGGTTTTTGAAGTTGGGTAAATTGCTGGGGTTAAGATTGGCAAGTTAAGGTGAAGGTGTGATCCTGGGATTTTCAGGATTATGCTTTTTCATATGGCTCCCGCCTTAATTAACAGAAAATATGATATAATAATGAAAGTAGGGTAGATAAATGAGGCGAACAAAATTACTAAGAACAATTTCAATCGATAAACTAATGGACCTTAAAATTGATTTTGCTTTCAAACAATTATTTGGAATTGAGAAAAACAAAGACATTACTATTGTCTTGCTAAATGCAATTTTACAACGAACTGGTCGTGCTCAAATTAAAAATATTTGGTTCAGTAACACAGAAGCTGGGGGAGAGCATAAAGAGGATAAGCAGTCGAGATTGGATATACTCGCCGTGACGGATGCTGGTGAATCAATTAACGTGGAAATACAGTTTTCCAATAAATACGATATGGTAAAACGATCTATTTATTACTGGGCGGGTGTTTACCGGACACCGATTAAAAAAAGTATGAGTTACAAAGAATTGAATCCGGTTATCGCGATTAATATTTTGAATTTTGATTTACTAGACCAAACAGATTGTTTTCATACGACCTATCATTTATATGAAGATAGGGAGAAATTCAAGTTGACTGACGTGATGGAGATCCATTTCATAGAAATGACTAAACTCATTCGCGATTGGCAAGCAGATAAGTTAGACCCACAGAATGACGTACTTGCTAGATGGTTGTTAATGCTTGGGATGGTTGACCGCCGAAATGGAAAAATCTATGAAGATATTTATAAAGAATTGGAGGTCATTGCGATGAAAGATGAAACTTTACATGAAGCGTTTGAAAACTGGGAAGCGCTTAGTGGAACAGCCGAACAAATGATTGCCTATGAAGGCCGTATGAAACGTATTTTTGATGAAGAGGCCACAGTACGAGAAGCACAACTTCGGATAGAAGAAGCGGAGGAAGCAGCGGAGGAAGCAGCCAAAGACGCCAAATACGCCAAGATTGCTGCCAAAGAAGCCAACGCCGCAGCAAAAATAGCAGTTAAAGAAGCGAAGCAATCAGAAAAGCCGAAAATTGCCCGCCACCTTTTAAGTGTGGGAATGGATATTGAATCTGTCATTTTGGCAACGGGGTTAACTGAAGAGCAAGTCCTGGCAATCAATAAACAAATCTAGTTGTATAGTCATGTCGGGTAACGCCTTGTGAAATTAACCTGAACTCAATGCAGAAATAATAATCAGAGACCTTTGTGTAAAATCTGCGAGGGTCTTTTACTGTTGTTGCTCTACTGACCACGGGATACCAGTCACTTTGGTACCCTGGTGATAAATAATTCAAAAAAATTTCACGTGCCTATGCAACATTGAATTCGGAATAGGTAAGTTTTTTAATTTTTCATAATATTTTGGATGGGTATACATGGGTTTACAAGACCAAATAGTACTGAATTGATTATTCAACTTTGCACGGCCAGACATTGCAAAATGCACCGTCAAGTAAAGCAAAATCAACTGAAGCGGGTATGCAAATTGCACCGACTACACAGGGCAATTTGCCCTTAGCAATAACCAGAAAGATTAAGAGTATTAAGAATATATATGTCGAGAAAGATTTCGACGTTGTGTCAGTAGTTGATTATTTAAATAAAAAATGTCTAAGAAATTATTAAACAGATAATTGACGAAAGGTATTAATTGTTATACTCTGTTTATGTAGACCGTTTGCTATAATTTATTGATGGAGTGTTTAAATGACTAATAAAAATGACACAAAAGAAAAAATGATTAAAGCAACTGCATTATTACTGCAAAAGAATGGATATGTAGGAACAGGTCTCAGCGATATTATAAAGAAAAGTGGCTCACCAAAGGGATCTATTTATTATCATTTTCCTAAAGGGAAAGAACAACTTGCAATTGAAGCTGTTAACTGGACGAAAAGTAATGTATCCGTTTTCATTAAGGAACGATTAGCACTTTATGATGATCCAATCGAAGCGATTAAACAATTTGTTATTGATAGTGCGAATCGTTTTGAGGAAGATAATTATTTTAAAGGCGTACCAATTGCAGCATTAGTTTTAGAAACCTCATCAAGTAGTGAAGGCCTTAGGGAAGCTTGTCGAGAAGTTTTTGAAGCGTGGCGTGTGGAGTTTGCGGACAAACTAATATCAAATGGCTATGATGAAAATAAAGCATTTGAATTAGGAATGATTATTAATGTAATGATTCAAGGGGCACTCGTTATGTCATTAGCTAGTAATGAGACAACGTCCTTAAGGACAATGGCAGAACTAATCCCGTCTTTATTAAGGAAGTAATTTTTATTTATTATGTAGACCGGTCTATATTTACTGTTATTTATTACTGTTAAATGCCAGAGGGATTTAAGTTAATTAGAAAAATAAAATGAATTAAAAGGAGAATGAACATGATTAATACAAATGAAATCGAAGAAGCAGCAGCATATGTACGCAGTAAAATTAAAGACATCCCGAATATTGGTATCATTCTAGGCTCTGGTTTAGGAAGTCTTGCAGATGAAATTAAAAATGGTGTAAGTATTCCTTACGAAGATATCCCATTTTTCTCGAAATCTGATGCTGTCGGTCATGCCAATGAACTCGTGATTGGTGAATTAGAAGGTAATATCGTTGCGGCAATGAAAGGTCGCTACCATTATTATGAAGGTTACACTTTAAAAGAAGTAACTTTCCCAGTTCGTGTATTAAAGGCATTAGGTATTGAAAAGCTAATTATCACAAATGCTTGTGGCGCTGTTAATACAGATTTTACCCCGGGTGAGTTAATGTTAATTACTGATCATATTAACTTAGTGGGATCTAACCCATTAATCGGTAAAAATAATGACGAATTAGGACCACGTTTCCCAGATGTATCTGAAGTTTATAATAAAGAATTGCGTGCTGTGGCACAATCAGTTGCTAAGAAAAAGAACATTACTTTACGTGAAGGCGTATACGGATGGTGGAGTGGTCCTGTTTATGAAACACCAGCAGAAATCCGCATGATTCGAATTCTAGGTGGAGATGCAATTGGTATGTCTACGGTTCCAGAAGCAACTGTCGCTGTCCACGCGGGACTTAAAGTGTTAGGCGTATCTTGTTTAACGAATATGGCTTGCGGTATTTTAGATCAGCCATTAAGTCACGAAGAAGTGATTGAAGTTGCTGCAAAATCACGTGATATGTTTGTCAGCTTAATCAAAGGAATATTACAAGAAATTTAATAAGTTTTAAACGTAAAAGAATGATCATACCTAGTTTCACTGATTATAGTTCACAAATCATTGTAAAAAACTAAGTATGATCTTTTTCGTTCAATACATAAAGCGCCATTATAACTGTATGTTTTTAAAAAAATCAGGAAGAAACGATGTGACTTAATGAATATTCTTTGGGGTTTGTTTGGTTGTAGTGTAATTGTCTTAATTGCATTTTTATTATCGGAAAACAAAAAGCGTATTAATCTTAGAACAGTTTCAATTGGTTTTATTTTGCAAGTAATATTTGGCTTCATAGTTTTAAAGTGGAGTCTGGGAAAAGAAGCATTAGAATTTGTATCTAATGGTATCACGGGGATAATTAATTATGGACATGCAGGTCTTGCATTTGTATTTGGTCCATTAGCGGATAGAGGCGGAGATGTAGCTGTCTTTGCGGTCAATGTACTTGGAATGATTATATTTTTAACTGTTTTAATCGCTATTTTATATCACTATGGTGTTATGCAATATTTTGTAAGGATTATCGGTGGATTTATCTCAAAGGTTATGCAAACATCCTATTCAGAATCTGCAGCGGCAGCGGCAAATATCTTTGTCGGAAATACGCAAGCACCATTAGTCGTAAAACCATATATTGCTGGTATGACTAGATCACAATTATACTCAGTAATGGTCGGTGGATTAGCTTCTGTCTCTGGAGCTGTCATGATTGGTTTAGCTGCAATGGGAATTCCTATGGAGTATCTCCTTTCAGCAGCTCTAATGTCGGCACCGGCAGGAATTATGATTGCTAAACTTATAATTCCTGAAACAGAAGCATTAAACCCAGATGAGTGGAAACAAATCGCTGATGACGATGTAAAAAAAGAAGATACGAATATTATTGACGTTATTTTTGTAAGTTCTAGAGAAGGTTTATCTTTTGCTGTGAATGTTGGTCTAATGTTGATGGCATTCATCGGTTTAATGGCTTTAATAAATGGGATAATGGGCTGGGGAGGTTCACTCTTTGGTTTTGAAAACTTTAGTCTTGAACTTATTTTCGGGTATTTATTTGCTCCTATAGCACTAGTAATTGGTATACCATGGGATGAAGCATTGTTGGCAGGAAATTTGTTAGCTCAAAAGCTTCTATTAAACGAGTTTGTAGCCTTTGCTCATTTGTCTACGGTATTGGACACGATATCCGATAAAAGTTTAATCATTTTAACTTTCGCGCTTAGTGGATTTGCAAACTTCGGGGCAGCAGGAAGTATTGTAGCTATGCTTTCAAATATTGTTCCTAAAAGAAAGACAGAAATACAAAAGTTAATGGTAAAAGCATTGATTGGTGCTACATTAGCGAATTTGTTAAATGGTGCAATTGTAATGATGATTTTTTAATCATTAATAAACAAAGCCTTTTCCTACAATTTCTAAAATGTAGGAGAAGGCTTTTTAATTTATATGAAAATACTTAGCTAATGAAAAAGAACGATAACTTCAATCTATTTTTTTCAAAATCCCATATCCATTTTTAACTTTTAAATTTCGCGTGCCTATTGCAACATTGAATTCGGAATAGGTACGTTTTTTAATTCGATAGTGTAATATTAATATGATATTTTCAAGAAAGGTGGCTGGATATTATGCCGTTAGAGATTGTGCGAAATGATATATCTACGATGGAAGTAGATGTGATTGTCAATGCGGCGAATCCTACTCTTCGTAAAGGTGGCGGCGTGTGCGGGGCAATTTTTAGCATGGCAGGTGCAGAAAGGTTACAGGCGGCATGTGATGAAATTGGCGAGTGTGCTGTGGGTAAGGCTGTCATGACAGATGGATTTGATTTGCAAGCAAAGAAAATTATTCACGCTGTTGGACCAATCTGGCACGGCGGGGCGGCTAATGAAGCAATACTTTTAGAAAGCTGTTATAAAAATGCATTGGAGTTGGCAGTGAGACATCGCTATAAATCGATTGCCTTTCCACTTATCTCTTCAGGTATTTATGGTTATCCAAAGGAACAAGCTATGCAAATTGCGATTTCTACGATTAGCACTTTTTTACTAATGAATGACATACAGGTATACCTAGTTGTCTATGATAAAAAAGCGCTTGGCATAAGCAAGAAATTATACAATTCCATATCAGAATATATAGATGATTATTATGTAGCGGAACTAGATAGTAAGTTTCATCGGAATCGACATACGCATCATGAATATGACGAAGTGTCCGAGAATAACTATGATATTTTATTAGAATCAGAGATCTTCTCTGAAAGCCCGCAGATGGAAAAACAGCAAAGCAGGCGTTTAGAAGATGTGTTAAGCCAGCTAGACGAATCGTTTTCTGAAGGCCTACTGCGGCTTATTGATGAAAAAGGTATGACTGACGTAGAAACGTATAGAAAGGCAAATATCGATCGCCGACTTTTTTCTAAAATACGCAACACAAGTGATTATACGCCACTTAAAAAAACGGTCATTGCCTTTTCGATTGCGCTAGAATTGAATTTGGACGAAACGATTGATTTACTAGCCAAGGCGGGTTATGCATTGTCCCGTAGTAGTAAGTTCGATATTATTATTGAATATTTTATTGAGAAGAAGAACTTTAATATCCATGAAATTAATGAGGCATTATTTGATTTTGACCAAATATTATTAGGGGCTTAAATGTCGCTTTCAAAGCGACCTATTTGTTTACTTAACTTGGTATCCTTTGTTTATAGACAAAACCGATGACACCGGTTTTGAAATAAAGGAGGATTTCGAAGATGAAAAACAATGTAACTGAATTAGTGTTTATATTGGATAAGAGTGGTTCAATGTCTGGTCTTGAGGATGATACGATTGGTGGCTATAACGCAATGCTCCAGAAACAAAAAAAGGAAGACGGAGAAGCGCGGGTCACGACTGTGTTATTTAATCACGATTATGATTTGCTACACGACCGGATTAATAGTAAAGAAATTGCGCCAATTACGAGAGGGGAATATGAGGTTGGCGGTACAACTGCACTTCTCGATGCAATAGGTCACACGATTCAAAAGGTTGATAACGAACAAAGAAGAGCGAGTGAAGAAGAACGTGCTGGGAACGTACTCTTTGTTATTACGACAGATGGTTTCGAAAATTCGAGTGAAGAATATAGTTATAAGAAAGTAAAAGCAATGATTACAAAACAAAAAGCTACAAATGATTGGTCATTTATCTTTCTTGGTGCAAATATTGACGCTGTTTCCACGGCTGCAAAATTTGGTATTGATAAGGATTATGCTGTAGATTATCATGCAGATAGCGAAGGGACTCAAGTGAATTTTCAAGTGCTTAGTGAGGCAGTTTCCTCTTTTCGAGAGCATGGGAAAGTAAATAGTGTTTGGAAGGAAGAGATTGAAAAGGATTTTGAGCGACGGAAGTGATGGCGTGGGAGTGGAATGATCTTGTGGATGGTATGTTTTGGGGTACCTGTGCGTTACACAAAGAAAAACAATTTGCACACTTTAATAGTGATACAAGAAAATCAGACATTCGCCAATTTGTCTGATTTTCATCCTATTATTATACAATTGTAGTGAATTAACTAATTTTTTTCGCGCACAGGTACCTGAAATTTTGTTGCTGACTAAGTCATGTGGGTGAATGTACGAGCTTTTTAGAAAGGGGATGGGGAAATGGTGTTTCTGTCGGCTGGTGTTTTAGATAAGAAATTTTATACTGTTGGTGCTTTTTATCGAATTGATTTGGATGGAGAAAGTTATACTTGTCGTGGGTTAGCAAAGATTTGCAGGCAAGGTATAGAGACGGATGTTGCTAATGCATTAATTGTGATGGTGAATCCAGGATCTTGTCTTCCCACAGATAATGAATATTCTATTCCACAATATAATGAAGATCTAAGAAAGATTCCAATGGTAGCGGCTAAGTCTGATCAAACCCAGCATCAGCTAATGAGGTTAATGGAGTGCAGAGGTTGGGATATGATATATATTATTAATCTATCAGACTTGAGAGCTGGAAATATACCTAAATTTAAGACCAAATTGGAGATGTTTAGGGAAAAGGAAAATGATGCACATAGTATTTTTTCTCCTGACCGTAAAAAACAAATAAACACTCTTCTAAGTGAGGAGACTAAGATTATTATCGGCTGGGGTGTGCATCCAGTAAAAAGAAAAAAGATGGAAGATGCTTTGTCGTTCTTTAATAGAGAACTGGAAATATCCGGTATTCCGCATCAAACTCATCCATACTCCCTTCACCCTAGACCCGCGCTTATTAAAATGCGTATAGAATGGCTTAAAAATATGAATAGAATTCTAGACAAGGCAGATTGAGAGAAACTTTGACATAGTTCTGATAAATTATGTAGACATTAAATAGCAGTCACTAATTGTGAAAATAGAAAAATTGCGTTGAAAACTAAACAGAAGACCTTTGCTTACATTAGCGAAGGTCTTCTGTTTTGAGCATTTATGTTAATAATTTTTATGCTAGGCTCCATCAATTCAAACTTCGCCCACCAACCCCTGATTTCCGCTCAAAATAAGCATGCAATCTATACTCACAAATCTCCCTAGTCCACCGATAAAGAATCTCCTCATGCTCTGGCAATGGCATCACATGAATCATAAAGACATTATCTTGAAATGAAATCAACCCTTTTGACGAACCAGACCATTTGGACAATGGCATGCGTGTGAGAAGGGAAGTGATTTTCTTCTCGTTATAAGTTCGCAATTCTTGTCCTTGTTTATCAGAGAAATCTGTGCGTATTCGATAGTCTTTTTCCGTTAAATACTGATGGAAATAAGGTGCGATTTGCTCTGGTGTGACGGGATTAAGCCATTTATTTTGTCCTCTTGACAGCATGTAGCTTAATACAACCATCTTATAACTTTTGGTCATGCCTGTCCCAGTTGCTTCTTGAATCCACTTTTTATGTTTTTCGAAGACGTCTAACTCAATGTCGCTTAATTCTTTCGCATACGCAAGCAGACCCGGATAGGAGCCGAATTCTTGTTTTACGGATCTAGAATCGACATCTGCTTTTAAATGAAATTCCAAGTAGGTAGGACGTACACCGAGATGTGTTTTTAGTTTTGAATATGCATCGACCAATTGTTGTTTGCGTGGTGAACGTTTTCTTTTCATTTCTTCCAGTAGGTTCACGACAGCAAGATCCAGCCTGAAATTACAATTCGTGGGCAAGTTTAGGGTAGCTGCATCCAAGGATTTTGGCAGCTCGCCGTCTTCTGTAAAGACGCGCATTTTAACATCTGCATTGCGGTAATTTCCAATTAAGTCAATGATGACGCAATGTGATTTTCCGTTGGCAAGGCGTAAGCCACGTCCGATTTGTTGTGTAAATACAGTAAGTGACTCTGTTGGGCGTGCAAAGAGTAATGTATCGACAGAAGGAATGTCTATGCCTTCGTTAAATAAATCGACTGTAAAAATGACATCGAGTTCTCCATCTTCAAGTCGCTTCCGAGCGTTAAGCCTGGTATCCCGTTCGGATTTCCCGTGTAATGCGATTGTTTTATAGCCTGCTTGATTGAAGTGCATACTTAAATAAACCGCTTGTTTAACGGAAGAACAGAAACCGATTGTTCTAGTTTGCTTTTCTTGTTCCCAGGCACCTAAAACAGCATCTGCATATTCAGACCTTAGTTGTAAGCGCAACAATTCCTCTTCGTCGTACGAATTATTTCTCCATTGTAAACCACTATAATCGGTTCCATCGAAAACACCGTAGTATATAAAAGGAGTGAGCCAATTTTGACGAATGGCTTCTAGGAAATGAATTGAAATCGCCACGTTGCCATCGCAAATACTGTATACATCTTTATTGTCCAAACGATCTGGCGTTGCGGTGATGCCAAGAAGGAATTTAGGTGAAAAGTAATTTAAAATCCGTTCATATGTTGGTGCTACTGCATGGTGAAATTCATCGACAACAATGAGGTCGAATTCGTCAGGATGAAACTTTTTGAGATGATAATCTGTTGCCAATGTGAAGACGGATGCAAAAAGAAAGTCCGCATTTGATTCCTTTGAAAAGCCGTTGTATATACCAGTTGTTCGTGCTGGGTGTACATGTTTGAAAGAAGCTTTTGCTTGTTCTAGAATTTCTTCACGGTGTGCGACGAATAATACTTTTTTATAGTCCTGCGCGAAAAAGGCAGCGAGGTACGTTTTTCCAAGTCCGGTTGCGAGGACAACAAGGGCTTTGTTATAGTCTTCTTCACGTGTTTGCTTAAGTGCTTCTAATGCAAGTAGTTGGACAGGCCTTGGTTCGACAATTTCTTGTTTTGTTGCATATGTCGCAGGTGTTTCAAAAATGGTTTCCTGCTCTTCTGTTTCCCCGAACATGACTTCAATTTCATCACTGTGCGTCCAAACTTTACTGAACGGTACTTCAAGATTGGCTTTACGGTAAGCCTCTTTATAATTGATTAGTGTCTCGCGATTTAGTGGCAACGTGTTTGCTGAAAGGAACTGTTTCATGAATTCAGAGACAGCCGTTTCAAAGAGCCTTTCATCCACAGTAGAAGGTGCGTAAAGATTCCATTCGATGCCGTTCTTCATGGCAGATGCTGAAAGATTAGAAGATCCAACAACTAAATGGGAATTCTGATCAGTTCGAAATAAATATGCTTTTGGATGGAAGGAAACGCCTCGACTTTCATAAAGACGAATCTCGGCATCGGGCAGCTCTGTGAATAAAAGTTCCAATGCCTCAGGCTGTGTAATATGTAAGTAATCACCAATCAGTATTTTTATTTCCGCACCATTGACGGCTGCTTCTTTTAAATAGGGCAACACAAGACGTACACCCGACTCCATCGCAAACGCGACAATCCAGTAGATGTTGTCAGCTTTTTGTGTCAGTTCTTTAATTTCGCCAATTAAGTTAGAAGTAATAAGCCGGGTTTCAGTCATCTTCTACTTCAATCAGAAAAATCCGCGCATCAAATCCACCGCGTTTCTTCGCTTTATTTACACGTACTTCTTCCAGCTCCTCAATCGTCGTATCATGAATCGCTGCTGCGGCATGGATGAGTTCTAATAAATCCGCAAGTTCTTCAATTGCATCTTCGGTTATCGTAGCTGCTTCATACTCGGCTAACTCCTCGTGCATTTTTTTATTAATCTCAACTTGATATTCATCATCAGCTAATATGCGGGACGTTAATGATTTTCCCGATTTTTCGATAATTTCTGGAATGCGATCGCGTATAAGTTTATAGTAGATTGGCATGGTGAACATCTCCTTGTCTGAATCTTATAGTTAATTGTATCATGTTGTTTGGCGGGCAGAGAAAGTATTATATTATCAGTGCTATTAGCAGAACGTAAGATTCTGTAAAAAATATTGAATAATATGAGCAAGAATGTAAGTCATCTACTTGCAATTAAAAAGCGCCAACTCGAAAAAAATATACCCGTTCAATTGAGTGTTACAAAAGTTGAAATAAAGAGTCTATTAGCATCGCATAGTTTTTTTA
The DNA here is from genome assembly GCF_058068165.1 of Sporosarcina sp. So3-204. Classification (NCBI taxonomy): domain Bacteria; kingdom Bacillati; phylum Bacillota; class Bacilli; order Caryophanales; family Caryophanaceae; genus Sporosarcina; species Sporosarcina sp. So3-204. The sequence goes on from NZ_CM176485.1 coordinate 1,158,844, forward strand.
TATTTAATAAACTCCATAAGAGGCAAATTTTCAGGAGTTTTTATGGATATCTGTAGAAAAGTAATTGAAAGGGTGAAATAAGTTGGTCAAAACATAGTTCCATGAATTCATAAACTTCGGAAAAATGAAACCTTTCACACCTTATTAACGTATCAAAAGTAGGGCTGGGATTGTTCAGCAATCAGGCCAACACAATGTAGATAAACTGTTGCTTTCCGTTCCGTTGCGCGCTTTCCGGAGGGCGTGGCTTGAGCCAAGTGAACAGCGAAGGGTTCGCTTTGCCGTATTTCTGTGGTTTTGCAGAAATTAAGGCAGCTCTAACCTTCCTTCGCTACGCTTCGTCCAGGGTCTCAAGGCTCACGCTGATCCTCCCGGAGTCGGCACCTGCACTCCAAGCAACGGAAAGTATTAAATTGCTTATTCATTAAACGGGCCAAAGAGCAGGGGAGATTAAAATGACGATAATGAAGATACTCGCGATGTTTATTTGGATGGTTCTCATTCTTTATTTGCCTGATGTAATTGGTATAGAAAAAAGTCTTTATTTTTATCTGATAGTTTTCCCGATAGCTTTAATAGGGATATCAGTAATCGAATACCTTTTCAAGAGAAAATTAATTAAAAGTACGAATTCGCATAAATAAAGATAGCCTTATTAGACACACGATTATTAAAATTGGTAGTAACTTATTCAAGAAAAGGTTGCTTATCCAGAATAAAAATATGTCCTTTATTGAATCGTCTGGCCAGGTAATTTAGTAGATGAAATACAAGGGAGGAACCAATTTATGTCTCTATCTATAACTACAATTGTGGTATATCTGACATTGGCGAGCTTATTATTTACCATAGCCGATGTAGCAAGAGTTAAGAAAGAAAATGAGAAACTCAAGGAAGAAATAGAAATAATAAAAAAGACATATCAAAAGATTAGTTGATAGAGTTATTAAGTAATTGGGTGCAATTGCATCAATATTTTAATGGCTCCATATAGTTGCTTAGTTTATTAAAGAACGTTTATGTCACGTTTTTTGGAGGGATTTTTGGTGAGAATTATGAGGAGCGTTCTTTTCTTCTTTGTAGTTTTGGTTGCAATTTGGGCTCTTATTACTGGCATAAATAGTTTTTCTCCTTACATGTTGTTACTTGTTGGGGCTATGATATTATTCACTGGTATATCTGAATTGAAGCGGAAGGGAAAGAAAAATGCCGTTATTTCATTTATTGCATCAGCATTTGTACTGTCGATTTCGATTTACATTTTCATTAATTAGATAGCCGGTGTTGTCGCTTAAGGTTTGTGCTTCAATAGGGCCAAAGAATTAAATAAGACATCTGACAATGAAGAAAGTGAATAGTGCTGTAATTATCTTGAATCAGAAGATAAAAAAGTTTAACGATAGTAATTGTTATTTAAAATAAATCATTAAAAACAAGAGGTGTTCAAATGGTTAGAAGAAGGGGAAATTTACGTAGTAAAAGTACTTGGTGAGCAGCTCGCTTGTTTGTTTTGTCAACACAATCAATTTCGACATCGTGAAGTGTATATGGATTTAAGACCTTTAGGAGATACGGTGACGGAACAACTGACATTACAATCCTTAACCTGCACATCCTGAGGGGATAATCGCATGTTTCAAGAAAAGGAAGTCTTTGATACAATGCTGCAAAAACATGTGCCGAGTCTTGTCTATGTGGAAGTGATAGACAAATGACCATAAGTAATTTACAGGAAGTCAAAAGTAGGATTACCGTCTTCGGTCAGCCGATGATCTGCAGAGGTTGTTCACATGAGGTGTTTATTCCATATGAACTGTATATTAATGTTGAAAAACCCGGAATCGGTTGTTTATATGCACACGATATAGCGATTTGCCAGAACTGTGGGGAAGCAAGGCATTTTAGTGATTCCAGTGATTTTGATAATGAAAAAGGTGTTTTTGTATGGGCTTTGAGACAGTATGTTTGTGAAAATGAATGAATTAGTAAAGGGAAGTGAGAATGAAATTGAAATACACATTTAATAGTTTTTATTGCTCTTTTAGCAAACTGGCCATTTTATTGGGTAGGACAAATAGTGATAGGGGGTGCTATTCATTCAAAAATGTCACAACTGTAATGCACAATTTAGCTGGAGTAAAATCTATAAATCGTTTTTGTGGACTTATAAATCTATTAAATGCGGCGAATGTGGCACGGTGCATAAGATAACAATTCCCGGTAGGATTATTTTCGTTTTTTTGACTATTGTACCAATGCTAATCTTTGGCAATTTTCTCTCGCCTTTTAATAATCTTATTGTGACATTTGCAATGGCAATCCTTATTTTAATTATTGGTTCTTTGTTAACGCCATTTTTTGTTACTTATAAAAAATATTTGTGAAATAATGTATTTCAATTATTGGGTGCGTTTGTTTTATAAGCAAATGCCCCGATACTGCAATAGGGCCATTATCTAATGTTAAAGGATGTGAGGTTTAGCGATGAAAAAGTATGTTTTGTTCCTGTTAACATTAACTTTAATGTTATCTGCTTGTACCCAAAGCGAAGAAGAAAAAATACAAGTTTACTTAAAAGAAAAAAGTAAAAACTTTTATGACTTTTCTGTTGTTGATTTTGCGGATGGAGAATTAAACATTGAAATTAAAATGCTTCCCAATTCTGAAACATGGAGTAATGATGATGCAGAATTTGATGTGGGCGTTGAATCGAAAGCATCATTAGAAGCTGTAAAGTATTATTCTAAAGAACATTTAGGAGTAATAAAGGAAGCAAATCTTTACTTTGTTACAAGGGAATCAAATAAAACTGTTGCAGAAATAAATGCAAATAACGATACCATAGTGGAAACCAGTTGGTTAGAAGTAACTAACCAAGAATTTCCTCAAATTGTGGATGGTTACAAATTTTACGGTGTATCAGATTAGTTCTTCAGCTTATGGGCGCGATTGCAGTGTAAACGATTGTGTCCAGATCACGTAAACGGGCGAAAATTGGAGGTCGGACAGATATGAAACGAGAGGGAATTGTTAAGTGGTTTAAAGAAGATAAGGGTTATGGTCGTATTATGCTTGACGGTGAGGATGGAAATCACGTTTTTGTTCACTTCAGTTCGATTTCACCTAATACAGAAACATTTCCGAATGAATTCAGATACCTTAAACAAGGTCAAAAAGTATCTTTTGATTTAATTGAAAACCCGAATTCTACTGACCAAAAGCAAGTAGCAGAAAATGTAATCATTATCACGGACTAAAAAGTTCTTCATAACAAATGGGTGCTTTACTTGAATAGATCTTACTGAAATTTCATTAGAAGTGGAGGGGGAAAATGAATCAATTATATTCATCTCTATATAAAGCAGGTTTGTTGTTTATAAGGCATATAGACCAAGAAGATGATGTTTTTATTCACCTCGAAACTAACGAAAATGGAACAACAGAAGTGGATATTATTACATTCGAAGCACTTTTTGAAGATGTAAAAGAGAATCCAACATATGAAGCCTTGACTGGTACTCATACTTTTAAATTGGAGGAAACGCAACATACAATGACCACTGAAGAAATGGGATATCAAAAGTATTTTGATCTATGGAAAGAGCAAGGGTTATTTAATTCCTAGTCCAGAAACGGGCGCAGTTGTCGCATAAGGTTTGTTCTTAAATCGGGCCATTTAATTGAGGAAATACTTTTTATGTTTTTGGGAGGGAAATAATGTTTGTAAACAAAAAGGAAATACCAACAAACAGTAAAACAATTAGTTACACACATATAGAAACAGGTTCCAAGACGATTTGCTTTATGTTTTCTGGTGCGGGATACAATTACGATAAGCCCCTTTTTTATTATGCAACTATGATAATGCTTCAAAACAAAATTGATGTTGTTCACATTCATTATTCCTATGGCGAGCATTTATTTGAAAAACCTCTTAAGGAAATTACAAAGACAATAATGAATGATGTTAACCCCGTTATTTTTGATGTTTTTAAAAATAATCAATACAATGAAATTATTTTTCTAGGAAAGTCTCTCGGAACGATACCTATCGCGAACGATCTAATGAAAAGAAAGGAATTTCTAAGGTCAAAGATGATTCTACTTACCCCGCTGTTAAAGTTTGATGCGATATTTGATTCAATTTTAAATAATAAACACCGGGGGCTCCTGATTATCGGCGATAAGGACCATCATTACAAGTCAAATCAAATTGAGCAATTTGATTTGACGAATTTAAAGGTTGAAATTGTCCGAAATGCCAATCACAGCCTAGATGTTGGAACATTTGAAACAACAAACTCAATTTTGGCTTTGTCAAAAGTAATGGAACACCTTCAAGAAATTGTCGGGATAAAGAGTACCGATTAATATTAGGGTCTGGATCCAGGTTATGTCGTTATCGGGTGCAATTCTGGCATAAGGATTTCCTGTTTTTTCAGTTAAAGGGCCAAATACTTTAATGAAAATCTTTCGTTTTTATGGGGAATTTAATAGGGGAAGAGGGGAATTTGTGAATAAAATTTTAAAAGTAACACTTATTGTTGTAGGAGTGATTATATTAGGAATAGCTATACTTGTATTTTCTTTTTTTCAGGGTATGAAGCCAGACAAAGAAAAAGAAGATGCCGTGAAAATCCAAGCTGAGCAATATTTAAAGGATAATTTTAATGAGAACTTTGAAGTCTATGATGCATTATATGATAATATGGGGAACTTCGAATTTGAATATGCTGCAAAAGTGCAAGACGAGAAAAACCAGACACGTTTTTTAATTTATTATGATGATAAAACAAACACCATGGTGGATACGTACATTGCTGAAAAATGGGCTAAGGAATTGGAAAGTGAAATAAAACCTTTCCTCCATAAGAATCTTGATGGAAAAACTGATGTCTACGTTATATTTGAAGACAAGGTTGGTAAAAAGTTAGGTATTGATCCGAACGATCCCAAAAGTTATAAAGATTTCGATGTTGAACCAACTATTCGTTTGACAATTCCTAGGAAAGAAAATGCTGACGATGAGAAAGTTCTTAACGAATTTGTATCATTTCTAAAAAATGAGGATAAATTGCAACATGGTTCTGTGATTGCAGCCTATATTGCTGAAAGTGGTGAAATTTTAGAGGACGATGAATGGAGAAAAGAGTTTTAGAAGAAGTGATTTTCCTGCAATCGGGTGCGATTGTTGCATAAATTTTATGCCATTAACGGGCCAGATTGTTGTAGTTATGTAACTATTTACTATCTCGTTCCGTCTTAATTAATGAGAATCTTCAGTGTGACAACGTTATGGTTTTTCTTAATGTGTTAACTGGCAGGATACGTTATTTAAAGTATGCTTTTCATCTGGTACTAAAAGGATTTGGAATTAATCGAAATAGAAGAGATGTGGAAAGGAAGCGGTTTGGATATATATTTATATTATTTTGGGTGTGGCATTCTTATTAGTAATTGCCTTAATGCTTTTTATAAGAACTAAATATGACAAGTACTTTATTTTAAGTTTTGTTGGGTTACTTTTGCTAAGTATAGGAATCATTTGTATTGGTGCATTAATTGATGGTTGGGGTGGGGCAGGGTATATCTTTATTGGCACTTTTATTCTTATTTGTATAATCCCTTGCACAGTTATAGCCGTTATAATATTTAACTTGATTAAGTATTTTAAGAAGAATCGAATACAAAAATAATATGTAGGGAGATGACTACTTTATGAAAAAAAGAATTTCTATAGTATTAACAACGGTAGCTATCATTACTTTTGGTGTTTTTACTTATTATGGTTCTTTGACCGAGGCTAATAAGGAAAACGACAGTATTGTAATAGATAAAGATGGAGAAGTAGTAGAACCACTTAACGGTAACAACGATAATATGGGTCATTAATACAGATTAATATCAGCAGACATTTTTCTTCACGTTCTATTTATACCAATACTCTCTTAAACAAAAGGGTGCGATTGTTGCATAAATTTTATGCCATTAACGGGCCAGATTGTGTAGAAAATAAAGCTTTTGCACGATTTAGCACTAATCTGAAGCTGATTTAAACTACTATTCGGAGGAGAAAGGTTTGGGTGAATATCATAAAAAAGAAACCTCTGATTTTCTCGTTGGTTATTATTGTGGTATTAATCTTTGGAGTGGTTTGGTATAACAGTCCACTAAAGTTATTAAAATTAAATTCGGATGAAGTATCAGAAATCAGCATATTTGATGGTAATACTGGCTCATTGTTAAATATCACAGAAAAAAATGACATAGATTATATTATAAAAAATCTGAATACAGTTAAGTTGAAAAAAGGGAAAGTATCCATTGGCTACTTGGGCTACTCTTTTAAAACGACAATATATTTAACGAGTGGAAAAGAAGCAAATGGTTGGAATAATTTCATTATCAGTTCAAATGACACGATTCGAAAAGACCCTTTTTTTTATCATGTAGTCGAAGGCAGTATAGATTATGAATATATAGATAAGTTAATTAAAGAAAGCAGTAACCAGTAAGATTCAAAGCCTGGTTATCCCAGAATCGGGGGCGATTGTGACACAAATTTTATGCCATTAACGGGCCACTTTGTTTAAGAAATGAGCTTGAAAAGACTAGCGTTTTCTGTTGATGTTATAATAATTAAAATTGTAGTTCAGATATAAAATTGAGGAGGGGATAAAATGAAGCAAACGCCGTTTGAACGTCCAACGAGCCATTATGATGAACAACTTTACCCTATAGACGAACAAATTTGTGCTTTATTAAAACAACGTAAGGATCTCTCAAACGATAATCCCGGGTTTCCATCTGAAGATGCTATCTCTAAGTGGGCTACAAAGTACGATCTATATGAAGATTATTTAAGTTCCTTTTTCGGGACGCTAAGAATGGAAGAACTTTTTAGACCTCGTGTTGAACCGACTGGATTTAGAAAGCATATCCCTGTTTTAAAATCTGTTGAAATAGATGAGCGTTTATATTCGATCACCTTTATACGGCAGTATGAGAATGCGAGCGTTATAAATCTTAATGTCGATTGGGATGGTATAAATGATTCACCGCACATGCATGAGCAGGGTGATTTTGAATTATCTTTAGGAGCACAGTATGATTGTCGGCAAGATGGTGGAAGCGGATCCACAGGCTATTTCAAATACAGCTATATTGTTTCTCCACCATTACCTGACGATTTTTCAGGACTGGAGTTAGTTGTCAAAGAATATAGTGACCATTTTAAGGAGAAGCCAACGGGTATAGAGTTTGTAATTCATTTATAAGAAGTTTAACTATCGGGTGCGATTGTGTAAGTATCGGCTGCCTTTATAAATAATTTACGTATCCTTCAAAAGAGGTACACAAATTAATTCATATGACCGACATCATTAAGATTAATACACTCATTAAAACTTTTGGGTCTCAACAAACCGATGTTGGAAAAAATCAACAAATATCGTGGGAAGTGTGAATTAGAATACATTAAATAACCCACCTTAAGAAGAGTAACTTGAAACTTATAATGACTAAAACCATCGCTAGATGGAGCGCGAAATGCTTGGAAACTGGCACGTTCCGTGCGGAGCAGGGGAAAAGCTGGAGATAACAACAAAAGCTTACCTATTGCTATCATATATGAAGAATATTGCTGTGTTGAGATGGATTATAATTCAAATTTAAAAATGTGATAGGCATAGCAATCCATTTGAATGTACTGATTAAATTAAATAGAAATTCAAAAAGACAACCAAAAAACACGGTCTCCATGAATGAACATGAAAACCGTGTTGGTTCAAATCCTATTAAAGAACTTCTTCCAAGAAATCTAGGAAGTCTTGGCGATTCATATATCCGATATATGTTTTAACGACTTCGCCTTTATTGAATAAGTACAGGGATGGGAAACCTGAGATGTCATATTTAAGTTGAACTGGATTTGATTTTGCTTCGAAATCCTCAAGCGTTACCCAGTGCTTTACAAACTTGATTTTGCCTTCCAACTCTTTAGCGACGTCTTCAAGGACAGGTTCGAATGCTTGGCATGGGCCACACTCATCTGTATAGAAATCAACGAATACAGGTAATTTACATTCTATAACTTCTTTTATAAAATCTTCTTTTGTAACTTCTAATACATGGGACATTAAAATTCCTCCTTAGAATAGAAAAGAATAGCTATATGCTATTTCTCTTAATATTCAATTTACCAAAGTTTTATAGATAGTAAAACCCTTTATGTCAAAGGCGTCCATTCTCTTGTTCATTCGGTACAGTTCGCAGTGTGTTGAAGAAGGTGAAATGTAATCCGACTTTACGACCATCCGGGGCAGTTGTTGAATATGGACTGTGCCTCAATCGGGCCAAATTGTTTGAATAATGTTGTAACTAAACTGTAAAAGCATAGTCCTATGTTATAGGAGGGGAGATTTATGAAGAAACCGTTACTTTTATCAATTTTATTTTCGGTAGTTTTGTTTTTATCTGCTTGTACAAATAATACTAGTGCTCTAATAAAACCAAATGAGAATAGTATGGTTATTCACATAAAAAACAACGCTAATTTTGATTTTTATTCGATAGAATTCAGTACTGATGGTGAAATCACAGGCGGTGTAAGTTATGCTGATGGCTCTGAAATTCGAAAAGGAGACACACTTAGTAAAGAATATATTGATCAGGAAGACTTTAACTTAGATGGCAAAAAAACATTTAAGTTTACATTGATAAATGAAATGGAACAAAAGATACCATTGAAAGAAATAACACTTGAATTAGCAACAAACAAGGAATACTTTTTTGAAATCATTGGTGATTCGATAAATGAAGCTGGTTTAAAAAGAATAAATTAACATTTCCTCAAACGGGGGCAGTTGTTGAATAAGGATAGTGCCTTAATCGGGCCAGATCATAGAATTGAGGAAGGTAAATGAAACTTTTTAAAACTATGAACAAAAAAGAATCATTGAATTGGAAAAGGGCAGTTATACTAGGTTTTTACACGTATATGCTGGTATCGGCTATTAACTATTTTTCTTACTTGTTAATGGAACAGGATTTATTCTCTTCACCTATAATTTTCTGGAGTGGATTAGTAGTAGCCTTTGGATATGGAGCCTTTTTGAATTTTAAAGACAAAAGAAAATCGGGCTACAAGGCTCCAGAAAGCTGAATGTAGCTTTGCTATTAAATTCCAGATAGCTGTGCAACATTGAATTTAGAATAGTGTGCAGGCACCGTTTTTAATCTGCCGATAATTAAAAAGCGTTCAACTTCCTAAAAAAGAGTTGGCGTTTTTTTGTGTCTAAAAAATCGGTCTGATAGACGGTTGATAATAAACGAATAGGTGCAGAAAGATAGTTACTCGTACAAGCACTAATTCTGCGATATTTTCCAAAATGTATCCTTTTCCGATAGTGGCGTCTATATAGCTAGTGAAAGGTCCCGTTCGTCTATGCACAAGCAGTCATGCTTGCGTCAAAAACACCTACAGCGAATGGGGCATGTATTTAAATGAACTTTACGGAAAGGAGTTTTGAAATGAAATTATTAATTAATGAGTCACCGCTTCAAATCATTCCGTCTTTGGCGCTAAAGGTTGGGTTGAATGAAGCTATTTTGCTGCAACAACTTCATTTTAGAACGCTCATTTCTCAAAATGTTCGTGATGGACATAAATGGGTTTACAAGACGTATGAAGAGTGGAAAAAAGAAGAGTTTCCGTTTTGGTCTGTCGATACGATTAAAAGAACAATTCGCAAGTTGGAAATTAGTGGTTTTATCGTTTCAACAGCTTCTTATAATCGGATGAAAATGGACAAGACAAAGTGGTACCGGATTGACTATTCGATGTTGCAAGGCCAGACGCTGCAAAATGCATCTTCGACGGAAGCAAATTCAGCTGAAGAGGAAGTGCAGTTTGCACTCTCTACTGAAGGCAATTTGCCCCTAGCAATAACCAAAGAAGTTAAGAGTATTAAAAAAAAACCTGTCGAGGAGGATCTCGACGTTATGTCTGTGGTTGATTATTTAAATAAAAAAGTGAAGAAAGAATTTAAAGCATCATCAAAAGCAACAGAGCGTTTGGTGAAAGCGCGGTATCGTGAAGGTTACAAGCTCAATGATTTCAAAAAGGTTATTGATTTGAAAGTAAAAGATTGGCTGAATGATTCTCATTGGCATAAGTTTTTAAGGCCTTCTACCTTGTTCAATGCGACGAATTTTGAAAACTATTTGGAAGAGTCGAGAGAAGAAAAATCATGGAAGAACAGTTCAGCAAAACCGTTCGAACTAGACTTCAGCAAGGGGGAAGATTAACCTATGGAACGTCATGAGCAGATTGAAAAAAGCGTATTGGGTACGATGTTGGCAGAAAATTATTTAATTGTTGATAGTGGCGTGCGGTTGGACTTTTTCACCAGTCATATTCATAAAAATATTTTTCAGTGTATGCAAGATTTACTCTCAAAAAAGCGTCCAGTTGACTTTGTAACTGTGCTGACGATGATGGAACCAACTGCACTTGGCGGCGCTAATTACTTGGCAGAGTTAACGAATTTCCAAAGTGCGACGAAGTTTGATAGTTATGTGGCTATTTTGTTGGATGCGTGGAAAAACCGAGAAAAAAACAAAATTCTTATTCAAGCAAGAGAAGAGGATTGGGAAATCGATGCGATACAAAAATCTTTCGAGGACTTGGTTAAGAACGGAAGTACAGGCCAGGAAACAAGTATTCAATCAGATTTGATGAAGATGGGTGAAAGACCTTACGAGCCGATGCAACATATGCCTGGTGTCCCGACAGGTTTAAATGATTTGGATAAACTGCTTGATGGTTTCCAGCCTGCTGAATTAACGATCATTGCGGCACGGCCGTCGATGGGGAAAACTGATACGTTGAATCATTTTGCGTTACAGGCGGGATTTGCTGGTTATAGGCCGATTATTTTCTCGCTTGAAATGAGCAGAACGTCAATGATTGATAGGTTAATTGCTGTAACGGGCGGCTATAACCGACTTCGCATGCGCAATCCTTATTCGCACTTCACGGAGAAACAAAAGATGAACTGGATGCCGACACTTGGCAGATTAGACGATGCGAATATTCATATCGATGACCGTGCAGGGCTAAAAGTATTCGAAATGCGTGCGACAGCAAGAAAGATTATTAACACTGAACCGTTGTTAAAACCGATTATTTTTGTAGATTACTTACAAATTGTTCGCGGCGATTATTTACATCAAAACCGAACAGATATCGTCGGCCAAATTAGCAATGATTTAAAACAAATGGCAAAAGAATTTGACTGTCCTGTCGTTTGTCTTTCCCAACTTAACCGCGGCGTTGAATCTCGGGACAATAAAAGGCCGATGATGAGCGATTTACGCGACTCGGGTAATATTGAGCAAGATGCGGATGTCATCATTTTTTTATACCGAGACGATTATTACGACAAACAAACAGATAGTCCAAATATGTTGGAAATGAATGTGGCAAAGCACAGAAACGGACCAACTGGAACTGCAACGGTCTGTTACATGAAAGAAACAGGGATTCTTCATAATATCGATTGGCAAAAAGAAAGGATGACCTAAGATGATCACAGTACAAGAAATTCTTCATTTAGCGATTGAAACTGATATGAAAGACCTTTCTCACAGGGTTTTCTGGGCGATTTCTACAGGCAAAGCGAAAGCCGAGGAAGACTCCAAAATTCTGGACAACATCGACTATAACAACGAAGCTATTAACAGAATGATTGAACAAAATGTACTGAAAATAGGAAAAATTAAACTGTTTGTAGCCGAAACAACGGTATCAAAAGTATTCGCTTTTTACTACTGCGAAAATGTATTGGAAGCCTACGTACTCCACCAAGAACTTTTTAAAGAAAGACCCAAACGACTCGTAAACGCACCGAATTTACTTAGAAAGGTCTTTCAGTTGGATGATAAGAAAGATGCAGAAATTTTGTATTTTCATCGTAAAAAAGTTGTCTCATTTCCATATTATTTGGGACATGCAAGGGCTGGGGAGAATTTGTTGTATCGAATGGTCGGCGGTTAGAAGTTTCTGGAATTAAACATACTTTTGGAGTAATATATAAACGCCAGGTGCAACACCAAGTTTAGAATAGTGTGCTGCACCGGTTTTACGGTGAAATTGGCTTTCTTTAACTAATTAAAAAAAAGAAGTTATCAAAAAAAATATACAAAGCGCCTATGGAAATTTGATATTTCCATAGGCGTTTTGAGTTTGGATATTTAATTTTACGGCTTATAAAAACATTTGTCTTTTTTTATGTCACTTATCAATTATTGCTATCCTCGGAGTAGATGGCAATAATTATGATGGCCTCATCTTCTCCGATATTTTTGACAAAGTGGGGCACGCTGGCATTCCAACTGAATGAATCGCCTTCTTTTGCAATGACAGAGTCTTCGCCCTGTTCAGCAAGAACGGTGCCTTTAAGTACGACATGGCTCTCTTCACCTTCGTGGGCAATCGCTTCGCCAGTCGATGCACCGGATGGTAATTCAACGTGCATCATCCGAAGGCCAATTTGGGTAGTAAGATGTTCTATTTTTATGCCATTAAACGTTGTATATACGCGTTCATCTTTCCTTACAACTTTCATATGCTGCTTTTTTTCTAGCAGCAAATAGGGTAGCGGAACGTCCAGAAAGCTGGAGATTGTTTGCAACGTATTAAAGGAGGGGGATGTATTATCGTTTTCGATGTTGCTTATGAATCCTTTGGAGAGCCCTATTTGTTCGCTCATTTGTGCGATTGTTATTTTCTTTCTTTTACGTATATCTCGTTTTTTTGAGCCGATTTCCACATTAATACTTGTAAGCGAGGCACTCTGCATTACAGATCCAGACGGAAATGGCATTGAAGTGTATATAGATCGACCGCCAACTGAATGGACTTGGTCTAATGGGGAAGTCGAGATGGTATCTGACCCGTTAAATGGAGAAAGTCTTCTTGCAGCAAGTGATTCGGAATGGGATGGGTTACCTGCTGACACAATCATGGGGCATATTCATTTGCATGTGTCCGATCTTCAGAAAGCAGAAGATTTTTACACGAAGGGACTCGGTTTTACAGTCGTAAGTCAATATCCTCAGGCTGTTTTTATTTCTACCGGCAATTATCATCATCATATTGCCTTTAATACATGGCAAGGTGTAGGTGCTCCGAAACCACAGAAAAATAGTGTCGGTTTAAATTGGTATACGCTTGTTTTTCCAAATGAAGAAGCAAGAGCAAAAGTGATTGAACAATTACAGAATCTAGGCGCTTCAGTTGTGGCTGAAAATGAATTGTTTGTGACTGACGATCCATCAGGAAATAAAATTCAATTAACCGTGTGACCTTCCCCCACCTCTGCTGCCCAAAATGGTGGCAGAGGTAGGGGTTTATAAATTTCAAGTACAACATTAAATTCATAACAGGCATCAGTTTTTCCTACGTGAAACCAAACCAAGTCACTCCATGGCTTGGTTTTATTCGTGAATATAAATTTAATTGATCCTCTTCAACAATTAATTTTGATTAATAAATGTTGAAATTCAATGTATCTCCATTTAAGCTAATCAAAGCTACCTTTTTACATCTATAAAAATCAGAATAGTTAAATAAGTAGATATATAGGAGAGGCGGAGTATAAATTGATGAATAAAACTTATTTATTTATTAACGGAGAAGTAGTTACTGTAAATGTGAAAAATGAAGTTGTCGAAGCTGTAGCAGTGCAGGGGAGACGCATTGTTAAAGTAGGAAGTACAAAGGAAATTATGACATTACAAAATGAATCTAGTGAAGTAATCGATTTAAAAGGGCGGACTCTTCTCCCAGGATTCGTTGAACCACATCTACATATAACATTATACGGTGCAAATGTTCTTTCTGTATCTTGTAAAGAAGACTCGATTAATTCGATTGAAGATTTACTACTTCAATTGAAAACGAAGGCGGAAAATACGCCGAAGGGGCAATGGGTACGAGCATGGGGTTTCCATGATCAAAAAATAAACAATCAACGTTTCCCAACGAAAGGAGAGCTAGACCTCGTTTCATTGGTACATCCAATTATTGTATCTAGGGCATGTGGTCATTTGTCTGCTGTTAACAGTTTGGCACTTAATGTTGCTGCGATAGATAATAACACACCAGATCCAGAAGGTGGAAAGATTGACCGTGACGATAAAGGTGAGGCTACGGGGTTACTTATTGAAAATGCTCATATGCAAATGAACCAAATTAGCCAGGTAACTAGAGATGAAGTTAGAGAGGGACACGCGATTGCATCTGATCATTTCGCTAGAGCGGGAATTACCTCGATTCATGATGCTACAGGATATGGTGCTACTAGTTTACGTGCTCTTCAAGAAGATAGTGGAGAGAAAATTATTAAGCAAAGGGTATATGCAATGGCTGGTGCTTTAAGCAATGCGGAAAGTCTTGTGAAAACACTTCTGAAATCCGGATTTGTTACAGGGCTTGGAAATGATTGTTTTAAGATTGGTCCAGTAAAAGTTTTTCTGGACGGAAGTAGCAGCGGCCCGACTATTTGGACAAGAGAACCATATACGAGTGACCCATCGAACTTTGGTGTCCATTACTTTCAACAAAAGGAGTTGGAGGAGTTATTTATACCGGCACACGAACAGGGTTGGCAGATTACTGCACATGCTCAAGGGGATGCCGCGATTGATATGATCTTAACTTGTATTGAAAAAGCAAATAAGAAGTTTCCTAGGGTAGACACACGTCATCGAATTGAACACGCGGGAGTGGCCGCTCCCGACTTAATTCAAAGAATGAAAGAACAAGGGGTTATTCCGATACCAAATCCTGCTTTCCTATATGAATACGGAGATGGTTATGTTGAGAATTACGGGGAAAGAGCGAAACAAATGTATCCTTTAGCAAGTTATTTAAAAGAAGGCATTCCAGCTGCAATTGCTTCGGATTGCCCTGTCACTGATTTCAATCCAATGCGTGGCATTCATAGTGCGCTAACTAGAGTATCACAAACAGGACAAGTCATTGGGGCAGATGAAACAATTTCCTTAATAGATGCACTCCGTATGTATACATTTAACGGGGCGTATGCATCGTTTAGTGAAAATGAAACAGGGTCGATTGAACTTGATAAACTAGCGGATTTAATCATTTTAGACCGTTCAATATTAAAGACAGATGTAGAAGATATTCCATTTATTAAAGTTGATTTTACAATGATTGACGGACAGATTGTTTACGATAACCAACAAAAAAATAAATGAATACTAGGAGAATAACAATTGAAAACAATTGAACTTTATGGGACATCATTTGATATTGGATTAAAACACGGTGAACTTGGGAAAATGGAAGTACTTCGTAGCTTGGAAACGTATGAAGAACTATTCAAAGGTTATGCCTCGTTATCTTGGAAAGAAGCAAAAGAAGTGGCTTTACGCCATCTAGATGTAATTTATTCTTATCGCCCAGAGTATGTAACTGAAATGGAGGGCATTGCACGTGGTGCTGGAGTTGACTTTGAAGATATACTAACACTAAATACAAGAAGTGAAATAGCGCTTACGAATGTGCCTGATGGATGTACTTCGCTTGCAATTACTGAACCTCGAACGTCAAAAACATGGCTTGCACAAAATTGGGATTGGAAAGGGGAACAATCTGCTGCTCTTTTATTTTTAAAGATCAAACAACAAGATAAACCAAATATCCAAATGATTACTGAAGGCGGTATTATCGGAAAGATTGGTTGTAACAGTGCTGGTGTTGGTGTTTGTTTGAATGCGATAATTACAAATACATTAGAGACTAAAGTGCCTATCCATCTTGGATTGAGGGCGATTTTGGATTCATATTCGTTTGAAGAAGCTGTTTCTTCTGTAAACGATAATCAAATGGGATCCCCTGCACACTTTTTAATTGCTTCAAATGAGAAAAAAATAGTGAGTCTAGAAGTATCGCCAATTCACACTGCGCAACTTGATTCTACGAGTGGAATGCTTGTTCACACGAATCATATTTGTTCTTCCGCTATGAGAAAAGTCGTGACAGATAGCCCCAAAAAAGATTCTTTTCAACGGTTAGCAGTAATTGAAAAGCTACTAAGCTCCTTGGATAAGGATGCCAAAGCAGATGATATTTTCTCAGTATTATCTAATCATGAGAATTATCCAGATTCCATATGCCGTCATGATAACCCGAATAGGGTAGCACATGAAAATATGGAAACTGTTTTTAGCATTGCAATGGACTTAACAAGTAATGAGATATCATTGATAGTAGGTCAACCTTGTAAGGATAATCAACACCAGTTTTCGGTGTAAGAGAAAAAGTTGATGAACTTAAACCTGTATTGCTATTTTGGCGATGCAGGTTTTTGATGTATTAATAAATAGCGTATGTATGGGCAAAATATCCAAAACTCTTTGAATAATTTGCTTTAAGTGCTATATAAGAACATCTATCAAAAAAAGCTAAAAGGGTAAGATGGACTGTTCCTTTTAATTTTTCCAGGTTTTCAATTAAACATGAATAAAAGAAATTTTAAATATGTTTATAAAGAATATATTAGACAAATGTTATAAGTACAATGTTTGTGTTTGCGTTTTTAATAGTCTAATTAATTTAATAGAGAGAATTTTCAAAAAACAGTGACTAATCTATTATTTTGTTGTATTCTTATTAAAGAACGATAAAAGCACATCCTAAGAAAAGAGGTGGATTAAATTATTAGTTTTCTCGAAAATAGCGGTAATTGGACCTGAGGACATCGTTACAGACCTGATAAATGAAGGAAATAATTATCCATCGCTCAAATTAAATGCTTTTATATACGAGTCAGAAAAAGAAACAATGTCCATTATTAATAAACTTTCTAATGACTTTAATTTAATTTTATTTGCAGGTCCAATTCCGTATATGATTTCATTAGAAAATAAAAAAATGAAAAAGATTGCAAGTATCTTTCTACCGTATCATGGCACGGGGGTGTTGCGGGCATTATATCAAGTCCAAAAGCTCGGTCCAGTTAGCAACTTTAGTATTGATATCGTTGATTTACCTTTACTATTGGAATCATTTGCCGAATTAGAACTGGATGAACATCCTTCTCATATTTTAGAATATGAGATAAATCAGGAAAGTGAAGAAATCATTAAATATCACACCGATTTATTTATGGAAGGTAAAACGATGGGAGCTGTTACAGGATTAGCCTCGTGTTATGAGAGTTTACTAGAAAAAGGTATTCCGGCGGTGCGAATAAAACCCTTTAAATCTGTTATTCGTGAAACACTAGACAAAGTAAAGTTAATATGTGATAACAGTTTTAATATTGGAAACCAAATTTCAGTCGGCCTAATATCAGTTAGTGAATTTGATGAGTGGGCCCAAGGGAAAAATATTCAAGACATACAAAAATTCAATCTTCAACTAGAGTACTCTGTTATGAATTTTATGAAAGAGTTGGATGGTCAGTATTTGCAAACATCACCGAGAGAATTTCTTTTTTTTACAACACATGCTTTTATAGATAATGCTACAAAGGGTTTTGCAACATTACCGTCTATATTCAGTAAATCGAATTTGCCGAGTGGCGTAAAATTAAATCTAGGTATTGGAATGGGTGGGACAACTAATCTAGCTGCTAATGCGGCAAATGTCGCAGCTCAGAAAGCTAAAGATTTAAGCGATGATAGCTGTTATATAGTGAATGATAAACATCAACTTATTGAAATAAGAAAAGACCATAAAGCAATTGATAAATTAGAACTACGTACGACAGATCAACAAATCTTACAATTGGCAGAACAGTCAACGCTTAGCACAATGACTGTAGAAAGAGCATTTCGTGCCATTCAACAAGTTGGTTCCGAATTTACGGCCAATGAAATCGCACCGTTTATGGGGATTTCCGTAAAAAGTACACAACGTATATTAAAACATCTTAAACTAGTGAAAGCGGTTACAATAATTGGGAAAGAAACGCTTCAAACAAAAGGCAGGCCACGAAGCATTTACCGATTAACACTGTAGTGTTTCGCATCTGGGTATTGACTACATTAGGAAGAGGGTGTTAATTTGAGAATCGCTGTTGGACAAGTCTCACATGAAACAAATACTTTTTCGAAAGTACCAACGACGGTAGAAAGATTTAAAGAATTAGATTGGGACGAAGGGAGGTGCATAATAGAAAAGAATCGCGGTGTTGAGAATTACTTGGGGGGAATGATTGAAAGAGCCGAACAGCTAGACATGGAAATAGTACCTGTCTTTTCTGCAGGAGCGCATCCTTCCGGAATTATACCAAAAGTAACCTATGAAGCTATTAAACAAAAATTCCGTGAGAATCTAGATCTTTCAGAAAAAATAGATGCGGTCTGTTTATCACTACATGGCGCTGGTGTTACGGAAGGAATTGATGATTTAGAAGGTGATTTCTTATCTTTTATTCGTGAATTAGTGGGAGATGAAATTCCGATTATAGCTACACTTGATCTTCACGGGAACCTTACCAAGAAAATGGTTGAAGTAGCTGATTTATTAATTGGAGTAAACTTGTATCCACACACCGATTCACATGAAAAAGGTGTAGAAGCAATTACATTAACCTCCAAACTTATCAAAAAGGAAATCAATCCAATAATGCATTTAGAAAAATTGTCGATGATGATACCGACATCGACTTCAAACTTATCACCAGTCAAAGAAATTAATGAGCTTTGTCTTGAATTGAAGAAACAAACGAATGTTATCGATTGTTCCTTTTATCACGGATTTCCTTATACAGATGTTCCTTTTATTGGTGTATCGGTTCTTTGTATTACAGAAGGAGATGAGGAACTAGCAATCAAGACTGCGAAAGAAGCAACTTCGACAATTTGGGCTAATCGCGACAAATTTTATCCAGATACATTGTCACCAGAGCTTGGAGTTGAAAAGGCGAAACACGCGATAAATTTTCCAGTAGTTCTTAACGAAACATCTGATAACCCAGGTGCAGGAACGCCGTGTGATGGTACTCGATTACTAAGTGCAATGCTTGATGCGAAACTAGAACGTGCGTGTATAGGGATCATTTATGATCCCAAGGTCGTTGAAATTGCTCATGAAAAAGGAGTAGGCGCAACGATTGAAGTCTATCTCGGCGGAAAAACCGACGAAATACACGGTGAACCTGTTTTAGTAAGTGCATATATTAAAACGCTAACAGACGGTATTTACACTCAAACATCTCCTATGTGGCGAGGGAAAGTAATTAAGCTTGGAAAAACCGTTAGACTTCGAGTGGGTGGACTCGACATAATCGTTGGATGCATTCGAACCCAGGTATTCGATGAACAACCTTTTGAGATGCACGGGATTAATGTGAACCAATATGAAATTGTTGGCTTGAAATCAAGTCAGCACTTTAGGGCTTCTTACGAATCAATTGCTGCCGAAATTATTACTGTAGATTCGCCAGGATTAAGTACATTGAATTTAAAATCATTTACTTACGAAAAACTCAGAAGGCCCATTTATCCACTGGATGTTATCTAAAGTCTTTAAATATTTTAAAGTTAGCTAATTATTTCTATTTAAGAGCTATATAAGAACAAAAAAATATGATTTGGAAGGGGATATTTAATTGAAAAGATGGCATTGGTTAGTTATGGCTTTGTGTACCATGATGTTATTAGTTGGTTGTACAGCAGATAAGAAAGACAGTTCAGATTCAGGTGACGATGAAAAGCCAGAGTCGGAGGAACTAGGTACGGAACTTAACGTAGCAATTAATACGCAACCCGCTACTTTGGACCACCATATGACA
The DNA here is from genome assembly GCF_058068165.1 of Sporosarcina sp. So3-204. Classification (NCBI taxonomy): domain Bacteria; kingdom Bacillati; phylum Bacillota; class Bacilli; order Caryophanales; family Caryophanaceae; genus Sporosarcina; species Sporosarcina sp. So3-204. Next base: position 1,178,676 of record NZ_CM176485.1, read on the forward strand.
ACAGCAACAATTGTTTCTGACCTTTCAAGACATATTTATGAGCAAGTCGTAGCATTAAATTCAGCATATGAAGTTGTTCCAATGCTTGCTGAGTCAATCAATGAAAGTGAAGATGGCAAGACTTATACTTTCAACATGCGAAAAGGTGTTAAGTTCCATAATGGGAAAGAAATGAAAGCGGAAGATGTAATTGCTTCATTGGAAAAATGGCAAGCTATTTCATCGAAAGCACAATCTTTGATTCCGGACGCAACGTTTACAGAAATCGATGAATATACTGTTGAATTCAAGCTTGAAGAAGCAGTATACGGAATTATGACACTCTTTGCTGACGTAGGTCAGTCGGCAGTGATTATACCGAAAGAAATTGCGGAAGCAGCGGGACCAACAGGTACAACAGAATACATTGGGACTGGACCGTTTAAGTTTGAAGAATGGAAACAAGACCAATACATCCATTTTACAAAATTCGATGATTATACTGCTGTCGACCAGCCTTCAGATGGACTTACTGGTAAAAAAGAAGCACTTGTGGATGACATTTACTTCCATGTCATCACTGATGGTTCAACCCGATTAGCGGGGTTGCAAACAGGACAATATGATGTAGCGATGGACGTACCTGTTGATAACTATGACATGGTAGACAATGATCCAAACCTTGAAACGGCAATCGATATTATGGGACCGGTTGGATTGGTTCTGAATAAGAAAGAAAGAATTTTCTCTGATATTAAGATGAGACAGGCACTAAACACAGCATTAAATACAAAAGATATTATGTTGGCTGCGTACTCAGATGAAAAGTTTTTTAGACTTGACCATGGCTATATGCAAGTTGAACAAACGGATTGGTATAGCGAAGAAGGAAGCGATCGTTATAACATAGCCGATCCAGAAAAGGCTAAACAAATGTTTGCAGATGCAGGCTACAAGGGTGAAGAAATTAAAATCATTACTACAAAAGACTATGAGTACATGTACAACTCAGCAGTTGTAATACAAGAGCAACTAAAAGCGATCGGCATCAACATCAAGTTAGAAGTAATGGACTGGGCAACAATTTTAGAAATGAGAGGTAAGCCAGGTGAATATGATGGATTTGTTACTGGATTCCCTAAAGTTATGACACCACAACAAATTCTTCACTTAGGCCCTGAATGGCCAGGTTGGACGAATGATCCTGAACTAACTGAACTTATTGATGAAATAAACGCATCTAATTCAGCAGAAGAAGCAAAAATAAGTTTTGCTAAGTTGCAAGATCGAATGTATGACTATTTGACAATGATTAAATTTGGAGATTACTACACTTTCCTTGGTAATTCGACTAAAGTAGATGGTCTAGAATTACAAGATGGTTTTATTTTATGGAATACAACGATTGCTGAATAAGAAGAATAAACTAAATAGGGATTAATACATATAAGATAGAGCTGTTATTTATACTCTATCTTATATGTTTCCTTTTTTAAGCAAAGAAAGGAGGAAGTATAAACGTGAGAGATTATATCCTAAAAAGAATATGGGCACTCATACCCGTGTTGTTCATAGTATCAATTGTCGTTTTTTCTATCATACATCTTACTCCTGGGGATCCGGCTGCTGTTATGTTAGGTGATCAAGCTAGCGATGAGGACATTCAGAAAGTAAGAGAACAACTAGGCTTAAATGAGCCTATTATTTCACAATATGTTCATTGGTTTTCAAATGTCATCAAAGGAGATTTTGGGTTTTCCTATTTTATGGATAAACCAGTTTTAACCGCCATATATGATCATTTAGGCCCCACACTTTCGTTAGCAGTATTGGCTGAGATTTTTGCGGTTATATTCGCGATACCCTTAGGAGTTATTGCAGCAAAGAGAAAAGGAAGCTTTACAGATCAGTCTATTATGGGCGTATCCTTAATTGGTATTTCTATCCCGAGCTTTTTACTCGCTTTATTTTTAGTGCTAATCTTTTCAGTAAAACTCAGGTGGTTACCTGTTGCAGGTTTCGTACCTTTTAGTACAGACATTGTGGCACATTTCAAACATTTATTACTTCCCGCGATTGCTTTAGGAACGATGCAAGCCTCATTAATTGTACGGATGACAAGGGCTTCATTACTAGATGTTTTAAGCTTAGATTTTATTAAAGCATTAAGAGCAAAAGGTGTAAAAGAGAGAGTCGTTACATATAGGCACGCACTACGAAATTCATTTATTCCAATTATTACGGTTATTGGACAATCTCTTGGAACTCTAGTAGCTGGAGCTGCCGTAACGGAGACAATTTTCAATATACCAGGAATTGGACAGCTTATCTTAAACTCAGTTGAGCGCCGGGATTATGCCGTAATTCAAGGTTCAATCTTGTTCGTTACATTTTCTTATTTAATTATCAACCTATTAATCGACTTGTTGTACGGTGTTATTGATCCACGTATTCGACTCGATAAGAAATAGAATCATTTTTAAAAGGAGGTAGAAAAGTATGAATGTTCCACAGGCGTCCTCGAGTTTTGTCCAAACAAAAATACGCTTGAAGAAAGAACAAAGACAACTTTTTCTGAAAAGACTCTATTCGAATAAACTTGTTGTTACGGGAGGAACCATTACATTAATACTTACGCTTATTGCATTATTGGCTCCGGTACTTATGCCATATGGTCCTTACGAGATGGTTATTGCAGATAAGTTAAAAGGCCCTTCAGCTGAACATTTGCTTGGAACAGATAATTTTGGTCGTGACTTGTTAAGTAGAATTATTTATGGGACAACTATATCAATGAGAGTTGGTTTCTCTGTCGCACTTATTACAGGAATTAGTGGAACGATTATTGGCTTAACCGCTAGTTATTTTAAACGTCTAGATGGGATTTTAATGAGAATTTCAGATGCGATGATGGCATTTCCTGCTATCCTACTTGCAATTGCCATCATGGCGGCGCTTGGACCGACTATAAATAATGTTATCATTTCGTTATGTATCGTTTACACACCATATGTTGCGCGAATTATTCGTTCATCGGCCCTTATTATTAGAGAGCAAACCTATATAGAAGCAATGGTAGCTCAAGGTGCGAGTTCAGCAAGAATAATTTGGGGGCATATTGCAATTAATACACTATCCCCATTAATTGTTCAAACAACTTTTATCTTTGCTGAGGCTATAATTGTCGAGGCTGCTCTAAGTTTCCTTGGAGTTGGTGTTCCAGCTCCAGACCCGACGTGGGGAAATATATTATTTGAAGGTAAGATGTATATTTATAATGCATGGTGGTTGACTGTTTTTCCGGGTATTTTCATCGTATCGGCTGTATTAGGACTCAACTTATTCGGTGATGGACTGCGAGATTTACTGGATCCAAATGCATCCGCACAAGGTAAGAAAAGATAATAAACATGAGGTGGAGGTGAAAAGGTAATGTCTGAAAAACTATTGGAAGTAAATAAACTTTCAACTCATTTTTATACTGAACGTGGTAAGTTACAAGCTTTACGTGAAATGGATTTCCATGTGGACAAAGGAGAAATACTAGCTCTTGTTGGTGAATCGGGCAGTGGGAAAAGTGTAACGGTGCAGTCAATTCTTAGATTATTTGATGAGAAACACTTAGTTGAATATAGTGGTGAAGTTCTCTTTAAGGATCGTGATTTGTTAAAACTATCCTCATCAAATATGGAAAAAATCAGAGGAAATGAAATTTCAATGATTTTTCAGGATCCTTTAAGCTCATTGGATCCGGTCTATACAGTAGGTTATCAAATATCACAAGTATTACGAATTCATAAAAAGATGTCGAAAAAAGAGGCACTCGAGAAATCAGTAGACTTTTTAAAGCTAACGGGTATACCTTCCCCCGAAAAGCGTGTGAATGAGTATCCACACGAACTTTCAGGAGGAATGCGTCAGCGAGTCATGATTGCGATGGCACTAGCTTGTGCACCTAAATTATTAATCGCAGATGAGCCAACAACAGCCTTAGACGTGACAATTCAAGCACAAATTTTAGATTTAATTATTGATTTGAATGAGAAAATCGGTATGGGCATTATTTTAGTCACCCATGATTTGGGCGTTGTTGCAGAGGTTTGTAGTCGAGTCATTGTTATGTATCTTGGACAGGTCGTCGAGGAAGCAGATGTGAATAGCTTGTTTGATCGTCCTCTTCATCCGTATACAAAAGGTTTGATTAAATCAATACCACAAATAGATGGCGACAGAAGTGAAGAATTACATGTAATCGAAGGTACTGTTCCTTCACTTGATAAAGCCCCTTCAGGATGTAGCTTCTCAACAAGATGTGAATTTGCTGATGATAAATGTCGAGCCGAAAATCCAGTCCTTGAGAGCTACAATGATAATCAAAAAGTACGGTGTTGGCATTTCAAAGAGATTTTAGAGTCGGAGGTGATCTAAGAGATGAAAAATCTTGCAGAAGATGAGAGGAAGCCGGTTTTGGAAGTGAAGAACCTATCAAAACATTTTACAATTAAGAGGCCACTAGGTCAAACTAATGACCAAGTTAAAGCTGTTGATGATGTTACATTTACCATATATGAAGGTGAAACATATGGACTTGTCGGGGAGTCCGGTTGTGGAAAAAGCACGACTGGAAGAACCATTCTGCGATTGGTCGAGGCGACTTCTGGAAGTGTGTTACTTGATGGACAGGAAATTACAAACCTTGGGAAAAAGGAATTAAGAAGTGCTAGAAAAAAAATGCAAATGGTATTTCAAGATCCGTATTCATCGCTGAATCCAAGAATTCGAATCGGAAAAACTTTGGAAGAGACTTTAACTATTCATAATATCGGCGATAAAAAAGACCGGGCTTCAATCGCACTGGACGTATTGAAAAGAGTTGGATTAAATGAGGATCAGTATTATCGGTTTCCACATGAATTCTCTGGGGGTCAAAGGCAAAGAATTGGACTTGCGCGTGCACTAATTGTTGATCCGAAAATTATCATTTGTGACGAACCCGTTTCTGCATTAGATGTATCCGTTCAATCACAAATTATAAATCTTCTCCGTAAAATTCAAAAAGATATGAAGGTTAGTTATCTCTTTATCGCACATGATATTAGTGTTGTAAGACATATTTCAGATAGAATCGGTGTCATGTATCTTGGCCATATAATAGAAGAAGCATCGACAGATGAATTGTTCAGTAATCCACAACATCCATATACCCAAGCACTTTTATCAGCTATACCTATACCTGATCCAAAACATAAAAAGGAACGGATTATGCTAAAAGGAGAAATTCCTTCTCCAATAAATCCGCCAACGGGTTGTGTATTCCATACACGCTGTCCATATGCTGAAGCAATATGTAAAGAAAAAGTACCATTACGTGAAAATGTGAGTGGTAGTCATGTAGTAAGTTGTCATTTGGTGGATGAAATTAATGATGAAAATAAGGAATTAAAAGACACGGAAGTATTTGTCTAAAACGAGGGTGGAGGTTTTACAATGTTAGATATTCTAATTAAAAATGGAAAAGTTTTTGATGGTACTAGAAACCCTTATACGTGGCAAGATATTGGTATAAAAGATGGTAAGATTGTAGCGATAAAAAGGAATCTTAAAATGGAAGCTCGTCAAATTATCGATGCTTCTGGCTTATCCGTTTCTCCTGGTTTTATTGATCCACATGTTCATTCTGATTTATTAATCACAAAACCTAAGATTCATAATATAAAAGTAAAACAAGGGGTTACGACAGAATTATTAGGCCAAGATGGCATTTCTGTGGCTCCCGTTACAGCTAAAACAAAACCTTTTTGGCAGGCTCAGTTAAAAGGTTTGAACGGAGATATTGGAGATTGGCCTTGGGAATCAGTCGAAAGCTATTTAGATTATTTAAGTGAAATGAAGTCCTTAACGAATGCGGCATTTCTTGTACCACACGGAAATATCCGTTCAATAGTGATGGGTTTTGAAAATAGAATCGCTTCGGAAGAAGAAAGAGTTGCAATGAGGAAACTTGCAGAACAAGGAATGAAAGAAGGGGCTGTAGGCTTCTCATCTGGTCTTGTTTATCCTCCTAATAGTTTTTCTGATACAGCAGAAATCATTGAGATTTGCAAAGGAATCGCAAAATTTGACGGTTGTTTTGTCGTTCATATGAGAAACGAAAGCAATAATATTTTGGTTGCGGTTGACGAGATGCTTGAAGTTGCAAGGGAATCAGGTGTGCGACTACATATTTCCCATTTCAAAGTTATTGGACTTAGAAACAGAGAATACTTCCCAGTAGTTTTAGAAAAGTTTGAAAAGGCTAGAGAAGAAGGGATTGAAGTTACATTCGATCAATACCCTTATACGGCGGCGTCAACAGTTTTTAATGCAATTCTTCCTCCTTGGGTGCATGATGGCGGAACGGAAGCAATGCTAGCTAGACTTCAAGACAATGTAGTTAAGGAAAAAATAAAGTCGGAATTCCTCACGAACTTTGAATACGAGAATTGGGTATATAGTTGTGGTTGGGGAAACATTATTATTTCATCAATTGATGCGGATGAATATAAGGGTTATGAAGGTAAAAGTGTAAACGATATTGCGGCATCTATTGGAAAAGAACCAGATGAAACTGCATTTGAACTTCTTGTAAAAGCAAGAGGAAACGTAACGATGGTGATACACTGGGGAAAAGAAGAAGACATTACCAAAGCAATGCAAAGTCCATACCATATGGTAGGTTCTGACAGTATCTTTGGCGGTAAACCTCACCCAAGACTTTCTGGTACACAGCCACGTGTGTTAGGGAGATATGTCCGAGAATTAAAAGTTTTGACTTTGGAAGAAGCAATCCATCATATGACTGGTGCCGTTGCGCAACTATTAAGGTTAAAAGACCGCGGATATATCAAAGAAGGAAATTGGGCGGATCTTGTTATCTTTAATTCTGAAACAATTATGGACACTGCTACATTTACATCGCCTACATTGGAACCAGAAGGAATAGAGTATGTCCTTGTAAATGGAGTAGTCTGCGTCGAAAGCGGAGAATGCAACCATTCTTTAAATGGTCAAATAATTAGGCAAGCAATCGATTGAAAAAGTATTGAGGGCGTCCTTGGAATTGGTTGGTACTTACAACTATACTGAGGATGTTTTTTGATATAATTTACTAAAACACGTAATTTCAGAAAACATATTCATGCTGGTTAAGTGCAAATCGAATTAAATGGTTATAAAAGAAATTAATATTCGTATAATGAAAATGATGATGAAAACTCCATTTACAACAAGTTTTGGTACGTTTCAAGAAAAGGTTTTTTTGTTACTTGAGGTTAAGGATGAAGAAGGTAATTCGGGTTGTGGTGAGTCTGTGGCTTTTAGTTCACCTTGGTATAGCGAAGAAACAACACAGACGAATTTACATATTATTCAAGACTTTCTAATACCGCTTGTGTTAGGAAAAGAAATAAATCATCCAAATGAAGTTAGTGAATTTTTTGGTTCCATTCGTAAGAACAATATGGCGAAATCTACAGTTGAAGGCGCTATTTGGGATTTGTATGCAAAACGTGAAAAGATGACACTTGCACATGCATTGGGTGGACGAGCAGAAAAGATTGAAGTAGGTATCAGCATTGGAATTGAAGAAAATGTCGCAGATTTGGTGAAGCTTGTTAAAGGATATATAAATGAAGGATATAAGCGCATTAAAGTAAAGATTCAACCCGGATATGACGTTGAAGTAATACGTGAATTGAGAAGACATTTTCCTACGATTCCACTTATGGCTGATGCAAATTCAGCTTATTCGCTTGATGATATAGCACTTCTTAAGCAATTAGATCAGTTTAATTTAACAATGATTGAACAACCCCTTGCGTCGGACGACATTATTAATCATGCAAAACTTCAAAAAGAGCTAACAACACCAATCTGCTTAGACGAAAGCATACATTCCCTCGAGGATGTAAAAAATGCAATAGAGCTGGGTAGTACTAAAATTATTAACATTAAAATAGGACGTGTTGGCGGACTTACAGAAGCAAAAAAGATTCATGATTATTGTATGGAAAAAGGGATTCCTGTTTGGTGTGGCGGCATGTTGGAGTCAGGTATTGGCCGTGCACATAATGTGGCATTAACAACACTTCCGAACTTCACTCTACCCGGCGATACAGCTAGTTCTTCCCGTTACTGGGATGAAGATATTATTTCACCTGAAGTCATTTCAATAGACGGATATATCACGGTACCATCAAACTATGGTATTGGGTATGAGCCTAATCTTGAGGCAATGAATAAATACACAGTGGAAGAACTACATTTTAACTTTATTCAGCAGAATTCTACCACTTCTATTAAGGCTAAGATGGAAAGATGAATAAGAACCAAGTAAGTAATTCAGTGGAGTTAAAACCACCGGGGTTTGGCACAGGAATTGAAGGGAGTGAATTGGGAAAGCCCAATTCAATGGTTGGACGAAATCATACCGAGGCTTGATTTACCACAAAGTAACTTTGCAGTTCAAAAAGATAGATTACCAATAGGACGGAGTCGGTGAAATGGACATTTCAGTCGATGAATTATTAGGAGAAAACGTACGAATTGTACCAATGGAAAGAAGCCATATTCAGGGATTATTTGAAGCCGGCTCCGATGAATTGGTCTGGGCGCATTTACCAAGAGCGGTAAAAACGGTTGAAGAAATGGAAAGTTTTGTGGACGAAGCGTTGAATAACAAAAAGAATGGAACGAGTTATCCATTTGTTATCATGCTTCGAAAAAACAACAAAGTAATTGGTACTACCCGATTTCTTGGAATCTCACCTCTGGATAAAGGATTGGAAATAGGATGGACTTGGTTAAATCCTTCTGTCTGGGGTACAAATATAAACGCAGAATGTAAATATATATTATTAAAATATTGCTTTGAAACGATAAATACAATTCGAGTTCAGTTAATAACAGACGAAAATAACATTCAATCGCAAAAGGCAATTCAAAAAATAGGTGGAGTTAAAGAAGGGATTTCAAGAAATCATAAAATCCGTGAAAATGGAACGTATCGGAATTCAGTTATTTATAGCATTATAGAAAGTGAATGGGTTTCAGTAAAGCAAAAATTGGAGAATATGATTAATAAGTAATTGGAGTGAAGTTTATGTTGAAGAATAGAGTAATGAAAGATTGGTTTTAATGGTTTACCTGTGCAAGAAACTATCATGATTGTTTGTCACATAGGTACAAATGATTGATCATGTAACCTACAAATATCCATTTTCTTTACTTGGGGTCGGTCGTGCCGGTTGTCTGTACAACATTGAGTTCAAGATAGTTTGCTCCACCAGTCACACTAATTCTACTGCGACTCGCGAATAAAACTAGGAATACGTTCAATTCAACCTGTATTTAAAAACTCCAAATTGGAACGACAAGCATTAAAGAAATCGAAAAACAAGCTCACTTAATTGATATTTCATTATAAATCAAAAGCGCTAACTCCTGAAAAAAATGGGAGTTGGCGTTTTTTGTGCATAAAAATAAGGTTGCAGATGGTTGATGATAAAAGATTAGCTTCGAAAAATTATTCATTGTTGTTTGAACAAACGCGAAAGTTTAAACTATTACTATAGTTTCATGCACAGGCACCTGTTCTGAGGACCATTGGTAACCTTGGAAGTTGCGTAGGCGGGTTGATTATTCAAGAAGATGGTGGGATTTTGATTTCAATTCACCTTCGTGAAATGTGAATTTCGCCTCTGAGTGGATCACTTGTCCATTATATTTGTAAGTTTGTGAATGGTAATTACTATCGGGAAAGCCGAAGTCTGCAATTAGAATCCCTTCGCCATTAAGGAGATTTTTCATATCTTCATAGGACATACCAGATTTTACTTCGTCAAATTGTTCTGCCGTAATGGTTACTGCCGATTGTGTGGGCACTACCGTAAAAAAGGTTTTTTGGCTAAGTCTCCCATTTAAGAAAGAGACTGTGATTTCTATGCCTTTAAACCCTCTTTCAGCAAATATATAGGTAACGGAATTTGAATTGGGGTTCTCCCTTACCGATTCTTTTCTACCATTCGTACCTAGTATTTTTACAGTTTCTTCGTAACTAATTTCTTCTTGTAGTCGTTGATAATTATCTAAATTCAAAATCCCTTTTTGAACGTAAGTATCTTTTTCTTCATAAAGCGATTCCTTTTCAATAGATTGTTGTTCAGATTCTACCGAAGCATCAGAAGAAACGGTTGTGTTCGTTTGCTTTTGTTTTTCAACATAAAGATTGAAAATAATCGTGAGTGCGACTCCAATTATGATACCCACGAGGATAAAAAGTCCAGTCACACTTGCTATACCATACTTGATCCATTTAAACATGGAAGAATCATCCTTATACGCGTATTTTTACTATCTTAACGGAAAGTAAGAAACTGATTAAAGATTAGCATTCTTATAGTATAAGGGAAGTTTTTTAAGAGCATACGGGATCGATATGAATTGATTAGAAAGACTCAGAAGGCAAAAGCGGATTACTATGGTAGAAAACAAACACAACCAGACACTGCCATCGCTATTAAAGGTGTTAATGAAATCGAAAAACAAGTTCACATAATTGATACTCTATTATAATTAAAAATCGTAGACTGTTGATGATTAAAGATTAGCTTTGTAAAATTATTCATGATAGTTTTCCCCATAAGTAACTGTCCCAGCTGTATAACTAATATCTTGCTAGCCTAATGGTGCCAGGACAAGTAGTAGCTTTGTAAGTTGTGTAGAAAAGTTAATTATTCAAGAAGATCTTGCGTTTTTGTACTCAATTCACCCTCGGTAAATTTGAATTGAGCCTCTGAGCCTATCGCTTGTCCATTATATTTGTAAATTTGTGAATAGTAATCACTGTCTGAAAAGCCGAAGTCTGCAATCAGCGTCCCTTCACCATCAACGATATTTTTGATATCTTCATATGACATACCAAATTTTACTTCATCAAATTGTTCTGCTGTAATGGTTACTGCCGATGCTGTGGGTACTACCATAAAGAACCTTTTGTCGCTAAGTCCTCCATTTAAGAAAGAAACTGAAATTTCTATGCCCTTTAACCCTCTTTCAGCGAATATATAGGTAACTGAATATGAATCTATATTCTCCCTTACCGATTCTTTTCTACCTTCCGCACCTATTATTTTCACAGTTTCTTCGTAACTAATTCCTTCTTTTAGTTGTTGATAATTATCTAAATTCAAAATCCCTTTTTGAACATAATTATGTTTTTCTTCATCAGGCGATTCCTTTTCAATAGATTGCTGTTCAGATTCTACTGAAGCGTCAGAAGAAACGTTTGTATTCGTTTGTTTTTGTTTTTCAACATAAAAATTGAAAATAATCGTGAGTGCGATTCCAATTATGATACCCACGAGAATAAAAAGTCCAGTCACACTTGCTATACCATACTTGAACCATTTAAACATGGAAGAAACATCCCCTCTACGTGTATTTTTCTCACTTTAAAAGGAAGTTAGGCCCCGATTAAAGATTAGCATACTTATAGTATAATGGAATTTTTGTAGGAGAAGACTGGATTGATTTGAATTGATTAGAAAGACTCAGAAGGGCGTAAAAGGAATTCAAAGACATATTATGCTGATAAAAGTGCAAAGTGCTCCATAATATTCTGAAACTATTCAAAATTACGTTAGATTTGTGTCTTATAGACACCCAAAAATAAAAAAGCGCCAACTCCTGAAAAATATATCTGATTCCCATCTTTTATGATATTACTAACAAAAACTGATTGTTTGTTAAAAAACATGAGAAGTGGTTAGAAGTATGCATCTACAGGATAACTGGAAAACTTCTTCTTTAATTAAAGAGAATTCAGACTAGCTTTATTGATATGTAGGAACGTTTGTTTTGAAATTGAGGTGAAGAATTGAGGAGAGGTATTGGAATTACTACTTTGTGAAGATGAAAGTAAATGTGAATTGGACTTTCTAGACCTTTGGAAAAAGTGGCGTTAGCGATGGAAAGTTCAACAATGAGAGAAGCATTCGAGGAAATCCAACGTCTAAGCGAAGACCCAGCAACACGTGTATCAGCCATTTCACGTGAAATTCATTTGAGAGATAAAATCCAAAGAGAACTTAAGGCAAAAGCAGTTGGAAAAGCAGAAATTATCCTCAATATGCACAAAAAATAATATCCGATAGAAGCAATTGCGGATATAACGAACTTACCAGTAGATGACATTTTGCGCATTGTAGAGTCGAATATTAAGTAGCTGAAATAAATGATGATTCATACTGCTAAAGACCTTTGCTTATTAGTTAAGGTCTTTTTACATTTTTTACTTCACTACTGCACGAATGAATAAATATACTTGTCTCAAATCATTTATTATCTAAACACATCTCATTGATTCTATATAAAAAAACGAAGCCCAAGAATGTGGCTTCGTCAATCTACTTCCTTCAAAACACCATACCCATTTTTTACTTTGGCGTGGGCAATCCAATTGCGAGATTTTGTAAAATCTTCCTGTTTATCTGTCTTGTGAAAGCGAGATAAACCGAAGTCCACAGTATAAAATTTTTCCTTATTAAGTATTTTAACTGAATTCTTGTTCATCATCCCACTTAAATAAATCCCGTTTTTAGGTTTCTCGTCTGTTAATTCTACAAGCACATCAACTTCATTTCGACTTTCTAATTTGCCATAAACTTTGTAAAGTCCAGCTTTGTGATAATCCTTCAAAGCTGCTACTAGACTATCTGATAACAAATAAAGGGGAACTTTTTCTATTTCATATTCTAGCATGACAAAACTTTCCTCGGATTGTTCATCCTGATCACTAGTAACTGCCCGTAAAACGATATCATCACCGAATTTCCATGCAGCAATGGGTTGAATTATTAGGCCAAGCAGTATTAGGATTGGAACCCCGAACATAACGATTAGGCCGATTCTTTTATTATTTATAGTAGACATGTTTTCTTCACCTCTTAATTAATGTTAGATGCTGTAAATTCACTACCTCCTCTTTAAATTACCCATGAACAGCCCATATTAATACAATGATTTTAAATTTGTGGTTATGGTTTAGAAACACGGCCCAACTTACGTAGTATTATTGAATCTGAAAATAAGTAAGAAAAAATATCTTTACTGGATTCTTTGATTGAATTATTGTTTTCTGTATAAATTTGAAACTATCATCCAATCCTTAATAAGAATATTACTTTTGTCGAGAAGCTAAGAAAGTATACTATTTATTTAAAAGTAAATTTCGATTTTATTGAAAAGAAAGGTGGTGCTGGAATGGAATGGTTTATGTATGCTTCATTTCTTGTCGCTTTACTGTCTATGCTATATGCATTGGAAGGCATTAAAAGAAACAAAGAACTTGAAGAAAGGCTTGATAAACTGGAGCTCAATTGGTTAACGGGGAACGAAGAAGAAGCAATTAAATCATGATTTGCGTAACACTTTATTTGTAAGTGTGCGTCTATTTAAAAATAAAAAGTGCCTGTATACCAAACTTAAGCATTTGGCATACAGGCACTTTTATATAGTAATCTTTAAATCAATTATAACCCCAAACCATTGCAAACAATGTACCAAATATCGTTACAAGACCAACGAATAACGCATATCCGATGTTTGCATAAAGGGTTTTACTGTCAGGATTTTCTTTGACGTGCATAAACAAGAACAATTGAAGACTTGCTTGTACAATTGCTGTGACGACAAGAATTGTCATTCCAGCAGTAAAAGATAAATCAAATTTCACAACGATTAGGGCAATCAGAGAAAGGAGAAGTGAGAATATAAATCCCAGCACATGCGGGACAGGGAATAATTGTTTCATCTCACATCATTCCTTTCAAATAGACGAAACTGAATATGAAAATCCAGACAACGTCGAGGAAATGCCAGTAAAGAGAAAAGATAAACGACTTATTTGCTGTTTCAGGTGTAAACCCTCGTTTTTTAATTTGAAGTAAAATACTAGAACCCCATAGCAAACCAAAAGTTACGTGAGCACCATGCGTACCAAGTAAGGTAAATAAACTTGATAGGAAAGCGCTTGTCTGCATTGTTGCATCTTCATTAATATAAGTGACGAATTCTGTTATTTCTACGCCAAGGAAGCCTAATCCGAGTAGTAGTGTAATACCGAAGAAAATCATCATCGGTTTTTTTAGACCAAGGCGCATTGCGTGAATACCTAGTCCTATTGTAAAACTACTTGATAGCAAAAGAATCGTTTCAATCATAACAGGTGTTAACTGAAATAATTCATGGGCGTCAGGTCCACTTGCAAAATGGCTTTGCAAAGTGAAATAGACAGCGAAAAGGGTAGAGAAGAGGGCTATTTCTGCCCCCAAGAAGATCCAAAAACCTAATATCTTCATTTTGTTTTCATCTGTACTATATTCGAGTGGTACTGAGTTATCAATCTTCATTATTCTCACCTCGCAATGCTTTTTCTGTCCGTTCAATTTCTTCAACAGAAATATGGTAACCATGGTCGCGTTCAAATGAACGGTAGGCCATTAATCCAATAATTAGCAATCCAGAAATAATTGCTGGTGTCCACAAGCTAAAGACCATAAAGAATCCCCAGAAGAAGAAAATCACACCCATGATGAATGGCAAACCACTATTGTTAGGCATATGAATCGGTTCATATTCACCCGAAGTTAGTGGAATGTTATCCTTCTTCGAATACCAGAATGCATCTAAAGAATTTACAGTTGGTATTTTGGCGAAGTTATAGACAGGAACGGGACTATGTGTACTCCATTCCAAGTTTCTTCCATCCCAAGGGTCACCATTTGTATCGCGTGGGCTGTAACGAACACTCCAGTATATATTGTAAACAAGGATGATAAACCCAATCGCAAGTCCAACAGCACCAACCATTGACAGCATATTTAATGGACCATATCCTGTGCTCTCAGAGTAAGTATACATACGGCGTGTCATGCCGTTTAATCCAAGGATGAAAAGTGGGAAGAATGTGACGTTAAAGCTAATTGTAATAAACCAAAATGCTATTTTACCAAGCTTTTCATTCAATCTGAATCCGAATACTTTAGGGAACCAATAATGGAATCCTGCAATAACTGCAAAGACTGTACCTGGAATTAATACATAATGGAAATGCGCAACAAGGAACATCGTATTGTGATATTGATAGTCGGCACTTGCCATGGCAAGCATGACACCAGTCACCCCACCGATTGTGAAAATTGGAATAAAGGCAAGTGAATAAAGCATTGGGGTTGTAAAGCTAATTTTTCCCCTCCGCAATGTAAAGAGCCAGTTAAATATTTTCACACCAGTTGGTATGGCAATGGCCATTGTCGTAATTGAAAACACGCTGTTGACCATGACGCCATGACCCATCGTATAGAAGTGATGAACCCATACAACGAAAGAAAGTAAGGATATCGCTAGCATACTAACAACCATTGATTTATACCCGAATAGATTTTTACGTGCAAATGTTGAGATAATCTCGCTGTAAATACCGAATGCAGGTAATATAACAATGTAAACCTCAGGATGTCCCCAAACCCAGAATAAGTTTGCCCACAGCATATCCATTCCGCCGTCTTGCATCGTGAAGAACTGTGTCCCAAACTGACGATCAAGCATCATCAATGCCAGTGCAACAGTTAATACCGGAAAAGCAAAAACGATAATTACGTTTGTAATTAATACGGACCAAGTAAACATTGGCATTTTCATCAATTTCATTCCTGGTGCACGCATTTTTAAGATGGTGACTAGGAAGTTGATCCCGGTCAATAAAGTACCTATCCCCGCAATTTGCAGAGCAAGAGAGTAATAGTTATTCCCTACGGTTGGGCTAAATTCTAAACTTGCTAGTGGGAAGTAAGCTGACCAACCAGCATCTGGTGATCCACCGATAACAAAGGAAATATTAAATAGCATAGCTCCAGCGAAGAATAGCCAGAAACTTACCGCGTTTAATCGTGGAAACGCAACGTCACGCGCTCCTATTTGAAGCGGTATAACGACGTTCATTAATCCAACGATGAACGGCATTGCCATGAACAAGATCATAATGACTCCGTGCGTTGTAAAGATTTCATTATAATGTTGTCCGTCAAGCAGTCCATTATCTGGAATTGCTGTTTGCGCCCTCATTAATAGCGCGTCAACACCTCCGCGGAACAGCATAAGTAATGCAGCCAAAATATACATAATACCAATCTTTTTGTGATCAACAGTTGTTAACCATTCATTCCACAGGTAACCCCATTTTTTAAAATAGGTAAGTGCTATAGGAATCGCTAGTGAAACGAGTGCGATACTAATCATCGCACCATAAATCATCGGTTCACCAGTTACGAAAAATTCATCCCATTTCATTGAGTTGTACTCCTTTCAAGTTTTTATTCGTTATGTTCATTGTGATCCATATCCATATGCTCGTCCTTCATGTCATCATCTTCTTGTCCATGTTGATGTCCTGCATTATCGCCTTCAGGAGGTGGACTAAACTCAAGATGAGTTGAAGAGTATGTTTTACGACCAACATGCTCGGCTTCTAATAATTCGTTAAATTCATTTTCAGACAGTGCTGGAGCCGTTTCTTTTACATCACTAACCCACTCTTGATAGTCAGCATCAGTCATCGATTGAGCTTCAAACTCCATTTGCGCAAAGCCTGCACCACTAAAGTTCGAGTTTTTCCCCATAAAGGATCCTGGAACATCAGCTGAAAGATGGATCTTGTTAACCATGTCACTCATTGCATATTTTTGACCGGCAAGTTGAGGAATCCATAAACTCGTAATCGGTCCATAAGAATATAACCTGAACTCAATAGGACGATTTACTGGCATGTTTACATAGTTTACTGTTTCAATTCCTTCTTCTGGATAGCTAAAATGCCATTTCCAGTTGGAAGATGAAGCATAAATGACAACAGGTTTGTCATTGGCAAAAGCTGCTGGTGTATTTTCGACAGCGCTAGTTGAACGAACAGTGACAATGGATAAAATGACGACAATGATCACTGGAATGATAGTCCAAATGATTTCAAGTGCTTTACTGCCTTCTTCATGAGGAGGCTCATAATCCTTATCCTGGTTCGAAGCTCGATATTTCACAAGCATATACGTGTATAAAATGTAGACGACGAGTAGAACGCCAACCATCATCAAGATTGAAAATAAAATTGTATCCGATAAAGTTTTGGCTTGAGGACCCTTTGGATCGAAAATCATTAACGGTTTTTCACACCCTGAAAGCAAGGCGGTAGTTCCTAGAAATATAGATAAAGCTAACCATTTTTTCTTCATCATTATTCTCCTCTCATATGATTAATAAAAGCTGTTTTAAATATATTCGAATAGTATTTTAGCGGATAAGAATTATATCTCTTTTCACCAAATTACCTTGCGTACAAAATAATATTCCTATCTGAAATAAATAACAATCTATAAGTACCAATGTCACAAAAGGTCTATATTTAAATTGTTAATAAAAGTAAGTATATGAATTAATTGGTCTAATTCACGCGCTATGTAATGTGATAATGATTTTAAGTTATAACGGAATAACAAATACTTATTGAAAAAGTAATTGAAAGTTCTAGGTCCCGATATTGCCTTTAATCATATCTAGTTGCATATTGCAATAGACTGTTTAGTAGTGAGGAAAGTATTTACCTAAGGTTTTAAATCATTGGACATGTAGTAGCAATATCTTGGTACCAGTAATTGTGAAAAAAGGGGGAGTAATGATGAAGAAGAATATATTTATAATAATTGTTGCCTTATTAATAATGGCAGTTGTTGCTGGATGTGGTGGTAATAAAGCGAAGAAAACGGAAGGCAATGACGCGAAAGAAAGCAGCAATAAAAGCGTGTTAGATAGGATGGAAAGTAGCAAAACGCTAAATGTTGCTTTCGAAGGAACATACCCACCGTTTAACTCTTTGAATGACAATGACGAGTTTGAAGGGTTTGATGTTGATATTTCAAATGAAATTGCTAAAAGACTTGGTGTGAAGGCTAATTTTATAGCGACAAAGTGGGATGGATTGATTGGTGGTTTAAAGGCGGATAAGTTTGATATTATCATTGGCCAAATGACAGTTACAGAGGAACGGAAAAAAAGTGTAGATTTCACTGATCCATATGTCATCACAGGTTCTGTATTAATTACAAGGGAAGATACAGATGATATTACGAAGCTTGAAGATATTAAAGGGAAAAAAGTTGGTGTTGGTGGGGGAACGACATTTGAAGAAGTTGCGAATAGCGTCGACGGAGCGGATGTCAAATTGTATAAGGCAGTAAGTGATTACATCCAAGACCTACAAAATAAGCGGCTAGATGTCATTATTAATGATCAACTATTGATTAGCTATAATATAACGGAGAAAAATCTTCCGTTAAAAATTGCAAGTGACATTTTAAATAAAGATGAAATTGGTATGGCTGTAAATAAAGGGAACGAAGATTTTATTGAGAAAGTGAATCAGGCTTTGGCTGAAATGAAAGATGACGGAACTTATAATACTATCTATAAAAAGTGGTTTGGGACGGATCCTTTAGAGAGTTAAATCTATGAAAATGACCGATTGTAGTCTAATAGATCTATTAGGAAGGTGGAGACAATGCACATCGTCGTTTTGGGAACTGGAATGATTGGTACAACAGTCGTTAGAGAATTAGCAAAGTTCGATGAAATAAAAAAGGTGACTGCTGTTGATGTGTTTGAAGCGAGTATTGAAAAATGTTTGGACATTGCAAATAGTGACAAAGTGAGGGGTCATATTACTACGTTGGAAACGGTAGATGATATAGCGAAAGTTTTAACAGATGCGGATGTAGCAGTAGCTTGTCTCCCACATTCTCTTAGTCTAGTCGCTGTGAAAGCAGCAATTAAAGCGAAATGTCATTTAGTAGATCTGGTAGGCTCTAAATATAATGAGAAAATGACTTACGACCAAAAAGCACGAGATGCGGGTATTATAATTGTGCCTGGTTGCGGGGTTGCTCCAGGAATTACAAACTTTCTAGCAGCTGAGGGCATCGATAGATTAGATGAAGCTGAGAAGGCGATCATGATTTGTGGCGGAATTCCAAGATATCCTATTCCACCTTTATGGTATCAAGTCGTTTTTAGACTGGAAAGTGTTCTCGGCCTTTACACGAAACCTGCAATGGCAATTGAGGATGGTGAGATAGTCGAACTTCCTCCTTTTTCGGGACTGGAGAAGATTACCTTTCCGTATCCTGTCGGGGAATGCGAAACAGTTATTACTGATGCACATAGCACTAGCTTTGTATTAAAGAATAAAGTTAAAACCTTATATGAAAAAACAGTGCGCTATAGCGGGCATTGGGAAAAAATGAAGGTTTTAAGTGAACTAGGATTTCTGGATGATACGCCGTTAACTGTCGATGGAATCAAGACAACTCCACGGGCATTTGCAGAGAATATTCTTGAACCGAAGATGATGGGTGAATCTAATGAGGATATAACTGTTTTAAGGGTAGAGGTAAGTGGATTGAAAAATGGTCAATCGATAAAATATACGTGGGAAATGGTCGATCTATATGATCACGTAAGAAAGATTACATCTATGGCAAAAAGTACTGCCGTACCAGCCGCAATTACAGCCAAGTGGATTGCTTCAAAAGTAATTACTGAAACAGGTGTTATGCCTATTGAAAATTTAATTATAAAAGATCGATTCCAACCTTTTTTAGCTGAAATGAATAAATTAGGTATTGAAATAGGATTTAAAGTGGAAATACTCACCTGAATATGGTGTGGTCTGACTGGAGGAAAATATATGGACGTGACAATCATAATTAATTCATTGCCATCTCTACTAAAAGCCGCTTTAATGACAATTTTACTAGCTGGGATATCCGTAATCATTGCGCTTATCATTGGTTTTTTCACAGCAATTATAAGAATTTTAAAAGTTAAATTTCTAAATGGTATTGCAAGTACTTACGTTTCTATTATTAGGGGAACACCACTCCTCGTCCAAATATTTGTTATTTACTATGGACTACCTCAAATTGGATTAGCTTTAGACCCAATTTCATCCGGCATTATGGCACTAAGTTTAAATGCTGGAGCTTATCTTTCAGAATCTTTCAGGGCATCCATATTAGCAGTTGATGACGGACAAATGGAAGCTGCTGTTTCGATGGGGATGACCTATTCCCAAGCATTAAGAAGAATTATTCTACCTCAAAGTTTACGAATTGCCATACCTACACTATCGAATTCATTTATCGTATTAATCAAAGATACTTCACTTGTCTCGGTAATTACAGTAACGGAATTACTACAAATGTCTAGCTTAATCATAGCGAAAACATTTGAACCATTGACGATATATTTAATAGCTGCAGCGATTTATTGGGTTATCATTTCTTCCTTTACAGCACTATTAGATAGGTTAGAAAGTAAGTCCTCAAATTATTTAGTTAGATAAGTGAATCAATTTTATAATAGCAAAATCTACTTTCATATCCGAACAATATTGATTTCTGCTCCAGGCGGACGCTTTCCACGGGGCGTGCGGTGAGCCGCTTCCTTCGCTACGCTCTGTCCAGGGTCTCACCTGACACGCTAATTCCCGTTGGAGTCGCCGCCTTCCGCTCCAATCAATAGAACTTCCATTAAAATTAGCGAACAATTAAACTCATTTTTTCAAAAACATTCTGGTATTTCGTTGAAATTAGTAATTATGAAATTGACTCAAACACGACTGAAAATATGAAGGTTAGGAGGAAGTTATGGGGATTATAAAAATACAAAACCTGAGGAAGCACTTCGGTTTAAATGAAGTATTACAAGGTATTGATTTGACAATTAATAAAAGTGAAGTTGTCGTTATTATGGGACCAAGTGGTTCAGGTAAGTCGACTTTACTAAGATGTTTAACCTTTTTGGAAGAGCCGTCAGAAGGAATCATTCAGATTGGTGATTTTAAAGTAGTTGCAGGTGGAAAGATAGATCGTAAACGTAAAAAAGAAATTAGGGAGTTGCGAAAAAGAACTGGATATGTATTTCAATCATTTAATTTATTCCCACATAAAACCGCGATTGAAAACGTCATGGAAGGGCCAATCGTCATCAACGGCATAAAACCGGATGAGGCAAGAAAAATAGCAGATGCGCTTCTCATTAAAGTAGGACTTGGTGATCGTTGTGACCACTATCCAATTCAATTATCAGGTGGACAACAACAAAGAGTTGCTATCGCTAGGTCGCTTGCTTTGAATCCAATGGTTATGCTTTATGATGAACCAACGTCTGCGCTCGACCCCGAACTTGTGCGTGAAGTACTTCAAGTAATTAAAGACTTGGCTCAAGAAGGTATGACGATGATTGTTGTCACACATGAAATGAATTTTGCTAAGGAAGTTGCGGACAGAGTCGTTTTTATGGATAATGGTTTAATTGTTGAGCAAGGGAGTTCGAAGCAAATTTTTGAGGAACCAAAAGAGGAAAGAACGAAACGATTTTTAGCCCAAGTAGATTAGAAAGGATGAAAATTTGAAAAAAGTAATGCTATTTGGTGCAACAATTGTAGTAGGTATTATTCTTGGTATATTAATTACGATGCTTATGAATTGAGTGAATACAAATTGATTATTAACGAAAAATAGAAGACCTCGTGACTGTTTAGGTTACGAGGTCTTTAAGATTGTTTAGAACGAATATTGCAGAAAAAATAATTACCTTTTATAATAATCAATTGGAATAAAAAGCCCAACTTTACCATGTACCTCGTGGTTTAATGTAGCGAATATAACGCCGATCACTTTGCCTTCCATATTCAGAATAGGGCTTCCACTATTTCCTCTATAAACGGGTGCTTTTATCATGACAACTTCTTCGTCCCAATCACGTAATTTAATCATATCGATAACTGTTCCTTCATTTGCAATACCGTGGAAACCTAGTGGATTACCTATAAATTGAATGGGTTCTTCTTTCTCAAATTCCATTTTCTCTGCTAGTTCTAAATGTGGCAAGTTCTGCCCGTCAATTTTTAGCACTGCGAGATCGATTGAGGGATATGACTGAACAACAGTTGCGGTATAGCGACCATCGTCTGGGAAAGCGACCGTTACTTTATTATAGCCTTCAACGACGTGATCATTTGTTAAAATTAAACCATCGCTGGAGATTGAAAATCCTGTTCCATTACTATCACCTGTGGAAATCGCAACTACTGATTTTTTATAAGTTTTAATATTTTCATTTGCTGATAGTTTAGCGGATGTCTTTAAAAAATCTACAGCAGGAATGGAATAAACTTCGAAAAAGACGGAAAAAGTATTGACAAGCATGGCGATTGCAATTAACCAAAAAGCCCATTTAGGAAAACGAGTTTTCGGTATTTGGACAGCCTCTCCAAGTTCTTTTTTACGTTTAGTTTCCTCTTGTGCCTCAAAAATAAGTTCAGCCATTTCCTCATCACTAATATCTTCAAATAAATCATTATCAATATCCTCTTTATCATCCATATATATATATGCACTTCCTTACTTGCTCCATCTTAATAGTGCCATATATGTTGGATTAATTCAAAGTAGATGTCATTGAATCCACTTTCGATAAATAGAAAAACCAGGTAATGTTATAAATAACATTACCTGGTTTCCAAAAAAAGAGGTGAAAATTAAGCGTGAGGTACAAAAGTGCTGCAATCTGTCTCTTCACTGTGGGAAGCGTGAGTTCCTTTTTTACTAACTACATAAATTTCTTCTGCCTGGCAATTATTACCGTGGCCCCAAAACTTACAATTGTTAACTTCACAAAGTATTTTTTGTCCCATATACAAACACCTCCTCTTTCTTTATCTTGTCCAAATTATATGTAAATCAACCTGTATATTTTGGAAGGAAATAAAAAAATCACAAGCTAATCAAGTGATTAGCTTGTGTTCCAATAATTTTTAAATAATTCCTTGTATACGTAATACAATTTCAGCAATGATTGCAGAACCGAGGAATGTGCCTAAGAATACACAAGTTGCAACGACTAAAGCGCGCCATCCTAGTTTAGTGAAGTCTCCCCAGCTTCTACCGATTGATATACCTGCGTAAGCTAAAATAGGCGTTGCAATTGCAAGGATACTTATGTGGCCTACCCATGCTACAACTTGTTCTCCACCTGGAAATGATGGTAGTGAAATAATGATACCGACAAGGGCAATATAACCAACACTTGGAAAACTACCTGGAATAACTTTAGCTAAAGTCATACCTGCTAAAGTTACGAGTATTAAAACTATCATACCTGGAAGTGCAGTAAGTGGTAGCACATCATAACCTACTGAATTACCAACTAATGCAACAGCACCGAATATTACTAAAATCAAAAACCATTCTACAATTTTAGCCATTTATCAATCAACTCCTTTTAACGCTTTTTTATCTCTGTTTCTCGTCATTACATTATAGAGTTTCTCAGCAAGAGGTAACCCAATGAAGATACTGAAGTAAAGTCCGAAAGCAGTTGAAATTAAGTTACTTGCACCCGCTAAAGCAACAATTTGATCAGCCATATCAGGGTATGCAGCAACTAATGCGCCACTACCTGCGGCCATCATACTTCCACTACCAACTCCGGATGCCATTGCAAATGATAATGGGCTCATTGGTGTATATGTAGCAAGAAAACCTGAAATTAAACCAAGAAAAGCTGCTCCGAAAACAGTTCCGAAAATATACATTGTCATAACGCCGCGACCTTCAGGCGAGTCGAATCCAAACTTATCTGCGATTAAGCCAATATTTGGTTCTCTACCAATTGAGTGAGTCATACCAATCGCTTCTCTTTTCATACCTAATAGAATTGCAACTGGTAAAGCTAAGAATATGGTACCTAGATTACCAAGTTCTTGTAATAATAAAGCAGGACCCATTTCAATGATACTCATAATCTGTGGTCCGATAATTACACCGATTTTTGCAACTAACATACCGACACCTATTACGATTAAAGGCTCAGCATTAACCGATTGTTTTTCTTTGACAACAGGCGTGAAATAAAGGATTAATCCAAGAATTAAAGCATAAAGCATTGGTAATAGTAAAATTGCGCCTGGTCCTACTTTAATTGAAAACTGACCAATTCTTTCAGTAATTATAACGATAATTAGGACGATTAGATGAAGCTTCCAATCTTTTAATAACGCCATTTCTTTTGACTGTTTCATTATTTTCCTCCTTTAGTTAATTACTTTGATAAGCTTTCAATAAGTTCAACTGCGGCAGTCGTATCTTTATGACCTTTTCCAGTTGCTTTGGCAGCTTCAAAGAGCTGATAAGTAATTCCACCTAGAAAAGAGGGGGATGATAAAGCTGCAGCAGTGTCTACATATAAAGATAAATCTTTGTGCATGTGATTCAGACTAAATAATACATTTTCATAATCTTGGTTAATAATATTAGGTCCAAAAACATCAAAAACCTTTGTAGCACTTCCGGTTGCAAGAACCTCTGCAAGCTTTTCACGACTTAGTCCAGCTTTTTCAGCAGTGATGAACGCTTCGCCAAGACTTAATACCATAGAAGAGACGATCATATTATTACAAAGTTTTGCAATTTGTCCGTTGCCGCTTTCACCTAAATAATAAAGATCTTTACCGACAACTCCCAATATAGTTTTTATTTCTTCAAATTTATTTTTATCACCACCTATCATTAATGTAAGTGTTCCGTTTTTAGCGCCATCAGGACCACCACTTACAGGGCTATCAAAATAATAGAGACTTCTTTCTTTTGCTTCTTCTGATAACTGAATAGCGGTATTTGCATCCGTTGTACTCATATCGATAATAACTGAGTCTTTTTTAATCGTATTGAAAACACCATTTTCCCCGAGAAAAGTCTCTTGAACAATATCTACTGTAGGTAAAGAAGCAATTACGATTGTAGCTTCACTACTAAGTTCTTGAAGTGAACTTACAGCAATAGCGCCATTTTCATTAATCCATTGAATTGCTTTTGGGTCTGGATCATAGACTAGTACATTATACTTTGCCTTTACATAGTTTTTAGTAATGCCTTTTCCCATTAACCCACAACCTATTATTCCGATTGTAACCAATATAGCACCTCTTCATTATTTAATATCGACTAGTTTTCACATTTCTTTTTCATTAAAATAGGCCATTGCAGTCGCGATACTATTACCGGCGGCAGGGACTCCACAGTAGACTGAGCACTGAAGCAACACTTCTTCAATTTCGTCTTTTGTACAGCCGTTTCTAATCGCACCGTCGAGATGAATCTTTAATTCATTTTGATGGTTAAGAGCTGTTAAAAGAGCAATATTCACTAGACTTCTTGTCCTGCGATCAAGCCCGGGACGATTCCATATATCGCCCCAGCAATACTCCATCGCTAATTCATGGAATGAACGATTAAAATCATTAGTATTCGCTATAAAATTTTCAACATTTTCTTTACCTAATACTTCTTCACGTGCTTTAAAGCCTTCTTTAAAATTATCTGGATTCATTAATTACACTCCTTTAATTTTTTTGAAATGGTCCCACATATTCGCCGTAGTTTATCCAAATTGTTTTCAGTCTCATATATTGCTCCATTGCTTCCATTCCTTCTTCTAATCCGATACCGCTGTCTTTGTATCCGCCGTAACCAGAACTAGGGGAGAGTGTGTGGACTGTATTAACCCAAACAATGCCAGATTCAAATTTATTAGCTAAGCTGTGAACTTTTTTCACATCATTCGTCCATAAGATTGTGGCAAGACCATATCTTGTTCCGTTTGCAATCTCTAAAGCATCTTCTTCATTTTTAAAAGTAATGACAGAAAGAACTGGGCCGAAGATCTCTTCTTGAGCAATTCTCATGTCAGGTGTAACGTCTGTGAAGACTGTTGGACTCATGAATAAACCGCTTTCAAAACCTTTAACGATTTTTCTTTTACCACCTGTTAAGAGTGTGGCACCTTCGGATTTCCCAATTTCGATATAGTCTTCAATTCTATCTAACTGCTGCTTCGTAATGACGGCCCCTATTTGTGTGTTTTCATCTAGTGGGTCACCAATATGTAGTTCTTTAATTCTAACAATCAATTTATCTAAGAATTCGTCTTTAATATCTTCATGGAGTAAAAGTCTTGTCCCAGCTGTGCATGTTTGCCCTTGGTTCATAAATGCGGTAAATAAAGTACCTTCTACTGCAGAGTCGATTGTAGCGTCTGGAAAAACAATATTAGCTGTCTTGCCGCCCAATTCAAGTGTGGAAGATTTTATGCCACTTTTATTAGTTAAAATTTCCTGACCTATTTTTGAAGAGCCAGTAAATGTGACTTTTTTAATGTCTGGATGAGAGACGATTGCTTCACCTGTTTCGGCTCCGCCGTTAACGACATTAAATACACCTGGAGGTAAGCCTTCTTCAACTGCTATTTTTGCTAAGAGGTTTGCGGCCAGAGGAGCTTGTTCAGCACCTTTGAGTACAACGGTATTACCACAAGCTAATATTGGGGCAATTTTTGTTGCAACGTTAATCATCGGGAAGTTCCAAGGCACTATCGCACCAATTACCCCGTATGGTTCTCTCACCGAGTAATTTAAGATCGGTGATGCGGTAGGAACTGTTGCACCTCTTGCGACCTCCGGCAAAGCTGCAAAGAAATCGAATAATCGTGCAATGGCTTCCGTGTCACCGTTAGTCGTATGCGTTATTGGTCTTCCTGCGTCCATCGTATCTGTTTTTCCGAATAAATCTTTGTCTTTCCTAATTCTACGGGCAATATTTCTTAAAATATCTCCCTTATCTGAAGGACTCATATCTTTCCATGTGTCAGTGTAAGCTTGCTTGGCAGATTTTACAGCTCTGTCGACATCATTTGTTGTACCTTGTGATAGCCGAGCGATTTCCTCACCTGTCGCGGGATTATATGACGAGAAGTAATTTTCTGTCATGCTTTCTTCTATACCATTAATAAAATGTCCAATCGTGTTAATAGATTCAGTCATGTTATCTTCTCCTTAGGTTTTATTTTGTGTCATACTTTAATAACTTAATGAATAATTAATGACATGGTTGATTAATAGTCTTTAATTAAGTTATTATTTATATAGTAGGGCATTATTTTTTAAAATGCAAGTGTATTTCCGAAACAATCTGATAACAGATTTATAGGTTGACAATGGTAGAGTAGGAGTAGCTAATCTTTATTTATTAATGATTGAGCTATATACTGGTTACTAACAAACGGAAGTAACGTTAACTCATGCTCTGAAATTTATGAATTATACTACAAAGCCGAAAGGGGACTTATTTCTGATGGAAAAAATTTTAGTTGGTATAATAGGTCCTAGTGACTTAGTAGAACAAATCATCAATCAGTTTAATATGGAAAGAATGAAAAATATTGACTATAAACTTTTTATTATTCAACAAGTTGAGGACACGAGGGTGCTTGACAATGAATTATTAAATGAATGTGATTTACTATTTTTTACTGGCCAAATAGCTTATGAAGTTTATATCGAAAAAAGAAAAACAAGTATAGAAGATGATGATTTTTCACTGATTACACTTCGTTTTGATGGCTCAGCACTTTATAAAACTTTGTATGAACTTGCGGTAGAAAAAAAAGGTTCAATTGCTGCATTCACCCCCTTTACAATAGATGTGTTAAGTAAGTCGGAGGTACAAGACTCTTTGAGTGAAATTAATTTATTTGAGGAAAATGTACTTAAGATTGAGGGGGATTCAACTTTCACTACAAATGATTGGGTAAATGCTCATGAAGAACGTTATAAAATGGGCGAAAGTAAATATGCAATTACATGTTTAACTAGTGTTGCTGATGAGCTAAAGAAAAGAAATGTTCCAGTAAAAAGAGTGATTCCAACATATTCTTCAGTAAATGCAGCACTTGAATTGTTATACGCAAATTCTAAGATTGTGCATAGCAATGACCTACAGACGACAGCTATTTTAATAAAATGGCATGAATCCGATCGCCGCCCAAAAAATCGGTATGATTATTATCGACAAAAATTAAAATTTGAAAAAACTGTACTTGATTTTTGCGAGTATCATAAGGCATCCATAACTTTTTCCAATGATAATCAAGCAAATATTTATACAAATAAACATATTTTTAAAAAGTACACAAATCATTTTAGGAGCTTCCCGCTAATAAAAGAATTAGATGAAACAATGGGTACAAGAATTTCTGTAGGAATTGGTATTGGTGATGAAAATTCTAAAGCTGAATATTATGCTGAAAAAGCAATGAAGTTTTCCGAAACTAAGAAAAAGTCCTGTGCTTATATTACTTTTCCAAATGGTAATATTAGCGGCCCATTACTAAAAGATGATAGTTCTCCATTAACATTCTCGACAAGTTTAGAAGATGATCACTTAAAAGAGATTTCCAAGCAATCAAATTTAAGTGCAGTTACAATATCTCGTATTTTGTCATTGCTGCAACAAAATAATAATAATAATTTAACGGTTCATCAACTTGCAGAAGCCTTTGACGTTTCTTTAAGAACTTCTAGCAGATTATTAAAACAATTGGAGGTTTCTGGTTTTGCGGAGGTTATTAGTGAAGAGCAACCACCAGGACGCGGAAGACCTAGGAAAGTATATAAATTAGCGATTACTAAATAAAGTTGCTAGGTTATTAGTCGACTTAACTAGTATTTTACATGAATGAAGCTTGACTAAAAATATACATCATCTTTGTTCTGATAACACTGCTGAATGTTTGACTTAGGTCATATATTAGTAGTGTTTTTTCGTATGGTAAGACGTGAGGTGATTTTTTTGATAAAATGAAGAGAGTTCATTATGGAAGGTGTCGTAAAAGTATTATGCGTAAGTTTCAGAAGTCAATCGTATTTGATTATCTACAAATAATGGTTGGCGCAACAATAGTCGGGTTAGCATTTAATATTTTCCTCTTGCCTTCAAAGATTGCAGCTGGCGGGGTTTCAGGTATTAGTACAATTCTATACGAAACTTTCGAGTACAACCCTGCATATGTACAATGGCTTATTAACATCCCTCTCTTACTCATAGCGTTTATTTTTGTGGGAAAAGATTTCAGCAGTAAAACTTTGTTTGGTACACTTTATTTACCTTTTGTTATTTGGATTTCAGCTGATATTAAGCTTGTTATTGATAATCCGATGCTCAGTGCGATTTACGGTGGTATTATGCTTGGTGTCGGACTTGGTATTGTTTACCGTGGTAATGGTTCAACAGGCGGTACTGCATTGATTGCACAAGTTTTAAAAAAGTTTACTGGGATATCAAGTGGTTTTTCACAATTACTAGTTGATGGGCTAGTCGTTGTTGCATCCGCATTCTTTTTTAGTTTCGAGCTGGCTTTATACGCTTTAATGTCAATTTACGTAACAAGTAAAGTGATTGACTTCGTTCAGTTAAATACATCTACAACGAAATTAATCCTAATTATTACGGATAAAGAAAAAGAAATACAGGCACTGATTAGTGAAGAGTTAAACCGCGGATTAACAAAAGTACAATCAATTGGTGGTTTTACAGACGAAGAAAAAACAATGATTTTATGTGTTGTCGATCAGGTAGAAGCTATCTATTTTAAGAAGCTTATTAAAGAGAGAGAACCCAATTCTTT
The DNA here is from genome assembly GCF_058068165.1 of Sporosarcina sp. So3-204. NCBI lineage: Bacteria > Bacillati > Bacillota > Bacilli > Caryophanales > Caryophanaceae > Sporosarcina > Sporosarcina sp. So3-204. Next base: position 1,208,319 of record NZ_CM176485.1, read on the forward strand.
TGTAATCTTCTTAAATGCATCCGAAATTTTAGGACGCGGTTTTTCTAGGGCGCAGTATGATTGATTTCATTGCATTATCATAAAAAACGAAGGCTTTGTGAACCAGTTACAGCTGGTTCACAAAGCCTTCGTTTATTTGAATGTCTCTAAGGGATAAATTTTGTTGGATGTTTTGTCCTTAGAGCACAAAGACTTGATAAGTTTATTAAAGTAGTATTTAAAACAATATAAACACTTTTACAAGTTCGACTTAATAAAAAAATGAAAGGACTGAGATAAATGATTGAAAAGATGTTTAGCAGATTGGAAGAAATATTTCCGGAATTGGTGACGTTTAGAAGAGACCTCCATATGCATCCAGAGCTTTCACATAAAGAAGTTGAGACACCAAAGAAAATAGCAGCCTATTTAAAAGCGCTAGGCTTAGACGTTAGAACTGAAGTTGGCGGCCGTGGAGTAGTAGGAACTTTAAAAGGCGGGAAACCGGGTAAAACAGTTGCGCTTCGGGCAGATTTCGATGCGTTACCAATTCAAGATGAAAAAGATATAGCGTATAAATCCCAAGTGCCGGATGTAATGCATGCGTGTGGACATGATTTACATACTGCAGGCTTATTAGGGGTTGCAAAGGTATTAAGTGAACATAAGGAAGAATTAGAAGGAACGGTTGTTTTTATTCATCAATTTGCAGAAGAAGTCATACCAGGAGGCGCTAAATTCATGATTGAAGATGGCTGCCTAGACGGTGTTGACGTCGTTTACGGGGCTCATGTTAGCCCATTAGATTCACTTGGATACATAGGTGTAACAGAAGGGAACTCAATGGCAAGTGGAGATACTTTTGAGTTTGAAATAAATGGTACAGGTGGGCACGCAGCTAAACCACATTTAACGGTAGATCCACTTATATTAGGTAGCCAACTGTTGTTAAACATACAGACGATTGTTAGCCGTCAAGTAGATCCACTTAAGCCGGCAGTTATTTCAGCCACTTCTTTTACAGGTGGTAAAGGTTTCAATGTAATTCCTGATACAGTGAATATTACGGGTACAGTTAGAACGTTTGATGAAGATGTACGTGATCTTATTGAAGAAGCATTAGGAAAAATGGCAGTTTCAACTTGTAATGGGCAAGGAGCATCTGTTGAATACAAATATGTACGTGGCTATCCGGCTGTTAAAAATCATATAGGTGAAACAAGACGTGTAGAAAGAGTAGCCAAAGAGTTATTTGGTGAAGATGTAGTGCAGCATATGGCTCCGCAAATGGTGATGGAGGATTTTGCTTATTATCTGAAAAAAGTTCCGGGTACTTTTTTCTGGGCAGGCGCTGCGATGGAAAATGCTAACCAAGTATTTCCTTTACACCATGCGAAATTTAATGCAAAAGAAGAAGTCATGCTTAATATTGGTAAGTTATTTATTGCAAGCGTACTTGATTATTCATCAAGTAATGAAGGTTAAGAATACAATTTTTTTAGGAGGAATAAATAAATGAAAGAAATTATGAGTGCTGCAAATAGCATACCGCTATGGATAGTTGCATTTATAGTCATCGCAATTGTAATTTTTCAAGCAATTGTCTTCTTAAGGTTAGCATCAAAAACAGCGCCAGAGGTTGGAATGACACCGGAAGAAGTAAAGATATCGATTAGAACTGGTTTTATTAGCTCATTAGGACCGTCTTTTGCAATTGGTATTGTCATTGTATCTTTAATAGCATTACTTGGTTCCCCGATGACGCTTATGAGAATCGGAATAGTAGGTTCAGCCGCAACAGAAGCGGCCGCAGCTGAAATAGGTGCGAAGGCGTTTGGTGTTAGTTTAGGCGGAGCGGGTTTTACATTGGAAGCATTCTCAACGGTTGTATGGACAATGTGTTTAGGAGGAATGGGCTGGTTAATCGTAACGGCTATTTTTACAAAATCTCTTGCTAAAACGCAATCAAAAGTTAAGAAACGCAATCCTAAAGTAATGGTGATTGTTTCTTCTGCTGCGATGCTTGGTGCTTTTGCGTACCTGGCAAGTGACCAAATGGTTAAAAGTGAAAACCATACTGTTGCGGGAATTGTAGCTTTATTAGCTATGTTTGCTGTACAGGGAATTGCTAAAAAAACAAATGCGACATGGTTAAAAGAGTGGGCGCTAGGAATTGTTATGCTTTTAGGCATGATAGGTGGATATATTTCTATGATTCTTTAATGTGAAATTTAATTATAAAAGATTTATTTTGAGGAGGAAGATTATTGGTTATTAATATGGATAAATCAACCGAAACTGAAAATAGTAGTATGGATGCCTTTCATAAAAGTGCACACTTTTGGGGGCGCTTGACGCTTGTTGCAGCAATATTGACAACGCTTATGGCCCCATTATATCTATCATTTGTGTTAGGTGCTCATCCTGGGTGGGGTCCTATTGTGACAGGTGTCATTGGCTATGCGAGTTTTATCGGTATTTTATGGGTTTTGGAACCAATTACATACTTCCCTGTATTGGGAATTGCGGGAACGTATCTTGCTTTTTTATCAGGAAACATTGCGAATATGTGTCTACCGTGCTCCGCTGCCGCTCAAGAAGCGATTGGCGCTGAACCTGGTTCAAGAAAAGCGGAAATCGCGGGTGTATTCGGTATAGCAATTGCTTGTTTAGTTAATACAGTTATCATTATATTTGTCATCTTAGGTGGCTCATATCTCGTTACAATACTACCCCCTGCAGTTGAGGAAATGTTCGGTTTTGTACTACCAGCAATTTTCGGTGCAGTACTTGGACAATTTGCATTTAAAACGCCTGTATATGGCATTTTGGCTCTTGTAATCGGAATGGGTGTACTATTCTCTCCAATCCCGAGCCTGATAAAAATCATTACTTGCGTTATAATTACAGTAAGCCTTATTCTTTTTATTGAAAAAACTAAAGAGAAAAAAGAGAATACATCTTCTTCAGCTAATTAATTATAGGTGGTGGTTCAGTATGATTGAAAAACATTTTAAAATTAATGAAATTAGATTAAATGACAATATTGAACGTCTTGCTGAGATTGGAAAATTTGGAGAAACTGGTGTTTGTAGACTAGCTTTATCAAAAGAATATATGGATGGTTTACAGCTAGTAAAACAATGGATGGATAAAGCTGGATTAAACACGAAAGTAGATCATTTCGGAAACCTGATAGGACGCCTTGAAGGAAAAAATCCAAACGCACCCGTGCTAATGATTGGTTCACATATAGACTCTCAGCCATACGGAGGGAAATATGATGGGACGATTGGTGTCTTAGCAGGATTAGAAGTTTTACAAACTTTTATTGAAAATGATTTAGTACCTGAAATGCCGATAGAAGTCGTCGCATTTTGTGATGAAGAGGGCTTTAGGTTTAATAAAGGACTTTTCGGCAGCCGTGGAATTGTTGGTCAATTGGATGAGGATGAGTTAGATCGAGAAGATAAAGATGGAATGACTAGAAGAGATGCATTAATTGAGTGTGGTTGTGATCCTACTAAACTTTCGGAGTCTATGTATACCGAAGGCTCGATTGCATCCTATTTAGAATTACACATCGAACAAGGGCCAGTCTTAGAAGTGAAAGATGCAGCAATCGGTATCGTAACGGGAATAGCTGGTCCTCTTTGGTTGAAAATAGAGCTCACTGGTTTTTCAGGTCATGTAGGTTCGGTTCCGATGAATTTACGCAGAGATGCATTGGTTGGTGCTTCTAAAATAATCAGTACTTTCAATGATATTGTGAATCAAGATCCTGATGCATCGACTGTTGGTACAGTAGGAAATATTGAAGTATTCCCAAATGCAAGAAGTATCATTCCTGATAAGGTTTCGTTTACGATCGATTTACGTGATATTAACCTAGAACGTCGTAATCAGTACGAACTAGAATTAAGAAACTGTGTTAAAGAAATTTCCTATGAACATGGGTTAGATTTTGTAATTACCGAAGAATCCAATGTTGAACCTAAATATTGTGATGAAGGAATTATACAAATCATGCGTGAAGAAAGTGCTGTTATGGATACTGAAGTACCAGAATTGATGAGTGGTCCTTTCCATGACGCAATCATAATGGCTGAAGTATGCAAATACGGAATGATTTTTGTGCGCAGTAAAGATGGCATCAGCCACAATCCGCTTGAATATTCATCGAAAGAAGATATCTCAATGGGTGCTGAATTATTATTACGTACAACAATGCGTTTAAGCAATATACACAGTTAATAGTCCAATATCGGAACTAGTATCAAGTTTTGTTCATTAATAAAAAATAGAGTGATAAAAAGAGCTTTAAACCGCAAAGGTTTTAGCTCTTTTTTTGTGGAGATCACGGCGTTTAGCATGATGTTATTCAAGTAATATGTGAATGTTGTTAATAATAAAGAAGCAAGAGAAGTTAGATACATTAAATCAAAATATGGAAAGTGGAAGTCATTTATCTAAATTGATTATAAAGTGCTGATTTTGATGGGTTCAGGAGATTAGTATGTTACTTAAGTGTGGTGTTAAAGCTGAAAATCCAAAGAAATGACTCGTTTAATAAATGGGAATCTATTATTATAATAAATTCTAGGATGATAGGACTATAACCTACTTATCCTTATTTTGGGTTTCTTTTACATACTAGATTCATAATGTTATTTATCTTCATTCAGCAGAATACTCCCACCTCTATAGATGGTGAGAGTAATGCAATTTTACTTCTTTTTCAGTGGATGATCAAACTCCTGTTGAATAAAGATAAAGCCTCCGGCGGATGTCACAGATTTTGAAGGGAGTTTATTAAGCAAGCTCAATTCAAAATCTGGACGCAATCACGCCGAGGCGTGATTGATTAAGGTAATGAAGTTGGTTTAGAACTAAGAATTGGTGACAGTATCAGTATTCTGGAAATGAATTCGGCGCATTTGTCGATATTGAATTCAAGAAGGTGATGATATAATGAAAGTATTGGACGTAAGCCCGTTTCATGATGTATTACGGCGGAATATAGCCATGCTTGGTCGTCTTGAAAACGAAATGAACGCAATTGAAACAACTGTTAAGCAGCTCGTCGCAATGGATGAATCATTGAAAGGACAAGGAGGCGATGCAATTCGTAGATTTTATCAGGATTGCCATTTACCTCTCTTGCAATTTTTCAATATTTTAAAAATTGATTTTGAAGGAACTCTTACCAAAATGAATTTAGCACTAGACGCCTTGGAACCTGATGCGAATGGATTTATCCGTGAAGGATTTCTGGAGGACGATGTTGAAGAGGGACTTACAAAGATTGCAGAAATAACAAGTAGTCTAACGACAGAAGCAAATGATATTATGAGTCAAGTCGCAGATATTGTTGGGCTCCCACATTTAGATGACAGTGAAGTACAAGAAGGTGTTATACAAGCAGGAAGGAAACGTGATCAAACAGTAAATGATTTAAATGAGTTCAATGTAACTCAAACGAACATACTAGCAACGATTGAATATGCTCTTTTGACTATGTCAACATGGCTTTCAGATATTGAAGGATTGTTTCAGGAGGGGCTTACTGATATTCATTTTGAGTCTACTCAGTGGGCTGCAATTACACTGAACAGCAGATTGCAAACAGCCATCGACCAACAGACTACCGGGGTAGAGGTAGGTCTAATGTGCAGTAATCAGGATCATCTAATCGGCAAAGAAAACACAGCAGGAGCCTTTCGTACACTTGAAAGCAAGAGAAATGAGACAATCGAGCGTGGAGTATAAATGTCAACCTAAGTATGTACACTTTCGCTTGTTTAAAGATGTACAGAAATCACTCCTCTTCCTTTTTGAGGTGATCCTTTATTCTGTAGGATGGTCCCACGATACTAACGACTGTTGCGTGATGAAGAACACGATCTAGTATGGCATTAGCCAATTTGGTGTCCTGGAAAACCTCATCCCATGCTTTAAAATTTATATTCGTCGTTAAAATCGTACTTCTTTTTTCATACCGCATATCAATGAGCTGGAAGAACATCTTCGCATCCTCAGCTTCGATTGGTAGGTAACCAATCTCGTCAATAATCAATAGTCTATATTTCGTATAATGCTTTAAACGGACTTCTAAGCGATTCTCTATCTTTGCACGCTTCAAGTTCTGAATTAAGTCATGACACTTTATAAAGTAGGTACTAGTACGTTTCTTTGCGGCCGCAATACCTATGGATGTTGCCAAGTGAGTTTTTCCAACCCCACTAGGGCCTAAAAACACAATATTCTCTTGTGCCTCGAGGAAGCGTAATGAAGTGAAATCTTGAATTTGCTGCTTATTAATACTTGGTTGAAATTCAAAATCAAATTCTGCGACCTCTTTTCGGTGAGGAAACGCACCTACCTTAACCATTGCGTGAATCATATTTTGTTCTTTCACATCAATCTCGTAATTTGTAAGTTTGACTAAAGTATCGATAAATGACAATTCATTTTTAATGCTGAAGTCGACGACTTCTCCTAAATGGTGTGTCATTTGTTTCATTTTTAAGTACTCCAAGTTTTGGATTAGTTGCTGATAACTATTATTCATTTCTATACACCTCACCAATTGCTTCCAGGTTTTGTTTAGCTAATTTATCGATATCCGGATAATACGGAATTGCTTTGGCGAGTGTATCTTTGTAATGTATTTCTTTATAATTTAGTTTTGCTGTAGTTATCTTATGCTGCACAATTAAATCCATGGTATAGTAGATATATAAATGATCATCATATACTTGTAACCCGACCGTCTTTCCCTGATACTTGGCTGGAACTGAGTACTGGTTTGACTTGTAGGAAATCATGTTTGAGGCATTGACTTTTACAAGTGTATGTTTGATTTTGTAAGAATCTTTTACTTTGTCCTGTGGTAGGGGGAGTAAGAGGTTCTTTTCTTGTTTGTGCGCAAAAAGTGGAATCTTATTCGTTCCCTGATTGACACTTTGATTAATGCGTGTACATAGCTTTTGCACGAATTCGTGCAATTCTTCATAATTGAACTTCCCCTGGTAAGCATGAATCTCATCTAACAGTTTCATGGGCGCTTCTACTTTTCCTTTTGTTCTAGGTCTCCCAGCAACACAAGGTTGGACTTTAAAACCAAAATCCTGTGCAAATTGAGTAAACTTGTTATTTACAACACCTTTGAAATAGTCTGTTCTAGCATCGTCCATTACAGTTTTCATATTGTCTGTCACAATCACTTTCGGTACGCCTCCAAAAACTTCAAATGCTTCTGTCATAAATGATAATAAGACAGCCTGTGATTTTGAAATACTTAAATGAAACGCTCTAAATCTTGAATAAGAAAGTAGTAACACTGCTACGTTAACATATATGATTTCACCATCTTTCATTTCATAACGGATGCTCTCTTTCCAGTCTAGCTGTGCTTGTTCACCAGGCTTCGTCTCGTAACGAATACCGGATGATGCACTTGATGTTGTACGTTTACCATCATCGAAGTACGCCTTGAATTCTGGCTTTCGATTAATATAAGCACCAAAATTAGATTGTGAACATTGTAGATTATGGTTATCTTTTAAGTACTGCCATAAAACTCTTTTGTAATAAAAAACTTGTTTGGATTCTGTGGATAACAACTCCGCGATATCTTCATAATTTTTATCGATTTTAGATTCTTTCTTTCTCGTTTGCTTGGGTGTAAAACCATTTAAATACTTATCAATCGTGCGACGATCTGCACCTAATTCTCTAGCTAACTGGCTTTTGTTTATTTTCATTTTTAAGTTCTCCATTAGTGTTTTTAGTTTGGATAAATCACAAAGACTCTTTATCTCTATTTCTGTTTGAATATCTAACTGTAGATACATTCCAATCACCTCATAATAATTATGAGGATTACAATTAAGTTTGTACATATTTATTCAAGCATTTGTGTACATATCTAAACTATCATTTATACGTGGAGCCTATGGAAACTACAATCTGTTGAAATTCCACCTCTATGAAAACGGCCTCATCATCAAAGAATACCAACTAGGGACAAGAAAACCGATTCAATACGAAGTGGTAAAAGCGGTAGAAGAAGAATTCGATGATGGCGGTGTCCGTGAACTCGATTGCTTTTTTGAAGGCACGCCTCTTGCGTTCGTAGATTATGTCAGTCCGCAGGGAATCATCAAAAAAGGATTCAAAAAAGGATTGCTCCCCCTCTTCACGGGAAATAAACCTGTCAAATATAAAGGAAATCTTTCTAACATGAAGGTATCTACGGTTGGGGAGAAATCTAAGGGCGCGGGTAATGTTTTAGATGATGGTACAGTGTGGGGAAATATAAAAATTACTCAACCAGTTTATAAAGGTACAAAAATACCAAAATCATTTGAATTAGCAGTAGATGGTGAAAAATTTTGGATTCATCCAAATGGAACAAAACATATGGTAGAGTATATAACAAGAGATGCGACTACACATGGTATGCCGATAAATAGTCAAACTTTATTGTCAAGTTTCGAAAGCTCCGTAAAGAAAGCTATTAATGAAGGTGTCAAATATGAAGAAATTATGAACGTAAGCAAATGGGAGTTAATATTTAGTAAACCTCGTGGAGACGGATTACTACTGGTAATTAAGCACGCTGTATATAGACCTTAGAAGGAGACATGATTATGTTAAAAGTAACAGAATATAAAGAAAGTCAGTCTATAAATATTGAATATGATGTTTATACACCGATTAATATAGAATTCGGTACTTGGAATATATCAAAGGAACCAACGATCTATTGGCGAACTGGGGATTTCAAGAAATCTTTAATTGAAATAGGAATAGGAAAATATACTGGAAATATCCGTTCTATTACACTAGTTTTGAGTGAAAACATACACGAGTTGGAAAGTTTGAACTTAGATATGAAAAATATAACTTTGATTAAAGGCATACCTAATTTTCAAGTTGAAGAATATGCCGATAAGACGTATATAGATGAAAATAGTAAATTGAATGTATATATAGGGATTGATAAGGTTGTAATTTCATTTTCGGAAAATGATACTGTGTCAATTGTACAAAATGATAATGTGGGATTTGCATTAGATATAAATAAAATGGTTTGTGGCATTATAGTAAGTGGCATATTAGAACATGAAAAGAATATATTAGAAGAAGCATTTAAATAAAGTGTTACGAAATAGAAAAAATTGAACCTTGATTGGCTAATATGCCTTCAAGGTTTTTGAATAGGTTACACTTAGTTGGACAATTAAATTAAGGGCATGTAGAATTATACAAAAGAAGTGAGGAGATCTACTATGTCCACAAAAAGAAGAACGTTTTCAACAGATTTTAAAAAACAAGTCGTTGCACTCTACGAAAATGGGAAAAGCCGACAAGCAATTACTGAAGAATACGAATTAACGCCGTCTGCATTGGATAGATGGATTAAACAATTTAGAGCGTCTGGTTCTTTCAAAGAGAAAGACAACAGATCTCTAGAAGAACAAGAAGTAATTGAACTCCGCAAGCGAAACAAGCAACTTGAAATGGAAGTTGATATTTTAAAGCAAGCCGCGCTGATCATGGGACGAAAATAGAGGTTATTCAAAAGAATCGCCACAAATATTCGGTATCAGCAATGTGTAAAGTCCTTCAAATTGCACGTAGTACTTTCTATTATGAAACTGAAATAGCTGCTCAAAAAGAACAAGAAAAATTAGCAGAAGAATGCGTATTAAAAGAAAAAATCACAAATGTTTTTAATGACAATCGCAAAGTCTACGGAACTCGAAAAATAAAGATTGAATTAGATAAAGAGGAAGCATTATTTCCGGTCTCCAGACGTCGAATTGGCCGTTTAATGAGCGCGCTAGGCCTCGAATCGAAGTATGCTAAACCATCGTATAAGCCAATGGCGACAAGCCCTAATGAAGAATCTATTCGAAATGTGTTAAACCGAGAATTTGAAGTGGATAAAGAAATGTCCGTGTTAGTTAGCGACTTAACGTATGTAAAAGTTGGACGTCGTTGGAATTATGTTTGTTTTTTAATTGATTTATATAATCGTGAAATTGTCGGGTGGAGCGTCGGCGCACAAAAAGACGCAGCCCTAGTTCAACGTGCGTTCGATTCAGTTAAATACCCACTAGGAACTGTGAACTTGTTTCATACAGACCGTGGTTCAGAATTTAAAAACGTTGGCATCGATGAGCTATTAAGTGATTATAAAATTACGAGATCTCTTAGCCAAAAGGGAAACCCTTATGATAATGCGGTGGCAGAAGCTACATTTAAGATTTTAAAAACAGAATTGATTAACAGCGCGCACTATCAAACGCTTGATCAACTGTCGCTTGAACTTTTTGATTACGTCAATTGGTACAACAATATCCGTTCACACGGTACATTAGGCTACTTAAGTCCAGTTGCTTATAAAGCAATATCCCTTAATAGTTTTGTTTGAATTAGTGTTGACTATCCACCTTTTACTATGGAACTCTTACCCAAATGGAATTAGCGCTAGATTACTTAGAACCTGATACAAATGGGTTTATTCGTGAAGGATTTTTGGAGGGCGATGTTGAAGAAGGATTCACAAGGATTTCAGAAATAACAAGTGATCTTACGACAGACGCGAATGATATTATGAGGCAAGTCGCAGATATCGTCGGACTTCCGCATTTGGATGACAGTGAAGTACATGAAGGGGTTCACCATGCACGAAGAAAACGGAATCAAACTGTAAATGATTTAAATGAATTCGATGCAACTCAAACGAACAGACTAGCAACATTTGAAAATGCTCTTCTAACAATGTCGACATGGCTTTCGGATATGGAAGGATTGGTCACTGACGGCGTAACGAATATTAATTTCCCGATGGACAGATGGGCGATTTTAGCAGCTGAAAATAACCTTTTGACTGATTTAACTCAACGCATGGATGCGATGGAGGGAATATCCGGCATTAATGGTATAGATGAACGACTAGCAACGAAATTAGATGCTCACATTGCAGGTCGTTATAAAGTGATAGACGGGCAAATATATGTAAATGATTTATCTAACTTTTATGGGGTTAGCAACTACGGATTTTCAGGAATGACGACTACAGCAACACCAATTGATTATTTGATTAGGCAATATACTACTGGGGAATATGGAACCCATACAAAGGAAGCCTCTACTAATTTATTTTCAAAATCATGGAATAGCTTCAAAGAGATAGGCGTTGATGCTTATGATGGGTTAAGTACAAGATGGGATAAAGCATTTGATTCACCCTATGATTTCGTTAATTATATAACTATCGGCGTTTCAGATGGTATCTATTCAGGTGCTAAAGACAGAGCAACTAAGTGGAATGACTCAGTTTTTGATTTCACAAACTATATAACAGTAGGTTTTGCTGGAATGGTTAAGGAGGCTTTGGCACCAGAAGATTTATTATCAAAAGAGCATTGGATGAACAGTTTTGGGCTTATGACAACGGCTGCAGGGGGCGGGGCACTAAAAAATATTGCGCAAACGAAACCAGGTTCTGTTAAAAATACGGTTTCCGATAAATCTGTGGAAATCAACAAAGCTAATCCTAAAGTTATTGAAGAACTTGGCGGTCCTGTTATAGATGGAAAACGAGTTGGAAGTGGGAAAAGGTTGATGAAGTAAAACCAGTTTGGGGAAGAGATGAAAAAGGGACGCCGTTTATAGAAAAAGAGTTCCCTCATGTATCAAAGGAACATGGTTTTTCTGATATTGTTGATAATTATTCTAGGTTTGCTAATGAGTTGCCGCTAGTGGGGGAAAATCTCGTTAATAGAAAGTTTTTCCAAGTAGAAGGAAGTAATAATGGTATGAAAGGTATTTTTGAATGGAATATTGAACCGAATGGTGATTTGAGTCATAGGAGGTTCATTGAAAATGGTGTTATTACAGGAACGCCGAATCAGATTCCCCAAAAATAAGAGGTGTATAATATGAATTTAAAAGATTTACAAAAGAGACAGATTAAATATGACTGGAAAACTATTTACGTAGGTGTGAAAGAAAATTATTTTAGTAAAGATATTATTTCTGACTATGCGGTAGAATTGATGGGAATTGGTGATGAAAGCGTGTTTGTCAATGAAATTGCATGGGGAGTATCTATAAAGGATCTAGATAAGGTGATGTTAGAAATAAAAACTAATTATTTTCCTCATTTAGATGAAGAATGCACAACAATAGAAGATGAAAATAGAAAACTAAGATTTGTTTATTTGTCAAAAATAAGAGAAGTTTTTAATGAAGATAGCGAATTATTAAACAAAATTGCGGAGTTTTTTGAAAATCATCACTATCCGGAAGATATGATTAGTTTTATTAATTATATGCCTCAAGAAGTCCCAACTACGAAAGAGAATTTAATAAAAAGGTTTGATGAATTTTTGAAGTTAGAGAAAGTGAAATTTAGTTAGCTATACGCTGGCACCTTTTACTATTTTGAAGGAACACTTACCCAAATAGGATTAGAACTAGATACCCTAGAACCTGATACAAATGGGTTTATTCGTGAAGGATTTTTGGAGGGCGATGTTGAAGAAGGATTCACAAGGATTTCAGAAATAACAAGTGATCTTACGACAGACGCGAATGATATTATGAGACAAGTCGCAGATATTGTTAGGCTCCCGCATTTGGATGACAGTGAAGTACATGAAGGTGTTATACAAGCAGGAAGAAAACGTAATCAAACTGTAAATGATTTAAATGAATTCGATGTAACTCAAACGAACATACTAGCAACGATTGAATATGCTCTTTTAACAATGTCAACATGGCTTTCAGATATAGAAGGATTGTTGCAGAGTTATTATTGCGTACAACAATGCGTTTGACCAATATTTGATTATAATAACGGGTTTTGTTCGTTAGTATAAAGTTAGTATGATATAAGAGCTAAAGACCACAAATTCGCATATGAATTTGTGGTCTTTGAAGGGCCTAAAAATAATTTCTAATGCAGCAAACGCGCCCATGTGTAGAATATCTAACACGTTGATTTCCGTTCCATACGGACGCGTTCTGGAGGGCGGGCGGTGGACCAACCCGTTCGCTTCGCTCCCGTTGGTTGTTTCACCTGTCCCGCTGATCCTCTCAGAGTCGCCGTCTTGCACTCCAATCAACTAAGTGCGTATAAATATAGTAATTTAAATCCTACAATCGCACTCGATAATCCAATACATATTTCTGAGTTCCCAACATATTATATCCGTTTTAACGATAAGTTCTAAAATGAACCATTATAATCTCCATGTACAATTGCATCTAATTTATACGTTCCAGACTTTTTCCTTAAATCATATCTAATAGTATAGTTCCGGTTTGCTTCTATTAATGCCCATATACTAAAATCTTCTATATAGATTTTCTTATCATTTGAAAGTACTATCCATTGTTCCCCAGTTGTTATATTTTGTTCTTTATTAATCACATCAATATTTTAGGACAGTATTTTCAAGAAAAGGATTATAGATTATCAAACGATATAAAAAAAACACCGCAATCAAAAGTAACAATGATAGCACTATGGTTTTCTTCTTCATACTTTTCTCCTTTGAAAGATAATTTGTCTCTAAAACTAAAAAGATACTTTACTAAATAATAAGTCCACTTTGTGAAAAAAGGGCACGATTCTGGAACAAACAAATTAAAATTTCATAATCAATTTACGCTTGCAGTTGATTTAAAATCAGTTTCAACACATCGTCTTGTGACATATCATTGGTTAATATCATTTCTCCATCCACATCAAGATAATCATTTGGATTCCACCAGGCACGTAAAGAATCCTCTCCAAATTCCATCTTTTTTTCTCTCGAGTTATGACGTGCGACTGTTTCCTCAAAAGATAAATCAAAGTAATATGAATATGCCTTATAATCATAGAACTGTATTAAATTATTCAGCATTTCGCCATAACGTTTTTTATATAAAATTCCTTCCACGATAATAAATTCACATTTGTCTTTACCGTATGCTGCGATTTGACGAATCAAATCAATTGAAAGATTCCCTTCTCTATCTTGAACTCTCAACATTTCACGCCGAACAACATCTTGAGAAACCAATAATGTTCCACGCCCCAAATAATTCTGAAGCCTTTTTGCAGTCGTTGTTTTTCCACTCCCAGAGTTTCCTCGTATGATAATTAGCTTGGATTCCATAGTTCCCCCCCACATTCAAAATTTATGAAAGTTAAATATTTAATCTTTATTAAAATGGCCCGTTAATGGCATAAAATTTATGCAACAATCGCGCCCGATTGTTTAATACAGTTGGATAGTAAGCGTCAAATACACCCCACCTTCTAACCATTTTCGTAATATGTGATAATCACCTTACGATCAAAAGTTAGGAGGTTTTTACATGACAAGAGACGCACGCCGAGAAATGTGGCAAGCACGAATTAATGTATTTAAAGCAAGTGGTGAATCTAGCGTCAAGACCTGGTGTGCTGAAAACAACATCAGTTACCAAAGTATGTATGCATGGCTCAAAAAGGATTGGCCCCAAACGGATACTGCAGATTCAGCTCCTCAATGGATCTCTTTCGATAAAGTCATTCAGGAAAGTAATTCCACTACATCACTATTACTTACAATCGGCGCTATTTCCATTCAAATTGAAGAGGGTTTCAATCCTATACTTTTGGGTGAAGTTCTTCAGGTGCTTCAAACAAATGTTAAGTAAAACGCAAATCAACCATGTTTATTTGGCCTGTGGCCATACTGATTTACGCAAATCGATTGATGGTTTAGCAGTCATTGTACAGGAAAGCTTTCAGCTTGATCCGTTTTCCCCTAGTTTATTTGTTTTTTGTAATAGGAACCGCGATAAACTGAAAATTCTTCATTGGGATCATAACGGTTTTTGGCTTTACTACAGAAGGTTGGAAAACGGTCTGTTCCAGTGGCCAAATGGTTCAACCACACAACCACTATCTATTAGCCATCGACAATTAAATTGGCTACTGGATGGCTTGCCTTATGAACAAAAACAAGCCCACAAAAAAGTTTCTGCAAAAGTCATCATTTAAAAAAGGAATTCGGCGAGTCTTGTCGAATTTCTTTTACTATGGAAAAAACAACATCGGTCACCTCATCTACAATTGAAGAACTTACAGCGAAAAATGCGGAGCTAGAAAAGCAAAATGAAGCGCTACAGGCTAAACTCAACTGGTTAGAAGAACAATTTCGCCTCAGCCAACAACGGAAATTTGGCGCTTCTAGTGAAAAAAGCAATCCGGATCAACTCGCACTCTCTCTTTTCAACGAAGCTGAAGTCACAGCGAATGAAAAGGTGGAGGAACCAACGCTTGAATCGATTACCTATCGTCGTAAAAAACGTACTGGCCAAATCGAAGCAATGCTTGAAAATCTGCCAACTGAAACGATTCACTATCGTTTACCAGATGAGGAACAGGCTTGTTTGTGTTGCGGTGAACAAATACATGAAATGAGTACAGAAGTACGTCGCGAGTTGAAAGTCATTCCAGCTCAAGTGAAGGTCGTTAAACATGTACGCCATGTCTACAGTTGCCGGAATTGTGAACGGGAAGGCACCGAAACACCGATTGTCACAGCGAAGATGCCAGCACCTATGTATCCGGGAAGTTTAGCATCGCCATCGGCGATGGCTTATATTATGAATCAAAAATACGTCGAAGGTATGCCTCTTTATCGACAAGAAAAACAATTGGAACGTTTAGGTGTTCCTTTATCGCGTCAGACTTTAGCGAACTGGATGATGTACGGGGCAACTCATTGGCTAATCCATCTTTATGAACATATCCGCACCTATTTATTAATGCAGGATGTTCTTCATGCGGATGAAACGACACTTCAAGTCCTGTCCGAACCTGGACGTCCAGCGACATCCAAGTCCTATATGTGGTTGTATCGGACGGGGCATGATGCATCGGCCGCTGTGTTGTATGATTACCAACAAACAAGGGCAGCCAAACATCCTAAAGCTTTCCTTTTAGGCTTTGAGGGATTTCTGCATGTCGATGGATACCAAGGGTATAATGATTTACCGAAGGTGAAATTGGTAGGGTGTTGGGCACATTCGCGTCGAAAATTCGATGAGGCCCTAACGGCCTTGCCAGCAGAAGCAAAAAACAAGGAAACACCTTGCGCGGCAGAAGAAGGGCTTCGTTTCTGCAACCAATTATTCGCGATTGAACGCGCACTAAAGGATCACACCCCTGAAGAACGCTATAAAGAACGACTTGAACGCAGTCAGCCTGTACTGGATGCTTTTTCAACCTGGCTACAAACGCAAAGCTCACGTGTTGCACCGAAAAGTGCGTTGGGACAAGCCATCAAGTATTGCAGAAACCAATGGATACGCCTTACAATGTTTTTACAGGATGGGCGTTTGGAAATAGATAATAACCGAGCTGAACGTGCTATCAAACCTTTCGTGATTGGGCGCAAGAACTGGTTATTCTCTCAATCTATGAAAGGTGCAAAAGCAAGCGCAATCGCCTATAGCATTGTGGAAACTGCTAAAGAAAATCAGTTGAATCCACTGATTTATTTAACCTACGTATTTGAACAGCTTCCTTTAATAGATTTGAAGGAGCCAAAGGCACTAGATCAACTGCTTCCATGGTCGGAGACCCTACCAGCAGATTGCCACGTTCCCAATAAAACTAAATAAAGCATATAATATGCGCCCCCTGAAAGACAGGTGGGCGCTATTTGACGCTTACGTTGGATAGGGGATTCTGCACCCTTGATCATATCTGTAATGGCAGCATAAATATTCGGTGGGTATTCAGCTATTCTATGGGTGAGATATAAATACCACTCACTTCCATATGTTAGATAAACACTAACAGGAAGTCCGTCATCTTTAAGTTTTTTACAAAGATTGGGACGAATTCCGTATAACATTTCTGCTTCTACATATGGATTTTTTAAATAACCATGTTCAGTAACTTGCTTATATATAGCTTCATCATGCGAAGCAATTGAAACCGGATGTTCTGCCTCCACGCACAAATCCACTAATTCAAGATAACGTTCATTTAACTCTTTGGAACGAGGGATACAAATATCCGAAGGCTCTTGAAATGCTCCTTTAACAATACGGATTGCCCCAGGATATTCAAGTAGTTCCTTAAGGTCGTTAAGTGTTCTATATAATTGGGCCTGAAGTGTAATCCCAACGTTCGAATATTCGGCTCCAATTCTTTTATAAATTGAAAGTATTTGATCAGTTTTACCCGACTCTTCCATACTAATCATCAGCGACAAATTATAACTTTTTGCTTCTTCAGCCATTTCCAAAAGGTTTTGATAGGCAAGTTCGGGATTAACAGACAAACCTATATGCGATAAGTCAAAGGAAATACGAGAGTTTAAACCTTGATTTCCACATTCTTTTATTAAGGATAAAAATTCGTCTTTAGCTTGGATACATTTTTCCTTGTCAGCCGTGTTTTCCCCAATAAATTCTAAAGAAACACGATACCCTCTATGTATAAGCTGTTTAGCGATAGCCAATCCATCTTCTTTTGTTTCACCTGTTACAAATCTTTTAGCTGACTTCTGAAACAATGGATAAAGTTCGTTTGATTGTTGAATGTATTCATTTATCTCCAAATTTCGTGCAATGGATTTCAATGCGTCTGCAAATTGTTTTTCTTCTGTAGTAAAAGTCATTTTTACGCCCACCTTTTCATTTAAAATTTCTTCCTTTTCAATAAAAACCGCCAATTCTTGCACAACTGTATTCAAGTTAATGGCCCGTTTGCGGCATAATAACTTTACTGAAAACAGTGACTACTTAAAACAAGTATAACATTCATTAATTTTAATATCTTGACTTCTCATATAATTCCCCCAGAATTTATTAGTCAATTATTTGTTAAATCGTTTAAATGATGAGCATAATCTGCATTGTTGATTATGCTAAAAATACCTACTATAAAGATCATATCTTAATTTCCCACTGAGATGAGCATAAATCCTTGTTGTTTCACTCTTTTCATGACCAAGTAGGCTTTGAATTATTTCAAGGGGGGCTCCGTTGTTTACGAGGTGAGTCGCATAACTATGTCGTAATTGATGTGGGTGGATTGTCTTTCTAAGTCCAGTACGATTTGAAATTCGCTTTATGATATATCTCAAAGTATCAACACTCATCCGTCGTTTAGGGTTACGCACTGTAACAAATAAGCAGGATTCGTCATCCTCACGTTCATCTAAATATCGTTTTAACCAAATCGCACAGCGGATGTTAAAATAAACTTCTCTTTCCTTATCCCCTTTCCCAAGCACGATTACAGAGTTTTCCACGAAATTAATATCATCTCTATTTAACTTCGCAACTTCCCCAATGCGACAGCCAGTGGAATAAAAGAATTCAAACAAAGCTTTTTCCATATTCGTTTGACAACCTTCCCTAAGGAGTTCAATTTCATGCTTTGTTAGGAATTTTGGAATCCGCTTACCCAACTTAGGCTCTTTTAACTTGGCTGCTGGATTTGTTAAGATATGTCCTTCCTCATGTGACCATTTAAACAATGATCTAATGAAGCGTATACGATGCCCCAAGCTTGAAGGTTTTAAATGTTCACCTGATTCGCTTAAGTATTTTTTTAGCTCATTTGTTGTGAGTATATTTAAACTTATATCACCGAAATAACGAATGATTAGATCACATTGATAACCATACATTTTCAAGGTGAGAGGAGAATATCCCTCAATTTTTTTATCAAACTTATAACTATCCCATATTTGCGACAATAACATGTTTTCCACACTCCTATACTATAAATCAATTGATTTGAATCATAGTATGACCAATAGAGCTACTCTTTTATTCAACGAAAATAGTACAAAAAAGAATTTTTATCAAGTCGATATTTTAAGTAGTTTTAAAGCAATAGAGACGTTTAATTTATCCTCTGCTTGTTTGAAATCCTTCCCGAGCACCTCGCATATTTTTTGGAATCGATACTTCATTGTATTGTAATGGATAAACAACTCATTAGCTGTCACTTTTAAATTCCAATCATTTTTCGCCAAAGAGTCTAATGTGGGGACTAGTTGTGATTTAGTGATTTTGTCATGTTCAAGTAATTTTTCCAAGTATGTAATCCAATATTCTTTCATAATTTCTGGTGTCGCATTTTCAAAAAGTTTAATCACGCCTAAATCATCATAAAAAGAAGTTTGGTTTTGTTTATATACCATCCGAGAAAGTTTTATCGCTTTTTTGGCCTCTGAATAACTTAAGTAAATATCGGTAGGGGAGTTCTTTACTTGTCCAATACCTATGGTAATAGTATATTTATACTTTTTATTCATGAGATTTCGAATTTGGAGTCCAAGTTTATTAAGAGTCTCTTTAAATTCATAAGCATCTAACGAACCAGGTTTAATGATAAAAATAATACTGTCGCTGAAGTTCGTGTAAATTGTATCTCTGAAGAATTCATTTACTTTGTTTTTTGCATCTTTAAAAATATGGTTCTTTGTTTCTTCCAAAGTATAATTATCGATTTCAGTATTTAATTTTAAGTATTTTTCTTTAAAGTTATCAATATCAACAACAATTACTATCGTATTTCCTTCTATATTCCATCCATATAATTGGGCTCGATTTTGAATTTCCTCTAAGGAATTAATATTATTTAATATTAAATCTTGTACAAACTCATCACGATATCTTTCTTCGATTTGAATGTTCGAAATATGCTTTTGAATATTAAGTTTAATAACGGTTGTTGCGTGCTCGATTGCAATTTTAATATAGTCAAAAGATTGCTCGTGCTGGAAATCCTTCTCCAAAATGATATAGCCATAGTTTTTATTATCAATTTTTACTGCATAACTATAACATTTAGCCAAGATATCACTTAAGTTTTCATTTACTATCGTGTTAGTAATTATAGATTGGTAATCGCTTCTGTATGTTTTTTCAAAGTAAGTATCATAATAAGCTATATTTAATTCCAAGATGCTTCCAAGTGTTTGAATGATCTGGTCAACTCCACCGCCATCAATTACAAGTTTTGTGAAAGACTGGTGAACTTTTTGCGAGAATAGTAATCTTTTTGCTTGATCATTTATTATTTCTGATAAAACGGGATGAATAACATCAGTAAAAGCAAAGTTATGGGGTAGTGAGATAATGGGTATATTTAGGTGATTAGCGATGTTTACAACTTCTTCTGGGAGTTCATGAATAAATCTAGTTAATTTAATACCTATAGCTGCAGCTCCAGCTTGTTCAACCTCGATGATTATATTCTTAAATAATTCGGGGTTTTCTTTAATGATAAAACCGGATGTGAGTATGAACTCACCGCCATTTATCCATGTATGTAAATCAGGTGCATCCATTACGGTAACCGTATTCACGGTTTTACTAAGTCCTTTTTCACCAGCAAGCACAGTAAAATTCTTGAATGCCGGCATATCTATCAAATCTTGTACTTGCATTACCTTACACACCTTCCGAATTAAGCATATATAGAAACAATTTATTCTAGAGCTAATTATACAGGTTATCATTAATGTCTGTCACAGAATGTAAAAAAAGTATTAAAAATATAAAGTTTTATGTTGATAAAGATTCTCATCTGAGTTATTATTAAGTTGAGAAATGTTCTCAATCGTTTTATTCATAATGAAATGTAACAACCACATAAAAGATAAAAAAATAGAAAGGGTGAAATGTTTTGTTGAAAATAGTTATTATGGCTTTGGTGACTGGGATTGTATTAGGCGGAATTTTGAGTATTGTTAAAGTTGGTGTTGATGTTGAAGGTGTTATTATGGGCTTAGTGACGGTACTTACTATCGCTACTATGGTTGCAGTTACATTCTTTTTTGGAAAAAACCATATTGCTAAATTCGACTAACTGACACTCATGTATCTATATAGAAGTATCGAAATAAAATAACGAAAAGCCCATCAATTTATTGATGGGCTTTTCGTTATTTATTATTAAATAAATGTGGCGATTTTTTCTAATGGTAATCTTGTTGAATTGTAAGCAGGTGCTGCAGCTTTTCCTAATGCAATGAGAACTAATGGCACATACCGATCTTCCAACTCGAATGCTTCCGCAAACTGTTGTTTATCAAAACCACCCATTGGAACTGTGTCATAACCCTTTGCTTTAGCGATTAGCATCAGTTGCATAGAGACTAAGCCAGCATCAAAAGCGGCGATATTTAATAAAGCTTCTTTCGGTGCAAACGGATACGAGGATTTAGCATTATTCGTTTGAATTTCCAAACTAGCTGCATCAAT
This sequence comes from Sporosarcina sp. So3-204, assembly GCF_058068165.1. Classification (NCBI taxonomy): domain Bacteria; kingdom Bacillati; phylum Bacillota; class Bacilli; order Caryophanales; family Caryophanaceae; genus Sporosarcina; species Sporosarcina sp. So3-204. Next base: position 1,229,595 of record NZ_CM176485.1, read on the forward strand.
ATTGCCTGCCTCAAAGTTGGATTGGTAAATTTCATCGATATTATGATACATTTCTGTATCGCCAATTACTGCAATAATAGCTGAAGCAGTTTCCATTTGTTGTTGATTAAATGAGAATTCTTTAATTTTTTTCTTGATATCTTGATCTTGGATAATCATAAATCTCCAAGGTTGTAGGTTACTTGATGAAGGTGCTTCTGTTGCTTCGACTAACATCTCTGCAATCTCTTCTTTCGAAATGTTATACGAAGAATCGAACTTTCTAACGGATTTACGTTCGTGTATGATTTCTGATAATTGACCATATTTTGTTTCCATAATTGGACTCCCCTTGATGTTTCTAGTTTGTTAATAAGCTTACTATTAGTAAGTTTGTTTACAGGTTACTATTAGTAAGTTTGTTTGTCAAGAATTTTTATGTTAATATTTAAGTATCAAACAAATGAGGTTATAGCTATGGAGAAAAAAGACAACTTAATTCAACCAGCACTATTGGAAAATGGTCTTACAATTTGTGATAGCTTCCATGCAACAATTGAATTTATAGGTAAACGATGGATGGGTATCATCATTTATCAATTATTGAATGGACCAAAGCGTTATCATGAATTATTAGAGAGTATTCCGGAAATATCTGACAGGTTATTAACAGCAAGATTACGGGAACTGGAAACGCATGGAATTGTCATTAAACTCGTTTCTGATTCTATGACTAGAAAAGTGACTTATGAGCTAACTCAGACGGGTATTGAGCTAGAAGATCCAATCAATGCCATTATCAAGTGGGTAAAGTCACATGGCTGTCATACGGGTATTAACCAAAGATAGATTTGAAAATGTAAATAATAAGCTAGAAATAAATTATTGTGGAGCCTGCCTAATAACGATATAGGCAGCTTCTTTTTTTTCATTAATTGGGCTTACTTCGATGATTAAAGTTTTTCCTATATAATAATTTTTTATGCTAAAGAATTAGGTGAATATGACGATAAAGGTCAAGTAAGACTACTTTATTGAGTCATAAGGAAAATTACTATTGATATAGTACTGTTATGAATGCAATGAATCTTTAAGGAGGAAAAAAACGTAATTTACATATTAGGATAAATTGAAAAGTGATTATGTTAAAAAAAAATGAAGAGGTGTCAGGATGAGCGGTTTGTTGAATTTTAAAAGTATTAAAGGAAAAATGATGTTTGGATTTTCTATTGTAGTCTTATTAATTGTAGTACTAGGTGCTTTCATTGTATTAATTATAAGTGATATAAATAAAAACACAGAAGTTGTAATTAAAAGTGATTTGCCAAGTTTAATTGCAAATGAGCAATTAGCCCTTTCAATGGCTAACAGAGTAGGAACTTCACGCGGTTATATAATTACTGGAGAAAGCGGTTATAAAGATCTTTTTTTAGAAAACGTTGAGATAGCAAAAGTAAATGCAGATATCGTAGAATCAATTGGAGCTACTGATGAATTTAAAAGTAATAGGAAGAAAGCACTTGAGTGGAATGATTATATTGTAAGTGAAGTTTTTGAAGTGTATGAAAAAGGTAATGAAGAATTAGCAATGAAGAATCTTTTGGAAGCGACGGTAATTGCTCGTGAAGTTATGGCTAGCTATGAAGCTTTAGCGGTAAATAGGCAAGAAGATATTATAAGCAGTCAGCAAAAAATATTGGATAGCGGAAAAAATACCTTGATTTTTGTGGTTATTCTCGTACTAGTAATTACTTTACTAAGCATGATCATCGCATTCTTCACGTCTAATTCAATTTCAAAACCACTACGTGTTGTTATGAATCGAATGGGATTAATAGCGACAGGTGATTTAAGTAACGAAGCGCTAGAAACGAAGTTAAGAGATGAGGTAGGAGAACTCGTTGCAGCAACAAATGAAATGAGTGATAATACACGTAATTTGTTAACTGAAATTAATACCGTATCAGAAACTGTTTCAAGTCAAAGTGAAGAACTTACCCAATCTGCAAATGAAGTTAAAGCCAGTACAGAACAAATTTCGATTACGATGGAGGATTTAGCAACAGGCACGGAGTCTCAGGCTAATAACGCTAGTAGCATTTCCTTAATGATGGAGTCGTTTGTCACAAAAGTGATTGATGCTAATGAAAACGGAGACTATATCCAAAATTCTTCAAATGCTGTACTTGAATTGACAAACGAAGGTAGCGGATTAATGAAATCATCTACTGAGCAAATGGTTGTAATTGATCATATAGTGCATGAAGCTGTTCGTAAAGTTGAAGGGTTAGATAAACATGCTCAAGAAATATCTGAACTTGTTTCTGTTATTCAAGATATCGCAGGACAAACCAATCTATTAGCACTAAATGCTGCCATCGAGGCTGCCCGTGCTGGAGAACATGGAAAAGGTTTTGCGGTAGTTGCGGATGAGGTAAGAAAGCTTGCCGAACAATCCTCTGTATCTGTTACAAATATCACAGAAATCGTCGACAGAATTCAAAGTGAATCAAGCCTTGTGGCATCCTCTTTGCTTGAGGGATATAAAGAAGTAGAACAAGGTACAAATCAAATTGAATCAACAGGTCAAACATTCAAAAATATTAGTTTAGCTGTCGTTGAAATGGCAGACAGAATTGGCATTGTTTCAAATAATTTATCTGAAATGGCTGCAAATAGCCAGGAAATGAGTGGTTCTATTCAAGAGATTGCCGCAATTTCCGAAGAGTCGGCAGCAGGAGTTGAAGAAACATCTGCATCGTCTGAAGAAGCAAGTAGTGCAATGGAAGAAGTAGCTAATAGTTCAAATGATTTAGCGAAACTAGCTGAAGAATTAAACCGACTGGTGCAACGATTTAAATTATAAATAAAAATTTGGCCTTTGCGAATTCGGCAGAGGCCTTTTAAAATTCATTATTATAAATAAATTGATTTTTTAGTTTAGTATGATTTTACGTTTGTTATTGTTCTAAAAGGGAAAGATAGGATGAAAAGAAATTACAGTTAGCGAGGTGTTCTTGATGAATCGTTTATTCGGAGTACTTGTTTTCACTGGTGTTCCATTAGTTGTAGCAGGAGCGATTTTTAATTGGTCGGACATGACAATGTTCGTATTAAGTTGTATAAGTATCATTGCACTATCAGGATATATTGGTCGGGCGACAGAAAGTCTGGCGATTGTTAGTGGGCCCAGAGTTGGCGGATTACTGAATGCTACTTTCGGTAATGCGGTTGAGTTACTTATATCTATATTTGCTTTAAAAGCGGGTCTTGTCGGTATCGTATTAGCATCACTTACAGGTTCAGTGCTTGGGAATTTACTACTTGTTCTAGGCCTTTCCTTTTTTGCGGGAGGCATTAAACATAAACGTCAGAATTTTAGTATCCATGATGCGCAGTATAATTCTGGATTGCTCATTTTTGCGATCATAGTGGCTTTTGTAATTCCAGAAGTATTTTCTGCATCTATGGATACACAAAAAACATTCAATTTAAGTATCGGTATTTCCGTCGTTTTAATTGTACTTTATCTATCCGGATTATTTTTTAAACTTGTTACACACCGCGGCGTGTTTACATCTTCAGATAAGAAACAGGAAGTAGAAGAAATCCCTGAATGGACAAAGAAGAAATCTATATTGATTTTGTTATTGGCGACGGTAGCAGTTGCTTTCGTTTCTGAACAACTTGTTCATACATTTGAAATGCTAGGGGAGAAGTTCGGGTGGACAGAGTTGTTTATAGGTGTTATCATCGTCGCTATCGTTGGAAACGCAGCAGAGCATGTATCTGCCGTAACGATGGCTGTTAAAAATAAGATGGACGTATCTGTAGAAATAGCAGTTGGTTCCACATTACAGGTTGCTATGTTCGTTGCTCCGCTACTAGTTCTAGTTTCTATTTTTATGCCGCAACAGATGGCTCTGGTATTTACGATTCCAGAATTAGTCGCTATGGTTACTGCATCTATCCTTGTTATTAATTTATGTAATGATGGTGAGTCAAATTGGTTTGAAGGACTGATTCTACTTGCTGCCTACCTAATTATGGGGATTGGATTTTTTCTACTATAGTGTAGATGTTTGAATATAAATTATTAATAAAGATTGAGGCCTCTTAGATTGTAGGAGATACATAATCGTGTTTACGGGGTATTATATAAAAATCAGATTCCGTTTCATACGATGTGATAGGTAAAAGAGGTATTTAGATTTAATCTTTATTAAGGGAGGTTTCACGTGAATAAATATGAATCTAAAACGGATCGACCTGTATTGTTCATTAGTGGTGGGTTACTTGTAGCATTTGTAGTTGCTTCGTTCATTAACGTCGATTTCGTATCGAATATAGTGAACCAATCTTTTGCTTTTGCTGTGAAATACTTCGGTGCATTTTGGCAAATCTTACTATTGGGTACTTTTTTCATTGCACTTTTCTTAGCGTTCTCAAAATATGGCAAGGTTAGACTAGGTGCTGTAGAGAAACCTGAAGTAGGTTATTTTAAATGGCTTGCTATGATCATGACTACATTGCTAGCCGGTGGAGGCGTTTTTTGGGCTGCTGCTGAACCGATGTATCATTTTCTTGATAGTCCTCCGATTTTTGCAGGCATAGAATCAGGTTCTAAAGAAGCGATTATTCCTGCGTTCGCACAATCCTTTTTACATTGGGGCTTTCTTGCATGGTCTATTCTCGGGACGTTAGGAACGATTGTGTTGATGTATGCGCATTATCAAAAAGGCATGCCATTGAAACCTCGTACGCTACTTTACCCGATACTGGGTGAAAAAATTATGCAGAAAAATGCACTAGGAACTATTATAGATGCGTTCTCAATCATTGCAGTAGCAGCAGGGACGATTGGTCCAATTGGTTTTCTAGGACTACAAGCCGCATACGGTATGGAAGCCTTGTATGGTGTGCCGAACAACTTGATGACACAAGTTCTTATTATCATAGGTGTCGTTGCCATTGCTATTATTTCAGCTGTTACGGGTTTGCGTAAAGGCATACAATTTCTTAGTAATTTAAATGTCATCATTACGCTGATTTTAATGGTTGCTATTTTATTGTTAGGACCAGGAGGGTTTATTATCGATACCTTCATTTCTGCAAGTGGCGTTCATCTTCGGGAATTCATCGCAATGAGCACGTTCCGTGGAGATTCTGCTTGGCTTGGTTCTTGGACAATCTTTTTCTGGGGATGGTTTCTCGGATATGGTCCAATGATGGCGATCTTTATCTCCACGATTAGCCGCGGACGTACTATCCGTGAGTTGGTTTTGGCAGTGTCCATTACAGCTCCGATTGTCACTGCGTTTTGGTTTACTGTCGTTGGTGGCACAGGGATATTTTATGAGTTGGGACAGCCGGGAGTCATATCAGATGCCTTGAATACATCTGGCATGCCAGCTGCGATGATGGCAATTACACAACAACTACCGCTAAATTCAATCATTGCACCACTCTTCTTATTAGTAACTATTTTATTCGTAGTTACGACAGCTGACTCTATGGCGTATACAATCTCTGTCGCAATAACAGGGGATGGGCACCCACCTAAAGTAATGCGAGTCTTTTGGGCAGTCATAATGGGGACGGTAGCTGTTGTTCTGTTGATGATTAGTGAAGGTGGAATCGAAGCGATTCAGTCCTTTATTGTTGTCACAGCGATACCTGTTTCACTACTAATGTTTCCAACATTCTGGGCTGCTCCGAAAGTGGCGAAAATCATGTATCAGGATCAATTTGGTGTGGTAGCAGAAGTGAAAGAGGAAAAAATTGTTAAGCAAGATGCAGTAAAGAAAGAAAATGATAAATTAGCAACTGAACTTGATTCGTAAATGAACATTAGAGCATATTCTCTGGCATATAGCAGGTTTTAGTATGTCAGAAACAATTATTTATTATACAGCGCATGTAGCATACTTTATAATAGGTTTTGGATTTTATCTTCATTAAGTTAATCTTGATTATTAATCAAAATAAAAAGAATGACACCTCAAAATGAGGTGTCATTCTTTTTATTTTTACGTCCCAGGCAGGAATCGAACCTGCGACCCACAGCTTAGGAGGCTGTTGCTCTATCCCCTGAGCTACTGAGACAATATATCTAAGTAATTATAACAAACAGAAGGAAATAGAACAACAAAAAGTTTCGTTAGTTTTCATAACTCTTAAAAATCGATCCGGTATTTTTATAATTTAATTAATTAATAAGCCCTCAAATGATTTGATGTCATTTGAAGACTTGGTAATTTAAAACGGACCATAGTCTATTAGTACAGCAATAATCATTAAAATACTCGCAGCCAAAACCCATAATCCCATTAATGGCAAAACCCACTTTAGCCATTTTTCATAAGGAATATTAGCAATACTTAAACCAGCCATTAAAATCGCAGAAGTTGGAAATAAATAGTTAGACATGCCATCTCCCAGTTGGAACGCCAACACAACAGTCTGTCTGGAAATGCCTACTAAGTCACCCAAAGGTGCCATTAAAGGAATGGAAGCCGCAGCTTGTCCACTACCTGAAGGGATAAAGAAATTTAATACAAACTGTACATAATACATTCCAACTGCACCTAAATAATTAGGTAATACAACTAAAAAGCTTGAAGTTCCATAAATGATTGTATCTATAATCATGCCATCTTCTAATACAATAACAATCGCTTTAGCTAATCCTACAATTAATGCGCCAAATAAAACACCTTTCGCTCCATCAATAAAATCATCTGCTATTTTTCCGGCTGAGTTACCACCAATAAATCCAGAGACAATCCCCATAGTTAAAAAAATTGCGGCTAAATCAGTTCCAGTACTCCAACCATTTAAAACACCATAAATGATAAATCCAAAACCAATTAATAAAACAAATAAAACTAATTTATGACGAATGTTAAATTCTTCAAACTCCAAAGCGCCTTCATTAATTTCTTGTTGTTCCAAATCATAAACTAAACTAGCTTTAGGGTCTTTCTTAACTTTGCGGCCATATCGAATTACATAAATTGCGGCAATGGCAACAAATATAACTTGTACAATGAGTCGATAACCGAACCCTGAAAACTGTGGCAATCCTGCAATATCTTGGGCTACACCAACTGTGAAAATATTAAATGCGCCGCCTGCGAAACCTGCACATGCTCCAAGCGCTACAATAGCCATCCCGGTTAATGCATCCATTCCTAAACTTCTCGCTAATACAATGCCTATTGGAATAAAAACAAGGGTGGACTCAGCCATACCAAATGTGGCGCCACCAAGGGAGAATACGAGCATTGTTGTAGGAATTAAAATTAACTCCTTGTTTTGTAACCTCTTAACTAGACTTGAGATTCCAGCTTTTATAGCTCCGGTATTATTAATCATTGAAAATGCTCCACCAATAATGAATATTAAAAAGATAATGGAAGCAGCGGATGTCATACCTTCTGGAATAGCCTTTATCATTCTTACTGGAGAAATGGGTGATGATTCAACATATTTAAATGAGTCTTCTTTAACAATCATAGCTCCATTATCATTTTCAATACGTTCAAATTGACCTGCCGGCACGACATAAGACAATAACGTTACAAATATGATAATACAGAAGATCAATACAAAAGTATGCGGGACTTTAATTGATTTACGTTTTTTCATGTCTGCTCCTTTCATTATTTACATAAGTTTGTTTAATTCATCAGCATTAGTAACATCAATTCCAAGATGTTCTAACGTTACGCCATCCGTATAAAAGTCTTTTTTCAAAAGAACATTCGTTAATAAAATAATGGCATCAATGACAGGAGTTTTTATTCCGACGGTATTACCAATACTTGACCATAAAACCAATCCATTGGAGACATCCTCTGTAATATAACGATTTGTTAAAGAGGTAGGCCCTAACAAATCTTTCAAAACTGGACTCTCATTATATTGTTGCAGCAACGTTTTATCTTTCTCGAAATAAGCACTGCGTTCTGAACGTGCAGATTTACCTAGCACTTCGAATCCCAATACTTTACAAATTTCTTGACGTTCAAGATCAATTGCTTCTATAGCATGAATCGTATGCTCAGTAATACCTTCCTTATATAAATAAAAAGAATCACCCGCATAATCAATTCGTCCAGCATTGAGAATAGCAGGAGCTGGATGCGATTCGGGATTTCCGTTATTTAACGTTGTTTCAATCGTGTTTTTTGCAGGAATTAAAGTGTCATACATTGGTTTTAAACGATCAATCAATTCATTTGTGTATTTCGATGGATAAGCACTGAATAAATTATATTGATGCGTTAATATGAGTTCACCAACATTCGTTTCTTCGTGATAGCGGGCAGCATAAGTTAGCGACATCGTTTCACATGGGTAAATATTTGTCGTTATTTGTAAATCATTTAATACTTTTTGAAAACGATAAGCATTCATTGCGCTTGCGCCGTTTATTAGAACGATTTGCTCCGGTTGTAAAAAAGGTGCAATTATTTCTGCAACATTTTCAAGGATTAATGAAGGGATGGTTAACATCACCACTTCTGCGTGCATAAGTGCTTCTTTTACATCGTGTGTAAAAGAATGTATTGTAATAAATTCACCATTCAAAGTTGCTCCTTTTGCCTTTTCTAATTTAGAAGTATCATTTAAAGCACCTGGTGGTTGTAATAAAGTTACTTCGTGACCACGTTTTGTTAAATCTAAAGCGCCAATAATTCCACCATTACCTGCTCCGACAATTGTGATTTTCATTTGTAAACTCCTCCAATCATAGCTTAACAAAAGGATATCACATAAAATGACAAAATTCGGATATTTTTGACATTTAGTTCAAAAGCATCTAGTGAAAATTTAACGTATGAATACCTATTGACTATATCCTTTATTGTCCTTATTATTTATTGTTGGTTGGAAAATAATTACTATTTTATAAGGAGAGGTATGAAATTGAATTCACATTCTTTAATATCTAGTAAAGAAACACCATATTTTATTATAAGTATTATTTTTAGTATATTTATCTATTTAATTGCTATGGTAAGTTTAATAGGTATAGCGATTGTTTTAGTATTTCTTGGAATCATTTTAATTACAAATGCTATAATGATAGGAAATATTAGAGGAAATGGTATCCGAGTTAGTGAAAAGCAATTTCCAGATGTTTATACTCGCGTACTAGAACTATCTAAAAAAATGTCACTTAATAAAGTACCCGATGTATATGTAATTCAATCAGATGGAGCATTCAATGCTTTTGCAACAAGGTTTTTAGGGAGAGATATGGTTGTTATTTATTCTGAAGTATTTGAATTAGCTAGACAAAAAGGGGAGAAGGAATTAGATTTTATTATTGCCCATGAATTAGCCCATATTAAGAGAAGGCATGTATGGAAAAGTATTCTTATAGCGCCATCCAACTTTATTCCTTTCCTATCACAGGCTTACAGCCGTGCGTGTGAATATACTTGTGATAGAAAGGCAGCTTATTATACAGAAGATGGTCATGCTGCAAAAAACGCATTAACGATATTGGGTATTGGTAAAAGACTTTATCAAGAAATAGATGAGGTTGCATACTTGGAACAAATTAGTAGTGAATCGAACGTAGCTGTATGGTTTGCCGAAATTTGTTCAACACATCCCAATTTGCCAAAGAGAATTCAAGCTATAGGTCATTTTATGCGTGTTGAAGGAACGCCGAACTTTCAACCAAACACTAAAAAGATTGCTATAGGGGCATCGATAACAGGGGCAGTTTTATTAGTTTTATATGTCGGAATGATAATATTACTTACCTTAGGGATGACATTTTTAAGCTCTATTTTCCCATCAGATAAAACTTTAGCAGAAGAAGAATTTTTTGAAGAAGAAATAATTCTCGATGATTTAACACCACTAATGACAGCAGCGGCAAATGGAGATATATCCGAAGTGAAAAAATTACTAAATGAAAATGCTGATGTTCATCAAAGTGATGAGGAGTCAACGACAGCTCTCCATTATGCAATTTACAATAATGAGATTGAAGTTGCTGAGCTCTTATTGGCAGTGGGGGCAAATGCAAATGTTCAGGATTCATATTCAACTACTCTAACTGCAGCATTTTCAAATGAAAATTATGAAATGGCTGCTTTATTATACGATGCAGGTGCAGATCCATTTGAGGAAGATATAGATGGGGAATCTGGGGTTAGTTATTTAGGGGTAGATACCTTAACCGAATTTGAAAAAATGTTATACGAATTACAATAAAAAGCTGCCAAATTCATTAGCAATTATAAATTGCGATTGAATTTGGCAGTTATTTTATTTTAATTTAATTATATTGTAAACTCACGGACTAACATATTTAGTTCGTCAGCTAGTCTTGTAAGATTGTTTGAACTAGCAGCAACTTCTCCAATTGCATCTAATTTAGTTATATTGGCCAAGGCGAGCTCTTTATTCCCTTTAACAAACTCGTTAAAAACATCATTTATTATGCCTTGACGCCATTCCGCTGCAGCATCCACACTTGATGTATCGATTTCTGTATAGAATAGATCTTCTTGCATATGATTTGAATAATATTCTCCATGTACTGCAAATTCATTGAATGCCTCTTTATAGTCAGCATTCCTGGTTAATAAATAACTATTAGCAACTCGAAGACCATTCGCCATAGAATTAGCGATTTGCGTGTTTGAAATAAATAATTGTACTTGTTCTTCGATAATAAACTCAGTTTCTTCATACTGTTAAATTGAAACTTCTTATTCATCATTTTCCACCATTATGTAATGTCATTATTAATTTTTTTTATACTTCATCAGAATTTATTTGATAAAATGGTGTTTAACTCTTCTCGCAACTAACTTCTTCCTATCTTCCGTTATAGTCTATAGTTAAATAAATTCAACATAACTTACATATATTGTAATATTTGTAAGTTGATTTGTTACATTATGGAGATACCTAAATATTATTGACTAAATTTGTCTGACAATGTATGATTAAAAATGATTTATTGCCAGAACAATCTAAATAGATAGTTGGCGATTTTATTAAGAGGGGGAGAAGAGATGAGAATGAAGTGGTTGAAATATGCCGTAGCGCTATTAAGTATTATGCTACTTCTTGCAGCGTGTGGAGCAAAAGAAAAAGAAGATGCTTCAACAGAGCCAACCGAGAAAGAGAATGCAGCTGAGGGTACAAAGGAAGTTGAAAAAGAAGATGCAAAGACATTTAAAGTTGGAGTTACGCAAATTGTTGAACATCCATCATTAAATGCAGCATTTGAAGGGTTTCAAAAAGCATTAGAAGACGAAGGTCTTGATGTAGAATATGACATTCAAAATGCTCAAAATGATAATAGTGCAAACACGACAATCGCAACTAACCTTGTGAGTTCAGGTGTTGATTTAATTTTTGCAAACTCAACACCAAGTGCACAAGCTGTAGCAAGTGCAACACAGGAGATTCCAATAATCTTTACATCAGTAACTGAACCTATTAGTGCTGAATTAGTGCAATCACTTGAAAGTCCAGGTGGGAATGTAACAGGTACAATTGATTTACATCCCGATGTAATTCCACAAACAATGACATTCTTAAAAGAACAATTAGGAGCTAAAAGTATTGGTGTTGTCTTTAACTCAGGTGAACAAAATGCACGTGTACAAGTAGATAAAGTAAATGAAATAGCGAAAGAGATGGGTATAACAATTGAGGAAGCATCAGTAGCAACTTCCGCAGATGTTAAGCAAGCAACGGAATCATTAATTGGTAAGGTCGATTCTCTTTATATCATTAAAGACAATACAGTTGTATCGGCACTTGAATCAGTGATTTCTGTGGCAGTAGATAATAAACTACCAATGATGGTAGGAGAGCTAGACTCAGTAAAACGTGGGGGATTAGCAGCATATGGCTTTAATTATTTTGATATCGGTTATCAATCTGGTATAATGGCGGCTAAAATCTTGAAAGGTGAAAGCAAGCCTGAAGATCTACCTGTACAAGTTCCAAAAGAGTTAAAATTTGTAGTAAATGCTGATATGGCAGCTAAGACTGGTATTGAAATTAAAGATGAGTGGAAAGCTGAACTTAGCGAATAATTAAAAAGAAATCCAAGTTTTGACGCAGGGGAGACTTGTGTTGGGACTTGGATTTTTTCTAATGGAGGTAATTAAAGTTAATATTGGTTTAATAGGTTGTGGGACGATTGGTGAATTTTTAATTAAGAATATTAATATAGAACAATTCGATTCAGAATTGAGAATCGTTTCGGTACTTGATGAACGAAAAAAGTATAATCCAAGTTTTCAACTATATAAGGAAAAATACGAAATAGATGTATATTCAAATTTCGGTGAGTTTATAGATTCTGATATCGATGTTGTAGTTGAAACGGCAAATATTAAAGTTGTCAATCAGTATGCAGAAGATATATTAAGAAGGAATAAAAAGTTTTTGCCAATATCTGTAGGTGCATTTGCAAGTGAAGAATTTTTTCAACGTATATGCCAACTAGCAAAAGAGCATAATACTGAAATAGTTATCCCGTCTGGGGCAATAGCTGGATTAGACGGCATTCAAGCTGCAGCATCATTAGATACAATCGAGTCAGTTGAGATAAAAACGACAAAACCAGCCCAATCACTTGGAGAATTTGATCTTCGCGCACCGAAAATCCTTTATAGTGGTAATGCTAAGGGGGCAATTGAAAAGTTCCCAAGTAATATGAACGTTTCTATTGTTTTAGCGCTTGCCGGAATTGGCTCTAAGAAAACGATGGTAAAGGTTATTGCAGATCCTCATGCAACCGAAAATAATCATGAACTCAAAGTTAGTGGCTCATTTGGTAGTTTTTATTTTAACGTAAACAATGAACCACTACCTATGAATCCGAAGACTAGCTTCTTAGCCGCATTAAGCGTTTTATCTGCATTAAAAAAGTTGAATCAACCATTTAGAATTATTTAATGTATGGGGAATTTGTCGCTAAATAGAATATGTCTAGTATTAATAATCTCCGCATGTACCCCGACTATACCTTCATTATGTTAATGCTGCCATCCATTTAAAAGTGTATTTAATTAAAGAGACTGTAATTGTTTCTAAATTCAACCAATTTCATAATAGTGTTTTATTGCTACACCACCACAACATATAGTCGAGTTAGAACGTTCTCGAACAATATGTTGTTCGTTGTAGCAAGTTAAGGTAATTATGAAATTGACTCAATTATGATATTAATTTAAAGTTTTTAGTCATGAACCTATTTAATAGTTTTATTTTATTTAGAAATATGGTATCTTATAATATGTTAGCGTGCTAAAGTGATGAAGTGCATAAAAGATAAATTGAGAGGGGTTTATTACGAATGAAACGATTAACAATGCTGTTTTTAGCTTCTGTCGCTGTATTCTTATTACTTGCAGGATGCTCAAACTCTAAATCTGAGGAAAAAGATAATGGTTCTACAGATAAGAAGGAACTTATTATTGGGGTAGATGATAAATTTGCACCTATGGGATTCCGTGATGATAAGAATGAATTGACTGGATTTGACATTGAATATGCTAAAGCTGCTGCAGAACATATGGGCATGACTGCTAAATTCCAACCAATTGATTGGAAAGCAAAAGAAACAGAACTAAGTAGTGGAAGAATTGATCTTATATGGAATGGTTATACTATTACTGATGAACGTAAAGAAAAAGTACTTTTCACAAAACCTTATTTAGCTAATGCGCAAGTTGTTGCGACGAAAGCTGATTCTACAATTGAAAAACTTGATGACCTAGACGGTAAAATTGTGGGCCTACAAGCACTTTCATCGGCATCTGATGCACTTGCTGCAAACCCGATTGAATCTAAAATTAAATCAATTTCAGAGTATGCTGATAACGTTTTAGCGTTAACTGACCTGAAAATTGGTCGTGTAGATGCAGTTGTCATTGATGAAGTTGTCATTGATTATTATATGTCACAAGAAGAAAATACATTTAAAGTTATAGGTGACGAACTTGCACCAGAGGAATATGGTATTGGTGTGAAAAAAGGTAATGAAGAATTACTTGAGAAATTACAAGCAGCTCTCGATAAAATGAATGAAGATGGTACAGCTGAAGAAATTTCTGTAAAATGGTTTGGGGTAAATAAAGTATTAAAATAAGTAAGAATAAATAGAAGGCGAAACAGGATATCCTTGAGAAATCCTGTTTTGTTTTTGGGAGGATCCTTTCATGTCATTAGATTATTTTATGTCCATACTGAAGCCGATGTTGGAAGGGGCTCAAATAACAGTTTTCCTTTTTATTATCGCCATCTTAGCATCCATTCCACTTGGTTTTTTATTAACATTAGCGGTAAGAAGTCGATTTAAACCCATATCTTTGTTTGCGCATAGCTATATTTATTTACTACGTGGTACGCCGTTATTGCTTCAGTTGTTATTTATAGTATTTGGACTTCCGTTACTTCCGGTAGTTGGCGAATACTTAGTATTAGACCGATTTACGGCTGCTTGTTTAGGTTTTATTTTTAACTATGCGGCTTATTTTGCGGAAATCTTTCGTGGAGGGCTTTTATCAATCGATAAAGGACAATATGAAGCTTCTCAGGTGCTCGGTATAAATAAATGGCAGACAACGACCCGCGTTATTTTACCACAAATGTTTCGTAACGCTTTACCGGCCGTTGCGAATGAGTCAGTTACGCTTGTTAAGGATACTGCGCTTCTTTACGCAGTGGCGGTTCCAGAGTTACTTCACTTTGCACAAACAGCAGTAAACAGAGACTTTACAGTATTTCCTTTCGTTGTTGCGGGTGTTATCTACTTGATGATTACATTGTCGTTAACATTATTCTTTAAATGGCTTGAAAGACGGTTTAAATTTGAATAAAAAGAGGTGAAGAATATGGCGATCATTGAAATTGACAAGTTGAAAAAATCATTTGGACCATTAGAAGTACTTAAACAAATTACATTTGATGTAGAAAAAAATGACGTAGTTGCGGTGATTGGTCCTTCAGGCTCTGGTAAAAGTACTATGCTCCGTAGTTTAGTTTACTTAGAGGAAATAAATGGTGGTAGTATTCGCGTAGCAGGGGATTATTTAGTTGAAAATGGCGTTTATTCAAAACCAAAAGAAATCAAAAGAATTACTGCCAAGATGGGGATGGTCTTTCAACAATTTGATTTATTTCCTCATCTAACAGTGCAAGATAATTTAGAACTTGCTCCAAGATTGACAAAGAGAGAGCCAGCCGATGCAATCAAAAAAAGAAGTGCAGAGTTACTAGCTAAAGTTGGTATTTCCGATAAAGCAAATGTATATCCTTCAACATTGTCCGGTGGGCAAAAACAGCGAGTAGCGATTGCTCGTGCCTTGATGATGAATCCCGATATATTATTGTTCGATGAACCTACATCTGCCTTGGATCCTGAATTAACTGGTGAAGTATTAGAGGTAATGAAAAACTTGGCAGAAGAGCATATGACGATGATTGTCGTAACGCATGAAATGGAATTTGCTAAAGAAGTAGCTAATCGAGTCATTTTTATGGATGGCGGAGAAGTTGTAGAATCAGGGCATCCTGAACAATTGTTTTTAAATCCTCAATTTGATAGAACGAAAGCTTTTTTAAATAGAAGCTTTAAATAAGTCATATATAAAGTAACAACTGTTAATTTAAATAGACAGTTGTTACTTTTTTTTTATTGACTATTAGGGTGAGTCAATTTAATAATTAATAATAACTTTACTTATCCATTTTAACTTATGGTACACTTTTTTTAGTATCATTATTTTTCGAATTCTAAAATCTGAGATTTAGTTATTTCAGTTCTAGTCACCAATATTAAATAACAGACAGGAAATGGTATAAATGAAAGGGACTGCACATTTAACGATTGGGGTAGCAGTCGGAGCAGGGTATGGCGTGATCACGGAGGCTGAGCCACTTACAATTGCTTTGTTTGCAGTGGTTGGCGGTATTTCAGGATTGATACCCGATTTAGACACAAACGGTTTAGCTAGCAATAAGATAACACTTTCTAAAAAAATGATTAAAACACCTATGTTTTTAATGGGACTCATTGTTATTATGTATACAATTTATCAATCTTATATGAACGGTAATTTTGATACCCGGCTTCTTCAACGTATGTTGATTGGTTTTGGAATGTTGGGCTTTTCAATAATTGTTACGCAACGAAGGATGCTCTCATTAACAGGAGTTGGTGTAATTATTGGTGGATTTGCAATGGATACAACAATATGGGTTATACTGTTAGGTTTTTACATACTATTGGCATCATTTTTACCGCATCGATCGTATACACACTCTTTATTGGGGATTGGTTTTTATGCAGTGATTATGTATTATGCAGAAGCTGCTTTGAATATTGAAGGACTATTTATAATTGGAATAATTGGTTACACAAGTCATTTATTAGCCGATATGAAGCTATTACCAATGAATAGACGTGGGGTAAAGTTTTTTTCACCAGTGTGGAAAAAAGAGTTTTGAAAAATATGAAACTCGTTAGGTGGGGAATTGATGAATAAGCTACTATTCTTTTTATTAGTTGTTATAACGACTGGATTGATGGGTTCTGCTTTCGCAATTGGTAAGGTTGGTTTAGCTTATTCTTCACCTCTTTTATTGGTTGCATTACGGTTTTCAATTGCCGGGATAATTATGGCTATAATTGTAAAAATGCTTAAGAGAAAACATCCTACTAAAGCGATTGAATGGTTATGGTTAGTATTAATTGGGTTATTTCAAACGGCTTTGGTGATGGGCTTTATTTTTATTGCCTTGCGGACTATTACTGCAGGAGAAACGTCTATTTTAACTTTTATGAATCCATTACTTGTTGTTATTTTTGGCACATTTTTTTTAAAGCTTTGCTATCATGCACAACAATGGTTTGGTGTGATTATAGGATTCATTGGTGTTTTTATTACAATGGGCGGTACTATTGATTTTAGACTAGGTACATTAATAGGGTTTTTATCAGCAATTTCATGGGCTACAGCAACTTTGTTAATCAAGACGCATGGCTATAAATTTGATACATGGGTGATGACTGCTTATCAAATGCTTTTTGGTGGGATAATCCTTTTTATTTGGAGTTTTCTTATGGAAGAAACTTTTTTTATTGTAAACACTAGTTCAATTCTAATTTTGTTGTGGCTTGCTATTCCGGCCTCTATTATACAATTTTCAATTTGGTTTTTTCTTTTACAACAAGGAAATCCAGAACGAACAAGTGCATTTCTCTTTTTAGCGCCATTCTTTGGCGTGCTTTCCGGCTGGTTTATATTAGATGAAAGATTAAAATGGTACACAATGCTCGGTGGTTTATTAATCTTCTTAGGTATATTCCTAGTAAATTGGAAAAGTAAAAAGGAAAAAGAATTAGAATTATCATTGAAAAATAATTAATTATAAGTGTGATTAATCTACAGATTAAAAAGTAGGACGAAATCGAATGAGCCCCGGGAAAGTTTTCCCAGGGTTCATTTTAATTTTGTAAGTTCTAAACTTTCAACTTACAGCTTAGAGTATAAAAGGGGAGGGGAAATGTGTTAATAGACGGTGTTTTTTCTGGAGGGGGTATAAAGGGTTTTGCATTGGTCGGTGCCTATCAAGTTTTAGAGGAGAATGGATATAAGTTTAAACGTTTAGCTGGAACAAGTGCAGGAGCAGTTCTTGCTTGCTTTATTGCGGCAGGTTACACAGGGAAAGAAATTGAAGTTATGCTAGCTGAGCTGGACTTCAAGGAGCTTCTTGATCCACGCACAATGATTATTCCGTTTCCATTTATGAAGTGGGCACGTCTTTATTGGCGGCTTGGCCTATATCAAGGAACGACTTTAGAAAACTGGTTTATGGAAAAATTAGCTGCTAAAAACGTCTATACTTTTGGAGATTTACCACAAGGCAGTTTAAAACTTGTTGCTTCAGATTTAACGAATGGAAAAATGATTGTATTGCCTGACGACTTAGAAAGTTACGGGTTAATTCCAGAAAACTTTTCGGTTGCGCGCGCATTACGTATGAGTTGTGGGATACCTTATTTCTTTGAACCAGTCCGACTAAAGATTGGTGGAGGGGATAATATTGTTGTAGACGGTGGCGTATTAAGTAATTTTCCGATATGGATATTTGAAAACAGTAATGGCGAAAAAGAGCGGCCTGTACTCGGATTAAAACTGAGTAGGGAGCTAGATGAAATACCAGCACATAAAATTACAAATGCGTTAAATTTATTTGAAGCATTATTTTCGACAATGAAAGATGCCCATGACAAACAGTATATATCTCGGAAGCATGAAAAAAATATTGTTTTTATTCCAGTAGATAATTATAGTGCAACACAGTTTGATATTGATGATGAAAAGAAAGATAAACTTATAGCAATAGGACGAAATTACACTGAGCGGTTTCTAAAAACCTGGTAACTATTTTTCTTAAAACGACGAAGAAGCTTATTTAAATAAATGAGCTTCTTCGTGTTTAATTACTATCTTTGTAAAACAATCTACTGTTTAATTGGCAATCTTGTTTAATGGTTGTAATGCTGAATTAGATGATTGTAAGAGTTCTTCATTTCTCTTTTTAACTTGTTTAATATCAACTCTTATTAAGATAGAAATGATAAACGCTATAACAAAAAGGCCAGCGAAGAATAGTAAACTACTCTCGTAACTTCCAGTAGTATCCTTCATCCAAGCGGCAAACATAGGTCCGGCTACACCTGCTGCTGACCACGCTGTTAATATATAGCCGTGTATAGCACCGAGTTGTTTTGTTCCAAAGATATCCGCGATATAGGCAGGTATTGCAGCAAATCCACCACCATAGCAGGTGTAAATAATTGCTAATGCTACTTGGAAAATAATTGCATTAGTAGTGAATGGCAATAGTGCGAATAATGCAAGTTGGATTACAAAAAAGGTGGTATAGGTATTTGGCCTGCCAATATAGTCTGATATAGCAGCCCAACCAAGTCTACCTGCACCATTAAAAATGCCTAAAACACCGACTAGTGCGGCTGCTTGGACAGTTGTCATACCAATACTATCAATTGCAAGCGGTTTTGCGGCGGATAATATAGCAATACCACAGGTAACATTTATAAACAACATAAGCCATAAATAATAAAAACGTTTTGTTTTTACAGATTCATTTGCGGTCAGTTGTGCTAAATCAATTTTTTCTTCCACTTTACCTGATTTAATCTTCTCTTTAAAACCAGCTGGAGCCCAACCTTCTTCTGGTTTTTCAAGATAAAGTGAGGATAAAATCATTATAGTTAAATAGGAAGCGCCGAGAATGAAAAAGGTCTTTTGAAGTCCAACTGATGTAATGAGTATTTCCATGATCGGGCTACTAATAGCTGCAGCAAAACCGAATCCCATAATTGCAAGTCCAGTTGCAAGTCCACGTCTATCAGGGAACCATTTTACAAGTGTGGAAACGGGTGTAATGTAACCTAACCCAAGGCCGATACCACCGATAGCCCCGTAAAATAAATAAAGTAAAGGTAATGAGGAAACTCCTACAGCAAATCCAGAACCTATGACACCTGTTCCGAAAAAGATGGCGGCAAGAAGTCCTGACTTTCTAGGACCGTGCTTTTCTACAAAATGCCCTAAAAATGCAGCGGATAGGCCCAAAAATAAGATTGCGATACTAAAAGTAAGCTGCACCTGACTTGTAGACCACCCAAATTGTTCTATTAAAGGGTTGGTAAAATTACTCCAAGCATAAACTGAACCGATTGAAATGTGAATACCGACTGCAGATGCTGCAATTAGCCATCTGTTTTTAGTTTTTTTAATTGTCATCTCCTCCTTTTTTTAATAGAAAAGGCGTCACTTATTTAGTTATTAAAATATATAAAATCAATAAGCAAGATAACCCTTTCCACTTTTGAGTTATGCTATCATCAAAAGTTATATTTGTCACGAACATAATTTAAAATGTTCTGAAAGGTTAATTCGTTATACAGGAATAATTCTTTCTGGATGAGTATACAAATTAAAGGTCTCGCCACGTATAAAACCGACTGTTGTAATTCCTAGTTCTTCCGCAAGTTCTAGTGCAAGTTCAGTAGGCGCAGACTTTGTAAGTATGATTTCGCAACCAATTTTTGCAACTTTCAATAGGATTTCTGATGAAAGTCGACCGCTAAAAACAATTACTTTATCCCTCACTGAAATATCATGCTTTAAACAATATCCGTATATTTTATCAAGTGCATTATGGCGTCCAATATCTGTTCTTGACAGTATTATACCGTTGTTATCACATAAAGCTGCATTATGAACGCCACCAGTAACACGAAATATTTCTGCTGCATTCTCCATTTTTCTCATCAAACTAAAGCATTCATCTGGCGTTAGTTGCACATTCATTTCTGTCATTCTCTTTGCTGTTAATGCGTCGTTAGCGAAAACAAATCCTTGGCGACTCATGCCGCAGCAGGAAGTGATATAACGTTTACTTTGTAATTTTTCATAAAAAGAATTTAGTTTAGTCGTTTTTATATTGACGAAACCCAATTCTTCTTGCACCCAAATATCTTTAATGTCCTCATATTTTAGAATGACCCTTTCAGATGCTAAAAACCCAACAGCCATATCCTCGATATATTCAGGCGAACAAACGATAGTCATAAATTCTTCGCCATTTATTTTAATTGTAACTGGGTGTTCTACAACGACTATATCTTCTGTCTGTTTGAAACCATTAGCTGAATACTTGATAACTTTTCGTCGCTTAATAAGTTCCATCGGTTTATCCTCCTTTATAATTTTATATGTTGATCAAATAGAAAGACGGACACAGCAATATCTTCATCTATTTTTATATCTGAAAACAAATGTAGAAATTTAGCGCCAACGAGTTCTTCTAGTCCGACAGGTAATTCTTTGCTATAGACATCTTGTATCATACATGTTCTTGCTGAATGTATGATTTCTTTACCTTCTTGCGTGCTAGCTATGAACTTTTCAGTTGGTGTTAGATTGCCATAAAGCGTAGTAATAGCCATATTTTCCACAAAAACTGTATGAATTCGTTCAGGTCCTTTACCAAATAAATCTTTTCGTAATTTCCTAATGATGTCATTAAAATCATGAATCTTTTTTGACATTGTTATTCCTCCTAAGGGTGAGAGCAGAATATTTAAATAGTTTTGAAATTTATTGTTAATTCTAAGGTTGTAGACTATAATAATAGAATAGGATGGTTTGATTGTATTGAGATGCAATTATACTATTATTACTTATATTAAAATTGGATTGGTAATTTAGCAAGCTCTGTTAAAAAACTATTCCACCATGAAACGACTAAGCCCAATGGGATGGTTTGTTTTTTCATGGTGGTTTTTTTATATTAAAAAAGGAGGCGCTTATATGTCTATTAAAATTAATGAAACGATTTATGACTTTAAAGAAGGCGCAACGATTCTTCAGGTCATCAATCAAAATGAATTAGAGCATCCACAGATATGTTATATGCCAGAAGTAGATCCAATTGAAACATGCGATACATGTATTGTTGAAGTGGATGGAAAATTATTGCGTTCTTGTTCAACAAAGGCTGTTTCTGGAATGAACATCTCTTTGGCATCACCCAAAGCAAAAGAAGCGCAGACGGAGGCAATGGACCGGATATTAGAAAATCACTTACTCTACTGTACAGTATGTGATAACAATAATGGCAATTGTAAGATTCATAACACGGTCGACATGATGGAAATTGAGCACCAGAAATACCCGTATAAGCCGAAAACCGAGACAAGTGGTATCGATTTCACACATCCGTTTTATCGATACGATCCAGATCAGTGTATTGCATGTGGACAATGCGTTGAAGTATGTCAAAACCTTCAAGTGAACGAAACGCTTTCGATAGATTGGGAGAGGGATCGTCCAATTGTTCTTTGGGATGGCGGAGCGAAAATTAATGACTCATCTTGTGTAGGCTGTGGTCATTGTATTACAGTTTGCCCATGTAATGCATTGATGGAAAAATCGATGCTTGGTGAAGCTGGCTTCATGACTGGATTAAAAGAAGAAATTCTATCACCAATGATTGAATTAATTAAAGACGTAGAGCCTGGATACAGCGGTATTATGGCCGTTTCAGATGTAGAAGCCGAAATGCGTGATACACGGACAAAGAAAACAAAGGCAGTTTGTACGTTTTGTGGCGTAGGCTGTTCATTTGAAGTATGGACGAAGGATCGTAAGATTTTAAAAGTTCAACCTGTATCTGAAGCACCTGTAAATGCAATATCCACATGTGTGAAAGGAAAGTTTGGTTGGGATTTCGTAAATAGTGAAGAACGGATTACGTCACCCCTTATTCGAAAAGGAGATTCTTTTGTCGAAGCAACTTGGGAAGAGGCGCTTGATTTAGTAGCAGCTAAGCTAGGTCAAATTAAAAAAGATCATGGTAAAGATGGCGTGGGAGTTATATCATCATCGAAAATAACGAATGAGGAAAACTATGTTATTCAGAAGATGGCACGCCAAGTGTTTGAAACGAATAACGTGGATAACTGTTCACGTTACTGCCAATCACCAGCGACTGATGGTTTGTTCCGTACAGTTGGAATGGGTGGGGATGCTGGAACAATTAAAGATATTGCAGAAGCAGGACTTGTCATTATTGTCGGTGCAAATCCAGCTGAAGGGCATCCAGTACTTGCTACACGCGTGAAACGTGCAAATAAATTGCATGGCCAAAAGCTGATTGTTGCAGACTTAAGAAAACATGAAATGGCAGAGCGTTCTGACATATTTATGCGTCCACAACAAGGTACAGACCAAGTATGGCTTATGGCTGTTACGAAATATATGATTGATCAAGGATGGCATGATGAGGCGTTTATCAAAGAAAACGTACATTCATTTGATGAATTTAAAGAAGTATTAGAAAAGTATACACTTGACTATGCTTCGAAAATAACTGGTATTACTAAAGAGATGTTAATTGGAACAGCAGAAATGATCCGTGATGCAGACGGCACTTGTATTCTTTGGGGAATGGGTGTTACGCAAAATACAGGTGGTTCAGATACATCTGCAGCGATTTCTAACTTGTTACTGGCAACAGGAAATTATCGTCGACCAGGTGCAGGTGCTTATCCGCTTCGTGGGCATAATAATGTGCAAGGTGCCTGTGATATGGGCTCACTTCCGGGATGGTTACCGGGATATCAGCATGTAACGGATGATGCTGCACGTAAGAAATTTGAAAAAGCATATGGTGTTAGTATTGATGGAAAACCAGGGCTTGATAATATCCAAATGCTCCATTCAATTGATGATGGAGTAATGAAAGGAATGTATATTGTCGGTGAAGATATGGCGCTTGTTGATTCAAACGCGAATTATGTTCACGACGTGTTATCTAAGTTGGATTTTCTAGTTGTTCAAGATATTTTCTTCTCTAGAACGGCTCAATATGCGGATGTAATTTTACCTGCTGTACCTTCTCTTGAAAAAGACGGTACATTCACGAATACAGAAAGACGCGTCCAGCGCTTATATCAAGCACTACCTGAAAAGGGGAATTCAAAACCGGATTGGTGGATCATTCAGGAAGTTGCTAACCGACTAGGACAAAATTGGAATTATAGTCATCCAAGTGATATTTTCGACGAAATGGCTAGCCTATCACCATTATTTAGCCAAGCGAATTACACTGTGCTGAAAGACTGGGGTAGTTTCTTATGGGGTAACTTTGACGGTTCAAGTACACCATTATTATATGTAGACGGGTTTAATTTCCCGGATAAAAAAGCACGATTTGCATTATCAGATTGGGTAGAACCAGTTAAATTCCCTGATGAATACGATCTCCATATTAATAATGGGCGTATGTTGGAGCATTTCCATGAAGGAAATATGACAAATAAATCAGCGGGTATTCAATCCAAAGTTCCAGAGGTTTTTGTTGAGGTCTCACCAGAATTAGCTAAAGAACGTGGCGTATTATCAGGTTCGCTTGTAAGACTAGTTTCTCCGTATGGTAGATTAAGGTTACCGGCACTTGTAACGGATCGTGTAAAAGGAAATGAATTATTTCTACCGATGAATTCAACCGATAAAGAATCAGCAATAAACTTTTTAACAGGACCTGCCGTTGACCAGCGTACAAATACACCTGCTTATAAACAGGCAAAAGTTCGCATGGAGGTACTCGAAAAAGATGGCGAAAATCCATTGCCGAAAACAAACCACCGAAATAAAAAACGTCATCCTCAAAACGGCGTTGAAGTTGAACGGAAATGGGCACGACCAGGCTATGTTCACTTAACGACAAATAAAGAAAGGTGATGTAAGATGGCGATACCAATTACTTCAATTAAAAAGATAGAATTAACAGCTGAAGAAATCCATCAAAATAAGATGGCTGAGCTACAGAAATTATTAGTCGAGCAAGAGCAGGCTTTTAGTAAAATTTTAGAAGTTACAGGTGATTTAGACGATATTGGCGTTTTTGATGCAATAAAAGCAATGGTGAAAGCAAAAGAGGGTATTGCGAAGATTGCAGTCGACCAAGTATCTCGTGAACCTGTAACAAATTTAATTAACCATGCGATGGGTGCTGCTGGTGTTCTGTCCTCTATAGATCCTGAAATGACAACTAAACTTATTGAAAGTGTTAAAAGAGGGCTTGATGAGGCAGATTTACATGATGGAAATAATGAGAAGATTGGCCCGCTTACTTTAATGAAATCACTTAGTGACCCAGATATTAACCGTGCAATTAAATTCGGACTTCATTTCATGAAAGGGATGGGGAAGGGATTAGACGGTAAGTAAATGAATTTGATGTATTACCTTTATATAATGAAGGGAAATAACCGGGAAATAAATTTATATCCCATTTTAATGAGACATCCACTTTACATATTCCGTAAAGTGGGTGTCTTCTATTTCAGAATAATTTATTGGTTTCACCAAAAAAATATTGAAAGTTTTGGTTGTACAATAAATGACGTTGGTGAAAGAAAATCCCCATCCCTTTAAAGGGAGATGAGGAGGATTTTCACTAACGTCATTTTTTATAAATATATTGGATAAGGTAATCCCACTACCCGCTGGTTTCCGTTCCAAGCGGACGCTTTCCACTTCAAGCAGCTGTAGGGTCTGGGTAAGATAAATTCCCTTTATATATATAGAGAAAACAAGTGAAATTCCCTGTAGAATAAAAGTCGACCAAAACCATCATTCAGGAGCAAATTCTCTTGTCGTATTCTAATAGTATTTAATCTTTGCTTTATATTCAAGACCCAAATGTTATTTTTGATGAAGATTGTGTAAAAGAAAACTTGTTTGATTATTATGATAATAATCTTATCATATTTGGGTTGAACTAGATAACAATGTATAATTCCGAATCGGTAAAAGAAATATGGGCTTGTTTGATTAGAATCTAAAATTTAAACTAAGATAATAACAGGAGTAGAACATAAAAGTTTAGCGAATTATATTCAGTTATTCACTGCCGAGAAATATAAATTGCTAACATTTTAGAGTCTGTGTGATAAACTTAACCTAAGTTAATAATATTGGTAAAAGTAACTTTTAGTTAATATCAGGAGGAAGAATATGAAAAAAGATATGCGTTATATATGTTATCCATTTATGCGGGAATCAGCTTGTACTGTTGATTTTGAAATACGTACAGATTCATTAACCACTAGAATTGGGGAGGCACTTTCCCTAACGAAAGATGTCCGAGTTGTGCATGAGCACTTAACTGAGTTGCAACCACTTGTTTACCATTTGAATGGGTCTGTCCGTGGGAAATTGGCGATTACAGAAGATGATTTGAGTAGATTGAGTGATTTTTATGATTTTTATGTGGATCAATTAGGTGAAAAAATTGAAACGTTTGTATTGCCCCAAGGGACAACTGCAGCATGTGTGCTTCATGTTTGTAGAAGTGAAGCAAAGAAATCCGTCCGTGCGCTTCATAAAGTAAGCCTTGAGCGGGAAGTTCCTGAAATTTTATTTCACTATGCTCATTTACTTGCAAATGTTATGTTCGTTATGGCTGTTTTTGTTAATCAAGAGCATGGTGTTGAAGAAATAGAATTTGTTAGTAAATCTTACCCAATTCGAAAACCTAAAAAGAAAATACAAGTATAAGGATAAATCAATTAATCAAAACTGATTACTTATGTTGATTAAAAATACTTCTTAAGGGAAGTGTTAAATAATAGTGTTATTTTCGTTGATTTGAAGCGGAAGGCGGTGACATCGGTAGGTTTATCAAAATTACCTAAGGATAGTGTCCGCCTAAAGCATAAATTAACATTTTTTAGATTCTAGGTTGATTACCCGATTATGAAATTGATTTAAAAGTGTTAGAAAAATTATAAACTAGGGGAGCGATTCGATATTAGAGCTAAAAAGTATTATGCACAAATGTTACTTTTCTTTCCAAAGGTTCTCCAAGGTTTTTTGAACCTTTCACTCGTATTACTAGCAGCTATTTTATCCTTCTTACTCATTAAAGAACTAATCATTTTTATCCAGATTTTATTTGTAAAAGGGACAAGTGATTATGAACTTTTCTTCGCAAATATCCTCATCTTCTTTTTATATTTTGAATTTATTACAATGATAGTTAAATACTTTAAAGAAGATTATCATTTTCCGCTTAGGTATTTTATTTATATTGGGATTACGGCGATGATTAGACTCATTATAGTTGATCATAACCAACCACTAAATACATTACTTTACTCACTTGTCATCTTAGTTCTCATTATTGGATATTTTATAATGAATATCACACCCCGTGATAGACCAGAAAGTAAATGGTTTTTTAATAAAGGTTTAAGTCGAGAGGAGAAATAAGCATGTTTATTAAAATTTACGGTGAGCATGAAGAAAATACGATTAATCAGTTTCATAATTGCTTGAAAAAGGGGAATGTCGTTGGTGGTGTACTGTGTGCCGATGGTCATTACGGATATAGTCAGCCTGTTGGTGGGGTCGTTGTGTATGATGGTCAAATTTCACCATCCGGTGTAGGTTATGATATTGCTTGTGGCAATAAAGCCGCTCGAACAAATCTCAAATACAAAGACATTAAGCATGATTTACCTAGGATTATGAATGAAATCGCTGAACAGATTTCATTTGGTGTTGGAAGAAAAAATAAAGTGCGTGTTGATCATGAACTTTTTGATGATTCGGATTGGGACGTTTTTAGTTATATAGGTAAGCAAGAAAATGATCGATTGAAAAAGTTGGCACTTGATCAGCTTGGAACAGTCGGAGGAGGAAATCATTATGTCGACATCTTCGTGGAAGAAAATACGGATGATGTATGGATTGCGAATCACTTTGGTAGTCGTGGATTTGGACATAAGACGGCAAGCGGCTTTCTAAACTTAGCAAATAACCGAGGATTTTCAGATCGTGCACCAGGAGAAAGTATGGAACAGCCGCCAACGTTGATTGACATACATTCAGAACTTGGTGATATGTATTATAGAGCGATGAAATTAGCAGGAAGATATGCATATGCAGGTAGAGATTACGTCATTGATGAAGTGTTAAAAATTCTCGGTGCAGAATCATTATTTGATGTGCATAATCATCATAATTATGCATGGAAAGAAAATCATAATGGTAAAGATACGATTGTTGTTCGTAAGGGGGCAACACCTTCTGCACCAGGTCAACTTGGTTTTATTGGCGGAAGTATGGGAGACATTTCAGTCATTGTTCAAGGTAGAGATGGACGAGCAAATGAAGAAGCCTTTCACAGTACCGTACACGGAGCAGGACGAATTATGAGTAGAACTCAGGCTGCTGGGAAAATGAATTGGAAAACGAAAAAACGTTTGGGTGGAGAAATTTCACAAGATGCAATGGATGATGCTGTGAAGAAGTACGGCGTAGAATTACGCGGGGCAGGTACAGATGAGAGTCCGTTTGTTTACCGTAAATTACAAACCGTATTAGAGGCGCATGAAGATACAATAGATGTTTTGCATACATTAAAACCAATTGGTGTTTGTATGGCAGGCGCTAATGAATATGATCCTTATAAAGATTAAGTTTTAAAGTATGGGGGAATAATCAATGCATAATTTGAATAAAAAAATAATTAAAGATTTGTATTCTGAAGCTGTTTTTAAAAGAGGTGAAAATTATTATAAAAGAGGTCATGTTAATGATTTAACCTATGATTTAATCGAAAATAGTGTTCATGCAACTGTTATTGGAAATGATATTTATGATGTAGAAATGGAAGTGACAGGGAAACGAATCGTGGCTAGTTGTACTTGCATTGCATTTGATAACAGCGGAAACTGTAAACATGTATGTGCCGTTCTTTTGGCAATTGCAAATGATCCTGAGATATCAAAATCTGTTACTAACGATGAAGGAACTAAAAATGCTAGGTATCGGCAAGCAGAAGATATCATCGCTTTATTGGGCAATAATGCAACCCAGAACACGAGTGTATCGATAAGGGAAAAGATTGTATTGAATGTAGAGTATCTTTTTAAAACGCAAAGAAATACAAGTTATTATAGTATAAATGATATCTTTGAACTTCAAATGAAAATTGGTACTAAACGATTATATATTGTAAAGGATATAAGAAACTTTTTGGATTGTGTCATAAATCGCGTTTCATTAGAGTTTGGAAAGAATTTTACATACACACATAATGAACAAGTATTTATGGATGAGGATTTAGAAATTATTAAAAAGTTAATAGAGATTTATCGAACGGAATCTGTCTATAATTCTCAATCTAACTATTATAACGATGTGAAAAAAGGTAAAGGAATCCTAATTCCTTTATATGCAGCTGATGATTTACTTAATAAATTACAAGCACGAAATTGTGTTTTTGAGCAAGAATATTCAACTTATAAGCAACTTGAAATATCCCAAGAAGATTTACCTTTTTCCTTCATATTAGAGAAAGGAAAGTCCGATGAGTACCAACTACAGTTAAAAGGACATACAGAAGGCGTTTATTATAAAACTTACGGTTGGTATGCACTGGACGGAATCCTTTATAAATTAACGCCAGAGCAGCAACAAACTTTCGAACCTTTCTCGCATTTTATCGGCGTATTTAAAAGTGCTGTTATTCCAATCTCCGCTGAACAAGTCGGTAGCTTTGTTTCACAAGCTATGCCGAAAATTAAGCGAATTGGAAAAGTTGAGGTTTCAGAAAAAGTTTCTAAAATTATTATTCAACCTTCATTAGATATAAAAGTGTTTGTAGAAGGTAACGGAGAACGTATTGATGTAAAATTAGAGTATCATTATGATTCAATTGTTATTAATCCAGTAGGACAGCAACTAGAAAATGATGATAAGGAACAAACAATCCTTATTAGAGATACTCAAAAAGAACTAGAAGTTATGAATGCTTTCGAAAGCTCTAATTTAAGAGTTGATGGCGACCAATTTTATTTAGATGTTGAAGAGGAGATATTTGAATTCCTTTATAGAACGTTACAGCAATTAGAAGGGCAAGCGGATATATTTTTAACGCCGTCAATTAAATCTCTTATTCTTCCGACTGCTTCAACTGCTAAAGTTACGGTTAATATTGAATCAAACGGAAACCTACTTGATGTCGATTTTTCAGTGGATGGAATTGACCAAAATAAGATTTCTCATATTCTACAATCTGTATTGGAAAAGAAAAGATATGTGCGCTTACCAGATGGTGCTTTCTTATCCTTGATGGACGACCAACTTCAAGACGTGGCGGGTCTTTATGATGAATTAAATAGTAAATCAGTAGAAATGATAGATGGAAAAATGAAAATGCCTCTTTATCGTGGTATACAAATTGAAGAACGCTTAACTGAATTGAGTAAGGATACTAGAAAGTTTGGTAAAAATTTTCGTCAATTTATTGATGCAATAAAGTCACCTGAGGAAGAAGAATTTCAAGTCCCTACAACGCTTCAAGCAAATTTAAGAGATTACCAATTGACTGGATTTAACTGGTTAAAATCTTTGGCTAATTATCGACTTGGTGGTATTCTAGCGGATGATATGGGGCTTGGAAAAACGGTACAATGTATTGCTTATATCCAGTCCGAGATGGAAAGTGGACCGGATACGCCATTTCTCATCGTATGCCCAGCATCACTTGTCTACAATTGGAAAAATGAATTTACTAAATTTGCACCAACTATCCATGCCGAAATTGCAACGGGGACAATCCAAGAAAGAAAGTTTGTTCATGAACAAACAAATACCCCCGATGTCTATATCACTTCCTACCATACGTTAAGACAGGATCTGGAGTGGTATGGTGAGCAAGAATTCCATACGATGATATTGGATGAGGCTCAAGCAATTAAAAACTATGCATCTAAGATTTCGCAGGCAGCTAGATCGATAAATGCAACTAAACGTTTTGCACTATCTGGAACGCCGATTGAGAATTCATTAGACGAACTTTGGGCAATTTTTCAAGCAATAATGCCCGGGTTTTTACAAGATCAGAAAACTTTCCGTAATATGAAAACTGAAACAATTGCTCGACTTGTTAAGCCATTTATATTGAGAAGGCTAAAGAAAGATGTATTAAAAGAATTACCAGATAAAATTGAGACAGTGCATTATTCCGAATTAAATAAAGATCAGAAAGAGTTGTACCTTGCTTATTTAGAAAGGATACGTTCAGAAACGAAAGAATCGCTTGAATCAGAAGGATTAGGAAAAGGTAGAATTAAGATTTTAGCGGGTCTAACAAGATTAAGACAATTATGCTGCCATCCATCTTTATTTATTGAAAACTATGAAGGGAAATCCGGGAAACTGGAGGAACTTCTGGAAATAATAAAAAATGGGCAGGAAAATGGACGGAAAATGTTAATATTTTCACAGTTTTCCAGTATGCTGAAAATCATACAACAAAAAATTGTGGAATCAGACCAAAGTTGTTTCTATCTAGATGGTCAAACGCCTTCTAAAGAAAGAGTTAAACTTGTGGATGAGTTTAATAATGGATCAGAGTCTATCTTTTTAATTTCATTAAAAGCAGGGGGAACTGGATTGAACTTAACCGGCGCAGACACTGTGATACTCTATGATTTGTGGTGGAATCCTGCAATTGAAGAACAAGCAATCGGTCGTGCGCACAGAATGGGACAGAAAAATGTTGTACAAGTTATTAAATTGATTGCAGAAGGAACGATTGAAGAAAAGATTAATGAATTGCAGCAAAGTAAAAAGGAATTAATCGATCAAGTTATTCAAACAGGTGAAACAATGCTTTCTTCGTTATCAGAATCAGATATCAGAGAAATTTTGTCGATTTAGGAACGGAATTAGTTATCAAACAAACGCTATGGAAATAACATCTAAAATGCCTTTTTGGACTATTATGATAAGAATTATAGTAATAATTCATTTATTATGAGCATATTGGAATATAAATAAAACGATAAAGGTACTGGGATTAGTATAATGACACTACAAATCCCAGTACCTTCTTATTTGGACAAAACTGTAGGCTGTTTGCAAAACTCAGCCCACGAATGAATTTCGTATGTCGGAATACTAGGTGTTGTGTTTGGTTTTTTGTGTGGATTAAACCAACAAGTATCAATCCCGAAATGGTTTCCCCCCAGAATATCAGAGGAAAGCGAATCGCCAATCATTAGGACACGAGATTTATCTGTAATTCGTAGTTTTTTAAAAGTATAATTAAAAATTTCTGGCTGTGGCTTTTGAGATCCTGTCTCCTCAGAAGTAATTATTTCTTCAAAGGAATTCCGAAGAGTAGAACCTGCAATTCTAGCATGTTGAGTTACACTAAACCCATTCGTTAATACAGCGAGTCTATAATTAGAAACGCGCGCAATCATCTCTTCAACGCCGTCAATCATATGTATTTCTCTCCCAAGGTTTTCTATATAGGCGTTGCCAAAAGTTTCAGCATCGATATCAAGCTCATACTCGACAAATAGGCGTTTAAATCTTTCTACTTTTAGCTCCGATAATGTTGTACGCCCGTGCTCCAAGTCATCCCATAAAACTTTACTTATGGCTCTGTAATTTTCACTATAATCGTTTAGCCCATTTGGTAAACCAACCGTTTGAAATGAATTAATAAGTGCCTGCTTCTCTGTTTTAGCAAAATCCATTAATGTGTCATCTAAATCAAATAATAATACGTCATAATCCAAAGTTTACTCATCCTTTGTAAATCGTTTTATAATATACATACTACCATATTGTAGCGTTAAATTTAAGTTCTCGATATAAAAGTTAACTATTAATAATACTTGAATTTATAGAACTAATAGTTGAAAAAAGTTGTAAAACAGTTTACATATGTACAGTATAATTGGTAGGGACAAGTTAGATTTTATAAAGGAGGAATTTATTTGATTAATAAAGAGCGGTTGTGGACGAGGTTAATGGAACTAGGCGAAATTGGTAAACAACAAAGTGGTGGGGTTACACGCTTTTCATTTACGACAGAAGAACGCCTTGCGAAAGACTTAGTGTCTTCATATATGAAAGAAGCGGGTATGAATGTCAGAGAAGATGCGGTTGGGAATTTAATCGGTAGAAAAGAGGGAGAGGATTCTAACGCTCCTATTGTAATGATCGGTTCACATATTGATACAGTTCCACATGGCGGAAAATTTGACGGTGCACTTGGAGTATTAGCAGGGATTGAAGCAGTACAAGCAATGAATGAACAAAACATGAAGCACATCCATCCAATTGAGGTGATTGCCTTTACGGATGAAGAAGGTAGTCGTTTTCATTTTGGTATGACTGGTAGTCGTGCAATTGCGGGAGAACTTAAAGAGGAGGAGCTTCTAAGTAGTGATAGTAAAGGTATTTCAATTGCTACAGCGATGAAAGAAGCTGGACTTAATCCGAAGAATATTTCAGAGGCTAAAAAAAATCCTGAAGATGTGTTGGCTTATTTAGAACTTCATATTGAACAAGGACGAGTCTTGGAAAATAATGATCTTTCAGTTGGAATTGTCACTGGTATAGCCGGTCCTTTTTGGACAAAGTGGATTATAACTGGGGAATCAGGACATGCAGGTGCTACGCCTATGGGAATCCGGAAAGATCCTTTAACTGCTGCGGCACTTATCTTGAGTAATATAGAAGAAGAAGCAATGAAATACCCTGATACGGTTGCAACTGTAGGCCAGTTTTCTGTTGAACCTGGCGGTGTAAATGTTATTCCTTCACAAGCTGTATTCACACTTGATTTGCGCGATGTTGACGAGTCGACTCGTGATATTGTTGAAAAAAATATTAGAGCGAATGCAGAGCGTATTTGTAATGAGCGCGGTGTTAAACTTGAAATTGAAACAACACAACGGATTAAACCAGCTATTTGTTCTGAAAATATTCAACAGATTATTAAAGAAGCTTGCAGTAAAAATAATTTAAATCCATTTACACTTCCGAGTGGAGCTGGACACGACGGTATGCAGTTTGATAAATTATGTCCATTTGGTATGATTTTCATTCGTTCAAAAAATGGGGTTAGTCATAATCCTGCTGAATGGAGTTCAGAAGAGGATTGTGCGAAAGGAACTAAAGTTTTATTTGATACCTTAATTGAAATTTCAGGAGCTTCCGAACTTTAAGTTCATGTCTTATAGGGTGATAAAAAGGGTAACTACCAATATTTTTGGTGGTTACCCTTTTTGGTTTAATCATCCATATATATCAGACTTAAAATATGAGGATTTTAATTTTAATTCGATTTGTTCAGAGGGAAGTGGTTTAGAGTAGTAATAACCTTGGACAGCATCACAATCTAGATCTTTTAAAAATGTAAGTTGCTCTTCCGTTTCCACGCCTTCAGCAATAACGGCTAGATTTAAATTTTTAGCTAAACTAATGATTATTTTCACTATCGCCCGATTACTTGGACTTAGATCTTGTATAAATATTTGATCTATTTTCAAGTGGGTAATTGGAAACTTACTTAAATAACTAAGTGAGGAATAGCCCGTCCCGAAATCATCGATACTAACATTAATGCCAACTTCTCTAAGTTTAATAAGTGTCTTCTGGCAATTATCAACATCTGAAGTCATACTCTCAGTTATTTCAAGGTTAAGGTATTTAGGTTCTAACCCTGTATCGACTAGTGTTTCAATCACTTGATCGACAAACTGATGTTGTATAAATTGATGAAAAGATACATTAACGCTAATTTTGAAAAGAGGAAATCCTTGGTTTTGCCACTTTTTACACTGTGCACATGCTGTTTTAAGTACCCAGTCACCAATTGGAATGATTAAGCCGTTTTCTTCGGCAATCGGGATAAAATCGCTAGGAGGCACTAACCCTTCTGTTGGATGATGCCATCTAATAAGCGCTTCTAAGCCTATTAAATTTTCTGTTTTCAAGTCTATTTGGGGTTGATAATGTATAGAGAATTGTTTGTCATCAAGT
The DNA here is from genome assembly GCF_058068165.1 of Sporosarcina sp. So3-204. Lineage (NCBI taxonomy): Bacteria > Bacillati > Bacillota > Bacilli > Caryophanales > Caryophanaceae > Sporosarcina > Sporosarcina sp. So3-204. The sequence goes on from NZ_CM176485.1 coordinate 1,264,034, forward strand.
GCTTTGCGGAGCTCATTTTCAATTTTAACTTTTTTGATAACTTGGCTTTGTAGTTCTTCTGTATAAAACTGAAAATCATTACTTTTATTTTGTTTTGCCAGATACATGGCTGCGTCCGCATTTCTAATTAAAGTCTCATAATCAATTCCGTCATCGGGGAATATACTAATACCAATGCTTAAATGAATATTGATATCGACATTTTGTAAATTAATTGGCTCCATTAAATCTTTTATTATTTGTCTGGCGATTACCTCTGTTTCTGATGGAGTTACACCGGAAAGCATAATTACAAATTCGTCTCCACCATGTCGCGCCAAGACGTCCCCATCATTAACATATTTACTAAGACGCTTCCCAACTTTGATTAACAACTCATCACCAACAGAATGGCCCATCAAATCATTTACATTTTTAAATCGATTTAAATCGATAAATAAAACAGCAAACCTATAGTTTATTAGTTTTGATGATATAATTTCATTCATTACTTTCTTTTGAAAAAGTCTTCTATTTGGTAAATCGGTTAAATAATCATAATACGCCATATGTTCAATGAGCTTTTCGGTTTCGATTCTTTTTGTAATATCCATTGCAGTCCCGACTACTTCTATTACTTTTTTATTTTCAAAGATGGGGGATAAATAAATAAGGAATGTATAATCGAATATGGAAAGTTCGAATTGTGAAGTATTTCCTTTTAATGCTTTATTAAAAATTTGTATAAAATAGTAAACCTCTTTAGGCAAATATGTATGTTCTATTGTACCTTCATTAATTTTCTCTACTGTAATCCCTAGTTTTTCAGCCATTTTTCCTTCCATTAATGTGAATACTAATTTCCCGTCTTCATCACTTTTGTATTTAAAAATCGCATTTTGAAGGTTTTTTACAGTTTGTTGGAAGTCGTTTTTTTGAGCAATTTCGAGAGCTTGTTCGGTTTCTTTTTTTTCAGTGATATCCATTCCAATAGCAATATATTGGCATAGTGTATTGGTTCCATCGAGAATCGGCACTATAGTAGTCGCAAGCCAATAAATAGTACCATCTTTTGCAATGTTTTGTATGTCGCCATGCCATATTTGTTCAGCTCTTAGTGTTTTCCGCATATCCTCAAAAAAGGATTTGGGATGAAAACTAGAATGGAATATTTGGTTTGGTTGTCCTATAAGTTCATTTAATGAATACTTTGAAGACTGGATGAACTTGTCATTCGCATTAGTAATAACACCATTACGGTCTGTGACGACAACAACATTAGATTGGTCAAGAGCGTTTTGTATATTCTCTAAATCATCCATCACTTTACGGTATTTCTCATTAGTAATTTCTTCATTAGTAATATCTATGTCGAATGAAATAAAACTACTAATTTTACCATCTGTATCCTGAATGGGCATGATAGTAGCCATTATCCAAAAGGACGTACCATCTTTTGCAAAACTATTTATTCTATGCTGTGAAATATTATTTAAGTTAACATCTTTCTCTACTTGGAGTAGTGTAATTTCTTCTTCATAAGAAGGATTAAGTAAACCATATGTATTTCCGATTAATTCTTCAGCGCTGTATTTTGTGATGTCACAAAATTTCTGATTTACGTAGGTGATTTTTCCTTCACGATCTATAATGGAGACATAAAAGTTTTCAAGTAATAAAAGAAATACTGAAGAGATATTATTTGTTTCGTTAATCATAGTTAAATACTCAATCCTTTCTTTTATATATTAAAAAACAAGTCTATAATGTTCTTTACGCTTGGAAAAAGATAGAAAACTAAATATTTATTCATAAAGGAAACTTTAAGAAATAACCAATAGTTATAAAAATAATTGATGAAGCACAAGTACCTATTGTAGCGAAAGTTAAATACTTTCTAACGTCCATTCCACTCATACCAGAAAAGTAGCAGACTAGGTGACGCATACCTGGTATGAAATAGCCAAGTATTACAGCCCACGAACCATAGAGATTAAACCACTTTTCCACTCGTAATAATCGTTTAGGTGTCAAGCTAATCCATTTACCGTATTTATCTATAAGTGGTTTTCCAAACTTTCTTCCAATAGTAAATGTGAATATTGTACCAGCCATTACTCCTAAAATAGTGATAATAATAGCAGTTAGGAAGTTCAGAAGACCAATGGATGCAAAATAGCCAATGAAGGCAACAACAATTTCGTCCGGCATAGGCAAACCGAAAATACCAAGTGCTAAACATGTAAAGACGGCTATGTATCCATAATGGAGTATAAAATCTTCGAACTGTAACATTAAAATCCCTCTTTTAAATTTAATTATGCAATGGAATCAATTTCATAATGACCTTAACTTGCTACAACGAACAACATATTGTTCGAGAACGTTCTAACTCGACTATATGTTGTGGTGGTGCAGCAATAAAACACTATTATGAAATTGATTGAATGATGAAAAAGTTAGATTCATAACCATTCCCCAATAGATTGACCCATTTTCACTTCGCAATTATTAGGAACTGTTGGCATAAAGCTTGAATTTTTTTCAATAAAAAGGACTACTGTTGAGCCGAATGAAAAATAACCAAAATCTTCACCTTTTACACAGCTTTTAGATGTGTTACTGATCTGAATACTGTTCACATTAAGTGCACCGACTTTAACTATAGCTACTTTACCAAAAGACGTTTCAAGTTCGGAAATTAACCGGTGATTTGTAGTAAAGGGGCTATTGCCCAGGCTCAATCCTAAATCATTTACTGGATAAGAAACACCACCTAATGCATATCTAGAAAACAAAGTTCCATTAATTGGATAATGGAAGTGGTGATAATGACTAGGCGAGAGGTATAATAGAAAATAATATCCATCTTTATAAGGTGCTGATTTCTTTTCATCACCGAAGATCTTATCTATACTATAAAAGCGATTTTTAATTTTTATAGTTTGCTTGCTATCAACAATACCTACCCCGCTTACAATACCATCTACTGGTGAGACAAGTATATTTAGGGATGGATTAATAAAACGAGTACTTTCCTTTAGAGATCTTGTGAAGAAAGCTTGTAAACTTTTATACTGTTCAATTGGATAAGCCATTTCTTCCTCATTAATGTGATATAATTTTGAGAAGGAACGAATCAGTGGGTAGCTTAATCTGGAACTTGAAAATGACTTTAATAGCGCTGACGATATAGGATTACCAGTTAGTTCAACAAAATAGCGAAATAGTTTTTTCTTCATTTAAGTAAGCTCCATTTCCTCATTTATATATTTCGAATAGATTTAATTAGGAGTGATAGAATGTTTTTATCTAGAGATGTTTATTATACTAGGTTGAAGGCGCAATTGGCGAATATGATTACATTAACAAATCTTAGTTTCGGTATTATTTCAATTATTCTTGTTACAAAAGGTTTTACGCATTCAGCTATGGTTTTTATCTTTTTAGCAGCTTTATTTGATCGTTTTGATGGGATGGTAGCTAGATATCTTCATACTGAGTCTGATTTTGGTAAAGAACTAGACTCATTATGTGACCTCGTTTCGTTTGGTATTGCGCCCGCATTGTTAATTTATAGCGCAGCATTTACAGAGGTTCATTTATTTGGTGCTTTGTTCACTGTTTTGTATATTTTAGCAGGTGCTGTTCGACTAGCACGTTATAATGTGCAAGAGTTTGATGGTGAATTTTATGGTGTTCCAATCACGGTTGCGGGAGTAGTGCTGACCTTAAGTTACTTTATCTATCCATTTGTGACACCAGGATTCTTTTTGTTGCTAATGATTATCTTGACGTACTTAATGGTCAGTAATATTCGAATAACTAAAGTTTAATAGGCTAAAAAAGGTTTCAAAACAACAATAAATTGTTTTGAAACCTTTTTTAATACTTGATATTTGTTAATGTTCCAGAGGTATATTATAAGCTTAATAATCGAAGATAATGATTAGGTAGGTGATAACATCTAGAAGTGGAATAAATCCAAAATCATTAAAATGTTCATTAAAAGAAAAAGTATGCTTTGAATGTTATAATAAAATACAAAAGATATTATAACTCTAAATTATGTGGGGTGGAATCGTGTTCAAATCAGTTATACTTTACACAAATAAATTAAAATCATTAAAACGCTTTTATGGAGGCGTTATGGAACTAGATATTACAGAATCAAGTGATGAACAATTTACAATGAAAGTAGGAGAGTCTGCCATTACTTTTAAAAGTACAGAGCAGGCTGCTTTTTATCATTATGCTATAAATATACCGGGTAATCAGTTTTCTATGTTGAAGTTTTGGATGAAGGATAGATTGAATTTAAACCGGGACGAAACCCGTGATGAAGTATACTTTCCAGGGTTTGATGCAGATTCAATGTATTTTGAAGATCCGGCAGGAAATATCGTTGAATTAATCGGACGTAGGAAACAGGATTTATTTGGAGACTTAACTAATGCTTCGTTTTTAAATGTAAGTGAAGTCGGTATGGTAACACCATTTATCGCAGACGCGGGGGATCGATTACAAGATTTCGGCATCCCACTGCATTATGGAACCGATGTTAATATAGAATCAGTTAATTTTCTTGGAAAAGATGAATCATTTATTGTCTTAGTATCACCGGATAGAAGATGGTACTTTTCTCAAAGATTAAGTGAAACCTATCCACTTGAAATTACATTGGATGATGGTCGTGGTATTACTATGGACGTGGATGGTAGAGTTAGTCTAGAATAGTTATTTCAATTTTGTTAGAAATTAGGTGTTTTTAAAAGTGTCTGAAACAAAAACTTTTCCGTTAATTACAGGTAATATCTCTTTAGATTTGGTCAATACGGAAATTGTTAGACGTGGTCAACGTATTAACTTACTGTTAAACGAAAAGGATGTTGTTGACTGGCTAAAATTGATGAGTGATCGAACTCCTGTAATTGAAAAAAAGCTGATATCTTCCATAGAGCAACGTATTGAATATAGTTCATCCTCTCTATTGAAAATACGTGAAGTTATTAGAACAAATTTTGAGTCTATAGCAGACGGGCATACTGTAACTAGTAAATTTATTGATTTTTTAGAGGCGAAAATTGAAAAAGCACCATTTGTTTATAAAATCATAAATCATAAAATAAGCTCATATCCGATTGGTCATGCAGAGGATGCTCTTGATTCGATCATTGCCTATGATGTACTAAAACTAATCGAAGGAAATCTTATGTCAATTAAAAGATGTGCAAACAAAGATTGTATTCTTTTGTTCATTGATGAGCAGGGAAGACGTAAATGGTGCTCGATGAAAATATGTGGAAATAGACAAAAAGTAGCGAGCTTTCAGCTAAGAAAAATTGAAGAAGAATGACGGCCACTTATTTTTATAAGTTGGCCTTTATTTAACTTTGAATGAACTAACCGTATATAGGTATATTAGTAGGTTAGTATGTTATAATCAGTGTTAACGTAAATGAGGGGGGATTATACTGGAGCGAGTCGAAGAGGAAAAGCGTGGAACAGATCCTTTGTTTTATGAAAGATATTTTTCGAAAATGAAGGGAAAAGGGAGAAGTCCTTTAAAAGTAAATATTCCTGACGTTTTAACAGGTCTAATAGGCAGTTTTATCGCAATTTTTTTATTAGTAATTTTAACGAATTTATCAGGTTCTCTTTGGCTTATGGCGCCATTTGGTGCAAGTTGTGTATTGGCATTTGGGGCTTGGAATGCGCCATTATCTCAACCGCGTAATATTATTGGTGGACATTTTGTCTCGACTTTTGTTGGTTTAGCAATTTATCATACAATTGGTGATTCACCTGCTGCAATTGCATTAGCTGTCGGTCTAGCAACCGCTTTAATGATGGTAACAAAAACGACACATCCACCAGCAGGAGCAGATCCACTTGTTGTGATACTTGGTGCTTATGGTTGGAGCTATTTATTTACGCCAGTAATTATTGGATCAGTAATTATCGTTTTACTTGCACTTATTATTAATAACTTGCGTAGTAACAGGGAATATCCAACTTTTTGGCTTTAAGTATATGTGATTCAAAATAAGCTTGGATGTATTTGCTTTTTAATTTTGCAAATACATCTAAGCTTTTTAATTTTGTAGACTACTAAATTAGGGAAGTCAATGGATTATATTTCATGATAATTTCAGTAGAAATATATTGACACATCTCCTGAGAATGATTATCATTACTAATTAAGAAACATCATAATGATAGGGGATTAACGAATGAATAAAATACTTAAAATATCAGGATTACTTTTGTTATCAAGTGGTTTACTAGTTGCATGTGGCAATAATGAGATAGAAAAGCCTTCAGAAGATAAAAATAGTCAACCTACTGAACAAACAAGTCAATTGGATGCTGAGGTTGCTACTTATAAAGAATTTGCACAAGAGCAGCTAGACCAATTCGTAATAGAAACGGAAGCCTTTGTTGAAGCTGTTAAAGCTGGCGATCTTGAAAAAGCGAAAGAATTGTATGCACCTGCACGTATGTATTTCGAACGTTCAGAACCAATCGCTGAAAGTTTCGGAGACTTAGATCCTCGCATTGATGCACGTTTAGCAGATATGGAGGAAGAAGGTCAGGCAGATGCATGGTCAGGCTATCATAAAATTGAATATGGTCTGTGGGAAGAAAATACGACTGCTGGCTATGAAGAAGTAGCGGATCAATTATTGAAAGATGTGAAAGAACTTCGTGCAAAAGTTGAGACGGTTGAAGTTACACCAGACTTGATGATTACTGGCGCAGTCGATTTATTGAATGAAGTATCAACATCGAAGATAACTGGTGAAGAAGAAATTTATTCACATACTGACTTATACGATTTTAAAGCAAATGTAGAAGGTGCAGAGAAGATTTTTGAGATATTTAAAACTAATTTACAGCAGAAAGACGCTGCACTTGTGAAAACACTTGAGGAAAACTTCGCCGCTTTAAATGGTTTATTGGCAGAGAAGGAAGATGGGAATGGCGGATATGTATCTTATGAAGCGTTAACATCAGAGGATACGAAAGACTTATCTGAAGCGGTAGACCATTTGGCCGAACCACTAAGCCGAATGGGTATCGTAGTGGAGTGATTTGAATGAGTCGCGAGGAAAAAAAGTCGATATTTAATAAAAAAATGTCACGCAGGGATATGTTGAAGATGACAGGAATTGGTACGGCTGGTGCTGTTATAGGCGCTTCGGGCTTTGGAGGCGTTTTAACAGCATTCGGTGCGAATCCTCTTGTTGAAGAAAAGAAATCTGAGAGTAGTAATAAATTTAATGGCAAACATCAGTCTGGCATTGCAACACAAGGCCATGAACACGGATATTTTATGTCGCTAAACTGTACTGCGAAATCAAAAATGGAACTACAAGAATTGTTTAAAGTATGGACCAAGCAAAGTGCTGCTTTAATGGCGGGCGAATTGATTGAACCTAATAGTCCTAATACACTTCTTCCTGCAATGGATACGGGGGAAACGGTAGGACTTAACTCTTCAAATCTAACGTTAACTTTCGGGGTTGGGCCAAGTCTATTCGACAAAACAGAGCTTGGTTTAAAACATATGCAGCCTAAGGAATTAATTGATTTACCACATTTTCCGAAAGATCAATTGGATGAAAATTATGTCGGTGGTGATATTTGTATTCAAGCTTGTGCAGATGATCCACAAGTTGCTTTTCATGCGATACGTAATTTAGTGCGAACTGGCCGCGGAAAAGTGACAATGCGTTGGTCACAAGTTGGTTTTAATTCATTTGAAGAGAAAAATAAGAAAAAGCTGACACCTAGAAACTTATTCGCCTTTAAAGACGGAACAGGAAACATAAATGTTGATCAGGTAAGTGAAATGAATGATATTGTGTGGGTGCAACCAGGTGAATCACAGAGTTGGTTAACTGGCGGAACTTATTTAACTGTTAGGCGCATTCAGATGCACTTGGAAACATGGGACAGAACGGCTTTAAGAGAACAGGAAGCTACATTTGGACGGCATCGTGATTCAGGCGCTCCTCTTGGGAAAAAGGATGAGTTCGAGGACATGGCAATTGATCGTAAAGAGAAAGATGAATTAGTCATTCCGGTAAATTCACATGTTCACTTGGCACTTAAGGTGAAAGACCGGATATTGCGTCGTTCATTTTCATATTCAGATGGTGTGAATCCAAAAACTGGTGCGTTTGACTCGGGATTACTTTTCATTTCATTCCAAAAGAATCCGAAGCAATTTATTAATATACAAAATAGTTTTGGTCTACAAGATAAATTAAATGAATACATTACGCATCGTGGCAGTGCGCTGTTTGCTTGTTTCCCAGGAGTAGAAAAAGGGAGTTACCTAGGAGCAGCATTGTTCAGTTAATGAGGAGAGAAAACGTTGAAAAAATTAATCATAATCTTAGGTTTCTTACTAGTTCTTTTCTCTCCTATAAGTTTCGTGCAAGCCGAAGAGGGGTATAGTGAACTTTTCATTTCAGTCGGGGATGCAATGATGAAAACGAAGGCTGACGATTGGAATTCTGTCGAGCAATTGATGGTTCAGCTGAATGAAGATTGGAAGCTTGTCGAAGAGACGGATAGTCCCGAAGCTGAAAATGTAGCAAAAATGCTAGAGCGGCTAGATCGGGTGGTAGTAAAACAAGATAAGCAACCGATGCTAGATGCATTAACAGAAATGTCACATGCTTTAGTTACACTGGAAAAGCAACAAAATCCAGTCGATGAAGAAGCTGAGCGTGAAAAGTTTAAGAATGCTTTTCAACCGACCATAGTAGAGTTAAAAGAAGCTATTGACTTGAAAGATGCAGCTGAAGCTAATTTGAAGTATAAGAAGACATTGTCAGCTTGGACAAAAAATGAACTTATCGTACGCGAGCAAAGCATTGCCTTTTACGGGAAAATAGAAACGCAAATGGGCTTTTTACGAATTGAGCTTTCTCAGGATGAAAAAGATTTTGATAAGATGCGAACGGTTAGTGATACGCTCGGGGAAGTAGTAGAAGCATTTCTTTCTGGAGAACAACTTCAAATTAAAGATGAAGGCTATACACTGCAAACATTGGTAGATTTGTTAAAAAAAGCTGACGTAAAGATTGAAGCTGGTAAACCGAATGATGCTATCTCTATACTGCAGGAATTCATAACTGTGTGGCCTTCTGTAGAAGGTGAAGTGCGTACGCGCAATGGTAGTTTATATACGACATTAGAAAGTGAAATCCCAGTTATTGCAGGGAAGCTTTCATCAAAGGATGTAAATATTGATGAACAACAAACTACGCTTAAATCCTTACGGCAATCCATTGAATTATTACAGAAAAAAACGAGTTACTCAGTATGGGATGCAGCGCTTATTATGCTCCGTGAAGGATTAGAAGCGCTGTTAATTGTTACGGTTCTTATAGCCTTTTTAAGAAAAGCGAATGCACCTGAAAAGCAAAAATGGATTTGGTTGGGCGCATTTGTTGGCTTGATCATGAGTATTCTAGCAGCAGTAGTAATTACGCTGACGTTTTCCGCAGCAACAGCCGGGGCAAATCGAGAATTAATAGAAGGTGTTACTGGTATTGTGGCGGTCGTTATGATGATAGGTGTAGGTATGTGGTTACACCAAAAATCGAATATGTCTGCATGGAATCAATACATTAAAAAACATATGGGAACCGCCATTTCGACTGGAAGTATTGTATCAATGGCATTTATTAGCTTTTTATCAATATTTCGAGAAGGTGCAGAAACGATTATTTTCTATTTGGGAATGGCACCTTCAATGACAACCGGAGATTTGCTTTCAGGCATAGGAATCGCGCTGGCAATATTAATTGTGTTTGCATTTTTGTTTATCCGGTTTAGTTCTAAAATACCTGTCGGACCTATTTTTAAAATTGCTACTGTTTTGATTTACTTTTTAGCATTTAAAATATTAGGTGTAAGCATTCATGCATTGCAAATTACAGGTCATATAACCACATCACAAATTTTTAGTTTACCTATAATTAGTAATATAGGCTTTTATCCAACATGGGAAACAATCATACCACAATTGGTTTTAATTACGATAATTGTAATTGTCGCATTGAAATTGAAGTGGGCAGAAAAAAACTAAGCATAAAAAACGCAAGGAATTGAGGTTGAGCTATCCTCATTTCCTTGCGTTTTCAAAACCAAAAATGTGCAACTGTTCCTAGTATGATAATATGTATGAAATAAGTGGTTTTGTATGCTATTGATTGACAGAAAAAGAAGCTATAATTGTAGTAGATGCGTATAGATGAAGGATTTAAAGAAATGCAAAGAGAAATGATTGAGATAATGGGGTGAATTGGTGAAATTCGTTTGCAAAAAAACAGGGAATCATGTTAAGCGTTTGGCCAAATTATCATCTTTGCAAATCGAGCCATTTTTAAGGCAGCTGCAGGTTTAAATAAAGACACAAAAATGATACGTATAAATGTATCTGAAAAGTATATAGACCAAACAATAATGGTATAATAAATAATGAAATTAAAAGGAGATTGGTTCAATTGAGTAATAATTTTAAAGAAGAATTACCACCAAATTATGCAGAGTTAAAAAAGTCGGTTAATCGTATGTCTGATTGGGAAGAAAGATTAGCTGCAATACAGGAGTTAGGTTCTTGGAAACATGACCGCGTCATAGATATGCTAAAACATAAAATGATAAATGATCCTGTTTATAAAATTCAAGAAGCTGCCTATGGTAAACTAGTCGCTTTTGGTGAAGACGTTCAATTACCTTCACAGAAAAAGGGTGACTTGCTGAAAGATGCTAGTAAAGTATTAGTTAGAATCAAGAAAAGTTTGCCAAGGGATCATACGTATGAACAGTTCGAAGAGAAATTGAAAAATATGCGACTCGATTTGTATAATACATACCAAGGCGAAAAAGGCGCAGAGTTTGATAAGTGGCTTGAAACAACTTGGGAAAATGCAAATAAAAGAAAGTAATAAGACTAGTGTAAATAAAAAGGGTGTCCCAAAGTATAATGGGACGCCCTTTCTTCGTATTAATTTACAAGTTGGATTGTGTACCTTAAAGAACTAATCCATCTTTCATCGTAATAACATGATCTGCATAAGACAGCATATCTTCGTCGTGAGTGACCATCAATGTTGTAATATTTAACGTTTTAGTTAATTCGCGGATTAGTACCATTACGTCTTTTGAACGTTTTGAGTCAAGACTTGCTGTAGGTTCGTCTGCAAATAATATTTTGGGTTTGTGAATAATCGCGCGTGCTATGGCGACCCGCTGTTTTTCGCCACCTGATAAAGAAGCAGGAAATGCGTCTTTTCGATGCAACATATCAACTAATTCTAGTATTTTTTTCACTTCAGCTTTTTGTTCACGTTTGCTCATTTTTGATTCAGCGACATTTAACATCAGTAGAAGCTGATCTTCTACTGATAGAAATGGTACGAGATGTGCAGACTGAAAAACAAAACCAAATTCACTTGCTCTTACTTTTCTGATTTGTTCCTGATTCATCTCTGTCATATCTTTTCCATCAAACAAGATATGTCCTCCCGATGCGCGTTGTAGACCAGCGGCAATCGTAAGAATCGTACTTTTACCAGAACCTGATGCGCCAACCAGTGCTGTAATTTCGCCTTCTTTTAATGAAAGGTTAATCCCTTTTAATATTTCTTCTTCCACTTCACCATTTGTAAATGATTTTTTCACTTCTTCTATTGTAAAGATAGTCATATTAAACCTCTCCTTGTTGTATAGCTTGTAGTGGTTCGACTTTCTTAATTTGAATACCTGAAAGTGTCGCCCCGATAAATCCAATGACCAGGAATACGATTGATAATTGAATTGTCGTGCCAGTAGTTAAACTAAATGGCATGCCTTCAGGTGCAATCAGTGTGAAAGCCTGACTCAATCCTACTGATAAGGCAAGGGCAATTACTGTAATAAACAACATTTGTGACCACATCATTCCAAACAATGTACTTGTTTTCACACCTATGGCTTTTAATATACCGTATAAACCAATTTTTTGGACGTTCATCATATAGAAGAAGATTGCAAATAACATTCCGCTTATGACGACTAAGAACCAAACAATCATATTAAGTGACATTTGTTCTGCACTATAACTTGGAATTGTATTTAGAAACTTTTTGTTCGTAAATGCTTGTAATCCAGCGAAACTTTGTGCATCACTTTGTCCAGGAACAAAAACAATTTGCATATCATTCACTCGATAAATTTCTTTGTAATTATCCATATTGATAAAGGCAACCGGTGCATGGCTATATTTTGCTTGATCTACAAAGCCTTTCACTTTAAACTCACCGCTAAATTGATTATTAGTAAGTGTGTCCCCGACTTTAATGCCTTCTTTTTCTAATGAACGATCGAGTATAATCTCACCTTGATCGACATTTTTAAATAACTTTGATTCAGTAGAAGTGACAAAGGCAATACTATGTTGCTTATCATCTGCATCATTCACAAAACCCATTTGAATAGATAGTGCGGCTGCATCTTCTTGACCTTTAAGTACTTTATCTTGCATACTTTCATCAATTCTTGAAAGGTTGTAAGTTTCTTTGGCATCTTCATTTAAATAAAATTGCCCATTTGGTAGGTCTTTAATTAAGGCTGCATTGTCCTGGGACAATCCATTTGATAAACCAGAAATGATGAAAGTTAGAAAACTAACGAGAAATATGATTGAACCTAATATTATATATTTTGCTTTACTTTTTTTAATTTCTTTCCATGCGATATTCATTTTTCCGCCTCCGTTTAACTTGATAACCTAAGTATAAAGTTGTTAGGTGAACGGAAGATGAACTCAGGATTACAGTTTCAGATTATTGCTAGCGATACTGTAGAATCATTGAAAAGCCATTACACACGGAAGGTAACCTTATTTTAGGTCATGCTTGGCCAGGTTTACTTGGTTTAATGAAATAATTTGTTAAACAAATTAATGGTTGATTGGTAGTAATCTAATAACGCGAGAATTGACAAGATTTCAGGCGGCAGTTTCGCCACGATTTAAGTGACAGATAGCACCGATAATGATGCGGTGCTATTTGCATTAGCTTAAACTCAATGTGTGTCGAAGAAATCGAAATTCAATTGTAGAAAGTTAAAGGATATATAAGCTAACTCTGCTATATTAAAAGCAGAGGAATGAGTCAGGCTAGTCAAAAAAAGGGCCATGATTCAAGAAGATAAAATATATAATAAAAAAGGAAGAGAAATAAAATGAAGTTTAACTATTAACCATCTAAGATTAATAGGTAAAAGAGAAAGATACGATTATTAATTTTTTTAGAAATAAAATTAAAATATAAAACATTGAGGTGATAGATTATGAAAAAAGACTTAGAGAGATTAGCTGAAAACCCACATATATATACTAATGAAAATATAATTTATAGGATAAGCGAGGGATTCCTACAATTAACTGGATATAAAGATAGTGATTTAATAGGAAAGTCTATTACTTATTTAGGTATATTATTAAAATCTGAACATCAAGTATCTATCCAGGATATTAAAGAACCATATTATGCATATATTTTTAATAGTAAAAACTTACCATTAGAAGTTAATATTAGCGTTGACATTGTTAATAATACAGACGATAAAGTCTATTACTTTGAGGAGAAGGAAGATCCAGCGTTAAAATTTACATTAGATAACTTTGGTAGTAATGATACAAATAAAAATGGATCCATAGCTATATTTAGCTATCCAGGTTGTATTCTCCTAAAACATGATGAAAACTATATCAATACATTATCTTTAATGGATATTATTTCTGATAAGCCAGTAGGTAAGCGTCCTTCATTTACAAATAATATTATAGATTTATTTAAACAAGATATTTCTTTTCATGAATTTGAAGTAGAATCCATAGGAACTGATGGAGTAGCGTCTTATTGGGATATCAATGTAAAAATGGTAAGTGGAGATAGAAATAACAAGTATTTAGTTTCTTCTTTTTACAATGTCACAGAGAGGGTTCGTGAAAGAAAATTTATTAAGAAACAAAGAAGTGAAATGGAACTAATAGTAGAAAATATGTCGGATGTTATAAATATTATTGATAAGGATGGAAGATATACATATATAAATAAAGTGGGTAGGCAAGCACTATCCCAATATATCCCGGAATATATCTCAGATATAAAATCAGTAACTAGTCAAATGGCGCATAATGCTTTTGATACTTATGATATAGCCGGAAATAAATTACCATTTGAAGACATTCCTACCCAAAGGGTATTAAGAGGTGAAAATCTTACTAATCATACTATGATTGGAACAAGTGAACTACCAATGATTTATTACAAATGCGATGGTACGCCTATTTATGATGAACTAGGAAATTTAGATGGTGGTATTCTTATTTATAAAAATATAGATAGTGGTTATAAAATTGAAGAATATACAGCCTTGCAAGAGATTATAGAAGGTCTTGCAATTTACTATGCAATAATCACTCCCGAAGACTATAAAGTAAGCTACATTAATGAATATGCATTTCAAATCATCAAAGAAGAAATATCGCATATAAATACAGAGCTAGATTTGATTGGGAAAAGTTTTTTTAATTTCTATAGAGCCGAAGATGTGGAGGAATTAATTAAAGATATTAATAAATCTATTGAAAATAAAACCTCATATAGACATAAACTTGAGTTTATGTCAAATGGACAAACAGAACATACAAAAACAATTTTTCAACCTATATTTAATCAAAATAATGAGGTAGAAAAGATAATTGCATTAGGAATAGATATATCTGATGAAGAAATAGCTAACAAAAGGATGGAGAAACTCCTTAAAGCTCAAGAAGAAATATTCATTAACACATCTCATGAACTAAAGACCCCATTAAGTGTAATATTTAGTGGAGCCCAAATATTAAATTTATATTTGGAAAAAGATTCTCTTGATGATTTTAGAGATGATATTTTTAATATTAATAAAGCGACAATAGGAAATTGTTATAGGCTCATCAAACTCATAAATAATATATTAGATATTTCTAAAATAGAATCTGGACTTTATGAATTAAACTTAGCTAATTACAATATTGTGGAAATTATAGATGATATTGTTCAATCAGTTTCAGAATACACAAAGTCTAAAGGCATAAAAATAATATTTGACCCAGCTTTTGAAGAACTGATCATTGCATTGGATGTTGATAAATTTGATAAAATCTTACTTAACCTTATTTCGAATGCTATAAAATTCTCTATTACAGGTGAAGTTATATTAATTAAACTAGCGAAAAAAAATAATAATACTGTAATAATTTCTGTAACAGATAAAGGTATAGGCATTGATAAAAAGAGTATAGATGTCATTTTTAAAAAATTCATGCAATTGAATAGAGATTTTAATCGTATAGCTGAAGGCACGGGACTTGGTTTACCTTTAGCTAGGTCTATGGCTGAACTTCATGGAGGTAGTCTAAGTGTAGAAAGTACTCTAGGTAAAGGTAGTACATTTACTATAGAACTTCCTGTTAAAAAAATGGATAATATAAATATTAACAAGGAACATAATAAAAAAATGGATAGAGATGAGTTAATAAAATATGAATTCTCAGATATATATTTATAAAAGAATTAGTGATTTGAGTTAGAGGACTAGATAGTAATTTGGTAACTGAAAAAAGAGTATCTGTGTGAGAAAAAACGTGAATGTTTAACATTCATGAAAGTTTCGTGAACAGGTACTTTTTAAACTTATTATTTTACGCTTACATAACCTCTATTAAATTACCCATCTAAATAACATTAATTTTAACAAGAAAAATTCACCTTACAATAATTATTGTAAGTCATTCAAATTGTTCGCAAATTGAACTGTTAAAATGAAAACTACTTTTCTTTATGTGAATTAGCGGTCTATTTCGTCAATTTATTTGGATTTTGTGCTACTGAAAAGGTTATCTATCATGGTGCAGTTTTTTTTAATAGGATTTTCATATTCTGTGATAAACAACTTGATAAGTGTTAAAACTACCGTAATTTCCCATTTTTATTTACAATGAATAGTATGTAAAGTATTAAAAAGGGGATTAAGAGATGGCTGTTGATACAAACTCGGTTATTGGATTAAGTGATGATGAAGCACGTAGAAGGTTGCAAGAATACGGAAGTAATAAACTTGCAGGAACAAAAAAACGTTCTTTTCTGTTACGTCTATTTGCGCAAATTAATAATGTCCTAATCTACGTACTAATTATAGCGGCTGTTATTTCCGGTATTGTTGGAGAAATGGCGGATGCCTTCATTATTGGGTTTGTTGTTTTAATTAATGCAGTAGTTGGACTTGTTCAAGAATCCAAAGCTGAGGATGCGCTTAAAGCTTTAAAAAATATGGCTGTTCCAAAAGCGCTAGTTCGTAGGAACGGCGTGCAAAAAGAAATCCCATCCGAGGAAGTAGTCGTAGGTGATATTGTTTTGTTGGATGCGGGAAGATATGTACCTTGTGATTTACGCCTCATTGAAACAATGAATTTAAAAGTGGAGGAGGCGGCACTTACGGGGGAATCAGTTCCTGTTGATAAAGATTCAAGTTTTTCAGGTGAAGATTCCTTGCCGATTGGGGATCGAAAGAATATGGCATTTATGTCTACTTTAGCGACTTCAGGACGTGCTACAGGTATTGTTATTGCCACAGGGATGCAAACGGAAATAGGGAAAGTGGCCGCTATGCTAGACCGTGAAGTAGATAGCGGAACGCCTCTTCAAAAAAATCTGGCGCAATTAGGAAAATACCTTGGTATGATTGCTGTTGCGATTAGCGTCACTATTTTTCTTATTGGTGTATTGCAAGGACGAGATTATTTAGAGATGTTCATGTTGGCAGTTAGCCTTGCAGTAGCTGCAATCCCTGAAGGAATGCCGGCTATTGTATCGATTGTACTTGCAATAGGTGTACAGCGCATGATTAAGCAAAATGTCATCATTCGAAAGCTACCTGCAGTAGAAGCGCTAGGCTCTGTCAATGTCATTTGTTCAGATAAGACGGGTACATTGACGCAAAATCGGATGACTGTCAAGAAAATTTTCGTGAACGGTACTTTGCTAAATTTAAAAGAAGTGAACTCGAAAGACCGTGTTGAAAATTTATTGCTTGAAAATATTGTTTTATGTAATGACGCTACTTATTCGGATGATGGTGAAACGGGTGACCCAACGGAAATCGCACTTTTGGCTGCATCAGATTTTAGTGGATTAAGGAAAGAACAATTGGATACTGATTACCCAAGGCTTTCGGAAATCCCTTTCGATTCGAATCGGAAACTCATGTCAACTGTTCATCAGTATCCGAATAAGATTTATACCCATACTAAGGGTGCGATTGATGGGATTTTACCAAAGTGTACACATTATGAAACGGTAGATGGTCTGAAAGTACTTGATGAAAACGTTCGAAATTCAATTTTAGAAGCGGCGCATTCAATGTCCATTGAAGCGTTACGTGTGTTAGGCTCCGCCTATAAAGTAGAGGACAATATGAGTGGGACTGAGAATGCCCAAGCTGAAGAAGGACTCACTTTTCTTGGATTAGTTGGAATGATTGATCCTCCGCGCGAGGAAGCAAAAGAAGCGATTAAAATAACGAAAAAAGCAGGTATTCGTACGGTCATGATAACTGGAGACCATCAAGATACTGCTTTTGCAATCGCAAAGGAACTTGGCATTGCTACTGAGGAATCACAAGTTATTGAAGGGAAAAAACTTGATATACTGACAGATGCCGAGTTAATTGAAAAAGGTGACCATCTAAATGTATATGCACGTGTATCACCGGAGCATAAAGTGAGAATTATACAAGCGCTTAAAGCAGGAGAAAACACTGTATCAATGACGGGAGACGGTGTTAACGATGCACCATCACTGAAAGCTGCTGATGTTGGTGTTGCGATGGGTATAACAGGGACAGACGTAGCAAAAGGCGCGGCAGATATGGTATTGACAGATGATAATTTCTCTTCGATTGTGAAAGCGGTTGGAGAAGGGCGTACGATTTACCGCAATATTAAAAATTCTATTATTTTCTTGTTGTCCTGTAATTTAGGAGAAATTATTGCCTTATTTACTGCAATTTTATTAGGCTGGCCAATGTTGTTACGCCCAATTCATATACTTTGGATAAATCTTGTTACAGACACATTCCCGGCACTTTCAATCGGTGTAAATCCAGAAGAGTCTGATGTAATGAAAGAAAAGCCAAGACATAGAAGTGAAAATTTTTTCAAAGGTTCCATTGCGTTTATCATTTTTAATGGCATACTAATCGGTGCGATTACGCTTACTGCGTTTATGATTGGGATCTATTCATCCGGGGTGTATACGGGCAGTTTTCTATCGATGTTTTCAGGAACGATTCCAGAAAATGCGCTTATCCACGGACAGACGATGGCATTTATCGCACTGAGTTTCTCGCAACTTGCTCATTCACTTAACTTTAAATCGATGAATCAATCAATTTTTAAAGCAGGTCTATTTAAAAATAAGTTTTTAATTTATTCGATATTATTAGGCATTGTATTACAAGTAATTATCGTTTCAATCAGTCCCATTGCAGAAGTTTTCAGTGTTCAATCACTTGACGCACTAAATTGGCTGACGATTGCTTTACTAAGTCTATTGCCAATCATTGTGAATGAAGTGGTTAAGCTATTTAAAAATAAATAACAAAAAAAATTAGTATTCAGTACTTTTCAATCTTAAGAATTTTGTTTAGTGCACTGATATGTGTTAAGCATAAATTTGAATATAAATTAAATATTTTAACGGAACTAGGGGTGTCTTTAAAAGATTGAGACGCATATTTATATGCGGACCCTTTGAACCAGATCTGGATCATACAAGCGTAGGGAAGTGTGTTATCCTGTTTTTTAAAACGCAAACAATTAGAGTCCGCTTCCTGATATTAATCAGGGTGGGCTAACCTGAATTAGTGAGACAATATAAAACACCTTCGGCGTGGTACACTTGTAAAAAGTACTTACATCGGAGGTGTTTTTGCATGGGCAAAAACGTATATTCAAGTGAAGTTAAATGGGCTGTTGTAAAAGATAAATTAAGTGGTGAATTGACAAACAAGGAAATTATGGAGAAGCACGGAATCAAAAATGTTTCACAGATTAAGACTTGGATGACATGGTACCGTAGGAATGAAATTTATCGATTTGATCAACCAATTGGTAAACAGTATGCATACGGTCATGGTCCAGTGTTAGCGAGTGAAGACGATAAACGAGAACGTCAATTATCTCACTTGAAAATGGAGAACGAAATACTAAAAAAGTACATGGAGATCGAAAGAGGGTTGAAAAAGAAATAGTTCTACAAACTGTTGAAAAACTTAAAAAGAAGTATACGATTACAGCTATATTGACAGCATTAGAAGTACCAAGGGCAAACTATTATAGATGGCGTATTCAAGGAGTCAATCAGCCACTTTCGGTAGAAGAGGAATCCATTATAGAGCTGTGTAAAATTACTAAGTATCGGAATGGCCACAGAAAAATAAAGGCTTTGCTAAAGAAAAAATATAAAATAGAATTAAATCGGAATACAGTTCAGGACATCATGCAAAAGCATCACTTGCAGTGTCGAATCAAGCCGAAACGGAAGTGGAAATCCCAAGGAGAAAGCATTGTGATTGCTCCTAATATTCTTAAACGTAACTTTACGGCTAGTGAACCAAACAAGAAATGGGTAACGGATATTACATATATTCAGTATGGCAATACTACAAAATACCTTTCGACCATTATGGATTTATTTAATAATGAAATTGTGGCTTACAAATTATACAATCACCAGGAGACACCACTTGTAATTGACACGCTAAAGGAGGCACTGGCTGTACGAAATCACCCGGAGGGTGTAATTGTGCATTCAGATCAAGGAAGTGTTTACACATCGTATGCGTATCAAGCTTGTATTAAAGATAACGACCTCGTCAGTAGTATGTCACGTAGAGGAAACTGTTGGGACAATGCGGTGATTGAATCATTTCATTCGAACTTGAAGTCTGAGGAATTTCAATATGTTAAATTTAATTCATTACATAATCAGGACGTAATTGAGCGAGTAATTACCTATTTAAATTATTATAACGAAGAGCGTATCCAAGAAAAATTAGGCTACCTTACACCAAAAGAATATGGTGTAGAAGCAGCCTAATGAAGGTGTTTTATGTGTGTCTCATATCGCTATGGCAGTCTAGGGGGGCGGTTTTTTTATTTTCATTCAAAGGATTTGAGTGAGCTGATGGAAAATTGTGTAGCGCCGGGCTTAGTTTATCCGACAGATGCGAGTAAGTATACGAAGGAAGATGTGAAGGACTTAATTATCTCACAAACGCCTTTAGGTCGACTTGCGATGCCAGACGATGTCGCGGGCCAGTGTTATTTTTAGCCTCGCATTGGGCTAAGTTTGTAACTGGGTAGACGATATATGTTGATGGTGGGTTTGTAATGGGGTAATTGTACGAAAGATTAACTATATAATAGTGTTCTAATAATGATTATCGGCTTACATTTTAATAAAATGTAAGCCGATAATGTTTTTAATTATAATCTTATGTTAAAGTGTATTGTTCTCAGGACCAATTAATCATTTGTGCAACTATTAATGAGACAACTGCTATACCTGACCAAACGAAAAATAGTGGTAAGAAAAATTTAACCCATTTTTGCCAAGCGACTCCTGCAATTGCTAAAGCAGCCATAAAGTAACCTGAAGTTGGATAAAGAATATGTGCAAATCCGTCACCTAACTGGAATGCTAGTACTGCGGTTTGTCTAGTAACACCAATAATATCTGCTAATGGAGCCATTATCGGCATTGTTACTAACGCCTGACCACTCCCAGATGGAATTACAAAATTGATAAGTAATTGTGCGACATACATGCCAACAGCACTTAGTACTGCGGGAAATCCACCAACAACTGAACCTAAACTATGGACAAGCGTATCCAAAATATGTCCATCCTCTAGTACGACAGCGACTGATCTAGCTAAACCGACAATGATGGCACCCATAAGTACATCGCGAAAGCCTTGCGTAAATCCTTCACATATTTCTTTTGTATTTAGACCTGCAATAAAACCGACAATAATTCCCATAAAGATAAATAGTCCAGCCATCTCGACCATAAACCAACCAAGATTAAGAACCCCGTATACTAATATACCAAAGAATAAGAGTATTGCGTAAGAAGCATAAGTTTGTCTGTTTGACATCTTAACTATCTCTGATTTTTTATTATTACCAAGGTAAAGTTTTCTTTTCTCTACATCATCTTCATATACAAAACTTTGTGTTGGATCTTTTTTAATCTTTTTCGCATAGCGCATAATAAAAAATATACCGGCTGAGACTGAAACAACGAAAATAATCGCCCGATAACCCATACCTGAAAATACAGGAATTCCAGATATCTTCTGTGCTAATCCTGTATTAATAGGGTTTAACACGCCTGCTGTGAATCCAACAACAGTTCCGATTAATGCAATGGCGGCAGCAACGATAGAGTCAAAACCTAAGGCGATCATTAACGGCAAAATAACTGGGATATAAACAAGTGATAATTCAGGGGTACCAATAAGTGTTGCTATTATTGCGAATACTACAGTTAATGTAGGGATTAGTATTATATTGTTTCCAGCAAATTTTCTAGCCAATTTGTCAACAGCAATTTCGATAATACCTGTTCTGCGTAAAACTACAAACATACCACCAATAATAAATGTGAAAAAGACAACTTCACCAGCACTTATTAATCCTCTAGGAATGACTGTTAAAAAATCACCGATACCTACAGGAGTTTGTTCAATTAATGTATAAGAATCTGCGTCAATCGTTGTTCTGCCTTCTGGTCCAGGTACTCTTGTGTATTCACCAGCAGGGACAAAGTATGTAGCTATTGCAGCAAGCGCACTAAATATGAATAAAATTGCGTAAATATGAGGTAATTCAAAACTCTTCTTTGCCTTTTTCACATAGATTCCTCTTCTCCATCAAAGTTATAATTTACATAGTGCTTTTTCTCCTTTAAGCTAAAAGTAATCATTGTACCTAACAATAGCTATTCAATCGTTCTAAAAGCCTTTCTTTTGTAAATTTTAATAAATTCCGTTCAATTAAAATCTTCTGAATATTCCTGTGTTACAAGTGTAGACAAATAAAATGTGAAAGTCACTATTCATTTTAAACAATACTCAGTGTTTATTTTTGTTTAATTTGGTAAAAAATACTTTCATAAATGTTGTTCAATAAACAATTAAGTGCCGGGAAGTCTTGCTATGCCAATCTTTTCCAACAGTATAATTTATAATTGATTATGAAAAGTTTAATTAATATCAAAAAAACTAAGGCCTAACTCTACTTAGATGGTTAGGTCTAAAGTTTGTGTTTATGATAATCGATGGCAGCTAAGCCAAGTGTTTTTGCAGCTAATAGCATCGCGGTTTCATCAATATCGAATTTCGGATGATGATGTGGAAATGGATTATCTGGTGCCGCACCTGTAAAGAAAAATGTACCAGGTACGTTTTCTAGGTAAAAAGAGAAATCTTCTCCACCCATTTGCGGTATGGCTTTGACAACAGATTCTGCGTCAATAATACTTTCAGCTACATTTTTCAAAAAAGCTGTTTGGTTTTCGTGATTGACGACAGCTGGATTACCGCGTATATATTCATAATGTATTGTACAGTTATTTGCTAATGCGGTTCCGTCAACGACACGCTGAATTTCACTCTCCATAAAATCACGAACATCTGGATTGAACGATCGCACGGTGCCAGCTAATTTCACAGAATCAGCAATGACGTTAGGAGCATTTTCTGCAACAAACGAACCAATGGAGAGTACTGCAGATTCAATTGGGTTTACGCGTCGGGAAACGATTTGTTGTAAATTTAAAATAAGTTGCGCTCCAGCAACAATTGCATCTTTCGTTTCGTGGGGAGCTGCACCATGACCTCCGGCTCCTTGGATTGTAATTTCAAAACGGTCAGATGCCGCCATCATAGGGCCAACCAAATATTCGATTGTTCCAGATGGTGTCATAGACCATAAATGTGTTCCGAAAATAACGTCAACACCCTCAAGGCAACCAGCCTCAATCATCGAAAATGCACCACTTGGGGCAAGCTCCTCAGCATGTTGGTGAATGAAAACATACTCGCCAGCAAGGTCTTCTCTTAATTCATAAATTGCTTTAGCTACCTGAAGTAGTGTCGCAGTATGTCCATCGTGACCACAGGCATGCATGACGCCTGGAATAGTTGATTTATAGGGTACGTCTTTTTCGTCTTGAATCGGTAGTGCATCAAAATCGGCTCGAAGTGCAACTGTTTTACCGGGTTTTCCACCCTTAACACGTGCAACAACACCGTTTCCACCCACTCCTTGACGTACTTCTACCCCTAGGCCAGTATAGAAATCATAAATATATTTTGCGGTTTTAAATTCCTTAAACGATACTTCTGGGTGCATGTGAAGGTGACGACGAATATTGACCATTTCTTCGTAAGCATTTTCAAGCTTTTCGAACAATCGCTCTTTCAATAGATTACCCCTCTCGAATTTAAAATATTTTGAATACTAGTCTCAGATTCTACCAAACAAATAATTTTTGGTCAAATTTTTTTAAATAAGGAAAAGTCCGTCTTAATTAATATGTACTAATAAAAAAATTTTAGATATACAGATTAAAAGTTTCATTCAACGAAAGTTATTATATGACTTGTGCATGTTTAACATATTTGGTAGAAACTATGTTCTTAATTAAATGAAAAGTTGTTTAAGAGCCTGTTACTCGCACAAAGAATTGATTTTAAATTCCGTACGGGTAAAAAGAATATGCTAAAATGTTAAGAGATTATGACAGCTGATGATAATAAAGCTATTTTGGGAGATTAAAAAAGAAGTAGATGGTGAAAAGGAAGACACGCAAACACTTGTTAACGTATATAATGAAATCAATTGTATGACAGATGTGGAGTTAAAAAAAAGGGAATATCCCGGCATTTTACACTTAAAAGATAGAACGCGTGTTAAGATCAAGCGGGGTGGAAGACTCGATTACAGAAAAAGTTGGAAATACATTCCGAAAGATAGTCGATACCGTAACAAATGAAAATGAATAATCTCGTTTCGAGTTTTACATCCAAATTCATCAATATCAGCAAGGAAGTAGCGATTTTTTTATTAATTTACAAGACATAAGATATGTGTGTAAAGTAAATTACAACGGAAAGCTTAATATTATAATTGAAGCACCCAAACTACTAACAGAGGAATTAGTGAAAATAAAAGTTGGGAAATATATTAGGTGCTAAACAATCATAAATTGTATTGACCATCAAAACTAATGAAATGGAATGATGTAGATGACAAATAACAAAGAACCTGCATTTATAATTTTTTCGAATGCGCATATAGGGGCAGTCATCATTTTATGTCTATTAATATTGTTATTATTTATTTTGAAAAAAAGAGGGCCAATTTCGATAAAATACGAGCGTCTTTTTGCTATTTCATTATTAATTATTGACCTCTTTTATTATATTTGGATTGTAAAGACTGGTAGATGGGACCTGAGCTATTCGTTGCCTTTGGAATTATGTAGCATAAGTTTGATGGTTACAATTGTTCTATTATGGACGGGGAATAGGCATCTAATTGATTTTGTTTTTTTTGCAGGAATTGGAGGTGCGCTTCAAGCGATTGCAACACCTGCCTTGGATGTTGGTTTTCCACACTTTAGATACTTTCATTTCTTTTATACACATACGGGAATTATAATAACAGCACTTTATTTCACCTTCGTGAAAGGGTATAGGCCAACTTTTAAAGGAGTCATTAAAACGATGATTGTTTTAAATTTGATATTACCGGTAGTTGTTGCTGCAAATTGGTTATTTGATGGTAACTATATGTTCTTAAATGAAAAGCCTCTTAATGGCAGTTTGCTTGATTACCTCGGACCTTATCCATGGTATATCTTATCGCTCGAAGGTGTCGCGTTTATTATTTTTGTTATTTTGTGGTTGTTGTTCAAAAAAGGGCTCTAAGTCTTATATCGAGGTGATGTGATTTGCACGTCACATTCAAGTGACATACTAGATTAATAGAAGAGTGCCTTTGTAACATTTGGTAATAAAACAAATGTTACAAAGGCACTTTATCTGCAATTAATCTTCAATGTCTGAAGCGATTGCTAATGAGATATCAGCGCGTACTTCAGTTAGTTTTTTCTTTTGTCCATTAGGATAAACGATGCTCCAAAAATCAAACCCGTTATATCGGTCAGTATAGTTGGGGCCTTTGATTGAATTAACTGCAGCAATCGCAGCACTTGAAAGACTACTAAATTCTTTGTCTTGGAAGATAATATGACCGCTCGTTAGATCGATTTCCGCCTTTGTAATAGTGCCTCCATAAGTAGATTCTAAAAACTTCTCATCCTCATTTAAACGGCTGTAAATCTCATCCCATGGTAACTTAGATGTGCGAACTGTAGAAGAGGTTTTGACTATTCGTTTTTCAGGAGTTTCGTTTTTCACTGCATCAAAAATTTCATCTAATACTTCTTTATATTTATTATAAATGGTGATACATAATTCATCATTTACTTTAGCCATTGGCTTGTTCACTCCTTTAAATACCATGCTTAAGTTATGTACATATTGTTCTAAAATACTTTTATTCGCAATTGATATTTGGGGATGATTTAAGCAAGGCAAAATGACAAAATCATATAATTCTTGATAATCAATTTGAATAAATTCAGGACATTTTGGGCTTACCGTGGCATCAGGTGATAAAAACACCTTGAGGTCGTACTTATATGCGTCATCTAAGTTATCTAAAATTTTTGTGTATGTCTTTGTTTGGTCTTTGTTTTCACGTGATAGCACTTTATTTTCTATAATAATACGTACTACTTCATTCGTTAAGTAAAGATCAAATCTGGCATTAAGTTTAGTATTAGTTGTAGGATCAACGGCAGAGGATGAATACTCTGTAAAAACTTCCATACTTTCTAGATCGAGAGAATCTGACTCAATCAAATCAAAATCAATTTTTGTTTTCAAATTTGAGATATTTTCCTCACAAATATAGTAAAGGAAACGCTTTAATGGAAATATGCCTAAATTTAACGAAGAAATTGGCGATATCAGCCAGCTAATAAATGCGCTGTGCATTGTTTCACGGTGCCCAAATCCTAATAATTGGAATAGATTTTCTTTTTCAAAGGATTGCTGTAATTTTAATAAGTCTGGGTCACTAATTAATTGATTCAGTTGGGATTTCAATTCTTTTGAGTTTGTTATCATTATGAACCTCACATTCTGGTGATTTTTCAAAACTTCTATCAAAATCAAATCATAACATTTTCCAATAAAAAAGGCGAAGCATCCTATACTACTTTAAATTAGTGTAGGATGCTTCACTATTAGTTAATTTATATATTCAAAGCCAACTGAATCATGAGTTCCATACCAAAGGGGATAGCTGCTTAATCAATGCTGAAATTTTCTCGATTTCTATTGAGACATCATACATTTGTGTAAATAGATATAGTTAACTAAGCCATTTTATACATTAATTCAAAAACAAAAATGTTAATGCCTAAAATAGATATAGAAACTAATTTCCACTTTATTGATTAGCTACCCAAGTATTTGTATCTGCAATTGTTGGGTTGGCTAAGTAATGCCCACCTTCAATTTTGAGCGTTTGGCCAGTCATGAACTTTGATTCATCAGAAGCTAAAAATACGACTGCGTGACCGATATCATCTGCTTCACCGTGGTAAGGAAGTGCATTAAATTTAGTATAAATATCTAGTAATTCTGGTGGCATATTATTCTGAGCAGCAGGTGTTAAAATAAGACCTGGTGCGATTGCATTACAACGAATTTTATCTTTACCGAATTGAGTTGCGATATTTTGAGTCATATTGACAACACCCGCTTTTGTAGCACCATAAGCCGTACGTGTTTGGTCACTAGCAAACGCAGCCATTGAAGCAGTGTTAATAATTGAACCGCCACCTGCTTTTTGCATATGAGGAATAGCAAACCGACTACCAAGTAAAACAGATTTCAAGTTCACATTAACTAAACGATCCCATTCATCTAAATCTATATTGACAACATCTAAATCTTTTTGAAGATTAGTCAAACCGACATTATTAAATAAGATTGTGAGTGACCCAAATTGCTCAACAGTGAATGCGACCGCTGCTTCGATTGACTTCGCATCACCCGCATCAAGAAAGACTGCTGCTGCTTCATAACCTTCTTTTACTAGCGATTCCGCAAGCGATTTCGCACCTTCAATATTAAAGTCTGCAATCACAACTTTTGCACCATCTTTTGCCAATAAAGTTGCTGCTGATAGCCCAATTCCAGATGCTCCACCCGTAATGAGTGCTACTTTTCCTTCTACACGTTTCATAAGAAATTCCTCCTATAATAAGTGACAAAAGAGTGATGTATTTGCTAATATACAATACTCGCATTCATCACTTTAATCTTTTTTACATATGGCAGTTTAACATTTAATGATTCATAGTTAAAGGAATAAGCTTAAGTTGAAATTGTTTATTAATCAAAATAAAAAACAATTCATCTCACACTACTAACAGTCTGTGTGGATGAATCGTTTTAAGATTATTTATGCATTTAAAGCCAACTGAATCATAAGTTCAATGCCAGCTGGAATTGCTTCTTCGTCAATATCAAACTTCGGGTGGTGGTGAGGATATTGGCTTTTTTCACTTTGCATGCCAACGTTAACGAATGCACCTAACTTTTCTTTTAAATAGTAGGAGTAATCTTCAGCTCCTAGAACTGGTTCCAAGTCGATAAATACATCATCACCAAATGTGTTTCTGACAATTTTTTTCGCATAATCACATGCTTCAGGATGATTATATAGCGGGGGAGTACCTTCAATTAATTTGAAATGTCCTTTCCCTCCAAAACTTGAGCAAACGGATTCAGTTAACTGAGCCGTTTTTTTATGCATTAATTCTGCACCTTCAAATGTTAATGCCCTAATCGTACCTTTTAGATGTATTTTATCAGGTATGACGTTGTATGAATTTCCGCCCTGAATTCCTCCAAATGAAATTACACCAGCATGTAGAGGATTTAAGTTTCTACTAATGATAGATTGGAATGATTGTATTAGATGGGAAGCGATATAGATTGGATCCACAGTTTCATGAGGATTGCCGCCATGACCGCCTTGGCCCTCTATAACTATATCGAAATCATCACAGGATGCCATTGCTGGGCCTGTTGCAAATCCAATTTTACCTAAAGGTATAGTCGAAATATAATGGATACCATATATTGCATCAATTCCATCTAATATTCCTTCAGCTACAAGTTGTTTAGCGCCACTAGGTGATGCTTCTTCTGAACTTTGAAAGATAAAGACAATGTTATTTTTTACTAAGTGGGGATTAGTGCTCATCCATTTAGCTACGGCAAGTAAAGTTGCTGTATGACCGTCGTGACCGCAACCGTGCATGACTCCGGGTACTTTTGAAATATAAGATTTGTCTCCTTCTTCTTGAAGTGGAAGGGCATCCATATCTGCTCTAAGCGCAACGGTCTTTGTTCCTTCTGTCCCTTTAAAATAAGCAATAATATTTGGTTCTGAATAACCTTTTTGAATAGGAATTCCAAATTCGGTTAACTTTTCTTTAACATAAGCAGCTGTTTGGAACTCTTGTCCAGATAACTCAGGATTCATATGGAAATATCTGCGTTGTTCAATTGCCCATTCTATTAAGTCTGTATCTATAAGTTTTGTTTGCAACATAATAATCCTCCAAGAATTTTTATTAGAAAGGTCCGTACTGAATCATTTGTGCAATGATTAAGAAAATAATAGCAATACCAATTTCAATTAAGATGAAAGGGAAAACCCATTTTACCCACTTTGTAAATGGAATGCCTGCTACTGCTAGTCCTGCAAGTAGTATACCTGCTGTTGGGAAAATAGAATTTGAAATGCCGTCTCCCAGTTGAAATGCTAGTACTGCAGTCTGTCTTGTAACGCCGACAAGATCAGATAAAGGAGCCAATATTGGCATAGTGAGTGCCGCTTGGCCACTTCCTGATGGAATTAAAAAGTTTAGGAAAAGCTGAACAAAGAACATACCTATTGCATTCAACATAGGTGAAAGCTGCGTTAAAATAGTAGATGCGAAATGTAAAACAGTATCAATTAATTTACCATCTTGAATAACAACTAGAATTGCCTGTGCAAAACCAACAATTAAAGCACCACCGATAAGTTCCTTAGCGCCATCGATAAAGTTGTCTGCAATATTGTTTGCATTTAATTTACCGATAACTCCGGCAATAACGCCAAACAACAAGAATAAACCTGCAATTTCTGTAATATACCAGTCAAATTTAATGACACCAAAAATTAATACGACAAAGTTAAGTAAGAAAATAGTGAGAATCAATTTGTGGCGCGTTGTTAATGTAACATTAGAATGAAGCACTTCTTGATTACCATCCTCAAAGTTCCCTAAAAACCTTAATTCAGGATTGGATTTCACTTTTTTTGCATAGCGGTAAACGTAAAGGAATCCAGCGGTGTATAATGTAACAAGGAGAATAAGTCTGAGACCAATGCCTGAAAATGTAGGCAGTTCGGCTATACTTTGAGCAACTCCGATATTAAATGGATTTAAAACTGCACTCATAAAACCAATATTTGCTCCGAGTGAAACGATGGCAAAACCTACAATAGCATCAAATTTTAATGCAATGGCTAAAGGTGTAATAATCGCAATGTACACAATAGTTTCTTCTGCCATCCCCATTAATGTACCACCAACTGCGAAAAACAACATTAGAATTGGAATGAGAAGCAACTCTCTGTGTGCTAATTTTCTCGTTAAGGTTATGATTAATGCATCTAGGGCACCAGTTGCTTTTAAAATACCAAAAGAACCACCAATTATTAATATAAAGAATATTATTCCGGACCCGTCTATCATTCCTCTGTGAATACTAGTAAAGATATGAAAGAAACCAACTGGAGAAGACTCCGTCACTGTATAAGTATCAGGAACAACCAGTGTACGTCCATTTTTTTCTACTCGATCAAATTCGCCAGCAGGTACAATGTATGTCAAAATTACGGAAATGACAATTACAAAAAAGAGTAAGACAAATGCGTTGATGTTGAGTGTTTTCTTAGTCGGACTTTCAAGTTGATTTTGATTTTGTGATAAGTTTTTCTGCATTTAATTTACTCCTTCGCGTGTATATTATATAAAAATAAAATGTATTTTTATACATTTTATCTTAATATTTATTCATGGATAACGCAAGATGTTATTTCATCTTTTAAAAAGAAAGTTATTTCTGAAAATAGAAACAGATGAAGTTACTGTTATCTTTTGGATAGTACAGTATATGTATCCGAAGTCTAGAACTTATATTATATAACTCTATATACAAAGTGAATGTAATAATATTTAAAACTTAAAATCTATTAAGGAAAAGGAATGAGAAATAATGAGGAAAACGATAACTGCGACGGATGTAGCAAAGCTTGCAGGTGTATCACAATCTTCCGTATCAAGAGTTTATTTTGAGGGCGCTGCGGTTACAGAAAAAACAAAAAAGAAAGTATTAGCTGCCGCAGAAGAGCTTGGATACTATCCGAACGAGTTTGCAAGGAGTTTAATAACAAATAAGACAAAAATTATTGGTATTGTGATGAAAGGGGTCCAAAATCCTTTTTATGCGCAAGTATTGAAAAGATTTAGTTCAGCATTTAAGATGTATGGATATAGCATATTATTTGTTTATACGAATAATGATGAGATAGAAAAAGAAGATGTTTTGACGCTATTAAATTATAACGTAGCTGGTGTCGTTATAACAGATGCTACGATGTGCTTATCAGTTGTAAAAGATTTTAAACAAAATAAAATTCCTTTAGTTTTCTTCAATAGAAAGCTAAACACCGATAAATGCTATTCAGTATGTTGTAATAATTTGAGTGCCAGTCGGTATATCGCAAATTTCCTCATTTCGAAAGGTGCAGCAGACATGATTTTAATAAGCGGAAATGAAAATACTTCTACAAGTATTGAACGAGAGCAAGGTTTTTTTGAAGTTCTAGATCAGCATCCTGTTACTTATCGTAAATATAGTTCGGATTTTACATATGAAGGTGGATATAATACGGTATTAAATATTTTAAAAGAAGGTAGTTTACCCTCAGCATTTTTTATTGCGAATGATATTATGGCATTAGGTGCGATTGATGCGCTTCGAAAGAATTCCATTAACATTCCAGAAGATACGAAAGTTATTGGATTTGACAATATAGACATGGCTTCTTGGCCGGCATATGATTTGACGACATGGGAGCAGCCTATCGAGTTAATGATAGAAATGAGCGTTAATTATTTAATGAAAGAAATTAAGAACTATACAGATTTGGCTCAGAATGTTGAAGTTGATGGCTCATTTATTGAAAGAAAAACAACATAAAAAAACTTGACTTTAACGAATAATAAGAATATGTTTTATATATAGTCTAATGCATACGTATGCAAAACCTGGAACTTTTCTTGAATAGAGAGGTTTTTGTAGGGAAGTCTATCTTTAGAAGCCAATATTATAAATTAAAAATTTGGAGGGATTAGTTATGGTTAAAGTAATAAAAGCAGGAAAATCACAAGAAGAAGTTAGTGCTAATGATTCTAAAGTTTCTGAAATTGTAGCATCCGCATTGAAAGATGTTGAACTTCACGGTGATAAGGCGGTTCGCGAACTATCAGAGAAATTTGATAAGTGGACTCCAGAATCTTTTCGTTTAAGTGAAAGCCAAATTAAAGAAATTGTCGAGCAAGTACCAGCAAGTGTAATTGCAGACATTGAATTTGCTCAAAAAAATATTCGTGAATTTGCTGAGGCGCAATTAGATTCAATGCACGATGTAGAAGTTGAAAACATTCCAGGTGTAATTTTAGGACATAAAAATATTCCAGTAAATAGTGTAGGTTGTTATATACCGGGCGGTCGTTATCCAATGGTTGCTTCTGCACATATGAGCGTAATGACTGCAAAAGTTGCTGGTGTTAAGCGGGTTATTGCATGTACGCCACCAATTAATGGTGAAATACCTAATGCAACAATTGCTGCAATGTACTTAGCTGGAGCAGATGAAATATATTTACTAGGCGGCATTCAAGCAATGGCTGCAATGGCGATTGGAACTGAAACAATTGAATCTGTAGATATGATAGTTGGACCTGGTAATGCTTTTGTTGCTGAAGCTAAACGCCAACTATATGGTCGTGTAGGAATTGATCTTTTCGCTGGTCCAACAGAAACTTTAGTCGTTGCAGATCATACGGCGGATGCCGAAATGATTGCGACAGATCTTCTTGGACAAGGTGAACATGGTCCAACATCTCCTGGAGCACTTATTACAACATCTGAAAAATTAGCATATGAAACAATCGAAGAAATTGCTCATCAATTGAAAACTTTACCAACTGCAGACGTTGCAAGTGTTTCATGGGAAGATTATGGACAGATTTTATTAGTTGATTCGATTGAAGAGGCTAGAGTAGAAGCTGATCGCCTTGCATTTGAACATGTAGAAATATTAACTGAAGACCCAAATTACTTTCTTGAGAACATGACGAATTATGGATGTCTATTTTTAGGACCAGAAACGAATGTTGCTTACGGCGATAAAGTGATTGGTACAAACCACACGTTGCCAACAAAGGGAGCAGCTCGCTATACAGGAGGACTATGGGTAGGTAAATTTATAAAAACTGTTACATATCAAAAAGTTACGCCTGAAGCTAGCGCGTATATCGGCGAATATGCAGCTCGTCTATGTTTGTTGGAAAACTTTGAAGGACATGCACGTCAAGCCCAGCTTAGAGTTGAAAGATATGGTAAAAATTAAATTATTTAAAAGAGGAAAGGGGGAGTGTAAGAATGTTAGGGATGATCGGCCTTTTCGGTGGACTTGCATTATTAATATTTTTGACGATGAAGGGTATGAATCTTCTAATTGCTGCACCCCTTACAGCTTTGTTTGTCACAGTTTTAAATGGGATACCGCTATTTCCGCAACTAGCTGAGGAAGGCGCAGTAAACTTTTTGACTAATTATATGACAGGTTTTACTGGCTTTATTGCATCTTGGTATTTAATGTTTTTAACAGGTGCGATTTTCGGTAAAGTTATTGAAGATAGTGGTGCAGCTGACAGCATTTCGAAATGGATTGTTGGTAAAATAGGTATGAAACGAGCAGCTTTAGCAGTCGTTATTGCGTGTGCTGTTTTAACTTATGGCGGTGTTAGTTTGTTTGTAGTCGCATTTTCAGTATATCCAATGGCATTGAGCTTATTTAGACAAGCAGATTTGCCTAGAAGGTTTATACCGGCTGCACTTGCATTTGGTTCAACAACATTTACAATGACATCCGCTGGTTCACCTGAAATTCAAAACTGGATTCCAATTGAATTTCTAGGAACAACTCCTTATGCGGGTTGGGAAGTCAGTATTTTCGTTGCAATGTTTATGTTTTTATTTGGTTACTGGTGGTTGAAACGAATGATTTCAAAAGCAATGAAGAACGGTGAGAAGTTTGTTGCGAGGGAGTCAGATCCTTCAACAGAGGAAAGACAAAATCTTCCTAATCCATTCCTAAGTGCCATTCCATTGGTTGTAGTACTCGGAATATCATTTTTCTTCCATCAAATACTTGGTACATCTGCGTTAATTATCGCTTTAACAGGTGGAATCGCAGCTACTTATTTACTTAATATGAAGAATTTTAAAGACTTTGGAAAAGCAGTTGGAGACGGCGCACTTGGAGCCGTTGTTGCGATTGCCAATACAGCAGCAGTTGTTGGATTTGGTGGCGTCGTTAAAGCCACACCTGCTTTTGAAGCAGCGGTTGGTGTAATGACTGATATTCCGGGTAGCCCACTAATTGGTGGGGCGTTAGCGGTTGCTGTCATTGCAGGACTAACTGGTTCTTCATCCGGCGGTCAAGCAATTGCATTACCACTGTTAGCACCTCATTACTTAGATTTAGGTGTTGATCCAGAAGCGTTACACCGTACTGTTTCGATTTCTTCAGGTTCACTGGATTCGTTACCGCAAGGAGGATATGTTGTTACGACCATCCGCTCTATCGCAGGTGAAACGCATAAAGATGCGTATCCAGCATTTGGTGCATTGTCAGTCGTCGTCCCACTTATCGGCGCTGCATTAGCAGTTATTTTATTCTCATTAGGTTTATAATCAAAACAATACCCAACAAACTACTTGTTATAGTTTGTTGGGTATTCATTTTTTATCAATTAAATTTGCTAACCGGCTAATGTTAATAATTACTTATCACCTTTATGGGAAAATGGGCATTTACTAGTAATGGGCTCACTATCGTCACCGATAAAGAATTGTTTCCATTCGTTATGTTCTGGATCTCCGAAATGACTAATGTCTGGATGCTTAGGTAACTGATCCCAAACTTCAACACGCTCGCGAACTTTTTCGCGCGACATAATACCACCTTTTTCAGTCCCAGTTAGTCGTTTGAAGATTTTCCGTGGCTGAAATCCGATAACCAAAGAATTACCTAAGTCACGCGTTTTTCTTTGTTTATAGGCGGGTGCATTTCCAAACGCAAAAATTGGTTCTCCTTTAAAGTGAAAATCCCATAAATAATGATCAGGATCCCTAGGGGTTTCAGATGGCCATTCCACGTCATCAACATCATGTAAATATTGCAAAACCTTCCAAAACTGTTCTTCATAGTCTTCTAATGAACCCTCTACTTCAAACGGCTCTACAAAAACGAATAACCCATGACGTTTATGTTTTGGATTATCAAAAAGTGTTAAAAAAGATTCCAGCGCCTTCGGTAAATTCGTCCAATCATCTTTGGTCACATATGCATAGCGCAACTCACCACCAAGCTCACCCCCCATGCCGAAATAACAAGGAAACGTTTTATCAGTAACTATTTTATGAAAAGTATTATATTCTTTTATAAGCCAGTCAGGTAACTCTTTGCGGTGTGAAAAGTCTTCCTTTTTCAATAAAGCGTTATGAACGTTAATCAACTATAAGCCTCCCATTATTTTACACAAAAATTCTAAATATTTATTAACAGTTACCCTATAAGCGTAATAAACAAACTACTAAATTACCAGCAATCCTGTTTCTTATGTTTAGATAATTATTATGAGGGAATAAAATTACGGTAACTAAATTTATGGAGGATGAGTAATGAGTACCCCAACAAAAGAAATGCCAAGTACTAGTTGTGATAGTGAATATGATAAATTGCAGCGTGTATTGATTTGTGAACCTTCACATATGGCTATTGATGAAGTGATCAATGAAGTGCAGAAAAAATATGAAGAAGATAATATTAACGTAGAACTTGCAATGAAACAACATGAACATTTTGAACAAACATTAAAAGAACATAATATAGATGTTATTAAGCTTCCTGCATCCAAAGATTTTCCCGAACAAGTATTTACACGGGATATTGGCTTTACTGTTGGAAATGAAATATTTGTTGCTGAAATGGCGAATGAAATTAGAAAAGGTGAAGAGAAAGAGTTAGAAAAGTGGCTTCGAGAAGAAGATATTTCATTCCAAAAAACGAATGACCGTGTAGAAGGCGGAGATGTTATTATAGCTGGTGAGACTGTTTATGTCGGTATCAGCAGTCGTACATCTGAAAAAGCAGTACAGAAGTTAGTGAATAAACTACCTAAACATAACGTAATTAGACTACCATTTAATGAGAAGTATTTACACTTAGATTGTGTCTTTAATTTAATATCATCAGAAATAGCGCTTATATTTCCGCAAGCATTTTCACCTGAAATCGTTCAAAGACTTTCAAAGAAGTATATGTTAATCGAAGTTTCTATAGAAGAGCAATTCACAATGGGTACTAATGTCCTCTCTATTGGCGATAAAAAAGTAATAAGTTTACCTCAAAATAAACAGGTTAATGCACAAATGCGAAAACATTCTTTTGAAGTAATTGAAATCGACTTTTCTGAAATTATAAAATCTGGTGGTTCTTTTAGATGCTGTTCAATGCCGATTGAAAGAAATAGTTAATCATTGATAGAAAATATTTGAAAAATCTATTTAGTAAAGAGGAAGATACCCAACGGTATCTTCCTCTTTACTATTAATAGAAATATCTTTTTATATACAAAAAATGACGATTAAATTTACAAATTGATCAGTATTACTTAATATATTCATATAATTCTCTTTTTTCATTGATTTTTTAAACAATTTGGATAAATAATGATTAATCTAATATATACTAATCATGACTTATTTGTAGTACAATAATAGGTGTATATAATTGAAACGGAAAAGGTGTGTGACTTAGTCGTGCCTTGGCTAATTGTGAAGACAAAGCAGGAAAGCCTGCATCCTTTCTGCAAATTTTAAGTAAGAGGATGGTAAGTATGAGCAACGGAGAAACTAAAACAGACGTCATCTTAATCGGTGCCGGAATCATGAGTGCGACTTTAGGGACGCTTTTGAAAGAATTAGTACCGGAGTGGGAAATTACTGTGTTTGAAAAGCTTGAAAGTGCTGGAGAGGAAAGCTCAAACGAATGGAATAATGCAGGAACGGGACATGCAGCATTGTGCGAGCTTAATTATACTTCTGAAAAACCAGACGGATCTATGGATATAAGTAAAGCAATCAATGTGAATGAACAATTTCAGCTTTCAATGCAGTTTTGGTCTTATCTTGTTAACAATAAGTTAATCAGCAATCCAGAAAACTTTATTATGCCATTACCACATGTGAGTATGGTACAAGGTGAAACAGATGTTAAGTTTTTAAAGAATCGCTTTGAAGCAATGTCAGTTAATCCTTTATTTCAAGGAATGGAATTTTCCGAAGATCCTAGTAAACTAAAGGAATGGATACCGCTTATTATGAAAAACCGTCCAGCGGATGAAGTTATAGCGGCAACTAAAATTGATACGGGAACTGATGTTAACTTTGGTGCATTAACGCGTGTTTTGTTTGATCACCTAGAGAGTAAAAATGTTGATATCAAATATAACCATTGCGTTGAAAGTATTAAACGTACTAACGATAATTCTTGGAAGTTAAAAGTAAAAGACGGAAACGGGAATGTTGAACGTCATACTGCAAAATTCGTCTTTATTGGAGGCGGGGGTGGTAGTTTACATTTACTCCAGAAATCCGGTATTCCTGAAGGGAAGCATATTGGTGGGTTCCCTGTAAGCGGTATATTTATGGTGTGTAATAATCCGGACGTTATCGCGCAACATAATGCAAAAGTCTATGGTAAAGCTAAGGTTGGCGCTCCACCAATGTCTGTTCCGCATCTCGACACTAGATTCATTGAAAATAAAAGGTCATTGTTATTTGGACCATTTGCCGGTTTTTCACCTAAGTTTTTAAAAACTGGTTCTATGTTCGATTTGGTTAGCTCTGTTAAACCGAATAACGTCTTGACGATGTTGGCGGCAGGAGCTAAAGAAATGTCATTGACAAAATACCTCGTCGAACAAGTAATGTTGTCCAAAGAGAAGCGTTTGGAAGAGTTAAAAGAATTTATCCCGGATGCAAAACTTGAGGATTGGGATTTAGTTGTAGCGGGACAACGTGTACAAGTAATCAAAGATACAAAAGCTGGTGGTAAAGGTACGCTTCAATTTGGTACTGAAGTAATTAGTTCTGCGGATGGCTCAATTGCGGCATTATTAGGAGCATCTCCTGGTGCTTCAACAGCTGTTCACGTAATGCTTGAAGTGTTTGAAAGATGTTTCCCGGAACATTTGAAAGACTGGGAACCGAAAATTAAAGAAATGATACCTTCATATGGCATTTCACTAGTTGATCACCCTGAACTTCTGCATGAAATTCATACATCAACAGCGAATGCGTTAGGTCTGAAGGATAAAGAGCAAGTGACACATTAACTTTTTTGAATTAGAAGTAAAATAAAAGAACCTTAAATCCATTTTGGGATTTAAGGTTCTTTTACATTATTTACAGTTAAAGAGGATTACAATCGGTTCCTCAAATACTATATTAATCCGCCTTTTACCATTACTAGGCGGTTATTCGGCTTTCTAGCAACGACTTCTGCTGATGATGTGGCATCAAAAAACACAAAACTTGCATCATCCTTTATATCTGGCCAAATCTTATGCCCATTTTCATTTAAAGCAACGATTCCACCAGTTA
This sequence comes from Sporosarcina sp. So3-204, assembly GCF_058068165.1. NCBI lineage: Bacteria > Bacillati > Bacillota > Bacilli > Caryophanales > Caryophanaceae > Sporosarcina > Sporosarcina sp. So3-204. The sequence continues at coordinate 1,302,362 of NZ_CM176485.1, forward strand.
CCCATTTAAGTGAATTTCTTAACGATTTTTCATCTATTTTCCGAGTTAGTTCACAAAAACGAGTGGCTTTTTCTAATACATCTCCTGTACCATATGGGCTCCATGAATCATAAAAGCCATCGCAGCCAAAGTTGATTTCCACGCCATGAGTATCTAACAAATCTATTGGTGGAATAACTCGCCCAAGACCAATAGGTATAGTGGACATAATGGCTACTCCCTCTTTAGCAAGGCGGCTTGCAATATTTTCTTGCAGTGATATTGGAATATCACCTAAACAGAAAGAGTGACTCAAGGCTGTACGATTTTTATAGTTTGCTTCCTCTACTATATCAACCCATTTATCTGTCGTATAGTAACCAACGTGTCCCCCGTCATGTAGATGAATATCTACATCTGCATCAAATTCAATCGCGATATCCATGATTTCATACAATGATTTTTCAATGGCATTATCGATTCCAGCAGGATCTAATCCACCGACCATGGTAGCGCCACTTCTCATTGCTTCACGCATTAAAGATGGAACTGATTCACGTAATAGACCATGTTGCGGAAATGCAACAATGTCTGCAGTCACCTGTCCCTTAAACGATTCCAGCGCTGCCTGTACACCTTCTAAATTCTTCAAACCGATGTAAGGATCTATATTAACATGCGTTCTGATATGTGTAGCACCATTTCCGAGTAGTGTCTTAATCATTTTCTTAGCTCTTTGCTCTACTGTATATACAAGGGTTGTTGACTCTGCAGCTTCAAAAGCTAATCGTTCTTTTAAATTTGAAACGGGTGTACATGCTTTCCAATCTAATGTCATATAGGTTTTGTCTAAATGATTATGCATTTCTTTAAATGGTGGAAGAGCTAATTTTTGTTTCATATCAATAATTTCATGCCCGGCCGGAATACTTTTATTACCATCTAATTGCTCAACAATTTTTCCATTTTCAATTTTAATGTGGAATAAAGAAGTTAGCGTTTCAACTGTTCCATTAACTAATTGCTTTTCACCGCTTTCTAACTTTACATTGGAAAGCCATTTTATTTTACTCATTTCGTAACCTCCATTGCTAAGGCATCTTCATTTTTATGAACAATGTTTCCTTTTGAAATTACATGCGTAATAGGACGTCTTCTAGCAACTGCTTGAGCCGAGCATTCTGCATCAAGAAGAATAAAGTTTGCAAGATCTCCCTTTTTTGGCCATACTCTTTCGCCGGTATCACGGAGAGGCGTAATTCCACCAGATGCATATTTCCAGCAGCGGTTTAACGAGTACTCATCAATAAACTTAAACCTTTCAGCTAATATACTTAGTTTTTCAATAGTGTCGCCTGTTCCAAAAGGGGACCAGTGATCTGTCAAACTATCATGACCTAAGGAAACTAACACACCATTTTCATGTAAGTAAGGAATTGGAATTGTCGGGTGAGTAATTGGTACTGTAGTTGTGACATCGATTTCAACTTCTGCAAGAGCAGCCACAATGTCCTCCAATTCTTTGTCGTATAAATCACCTAACGCAAAAGCGTGACTAATTGTCACTTGACCTACCTTATTTGCTTTTTTTGTTAGCTGAGCCAATTTATAAAACTCGAAAACACCTAAAGAATTCGGATTATGGATATGAATATCTATTCCTTTTCCTGACTCTACTGCAATGTCCATTGTTAAATTTAAGGAGCGGTCAATATCCCGGTCAATTGTAGAGGGGTCAACGCCACCAACTAGTGACGCGCCCATCTTCAATGCTTCTCGAACTAATGGCTCCACTTTTGAACGTAATAAGCCGTGCTGAGGGAAAGCTACGATGTCATATGTAACTTGATCCTTAAATTTGTTGAATGCTTCTTTTGTAATTTCAATATGTTTTGTACCAATTTGAGGATCAACATTACAGTGTGAACGAATATGCGTGTGTCCCTGTGTAATTAACCATTCAATCATGTTTTCCGCACGCTGCTGTGCAAAGGGTAGTTGAGCTGGTAATAATGTTTGTTCTTCTTCAAGTCTTGTTAGAATTCCGTTTGTAATAGGTTTGCACGCTTTCCAAGGACCACTAAAATATGTTTTGTCCACATGGATATGCATTTCTCTAAAAGAAGGCATTAATAAATTCTTATTTGCCTGTAATACTTCACAATCCTTACGTGTAATATTTTTTTCAATCTCAATAATTTCCCCATCACGAATTAATACATCAAAAAAGTCTGTTTCCGTTTGGACAACGCGATTATTTTCATAAATAAATCCAGTTTCAAGTCTAGCATTTTTTATTAAAAGTGTTGTCATATAGTTACCCCTCAAATTTGAATGCAAAAGAACGTATGAAAATAAACTCTTGCACCAATTATTTTTTGAAATCATACCAAGTTAATACCAGTCTATCATTTAAATGATAGATGGTATCTTATATCTGATATTAATTGAAGGTTCTTTTTGTGTCCATTAATTAAATATCAGGGGATATTCGTATCATCCAGGTGGTTTACGTAGATCGAACCAATCGATTCAAGTATTCTAGGTCAACCAATCCGTTGGAATGCGATACAGTTGAGAATTTGGGCTTAGCGGTGTTAAAATAACAAGAACCGATGATTTACTTGGTAAGTATTAAAATGAATTAATCTACAATGCGTGAGAATTCTTTTAGTTGATGGGATTTTTTGGGTTAGTAAAACTCTTTAAATAAAAATGCATGCTAAATTGCATATAAAGGATGGATATTAATGACTTTTGAAGAAGTATTACCACGTTTAAAAGCTGGAGAGAAAGTAATTCGTACTGGTTGGGGCGGTGCAGAGTTATATGTAAAAATTGTTGGCTTAACTGAGCATGACGGTGAAAAGTTGAATCCTTTTTTCTTAATTAATGTAATAGGTGAAGGTTACACAATGTTTACACCATCTGTTTGTGATTTATTGGCAGAGGATTGGGCTATCGTCGAATAATGAATCCGATATGAATTTTGTCGGGACTTTGAAGCTTATGAGAAATCATGGGCTTTTTTTGTGGAAGGAGATAGGTATGAAGTTTGAAGAGTATATAGATAAAACAGTATTTGTAACAGGAGCTGCATCAGGAATAGGTGAAGCGCAAGCAATCGCATTTCTGGAAAATGGTGCAAATGTATTTGCATTTGATATGGATGAAAAAGGTTTATTAAATATACAACAAAAGTATCCTTCGCGTTTTGCCTATACAGTTGGCAGTGTTTGTATAATGGCAGATGTTTTGCGATCAACTGAAAAAGCCGTTGCTACGTTTGGGGAAATTGATATATTACTCAATACTGCTGGTGTTTTAGATGGCTACGCAAAAACACTTGATACAGATGAGGCACTTTGGGATAAAATCATGGATACTAATGTAAAAGGTACATATTTTGTCACAAACTCGATTTTGCCTTATATGTTGAGCCGGAAATCAGGTGTCATTGTGAATATGGCATCAGTAGCAGGACTTGTTGCAGGCGGTGGTGGTGCGGCTTATACAGCATCAAAACATGCGATTGTTGGTTACACGAAGCAATTAGATATAGATTATTGTCGTGAGGGCATTCGTGCAAATGCGATTGCGCCTGGTGCGATTCAAACACCGATGAATAAAGCTGATTTTGATGGTGATGGTGAAATGGCAAAGTGGGTTGCGGAAGAAACGCCAGCTGGTCGTTGGGCACAGCCTGATGAAGTGGCTAAGTTAACACTTTTTTTGGCAAGTAAGGCAGCTGATTATATACACGGAGCAGTTATGCCGATTGACGGCGGATGGATTGCGAAATAATATTGTTTATTTGTATATTCTTCTGATATAATAGATGAGCGAGTAAATTCTGCTTGCACTACGGCACTTCAGATTGAGCGATAGGCTCTTTCTTCCTTTGGTCGTAGTTATTACTAAAATAGCTTGATGCTATTTTACAAAGGAGAATATAATAATGAGTACAACTATTTTGAAGGATTCACCACGTACTGCGGTGAGTGAACTCACGAAAACAGCGCTCGTGGCAGCACTATATGTGACTGTAACGGTAATGCTTTCAGTCATTAGTTTCGGAGCGGTTCAATTACGTTTATCGGAAATGTTTAACTATCTGGCATTATATAACAAACGATACGTCGTAGCAGTGACAATAGGCGTAGTCCTAGCAAATTTCATGTCACCAACTTGGGTACTCGATGTACCAATCGGTGGTGCAGCAACATTCCTTGCATTGATATTATGCCGTTCTGTCACAAAGAATATTAAAAATGATATTTTGAAAATGATTATTACAGCATTGATTTTTGCTGTTTCGATGTTCTCCATTGCTGGCCAATTAACAATCATGCTAGAACTACCATTTTGGGCAACTTGGCTTACAGTTGGAATTGGCGAATTGTTATCTATGACAATTGGTGGAATAATCATTTATACATTAAATAAAAAAATAGATCTCTCTAAATAATATATAGAGCACATTCGCATTTGCGGGTGTGTTTTTTATATGGGGAAACAAAATTATTTATCTAATAAAAATTCATTAGACATAATTCTTTCGTATTAAGACAAGCTAATAAGAAAGTTAATCATTTTAGAAAGGATGAATTATGATTAAACCTTTCAAACCTCAGCTTGTTTATTTTGAGCCTAATGCGTTAGAATATCCGCTTGGAAAAGAACTTAAAGAGAAGTTTGAGAATATGGGAATAGAAATCCGTTACACAACGTCTCATAACCAAGTTCGAGATCTACCGGGAGACACGGACGCACAAAAATATCGTATTGCAAAATCGACATTAGTTGTAGGTATTCGGAAAACATTAAAATTTGATACGTCCAAACCTTCAGCTGAGTATGCAATTCCTCTTGCCACAGGATGTATGGGACATTGTCATTATTGTTATTTACAAACAACTATGGGTAGTAAACCATATATTCGGACTTACGTGAACGTGGAGGAAATTTTAGAAGCGGCTGACGGTTATATTGCAGAAAGAGCACCTGAAATAACCCGATTTGAAGCAGCGTGTACATCTGATATTGTAGGCATTGATCATTTAACACATTCATTAAAAAGAGCAATTGAACATTTCGGTCAAACTGAACTAGGTAAACTACGTTTTGTGACTAAATTCCATTTTGTGGATCATTTACTTGATGCTAAACATAATGGTAAAACAAGATTTAGATTCAGTGTGAATGCAGATTACGTTATTAAAAACTTTGAACCAGGCACTTCTCCTTTGGATAAAAGGATTGAGGCTGCAGGGAAAGTAGCTAGAGCAGGTTACCCATTAGGCTTTATAGTTGCTCCTATTTACCTTCATGAGGGATGGGAGGACGGTTATCACCATATGTTCGAACGGCTTGATGCAGAATTGCCTCTTGATGTCCGGGATGATATCACATTTGAATTCATTCAACATCGTTTTACGAAACCGGCTAAAAGAGTGATTGAAAAGAATTATCCTAAAACAAAATTAGATCTAGACGAGGAAAAAAGACGTTACAAATGGGGAAAGTATGGAATCGGAAAATATATTTACCCGAAGGATGAAGAGGACGAAATAAAAAAGTATTTATATGCTTATATGGAAAAGTTTTTTCCGAATGCTAAGTTTGAATATTTTACTTAAAGTATGACCGAATTTTGAAAATCCAAGCACAGACGTGCTTGGATTTTTCGGCTTAATTAATGTAAGCTATTGGTTAAGTTAGGATAATTTTATTTGCCTTTAATTGAGCGAAATAAATAGAAAGTTAGTGTTTAATGATTACTAATCATTTGTTATAAAAGGGGCAATAAAATGGATAAATTATTAAATAAGTTAGAACCATTTTTACAAAGAGTTACTAGAGGAAAACTTACAACGAAGCTGTCTATGGAAGAAGAAAATCTATATGATCTATTTTTAGATGATCCTAATGAAGCTGTAGGCTTACTAGTTTTATCGGATAAAGGTCATTTGAAAATGTTCGCAGAGTTTTGTGATGAGGAAGGCGAAACAAGAGAAACGATGACGAAAGATGAGATTCGTAACTTAACGGAACGTTTTATTGAAGAATTTTTTCCGGAATCGGCTTCAGTCCTTCATTTAGATTCGATTGTAGATTTAGATGTATTTTATGTGTTCGAATACGTCCAAAGGGATGACCAATTTAAGTTTCCAATGCCGAACTCTGGAATTATTTTTTACATATACAAAATTGGAATCATTATGGATATGACGAATGAGATGGATGAATTTATAATCGTGTATCCCGAGATTGTTTTATCGCAAGAACAGGCGAAAGAAATATATTTGACGGATATTGTGCCTGACCTTAAAATTGTGCGTCATGGTGGTGAAGCTTACCCAAATGGAGATAATTCGTTTGTACTTGTGTATGACTTTATCCAGACGGCTGGTATTGATGTGAAGATGACAGGGACGAAGACATCACTTGAAGATATGGGGATAGAAATAGATGTACATACTGACATTCCGGAAGTTGAAGCAGAACCTGTTTCGTTTTATTCTTTAATCAATCTTAAAAGTATGAATAAAATTATCGATAACGGTACTGTTGAAGTATGGAGTTCATACCCATATAAATATTTCGAAGAGCATGAAGAACTTGCTATTCATGAACTAATAGATATGGATTATGGAACGGACAATACAGTTAAAATCATGGCAGATATGAATGGATTAAGGTTGATGCGACTAGTAACGATACCGGTTGAACAAGGAATGCATCGCCGGACAGTAGAGTCAGCATATAACGAAGCTTTGCGTATTTTGTATAGCCAATGCGCAAATGCTAATCACTCTTTTAAACGACGCGATGATAATCCAGATATATTCGATTATGATGATAAAGGTGAAGAACTCCAACCATATGCCCATCAATTTACATTTGATCGATTTGAAGGCGATATCCAAGTGATGGAAGAATATATCTCGATTATGGTCAGTGCGTATACAGGGGAACTAGTTGGATTCGAAGCAACCGAATACGCTTATGAAGATTTTTTAATCCTAGTAGCATCAATTCCTGCTAATAGTGATAAAGCGTTGGAGATATATGAAAATGCATTTGAGATGAAATTACACTGGGCGAAGGAATACGAAGACGATATGGTCAGCTCGCGCTATGAACTCGTTTATTTACCAGTTTTTGAAGGAACAGGGGGACATATTCACTTTATTGATGCCAATACACTAGAAACTTGGCTTGCGGATGTGACGGGGTTGGAAGAGTTTTAGAATGAAAAGGGGGAGATAACTTGTTTTTAAAAAGAATCGAACTTCTTCATGAAAAAGTTAAATCATTCAATGAGTATCCATTTTCAATTCCTTCAATTAAGAGTCTTAACCAATTAAATTTAGAAAATAAAGTTACATTTTTTGTTGGAGAAAATGGTTCTGGTAAATCCACATTATTAGAAGCGCTAGCCGATAAATGTGAATTTAACACAGCAGGTGGAGGAAGAAATAACTTTTATGATGTACATGCTGCTGAATCAGCGTTAGGCGAATATATTAGGTTGTCTTGGTTACCAAAAGTGACGAACGGCTTCTTTCTTCGTGCAGAATCTTTTTATAATTTCGCATCCCATATTGATGATATGGGAAACTATGAAGCATACGGTGGCCGTTCCTTACATAAACAGTCGCATGGAGAATCATTTCTATCACTATTTGTAAACAGGTTCAATGGAAAAGCTATTTATTTATTAGATGAACCCGAGGCTGCACTTTCACCTCAACGACAACTTTCATTTTTAAAAATTCTGAATGAATCAGTTTTATCAGATGATAGCCAATTTATTATAGCTACACACTCTCCAATTCTTCTAGGGTATCCAGATGCTACAATCTATAGTTTTGATAATGGTTTAATTAATGAGATAGAATACGAGAAGACAGATCATTTCCAAATAACGAAATACTTCTTGCAGAACAGAGAAAAGTTTTTGAGTGATATATTTAATGATTGAAAGAATTGTCTATGGGGTGTATTACAAGTGATGACACGTTTAAAGTTTTCAGCTTCAGTGAATTATATGAATCAATTTCATAATTACTTATTTTAACTAATTATCCGTCCTTAGTTATGAGGAAAGTATCGATTTGTTATTTAATTTAATTGCTAATCCAGTTAATTGGAGCGAAAGGCGGCGACTCTAGCGGGAATAGCACGAGCCGAAGACCCTGGACTGAGCGCAGCGAGGGAAGAGGCTGTAGCCGTGCCCGCAGAAAGCGTCCGCCAAAGCGGGACTTCGAAATTGCCGAAGCCCTATATGTAGCGGAAATTAACTAATATATGCAATATTTATTTTGTTGTCAAGCAACAAACTAGAAAATTAAAGGTGTCTGTGCCACAGTGAATTTAATACTCTATGTTGCACAGGCCTTTTTTAATGTGATATAAAAGAACATAACATAACAAATCGAAGAATTAGGGAGTAGTGATTGCAATGAGTAATAAAATGGGTTGGAACTTAGACAACAGTTATTCACGCTTGCCGGAATCATTTTTCACAAGCACAAAACCAACTCCTGTCAGTTCACCGAAGTTGGTTATTATGAATCATAAATTAGCAATATCTTTAGGATTGGACATTGAAGCTTTAGAAAGTGAAGAGGGATTGGAAATATTTGCTGGAAATAAGCTACCAGAAGGTTCTTCGCCACTTGCACAAGCTTATGCAGGGCATCAATTTGGGAATTTCACGATGTTAGGGGACGGACGGGCTGTACTTTTAGGGGAGCAACTTACGCCTAGTGGTGAGAAGTTCGATATTCAACTTAAAGGTCCTGGTAGAACGCCGTATTCTCGTGGTGGTGATGGACGTGCTGGACTTGGACCTATGTTACGAGAATACATCATTAGCGAAGCAATGCACGGGCTAGGTATTCCAACGACACGCAGTTTGGCGTTGGTTACAACTGGGGAGATTGTTTACCGTGAAACTGAATTAGAAGGTGCGGTTTTAACGCGGATTGCGGATAGCCATATACGGGTTGGAACTTTTCAATATGTTTCCAATTGGGGGGCTTATGAGGACTTACAAGTTCTAGCAGATTACACAATAAATCGTCATTTTCCTGAAATTGAATTAAATGAAAACCGATATCTCGCACTTCTTCAAAAAGTAATTAAACGTCAGGCGGAATTAATCGCTAAATGGCAACTTGTAGGATTTATTCATGGTGTGATGAATACTGACAACATGACGATTAGCGGTGAAACAATAGATTATGGACCTTGCGCCTTCATGGATGTTTTTGATCCAGCAACTGTATTCAGTTCGATTGATAGACAAAGCCGTTATGCGTATGGCAATCAACCGAATATAGCCGGTTGGAATCTTACTCGCTTTGCTGAGGCATTATTGCCATTGTTGGATGAGAATCAGGAAAAAGCAATTGAAATTGCTGAAGGTGCGCTGATTAATTTCACAGATATTTTTCAAGCGAATTGGTTAGCGGGAATGAGAGCGAAACTCGGTTTATTAAATGAAGAAGATGAAGATATAGCTCTTATCAATGATTTACTTAATTTGATGAAGGAAGAAAGTGCAGATTATACAAATACATTTCTGGCATTAACTTTCGGAAAACTAGATAGTATGACTTTATTTGAAACAACTGAATTTAACCATTGGCATGAGCGTTGGTTGGAAAGATTAGGAAGACAAGAAGAGTTCAAGATTACATCAACTCAATTGATGAAAAATAGTAATCCGGCGTTAATCCCGCGTAATTATCGGGTTGAAGAAGCACTCGATGCTGCAGTGGAAGATGGGGATTTTAATGTAATGGATAGACTCTTAGCTGCACTTTCAAATCCATATGCACATTCTGACAATCAAGCTGAATTTGCTGCATTACCTCAGTCAACTACACCTTATCAAACTTTTTGTGGAACATAAAAAATAGTCAAAAAAATGGTGTCAGCTCAACATTACATGTTGGACTGGCACCATTTTTTTATCTTAAAATTTATTGTGCTGTTTCGTCTTGGAAGACTGGAACCCAGCCTTCTACAGTTACGAAAATACGAACAGCAACTACTTTACGATCTTCTGCCAAAGTAAAATAGTGAAGAATATATTCAGGTACTGATATCAAATCACCAGGATCTAGATGGACTTCGAAAAAGCGGTCATCTTTTCCTTTAATGATGAAAACGCCATGTCCACTAACGATAAAGCGTACTTCATCGTCTGTATGATGATGTTTTCTTTCAAAGTTTTTCAGAAGTTCATCTAATTTTGGGTTTGAATCGGATAAAGAGATAATATCTGACGCTTGATAGCCGCGACGTTCTGAAATGTCGTCAATATCAGTTTTAAATGCTTGTAAAATCTCTTCTTTTTCTTCATCTGACAAATCGAATTTTTCACGAAGGTTTTCAGGAAGTTGATTAATATCCCAATGTTCATAAATGACTTCTTGATTAGTTAAAAACTGGCTTACTTCTTCTTGTCCTTTGATGACCTCATTTGTACCTTGGATTGTAATTGTCGCCATTACAGAATCGACTCCTTTAATTTGAATTGGTTAATTGCTAATTGATATTGGAATAAAAACTCTGCGGCTTCTAGTAATTTTTTTGCTTCAAAACCACTTTTTCCCCATACTGTTATGCCGTGATTACGAATGAGCACTGCGCCACTATCTGCTTGTACAAATGGTTCGAATTCATGCGCCAGACGCGGTATATCAGCATGGTTAGGAATGATTGGTATACGAAGTACTGCATCTTCTTCCCATAGACCAAAAGCTTTAATGAGTTCTTGCCCTTGAAAATCAATTCCGCCTTCATCTGCGTAAAGTTCAGAAATGACATTGTTTGCTACGGTATGGATATGCAAACTACATGTAGCAGATGTCTTCCCGTAAATTTCACAATGAAGTAATGTTTCAGCAGAAGGTTTTAAATGCGTCTCTTCTACAGCAGCACCTAAATGGTCAACGAGTAAAAAGTCTTCATCAGTTCTTTTTCTTTTATCTTTACCACTCGCTGTAACTAAGAAATGAAGAGGATCATTGGATACTCTAATAGCGAGGTTTCCACTGGTCCCCATAAACCAATCGCGTGCGGCTAATTCATCTTTTATATCGGCAAGTTCATTCCATTGTTTTGTGTAACCGCTCATTCACTAACACCTAACTTTTTATCTAAAATCTGAATAACATCATGAAAGCTTTCAAATGGTTCGTATGAAAGATTCAATTCCTCACATTTTTCAATTAAGAAATCTCTTGCTATGACAATATCAGCTAATTTAGCGGCTTGAAGATCAGTGATAGAATCGCCGATTACAATACTTATCTGCTCTTCTTTTATCAAGTTTCGAATAATTGAAGGTTTACAGCAACCGCAGTCGTTTGAACATTGGTCATCACAACTGAGTGGAAAATTAATATTGATATTCTTACCGGAAAAATCAGCCTCGTTACAATAGACATCCGAAAAAGGACCGTATGGTTTCAATAGAGGATTTACAAAGAAATCGATTCCACCACTTACGATATAAAGCGGAATTTTTTTAGTGTTTGTGTATTCAACAAACTCAGCAAAACCTTTACGAATTTTAGCTTGATCTATGACAAAAGAAGTGATTTCATCTTTGGCAGAGACCGGAAGTAGAGAGAACATTTTACCTACACCCTCTTTAATCGATACCTCTTGCGCCAAAATATCATCTTTAATCGGCAGCCATTCAGGTGGTGCGAACTTTTTCATAATCGCAATAATATTATCTTGGTCAGTTATTGTACCGTCAAAATCACAAAATATAACTGGCTGTTTCATTTTTTTACCCCCATAATTCAAGTGCTGTTTTTAACGCTGGATGTTCATTTGCAGCTTCAGTTAATGTGGTTCCATTTAATACAGCTTGGACTGCTTGTTGGAAAGCTTGTACGCCACTTGCCGCCCCCGCTGGATGTCCGTGGACACCGCCCCCGGCATTAATCACGCAATCCACGCCAAAATCTTCTATTAGTAAGGGGACAAGTCCTGGGTGAATTCCGGCTGAAGGGACAGGAAATGCTTGTTTAACGATGCTTTCATTCGTCAATTCATGACCTATTGACAATGCAACTGATTTTTCCAAAGCGACGCTACCATAAGGTGATGGAAATAGAGAAAGATCCGCACCTGCATAACGTGAAAGTTTACCAAGAGCAAGGGAGCTCGAAACACCATAAAATGGAGAAGATGTAAACGCACCACTGAAAGCAGGATGCGCCATAAGTGGTAATTGAATCTCGTTATCTTCCGCTAATTCCTGCATGGCATCAAGTCCGTAAGCATGAACATTAAATAACAATGCATCCGCACCTAGTTCTCTTGCTTTTCTTGCTTTATCTTTTAGGTCTGACGTTCGTCCGGTTAAATTAACTGCATATAATGTACGTTGTCCCGTTTCTTCAAAAACTTCTTGCAGCACTTTTTTTCCAATTGAAATTCTTTTTTCAAAAGGGGTTAACGGGTTATCAAAAAGAATTTCATCATCTTTGACAAGGTCCACACCACCAAGTGCTTGCTGTCTAAGTTGTTCAGTAAGGTAATCTAGATCCCTACCAATGACTCCTTTAAATATACTCATAATTAATGGTCGGTTATGTACATTAAGTTTACCTCGAATCCCATCTATACCAAAACGTGGACCAGGAAAGTGTTGCAAAAGTGAATCATCAAATTCTAAATCCAATAGTTTAACTTCGCCATCTAATGATAGTTTACCAAATACGGTTGTCAGTATTGCTGGTAAATCTGCTGAAAAGTTTGCAGCAGGATATGTGATTTTTACTTCTGCTTTAATTAACCCGGGTTTATGTGGATGAGGTGTTTCTGGGAACTCGGTGACAGAAGCAACAATACCTTTATGTTTTTTTAATTGTTCTTGTTGAAGTAATGGCAGATCTGTCCATGATCCAATTGTTAAACCAAGTGCAATGCTTTCTGCTCTCTTATCAATTGAACCTTGCTTTCCGTATAGTTGATAACTTGCTGTTAGACCACTCATTTTATTTCAGCTCCTTTACGAAATAAAAAACCTTTTCTAATTTAGAAGAGGTTTCAAGAACGACTTCTCATTGTTCAGCAATTTAGCTGCAAGAATTAGCACCGTTTCCTTTGAAGGTTCGGTTGCCGGGTATCATTGGGCTTGTCCCTCCACCAACTCTAAATAAGATTAGCTATTCAATTAAAATCGTAGTCTGATTATTTCACTCATAAAGAGATTTGTCAATATTATCAAAAACTGAAAAAATAGAATTGACATGACTTGCAATTAAGTGCTAGAATATTATTTAAATAGCATAACTTTTTGAATTGTATAACTCTTATCAAGAGCTGGCATAGGGAAATTGGCCCGATGACGCCCAGCAACCGACCTTAATACCGTTGTGAAACGGGGCGCTTTTACTTTGGCGCCTGGGAATTTTATTCCTGTAGGGCACGGTGCTAATTCCATCAGATGATGACGTGTAAACGTATGGATTCTGAAAGATGAGAGGCAAGGAATTTCTTATTCTTTAGCCTCTTTCCATTATGGATAGGGCTTTTTATTTTGGATAAAGAAAGGATGAGTGATGTGACAACAGCTATATATGAGAAATATGTTGAATTAACTAAAGAGTCAGCGATTGAAATCGCAAAAAACAATCGCTTTTATTCCGAGCATGCCGATTTGATATGTAAGGAAATTGGCGATGGAAACTTAAATTATGTCTTTCTATTAACAGATGTTATTACAAAAAAGTCTTTAATTATTAAACAAGCATTGCCTTATGCAAAAGTAGTTGGAGAGAGCTGGCCGCTAACTTTGAAACGTGCAGAAATTGAAGCGAATGCTTTGAAAAAACACGGAGAGTTTGTACCTGCTTTAGTGCCAAAAGTATACGAAATTGACACTGAATTAGCAATAACGATTATGGAAGATCTATCACATTTAACGGTTGCGAGAGAAGGATTAATTGCAGGTAATAATTATCCGTTGCTTGCATCAGATATTGGTGAGTATCTTGCTAAGACACTATTCTATACATCGGATTTTGCCTTGCATCCTTTTGAAAAGAAGAAGTTAGTTAAGGAATTTTCCAATCCAGAACTGTGCAAAATATCAGAAGACCTCGTTTTTACAGATCCATTTTTCAATGCAGAAACAAATAACATAGAAGATTTATTGAAATCAGATGTCGAATTAATTTGGGCAAATACATTGCTGAAATTAGAAGTTGCCAAGCTGAAAAAAATTTTTTTAACTGAAGCAGAAGCTTTATTACACGGTGATTTGCATACTGGAAGTATTTTTGTAAGTGAAACGGAAACAAAGGTTTTTGATCCTGAGTTTGCATTTTACGGACCTATCGGATTCGACATTGGTCAATTCATTGCAAATTTAGTGTTTCAGGTTATTACGAGAGAAGGCAGTCAACAAGAAATAGTTCTCCAGCAGATTGACGAAACTTGGAATGTCTTTACTTCTACATTCTCAGAACTTTGGGACAAGGATTCAGTTGATTCGTTTGCAAAAATTGATGGGTATAAAAAAAATATCCTAGAGAAGATATTTAGCGACACGCTTGGATTTGCTGGTTGTGAATTAATCCGCAGAACAATAGGATTGGCACTTGTGAAAGATTTGGAAGGCATTAAGGATGAAGAGAAACGAATTTCATTAAAGAAAAAAGCATTGCGAATAGGTGAAAAACTGATTTTGAATAGATCAACGTTACCAACTATTTCAGCAGTACTTGCTTTAGTTCGGGAGGAAATAAAATGACAATACCAACATCCATTAAATGGACAAATGATCAAATTGTCATTTTAAATCAACAAAAATTACCATTAGAAATTGAAAATCTAACGCTTGAAACGATAAAAGATGTCTATGACGCAATCGTAACTTTGAAAGTGCGTGGAGCACCTGCAATTGGCATTACTGGAGCCTATGGCCTTGCAATAGCAGGAAGGTCTTATCAAACATCCAATATAGAGGAATTCCAGCTTCAATTAAAAAAGGATTTTGATTACTTAGCAGGTTCTCGTCCAACTGCAGTCAACTTGATGTGGGCATTGAAGCGGTTGTTGAAACTTGTCCTAAGTGCGAAAAATGTCGAAGAAGCGAAAGTAATGCTAATAAATGAAGCGGTTATTATACATGCTGAGGATGAAGAGTTCTGCAGGAATATTGGCGAATATGCGCTTACATTACTTGAAGATAAAAAAAGGGTTATGACAATTTGTAACGCAGGCTCAATTGCTACAGCGAAATATGGAACCGCCCTCGCTCCGTTTCATTTAGGAAGTGAACGTGGAAAACACTTTGAAGTATACGCGTGTGAAACCCGGCCTGTATTTCAAGGCGCACGATTGACAGTTTGGGAACTACAACAATCAGGTGTGGACGTCACACTTATAACCGATTCGATGGCGGCCCATACAATTCATACCAAAGATATTGAAGCAATCATCGTTGGAGCAGATCGAATAGCTGCAAATGGGGATACGGCAAATAAAATCGGGACTATGAATTTAGCCATTTTAGCGCATACATTTGACATTCCATTTTATGTGGCAGCACCTTCATCAACTTTCGATTTAACGATTCATAACGGCGAGAGTATTGTAATTGAAGAACGTAATCCCGATGAAATAACAGTTATTGCGGGACAACAGATTGCGCCCTTAAATACGAAAGTGTATAATCCGGCATTCGATGTAACGCCAGCAAAATACATAACAGCAATCATTACGGAAAAAGGTATTATAGAACCAAACTATATAGAAAATATTCAGCGCTTCATAGGCAAATAAAAGGAGAGTATCAATCATGAAAAAACAAACACGTTGGCTATTAAGTGCACTACTAGTAATCGGTATTTTATTAGCTGGATGCCAGCCTAAAGGTGAAGTTTCTAAAGAGCCAGAAAAAAAGAATGACGCGGCTGAAAAGTCAGATAACCCATTAGCAAATAAGAAAATCGCATTAATTATGCAACAGAATCTTGGTACATTTTCAGCGCAGTATATTGAAGGTGTTAAGGAACAAGCCGCTAAATTTGGTGGTACAGTAACTGTATTTACTTCAGAAGGTGACCTTTCTAAAATGGCATCTAATTTAGATGCAGCAATTAATCAAGGAATGGATGCCATTCTAATTGACCACGGAACGAAGGAAGCATTGAACCAAGGTGTTGAAAAAGCAATAGAAAAAGGAATTCCTGTCGTTGCATTTGATGCAGGGGTTGAAGTAGATGGTGTAGTTGTCTTGGAACAAGGCGATGAATTAATGGCTGAAATGACGCTTGAAAAATTGAAAGAAGATACAAACGGTGAAGGGAATATCGTGAAAATTTGGGTAGCTGGATTTGCACCGATGGAAAGAAGACAAGTTGTATATGCTAAGTTTTTAGAAGATAATCCTGGCATTAAAGAAGTAGCGACATTTGGTGCGGCAACTGCTAATACAGCATTAGATACACAAGCCCAAATGGAAGCAATTCTAAAGCAATACCCTAACGAAGGCGAAATTACAGCTGTTTGGGCTGCATGGGATGAATTTGCAAAGGGTGCTGTACGTGCGATTGAACAAGCAGGGCGTACAGATATTAAAGTATATAGTATTGATATGAGCGACGAAGATTTACAAATGATTCAAAAAGAAAATAGCCCATGGGCGGCTTCAGCTGCTATTGATCCAGCTGATATTGGTCGTATTCAAGTGCGTTATGCATACCAAAAAATTAATGGTGAACAGCCAGAAGAACATGTTGTTCTAAATCCAGTCTTTATAGATGCTTCAAAATTACCAGAAAAAACAGTTACGACAAACGAACTTCATGAATACGTCGATGGTTGGGGAGTAAGTGATCAAGGTTACGCATCTTCTTTGAAAGAATTAGAAGAAAGCTTGAAATAATTAACATTGGCTGTCCTTTATAAAAGGACAGCTTCATTATTAAATAGGGAGGTTCCATCGTGAACACATTACTCTCGATGATTGGTATTAATAAGAACTTCGGGAAAGTTCCAGCACTGGCAAATGCAGAATTTCATCTTGAAAGAGGGGAAATCCACGCATTATTAGGTGCAAATGGTGCAGGGAAAAGCACATTGATGAAAATACTTTCAGGTGCATATCAACAGGATGACGGTGAAATTTTAATCGATAATGAAATAGTAAAATTTCCATCGCCAAAGCAAGCTAAAGAACTAGGCATCTATTGTGTATACCAAGAAGTAGATACGGCTATTGTTCCCGAACTATCCGTTGCAGAAAATATCATGCTTGATTCATTTGCAAAAGGCGGAAACTTATTTGTTTCAACATCTAAGCTTCATGAACAAGCTCGCCTTGCTTTACAACAATTGCAAGTCGACAATATTGCTGTTCAACAACCTGCATTTAAACTATCACTTGCTGAAAAGCAATTGATTCTTATCGCTCGTGCACTTGTGCATTCAGCTAAACTTATTATCTTCGATGAACCAACTGCGCCTTTATCTGTTCAGGAATCAGACAGACTATTTTCTGTAATTAATGACTTGAAAAATAAAAATGTTAGTTGTATTTATATTTCACATCGACTGCCTGAAGTGTTTGAAATTAGTGATCGTATTACGGTCATGAGAGAAGGAACAACAATTAAAACATTCACTACATCTGAAGTTACTGAAAACGAGATTATCGAGGCGATGTTAGGTGAAACATTTAGTCTTGAACTTGGTTATCACGAAAAAACAATTGGTCCAACTTTATTAGAAGTAAAGGATCTTTCAGATGGTCATAAATTACATAATCTATCTTTTACAGTCTCAGAAGGTGAAATTGTTGGTGTTGTTGGATTAGTTGGCGCTGGAAAGACCGAGCTTGCAAAAACATTATTTGGGTATACGCGTTATAAAACGGGAAGTATTCAATTAGATAACAAAATGGTCAGAGCAAAACACCCATCCGATGCAATAAAGGCAGGAATGGCGCTAATTCCTGAAGAGCGTAGAAAAGAAGGGCTTTTTGTACATGAATCCTTACAAACAAATGCGACTTTTCCTAATCTACGTAAATTTTCACCACGCTTTTTTATGAACAAACGAGCAGAAAAAGATTTTTCTTTAGATATTATTAGTCGTTTGCGAATTAAAGCAGGAAGTGTGGACATGCCGCTTGTACATTTAAGTGGTGGGAATCAGCAAAAAGTAGCGATTGGAAAATGGATGTCGTTAAATTCTAGACTTTACTTATTTGATGAACCGACAAAAGGTGTAGATATCGGTGCGAAAGTTGATATATTTAAATTAATTCGAGAGATTTCAGATAAAGGCAATGGTTGTCTTTACTTTTCTTGTGAAATCCATGAAATAATGGGTATTTCAGATCGAATTCTAGTTATGTATAATGGTCAAATTGTGAAAGAATTTTCACATGAAGAAGCAACACAAGAAAAGATTATGTTATACGCTAGTGGTGGAAAGGAAGAATAGTATGAAAGATAAAGGGATTCATCTTCTATTTAAATATGGAACAATCGCATTAATGATCCTAATTATTATTTTCTTTAGTTTGATTAATGATGCGTTTTTCACATATAATAACTTCTCAGATATATTACGTTCAATTGCCATCGTTACATTACTTGCATTGGGGGTCACATTTACACTTGTTGTGAATGGTTTTGATTTGTCTGTTGGTTCTACGATGTCATTATCAACAGTTATCACAGCCTCACTAATGGTTTGGTATGATATGCCTTTATGGCTTGTAATCATTTTGCCGATTTTAGTTGGTGTTTTAGTAGGGGTATTCAATACGCTACTAATTGTTGTCATCGGGATTCCAGACTTATTAGCAACATTAAGTACGATGTATATTGTGGCAGGATTACACCGGACCTATACAGAGGGGTATTCTATTTATAATAATATGCCTCTAGTATCAGGTGGCAATGCACCTGGTGAATTATCTCAAGCTTTCCTTTGGATCGGGCAAGGAAAAATGCTCGGACTACCTGTACCAGTATGGATTATGCTAGTTATGGTATTTCTAGCATTTCTAGTTTTAAATCATACACGTTGGGGACGAGTACTTTATATGACGGGCGGAAATGCTGAAGCGGCGACGTTGTCAGGCGTTAATGTGAAAAAGGTAAAGTTCGCTGCATATGTCGTTTCCGGAATTTTTGCTTCGATGGCGGGAATATTATTTACAGCACGTGTAGGTTCGGGACAGATTGATGCTGGAGCACCTTTATTAATGGAGGCTGTCGCTGCAGTATTTGTTGGATATTCTGTCTTAGGTGCAGGAAAACCAAATGCGATAGGTACATTTTTCGGGGCAGCTGTAATTGGTATTTTATTGAACGGGTTAACAATATTAAATTTACCATATTATGCATTTGATATTATTAAAGGTACTGTTCTTGTAAGTGCGCTTGCGGTGACCTATATCCATGCTAAGAACCGTTTTACAAGTACGTAAAGATTTGGAACACTAGCACATTTTTCTCTATAGTCTAAATCACTGGTGGCAATCGAACATGCAATTGTGCATGTTGGACTGCCACCAGTTTTGTATATTTAATTACTTTTTCATAATAAAACTCAGATGCCTTCCGCTTTTCTTGTCCTCACGATAAGAAAAACCTTCTGGGCTAATAAAAGTACAGGTCGGATCAATTGTAATTTGTTCAGTAGGAATGCCCGCTAACTCACATTGCTTCTTAACAGTTTTTTGGTTGTCGATATGATACTTGTTAGTTTGTTTATTATAATAAATAAATTCATCCGCGTAGCCAAGATTTTTAAATTTCATATAAACATCTTCATCAACCTCAAACTTTTCTTGACTTAATGCTGCACCGATCTGTATATGAAAGTCTTTTGGATTACATTGGTCAACCTTTCTTAAATGTTCAAAAAGTTTTGGCGTAATTTCTTTGATTGTACCTTGCCAGCCTGAATGAATCACTCCAATTAAACCTTTCACTTCATGATAAAAAATAACGGGTACACAATCGGCAGTGAAGCTACATAATACCAAATTTGACTCATACGTATATAAGGCGTCAGTATCAATAATAGCTGTATCCATATTATCGGCACCGCGCCCAATGTCATCAGATGTAACTAAGTAAAAATTTGAACTATGTGTTTGATTTGCGCAAACGAAATTATTCAGCTCACACTTTAAGGAAATAGCTAATTTTTTTCGGTTTGCCACTATATGCGCAGTGTTTTTACAAGAGTGAAGCGCCATATTATTATTTTCGAATTCCGTTTTTTCTTTAAGGGTAATTCCCGAAATGAGTTTCTCGTTATTTAAGTAAATTCTTGAGTTCATAACATCACCTCTTCTAACTTTCGTTTATCTACAGATTGCTGCTTACTGACAACATAACAAATTGAATATTGTATTACAATTATCATTTTACAATAAAATCTTGTAGGGTCCTATTTATTAGGATATAAAGTGATGTTGCGAATATATATTTCCCCAAACCGATTTTCACAACATTTGAAGCGGTTATAGCGACAATTCGAGAAAAAGATTGTTAACCCTATCCCGATAGCCAAAGTCCGTATATAATAGAAAATATTCGTCATGTCTTGGTTGAAGATAGCGTCGATAAGAAGAAGGATACTTTATGAAGCAGGTGTAAAATATATGAGTTTATTGACAGTAACAAATTTAAGTCACGGATTTGGCGATCGTGCGATTTTCGAAGATGTCTCTTTTCGCTTATTGGCGGGGGAGCATATTGGTTTGATTGGTGCGAACGGTGAGGGAAAGTCTACGTTTATGAATATCATCACTGGCAAACTTGAGCCTGATGCAGGAACAGTGATTTGGGCGAAGCGTATGCGTATTGGCTATTTGGATCAGCATGTAATTCTGAAAAAAGGAATGAGTATTAGGGAAGTGCTACGTACTGCTTTCCAGTACCTGTATGATGTTGAAGAAGAATTGAATATGCTCTTTGCCAAAATGGGTGAAGTTGACGCTGATGAACTAGAGAAACTTCTTGAAAAAACTGGTGAAATGCAAGAAGAATTGACAAATAATAACTTTTATATTATTGATTCTAAAGTGGAAGAAGTTGCGAATGGACTCGGGCTAGTTGAATTTGGTCTAGATCAAGACGTTCATGATTTAAGTGGCGGACAACGTACAAAAGTATTGCTTGGAAAATTATTACTAGAGAAGCCTGAAATCCTACTTCTAGACGAGCCTACAAACTATTTGGATGTAGAACATATCGATTGGCTTCGAAATTATTTACAGAACTATGATAATGCGTTCATTTTGATTTCGCATGACATACCGTTTTTAAATAGTGTTATTCATTTAATTTACCATATGGAAAATCAGCAAGTAACACGATATCCCGGCGATTATGATGAGTTTTTACGCGTTCATGAAATGAAGAAGCAGCAAGTAGAGGCGGCGTATAAGAAGCAACAGAAAGAAATTTCACATCTTAAGGACTTCGTCGCACGTAACAAGGCAAATGCAGCGACTAGCAGAATGGCATCGTCTCGTCAGAAGAAGTTGGATAAGATGGACATCATTGAATTAGATTCGGAAAAGCCGAAGCCTCAATTTTCATTTAAACTGGCGCGAACTCCTTCTAGATTTTTATTTCAAACGAAAGAACTCGTAATTGGATATGATGAACCATTGTCAAAAGAGCTTGATTTAACGATGGAACGTGGACAAAAAGTTGCCCTATCAGGTGCGAATGGTATTGGAAAAACAACACTTCTTAAAAGTATTCTTGGTGAAATTAAGTCGATTAATGGCTCAGTCGAACTTGGCGATCATCTTTCAATTGGTTATTTTGAGCAAGAAATAAAGGCCGAAAACAATCTAACATGTCTTGAAGAGGTTTGGGAAGAGTTTCCTCATTTTACGCAATATGAAGTACGTGCAGCACTTGCTAGATGTGGTTTGACAACGAAACATATCGAAAGCAAGGTTAAGGTATTGAGTGGTGGAGAACGTGCGAAAGTGCGTTTATGTAAATTAATTAATCAAGAGTCGAATTTGCTCGTCCTTGATGAACCTACAAATCACCTAGATTATGAGGCGAAAGAGGAATTGAAACGTGCTTTGAAGGAATATAAGGGAAGCGTTCTGCTTATCTCGCATGAACCTGACTTTTATGAAGATGTCGTGACAGATATATGGAATGGTGAAAACTGGACAACTAAAATGTTCTAATCACGAAAGAAACACCAACCAAATAGGTTGGTGTTTCTTTTGTGTTTATCGGAGTTGAAGACTAAAAATCGAGGAATTGGGAAGTATTATCAGGGCGTTGCTTAAATAGTTATTATTAAATATATCCGTTAATTTTTGATTTGTTTTCCTCTCTAATTTCATCGCGTAAATCCTCAATACTACCTTCACGTCGTTTATTCTTTTCTTTAATTGTAAGAAGTTCTTTTCCTTCAGCATATTGCATGGCTTCTTCGGCTGCTTCCATATTGCTAATCGTTTTCTTCAATATTTGTTCGTTGTCTGCAGAATCATTTGGTTTTGGCTTTATGTTAGCCATTATTCATCCTCCTTATATTCTTTATAATAATCAAATGAATCTAAAGCTAATGTGATGCCTTGTGAGAATGCAGACCCCCCACCTAGCGCGGAACTGATAGCAATCGTTTCCAACAACTCATCCTCAGTCATACCGAGCTCTGTAGCGGCTTTGGTGTGATACATAATACAAAATTCATCGCGCGCATATATACTAATACCAATTGCAATAAGTTGTTTGTGCTTTTGGCTAATAGTACCTTCCTCAAAACTCGCTTCAGTAAAATCGAAGTAACCTTTGGCGACTTTCGGCAAGCGTTCCCTCATTCTGTTACTGCCTTCTTTATAATCCAAAATTACCTCATCAAAAAAACTGGCTATTTCTCCTTCATTTATTTCCAAGAAATTCACATCGCTTTCCAGTTGTATAAAACTTTTTAATCAACCTTACTATGTGGAACTTAGAGTGATTTATACTTAGTAATTTGATTATTAAATAATTAAAAAAAAGTTGCGTAAAGCAAGAATAAATTTAAAAAGACAACTATTAGCGCTACTATCCAAGCAACAAAAGTCGTTATTTTGCGGTTCACAAGACTTTTCATGATTTTAGGATCCGCAGTAAACATAATAAGAGGAATGAGTGCAAAAGCAATACCAAATGAAAGGACTACTTGACTCATAACGAGTGCATTGGTTGGATTGACTCCCAAAATAATGATCACAAGTGGTGGAATCATTGTAATAGCACGCCGGACGTATAAATTAATTCGTTTTTTAATAAACCCTTGCATGACTACATCGCCCGACATCGTCCCAACAGACGAACTTGCCAAACCCGCGATTAATAAACCAAGACCGAAAGAAATTGCAGCCATCGGGCCAATGGATTGACTAAGTTGTTGAAAAGCGACTTCCAAATCTTCGACAACTAAACCTTGTTTAAAAAATAAAGCTGCTGCAATAATTAGCATACTCATATTTATTGCACCAGCAATAATCATAGCGATAACAATATCTATAAACTCAAATTTGAAAATTTTTCTTTTTTCTTCTTCATTTTTGCCGACTATACGATTTTGCGTAAGGGAAGAGTGCAAGTAAATTGCGTGTGGCATAACTGTTGCACCGAGGATTCCAGCGGCTAAAAGAATGCTGTCAACACCATCAAATTTAGGTGTGAACATACCACCCAACACTTGCCCCATATCCGGCTTGGCCAAAAAGGTTTGAAACGCAAAAGCAAAGACTACGATAAAGACCATGCCTGCTATTACGGCTTCAAATGTCCGATATCCACGTCGCTGTAATTCCAAAATGACGAAGGAACCAACCGCTGTAATAAGAGCAGCGGGTAACATGGGAATATTGAAAAGTAAGTATAGACCAAGCGCTGCACCGATGAATTCCGCTAGATCTGTTGCAATAATGACAAGTTCACTTTGTATCCACAAAAATACAGAAACTTTTTTCGGGAATTTTTCACGAGCCACTTCAGGTAAGTTTTTCCCTGATGCAATACCTAACTTTGCAGACAAAGATTGTATGAGAACTGCTAAAATATTGGAAAATACAATAACCCAAAGTAATAAATAACCATATTTTGATCCAGCTGTAATATTTGTTGCGAAATTTCCGGGATCAATATAGGCAACAGCAGCTATGAATGCAGGCCCGAGAAAGGGGAGTAACTTTTTAAATCCTTTTACTTCGCCTCTTAACACAGCCTCCGCAGTGAGTGTTGTTTTATTTAATTCATCTCTTTTAGACATTAAGTCATCCTCCAAAAATTAAATCATCTTTAGTATTCCCTAATTTTTATATTGTAAAGATAAAGTTTTAAATATGTCGATTTTTATGTTGTATAATTAAAAATAGTAAATATAGTATTAGATTAGTTAGTTGGCAAGTCTAGCGTGTATATTAAATGTTTAGTATAGTGCCAATATAGGCATAAGAATATACTTGGACTATTAAATAAGATCGGAGATTAGTATGAAAAACGATGAAATAGCGCAATATGTTGATTCAGAAGAACAACAACAAAAGTTATACAAGCGGACGTTAATCGTTGTTGTGATGTCGCAAATTTTTGGCGGAGCGGGGCTTGCAGCAGGGATAACTGTAGGCGCATTAATTGCACGGGATATGTTAGGAACTGCTAGTTTTGCAGGTTTACCAGCTGCTTTGTTTACGCTCGGTTCAGCGCTATCAGCTTTCTTAGTCGGACGAATTTCGCAGCGCTTTGGTCGACGTTATGGATTATCTTTCGGCTTCATCGCAGGTGGTATAGGTGCGGTAGGCGTCATTATTGCTGCAACAATAGACAATTTGCCCTTATTATTTATTTCTCTATTCGTCTATGGAGCAGGAACATCTACTAACTTGCAAGCAAGATATGCAGGCACTGACTTGGCAAGTGAAAAGCAACGTGCAACTGCTATTAGTATTGCGATGGTTTCGACAACAATCGGTGCAGTTGCAGGTCCTAATTTAGTAACACCGATGGGGAACTTTGCGGTCATTTTCGGGATACCTGCTTTGGCTGGACCATTTATTTTAGCAGCTGTCGCTTTTTTTACTGCAGGACTAACCTTACTAATTTATTTACGACCAGATCCATTTCTTGTTGCAAAGGCAATTGCAGCTAACTTAGAAAAAAAGTCAGATTCAAAAAGTGGAGAAGAACTTAATAATCTCCGAAGTAAAATAAATCGCATAGGTGTTATTGTAGGTGCTATGGTTCTTGTATTATCACATCTTATAATGGTGGCAATTATGACAATGACGCCAATCCACATGCAAAATAATGGATCTGGATTGACAGCAGTTGGTATGGTAATTGGTTTTCATATTGCAGCGATGTATTTACCATCGCTAGGTACAGGTTTATTAGTAGATAAATTTGGTCGAACAATTATGGTCATTGCTTCAGGTATTACGTTATCAAGTGCAGGTTTAATGGCAGCATATGCTCCTGGTGATTCCTTATTTTGGCTTGCATTTGCACTGATACTACTTGGGCTTGGCTGGAACTTTGGCTTAATTAGTGGAACTGCAATTATTATTGATTCTACAGATATAAATACACGTGCAAAAACACAAGGTTCGGTAGATGTATGGGTTGCGCTTGCTGGAACAGCAGGCAGTTTATTATCAGGAATAATTGTCGCGTATTCAAGTTATGCTGTTCTCGGGTTACTTGGAATGTATCTTTCATTGTTATTAATTCCACTAATGATTTGGTCTCGATATAAAGAGAAACAACATCAAAATTCGTATTAAGAAGTTTTTAAAATATAAAATAAATGATAAAAGAGCCAAATCTTATTCCGATTTGGCTCTTTTATCATTCTAAAGTTCTGTGTTATCTACAATCTTCGTTTCTTGAAATGCGGCCAATGCACGTTTCCTTGCTGTTGCATGGTCTACCATAGGCAATGGGTAAGTCACGCCCAATTTGATTTTAGCCATTTCTAATACTTCAGTGGGTGCTTCCCATGGTTTGTGAATATATTTAGTGGGTAGATTAGTCAGTTCAGGAATCCATTTCCGAATATAATCTCCATCTTTGTCAAATTTCTCACTTTGGATTATTGGGTTGAAGATGCGAAAGTATGGGGCGGAGTCAATACCGCAACCCGTAATCCATTGCCAGCCCAATGCATTATTTGCAGCGTCAAAATCCACTAGTGTATCTTTTAACCATGCAGATCCTTCAGTCCATGATAGGAGTAAATGTTTTACTAAGAAAGATGCGACAACCATACGAACACGGTTATGAATAATACCAGTTTCCCAAAGTTCCCGCATTCCAGCATCGACAAGAGGATAACCTGTTTGTCCTTTTTGCCATAAGTTTAATTGGATGTTAGTACCTTTCCAAGGGAAGATTTTGAACTGTTCTCTAAGTGGTGTGTTTATAATCGTTGGAAAATGAATAAGTTGATGATGCGCAAACTCACGCCATATTAACTGTCTCAGAAAAGCCTCAGAATCGCTTGAAGCATCAAATTGTCTTTTAGTAGCATGCCAAATTGCTTTTACACTAATATTTCCACTGGCAATATAGGGGGAAAGAATTGAAATGAATCGTTTTGAAGGGAAATCTCTACCGTCTTTATAGCCCTCGATACCATCTTCTCTGAATTCTTCCCACCTAGCAATCGCAGCACTTTCTCCGGGTTTCCAGTAGTTCTGAAATTTTTCATGCCAATGACAAGCAGGCAGTAATCCGAGTTTTTCAATAGAAAGTGACGTAACAGCATGATCTAACGAATAAAAATTATTAGGAATAGGAACGGGTAGGGGGACCGTATCTCGAATAAACCTTTTCCAAAAAGATGTGAAGATTTTATAAGGTTCGTTCTTTTTGTTCAATAAGTTATTTGGATTAATTAATAGACTACCGTGAAATGTACGTATTTCCAAACCTTTAGCGGTTAGATTTCGAATGATTTCTCGGTCAATTTTCTTACCGGAAGGTTCATAGCGTTCATTGAAGAAGATAGCATCCGCTTTCGTCTCATCAATGATTATCTGTAGTTCATCCAAAGCATTACCTGTTTTTAAGATGAGCGTTAAACCTTTTGCCTGAAGTCCTTCTTGTAATTCAATTAAAGAATGGTGAAGCCACCAATTCGTGGCTTCACCATTTTCGTCGGGTGAATGTATATAGACGGGAATGACGATGCCTTGTTCGGAGGCTTCCCATAATGCAGGTTGGTCATGTAATCTCAAATCATTTCTAAACCAAACGATTGTCTTTTTCATGTAGTGCTCACCATCCTTTATGCTTCGCTTTGTAGTTTAAGCACGCCGTCAGTCATGTTATATACTTTATCGCAATAGGTGATTAATCTTGTATCGTGTGTGACGACGATTGTTGTTGTATTTTTGTTTTTAGTTTCATTTTTCAATAGCTCCATAACTTCAAACGCTCGGTCTGAGTCCAAAGATGCGGTAGGTTCATCTGCTAAAATAATTGAAGGATTGCTATATAGCGCCTTTGCAATCGCTGCACGTTGTCGTTCACCGCCAGATAAATCAGAAGGATATTTTGTGCGGAGTTCTCCAATGCCTAGGTCTTTATAAAGTGCTTCAAGTTCAGATTTTGACATATTATCTTTTTTCACTTTATCTAAAAGCTTCAACTGATTGGCGACTGTTAGAAAAGGAATTAAATTTGAAGCTTGTAAAATAAATCCAATCTCTTTTAAACGAATCTTTGAACGCTGTTTCTCATTTAGTTTTGATAAGTTTTGATCATTTATTATAACTTCACCTTCAGTAGGAGAAAGTAAACCCCCGACGATGGTAAGTAATGTACTTTTACCTGACCCGGATGGTCCAATAATTGCGATGAGTTCGCCGCGTTCTGCTATAAAGTTTGTTTCTTTCAATGCATCTACTTTTTTATGACCTGTGCCAAATGATTTTGTAACTTTGTTTAATTCTAAAACAGACATTGTTTATCCTCCTATCGCTTTTAGTGGATCAATTCTCACAATGGTTAGTACCGAGAACACTGCGCCTAATATTGCAACAACAATAAGTACGAGACCATACAGAAGCATTGTTGGAATATCAAAGGAAACGGGTACTGCACTTGGTAAAAATAAACCGGTGAGGAGTGTTAACGCAAAACCAATGACAACGCCAACCGCTGCTAGAATGAATGTCTGTGAAATGACAGAGTTTGATAGGTAAAGGTTAGAAATACCTTGGGCCTTCATAATACCGAACATGCTTATTTTCTGTACCGTTAATACATATAAGAAAATGGCTACAATCACAGCAGAGATACCGAAAAGAAAATAAATCATAAAGTTCAAAGTTAAGTTTTGTTCCGTATAGCCAGGTAGTTTCTGAATGAAAGACTCGATTTCTGTAACAACTAACGCATCATTTTCCGTGATTGATGATAAATCATCTGTACGTATAACAGCACCGTTTATTCGATTTTTATTCATATCTGCTGTTTCACCAAACTTTACTATATTAATTGTTTCAATGTCTGTATATAAAACGGGCGAAGCGTTAAAAAGTGCTTTGTTTGTAAATCCGACTATTTTTAAATCCTCCTCTGTTGAGGATAGTTTTAGTGTATCTCCGATTTTAAATCCTGCTTCTTTTAATTTATCGCTTGCAATGACTTCGTTTGGATTGGAAAATACATCCCCTTCAGTCACATTAGGCATTATGAATTCATCAGCATTAATGCCGAAAATTGAAACATTTGTTTTCTCTTCTCCGTTACGAGCAATTGCATTCATTTGACTAATTGTAGCAATTTCATCAGCTTTCACATCTTCTATATCTGATAGAACCATTGAGGATTGGTAAAGGCTTGTATCCGAATCATCGGTTAAAATAATAGCTGTTGCATCCCATTTATCAACGGAAAGACGGTTCATATCCTTCAAACCAGTTGCTAATCCAGATAAAAAGAAAACAAGATAGGAAACGAGCATTAATACACCAATAATTAGGACAAAACGGAGTTTATTCTTCTTAATTTCATTCCATGCTAAAAACATCGTTTCACATCCTTATAAGATTATCTTTTATAGTTGCGTTGCGGTTTTGTAAAGACTATCAGCTGTGTCAGCAACATTTGCAGTGTCATTGCCGATTACTTTTATAACTTCTACTAATTCTACAAGTTCAGATTCAACTTGACTAATATGTTTATCATTTTCCGTTATAGAATGTAAAATTTTTCCGAACTTCAATTGTGTTTTAACCGAGCTTTCTAACCCAATTGCCACACTTTCTTTCACATTTCCGATTGTATTAACTGCTTGATTCGTTAAAGAGGAAGAAATTTTTACTAAATTAGTGATTTTTTTAACGGAATGTTTGGATTGTTCTGCTAACTTACGGACTTCTTGCGCCACAACTGCGAATCCTTTACCGGAGTCACCTGCTCTTGCAGCCTCAATTGACGCATTTAATGCTAATAAATTTGTCTGCTCAGCGATTTGATTAACTATTTCTATAATGTTTGTAATTTCATCAGAAGATGACTTAAGATGATTAATGATTTCTCCCATATTTTCAGTATTACTTGTAATGGATTTCATCTGTGTTTCTAATTGCTTTACCATTTCATTGCCATCTGTTGCATCCAATTGAATTTGATGTACGTTCTCAACGTTCAAATGGATGTTTTTACTAATTTTGCTAGCATTATCGTCAACATTTCTGAGAGAAGTACTCGTTTCTTCAGTTAAAGCGGCAATGTTTTCACTAATGGATGAAATTTTACTTTTTAATTCTGATTTCACAATATCGTACTGCATTTCTCGCAATTTCATATTTTCTTTATCGTATTCTTCCAAAACAATTTGCATTTCAAAGTTAACAAGCTTAGATATCGTACGCATTGCTTTTTCTCGTTGAGTACTAACAGTCATTTCTTTAGTAATTAAACGAATAAAGACTTCTTGTAATTGTTGAAAAGTACCCATATACCATTTCGGTTCTAGTCCTATCTTAAAATGCATTTGAGCGAGTTTCATTTTCCTTTGAATAGATACCTCATTAATTTCACCTTCAAACATGTCTATTATATATGAACTAAGTAATTGTTTCAATCGTTCTACTTGTGTACGTTCTTCTATTATTTTGCGAAGGGAGGGAATGGCTAAGACATTTTCATAAAATACTGATACAATTTCATCCACGCCTTTTTTTACATAAGGTTGATACGATTTTATAAGAGCCAGATCATCTGAAGTTAAGTCAATGAGATCTACTTGTTTTTTTAATTCAGGGTATGTACGTAAATCAATCCTGGCTAATGTTCTCTGGCCGTTACTTTGTTCTTTAGAAGCGACTGCCTCATCATGGATCTTGCGTCGCTTAAATAATTTATTCAAATATCATCTCTCCCAATCTTGATTGTGTTAGTAAAAATTCATAGCAAGTAACTCTATTAATAACAGAGTATATACAGGGTGTCAAACGTTATATATTATAGGTTGTACAAGAGGTCGTGATTGGCTTATAATAACTGAATTAGTTCACAATAGATTGAATTTAATTAAATTGGAGGGAAAGCTTTGACTCAATGTAAAGTATGTATGCCAACGTCACTTCATTATCAAATTCGTTTTTCTGGAACTAATAACTTACAGCATATGTCTCAAATTATTTCTTATCTCAATAAAAGCGATTTAATGATTTCTAATAAGGATGATGTGCTTGTAATTAAGGAATCTGCAATTGTAGGTTTATATGATTATTTCAATGACAATATGGAGATGGAGAATATTTCATTTCGAATAGATAATAGTAGTTGGAGACCAATCGAAGAAGTGGTGAAATTACTAGAATTCCAATGGATTGATAATGTGATTTTTGAAGAGTTAGTAACTTTTCATATACAACCAATTGTAGATGCTAAAGAACAAATTTATGCACATGAAATGTTGGCTAGATTTCATGATGAAAGTAATAAAATGATAGGGCCTTATGAAGTATTTGAGGCAGCAAAAAAGCGGAATCGTACTTATGCGCTTGACCGAGTATGCCGCATGTCTGCTGTTCGAAGTGCAGCATTAATTGATTCTAAAGTTTTTATAAATTTTATTCCAACATCGATTTATTCACCAGAACATTGCTTAAGATCTACTGTCGAACTTGCAGAAAAAATTGGTATCGAGCCATCACGATTTGTATTTGAAGTAGTCGAGACAGAGAAAGTGGATGATATTGCTCACTTGAAAAAAATACTAATGTATTACAGGAAAAAGGGGTTTCATTATGCTTTAGATGATGTTGGGGAAGGATTTAGCACGATTGAAGTGTTAGAGCAATTAGCTCCACATTATATGAAACTAGATATGAAATTTGTGCAAGGAGTGGCAACTGACTCTAACAAACAAAAAGCCGCAACGAATATATTGGAAGCAGCATTGCAAGTAGGGGCCATCCCACTTGCTGAAGGTATAGAAG
Organism: Sporosarcina sp. So3-204; assembly: GCF_058068165.1. Lineage (NCBI taxonomy): Bacteria > Bacillati > Bacillota > Bacilli > Caryophanales > Caryophanaceae > Sporosarcina > Sporosarcina sp. So3-204. The sequence continues at coordinate 1,333,848 of NZ_CM176485.1, forward strand.
AACGGGAAGATTTTGTTTGGTTAAAGAACATTGGATATGAACTCTTCCAAGGGTATTTATTTGGAAAACCCAGACCTATTTCATAAAGGTTAAATTCCTATGTTCTACTCTTTTGTTATCCAACCGGCAAATAAGTAGCCTAGTGCAGAGCCGTAAATTGCATGACTGCCTATCCAGTATAAAATGGATGGAATACTTGTGATTTCGGGTGTTCTAGTAGATAAAGCTGTCGTCGGATAGATTGCTACACCAATAAGAATACAGACAACTGTGCTTAGGAAGATTATATTATTTTTTGAAACTATATTTGTTTTTATGAAGAATACATAAAGACAAATACTTAATGCAATAGAAACAATGAGATGAAAGCCGACTTCTATAAGTTCAGGAAATTGGAATTGGTTTAGCAAAGGGATATAATCAACATTTAGTAAAAGGGTATATACTTTGTATAAGGTTAAGGATTCTATTAATTTTAAAATAATTGTTAGTAGTATACCAGAACCAATTCCGAACATAACAGATTTTTTTATTCCTGTTGTTGTAATCATATGTAATTCATCCTTTCATTACTTCTTAAGTTTAATCAATGTATAACATATTCACATTAACATTGTACAATAAAAATTTTGTCATTATACTATACAATATAGGGAATGTAGGGTTCGATAGGTAATTTTTTGGCGAAAGGATGTACAAGATGGATCAATTGCATTCAAAATCAAATTTTTATATTCAGCAAGTGGCTGATATGACTGGATTATCAAAACAAGTGATCCGGAAATGGGAAGAGCGACATGAACTTGTTCAACCCGAAAGATTGGAAAATGGCTATAGGATATATAGCGAAAAGGATGTTAATACATTATTAAGTGTCAAATCGCTATCTGAAAAAGGTTATACTTTAAAACAAGCCGCCATACTCGTAAGTGATTCAATTAAAGAGAAAAGTAAACCACTTGAAAAAGAATCGATCCTGTATCGTGAAAAGCTAAATGGTCACGTTTTTCAACTTCTGGAAAATGGCGCGAATTGTGATGAAATAGAGTTAAATCTTATTTTACAACAAGCGTATCACCAATATGGTTTGGAGAACTTTTTATCGTCTGTCATTATTCCTTTTTTAAGAGAAGTTGGCCACAGATGGGAAAAAGGTGAATGGGATGAGTACCAAGAGTCTGTCTCAAGTCTCGTCGTGCGTGATTATTTGGTGCAGATTCGGCGGAATTACCGTTGTAGGGAGGACGCCCCTTTAATATTAGGAGCTTGTCTGCCTCATGAAATGCATGAAGTGCCGCTTCATATAGTTTTGCTTCAACTTATGTTAAGAGGTTGGAAAACGATTCTTGTCGGTGCTTCGCCTGCGCCAGGTTCAATTGAATCGTTGATTAAAAGGTTAAAACCAGTCAAGGTAATCTTATCATCCACTACGACAATTCCATTTCAGGAAAACCCTCAATTATTAACAGAGTTAGATCAATTTGCAACTGAAAATAAAGACATCAGTTTTTATCTTGGAGGAGGCGGCGCGATTAAGTATACAAAAGGAATGTTATTTAAGCGTATTAAAGTTATCGAAACTATAAATGATATTGTTTAAACTTTTAGAAGTATTCAATACAGATATTTTGGGGAATGATAAAGAAAACCCATTTATATCAATTGTTTTCTTCATTCTAAGAAAAGTTGAACGGGAAAATTGTTAGTAAGGATGAATTCTCTTCCATATATGATTAAAAGTATGGGGGAATATGTCGAACTTAATATTTAAATCAAATTTTCTTTGTATCTAATTCGTGAACGATTCATAAACAATTTTGGTAACCTTGGACTGAAGTGTTTATTTTAGGTGGACTAAAGTGGTATATTAAATGTAACGTATTCATACAGAATTCATCACAAGTCACTTATGTGTAATTAGTTAGATGAATATATAGTCTCGTCGAATTTGATAGGTGTTCAAACTCCTATTGAATTTAGTTGAAGCTTCCGGCGGATTTCCACTTGAATTTTGAAAGCACTTTTAAGGAGAAGATTAGCAATGACTAAAGAGGTAATCCTTCCTGTGAAAGAAGGTCAAAATATTACTACTTTACTTACGGATTTGAAATCACTATTTAAGGCCATTGTATTGGTCGCGAATGTACTTCCCGTTTTTGTTGGTTTCTGGTTAGCGCTTTATTTTACAAATGCATCGTTCATGGCACATTTGGACATGTTATTGCTAACATTAGTCGGAAGTACAGTTCTTATCGCTGGGGCACTCGTCTTAAATAATTGGTACGATGTAGATATCGATGTGGTCATGGACAGAACAAAAAAACGCCCTACAGTAACTGGAAATATCTCGCTTAAGACAGTATTGATAATAGGCATAACCCTTTCAGCCTTAGGTATGATACTTTTACTTTTTACAACATATGAAGCTGCTTTATATGCTTTTATTGGTTGGTTCCTTTATGTTATCCCGTATACGATGTGGTCAAAGCGTAAATATACATTAAATACAGTAATCGGAAGTTTTTCAGGTGCTGTAACACCCTTAATTGGATGGGCAGTCATTGCACCCGCCTTTCACATTGTTCCAATCGTATTATTTATCATCTTATTTATTTGGCAAATGCCGCATACTTTTGCCATAGCTATGAAAAATTATGATCAATATAAAGCAGCTGGCGTTAAAATGCTACCTGTTGTTTACGGATTTAATATGACAAAAAGACAAATTGCAGTTTATGTAGCTTGCCTACTCCCTCTACCTTTTTATTTAGGATCCTTAGGTATGACATTTGTAATTCTTGCTACCTTGCTTAATATAGGGTTTTTAGCAGTTAGCATATACGGATTTTTTACTGAAAACAATATTAAATGGGCTCGAATAGTTTTTCTTTATTCTGTAAATTATTTAGCGATTTTATTTTTAATGATGATTATTGTTACGTTATAATACGGTAGTTATTTTTCTTCAATTTTTAAAAAAATAAGGATTTTAGGGTTGTTCATAACTAATGGACAACTTTTTTTGTCTTTAATTATATAATAACGGGAATATGTATAATTTAAACATATATTATTTCCGATAAGTATGATTTGAATTTATTATAAATTAATTTTTAATATTTTTTGTACAAGTATTCAAGATTATCGATATCTATTTCTTGATTATTAGCAATGAAACTATTATAATTGTAAAGTGCTATTTCCTCGAAAGTCCCCTGCAATCAAATCTCCACCGTGTTCCGTCGACAGGACACTTGTCCGAGAAGTTACCAATCTATAATAAATTAGAAAACTAAAATTACAACGACCTCAAAATAAGTTGTTACCTTTAGACTTGTCGGAATCATTAATTATTTATTTTTTATTAATCCTAAAAGGAGTGCTGAAAATTGAAATTATCACAAGTTGAACAGGAGAAATTACTTCTCCACGTAGCAGGCGAACTTGCATTAAAACGTAAAGCAAGAGGCGTAAAATTAAATTATCCAGAATCAATTGCAATGATTAGCCATTACATCATGGAAGGGGCGCGTGACGGAAAAACAGTTGCGCAACTTATGAGTGAAGGCAAGCAAGTATTAAAAGCTGAAGATGTCATGGAAGGTGTTCCTGAAATGATTAGTGATGTACAGATGGAGTGTACATTCCCAGACGGAACAAAACTTGTTACTGTGCATAATCCAATTCAATAATAGGAGGTAATCGATTTGATTCCAGGAGAATTTAAGGCAGCAGAAGGTTTTATAGAAATAAATGTAGGACGACCAGTTAAGACTGTTAGGGTATCGAATACAGGAGATCGACCAATACAAGTGGGATCTCATTTTCATTTCATTGAAGTAAATAAATTTCTTGAATTTGACCGTGAAGTTGCTGTTGGATTTCATTTGAATATTCCTTCAGGTACTGCAGTACGTTTTGAACCAGGCGAAGAAAAAGAAGTTGAATTAGTAGAGTTTGGTGGCAAGCGTATTGTAATTGGTTTGAATCAACTAACTGAAGGTTCCACTCATAATAAAGATGAAATTATTGAGAAAGCGCATGATGGCGGTTATAAAGGAGCTGACGGTAAATGAAAGTGACACATGAGCAATATATTAAAATGTTCGGTCCTACAGTAGGCGATAAAGTACGTTTAGCTGATACTGATTTATGGGTTGAAATTGAAAAAGATTATACATCATACGGCGATGAAGGTGTATTCGGAGGCGGTAAGTCACTTCGCGTATCAATGGGACAAAACGGGGACAACACATCTAATGAAGGCGTGCTAGATTCAGTAATTACGAATGTTATGATTATCGATCACACAGGGATAATAAAAGCAGATATCGGTATGAAAGATGGCCGTATTATAGGTGTTGGTAAAGCAGGAAATCCAAATACAATGGACGGCGTCGATCAAGATATGATTATCGGCGTGGGTACTGAAGTTTATGCAGGTGAAGGAATGATTGCGACAGCAGGTGCAATCGATACGCATATTCACTTTATTAGTCCGGATCAGGTTGATACTGCATTAATGGCAGGAACGACAACATTTATTGGTGGAGGTACTGGACCAGCAGCTGGTTCAAGAGCAACAACTGTAACACCAGGTAAATGGCATCTTCACCAAATGTTGCAATCAGTTGAAAATTTACCGATTAATATTGGTCTTTTCGGTAAAGGAAGTGCTTCTTCTCAAGAACCAATTATTGAACAAGTCCGTGCTGGCGCAATTGGTATGAAGATTCATGAAGATTGGGGTTCTACACCAGATGCACTTGAACAAAGTTTGTCAGTTGCAGATGATTACGATATTCAAGTAGCTCTTCACTCTGACACACTAAATGAAGCTGGATATGTTGAAAGTACGATTGATGCAATTGCTGGTCGCGTAATTCATATATTCCATACAGAAGGTGCAGGGGGCGGACATGCGCCGGACCAATTGAGAATGGCAGCACTTCCTAATATTATACCTGCTTCAACGAATCCGACAAAACCGTTTACTACAAACACGATTGATGAGCATTTAGATATGTTAATGGTATGTCATCACTTGAAGCACGATGTTGCAGAAGATGTAGCATTCGCTGATTCACGCATACGTCCTGAAACAATTGCGGCAGAAGATATTATGCAAGACTCAGGTATCCTAAGTATTATGTCTTCAGATTCACAAGCAATGGGTCGTGTTGGGGAAGTATCAATGCGTACTTGGCAAACAGCTAATAAGATGAAAATGCAACGTGGACCACTTCCTCAAGATGAAGGAAAAGATAATGACAACTATCGTGTTAAACGTTATATTTCGAAATTAACGATTAACCCTGCTATTGCACACGGTGTTAGCCATGAAATCGGTTCAATTGAAGAAGGAAAATTAGCGGATATAGTACTATGGGATCCAGCGTTTTTCGGAGTTAAAGCTGAAATCGTTATTAAAGGCGGAGCTGCAGTTTATGCAATTACGGGTGATTCTAATGCTTCAATTCCAACAACACAACCAATGATTGGACGTCGTACTTTTGGTTCACTTGGAAATGCACCACAAAAACTTGCGATGACATTCCTACCAAAAATTGCGGTTGAAGAGGGACTTCCTGAACAACTAGGCTTGAAAAGATTAATCGGTACAGTCAAAAACTGTCGTAATATCTCTAAAGCAGACATGAAACACAATAGTGAAACACCTGAAATTGAAGTTAATGCGGAAACTTATGAAGTTAAAATCGATGGTGTACTTGCTACTTGTGAACCGGTAGATGTATTACCGATGGCTCAGCGTTATTTCTTATTTTAATCAAGTCTATTTAAAAGGAGGGCTTCACTATGCTAATTGAAAAAATCATCGGTAATGTTGGCGAACAAGAGGAAATAGTTGGAATGACAACAGAGTGGATTGAACTTGATTGGGAAGAGTTAAGCAAACGTATTCTACGTACTGAAACTGACCATGGTTCTGATGTAGCGTTAAAACTTCCTCCAGAAGGTCACTTACACTATGGTGATATTTTATTTCAAGATGAAAATCGCCGAATTGCAATTAGAACGAAAATGGAGCCTGTTATTGTTATTAGCCCTAGAGATATGGCTGAGATGGGTAAAGCTGCATTTGAACTCGGTAATCGCCATACACCTTGTTTAATTAAAGACAATGAAATTATCGTGCGTGCTGATCACACGTTAAATTCTTTACTAGATGAAGTAGGTGTTATATATGAAACAACAAGTAGAAGATTCAAGCAAGCGTTTAAATACCGTGGACATTCCCACTAATACTGACCTTTTACACTTGATGCAAATTCACGACTCAGCTTTTCCGATTGGTTCGTTTACGCAAACATACGGAATGGAAACATATATACAAGAGGATCTTATTCGAACTAAAGAGGATATACTTGCATATTGCTCATCATTTCTAAGATATAATTTGGTTCATGGCGATGCAATCTTAATTCAAGAGGCATACGCTGCGGCCAAGAACCAAGATGTGGACAGGCTTCTTTATTTGGAGCAGTTATGTGGTGCGATTAAACTAGCAAAAGAATCACGTGAAGCAAGCGTTAATTTAGGTCGACAGTTTATTCGAACAGTTTCATTACTAGGTGAAGATGCATTTCTTTCTGAATGGAAGGAAAAAATAGATTCGAAAAAAATCAAAGGTCATTATGCAATTAGTTATGGCATTTATTGCGCTGCAAACGGGGTAAGTGTTCACCATGCAATTTTGACCTATTTATATGCAACGCTTAATACGCTTGTTCAAAATGCTGTCCGTGCAGTTCCATTTGGTCAGAGTACCGGTGTTCAGGTAATGTATGAACTTATTGGAAAAGTGACGGAATCTGCTGATTTGGTATTAACGCTAACTGAACATGATATTAGTAATAATGCACTTGGCATTGAACTTGCTTCAATGAAGCATGAATTTTTATTCTCAAGATTATTTATTTCATAAGGATTTTGAAAGGGGCTATTTAAATGAAACCAGTAAAAATTGGTATTGGCGGTCCGGTTGGTTCAGGTAAAACTTCACTTGTCGACCAACTAACTCGTGCAATGCATAAAGATTATAGTGTAGCAGTTATTACGAATGATATTTATACAAGAGAAGATGCTAAGTTTTTAACAAACAGTGGTATTTTGGAAGAAAATCGCATTTTAGGCGTTGAAACAGGTGGATGTCCACATACAGCAATTCGCGAAGATGCTTCAATGAATTTTGCAGCAATTGATGAATTAAAAAGCCGCTTTGATGATCTGGATATTATTTTTGTTGAAAGTGGTGGAGATAATTTATCAGCAACGTTTAGTCCAGAACTTGTTGACGGTTATATCTACGTTATTGATGTTGCTGAAGGTCAGGATATTCCTCGTAAAGGTGGACCTGCGTTGACGCGTTCAGATTTATTATTGATAAATAAAACTGATCTTGCACCTTATGTTGGTGTAGATTTAGATATTATGAATAGCGATGTGGAAAAAATGCGTAATGGTCGTCCTTATATATTTACTGATGTTAGATCACATAAAAATGTTGACAATGTAGTTGATTGGATTAAACATAATATGCTTTTAGAAGGCGCGGAATCCGCGGGTTCAAATGCATAAGCAGTCTAGGATAAATCATCACGGAAAACTTGATTTGTATTTTGAGCATAGAAGAGGCAAAACAAGAATGACTCATGTATTCCAACAGCCACCATTAAAAGCGAGTCGTGAATTGTATGAAGGGGATAATCCTACTTCAACAGTTTATATAATGGAGTCTTCTGGTGGTATGGTGTCTGGGGATCGGAATGATATTACAGTCAAGTTAGCTCCAGATAGCAGTGCACGTTTAATTCAACAGTCGGCACTCAAGATTTATCCTTCTCATACTGGTGACACATGTCATTTGCAAATAGATGTGGAACTTGGTGAAAATACGCGTCTTGAATGGATGCCAGAGGTTACCATTCCTTTTGAAGATGCAAAATTCCAAGTAGATACAACAATTCATGCAGCATCTAATACGACATTGTTATGGGCTGAAATCATTGCGCCAGGTCGTGAAAAGCGTGGCGAAGTCTTTAATTATCAATCATTTCGTTCTAACTTTAAAATATTTGTAGAAGATGAACTAATCGCTTTTGATTCTTTAAACTTTTCTCCAAATGAGGTAGCTCTTCGCAACATAGGAATTCTAGAAGATGCGATGTATATCGGCTCTATCTGGCTTGTTTCGCCAAAAGCAGATTCAATTGATATTCGTACAATTCAAGAAAAGCTACTTATAGAAGATGGGCTTCATGCGGGAATAACAAGGCTCGAGGGTAACGCAATCCATTGTAGATGGCTAGCGGTAGACCAATGGTCAATGCAAGAAGAAATAAAGCGAGTGTATGCTTTGCTTTCAAAATTAATATGAAAAAGTGGGCTTCGTTTTTATGAAGCCCACTTTTTTTAATAAATGATCGATTCTGGCACAGGTTAGAAGTAAATACTACTTCATACAAAGTTTATGCGTTGTTATTTGTTCCCTTTTTTGTAGACATCGTCTCAGTGAACGTTTCAAACTGATGCATTAGTTTGTCCCTGGCATTCTTATTTCTCATCAAGTATGCCGCACCTAATCCAAGTGCTGCCATTGTCATTTTATTCATATTGGGTATCTCCTCCTAATCATTTTTTCGTTCAACGTATTATTACCGACTTGCGTTAAATTACTCATAAAATGAAACGGTGAATTATTCCAAACTTATTTTAATTTAACAATAAATTTATTTATTTTTCAATAAATTATTATAGGCAGAATTAGAATAATCGTCTAGACTAAGTAAAAGAAGATTTTATATGTCATGATTTTCGAGACTTTAAATTTATGAAAATCATAAGGAGGATTAACCTGTTTGCTTAGTATAATCTTAATAGAGCGTCTTGCAGTTATTGCAACAATTGCCTTTTTATTAACACGTTTTAAGTTTTTTCGTAATTTATTTGAACACCATAATAATATGACAACAAAACAAAGGATTGGATTAACAATTACTTTTGGTTTGTTTGGTGTTTTTGGTACATATATGGGCATTATTGTTAATCCGATTGATGAATCAGCCATAAGGTGGAACCGATTATTAAATGATGATGAAGCGTTGGCGAATTCACGAGTCCTCGGTATCGTCGTTGGCGGTCTTCTTGGTGGATTTAGAATAGGCGTAGGTGCTGGTCTCATTGCAGGTGTACACCGTCTTTTTTTAGGTGGTTTTACTGGGGTCGCATGTGGCTTATCAACGGTGCTTGCTGGCATAATTGCCGGTTGGATTGGTCATCGTTTGCGAAAACAAAAAGTTGTTTCACCTTGGTTAGCACTTATAGTTTGTGCGGTAGCTGAATCATTTCAAATGGGGATTATTTTATTAGTCGCACAACCATTTGAACTTGCATTTTCTCTTGTTAAAGAAATCATGTGGCCAATGATATTGGCAAATGCTTTAGGAACTGCAGTTTTTGTACTAATTATAAGAAGTATTTTAAAAGACGATGATCGGTTAGAAGCGAACGGAGCACAAAAAGCGCTTCGCATTGCTGATTCAACTTTGGAACATTTACGGACTGGATTAAATACATCCTCAGCAAAAAAAGTTTGCGAGCTAATATACTTAGAAGTTTCTTGTCTAGCTGTATCTATGACAGACAAAGAAAACATACTTGCACATATAGGTAAAGAAAGTAATCATCATTTTGCTGGAATTCCCATACAAACTGAATCAACTAGACAAGTTATTCGGAATGGGGAAATGCTAACAATTGGGAAGTTAGAAGTTTTATGTGACAAGCCAAATTGTTTACTTGAGTCTGCAACAGTTGCACCAATTAAAGTTATGGGTCAAACGATTGGCACAATAAAGATATATGTAAAAAGTGAATCTTATCTAACACCCACATTAGTTGAATTAGTGAATGGGCTTAGTAAATTGTTAAGTCACCAACTTGAGTTAGCTGAAATAGGAGAGTTGAAAGAGTTAGCGAAACAAGCAGAAATTCAAGTTTTACAAGCTCAAGTCAACCCGCATTTTATATTTAATGCGATGAATGCGATTGTGTCTTTGATACGAACTGATCCTAATCATGCTCGGGCGTTACTGGTCTCGTTAGCAAATTATATTAGACAAAATGTAGAAAGTTCCACCAAGATACAAATGGAGCTATCAAAAGAAGTGGAACATGTTAAGTCTTATTTGGCAGTAGAAAAAGCAAGATTTGGTGATCGGATTAAAGTTAATTTTTGTATTGATCCAGATGTGTTGTCATATAAGACACCTTCAATGAGCTTGCTAACACTAGTTGAAAATGCTGTTGTTCATGGCCTAAGGTCAGTAAAGGAAAACGGACTGATAGAAATCATAATAGGCGAAGAAAATGGTAGTATATATGTTAGTGTAACTGATAATGGACAAGGTATTACAGAACAACGTGCTTCAACTTTATTGGATAGTCCTGTAGAGTCTAAAGAGGGGGCTGGATTGGGCCTTTACAATCTACATCAAAGGTTAAAGAAAATGATTCATCCTTCTGCGGGTTTACATATCGAAAGCAGTGAGTCTGGCACAAAAATTTATTATATAATACCAAAACTTATAACTGAACGGAAGTGAGTTTTCTAAATGATTATTAAAACGATTATTATTGACGATGAACGCCTAAACCGTGAAGAGTTAAGATTCCTTCTTTCTTCTTATGCACATATTGAAATTGTCGGGGAAGCAGACTCCGCAGAAAATGGACTTACGCTCATAATAGAGGAACAACCAGATGTTGTTTTTGTTGATATAGAAATGACAGGGTTAAGTGGTATAGCATTTGCACAGATTGTGCAAAAGATGAAAAAACCGCCACTCATAATTTTTGCCACTGCATTTCCTAATTATGCTGTTGAAGCATTTAGTGCGAATGTGACTGATTATATATTAAAACCATTTGAAGAGAAAAAGATTTTGGAAACAGTAAACCGCATTACATCACTATTAACCAAAGACCAATCAAATACTTCGATACTAAAATTAGCAGTTCATAAAGAAGAGAGAATTATTTATATTGAACCAGCATCAATACTTTTTGCTTATAGAGATGAGCGTGATACAATAATTCAAACAGCACAAGACGTATATGTATCAAAGCTAACTTTAAAAGTACTTGAAGAAAAGTTGGAGAAATTTGGGTTTTATAGAACGCATAAAAGCTATTTAGTAAATTTAGACCAAGTAAGTGAAGTAATTACTTGGAGTTCAAGTATCTTCCAAATTCGTCTAAAGGATTCAGATGAAAAAGTACCGTTAAGCCGAAATTATGTGAAAGACCTTAGAATATTACTAGAAATATAAAAAAGAAGATGACCTGTCATCTTCTTTTTTATACGTATTAAACCTATATTTCGACATTATACGTAAGAATGTGACAGTGATATGTCCCCGTAATATATAATGAAAGTTGTAAGGGTTACAAGATAAAAGGGGGATTTATATGATAACATTTTTAGCGTCAATTGCACTTCTTATAGTCGGCTATTTTACATACGGCAAGTATGTTGAAAAAGTATTTGGAATAAAAGAGGAACGTCAGACACCGGCTTACACTTTGGCAGATGAGGTAGACTACGTACCAATGGGTAAAAAGAAAAACTCACTTATTCAACTGCTAAACATTGCAGGTGTTGGACCAATTTTCGGACCGATTATGGGTGCCCTTTATGGACCAGTTGCATTTATTTGGATCGTATTTGGTGCGATATTTGCAGGTGCAGTACATGATTATTTAAGTGGAATGATTTCACTTCGTAACCGCGGTGCTCATTTACCTGAACTTGCAGGTAAGTTTTTAGGTAAAGTATTTAGACATGTTGTAAACGCTTTCGCACTTTTATTATTATTGTTAGTAGGTACAGTTTTTGTTTCATCTCCAGCTGCTTTACTTGGAGATTTAACTAAAGGTTGGATGTCAGTTGGAATTTGGGTCATTATTATTTTCGCATATTATCTATTAGCAACATTATTACCAGTTGATAAAATAATTGGTCGTTTATATCCTTTCTTCGGTGCTCTATTATTAATTAGTGCATTAGGAATTGGTGGCGCTTTGATTATTCAAGGACAACCAATACCAGAGTTAACATTTGCAAATTTACATCCGGATAATATCCCAATCTTTCCATTGTTATTTTTAACAATTTCATGTGGTGCATTGTCAGGTTTCCATGCTACGCAATCACCAATTATTTCACGTACAACTCAAAATGAGAAACAAGGACGCGCAATATTCTTTGGCATGATGATTACTGAAGCAATTATTGCAATGATTTGGGCTGCTGCCGCTATGTCTCTTTTTTACGGAAAAGATCTAGGCGTTTTACTAAGCACAGTTGGAACTGCTGGTGTTGTAAAAGAAATTGCGGTTACTAGTTTAGGTGCAGTTTTTGGTACAATTGCAGTTTTAGGTGTTATCATTCTTCCGATTACTTCTGGGGATACAGCTTTCAGAAGTGCTCGTATGATTATTGCAGATTATTTTGGTCTTGCACAGAAAAAAATGGGCAGCCGAATTTGGATTGCTCTACCGTTATTCGCCATCTCAATTGCTTTAACACAAATTAATTTCACGCTTCTATGGCAATATTTTTCATGGGCAAATCAATCTACAGCAGCAATTGCTCTATGGGTAGCTGCAATGTATTTAGGTCTGCAAAAGAAGAACATGTGGATAGCTATTATACCAGCAACTTTTATTACAATGGCTACTTTCACCTATATTCTAAACGCGAAAATCGGATTTGGTTTGGAAATGAATTATGCTTTAATTGGCGCAACAATTATGACACTCATTGTTATTTTTGGATTCTTTATGGGACTGAAGAAAAAACTTGAAGCTGATGAAAGTGGTATACAACCAATTAGTTTTGATGATGGTCTGGGAACTACAACGACACAATAATACCCAAAGAGAACGCTAGTTATAAAATAATTTCAAATAGGAATGACCGTCAACCTAAACATCAAAGGGGACGGTCATTCTTTTGTAATAATATTTTTCAGGAAATCACGAAATAGTAAAACATACATAAACTGATAAAGAAATGTGTTGAGTGAAAATTCTATTATTTGTTGATATTGACTTTTAAAAAATGTATAATCAACCATATTGATAGTTTATGCTAATTATTGATTACGAAATGAATATTTATAGGGAGTAGGATGAAAAGATGATGAATCACATTGGTTCAGGTAGCAAAATGCCTAGTATGGAACTAAATGATATAGATAAAAAGATTTTGGAGGTGCTTCTAGAAGATGCTAGGATATCCTATACAAATCTAGCTAAGATAATTGGTATTTCTAGAGTAGCCGTCCAGGCAAGAATAAATACATTAGTCACTGATGGTGTCATTGAAAGATTTACTGCGGTAGTAAATCCAGATAAAGTAGGAATTCAAGTATCAGTTTTCTTTAATATTTTTGTCGAACCGAAGTTTTTAAATGAGGTTGCTGAGAAATTAGCTTTACACCCTGTAGTTACGAGTCTGTATCATATGACCGGACCAAGTACATTGCATATGCACGGGGTATTTAGGAATATGGATGAAATGGAGACTTTTCTGCTTGAAACAGTTTATCCGACTAAAGGAATTACAAGAGTAGAATCTGAAATGTTATTAAAACGATATAAGAGTCGTATGGGAATGAAATTATAATACTTTAGATTACTTTAAAACGAAAGTTAATATAGGAGGAGATTGATACGAATCTTAAACCTTATTTTGATATTGCTATTGCTATGATCAGAACTGGTATTTTGGGGTATGGTGGCGGTCCGTCAGTTATTCCACTTTTTCGTTACGAGGCCGTTAAAAGATATAAATGGATTGAAGATGAAGAGTTTGGTGACATACTAGCCTTTGCTAATGCTTTACCTGGTCCAATTGCTACGAAGATGGCTGCGCAACTAGGCTATATACAAAAAGGAGTTAACGGTGCAATTGTAGCCGTTATTGCTCATATACTTCCGACAACGATTGGGATTGTAGGATTATTAGGTATTCTTTACACCATGAAAGATTCAGTTATTGTAATCGGTATGGTAGCAGCGGTTCGTCCTGTGGTAGCAGTTTTACTTGGTATGATGGCATATGATTTTTGTGTAAAAACATGGAAGGGTATAGGCAAAATACTTGGTGTTGTCTTTATTATAATTTCTTTCTTTTTTATTGCTGTTATTCATGTCCATCCTGCAATTACAATTTTATTATTCTTAGCTTATGGAACAATTCACATTCGAACAATCGAAAAAGTGAAACAGAAGTGGGAGAAGAATAAAATAGATCGTGGTGAATTATAATGACTCTTTTGCAAATATTTTGGGGCTTTTTTGTTGCAAATCTTCTAGGTTATGGAGGAGGCCCAGCTTCTATACCACTTATGCAGCAAGAAGTAGTTGACCATTATGGTTGGATGACGAATGAAGAGTTTGTAGATATGTTAGCCATAGCGAATGCTTTACCTGGCCCAATAGCAACAAAAGTTGCTGCTTTTGCCGGGTTTAGTGAGGCAGGCTGGTTAGGACTTCTAGTTGCTACAATTGCAACAGTAGCACCATCTGCGATTGCGATTATTATTTTATTGAAATTATTAAATCATTTTAAAAAGTCTTCAGTCGTTATAGGAATGACATTATTGGTTCAACCAGTTATCGCATTCATGATGATTGAATTAACTTGGGAGTTTAGCTTCGTATCAATTGAATCAATTGGTTATATTCAGTCGATAATGATAGCCGGGTTTGCTTTACTGGCAATCGTTAAATGGAAAGTTCATCCCGCACTGGTTATCGTATTTGCGTTTATTTATGGTGGGGTTGTGCTACCTTATTTTAATTACGTTTAATCGTTCACCAGGGAATCCAATTAGAGTTTTAAAAAAGGTGATACTAGCTTTATGTTAGCTAGTATCACCTTTTTGGAATCAATTACTTGTAGCGTTAGCTAACTCTGCTTGCATCATCTGAAAAACTTGTTCTACATCTTTATCTCCACGACCTGAAAGGTTCACGATAATAATAGCATCGTTTGGTAATGTTGCTGCATACTTCATAGCATAAGAAACTGCATGGGCACTTTCTAATGCAGGCGTAATCCCCTCAGTTTTAGAAAGTACTTTAAACGCCTCTAATGCTTCTTCACCAGAAACTGTATAGTAGTGTGCTCGGTTAATTTCTTTTAAATGGCTATGTTCCGGGCCAACACCAGGATAATCAAGACCGGCTGCAATCGAGAATGTTGAATCTGGTTCGCCTTCACTATTTAAAAGTGTAATGCATCTAAACCCGTGAATAACAGCAGGCACACCTTTTGTCATTGTTGCTGCTTCCAAAGGTTCTACTCCTATCAAATCTACTTCTTTATCGTCCAAATAATGTGCAAATGCACCAATCGCATTACTACCTCCACCTACACAAGCAATAACAGCGTTTGGTAGTTTACCTTCTTTAGCAAGAATCTGTCGTTTAGACTCTTCGCTTATAACAGATTGGAAATGCTTAACGATTGACGGGTAAGGATGTGGTCCAACAGCAGATCCCAAAAGATAGTAAGTATTTTTGTAATTTGCTATTAAGTCATTTAGTGCTTCGTCCACGGCATCTTTTAAACGGCCTTGTCCTTTAGTGACAGCAACTACTGTTGCACCTAGAAGTTCCATTCTAAAAACGTTCAATGCCTGTCTTCTCATATCCTCTTCACCCATATAAATTACGCACTCGATTCCGAACATTGCACATGCAGTTGCTGTTGCCACGCCGTGTTGACCCGCACCTGTTTCAGCAATCACTCTTTTTACACCCATACGGTTAGCTAATAAGATTTGTCCAATGACGTTATTAATTTTATGTGAGCCAGTATGATTTAAATCTTCTCGTTTTAAATAAATCTTTGCACCACCAACTAGCTTTGTCAGATTTTCTGCGTAAGTCAAAGGGTTTTCTCTACCGACATATTCCTCTAAATAATGTCGATATTCTTCCATAAATGTAGAGTCATTTTTATACTTTTCAAACTGTAAATCAATATTATCCATTACTTCTTGAAGCTCAGGGGGAATAAAGCTTCCTCCAAATTGTCCGAAATATCCTTTTTCCAATTTCAACATCCTCTCTATTTATAAATTCTAACTAAACTAAGTATATAGACTAATATGATAATTGTAAATAAAGTATAAGACTTCTGGAATACAAAACAAAAAAAGAGATAGCAACAACTTTGCAATAACTTTTTAGTACAATAGAGAAATATACAGGAATAAAAGGGGTGAGTTCTATGAAAAAGGAACAAACAATTTTAATCGTTGAGGATGAGGAATCGATTTTGGATATTCTATGTTATTCCTTGCGTAAAGAAGGATACCGCGTACATGGTGCACCTACTGGTCAACAAGGTTTACACTTATTCGAAGGCATTGGACCGGATATCGTCATCTTGGATTTAATGTTACCTGATATGAGCGGCTTTGATATTTGCAAAAATATCATGACAAATAGTTCAGTACCTATTTTAATGTTGACTGCAAGAGATGATATTGTCGATAAAGTGCTAGGACTTGAACTCGGTGCAGATGATTATATGACGAAACCATTTGATATTCGAGAAGTAATTGCACGCATTAAAGCACTGCTTCGTCGTCAAAATAATTCTCATAAGACTAATTACATAACGATAACCGATTGTATAAGAATCGACCCTCGTTCACACACGGTATTGCAAGATGAGAAAGAGGTCATTTTTAAGCCTAAGGAATATGAATTGTTACTGTTGTTTGCTCAACATAAAAACAAGGTATTTTCCCGTGAAGAAATACTTGATACAGTATGGGATTATGACTATGCAGGGGATTTACGAACAGTCGATGTCCACGTGCAGCGGATACGAAAAAAATTAGATAAACAAACACGCCTTTCCATTATCGAAACTGTATTCGGTGTGGGATATAAAATGAGGGGTGAGTAAGCAAGTGAAATGGACCATTCGAAAGAAGTTTCTACTTGGCTACATTATATTATTTACAATAGCAGCTGTTGTTGTAAACCATGTGATGAAGGAGTCATTGGAGAAAAACAGTGTCTTAGCTATCGAAAACGAACTAATGAAACTTCAACATACGTCACGAGAACATGTAAAGCAATTTGCACTACATTTACCTCCTGAAGTTGATCTATTTGCAGATTACGGTAGTCAGATTACGCAACAGCTTAGTAAACTTCATAATCAAAGTGTGGCAATCTATGATGCAAACGGTCATTTTATTTACGAAACAATTCCAATAGACCAGTCGTTATTAGTTGAAAATCAAAAGTTTGAAAAGGATATCTTGGACTACGAACATTCTGAACTAACATATGCACTTGAAAATAAGTCTGCATTTACACGTGTTAATGTCCCAAATGGAGTTGTTATTAATTTCTCTTATCCTCTATACATTAATGATAAACTTTATGGTGTTTTTCGGTTTACTGGTGATTATTCAGAGCTGTTTGCGCAGAATCAAAAAGTGTTAAAAAGTTTTACAGTCTTAGTAATTAGTCTTTTTTTAGGTGTTTTATTGATTTCTTTCTTGTTTTCGAATCAGATTATTAAGCCTTTGTTAAAATTAACAAAGGCTACAAAGGAAGTATCTGACGGTAATTATGACGTGAAAGTGCATGTAAAGACGAATGATGAACTTGAAGTTTTGGCAACCAGTTTTAACGAAATGCAGCAAAAAGTTAAGATGCAAATTGAAATGATTGAACAGGAAAAACAACAAGTAGTGATATTGGGGAAAAGTAGAACTGATTTCTTTAATAATGTTACACATGAATTAAAAACGCCACTTACGACTATTTCCGGTTATGCACAAATACTTGGGGAAGATGATTTTAATGATCCTACTTACTTACAAAAAGCTGCCAATAAAATTCGTTCGGAAAGCGACCGAATGAACAATATGGTTATTGACCTTATTGAGATATCTAAACGAGAAGCTAACGTACAATTACGAAAAGAGGAGGCTGTTTACATTCTTCCACTTCTTAAAGAAATCATCGAAGACTTGCATTTGACAACTAAAAACAATCAGGTGGAATTGGAATTTTACGGGAAGGACTTCATTATTCTAGGAAATAAAGATGAATTAAGAAGAGTCTTTATAAATGTATTTGATAATGTATTTAAGTACGGGGTGAATGGACAAAAGATTTATGTGGAAATTGAAGATGGGATTATTACTTTTTCAAATAGAACAGAACCGATTTCAAATTCTATTATTGAACATGCATTTGAACCGTTTATTCATACGAAAGGAATTGGAAGTAGTGGACTAGGTCTTTATATTTGTAAAGAAATCATCTCTCGCCATAATGGTGAAATAACATTTCATTATCAAAATAATTATGCCATCATAAAAATTCAACTTCCACTTTGGCAACAAAACGGCAACATCTTATGAAAGAATGGCAACATCCTTTGTGTATTCTATAAATGAACCCACATTAAAAGGAGGAATCATAATGAATTATCATTTAAAAAGAATTGTGTTTACTGTTGTGCTTGCGTTTTTAAGTTTACTCGCGGCGGGTTGTACATTGCAGGGGAAAGCGGAAACAGAAAATCCGGTTGTTATCAATGACGATGTTCAACTGGAAAGTTCGTTAGGGGATAGTAATTTGAATATAATTCGTCAAGAAGATATTGAGATAAAAGAGAACATCACCCACACTGGATATCACAGAAATTTTAGGGGAGAGAAGATTTATTTTA
Organism: Sporosarcina sp. So3-204; assembly: GCF_058068165.1. NCBI lineage: Bacteria > Bacillati > Bacillota > Bacilli > Caryophanales > Caryophanaceae > Sporosarcina > Sporosarcina sp. So3-204. Next base: position 1,352,650 of record NZ_CM176485.1, read on the forward strand.
ATGAAAATGGTCTTTTTTATTCATTGGATGTAAAAACAGGTGTAAGTAAGAAGTTAATTGATGAAGAAGTCTTCGAAGTCTCGAAAAATGGCCATTATGCGCTAACAACTAGTAATAAAGAAAAAACAGATCAGAAAGTAATGATTCATAATTTGGTAAATGGAACATTCCGCATATTGCAAGATAATGCAGATTACTCAAATTATGCTTTCGCGAATGATGAAGGTACTGCTGTAGTAAATTATGATTACGAAGCAAACTTGTTTATGATGGAGAATATGGAAACAGGTATAGTGACAAAATGGGATATGACTGGTTTTGAAGATGTCCAGATTTCCCTTTCTAAAAAAGTGAGTATGGATTTATTTATCTCGGCACGTTCTAAAAAAGAGGGTTATGGTATTTTTCAATTAACTAATAATGGCAGCATTGAAAGTATTGCAAACCTCGTTGGGAATGATACTTCTATAGCGGATATTGATTTCATGAATAGTAATACAGCTGTTTTTAATGGAACGGTTGACGGGAAGACAGGAGTTTTCCTATTAGATTTAGCCACAAATCATATAGATCAACTTGTTGCTGGAGGCGAGGATAAAGAAGGTATTTGGACACCGTTTTATAAACTATCGCCAGACAAGCATAAAATTATGTTTGATACGCCTGTACAAGTAGGCGGAAAATATAAAACGAATGTTTATGTGGGAGAAATTGTTGACGGAGGATTACTAAATACTGTACGAATTATGGATAAGGAAGATTTGTATGCTGTCATTTCCTATTCAGGAGAATGGAGCGCAGATTCAAAAACTGCTTATATTGAAACTTGGAATCAACAGAGTGAGAACATTGAAGCAATAGCGGTATTTGAAATAGAGGAATGAAAAGTAAGTATGCGAGAGCCAATTTTGGTTCTCGTATTTTTTAATTAATATTTAGAACTTTATACCGATTCTTTAAAACTTTCCGCTATGTTATCGTTAATAAGTTTTTATCACAATAGTGATCCAAAAAATATGTTGAGAAAGCACAACCAAGTAAAGCAGTAGGGCAGAGCCGATTAGTAAACGCAGATAAGGTTTTGGTTTAATTTTAGTAACACAATACAACAGTATTAACGGAAGACTGATTTTAATTACATAGAAGCTGACAATACTTGTGTCGTAGATAAATTTCATGAGCTGATTCGCTTCTTCAATATGGTCATTTTGAATTCCGAAGTCGGTAAAAATTGTATCGAAAATAGCTAAAACGAATAGAAGTAGTGTGGCTTTAACAAGTTTTGACTGCGTTGAAAAAAGAAATTTTAGTTGCATAATGTATCACTCCTCGGATTCAAAATGATAAATCATCTTGGAAGGAATGATAAAATTTCCTTAACACTCCTTTGTAGTAAGTTTATGGAGTTTAAGGAAGGCTTATACACTATGTGATATTATTTTGTTACTAAATCAATGAAATAGATAGATGAGAAGTGAAAATATTCAATACTTTTTCATGTAACCATTCTTTTTAATTGAAAAATATACAATAAATTTGTTAGTGAATAGCAGATTTGAATTTACCGCCATGTGTTTCTTGTGTATTCATTATAGTCAAAAATGCAGTGGGGTCGATATCGTGTGCGATTATTTTTAATTTAGAAATTTCAAGGCGTGTTACAACTACATAAATAACATCTTTTTCATTATCATTGTAACCGCCTTTACCATGTAATTTTGTCACGCTTCTGCCTAAGCGTTCATTTATAGCCTCACCTAGCTCTTCATACTCGTCCGATACGATAATAACTGCTTTCGTTTCATCTAATCCTTGGATAACGGAGTCAATTGCTTTAGAAGCTATATAATAGGTGATTATGGAGTACATTGCCTTTTCCCATCCTAAGACAAATCCTGCCCATCCAAAAATGAAAATATTGAAAAACATAACAAACTCACCAACGGAGAACGGGATTTTTTTTGTTAGTAAAATACCGAGAATTTCAGTTCCGTCTAATGCACCTCCGTGTCTAATGACGAGGCCGACACCAGCACCCAATATTAAACCACCAAAAACAGTTGCGAGAAGAGGGTCGGTGACGAATGCACCGACAGATTTGAGTGGGATTTCAACGATTGCCAAAAATGTGATTGCATATGTAGATGAAATGCAAAAGTTTTTACCGATATGTTTATAACCAAAAAACAGGAAAGGTATGTTAATGATTAATATCAAAATACCAAAGGGGATTCCAGTTAAGAACTTTAAGATAAGTGAAATCCCGATAATACCACCATCGATTACAGAATTTGGAATGAGAAAAAGTTCAAGAGCAACTGCTGCCAGTGTAGCACCTATTGAAATTAGGAAATACCGTCCGATTAAGTGCCATAGCGTCTCTTTTTTATGAGTCTTTGTCATGATGATCGTACATCTCCTTTGGTTAAGTATAAACCTTAAGTGGTCATTCGAACAATTGAAATGCCGCATAATAAAGAAGAATAGTTACTGTAATATTAGAGAAGAACTTACTTGCAAGCGATATACAGGTTTCTATAGTTAAAAAGTCTAAGCTTTCGATTTCAAGTATGTTAGTATGAATAAACTTTATTATGAATGGCAATGAAGTCATGCATATATTATCCAAGGAAGTTACACTATTTGTGGGAGAAGGGTCAACATTGATGAAAGACTTCACTCATTAGATAACAACTATTAGTATAACGATTAGAAGTATATAGAAGTAATAAGAGTGTTGGCCAATCACTCTGTAACACTGCAAAGTGATATATCGGGTTTTATACTCAGCAACTCTTCAAAAAAAAAACAAAAAAAGACCGGTCCCAAACACAACTTCAATGTGTGTTTGAATCCGGTTATTTTTATTACAATGATTCTACTTGTTCATGTACGTCACTCATTGGTATACCAGCTGCTTTTGCAACGCCTTCTCCATAAGCTGGATCAGCTAAATAGCAGTGCTTAATATGTCTAATTTTAATTTCATTTGGGGCATCGCCTAAGTTACGAGCTGTATTTTCAAATAGAACTTGTTTTTGACTATCATCCATTAAATTGAAAAGTTTTCCTGGTTGTGTGAAGTAGTCACTATCATCCTCACGGAAATCAAAGTGGTCGGCATCACCGCGAAGTTTTAATGGTGGTTCTCTAAAATCGGGTTGCTCTTTCCATTCACCATAGCTATTTGGCTCATAGTGAAGAGTACTTCCTTTATTTCCATCAACGCGCATAGCGCCATCACGATGATAACTATGGAACGGACATTTTGGTGCATTTACGGGTATTTGGTGATGATTGACGCCTAAACGATAGCGTTGTGCATCGCCGTATGAGAATAATCTACCCTGAAGCATTTTGTCGGGTGAGAAACCAATACCAGGAACAATTGCAGCAGGTGTAAAAGCTACTTGTTCTACTTCGGCAAAATAGTTATCGGGATTACGATTTAATTCAAATTCTCCAACTTCAATTAATGGGAAGTCTTTTTTATACCATACTTTCGTAAGGTCAAATGGATTATACGGTAATTCTAACGCTTCATCTTCTGTCATTACTTGGATAAACATTTTCCATTTTGGAAAGTCACCATTATCGATGCTGTTTAACAAATCGCGCTGATGACTTTCGCGGTCTTTACCAACAAGTGTTTCGGCTTCTTGATCGGTTAAATTCTCTATTCCTTGCTGTGAACGGAAGTGGAATTTTACCCAATGACGCTCATTATTCTCATTAATCATGCTATACGTATGACTACCAAATCCATGCATGTGTCGAAGTGTTTTGGGAATACCACGTTCACTCATAATAATTGTTACCTGATGTAAGGCCTCAGGTAAAGAAGTCCAAAAATCCCAGTTATTTGTCGCACTTCTCATATTTGTATGTGGATCACGTTTGACTGCATGGTTTAAGTCTGGGAATTTTAATGGGTCTCTAAAGAAAAAAACAGGTGTGTTATTTCCGACCATATCCCAGTTACCTTCTTCAGTGTAAAACTTTAGCGCAAAACCACGAATATCACGTTCAGCATCAGCGGCGCCACGTTCACCTGCTACAGTTGAGAAACGAGAGAACATTTCTGTTTGTTTTCCAATTTCCGAGAATATTTTAGCCTTTGTATACTTGGTAATATCATGTGTAACGGTAAAAGTCCCGTGGGCACCTGAACCTTTAGCGTGCATTCTGCGTTCAGGAATAACTTCTCTATCAAAATGAGCAAGTTTTTCTAAAAACCAAACGTCTTGTAATAACATCGGTCCTCTGGGTCCTGCAGTCATTGAATCTTGATTGTTGACAACAGGTGCTCCTGCAGCAGTCGTTAGTTTTCTTTGATTATCATTCTCATTAATAGTCATTAGTATTTCCCCCTTTTTAAAATAGAAGTATCGTAATTGATATAACTATAGCAAATAACTTTTATGAATGCTAGTTATTAGATTGTAATCATTCTTTATAAGTAACCTTTATAATAAAGGTAATGATTTCAATTGTGACAGAAGTGTTAAATTTATTTTAGAGTCAAAATTCGACAATATTATTAAGTTAATTATTGTACGATGACTATTAAGTTTATAATTACCTATAAAATAACAATTTGGAGGAGTAATAGTGAGAAACTTATTGTGTAAAAAGATTTTAAAAAGTCAAATTAAGATTAGAAAGCAAGTGATGTACGCGTCGGCAAAAAGTTTTGGCTTTACGCACCCAAGAGTGGTAGCGCATAGTCAAAAAGTAGACATTCTTATTAATAAGTATCAAAGAATCTATTCCAATTTCGGCTGAAATATTCCCGGTAATTAAATCGTTGCTAGAAATACTTATAATAAACTAGTAGACAGGCCTAACAATCCGCGTTATATTACTTAAAACCTTAATCGGTATATCTACCCGAAAATATGAATAAAAGTACGTGAACAACTGTTAATAATTGAAGGTTAATGTTATTATTTGTCCTCCTATGAACAGTGTTTATTTTTAAGAGATAAAATACTTTCTTCTATAAAAGGAAGATGTGTTTTTATAAACCTATCCTGTTCTAAAACATATTGACTAAATATTGCGCTCAGTGTACTATTACGTTAGGTTATTGCCGATAAATTAGTAAATAGTTTAGGGTGATAAATGTTAAAAGGGGGAAATTAAATGAAGTTAAATTGGATGAAAAGTTCGATAGCATTATTTAGTATTATGCTAATTCTTTCTGCATGCGGAACTGGTGGAGATAAGAATGCTTCAACTGATTCAGGTGAGAAAGAAGAACCAAATAAGACTGAGGATGCCCAGACTTTTAAAATTGGTGTTACACAAATAGTAGAGCATCCATCGTTAAACGCTGCATTTGATGGCTTTAAACAAGCGATAGAAGATGCAGGACTCGATGTAGAATATAATATTCAAAATGCGCAAAACGATAATAGTGCAAACACAACAATTGCAAATAATCTTGTTAGTGCTGGCGTGGACTTGATCTTTGCGAACTCAACACCTAGCGCACAAGCAGTTGTTAGTGCAACACAAGAAATACCTATTATCTTTACTTCTGTAACAGATGCTGTTAGTGCTGAATTGGTAGCATCAAATGAAAAGCCTGGTGGTAATGTTACTGGGACTGTTGATACTCACCCAGACGCAATTCCGAATACAATGAAGTTCTTAAAAGAAGAACTAGGCGCAAAATCTGTTGGAATGGTCTTTAACTCTGGAGAGCAAAATTCACGTTCTCAAGTAGATGGCGTTAAAGAACTTTTGGAAAGTATGGATATGACTGTTGTAGAAGCTTCAGTAGCGACTTCTGCAGATGTGAAACAAGCAACAGAATCATTAATTGGACAAGTTGACTCTTTATATATCATTACAGATAATACAGTTGTATCTGCGCTGGAATCGGTAATTTCTGTTGCTAACGATAATGATTTACCAATGATGGTTGGCGAATTTGATTCCGTTAAACGTGGTGGTTTAGCTGCTTATGGTTTTGAATACTATGACATCGGATATGAAGCTGGAGAAATGGCTGTTAAAATTTTAAAAGGTGAAACAACACCGGCAGATTCACCAGTTCAAAATCCACAAAACTTAAGATTTGTAATGAATAAAGATGCAGCAGCTGCAATTAATCTTGATATTAAAGACGAGTGGAAAGCTGAATTTAGTGAATAATTAGGGGATGATTCTACAATGTTTTCAGCTGTATTTGGCTCTGTTGAGCAAGGGATCATCTATGCAATTATGGCACTCGGAGTGTATCTATCATTCCGGGTGTTAGATTTTCCGGATTTAACGGTAGATGGAAGTTTTGTAACAGGCGCAGCAGTTGCTGCTACCATGGTATTCTTTGGTTACCACCCAGCTATTGCAACAATAGTAGCTATTATTATTGGTTTTTTAGCAGGTTGTGTAACAGGTTTATTACATACAAAAGGGAAAATTAATCCGCTATTATCGGGTATTTTAATGATGATTGCCTTATATTCAATTAACTTAAGAATAATGGGGTTGACTACTGAAAGTTCAGTTGGTAGACCAAATATTCCATTATTAAACGCAGATACATTATTTAGTAAGTTTTATGTTTTTTGGAGTTCGTTAGGTGTAGATGAAGCGATTACAAGCGTTTTTAGCAAAATGGGTTTCGAGCACTTGCCTACTACTTGGGGAATATTATTCTTAATGATTATTATTACTTTAATTATTAAATACGTAGTAGATTGGCTTTTACAAACTGAAATAGGACTTGCAATAAGAGCTACTGGTGACAATAAGAAAATGATCCGTAGCTTTTCAGCGAATACAGATACGCTGGTCATTATAGGTTTAGGTTTTTCTAATGCACTTGTTGCGTTTTCTGGCGCGCTAATCGCTCAGTACTCTAAATTTGCCGATATCGGTATGGGTATCGGTATGATTATTATCGGATTAGCTTCAGTCATTATAGGTGAAGCTATCTTTGGTACAAAAACGATTATGCGTACAACTTTGGCGGTAATTGCAGGTGCGATTATCTACAGAATAGTTCTTGGTCTCGCGCTTAGAGTCAAGTTCCTTGATACTGGGGATATGAAAATAATTACAGCTGTTATTGTAATTGGTGCTTTAATTTTACCTCAGTTTTTTGAAAAGAGACGAGAAAAAAATAGAAAAGCCAAGCGTCATGCTGAACGTTTAAAGGAGGGGGATTCCATTGCTGAAACTCGGACAGATTAATAAAATTTTTAATGAAGCTACTCCTGACGAGAAAATTGCTTTGGATCAAATTAATCTCCACTTAAAAACGGGTGATTTTGTTACAGTGATTGGTAGTAATGGTGCAGGGAAATCGACGATGATGAATATGATCTCCGGGGCTTTAACACCCGATTTCGGTACAATTGAAATTGCAGGAAAGAATGTCGCTAAATTACCAGAATATAAACGTTCAGAAATGATTGGAAGAGTATTTCAAGATCCAATGGCTGGGACTGCTCCGGCGATGACAATCGAAGAAAATCTAGCAATGGCTTATTCACGAGACAAAAAACGTGGTTTTAGAAAAGGCGTAACGAAGAAACGTAGAGAATATTTTCGTGAAGCACTAGAGACGCTTCATTTAAATCTTGAAGACCGTCTTAATGCAAAAGTCGGAATGCTTTCCGGTGGGGAACGTCAAGCGCTTTCTCTTTTAATGGCTACGTTTACCAAACCTTCTATTTTATTGCTTGATGAGCATACTGCGGCTCTAGATCCCGCGAGAGCTGAGTTAATTACTAGTTTAACGAGAAAACTTGTTGAAAAGGACCAATTAACTACTCTAATGGTTACGCATAATATGCAACAAGCTTTAGATTTAGGGAATAGGCTTATTATGATGGATAAGGGGCAAATTATTTTAGAAGTCGAAGCCGAAGAAAAGAGAGACTTAACGATTGCTAAGTTAATGGCAGAATTTCAACGTATACGTGGTGAAATGCTCAATAACGATGCAGCGTTGTTATCGGTTTAATTTTAATGAAAAATTATGAAAAAGCAGCCTTCGCTGCTTTTTTTATAATTTAGAAAAGTTTAAAAAGTGTTAATTTATTCCATTAAAATTGCTTTAATGGAATTTACAATATTGTTTTTACTCATTTAAAAATAATAATTAACAATGGTATAATGATGAAAAGTTTCAATTTAAGGAGTGATTCAATGACAACATATCGTGCATTATCAATTGCGGGCTCTGCTGCTAGGGGTGGGGCAGGTATTCAGGCAGACCTAAAAACATTTCAAGAGCTTGATGTATTTGGAATGAGTGCGATTACAGCAATTGTTGCACCGCATCCCCGAACGGGACAAGGAACATTTCCATTGTCAATCGAAGCAATCGAAGCTCAAGTACATACAATTTTAACTGATATTGGCGCTGATGCTATTAAAACAGGCATGTTATTTACAGAAGAAGTAATTATAAATGTAGCAAAGTGGATTAAGGAATCTAAAGTTACTAATATCGTGGTGGATCCAGTTATGATTGGGAAAATGAATTCTACATTACTAGAAGCGAATGCGATGGATGCTTTAAAAATGAAGCTACTTCCACTCGCAAAAGTTATTACACCAAATATGCCTGAAGCAGCTTGGTTGTTGGGTATTGAAGAATTAAAAACGGTTGAAGATTTAAAGGAAGCTGCAAGGGAAATCCGGAAAATGGGCCCTGAATATGTACTAGTAAAAGGCGGTCGTTTAGATGGACCGGCAGTGGATGTATTATTCAACGGTGATCAGTTTTATATGTTAGAAGCTCCACGGATTGATACAATACATACGAACGGAGCAGGATGTACATATTCTGCTGCAATTACGGCAGAGCTTGCGAAAGGAAAGTCTGTTCCTGAAGCTGTTGAAAAAGCGAAAAAATTCATAACAGCCGCTATCCGACATTCGATTAGCTTCAAGAGAGGCGTTGGCCCAACTTATCATGCAGCGTACGGGAAGTATGATGAACTAGAAGTAAAGGTTATAGTTGAAAATGCTTAATATAATAGTCAATTAAACACTAAAAGCACGTATTTATTTACGTGCTTTTTTATTTTTTTATTATTGTAAAGATGACTACCTGCAAGTTCCTTATTTAATAAATCTGAATTTTTCCGAAAAGGTCTATTAATATAGTAAAAAGTCATGTAAGCTTAGGCTGAGCATATTGTTATAAAAATTACGCTGGAGGCTGAATTAAATGGAATTACTATCAATTCAAGACACAATGTTAAGTGCTTTAGGTATTGAAATTAAAGAGCTTTCTGCAGAACGTGCAATTGCAACAATGCCAGTAAATGCGGCAACACATCAACCTTTTGGACTGCTTCACGGAGGTGCATCTGTCGCTTTGGCAGAATCAATAGCAAGCGTAGCTACTTGGAATTTAATTGATCAAAAAAATGAGATTGCTGTCGGATTGGAAATAAACGCTAACCACATACGCAGTAAGAAAGATGGTATTGTAACTGCTATAGCTACACCTCTTCATAAAGGACGTACGACAATGGTATGGGACATTAAGATTATTGATGAAGAAGAAAGACTAATTTGTATTTCACGTTGTACAGTTGCGATTAGACCGTCAGGGAATTAACAACAGGTTATAGTGAAAATAGTTAGGAGCATTATTACATGAAGAAGTTACTTATATCATTATTAATAGCTTTTGTTTTTTGTTTTAATATAGAAAATGTCTCTGCTGCAAAACGGTTTAAAGATGTATTACCGGATTACTGGGCTAAAACTGAGATTGAGTATTTAGCAGAGCGGCAAATAACTAGGGGCTATGCCGATGGAAGTTTTGGTATTAATAAACAAATAACTCGTTTACAGGCATCTAGAATGATTGTTAAAGCACTTAATTTAGATGTTGAAAATAGACCGTCAACTAACTTTATAGATGTGACTCCAGAAATGCAGGACTATTCAATAATCTCGACAATTGTCGATGAAGGAATTATGCAAGGGAATCAAGCAGGTGAGTTTAATCCATCTGCACTTTTAACTAGGGGTCAAATGGCGGGAATTCTAGTAAAAGCTTTTGAATTAAACGGTGAATCTGCCTATTCATTCAGAGACGTTAAATCTGATTATTGGGCTTCTAACTCTATTAAAATATTATTTAATAACAATATTACAACAGGTTACCCAGACAACACATTTAGACCTCATGCACCAATTACGCGAGCACATTTTGCTGTTTTTCTAGCAAGAGTACTAAATCCAAAATTTATTCAAACGATTAGTTGTCAAATTCCGAATAACACGAAAAGTAATTATGTCAGTGTTGCGGTTACAACACTTTGGAGCATGCCGAATAAAACACGAACAATTGATCAGCCATCTATAGCGCCGAAAGTGGATTTGGTTAAATGGACAAGTAGTATGAGTGTTCCTCAAAAGTCCTGGTTGGTTGGGAAAATTGAAACACAAGCTTTGTATGGACAAGAAGTTGTCATTTTACAAAGTAGAGGAGATTGGTATGAAATTGCAGTGAAAGATCAGTATTCGCTTAAAAATAAAAACGGTTATCCAGGTTGGGTTCCCAAATCTCATATTACTGAGGCATATCAAAATTACAAAACATGTGAAGAAGCAATAATTAGTAAACCTACTACGACTCTTTTTAATTCTGATTCGACAAAATCGGTATTTATGTCAGTTAGTATGAATACAATTTTACCAATAATTAAGGAAGATGAAATATGGTTTCAAGTTCAAACACCTAAAGATGGTGTGAAATATTTAAGGAAGCAAGATGCAAAAGTGTTCTCTTCTGAAAAGATAATTCCAGTACCAACACGTCAGGATATTGTTAATACAGCTAAAGAGTTTTTGGGATTACCTTACTTATGGGCCGGTACATCAGGTTTCGGACTCGATTGTTCTGGTTTCACTTATACAGTATACAGACAACATGGGATAAATCTTCCGAGGGATTCAACAGTTCAAGCAAACCACGGTACCGCAGTAACTAAATCTAATTTACAGCCAGGTGACCTTCTCTTTTTTGCACATAATAATGGGAAAGGAAAAGTCCATCATGTCGGAATGTATATTGGGGATGGGAAAATGATTCACTCTCCAAATCCCAAAAAGACTGTGGAGATTATTTCAATTAATGCACAACCTTATAAAGCGGAATTTTCAGGTGCGAGAAGTTATTTAAAATAACCTTTAAATATTTTGTTTGCAATCTTAAAACCTAGACCTTATTTACAAGGTCTAGGTTATTTGTAATTTTAAATAAGCTGTTTATTAAGCTTAGACTTTGTTGTTAAAATAACCCCTAGAATAACGAATACGCCGCCAATTATTTGAAATAATTGAAGTGATTCCCCGATAAATAGAACAGCAAATAGTGTAGCGAAAACTGGAATGAAGTTTAGGAAAATTCCTGCTCGATTAGCGCCTAACTTAACTACGCCTGTATTCCAGGCAAGAAATGCTACTATTGAAGAGAATATACCAGTGTAGAAGATTGCAGAAAAAGTAGTAGCAGACCATATTATTTGTAAATCGTCGTTGGTAGTCTCATAAATAAAGAATGGTAATAACATAAATATACCTATGAAAATACATACAAGGAATGTTGCGCGTCCAGGTAACTTAGTTGCATAGTGCTTTACTAGTATCGAGTAAATACTCCAACATATAACTGCGATAATTACGATTAAATCCCCAGCGTTAAATGTGAATTCGATCAAGTTTGATAAAGAACCTTTCGCAATAATAAAAGAAACACCTGCTAATGAAAGTATTGTCCCGATAATTTGATTTCTTGTTAAACGTTCTTTAAATATTAAGAAAGATAGAATGTAAATAATAATAGGCGTAGATGTATTCACGAGCGAAGCATTTATAGAGGTTGTATGATGCAAGGCAATGTAAATTAGTGTGTTAAAGCTTGCTACCCCTGTAACTGCCATGAGAATGACGATTGGGAAATATTTTTGAATTTCAGGCCAGTCACGTTTTAAGGATGGCCAAGCAAAAGGTAAAAAGACTATAAATGCTGTACACCAACGCAAAAAAGAAAATGTGAAAGGTGGTAAATCACTTGCGGCAGCTTTTCCTATAACGAAATTGCCACCCCATAAAATTGTTGCAATTAGTAGTAAAACGAAAGGAGGAATTCTGTTCACTCCAACACACTCCTTTTCTTCTAGAAAGAAGAACACCTAAACAAGCCGGTGTTCTCCATATTGATGTTTTGCAACTAGATTTCTTAATTCATTTAATGCTGTAGTTGAACAGCCTTTTTCATAGGCATTTATTGAACCGGTGATTTGCTCCTTTGAACTAGCACCCACAAGTGCTGTAGCAACGGTTCTATCTTGTAATGCGAAAGCAATTGAAGCGGCTTGTAGAAATTCAGTTTTCTCTGTTAAACTTTGTATGATTTTTAGTAATTCTGCCGATTTATAAATTACAAACCCATCTATTGACTTCGCACGCGATACCCCTTCACTCGTTAATAATCCTTTTGCGACAGTGCCTCTCGTAATAACAGATGCATCCATCCCGTTTATCAACTGGAACCATTCTTCGGGTCTTCTATCGAGCAAACTATATTGCATCATAACTGAAATGCCGGATCCCTTTTCAAGAAAACGCTTTATGACAGTTGGTCGAATGGAGGAAATGCCATATTGTCTGATAAGGCCTTCTTTCTTTAACCCTTCTAAGGTATCTATTGCTTCCTCAACATCGTCTTCCATAGTTCCACCATGAAGTTGGTATAAGTCGATATAATCAGTTTCCAAACGCATCAAACTATTTTTAATTGCGTCAGTAATATGTGCTTTAGAGGGATCCCATGACCATCCATGACCATCGGTATTTAGTCGATTACCGACTTTTGTTGCAAGAATGATATCTTGACGTTTTCCTTTTAATATCTGCCCGACAAGTTGTTCGATATTACCGTTGTTGTATAAATCAGCGGTATCTATGAAATTAATACCTGCATCAAGAGCAGTATCGATAATTTCTTTAGCGACTTTTAATTCACTTGGAAGTGACATCGTCCCTAAACTGAGTTCAGAGACGAATAAACCACTTTTACCAAGTTCTCTCTTTTTCATAAATATACACCCCATTTCCTTTCATGTTACAATGTACGCAAGAAAAGTTCTAGAAAGAGGGTCAATTACTATGAAGAAATTTGAAGAAAAAACAATATCTAGCGAATTAATTTATGATGGTAATATTATTTCACTAAGGGTTGAGGAAGTTGAACTTCCGGATGGGAAAAGAACGAAACGCGAGTTAGTCAAACATTCGGGTGCTGTTGCAATTATTCCCATTACAAAGGAAGGTAAAATTGTTTTCGTACGCCAATTTCGTAAAGCGCTTGACCGTACAATCGTCGAAATCCCTGCGGGGCGAATTGAGGTAGGTGAAATGCCTGAAGTCACTGCGATTCGTGAACTTGAAGAAGAGACCGGATACGGCGCATCAAAAATTTCCTATATTCAATCATTTGCGACATCCCCGGGTTTTGCTAATGAGATTATTCATCTTTATTTAGCTGAGGAACTTTATGAGATAGAAAACCCAGCAGATGGTGACGAAGACGAGTTTATCGAGCTACTGGAATTAACAATTGAAGAAGCAGAAGCATTAGTTGTTAATGGCGAAATTTTTGATGCTAAAACCGCATTTGCAGTTATTTTTGTAAAAAATAAATTGCAAAAGTGAACTATTTATTGTCGGACGAGCATACGCTGTAATAACTAAGCGGAGGTGCAGTCAATGATCCGTTCCTTATCATTTATTCACTTATTTGTAATTCTTGCTGTCGGTTATATTGGTGGGACGTTATTATATCGGGAATTGCCAGCAATATCTGTGGAAAAGGTCCTAGCTCTATTAGATGCCCGGGTTGTTGACGGACATGAGGTATTATGGATATGGCCAGCTCTTGTGACAGTTTTATTTTTTTTACTGGCGTTTGTTTTGTCAAGATTTAAAAGAATTCGGTTTATGGTTATTTTTATTGGCGCATTAAAGTCAGTCCTTTTTGGCTTGTCATCTAGTTATCTACTCGCGTCGGGTATGAAGATATTTGTGTATTCTGTTTGGTGGTTCCCTTTTCAGTTTGTTATATGTTTTCTTTTTTTAGTGTTTTGTGCAGTTCTTAGCCCACCTTTTTTTATGCGAACAATGGGGAAAAAGAAGAGAAACGTTAAGACTGCGCCCTTTTTACTAATCTTAACGGCTATTATTACAGCGCTAGAGCTGGTAATTTTTTATGTTTTAATTAAATAGACTTTAAAGTTTAAAGGTAGCAATACTTCCTTTCTGTTGTCATCCCCAAACTGTATTTGTTATAATAAGTACAGTTTGGGGGGGCGTCTTATGGAAAGCCGGATCGATCGAATTAAAAAACAATTGCATGGTGCCAGCTACAAGTTGACGCCACAACGCGAAGCGACGGTCTTGGTTCTCCTTGAACATGAGGCGGACCATCTAAGTGCTGAAGATGTCTTTTTACTTGTTAAAGAGAAAGCGCCAGAAATAGGGCTAGCTACCGTATATCGTACGTTGGAGTTACTGACCGATTTAAAAATTGTTGATAAAATTAACTTTGGGGATGGCGTCTCAAGATTCGACCTAAGAAAAGAAGGCGCTAAACATTTTCATCATCACTTAATTTGTATTGAGTGTGGAACGGTTGATGAAATTCAAGAAGATTTACTTGGAGAAGTAGAAAAGATTGTTGAACGACGCTGGGATTTTGCAATCAAAGATCATTGGCTTACTTTTCATGGGATTTGCCATAGATGTAAGTCAGTTGAGAGTGAAGAATAATTAGGATAAGGGGAGAGCGTAAAGCTGTCCCTTTTGTTGTTTGGTATTTTAATAGTTTTTTCGGTAGGGGGGGATTATTATTCAGGATGCTAGATTCGGACTTGAGGATTATATACATTTTTTAAAGGTTGAACGGCAACTAGCGACGAATACTATAACATCCTATGAACGTGATCTTAATTATTATATAATGTTTATGGAACAAGCTGGATATGAAGCAATGGAATCGCTTACAAGGGTGGAAATCTTGACTTATTTACAGCATTTGAAAGACAAAGGAATGTCAGCACGTTCTGTTTCAAGACATATTTCTTCGATTCGATCATTTCATCAATTTCTACTAAGGGAAAAGGTAACTACAGGTGATCCAACTGTGCATCTTGAATTACCAAAACTGGAACAAAAGTTACCGCGTGTATTATCCATGCAAGAGGTGGAATCATTAATTGAAGCACCTGATTGTTTGAGGCCACAGGGTTTAAGGGACAAGGCGCTGTTAGAACTATTATATGGAACTGGAATGCGCGTGAGTGAGCTTATAAATTTAGACATAGATGATATACATCTATCGATGGGATTTGTTCGTATTTTCGGGAAAGGCGGAAAAGAAAGAATTGTTCCGCTTGGACGACAAGCGATTGAGTCTTGCGAACTTTATGTCAATGAAGTAAGACCGGGATTTATTGCAAAATTAAAGACATCAAATGATGCTCTATTTGTTAATATGCGTGGTAACAGATTGACTAGACAAGGTTGCGGGAAGTTATTGAAAGAGCATGCAAATAAGGCCAATATTTTAAAGGAATTAACACCGCATACATTACGTCACTCCTTTGCTACACATTTAGTTGAAAATGGCGCTGATCTAAGAGCAGTTCAAGAAATGCTTGGACATGCAGATATTTCAACGACTCAAATTTATACACATGTCAGTAGAACAAGATTAAAAGAAGTATATGTTAAATTTCATCCACGTGCTTAAATAATTGGAGGTTGTAATATGATAGATTTTAATAGAATTCATTTAGTTGTGCTTGACTCTGTTGGTATTGGTGAGTCACCTGATGCAGGGTTATTTGGTGATACAGGCGCAGATACGCTTGGTCATATTGCTGAAGCAATGAATGGCCTGGACATGCCTAATATGTCGAAACTTGGTTTGTCAAATATTCGTCAATTAAAAGGAATCCCAAAGATTGATCAACCACTTGCTTATTATGGGAAAATGCAGGAAGCGTCTGTTGGGAAAGATACAATGACGGGTCACTGGGAGATGATGGGGCTAAATATTGATAAACCTTTTAAAGTATATCCAAATGGTTTTCCATCTGAACTTATTGCAAAACTTGAGGAACAAACGGGCCGTAAAGTAATTGGCAATAAACCAGCAAGCGGACTTGCGATTATTGATGAATATGGTAAAGAGCATATGGAAACAGGTGCAATCATTGTATATACATCGGCAGACCCTGTTTTACAAATTGCGGCTCATGAAGGTATTATACCGATTGAAGAGCAGTATAGGATTTGTGAAATCGCACGTAAACTAACATTGGAACCCGAGTTTTTAGTAGGTCGTGTAATAGCTCGTCCTTTCATCGGTGAACCTGGGAACTTTACACGTACAACTAACCGGCACGATTATGCTTTAAAACCATTTGAACGCACAGTTATGAATGAGCTTAAAGACAGCGGTTATGATGTGATTGCAATAGGAAAGATAGACGATATATTTAACGGAGAAGGCATAACGGACTCTGTTCGTACGATTAGTAATATGGATGGTGTAGATAAATTATTAGACGTTATGAAGAAAGATTTTAAGGGGCTAAGCTTTACAAACTTAGTAGATTTCGATGCTTTATTTGGCCACCGTAGAGATCCGATTGGTTACGGTAATGCGCTTCAAGAGTTCGATGCTCGATTAGAAGAAATTATGGGTGAGTTACTTGTTGATGATTTACTAATCATCACTGCAGATCATGGCAACGATCCTGTGCATGAAGGAACGGATCATACACGTGAGTATGTTCCACTTCTTGTTTACTCACCTTCATTTAAAACTGGCGGTTCAATGCCTCAAAATGAAACGTTTTCAGATATTGGTGCAACAATCGCACATAACTTTAATGTGAAAATGCCTAAGTATGGTAACAGTTTTCTTCCTCAATTAAAGAAAGGGTGAACATGCGATGTTGCGGATGGTTGATATTATTGAGAAAAAGCGAAACGGTGATGTTTTAACTAACGAAGAGATTACTTTTTTCGTAAATGGCTATACGCTTGATAAGATACCTGATTATCAAGCGAGTGCATTTCTTATGGCGGTATACTTTAAAGGGATGAATGCACAGGAGCAGGCGTCTTTAACGATGGCTATGGTGTCCTCGGGTGAACAGATTGATTTATCATCAATAGCGGGAATTAAAGTGGACAAGCACTCAACTGGAGGTGTAGGTGACACAACTACACTCTGCCTCATACCTTTAGTTGCTGCATGTGGTGTGCCGGTAGCTAAAATGAGTGGTCGTGGTTTAGGTCATACAGGTGGAACGCTTGATAAGCTGGAAGCGATTGAAGGATTCCATATAGAGTTAACAAATGAAGAATTTGTGCAACAAGTAAATGATTTAAAGTTAGCTGTTATTGGCCAAAGTGGTAATTTAACTCCCGCGGATCAAAAAATATATTCGCTGCGTGATGTAACTGCAACGGTAGATAGTATTCCACTAATTGCCAGTTCGATTATGAGTAAGAAAATTGCCGCCGGTGCTGATGCGATAGTTCTTGATGTAAAAACAGGTGACGGTGCTTTTATGAAAACGGAAGAAGATGCAATCGCACTTGCCCATTCGATGGTTGCAATTGGCAATCAAGTTGGTAGGAAAACGATGGCTATTATTTCGGATATGAGTCAACCACTTGGGAAAGCAATTGGTAATTCATTAGAAGTAATTGAGGCAATCGAAACTTTACAAGGTAAGGGACCTGAAGACCTAACGGAGTTATGTCTCGTGCTTGGAAGTCAAATGGTTGTCGTTGGCGGTAAAGCAGAGTCACTTGAAGAAGCTAGAGTCATGTTGGAGTCAGTTATCGCAGACGGTAGTGCACTTGAGTTATTCGGTAGCTTAATTGAGGCGCAAGGCGGAAACAAAGCTATAGTCCATGATATAAGTCTTTTGCCAGTAGCTAAATATAAAGTGCCAGTACTAGCTACTAAATCGGGCTATATTACAAAGATGGATGCGGATGATATAGGAATTGCAGCTATGTTATTAGGAGCAGGTCGCGCGACAAAAGATGATAAAATAGATTTGTCAGTAGGTATTGTATTGGAGAAAAAAATTGGGGATAGCGTAAAACGTGGCGAACCAATTGCAGTAATACATTCCAGTACAGAAGATGTTAATCGCACTGAAGAATTACTTCAAAAGCATATTATTATAAATGATGATGCAGTTGAAAGACCACAACTAATTGGGAAAGTAATTACAAGCTAAACATGTTGAACTAAAGTTTTCAAATTATTTAATATACTAGTTGTTTGAAGTGGAAAACAACAGCGTGCAGGGGACTGGAATATTTACTTCAACTTATATTAACTGAATAACATGAGCTATCTCGTTTGATTGGTGTAATAAAACCGACAAATGAGATAGCTTTTTTTATTTTATGTGTAAACCGATCTAAACTCGTACATACTTCAAGCAGAACATATCATTGTCGAAAAGTAGGAACATTTCGAAGTTAGTGACTAGTTTTGTCGTGGAAAAGGTTTCTCTCTCATATATGTGGAATAATGCGAAAGAGGGAGGGGTTCACTATGGCAAATATCGAAATTGTTAACAACGGCATATTAATAGCGACACTATACGGGGAGCTTGACAATCATGAGGCTAATCGAATCCGCACTCACATATCCTCATCTATTTTCACGGGTCAAGTGAGAGCGGTGATATGGGATTTAGAAGGACTTGGCTTTATGGATAGTGCGGGTATTGGACTTATTCTTGGAAGAATGCGTGACCTTGCTTCGATAGATGGAGAGACGTTAATTTTAAATCCTTCTACAACAATGGGGAAAATATTTAATTTCTCAGGTCTCGGTTCAAATATTAGATATTGCACAGTTGAAACAGCGATTGAGGAAATTGGAGGGGTCGTACATGAACAATGAAATGACGTTATCATTCGTCGCAATCGAGGAAAATGAAGCGCTGGCAAGGATGGCAATGACGTGCTTTATTACCCCACTCGATCCGACAATCGAAGAAATTTCTGAATTTAAAACGATTGTATCGGAAGCCGTGACAAATGCAATTATTCATGGCTATGAATGTGATGGAAAGAGCATAGTAACAATCCGTGCAAATATGGATGACAACAAGGTTTCGATGACAATAAGCGATGAAGGAGCAGGTATTGATAACTTAACGCTTGCAATGGAGCCGATGTTTACAACTAAACCTAGTATGGAGCGTTCGGGTATGGGTTTTACCATTATGGAAAGCTTTTCAGATAGTTTATCTGTCGAGTCAGCGCCAGGAACTGGAACGGTTGTAAAATTTGAAAAAATATTTTCGCCGGTGACGGAAACGAGCAGAATGAGGTGACGTATGGACACATCCGTTGAGAAAAAGCATGCTTTATTGACCCAAGAGAAGATGCGGGAATTAATTAAGATCTCACAGGAGGGCGATAAGGAAGCGCGTAAGATAATGGTTGAAGGAAATACAAGACTAGTCTGGTCTATTGTCCAGCGATTCGCCTCTCGCGGTGCCGACCCGGAAGATTTATTTCAAATTGGTTGTATCGGCTTAATGAAATCGATTGACAAGTTTGATTTATCTTACAATGTCAGATTCTCTACTTACGCGGTCCCGATGATTGTTGGTGAGATACAACGCTTTTTAC
This sequence comes from Sporosarcina sp. So3-204, assembly GCF_058068165.1. Classification (NCBI taxonomy): domain Bacteria; kingdom Bacillati; phylum Bacillota; class Bacilli; order Caryophanales; family Caryophanaceae; genus Sporosarcina; species Sporosarcina sp. So3-204. The sequence goes on from NZ_CM176485.1 coordinate 1,372,378, forward strand.
GTGATGATGGAATGGTAAAAGTTAGTCGATCCATTCGGGAATTAAGCTTTAAAATTCGTCACGTTACAGATGATTATGTGAAGAAAACGGGGAAATCTCCTACATTGTCGGAAGTAGCTGAAATCTTAGAAGTGAAAATAGATGATGTGATACTGGCATCCGATGCGCTAAGAGATCCCGCTTCATTGCACGAAAAGTTGTATGAAAGTGAAGGGGATAGCTTAACGTTAATGGATCAGTTACGTGATGACCGATCCGAAAGAGTGTTTGATCATATCCCACTTCGTGATGTCATTTCTAAATTAAATAAACGGGATCAAACAATTATTTATATGCGTTATTATCTGGACTGTACACAAAGTGATATTGCTGAACGAATCGGCATCTCACAAGTTCAGGTATCAAGACTAGAGAAGAAGATTTTAGCTCAACTTAAGTTATGGATGGATTCGAATGTAGATGAAAGTATAGTTTAGGCGAGGACGGATTATGAAAATGAAAAAAGTCTTCCTTTCGATAAAAGATGGAGAAAAGTGGTTTGAAGAAAAGTTTGGTAAAGGTGAGACATTTGATGCAGAAGCACGTCCCGTACATTTATGGGACATGCCTGCGTTACTCCTATATATTAATGGACTAGTAGATGGAGCTGTACTCACCAATATATTAACTGAAATGCAGTGGAATCAAGTTGAAAAAGAACGTGATGAAAAAGATAATGAAGGTGAGCGGTTTTTATCTTATTTTCCTTATCATTCAGTGACTGCGGTTGAAGATAAAGACGAGTTTTTGATTTCGATTTTGAGCGGAATAGCAGGCTTTATTACTCCGAGTGGTTATGCTTTTACTGTAGACGTTAGAACTTACCCGGGTAGACAGCCGGAAGAACCAGATAACGAAAAAGTGATTAGGGGTTCGCGCGATGGATTTACAGAAAACATTCTAACGAACACTGCTTTGATTCGAAGGCGGCTTAGAACAGAGGATTTACGATTTGAAATGCATCAAACAAGTGTTAGAGGAAAAACAGATGTTGCTATAACTTTTATCAATGGCATAGCAAATAAAGAATTTCTTGATTTTATACGACAAAGACTTGATGAGATTAACCACGATGGATTGACAATGACAGATAAATCGCTAGAGGAATGGTTATTTAAACAAGGCTTTCACCCTATGCCGTTCGTGCGTTATACTGAAAGGCCCGATATTTGTGCTGCGCATCTATTGGAGGGACATATCGCAATTATTGTAGATACATCGCCATCAATTATACTTGTACCAATTACTATATTTCATCATCTTCAACATGCTGAAGAGTATAGACAAGCCCCATTAATAGGAACGATAGTCAGAATGATTCGTTTTTCTGGAACCGCACTCAGTCTTCTCCTCTTACCATTCTGGTATTTACTTGCCACAAAACAGCACTATCTTCCTGCATCACTTAGTTATATTGGTCCGGAAAAAATGGGTGATGTACCACTTCTTGTGCAACTATTAATTGCGGATGTAGGAATCGAGGTACTAAGAATGGCTGCTATTCATACGCCAACACCTATGTCTACGGCCATGGGTCTAGTTGCAGCAATTGTCATTGGACAAGTTGCTATCGACGTCGGACTTTTTTCAGGAGAAGTTGTTTTATATACCGCGATAAGTGCGATTTTAACATTTGCGATCCCTTCTTATGAACTAAGTATTACAGTGAAAATATTTAGGATAGGTATCTTGTTATCAACCGCGTTATTAGGTGCACCTGGTTTCTTCTTATCCATAGTGATTTTGTTTTATTATTTATGTTCATTACACCCAATGAAAGTTCCTTATTTATGGCCAGCAGTTCCATTTTTCCCTAAAGCGATGTTGCGTATTATTGTTCGTTTTCCAATGACATCGGATGCCCCACGTCCGTTTATTACAAACTCACCAAATCGTGACCGTGGCTAATAGATAATTGCAACTTCTCCTCAGTCTATGATAAAATGCTACACAGTTGTCATTATAGGAGGAGAAGGTACCATGCATCTTTACGGAACACAATCGGTCAATGATATAGGGCATTTAACTATTGGAAGTGTCGATTCAGTCGAATTAACAAGGACATACGGTACGCCTCTTATCGTTTATGATATTGCATTATTTAGAGAGCGTGCGAAAGCCTTTCTAGAAACATTTCAGAAGGTTGGTATACAAGCTCAAGTAGCTTATGCTAGTAAAGCTTTTTCTTCAATTGCTATCTATGAGATAGCTGAAGAAGAAGGACTATCTTTAGATGTTGTATCAGGTGGAGAGTTATATACTGCAGCCCGTGCTGGATTCCCAAGGGAGCGCATTCATTTCCACGGTAATAATAAAAGCTATGCTGAACTTGAAATGGCTTTTGATGAAAAGATTGGATGTATTGTTGTTGATAACTTTTCTGAGATTAAACTAGTGAAGGCAATCGCAGAAACACGAAAACAAGAAATGAATGTACTTATACGAGTCACACCAGGTATTGAGGCACATACGCATGACTATATTACAACAGGTCAAGAAGATTCTAAATTTGGTTTTGATTTAAAAAATGGACAAGCTGATGAAGCATTTCTTCAGTTGAAAAATCATTCATACATCACTGTATTAGGTATGCATTGCCATATAGGTTCTCAAATTTTTGAAACAGATGCCTTTCGTTTCGCGGCAGAAGTACTTATGTTGAAAATGATTTCATGGCGTGACAATCACGACTTTATTTGTCGTGTACTGAATTTAGGTGGCGGATTTGGCATTCGGTATACTGAAGAAGATAAGCCCCTAAATCCAGCTAAATATGTCGAAGAGATGGCGACAGTTGTCTTAACAATGACACGTTCATCGAATTATCCTGTACCTGAAATTTGGATTGAGCCAGGTAGATCACTTGTTGGAGATGCAGGCACGACACTATATTCTGCTGGAAGTACGAAAGAAGTACCGGGCGTTCGTATGTATGTAGCTGTAGACGGTGGTATGTCAGATAATATTCGACCCGCTTTGTATAGTGCAAATTATAATGCTGTTACTGCAAATCGTATGCATGAGCCTCAAACAGATAAAGTCACAATTGCTGGTAAATGCTGTGAGTCAGGTGATAAATTGATTGAAGAAGCATATATCGCTTTTCCGACAGCTGGAGATATTATCGCGACCTTCTGTACAGGTGCATACAGTTATTCTATGGCTAGTAATTATAACCGCCTCCCTAAACCAGCTGTTGTATTTGTAGAAAATGGGACACATCAGCTTGCTTTAAGAAGAGAAACATATGAAGATATTACTAAACTTGATATCTCATTAAAAAGTTTGAAACGGGGCGAAAGATTTGAAAAGGCGTAATTGGATCCTTTTCTTTATTATTCTACTCGTATCTATTGTTTGGGGAGCATTGTATTGGTATTTTATTGTACCAATAATTGATCCTAGATAATTGTTCATCGTTGAAAAAGTGCTGTCGTTATTATAAGCTTTGACAAAAGCTTTTTTAGAAAAGAAGGGGTACAATTTATGCTTATACGCTATAAGAAAACCTATGAGAAAATTGCAATGGGCCTCCTTTCATACATGCCAGGTGGACGAAGTGTTAAATTGCTACAAGACACAATTGAAATTTATGAAACAGATGATAGTTGGCAATTGTATCTTTGGAAGAACGATGAAGATTTCATAGGGTTAATCGGCATTGAAATTAGTTATGAAGAATATACTGTACACCATATTTCTATTAATCCATCATTTAGGGGTGAAGGTATTGGTAAGGAAATGGTGACGAAACTTCAAGAACAATTCCCGGGAAAACAATGTAAGAGCAATGAAGAAACAAAATTATTTTTAGAAAAATGTCCTATTAAACAAGAAGGAGCAGATTAATAACGTCTGCCCTTCTTTTTTTCGTCGAGTTTCTCGTTACGTGCTTGAAGAATACTTGACCTGTCTCTTAGCATATGTTTATGAATAAGGTCATCACTACCGAAAGGCAGAAGTTTCATCTGTGGTTTTATCTTTTTGACAAGAGAATAAATGTCGTCAGAAAGTATTGTTATTGGGAATGAATGAAATGATCTATTGTTTTCGATACGCTGTAAAGCAATATCTGTGCAAAGGAGTAGTTTCTTAAAATCAATACCGTCTGTGAAGGTTGGATTTTCTAATTCGATTTCACGGAATTTCTTTAGTGCCTTTTTTAAAGTTCGTTGACCGCCGGTTATATTTCCTCTGCGCCAATGGTACATTCCTGTTGATAGAAGGATGTAGCCAACTAGCGGATGTTCTTTATTTCTGTGCGGAAAAGTGTTCCAGTATTCTTCAAGAACTTCATGACCTTCGAAAAAGTCTTGATTCTCATTGAAATAAACAATAAAATTTATAAAGTAATGATTGTGAAGTGGATTCATTTCCTCATTCCTCTCAAAATGGTTGTTAGATAGGTGGAGTACAATGACATATAAAGTTAAGTTAGATGCTTTTGAAGGACCTTTAGATTTATTATTACATTTAATTAACAGACTTGAAATTGATATATACGATATTCCTATGGCGGAATTGACAGAGCAGTACATAGAACATCTACATGCGATGCGTGTGCTGCAACTGGATGAATTAAGCGAATATCTTGTTTTAGCTGCAACGCTAATTGAAATCAAAAGTAAAATGCTACTACCCGTCCATGAAGGTGAAGATTTTGGAGAAGATTTTGATTATGAGCTTGAGGAAGACCCTCGAGATGAACTTGTGGCACGTCTTCTTGAATATCGAAAATATAAAGAAGCAGCAGGTCGATTGAAAGATTCTGCAGATGAAAGATCTGATTATTTCACGAAAGCGCCAGGAGATCTAGCACAATTTGGTGAAATATTAGCAGTAGGCACCGAGGTAAGTCTAAATGTTTTCGACCTTATCGGTGCATTTCAGAAAATGGTCGAACGTAATCGGTTGAAGGCACCCCTAACTGCTAGTATAACGAAAACAGAAAGATCTGTCGGAGATAAGATGGATGAAATCATGGAACAACTTGAAAGAAACGGCGGTAAGTGCGATTTTTATGCGTTTTTCGAAAAAGGCAATACAGCTGAACTAGTCGTTACATTTTTATCTCTGCTTGAATTAATGAAACGTAGCGACATAAATGTAGCGCAGTCTGATAACTTTAGCAATCTAACTGTAACCTTTTGTGGGGAGCGTGAAAGCGATTAATGGAATTGAACGATTACAAGGAATGATTGAAAGTTTTCTGTTTATAGCGGGGGATGAAGGATTAACGATAAAGCAGTTAGTTGTATTAACCGAGGTCCACGAAAGTGAAGTATTAAAAGCGCTTGATGAATTATTTATGGCATATGAAAAGCGAACCACGGGCGGCCTAACAATAAAGTTGTTTGGTGGGGCGTATCGTCTTGTTACAAAGGCAAGTTATGCTGAAGATATAAAAAGATTACTTGAAAACCCCTCGCCACAGACCATGACGAAAGCTTCTTTAGAAGTACTGGCAATCGTTGCTTATAAACAACCTGTCACCCGTGTTGAAATAGACGATCTTCGTGGTGTTAAATCGGAAGGGCCAATGCATACGCTTGTATCAAGGGGATTCATTATGGAAAAAGGTCGATCAGATGGGAGTGGGCGTGCAATTTTATATGGAACGACAGAACTTTTTCTTGATCGGTTTGGACTAGAATCACTAGATAGATTACCCCCATTAAATCTTAAAGATGAAGAAAAAGAAGAGCACACAGATTTGTTTATGACACAATTTCAAGAAGCATTTGCAATTACTAATATTGGAGGAGGAAATGATTCTTGAAACGGATGCTCATCGTCGTCCTATTTGCATTACTGGTAACATTTACTAGTTCAACTGAGGCTTCTGCGGCACAAGCATGGGCTGTTATTGATTCGGATACTGGCAGACTATTAGAAGGGTCTAATGAAAATGTAAGATTACCTATTGCTAGTTTAACAAAAATCTGGACGGCTTATACAGTTCTTGAGAGTGGTTCACCTCTTGCTGATACAAAAATTTCACCTGCAGCAGCATCCGCAGAGGGCTCGTCAATTTATTTACAACAAGGTGAGTCAGTGAATGCTGAAGAACTGCTCTATGGGCTTATGCTGAGGTCTGGGAATGATGCTGCACATGCTTTAGCTGAGTTTTCAGGTGGTTCAATGGATGGCTTTGTTAAGTTGATGAATGAACAAGCACTGTTATATAGTTTGAAAGATACTTACTTTACAAACCCTTCTGGTCTGAGTGATGAGCTTCATTTGTCTACCGCTTATGAAACTGCTTTGATGCTTAGCATAGCGATGGGTAATGAAAAATTCCGAGAAATAACCACAACGAAGAGTTATACGTTTAAAAAAAATGGTGAAACGCATGTTTGGGGCAATAAACATCGTCTTATTGGTTCTGAAACAACGGCCATTGCTGGGAAAACCGGATTCACAAAAATTGCAGGTCGAACACTTGCGACTTATTTCGAAAAAGATGGAAAGAAAATTGTTATTGTTACTTTAAATGATGGTAATGATTGGAATACACATAGAAATTTAGCTGAAAAAACATTTAAGTCATATAATCTTGTAACAGTTGCTAAAAAAGGCACTTATGACATATTACCAGGTGTTTTAGGCCAATTAGAATCACCTATACGTATTCTCTTAAAAAAAGGTGAGAAAGCATCTATTTCTCATGTTGTAAGCATTCCACGTGGAAAGGAGAAGGAAAGTTTAGGGAAATGGATAGTATCACTAGACAACGAATCACTACTCGTTTCTCCGATAATTATTAAACAATAATATCTAATTAAAAATTAGCTAAATATGTCTAAATAAAGAAGACTGTCCTAATATAGGACAGTCTCCTTTTATTTTATCGTAAAGTATGACATAATTTTTCAAAGTAAGTAGGACGGAGTGAAAACATGGAAAGACTACAAAAAGTAATGGCACACGCAGGAATAGCTTCTAGAAGAAAATCAGAGGAACTTATTGTTGACGGTAAAGTAAAAGTTAATGGCGTTATTGTAACAGAGCTTGGAACGAGGGTTTCTGCATCTGACAGAGTAGAGGTTGAAGGTGTACAAATCACGAAAGAGAAACCAGTCTATTTTCTGTTTTATAAACCAAAAGGCGTTATTTCAACAGCTCATGATGATAAAGGAAGAAAAACTGTACTTGATTTTTTTCCACAGGTTGAGGAGAGACTGTATCCAGTAGGACGTCTTGATTTTGACACATCAGGTATTATTATTATGACAAATGATGGTGAATTTTCATATTTAATGACGCATCCTAAATTTGGGATAAAGAAAAAGTATATTGCAAAAGTAAAAGGAATGCCTGAACGAGATGCGATAAAGAAACTTGAACGGGGTATTGAACTGGATGACGGTATGACAGCGCCTGCAAATGTGAAAATGAGAGCCTTTGATAAAAAGACTAATACGACACTTGTAGAAATTACTATTCATGAAGGTAGAAATCGCCAAGTTAGACGTATGTTTGATGCGATTGGTTGTCCTGTAGATAGTTTGAAACGAGAAGAGTTTGCAAAATTAACGACTCGCGGTTTAAATGCTGGTGATGCACGTGAACTTTCGTTGCATGAAGTGAAGCAACTACGTGTACTGGCTGAAACAGGAAAAATTGGATGAATAACTACTAATTGTTCACAGTTCATTCAATTATTTTATGTGTCGGCTAATTGATTTTTGCTATACTTAAAAAGGATTATGGTTATAGGGGGAAGAGTTGTATATGTCAAAAGAAGCTCAAATGATAAAAAAAAGAAAAAGTAGGCTTATCATTAGGACAGTCGTCCTTGTACTTCTTGCCTCTGCTATTATCTATACAATTGCTTCAAGGCAAAAAGTTAATGTGTTAGAAGTTGGAGATATGGCTCCTGACTTTGAACTAATGGATCTAGAAGGAAATAAACATAAGCTTTCTGATTATAGGGGTGAAGGTGTTTTTCTTAATTTTTGGGGGACTTGGTGTCCGCCTTGTAAAGAAGAAATGCCACATATGGAGAAGCTCTACCATGAGTTTGAAGATAAAGGCGCTAATATCTTGACGATAAACCTAAAAGGCTCAAATTTACAAGTTGAAAAATTTAAAGAACAGTATGGTTTAACATTTCCAATAGTGCTTGATAAAACAGAGAGTGTAAAAGAAATGTATAATATTAAACCGATTCCCACAACATTCCTAATAAATAAAGATGGGAAAATCGAGGATATTATAACACGGGGAATGTCTGAAGATGAAATACGTTCATTCCTTGAAAGCATTCAAACCAAGTAAGGAGATAATTTGAAAATGAGCAAAATCAAATGCCAGTGTGGCCATGAAAATCCTTTCGGCACAGTGCTTTGTGAGCGATGTGGAAGGCCGCAAACAGAAGAAGCGAAAAATAGCGAAATTGTTGATATGCGTTATGAAGGTTCAGCGCGTAGGTCACAAACATATAAGCGCACAATTATTGATAAAGTATGGAACTTTTTTTCTAGTGTGAAAATAGGGATTGGTATTATTATTGCAGTTCTTACAACTTCTGCAATTGGTACACTTTTCCCACAAAAACTTTATGTTCCAGCTACTTCGGATATTGATATTGCAGCTTACTATGAAAGACTTTATGGTGTTGCGGGTGTCGTCTATTATAAACTCGGTTTTTATGATATGTATAATAGCTGGTGGTTTATAACGCTTGTGGGAATGTTAGGTACTTCAATCCTAATTGCGAGCGTTGACCGTTTCTTTCCGCTGTATAAATCTTTAAAAATACAACGTACTAAAAGGCATTCATCATTTATGAAAAGGCAACGAATTTATGGTATCGGCGAAGTCGTAAATGCTGATGATTCTCTTAAAAAAGCTGAAGAAAAGTTAAAAGAGCTAAAGTATAATGTGAAAATTGAAGATGGCGCTATTTTAGCTGAGAAAAATCGTTTTTCAAGATGGGGCCCTTATATAAACCATATTGGTTTAATTCTATTTTTATTTGGAATACTGCTAAGAGGTATTCCTGGCTTTTATGTGGATGAAACATTGTGGCTTCGTGAAGGAGATACACTAGCTATACCAGGTGCGCCTGGTTATTATTTGGAAAATAAAGAATTTATTCTTGAAAATTATACTGATGAAGATTCGGAAGTTTTTGGCGAGGCATTAGAACGCATAGGAACGATTGCCAAGAATTATCAAACGAATGTTTCACTTTACAAGGATCCAGAAGGTGCAGTGCCTGGTTTAACAGAGAATATAGAATTTGTTAAAGATGAATCGATTATTGTAAATAAGCCTCTTAAATTTGAGGGGTATAATGTATTTCAAATGGATTACAGACAAAATGAGTTGAAATCTATGACATTTCAGCTGACTGAAAAAGCGTCAGAAAAATCATTAGGTGAATTCACTGTTGATCTAATTGATCCTGTCTCGTTTTATGACCTTGGAAACGGTGCAAGTGTAGAGATAAAGGAATATTATCCAGATTTTGATGGGTTAAAAGACGGTGAATTAATAACGAAATCACCAATTCCGAATAACCCTGCATTTTTATTCAATATGGTCACGCCGGCTAAACCTGATGGCGAAAAGAGTTTAGTTGAGATTAAACGCACAGTTGAAGGGGAAGTAAATGATTACAAAGTGAACTTCCTAAGCGCAGAAACCCGTGATATGTCTGGACTTACTGTGAGAAAAGATAAAACACTTTACGTATTACTACTCGGAGGCATTATTTTTATGATTGGTGTCACAATGGGTTCTTATTGGAATCATAGAAGAATGTGGATTCAAAAAGGTGAAGGTAATGAGTTACTTGTTGCAAGTCACACGAATAAAAATTGGTTTTATTTGAAAAAAGAAATGCAGGAAGTAAAAGATTATGCTATTTTACCTGACTATGAAGACCGTGAAGATACCGAGTCTGAAATGAAAGATCAGGAAGGGGACTTTAACTAATGGATTTAGCATCATTAAGCGCAAATTTATTGCTCGTTTCATTTTTTGCTTATCTTATTGCAACGGTGTTTTTTGGCGGAGCGGTAAAGGGTTCAAAATCTACTCAAACCTATCATAAGAGTAAATCTGGTTCGATTGGGATTGTTATTACTATTATTGGATTTATTACGCACTTGGGCTACTTCTTTACTAGATGGGCTGCTGCAGGACATGCGCCACTTAGTAATATGTTCGAGTTTACAACTGCATTCGCAATGATGCTTGTAGGGGCTTTTATTTTATTGTTCTACTTATATAAAACGCCATCACTTGGATTATTTGCTTTACCAATTGCGATTATCATAATTGGCTATGCAAGTATGTTTCCGACTGAAATTACACCACTTATCCCAGCGTTAAATAGTTACTGGTTATATGTACACGTTAGTACAGCCGCGCTTGGCCAAGCTGTTTTTGCAATTGGTGCGGTTGCTGGGCTTGTGTATCTACTTAAAAATGTAGATACAACGAAAAAATCGAAATCAGCATTTTGGCTGGAGTCGGTTATGTTTGTACTTGTATTGACGCTTGGTTTTATATTATCTTCAACTGCTTTTTCGGTCGCAGGATACGAGGCTGAATTTACGTATGTTACTAAAGATGAAGTACAAGCAAAAATGGTGTACAACTATCCGCCACTTTTCGGTTTGAATGAATACGTTTCACTAACTCCAGATGCAATGACACCACTTGTTGAAATGCCAGCGATTGTAAATGCTAAAACATTAACAACATTAGTTTGGTCTATAATAACTGGGATTGTGCTCTACCTATTGATTAGACTTATTATTCGAAAGCCGATTGCTGCATTATTTCAACCCCTTGCTAAGAAAGCTAATTCGCAATTAATGGATGAAATAGTTTATCGTTCAGTTCTAATCGGCTTTCCTGTGTTCACACTTGGCGCACTTATATTTGCCATGATTTGGGCGCATGAGGCATGGTCAAGATTCTGGGGATGGGATCCAAAAGAAGTATGGGCACTTATTACGTTTCTCTTCTATGCCGCGTTTCTCCATTTAAGAATATCTCGTGGTTGGGAAGGTAAGAAATCTGCATGGCTTGCAGTTATTGGATTCGTCATTATTATGTTCAACTTAATTGTTGTAAATTTAATACTAGCAGGCTTACATTCATACGCATAAAAATTTAAGACTGTACGGGCGGAAACAGATGTCCGTACGGTCTTTTATTTCTTTTTAGAATAGACTAGTTGTACAATAGAGGAACAAGCCAGTCAAAGAAGAGGGGTAGTAAATAATGGAAGAAAAAGTATCGATATTAGTCGTAGATGATGAAGATAGAATTCGCCGCTTACTAACAATGTACTTAACGCGTGAAGGTTATGAAGTGGATGAAGCAGTTGATGGTTTAGAGGCGCTTGAAAAAGCTTATGAAACCGATTACCATTGTATTTTACTTGACCAGATGATGCCTGAAAAAGACGGTTTGGAAGTATTAGAAGATTTAAGAGAAAATAAAAATATGACGCCTGTAATAATGCTTACTGCTAAAGGCGAAGAATCAGATCGTGTAACAGGATTTGAATTAGGTGCAGATGATTACATAGTAAAACCATTTAGTCCTCGTGAAGTAGTCTTAAGAGTAAAAGCTATGTTACGTAGGTCGGTGACATTTCCTGGTGTGGCTACTGGTTCAACATCGAAAGACTTGGTCGTTTTTCCACAGCTTACAATTGACCATGATGCTCATCGCGTGACTGCTGAAGGACAAGAAGTTAATTTGACGCCAAAAGAATACGAATTATTATATTTCTTGGCGAAATCACCTGATAAGGTATTTGATCGTGAACAGCTATTAAAAGAAGTTTGGCATTATGAATTCTTTGGGGATCTTCGTACAGTAGATACACATGTTAAGCGACTTCGTGAAAAACTAAGTCGGGTATCTGAAAGCTCTGCAAAAATGATAGTTACAGTTTGGGGTGTCGGATACAAATTCGAGGCTCACAATGAATAGAATATGGAATTCAATCGTCGGGAAGCTATGGGCAACCATATTGCTTCTCGTTGCTTTTATATTGTTTATTGTAACGGCCTTACTTTTAGAGTTCCTTGGAAACTTCCATCGTGAGCAAGCTGAAGAAACACTTAGAAGAGAAGCAGCCATGATTGGTAAAGTTGTTTTAGAACAGGAAGTACAATCTTTAATGCCTCTAATTGTGCTTGATATTTTAGATAATGAAACGAATGCAATTATTGTCGGTGATGACGGAAAAGTAATACATACATTTCATAAAGGTTTAAATAAGAAACAGATTGAAAAAGAAATATTATCGAATAAAAAACTGTCATTAAGTCAGATTTCTGAGAATCAAGTAATTAAAGAAATGATTTTGCCTTCAATATCTGAAGATGGTGTATTGGAGAAGTACATAGTTTTAGCAGATCCTTTCACTACTGATTCTGGAATCAGTGGTACTGTATATATTTATCAAAGTCTGGAAGCCATTCGTGCAACTACTAAAAGAACTACCAATATTGTTTTTTTATCAGCGTTTATAGCTTTTATTTTAACGACAATTTTTGCTTTTTTCTTGTCAACTAGAATTACCTCACCACTTAGAAAAGTACGACAGGCCGCACTTGAATTGTCAAAGGGTAATTTTGATACACGTTTACCATACTTGCAAAATGATGAGATTGGACAGTTATCTACAGCTTTTAACCAAATGGGAAGTCAACTTAAATATCATGTTGAATTAATCAGTCAGGAAAAAGAGCAACTTTCAAGTATACTTACATCAATGACTGATGCGGTAATTACGTTTAATAGGGATGGCACAATATTAAGAAGTAATCCCCAAGCAGAAAGACTACTACAAAACTGGTTTTTTAAAACAGGGTCCCCTAATGAAGCGATTCCACCTGAATTATTTCATATGTTAGACCATGTAGTTACTTTTTCTGAAGAAGTTGAAGATGAATTAGAACTTGGTGGTCAATTTTATAATATTTCAATTAGCCCATTGTATAGTGGGAATAGCATTCGAGGAGCGGTTGCCGTTCTAAGGGATATGACTGACCAGCATCAGTTAGATAAGCTTCGTTCAGATTTTATTGCTAATGTATCTCACGAACTCCGAACGCCGATATCTATGCTTCAAGGCTATAGTGAAGCGATTCTGGATGGCGTAACGACAAGTGATGAAGAAAGAGATGAAATGATTCAAATAATACATGAGGAATCTAAACGGATGGGTCGTCTTGTGACCGACTTATTAGATCTTGCTCGTATGGAATCCGGCCATATGACTCTTTATAAAGAAGATGTCTCCCTAATTTTGTTTTTAGAGAGAATAGTGAACAAGTTCATGCAAGCTGCACGAGATGCGAATGTCGCGTTAATTTTTGAATATCCTAAGGAAGAGATTGTTTGTCCAATCGATGAAGATCGTGTTGAGCAAGTATTTACTAACTTAATTGATAATGCGATCCGGCATACACCTGATGGTGGTAGTGTGACTCTTAGTGCACATAAATATAAAGATATGTGTCAATTAACTGTTTCTGATACAGGTTTTGGTATTTCTGAAGAAGATTTACCGTTTGTCTTTGAGAGGTTTTATAAGGCTGACAAAGCGAGAACGCGTGGTAAAGGCGGGACTGGACTTGGACTCGCAATCGCTAAAAATATAATCGATTCCCATGGTGGAATGATTTCTGCTTCTCGTGGGGAAGAAAAAGGTACAATTATGACTTGTACGCTTCCAATAAAAAAAGTGTAACTTTTCTAGAAGACAAACGACTAATAGAATGAACGAGGGGATAATATGGATGACTCTGTTTTCCATCGGTTGTATGAAGAGTATCATCACGATCTATTTAAGTTTTTGATTTACTTAACTAGGGATCGTGACCAGGCTGAGGATCTTTCGCATGAGGTATATGTGAGAGTTCTTCGTGCTTATGATAACTTTGAAGGGAAGAGTTCTGAAAAGACATGGTTATTTTCTATTGCAAAGAATGTTGCGATAGATTATTTCAGGAAAAGTGCAGTGCGTAGAAAGCGTGATTTTGATAAATTTGACTGGGAGAAAAGTGAACTCATTTCTGATGCTATACAACCAGATATTAAAGTTATCATGAACGATGATATGAAGAAGGTATTGGAAGCACTAGACACTTGTACAGGAGATCAGAAAATGGTAATCCATATGCGTTATATTCATGATCTGTCTATAACTGAATCAGCAGAAATTCTTGGTTGGTCAGAAGGGAAAGTTAAAACGACCCAGCATAGAGCAATTAAATCACTGCAAGATAAACTAAATGCTTTCCCAGTGGAAAGGATGATGGACGATGAATAATAAGGATTGGTCTGATAAAAAGATTGAGAAAATCCTTCTTGATATGCCAGATTTAACAGATACGCGATCTAAAGAAGTTGTGCTCAAGAGGTTAAAGTTACAACAAATAAATGACGCACCTAAGAAGAAGATTGGTAAATGGATACCTGCGATCGTTGCTATCGCTGCATTGCTCATTTTCAGTATTTTGCTGCCGTCCATGTTCCTTATGAATAATAACAGTTTGGATCAAGCATCAGACTCAACTGCAGTAATGAACGATGAAGATGCGGGTTCAGCTCTTGAAAATAAAGCGCTTAGCGATAGTTCAGATATGAATACATCAGAAGAAGAATCTGCGAGTTTTGCTGCTGAATCATCATCTCTTTATACTAGGGCTAATGGAACAAATTATTTCCCGGCTGTTTATAATAAAGATGTGTTGGATGGGGTAGTCTTCCATCTTGGACTTGCAAGTGATGCTGCATCCAGTCTTCCTGTTACGTTCATTATACCTAGAGAGCAGATCGTTGAGGACTTTGGGGAGTCAGAACCTACAAGCTTGGATTTGTATAAGATGTATGCAAACAATTTAGATGAAGAAGCCCTTGGTTTTAATGACTACCATCCATATAAAGGTGAATTAGTTGGAAGAAAGGATTCGCTTGCACATATTTTACCGAATGGACATGGTTATGATGTTGCTTCTGCAACGATGTCAGTCTACCTTGGAACGCTACATGATACATTTTATGGTTTCAAGGAAATCAAATTTGAAAATGAGAATGGCACTTCAACTGAATTTGATCAAGTTGGGGAACCTAGTAAACCGATGCAATTGAAGAGTGGTAGTAATCATAATAATTACTACTTATTTAAGCAAGAAGATGGGAATGAATATCTGTCGTCTAATTTTGCATTTTCTTATGAGACGCTTGAAGAAGCGCTTCAGGAGATGAGAATAAAACCAAATGATATATTTTCACCCGTCATTCCGGATTCTATCTCATTTGAAGTTATAGTTGATGTTAATAGTGGATTGACTAAGATAAAATTTCGTAAACCGTTGGATTTAGATTCAATGGATCCTAAAGAGGCAAGACAACTTGTAGATGGTATTTTGTTGACTGCAGCAAGTTTTGATAAACAAGTACAATTTGAGAACGTAGTTCAGGTTGAGTGGTATGACTTTGATTTTAGTAAACCACTTCCAATGCCGATTGGACCGAATAATATTCCGTTATTATTAAAATGAAAAAGTACTTTGTAGACTTAAAGAGTTTACAAAGTACTTTTTATTGTATATGATAATAATGTACAAAAAAATATTGATTCATCTTCGGGGCAGGGTGGAATTCCCGACCGGCGGTAATGAAAATTTATATTTTCGAGCCCGCGAGCTTAACAGCTGATTCTAGTGAGATTCTAGAGCCGACAGTATAGTCTGGATGGGAGAAGGTGGAGGCGCGGACGTCTATTTGTTCAACTCACAAATAACACGCTTGTTTAAGTGTGCCTTGTAACTCCCTAAAGCTTAATTGCTATGGGGATTTTTGTTGTTAACGAAGACGAACCGACCTTTCCTCTTTAGAAGTGAATCGCACAAGGAGAGAGGAACAATTGAATAATAAGAAATTACGTAAGATGATTGTCGTCGCAATGCTTGGAAGTATCGCTACAATTTTGATGCAATTTAATTTTCCATTACCAGCTTTACCAGGTTTTTTGAAATTTGATTTTAGCGAGATTCCCGCAGTACTTGCAATAATGACATTGGGACCTGTAGCTGGAATTACAGTTGAAGCAATTAAGAATATTATGCATTGGTTTTTTAGTGGAAGTCCAACTGGAGTTCCAGTCGGTGAAATTGCTAACTTTACAACGGGTATTTTATTTATTTTACCAATCTATTTTATCTTTAATAAGTTCCGAAATGCAAAAGGCTTAACAATTGGGTTAATCGCAGGTACTGGGGTAATGGCCTTTGGGATGAGCTTCTTAAACTATGTTGTGTTTTTACCGATGTACACATATTTCTTAAATATGCCGCCAGTAACAGGTGATGCATTATACACTATGATTGTACTTGGTATATTACCTTTTAACTTAATAAAAGGTGTTATTTTAGCAACACTCTCAATCCTTTTATTTAATAAGATGAAACAATGGATTGAGCTACAAAGAAATAAATTAATGTTTGATTGATATAATGTTCATATTCCTTTTTTGCATGTTTAAATAATAAAGGGTCGCTCTAGAATTCTAGAGCGACCCTTTAACTATATCTCGTTTATGTTAGCTTGGAAAATTGAAAAACAGTCTTGGCGTAATGGCTTTTCTGATTAGTCTTCAAATTTCAATGCGTCGCCATCAAAAGACTCGTCAGCGACTTTGATTGAGTCAGTTGGACAACCATCAAAACCATCTTCCATGTCCTCCAATAGCTCTTCTGGTACTTCTGCAGTACCCATGTTATCATCTAGAATAACAAATGCAATTCCGTCATCGTCATAGTCGTATATGTCAGGCGCTGCAGCTCCACAAGCTCCGCAAGCGATACATGTATCTTGATCGACAATTGTGTATTTAGGCATGTTCGTATCTCCTCTTTTTTACCGTTTAGCTGAATCCAGTAGAAGTCCCTGCTTCAATAAGTGACGGTATGAATGCATAGTCTCCCTGAATTCAGTAAGTATTTCAAACCCAGGCTGAATAGATCAACTCGGGCTTGGAACGACGTGTCTTGAAGCAAAGGCTGTCGGATCTGTATCACGAAGACTTAAGCTCTGACCGCAATTCCGCTGAGACGTATTTATACTTCTTGCTCCGACTCTATTCTAATGAAATTCGTAGGAATTTTCAACATAAAACAACTTTTCTTTGAAAAGAGGAATATATTATGGAACTTTCATCTCTATTATTAAAGATTATATGTAAACTTGACGGTGAACGAACAATTTATGCGGGACTCCACCTTTTGAGGGGTAAGCGTTCTGGCCAAACATTACAAGACGCTGATAATTACAATTTAAGAGACTTTTTTTCTATTTTACCTAAACTAAAAGTAGACACATATGATAAAGCGGCAAACTTTTTAGAAAATGCCAATTTGATTTTAATAGACCAAGACTCTATTGTGCATCTGACGGAGAATGGCCGGAATACTGTTAAATCAATTTATGACTTTCGTTTTAATGGATTTAATTATCGAGGGAATGAAATTCTGTTTTTTGAAAGACTTTCACTAGTCGTACAAACGATATCAAACTTTAAGGCAGGAGAGAAATCATTTTTACCAATTCAAAAAAATATTGAGATTCAACAGTTTGTAAAAAAACTTTTGTTTAGACAACCGATATCTGAGCCATCTTTCTCACGTGAATTTATGATTGAAATACAACAATTGATAGATAGAAGTGGCATGAAAGATATACAGAAAAGTATTTTGACGCATCGATTAGGCGGTTTTGAAATAACAGGGTGGACATGGGACCAATTAGCTGAACAGCTACATATCACAACTACATCCGTCTATCTTTATTTTATTGAAAGTCTACATCTTTTACTTGATGTGATTGAAACGTCAACTGATTTTGCATTTTTAAGAAAAATAACGGAAAACATAAAAGTCACTTCTTATTTGACCGATTCTTCTAAGCGGACAAACTTTTATTTAGCTGAAGGCTTGTCTATAGAAGAAATATCTAAAATACGTAATTTGAAGATTAGTACAATTGAGGATCATTTCGTAGAAATTGCGGCAAATGATCCTAGTTTCTCGATTGAGCAATTTGTTGCGAAAACCGATATAGAAGCTGTACTTGTTAAGGTAAATGAACTTAGGACAAAGCGTTTAAAAATTTTAAAAGAAGAGTTCAATACACTCTCTTTTTTTCAGTTACGATTAATTTTAAGTTCGCAATCGGAGGAGGTTTCGAAGTGGACATAAAAGATATATTAAGAAATAAATTTGGATATAGTGAATTTAAGCCAGGTCAAGAAGCGGTTATTCAAGATGTTATTGTAGGGAAAGATACGATAGCCATTTTACCGACGGGCAGTGGTAAATCATTATGTTACCAATTACCGGCCTATGCTTTGGAGGGAACGGTTCTCATTATATCTCCACTAGTCGCACTGATGGAAGATCAAGTAGCTATTATGAAGCAACATGGAGAAAAACGTGTCGTTGCATTAAATTCATTTCTTTCTTTTTCAGAACGTAATCAAATAATAGCAAATTTAAGAACTTATAAGTTTGTGTTTATCTCGCCCGAAATGCTGTTACAACCTATCGTTTCTGCTGAATTAAAAAGTATTAAACTTGCACTTATTGTTGTTGATGAGGCGCATTGCATTTCACAATGGGGCTTTGATTTTAGACCGGACTATTTAAGGATAGGTGAGTTTTTACGACAAATAGATCGACCAAATTTGCTAGCATTAACTGCGACAGCAAACGTTCAGGTGACTGATGAAATTAAAGAGTATTTACATCTAGAAAATCCAATTATCCATCGTTCTTCACTTGATCGACCAAATATATCCTATGCGATTAACAAGCTTCCATCAATTTCTGCTAAAACCGATTGGATATGTGACAGGGTAAAGAGAACGATGGGGCCGGGTATTATTTATGTTTCATCAAGAAAACGATCAGATGAATTAGCGGCAGAGCTTACGGCACAAGGTAATTCTGTTTCTAGTTATCATGCCGGAATGGAACAAGAGGATCGTGCGTTCATCCAACAACAGTTTTTGACAGGGGAAATTGAATGGATTTGTGCAACAAATGCCTTTGGAATGGGTATACATAAAAGTAATATACGACAAATTATTCATGAA
The DNA here is from genome assembly GCF_058068165.1 of Sporosarcina sp. So3-204. Lineage (NCBI taxonomy): Bacteria > Bacillati > Bacillota > Bacilli > Caryophanales > Caryophanaceae > Sporosarcina > Sporosarcina sp. So3-204. Next base: position 1,391,555 of record NZ_CM176485.1, read on the forward strand.
CATATCCCTTCAACGATAGCTGGATATATGCAAGAAGTTGGTAGAGCAGGTCGTGACGATGAATTATCGATAACTACCTTGCTTTATTCAGGGGACGATGAAAGGAAGACTCGTTTCATTATTCAGGATGATATTCCAGACGAAGAGGAAATACGGATCTTCAGTCAGTTGGTTACAGAGTTGGTTCCGAAATCTGAAGCAGCACAGTTAGCTGGATTAAGTGAGACCGGTAAAAGAGTGACGGAGTTTTATCTTGAGAGAATGTCCTTAGAAGAGACAGTTCTTCGAATTCAGGAACAAAGATTGAAGAAGGAACGTCAATTACAAAGAATGCTTGAAGTTGTTAAAGGGGATAGTTGTATTCGTGAGGCATTACTTGATTACTTTGATGAGAAATTGTCTAGAAATCCTAAATGTTGTTGCTCGGTTTGTGGAGCAATAAATGAAGAATGGCTTGTAAACGAAAAAACTAATAATACAATTAGACATTTAACTAATTGGTCTGAAAGGCTAACTCAACTTCTGGGTTGATAGGTAGGATGTCCGTTTACTTTTCCGACAAAATTCGCCATAATAGAGGGAACGATAGGTATGATTGTGATAGGAGAATGTGATTATGGATAAAAAAGATTATAAATCCGAATTTGAAGAACATCGCAAAGAGATAAATCTGGGTGATAGAAGCGCTAAATCGAGTATTACATCTCGCGCTGAATTACATAGAAGCGCGCGAAAGCCACAAAAAAGGTCTCGTCATAATATTATTAATATAATACTAGTTTTATTTACTTTAATTCCTGTATGTATCTTGATATTCGTTATTTCAAATTGGTATAAACCTAAAGGAAATGAAGAGGTAGATGTTGATAATACAACTGTCCAGTTTGAAACGAGTAAAAATACTTCTGGTGGCAAATCGGAAAAAACGGATATTGAAGTAGATATAGTCGATAATGGTAACGGAAAAACTGAAGCCAGTCCTGACATCGAAACAAAACCAGATCCGGCTCCTGAAGTATTGCCGGACACTAAACCAGAGCCAGAACCAGAGCCAGAACCAGAGCCTGAGCCAGAAAAAAAGCCTGATCCAAAACCCGTTCTAAAACCAGAAACGAAACCAGAAACGAAACCAGTCATAGGTGCAACATCGCACACTGTAGCACCTGGCGAGAATTTATATCGCATATCGTTGAAGTACTATAAAAATGGTGATGGTGTTGATAAAATCAAGCAAGCAAATGGTTTGAAATCGAATGAGATTACTGTAGGCAGCAAACTCGTCATACCTTAATAGCAGTTCGTGGCAAAATATTTTATAGGTCTTATAAAAAACTTTTTTAAATAAAGTTGGAAGGTGGCAAACGATTACGATTAAAAAAATGTTAGGAGCACTTATCTTATGCTTTACAATATTATTCGCCCTCATGTTTGTAAGTGCAAAAAGAAGAAATGTTATTCAACATAAATTGAATGTTGATGATGAGGAATGTGATTCTACTTTAAAGATTTTTTTCATCTCAGACATTCATCGACGTAAAATAGATACAAAATTATTAAATAAAATTGGTTATGGAGTCGACATTGTAATTATAGGTGGCGATTTAGCGGAAAGAGGCGTCCCTTTATCGCGTATATCAAAAAACGTTGGTAATTTGGCCAAGTTAGGCCCAGTGTATTACATCTGGGGAAATAACGATCGTGAGGCTGGAGAACAGGGAATTCGTGATATTATCGACCGGTTTAATGGAAAGATTCTAGACAATGAAAATGAAAGAGTTCCTAATCACTTTGGTTGGGGAATATGTGGAACGGACGATCCGTCTACTAGAAAAACAGATATAGATTCTACTCTAAGTGGTATTGACCGTTATGACCATGTGATTTGTGTGAGTCATCAACCTAAAGTGTTGCAAACGATTGAAGGGTTATTACAACCAGCTATAATGATTGCTGGGCATACACATGGCGGACAAATTAGATGGGGGAAATATGGCTTATTTGAAAGAGGATCCTTTGTAGTGAACGGCAATCGAGGCAAGTTAATAAGCAATGGCTATGGCACTTCAACGGTTCCGTTTAGGTTAGGAGCACCACCTGAATGTCATGTTATTACGCTAAATTATAGAGCCAAAGAAGTTGAGGGGTTGTAAAAATGTTACACAAAGATGTCATCATTGTTGGGGGAGGTCCTTGTGGGCTATCAACAGCGATTGAGTTACAGAATATAGGTTTAGATGTGCTAGTGATAGAAAAAGGAAATATCGTTAATTCGCTTTATAACTATCCAACACATCAAACCTTTTTTAGCACGAGTATTAAGTTATCTATTGGAGACATTCCGTTTATTACTGCAAAAGATAAACCTAAACGTAATGATGCACTTGTCTATTATCGTGAAGTGACGAAAATGAAAAATATAAAAGTGAATAATTTCGAGCAGGTAAATGTAATTAAGAAAACCCCGCAAGGATTCCGAGTTGAAACGTGTAAACAACAATATCGAGCTGACAATATTGTAGTTGCTACAGGTTACTATGATAATCCGAATATGTTAGGAATTAAAGGTGAAAGTTTACCTAATGTATTTCATTATTTTAAAGAAGGCCACCCGTTCTTTCAAAAAAAGGTGGTTGTCATTGGTGGTAAAAACTCAGCAATAGATGCAGCACTTGAGCTTGAGCGCGCAGGTGCTTCAGTGACTGTTGTTTATCGAGGATCTGATTATTCACCAAGTGTGAAGCCTTGGATTTTACCGGGTTTTGTTAGTTTAGTTAATAGTGGTGGTATAAAGATGAAGTTTGAATCTTCGGTGACGGCGATTGCTGAATCCTCTATTACGATAGAAAATAACGGAAATTCTATTGAAATTCCTAATGATTATGTGTTTTCGATGACTGGCTATCATCCGGATTATGCGTTTCTTAAACATATAGGAATTGCGATAGATGAATTGACTGGTATTCCTACTTTCAACGAAGATACGATGGAGTCGAACGTTACAGGGCTTTATATTGCTGGTGTAATTGCGGCGGGGAAAAATGCGAATGAGATTTTTATTGAAAATGGAAAACTTCACGGGGGCATCATTGCACGCGCGATTGAATCGCAAAGTTAACTAATTAGACGTGGTCCTCTTATTTCGTAAACAATGATACAATATTACGTGTAGGAGGGTTAACATGTTTATACTTCTCACAGTAGCAATTGCGCCAGGGTTAGCGTTATTTAGTTACTTCTATTTACGGAAACAAATTGCAAAAGAACCCTCGCATATGTTATTTCAGACTTTTTTGTATGGCGCTATTATGACATTTCCGATTATGTTTATACAACACGTTTTTGAAGAAGAAGCGGTGTTCACGAATAACTTTTTAAGTAATGTTGTTTTTACAAGTGGTCTTGAAGAATTCTTTAAATGGTTAATTTTACTTCTAGTAATTTATAGGCATGTTGAATTTGAAGATGTATATGATGGTATTCTGTTCGGAGCGAGTGTATCTTTAGGTTTTGCAACAGTTGAAAATGTTCTTTATCTTTTAACATACGGAACTGATATTGCTTTTATCCGCGCATTATTACCCGTTTCTAGCCATGCATTATTCGGTGTTGTCCTTGGTTATTATTTTGGGCGGGCAAAATTTGCTAAAGAGTCTGCCAAAAAGAAGTATCTCCTCCTAGCATTTCTTGCGCCGTATACTTTGCACTTTATATATAATACAATTTTTGCCATCCAAGAACTTTTTTTATATTTGATTATTCCTTTTATGCTTTTCTTATGGTGGTTTGGTTTGACACGAGTAAAATATGCACATACTTTTGCCATGCAACAGTTTAGACGGAAAGCGGATATGAAGTAGTAGAGATTTGGCAAATGCCAGGTCTTTTTTTATGTCATAAATTACTTGATATTGGACAAGCTAAATAAAAAGGAGGAATCTTGTTGAAAAAGTTTTCAATTCATCTAGTGATTGTATTACTTCTTCTCGGTAGTGTGTATATTATTTCGCCGATACAAACAGGTGCATTTACTTCACAACAACTTCATCAGGGCTCATTTGGTGATGATGTAATCGAGCTACAGTCAAGGCTTCAATATATCAGTCTGTATACAGGTACTATTGACGGTAAGTTTGGTTATGGCACATATTGGGCTCTACGAAAATTTCAAGAAAATTACGGACTTCCCGTAGATGGAGTTGCAGGAGCAAAAACCAAAAGTAAACTTGTTAACGTTTCGAATTTTGATGAGAAGTTTGTAAAGGATAATATAAAAAAAGGGAACAAGTTTACTCACTACGGTGGAACGCCGCTCGCCTCACAAGTTAAAAAAGGATCTGGGACTAAGAAGGAAGCGCATTTACCTTCGAAATATTCAGAACAAGACTTAAAACTATTATCAAATGCGGTTTATGGTGAAGCGCGTGGTGAACCTTACGAAGGGCAAGTTGCAGTAGCTGCTGTTATTTTGAACCGTGTTGAACACCCGTCCTTTCCGGATACTGTCGGTTCTGTAATCTTTCAACCAGGTGCATTTACAGCTGTTTCAGACGGACAGATATGGCTTGAACCAAATGAACGTGCAACTGAAGCGGTACTTGATGCGATAAATGGTTGGGATCCATCAGAAAATGCGATTTACTATTTCAATCCGATTACTGCGACTAGTAAATGGATTTGGTCACGTCCGCAAATTAAAAAAATTGGTTTACACATATTTTGTAATTAACTGTAAAACATATGAAGGGAGGAAGGAAAGCGGATGTTTCTGGAGAACATAAATCATTCCGGTTATATTTTGCTAAAATATGAAAAAAATAATATTTGTATTAGTTTATTCGATTGCTGCACTATCGATATTCTCTTTCGGGAAAGTTAATGAAAACAAAGATCTGTCTAATTTATTAAATGGTCAATATGCAAAAAAAATGTCTGATGCTTCAGAAAAACTTGAAGAACTAGATATAGCGGTAAAGAAAACTTTGCTTTTTAATGAACTTGCTGGTTCAAAAGAAGCCAGAGATGATATTTGGAGATTATCTTCAGACATTAAGAACTCAGTTAGTTCTTTGCCACTTGATCGTCACTTTTCTAATGAATGGATAAATTATCTAGGTCGATTAGGGAATTATTCAAAGGATTCGGAGCGTATGGGTGACCACAAGGAATATCATAGGGCGATGACGCAAGCATCTGGAAACTTAAGTGAAATGGCCGATCAATGGCAAGTTGCGACTGCGAATATGCTGAATGGAAAAATGAGTATGGAAACTTGGTCAAACCAGCTGAAGTCAGTTGATGTTGATCATGATTGGAATGGACTGGGGAATTCAGTGAAGAAATATACTGAAAGTGACTTTCCGCTTACTGCAAGTGAATCTGATTCAATGAAGAAAAATGACCTCCAAACTATGACTGATAAAAATATTACGCGAGAAGAAGCGGTAGAGAAATTTAAAAAGTTGTTTCCAGATATATCTAGTTCTTCAATAGTTGTGGAAAGTAGTAAACCAGGTTCACCTTATCCTTTTTATCATATTCGTTTCGCTGAAAATCAGACGATTGGCTATATTGATATTACTGAAAAAGGAGGTCATGTCTTATCATATTTGGCTGAAAGATCATTTGGAAAGGAAAGCTTACCATTTAAAGTGATTAAAGAAAAGGGAGAGGATTTCCTGAAAGATTCAGGTTATGGGGATCTTGTTTATCAAGAATCAAGAGAAAATAATACAGCTTGGCATTTTGTTTTTGTTCGTGTAGAACCAGAATATAAAGCCAAAGTTTTTTCGGATGCTATTCATTTGAAAATTGCGAAAGATACTGGCGGTATCATTGGGCTTAATGCCATGGAATATATAAGAAAAGAGAAGACAGAGAAACAAGAAATAGTGAAAAAGGATTGGAGCAACTTCTTTCATTCTAATGTAAAGGTAATGAAAGATGAACTAGCTTATGTTGAAAATGACAGGTTAGAGCAACGACTTGCACATTATTTAACCGTAACAATGGATACAGAAAATATAATTGAGACTTATGTAGTAGTAATTGATACAGAAACATCAGAAATAATTAAAACTGAACTACAATAATAGGGTTCTTTATTTGAAGATAAAAGGAAGTAATATCAGCGGTCAGTGCTAGATAATGAATAATTATTTAATTATGGTTGGAAAAAGATGTCTTTCATGAGATAATATTTTTATGATGAAGGACGGTAGGTGTTTAGTATGATTTTAACTGTCGGGACGTTTATTAATATGAATAAAGGTTTTGAAGAAGATACCGAAAAATACAAAAGTAAGGTAGTCGACTCTGGAGAAAACTTTGTGATGATTGACTATCCAACACAACTCGAAACGGGTAGGACAGCTTTTTTCATGGATGGAACACAGCTACTCGTTTCATTTACTGACAATTTAAAAATGTCATATGCGTTTAGAACAGAAGTTATAGGACGTTTAAATAATGGCATCCCCATGTTAAAACTTTTGTATCCTGGAGATAAACAGCTGATAAAAATTCAAAGACGTGAATTCCTTAGGGTAGAAGCGTTATTAGATGTAGCGGTCGCAAAGGAAGATAGTAACACTCAATTAGTGACAGAAGACATTAGTGCCGGCGGTATTGCAATCAACTTACCAAATCCTTCACTATTTAAAGAGTCGGATTCAGTTGAACTTATGATTGTGTTAACTTACGCGAACAAAGAGGTGAAATATGTGCAAGCAAAGGGTGAAATTGTTCGTATTTTGGAAAAATCAAATCGTACGATTGCATCCATTAAATTTATAGAAATCCGTGAAGATGATTGTCAGCGTATTGTTCGTTTTTGTTTTGAACGTCAGTTGCAGTTGAGGAATTCTTAATAAATCTATACTAGGGAAAAGTCCATCGTAACGGGACTTTTCTCTTTTAATTATGGTACACTATTGACGAATTAATCAAGGAGGTAGAAATAGTGTCTAAAGTGATAAAAATTGCAATTGATGGGCCTGCTGCAGCAGGAAAGAGTACAATCGCAAAAATGACGGCTGAAAAATTAGGCTATACTTATATTGATACAGGATCTATGTATCGAGCGCTAACACATAAGGCGCTTGAGCAAAACATACATATTACTGATGGAGAAAAACTAGTAAAATTGCTTCATGAAATGACTATTTTATTAGTTCCATCAAACGAAGGCCAAGCTGTAATAGTTGACGGTAAAGATGTTTCTGAGGAAATCAGATCTACAGGCGTAACAGTTAATGTTTCCGAAGTTGCGGCGCATCAAAGTGTTCGTGAACTCATGGTTAAAAAACAGCAGATATTAGGCGGAGATTATGGTGTTGTTATGGATGGTCGGGATATTGGAACCGAAGTTTTGCCTGATGCTGAACTAAAAATATTTATGACGGCTTCAGTTGATGTAAGAGCACTCCGCCGCCATAAGGAAAACCTTAAACGGGGAATAGATTCTTCGGTTGAATTATTACGACTTGAAATAAGTGAACGTGATCGCGCTGATTGTGAACGCGAGGTATCGCCACTGAGACAAGCTGATGATGCTATATTAATTGATACAACTACTATGACAATAGAAGAAGTAGCAGAGCAAATATCATCTCTAGCGAAAGAGAGGTTAGCTGAATGAGTTATTATTCGCTAGGTAAAGGTCTCTTTAGTGCTATGTTATATCCTGTTTATAGAATTAAGGTAATTGGACGGGAAAATTTTCCAAAAGATGGTGGTGTGCTACTCTGCACAAACCATATTAATAATTTTGATCCACCAGTTGTTGGTATTACATGTCAGCGCCCTGTACACTTTATGGCTAAGGAAGAACTTTTTGAATTGCCGATTTTGAAAACGCTTCTGCCAAAAGTGCATGCGTTTCCAGTTAAACGAGGAATGAGTGATAGGAAGGCATTCCGAAATGCTTTGTCTATACTTAAGTCAGGTAATGTAGTTGGTTTATTCCCGGAAGGCACGCGGAGTAAAACTGGAGAATTGCAGGAAGGTCTTGCTGGAGCTGGATTTTTTGCTTTAAGAGGTGGAGATGCATCAGTTGTCCCATGTGCAATTATCGGTCCTTACAAACCACTGCGGAGCTTGAAAGTTGTTTATGGTAAACCAATCGATATGATACCTTATCGTGAAAATAAGGCGACGGCGGAAGAAGTAACTCTTGTCATTATGGCGGAAATTGCAAAGTTAATTAAAGAGAATAAATAATTAAGTTAAGTGTAATTTTTTGTTTTTATATGAGTATTCGCATATTATAGAAGTAGAAGCTTATATGGAGGAGGACTACATATGACTGAAGAACTTAAAGTTGATGCACAAGGTGAGTATAAAGAAGGCAACCGTGTTTCAGGTAAAGTTATAAAAGTAGAAGATAAATCTGTTGTAGTTGAAATTACAGGAGCACCATTTGATGGCGTCATTCCTATTAGTGAACTATCTAGTTTGCATATCGAAAAAGCGTCAGATGCTGTAATTGATGGAGATGTACTTGAATTAATTATAATTAAAATTGAAGAAAATAACTATGTACTATCAAAACGAAGAGTAGATGCTGAGGACGCTTGGGATTCACTTGTGAAAAAGTTTAATGATAAAGAGACTATTGAGACTGAAGTGAAAGATGTTGTTAAAGGTGGACTCGTTGTCGATTTGGGCGTTCGTGGTTTTATCCCTGCTTCTCTCGTAGAGGATCATTTTGTAGAGTCTTTCGAAGAGTATAAAGGACAAATTATGGCATTCAAGATTGTTGAAATAGACAAAGAAAAAAACCGCTTAATTCTTTCTCATCGTGCTGTTATTCAAGAAGGAAAAGAAGCTAAAAAAGGTGAAATTTTAGCTAACCTTGCTGAAGGACAGGTAATAGAAGGAACGGTTCAACGTTTGGCTTCTTTTGGAGCTTTTGTAGATGTAGGTGGAATAGATGGGCTAGTTCATATTTCACAACTATCTCATGAACACGTCGAAAAAGTTTCTGACTTTTTAAAAGAAGGCGATAAGGTGAAAGTAAAGATACTGACTGTAGATCGCGATTCGGAACGTATTTCTTTATCCATTAAGGAAACCTTGCCAGGACCATGGGTAGGGATTGAGGAAAGAGCGCCTAAAGGAACTGTACTTGAAGGTACTGTTAGGCGGCTTGTCTCATACGGGGCGTTCGTAGAGGTATTCCCAGGTGTAGAAGGATTAGTCCATATATCAAGAATTTCTCATCAACATATCGCAACGCCGGATGAAGTACTAAAAGAGGGCCAAAAAATTGAGGTCAAAGTACTTGATGTTAATCCGGAAGATGAGCGTCTATCACTAAGCATTAAAGACTTAGTTGAAAATACAGACGAAGTTTCATACGCTAACTATGAAAAATCTGAGGAGACTACAGGGTTTTCAATAAGTGACGTCATCGGAGACCAGTTGAAAAGATTTACTGAATAATTCTGAAGAAGTAAAACTTTATGGATGATGATGCTCATTAAGGCATCATCATCTTTTTATGTGTAAAAAATGTATTCTTTACATAAAACCTTATAGCGCAAGGGGTTAGAGGGGATTTTGCAAAAACCTCCCCCCAAAACTCATAAATTTACTGCTTTTGAAAAGGCTTCTACTGATTTTGCTTCGAACTTTTTTAGTGCATTTCCATAAGTGCTTAGTATTACTTCAGGAGTGTTACCCGAGCGCTCAGCTATTGTTTTAAGGGGCATGCTTGCCGAAATCAGTATCCTTGCATGGGTATGTCGTAAACCGTGCGGCCTGATGCGTTTAACGCCTGAACTTTTATTCGTTCGGTTAAATGCAGAAGTAAGCGTTGTTTTGCTCATCGGCAATAACAATCTTATTAACTCTGTTTCGAGGAATAATTTTATACTCAATAGCTGCATTAATTGCCACTTTAAACACGCGGCGGAATTGCAGTACGCTATTAGGCTCGTGACTCTTTAATAGGGCGTTTATGAACTTTTGCTTATAAAAAGTGTCCTTGTTAGTTTATTAAGCTTGTAATTGCGTAGCAGGGGCTTTAAATGCAGCGCGATGGCTTGTTCTCTTTGTGTACGAGTTGAAATCTCCAATTCGTTTTTATGAATTTCAAACCAAATGTCAAGCCATTCTTATATCGTTAATATTTAATTATCTACACACTTGGAGTTACCGTTAATCAATTCAGTCTTAATTTGCAATAATTATCTAATTGCAATGTTTTCTGATGCTAATCCCTGACTAGATTATTCTTGTCTATCTCCTAGTTCGTCATAGTAACGGTGTCGAAACCCCCAGAACTTTTCTCTTTTTGGCGTTCAAGTAATAAAAGACTCCTGGTTCTTTCTTTGAGTATTAACGTTTCGGTTTACTAGTGTTTTTTATGTTTGTCATAGTTATCTCCCTTTTTCGTGGACAGACGCTATAATATGAGGGGATCAGAGTAGGCATTAGCTTCTCTTAGGAACATGTGTTCTTTTTCAGGTAGAAAGAAAAGCCCTGGGGAGGGCGGCTATGTACTTGTTTTTAACTGTTTTTTAGACGTTTCCAAAATCGCTATAATTGCATCGATTTCCCTTTCGTCCAACTCGCTTAATCTATCTATTTGCTCTTTTAAATAAGTGGCAGTAGGATCTTCTTTTTTTGCGTCTTTGATAAAGTAAGTTGCTATCGAACCTGTTACCATTCCTAACAGTCCAATGCCAAAGACCATAAGAACTATTGCTATAATTCTACCCAGTCCAGTTTCAACGGATATATCCCCATACCCCACCGTTGTGGCAGTTACCACACTCCACCAGAGTGCGTCCCCGTATGTTTTAATAGACGGTTCAATAAAAAGAATAGGCACAGCGGCAGCGAAAATCAATACTACTGCAAATGATAAGACTCTTTGTAATCCGTTGGTTTTCAAAATACCAAAGAAGGGACCAACGAATCGTTTCGCAATTGTTAATGCGCGAATTACACGAATTAGCCTAACCAATCTAGCTAGCCTGAAAATAGAGTCGAATGGGATGATCGCAATAATGTCAAATGGGTTTTTCTTTATGTATTGCAGTTTGTTTTCGCTCTTTATAAATCGTATAGATACGTCGAGTACAAAAACAATCAAAATTGCCGTATCGACAAAATTTAAGGTTTCGTTTTCCACCCAAATGAACGAGACGGATACTAAAGCTAAAGTAAACATAATTAATTCATATGCCAGAGTCAATCTGTTTTTCCTCATGAATTTAATCACCCCTTATTTAAGCCGCTCCATCGCATCAAGCCTTCTACACAATGTAGAGATAGCATCAACTCTTTTTCAATTCATCTTAAATCCATTCAAAAATCATTATTCAAGAAAAGCCCTGGGTAGGGCGGAGGAACAACAAACTTATTTTTCGCAAGCATAGTCATCCTTATCACGATCCATCTTAGATTGGTATGCTGGATGGTCAGAGGCAACACCGCTTGGGTACTTCTTGCGTAATTCAGTGCAGTTTTGGAACCATTCGGATTCGACGGGTGCAGAAGCAGCTTCTTTCTTTTTCTCTTCTTCTTGTTGTTTAACTCTAGCTTGTTCCTCTTCTTCAGCTTTCTGTCGCTCGATTTTCGCTAGTTCCTCAGCTTTTCGCACCTCCTCCAGTCTTTTTGCTTCCTCGGCAGCCGCTTTCTCTTCTGCTAACTTCTTTTCTTCAGCTTCTTTAAGTGCTTTCTTTTCGGCCTTGGCGGCTGCTATAGCTTCCTTTTTCTTCTTCTCTTCGGCTTTTTTTGCAGCTATCTTTTTTAGTTTTTCATCATGATCTTGAATGATTACTTTTGCGGCTTTTGGATCAATCTTTACAGTATCAACAAGTTTGAGTGGGGGAGTGTCTACTGCATTATTATCGTTAAGCGTAAGGAAGGCCGTGTTTACTTTGGACATATTCTTTTGCTCACTACTACGCGCCTTGACGATTTTAATTTTTTTATCATTCTCGACACGTTTCATTATTTTTTTAGCGCTTGCATCAGTTTGATTAAGTGATTTCGTTAAATTCTTTTTTATTAACTTAATTTGTTTCTTATCATTTTTCTTCGCTGACTTTGGTGTTTTGATTTCTTTTACTTCTTTCTTCAAGCCGCGAATGTCATCACGCATAACAGCTAATTTTGCGACCGTTCCTTTTTTATCAACTTCTATTAGATGGTTTGAAAGATTCACGTACCAATTCTCTTGTGCTGAATTATTAAAGTTCTTTACAATATCATTGATAGAAGGGTTTGCCGTATTTTCTAACCAATCTTTCATATCAACATTTTTATCCATAGCTTGTGCATCTCGAAACGTAGAAAATAATAATAAAATAGTTACTAGTAGAATAGGAAATATCTTTTTGAGCGTTATCATCTGTAGTCCTCCTATTGGTTATGGTTTTATGTATTTATATTTGGGTAAAAAATGTAAGGTCCGAATAGATTGCGATAGTTAAAAAAGATAAACCCTGGGTAGGGCGTTGTTATTGCAAAAACTGCGAATATACCCTTTTTTAGTCTAATTCATCAATGAAGTTTTGATAGTTGAAGCTGCTCCAGTTGATTTTATCCATTGTTTCTCGAGACATCCAAGTACCCATTAATTCCTCGTCCTTCGCATTCCTATATTTATCTTTCATTGGAAAGGTTATAGTGAGCCACGCCTCTTCAATGCGTTAATCTTTCGCTAACTCACGATACACAGCAGTGGAATCCTCATAAAATGCTAAACCTATTGATTTTTTTGACCAGAAATCTTTTCCTTTAACGGTTATCATTACAGTTTTTTCATCTTCATCGAAATCGACACTCGTTACAGTTTCAACGATTTTGTCATCACCTCTTTTAAAAACTCCGTAACAATCTTTTTAGAGTTTGCTTGAACAGTTGAACTCTTTTCTTCTTGTTTTTTCTTGTTCGCTTCTTTTTTGACTTTTACTGTCGCTAATCTTTCAGCTTCAACTTTTTCTTTTTTCGCTTCTTCCTCACCTCTTTTAGTAGTTTGTCGTTCTTCTTTGGCGAACTCTCGTTAACGTCATGCGGCGATAGCCGTATATGCCATTCAATTGTTGAGTAAGTAATTGAATACCTACCCACAATTTCTCATTCTCCAACTCTCTCACTGGAGCTGTACAATTAAGCCGTTTATAGTAAGCAACAAATGAAACACCAGCTAATAAATGAAGGATTTTAAATTTCACTTCAATAGGATGCTTACTTCTTGCCATAAAAAAGACTCCCCTTAGATAAACAGATTTTACTTTTTTAATCTGTCTACCTAATAGGGAGCATTTCACATTCTTTCCAAAAGTCGCAGGTGAAAAATACATAAATCACATAGATGGTAGCCGTTTAAAAAACAAGGCATCAAATCTTGAGTGGTGTGATCACACTGAAAACAATAATCATGCATTTGATAATGACTTAATTCAGACAGGGAAAAAGATAGTGCTGGTTCATAAAGAGACGAAAGAATCGCATTATTTCAGAAGTCGATCAAGGGTTAGTGCATTTCTGAGGAAGTCTGACGGATATGTTTCCAGCAAAGTCAATAGCGGATTATCCGAGTTAGAAGGCTATTTTGTTTTTATGGAGCCGTCAAATCGCAATCGAATTAAGGGGTAGCAAGAGCATGGTTCAACAATCTATACGTACAGCCAAAAAGAAGGTAAAAGAACGGATGGAAAAAGATTCCTTGATATACGCTTGATATACGAAGTCTGTGTATATGAGGGGAACCATTAAAGGAGGGGTGCGTTCGAACGACAGAACGACTCCTACAAGCCCCATACATAACGAGTGATAAATAAAGGTGTATAAAGGATTTACACCTTTTTTGGCGAATGTTGTCAGTTAGGGGGAGATTAGATTGAATACTTTTTCGTTTATTATTTTATTGTTATCTGTACCAGCAATACTATATTTTATAATACGTGTGATTTTGTCTGCAATCAAGAAAGATAAAATACAGCAAACCAAGCAGTTGAAGTTTACTGGAGCAACAGTAGTAGTAATGTTTATCTCGATTATTGCATTTGCTATTACTATGGATAAACCTGACGATAAAGCAGCAGAACAAGAAGAAGAACCGACGGAACAAATTCAGGTTTCAGGAGACTCGGATACAGTAGACGATCCAAATAAAGAGGACAAGCCAGAACCAATAGAAATTGTCGAAGAGGAAAAAGAACAGCCAAAAACAGAAGAAGTTGCAAAGAAAAAAGAAAAGATAGTTGTCCCTGTGAAAGAGGAAGAGCCAGAAGAGGAAGAAACTACTTGGGATGATATGAAGGAAAAGGATAAAATTGTTGGTAAGAGCGACAAGGACTATTCAGAGTTTTCAAAGCAAAAACCTCGTGATGTCAGAAATGACATAACAGGTAAATGGCGAAAGAGCACTATTGCCGAAAGCATAAACATGGAAGAATACGCAATGTCATATAGTGTGTCACAAATGAAAGATGATGAAGTCCACTTCGTTATTAATTTTAATTACAATACAACAACCATGATTAGTAAAGCGCATAGTCTGATATATGTAGACGTAAAAGAATACGTTAAAAAAGAAGAACACGACGCCAATGTGCTAGGTTCGGGAATGTTATTGAAAAGTTACATCATATATCCAGACGGTGACATTGAAGAAATATAGTAATTACTTTTGGCATCCTAATCGAGTGCTTTTTCTATGCCTAAAAACACGAAAATGATAGTGATGTGATGTGATGTGCCAAATTGGGGGTGAAATAAGAAGCGAATGGAAAACGACAAAAATAATTTTCAAAGCATTAGCTGAAAAATATGATTTAAAAGAAGGTACATTGAAGAGTAGAAGTAGTGAATAGTGGTCAAGAAATAAAGATGCAAAAAAAAGAAGAAAAAGGCTAGTATTAAATTGAGTTACTGGCACAACGGTTACTTAAAAGACGATTACGGAATTATTGTTTGTATTGATAAATCAGCTAAGTCACTTGTGCTTGATGATCCTTTTACAACGACTCGATATGCATTTGATGAGATAATAGCAGTATCATTAATTGATTGAAGAGAGGATGATTAATATGTGGGCAGTACCAAAACCAAAAGTGACTAATAATGCGGTGGCGAAACCGAAAATATCAGAGGAAGACTTTATTGAAATTGGAGAAAGAATTGGAGAAGCAATGGAATATGGAAATGAAGTGGAAATCACAATATTTCACAACAAACAACATGAAAACTTTACTGGCGTTATTTCAAGTGCTGATGGTCAAGTTGGCACCTTATCCTTGCGAGTGAATCATGCGGATGTAACGATTCACATTAATAGTATTGTAGGTATTAAATAAACGTAAAACGACCAATCCAATTAAGGGAAGGTCGTTTTGTTTTCGGGTTCCTTCTATATATGCTAGAAAACTATATTGGCGATAAATTCCACCTTCGGAATAATGCGTCTGTCCGTTTCTAGATTCCCCCATTTCTTCACCCAAATAGAAAGTTATTTATCATGCTCTCTGGATACCAAAGAAATCGAATTATCAGTTGAATCCAATAACGGACACATCTTCGTTATAATAATGTATGCACTTAGACGTGAGCATTATTAATGTGTATAATATGCAGAAGATAAGCTGGAAGGGTGTATGAATATGACAAAACCAACAGTTGCCATCGTAGGCAGACCAAACGTTGGAAAATCAACAATTTTTAATAGATTAGTCGGTGAGCGTATTTCAATAGTTGAGGACGTTTCCGGAGTGACGCGAGATCGAATCTATAGCTCCGCTAATTGGCTTGCGTATGATTTTAACATTATAGATACAGGCGGTATTCAACTTGGGGACGAGCCTTTTCTGGAACAAATTCGTGCACAAGCTGAAATAGCTATAGATGAAGCAGATGTTATTATATTCCTTACGAATGGGCGAGAAGGGGTTACTGATGCAGATGAGCATGTAGCCAAAATTCTTTATCAAACGAAGAAGCCTGTTGTATTGGCTGTCAATAAAGTCGATAACCCAGATATGAAAGATTTAATTTATGATTTTTATTCCTTAGGATTTGGTGATCCGTATCCAATTTCTGGTTCACATGGACTTGGACTAGGCGATTTATTGGATCAAGTAGCGGCGAATTTCCCAGAGCGTGAAGATGAAGTAATTGAGGATGATGTTATTCGTTTTTCTCTGATTGGACGTCCGAATGTAGGTAAATCATCACTTGTGAATGCTCTTCTTGGTGAAGAAAGAGTAATCGTTAGTGATATTTCTGGAACAACTAGGGACGCAATTGATTCGCCTTATGAATACGAGGGGCAAAAGTATAAAATAATAGATACTGCTGGATTGCGTAAAAAAGGTAAAGTGTACGAGTCCACTGAAAAATACAGTGCGATGCGTGCATTAAAAGCAATCGATAGATCTGATGTTGTGTTAATCGTAATTAATGCTGAAGAAGGTATTCGTGATTACGACAAACGAGTTGCCGGATTTGCAGAAGAAGCGGGTAAAGGCGTTATGTTTGTTGTAAATAAATGGGATGCCCTTGAAAAAGATAATAAAACAATGAATAAATTTATTGATGATATACGCGGTAATTTCTTGTTTCTTGATTACGCGCCAATTGCGTTCGTTTCAGCTAAAACAAAGCAACGTATAACAGGGTTATTTGACAGTATTCGAATGGTTAGTGAGAACCATGCACTGCGCATTCAGTCGAGCGTATTGAATGAAGTTATTGAAGATGCTGTGGCTCGTAACCCTACGCCTACTGAAAAAGGCAAGAGACTGCGTATTTATTACGCTACACAAGTTGCAATTAAACCACCAACATTTGTCATCTTTGTGAACTATGAAGAAATTATGCATTTCTCTTATGAGAGATTTTTAAGAAATCGTCTTCGTGAATCGTTTGGTTTTGAAGGAACGCCGATTCGACTCATTACAAGGACTAGAAATTAATTAGGGAATAGGCGGGAAAGGAATGATCGTACTATGAAAAAGGTATCGGTTATCGGGGCAGGGAGTTGGGGAACTGCAATTGCTTTTGTATTGGCTGAGAATGGTCATGATTGTTTACTTTGGGCGAGACGGACAGAGCAATCTTCAGAAATCTCAACAGAGCATACTAACAAAGCTTACTTACCAACTACTTTATTGCCTGAAAATTTAAAATCGACTTCAAACTTGGAAGAAGCTGTCTTACATGCGGATGTAATTGTGCTGGCAGTTCCGACAAAAGCGATTCGTGACGTATGTTCAAGTATTAATGATATGAAGGCAGGGAAAAAGTTATTTGTACACGTGTCTAAAGGAATTGAACCTGATTCTTTGAAACGAATTTCTGAAATGATAGAAGAAGAACTATTGCCTGAACAATTGAAGGCGGTCGTCGCACTTTCTGGTCCGAGTCACGCTGAAGAGGTTGTGCTTCGTCATCCTACAACTGTTGCTGTTGCATCAAAAGATTTAGTAGCGGCGGAAGAAGTGCAGGATCTTTTCATGAACAATTACTTTCGTGTCTATACCAACCAAGATATAGTTGGTGTTGAAATAGGAGCGGCTCTTAAAAACGTGATTGCGCTTGCGGCAGGTATTACAGACGGCTTAGGATACGGCGACAATGCAAAGGCAGCGCTTATTACGCGTGGCCTTGCAGAGATTACGCGGCTAGGTGCGAGGATGGGTGCGAATCCACTTACTTTTTCAGGTCTAACAGGTCTTGGTGATTTAATCGTAACATGTACAAGTGTCCATTCGAGAAACTGGAAAGCTGGTAATATGCTCGGAAAAGGAAATAGCCTAGAAGACGTTATTTCTGGTATGGGGATGGTTATTGAGGGAGTTCGTACAGCAAAGGCTGCTCATCAATTAGCGGCTAAGTACGATGTCTCTATGCCCCTCACAGAGGCTCTTTATTCTGTGCTCTTTGAAGGGGAAGCACCAAAACATGCAGTTGATACTTTAATGGGACGTATGAAAAAGCAAGAAATAGAAGATCTATCTGGTAAAAGATAATGTTTATTATATGAAAGGGGGTCATTCTTTGACTCCAGGGTTGATTAAAATGTGGTTATCTTTCGGAGCGATGGGGGGAATGGCTGTTTCAGTTATTCTTATACATCTAAGTAGGACAAAAATAAGTAATAAGGTTTTGACATTTCTATTTTCGGCTATTGCATATATCCTTCTCCTTGCATCTTTTATTATTATGGTCTTTCTAGTCTTTAATGGACCTGAGAGAGGAACAGGTTAATAATATGATGAAAAAAATGTTATATCTAATAGTTCTTTCACTAGTGCTATTATTAACGGGCTGCGTGAGTGGCGGAGACAATAATGCTAGTGGTGCCATACCGTATGACGATCAAATTGACTTAATGCAAAGAGCTGTTGATTCATTTCAAGAAAAATCTGGTGGTTTACTTCCGATTAAAACACGAGATATCGAAACAGATATATATATTAAATATCCAATTGAATTTTCAATGATAATTCCAGAATTTACAGAGAAAATCCCTTCGAATGCTTATGAAAAAGGAGGGGTCTATCAATATGTCCTTGTCGATGTAGAAACTAAGCCGACAGTTAAACTTGTTGATTTACGTATCGCTGAAAAGATACGTGATTTGAATTTACGTAAGGATGTTAACCAAGGCTCAATTCCTTTCAAAGATTCAGTTGGGAATGGTGTATTTGCAATTGATTATAAAGAAATGGGTTTTGATAAACAGTTAACTGTTCAAAGTCCCTATTCCGAGACGCATCTACCGCTCGTTGTAGGTGGTAATGGTCAGTTTTATGTTGACTATTCAATTGATTTAAATCGAATTCTTAAAGAAGAAAAACCTGACGTCAAGCCAGGGGAAGATATACGTTATTTATTATCGGAAAATTCACCAATATTGCCAGCTTATTCACTCCCTTATACAGTGGACGAGAATAACGAACCAGTGTATTTAAATAACTAAGAAGAAAAACGTTTCATGCTTATAAGCATGAAACGTTTTTCTATTACATAAACTAATATGCAGAGAAAAAGGAGGACGATGGATGAAAGAAGAATTGTATGAAACATTGGCTAGGCGCACAGATGGTGATATTTACATCGGCGTCGTCGGTCCTGTTCGTGTAGGTAAGTCCACGTTCGTGAAAAGAGTTATGGAAGAAGTGGTGATTCCTAACATGACAGATGAGGCGGACAAAATACGAGCACGAGACGAGCTGCCACAAAGTTCACCAGGACCAGTGATTATGACGGCGGAACCAAAATTCGTACCTGCTCAAGGGACGGCAATCTCAGTAGGGGACGGAGAGTTGAAATTCCAAGTAAGGCTTGCTGATTGTGTTGGGTATGTGATTGATGGTGTTAAGGGTTATGAAGATGAAAATGGACCTAAGTACGTCCATACACCTTGGCATAACGAGCCA
Source organism: Sporosarcina sp. So3-204 (assembly GCF_058068165.1). Taxonomy (NCBI): domain Bacteria; kingdom Bacillati; phylum Bacillota; class Bacilli; order Caryophanales; family Caryophanaceae; genus Sporosarcina; species Sporosarcina sp. So3-204. Next base: position 1,410,952 of record NZ_CM176485.1, read on the forward strand.
ATCCCGTTTGAAGAGGCCGCCCGCATTGGGACTGATAAAGTAATACGGGATCACTCAACGATTGGGATACTATTAACGACAGATGGTACCGTAAACAATATTCCGCGCGCGGCGGCAGAAGTCGCAGAAATAGAAATTGTTGGAAAGTTAAAAGAAATAGGAAAGCCATTTGTTATTGTATTAAATTCAAAAATGCCTGCAAACGAAAAAACAGTCTTACTAAAACAGCGATTACACGAGAAATATGAAGTGCCAGTAATTGCGATTAGTGCTGATCAATTAAATGCGCAGGAAATTCAACTTATTTTAAAAGAAGCACTTTACGAATTCCCAATTTCGGAAATTCAAGTACAGAAACCCGATTGGATGGAAGTTCTTGGACCGGATAATATGTTAAACGCTTCCATTGACAAAATTGTTAGTGAAGGGTTTCTTGGCGCTTCAAAGATACGTAAGGTTCAGGAACTGGCTGAACAACTGAAAGATGAAATGTATGTAAGGCATGCTGAAGTTGTCGAGGTAGACGCTGGTCAAGGTAGAGCGTCATTGAAAATCGAGATGGATGAACAAGCATTTCGTGAAGTATGTGAAGAAATAATGGAACAAGAAGTAGGCACAAAAAAAGATTGGTTGTTATTTATTAAAGAAGCTTCAAAAGCAAGGAAGTCTTACAGTATGTACGCAGAAGCGATTGATAAAGCTAAAAAAGATGGTTACGGGGTTGCGCTCCCGGTCATCGATGATTTTACACCATCTCCACCTGAACTTATTAAGCAAAATGATTTCTTCGGTGTTCGAATGAAGGCAAAAGCTCCTTCACTTCATATTATTCGAGTAGATATGGAGGCCGAGTTCTCGCCGCTTATTGGTTCCGAGTTTCATAGTCATCATTTACTGAAAGACTTGAAAGATGCTTATTTACATGATCGAGAAGCGCTATGGCAAACACAACTTTTCGGAACGCCTTTACATGAAGTGATGAAGGAAAGTATTCGATTTAAAACAGATTCAGTCCCAGAAAATGCCAGAAAAAGACTACGTGAGACAATTGAGCAAATGGTGAATGAAGGTAATAAAGGTATGATCACATTCATCGTTTAATTTTTTTCAATTATGACGTCGTACAAAAATTAGGCTGGAAATAGACTAATAATCTAAAGCCTAAAACTTAAGAACATTGATACTTGTATCTTTTTGCCCTGAAAATTTATGAAAATAGGCATTGGAGGAAAGATCCGTCACAACGGGTCTTTTTCTTCATTTTACATAAAATATGCATTATAATGGGAAATCCGCATAGATATTGTTGCATGGCGGTTTTTCTTGTGATACTCTTTCTACAGTATTGCAATCAACAATGCGACGAGGGGAGGTGAATAGTGTGAACAAATCAGAATTAATTAACTCAGTAGCTGAATCAGCAGAACTTTCAAAAAAGGATGCTACATCAGCAGTAGAAGCAGTTTTCGAAACGATCCAATCAACTCTTGGAGAAGGCGATAAAGTCCAAATTATTGGTTTTGGAACTTTCGAAGTTCGTGAGCGTGCTGCACGTAAAGGACGTAACCCACAAACTGGAAAAGAAATTGATATCGCTGCAAGTAAAGTTCCTGCCTTCAAAGCTGGCAAGGCGCTTAAAGACGCAGTTAAATAATCGTAACGATTACATAGGAGCCTGTTCGTTGAATCTTTTTTATTAGATTCACGGATGGGCTCCTTTCCGTTTAACTAAAGTCAGTAAAATGATTAGTAGTTATCACACATTATCAAAGTAACTTTTCGGGTAAACGCATGAAAAAATCTAGACAAAATTAAGTCGAAGCGTTATTGATTTAAAAGTTAGCATGAAAATGAGTTCATGAACTGTACGAAGATAGGTAAGTATGCTACTATTTTTGAAGAAATAGCTTTATTGTTCTTTGAGGAGGAATAACAAGATGCATGAAGTTGACTATGGAAAAATAGAAAAAGCGGTAACAATGATTTTAGAGGCAATTGGAGAAAACCCAGAACGTGAAGGCCTTTTAGATACACCAAAACGTGTTGCGAAAATGTATGGTGAAATGTTTGAAGGGTTACATAAAGATCCAAAAGAATATTTTAAAACAGTATTTCATGAAGATTATGACGAAGTTGTTATTGTTAAAGACATCTCATTCCATTCTATGTGCGAACATCATCTTGTGCCCTTCTTTGGAAAAGCGCATATAGCCTACATACCTAGGGATGGAGTAGTTGCAGGATTAAGTAAATTAGCGAGAGCTGTCGAAACAACTGCGAAAAGACCTCAGCTCCAGGAAAGAATAACATCGACAGTTGCTGATGCAATGATGGAAATGTTAAATCCTGTTGGTGTTTATGTTATTATTGAAGCCGAGCATATGTGTATGACAATGCGTGGGATTCGGAAACCAGGAGCTAAAACAATAACGTCTGTCACACGTGGAATTTATGAGAATGACGATGTGAAGCGCTCTGAAATACTTTCACTTATTAAGATGTCATAAGGGCTTTGCCGAAATGTCCTAATTTGTGATATGATGGACTATACGAACAGACAGGGGTGGTAGATAGTATGACACAATCCGACTATATCGTAATTAAAGCAAAAGAAGATGGAGTAAATGTTATCGGACTAACACGAGGTGACGACACAAAGTTTCATCACACGGAAAAGCTAGACCGTGGCGAAGTAATGATTGCTCAATTTACTCATCACACGTCAGCGATGAAAATACGCGGAGAGGCAGAAGTCCATACCGCATATGGTGTCGTAACAAGTGAAAGCAGAAACTAACACTTTTAGTAGACACTTTCCCCGAGACGTCTTTGAATGGAGATTCGACGATGGAAAGACAAACTATGTATGATGATATTAAAAAATATATGAGCGAGATGGAGCTTGCAGTTCGCCACCCAATATTGAAAAGAGATATTGGTATGGTGAATCTTGATAAAGCTAAAGTTTTCTTTCTTTTACTTCCTAAAATGAATGGAGAAAAGTGGAGTGAACCCATCAACACGGCAGCGATTGCCGTGGGTGCTGTTCAGGCTGGTTTTGATGCGCATGATGAAATAAATGCATCAGATGCAACAACGACGATGCAACAGCTCACAGTGCTTTCAGGAGATTACTATAGTGGCATTCACTATAGACTACTCGCATCAATACCTGATTTTGATTTTATCCGCTCTCTATCGCAAACTATTGGCCAAATTAATGAATCTAAAACGAATTATCAAGACCGTTCACCGGAAGGCTCAGAACAGCTTCTTGAAGCGGTTCGAATAATAGAAACAGGTTGTATAACACAGTTTTTACATAAGTTCGGTTTTTCTAAGTATATCCCTATAGTTACAGCTGCATTACCACTGATCTCCATTGAACTGGACAGAGGCCCTTTATATCTTGGTAGAGGCATCGACACATTCGGTTGGACGATTCAAGAAATAGATGCTGAAAATATAATTAAGAAATTAAGGAAAGAAATTAAAACTGAAATAGAGAAAGCGGACTTTATAAATCCGTTGTTGCGAAGTGAAATCTTAGAGATGACAATACCACTTCTTGAAAAACCGATTTAAGAAAAGAGGTATGCTTTTTGACTTTATCAAAAGAAGAGAAGGTTCACGGTGTATTTGAGAAGATATCCGGTGATTATGATAAAATGAATTCCGTCATAAGTTTTAATCAACATAAGAAATGGCGAGATGATATGATGCGTCGCATGGCTGTCTACGAAGGAGCACGTGTGCTCGACGTTTGTTGCGGCACTGCAGACTGGACTATTGCTTTAGCAAAGGCTACTGGCGGCACTGGTGACGTTATAGGGTTAGATTTTAGTGAAAGTATGCTGGAGTCAGGTAAACCTAAAGTGGAAAACTATCCTGTAATAAAACTTGTTCATGGCAATGCTATGAAGTTACCTTACGCTGATAATTCTTTCGATTTTGTAACAATCGGATTTGGTTTGCGTAATGTACCTGACTACGGAACGGCTTTAAGTGAAATTAATCGTGTTTTAAAACCTGGTGGAATGATTGCGTGCTTAGAAACTTCGCAACCTGAAATCCCTGGATATAAACAATTATTTCGTCTTTATTTTAAATTTATAATGCCTATACTGGGGAAACTTCTTGCTAAGAGTTACAAGGAATATTCTTGGCTCCAAGAGTCAGCGGATGACTTTCCTGGGATGAAGCAGTTGGCTCATATGTTCACAGAAGCAGGCTTTAAAAATGTATCTTATAAGTCATATAGCGGTGGAGTAGCTGCGGGACATATCGGGTTTAAACAGTGAACTCCGTAGGGGAAGGTGATCGTTTTGGAAAAACTACAGTTATTATCGCTATATGCTAATTTCCGAAAGGATCTCACTTTTATTGAAAAGGAGCTGGAACGCTCAGTCGATTCAGCTTCCCCCATTATTCGACAAGCATCGCTACATCTTCTTCGTGCAGGCGGTAAAAGAATCCGACCTATATTTGTTATTCTTGCTTCTGAGTTTGGGAACTATTCGCTAGAAAATGTGTCTAAAGTTGCTGTCTCACTTGAACTTGTTCATATGGCCTCGCTTGTTCACGATGATGTTATAGATGACTCTGATATTCGTCGTGGCCTTCAAACTGTTAAGGCGAAGTGGGATAATAAAATTGCGATGTATACTGGAGATTATATTTTTTCCCGGGCACTAACTTCGATTGGAGAAATAGAAATTCCAGCGGTGCATCGTTTACTTGCTAAAACAATGCTTGAAATTTGTGAAGGTGAAATTATTCAGATAGAACAACAAAGGGAAGTTAATCAAACAATCCGTGATTATCTGCGTCGAATAAAACGTAAAACAGCTCTACTTCTATCATCTAGTTGTGAGCTCGGTGCACTTGTTTCTGGGGCTGACGCGTCTATCGTTAGAAGGTTGAGTCGATTCGGTTATTATGCTGGCATGTCTTTTCAAATTACTGATGACATTCTTGATATCACATCTACCGATGAAGAACTTGGTAAACCTGCGGGTAGTGATTTGTTAAACGGTCATCTAACACTTCCGATTTTATACATAAAAGACGATGCGGCATTCCAACCATATATGCATCAATCCTTTAACGGTACATTGTCTGAAGTTGATCGTGGGAAAATGATTTCGTATGTTAGGAATTCTGGGGCTATTGAGAAAGCACAAGCAGTAAGTGATCTATATATACATAAGGCACTAGCAGAAATTAACAGCTTGCCAGATGGGGATTCGAAAAAAGCATTTAAACAAATAGCTGAATTTATTGGGAAACGTAATTATTAACAACCTAATAGTTGAAAGAAAATGTGTCGAATGATAAGATTTACAAGGGAAATCCCGTATGTATAAACTAAGGAGTGTTTTGAATGGAAAGAACTTTTTTAATGGTTAAACCTGATGGTGTTCAACGTAATATTGTAGGTGAAGTTGTAAGTCGTTTTGAAAATAAAGGATTCCAACTTGTTGGTGCGAAACTTATGCAAATTTCAACAGAGCTTGCAGAGCAGCATTACGGTGAGCATAAAGAGCGTCCGTTCTTTGGTGAGCTTGTTGATTTCATCACATCTGGTCCTGTATTTGCAATGGTATGGGAAGGCGAGAATGTTATTTCTACATCACGTCTATTAGTTGGTGCAACAAACCCAGCTGAAGCAACTCCTGGAACAATTCGTGGTGATTTTGCAGTTACTGTCGGAAAGAACATTATCCATGGTTCAGATGCACCTGATTCAGCGGTACGTGAAATCGGTCTTTTCTTTAAAGAAGAAGAGTTAGTATCGTATGTCAAGGATTCGAACAACTGGATTAACTAATTTTTAAAAACAGCCACGCGGTAATCGCACGGCTGTTTTTGTTATTCTTATCTATTGAAGTTAATGTAGGAGGTTACTCATTGGCAGACTATGCGGCATTTATTGGGAATATAAAAAAGAAAACAGGAATAGATTTGTCACTTTATAAGGAAGCCCAAATGAAGAGAAGATTAACCTCGTTGTACGAAAAAAAGGGTTTCAAAAACTTTAATGAGTTCTATAAATCGATACATAATGAAACTGCAGTACTAGATGAGTTTCTTGATAGAATGACTATCAACGTCTCGGAGTTTTATAGAAATGCACAGCGTTGGGAAGTCCTTGATAAAATTATTGTTCCTCGGCTTTTAGCTGATAACAAAAGACTGAAGATTTGGAGTGCGGCTTGCTCTACCGGAGAAGAGCCATATACACTTGCAATGGTGCTGTCATCTCATTTGCCGATTCGTGATATTTCTATTTATGCAACTGATCTAGATATAGGGGTAATTGAGAGAGCAAAAGCTGCGTTGTACCCTGAACGCGCGCTGAAAGAGGCGCCAGCTGAAGTCGTGAAAAAGTACTTTGTTAATAACGGAACCTACTACCAAGTGACTGATGAGATAAAAAGTACGGTGACATTTAAGCAACATAATTTATTGGATGATCGTTATGATTCTGGTTACGACCTAATAGTTTGTAGAAATGTAATGATCTATTTTACTGAAGAGGCAAAAGAGAAAATCTATACAAACTTTGCGAATTCATTAAAAACTGGTGGCGTTCTTTTTGTTGGAAGTACAGAACAAATATTTAATCCAGCGAAATTTGGACTTGAATCAATCGAAACATTCTTTTATAAGAAAATATAAATATCCGGATTTTTTTCCGGATATTTTTAATACTTGAGTTAATTTCATAATTACCTTAACTTGCTACAACGACACTGCATATTGTTCGAGAACGATTCTACTCGACTATATGTTGTGGTGGTGTAGCAATAAAACCTATTATGAAATTGATTGACTTAGACATAGTCGAATCATATTTAATTTGTTATAGTGCTTAGAAAAGGTATAAAGATAGAGGAGGAGACAGGATGAGATTTTTTACAGCTGGTGAGTCGCACGGTCCACAACTAACTGCAATTATTGAAGGATTACCGGCACAATTGGAATTAACGACAGACATGATTAACAAAGAACTTGCAAGGAGACAGGGTGGGCATGGTCGTGGTCGACGAATGCAAATTGAAACGGACGAAGTAGTTATTTCTTCTGGTGTTCGTCACGGAAAAACACTTGGTTCCCCATTGACGCTTTCTGTCGTCAATGATGATTGGAAACATTGGACTAAAATAATGGGTGTAGAGCCGTTGGATGAATCAATAAACCCAGAAGATATAAAACGTCAAATCACACGTCCTCGTCCAGGGCATGCAGATCTTGTTGGCGGCATGAAATATGGGCATAGAGATCTCCGAAATGTTTTAGAACGCTCATCAGCACGTGAAACGACAATGCGCGTTGCAATTGGAGCGGTTGCTAAAAAGTTCCTATTAGAACTTGGTATTACGACAGTTGCTCATGTACAGGAAATTGCAGGTATTCAAACAGATCCAGATACATATGCAAATTTAGAAATAGAAGAATTAAGAGAAGTTATAGAAAATGATCCTGTTTATTGTGCAGATCCAACAGCTTCAAAAAAGATGGTTGCTGCAATTGATGATGCCAAAGAGCGCGGAGACACAATTGGTGGAGTTGTTGAAGTAATAATCGAAGGCTGTCCACCAGGAATTGGTAGCTACGTTCAATTTGATCGTAAATTGGATAGTAAGCTTGCAGGCGCAATGATGAGCATTAATGCGTTTAAAGGTGTGGAATTTGGTCTTGGGTTTGAAATGGCTAAAAAATTCGGAAGTGAAGTACATGATGAGATTGCTTGGGATAAAGAGCGAGGCTATTACAGAAAATCGAATCGACTAGGTGGATTGGAAGGCGGTATGTCTACGGGAATGCCTATCATTGTAAGAGGGGTAATGAAACCGATACCGACGCTATACAAGCCGCTTGAAAGTGTTGATATTAACAGTAAAGAACCGTTTGTAGCGACTGTAGAGCGTTCTGATCCTTGTGCAGTGCCTGCTGCTTCTGTTGTTGCTGAACATGTTATAGCAACTGAACTTGCAAAGGCAATCATGGAAGAGTTCCGTTCTGATACTATTGAGGGCTTGAAAAAAGAGATTGATGCGCATAGACAATATGTGAAGGAGTTTTAATATGCAAAAACTTAATGTGAACATTAAAAATCACGAGTATGACGTGCATATTGGTAAAGACACATATAAACTTTTTTCAGCACAATATAAGGTGTTGCTTGAAAGTGCTGATCGTATTGCAATTATTGCAGATGAAAATGTGGCGAATTTGCATTTGCCAATCCTTCTAGATGCGTTACAAACTACTAAAACAATAGAAGTGAAAACAGTGCCAGCAGGTGAAAGTTGTAAATCCGCTAATGTTTATACAGAATGTCTTTCATTTTTACTTTCAAAAGGATTTACAAGAGATTCACTTATTATCGCGTTTGGCGGCGGAGCTTGTGGGGATTTAACAGGTTTTGTCGCTGCGACTTATATGAGAGGCATACGCTATATTCAATGTCCTACGACGATTCTGGCCCATGATAGTGCGGTTGGCGGTAAAACTGCAATTAATATGCCAGGTGGAAAGAATATGGTTGGTTCTTTTCATCAACCAGTTGCTGTACTTTTTAATATGTCAATCTATGATTCTCTACCACAAAAAGAAATACGATCCGGGATGGCAGAATTATTGAAACACGCTTATATTTCAGACGAGCAATGGTCAGAAAAGCTTCTTTCAAACAAGTCTTTTTCTCAGCCATCAATTGATTGGTTATCTTCTGAACTTCTTCGTGGCATTCATGTCAAGGCTCAAATTGTTGCTGAAGATGAATTCGAACTTGGTGCACGTAAGTTTCTTAACTTTGGTCATACATTTGGTCATGCAGTCGAAGCCGCATGCGGATTCGGTGGTTTAAGTCATGGTGAGTCTGTGATGATCGGGATGGCTTATAGTTTAATATTAAGTGAATCGAATGGTGCTATTACAGAAAAAGATTCAAATGAATTTATTAGGTTTGCGGTTGAAAACGGCTATACTTTCAAACCTGTACATGAATATACATTTGAAATTTTTATGGAGTATATGCAAAAGGATAAAAAAGCTTCATTTGGTAAGTTGAATTTTGTTTTACTAAGTAAGATTGGTCATCCATTTGTAACTGAAATAACAAGTGAGCAATGCCGTATAGCATTCGATGAATTAAAAAGTAGAACGGGGGATACAATATGACGGTAAGAGGGTTGCGTGGTGCGACAACGGTTCGTGTTGATAAAGAGCTTATTGTTCTTGAAGCAACGGAAACACTTGCACGCGAAATAGTAGAGAAAAACAATATCTTGCCTGAAGATATTGTTTCTGTATTGATTTCAACTACAATGGATATAAAATCGACATTTCCAGCTAAAGCTATTAGAACAATTGATGGATGGAAGTATGTACCTGTTATGTGTACACATGAAATAGATGTGCCAGGCGGAATGCCACTTTGTATACGAATTCTTATGCATGTAAATACTAATACTTTACAACAAGATATTACTCATATCTATCAAAATGAAGCAGTAAAATTACGACCAGATTTACAAAAATAAATAAATTAACCGGAGGGATAAATATGCGTTGGAAAAAAGCACTTGCAGAATTATCGCCATACAAACCAGGTAAATCAATTGAAGAAGTAAAAAGAGCTTACGGCTTGGATGAAATAGTTAAACTTGCATCTAACGAGAATCCATACGGTACAGCACCAGCTGTCAGTGAATATTTAGCGTTAGCAAAAGTAGACTACGAAATTTATCCGGATGGTTATGCAACTAGTTTGCGAAAAAAACTGGCTGAAAAACTAAATATTACCGAAAATAAGCTTATTTTTGGAAGTGGTTCTGATGAACTAATTGTTATTATCGTTAGGGCTTTACTGGGTGTAGGAATGAATACAATTATCGCAACGCCTACTTTTCCGCAATATGCTCACCACGCTAAAATAGAAGGTGCGGGTGTTAAAGAAATTCCACTAATCGATGGGCAACATGATTTGGACGGATTTACTAAAGCAATTGATGAAAATACATCGGTTATTTGGATATGTAGCCCAAACAATCCTACAGGTAATTTAATTAACACTGAAGAACTAATAGCTTTTTTAAATAAAGTTCCTAGCAACATTTTAGTAGTTCTGGACGAAGCATACTATGAATATATCGTTGATGAAAATTATGAAGAGACAGTTAATTTAGTTGATACCTATTCGAATGTAATCGTATTGAGAACTTTTTCGAAAGCTTATGGCTTGGCATCATCAAGAATTGGTTATGGTATAAGTAACCCAGAAATTATTTCAAATTTAGATACTGTTAGAAGTCCTTTTAACATTACGACTGCTGGCTTAAAGCTTGCCGAAAAGTCACTTGAAGATGATGAATTTATTAATAACTGTAGTAAATTAAATCGAGAACAAATTAAACGTTTCCAAGAATATGCTGCAATGCATAATTTACATATGTTTGACACACAAGCGAATTTTGTGCTAATTGAAGTACCTGGTAGCGCGGATGAAGCAACGGAGACCTTATTGAAGAATGGTTTTATCGTAAGAAGTGGTGATGCACTAGGGACGCCTGGTTATGTAAGAGTGACTGTAGGAACAGCAGACCAAGTCACCGCGTTTTTTAAAGCGTTTGATGCAGTGCTAGAAGGAGCAGGTTTACTTAAATGAGAACAAATGTAGCGATTATTGGACTCGGATTAATAGGTGGTTCACTTGGACTTGCATTAAAAAGAGATCCAAATGTTCACATTACCGGTTTCGATAATTCTTATAGTACGATGCAAGAAGCTTATCGACGTGGAATTATAGATACAATTTCAGTTTCGTTAGAGAGCGCTACCATCCATGCCGATGTAATAATATTTGCGACACCCGTTAACACTACAATACGTTTAATGAAAGAAATAGTAGAATGGGAATTAAAAAAGGATGTAATTATTTCTGACACTGGGAGTACAAAGAACTTAATAATGGAAGCAGCTGGGCCTTTATTAAAAAAAGGCCTTACATTTATAGGTGGTCATCCGATGGCGGGCTCGCATAAAAGTGGTGTTTCTGCGGCAAAAGAGCATTTATTTGAAAATGCATATTATATCCTGACTCCTTCTAACGTGACAAAAAAAGATGCGCTAAAACGATTTCAAACATTGCTATCACCAATTAAAGGTAAGATTGTTATTCTTGATGCGAGTGAACACGACCGTATGACAGCGATAGTTAGTCATTTTCCGCACCTAGTTGCGTCGTCACTCGTAGGACGACTTTCTGCGCAACAAAAAACACAACCATTTGTTCAAAATTTAGCAGCGGGCGGATTTCGTGATACGACCCGAATTGCTTCAGCAGATCCAATTATGTGGCGTGATATTACAATCCAAAATCGTGATGAGTTGATAAATCAATTAGATGGATGGCTTAAAGAGATGGGTAATGTACGCAGAATGGTCATGCAAAGTGATCCAACTGAGATATATGCTTATTTTGAGCATGCGAAAAAGTATAGAGATGAATTGCCAATAACTTCGCAAGGCGCCCTTTATATGACACATGATTTACATATTGATGTACCAGATCATCCAGGAGTTATATCTGAAGTAACACGGATACTTGCCGATGAAAGAATAAGTTTGACAAATATTCGTATTGTGGAAACGAGGACAGATGTTTTTGGAATACTTGTTATTAGTTTTCAAACGTCTGAAGATCGTGAAAGGGCTCAAGCTGCATTGGCATACGAAACAGAATATAGTACGCATATCGTCTAAATGGAGGTATTAGAAATGGATAGATTAAAAGAAATGCATTTTACTAAACCAGTTTTGAGTGGCGAATTAGTCGTTCCTGGTGATAAGTCAATTTCACATCGAGCAATTATGCTAGGTTCTATTGCAGAGGGACAATCTAAAGTTACAGGCTTTTTAGACGGTGAAGACTGCCTTCGTACAATAGAAATATTTAAGCAACTTGGCGTTTCAATTGAAAGAGAAGGTTCTGACGTTTTAATTGATAGTCCTGGTATAAATAATTGGAAGACACCGAGTGAGGAGTTGTATGCTGGGAATTCTGGAACGACAGCCCGATTAATGCTTGGTATTCTTGCAAGTTCGAATGTCGTTACAATTATGACTGGTGATGAGTCATTATCTGGCCGTCCAATGGATAGAGTAACGCTACCTTTACGGTCGATGGCAGCAGTTATCAAGAGTGAAAAAGAAACAGATTTTCTTCCCCTCAGTATTAAAGGTGCTCCACTAAAACCAATAGATTATAATAACCCGGTTGCCAGCGCGCAAATAAAATCTGCCATATTGTTTGCAGGTCTTCAGATAGCGGGAACAACAACAGTCCGTGAAAAGACCGTTTCGCGCGATCATACTGAGCAAATGCTCAAACACTTTGGTGCAAAAATCCAAACTGAAGATGGTAAAGTCAGTGTTACAGGTGGGACATCCCTAAGTGGTACTGATGTACATGTACCGGGCGATATTTCTTCAGCAGCGTTTTTTATGGTTGCTGCAGGAATGATTAAAGGTAGCTCAGTTAAACTTACAAATGTGGGGCTTAATCCTACACGAACTGGCATAATTGATGTTTTACAAAACATGGGCGTATCTATTTTGACTTCGGATGTGTCAGATGAAAATGGCGAATTATCTGGAACGTTAACCATATCTCATAATCAAATTAATCCAGTGGAAATTAGTGGTTCTCTGATCCCGAGGTTAATAGATGAATTACCTATTATTGCCCTTTTAGCCACGCAAGCAAATGGTACGACAATTATTAAAGATGCTGCTGAGCTAAGAGTGAAAGAAACAGATAGAATTGCGGCTGTCACAAAAGAGTTAACAAAAATTGGCGCGAACATAGAAGCGACAGCTGATGGGATGATTATTCATGGTCCAACACCGCTAACAGGTGGTACGATGGATTCTTATGGTGACCATAGACTTGGTATGATGGCTGCAATTGCGTCACTTATTGCATCAGAACCTATTTCTATTGAAGATGTATCATGTATTAATATTTCTTACCCTAATTTCTTTAAAGATCTTGATATACTTATTAAAAGAGAATAATGGTAATACAAGTTACTTGTATGTATATATTTGGAAGGTTCAGGTGAAAATATGGAACAACTTCTAGAAGTTGAACAAATTATTCAACAAGGCGATTTAGATGCGCTAGCACTCCTACTTGATAAACTCATGGAATCTACTGACTTTGATATGTTATACGAAGTAGCAGATGTATTAGTAGCTTATGGATTTATTGAAGAAGCCGATCGGATTTATCAAACATTGCTTATGCACTTGCCAAATGAGGCTCAATTAAAAATTGACCGTGCAAGTACTTTAATTGAATTAGGAGAAGAAGACCAGGCGCTGTTACTTCTAACAGAAGTTACAGAGGATGATGAAGAGTATATTCAGGCTCTTCTTGCGCTTGCTGATTATTATAATATGACTGGAATGGCGGAATCTGCCTTTAGCAAGGTTAAAGAAGCACACTCGCTTGATCCTGAGGAACCTGTGATTCAGTTTGCTTATGCAGAGCTCCTTCTTGATGCTGGTAAGTACGGAGAAGCTGCGAGATTTTTTCTTGAATTAAAAGAGCAGACAGATGTTATTAGTGACGTAAGTATTAGTTCGAGATTAGCGGAAACTTATAGTTCTGGAGGCGCTTACGAAGAAGCAATTCCTTATTACGAGGAGTTGTTAGAAGAGAAAGCATTACCTGACACACTTTTCGGAGCCGCCTTCGCTTATTATCAAAGTAATCAACCAGACAGGGCAGTTATATTGCTTGATCAATTGATTGAAATTGATCCGGACTATTTTTCGGCTTATATTTTATTAGGACAAGCAAAATCTCTTGTAGGTGACGATGAGGCTGCATACAAGGTTTATCAAAATGGTATTCGAAGGGATGAATATGATAAAGAACTACAGCTGTCCGCGGGTAAATCAGCTTTAAAACTTGGTCTAATTAAAGAGGCTGAAACCCATCTAAGAGAAGCGCTTGTACTCGATCCAGAATATATGGAAGCACTTATTGTTTTGGCTTCTTTATATAATGAACAAGAACAAGATGAACTCTTACTAGAACTTCTGGCATATATGGAACCTGAAAAAGAAGATATGCCATCACTTTTAAAAGCTTTTTGTGCATATGCTTATGAACGTACCGAACGTTATATAGATGCATACGAATCATATAGCGAGGCATATAGTGAAATGAAGGAAGATCATGAATTTCTGGGGAATTACGCAAACTTTCTAATTGAGGAAGGGAAGCGGAGTGAAGCTATTGTGGTCGTTAATCAATTAGTGACACTCTTTCCAGAGGATCAGAATTGGAGAGCCTTTCTTGAAGCGCAATCTGACGAGGAGGTGTGATATGACGGCTATGATTCCAGTCGCTGCGAAGAAGGAATTTGTACGATGGTTTCTAAAGCGATACAAATTAAAACGCCGTGAGTGTGTCTGGATTTTAAATTATCTTCTTAGCCATGAAGAGCTTCTACAAAGTGTTCACTTTACTGACGAGGCTCATTATTGCCCTAGGGCAATGGTGATTTCCACAACGGAAACTGAAAGTATTCCGTTTCGTTTTTATAAAGGTAATTTAATGACTGCAGATGCAGAAAAGTCTTTTCATGATTTAAGACTGTACCCTAAAGAAAAAATGTATATCCAGCTCAACTTTCCAAGTAGTCATACATGTGCACGTTTTGCAAGTGTGCGTGAAGAAAATCCTTTCCTTCCGTCCTATTTACAAGTGAGCGAAAAAGACAAACGAACGGCAGAACTGTTGCTTGAAGAGAGTATTGCTATGTTGACAGAGGAAGTATTGAAGAGAAAAATTGATGAAGCGTTAGACGCGAATGATAAGGAGCAATTTATTCATCTTTGTAGTATGCTTAATGAATTGCGAGAAAAAAGGAATTCTTGACTCCATCTACCAGGATGGAGTCGTTTATTTTAAGGAGGATAAACCGATGAACTGGACAGCAAAAGATATGGATGTATATATTCAACAAAAAGATTATATCGACTCACTACTTGTACCGCTTTATAAAATCGATACGGATCCAGAAAAAATGAAAAGTAGTTCTTCTTCAACAGAATTTTTGACGAATGTAACAACGTTTATTGAGACTCAATTTAAAGGACGAATCATGCTAATGCCGCCATTCTCTTATACACAATCAGTTGATTTGGAACAAATGGGATCGTTACTTTCGAATGATATTAGCGCAATGAATTTTAAATATGTCTTCTACATAACGGCGGATGCCAACTGGAAATCCGTTGAACTACCTGGTGAAGTTATCTGGCTTCCTTCGTTGCCTTTAGAAAATATGGACCGGAAATTAAAGCAATCAGTTATCGAGGATCAGCTAATTCAAGTTATGCCTTTACTTACTAAGAAATGGGCAGAGGGATAAAAGTCAATATTTGTTCACAAAGTTTGTTATAGTATGTAGAGTTACATTGAATTTTGAGGATAATTAAGCTATCATAGAAGTGTCCTAGTATTACATTTAGCAAAAGTATGTCCATTGGACTGACCTTTAAGTAAGAGGAGGGAAATGATGAGTAAGAAACGAGTATCAAGACGCCAATTCCTTAGCTATTCGCTTATGGGTGTCGGTGGTTTTATGGCTTCCGGAATGCTAATGCCAATGGTTCGATTCGCAATTGATCCGGTATTACAAAAAGAGGGTGATGGAGCCTTCACTGCAACACCACAAAAAGTGGACGAGCTAACTGATACGCCTGTTCGAGTCGATTATACAATTGTAGATCGTAAAGATGGTTGGTACCATTCAGATGTATCGTATACTGCTTGGGTGTATAAAGATGGCGATAGAATCGTAGCACTTTCTCCTGTTTGTAAGCATCTTGGTTGTACTGTGAACTGGGGAGATGAAGATCCGAACGAATACTTCTGTCCATGCCACGGGGGTCGCTATAAGAAAAACGGCGAAAACATAAAAGGTACACCGCCAATTGGACCGTTGGATGAATATGAAGTACTGGTAGAAGACGGATACGTCCATCTTGGAGTAACAAAACCGAACACATTAGTCTAAAAATGTAAGGGGGTACGACCGAAGTGCTAAACAAAATTTATGATTGGGTTGACGAACGGTTGGATATCACCCCGATTTGGCGCGATATCGCTGACCACGAAGTACCTGAGCACGTAAACCCTGCGCATCACTTTTCAGCATTTATTTATTGTTTCGGGGGATTGACGTTTTTCGTCACAGTTATTCAGATCCTATCTGGTATGTTTTTAACGATGTACTATACGCCGGATATTGAAAATGCTTGGAAGTCCGTTTACTACCTTCAAAATGAAGTAGCATTCGGTGAAATCGTGCGTGGGATGCATCACTGGGGAGCGTCGCTTGTTATTGTAATGATGTTCCTCCACACATTACGTGTATTCTTTACAGGTTCTTATAAGAAGCCTCGTGAGTTAAATTGGGTCGTTGGAGTTTTAATCTTCGTTACGATGCTTGGACTTGGTTTCACAGGTTATTTATTACCATGGGATATGAAGGCATTATTCGCTACAAAAGTAGGTATTGAAATTGCAGCATCTGTGCCGTTTATCGGGGATCAGATTAAGATGCTCCTTGCAGGAGACACTCAAATTCTAGGTGCTCAAACCTTGACACGCTTTTTCGCGATTCATGTATTCTTCCTACCAGCTGCTTTGCTTGGGTTGCTTGCGGCACACTTTATCTTTATTAGAAGACAAGGTATTTCAGGACCACTATAAGAACAGTGTCTATCGATGTTAAATCGATTTTAAAAAGGAGGGGACAATATGCATCGCGGAAAAGGGATGAAATTTGTAGGGGACTCCCGAATTACTCAAAAGAAACCAAATGTTCCTAAGGATTACTCAGAGTATCCTGGGAAAACTGAAGCTTTCTGGCCAAACTTTCTTTTGAAAGAATGGTTAGTAGGAGCCGTTTTCTTAATTGGATATTTAGTATTAACTTTAGCTCATCCAGCACCACTTGAACGTCAAGCGGATCCGACCGATACAATGTACATACCGGTACCAGATTGGTATTTCCTTTCAATGTATCAGTTATTGAAATATTCGTTTGCTTCAGGACCGTGGAACATTGTTGGTGCAATTATTATGCCAGGACTTGCAATCGGTGCTTTAATGCTTGTTCCATTTATGGATACATCAAAAGAGCGTCGTCCGATTAAACGTCCGCTTCCAACAGCATTTATGCTACTTGCAGTAGCTGCACTTATTTTCTTAACATGGGAATCAGTTGCAAACCATGATTGGGAGAAACAAAAACTTCAAGGAGCAATCGTTGAAGAAGCTGAATTCGATATGGATGCAGAAGGTTATCAAATCTATGCGGGTTCATCTTGTATTAGTTGTCATGGTGGTTCATTTGAAGGTGGCTTAGGTAAGCCGTTAGTAAATAATGGCCATACAGCTGAAGAGATTGCAGATATTGCTGTAAATGGTACTGAGAATGGTAAAATGCCTCCATCTTGGGATGGCTCAGATGAAGACTTAAAAGTGCTTTCAGAGTTCATTGAAAGTTTAAATCAGTAATAATTAAAAAGAGTTAGGTAACTGACTCTTAATTAAAAAGAGTTAGGTAACTGACTCTTAATCAAAAAGAGTCAGGTAACTGACTCTTTTTTTTGTACATAATGACGTATTTCTATAAAGAGGTAGGTGTTCACTATTTCATTAATAAATCGTATTTGGCTAATTTTATCCCATAAATCATTTCTTTGGATTTTATTAATCGTTAATATATTAGGAACCGTTTACGGATATGATTGGTATATGTGGCAATTGGTTATTACAGAGCCAAAGTTTTGGATCTTTGTTCCTGATAGCCCAACTGCTAGCTTGTTTTTTTCTTTAGCTATAATTGGGTGGATAATCGGGAAAAACTTTAAACTTATGGAAGCGCTTGCGCTTATTACGCTTGTAAAATATGGTCTTTGGGCTGTCGTATTGAATATCCTAACCCTTATAGAAACAGGTTCTATCGGGCCTGTAGGATGGATGTTAATTGGTTCTCATTTTGCAATGGCTGTTCAAGCAATTCTGTATTTTAGGTTCTATAAGTTTAGTTTTGTACAAATCGTTATTGCGGCTATTTGGACATTACATAATGACGTTATTGATTATGTTTTTGGACAAATGCCAATCTATGGGGATGTGATGAAATATAGTAATCAAATTGGTTATTTTACATTTTGGTTATCTATTGTTTGTATTGCGCTTGCTTATTTTGTTTGGAAAAGACGTTTAACAAACAATATCAAATAATAGTAAAAAGTTGAAAAGTAGAAGCTTGCGATATAAAATGAAACTATAGATAAAGAGGAGGAAGTTTGAGATGTTCTTTTTGTACCTAGGGCTCATCATTTTATTACCAGTTTATGCGCAATTTAAAGTGAAAAGCACATATAAAAAGTATTCGAAAGTTCGCTCGACATCGGGAATGACGGGTGCTCAAGTGGCAAGACATATATTAGATCAGAATGGATTACAAAATGTTAAAGTCGTTGAATCTCAGGGGTTCTTAAGTGACCATTATAACCCTATAACAAAAATCGTAGCGCTGTCTACTCATAATTACCGAGAAGCATCTGTAGCGGGCACAGCAATAGCTGCACATGAAGTTGGACACGCAATACAGGACCAAGAGGCTTATGCTTTTCTTAAGTTCCGTCACAGGCTTGTTCCAGTCGCAAATATTACATCAAAAGCATCTTGGATATTCATTATGATTGGGGTTATTTTCTCGTCGATGAATTCGTTGCTTGGGATTGGTATCGCGCTTCTCGCAGTTGGAGTAGTGTTCCAATTAGTAACATTACCAGTCGAATTTAATGCTTCTAGTAGAGCGATGGATCAAATTGTTTCATTAGGAATAATTAACAACGAAGAAGAAGTTCACGCTAAAAAAGTACTTAGTGCGGCAGCAATGACTTATGTAGCTGCAGCTGCAGTTGCGGTTCTTGAACTCGTTCGACTTCTTCTAATCTTTACAAATAGAGATTAAACAGAAGAAAAAGGTCCATCCCTATTAAGTGTGGGATGGACCTTTTTCTAATCAAAACTAAGGGTTTAACGGTTTTCTCTGTTCATCTAGTGTGAATCCTTCTCCCATGACGTCATTAACTTCTATTAATGAGACAAATGCAAACTCATCTATGGTTGAAATAATGTTTTTTAATCGAACAATTTCATTCCGACCGACAACACAATAGAGAACTTCCCTTTTGGACTTTGTAAAATGCCCATAGCCAGTTAAAACAGTTACGCCGCGACCCATTTCCTTTGTAATCTTCGTTGCGATTTCGTCCTGTTTTGTAGAGATAATAAATGCGCCTCTAGCTGCGTAGGCACCCTCTTGAACAAAATCGATGACACGAGCAGCAACAAAAACAGCAACAAGCGTATACATCATTGAACGAGAGTTAAGGTAAATAATCCAGGATAATAAGATAACGACGGCATCAAAAAGAAACATTGTTTTACCCATGGCCCACCCGAAATATTTATGGGCGAGTCTGGCAATAATATCAACCCCGCCAGTAGTTCCGCCGTACCTGAAAATAATACCGAGGCCAACACCTATGAAAACACCTGCAAACAATGCGACAAGTACCATATCATCTTTCATATGAATATCAATCTGATAAATCATAAAGATTTTTAAAAACACAGACACTGCAACTGTTCCAATCACTGTATAAATAAATGAGGTGCGCCCCAATAGTTTCCAACCAACTATAAACATAGGAATGTTTAAAAGTAGATTCATTAGTGCGGGATCCCAATTAAAAGCGAATAATAGAATAAGCGTGATTCCGGTGAAACCGCCTTCTGCTAATTCATTTTGAATATTAAAATGAACAAGTCCAAAGCTAAATATTGCCGATCCAATTAAAATAAAGAATATATTTTTAAATTTAATACTTCCGAGCATTTCATTCCAACCTTTCTTTTTAAAACATTATTTCTATTATCATCTTTATTCATATTTTTGACAACAGTGCTATAAATTTATACGATAAAGATTGGGAGGCGAATACGTGTGGAAAATGATAAGACAATGGTAAAATTACAAGAGGAAGTTGATTTATACATAAATGGTTTTGAAGAAGGGTATTTTCCTCCACTGGAACTACTTGCTAGGCTTACTGAAGAATTAGGTGAATTATCAAGGGAAGTCCAAAATGTTTACGGCGTTAAGAAGAAAAAGCCGGAGGAAGCAATCCGTTCCCTTGAAGAGGAAACGGGTGACTTACTCTTTGTACTTGTATGTTTTGCAAATTCACAAGGAATTAATCTTGAAAATGCGCTCACAACTGTTCTTGAAAAATTTAAAGAGCGTGATGCTGATCGCTGGACAAAAAAGGAGAAAACAATATGACAATTAAAGTTGCAATCGCAGGAGCTCGAGGTCGAATGGGCACAGCTGCAGTAAAAGCATTGACTGAAATAACCGATATAGAAATTGTAGCAGCACTAGATTATAAATTCGCTGGTCTTTACTTAAATAATTCTGGCGTAAACGATGATAATAGTGGTATACCCATTTTTACAACATTTGATAAGATGATGGACAAAACAAAACCTGATGTTTTACTCGACTTGACGGATCCAGAAGCTGTATATCGAAATATGCACCAGGCAATTTCATTTGGGATTCGTCCAGTTGTCGGCACTTCTGGTTTATCATTTGATAGTATTGAAGCTTTATCTGCATTCGCTAAAGAAAAAAAGATTGGGGCTATTATAGCACCGAATTTTTCAATTGGCGCTGTTTTAATGATGAAGTTTTCTGCTATGGCTGCGCGTTATCTTGGAGATATTGAGATTATTGAGTCCCATCATGATCAAAAAGTCGATGCACCTTCTGGAACAGCTATGAAAACGGCAGAAATGATTATGGATGTGAGAAAGCCGCATATTCAAGGCCATTCTGATGAAAAAGAGCAAATGGCTGGTGCACGTGGAGCTGACATTGAAGGAATGAAAATACATAGCATACGTCTCCCAGGACTCCTTGCCCATCAGGAAGTGTTGCTCGGAAGTGTTGGTGAGTTGTTAACAATTCGACATGATTCGTTTGACAGGAGTTGTTTTATGCCAGGTGTAATTATGGCAATTCGAGATGTAGTTAATCGGGACAACCTAATTTACGGTCTAGAGAATATTATCGAGTAGGTTGAAAGGATGGTTTGGCTTGAGAAAATTAAAAATCGGCGTTATCTGCTATCCTTCTCTCGGTGGTTCTGGCGTTGTAGCGACTGAGCTTGGCATTATGCTTGCTAACAGGGGTCATGAGTTACATTATATAACGTCAAGCAAACCATTTAGACTTCTTGATAAACACGAAAATATTCACTTACATGAAGTTACAATTGAAGGTTATTCAGTGTTTAAATATCCACCTTATGACATAGCGCTTGCAAATCGTATTGCCCAAGTAATTGACTCTGAACAGCTGGATCTTCTCCACGTTCATTATGCGATGCCCCACGCGGTCTCAGCAGCATTAGGGAAAGATATGGCAGAATCAGACATTGGTGTAATTACGACGCTTCACGGAACTGATGTGACGATTCTTGGTCATGACCCAGGGCTTCGCAATACAGTCCGCTACGGAATTGATAAATCGACAATTGTAACAGCGGTGTCTAAATCACTTATTAAAGATACGCATGAATTAATCAAACCGAATAAAGAAATTGAACTCATATATAATTTTATTGATGAAAGTCTATATATACCTGTTAATCCTGGGACGTTGAAAGTCGATCTTGGTATTAAAGATGAAGAAAAAGTAGTTATACATATTTCGAATTTTAGAGATGTAAAAAATATCCCTGATATTATAAATACATTTAATCAAATCTCTAATGTAATGGATGTGAAACTACTTCTTGTAGGTGAAGGTCCTGAAAAAGAACATATTGAAAGACTCGTAGCAGATTTAAATCTTCAAGAAAAAGTTATTTTTACAGGCACACGAAATGATATGCCTGAACTCTTAGCGATTAGTGACTTAATGATTCATTTGTCAAAACAAGAAGCTTTCGGCCTTGTTATTCTAGAAGCACTCGCTTGTGGAGTACCTTCTATTGCAACAATTGTTGGTGGGATGCCTGAAGTCATTGATGATGGAAAAACCGGCTTTTTAGTGCCGTACGGCGATGTTGATGCGGCAGTTGAAAAAAGTCTTTTACTTCTTCAAAATGATACGTTGCTTAAAAAGTTTAGTAAGAATGGAATCATTGCTGCAAAGCAAAAGTTTTGTTCGACGGGAATCGTCAACCAGTACGAGAAGTTATATTATGAAGTAGTTGGTCAGTTATGAACAATCAATTTGGTAGTAAAGCGAGTTATAAAGTAATTCATCGACTTGAAGAAGCCGGTTATGAAGCTGTTTTTGTTGGTGGTGCAGTTCGTGATTTTATTTTAGGGAAAAAAGCAAAGGATTTTGATATTGCGACTTCCGCTGAGCCAAATGAAGTAAAAGAAGTATTTTCAAATACAGTAGATGTTGGTATTGAGCACGGAACGGTTCTTGTGCTTATAGATAGTGAACAAATTGAAGTAACAACTTACCGTACAGAAAGCACATATACGGATCACCGTCGTCCAGATAAAGTGAAATTTGTGAAATCACTTAAAGAGGACTTGCTCCGTCGTGACTTTACAATGAACGCACTTGCGATGACTGCAGAAGGTCGAGTTATTGACTTGTTTAATGGTAAAGTTGATATGGCGAATAATTTAGTGCGTGCAGTCGGTATGGCTGAAAAACGTTTTAGTGAAGATGCACTCAGGATGGTACGTGCTGTTCGTTTTTCTTCAGTACTAGGTTTTGATATTGAAGATATTACTTTTCAAGCGATTTGTGATAATGCTGATCAAATTCGTTTTGTCTCCATAGAACGATTGAAAATTGAATTGGATAAACTATATACCGGCGAAAATGTCGTGCAGGCTTTTGAGTACTTAACGCAATCCGGCTTAAGTAAGTCTTTTCCTATTTTTCCAGCCAATCTAGAAGGACTGAATCATGTCATTCCATTTGAAAAACCTGTAGAAGGATGGGCTTTTTTAGCGGTTATAGGTGAGTTCGCCCCGTCTGCTTTTGGGAAAGCGTATAAACTATCAAATGATGAAGAGAAGTTTATCAAAGCGGTGAAAAACTTATATGAAATAAGAGAAACGACAATGTATTCTATTGAGGAATATTACACAAATGAGTTAGCTGTTTTAAAAGTAGTTGAAAAGTTTTACCATGCAATAAATCCGGAAACTCAACTTATAGCTGATGAGACTATAGAAGAAGCGAAGCAGAATCTTCCAATTCGATCTATTAAGGATCTCTCGATTGATGGGAAAATCCTTATGGAATGGACAGGATTGGCTGGTGGGAAGTGGACGGGGTTTTGGATTAGTAAAATTGAGAAGTCCGTGTTACATGGAAAGTTAGAAAATGAGCCAAATAAAATAAAGGACTGGTTTACTTATGAGTTCAAACGTGAAAAATGAATTTTTAAAACGATTGCATGAAGCTGATGGTCAGCCAGTATCTGGGCAGGAGATAGCTGATGAATTCGGGTTGTCTAGAACTGCGATATGGAAATATGTAAAAGACTTCGAAAAAGAAGGCTATGAAATTGGAACAGTTAGAAAAAAGGGCTATTACTTAATTACCGTTCCTGACCGGGTAAATGAAGCAAATGTGAAAAAGTATTTGACGACTAAGTCATATGGACAAAGAATTGATTACGTTGAAACTTGTTCTTCAACACAAATAATTGCCCATGATGAAGCACAAAATGGCGCTCCGGATGGAACTGTTATTATTGCGGAAGAACAAACATCAGGAAAAGGTAGAATGTCTCGACCGTGGGATTCCGCTGCTCGTAAAGGAATTTGGATGAGTGTCATTACACGTCCTTCTCTTACGCCTCAGCAAGCGCCGCAAATGACGCTTGTGGCTGCTGTTGCTGTAACACAGGCGATTCATGCAGTGACAGGTTTAAATCCGTATATCAAATGGCCAAATGATATTTTGTTTGACGGGAAAAAAGTTACGGGAATATTAACTGAACTGCAAGCGGATCCTGACCGTGTAAAAGCGATAATTTTAGGTATAGGCATAAATGTTAATCAAACATTAGATGAGTTTCCGGAGGAATTAAAAACGATTGCAACGTCACTTCATATTATCGGTGGAAAAGTTGTGAATCGTGCGGAATTGATTGCCAAAACACTGGAATATCTTGAGGTGTACACGGATATATATGTGACAAACGGCTTTAGTCCAATTAAACTTCTGTGGGAAGGTTTTTCAAATACAGCCGGCCGTCGAATTCGTGCAGTTATGTTGAACGAGACGATTGAAGGTATTGCACTTGGGATTTCAGAAGATGGTATGCTTGAATTGAAGTTGGATGATGGAACTATTCGAGGTATTTATTCAGCAGATATTGAAATACAGAAACAATAAGTGTACAGTGTTAAAATGATTTGATATAGTTAGTTCTAAGGGCGGTATCTTAAATGAATCGCACCTAAATAACACTTAGTTAAAGTCTGCTGGGTGGAATTGATTTTCGTTCTTCTCTATAAGCTTTGAGTTCGAAAATAATCTACACTAAATTACTATTGGTGTAACTTATTATGAAAATTAAAAATATCTGCCTTGATCTTTCAAAAAGACAGGGACGGAGGAAACCATCTAATGATGATTACGCAACCCTTCTGTCCATTTTTATTGGATAGAAGGGTTTTTATCTTCTGGTTTTTTCCTAGAGAGGAGAAAATGATGAAAACTACAACTAGTTTTATAGAAATGAAACGTGATAATAACAAAATTGCTATGGTGACTGCATACGATTATCCTTCTGCGAAGATAGTACAAGACGCAGGTGTGGACTTAATTTTAGTGGGAGACTCTCTTGGTATGGTTGTATTAGGCTATGAATCGACAGCATTCGTTACTGTGGATGAAATGATCCATCATGGTAAAGCTGTTAAAAGAGGTGCAAAGGACACATTTGTCGTTGTTGACATGCCTTTTGGGTCATATCATGGCTCATCGAATCGGACTTTAGAAGAGGCGCTTAGAATCTTTCAAGAAACCGGAGCGAATGCGCTTAAAGTAGAAGGAGCAGGCGAAGTAATTAATAAAATAAAATTACTCACAACGTCTGGAATTCCAGTGGTTGGTCATCTAGGGTTACTACCACAACTTGCGGGAGTTACAGGGGGGTATAAAGTTCAAGGGAAGACAGCACAAGCAGCTAATCAACTTATAAGTGATGCGCTCGCTTGTGAAGAGGCTGGAGCATTCATGTTGGTTCTTGAATGTATCCCACACCAGCTAACAAAAGAAGTTGTAGCTGCAGTATCTATTCCGGTGATTGGAATAGGAGCTGGCGTTGAGGCGGACGGTCAAGTGCTTGTTTTTCACGATATGATAAAGTACGGCAACCATCATATACCTAAATTCGTCAAGCAATATGCAGATGTCGGATCGGAAATTCATGATGGAATTACTGCTTATGTAGCATCTGTTAAAGAAGGTACATTTCCAGCGGAGCAGCACCATTTTACAATGGCCGATGAACAATTAACGGAGTTGTACGGAGGTTTGTTAAGTGGGAAATAGTATGCGTATTGTTCGTACAATCAGTGAACTACAAGTAATGCTGGATGAAAAAAAACGAGACAAACAAACAATCGGTTTGGTTCCGACTATGGGTTTTTTACATGAAGGACATCTGTCACTTGTTAAAAAGGCTCGTGAAAAAAATGATATTGTGGTCATGAGTATTTTTGTAAATCCAGCGCAGTTTGGACCAAATGAGGATTATGATGCATATCCACGCGATGAAAAAAATGATGCAATTAAAGCAAAAGAATCTGGCGTCGATATTCTATTCATTCCTGAAAATATAGAGATGTATCCTCAAGATGGCGGCATTCGCATTTTGCCTGGTCCACAATCAACTGTACTTTGTGGTGCTTCAAGACCGGGTCATTTTGATGGTGTGTTAAAAGTTGTGCTCAAATTATTTAATATTGTAGAACCCGATTATGCTTATTTTGGTATGAAAGATGCGCAACAGTTGGCTATAATTGAAACATTTGTCAGAGAATTCAACATTAGAACGCAAATTATTCGTGTCCCAATTGTTCGTGAAGAAGATGGTCTTGCAAAGAGTTCACGTAATGTTAATTTAGCTGACAGTGAAAGATTAGAAGCACCTATTATTCAGGAATCGTTAAAAAAAGGGGAAATATTGTTCTATGAAGGTCAATCAGCTGAAGTTATTAAAAAAACAGTTTCACGATTAATTACAGAAAATAGTTCTGGAAAGATCGACTATGTATCATTACTTGCTTACCCAACGCTAACACCGATTGTGCCTGAAACGAAAGAGGCAATTCTCGCTTGTGCTATTCAATTTGAAAAAGTTAGGTTAATCGATAATATCATTATGACAATTAGGGGATGAAATAAGTGTTTAGAATGATGATGGGAAGTAAATTACACCGTGCGACGGTGACGGAAGCAGATCTTAATTACGTAGGAAGCATTACGATAGACAGCGAGCTACTAGATGCAGCGGGTATGTATCCTAATGAAAAAGTCCATGTCGTCAATAATAATAATGGCGCACGATTTGAAACGTATATTATTGCAGGTGAACGCGGGAGCGGGGTTATTTGTGTAAATGGTGCAGCATCTCGTCTTGTACAAAAAGGTGATATCGTCATTATATTATCTTATGTCTATTTGGCAGACGAAGAGGTCCAAGACCATGTGCCAACTGTTCTTATTATGGATAAGAACAATAAAATTGAGCAGATTATTACTGAAGCCCCTGGAATGACAATTTAGATGAATTTAATTAGCTTGAAAAATCGAGAATCAATTAAGCCGTGGCTAAATTAACTATTGTGATGAACGAAAGGTTCTAATTATGATATAATCAAGTGTGCAATGATTATAGGGGTTATGGGAAGTTGATGATCATATGAATACTAAAAAATATGCGGTTGTTGATTTAGAAACGACTGGACATTCGCCAATAAATGGGGATAGAATAATTCAAATCGCAATTGTTTTAATTGAAAATGGAGAAATCTGTGATAAATATGTTAAATTCGTTAATCCAGGTCAAAAAATACCTGCATTTATTCGACAACTCACAAATATATCGGATAAAGACGTTGAAAATGCGCCGTATTTTGAAGATATTGCTGTTGAAGTTAGACAACGCCTTGAAGGGGCAATATTTGTCGCGCATAATACTGATTTTGATTTACCGTTTCTTCAAAGCGAATTTGGAAGATGTGGAATTGCTAAATGGTCTGGCCAAATAATAGATACGGTAGAGCTTTCTAAAATCGTTTACCCTTCTTCTCCAAGCTATCGATTACAAGATATTGCTGAAGAATTAGAAATTCCTTTGCCGTCTGCGCATAGAGCAGATGACGATGCAGAAGCGACAAGCAAGCTTTTACTCGCATGCAACAAAAAGCTTCATTCACTTCCAGAAGGTACATTGGAATTGCTGCATAAGCGGTCTTTTCATTTAAAAACTGATTTATCTTCTTTATTTTACGCAGCATTGAAAGCCGTCAGGAATAAAATAGAGGGGTCTGATTTTGCTACTTTCAGAAATATTCCTTATAAAAAAAGAGCGAATGTGGATAGATGTGTATTAAAGGAACTTTCATATCCAGTAGATGATGAAGAGAAAACAATTCAATTTAAAAAAGCTTTCCCATCTTTTGAATATAGGGAATCTCAGTATAGATTTATGGATGCGGTTTGGGATACGCTAGTAAATGAATCAGAAATTGCAGCAGAAGTTCCGACAGGTATAGGGAAGACAATTGCCTATCTTTTACCTGCGGCTATTCGCTCAATAACGACTGGTAAGCCTGTTGTTATAAGTACATATACAAATTATTTGGCTGATAAGATTCTTGAAGAAGAACTCGATAAGCTTCGTCTGATTATAGGTGCGGATTTAACGGCAGTTGTGATAAAGGGGAAAGAACAATATGTTTCCCTGGGTAAATTTCAGGAATTGCTTATTATATCAGAAGAATCTTACGATGAAACGTTTACAATCATGCAAGTATTGGTTTGGCTCACAGAAACTGTTACAGGCGATCTCGAAGAATTAAATGTTTCTGGTGGGGGTCAGCTATTCGTAGACCGTATTCGAAATAGATCGAGAAAAATGGCAATTGATGAACCAGAGGCTGATTACTACAGTCGGCATATGATAGATTGTAATCAATCAAATGTTATAATTACTAACCATTCGATGCTTTTAGCGGATATAAATAGAAATAAGCCATTATTTAGCTCTTTGACTGGGCTTATTGTCGATGAGGCACATCAGTTTGTGCAAACAGCTTCACAATTTAATGAGACAGTTTTTTCTTATACGAATTGGAAATATATTATGGGGCAAATAGGATCAGAAGCTGAAGGACATTTGATGTACCAAATATATTCACTTGCTAATAGACTAAGCATTCATTTAATGCACTCAAAATCATCTTTAATGGCGTCATATGCTGAGTTTACAGATAGCTTTGACAAAGCAATCGGGATTCTTGCGTATTTTGAACCTCATAATGATAAGCGGCAGCAAGGTAATCGAAAGGTTTATATGCTAAATGAATTAGAAAATATGAATGGTTATTTTTCTAAGGTAGTAGTTACCATGAAGGACTATATAGATATTTTGGAGTCAGTCGATAGACGCTTAACAATTCATACAGATAATATGACAAATAATGAGCAAGCGCTTCTTTCGGAATGGTCGTATTGGATTCAAGAGTTAAAAATTAAAGTGGCGGATTGGGTAGAACTATTTTTGGAGAAAGACTTTCCGGATTATGCTGTATGGATGGAAAAAGACAAACGTAGTATCCCAGGTAGTTTAATTATAGTTAAACGACCTCTTGACGGCACAATAATCATTCGGAAATTAATTGATTCATTAAAGGAACAAAATACTGGTATTGTTTGGACTTCAGGGACATTATCAATTTGTGATAACACAAGATACATACCAAACCAGCTAGGCGTAGATGAACAGGTCCCTTTACTTACTTTCGATGCGCCAAAAAACTTTTATGCAGGTGCAAAAATATTTATTGTTAAAGATATGCCGGACATTCAGCAAGTGTCCCAGTCAGAATATATCGAAGCAATGACGGATGCTATCATTCAAACTGTTATGGCAACAGGGGGAAAGTTATTTGTTCTTTTCACATCAAAAGATATGCTTAGAAAAACATTTGAACTAATTGTCGAAAGTAGACAATTGGAAGAGTATGCTCTGTTTGCACAAGGTATTACACCTGGCAGCCGTATGAAACTGTTAAAGTCATTCCGCCAATTCGGCAATTCAGTACTTTTTGGAACGAGTAGCTTTTGGGAGGGCGTTGATGTACCAGGTGATGCACTTTCAGCTGTCATCGTTGTTAGGCTTCCATTCTCTTCTCCAGAAGAACCTATATTTAAAGCGAAGGCTAAGAAGTTAGCAGCTGAAGGGAAAAATTCATTCGGAGAATATGCTTTGCCTGAAGCTGTTATGCGGCTACGACAAGGATTCGGTCGACTTATTCGCTCATCTGAGGATAAAGGATTTTTTATAATTTTAGATAAACGAATTGAAACAAAGTCATATGGAAATCGATTTCTAGAGTCTTTGCCTAATGTGCCAATTAAAAATGTACCTCTTGAAGTAATGGTTAAAGAACTTGAAAATTGCTATAATAGATTCGAGTAGAATTTAAACAAATTGAAGTTTCACATTATAGGAAGTGAATGATATGGTAAATTGGATTAAATTTATATCAGTCTTTCTAATTGCATTGACATCAATTATCGTAATTACGATTTTTTTTAATGCGAATAAACCTTTCGCCGCCGCAACTAATGTGGCAAAAGAAGAGGCAATTGCTTCTGGCCAAGTAGTGTCAGTTAATTCTGTTCAGTCATACAATGGTGCTGTTGCATTGATGACGGTTATTGGACTTAATAAAGACGGTGAAGAAATTGCATTATTTGTAAACAATGAGAAGGATGGAGAATATGAGTCAGTGAAACTTGCTGATGGTATTACGGCTGAAGAAGCAATAAAGGTAGTTAGGAAAGAACTTCAAATCGAGGATGTTCTTCATGTCACACTCGGCATTGAGGAAGAAGAACCGGTTTGGGAAGTCGTCTTTACAAGTGAAGGTGATAAACTTAACTATGTATATGTTTTTTTTGAAAATGGACAGTGGTGGAAAAGAATATTAAATTTATAAGGGAGTGATTTAGTTGAAAATCCAATTAGCCTCTAGGGTTAGCACACTAACACCGTCGACAACACTTGCAATTACAGCGAAAGCTGCGGAGATGAGAAAGTCGGGTATTGATATTATCGGTCTTGGTGCAGGCGAACCAGATTATAATACACCTAATAATATACTTGAAGCAGCAACAAAATCAATGTACGATGGCAAAACTAAGTATACGCCATCAGGTGGTTTAGTTGAGTTAAAAGATGCTGTCATTAATAAATTAGAAAGAGATCAAGGACTTAACTATAATCGTAATGAAATAATGATAGGAATCGGTGCAAAACACGTCCTTTTCACATTATTTCAAGTTCTGCTTGATCCGGACGATGAAGTAATCATCCCATCTCCTTACTGGGTTAGTTATCCTGAACAAGTAAAGCTTGCTGGCGGTGTTCCAGTCATTATTGAAGGGACGGCTTCAGCAAAATTTAAAATTACTGCAGACCAAATTAATAACGCAGTTACGAGTAGAACAAAAGCTGTTATTTTGAATTCACCAGGTAATCCAACTGGGATGATTTATTCAAAAGATGAATTGACCGAAATTGCTAATATATGTAAAGAAAAAGATATATGGATAGTTTCTGATGAGATATACGAAAAGCTTGTTTATGCTGGTGAAAAGCATATTTCAATAGCAGAGTTATCGGAAGATGCTAAAAGCCGTACTTTAATCATTAATGGTGTTTCAAAATCACATGCAATGACGGGTTGGCGAATTGGTTATATCGCAGGTGATGAAAGAATTGTCAAAGCCATGACGAATCTTGCAAGTCATTCAACATCGAACCCAACAACAACATCGCAATACGCTGCAATTGAAGCATATAATGGCCCTCAGGACACGGTAAAAGAAATGAGGCAAGATTTTGAAACACGCCTAGATAAAGTCTACCCTCAGCTTGCTGCGATTCCGGGATTTAATGTGCTTAAACCACAAGGTGCTTTTTATTTACTTCCTGAAGTATCTGAAGCGATTGAAAAAACTGGTTATGCAAATGTTGATGATTTCGCAACTGCATTACTAACTGAAGCGAAAGTTGCGGTCATACCTGGTTCAGGATTCGGTGCACCTGGGACAATCCGTTTGTCTTATGCAACTTCAATTGAATTAATTGAAGAAGCAATTCAACGTATTCGTTCATTTGTTGAAGCGAATTGGAAAGAGTAAGTTAAAACGTACAAGGCGGTATGATGTACAATTCCTCTTTGTACGCCTCAAGCTCGAAAAAGTCTGGACACATTATGCCTTGGGGAGGAATAAAAGCTAATTCCTCCTTAGTGTAATTGATATAATGAAAGGAGCTCGGATATGCAACACGAAGAGCGACTCCAAATATGGATTGAGCAGGGAAGTGTTAACATTTCCCAGCTTTTTTTTCATAACTATAAAAGTTTAGGAATAAAGGATTTAGATGCTATGCTCATTATGCATTTGGCTGCTTTTAAAGCAAATGGGAATGATTTTCCAACACCAACAGAATTAGCAGAAAGAATGAGTTTAACTGAAAATGAAGTGTCGACGATTTTACAAGGGTTGATGCAACGTGGTCATATTCAAATAACCCAAGGCGAAGATGCAACGGGTATGCTATTCGAAGCCATTTCATTACAACCCCTATGGAATCATTTGATGAATAAAGTGGTCCAAACGGAGAATAAAGTCATTGCTGAAAGTGAAAAACTTGCTGAAGGCGAGATTTTTTCGTTGTTTGAACAAGAGTTTGGACGGTTTTTGTCGCCAATGGAAACTGAGTCAATATCGATGTGGCTTGATGAAGATGGTCATTCCGTTGAAATTATTCGAGCGGCATTGAAGGAGGCTGTACTTGCAGATAAAGTAAGCCTCCGATATATTGATCGAATTCTTTTTGAATGGAAAAAGAAAAAAGTGAAGACTTTATCTGATGTAGAAAGACAGACGAAGAAGTTTCGGACAGTTGGTATGCGTAATGTACAGGAAAGTCAAGCAGTTAAAGTCAAACATGTACCTTTTTACAACTGGTTAGAAGAACGGGATTAGGTGATAAGATGCTGACAAAAAAACTATGGGAATATTCACTTGAACAGTTTGCCGAAATGTTTCCAGATGCACATTGTGAATTAGTTCATGATAATCCATTTGAGTTATTAGTTGCAACATTACTTTCCGCCCAATGTACAGACGTTTTAGTAAACCGTGTAACAGCAGAACTCTTCAAAAAGTATAAGACACCTGAAGATTATTTAGCGGTAGAGAACGAAGAACTCCAAATGGATATACGCTCAATTGGACTATATCGAAACAAAGCTAAAAATATTCAAGCGCTTAGTCAACTATTGATAGATGATTATGCAGGGATTGTACCCGCAAATCGTGACACCTTAATGACCTTCCCGGGTGTCGGAAGAAAAACTGCAAATGTAGTCGTTTCAAATGCTTTTGGAATACCTGCACTAGCAGTAGACACACATGTAGAACGAGTAGCTAAGCGTTTAGGGTTAAACCGGTGGAAAGATTCTCCGCTTGTTGTTGAAGAAAAAATTATGCGTTGGACACCGGTTGATAATTGGACAGATACACATCATCAAATTATATTTTTTGGGCGTTATCATTGTAAAGCGAGAAATCCAGGATGTGACATTTGCCCACTTCTTTCTATATGTAGAGAAGGAAAGAAGCGTATGAAAGTGGAGGCTAACTAAAGTGAATCGTTTATCCGCTGAAAATTTAGCACCTTATTATGAAGAGTGGGAATCAGTAAATGAACAAATAAAAACATTTTATGATGATAAAGATGACCGTGCTTTAGAGTTAATGAAAGATGCTATTCATACTTATACAAAGTTATTGGAATATGGTGGGAAAGAAATAAATGAACGAACGGGATTGGATTTATATATCTTAATGCCATTAAATGGCGAGGAGCGATTTGAGTTTATAAAAGATAGAATCGCTAGTCATTATGCATATATTCAACTAGATGCGCTTTTTACTGAAACAAAGAAAAAGGCTGCAAGAATCTCTATTAAAATGAAATAAAAAGCTGAAGTCCCGTTAGTTTTACGGGACTTCAGCTTTTACTTTGTTTGCTTGACAACATTAAAGTTTTACACTAAATCTAAACTCTATCTATTTTTTAGTTATTATTGGTATCTTCATTACTTGGATTGGCGTTATCTTCATCTTGACCTGGAACAACAGGGTTCTGATCAGTGTTTGGGTCAATAGGTGGAACTCCGTTGTTATTGTTTCCATTACCCGGATTTCCGTTATTGTTTCCATTACCCGGATTTCCGTTATTGTTCCCGTTGTTGGAATCATTATTGTTCCCATTATTCCCATTGTTCCCGTTGTTCTCATCCTTATCTTTATCCTTGTCTTTATCCTTATCTTTATTCTCGTCATCATCAATATCCGGTTCTTCCGGTTCCTGTTCAGGAGGTTCTTCTTGACCTGATATTAATATGCTAATAGAAGCGGGACTACTCTGCAGTTCGCCAATAGTAGCGATAACATTGAATGTATAATTTTTACCTTCTTCAACACCAGTAAATTCAATGGAATCATTAGATGACCTCGTTATCTCTTTCATTCCTCCGCCATCGGCACTAGCATAAACAATAAATTCGACATCGCCATCAAAATCATCAGAATCTGGTTCTTCATGATCCCATTGCAAGTCGATAGAGAAATTATCTTCATCATATTCAGCTGTTAAATTTGTAGGTGCTTGAAGTACCATTGGTTCCTCAATTTCCTCAACAACTTTCGTTGGTAACGTACCTTTCACAAATAGCTCTGTGCGCCTTAAATTCGAAGGCGTTGAAGAACTTGCTAGTTTGAGTGGGTCAGAGCCATACTGGATGTCCGCTTCTTCAACTGATGATGGTCTTTTGAACTGAGCTGTATTTTTCCCTGCAGAAATATCGCTCATTACAGCATTAAACAAGTCTTGTGGAACATAACGTTCACCGTCAAAACTTTCCATTGGCGAACGATCTCGATAGCCGCCCCATGCCGCAATTGTATAATCGGTTGTATACCCTGCAAACCACGAATCCTTTGCCTCATTAGTCGTTCCTGTTTTACCAGCAACGTCTAAACCAGAGATTGCTGCACGTGTTCCAGTTCCTTTTGATAGAACATCTCTTAACATATCAGTCACCATATAAGCTGTTGAATCTTTCATAACAGCAACTGATTCAGGTGTTTCAGTTAGAACAGTTTTCCCGTCCCGAAAAGTTATAGTTGTGATTGCGTGTGGTTTTGTAAAAAAACCATCATTTCCGAAAGCAGCATAAGCACCCGCTATTTGCATTGTTGAAAATTCATCAGTACCACCTAGAGCGTTAGCTGGAAATTCATTTTCGAGTGGTATACCAAGTTTTGCGGCGAAATCGACTGCTTTTCCACGCCCAACTTCTTCGTATGTTTTGACAGCTGGAACATTACGAGAATCGTAGAGTGCTTCACGCATAGTAACAGGCCCTTTATATTTTCTATCAACATTGCGAACCGCCTGTGGTGGTTTCGTTCCTTGATAGTTGTATGCTGTATCTTGAATCGTTTGACCAGTTGACCAATTCAAATATTCAACTGCAGGCCCATATGATAATATTGGTTTAATTGATGATCCTGGTTGTCTTTTTTCCTTTGTTGCCACATTAAAGAGACCTGTGGAGAAATTACGTCCACCTCCGACAGCTACAATTGCACCAGTTTTTGTGTCAAGTACTGTAAGACCAGCTTCCATATTTTCGTTTGCGTAGATATCAGACTTTAACGCAGATTCAACAGATTCTTGCGCAGTTATATCTAGTGTTGTTTGAATTGTTACACCTTCGGAAAGTATATCTAGCATACCTTTTTCTTCTAATTCATCATAAACAACATCTATGAATGCAGCATACTTTGTATTGTCATCTTTCTTTCTTTCTTCTTCAGACAAAAGACTAGCTACGACTGGTATTGCCTTAGCTGTTTCCGCTTCCTTAGATGTAATTTTCTTATGTTGAACCATTAAGCCAAGAACAACATTACGTCGTTTTTCGGCGCGTTCAGGGTTTGTGTAAGGGTTATAACCATTTGGACTTTGTGGAAGTCCGGCTAACATTGCCATTTCACTTAAGTCAAGCTCATTAAGTTCCTTACCATAGAAAAAATCAGCAGCTGTACCAATACCATATTGATTCCCTGACATTAGGATTTTATTGAAATACATTTCAAAAATTTCTTCTTTTTCATATTTGCGCTCTAGTTGGAACGCAAGCCATGCTTCTTGTGCTTTTCTCTTTAACGTTTTATCATTTTTTAAAAACGAGTTTTTAATAACTTGTTGTGTAAGTGTACTTGCACCTTGTGAACCGAAGCCGCTTCGTAAATTAGCTAAAACTGCACCACCAAGTCTGTAAAAGTCCATGCCATGGTGAGAGTAAAAGCGAACATCTTCAGTTGCTAAAATAGCTTCTTCTAAAGGTTTAGGAATTTGATCATAAGGAATATATTTTCTCTTTTCAGTTCCAGTTTTTAAGATTAAATCTCCATTACTAGCAACTATGTTTGAAGACAACGGATCTTTCAATAACTCTTCATCGAGTTCAGGAGCTGTACTTGCGTAAAATGCGAATAGTCCTGCTCCGCCAATTAAGACTGCGAATCCGATCGCTACAACAGTTAAAATTATTTTCTTTATAATACTTTTCGAATTCTTCGGTTTACGTTTTCTTTTATTAGTTGTTTCTTGAGCTTTACGTCGCTCAGTTCTTGAATTTATTTGATCACTCATATATAATTCCTACCTTTCAATCAATCCATCATTATTTTCTACTATAGAGGGTAGTGCATGTAAATAATCTAATCTGGGCATAAAACCAGGTTTTATTTCTATAGTCTCTTCTTCAAATTCATAGAGTGCAATTGATTTCCTTCCGCCCACTTTCATTCTGTCCCATTTAGTCTCGAAAATATCATAAGAAACTATGAAATAACGATCAAGGGAAGAGAATCTAACGATTAAAAAAGCGATACCTTGTTGATTGGTTACATTTTTCATATGTTCAACTTGATGCGTGTGGATATTTTGTAGCGGGAATGACGTTTCACTTTTTGTTTCTTTCGCTTCAAAGTCCAGATAATGGCCGTTCCATACGCCGTTAAAGTCTGTTGTTGAAGGGGTACGAAAGTATGCTTCTGTAATGACAGCGGCACTTCGCGCTGGGTAATTTACCTTAACAATTTGAACTGGTACAGGTTTTTTATGAATGACAGCAATACTGTGATTCAAGTAATAATCATTTGATTCACTTAGTTCATCTTCCAAAGTTTTACCTCTGTTACTATAAGAATGATTCACTATTTTTCTTTTTTCGGCAGCTTGGACAGGTACATACTTTTTGCCGTTAGGATAGCGTATAGTCATTCAAACCACCTCACATTTACTTACTATACCACAAGCATAAGACGGTTAAGCATAAGTTAAGTTCCGATATTCAACGAATTTTTGTCGTGATTGCGGAACGCACATTCTCTATAAGATGGAGAACATAGACATTATCTGATAAAATAAAAGAAAGAATCAGAGAGGTTGATGAATAATGAGTTTAGAAGAAAAATGCAAAATACTCCTTTCTGTTTGTGATGAATGCCGAAAACGTCATACAGAGATGAGAAAACTTGATCGTGAGCCCGACTTTTTTGTTGAAGTAAAACCTTATTCAGATAAATATCATACGTTATTAGATGAGTGGTCTGAAGAATCTTATGCGTGGATTAAAATAGCAAAACCGCAATATGTTCATCCTGTACAAATCGATGCGTTAACAGATTCAATGAAACAATTTATTGTCCAGTCGTTTTATAAAAAAACTGGCTTAAAAAGATTTGTTCTTTCTATTAACTCTGCTGAATATACACTTAAGACTTTTCTTAATGCGCTTGAAAAAGAAGGCGACTCATAATGGACTCAAATTCTTCGATACTGTCTGTACTAGAAACCTTACGGACAGATCCTTCTTTTAAGAATAATGTGAGTCATTATAGGACAATACCCAGAAAGTCAGCAACATATGCACCATTTCCAGAGGAACTACATCCATCTATTATTAAAGCACTTGCATCAAAAGGAATTCAACAACTATATAGCCACCAAAGAATTGCTTTTGAGCATGCGTATAACGGTGAATCATTTACGGCTGTAACACCAACGGCATCTGGTAAATCACTTTGTTATCATCTCCCGGTATTGCAAAGTATTTTAGAAGATTCATCCTCAAGGGCAATTTATTTATTTCCGACGAAGGCACTCGCGCAAGATCAACTAAGCGATTTACATGAATTAATCGAGGCGAGTGAGGAAACGATACTGAGCTATACGTATGATGGTGACACGGCATCGGGGTTACGCTCAAAGGTTAGAAAGTCTGGACATATCGTGTTAACAAATCCAGACATGCTGCATTCAGGCATATTACCTCATCATACAAAATGGGTCTCTCTATTTGAGAATTTAAAATATATCGTCATCGATGAATTGCATACATACAAAGGTGTTTTTGGCAGCCATGTAGCACATGTACTTCGTAGATTAAAAAGAATTTGTCGTTATTATGGAAGTAACCCGGTATTTATTTGTACATCTGCGACAATTGCGAATCCGGGAGAATTAGCAGAAGCACTTACGAATACGGAAATGAAATTATTAACAAATAACGGTGCTCCTTCTGGGAAAAAGCATTTTGTATTTTACAATCCACCAGTTATTCATCCTACATTTGGAATTAGAAGAAGTGCAGTTTTGGAAGTACGAGATATAGCTACTTTATTATACCGAAAAAGTATCCAAACAATTATTTTTGCGAAAAGTCGTGTGCGCGTAGAAATGATCGTTACTTATATGAAAGAACTGACGAAGAAAAAACTCTTTGATGAAACTGTGATGGGCTATAGGGGAGGATATTTGCCATCTGAGCGAAGGAAAATTGAGAAGGGTCTTCGTAATGGCGACATTCGCACCGTTGTAAGCACGAATGCACTGGAGCTTGGAATTGACATTGGTCAACTCCAAGCTTGTGTCATGACGGGTTACCCGGGAAATATAGCGAGTGCTTTTCAACAAGCTGGTCGCGCTGGCAGAAGGCAGGATGAAGCGCTCATAATTTATGTCGCACAATCTGTTGCTTTGGATCAATATATTATTAAGAATCCTGATTACTTACTTGGACAAGCACCAGAGGAAGGTCGGATTCATCCAGATAATATGTTTATTCTCATGGATCATTTAAAATGCGCTTCGTTTGAATTGCCGTTTACTAAGACTGAAACATATGGAGAGTTTGAAGTGCAACAATTACTTGCTTTCTTAGAAAGTGAAGGCGTGCTCATACAAACTTCTGATAAATGGCATTGGATGACTGACCAATTTCCTGCAAGTGATGTAAGTCTAAGATCCGCTGCGCAGGAAAATGTTGTTATTATAGATCGAACGCACCCGAAAGGAACAACTGTTATAGGTGAGATGGATCGTTACAGTGCATTAACATTGCTTCATGAAGAAGCCATTTATATTCATCAAGGAACTCAGTTCCAAGTAGAGAAGCTTGATTGGGAAGAAAAGAAAGCTTTTGTCACGGAAGTAGATGTCGACTATTTTACAGATGCAAATTTAGCGGTTGAGTTAAAAGTAATTAGTGAAGACGAAGTAAATGATCTCGGAGAAAATAAAGCTTCCTACGGAGATATAGCAGTACTCGCTATGCCGACGATTTTCAAGAAGATTCGTTTTGGAACGCATGACAATATCGGTTCAGGGCCCATCTCCTTACCAGCTGTTGAATTACACACAACATCTACTTGGTATTCTTTTGATGTGCCTGAAGGGTGGACGGAATCGGCACTGACGGATGCAATGACAGGAGCAGCTTATGCAGTTCAGTCTTTTATTCCACTCTTTATAAGATGCGATAGAACTGATATCCATGTTATCCCGCAGGTGAAAGCGATTCATACGGATAAACCGACATTTTTTATTTATGATAGTTATCCTGGAGGTATTGGGTTAAGTGAAAAGATTTACAGTCAGTGGACGTCTTTATTCCAACAAGCTGCAAGTCATGTGTCCTCATGTTATTGCGAGGTTGGTTGTCCAGTATGTATCGGCGCGCAAGAAGCAGGTATTGATATGAAAAGTGATGTTGAGTCTCTTCTTCATGCTTTGGCTGGAGGAGAAAAGCGTGTCGTATGAAAAAAAGTTAATGGAAATGAAGAAGCTTTTAAAAAAATCAAGTGGAAATCAAAAGACAGAACAAAGTAATGTGTTTGTCGCCCCGTCACCACCCCAATATGAGCAGTTATGGCTTGATGCGGGTTTGGTTAAAGAAGAAAATAAGTTTGGGTTTGTATATAAACGAGTTGTTAATTATGGAAAAGATTATAGGCACGGGGATATGATACTTACAAATCTGAAGGAAACGCTTAAACTGTGGGAAGAGTCTGGGGAACAGCATCCTTTAGCACCAGACTTTACGAAGTCCCTTCTTTTTTTTGATACTGAAACAACTGGATTAAAAGGTACTGGCACGCTAATTTTTTTACTTGGATTTATTGAGGAAACAGTGGAAGGTTTTATACTTACGCAATATGTACTGCCTGGTCCTGATCATGAACCCGCATTTCTATATGCAACAAATTTATGGGCGCATAAATTTACACTCGTTACGTATAATGGGAAGAGCTTTGATGTGCCACAGCTACAAACCCGGTGGACAATGAATCGTAATATATTGCCTGTGCTGTTAGAACATGCGCATATTGATTTACTACATGGTTCACGTCGAA
Organism: Sporosarcina sp. So3-204; assembly: GCF_058068165.1. Taxonomy (NCBI): domain Bacteria; kingdom Bacillati; phylum Bacillota; class Bacilli; order Caryophanales; family Caryophanaceae; genus Sporosarcina; species Sporosarcina sp. So3-204. Next base: position 1,451,208 of record NZ_CM176485.1, read on the forward strand.
TATGGAAGGAAGAAATTTTGACATTTAATTTAACTTCAATTGAGGAAGAAAAACTTGGTTTCCACCGCGACGGAGATATCCCTGGTTTCATGGCGCCTATTATTTATCAAGATGCTGTAAAGAGTGGTAATCCGATTAATTTAATGAAAGTATTGACGCATAATGAGTTGGATATCTTATCGTTAGTTTCACTTTATATTAAGGCTACTGAACTTGTTCTACGAATAGAAATACAAGAAACAGCAACAACGCATACGAATATTGGGAAATGGTTTGCAGATTTAAAATCTTATGACAGAGGCCGTCAAATACTTGAAAGTGTCATTGAAGAATTTGGTGCGAATCATCCGGCGACGCATTATCATTTTGGATTTATTATGAAAAGAGAATTAGCAAATTTAGATGCTGTATGTGCTTTTGAAATAGCGGCTGCAGGACTTATAGGTAGGCGACGGATAATTGCGCTTGAGGAGCTTGCCAAATTATATGAGCACAAAATAAAAGATTTAGAGAAAGCAATGTTGGTTACACAACAAGCTCGTGTTTTTTTAGAGAAGGATGCTAATTTAACTGTGAGATTTCGTAAGCGGGGGCAAATGGATTTTTATAAACGGGAAATGAGAATATTCCGCAAACTATTTCCCGGGGAAGCGCAGTAACCGACAAAAACCGAGTTTGAATAAAATGCCTCTAAATTTAGTTTGTTTTTAAACATATAGGCGTTTCAACAACAAATAGATTGGTAATAAGCTGGTCAAAAGTTCAAAGATACTGCGGGGAATTTGGTAAAGTATGTTTGAATAAGGACAAATATGTACAAGATATGCTATAATATCGCATACGTAACAGTGATGGAAGGGCGATTTTTCATGGACATTAAACTAGATACTAAAACGATACTTGAAAAAGAATTTAAAACGGGTCTCCGTGGCTATAATCAAGAAGAGGTCGATCTCTTTTTAGACGATGTTATTCATGATTACCAAGCTTTTAAAAAACAAATAGCGGACTTAGAAAATGACAATATGCGACTAAAAGAACAAGTTTCTGAATCAGTAAAACGTGTTCCAGCAGCAAACGCGGGTGCTACAAACTTCGATTTACTAAAACGCATATCGAATCTTGAAAAGCATGTGTTTGGTAGTAAGTTATTCAATCACGAGGATGCAGAACGAAAATATTGAAAGTATATCAATAATGTTGTATACTACAAAGACCATAGCGTGAATTTAGGTAATCGCTGCAAAGCTTGACTTTGTAGAGGAAAGTCCATGCTCACACGGATCTGAGATGACCGTAGTGTTCGTGCTCGGTTAATAAATAAGCCGGGGCATTGCGCTTTGCGCATTGACGGCGGGAATAAATTCTAAGTATAAACGGCTTCTGCCCTTTATATATGAATGAGGTTCCCTGAACAGTGCCACAGAAACGTAGCTAATTTGGAAACAGATTAGATGGAACGCGGTAAACCCCACGAGTGAGAAACCCAAACTATGGTAGGGGCATTCTTCAGAAGGAATTCAACTTATGAAGAGACAGGATCATACCTGTAGATAGATGATTACCGCCCTAAGTACGAGGTGTTAAAGCCGTTTGAGTACACGGGAACAAAACATGGCTTATCGAATTTCCTATGGTATTTAAATGTAAAATTACTGCTCTCCGATATAAAGGAGAGCTTTTATTTTGTATTTAGTTCTAATGAAAGTATTTGAACTGAAAATGTGGGAAATTTCAATTGTTTTTACATAGATTTGTTCTAGTAATGGATTATTTCTTGGCTAAGAGTGATATAGATAGGAGTTGTATAACCGATGAATGAATTTAAATTAGTAGCGACGAGCGCAATGGGACTTGAATCACTTGTTGCAGATGAGGTAAAAGCACTTGGTTACAAAACAACTACAGAAAATGGGAAAGTATACTTTACGGGTGACAGTACAGCGATAGTGAGAGCAAATATGTGGTTACGAGTAGCTGATAGAGTTAGGATTATGGCAGGCGAATTCCAAGCTGAAACATTTGATGAGTTGTTTGAAGGAACGAAAGCACTTCCGTGGGAAGACTTTTTACCTGTTGATGCCGCTTTTCCTGTTGCAGGTAAGTCGGTAAAGTCAACTTTATATAGCGTGCCAGACTGTCAAGCAATCGTAAAAAAAGCAATTGTTGAACGATTGAACAAGGCTTATAACAGAACTGGTTTTCTCCCGGAATCTGGCTCGTTGTTTAAATTAGAAGTTTCAATTCTAAAAGACAAAGTAACGTTAACGCTTGATTCAAGTGGAACTGGTCTTCATAAACGTGGATATCGAAAAGGACAGGGAGATGCTCCGTTAAAAGAAACGCTTGCAGCTGCACTTGTTAAATTGTCACGTTGGAAACCAGATCGTCCATTTATCGATCCGTTTTGTGGTTCAGGAACAATTCCAATTGAAGCTGCTTTAATTGGTCAAAATATAGCTCCAGGTTCTAATCGTGATTTCTTATGTGAGGAATGGCCTTGGATTGCTGAGTCAGTATGGGATCAAGTTCGTGAGGAAGCAGAAGATTTAGCGAAGTATGATCAACCATTAGACATAACAGGATTTGATGTTGATTCAAATATGGTTAGAATTGCGGAAGCAAATGCTGCTGAAGCCGGTTTTGTCGATCTAATTAAGTGGGAACAGCGTGACGTTCACGATTTACATTTCGAGGGATTGAACGGCGTGATGATTGGAAATCCACCATATGGAGAGCGTATTGGTGAAATTGAAGAAGCCGAAGAAATTACGCGTATTCTTGGTAGTATTATGAAAAATCATCCTTCATGGTCGGTTTATATGATTTCTTCATTGGAAAACTTTGAAAAGTTATATGGTCAAAGGACGACTAAGAAACGTAAATTATTTAATGGTTTTATTCGAACAGATTTTTATCAGTATTGGGGTAAGCGAAAATAAGAAATTTTCTGGAAGAGGAAAAAACCTCTTCCATTTGCATTCATAAGCATTGAATAGAAAGGGGTTTACTGTATGAAAGGTAAGATGCCATTCCCGTTATCGAAAGAAAAATCATTTTATGATTCGCTAAATGATTGGATCGGGGATACCTTGTACGATGATTTAACTGAAAAAGGCTTTGAATGCCGTGACGAACAAATTTTTATGGCTTTTCAGATAGAACAAGCATTAAAAGACAAAAAAGTTCTATTTGCGGAAGCTGGGGTTGGAACAGGAAAAACAATAGCTTATTTACTCCCAGCGATAGCTTATGCACGTTATACTGGTAAACCAGCAATAATATCTTGCGCAGATGAGACGTTGATTGAGCAACTTGTTAAAGAAGATGGAGATATCCGTAAAATTAGTGACGCACTCCAACTTAATATTGATGTTCGACTTGCGAAAGCAAGAAGCCAATATTTATGTTTAAAACGTCTTGAAGAAGCATCTGAAAAAGTGGACGAAGAATATATTGAAGATATAGAAGATAGTCTTCCAGATTTCGTTTATGGGACTGAGTCATTGCAATCTATTTATCCTTATGGTGAACGTTCAAATTACCCTGACTTAAGCGATGAACAGTGGAATACAGTTAACTACCATCCTATTCAACAATGTTCTGCTTGTGACCTTAGAAATAGATGTGGCCAAACGATTCACCGTAACCACTACAGAGACGCTGTTGAGATCGTTATCTGCTCACACGACTTTTATATGGAACATGTATGGACGAAAGATTCTCGTGAAAGACAAGGACAGTTACCGCTTTTACCAGAATCATCAATGGTTGTGTTTGACGAAGGTCATCTATTAGAATATTCCGCGCAGCGAGCACTCACTTATGAAGTTCAAGATAGTACGCTACTAAATTTACTTGAAAAAATTATGGTTAATGACATACGCGAACAGACGCTATTGTTAATGGAGAGACTAATTGAAACACATGAAACCTTTTTCACATTGCTAAACGTCTTTGCTGAAATTAGTACAAACGAGCGGAAAGCAATTGAAAAGTCTGAGGACTTACTGGAAGTCGGTAGGGAAGCCATTTTGATTTCAACAGCACTCCTTGAAGAATTTGTTTTTGAGGGAGAACTTTATATAATTCCTGAATACGAATTAAGAATGGTTGAGGAATATCTTGACCAATATATTTATTCAATGCAATTATTTACGGATGAAAATGATGCAGTTGATTGGCTTGAAGTGCCAAAAGGAGAGTCAACTTTAGTTATTATGCCTCGTCTTGTCACGGATATATTACAAGAGAAATTATTTTCATCTAAGATGCCGATTGTTTTTTCTTCAGCTACTTTATCAATACAAAAAGACTTTTCATATTTGGCAGATGGTTTGGGAATTCAAGACGATTTGTCATTTTCAGTTGCGTCTCCTTTTGATTACGATGAAGTGATGAAGGTTATGGCGCATGATATTTTGAATGAAACTAAAGTAGATAAAGTATTAGAGTTACTTGAGGAAGATGAGCAGACTTTAATTTTATTTAAGTCGGAAAATGCACTGCAACAATTTAAAGAAAAATTTCCAAAAGGAAAAGAGTACCAAATTGCATTTGAAGGAGAGCGCGAATTATCATCTATTGTGCGTGATTTTCAGAAAAAGAAAATAAAAGTACTATGCTCCTATAATTTATGGGAGGGACTAGATATTCCGCAAGATGCATTAACACGCGTCATTATTTATGATTTACCATTCCCGCCAAAGGATCCATTATTTGAAGCTAGACGAAAACATGCGGATAATCCATTTACCGAAGTAGACTTACCTTATATGCTGCTAAGGCTTAGACAAGGTGCAGGGCGTCTAATTCGAACATCGGCTGATTCAGGCACTGTTCATTTGCTATTAGATGAAGATGAACAATTAATAAAGCCAGAAATCGAAAATGTTTTTCCAGTTAAAATTAATAGTTGAAAATCAGAACAATAAAGTATTGGGTTATCCAAAGACTTTTAAATTTAAAGCTATCAAAAAATCTGCTCCTAATATAATTAGGCAGCAGATTTTTTAATTTTCATCAATAGTAAGCAGAACTGTTAAGGAACCACCATTTTCTAAACGCACAGGTAGAACAAAAGCTTGTTTAAAACCAAAAAACTTCGTGTTACCTGTCATGACTGTAGGTGGGGAAATATCGAGAATTAGACCACCTTTTTCCAAAGCAGTACATAAGTTACCGGCAATCATATTACCAAGTTCTCCGGTAAACGATTCAATCATTTCGCCTTCAATTGACATACCGAACATTGATTGTCCAATAGTGTCGATAACATCAAAGCTTGTATCTATTATTAGTCGACCTTTAATGCCACCGACAAGACCTATTAAAACGCTAAGTTGTTTTTGTTCAAAAGGTTGTACGATAAGTTTTGGGGGAAGTATTTCAAGCTTTAAAGGGATAACTGTTGTTAATGCTGAAATTGTTCCATTTAAAATCATTTGTACATTTTTGGAAGTGCTCAATATAAATCATACCTCTCCGAAGAAAAAATTCTAGTATCATTGTACCATTACTTTAGATGTAATGAAACAAAAAAATCAATTTATTTGATAAAAAATGAATATAATTTAGCTTGGAAAAGATGGTATGATAGGATGAGTAATTTAAGAAGGGAACGAACATATTATGTCCATGTTTAAGGAGCGACAAAGTCAGTTATTACAAGAAGCGGCAACAATCGGGAAAGTCTTTTCTGAAAATGAAGATACAACTCGTTATGCAAAATTAAATCTATTTGGTGAAAAATTAATGGATGAAGAATATATGATTGGTTTCGCTGGTCATTTTTCGGCAGGAAAATCCTCCATGATTAATGCGTTAACCGGTGTCGATTTACTTCCATCTAGTCCGATTCCAACGAGTGCAAATATTGTTAAAGTTAGGAAAAGTGATACAGATTATGCAGTTATTCATTTAACAGATGGTCAGGCAGTTAAATATGGCGGACATGGATTTTCAGATGCAGTGAAATCATTTAGTAAAGATGGTGCGGCTGTTTCGCTAATTGAAATCGGGCACAAGGAATCTGCGTTGCCCATAGGTATAACTGTTATGGATACGCCAGGCGTTGATTCAACTGATGATGCACATCGATTGTCGACGGAGTCTGCACTTCATTTAGCAGATCTTGTATTTTATACGATGGATTACAATCATGTGCAATCTGAGTTGAATTTCAGTTTTACTAAAGAATTGATGCGTTATAATCCAAACGTCTATTTAATTATAAATCAAATAGACAAACATCGTGAAAGTGAATTACCGTTTGAACAATTTAAATTAGCTGTTGAGTCGTCTTTTAAGATGTGGGGCGTCAATCCACGCGGAATTTTTTATACATCATTACTTGATTTTTCACATCCACATAATGATTTTAATAAAGTGAAGGCAATAGTTAAAGGATCGATTGAAAATTGGCAAGAAAATTTTATACAAAATGCCCATAAAACGATTGAAAAACTTAATGATGAGCATCAATTGTTTTTAAATGAAGAAATAGCTGCATGTAAAGAAAATTACTCTGCAATAGTGGCAGATGAGGAATGGGAAAAACAGGTTGAAATAACGGAAGAGTTAAGAGCTGCAAAAAAACAACAAGAACTTCTTACAGAAGATACATTTTCAATATCATTTGACAGAGAACAAAGTAGTTTGCTAGAGAATGCGGCAATTACACCATATGAAACACGCGAAGCATTAAGGAATTATTTAGAGTCCGTTTCATCTCGTTTTAAGGTCGGTTTAATTTTTAGTGCTAAAAAGACTGCGGAAGAGCGTGAAAAACGTAAAGAAATCCTTGCTGATAATATTAAAAAATTAGTACATACGCAAATTGAAGTTCATCTAAAAACACTAATGAAAAAATCATTGAAAGAAGCAGGTATTCTTACAGATGAAAAATCGTTAGAAGTAGATGCACTGAATTTAGAAATCCCATTTAATGAAGTTGAAAAAGAGTTTATTGCTTCTGATGTAATTACAGGAGATACAATTTTAAACTATTCTAATCAAATGAAAACAACGATTATAAATTCTTTTAAGAGACTAACAGATGACTGGAAATTAACAATGTCAACTATAGCATCAAATGCTGGAACTGAAAATGCAGGTCCTCTTGAATTGAAAGTACAAACATTAGATAATAAATTAAATGCTATTAGAGAACTAGTTGAGTTAAAAAATCGTATAGACAAAGCGAGTGAAATAATTGAGCAACCTTCGTTAGTACAATTAGAGGGTCGTGATGCACTTATTGAAAGCTGGCGCAAGAAAGTAATTATTGATATCTCTGAATATATCGCTGAATCGCCTGTTGAGAATATAGAGTTAGCACATGATTTGGAAGATGTTATACAAGAGGATAATAATAAACAAACAACATCAGCAGTAGAGATTGTGAGCGAAAAAGCAATTGAAGTTGCAACTGTTATTAAAACGGTCCCAGGGTTTTCGGAAGCAGCTGAATATTTACAGAAAAAGGCTGAACGTTTAAATGGACAAGAGTTTACAGTGGCGTTATTTGGTGCATTTAGTGCTGGAAAATCATCATTTTCAAATGCATTAATAGGTGAGAATATTCTTCCGGTTTCACCAAATCCTACAACTGCTACGATTAATAGAGTTAGACCAGTTACCCCTGAAAGACACCACAAAACTGCTGATGTTATGCTGAAAACGGTTAAACGAATGACTGAAGATGTAGTTCGGTCATTTGAAGTGCTCGGAGTTAAGGTTGAAACGCTAGGTGAAGCTTTTGAACAAGTTGAAAAAGCATTAAGCGCACGATTTGAGGATGAGAGTTTACACATTCACAAGGCGTTTATAACAGCATTTAAGAAGGGGTATCCAAATTACGCTGAAGTTCTGGGAACTGTGCTAAGGGTACAGCGCGAAGAATTTGTTAAATTTGTCGCAGAAGAAGATCGAAGTTGTTTTGTGGAATCTATTGACTTTTACTTTGATTGTGAGCTAACAAGAAAAGGAATTACGTTAGTTGATACACCAGGAGCCGACTCCATTAATGCTCGTCATACGGATGTAGCGTTTGACTATATCCGGAATGCAGATGCAATTCTTTTTGTAACTTACTATAATCATGCGTTCGCAAGAGCTGATAGAGAATTTCTTATTCAACTTGGTCGTGTGAAAGATGCTTTTGAAATGGATAAAATGTTTTTCATCGTAAATGCTATAGACTTAGCTACCGATGTTGAGGAATCTAATGCTGTAAAAACATTTGTCGGCAATGAGCTTCAAAATTTTGGTATCCGAAATCCGCGCGTCCATGGAATTTCTAGTTTACAAGCGTTAGAAGCGAAAATTGAGAATCGCCAGGATCCTCATATGGAACGTTTCGAAGTAGCGTTTCATCAGTTCTTGGAGCATGATTTACACGGACTTGCAGTTCAATCACTTGAAGAAGAGACGACTAAAACAACTGAACGCCTAGCCTCACTTATTTCTAGGACTGAGTCGAATATGCAACGTAAATCAGAACGACTAATAGAGTTAGAGAATTTGGAACAAAGTGTACGCAAGAGATATGCTAATAGTTTTGCAGGTGTGCTAAAAACAACTGCTTCTAATGAGTTAGGGGAATTGATTTATTACATCTTACAACGCGTATTCTTGCGATTCAGTGATTTTTATAGAGAAGCTTATAATCCAGCCTCATTTACAAATAAACCGAATGATCAAGCATTGAAATTAGCATTAGATGAAACGGTGAATAGTATCGGTTTTGATATAACCCAAGAATTAAAAGTGACGAATTTACGCATGCTTAATTTTTTAAATAAAGCAATAAATGACCGTCAAAAAGTTGAGATGTACGCACTTAAAGAGATAGATGAAACGCTCGTCCTATCCTTATTTGAGCCGGGAGAAGGCGACATGCTATCATTTAATATGCCTTTCAATGATTCGACTGTTTATAGCAGTGTGAATAAAGTGTTTAAAAATGAGCGATCATTTTTTGAAAGAGGCGACCGTGAAATATTAAGAGACCGTCTTCAGGAAGTCTTGAAAAAAGATTCAGAAGCTTTCTTAATGGAAATGAAGACCGAGTTGGATAGTTGGTTAAATAACTGGATTGATTGTGAAGCAGAAGCTTTACGTGAACATTTACTAACAGAGTGCATAACACAAATTGAGACGGAAAGAACGCTTCTCGAAGGAACTGAAAAAATTGAAGCATGGCGTGCAATTTATGAAAACCTAAAACTGAAGGAGTTGGTATAATTGAATAAAGTATTTATGTCAATTAATGATATTCAATACAATGATTATAAATGGATTGATGCTCGTTTTTCATTGAAAGACTCTAAACTTGGCAAAAATAACTTTGTAAATGAACATGTACTAGGTGCGGTGCACTGGGATTTAAATGATGATTTGTCTGATATGACGAAAGAAAACGGTAGACAGCCGATGCCGAATCAGGACTTGTTACTCGAGCTATTTCAGTCAAGTGGGCTAGAACTAGAAGATGCCATTGCAATTTACGATGATGGGGGAAGCCCATTTGCTGCACGTGCATGGTGGTTTCTTCAGTATGCAGGATTCAAGAATGCGGTTATATTACTTGAAGGATTTAATGCGTTAAAAGAGCATGGAGTCCCGGTTTCAGCTGAACCCACAAAGCCAGAAAGAACTTCTGTTATACCGAAATGGAATGAATCGATTTATGCATCGAGGGATTTTATTGAGAAAACGGTGTCTGGTGAGACGGGTAGTATTTTAATTGATGCACGTGCAGCTGAACGCTACCGCGGTGACATTGAACCGATTGATCCTATAGCAGGGCATATTCCAGGTGCATTGAATTTTGATTGGGAGCAATTAAAAGAAGAAGGAACTTTCCACTTTGATGAAGCAATTAAAGAAAAATTAGGTAAAGTTGCAGATGCTAAAAAAACTGTCACTGTCTATTGTGGCAGCGGTGTAACAGCAGCTCCAGTGTATGCTATGTTGGCTCATTACGGCTATGAAAACATACGTCTGTATATTGGCAGCTATAGTGACTGGGTCTCAAAAGAAGGCGTAGAGGTTCACAAAGAATAGGCTATCATAATATACAAGTATGGAGGTGAGGTTTTTGAAGTACGCGCTTCTTGGAGACATTCATTCATCTATTGATGAATTAGAAAAAGTGCTAGCACATATTTCTGAAATATCACCTAATGCGGAACTTATTGGTACAGGCGATTTATTTGAATGTACAATTAGTAAAAAGGATATCAAGGGTCAGAAGTATTCTCATTTAAAAGATGTAATGCTTATACCAGAAGGATTTACGAAGTATCTAACATTCCCGTCGATAAGTGGGAATCAGGAAGAACGAATATTACTAATAACAAAAACGAATGAATTACTGCGTGAAAAAATAGAAATGTGCCCTGAAACAATACAGATTGATGGTGCTCTGATCATCCATGGACACCAGTGGGAATGGGGTGGTGAACCTTGGTCACTAATTAGTGACGATTCGACCCATAGGCTAACATTTTATGGTCATAGTCATCAATCAGCTTTAACGATAGCCAATCAGAATTATTTGGTGGAATTTGGTGCTCCTTATCACCTAAGTGAGGTGAGCGGGAAAATCCTTGTGAATGTAGGTTCTGTTGTATTTAATAAAGAATGGGTATTATATGATTCAATCGAACAAACAGTTACTTTTATGAAGGCGTGACTTGGATTACTAGTGTTGTATTTCAAAGTGGAAACAGAAAACGACTGGATGCTTATGAGCATTCAGTCGTTTTTATGAATTGCTTCGCGGGCAAGTGCATCGGCCGCGCGATTTTCAGAACTTGGAATCCATTTAATGAAAAAGAATTCAAAGGTATTAGTGATAGCTAGTATTTGTTCCAAGTATTGTTTATGGATATCATTTTTTGCAAATTCCTTTTCCACGGCTAAGACAACCGCTTGTGAATCCGATCTTGCCGCAACGATTCCTGTTGTAAGTTTCGCGACCTCTTCAATTCCACGAAGAAGGGCTAGAAATTCTGCTGTGTGATTATTCGTTGGTTCAATCGATTCAGAAATCTTAATTTTATGACCTTCACCTTTTATAAAAATACCTATACCACTCTTTCCAGGATTACCTGCGCTAGCCCCGTCAACATATAGCTCAATCACTGTATATCTCTCCTATAGAATTATTGTAATTGTTGTATATTGCAGTGTACAATAAATTTTAGATTAATAGTACCAAATATATAGCTATTTTAAATCACTTGCACCTATATTTAAAGCGTATTAGAATAAGGAAAGGATGGATGTGGATTATATGTATAAATCAATCATTGAAAATGAAATAGATCAGGTGATTTCGATATACTGTGATGGCTGTGTCCTTAAAAAACAATTAACAAATATAATAGGGAAGACAGCTTCGCACCGAATTTGCATTTCGAATTGTCCGATAGGTGAGCAACTGCAGTTTTTAGGTGGAGAAATGAATAAAATACCAAAATAGTATCCCGCAGGCAACAAAGGCCGGCGGGATAAATTAATTAATATGTTTTTATGAATTCTTAGAGACATTGGCTGCCTGGGGACCTCGATTTCCTTCAGTAATTTCGAAAGATACTGATTCGCCCTCATCAAGCGTCTTAAACCCATCTCCGATAATACCTGTAAAGTGGACAAACACATCTTCACCGTCATCCGCTTCTATGAAACCATAGCCTTTTTCATTGCTGAACCATTTCACTTTTCCCTGGAACATGTAATGACCTCCTCAGCCTCTCAATGTCCATCAAATAAACTTTGTGGCTGTTTTTAACTATACATGAATCGACATAACACGTCAATAAAACGTCTGAACTTTTAGATAATTGAGTGCAGTCCAGAATAAGTAAAAGAATGGGTGATAAAATGGAAAACCTAATTAATGATTGTACTAAGACTGCCCTAAAAGTCTATAAAAAATTCGATGCAAGCCATGATTTTGCGCATATTGAACGTGTAATGAAAAATGCGTCTATCATAGCTTCTACCAAACCTGAAGCAGATCAATCTATTGTTCAATTATCTGCTTTACTTCATGATATCGATGATGCTAAATATAAATTTCATGAGAATCCGACTGCCAAAGAAATACTAGAAGTAAATGGGGCGAGTCCTGAACTTATTCGAAAAGTATTAGCGTGTATAGATAGTGTGTCGTTTAGCGGAGGAAATGAACGTGAAATTACTTCTATTGAAGGTGCGATACTTCGAGATGCTGACCGGCTAGACGCGCTGGGTGCTATTGGCATTGCGCGCACATTTGCATTTGGTGGTGCAAGAGGAAGAAAGTTATATGACCCTGGCGAAAACATTAGAAGTGAAATGTCTGAAGAAGAATATCGGAAGAGGGGAACAGCGTCTGTTACACATTTTTATGAAAAGTTATTGTTATTGAAAGATATGATGATCACAACAGAGGGAAAAAGATTGGCCGAGGAAAGACATAAGTATATGATAGGTTTTTTAGAGCAGTTGGATTTGGAAGTTGATTATAAAAATTGATGTTAATAATAGGTGAAACAAGAAGATTTTTCAAAGGTCTTCTTGTTTTTTAATATCATTAATTTATTACCATTTTGTCTGTCTTACTGTCCCTTATCTTGTAAAAGTAATCCAAATAAGCTTGTTCATAAGCGAATCCGGCCTTTATCAACTTTCTTTCACCGAATGCAGGTCCTGCTAACTGAAGTCCGATAGGTAAACCGTTTGAATTAATCCCACATGGAATTGATAAAGCTGGTTGTCCCGTTAAGTTGAAAACGGCAGGTAATCGAATCATTGTATTAAATGTGCTGTCTGTAATACCGTCAATCGTAATTTCTTCCTCACCAATTTTCTTGGTCGCGTCAGGTGTTGTCGGCGTAGCAATTAAATCAACTATTTCAAATACTTTTTCAAAATCAGTAAATAATTGATTTTTCCTTTTTAATGCTTTCAAATAGTCTAACGCCGTAATGGAATGACTGTATTGAAGTGATGCTTTTACATCTGAACCATAAGAATCTAATGTTTCTTTAATCGATTTTTCATGGACAAGTCCCGCTTCGGCAATTCCGATGCTAAATGAAAGCGCAAGATCTTCTGGTGTAAAAGGAATATCAATTTCAATTAGTATTGCTCCTAGCTTCTCGAAGTTTTCGAGTGCTTCTGCATAAAGGTCTGCTGTTTCACTTTCAATAAGCTCGTTAAAATAGTTTTTTGGAACGCCAATTCTGATTCCGCGAATGTCTGTATATAATGAGTCAGAATAATTCAAGCCAGTCATCGCTTCCATCAAAAAGCTTAAATCACGTATGTTTTTTGTTAGCGGACCGATATGGTCTAGTGTCTTTGATATGTTTTTCACATTTGTGGCGTCAATTAATCCGTGCGTAGGTTTCAATCCAATAATACCTGTCGCAGCGGCAGGTATTCGAATTGAACCAGCTGTATCTGTTCCGATTGAAGCTGCGCTTAATGAAGCTGCAACTGCAGCGGCGGATCCACCACTTGATCCACCAGGCGTATGGTCTGTATGCCAAGGGTTTTTTACAGCGCCATAAAATGGATTATTTGATGTGATTCCGAATGCATATTCATGCATATTGACTTTGCCAAGTGTGATTGCACCTTCACGTTTAAGTATATTGACGATACCTGCATCTACGTCAGGTATAAAGTTCTTATCGATTTGAGATCCGCTTGTTGTTCGCACACCTTTAGTGTACAAATTATCTTTATAAGAAATTGGGATACCTTCTAACATTCCTGTTTGTTCACCAGCTAAATATTTCGCTTCAGAAATACTTGCTTGGGTTAAAGCGAGCTCAGAAGTAACTGTAATGAAAGCATTTAACGCACTAAACTCTTCGATTCTTTTCAAATAATCACGAGTTACTTCAACAGGTGAAAAGTCTTTTCTTGTATATCCATCTTTCAATTCTGCAATAGTTAAGTTTTTCATTAATTATTCCCTCCTATTGCCATCAGTCTAGCATATTAATTTTAGACAACAAGTTTTCAATCTTTAATTTGAATAAAAGCTCTTATTTACATTGTAATTGTAATCAATGCGTAAAGTTCGGCTATTTAATTAAGCCTATTAATATAATTATGAGGATAATTAACAAACTTCAAAAAGAATTATTCAACAAGAAAGTTTGCATTCCTTAATGATTGTTCCGCAGCGTTAATTTTATCTACATTGTCCGCAATAATCGTATGTAAATGAATGCCATCGGTTAATTCTAATAAAAAATTTGCTTTCTTATCTTTTATATTTTCTATAAAGTTTTTAACTTCATTTCGGTTTGACACCATAATAGATGCTGTTAAATCACCATATACAGGATGTTCTATTTTCACATCCTTTACAGTAATTCCATGATCAACTAAAATGTTGAGCTCTTCTTCAGTTTGAGCGGCTGAATGAAAACAAACAATGGTTTTTTCGATGTACTCTGGTTCAGTTTGCGGATGCATATATACGTAACCGCGACTTGTCGCAATGATTGGTTCACCTTTTGCTTTCAATAAAGTAATATCCCCAACAATTACTTGCCGACTGACATTCGCCATGTCTCCAAGTTCTCTTCCCGGAATGGGTTCGCTCGATTTTTTTAAAGTTGTAATGATGAACTGATGACGCTCTTCACCAAGTATTTTCTCGTTAACACTCATCTAATCCCTCCGCACACTCTTCTTCCTGTCTTTAAATAACTCGATGGTTTGCAGTGAGTTTCTCCCCATGAATTTGCTTACTAATAAGAATTAATTGGTCTGCTAAAGCATTGACACTTTCCAAAGTAGTCTCTTCACCGAAAGAAATCCGAATAAATTCTCTAGATTTTTGTATATCGATTTGTAAGGCTAGCATTGCTTTTGAAGTCGTTTGTTGCCCTACTTGACAGGCACTCCCTGTCGAAATGGCAAATCCTTTACGGTTTAATTCTAACATCATTAATTGCCCTTCAATATTATTGACGCGAAGTCCAATAATTTGGGAGAGTTGCTTATGTTTTTCAAAAGACTCATGAATTATGAAAGATTCAGGATATCGTGCAAGTTTAAGTAATAAACTTTCTCGATATATATTAAAAGTATTAGCACTATCTTTATAATCTGGTATTTGCTGCACAGCTGTAACGAATGCAGCAATGCCTGGTACATTTATAGTTCCACCTCTAAAACCAGATTCATGAACAAGTCCTGGGAATACGGGGACAAGTCGATGGCGCGGATGTATATATGTGACTCCAACACCTTTCGGCCCGTAAACTTTATGAGCAGAAATTGTTAAACAATCAACTACCTTTGCAATGGGAATTAAATCTACCTTGCCAAAAGATTGGATGCAGTCGCTATGGAGTAAAATATCGCGTTTTTTTAGCATAACAGAAATATCTTCGATGGGTTGGATTGTTCCTATTTCCGAATTAATATGCTGGACACTTACGAGTATTGTATCTTTTGTAATGGCATTTTCTAGTTCATCCAAATCAATAAATCCGTCTGTTGTAAATGGTATTTTCGTAATGATAAAACCGTCATCACGAAGATATTCAAGTGCTGAATCTATTGAAGGATGTTCACCTAGTGTTGAGATAATATGATTGCCATTATTTCTATTCGCCTTGGCTAGTGAAATAATTGAAAGTAAATTACTTTCAGTACCTCCGCCAGTAAAATAAATCCCAGCAGACTGTACGCCGAGAACCTTTGCTAGTTCAGCACGAGAATAAGCTAATATATTTTGTGCCTCAGCACCTACTTCATGAAGGCTACTTGTGTTCCCGTAACACGCGCTTGCAAGTTTAGTATAAACAGCTGCCGCATCTGGATGAAGTGGAGTTGAAGCGGCATAGTCAAAATAATACACAGTGTTTCCCTCCTGAAAATGATTAATTAATAGTTTCATCTTGTCATATAAAGAGAAATATGTAAAGATAGGTGTCAAGACACTTCGAGTGATAAGGAGATTCTCTGTGAAAAATTATACTTGTATTATTATTGGAAGTGGAATCGCAGCCATACAATTCGCTAAGCACCTTGATAAAGAATCGAGCGTGTTGATGATTACAAAGTCTACGGTAAAATCGAGCAATTCTTACCGTGCACAAGGTGGAATCGCGGCAGCTGTTGCTAAAAGTGATGATCCATTTTTTCATTATGAAGATACGCTACAAGCTGGTTGTTCATTTCAAAATGAGTATGCAGTAAGAGAATTAGTCGAAAATGGTCCATTGCTTATTAAAGAATTGACAAGTGAAGGATTGTCTTTTGATAGAGATGCTGATGGCGAATTGTCGCTTGGTATGGAAGGTGCACATAGCCAAAAAAGAATTCTTCATTGTGGTGGCGATGCGACAGGAACACATATTGTCAATCACTTACTAACAAAATTACAATCCAATATTGAAATTATAGAAAATCATTTTGTTTATGAATTAATTATTCATCCGATTACGAAAGTGTGTATTGGAATTAAATCTAAAGATGCGGCAGGGATTAATCATACTTATTTAAGTAATCAAGTCGTGTTGGCTGTCGGTGGAATTGGCGGGTTGTTTGCATTTACATCAAATGATTTGTCGGTCGCGGGTGACGGCATTGCACTAGCTTATCGTGCCGGAGCGAAAGTGATTGATATGGAATTTATTCAATTTCATCCAACACTGTTATTCGCAAATAATAGAACATATGGCTTAGTTTCTGAAGCGGTCAGGGGCGAAGGAGCTCGTCTTGTAAATGAAAGCGGGATACCAATTATGGAGGGGATTCACCCGATGAAAGATCTCGGGCCGCGCCATATTGTGTCCATGGAGATCTATAAGCAAAGATTATTAGGTCATGATATTTTTCTTGATATATCAATGATTCATGAATTCGAAAAGAAGTTTCCGACAATCACAGCATTATGTGTAGCAAAAGGGATTTCATTGAATGATAAAAGTATTCCTGTAGCACCTGGTTGTCATTTTCTAATGGGTGGTGTGGTAGTGGATACAGTCGGTCAAACAACTGTTAAAGGATTGTTTGCGATTGGAGAAACCGCTTCAACAGGTGTACATGGTGCAAATCGGCTTGCAAGCAATTCGTTATTAGAAGCACTTCATTACGGTGGAAAAGTTGCTCAATATATAAATCGACTTCCAAAAGCACCCATAAATTCATTTCCAATTGTAGCAGAAATGGATTATGTATCTATTAAAGCGATGCCTGAAAAACAAGAAATTCAAGAGAAAATGATGGCATATGCTGGAATTATTAGGTCGAAAATTGGGCTCATTTGTTTAGATAGTTGGTTAAATCAATCAATTAAATCATTTAGAGTAGACATCACGCTTGATAACTATACTGAGGATGAAGCTCAGCGGTTGTTTATGCTGCAAACTGCAAAACTTGTGACAAGTGCTGCCTTATTAAGAGAAGAAAGCAGGGGGGCACATTGTCGAGAAGACTTTCAAAACGAAAACACCGAATGGGAAAACTTACATATCGTTCAATCACAAAATGCAACAGAGATAAGGAGCAGAAATAATGAACATAATCAAGTTGAAATCCATGCTTGAGCAGTTTTATATTGAAGATATTGGTGACGGAGATCTATCCACTACATTTTTATTTCCTGAAGATGCGAAAGGTGAACTGAATCTTATTGCAAAGGGAGCTGGAGTGTTTTGTGGAAAACATATAATTCAAACTAGTTTAAATGTCGTAGATCATAATACGACGGTTACTTGTCATGTGAATGATGGTGCGCAAATTGAAAGCGGTACGATTATTGCCACAGCAAATGGTTCAATTCAAAGTTTGTTGAAAAGTGAAAGGGTTCTTTTAAATTTAATTCAACGAATGAGTGGTATTGCAACAGCGACTCGTGAATTTGTGAATCGTATAGAAGGAACAGATACAAAAGTGTGTGACACAAGGAAAACGATGCCAGGACTGCGCATGTTAGACAAGTATTCGGTTCGAATGGGCGGTGGATTTAATCATCGTAATGGGTTGTTTGATGCTGTTATGTTGAAAGACAATCATTTGGCTTTTGCTGGTTCAATTACGAATGCTGTTCGTACAGTAAAAGAAAATCTAGGGCATACAGTGAAAATCGAAGTGGAAATCGAAACCTTGGAACAATTAAAAGAAGCGATTGCTGCACAAGCAGACATTATAATGTTCGATAATTGTTTACCATCAGAGATTAAGGAATGGATAGGTATTGTTCCAGATTCAATAATTACTGAAGCATCAGGCATGATTACTAAAGAAAGTATTCTTGAATATGCAGAATCAGGTGTTGATTTTATTTCATTAGGATCCTTAACACACTCTGTGCAAGCTTTTGATATAAGTGCAAATGTCTCCGTCAAAAAAAAATTATAGGGGGAAACGATTATGTCAGTATTACAATATTTCAAAGAACAAAAAAGTGGTACACTACCTGAAGTTTATAAGAACTTAACAGACGAGCAAATGGTATTAAGAATAAATGAAATAAAACAACAGTTAGGTAAAAAACTATTCATTCCAGGTCATCATTATCAGCGTGACGATGTCATACAATTTGCTGATGCTGCTGGAGATTCACTGCAATTAGCGCAAATATGTGCAGATAATAATGAAGCAGAACATATTGTTTTTTGTGGTGTTCATTTTATGGCAGAAACTGCGGATATTTTAACGACGGATGATCAAAA
Source organism: Sporosarcina sp. So3-204 (assembly GCF_058068165.1). Classification (NCBI taxonomy): domain Bacteria; kingdom Bacillati; phylum Bacillota; class Bacilli; order Caryophanales; family Caryophanaceae; genus Sporosarcina; species Sporosarcina sp. So3-204. The sequence continues at coordinate 1,469,912 of NZ_CM176485.1, forward strand.
AGTCTATTTGCCGGATATGCGCGCGGGTTGTTCGATGGCAGATATGGCGGATATATTCCAAACTGATCGAGCATGGGCGGAACTTGAGCGTTTATTTGGTGAAACAATTGTCCCATTAACATATGTGAACTCAACGGCTGCTATTAAAGCATTTGTCGGGAAAAATGGAGGCGCCACAGTAACGTCTTCAAACGCTCACACAATGGTAAAGTGGGCATTCACACAAAAAGAACGGGTTCTATTTTTACCAGACCAACACCTGGGCAGAAATACAGCTTTCGATGTTGGCATACCGCTTGATAAGATGGCTGTTTGGGATCCAATTAATGATGTATTGGAGTATGATGGAGAAGTTGAAGACATTAAAGTAATATTGTGGAAAGGGCATTGTTCTGTACATGAAAAATTCACAGTTCAAAACACAGTTGATGTAAGAGCCGAATATCCAGAAATGCGTATTATTGTTCATCCAGAATGTCCGCGTGAAGTAGTCGAACTTGCAGATGATAGCGGCTCTACTAAAAACATTATTGATAGAATTAATGATGCTGAAGCTGGAAGTCAGTGGGCGGTAGGTACAGAAATGAACCTAGTAAATCGTCTTATACAACAACATCCAGATAAACATATTATCTCTTTAAATCCAAGTATGTGTCCGTGTTTGACAATGAACAGAATTGATTTGCCGCATTTACTTTGGAGTTTAGAGAGCATTGTAAAAGGCGAGCCAGTGAATCAAATTATTGTTGATAAAGAAACGAGTAAAGATGCCATTTATGCATTAGATAGAATGTTGGCAAGAGCTTAAATAGTTAGTTGAAAAAGAAGTATACGGAGTGAACTCCAACCTGTTCAGTTGAGTGGTACAAAAGTTAAAATAATAAGCAAAGTAACATCGAATTAAAACAACAATCAGCATCGCAATTAGCGATGCTTTTTCGCTTTATAAAAGGATTTTCGTTGTAATACTCGTATAATAATAGAATAAGTATATATTCACTATTCAACAAAGGGGCCAGCGACTTTTGAAAATCATTGCTTTATCCTCCAAACGACACGCTTTCTGTGAGAGAAGAATAAAATCATTCCTCTTTTGGGCGTGCATTTGAGCCTTCTCGGTCGCAAAACCACATGCATCCTGCGGGGTTTCAAAACACACGCTGACCCTCCGGAGTCGGCCATCTTCCGATTCAAGCAATAGAGTGTACTAATTACAAGTTCATTAAATAAACGGGCCATTTTGTGTAACATTACTTTAAAGAAAAATTGGTAAGAAAGAAGATATTGTGAAGATTTTCACTCAAACTAACCGGGGAAGGCTAGCTAAAGAAGACATCCTTAATAAATACTAATAGATGGCTAAACGTTTTTGTTGTGATTCTTTATTTTGAAAATGAACGATTTACCCAAGTTAGTCGTATTACATATAGAACATTATAGTATGGAGTAGATCTCATGGATGAAAAGGATTTAATTCGAAAGGCGAAAAAAGGAGATACATTGGCGCTTTCGAAACTGCTAGAACAGAATTATTCGTTCCTTGTAAAGTATTTAATGAAAGTTACCCTTCATCCACAAATCGCAGAAGATTTAACACAAGAGACGATGATGAAGTGTATTGAAAAAATCCAATTGTATAATGGTGAATCCAAGTTTTCCTCATGGCTCATCACAATCGCAACGAACCTTTTTATCGATCAACAGCGTAGAAAGAAGCGGGAGAAAAACTGGCTAGAGCAGGAACAAGCGCTCCGGAAAATGAAATGGAATGCAGCCAATATGAACGAAGAATGGACTGATGTACTTGATGTACTTGCTCAAATTAATGAAGAAATACGTATGCCAATCGTGTTAAAGCATTATTACGGATATTCATATAAGGAAATTGGAAAAATGATGGGTATTGCAGAAGGAACAGTAAAATCTCGAGTTTCAAATGGTCTAAAAAGGGTACGAAAGGAGTTGGCTGAACTTGAAGGAGTATGATTCTAAAAATAGTAATTCTACGTTGGATGATGAAGATGAATTAACGGTTAAAGAATTAATAGATGGTTTAGAAAAACTTGATCAATGGAATCCAGTATCTACTCCAAACTTACAATGGTTTCAACAGAATGTTGAATTAGAGAAAAAAAGAATACGTAAAAAACAATGGAAAGACCTTCTCACGTTTATCTTTGTTGCAGTATTTGTGCTTTCTGTTGTGATTGCTATCGTTTATCGTCAGCCAATTCTTTTTCTTTATTTTCAGCTTGTGGGGATTATCTTATTGCCCTTAGCTCTTAACAAAACTAGAAAGAAGGTCAGTAATGAATGAACTCAAACAAATTAAGTAGCACACCGCTTTTGTTATTGATTGTAATTGCATTCATTCTGATTTGCCAGAGCTCATGGATGTTTTGGGATGCACAGAAGAGGGGACACAATGCTTGGCTATGGGGCTTTTTAGGCCTTATTCAATTTCCAACGTATCTTATTATTTATCTTATTTTTGCAAGAAAAATATTTAAAAGAAAGGTCTCGGGATCAAATTCCTGAGATTTTTTTTATTTATTTTTTCGTGAGTGAACGATTAGACCAACGTAATCGTATTAATGGTAAATAAACAATTAGGAGGAGAAAAATGAATGAACTGTTAAATGGAATCCCATGGGGAGCGATTGCACCAATTCTTGTCTTAGAATTCATTCTTAAGATTACCGCATTAGTTTCTTGTATTAGAGGAGAAAAAACGAACGGACCAAAATGGTTGTGGATCCTTATTATTCTCTTTATCAACTTAATAGGACCAGTGCTTTATTTCGTTGTTGGAAGGAGAAATGATTAATGGCGTTATTAAAGGCAAGCGATTTAGTAAAAAGATTTGGAAATACGAATGCTGTTAAAGGAATCAATTTTCATATTGAAGAAGGCAGGTGCGTTTCATTACTTGGACCAAATGGTGCAGGAAAAACAACGACATTAAAAATGCTATGCGGTTTGTTGGAACCGACTTCAGGTAGTATTGATTTTAAAGGAAAAAAAGCAAAGGATTTAAGGCAGTTTATTGGGTATTTACCTCAATATCCTGCTTTCTATAATTGGATGAGCGGAATGGAGTTTCTTGTTTTTGCAGGACAATTAGCAAAGCTGAATCGTAAAGAAGCAGAAAAAAGAAGTGAAGAATTACTTGAACGAGTGGGCTTAACAAATGCGAAGAAAAGAAAAATAGGGGGTTATTCTGGTGGAATGAAGCAGCGCCTCGGATTGGCACAGGCACTCATTCATCGTCCGAAATTACTACTTTTAGATGAGCCTGTTTCAGCACTCGATCCACTTGGGAGACGGGAAGTGTTGGAAATGATGAGAGAGATTAAAGACGAAACAACAATTCTCTTCTCAACTCATGTCCTTCATGATGCAGAAGAAATAAGTGACGACATTCTTATCATGCATGACGGAGAAATTGCGATATCAGGTAGCTTGGGAAGTGTAATGGAAAAGTATCGACAACCTATTTTAAAAATTGAATTCGAATCACAGGCTTCGGAATGGCTAAATAGCATAGCGAGTTATAGCTTTGTATCTGAGGTAAACATTCAAGGAAATAGAGCCAACATCGTATTAAAAGATATGGTAAATGGGAAGCAAGCATTATTAAAAGATATTGTAGATAGAAAAATTCCGATTCGTAAGTTCGAGATTTCTCAAACGACATTAGAAGATTTATTTATGAAGGTGGTGAAGACATGACGCAATGGACTGTTCTGTATCGAAAAGAAATGACGGAAATGGTGCGAAATTTTAAACTTTTATGGATTCCCATTGTTTTTATTTTGCTAGGTGTCATGCAACCGGTTAGTTCTTATTATATGCCGGAAATTTTGGACACTTTTGGCGGTCTTCCAGAAGGTACAATCCTTGAAATGCCTACTCCAACTGGGGAAGAAGTATTAATGAGTGTTCTATCTCAATATGGGGTGCTGGGTGTACTTATTCTTGTTTTGAGTGCAATGGGTGTCGTTTCCGCGGAAAGACAGAGTGGAGTAGCAGGTATGGTCATGATTAAACCAGTTCCTTATTCCTCGTATATATTATCGAAATGGGCTGGGTTACTTACAATTACACTCATTTCATTGTTTATCGGATATGTAGCTTCTTGGTATTATACGAGTTTACTCATTGAAACAGTCGCTTTTGAGCGCATCCTTCAAAGTGTAGTGATCTACAGCATATGGTTAGTTTTTGTTGTTACATTGACGCTCTTTTTTAGTACGATAATGAAAGGAAATGGCAGTGTCGCTTTTGTTACAATTTTTGTGGTCTTTGCCATTTCGACGGTTACATCCATTCTAGGAAAGTATATGAAATGGAGTCCGGCTACAATGACTGAGCACACGGGACAGGTCTTGTTGTCAGGAGAACTAGATTCTAGTTTCTTGCTAGCTTTTACTACAACTATTGCTATTATCATCGTCGTTCTCATCTTATCCATACAAATCTTTAAGCAAAAAGAGCTATTGGAATAAAAAAGGTATCCTACCGTGTGTATTCTTTTTTTATAAAGTTTATGAAACACTTCACTTAAACTTTAGGGGCTTTACTTCAATAACGTTGTTCTAGTAACGGGTGCAATTCTAGGATAAAGAATCTGCCCCTTTTCAGTAATCGGCCCATTATGTTGAAGATTGCAAGTAAAAATTAATTAAACCTTATTCCGTAGCCACGGCTAAATATCTTATGAAGTATCTCTGTCCTATCAGGGATGCTTTTTATTTTTGTCAAATAAGAAAGGATATTAGTAAAACAACATTAAAACATTGCAATGTAATAAAAATTTATTGTAATTCAATAAATACTGTGTTAGAATTATAATAAGGAAAAATAAGTGAGGTGCTTTTTATGAAACAAGGAACAACTCTATTTTTAAAGGTAGCTGTTTTTCTTATTGGAATTACGATACTTGTTTTGTGTGTATTTTTGCTGCCTTGGTTAGCAAATTATACCGCAAAAATGTATCCTGAATTTGCTTATTTGCAATATCCCATTTTAATCGGGCTATATATAACAGCAATCCCATTTTTCATTGCCCTGTATCAGGCTTTAAAACTTTTAAATTACATTGATAGAAAAAATGCCTTCTCGGATATGTCCGTAAATGCACTAAGAAAAATAAAATACTGTGCGATAACAATTAGTATCTTATATGTAATAGGCGCTATATTTTTATTGACACAAAACGCTTTACACCCTGGAATAGCAATTATTGCATTTACAATTATTTTTAGTTCCATTATTATTGCAGTCTTCGCTATGGTTCTTCAGAAATTGTTTAAAAGTGCTTTAGATATAAAGTCAGAAAATGATTTAACAGTCTGAGGTGAAAACAGTGGCGATTATTATCAATATTGATGTGATGTTAGCAAAAAGAAAAATGAGTGTAACAGAACTATCCGAAAGAGTTGGAATCACTATGGCTAACATTTCTATTTTGAAAAATGGAAAAGCAAAAGCGATTCGATTATCAACTTTAGATGCTATTTGTAATGCTTTGGATTGTCAGCCAGGGGATATTCTTGAATATCAAAGTGATAAAGATATGCAAGAATAAATAATCAAATAATTAATTTAAAAAGGGGTTGAGAATTTATGAAGAAACCGTTACTTTTATCAATTTCATTTTCGATAGTTTTGTTTTTATCTGCTTGTACAAATAATACTGGTGCTTTAATAAAACCAAATGAGAATAGTATGGTTATTCACATAAAAAGCAACGCTAATTTTGATTTTTATTCGATAGAATTCAGTACTGATGGTGAAATCACAGGCGGTATAAGTTATGCTGATGGCTCTGAAATTCGAAAAGGGGACACACTTAGTAAAGAATATATTGATCAAGAAGACTTTAACTTAGATGGCAAAAAAACATTTAAATTTACATTGATAAATGAAATGGAAAAAAAGATACCATTGAAAGAAATAACACTTGAATTAGCAACAAACAAGGAATACTCTTTTGAAATCATTGGTGATTCGATAAATGAAGCTGGTTTAAAAAGAATAAATTAACAATTCCTCAATCGGGGGTGCGATTGTGTAACAAAAATATTTATAGTCACTTAGTTGATTGGAGTGCAGAGCGGCGACTCCAGCGGAAACAACACGATCTGAAAGCCCCGCAGGAAGAGCCGTCACGGAGAACGGCTTTTGCGACCAAAAAGCGTAGCGTTTGAGAGCACTCTTTTTTTTCGCGACGAGGAGATTGAAGACGTGTCCGCGGAAAGCGTCCGCTCGGAACGGAAATCAACGGGATTGAAGGATAACCTGACTTTTTCAGTGCCCTCATCAGCGGGACAGGTGAAACAATTAACGGTAGCGATGAGAACGGGTTGGTCCACCGCCCTCCGGAACGCGTCCGTCTGAAACGGAAATCAATGTGCTAAATATACTTACTTGGATGCCATTCTTGAACAAGACGTCGTATCCATTTTTGACGTAAGTTCCAATTAATTCAAATGTCTATGTAAGCAATATTGCATTGAAAGGAGAAGACAATGAAAAAAATAAGAGCAATTTTTATTGGTGATGTTAGATTTGATCAATGTCCAGTTTTTGAATTGAACAATGAAACGAACTACTTTGAAATGATAATTGACAAAGAATTTAGATATGAAAAAGAATTAGTTGAGGAAGATGAGGACTTTTTAATTTTTGAAATAGAAAAAGATATTGCTACGTTAATCGAGCAATAAAGGAATCGGGTGTAATAACGGACTAGTAAAAAGGACCTGATTGGTCTTTTTATTTATCGAGGTTGCAAAATATATCATTGTACTTTTACATACTAATTAACAGCATTTTTAACACATTTATTAACAAATCTAAAATAGTTATTGTGTGTCCGTTTATATCACGTCTAAAACAGTAGTTTTTGTATTTTGAAAGTTGTTGTATAGGCAAATAAAAAGAATTCAATTCATATGCGAATTGAACTCTTTTTTGTGTTTTAATTTAGTTTTTGTACCATGAACTAAACGGGTTAGAGTAAACTCCGTATAATGCGTTTTATTTTTTCTTGCGAAATGATTTTAATCTTTCATAAATAGCAGCCATTTTAGTTTCTTCTCCTGCAAGGACGGGTTTATAAAATTCTGTACCTTCTACTTTGTCAGGCAAATATTGTTGGTTTACCCAGCCGCCGAATGAGCCGAGTGGGGAGTTATGTGGATAATCATATCCGACATGTCCCAGTTTAGCGGATCCGGCATAATGGGTATCCCGTAAATGCATTGGAATATCACCGGTTTTACCATCATTGATTGCTTGTACTGCTGCATCAAAAGCTTTATAAGCTGAGTTTGATTTTGAAGCGAGACACATTTCAATTACCGCATTTGCAAGTGGAATTCTGGCTTCTGGCATTCCTAGGCGTATAGCAGCTTCTGTAGCTGCTAATACATGTGGGCCTACTTCAGGTGAAGCGAGTCCTACATCTTCGTAAGCCATGACAAGCAATCTTCTATTAACAGCTATCAAATCCCCTGTTTCTAATAGATGAGCTAAATAATAGATTGCTGCATTTACGTCACTTCCACGCACAGATTTTTGCAATGCAGAGAGTAAATTATAAAAGTGAGAGCCTTTATTATCACCAAATAATCCAATTCGTCCGAGTAAGTTTTCGAGTAACCAGTCTTCAACAACTGTTACACCTTCAACCTCATCACTTGCAATGACGACAGATTCGAGCACATTTAATGCTTTGCGTGCATCGCCATTTACGCCTTCAGCTAGTGTTTGAAGTTGCTCGTCCGTAATTTGGATTTTCATCTTACCAAGTCCACGTACTTCATCTTCCAATGCTCTATGTAAAACGCCTAATAGACCTTTAGGTTCTAATCTGGTCAATTGTTTAATTTCACCGCATCTTGAACGAATGGCGGGATTTACGTCATGAAATGGATTTTCTGTCGTAGCACCAATTAAAACAATAGCGCCACTTTCAACATGGGGTAGTAGTGTATCTTGTTGTAATTTATTGAAACGATGAATTTCGTCCAAAAACAATAATACTTTTCCTGTAATTCGTGCTTCAGCAACTACTTGCTCAACGTCTTTTTTACCTGAAACCGTAGCATTCAATGCGATAAATGGCAGTTTACTTGTGCCAGCTATTGCAAAGGCTAGAGATGTTTTTCCGATACCGGGTTCTCCGTATAACAACATCGAAGGGACATGGCCATTTTTTATTAATCGATAAAGAGCGGTTTGTTGCCCTATAATTTCAACTTGACCTGCAACTTCTTCAATTTTTGTTGGTCGCATGCGATATGCTAATGGTTCATTTTGCAATGCTATCACTCCTCGTACATCCGTTCCTTCATTATACACATCGTTCCATAGAAAATCATTTTCAAGAGGCGTTTGAGAGAGTTATGGTATACTATTTTAAAGAAATAATGAAAAGGACGGGGTATTAAAATGAAGATTTCTACAAGAGGTAGGTACGGATTAATCATCGTTGTAGTGCTAGGTGCAAAATACGGAGAAGGGCCAATTCCGCTTCGCCAAATAGCTGAGGAGCAATCATTATCTGAAGCCTATTTAGAGCAGTTAATTCCGCCACTTCGTAATAATGGCATTGTAAAAAGCGTTCGCGGCGCTTATGGCGGATATATGTTGGCAAAACCACCGACAGAAATTACTTCAGGTGATGTCATTCGTATTCTTGAAGGGCCAATACAACCTATTGAAGGACTTGAGGATACAGATATTCCGCAACATGAATTATGGAAGCGTATTGCTGAAGCAGTAAGAGTAGTTCTGGACACAACGACGATATCGGATCTTGTCAGTGCAGGAAAAGACTCGCCACAAGATAGTTATATGTTTTATATTTAAAGGAGTTTTAAAATGAAATTATATTATTTAGATCATGCGGCTACTACACCAATGCATCCAACTGTTATAGCGAAATATACAGAACTTTTAGGTACATTATTTGGTAATCCATCAAGCATTCATGTCCACGGTCGTGAAGCAAGAAAATGGTTGGACAATGCGCGTAAAACAATGGCATTGTCAATTAATGCGAAGCCTGCTGAAATTATTTTCACGGGCGGGGGAACTGAAGCGGATAATATGGCTGTTTTCGGTACAGTGTCTTCGTTAAAAGAAAAAGGGAATCATATCATAACGACAAATATTGAACATCCAGCAGTGTTAAATCCATGTAAACAACTGGAGTTAGAAGGATACGATGTAACTTATCTGGAAGTTGATTGCAATGGACTAATTACCGCTAAGCAAGTGAGGGAAGCATTAACCGAGCATACGATTCTTGTATCAATTATGTTAGGTAATAATGAAGTCGGAACGATGCAACCAATTCGTGAAATAGGTGAAGTACTGAAGAACCATCAAGCCGTTTTTCATACAGATGCGGTACAAGCCTATGGTGTCATTCCGATAGATGTCGATGAACTTGGAATCGATTTACTTTCAGTATCCTCACATAAATTAAATGGGCCAAAAGGTGTCGGCTTTCTCTATGAGCGAACAGGACTTGACACTAATTCATTCATTTACGGTGGAGAGCAGGAACGAAAACGTCGTGCCGGGACTGAAAATGTTCCGGCAATCGCTGCATTTTCTACAGCAGTAAATCTTGCTCAACAATCACTTGTAGAAAATAAAGCAAAATATGATCGTTTTGCTTCTTTAATAATAGATGTTTTTGAAGCGTCTCGTATTCGTTATGAAATAAATGCGGCTGATGTGGAAAAGTTACCCCATATTATGAATATAAGTTTTCCCGGAACTGATATAGAGTCACTGCTTGTTAATCTAGACATTGCAGGAATTTCTGTATCGAGTGGCTCTGCTTGTTCAGCTGGAACCATAGAGCCGTCCCACGTCCTCACAGCGATGTACGGACTAGGGTCAGCGCAACTTCGTAATTCTGTTCGCTTCAGTTTCGGCTTAGGTCTGGACGATGAACAAATTACACAAGCCGCGTTAAAAACTGCTGAAATTATCAATAGACTTGTGAAATAATAAATAAAGGATTGAAAATAGATGAGAACAACTAAATCACCAGCTGAAACAAGAGTTGTCGTCGGTATGTCCGGTGGCGTTGATTCATCTGTTGCTGCGCTGCTTCTAAAAGAGCAAGGTTACGATGTAATCGGAATTTTTATGAAAAACTGGGACGACACAGATGAGTTTGGCGTTTGTACGGCTACGGAAGACTATGAAGATGTGATTAGTGTTTGTAATGACATTGGAATTCCTTACTACGCGGTTAATTTTGAAAAGCAGTATTGGGATAAAGTCTTTACTTATTTTCTAGAAGAATATAAGGCAGGACGTACACCTAATCCGGATGTTATGTGTAATAAAGAAATTAAATTTAAAGCATTTATGGAACATGCTATGAGTCTAGGTGCTGATTATTTGGCAACAGGACATTATGCGCAAGTTGTAGAAGTTGACGGCGGCGTATCCATGCTTAGAGGTAAAGATAATAATAAAGATCAAACTTATTTTCTTAATCAATTAACACAGGAAATGTTGGATAAAGTTATGTTCCCAATTGGTCATCTTGATAAATCTGTTGTTAGAGAAAAAGCACTTGAGGCGGGTCTTTCAACAGCTAAGAAAAAGGATTCAACAGGGATTTGTTTTATTGGAGAACGAAACTTTAAAGATTTCCTCGGTGAATATTTACCTGCGCAACCAGGTGTTATGAAAACAATGACAGGTGTTAAAATGGGGAATCACGACGGTCTTATGTATTATACGATAGGGCAACGACATGGCCTTGGTATCGGCGGAGAAGGTGAACCTTGGTTTGTCGTTGGAAAAGAATTGAAAACGAACGTCCTGCTTGTTGAACAAGGTTTCCATCACGATACACTTTATTCGGATAGTTTAACAGCTACTGATATTAGTTTTACAACGGCTAGAGAAATGCTGACGAAGTTTAATTGCACAGCTAAATTTCGTTATCGTCAACCAGATACGAAGGTCACGGTTGAATTAAGAGAAGATGGTACGGCTTTTGTGGAATTTGAAAATCCGGTGCGCGCAATTACCCCTGGACAAGCTGTTGTTTTTTATGATGAAGATGAATGTTTAGGCGGCGGAACGATAGATACGGTCATAAAAAATGGGGCTAAACTTGATTATGTTGGATAAGGAGATGTTAAATATGGATACAAATGAGCGAGGAATTACGGCGCTTCAAGATGGGAATTATGAAATAGCGGTAGAAGCATTTATGAAGTCAGTTGAGGACGAGCCTGAAAATGCGCTAGGCTATATTAATCTGGGAAATGTTTTCGCTTCTTTAGGTGATCCTGAAAAGGCGGAACCTTTTTTTCAAAAAGCAATTACACTCGATGAACAAGCGGGAACGGCTTTTTATGGTCTGGCAAATCTTTATTATAATAGTGAACGCTATGAAGAAGCGACAAATTTATATGAAAAAGCAATACGTCGCGGTGTCGAAGAAGCTGATGCTTATTTCATGTTAGGGAAAAGTTTGGAGCGTACTGATAAAGCGAAATTAGCTTTACCGTATTTACAACGTGCTGCTGAATTGGCACCTGAAGATCTTGAAATACGCCTATCGTACGGTATTGTTCTTGCGAATTTGGAATTATTTGAAGAAGCAGGAAGTGAATTCCAATATATTCTTGAACATGATGCGGAAAATACAGATGCACACTTTAATCTTGGGTTTTTATACGCTGTTTCAACAGAACAAAAAGAAGATGCGTTATATCATCTAAAACAAGCATTTACTTTAGATCCTAATTATGAACAGGCAAAATATATTTACGATATGATTCAATTAAGCGAAAGTTAAGGAGGTGTTGGCAATGGAAGGACAAACAGAAGAGCCATTCTTAATCGGCAGACCACTCGTTACGATCTTCCACAATCCAGATAATCTTTTTACGATTGCAAGATTGAAAATAACAGAAACGAATTGTGACTATGAAGAAAAAGAAATTATTGTAAAAGGAAGCTTTCCTCAGCTTTCACAAGACGATGATTATAAATTTACTGGAAAACTTGTCAATCATCCAACTTATGGTGCCCAATTTGATGTACATTTGTTCTCAAAAGAGATGCCGGCGACAGAAACAGGCTTAATTCATTATCTGTCGGGGGATCTATTTCCTGGGATTGGTATGAAAACGGCTGAAACGATTGTTAAAAAGCTAGGCAAAGACGCGATTAAAAAAATATTGGATGACCCAACTATTTTGGATAGCGTACCAAAACTCTCTGTGGAGCGGAAAGAAACAATTGTCTCAGTTCTCGCGCAAAATATGGGGCTGGAGCGCACAATTATTAGGTTAAATGAATGGGGATTCGGTCCGAAAATCTCAGCACGTATTTATCAAGCATACCGTGAAGAAGCGATTGAGCTGTTAACGGAAAACCCATATCGTTTAATTGAGGAAATTGAAGGTGTTGGCTTTCAACGTGCGGATGAATTAGGTAGAAATCTTGGCATAACAGGAGACCATTCATCGCGTGTTAAGGCAGCTGTTATTCATACGATAAATGAAGCAGTTCAATCCGTTGGTCATGTTTATATAGAAGGAAGAATTGCACTTCCTGAAATTAAACACCTTTTAGAGATGAGCCAATCCATCGAAATACCATTCACAACGATTTCACAGTCAATTATTGAGTTAATCGAAGAGGGCAAGCTATCGGCTGAAAAGAAACGGTTATATTTGCCGTCTCTTTATTTTTCAGAAATCGGGTTTGCAGCAAAGATTAATCAGATATTAGAAAATAATACGACAGAGCAATTCCCTGTTTCTGAAATCCGTAAAGCAATTGGTGAAGTGGAAGAGCGTTTTCATGTTAATTATGCTGAAACACAGGTAGAAGCGATTGAAACAGCACTTCATTCTCCAGCAATGATTTTAACTGGTGGTCCTGGAACAGGGAAAACAACTGTTATTCGTGGATTTGTCGAGGTATTCGCAGAATTACATGGCCTATCACTGGACCCGGCAGAATATGCCAAGAAAAAAGATCCGTTTCCAATCATTCTTGCAGCTCCGACTGGGCGTGCCGCAAAACGGATGTCTGAGTCTACAGGACTGCCTGCGATGACGATTCACCGCCTTCTTGGCTTTACTGGGCAGGAGAAGGATGAGGAAACGGAACGTGAAATTAAAGGACGTCTCGTTATTATCGATGAAATGTCAATGGTGGATACGTGGCTCGCACATCAACTAATGAAGGCGCTACCCGATGACATTCAGATTCTATTCGTTGGGGATCAAGACCAATTGCCATCAGTAGGACCTGGTCAAGTGTTAAAAGATATGTTGGATTCTAAAAAAATACCGATAATTGAGTTGACTGAAATATACAGGCAGAGCGCCGGTTCTACGATTATTGAAATGGCTCATATGATTAAACGTTCAGAATTAACGAACGATATAACTGGGAAAACTTCTGATCGTTCCTTTATTCGCGCAAGCGCCGATAAAATACTTGAAGCAGTCGAACAAATTGTGAAAAACGCCATAACAAAAGGTCATAGTATTAAGGACATTCAAGTATTGGCACCCATGTACAGGGGTCCAGCGGGAATTGATGGCTTGAATAAAATGCTTCAGCATATGGTGAATCCTCCAGGACCTAAACGTAAAGAAGTTGTTTTCGGTGATATAATCTACCGAATTGGCGATAAAGTTCTTCAACTCGTCAATCAACCAGAGAGTAATGTATTTAATGGTGATATGGGTGAAGTGATTGCAATCATGAAGGCGAAAGAAACCGTCGATAAAAAAGAGCTGCTTGTTGTGTCTTATGACGGCATCGAAGTGAATTATGAACGAAGTGATTTAAATCAACTGACACTTGCTTATTGCTGTTCAATTCACAAAGCGCAAGGCAGTGAGTTTCCCATCGTTATCATGCCTATAGTTAGAAGTCATCGAAAAATGTTGAAGCGTAATCTGCTTTATACTGGAATTACACGTGCACAGAAGTTTCTTATTTTATGTGGGGAACCGGAAGAGTTTAAAGCGGGAATTGCGCGGACAGATGAGCTAGAAAGGCAAACGACGTTGAAAGAACGTTTAAACGGGGAAACAGAAATGCCGTCAGAAAGTGTTGTTGTCCCTATCAATAAAGATGTTGCGGAACAAATGCAATCTAATGATGAAATCGCATCAATTAATTATGAATTAACAACAGAGACATTCATTACAATTGATCCAATGATTGGTATGCAAGGTATTACACCATATACTTTAATAGAAGATGTTAATTGACAGATGCACAGAACTTTTCTATACTTATTCCAATATATAGAACACATTGACGGAGAAAGTACGCATGTTTTACTTTTACAGAAAGAAGCCCCTAAGTTGAAAAGGCTTCAGAGTCTAAATGCCGAAAGCTACTCCCGAGTGCAGCAAATCACTGCCGTTAGCCGCGTTAAGGCAACCAGAGATACCGAAATTTTACATACGGTAATTAGGGTGGTACCGCGAGACTAACATCTTCGTCCCTTGTTTAGGGACGGGGGTGTTTTGAATTTAGGGGGAAAAACTTATGGAAAAATTATCATCATCACAAATTCGTAAATTATTTCTTGATTATTTTAAACAAAATGGTCATAGTATCGAGCCGTCTGCACCTTTAGTTCCAATAGACGATCCATCACTTCTTTGGATTAACAGTGGTGTTGCTACATTAAAAAAATACTTTGATGGTAGAATAGTACCTAACAATCCTTGTATTGTAAATGCACAGAAGTCTATCCGAACAAATGATATTGAAAATGTTGGTAAAACTGCACGACATCATACTTTTTTTGAAATGCTTGGTAACTTTTCTATAGGAGACTATTTCAAAGAAGAGGCAATAGTTCGTGCTTGGGAATTCTTAACAGATGAAAAATGGCTTGGTTTTGATGAGGCATTATTATCAGTAACTGTTCATCCAGAAGATGAAGAGGCTTATAATATTTGGAAAGATAAGATAGGTATGCCAGAAGATCGTATTATTCGTCTAGAAGGTAACTTCTGGGATATAGGAGAAGGTCCAAGTGGTCCAAACTCTGAAATATTTTATGATCGTGGTTCTAAATATGGTGATGACTTTTCTGATCCAGAGTTATACCCTGGTGGAGAAAATGAGCGTTATCTTGAAATATGGAACCTCGTTTTTTCTGAGTTTAACCATAATCCGGACAATACGTACACACCACTTCCGAATAAAAATATTGATACAGGAATGGGTCTTGAAAGACTTGTATCCGTTATTCAAGATGTGCCGACCAATTATGATACAGACTTATTTATGCCTATTATTCAAACGGTAGAAAAGTTGTCAGGTAAGAAATACGGTATTGTAACTGACGATGATATGGCGTTTAAAGTAATTGCCGATCATATTAGAACAGTTGCTTTTGCAATTGGCGACGGGGCTCTTCCTTCAAATGAAGGACGAGGTTATGTACTGCGCAGGTTGTTGAGAAGAGCTGTTCGCTTTGCGATGAAACTTGGTATTAATAAACCGTTCATGTATGACTTAGTACCAGTAACAGGTGCAATCATGCAAGACTTTTATCCAGAAGTAAATGAGAAAAAAGAGTTCATTATGAAAGTCATTAAGAATGAAGAAGAACGTTTCCACGAGACGCTTAATGATGGTATGGCAATATTATCGGGTGTTATTGAAAAGGTTAAAGCATCTGAAACGCCAATTGTAAACGGTGCGGTTGCCTTCCAATTATATGACACTTATGGATTTCCTTATGAATTAACAGAAGAATTTGCAGAAGAAGCGGGCGTCGAAGTAGATCGAGACGGTTTTAATGAAGAAATGAATCGTCAACGTGAACGTGCGCGTGCAGCAAGACAAGATACGGATTCTATGCATGTGCAATCTGGCGTGCTTGGTAGTATTGTTGATAAGAGTGAATTTATTGGCTACACGGAATTACAAACTTCAGCAACTGTTCTGGCTATTTTCCAACAGGGTGAATTAATTAACACAGCATCTGAAGGTGATGAAATCCAATTTCTTTTAGACCGCACACCGTTTTACGCGGAAAGTGGTGGTCAAATTGCGGATAAAGGAACGATTTCAAATGAAACCTTCTTTGCTGACGTAAAAGATATTCAAAAAGCACCTAATGGCCAGAATTTGCACACAGCTACGATTCGCACTGGAGAACTTCACAAAGGCGCAACCGTTCATGCAGTAGTAGATGCTGCGATACGTAAGGAAACGATAAAGAATCATACGGCAACACATCTACTTCATAGAGCGCTGAAAGATGTTTTAGGTGATCATGTTGCTCAAGCAGGTTCGTATGTAGGACCCGATCGTTTACGCTTTGACTTCTCTCATTTTGGCCATGTTACGAGCGAAGAGCTTGAGCGAATTGAAAAGCAAGTAAACGAACAAATTTGGGCAGATATTTCTGTTGTGATTGCAGAAAAACCAATTGCTGAAGCTAAAAAGTCTGGTGCGATGGCTTTGTTTGGCGAAAAATATGGGGATATTGTACGTGTTGTTACAATTGGAGATTATTCACTAGAGCTATGTGGGGGTTGTCACGTAGCGTCAACATCTGCAATCGGACTCTTTAAGCTTGTCTCTGAAAGTGGAATTGGCGCGGGCACAAGACGCATCGAAGCGCTCGTTGGTAAGCGTGCTTATCAATCATTCAAAGAAGAGGAAGAAATACTCGAACATGCAGCAAGTCTTTTAAAATCAAAGCCGAAAGAACTTGTCATAAAAGTTCAATCAGTAATTGCTACGATGAAAGAACTTGAGCGCGAAAACGAGTCATTTTCGTCACAACTTGCTAACAGTCAGTTATTAGGTGTTATGGAAACAGCGCAGCAAATAAATGATGTAACAGTTATTTCTGCGAAAGTTGACGTGAAAGATAATAACGCACTAAGACAGATGATGGATGAGATGAAGCAGAAAATATCGAAAGGTGTTATCGTTCTTGGCGCAGCTTCAAATGATAAAGTCCTACTTGTATCAGGTGTGACAGATGATTTAAAAGGTGGGAACTATCACGCTGGCAAACTCGTCAATCATGTAGCGTCACAATGCGATGGAAAAGGCGGCGGTCGTCCGGATATGGCAATGGCTGGTGCAAAAGATGTAACTAAACTTGATGACGCACTTCAATCAGTGTATGATTATGTGAAATCAGTTTAACTAAAGTAGTTAATCAGGTATAATAATTAAATATCGTTTATTAGTAGAACGTAAAATCTGAAAGCGGGGTGTCAGTAATGAATTCATACGACAAAACGATGAAATTTAACTTCCCAGAAGAGTCGATGGAACAAGAAGTAAAACAAGTGATGCTACATGTGCATAAATCACTGGATGACAAAGGTTATAATCCGATTAACCAAATTGTCGGGTATCTTCTCTCGGGTGACCCTGCTTATATACCCCGTCATGAAGATGCACGTAATATGATACGGAAACTTGAACGAGATGAAATTATTGAAGAACTTGTCAAGTTTTATGTCCGTGAAAACGGAGGTAAAATTAAGTGAGAACAATGGGGTTAGACGTTGGTTCCAAGACAGTTGGTGTCGCTATTAGTGACGCATTAGGATGGACAGCCCAGGGTATCGAAACAATCAAAATTGATGAGTCGAAAGGTCAATTTGGTATTGAACGTATTCGTGAACTAGTTGATGAATACAAAGTGACTAAGTTTGTAGTGGGTTATCCGAAAAACATGAATAATTCAATCGGTCCTAGAGGAGAGGCTTCAGAGTCATATGTAGAGCTCCTCAAAGAAACGTTTGGCTTTCCTGCTACGTTATGGGACGAGCGGTTGACGACAATGGCTGCCGAGCGTGCACTAATCGATGCAGATGTTAGTCGGAAAAAAAGAAAGACTGTTATCGACAAGATTGCAGCGATTATGATTTTACAAGGTTATTTGGATTTAAATAATAGATGATGAGGTGATCAGAATGGAACACGGTGAAGAAACAATGACAATTGTCGATGAAAATGGTGTTGAGCACGTTTGTGAAGTGATTTTTACATTCGAATCAAAAGATTACGGGAAGTCTTATGTCCTGTATCATATTTTAGGTGAAGACGATGAGCAAAATGAGGACGAAGAAATAGAAATACATGCATCTTCATTTACACCTGCTGTAGAAGGCGAAGACGGTGAAGAAGGCGGAGAACTATTGCCAATCGAAGATGAAGAAGAGTGGGCAATGATTCAGGAAACATTTAGTACTTTTGTTGATGAAGACGACGAAGAGGAAGACGAAGAATAATTTCTCATGTACTTACGGGACGGTGAATAGCCGTTCCGTCTTTTTTTCATTTAAGTATTTCTTAGATAATGATTAGGAACGAAAGAGGTGACTCTCACATGGAGAGTGGTTCAAAAAAAGAAATCATGTTCGATCGAATGCGCGAAAAGAAAAAAGAAACGAAAAAAGTGCGGAAAATTGTGCTTATTGTTGCGCTAGTCTTACTCGTTGCAGGCTCATTTACAGCTCTATATGTCTATAAATACATAAAGAGTGGAATGCAACCGTTGGATCCTGATTCTAAAGAAGTGATTGAAGTGGAGATCCCTATAGGTTCTGGGCTCGATTTAATTTCGGCGACGCTTGAGGATAGAGGGGTTATTAAAGATGCACGTCTGTTTAAATATTATGCAAAATTTAACAATAAGTCCCAATTTCAAGCTGGTACATATGGTTTATCTAAAGCGATGACACCTGACGAACTTATGGAAAGTCTAAAGACCGGTAAAGTATACAGAGAACCGGTTTTCACTATGACAATTCCAGAAGGGTTAAACTTGGAAGAGATTGGTAAGGCCGTTGAGAAAAAAACAGGTATTCCGGCAACCGATTTCGATTCTTATATTAACAGTGATGCAACAATTGAGCGTTTAATGATTAAATTCCCACTAATTATTACGGAAGAAGTTAAAGCGGAAAGTATTAAATACCCGCTTGAAGGTTATTTATTCCCTGCAACATACCCGTTTTATGAAGAGGACCCTTCACTTGAATCTATTGTTGACGTTATGGTTCAAGCGACAGCTTCAAATGTTACTCCACATTTTGCTTATTTAGAGGAGAATGAAAAGTCCGTACACTGGCTTTTAACATTTGCGTCACTCTTAGAAAAAGAAGCGACAGCTCAGTCTGATAGAGCAACGATTGCAAGTGTGTTTTACAATCGTTTGGATATTGATATGCCACTTCAGACAGATCCTACGGTTGCCTATTCGCATGGTGGACATTTAAGTAAAACGTCATTTAAAAACCTTGAAATTGATGACCCTTATAATACGTATAAGAATAAAGGATTACCACCTGGGCCGATTGCT
This sequence comes from Sporosarcina sp. So3-204, assembly GCF_058068165.1. Taxonomy (NCBI): domain Bacteria; kingdom Bacillati; phylum Bacillota; class Bacilli; order Caryophanales; family Caryophanaceae; genus Sporosarcina; species Sporosarcina sp. So3-204. Next base: position 1,489,293 of record NZ_CM176485.1, read on the forward strand.
GCAGCTGGAAGGTCTTCAATTGAAGCTGTAATTGATCCATCCATAACAAAATATACATTCTTTTTAGCTGATGGAACAGGCGTCAATCATTTTGCGGAAACTTATGAGGAACATTTAAGTAATCGAGCAAAGTATATTGATAAATAATAAATTAATTAATCTATTGATCTAAAACAGGAGTTGATTACCATAAATACGTATGATACTTATATAGCAGAATTGCTTAAGGGGAAAGACTCTTTAATTCTTGAAATGGAGTCTTACGCAGAAGAACGACATATACCCATAATGGATAGCGGTTCAATTGAGGCGTTTCTTGGATTGCTCACAATCCAGAATCCTTTAAAGGTATTAGAAATCGGTAGTGCAATTGGTTATTCGGCTATCCGTATTGCACAATCATTACCCGATTCTGTAATAACGACTATAGAACAGGATTCGAATCGTTTTTTAAAAGCTGTTGATTTCATTAAAAAAGCGGGCCTTGATGATCGTGTTTGTATTATTGAGGCGGATGCACTGGAATCAAGTGCTGATGTTGTATTGACAGAGACTTATGATGCGCTTTTTATTGATGCAGCAAAAGGTCAATATAATCGATTTTTTGATAAGTATTCGCCAGTCGTTAAAGTAGGCGGTGTGATTTATTGTGATAATATGTTTATGCATGGATTAGTTTTGCAAGAAAATGCAGATATTCCAAGGCGTAAGCGCACAATGATTCGTAATATAAAGAAATTTACAAAGCTTATTATGACGAATCCGTGTTATAAAACGACTTTACTGCCAATCGGTGATGGTGTTTTAATTGCGAAAAAAATAAAGCATAACTAATTTAAAAAACAATTTTAGGAGTGGTCATGTTGAAATTAGAGAAGCCACTTATAATTGGTATTGCGGGTGGTTCGGGTTCTGGTAAAACAAGTGTGACAAATTCGATTTATGAACGTTTTATAGACCATTCCGTTATAATAGGGCAAGATTTTTACTATAAGGATCAATCTCATCTTCGTTTCGAAGAACGATTAGAAACGAACTACGATCATCCATTTGCATTTGATACTGATTTATTGATTAGTCATCTGCAAGATTTGCTCAACATGAAAACGATTGAGAAACCAATTTATGATTATTCTCTTCATACGCGCTCAAAAGAGACTGTTGTTATTGAGCCTAAGGAAGTCATTATTGTAGAAGGAATACTTGCATTGGAAAATGCCGCTTTGCGCGATTTGATGGATATTAAGATATTTGTCGATACTGATGCAGACATTCGTATTATTAGACGTATTATGCGAGACATAAATGAGCGTGGCAGAACGATTGAATCAGTCGTCGATCAATACACACAAGTTGTCAAACCGATGCACGATCAATTTATTGAGCCAACTAAGAAATATGCCGATATAATTGTGCCTGAAGGTGGGCAAAACGTCGTTGCAATAGATTTATTTGTTACGAAAATAAAAACAATTCTTGAAAATGTAACAGAACTATACTATGATGATGACATAAATCGATAGATAATAATCGCTATGTCGCATACACATGTATGAAGCGGCATAGTATTTTTATGAAACCATAAGTAACTTGAGGAGTGAATTTAATGATTACTGAAAAGAAATTTCCAATGACAGCAGCAGGTAAACTTAAGCTAGAAGATGAACTTGAACAATTAAAAATGGTTAAAAGACCAGAAGTTGTAGAACGGATTAAAATTGCTCGTAGTTTTGGTGACCTTTCGGAAAACTCAGAGTATGATGCAGCGAAAGAGGATCAAGCCTTTGTTGAAGGTAGAATTTCAACAGTTGAAGGAATGATTCGTAATGCTGTTATTATTAAAGAAGCAGAAGTAAACACGAATGAAGTACAAATTGGTAATAAAGTTACTTTTAAAGAAATACCTGATGGTGACGTGGAAACGTATACAATCGTTGGTTCTGCTGAAGCGGATCCTCTTGAAGGGTTGATTTCAAATGACTCTCCTATTGCCAAAGGTTTGCTAGGTCGCTCTAAAGGTGATGTAGTGAAGATTAATACACCTGGTGGAGAAATGTCGGTTACGATTTTAGAAATTAATTAACCTTCTGGTAACCGCCTCTTATTTATAGGGGCGGTTTTCCTTTATTATTGAAACAAAGTTGGATGTAAAACGTCTACTCTATAGCCAAGTGAAAAAATACTATACGGGAGATGACTAAAATATGACTGAATCTGGGCCTGATTTTTCAAGGACGAGTCGTAAAAAAGGACGAAACCGTTCAAGTAGAATTTTAAATGTTTTAATTGGAATTGTTGCCATACTAATCATAATATTTGCTTCTATAATTTTGAGCGGTGGCAAGGATGATGATATTGCAGGCGATGAAAACACGCCTATTGAACAAAATAGTGGAAAAGACAGCGCTGAAAATGATGAGTTGGTAGAACAATCTAAAGATGATGAAGATGCTTCTGATAAGAAAGAGGACGTTGAAAGTAATCCAGAAGGTGAAGAAGAAGTAAGTGAAGGAACAAGTGAAGAAACAAGTGAAGAAACAAGTGAAGAAACAAACAATGAGAAACCAGGTGATGTAACATACTCATCTTCAGATGATGCAGTAGTTGCAGAGACGGTTATTAAAACAGCATGGGAACCAATTGGTACGAATCAAACGGGTGAGCATGTTTCGCTATTCGATGGTACTTCGGCTGATTGGAATGAAAAACAAGATGCACTTGCTTATGCAACTGAAATGTCTAAAGACGATATGATATTTTGGAAAATAAAAAATGGTGGAAATCCATCAAAAGCAATAGGCATCGTTTCTTCAAAAGATAAGTCAAAACGATATAGAGTTTATTTAGAATGGGTGGACGGAAAAGGTTGGAAACCCGTAAAGATGGACGTTTTAAATACACTGGAATTTAAATATTAAAAAATAAAAAAGTATTGAAATTGATAGGAGGATTTTTATGAAAATTGCTATTGTTGGTGCAATGGAAGAAGAAGTGGAACTGCTAAGAGGAGAAATTAGAGATGCTCGTGCAGTGGTTATTGCAAATTGCGAATTTATTGAAGGTACTATTGGAGAGAAAGAAATTGTCCTAGTCAAATGTGGGATAGGGAAAGTTAATGCAGCGATGGCGACAACGTTGTTATTGGAAAACTTTAAACCGGATGTTGTCCTAAATACTGGTTCTGCTGGCGGATTCCTAGAATCACTTGAAGTTGGTACAATCGTTATTTCTGACGAAGTGCGACACCATGATGTCGATGTAACAGCATTTGGTTATGAGCATGGCCAAGTACCAGACTTACCAGCAGCTTACATAGCAGATAAAAAACTTGTTGAGCTTGCAATTGCAGCGACTGCTGAAATTGGTGAACATGCTCATGCGACTGGCCTAATCGCTTCAGGGGACGCATTTATGAATGATCCTGTTCGTGTTGGAAAAGTAAAAGAAATCTTCCCTACAATGATTGCGGCTGATATGGAAGCTGCAGCACTTGCACAGGTTTGTCATCAATTTGAAATTCCTTTTGTCGTTATCCGTGCGCTATCAGATATAGCAGGTAAAGAATCTTCTATAAGTTTTGACGATTTTCTACCGCTTGCTGCAAAACACTCGACAGCAATTGTTTTGCGTGTCCTATCGAAAATTTAATTGTTTCATGATATAATTAATACACAGTAGTCAAAAGCATAGATATTTAGAGAGGGGAATTTACGATGATTTTTCTTATGGGCGGAATTTTTTCGCTATCAGCAGTATTTTCTGTAATAATTTGGCGCGAGATTGGCACAGATTGATTTATATCTAAGAGGCGTTTCCACTTTTGGGTTCAACTCCCACGCGGAAACGCCTTTTCATTGTTATTCAATCATTGTATTCATGCTTAAATAATTGGTAGAGCTTAACAATTGCACGTTTTTCAATTCTAGAAACATAACTTCTAGAAATATCAAGCTGTTCTGCAATTGCTTTTTGTGTCATCGGTTTGTCATCAAGAAGTCCATAGCGTCTTTGGATAATTTCAAGTTCTCTACTGTTTAGCTTACCAAGATGTCTGTACAACCTTTCTTTACTTTCATTTTGTTCAACTGTGTCGATAGGAGTTTCATCATTGGTTTGGAGTAAATCAGCAATCTCGAGCGATTGTCCGTCGCTTTCCCCTCCTATTGGCTCGAAAAGTGAAATATCCTTTTGAACTTTTTTCTGCGTTCTTAAGTACATTAATATTTCATTTTCAATGCAGCGTGCGGCATATGTTGAGAGCTTAGTTTTACGATCTGTTGTGTAAGTGTTTACTGCTTTCATAAGTCCGATTGTTCCAATTGAGATATAATCATCTAAGAATTCATGTTTTGGATGGAACTTTTTAACGATATGAGCAACTAAACGCATATTACGTTCAATGAGTTCATCGCGTGCATCTTCGTCTCCAGCGGCAAGTCTTTCAAGACAAGCTGCCTCTTCTTCTTTAGTTAAGGGTTTTTTGAAAGCTTGCCCTCGAATATAACCAATCATCGCAGGTATTTCTAGCCAAAATTGAACGATAGACATGATAAACCCGCTCATCAAGTCACCTCCATTGTCGTTGTATGACAGCATATGCGGTCGCGTTGTGCCAAATGAGTAAGTTTTAACTGTTTTTTAGTCGGACAGGCAATAAAGCATGTCTTTTTTTCTTCATTCATAAAAGAGGCAAATCATAACTGTAATTGATTGAGTGAGAACGTTCCGTATGAACCATTGGTATGTTATAATATTTTGAGAATCTAGTCGTGAATCGGAGTGAATATGTTGTTGAAATATTTTTTGCCAGATGAATATGTGAAAGATGTTTTTTTTATTACACCAGAAAAGTTAATAGAAAAAGGTGTAAAAGGAATTATTACTGACCTTGATAACACGCTTGTTGAATGGGACAGACCTGGTGCAACATTGGAGATAATTGATTGGTTGAATTCTATGAAGCAAGCTGGGATATTGGTTACAATTGTTTCGAATAATAATGAAAATCGTGTAAAGGTGTTTTCAGGACCACTCGATATTCCTTTTATTCATGATGCAAGAAAGCCGCGCCGGAAATCATTTAGTCGTGCGCTAAGTATTATGAAACTCAAGAAAGAAGAAGTCGTCGTTATAGGTGATCAGCTTCTTACGGATATATTAGGTGGTAATCGAAAAGGGCTACATACAATTCTTGTTGTACCTGTCGCGAGTTCAGATGCACTTATTACAAGATTTAATCGAAGGATAGAAAGACGGATTATGGCTAGTTTAAAACGACGTGGCATGATCACTTGGGAGGAATAACTTTGGATGAACTAAAATGTATTGGTTGCGGCGTTGCAATTCAAACGAGCAATCCGAATCTAGAAGGCTATGCACCAGAATCATCACTTCAGAATGAAAACTTAGTCTGTAAGCGTTGTTTCCGGTTGCGTAATTACAATGAATTACAACCGGTTTCTTTAACAAGTGACGATTTCTTGAAAATCTTAAATGGCATCGGTGAAAAAGATGGTATAATCGTTAAAATTGTTGATATTTTTGATTTCAACGGCAGCTGGATTTCCGGATTGCAGCGGTTTGTTGGCAAAAAAGACATTATTTTAATCGGTAATAAATCAGATTTATTGCCTAAGTCGATCAATCCGAACCGACTTATTAACTGGATGAAGAAGGAAGCTGTTAAACTTGGTTTGAAACCAGTCGACGTGCTTCTTGTTTCAGCTTTTAATGGTACTGGAATGGAAGAGGCGCTTGCTGCAATTGATTCAAGAAGAAAAGGCAAGGACGTCTATGTCGTTGGCTGTACAAACACCGGTAAATCTACCTTTATTAACCGTATTATTAAAGGGGAAACAGGCATCGGTGAAGTAATTACGACTTCCCATTTCCCTGGGACAACATTAGATCTTGTTGAAATTCCTTTTGACGATGGCAAAGCAATTTATGATACACCTGGAATAATTAATCATCATCAAATTGCGCATCATCTTGATGAAGTGGACTTAAAGGCCATTACGCCTAAAAGTGAATTAAAACCAAAAGTGTTCCAATTAAATCCAGAACAGACACTGTTTATTGGTGGACTTGCACGGTTTGACTTTATATCTGGGCAACGGTCTTCGTTCCTGATTTATGCATCTAACCGAATTGAAATTCATAGAACAAAGCTTTCAAATGCAGATGCATTGTATGCGAAACATTTAGGCGGAATGCTTACACCGCCTTCAGAAAAGTCACTTGAACTGATGCCGCCACTTGTGCGACATGAATTTTCAATCAAAAATGCTAAAACTGATATTGTGATTTCTGGTCTGGGTTGGGTTACAATTCAAAAACCAGGAGTTGTCGCTATTCATGCGCCAAGAGGTGTTGATGTAATCATTCGAGAATCACTTATTTAACTGAATTAAAGGGGGTTCTTTTAAATGAAGAAATGGTATGCGGTGATTGGAGATCCAATTGGCCAATCGAAATCTCCTTCCATGCATGATAGTTGGTTTGCTGAAAATAAGTTGGAAGCTACCTATATACCCCTACATGTTAGTGAGGAAAATCTCGAGAAGGCTGTGGCGAGTTTAAAGTCACTTGGCTGTAGTGGATGGAATGTAACAGTTCCTCATAAACAATCTATTATCCCCTTGTTGGATGAACTTGATTCGTCTGCAAAGTTAATGGATGCTGTGAACACGGTGGAGGTTCTACCTGATGGCTCGTTAAGAGGATCTAATACTGATGGGCAAGGTTTTGTGCGCTCGTTGGAGGAAGCCTTTGGGGTGCGTTGTAAGGGGAAGCAAGTTTTGCTGATCGGAGCAGGAGGCGCAGCGCGTGGTATTGGCTATGCTCTTCAAGCAGCTGGTTATGGACCACTTACTTTTACAAATCGAACATTTGAAAAAGCGGAGGGTTTGGCAAGGGAAATTCCGAATTCAACGGTATTGCCAATAGACGAAGCCGAAGCCTCTTTGGATACTTTCGGATTAATCGTTCAGACGACTTCCGTTGGCATGAATTTCTCGCAGTCAGGAATGCCTTTGAATCCAAGAAATGTTGCAAATGGATCTATAGTAGCCGATATTATTTATAATCCAATTGAAACAGAATTTATTAAAGCAGCTAGAAATAACGGTGCTCTAGTTATGAACGGGGTAGGGATGTTCGTTAATCAAGGTGCACTTTCTTTTGAAAAATGGACAAGTATTCAACCAAATGCAGAAAAAATGAATGAAAAAATTACGAATAACCTTGGAGGTTCTTATGTTAACAAGTAAACAAAAAAGATTTCTACGTAGTAAAGCGAATCAGTTACAACCGTTATGCCAAATTGGTAAAAATGGTTTAACTGTGTCTGTCATTGCACAAATTGATGAAGCGCTTGAAGCTAGAGAATTAATTAAAGTAAGCATTCTACAAAACTGTGACGAAGATAAAAATGAAATTGCTGCACAATTGGAGCAAGAAGGCTTCAATATTGTTCAAGTTATCGGTAATATAATTATTTTGTATAAAGAATCTCTTGAGAAGCAGCAGATTCAATTACCATAAGTTTCAGCAGAAGGAGAGCTTCCTTTGAAAAAGATTGGAATTCTAGGCGGAACGTTTAACCCGCCGCATACGGGCCATTTGATTATTGCTAATGAAGTTAGGTATGCGCTTGGCCTAGATGAAGTGAGACTCATGCCAACTGCTTTGCCACCTCATAAGGCGGCGACAGGTTATGCGACGCCGCATCAACGGCTGCATATGGTTGAATTGGCTGTTGCTGGTACTGACGGGCTCGTCTCATCTTCTTTTGAAGTGGAGCGCGGTGGTGTATCTTACACGTATGATACGATGGTGGCATTGAAAAAACTTGAACCTGATAATGATTTTTATTTTATTATTGGTGGCGATATGATTGATATGCTTGGGGATTGGCATCGCATTGATGAACTTGTTGATTTAATAACCTTTGTTGGTGTACATCGGCCGCACACGACAGGAGCTTCCGAGTTTTCGGTACAGTTTGTTGATATTCCAGAAATAGACTTGTCTTCAACACTTATACGTGAACGATTTCTGGATAATGAAACAGTTACGTTTCTTACTCCGGTAGAAGTTGAATCATTTATTCGTGAGGAGGAATTGTATGGATGTTCACAAGTTAGAAATTGAACTGTCAAAGCGCATGCCGATTGAACGTTTCGAGCATGTATTAAGGGTGAGGGAAACTGCGGTTTTACTTGCTGAAATATTTGCGGTTTCAATCATTGATGCAGAACAAGCATCTCTCTTCCATGATATCGCGAAGTTTAGCGATAAAGAGTCGCTTCGACGACGTATACAGGAAGAACATGTTGACATTCGCATATTACAGTTCCATCATGAGTTATGGCATGCGCCGGTTGGTGCAATTATGGCGCGTGATGAGTTCAATGTGTCTAGCGAAAATGTATTAAACGCAATTCGCTACCACACGACGGGACGAGCGGGAATGTCTAGATTAGAAAAAGTTATCTATGTTTCTGATATGATTGAACCTGGGCGAAAATTTCCCGGGGTTGAACAACTTAGGGAACTAGCAATAAAAGATATCGATAAAGCTATGGGCGCTTGCATTCATCAGTCGGTGCAGTTCCTAGTTTCAAAAAGAGTCCAAGTTTTTCCGGACTCAATAGATTGTTATAATGAGCACGTTATTATGAAAGGAATCGTGAAATAATGACTTCAACACTACTAACAACAGCTTTTAATGCTGCAGAGGATAAAATGGCTTTAGATATCGTCGTATTAAATATGGAAACAGTATCAGTTATGGCAGATCAGTTAATTATTTGCCATGCAAATTCAGAACGACAAGTAAAAGCAATCGCAAAAGAGGTATCAGATAAGGCAGCTGAAGCTGGTTTTACAATGAGACGCGTCGAAGGTTTTGATGCAGGTAGATGGGTCCTCGTTGATCTTGGCGATGTTATCGTGCACGTATTTCATAAAGATGAACGCAATCACTACAATCTTGAAAAACTTTGGGGAGATGCTCCGCTACTTGATTTGGCAGAAGAGCAATGAATCCCTCCTATTCTGAATTCGCCTCCGTTTATGACGAGCTAATGACAGAAATTCCGTATGATACCTATGCGGAATTGATTGCTTTAGCGGCTAATGGAATTAGCGGAAAGCGGATACTTGATATAGGTTGTGGTACGGGTTTATTGTCAGTGAAACTCGCCAAAATGAACGGAGAAGTAACTGGAGTCGATTTATCCCCCGAAATGTTAGACATAGCGAAAAAGCGCGCAAAGGATTTAAATCTATCAATTACATTTATCGAACAACCGATGCAACAATTAGTAGGGTTATCGGGCTTTGATGTCGTTGTAATTGCGATAGATTCCTTGAATTATGTCATTGAGCGTGATGAAGTAATTCAAACGTTGCAAAATGCTTACAATGCATTGAAAACGGGTGGCGTATTACTATTTGATGTTCATTCAACATTTAAAACAGACGAAATTTTTATGGAAAGTCCTTTTACTTTTGACAATGAACGTATTGCTTATATTTGGGAAACAGAAGCTGGGAACGAATCACATTCCGTATATTCAGAAATAGCATTTTTTGTGCGTGAGGAAAATGGCTACTATAAGCGATTTGATGAAGTTCATTATCAGCGATCATTTCCTGTTCAAGACTATATTGAGATGTTGTCAAATGTTGGGTTTATCGTAGAAAGAGTTTTTGCGGATTGGGAAGATGAGCCGCCAAATCAAGAAAGCGAAAGAATATTTTTTCAAATCAGAAAATAGTCCTTTTCAAATAGCGGATTATCCTTTATAGTGGAGTTGACTCCATATGGATGCCGCTTAGGAAAGGGTGATTTTGCTGTTTCTTTCTTTTGTATCAGATAATTGGCGTAAGTTGTTATTCCCCGTTATAGCAGTCGCTGTTGTTTTAGGTTTTTTGCTCATTCCCCGTGGGCAGGCGAACGATAGTGAACCAATCCTATTCCCTGAATTTCCAGATTTAATAGAAGAAGTAGAAGAAATTGATTTACCAATTCACGTCCCTACTGTACTCGTTGTCGATGTGAAAGGGGCAGTTGTCCGTCCTGGCGTTTATACGTTACAGGAAGGGGACCGCTTAATTGACGCGATTAATGCAGCTGGTGGCTATATACCAGAGGCAGATTCAAGAATGTTAAACCATGCGATGAAGTTATCTGATGAATTCTTGGTTTATGTGCCAGTTGAAGGTGAGGAAGTGCCTGTCGGCGAAACAAACCTAATCGTTGGAAGTGCGGAAACGCAAGCTAATGATGGTATTATAAATATTAATACGGCAGATGAAAGTCAACTGATGACAATTTCTGGAATTGGTCCATCGAAAGCTTCTGCAATTATTAATTATCGCGATGAGCATGGTCCTTTTACTGCAACCGAGACCCTCATGAAAGTATCGGGCATTGGGAAAAAAACATTCGAAAAACTTGAACATCAAATAACTGTAAAGTAGGGTTATTTTTTAAATTATTTTGGAGGCATACATATGGAGCGAATTACTTGGGACCAGTTTTTTATGGCCCAGTGCCATCTTCTGGCGCTAAGAAGTACATGTACAAGGCTTGCGGTGGGCGCGACAATTGTTAGGGATAACCGAATAATTGCTGGTGGCTATAACGGTTCGATTTCAGGAGGCGACCATTGTATTGATCATGGTTGTTATGTAGTTGATAATCATTGTGTGCGAACGATTCATGCCGAAATGAACGCGTTATTGCAGTGTTCAAAATATGGTATTCCTGTAGCGGGTTCTACGTTATACGTCACACATTTTCCTTGTTTACAATGCGCGAAAGCCATTATTCAAGCTGGAATTAAGCATGTATTTTATGCAGTGGATTATCGGAATAATGATTATGCATTGCAGTTATTTACTCAATCAGAAGTAGCCGTTCAGCATATACCATTTGACGAACGCAAGGTGGACTTTTCCGGCGACGGTAAATTTAACTTAATGTCGGATATGCTTGAAATTATACGCCAACATGGTGCTGGTGAAGAAGAACTGAGCCCTTTATTGAAAAGGGTTGATGACTTATTTGGAAAATAGCTTCAAAAATAAGATTTGTTTACATTGCATTCCCGGTTGCTGTTTCAGCTTTTGCTGCATACGGCCCGGTTTATCTTTTATTATTAAACATCCTCCTAATCCCTATTTTCTTACGTAGAAAAGAAGACTACCTCACACCTATCCTAGCTCTCTTAGCAATTATTCTTTCATTCACCTATATTTCCAGTACAATTCCTGAAATGAAAAAAGTTGAATCTGCGACTATTTCACTTGTTTGGTCCGATAATGCTAAAATTGATGGCGGTAGAATAAAGGGTTTCGCCAAAACAACTTTGGGTGAAACGGTTTATGCCAGTTATAAATTCAGCACAGAAGCGGAAAAGATGCGCTTCAAACAATTAAATTTACCATCAATTATTTTCACGCTTTCCGGTACTTATAAAGAACCTGATATCCCTTCACATATATATGCTTTTGATATGAAAAAGTATATGAAAATGTATGGTGCATCGGGTCTCTTTGAATCCGAGGAAATCATTCATGTGGAATCAAATCAAACAGTGTTTTCAAGGCTATCAGAACAACGTTTAAAGGTTAAGCGGCATATACAGGCTAATTTTCCCCAATCGCTTGTCGTAGAGGCTGAGGCGCTGTTAATCGGGGATCGTAGTGGCATGGACGAAGAAGATGCAACGGCTTATAGACGTCTTGGCATTACACATTTATTTGCAATTTCAGGACTTCACGTTGGACTTTTCACCCTCATGTTACGTGAATTATTACTGCGATTGAAGATGCGTAGGGAGTCTGTTGATTTACTATTAATTTTGCTACTTCCTTTTTATGCAATCATTGCGGGGGGTGCTCCGTCTGTCTGGCGAGCTGTCTCCGTGACAGTACTTGTCTTGGTTATGTTATTGGCCAATATTAATATTCGACTTGATAATGCGCTTGGTGTAAGTGCTGTGGCATTCATCTTGTATCAACCCTTTATTCTGTTCCAACCTGGTTTTCAACTATCATACATTGCCGCTTTTTCACTCGTATTTTCATCTGCGCTACTTACAAAAACAAAAACTGCTTTTGGTCTTTCTTTTCTAGTCACTTCTATTAGTCAACTCACGTTATATCCTGTTTTACTCTACCATTTTCATGAATTATCATTGTCTGCCTTTTTTGTAAATGTATTTTACGTCCCCTTATATTCACTTATTATTTTACCGGCTAATTTTCTTTTTCTACTAACAACTTTTTTTCTTCCTACGTTTGCGAAACTGTTATTTTTCTTGTACGAACCTTTCCGAAGCTTTATCCATTTACTCACAAGTTGGTTGTCTGAACTTCCTTATCAACTTTGGACTCCTGGAAAGCCAAATATATTTTTAATGGTGTTTGCTATTGTAGGTGTACTGATTTTTCTTGTTAAATATGAAGAAGGTCAACTCGTTCGTCATTGCTTACCTTTTGTGATCATTCCAGCATTATTTATTCAGCTATTGCCTTATACAGATGGTTCCCTATACGTTACGTTTCTTGATGTAGGTCAAGGGGATAGCGCTGTCATTGAACTGCCATATAAACGAGCAGTATATATAGTTGATACCGGGGGAACAGTTATGTTTGGAGAAAACAGTTGGAAGTCACCAGATAGAAATTTTGAAGTGGGTCGGAAAATTGTTGTCCCATTTTTAAAAGGACGAGGTATTACGAAAATTGATAAACTTATTATTTCTCATGCGCATGCCGATCATATGGAAGGGGCGGATGAAGTAATTGAAGAGATTCGAGTAAAAGAGATTCATATAACACCTAATAGTGAAACGACTAAAGAGATGGAAGCGTTAATGAGCGTTATTGAAAATTATGGAATACCAATGATCCCAATGAAAGATGGGGCAGTATGGAAAGATGGACAGACGACATTTGCCTATTTAAGTCCGCAAGATGAAAATTACGTTGGAAATGATAGTTCGTTAGCTCTCTTAATAAAGACTACTGGACCTTCATTTTTATTCACAGGAGATATGGAGAATGAAGCAGAGGAAAGATTTGTGATGAAGTACGGGAAAGTGGATTTTGGCCAAATAATTTTAAAGGTAGGGCATCATGGGAGTAAAACGTCGAGTACTGAGCCTTTTATTGGTACACTACTGCCTGAACTTTCGATTATTTCGGCAGGGAGAAATAATATTTACGGTCATCCACATCAAGAAGTATTAGATACTTTTACAAAATTCGGATTGCCCACAATGTTAACTGCAAAGAATGGTTCAATTACTGTGACTGTACGTAAAGAAGATTATACGTTTACGGCAATTGCCAAATAAAAAACGGACACGCAATCTCTTTAAGAAGATTACTCGTCCGTTTTTATACTGTCAAAATTAGCTTGCGATGAAATCGATAACCGTAGCAATAACAAAGACAGAGGAAAAGAATACAAAAGCAACTACAAAACCAATACCTGAGTCAATCAGGTCATTTCTTTTGGACTGAACATCATGTTCAAATTCATTCATTGCTACACCTCCTAATATCCATTCAAGTATAAGCGATTGACGGTAAAAAATCTAGAGGTAGCCGCTTTCTAATAAATGAACTAATTAAAATGTCACAAATTGTTCAAACAGAAAAAAGTTACTCCTGTATAATAAAGATATATATAAAGTATAGAGGTGAGTTCATGGCGAATACGACATGGAATAAAATTACAGCAGGTAAAGTTGATCCTGTTTATTTATTAATCGGACTTGAGCATTATACATTTGATACGACGATAGAAAGACTTAAGAAAGCGTTACCCGATATTGACGATGCATCTGTTCTTCGTTTTGATCTCCTGGAAACAGCTGTTGAGGAAGTAATTGAAGAGGCGGATACATTACCTTTTCTGGAAGATCATAAATTAATCATCGCTAACAATGCATTTTTTTTGAGTGGTCAAGATAAAAAAAGAAACGAAGTAGAACATAATTTAGCAACTCTTGAGTCATGGCTTGATAATCCCTCTCCTACTGCCACTGTGGTTTTTATTGCACCTTTTGAAAAGTTAGATGGGCGTAAGCGGATATCGAAAAAGATGAAAGAATTGGCAACGGTAATTGAAGCGACCCGTTTGGAAGGGAAAGATCTTTTTGTATGGGTACAAAATGAAGTAAAATTAAACGGTGCCATTATTTCACCAAAAACTGCACAATACCTTGTAGGTGTTGCAGGGGATAATTTGTTGAAATTGTCATCTGAAATTGAGAAAATGTCGACTTACTTAGGGGGCGAGGGTGAGATTACGTCTGATATTATTGAAATGCATGTTCAGCGGACGCCTGAAATGGATGTTTTTCGTCTAACCGATTCTTATGTAATGGGCAACACCTCGAAGACGGTTTTAATTTATCATGATCTCTTAAGTAATGGAGAAGAACCTATCATGTTAACTTCTCTCGTTGCTGGACATATCAGACTGATGATACATGTCCAAACATTGAAGAGAAAAGGTTATCAGCAACACCAAATTGCGAAGACATTACAAGTTCATCCGTATCGTGTTAAATTAATGATGGAAAATCGTAATCTCCCTAGCGAGAGTAGATTGCTTTTAATATTAAATAAACTTGCAGATATTGATTATAAATTGAAATCAACAAGCGGGAAAAGGGAACGACTATTAGAATTATTCTTTATGGAACCGCTTCGGAGTTAAATATGAAGCAATAGAAAAAGACCGTCTAGACTAATCTAGGCGGTCTTTCCATATACAAACTCTGTAAAAGTCCTACAGGTTTAAATCTCTAGGACATTTTATGATTATAGAGCTTTTTTTGTAAGACGTGCTTTTTGACGTGATGCAGTATTTTTATGGATAAGGCCTTTGCGTGCGGCAGTGTCCGTTTGTTTAATCGCAGCAACTAGAAGGCTGTTTGCATTTTCCTCTTTATTGTCAAGAGCTACTTCTGCTTTACGAACTGCAGTACGCATTGTTGCTTTTGCGTGATTGTTACGAGTTTGTTTTGACTCAGCTTGTTTAACGCGTTTAATAGCAGATTTAATGTTTGGCATATCATTCACCTCCAATTTCAGGTAGAACATGTAAAGATTCTTTCATAACATAATAATTTTATCAAATTGAACCCAAGATTGCAAGAAATAATATTTGGGAAGTTAGAAGTTTAACTCACGAATTGTATTAGTGTTTAACGGAGCTATAAAGAATATAAATTTTAGAATATTTTCACAACAAATCGCACAACCTTAGCGATGAGGTGATTCAATGGATAGCTTGGATTTTTACCGCACGGACCTTGTTGATGAAAGTGAAGAAATGGTTCGTCATAGAACTGAAGTTGAAAAAAATGCGTTGGAAGATGCACAGGGTGTTATTTTTGAAGAATCAAGGAAAGGCCGTATTAGGCTGACTGAGGTTAAAGTAGATGCGCAAGGTGCTGAAAGGATAGGTAAGAAGGAAGGCAACTATGTCACGCTAACAATTCCATCCCTGACAACCGAGGATCAAGAGGAATTCACTCTTTTATCTGAAATGCTTATTAAGAAACTAAGTGAAATGCTAGGCGATGTTAAGAAAATAGAAAAAGGTAAGATTTTATTCATCGGACTTGGTAATCGTGATGTGACACCGGATGCGATAGGACCCTTGGCAATGGATAAATTAAGAGACCTTGTGCCGGAATATTATTCTGCAGAAGGGAGTGAAGTATTCGTTTATGCGCCCGGTGTAACCATTCAGGCTGGGTTGGAAACATCTGATTTTATTAAAGCACTAGCGGCTGAAATAAAGCCTGATCTTCTCATCGTCATTGACGCACTTGCGGCTAGAGATTCATCCAGGTTATGTAAAACGATTCAAATTACAGATACAGGTATTCACCCAGGTTCAGGTGTAGGAAATAATCGTAAAGAAATATCTTCTGAAACGCTAGGTATGCCTGTCATCGCTATCGGCATACCAACTGTTGTAGACGCGCCGGTACTCATTGGCGATGCGATAGATACAATGTTTGGTTATATTGCATCAAAAATAGAAGACCAAGGGAAGCCTTCTTCACGTTTATCAGTAACGCCTTGGTTACGCACAGAAGATAATGATGCTGATCGTTCCAAACTGCTTCCTATCTTTGGGGAATGGTCATCATGGCCGCATGAAGATAGAGTACAACTTTTTGAAGAGGTATTGACCAATCATCAACTTAAAATGTTCATATCTCCTAAAGAAATAGATTCGTGGGTTGCGCTATACGCGGAATTACTCGCACGATCACTTTCTGAATGGATTCATCAAATAAAAAGTAGGCATTGACTCCTTTTCAACTGCATATAGTTGTAGAACGGAGGGATGCCAATTGAAAAAAACAATGAAAATATGGGGTGCGCTGGTCTTATTCCTCTTTCTCTTTCCAGTTATCGTTAATTATCTTCCGTACAGTGGGTCTTCGACTTCGGCTAAGTTAATAAAAGAGCCTGCACTTATCGTTTATGCATCTAATGTGCTGGAAGAGGTTGAGGTGGAGAAGAAGGAAGGCAAAGCACTTCTTTATTACACTCACTCACATGAAGCATTTGAACCGATTACGAAAGCGAAAGAAGGTAAAGTTGCAGTCTCTCACCAATCCGAAAATATTATGAAAGTCGGTGACAAGCTAAAGTCGCAACTAATTTTTAATGGTGTTGAAACCGATGTTTTGGATTTTGATAATGTGGGCGATATGGGGAAAAAAGGTATATCTTATAGTCGTGCGTATAAAGCAATACGCCCCCATGTTGAAGCGCAAATAGCTAAAACAAACTATGACCTCATAATTGATCTTCATAGAGATTCATTGGGTCCAGATAGAACTACAATTGTTCATGAAGGTGAAAAATATGCGAATGTCGCATTTGTTATTGGCATGGAACATCCAAACTTTGCACAAAATCAGGCTAAAGCTCAGCAGCTAAAAGACGAAATGGAGCTACTAGTTCCCGGTATTACACGTAGTCTTGTGAAAAAAAGTGGGCATAATGTTGATGGAAAATATAATCAGGACCTTCATCCAGCTGTCGTCCTAATCGAAATAGGAGGCATTGGGAATAATGAAGGGGAACTAAATCGTACAGTTGCGGTTATTGCTAAGGCTGCCGGAGTGGTTCTTTCAAATTCATCGCAGTAGAATATTGAACAAAACACTGTTCGCTGTTATAATTCTAATAGCATAGGAGTGAACAGAATGAACCTTGACCAAAAAATAGCACGACAAAAGAAAATTCGTAACTTTTCTATTATTGCGCATATCGATCATGGTAAATCGACTTTAGCGGATCGAATATTAGAAAAAACAGAAACAATAACTAAAAGAGAAATGAAATCTCAAACATTAGATTCAATGGATTTGGAACGTGAGCGTGGCATAACCATTAAATTGAATGCCGTTCAGTTGACGTATACGGCCAAAGATGGGGAAGAATATATTTTCCACCTGATTGATACGCCGGGTCACGTCGACTTTACATATGAAGTGTCAAGAAGTCTGGCTGCATGTGAAGGCGCAATTCTAGTTGTAGATGCAGCACAAGGCATTGAAGCGCAAACGTTAGCCAACGTATATCTTGCACTAGATAATGATTTAGAGATACTTCCGGTTATTAATAAAATCGATTTACCGGCGGCAGACCCTGAACGTGTTAGAAAAGAAGTAGAAGATGTAATAGGGTTAGATGCTTCTGAAGCTGTACTTGCTTCAGCGAAAGCCGGTATAGGAATTGAAGAGATATTAGAGCAAATCGTTGAAAAAGTGCCTGCACCTCAAGGGGATCCAGCAGCACCACTTAAAGCGTTAATCTTTGACTCAGTTTATGACCCATATCGGGGTGTCATTGCCTATGTACGTATCATGGATGGCTCAGTTAAACCAGGTGATAAGGTACGTATGATGGCTACAGGTAAAGAATTTGAAGTACTTGAAACTGGCGTTTTCACACCGCGTGAAAAAAATGTGGACGAGTTAAATGTTGGGGATGTGGGGTATTTATCTGCATCTATTAAAACTGTTGGCGATACTCAAGTAGGGGACACGATTACACATGTAAATAACCCTGCATCTGAAGCGCTAGTTGGTTATAAAAAGATGAACCCAATGGTTTATTGTGGTTTGTATCCAATTGAAACTTCGAAATACAATGATCTAAGAGACGCGCTTGAAAAGCTTGAACTAAATGACGCTTCATTAGATTACGAGCCGGAAACTTCACAAGCACTTGGATTTGGTTATCGTTGTGGATTCCTGGGCATGCTCCATATGGAAATTATCCAAGAGAGAATTGAGCGCGAATTTAATATTGAACTCATTACAACTGCACCAAGTGTTATTTACAACGTCGTTCAAACGGATGGCACACATTTAAAAGTAGATAACCCGGCAATGTTTCCAACAATCCAAAAAGTAGATCATGTTGAAGAACCATATGTTAAGGCTTCGATAATGGTGCCAGAAGAATTTGTAGGCTCAGTTATGGAGTTATGCCAGCGTAAGCGTGGAAACTTCGTAACAATGGATTATCTAGCGTCTTCACGCGTTAATATCATTTATGAGCTTCCACTTGCAGAAATTGTTTTTGACTTTTTTGATCAATTAAAATCAAATACAAAAGGTTATGCTTCACTTGACTATGAACTCATTGGGTACCGTACTTCGAAACTTGTGAAGATGGATATCTTATTGAACGGCGAGCAAGTGGATGCACTTAGCTTTATCGTTCATAATGACTTCTCATACGATCGTGGTAAAGCAATCGTAGAAAAGTTAAGAAAGCTTATACCTAGACAGCAGTTTGAAGTTCCTGTTCAGGCGGCAATTGGTCAAAAAATCGTTGCACGTTCGACGATTAAATCAATCGGTAAAAACGTCCTCGCGAAATGTTACGGTGGAGATATTTCCCGTAAGAGAAAACTTCTTGAAAAACAAAAAGCTGGTAAAAAACGTATGAAGACTGTTGGTTCTGTAGAAGTACCTCAGGAAGCGTTTATGGCTGTATTGAAGATGGACGAGGATTAATAGCTTTAATTATTTAAAAAGGAAATTCAAAATGCCTGTACAAACTCGAGCTTAAAACTCGATCATGTACAGGCATTTTTGTGTAATTAAAAATGTAATTAGCTATTCAAGAGGAAAAGTTGCTTTAACAACACCAATTAAAATTCTCACTACTAAGTAGCACTTAGTAAGTGAGTTGTATCCAAAAAAATTGATAAAAAGAGACTATAAATATAACGTTAATAGAAAATTTATTTAAACTAACCGGACGATTATTTATAGGGAAGAAAAGGAATTGAATTCTTTATCCTATATATCACCTATATAGAAGCAGTAATAATGAAAAGTTAATTTTTTAAAAAAGAAGATAACGTTTCTGTTTACAATACACCTATTAATTTAAGTAATAAAGCTATCACTAGAAGTGAAATTATAACACTTAGAATATATTTCATAATATCCCTCCTTTATAAAAATTACACTATGTATATTAAAATGTATTGCTATGAATTACTTTCAAGTTAGTCTTTCTAACTTAAAAGCTCTTTCATATTCAATAGTTTACCCCTTTTTATCGAACATAAACTTTTTAGTTAAGTCTATTTCGTATATTTACAATTAAAATATGATTAAATCGAATTTAGTCTCCAAATCGACAATAATTTATATGTCAAAAAGTCTTTCTTGTCATTTATAAAATAATTACAGTACCTTCTCTCTTCTAGATTCATACGCTAAAACAGCAGAGAAAGGAGAGAAGGTACTTGCTATCCACAGGCGCATTTTTACAAGTTTTAGTTCCACTCTATATCATTGCTGCCATTGGTTTTGCTAGCCGGAAAATGAGAATACTTAATTCGAATGCCAACCAAGTCATAACACAACTAATGCTATACATCACCTTGCCGGCATTGATTTTATATTCACTTAATACAACTTTTTCAACTGAACTATTGACAGATTTCGCTTGGTTGGTTGCCATGTCCATCTTCATTTTGTGCGTATCTGTCTTTTTGGCATCTTGGCTCAGGAGAAAAGCAACGCTACCTGAAAAACAAAAAACGGTGTATGAGAGTTTAATTATTTTTGGAAATCAAGGCTTTATCGGATTTGCTATCATTTATTTACTAATGGCTGAACAAGGAATTATTTACTTAACCATTTTTAATATTTGTTATTTAATCCTCATTTGGACTTACGGCATTTATATCTTTACGAAAAGAGAACAAAGCGTAAACTGGAAAGCATTGTTCTTAAATCCTGGCATTCTTTCCACCTTTGTCGGATTGGCTATGTTGTTTCTTCCGTATACGTGGCCCCGTCCCTTTTTAGATACGTTTGAAAGTGTTGGCAAGATGACCATTCCTTTATCGATGCTATTAATTGGTAGTTTGTTGGCAGACATTGGCTGGCAAGAATTTAGGCGATATAGTAAAAATCTATATATCTGGAATGCTGCCACGTTTAAATTACTCATCATTCCATTATTTTTATATGTTTTTCTCTTTTTTCATGTTCCATACCCATTATTGATCGTTGCGGTGTTGACTTCCGCCATGCCTAGTGCTTCCACTACCTCTGTCTATGCGCAAAAGTTTGGCGGTGATGCATCCTTTGCATCATTTGGTGTGATGCTGACGACACTGCTTTGTATGCTTACAATCCCATTACTATATAGTCTCCTACAATGGTTGCATCCATTTTTTTACTCGTAAGCATGTGCCAGGTTCTAATTCAGAATTTGATAAGAACCTTGTACACTTTAACTTTCTTCAAAAATACTAATTCTTTTATCCTCCTTCTATTAGCATTGGAAAACGATGGTTCGACTCCCACCGTGTCCATCGTTTAATTTTTATTAAGATTCAAAAAAACGTCAAAACCTTAATGCAAAAAGGGTTTTGGCGTTTTTTAGTGTTATGTAGTTTCATAGAATTTTAAAAACTTGACTGCAGTGTAAAATGGGAGTAATCTACATTAGTTACTAAAAAGAGTTATTGTAATGTAACATTTCTTCAAATTTACTGCCAATAAAATTAATGTAAATTAATATAAATCCAGATTTGAATTTAAATAACTGAAAGGTTGGTGCAAAAATGAAAAATCTATTAAGCAAAAAAGATTATCTTTCAAACAATTTTTTAGGGATATACTTATTAGCTGTTTTCATGTTATGGACTAAAACATATATCACGCAAACATCACAATTTGAACTAGGTGTAGAAGGACCTCTTCAACAATTCCTTTTAATAATAAATCCACTAGGTTCAGCATTGCTATTTCTAGGATTTTCATTTTTATTTAAAGGGAAGAAAAAATATACATCGATACTTGTTGTTTACACGCTTATGTCAATTCTTTTATATGCGAATGTCGTTTATTACCGATTTTTTAGTGATTTTATTACATTACCTACGCTTTTCCAAACGCAGAACTTCGGGGATTTAGGTGGAAGTATTCTTTCGTTAATAAAACCTTTTGATATCTTGTTCTTTGTGGATGTATTTGTAATGTTTTACTTACGATTCTCAAGAAAAATACAAAAAGAAACAAATCGTTTGGGATATAAAAAAGCAATAGCGATTATTGCTTTTGCATTAGTATTATCAATTATAAATTTAGGATTAGCTGAATTGAGTCGTCCGCAACTATTAACTCGTGGTTTTGATAGAAACTATATTGTGAAATATCTAGGAATGTATAACTATTCGATTTATGACTCAGTAGAAACGATGGCAGCATCATCGCAGAGAGCTTTGGCGGATAGTAGTGACATTACAGAAGTGATTAACTACACACAATCTAACTACGCCAAACCTAATGAAAAATATTTTGGTGCAGCAAAAGGAAAGAACGTCATCTATTTACATTTAGAATCATTCCAAAGCTTTCTTATCAACTACAAATTGAATGGTGAAGAAGTTACACCATTTTTAAATTCATTAACAAAAGATGAGAATACAACGTATTTCGATAATTTCTTCCACCAAACAGGCCAAGGCAAAACATCTGATGCAGAATTTATGCTAGAAAACTCTATATTTGGGCTTCCGCAAGGGTCTGCTTTTATTACAAAAGCACAAAATACGTACCAAGCAGCTCCTAGTATTTTAAAAGATTATGGGTATACATCAGCTGTATTCCACGGTAATAACGGCAGCTTCTGGAATCGAAATGTAGTTTATAAATCATTTGGATTCGATAACTTCTTTGATGCTAGTTATTATGATACGAGTTCTTCAGATGACATGGCTGAATATGGTTTGTTAGATAAACCATTCTATGAACAATCTGAAAGTCTTTTGAGTTCGATACCACAACCTTTTTATACGAAATTTATTACAGTAGGAAATCACTATCCGTATGATATTAATCAAGACTTAGTAACAATAAATAAAGCTGATACTGGAGATGTAAGTGTTGACGATTATTTCCAAACAGCGCGTTATACAGATGAAGCAATCGAAACAGTCTTCAATCGATTAAAAGAATTAGGTTTATATGATAATTCAATGATTGTTCTTTATGGTGACCATTATGGTATTTCAGATAATCATAAAAAAGCGATGGGACAAGTCATGGGAAAAGAAATTACGCCATATGAAAGTGCTAATTTACAACGCGTACCATTATTCATACATGTTCCTGGAGTGCAAGGTGGTACCAACCATACTTATGGTGGCCAAACAGACCTTCTTCCAACGTTGTTACATTTACTAGGAATTGATTCGAAAAAGTTTATTCAGTTTGGTTCAGATTTATTATCAGAAGAGCATGATGAAATTGTTCCATTTAGAAATGGTGGTTTTGTCAGTCCTGGGATTTATTCAATTAATGAAAAGTTTTATGATAATAAAACAGGCTTACCATTAGATGATAGTCAATTAGAATCTGCAAATACAATCAAAAAAGAAGTGGATTATAAATTGGAACTTTCCGATAGAGTTGTGAATGGTGACTTATTGAGATTCTATACACCGACAGGGTATACAGCAGTGGATCCTTCACAGTTCAATTACAGCAAAGATGCGAATGTAAAATCAAACGAATGATTGAAATAAGTTTGGCTTATCTGTGCAAGAGACAATAATGAAAGATTTCAGTGTATATTCAGAGTGGTATCTCGCCCGGTTACCTAAAATAAAAAAGAAAGGACCTTCCCGTCATAACGCATTGGGAGGTCCTTCTTTTTTTTGCAACAAAGCTATACTAGCTTAACATTACAAAACTAAGTGAGTTGAAAATACACTTTATCTTACTTTTTGCCTTCTCATCCATTGCGTCGCAACCCATTTTTCACCAATTTCCACTGGTGCTCCGCCGTGTAGAGTTAAATTGTTTAACGTTTGATCGTTATAGAAATACTCGAAGTAGACGGCCATTCCTTTTCGGGGTGATACAGAAAAGTTCAGGTGAGGGAAGAACGTTTCTCCACCCTGTTCTACATCATTTAAGTACATGACGAGCGTACTGATTCGATTGTTTGTTACTGTACTTGTTGATGAGAAGAAATCATGATGTGCTTTGTACTGTTGACCTGGAGTATACTGAAGGATTTGAAGACCTTCTCCGTGTTCAATGGGTATATTCATAACCGTTGCGATTCTTTTTTCGATCCTCGCAACAATGAGGTTTTCACTTTCTTCAATAAACATACTACTACTTGTTCTCAACGCATTTTCTACTCGTGTAGAGCCGATTTTTGAACGTTTCATTTTGTCTTGAGACAATCTGATTAGTTCATTACACTCTTCGTCGCTTAACATATTGCCTAAAACGACAATCAATGGTTCCTCAATTCTAGCGACGATGTCAATTTCTCTATCTGTAATAATTTTCTTACCAATGTGATGAAATATCGTTTGCTCTCTATTTTCCGCTATCAACTTCGAACACCTCTTAAATTGTTTGATTTTCAAAACAAATACGTGCTTCGGCTATGAGTTTATAGCTAATAACGGACTTCTTTTA
Source organism: Sporosarcina sp. So3-204 (assembly GCF_058068165.1). Lineage (NCBI taxonomy): Bacteria > Bacillati > Bacillota > Bacilli > Caryophanales > Caryophanaceae > Sporosarcina > Sporosarcina sp. So3-204. Next base: position 1,513,334 of record NZ_CM176485.1, read on the forward strand.
CGGTTCACACCTCCTCTTTAAAATTCAATTAAATTTATTTTAGCATGATAGATTAGTTGACGTAAAATGTGAATGTAGTAAAAAGGATAGTAATATATTCCTGTTTTTGTTAAAGAATCTCAGTTGTTAATAATCTATGCTGGCGGCGAACTCTTTATTCTCGTTTTGGGTGCCAGGTTCTAAAATAATTCGGAATTCAATGCTAACCTAGTAGCCTTCACTAGCATCCTACAGGTCGATTATTAGTCATCATCAAAAACCTTATACGGCAGGCACTCTTTGCCACGCCTAATAGTTGCAGTCCCATTAGTCGTTGTATAAGGTGGAATTTCAGGAATAACGTTCATGACTAATAACCTGATTGAATCATTTTTATAAAATATCTCATCAAATGAAGGTGTTAGATGGGGATTTGTATTTTCATAAATTCTATTTTGTAATTCATATATATCCACATCAAACGGAATCCCTTTTAACACATTATCAATCCCTTTTATCCTATCGGCCACGCCGAAGACAACACTTCCCCCACCACCGTTCGCCATACAAACAGCATATCTAATCATCTTTAAAACATTATCTTCTCTACATCGATCATTCCACTGTTTGAAATCTAAATCTTGTGCCTCAAAATCGTCTGCAATATAATATTCCAATTGACAAATAATCTCCATTATTTCACTAATACTTTTCATTCAAACCTCCTCCTCTCCAGCCAAAACTCAACTATATATTCCACGTAAATACGTTGATTCAGTCCAACGGCAAAGGGAATTCCCATGTATAACAATTATATTAATTGAAACTTCTTTCTATTATATTCAAAGATTTGATTTATTGATGGGTGCCTAATCAGGTAGGGACTACGGCTAACTATATGTAAAAATCTTACTAGTTTTATACTCGGGTAAGGGATTGCGAATAACGCTGTGTTACAAACTATCATTATTGTTTACACTCTGCGATAGTATCTGGCACGAAGTACTTTATAATGTGTGTGGCATTCCTTTGCTGATTTGGTATGATTATCCAAAGGGGGATTTATAATGAAAAAATTCTTGTACCTGCGAAAGACGGAATTCAGAAAACTTTTCTGTATAGGTACACCGCACTAACGTTTAAATTATATTGTGTGCCAGGCACTCGACACTGAAAAGGAGTTGGAGATACAATGTCAAATACTGAAGTTGTGACTGGCTTCATTTCTAAAGGAAATAAATACTGTGATGATTGTCTTTCTGAAGCCCTTGATATTAAGCCAAGGCAACAAATAAATCAGATTTGTCGCAAGTTGGAAAAGGAAGGTAGCTATCAGAGAGAAGTTGGTCAATGTGCTAATTGCTCAAAAGATAAGCTCATCACATTAGAATTCTAATTTTATCCAACCTTGAATTATGCCTTACGTGGATGTATGAGAGCGGCCACTTCAATATTTCGAATTCGTACGCTTAATCAATGCTATATAGGATTCGACCTTTGAAGGTATGGTTCAAGGTTGGATTAAGAAGATAAATTATAGATCTAAAATTAGGCGCCTATGTTGCGAAAGTACCTTTCACTACAAAGAAATATATGATTTGATGATGGAGAAGTTTAACAAATGGAATGAAGAAATGTAGAAAGATTTATACAACTTATTAATGATAGTTAAAAGGCGACTACTCTATTATTGGTAACCCGTTCAGTTGAGTGATGCAAAAGCTGAAACAACAAGCGAATTAACACAGAATTAGAACATCAAATGGCATTGGAATTAACGGTGCCATTTTGATGTTCTAAACAGACTATTGGAATAATTATGCTATACTAATGATAAAGTAAGTTTAGGCTCACAGTTCAACAAACGGGCTGATTTCGAATGTTGATAAACTGTTGCTTTTCGTTCCGGCGTACGCTTTCCGGAAAAGAAGAATACAAACCATTCTTCACTGGGCGTGGCTTGAGCCAAGCGAACTGCGAAGGGGTCGCTTTGCCGTATTTCTGTGGTTTTGCAGAAATTAAGGCAGCTCTTAGACCGCTCCGTCCAGGGTCTCAAGGCTCACGCTGAACCTCCCGGAGTCGACGCCTACACTACAAGCAACGGAGAGTATTATATATATGACCATTCAACAAACGGGCCAGTTAATGGAGGAAGAACCTCAAAAAAACTGAATACTTATAGTAATGTATTGCTATTTAAAAAAACTTCCACAAATTCTTATGAGATGTGATATTAAATAAAAAAGAGATTAAAGGGGGGGATTGTGGTTTATTTACATGCCTTTTCATTTCCAAATGATGATATGGAATTTGACTTTTTCATGAAAATAAAAAGAACGTGCTATGACTCGTTTTACCCATTTAAAATTTTATCAAAAAATAGCTTTGAAACGATTGTTTTTGAGCCAGTGACGGTTTTATATGGTGGAAATGGTTCTGGAAAATCTACTGCATTAAATGTGATAGCAGAAAAAACAGGAATCAAACGGGATTCTATCTATAATAAATCTAATTTCTATCCTGATTATGTCAGTATGTGTGAAATGCAGCTTAAAGAAGATATTCCCGAAAATAGCAGGATTATTACTAGTGATGATGTATTTGACTATATGTTGAATATCCGGAATCTCAATGAGGGAATAGACCAAAAAAGAGAAAAACTTTTTGAGGAATATTTGGATGCGAAACATTCCCATTTTCAGATGAAATCTATGGAAGATTACGAGCAGTTAAAAAAAGTTAACACAGCTAGAAGTAAAACACAGTCCCGTTTTGTGAGAAATGAATTAATGGATAATGTGAGGGAATATTCGAATGGGGAAAGTGCATTCCTATATTTTACTGAAAAGGTTGGCGATAATGGACTTTATATTTTGGATGAGCCGGAAAACAGTCTTTCTCCAAAACGCCAGGTGGAATTGGTGAAATTTATTGAAGAATCTGCCCGTTTCTTTGGATGTCAGTTTATCATATCAACACATTCTCCATTTCTACTATCCATGAATGGGGCAAAAATTTATAATCTTGACGAAAAACCTGTTAAGGTGAGACGCTGGACGGAATTAGAAAATATCCGTACATACTATGAATTTTTCAAAAGACATGAAAACAAGTTTTGAAGTTGTTGAAGAACATTGAATAATACTTCAAGAAAAATCCGGTTCATAAAAACTATTCAATTAAATGGTGCGGATTGTGGCATTAGAAATTTGAGGGGACCTAATTAATTAGGTCTCTTTTTATTTGTGAAAAAATCAACATAACTTTAACCAACAAATTAGCATGGATTTTAACATATGTATTCGCAAGACTACAATAGTTATTGTATGTCTGTTGATTGGTCTGCTAATGAGCTGCTAAAGCTGTTGCTTTTCAACCCCAAAGGTTGATACATAGGGAAACAAAGACACCTAATTCATATGCGAATTAGGTGTCTTTTTGGATGTTTAATTGCGTTTTTGTACCAGTGAAATGAACGGGTTACTATTATTTGAGCAGTCGCCTTGTTGCGTTTGTTTATTTAATAATTATTATCCCCTTGTTGATCCGTATTCTGACATCTCAATAAATGATGCGTGGTGCAAGTTTCCGAAACATTTCTGAATTCAATGAGTAACTAACACTTTTTATAAATAGTAGTTCGTTTGAAAAGAGTATACCAAAATATCGAAGCTTATTTGAAAGCCCATTAGTAACTAAAATGAAAGTGCAAGTGTAGAAAATCTTTGCGCAGGCAGTTATTACTCTTAATGTATTTTTATATTAGATATTTTGAACGCTCCGTATTGATCAACGATGACCGTATACGTTTTGTGGCGGTCGAAATATTCAATGTCACCAGAGGCACTGTAAAAATCGAATGTTTCGTTCGTTTGGACATAGTATTTTCCGTTGTCGTAAGTAACATCTAAGATGTCATTTTCAATAAAGTAAAATGTATGCCCCTGATAGGAAATATCGGCAATATATTCTTCGAGCTCTTTGGAGGCATTATCACTAACCATGTCTGCGATCCAGTAAAAGTTGTTGTCATTTAGTGCTTGTTCGTAATACATACGGAAAGATTGAACGAATTGACCTGCGAATAAATCTTCGTAATCTTCTTCGTAATTTTCATCGTTATTGTAAGGATCATTTACATAATAATTTTCATAAATCCCAGCAGCTGCAAGGATATTTTCTCGTGTCATTGGTTTTTTTATCCACTCATCAAAATACTGCGTCATGCTATACAATGGGATAGAAAAGCCGAAGTTCGTACTTGTTTCGGATGTGACGAGTAAGGAATTAATACCAATTACTTTCCCTGTTGTCGCATCAATAAGTGCACCACCACTACTTCCCTTGTCGATTTGCGCATCAAGTTGATAAATTTGTTTGTAAATAAAGCGGCCGGATTCCATATCCCGATTTAGCCCAGTTATATACCCAGTAGAAGCAGAGTTTTCAAATATTTGTGGGCTACCGAATGCAATAACTTCTAGTCCAATGGATGATTCCTTTTTTTCTATTGGAAGTGGTGCTTCATTGGCATAATGCGGCACATGTAAAAGAGCGATATCAAAATGCTCAGAGATGCCGATGACTTTGGCATCAAATTCTTGTCCGTCTGTACTTCTTACCTTAACGTCGATTTCTCTGTCTACGACATGGGCATTTGTAACGACATAGCCACCTTTTTCATATAGAAACCCAGAGCCATGTCCGTGAGAAGTTAATATTGTAAATACTTTTTGCTGTACATCTTTAATAAGTGCAATGCGATTTGTTACTTGTGGCGTTTCTTTTGGTAACACATCTTTTGTTATCGCATCTGTTGTTTGCTGTACTTCGGGAGGGGAAGTCTCAGTATGGATAGCTGTTTTAGGGGTTTCCTGTGTTATTTGATAAACTTTCCATACACCATAGCTAACGCCTCCCAGGATCAAAAATAAAGTAACTACTAATACCCACATTAAAACTGGGATTTTAGTCTTTTTAAAGTCTTCACCACAGAAAGAACAAAAATTAGCGTTTGGATCATTTTGACAACTACAATTTTTGCATTTCATTAACTTATCCTCCAGTTCTTTTGGATGTATTATAAAATACCTATATAGTTCTATTATAGTCTAACTAATTTTTGAAAACTACAAAGTCTTATTTAATATGATAGTATTACCTGAGAATAGTATGATTTGAGCACAATTCAGAGTTTATTATTTTCTTTTACTTCATTCAAAAAGAGCGATATACACTGGATTAAATTACAGACGGATAATATGTATTTCTGAAGTACCCAGAAGAAGTTAATCAGTTGGATATCCGGCAAATAAAATCAACGTGAAAATTGTTGAAGGCGATATTGTGAATATAAAAGATATTGCTTCAAAGCTACGCAAGATTTATTGTAAATAAACTTAGTAATGTTATCTTCCTCAAAATAAATGGAACTCCCCAAAATAAAGCTATTTCACATGCGTCCGATTCATCTGAAAGTTTTACTGATAAATAATCGCTGTATCTTTGTAGCATTTCACGCGTTATTATTGCTTTATTTTTAACAAGTACCGTTGCAATATCGAATTCTATATTCGGTTTTGCAGAGGTACTTGTTTTTAAATATTTATTTTTCTACAAAACTTTGATTATGATTTGTATACTGCTTTTCGCAAAGGTGAAACTTGGGTAATATTCCTAATGACTGAACGTCAATGGTGTAGATACGACATTTAAAACGGAAGGTATTTATGTACACTTAAAAATCTTTCGAAACTTAAGGTGTGTTTACATTATTAAGACCAGTTTTATGACGCTATTAATTTGTTCGCTGCTTTTATTTGTAATCTTCATTATCCCTAAATTAAGAAATAACGTGATCAACAGTTTCATGGTAATTATTTTGTCGATTATGTACCTAAGTACAGCGAGTGTTTTTGTTTATTATTTAACAAAGCCGAAAGAACAGGCTGAAAATTTAAGTATTGGGTGCCAGGACATCTAACAACTAAAAATTGTTTCGTTTCCTGGCATCTTTTAATATTTAGAAATTAACAAAAAGAAAGCTACATGAAGACTAAGATCTTGAAGAAATATCATTTTGCTAGCGGTTATGATTTATCAACAGAGAAAATTAGTAAGTTTGTTTCTGATGCCTATACTTATAAAGTGGTGAAGGTCAATCGGGAGATTAGGGATGGTATGGTATCTATGAAATTAAATTCTTTGGTTATAGACGGATTATGAACAACATAAACGGATTGAAAAGCGTTGTTTACAATTATTTATACGCATTTGACACAAACTAAGTGCTAAAGAGGGAATATTATCTCAGTCATTTATGAATAAAAACCCAGGTACCTATTGGAACACTAGATGACAATTCAAGAACATCATGATTAAACATTCTAATACATCCATGTGAGACATTTTTACCGATTGAAGCTGGATTATTTGTTCCATGAATACCGTAATGAGGTTTTGATAACCCCATCCAAAGGATTCCAAATGGACCACGAGGATTATGTTGTTTATTGATAATTGTGTATGTTCCAAAAGGGGTTGGTGATAATATTTTCCCAACAGCAATCGGATAAGACTTTATGAGCTTATTTCCATCGAAAAGTTTTAATTGATGTTGTGATGTTGACACGACAATCCACCTCGCCATGAAAAATCAACTCCTCTTTTTAATTATTGTATGAGTAACTCAGGCATTTGTTAATTAACAGGATTTTATTGAAAAGTTAATATGGAAAGAAAGCAAAGATTCTTAATGAACAGTTCGATGATAATACGCAACAATAAGAAATAAAGGAATTCTCCCCTTTTTGTAGAATGTTGAAAGAGGGAGGGATTTATCATGACTAATGAAGAAAAGATTAAACTATCGGATATGCTATTACAAAGTCTTTATGATTATCATTTCGCTAATAATGGAGGAAGTTATACATTACCTAAAGCGATGGTAAACGCAGATTTAAATAGTAAAACGGCCATTGAATACCTTTTAGAAAATGACTATGCTGCTGATAGTGGGCAAGGGTCAGATAATCTAGTTTTAGCAATAACGCCAACAGGTATGGAATATATTAAAAATAAATAACATGCATTAAGCAATAGCAGGACGTCCTTAGAGGCGTTCTTTTTGATTTCAAAATTTTTGAAGGTGTGAGGTGGATCAAACAAAAAGAAGCAACCACCCACAATCCTACCAAGGATAAAAATGGGGGTTACTTCATTTGTTGGTGTAACTATGATTAGCAATCTGTTATATAGACACCATTAAGCTTTAATCAATACATTTTATGTTTAGTATTTTAGACCAAGATAGAAAAATCACCAATAAACGGTTTAATTTCATGGCCTTCTTCAACACGCATTGGCCAATCTGGATTTGCTAAAGCCCCTTTACCAATGACAATTAAATCGGCTTCCTCGTTCGCCAATAAGCTTTCTCCTTTTTTAGGATCTTCCAATTTTCCGCAAGCTAGTACCGATACGTTTGTATACTTCTTAGCCAATGATGCGAGCGAAGGTCCGTCAGCGTTAAATGTGGGATTGGTTGCGTCGTATTCATTAAGGTGAATATAGTCTACGCCTGCTTGGTCAAGACTACTGAAAATAACTTCAGCATCTTTTTCGCCATTCGTCCATTTGTAGTTGTAATCATTTCCTTTTGATTGGGAAAGACGAATGCCAACAATAAAGTCAGGACCAACAGCGTTGCGTATGCCTTGAATTACTTCTAGTGGAAAACGTAATCGGTTTTCAATGGAACCACCGTATTCATCTGTACGTTCATTTGTATAATCGGTTATAAATTGGTCGAGTAAATAACCATTCGCCCCATGAATCTCCACGCCGTCAAATCCCGCCTCCATTGCGCGTAGAGCAGCATTTGCAAAACTTTTAACGACTTCACTCATGTCTGCTTTACTCATTGCTGTAGGAATAGGAAATTCACCCGTTCCGCCGAAAGAAGCAAGGGCAGCGTTTGTGATAGGTTTAACAGCGGAAGGTGCAATCGTTTCATTAGAATAGCGATTACCTTGTGATAACGCACCAGCGTGCTGTAATTGGCAAATGATTTTACTTCCGTGCTCATGGACAGCATTTGTAACCTGCTGCCAAGCTTGAACTTGAACATCATTCACGATTCCGGGCTGGTTTACGTATGCTTGGCTGGAAGACTCATCTATGTAAGTGCCTTCTGTAATGAGTAAGCCGAATTTCCCTTTAGCGAAGTTTGCATAATAACGGCTCATCGTATCTGTAGCGAGACCATCTTCACTTGCAATCATTCTTGTCATGGGCGATAGGACGATACGATTTTTTAATCTTATGCCATTAAGTTGAAAATCTGTAAATAAGTTTTGATATTGTACCAATGTAGTCATCTCCTATGAAATATATTAATTTTAAAAGAGTGTCTCGTCTCTATCAAAATAGTTAGCAAGCTAATCTTATCAATGTATCGCTTAAACGTCAAAAAAAGTTAGGCTTGTCATCATTCGTGCTTTATGTGGTTTCCTTCTTATAAGTAGAAGAAGTGAACAAATTCCACGAGTTGCACACAAAAATACTTTAACTTTAATACACAACAGCACTACGTTTGTATGATTAATGCTGATGATGTATGATATACGTTGAGATTACTTATCGACAAAAAAATGCTAAAGAACATTTAAATTAAGAGTGAAATAATATAAAACGGAAAAAGAGGAGGCATCTACGCCTCCTTTTTTCCGTTGTGAATAGGAGGCGATGAATTTGCGAGGTATGTATATTCACATCCCGTTTTGCCATCAAATATGTAACTACTGTGATTTCAATAAAGTGTTTTTTAAGAACCAACCTGTAGATGAATACATTGAATCAATTGGTGAAGAACTTGCTCTATTAAAAAGAGATGGTGTTCCGTTTAATCAACTTGAAACAGTTTTCTTAGGTGGAGGAACGCCTACATCTTTATCTGAAAAACAATTAGAAAGACTTCTTCAAATCATTCATACTTATGTAGATGTCGCTTCATTAAAAGAGTTTTCTACAGAAGCAAATCCTGATGAATTAACTTATGGAAAACTTGTGGTGTTAAAAAATGGTGGTGTCAATCGACTAAGTATAGGTGTCCAATCATTTGACGAGGAATTACTAAAAAAATTGGGACGCACGCATAGTCCGAATGATGCCGTCCGTGTTGTGGAAGATGCACGAAAAGTTGGATTTGATAATATTAGCATTGATTTAATATACGGATTACCGAACCAGACAATTGAACAATGGCAAGATACGCTCGTGAAAGCTACGGATCTTGGGCTTCAGCATTATTCAGGGTACTCGCTTATTGTTGAGCCTAAAACAGTTTTTTATAACTTAATGAATAAAGGTAAATTACCACTGCCGGGTGAAGATATGGAAGCAGAGATGTTTGAAATGCTCATACAACATATGGAGAAACTCGGGCATTCGCAGTATGAAATTAGTAATTTTGCTGTTTCAGGTTCCGAATCAATTCATAATCTTCTATATTGGGAAAACACTACGTATATCGGTGTAGGTGCTGGTGCACACGGCTTTGTATCAGGTGAACGCTATTCGAATATTGGTCCACTCAAAAAGTATATGGATAAGGTTGAGTTAGGAGAACGTCCGATTCAAGATACCCATACCGTAACGGAACTTGAATCAATGGAGGAAGAAATGTTTTTAGGTCTACGTAAAATTAATGGTGTATCAGTTTCGGAATTCTACAAAAAGTTTGGAAAAACGCTTGATGATGTATACGGAGAAAAGATTGAAATGCTTGTCGCTAAGGAATTAATTATAAAAAATGATGATCATGTAAAGCTTACGCATCGTGGTATTTTTAGAGGTAATGAAGTGTTTCAAGAGTTTTTGAATTGAAGTCGAGTCAATTCGTTGACAGTCACGTTTTATTTTGTTAAATTATGAGTAGTATTAGCACTCGACATAAAGGAGTGCTAACAGGAGTGATGATCATGTTGACAAGCAGACAATTACTCATTTTGCAACTCACGGTCGACGACTTCATTAAAACTGCAATGCCTATTGGTTCCCGGCAGCTATCAAAAAAACCGGAAGCGCCATTTAGTCCGGCGACAATACGTAATGAGATGGCTGACCTAGAAGAAATGGGTTACTTAGAAAAAACACATACATCTTCAGGTAGGGTACCTTCTGAAAAAGGCTACCGCTATTATGTCGATCATCTGCTTCCCGGTCAAAAACTGGATAAAGCAGATAGTAAACAAATTCGTTCTATTTTTAAAGAGAAAATTGTTGAAACAGAAGATTTAATTCGTAAATCAGCTTATATTCTTTCTGATTTAACGAATTATACATCTATTCTATTAGGACCTGATTCAACAATGCATCGAGTAAAACGATTTTCTATCGTGCCGCTAGATGCTAAAACGGCAGTTGCGATTATTGTTACAGATAATGGGCATGTCGAAAATCGTCTTTTTAATGTACCAGATGGATTTACAGCTTCTGACATTGAAAAAATGGTTAATATTTTGAACGATCGTCTCATTGGAACACCACTTATTCATCTACAAAGAATACTTCTTCAAGAGACTAAGTGGATTCTTGAACAGCATATTGACCAAGCTGGTGCACTTTATTCATCATTTCAAGAAGCGATATCAATTGCGCCCGAAGAGCGACTTTATTTCGGTGGAAAAATGAATATGATGAATCAACCAGAGTTTAATGATGTTCAAAAAATGAAAAACTTTTTTGAGCTAATTGAAAAAGGAGCACCTTCTGCTACATTTTTTGAGGACCTTGGAAAAGGAATTGCTGTACGTATTGGCTCAGAAAACGCTCACGATGCAATGGGGAATTTCAGTGTAATCACTGCGACATACTCTGCGGGTGAGTCGATGAATGGGTCGATTGCAATTGTAGGCCCTACTCGAATGGACTATGGTAGAGTAATCACATTATTAGATTTGCTAAGTCATGATTTATCTCAGGAATTAGCGAGAATGACGATAGGTAACGGAACTGCTGGGAGGAACGAGAAAAATGAAAAAAAATGAAGAAGTCGAAGTTGAAGAAGTAATTGCCGAAGAAACTAACGACGTTGAATTAACGAATGAAGAAGCTTATCTCGAATTAGTTGAAGAAGTAGCTGATAGTGAAGTAGATTTGCTTAAAGCTGCTTTACAAGAAGAAGAAAATAAACGTCTGCGCTTGCTTGCAGATTACGATAATTTTAAAAGAAGGGCTTCACTTGATAAAGAAGCGCTTCAAAAGTATCAAGCACAAAGCATTTTAACGAGTTTGATTCCAGTTTTAGATAGCTTTAAGCACGCATTATCAGTGGAAGCAATTAGTGAAGAAGCACTTTCAATGAAAGAAGGAACGGAAATGATTTATCGTTCTTTAACCGAAGCGCTAAAAACTGCAGGTCTTGTTGAAATAGAAGCGATTGATCAGGAATTTGATCCGAACTTCCATCAAGCTATTATGACAGACAGTGTTGAGGATAAACCAACAGGTGTTGTACTTGAAGAAATGCAAAAAGGCTATATACTGAAAGACCGTGTGCTTCGACCTTCAATGGTTAAAGTAAATGAGTAATTAAAACTGAAAAAATGACAAAAAATTAAACGAATTATATTTAGGAGGAATTTTATTATGAGCAAAATTATTGGTATCGACTTAGGAACAACAAATTCAGTAGTATCGGTTTATGAAGGCGGAGAGCCAAAAGTTATTCCGAATCCAGAAGGTAACCGTACAACACCATCTGTTGTTGCATTCAAAAACGGCGAACGTCAAGTAGGGGAAGTTGCAAAGCGTCAAGCAATTACAAACCCAAATACGATTCAGTCTGTTAAACGTCATATGGGATCAGATTTCAAAGTAAAAGTAGATGATACAGAATATACACCACAAGAAGTTTCTGCTATGATTCTTCAATATTTGAAAGGTTATGCAGAAGAATACTTAGGTGAAAAAGTAACGAAAGCAGTTATTACAGTACCTGCATATTTCAGTGATGCACAACGTCAAGCTACACAAGACGCTGGTAGAATAGCTGGTCTTGAAGTAGAGCGTATTATTAACGAGCCAACTGCAGCAGCACTTGCATATGGTCTTGATAAGACAGATGAAGATCAAACAATTCTTGTTTATGACCTTGGTGGCGGTACATTCGACGTATCTGTTCTTGAATTAGGTGACGGCGTATTCCAAGTACTTTCAACAGCGGGTGACAATAAACTTGGTGGAGACGACTTTGATGATGTCATCATAGACTATCTTGTACAGGAATTCCGTAAAGATAACGGTGTTGATCTTTCTAAAGATAAAATGGCTATGCAACGTTTGAAAGATGGTGCTGAAAAAGCTAAGAAAGATCTTTCGGGTGTTACATCAGCACAAGTTTCATTACCATTCATCACTGCAGGAGAAGCTGGTCCACTTCACTTAGAAGTTACACTTACTCGTGCGAAATTTGATGAATTGACTGCACATTTAGTTGAGCGTTCAATGGTACCAACGCGTCAAGCAATGAAAGATGCAAATCTTACATCAGCTAATCTTGACCGTGTTATTCTTGTCGGTGGATCAACGCGTATCCCTGCAGTACAAGAAGCAATTCAAAAAGAAACAGGAAAAGAGCCATATAAAGGCGTAAACCCAGACGAAGTTGTAGCAATGGGCGCAGCTGTTCAAGGTTCTATCTTAAGCGGAGACGTAACTGACGTCGTATTACTTGACGTAACGCCTCTATCACTTGGTATTGAAACAATGGGCTCTGTATTTACGAAGCTTATCGAACGCAATACAACGATTCCAACAAGTAAATCAGAAGTATTCTCAACAGCTGCTGACAATCAACCTGCTGTAGACATTCACGTACTACAAGGTGAGCGTCCAATGGCAACAGACAATAAAACGCTTGGTCGTTTCCAATTGACGGATATTCCACCAGCACAACGTGGTACGCCACAAATTGAAGTTACGTTTGATATTGATAAAAACGGTATCGTAACGGTAAAAGCGAAAGACCTTGGTACACAAAAAGAACAAAATATTACAATCCAAGCTGGTTCATCATTATCTGATGAAGATATCGAGCGCATGGTTAAAGAAGCGGAAGAAAATGCTGAAGCAGATGCGAAGCGTAAAGAAGAAGCTGATTTGAAAAATGAAGCTGATCAACTCGTTTTCCAAGCTGAAAAAGTTGTGAAAGACCTTGGAGATAAAGTGTCTGAAGAGGAAATTAAGCAAGTTGAAGAAGCATCAGCTGAACTTACTGCAGCACTTGAAGCAGGAAATTTTGAAGATGTACGCACTAAAAAAGATGCATTAGAGCAAGTTGTTCAACAGATGTCAGTAAAACTATATGAGCAAGCAGCAGCAGATGCTGAAGCAGCTCAAGGCAGAGAAAATGCCGAAGCACCTGATGACGGTGTTGTTGATGCTGAATTTGAAGAAGTAGAAGAAGAAGATAAAGATAAAGTTAATAAATAATATATATAAATAGATTTTGTTGACGGAAAAGTCAAAGTCCGATATTCCGGCTTTGACTTTTCCTTTTTTTAAGGTTAATCGTAAATAATTAATTTAAACAGCGTTCCTTTTACGAATTAGTTATATAAGTGTTACAATAATCAACATGTAAATGTTTTGGGAGAGTGAAGTTATGAGTAAAAGAGATTATTATGAAGTGTTGGGAATAACTAAATCAGCAACGAAAGATGATATTAGAAAAGCGTACAGAGGACTTTCTAAAAAGTATCATCCAGATTTAAACAAAGCAGATGATGCCGTTGATAAATTTAAAGAAGTTACAGAAGCGTACGAAGTACTAAGTGATGAAGCTAAAAAAGACAATTATGATAGATATGGTCATGCAAGTCCTAATCAAGGTTTCGGCGGCGGTGGCGGCGCAGATGGCTTTGGCTTTGAAGATATATTTAGTTCGTTTTTCGGCGGTAGTGGGCGTAGAGCAGATCCGAATGCACCTCAAAAAGGGAACGATTTACAATATACGATGACGATAGACTTTATGGAAGCTGTTTTTGGAAAAGAAACAGAGCTTGAGATTCCTAGAGATGAAAACTGTAAGACTTGTGATGGTTCGGGTGCGAAAAAAGGTACTTCACCGACAACATGTACACATTGTGGAGGTTCTGGTGAGATTAGCGTAACGCAAAACACGCCACTTGGAAGAATGGTAAACCGCAGAGCTTGTCACCATTGTGCAGGAACAGGAAAAATTATTGTTGATAAATGTACGACGTGTCGCGGCGCGGGTAAAGTCAAAAAAGTATCGAAAATTAAAGTGTCAATTCCTGCAGGTGTTGATGACGGGCAACAGTTACGTGTATCAGCTCAAGGGGAACCAGGTAAAAATGGTGGGCCAGCAGGCGATTTATATGTTGTATTCCGTGTAAAACAGCATGAAAAATTCATCCGTGAAGATGACGATATATTCCTTGAACTAAGTTTAAATTACCCTCAAGCAGCTCTAGGCGATGAGATTGAAGTGCCGACAATACACGGGAATGTGAATTTGAAAATTCCGGCTGGAACACAAACAGGTACAAGGTTCCGTCTTAGAGGTAAAGGTGTCACAAATGTTCACGGTCGCGGTACTGGTGACCAACATGTAGTTGTAAAAGTAGTAACACCGAAAAAAATGACAGAAAAACAAAAAGAGTTAATGCGTGAATTTGCTGCAATTGGCGGCGATAAACCTGAAGAATATTCAAGCTCTTTAATCGATAAAATTAAACGTTCAATTAAAGGTGAATGAAGGGAATGAAACAATTTGAAATGGTCGGAAGTAGCAATTCACACAACGCATGAAGCAGTGGAGGCGGTTGCTAATATATTTCACGAAGCGGGTTCTAGTGGTGTTATTATTGAAGATTCAGTAGAACCTGATCGGATTCGGGATAATCTATACGGCGAAATTGTTGACCTTGATAAAAATGATTTCCCTTCTGATGGTGTTATCGTTAAAGCTTATTTACCTGTTAATAGCTTTCTAATCGAGACAATGAAAGAAATTGAGTTGTCGATAGCTAACTTGCCAAGCTTCGGATTAGATGTTGGCCGCAATGAAATTAAAACAAATGAAGTGGATGATGAAGATTGGGCAACAGCCTGGAAAAAATATTATCATCCAGTTAAAATATCTGGCCGCTTTACAATTGTTCCGACTTGGGAAGAGTATGTACCAGTTGAGTCTGATGAATTAATAATTGAGCTCGATCCAGGTATGGCTTTTGGAACGGGTACTCATCCTACGACAGTTATGTGTTTACAAGCATTAGAGAAATATGTAAAAGCTGGAGATTCCGTAGTCGATGTTGGTACAGGTTCAGGTGTGCTCTCAATAGGTGCTGCAATGCTTGGGGCGGCTAATGTTCATGCACTAGATCTAGACCCTGTAGCAGTGACAGTGGCGAACGAAAACATCGCTTTGAATAAAGTCGATAGCGTCATCACAGTAACACACGGTAATTTACTTGAATCTGTAAAAGGACAGCCAGATATTATTATTGCTAATATTCTTGCAGAAGTCATTATGACATTTACTCAAGATGCTTATACCTTATTGTCGGAAGAAGGATTGTTTATCGTATCTGGAATAATCGGTGATAAGCGTGATGTTGTAAAAGAGGACCTCGTAAGCAAAGGTTTTGAAATCATTGAGTCTGTTCTGATGGAAGATTGGGTTGCGATTATAGCTAGAAAAAGGAGCGTGTAACGGATTGCAACGTTACTTTTTAGAAAGTCCCTTTGATGAGCTTGGTTATGCTGTTGTTGAAGGTGAAGACCAGAAACATATGATAAATGTAATGCGTATGTCAATTGATGATGAAGTTATTGCGGTGTCAAACGGCAATGCCTTTTTATCGAAAATTGTGAACGTCTCAGCTGATGATGTAAAGATCCAGCAAATGGGCAGTGCGCTTCCATCTAACGAGCTCCCTGTGAGTGTAACGATTGCTTGTGGTTTAGCTAAAGGGGATAAGCATGAATTAATTGTCCAAAAAGGAACTGAACTGGGCGTTTCAACTATCATTCAATTTAAGGCTGAAAGATCAATTGTTAAATGGGATGATAAAAGAGGATTAAAAAAAGTTGAACGCTTGCGCAAAATTGCAAAACAAGCTGCCGAGCAATGTCATCGTACGGTAATTCCTGAAATCGGTGACCCGATGTCTATGAAAGCTTTGATTGATGTGTCGAGTAATTATGATTTGTTGTTGTTTGCAGATGAAGAAGATGCGAAGAGCAATGAGCCTCATCGAATTGCCGATCGAGTAAAAAAATTACAACACAATCAAACAGTACTTGCTGTTTTTGGACCAGAAGGAGGTCTGTCGAGAAATGAAGCAGAGATGCTTCTATCGGCAGGTTTTCTTCCCATGTCGCTTGGCCCGCGTATATTGCGTACAGAAACAGCGCCGTTGTATTTGTTATCTGCTATGTCTTATGAATTTGAATGAAAGAGGTGTGCTGTCTTGGCGAAAGTGGCTTTTCATACGTTAGGTTGCAAGGTAAATCATTATGAAACTGAAGCGATATGGCAACTTTTTAAAGATGCAGGATATGATCGGACAGAATTCAATTTAAATGCGGATGTCTATATTATAAATACTTGTACAGTCACAAATACAGGTGATAAGAAGAGTAGACAAGTTATACGTCGCGCGATTCGGAAAAATCCGGATGCAGTTATTTGTGTTACGGGTTGTTATGCACAAACATCTCCAGCTGAAATTATGGCTATTCCTGGTGTAGATATTGTAGTTGGAACCCAGGATCGTACAAAGCTACTTGGGTTGATTGACGAATATCGTACAGTTCGTCAACCGATTAATGCAGTACGTAATATTATGAAGAACCGTGTTTATGAAGAACTTGATGTGCCGGCCTTCACTGATCGGACACGTGCTTCATTGAAGATTCAAGAAGGTTGCAATAATTTTTGTACATTCTGCATTATTCCGTGGGCAAGAGGGTTGATGAGATCACGTGATCCTAAAGAAGTTATTCGTCAAGCACAACAACTGGTAGATGCTGGTTATTTAGAAATTGTCTTAACAGGTATTCATACAGGTGGTTACGGTGAGGATTTAAAAGATTATAATCTTGCAGCTTTGTTGCGCGATTTAGAAACGGAAGTAAAAGGGCTAAAAAGACTTCGTATAAGTTCTATAGAAGCCAGCCAAATAACGGATGAAGTCATTGATGTATTAAGTAAGTCATCGACCATAGTTCGTCATTTACATATTCCGATTCAATCGGGATCAAACACTGTTCTAAAACGGATGCGTCGTAAGTATACGATGGAGTTCTTCGGCGAACGTCTTGATCGTTTGCGAGAAGCGCTTCCTCATCTGGCAATCACTTCAGATGTAATTGTTGGATTTCCTGGTGAAACGGAAGAGGAATTTATGGAGACATATAACTTTATCCGCCATCACCGCTTTTCTGAACTACATGTCTTTCCTTACTCCATGCGAACAGGTACACCTGCTGCGCGTATGACAGATCAAGTAGAGGAAACGGTGAAAAATGAGCGTGTCCATAGAGTGATTGAATTAAATAATCAACTAGCCAAAGAATACGCTGTATCATTTGAAGATGAAGTACTTGAAGTGATACCTGAAGAGAAATATAAGATTGATCAAAAAAGTGGGCTATATGAAGGGTATACTGACAACTATTTAAAAGTCTTTTTCCCAGCAGATGAATCTGTAATCGGGAAAATTGTACGTGTGAAAATTGTCAAAGCAGGATATCCCTATAATGAAGGACAATATGTTCGTGTTTTAGAAGATCTTCAAGCTGTATATGTTTAATATGAATTAACGTTCCATTCTTACTAAGTCGAGGATTACAAGTCTGTTTCAAGAAGAAATTGTATACTATGAAAAGGAGGAAATCACATGAATACTGAATTTGCAAAGTATATTGATCATACAATATTAAAAGCGGATGTTACAAAAGATGAAATTATAAAACTTTGCGCTGAAGCAAAGATGTACTCTTTTGCTTCGGTTTGTGTCAATCCAACATGGGTGAAAGTTGCAGCTGAAGCTTTAAAAGATTCTACAGTCGGAGTTTGTACAGTTATAGGTTTCCCTTTAGGGGCATCAACATCTGAAGTCAAAGCCTTTGAAGCTGATAATGCAATTCAAAATGGCGCAACAGAAATTGATATGGTTATTAATATTGGAGAACTTCGAAGTGGCAATGACGAGGCAGTTAAACAGGATATCATGAGTGTAGTGCAGGCAGTAAATGGAGTAGCAGTTGTCAAAGTAATTATTGAAACCGCCCTACTTACTAAGCGTGAAAAAAGAACTGCATGCGAATTAGCAGTACTTGCAGGCGCTGATTTTGTGAAGACATCCACAGGTTTTTCAACAGATGGTGCAACAGAGGAAGATGTTTTGTTGATGAGGTCTGTTGTTGGCCCTGAACTCGGTGTAAAAGCTTCGGGTGGCGTTAGAAGTTTGGAAGATATGCAGAAAATGATCAATGCGGGTGCCACGAGAATCGGAGCAAGCTCAGGTGTTCAAATAATGAACGGTTTAAAATCGCAAGCAGAATATTAGACCGGAAGATTAATATTGACCTATATTTAAATATAAGGTATAATATTTAAGTACATGGCACTAGATGGCACTTGTTCTTGTTATCGAAGTGTGTTCGGAGGGAGGGACAAGAGATATGTCAAAAACTATCGTTCGTAAAAACGAATCGCTGGAAGACGCTCTTCGACGCTTCAAGCGTGACGTTTCCAAGAGTGGGACAATTCGCGAAAGTAGAAAGCGCGAGTTCTATGATAAGCCAAGCGTAAAGCGTAAATTGAAGTCTGAAGCTGCAAGGAAACGTAAATAATAAATTCCTAAAGTCTTCACTACTAATAACTTTTGAATTTTAAAATTCAAAAGTTCATTTTTAAACCGAGAAATCCTTCAATGGGTTTTTCGGTTTATTTGTTTGTTAAGAACTATAAAGTTGTTAAATAAGTGAAACTTTTACCCTTTTTGTTCGTATATAGATATAATTGAATATAAGGAGAGAGGTGAATTTAAATCATGTATAAAATAATTAGAAAGATACTCCTCTTCATGATAATTATATTAGCCATCGGTATACCAGGAATGGCAACGGATGCTAGTAGTATCAAAGTATATAAAGTTCCAATCGAAAATGTTGTGGAAAAAGGGCTATATGCATTCCTTCAAAGATCATTTTCTGAAGCCGAGGATGCTGGTGCCGAGGCTATCATTCTCGATATAAATACGCCTGGTGGCTTGGTTGATGCAGCTGGTCAGATAGCGAAGTTAATGGATACTTCTGAGCTCAAAGTTATTGCGTATATTAATGATGATGCTTTGTCAGCAGGTGCATTTTTAGCTCTTCATGCTGAAGAAATCTATATGTCTCCCAGAGGCAGAATTGGTGCTGCCCAAGTGATAGAATCATCTGGGAACGCTGCGAATGATAAAGCGGATAGTGCATGGCTTGCAGACATGAGAAATGCAGCAGAGTCTTCCGACAGGGATATCAGTTATGCACGTGCAATGGCTGAAACTTCTGTTGAGTTACCTAAATTTAGCCCTGGCAAAGGAAAATTACTAACACTAACAGCGAGTGAAGCATTAGAGGTAGGCTATAGTGAAGGTACTGTGGATTCCTTTGCAGAACTATTAAAAGTAACTAACTATGAGAACGCTGAAGTGATTTCGACTGCAGAAACATTTACGGAAAAACTAGCTAGATTTATTACGAATCCAGTCGTAGTTCCGATACTGTTGTCGATAGCGGGGTTAGGACTTGTAGTTGAATTGTATTCACCTGGTTTCGGTGTTGCTGGAACGATGGGTATCACTTCTTTACTCCTTTTCTTTTATGGACATCTAGTTGCTGGACTTGCGGGATTTGAATCAATTATTTTGTTTGTTCTCGGAATTGGTTTTATTGTACTAGAGTTTTTCGTTGTAGGAGGAATAGCAGGAATCCTTGGTTCTACAGCAATTATTGGTAGTATCATTTTGGCAGGTGGCAATCCAATGAGTATGGCTATATCTGTTTTGATTGCGCTTGCCATCGCCGCGATAGGGACGGTGATTATTATTAAATTTTTTGGGAAGAAACTACATTTACTTAATAAAATGGTTCTTATGGATGCGACAGATACTGAAAGTGGTTATGTTGCAAATGCGAATCGTATTGAGTTAATTGGTCGAACTGGATTTGCATCTACAACATTAAGACCTTCTGGGGCGATGGATCTTGAAGGGGAAAGAATTGACGTAGTTACTGAAGGAAGTTACATTGATAAGGGAAAAAGTGTTATCATTGTTAAGGTTGAAGGTTCCCGTGTTGTTGTAAGGGAACAAGTAGAAAAGGGGGAAAATGAATAATGGTAATTGATGCTGCGTTAATTACAACGGTAATAATTGCATTCGTTGTAATAATTGTATTAGCTGTATTTTTCACACTTGTACCAGTTGCGCTATGGATTTCGGCTATGGCTGCAGGGGTAAGGGTTAGTATTTTCACACTGATTGGTATGCGTTTACGTCGGGTTATTCCGAATCGCATTGTCATTCCGTTAATTAAAGCCTCTAAAGCTGGAATAGGAGTTGGAATTAATCAACTTGAAAGTCACTATCTTGCTGGTGGTAACGTAGACCGTGTTGTTAACGCTCTTATTGCTGCACACCGTGCGAATATTGAGTTGCCGTTTGAACGTGCAGCTGCAATTGACCTTGCAGGACGTGACGTTTTAGAAGCAGTACAAATGTCTGTTAATCCAAAAGTAATAGAAACACCATTTATTGCGGGTGTAGCTATGAACGGAATTGAAGTAAAAGCAAAAGCGCGTATTACAGTTCGTGCCAACATTGATCGTTTAGTCGGTGGTGCGGGTGAAGATACAGTTATTGCGCGTGTTGGTGAAGGGATTATCTCTACAATCGGTTCTTCTGAAAACCATGCGAAAGTACTTGAACACCCAGATATGATTTCACAAACTGTCTTGGCTAAAGGTCTTGACTCAGGTACAGCTTTCGAAATTCTTTCGATTGATATCGCAGACGTTGATGTCGGCGAAAACATTGGTGCAAATCTTCAAACTGAACAAGCTGAAGCGGATAAGAAAATCGCTCAAGCTAAAGCTGAAGAACGCCGAGCAATGGCTGTTGCAAATGAGCAAGAGATGAAAGCGAAAGTCGAAGAAATGCGTGCGAAAGTAGTACTTGCTGAAGCAGAAGTTCCACTTGCAATGGCAGATGCACTTCGCAGCGGTAATATCGGAGTAATGGATTATATGAACTATAAAAATCTTCAATCTGATACGAGTATGCGAGATTCAATTAGTAAGTACGGTGGAGATGACATCGACAAAATTGAAGAATAAGACTGTCACATAAGCTATCAATTCCCGGAAAGGGGATGTAATAAATGGAACAATTAATTCCATTGATTATTATGCTGATTATCGGATCATTATTCAGAAAGAAAAAAGGTAAGGATGCATCTGAAAGTAAACAGACAAAGCCGTTTACTGCACAGGAGAGTCCCCCAAATAATCCGGTAGGAAAGCTAAAAGAAATGTCGAGGGATTTATACCGTGAACTGCAACAAGAAATGGAGCAGAAAACGGAAGCTTCACCGACACAAAGAGTTCCTCAGGTAGTTATCCCAGCGAAAATAGTTGAAGAGAAACCTCCTGTTGTAAAAAGAGAGAATAGAAGAAATAGCCGTACGCAAAGAGATGGGAGTCGTTCGAGAGTTAGTTCATCAACTTCAAACGCTCAGCAGTTTAAACGCGCTACTGTAAACACAGCAAGCCTTTTGCCAAAGGGTGAAGAAGATTTAATAAAAGGTGTTATTTTTTCTGAAATATTTGGCCCACCTAAATCAAAGCGATAATCATCTAACCCCTGTACATTTCATATGATTTGTACAGGGGGTTTTATTATTTGAAAAAGCTATTCAATACAAGTTCTCATATTACAATCGATGACTTTTCTTCTTTACGAATCAATGGTCCATATGAACTTCAAACACTTGGCCCCGATTCCGCCACGATTAAAAGTGGTGACTACATGGTTAAGGCGTCTGGAGAAGATTTGATAGTTGAAACATTAGCAGAAGATGAAGCGGTCTTTACATTTACAAAAATAACAAGTTTAATAATTACAACTCATGTATCCGAGGAAAAGAACTATGATTCTTAAAAGATTTAATGTCCAACTTTTCGGTGACGGTGATCTATCAAAATGTCTGACAAAGCTCAAAGTTAAAGGAACAAAAATTATTGCCCTATCAGTAAATGAAGGTGGAGCTCATTTTCAAACTGATCAAAAAGGTCTGAAACTAATACGTAAGTATAGAAGAAGATATGGTTTGAAAGTGAAAATTAATTCGACGAGCAAAGATTTGGGGTTAAAGACGTTATTTAATAACTATCGTTATGTAATTGTGCTATTCATTCCGTTTGCTTGTTCATTCTTCTTATGGTCGTTAAACGTAGAATCTGATAGGCCAGAAGTCGAGGAACGAATTGAAGAAAAACTAATAGAATCCAAGATCACTTTACTCAGACCTCTTTTATTACTCCCGGGCGAAGATGAGATTCGCAGGGAACTTATGCAAAATGACCCTTCACTATCATGGGTTCGATTTAAGCGTAATGGTACATCTTTTACAGTCATACCTATGTTATCGCCTCAATCTGAGAGTGCTTCAGAAGAGCCGGGGCCGCCATCGAACCTCGTAGCGAGCACAGGCGGTGTCCTGACACGTTTCGCTTTGACAAGAGGAGAACGGATAGGCATTATTAATTCTACCGTTAAGAAGGGTGACCTGCTTGCTACTGGCGTTCTTGAACAAGGTGATAAAAAAACAGTAGTTGGGGCTGAAGGTGCTGTTTTTGCGGATTATTGGATAGAATATGAATTCAGTATGCCGAAAAAGATTTCATATAATGTTCAAGGAGAAGAAAATGTTGCTTTTACGTTTAATCCTCCGTGGGAAAGGGATAGTTTTGACAAAAATACATTTTGGCGTATTGTGACAACTGAGCGTCACGTTAATGATGAGCTCAGACAAATCAATCTGGTAGAAGGTATGGAAGAAACAGTCATTGTCCCATTATTAAAGAAAAAACTACTAGAAGAACGCGGTGCAAGTGCGGTCATTAAAAACTATAAAGTTTTGCACCTAGCATATGATAATGATAAAGTTAAAGGAACAATATTGTTTCTAGTGAATGATGATATTGCTGTTAAAAGACGGATATCCCAAGGAGACTGAAGCCATTGGAAAAAAAGGTGATTCAATTGCATATCGAAGATCCGAACGAAGCGGTAATGCTGCTCGGGATCTCCGATCAAAACATCAAGTTAATAGAAGAGCAACTTGTTATATCCATTATGACAAGAGGTGAAAAGATTTCAATTAGTGGTGATGAGGAAGAATGTAATTCCGGCCGCGCGCTCATAGAGCAGTTGTTGAAAGTGATTCGTAAAGGAATCAATATTAACCAACGAGATGTTTCTACAGCAATAGAGATGGTGAAAAATGGTACTATTGAATACTTTGCAGAATTATATGATGAAGAAATTTCACGTGATATGAAAGGTAGAGCTATCCGAGCGAAGACGATTGGACAAAGAGAATACGTTCAAGCGATTCGTTCAAAAGATTTGATTTTTTGTATTGGTCCCGCGGGTACAGGAAAAACGTATCTGGCTGTTGTCCTTGCTATTCAAGCGATGAAAACAGGTTCTGTAAAACGCATCATTCTAACACGCCCAGCGGTAGAAGCAGGGGAAAGCTTAGGCTTTTTACCAGGTGATTTAAAAGAAAAAGTTGACCCTTATTTACGTCCTTTGTATGATGCGCTTCACGATGTTCTTGGCGCCGAGCAAACAGAACGACTTATTGAACGTGGCGTAATTGAAATTGCACCACTTGCATATATGCGTGGTCGTACATTGGATGATGCGTTTATTATTCTTGATGAGGCACAAAACACGACAAAAGCTCAGATGAAAATGTTTTTAACTCGATTGGGTTTCGGCTCAAAAATGATTATTAATGGTGATAAAACACAAATTGATTTGCCAAAAGGTATGGGCTCCGGGCTAAAGGCTGCAGAATCAATATTACGTAATGTTTCAGATATTACTTTTCAATACCTTGAACAAGGGGATGTCGTTCGTCATCCGCTAGTCGCGAGAATTATTGATGCCTATGAACAAGAGCAGTCATTATAATCGACTGCTCTTTCCTTACAATTCATCCTTAGAATAAATCGGGTATGCCGCGATAGGATAAGGAAAGCGGGGGAAAACTAATTGTTGCAGCAAGTTAGCAAGTATTTAAAAAAACTTAAATTTAATTTCTTTTCATTGATAATTATAGGTTTCTCCGCTATTATTCTTTTTTCGTTAATGTATGGGAATGTAAAGCAAGAGACTTATGATTTAACTTTATTTCAAATAGCACCAGACGCAATCCGTTCCGTTAAAACTGTGGAAGACACAGTAAAAACAGAATTAGAGAAGGAGCGGGCGGCAAGTGAGGTCCAACCTATTTATCAGTTTTCAGAAGGTGTTGCGAAGAATAGACAAGCCATTGCAACGTCAATCTTTGACGGCTTAATTGATGTTAAAAAAAATATGGTCAAAGCATCAGACAATACAGAATTGCCGCCTATTGATTTGCAAAAGGAAATAGAAATACTTAGGAGTAATCTTGCTACACTTGAAGAAGAGGAGCCAGATCTTTTTTTGAGTGATAAGGCTATTAAAGATTTACTATCGGAAGATCTTAGCAGTTTAATACGTACGCAAGAATTGCTTGTTAAATTGGTCGGAGATGAGTTGAATAAGCCGATTAGGGTAAGCGATTTGGCGATTGTTAAGTATGACGTTGAAAGAAAAATTAGACTTACGGATACTGTTTCTTCTTCTGTATTAGAGACAGTCATTACAATTGGTCGTTCTTTGGTTGTTGAAACTGAGGTAGTAAATGAGGAGTTAACCGCCGCTAGAGTAGAAGAGACAAAACTCTCGGTAGATCCAATACGGATTTTACAAGGGCAAGTCATTGTTAGAGAAGGGCAAGTAATTGATAGTGAAATTTATAGGCAACTTGAAATATCAGGTCTATTAACTAACCAATCCCCGGTAAAGCCAATGGCTGGTTTAATGTTATTTGTTCTCTTCATTTCAATTGTTATTTTTATGCACTTTGCTACTTGGGATGAAAAAAATACTATAAAGAAAAAATATTTGTTGATTGTTTTAACTGTATTTTTTCTAGCAGTTTTTATAATGAAATTAATTTCTCTAATCGAACAGGATTTTGATTTGTTAATTGCATTTCTTTTTCCGACAGCACTCGTTTCATTACTTGTAAAACTATTAACGAATGAGCGTCTAGCTTTAATGTCAACAATCATTGTTGCGGCTACAGCTGGTGTTTTACTTCAAGATGGTTATGCTACAATTATTCAGATGGAGATTACCTTGTATATATTATTTGGCGGTATGACAAGTCTTTATCTACTGGGCAGTATTGAACGACGTTCGTCAATTTTACGAGCAAGTCTTGGCGTCGCAATTGCTAATTTAATGTTTATCGGCTTTTATTTATTGATGACTCAAACTTCTTATCAATTGTCCGAACTAACTTTCTATGCAATAGCTGCTGTTGTTTCAGGTATTCTTTCTGGTGCATTAACAATAGGGCTAATGCCGTTTTTTGAAATGGTTTTTCGGTTATTATCTGATATGAGATTAATAGAACTTTCAAACCCAAATCACCCATTGTTTAAAAAAATACTGATTGAAACACCAGGAACATACCACCACAGTGTAATGGTGGCAAATTTAGCAGATGCGGCCTGTGAATCAATTGGTGCCAATGGCTTATTGGCAAGAGTAGGCTGCTATTATCATGATATTGGAAAAACGCTTAGGCCTGGTTATTTCATTGAAAATCAGCATGGTGGGAAAAATCCACATGATTTATTGTCACCTGAAAATAGTCGTGATATTATTATTGCTCATGCAGAAGATGGGGCTAGATTGCTTGAAAAGCACAAAATGCCACCTGAAATTGTCGATATTGCAAGACAACATCACGGCACGAGTTTGTTAATGTTCTTTGTTGTGAAAGCGCGTGAACTAGGACAAGATGTGGTGGAAGAGGAATACAGATATCCTGGACCAAAGCCGCAAACAAAAGAAATTGCTATAATTTCAATTGCGGATAGTGTTGAAGCTGCTGTTCGATCAATGAAAGATCCAACATCGGAAAAAATTGCCGCACTTGTTCGATCAATTGTCACATCTAAATTAAGCGATGGTCAATTTGATGAATGTGATTTATCAATGAAAGAATTGAAAAAAGTTGAAATTGTCATATGTGAGACATTAAATGGAATTTTCCACAACAGAATAGAATACCCAGAATGACTAAAGAAAAGCGAAAGCGCCTGTTCAGCACCGACAAGCGCTGGAGATCTACAGCAAAAGTCGTTCTTTGACTTTGGCAGTAGATTGAAGCGACTCGAGGTGCTAGGCGCTGAAGACAGGACAAAGAAAAGCGGAAGCGCCTATATGGCACCGCCAGTATTACGTTATTCTTATTATTTTAATAGAAAGTAGGTGTTACATATGCTAGATCTTTTTGTGAATGATGAAACGGAGTCCATTAATCAAGAACTTCAACAGCTTGTTTCGACTATATTGTCCCATGCGGCTAAAGAAGAAGGATTAACAGGCGAAATAGAAGTTTCTTTAACCTTTATGTTAGATGACGAAATTCAAAAAATGAACGCAACTTACCGAGGAATTGATAAACCAACAGACGTAATTTCATTCGCTCTAGAAGAAGTAGTTGAAGGAGAAGTAGCTGTTATTTCCACAGAAGGTATGCCGACTGTACTTGGCGATATACTAATTTCCGTTGAAACAGCGGTTAGGCAGGCCAAAGAATATGAACATGAATTAGACCGTGAAATTTGTTTTCTTGCTCTACACGGCTTCCTGCATTTGCTTGGATATGACCATGAAACAGAAGTAGAAGAAGTTAAAATGTTTGGGAGACAAAAAGAAATATTAGACTCTTTTGGGCTCGAGAGGGGTTAAAATTTGCATAAATTCCTAAAAGGGTTTGTATATGCGTATGAGGGAATTCTTCTGGGTCTGAAAAATGAACGGAATTTTAAATTTCATGTTTTCGCAGCAATTATTGTTATTATAGCCGCTATGCTTACTGGATTAAGTACGATAGAATGGATAATTATTATTCTTTTGAATGGCGGGATGCTTTCCCTGGAACTTATGAATTCCGCTGTTGAAAGGGTTGTTGACCTAGTTACATCTAAACAGCATCCGCTTGCAAAACAAGCAAAAGATTTTGCGGCGGGTTCGGTACTCATATATGCTATTGTTAGTGCTGTTATCGGCTTAATAATCTTTATCCCTAAATGGTGGATGTTATTGAAAGGGTGATATAGTGAATATAGAAAAATTATTAAATGAGTCAAAAATAGCACGTGAACAAGCATACGTTCCTTATTCAAAGTTTCCTGTAGGCGCTGCATTACTTGGTGAAAATGGGGAAATTTATCATGGTTGTAATATTGAGAACTCTTCGTTTGGCATGACGAATTGCGCGGAGCGTACTGCTTTTTTTAAAGCTGTATCAGTTGGTGTACATAGTTTTAAGGCATTGGCAGTAGTCGGAGATACGGATAAACCTATATCTCCATGCGGTGCATGTCGACAAGTTATGGCGGAGTTCTGTGATGCAGACATGCCGGTTTATTTAACAAACCTGAAAGGCGATGTTTTGGAAACAACGGTCGCTGAATTACTTCCAGGTGCATTTAAAAAGGAGGATCTTCATTTTGAAAGAGAAGAATAATAATTTTAAGTCAGGCTTTATAGCTATTATAGGACGTCCAAACGTTGGTAAATCTACATTCTTAAATCATGTGGTTGGTCAAAAAGTAGCGATCATGAGTAATAAACCACAAACGACTCGTAATAAAGTTCAAGGAGTCGTGACGACGGAAGATTCTCAACTTATCTACATTGATACACCTGGAATTCATAAACCGAAACATAAACTCGGTGATTTTATGGTGAAAGTTGCACGTAATACACTACGCGAAGTTGATGTTATTATGTTCATGGTCAATGCTGAGGAGAAAATCGGTCCAGGAGATCGTTTTATTATCGAAATGTTACAAGGTACGGAAACGCCAGTATTCCTTATAATTAATAAGTTAGACTTGGTTCATCCGGAAGAATTGATGAAAACGATTATTTCATATAAATCTGAGTATGACTTTGCAGAGATTGTTCCAATTTCTGCACTTAACGGAAGTAATACAGATCGCCTTCTTGAAACATTGAAAAAATATCTACCTGAAGGGCCAAAATATTATCCAGATGACCAAGTAACTGATCATCCTGAACGATTCATTATTTCAGAATTTATTCGTGAAAAGGTACTTCATTTAACGAGAGAAGAAATTCCGCATTCTGTTGCAGTTGTAATTGAAAGAATTAAAAAAGAATCTGATCGTGACGTTGTAAATGTTATGGCGACAATTATTGTTGACCGAGATTCACAAAAGGGGATTGTTATAGGAAAAAGAGGCGCATTGTTAAAAGAAATTGGCACAAAGGCAAGATATGATATCGAAATGCTTCTAGGAACAAAAGTATTTTTAGAACTTTGGGTAAAAGTAGAGAAGGACTGGAGAAACAAACCAGGTCGACTTAGAGAATATGGTTTTGGTGACGACGAATATTAATAAAGTTATTTTACAGCTACATTGTGCTAAAAAGGAATATGTATGAGGTGGTTACTTGCTGAATAAATGGGAAGGCATTGTACTTAGAACGATTCCTTACGGTGAGGCAAATAAAATTGTTACCTTATTTACGCGTGAAGCTGGTAAGGTAACAGCGATGGCCCGGGGTGCAAAAAAACCGCGTAGTAAATTAGCCGCAGTAACGCAGTTATTTACTCATGGGTCATTTCTTATTCGAAAAGGAAAAGGTATGGGGACGCTTTCTCAAGGAGACCCAATTAGCTCACTTCGATTCATTCGCGAAGATTTAGAAGCGACTGCATATGCAAGTTATGTGGTGGAAATAGTAGACAAATTGACTGAAGAAAATGAGCGGGTTCAAGGCGTGTATGATCTTTTATACGAAGCATTACATGCAATAAATGAAGAATATGATCCAGAAGCAATTTCGTTGTTCGTCGAATGGAAGATGCTTGTGGTCGGTGGAATCCATCCAATACTTCATGAGTGTGCAAATTGTCACGCGACTGAAGGGGAGTTTGCTTTTTCATTTAAAGAAATTGGTTTTATATGTCATAGGTGTTTTGCAATTGATCGTCATTTGGTTCGACTTACAACGACTCACGTAAAGCTCATTCGAACATTTTACACAGTTCCCATTCATAAAGTTGGAAATTTAACGTTAAAAAAGGAAACGAAATTACTGTTGAAAAGGATAGTACGGACTATTTATGATGAACAGATCGGTGTTTGGTTCAAAACGAGAGCCTTTTTGGATCAACTTGAATCAACACCTGCATTATTACCAAAGAAAAAAACACCGAAGTTAGATGACTAATCGTCTTCTAGCTTCGGTGTTTTTAAAATTGTTTATATTTATTAAAATTCAAGATGTTTTTGGATGTAATCTTTAACTTCATTAATTGGTAATCTGATTTGTTCCATTGAATCTCGGTGTCTAACTGTAACTTTTTGATCTTCTTCAGAATCAAAATCATACGTAATACAGAAAGGCGTTCCAATCTCATCTTGACGGCGGTATCTTCTGCCGATTGATTGTGAATCATCGTATTGCACAACGAAGTGCTTACGTAGTTCTGCATATACTTTATCAGCGCTCTCTGCAAGTTTTTTAGATAAAGGAAGAACAGCAGCTTTAACTGGTGCAATGGCAGGGTGGAAACGTAATACAGTACGTTTATCGTCACCTTCAAGCTCCTCTTCGTCATACGCATCTGTTAGGAAAGCGAGTGTGACACGATCGGCACCTAGAGATGGTTCGATACAATAAGGTACGAATTTTTCATTTGTAATTGGATCCTGGTAATGGAAATCTTCTCCGGAAAATTCCATATGACGTTTTAGGTCAAAATCAGTTCTGTTTGCAATTCCCCAAAGCTCGCCCCAACCAAATGGGAATTTATACTCAATATCGACTGTACCTTTTGAGTAATGTGAAAGTTCATCATCATCATGTTCACGCAAGCGCATATTCGTATCTGTTAGTCCTAAGTTCAGTAGGAAGTTTTTAGCGAAGTCACGCCAAAATGCATACCATTCCATATCTTCACCGGGCTTACAGAAAAACTCTAACTCCATTTGTTCAAACTCACGTGTACGGAAAGTAAAGTTTCCTGGCGTGATTTCGTTGCGGAAGCTTTTACCAATTTGAGCAATTCCGAAAGGCATTTTTTTCCTCATAGAGCGCTGAACATTTTTGAAGTTCACGAAGATACCTTGTGCTGTTTCTGGACGAAGGAAAATTTCATTAGACGATGACTCTGTAACACCCTGGAACGTTTTGAACATTAGATTGAATTGACGAATATCTGTATAATTCATTGCGCCACAAGAAGGGCAAACAATATTATGCTCCTCAATTAATTCATTCATCTTATCGAATGATAGACCATCTACAATTAATTCGATATCCTTAGCATTAAGTGCATCTTCAATAAGCTTGTCCGCACGGTGGCGAGTATTACATTTTTTACAGTCAATCATTGGGTCATTAAAATTACTTGTATGTCCCGATGCTTCCCAAACTTTAGGATTCATTAGAATTGCTGCATCTAAGCCAACGTTATGCGGGGATTCTTGAACAAATTTTTGCCACCAAGCTCTTTTAATATTATTTTTTAACTCAATACCTAGAGGACCATAATCCCAAGTGTTTGCAAGACCTCCATAAATCTCCGAACCAGGGAAAACAAACCCACGTGCTTTAGCTAAGTTAACAATCTTATCCATTAATCATCCATTCCTTTCAAATTAAAATAAGCACTCGTCTTCGGACATAAAGTCCGAGGACGAGTGCATAATGACCCGCGGTTCCACCTCGATTGACTGCGAATTTTTGCAGTCCTCTTAGAAAATACATAGCTCCAGGTTGCCTCTTCATGCTGTCTGCGGACTTTCACTCTCTCCGCTCGCTATAAATAGCACTACTTTTATTCCCATCAACGCCTATTCAGTTCGACTATTAGTGTAGCACGGTTCTTATTTCTTCGCAATAGTTGGCTGTTTCGTATATAATAGTTAAGGATTAGAAATTTTAGTGAAATATAGTTTGCTATAGAATTATTCGCTTGAGGCGGTGACATATGGAACTGAATAAGCGCCAGACGCACATACTTGAGATTGTAAAAAAAGATGGTCCTATAACAGGAGAGCAAATTGCCGTTAGACTAAATTTAGTTCGAGCGACAATCCGTCCTGATCTTGCGATTTTAACAATGGCTGGCTATCTAGATGCGAGACCACGTGTTGGGTATTTTTATTCTGGTAAAAAACCAACCCAGTCTATTTCAGATAGTATGAATGCGATGAAAGTCGGAAATTTTCAATCGATTCCCGTAGTTGTTGCAGAAAATATTTCCGTTTATGACGCAATTTGTCATATGTTTTTAGAAGATGTTGGCACATTATTTGTTGTAGACGAGTCTTCAAATTTAACAGGCGTTTTATCTCGAAAAGATTTGCTTAGGACAAGTATCGGTAATAATGAATTAGAAAAAATACCTGTTCATGTTATAATGACACGCATGCCTAATATAACCTATTGTAAAAAAGGTGATACGCTTTATGAGGCATCTAAAAAAATGATAGATAAACAAATTGACTCACTCCCAGTTATTCGAGAAAAAGGCGAAGGGCTTGAAGTCGTTGGTCGTATCACAAAAACTAATATCACCGCTGCTTTCCTTTCACTGGCGGATGACCACGAATTATGAGGGGGATTATATGAGAAAGTTAACATTGTTTATCGTTTCGGATTCAATCGGAGAAACAGCAGAACTAGTTGCAAAAGCAGCTGCTAGTCAATTCGGTCAAGGACTCGAAGCTGTATCACTGAAACGTTTTTCACATATTGAGGATGAAACGCAATTAAAAGAAATTGTGTTTTTAGCGAAAGAACAAAATGCTATAATTATTTATACTTTAGTAAAAAGCAGTATGCGATCAAAATTAAAACAAGAATGTATTATAAATGGACTCAAGTGTATAGATCTTCTCGGTCCAGTTCTTGAACAATTAAGTATAGAACTTGGTGAAGAAGCTATAGAGGAGCCTGGCTTAGTAAGAAAGCTCGATGAGGATTATTTCAAGAAAATTGAAGCCATTGAATTTGCGGTTAAATATGATGACGGACGAGATCCACGCGGTATTTTGGAGGCAGACATTGTCTTAGTTGGT
Source organism: Sporosarcina sp. So3-204 (assembly GCF_058068165.1). Lineage (NCBI taxonomy): Bacteria > Bacillati > Bacillota > Bacilli > Caryophanales > Caryophanaceae > Sporosarcina > Sporosarcina sp. So3-204. Next base: position 1,545,858 of record NZ_CM176485.1, read on the forward strand.
ATTTCAAGGACATCGAAAACACCTTTATCACAATATCTTGCACATAAACGTTATAAGGTTGCCAATGTCCCACTCGTACCTGAAGTGGATCCACCCGAAGAGTTATATATGATTAATTCAAATAAATGTTTTGCACTTATCATTTCTCCTGAGAAATTAAATTCTATTAGAAAAGAACGACTTATTGCTCTTGGATTAAAAGATGATGCAAACTATGCAAGACTTGAAAGAATCGAAGAAGAGATTGAACATTTCAAAAGAATAACTGATAAAATTGGTTGTAAAGTTATAGATGTAACAAATCGCGCAGTGGAAGAGACTGCAAATGTAATCATTTCTGAACGAATGAATCAGAGAATTAATAAAGAAGAACCTTCCCAATGAAAAGGAAAGGTTCTTCTTTAAGCCGTGAAATCATGGCAAGGAATTAATTAGTCGATAAAATTTGTAAAGTAGTGTAAAATTGTAGTTTCGTAAAATAATTGTAATTAATTGTCGAAATAAGAAGGGTTTATGAAGATTATCTCGAAACTAAGTAAACAGACCAGAGAATGGTGATTGAATGACTAGGATACCAGAAGAAACAATCGAAAATGTTCGCTCGAAAACAGATATTGTGGATTTGATTGGCGAATATATGCAATTGACGAAGCGTGGAAGGAACTGGTTTGGACTTTGCCCATTCCATGGTGAAAGTACACCATCATTTTCTGTATCAGAAGATAAACAAATTTTTCATTGTTTTGGATGCGGTGCAAGTGGTAATGCTATTACATTCGTTATGGATATTGAGAATAGCCCATTTACTGATGCGGTTATTAAACTTGCGGAACGATCCGGTACGGAGTTAGATAGCACGATTATTTCTAGTTCTAATCGCTTAACTGGTCCTAACGAAGAATTTAGGCATATGATTGATGCCCATGCGCTTGCGACAAACTTTTATAGTCATCTTCTTTTAAATACTATTGAAGGTGAGAAAGCATTAGAATACCTTGAAAAAAGAGGATTTACGCGAGCGAGTATCGAAAAATACGGTATTGGGTGGTCTTTGGATAACTTCACCTCTCTATCAGACTTACTAAAAAGAAAAGATTTCGACTTGTTAGAAATGCAACGTGCTGGTCTATGTATTATGAAAGATGATGGGACTGGCTATTTTGATCGCTTCCGTGGACGTATTATGTTCCCACTTCATGACGATAATGGGAATCCGATTGGATTTTCAGGTCGGACTTTATCGGAAGGAAAAGAGGAAGCTAAATACCTTAATAGTCCAGAAAGCCCAATCTTTGAAAAAAGTAAAATATTATACAATTTACACAATGCCCGTCTTAATGTCAGAAAAACGGGTAAAGTAATACTGTTTGAAGGTTTTATGGATACAATATCAGCGGATCGGGCAAATGTATCTAACAGTGTTGCTGTAATGGGAACTGCTTTGTCAGATACGCATCTAATAAAGCTGAAAAGAATAGCAAAAGAAGTACTTATTTGTTGTGATGGAGACGATGCAGGCTGGGAAGCTGCAAAACGTTTCGCCATCATGGCTGCTCAAAAAGGTTTTAATGTTGAAATAGCATTGCTCCCAGGTCGAATGGATCCTGATGATTATATTACGGAGTATGGTGCAGAAGCTTTTCGTGAAAAAATTATTGGTAATCCAGTATCTTATATGTCATTCATGATGGCTTATGCCAAGCGCTCTAAAAACTTTTCCTATGAGAATGATGTATTGCAGTTTATTCAAGAGGTTCTTGAGGAACTTTCGACACGTACATCACCGATTGAAAGGGATTTATATATTCGTCAACTATCTGAGGAAACGAATATTTCAACTGACGCCATTCAACAGCAATTTATGAAGTTAATAGGGAATCGTGCAAAACAAACGAAAGCGAATCCAGTTATTTTTAAGGAAACCAATGAAACTACTCAGCCATATCGCAAAAAAACAGGAATTGAACGTGCAGAGCGACTGTTGCTCTTTCATCTATTGAATGACGGTTTGTTATTTGACCGTTTTCAAAAAGAAAAAAGAGATATATTTATTCATGATGATTATACAGCAATATTCGTACATCTTGCCGGGTTTTATGAACAACATGGAACGCCAGACTATCAGCGTTTTGCTGAAACGTTAGAAGATCGTGATTTAAGGAAGATTGTATTAGAAGCTGCTATAACTGAACAAGATTCTGAGCATACTACGGAAGAAATTGAAGATTGTCTTAAACATTTAGAAAAATATCGAATCGAATTATTAATTCGCGATAAAATGCATGAATCAAACGAAGCAGAAAAAGGAAACGATCATACCCGGGCGCTGGAGCTGGCCAGGGAAATTATTCAGCTCCGGAAATCTTCAATGTTATTGTAGTGGGAATCCGGTGTCAGAAGGAGGAACAAGTAAGATGAGTAAAAAAGAATTGTCTGCAGGAATGAAAGAAGAATTGACGATAAATGAAGTAAAAGCGAAGTTATTAGAAGCAGGTAAAAAGTCAGGTGAACTGACGCTGGATGAGGTTACTGAAAAACTTTCCCAGTATGAAATTGAGCCAGAACAATTCGAGGAGTTTCTAGATCTTGTGGAAGCACAAGGTATTGATATGGATCGTAAATCTGAAGATGAAGAAGAAGAAGGAAAGAAAACAGGTAAGAATGAAGATGAGGATTTAAAGTTAGATTTAAATGATTTAAGTGTCCCGCCTGGTGTGAAAATTAATGATCCAGTTCGTATGTATCTAAAAGAAATTGGACGAGTTGAATTATTGACTGGACAGGAAGAAGTGGCGCTTGCAAAACGAATTATTGAAGGTGACGATGAAGCTAGTAAAGAATTAGCTGAAGCCAACCTTCGTCTAGTCGTTAGTATTGCAAAAAGATATGTAGGACGCGGCATGTTATTTCTTGACTTGATTCAAGAAGGTAATATGGGACTAATAAAAGCCGTTGAGAAATTCGATCATACAAAAGGCTTTAAGTTTAGTACGTATGCTACTTGGTGGATTCGTCAAGCAATTACACGTGCGATAGCGGATCAAGCACGCACAATTCGTATTCCTGTGCATATGGTTGAAACAATTAATAAATTAATCCGTGTACAAAGACAATTGTTGCAAGACTTAGGCCGTGAACCTTCACCTGAAGAAATAGGGGAAGAAATGGAACTAACTGCAGATAGAGTTCGTGAAATATTAAAAATCTCTCAAGAGCCAGTATCTTTGGAAACGCCGATTGGTGAGGAAGACGATTCACATCTTGGTGATTTCATAGAGGATTCAGAAGCGCAATCTCCATCGGACCATGCTGCATATGAGTTATTAAAGGAGCAGCTTGAAGATGTCCTAGATACATTAACAGATCGTGAAGAAAATGTTCTACGTCTTAGATTTGGACTAGATGACGGTCGTACTAGAACATTGGAAGAAGTGGGACGTGTATTTGGTGTGACACGTGAAAGAATTCGTCAAATTGAGGCGAAAGCATTACGCAAACTTAGACATCCATCGAGAAGCAAAAGATTAAAAGACTTTCTCGAATAATTTAGTGCACCGGCATTTGACTGCTGGTGCACTTTAACTATATCTAGGGGCGATTAACATATGAATCCACAGCGTAAAAAAATAATTATTTCAGAAATAAAGTATTGGAAACAGAGTAATCTGCTACCAGCGCATTACTGTGACTTTTTAATTACTTTATATGCACAGGGTGAAGAGGAAGAAAATGATAAAGGAAAAGTTCGAAAATCCGAGCTGTTAAAAGAGAAGAACAAGTTAAATAAAAAACTTGTTATGCTTTTAATACTATCCGTTATAGTGTGCGGAAGTATGTTTATCTTCACGGGATATCCTATTTTTACAATTAGTTTGGCGGCCGGTTTTGTTTTATTGTTTTTGATATATGCAATGCGCGGTTCTATGGTTAAATCAAAAGTTGTTCCTTTTTTATACATATTAAGTGCGCTTATTATATTAGTGATTTCATTAAAATTATGGATTGTATTTTTCGAGGGTCAAACGATGCTCTTACTAGGATTACTTGTGTTAAATTGTGCGTTATGGCTATTTACGGGAAGATTGTTGAAACTACTCTATTTTACGATTTCTGGGGCGGCTGGAATTATTCTGGTCATAGCGTTTTTGTTCTTAAAGTCGTGAAATAGTTTCCGTTTTGTATAATTAACTTTGAATCTATTGTGAATCCCGTTATACTTAAGTGTGTAAGCGTTCACAGAGTAAAGGGGATGGATAAAATGAATTTTGATTTGACAGAAGAACAGCAGATGATTAGGAAAATGATTCGGGATTTTGCAGTTGCAGAAGTAGCACCTGGAGCGATTGATCGTGATCGTTCAAAAGAATTTCCTGTTGAGATTTTCAAAAAACTTTCTGAAATGGGTATGATGGGGTTACCTTTTTCTGAAGAATACGGAGGCGGCGGTGCTGATACGACTAGTTTTGCCATCGTTACCGAAGAACTGAGTCGTGCATGTGCATCTACAGGTATTACGTATTCAGCACATATTTCACTAGGTGGGGCACCGTTAAATTTATTTGGGACTGAAGAACAGAAATTGAAATATTTATCAGCTATTTGTTCTGGGGAATCTTTTGGTGCATTTGGATTAACAGAGCCGAATGCAGGGTCAGATGCGGGGGGTACGCAAACGACTGCAGTAGAAGATGGTGATGATTTTATTATTAATGGATCGAAAGTGTATATAACAAATGCTAGTTATGCAAAAAATCTTGCGATTACGGCAATAACTGGTATGAAGGATGGTAAAAAAGAAATTAGTGCGATAATCGTACCTACCGATGCACCTGGTTTCACTGTGATTGATAATTATGAAAAAATGGGCTTGAATGCTTCTAACACAACTGAACTCGTAATGGATAATGTTCGTGTTCCGAAGGAGAACCTGCTTGGCGTGCGCGGTAACGGCTTCCGACAGTTCCTTGTAACATTAGACGGTGGTCGTATTGGAATAGGCGCTATGGCTGTTGGGATCGCTCAGGCCGCATATGATAGGGCGCTGAAATATTCTAAAGAGCGCAAGCAGTTTGGGAAAGTTTTGGCAGAATTTCAAGTTACACAGTTCAAATTAGCTGATATGGCGATGAAAATAGAATTAGCACGCGATATGGTTTATAAAGCTGCATGGTTAAAAGATGAAGGTCGTCCATATACGAAGGAAGCTGCTATGTGTAAATTGTATGCGTCAGAAATTGCTATGGAAGTTGCGAATGAGGCGATTCAAATTCACGGTGGTTACGGTTATATGAAAGAGTACGAAGTCGAACGGTATATGCGAGATGCGAAGCTACTCGAAATTGGCGAAGGAACTTCAGAAATTCAACGTATGGTCATTGCTAGGTTAATTTTAGCGTGACTGTGAACTTTTTGTCGAATTAGACACAAAGCTAGAAAAAATTCGAAATATGGCTTTCAGTTTCCATGCGAATACAGTACAATATTAGATGTGTACTGTATTTAATACAGAATTGATTGTGAAAAAGGAGGGTAATTCAATGAATAAAAATCCTATTATACCTTTTATCCTGATTTTCGGGCTTGGAATTGGCCTTATATTCTTCATGTCTCTTTATGGACTTGAGAAAAAAGAAGATATCGCAAAGGATGCAGAAGGCGAAACTGAAGAATCAGTGGATGTTGCTGATTTTGATGCTGAAGTAGCAACAGGTAAGTGTATCTCATGTCATGGTGGTAGTCTTGAAGGTGGAGTTGGACCTGCATTGGCGGGAGCAACTTTCCCTAAGGAAGAAATGATGGATGCTATCAAAAATGGCGTTCCTCCAATGATGCCTGCGGGACTAATTCCTGACGAGCATATTGAAGAAATGGTAGATTATATTTTAGCACTTGAATAGGATATAAAATGGAAAGGTCCCTCTATCGGCAGAAGTAATCTGTTGATGGAGGGCTTTTTTATATTTTTTAATTGAAAGTTGGTAGAATTTATTGAGTATGAAACGATTATCAGATAGATTATTAGTCGTAGCTTCTTATGTGGAACAGGGTGCAGTGGTTGCAGATATCGGTAGTGACCATGCTTATTTGCCTACGTATCTTATAAAAAAAGGAATTGCGCAAAAGGCGATTGCTGGTGAGGTTGCAAAAGGTCCATTTGATGCTGCGAGTAACAACGTAAAAAAAGAAGGCCTAGAAGACGATATAATTGTTCGCTTGGCAGATGGTCTTTTAGCTATTGAAGAAAATGATTGTGTTGATACTGTCACAATTGCAGGTATGGGTGGGTCATTAATCGCGTCAATCTTGGAAAGTGGAAAGCAGCGTTTAGGACATGTAAAACGCATTATTGCACAACCAAACATTCAAGCGATTTCGATTCGTGAATGGGCAGTTTCCAATGATTGGAAATTAGTCGATGAGCAGATAATGATTGAAGATGAAAAAATTTATGAGATTCTTATTTTGGAAAAAGGCCATGTAGTTTACGATGAACTTGAGTTATTGGCTGGACCTTTCCTTGTAGCAGAAAAAAATAAAGTGTTTCATAGCAAATGGTTAAGCGAAATTGCGGAATGGAATCGCGTTCTAAGCTTAATCGCTAAAGCCGAGGAAACGCCGTCAACTATTGAGAAAAAAGAAAAACTGACGCGTTTTATCAAACTTATTGGAAAGGAGTTAGAGAATTGAAAAAAGTGAATGGTCATGAAGTAATTGCGTTATTCGAAAAGTGGTCTCCAAAGCGTTATGCGATGGAAGGAGATCCTGTAGGTCTTCATATTGGGCAATTGAATCATCCAGTTGAAAGAGTTCTAGTTACGCTTGATGTGAATGAAGCGGTTATTGATGAGGCGATTGAGAAAGGTGCGAATCTAATCATCGCGCATCATCCACCTATTTTCAGACCTTTGAAAAGTATTTTAACAGATACGCCACAAGGTCAGATGATTAAAAAATGCATTAAAAATGATATATCAGTCTATGCTGCACATACAAATCTTGATGTTGCGCAGGGTGGTGTTAATGATATGCTTGCTGAAAAATTAGGTTTAACAGAAACAGAAATTGTTGAAAAGACCTATTCTGAGAGGCTAAATAAGTTGACTGTATTCTGTCCTGCTACTCATGCAGAAGAAATGCGTGATGTTTTGGCTAAGGCGGGTGCAGGAGCTATTGGTGATTATGAAGCTTGTAGTTTTGTATTGACAGGAATTGGACGCTTTACACCGTTGAAAGGTGCGAATCCGTTTCTTGGTCAAATTGATAAGTCAGAAGAAGTTGTTGAAGAAAGAATTGAAGTTGTAATGCCAGAATCAATTCAGAAACATGTTCTTAAGGCGATGATTTTAGCTCATCCTTATGAAGAACCAGCATATGATGTCTACTTGTTAGATCAGAAGACAAACGAACTAGGGCTGGGTAGGGTTGGGAAGCTAAGGGAAGTATTGACACTTGAAGAGTTTACAGAGCATGTAAAAAAAGTGTTCAATGTGCCGGCAGTTCGCTTTGTCGGTGACTCAAAGAAAGCGATAAAAACTGTTGCTGTACTGGGTGGAGATGGGAATAAATACATACATGCTGCGAAACGAAGTGGCGCAGATGTTCTTGTAACGGGCGATCTCTATTATCATGTTGCACATGATGCAGAAGCTATCGGATTGGCAGTTGTTGATCCTGGGCATAATATTGAAAGAGTCATGATACAGGGCGTTGCTAACTATATGACGAAATTGTGTCTTGAAGCTAATTATTCTGTGTCATTTATTGAATCAGAAGTAATTACAGAACCATTTAGTTTTAATTAACTGAATTCAGCAGAAATCCCTGACTTCTTTAATTGAAATAAAAACCGGTCTCCAAGTTTAAGGAGACCGGTTGTCGATTATAGAGTATATGGTTCTATGCGTATAACAGGAGATGGGTTTTTAATTTTAGGTAAAATCTTTTCAAGTAAAAACTTTTTCTCTGGATGATGTGTTGTTGGATCCTCTGAATCGAATTTTTCTAGAAATGCAATGACTTCCCGAACGACTAATGTTGGCGTTGAAGCACCAGCCGTGACAGCGACAGTCTTAATTCCGTCTAACCAATTTAAATCAATTTCAGAAACATCAGCAATTCTGTAAGAAGGGGTGTTAGCAATTTCAACCGACACTTGTGTGAGACGGTTTGAGTTATTGCTTAGCGGATCTCCTACAACGATTAGCAGGTCGGCTGCTCCAGCTTGTTCAGCAACTGCTTCTTGACGAACTTGTGTCGCTAAACAAATTTCTTGAACAGTTTCAATGTGTGGGAATTTTTCTTCGAGTGCTTTCATTAAATGTGCTACATCCCATTGACTCATTGTTGTTTGATTTGTTACTAGGAGTTTATCATTTTCAATTTGAAGTTTTGCAACGTCTTCTAAGTTCTCAATTAGATGAACTTGTTTTGGCGCAACACCTATTGCACCTTCTGGCTCAGGATGAAATTTCTTGCCGATATAAATAATGTCATAGCCTTCAGCAGACTTTTCTTCAATTAAATCATGTGTAACTGTGACATCAGGACAAGTTGCGTCTATCGAAACGAGACCTTTTTTCTTTGCGAGCTCTCTTACTTCTGGAGAAACACCATGTGCAGTGAAAATCACTGTACCAGATTCGACTTTCCTTAGGATGTCTAACCTGTTTTCTCCATCAAGTGTAATAATACCATCTTCTTCAAAAGCATCTGTTACATGTTTATTATGCACAATCATACCCAATATATAAATTGGTCTCGGTAAAGATTTGTCGAGCGCCGCATTTCTAGCGATAATCATTGCATCAACGACCCCGTAGCAATAACCTCTTGGGGTAATTTTCAACACTTTCACTTAAATCACTCCTCTAATAGGATTCTATCTTCTATTATAACGGAGTTTTGTTTGTGTTTCAAAGTTCTCACCTGGGTGGCTGAAATATTCTTGGAACTGATGGTTGCGGACCGATATTAGGAATGGGTGATTGTGCTGCAGATCTAGCTACATTTTGAACGGCAGGCCCAACTGATGATGCTTGTTCTCCTGCAGAAGGAAGGGACTGAAAGCCTTTATAAAGTCTCCACATTGCAGGTAGATTACGTACCATTGGTGCGAATTGCTGGACGACGGGAGCGAATTGCTGCGCAGTATTCATAAACTGATGTGCTGTTGCCATATAAGATTCCAACTTAGAGGAGCCGGGTCCCATGGCTGGACTGCGCCCTTGAGCAGATTGACCCGGATTTTGTCCTTGTGATGGATTTTGTTGACTAGGGTTCTGACCTACTCCAGGAAAAGGAGGAGGAAAACCGAAGCCTTGTTGCCTTTGAGGTGGAGCGGGTGACTGGTTACGTGTGAACGGATAAAATGATTCGTATCTCAATAGATTACTCCTTTCTATAAAACTGAATAGACAAACACATTATATCGTATGCGAAAATGACATACGGTGGAACAAAATCGTGATACAATAGAAATACGTTAGGAGGCATATATATGTCGAAATTCACAGATTATAATTTTCAACCTTTTGTTAGAGAAGCAATTGGACGTCTTGGTTTTGAAAGTCCGACGCCGATCCAAAAAGAAATCATCCCGTTGATGTTACGAGGTAATTCTACAATTGGCCAGGCGCATACAGGTACTGGTAAATCTCATAGTTTTTTAATTCCAATCGCAGAACGAGTAGATGCTTCGAAAAATGCGATGCAAGCAGTAATTGTTGCGCCTACGAGAGAACTTGCGACACAGCTCTATGAGGAACTTGCCAAAATGATTGAAGGTACAGAAATTCGTACAGCACTTCTTATTGGAGGTACGGATAAGGAACGTTCTGCAAGTCGATTGAAATCAAGTCCACAAATTGTTGTGGGAACACCAGGTAGAATTCAATTTATGGTTGAAAATGGTGCCTTGTTAATTCATACGGCTAAAATTCTTGTTATTGACGAAGCAGATTTGGCTTTTGATATGGGCTTTATAGAAGATATCGATAAGTTTGCTTCGAAAATGCCGGCTAATCTTGAAATGTATGTATTTTCTGCAACTATTCCTGAACAACTTAAGCCATTTTTGACAAAGTATATGCAATCACCTGTTCATATTCAAATAGGTAAAAGTAAATCGTTAACGGAAGGTATGCGTTATTCACTCGTACCTGTACGGGGAATGAAGCGGGAAGAAAAATTAGTTCAGATTATGAAAAGTATTACTCCCTATCTTGCGATTATCTTCACGAATACGAGAAAAAATGCAGATGCACTTGCAAAACAGCTTACTGAAACTGGCTATAAAGTAGGTAAAATTCATGGTGATTTATCCCCAAGAGAACGTACGCGTATGATGAGAAGAATTAGAGACTTAGACTTCCAATTTATCGTTGCTACTGATCTTGCTGCACGCGGAATTGATATTCCAGGTGTCAGCCATGTTATTAACTATGAGTTGCCGGATGAGCTTGAATTTTTCATTCACCGTGTCGGTCGTACTGCAAGAGCAGGCCTTCAAGGTCATGCAATCACTCTTTATGATCCATCAGAAGAAGACAAAGTCGTTCGTATTGAAGCACTTGGCATTCCATTTATTCATGAAGAAGTGAAAAATGGCGAATGGGTTGAAGTAAAAGCCCGCCATGCCCGTAAAAAACGAATTAGAGAAATCGATGATATTGACCGTAAAGCGATTTCTATGGTTAAAAAACCGAAAAAGGTAAAACCAGGATATAAAAGGAAAATGACCGCTGAAATTAATAAAATTAAAAAACGTGAAAGGAGACTGAAAGGTAAAAAATGACACAAAATACGCCTTTATTACTCGGTTCACATGTTTCAATGAGTGGTAAAAAGATGTTACTAGGTTCAAGTGAAGATGCTGCTAGTTACGGTGCGACAACATTTATGATTTATACAGGTGCACCCCAGAATACAAGGAGAAAACCTGTTGATGAATTGAATATCGAGGCTGGACAAGCACATATGGTTGCTCACGGCATTACGAATATTGTTGTCCACGCGCCTTATATTATTAATATAGCAAATACGATTAAACCGGCGACGTTTGAGTTAGGGGTTGAATTTCTGCAAAAGGAAATTGCCCGTACAGCTGCACTAGGCGCGAAAGAGATTGTTCTTCATCCAGGTGCTCATGTTGGTGGCGGCGTAGATAATGGTATCGCTAAAATCATAGAAGGACTGAATGAAGTACTTTCCCAAGACTTCCCAGTGCGTATCGCGCTTGAGACGATGGCAGGAAAAGGAACTGAAATTGGTCGTAATTTCGAGGAACTTGCTAGAATTATAGACGGTGTTACACATAATGAGCGCTTGTCAGTTTGTTTTGACACTTGTCATGTGCATGATGCGGGTTATGATATTATCAATGACTTTGAAGGCGTTCTTGAACAATTCGATAAAATTGTTGGTGCGGATCGTATTTCTGTGATTCACGTTAATGATAGTAAGAATGAGCGTGGTGCGATGAAGGACAGACATGAAAACCTCGGTTTTGGTCATATTGGTTTTGATCCACTAAACTTTATTGTTCATCATCCAAAGTTTAGTAATGTCCCAAAAATTCTTGAAACACCATTTGTCGGCTTAGATCCAAAGAAAAAGACAGCACCTTATCAGTTTGAAATTGAGATGCTCAAGTCTGAAGAGTTTCAACCAGCAAAAATTGAGCTTTTACAAGTATAAAGAAAATATCCGACTACAATGTTTTCATTGTAGTCGGATATTTTTCACTTTGAAGCGTCTAAGTACATATGAAATAATATTTCAGTTTTCTCGAAACCGATTATGTTTTGTACTTTCAGCATAAAAGTTTCGGGGATTCCTGTGAATAACCAATGAAACGAAATTTCGTCCAACAATGGTCTTAGTGCTTTTATTTCTGATTCCGAAAGATCGATTCCGTATGATGCCGATATTTTTTTTACTTCAGCATCGCTATTCATTTTCACCTGATTAATAAATTGAAGATAATCCATTTATCCAACCTACTTTCTCAATGTATTGTATATCGCGTCGTCATAGTTTATAATGCCATTAGGAATCGTAATGATTCCTGTTATGGAGAAAGGAACTACAAATGAAAAAATTGTTGATTGATATTAAAGATGTAAACTTTAGTTATGAACAGACGCCTGTTCTAGAAAATATAGATTTAGAAGTTAGAGAAGGTGAATTTTGGGCGCTTATTGGTCCTAATGGTTCAGGTAAATCGACATTACTCAGTATCCTACTGGGACTTTTAAAACCTGATAAAGGGACAGTAAAACTTTTTGGCGAAAACGTTGAAAAGTTTAATAAGAGAGAACTAATTGGTTATGTTTCGCAAAAATCAAATAGTTTTAATTCTGGATTTCCAGCAACAGTATTGGAAGTTGTTCGCAGTGGATTAACTAGAAAAAAAGGTTTGTTTAAAAGTTTTTCAAAGAATGATATTCAAATTTCAATTGATGCGCTTAAAATTGTAGGTATGGAGAAATATTCTAATCAAAATATTGGTCAGTTATCAGGTGGACAACAACAGCGTGTTTTTATTGCGAGGGCACTTGCTGGAGATCCATTGCTCTTGGTAATGGATGAGCCGACTGTTGGGATAGACCAGCAAAACGTTGCGTCTTTCTATACTATGTTAAATGAATTAAACCGTGAACATGGAATTGCGATTGTTCTTGTAACACATGAAATCGATCTTGTAACTGATCTTGCAACACATATAGCGTGTTTAAATCGTTCGCTTCACTTTCACGGTGTACAATCTGACTTTAAAAATATGGAAGAAGCTGATATATCCAAATGGTACGGTCATCCAGTAAGACGTGTCCACCAGCATGAGGAGGGGACTAGATGATTAGTGCAATTTTATCGTATGAATTTCTTCAAAATGCTTTTTTGTCTGGTTTAATCATTGGGGTAATTGCACCACTTTTAGGGTTATTTATCGTAGTTCGGCGGCTTGCGTTAATCGCTGATGCGCTTAGTCACGTGGCGCTTGCAGGGATTGCGGGAAGCCTTTATTTAAGTCAGCAAGTATTATTTTTCTCTGCGCTTAACCCGATCTATTTAGGTATTGGTACAGCGGTAGGCGGATCGCTTTTAATTGAGAGGTTAAGGGGTACGTATAAGAACTACGAGGAACTTGCGATTCCTATTATCTTATCAGCAGGCATTGGTTTTGGTGCAATTTTTATTTCAATGTCTAAAGGTTTTGGTTCTGATTTAATAGGATATTTATTTGGCTCTGTTTCGGCAGTAAGTAGGCAAGATCTTTTAATTATAATCATCATTGCTATTATTGTTATTGGATATATTCGTTTACTGTATAAAGAACTTTTTGTTTTATCATTTGATAGTGAATTTTCAAAGGTTTCGGGAATTAATGCTAAATATATTCAGATGTTTTTCATGATTATTACTGCACTTGTTATCGGTGCATCGATGCGAATTGTTGGTATATTACTCGTTTCTTCTTTAATGACTGTTCCTGTCGCTGCGGCAATTCAGTTAGCTAAAAGCTTTAAAGGTGCTATGATTCTCTCGATTATTTTTGGTGAAATGGCCGTTATTATTGGTCTGATTGCTGCTTATTATTTGGATATTGCACCAGGCGGAACGATTGTCATTACATCTATTATTATTTTGATGTTAACGCTGGCTTGGAAGAAAATTCGAAGTGGGCGTAAAGGACATGTAGTGAAGGAGGAATTGGTATGACACTTGATGAGGCATGGAGAATCCTTCAAGAAAATCAATTTAAACGAACAAAAAATCGTGAAGTTATACTGGATTTTTTTTCGAGAAACAATCGTTACTTAACGGCAGGGGAATTGAAGAGTTTCATGGAAGCCGATAACCCTGGTATTAGTTTTGATACAATCTATCGGAATTTAACAACTTATACTGAGTTAGGGATTCTTGAAGAAACAGAACTGTCAGGAGAGCGCCACTTCAGGATGCATTGTGAACCTGGCGTACATCATCACCATTTCATATGTACAGTTTGTGGAGAAACGCGGAGTATTCCCGATTGTCCGATGGATACGATTGTTGTTAATTTATCAGGTTATGAAATTTTAGGACATAAATTTGAAGTTTACGGTAGATGTCCAAAATGTATAGCAAGTTAAAAACGGTGTTGAACTCGAAAACTGAGTTCAACACCGTTTTTTTAATTATTTATAATTTCTTTTAAAGGGAATAGACGTTTAATCTGGTCATTTGCTTCTTGCCAATTATTCACACGAATAACACCTTTTGGTATAGGCATCCTGTTATAAGGTGTATCGAATAAAATGACTGGAATGTCAAGTTCCTCATGTATTTCAACTGCATTGTCATGTTTATCCTCAAAAAAGGCATGTACAGCGTGTTTTTTTGCAGTTTCAATTTTATGATGACTTCCAATTAAATCTATTACGTCATATGGAATGGCTTCTCGCTGAAACCAATTTGTAGTCGTGTCATATACATTTTTATCACGGGCAGATATAAAATAGAGTTCGAATTGTGTCTGCCATTGATCCAAAATACTTTTGGCTAAAGCTTGAGGTGGAGACGTATCATAAATATGTTCTTCTGCAGTTTTATACCAGTCAAAAAACTGTTTTTCATCGACTTTGAATGCCTTTGTTAAGTCGTATTCTTTTATATCATCAAGGATGAGGTTGAGGCCAAATTGTTTATTGATATGAGGTAAAAGGGAAGTCGGACATGTTAATGTACCGTCGATATCAATTCCAAAGCGAATATTCTTCACTTTGCTCCTTCGGTCTGTAGCAATAGTTCTTCTTGACGTTTCTTCTCGAAGTATTCTTCTGCTAGTTTGTCGATTTCCATTTTTAATTCTTCAACCATTGTTTCCTCAGGAACTTTACGCACTGTTTTGCCTTTCATGAATAAAAGACCTTCCCCACGTGCGCCTGCAATGCCGATATCTGCCTCGCGTGCTTCCCCGGGACCATTTACTGCACAACCAAGAACGGCAACTTTAAGCGGTGCTTTGATATGAGATATATATTCTTCAATTTCGTTCGCAATAGTAATTAAATCTATCTCAATACGTCCGCATGTTGGACAAGAGATAAGTGTCGCAGCATCTGAAGAAAGACCAAACACTTTCAATAACTCACGTGCGACCTTTACTTCTTGAACTGGATCTGCGCTAAGTGAAACGCGAAGAGTATTTCCAATCCCTGCTGAAAGTAATGTGCCAAGTCCTGCAGCGCTTTTAATTGAACCTGCAAATAATGTACCTGATTCCGTAATACCTAAGTGTAATGGATAATCGAAAGCAGTAGCTGCAAGTTTATAGGCTTCGACCGCAAGATTTACATCGGATGCTTTTAGCGAAACGATAATATCATGAAAGTCGAGATCTTCTAAAATCTTAATGTGATGAAGCGCACTTTCTACCATTCCTTGAGCAGTCGGATAGCCATACTTTTCTAAAATTTTCTTTTCAAGCGACCCTGCATTAACGCCTATCCGAATTGGAATTCCTTTTGCTTTTGCAGCATTGACGACAGCTTCTACTTTAGCTTGTTTCCCGATATTACCAGGATTAATACGGATTTTATCTGCACCTTGTTCGATAGCGATAAGTGCAAGTTTATAGTCGAAATGAATATCGACAACTAGTGGTATATTAATTCGTTTTTTAATTGCGCCGATAGAATAGGCTGCACGTTCATCCGGACAAGCAACTCGAACTATCTGAACACCTGCTTCTTCCAAACGTAAAATTTCTTTTACTGTTTCTTCGACATCATGTGTTTTAGTAGTTGTCATGCTTTGTATAAATAATTCGTCACTGCCACCAATTGTTAAATTACCCACACGAACTGGACGTGTTTTAGATCTGTGTATAAGTTCACTCATGAATGTTCACTCCTTAATAGGCCTTAGCCGTATCACTTCTTATATTTTATCAATCAATTAGCTGAAAAGACAAGGAAAACACTTAAGATGTTACATCAGGACATCTTTCAGTCTGTAAATGTGAAAGTGGGAGTAATAATTTCTCTCCACCTATAATCTTTTGTAATTTCAGATGTGGATTCAGTGTATAAAATTCAGTTAATCTGTCGATAAAGTTCGTTTTCGGATCTGGATAAAGTGCAAACAAAGATTCAATGGTATCCCCTTCAACTGACGTTACAGAGATGGAGAAGGTTTCTTCGATACATGGTTCTTGAATAGTGTTAAATGACGCCATAGGGATTGTCCCTTCCGCAAGATCAATTCGGATAAAGTTAATAACGATGAACAAAACAACTGCGATTAGTAGTATTCTCATGGAAATTCCCCCTTCAGCCACTCTATGCGCGAAGGAGAAATTTATTCATAACTGTTGTTTTGGCTTTTTGGGATAATATTTTATGGCGGCGGCGATATACAGTAAATGAACAACTGATGATGTAATTAGGCCATAGTTTTTGATTTCTGGAAAAAAGCTAAAGGCAATTGAAATTAGAACAGGTACAGTCATAGCGATTGCGGATGTTCGCCAAATTTGCAAAAGTTCTCCGCGTCTTTTTGTCCAAGATAGAATTAATGAGCCTATATAAGCGAAAATACTTACCCTAATGAAGAAGTAAAACGTCATAATAACAAATTGTAAAACAAATGCCATTGGATAGATAAGCCAACCAATCGTTTCAGCATGTTCTAATAAATCAGGTGAGTTTTCGAATAAAGCAGTATCGTCTGTTAAAAAACTTGTAAATGAAATAATTGTGAAAATGCTTATAAAAATGAACACATAAGTAAACACTTTCCCTATGCTTAATAAGCGGAAAGCAGCAAGTTTTTTTGGCTCGTAAAGACTTGCCCGTAATATTTGATGAAACTTCACAATTCGACCTCCTTATTCTATAAATAGTCTACCATTAGTTTACATCGATATGGAGAGGAGAAGATTCGACAGATTGATGACAATTTTAAAACCAATTGTTAAGGTAATGTAAAGATTCATTACAATCTATTTACAATCAGTACTGTAATTCCCATAATAGGATGTTATAAAGCATATTGTATGATTGGGGCTGGATACATAATGGAATTAGACTGGCAGGAGATGCTCTTCCAGTTTTTCGGCGGACTAGGTATTTTCTTATTCGCGATAAAGTATATGGGAGACGGGCTACAAAAAGCAGCAGGTGATAGACTCCGTGATATTCTTGATAGGTTTACAACGAATCCGTTTATGGGTGTTCTGGTAGGTATTATCGTTACAGTT
Organism: Sporosarcina sp. So3-204; assembly: GCF_058068165.1. Lineage (NCBI taxonomy): Bacteria > Bacillati > Bacillota > Bacilli > Caryophanales > Caryophanaceae > Sporosarcina > Sporosarcina sp. So3-204. The sequence continues at coordinate 1,563,100 of NZ_CM176485.1, forward strand.
TTAATTCAATCAAGTTCGGGTACAACAGTTATTACAGTTGGACTTGTTAGTGCAGGCTTTATGACGCTAAGACAAGCGATTGGTGTAATTATGGGCGCCAACATTGGTACAACTGTGACAGCGTTTATAATTGGGCTAGATGTAGGTGCATATGCACTTCCAATAATGGGTGTTGGAGCAGTCTTGATTTTCTTTTTTAAGAAAAGTTCAGTTAAAAACTTTGGCGAAGTAGTCTTTGGTTTTGGTGGGCTGTTCCTTGGTCTGAATTTAATGAGCGGCGGAATGGAACCATTAAGAGAATTAGAATCATTTACAAACCTAACTCTATCGATGAGCGACAGCCCAATATTAGGTGTAATTGTCGGTACTTTATTTACTTTGATTGTGCAAAGTTCAAGTGCAACAGTAGGTATATTACAAGGTCTATACTCAGAGAACCTTGTCGATTTAGGTGCAGCACTTCCAATTCTTTTCGGGGATAATATTGGAACGACAATTACAGCTGTACTTGCTTCAATTGGTGCTTCAGTTGCCGCTAGGCGTGCCGCTGCAACACATGTTTTGTTTAATATTATTGGTTCAGTGGTATTTTTGCTCCTGCTCGTTCCATTTACCGCTTACGTAGAATGGCTTTCTTCAATACTTTCACTTGAAAGTAAAATGCAAATCGCTTTTGCACATGGTTCATTTAATATTGCGAATACGATTATCCAGTTCCCTTTAATCGGTACTTGGGCTTACTTAGTAACAAAACTTATTCCTGGTGAAGATGTGTTGATTGAGTATAAACCGAAGCACCTGGATAGACACTTTATAGAGCAATCGCCATCAGTTGCGATTGGACAAGCAAAAGAAGAAGTTATTAGAATGGGTAATTTTAGTGTAGAAGGTTTATCGGTTGCTTATGAATATTTAAAGACTGGAAATAAAAAACATGCTGAAATGGGTTATCAAATAGAAGATGCGATTAATAACTTAGATCGTAAAATTACAGATTATTTAATTGAAGTTTCAGCAGTCAGTATTTCACCGATTGAATCTGAGCGTCATTTCATGCTTATGGATACAGTGCGTGATATTGAAAGAATTGGCGATCATTTTGAAAATATTATTGAACTGATTGATTACAGAGATGTTAATCGTGTTAAGTTGACGGCTGATGCTATGGATGATTTATCTGAAATGTTTACTTTGACGATAGAAACTGTTCAAAAAGCGATAGAAGCTCTTGATTTAAACGATTTGCAAATTGCTCGAACGGTAGCTGAGAAGGAAGATTTAATAGATAAGATGGAACGCAAGTTTAGAAAGAATCACATAATGCGTTTAAACGAAGGTTCTTGTTCTGCACAAGCAGGTATGGTTTTTGTTGATATCGTTTCTAATCTTGAAAGAATTGGCGATCACTCAGTAAATATCGCAGAAGCAATTTTGGGTAACCGTAGTTTATAATGCAGAAATGAAGGAAGGAAGTGTTAGATTAGTATGGAAGTAATTGGAATTATTATTGCGATTGTCTTCTTTGTGATTGCTTATGCCGGACTAGTTTATCCTATAATTCCTTCAGCAGTATTTATGATTTTTGGATTCTTACTGTACGGTTTTGTTGCAAGCTTTGATGGTTTATCTTATTTGTTTTGGATTATCCAAATTCTTTTTGTCATATTGTTATTTGGGGCAGATATGTTGGGGAATCTTGTAGGCGTCAAGAAGTTTGGTGGATCTAAGGCTGGTATGTGGGGCAGTACGATTGGCCTTCTCTTTGGTCCGTTTGTAATTCCGGTTGCAGGAATACTACTTGGACCCTTTATTGGAGCTATACTAGCTGAACTTTTGGTCTCACGTTCCGGTTTCAAGCAAGCGTTAATGACAGGAATTGGATCCTTAATTGGATTTTTAACTTCGGTTGTTACTAAAGGTGTAGTTATGGCTGTCATGATTGCAGTATTTATTTTCTTCGTTAGATAAGATTGTGTAAATCTGAAGCTGCCAATAGTCCACTTTAATTGAAGGTTATTTTAAAATTTGCTATTGTTAAGAAGTAGACTAATTACCATAATTTTTGAGGAGGAATGGACTAATGGCTTATACATTACCAGAATTACCATATGCATACGATGCACTTGAACCACATTTCGACAAAGAAACGATGAATATTCATCACACTAAACACCATAATACTTATATTACAAACGTAAACAACGCACTAGAAGGACATGAAGAACTTCTTAGTAAATCAGTAGAAGACCTAATTTCTAATCTTAATGCAGTTCCAGAAGAAAAAAGAATGGCAGTTCGCAACAATGGTGGCGGACATGCTAACCACTCATTATTCTGGCAACTACTTTCACCTGATGGCGGCGGAACACCAACTGGCGCATTAGCTGAAGCAATCGATAAAAAATTCGGTAGCCTTGATACATTTAAAGAAAAATTCGCTGCTGCTGGCGCAACTCGTTTCGGTTCTGGTTGGGCATGGCTTGTACTTAACAACGGTGAGCTAGAAATAATGTCTACACCAAACCAAGATTCACCACTTATGGAAGGCAAAACGCCTTTACTAGGACTTGATGTTTGGGAACATGCTTATTACCTAAACTATCAAAACCGTCGTCCTGACTACATTGCTGCATTTTGGAATGTTGTTAATTGGGATGAAGTTGCAAAACGTTACGAAAAATAATTTCAATTTAAGGAACAAAGCACACACCTTTAACGTCAAGGTATGTGCTTTTTCTATTTGAGGTGGTATAATTCAAAATGAATATTAAGGAAAGAGGGATATACCTTTGAGCAAACAAGTACGGAAAGTCGACCAGGCAAAAATACGTCAACGAAAGAGTTTGACTTTTCGAATGAACTTTTTATTCTTTTCTATATTTATATTATTTTCCTTACTGATCCTGCGTCTTGGTTATTTACAAATTGTGAAAAATGAAGACTATGTACGTAAGTTAGAAAGAACGGAAGAGATTGCAGTAAATACAAGTGTCCCAAGAGGACGGATTTTCGATCGGGAAGGTCGTATTCTTGTTAATAATGACCCGAAAAATGCGATTACATATACGAAAGTTACTGGTACATCAGCTCAAGAAATGCTTGAAGTCGCGGAAAAACTTGCGCTGTTAATTGACCAGGATAAAAACAAGACAACAATAGGCGATAAAAAAGATTTTTGGATATTAAAAAATAAAGAATTAGCTATTAAAAAGGTTTCAGAAAATGAGAATAAAGAAATTAATGATGACAATGAATTGTCGAATAAAGAAAAGCTACAAAGGGTTAATCGTTTAACGCGAGATCGTATAACAGACGAGGAACTTAATTCATTTTCAGAAAGTGAATTAAAAGTTTTAGCAATTTATAGGGAAATGATGTCGGGTTATGCATTTTCTCCGCAAATTGTCAAAAGTGGAGATGTAACTGAAGAAGAGTTTGCGACAGTTTCTGAGCGACTTAGAGAACTCCCAGGCGTGAATACGACGACTGACTGGGAACGTGTGCGAAAATCAAGTAATACAATACTGGGTACAACAACGAACCCGACAGAAGGAATACCTAAGTCTAGTTTAGATTATTATTTAGCACGTGATTACTCGCGAAATGACCGCGTAGGAAGAAGTTTTATTGAACAGTATTACGAAGAATTATTGCAGGGCCAAAAATCAATTGTTAAAAACGTTAAAGATCGTACAGGAAAAGTGATTGAAACGAAAACAGTTAGAGAAGGCGAACCTGGAAAAGATTTGGTTTTAACGATAGATAGCGAGTTACAAACAGAACTCGAAAAAATAGTTACGGAAAAAATATTGCAGGTAAAAGCTGGTCCTAATACACAAGCTTTTGACCGCGCATTTCTCGTCATGTTAAATCCGAATAATGGAGAGGTTTTATCACTCGTTGGGAAACAAGTTGTAAGGAATAAAGAATCTGGAAAATTAGAAGTTAGAGATTATTCCTTTGGTACTTTTACAGATGTCTATGTAGCTGGTTCAACGGTTAAAATGGCTACAGTTCTTACCGGTTATCAAGAAGGTGCAGTACGAGTTGGTGAAACAAAGATAGATGAAATGTTAGATATTAAAGGAACGCGAAATAAAAGTTCTTTATTTAACCCTACTTTTCGAAAAATCCCGCTGACAGATATTGAAGCAATTGGTCGATCTTCCAACGTTTATATGTTCAAGACTGCAATTGCGATCGGTGGAAGTACTTACAGAAGAGGTCAATCATTGGGTACGGATAATAAAGCCTTTGATATCATACGCAACTCATTCTCTTCATTCGGACTCGGATCGAAAACAGGTATTGATTTACCCGGAGAAGCTGTAGGACATTCAAGTGAACCTGCCCATAAAGGATTATTATTGGATTTGGCAATAGGCCAGTTTGATACTTATTCCACATTACAATTGGCACAATATGTTTCTACTATTGCAAATGGTGGTTATAGGATTGCTCCAAGTGTTTTGAAAGAAGTGCATGCACCATCTGAAGACGGTAAGCATTTCGGTCCACTCCTTCAGGAAAATGGTATTCAAGTTTTAAATCGAATAAATAATACTGATGCAGAAATTAATCAAATGAAACGTGGAATGAATTATACTTATTATGGTAAAAATGGAACTGCACATAACTTATTCCAAGGTAAATCCTATGATGCTGGAGGTAAAACAGGTACAGCTCAGGCTAGTATTTCCATAGACGGTAAATTTTATAATACATTAAATTTATCCCATGTAGGCTTTGCGCCTTTTGATAAACCAGAAATTGCCTATGCGGTATTGTATCCACATATTTCTACTTCTAATCGTGCAAATAGACCCGCACAAAATGAGACTGTTGCAGCAGCAGTAGACAAATATTTTGAATTGAAGGCAAAAAGAATTGAGCAAGGGGTAGAGTCTGATGTCGTTCAGCAAATTCAACCTCCTTTTGAAGAAGAGAATGAAGATTAATAATAAAATGCACTTACCTCAATAAACGAGGTAAGTGCATTTTAATTTGTTTTTGTAATGAGTGCTGCAATAGTTTCATTTGCCATTGATGAATTAAGCTCATATTCACCGATTTGAATTTTTCCAGATAAGTTATTTTTCACAAGATAATTTTCTAGGTTTGAAGCCTGTACAATCACACCCGCACGTTCTAATGTTAAAGCGGCCGTTGAAGAATCCATACCTGGCGTAATGGATAATACAGTTTTCACAATCTCTTGAGTAGGTGAACTTTGTCCCTCGTTTATCTTATCGTTTGATGCTGCTGCGTTATCAACAATGCTATTTTCAGTAGCGGAAGTGAGTTGAAGGTCTGCTAATTCGATTTTAGTTCTTTCCAGTGTTGTTTGAAGTTCGTTTATTTCTGATTTGAGCTTGTTATTTTCGTTTTCAACACTAGATTCCTCTAATGTACTGCCGTTGAAAAAGAGAAAGGCGCCCGCGATAATACAAGCTGTACCAATGGTGCGCAATAAATCGCTTAACAATTTAATTCACACCTTTCGAACGCAGTACGGCAGCCACTTCTGCATGTTTTAATGATGAACGTTTTGCGATATCATCAGTAGAAAACCCTTGTGCATGTAATGATAGAATTTGATTTACAATAATCTCATGCACAGGTTTACCAGTTGGCTGATTTGGTTTACTTGTTCGTGAATTACCTATGCCAATCATTAATTCTTCTTCAACTGCTCTAAGTCTCTTTTTTAAACCATTTGTTTCTTGATGTAAACTAATAGAAATCTTTTCCAAATCCTCCGAATATTTTCGAGCAGAACCACCTACAAAAAACGAGACGATTACTGCAACAAGTCCTATGGAGACTAAAATCAATGGAATGTCCACTTTATCACTCCTAAGTATAAGTATAAGTATAAGTATTATAATCTATATTAACATAGGACTTCAAATATATATATTTGATACTTTCTTTTGACATTGAAGCGCTACGTGATATAATTAAAAAGTCGTATAAATCATGCTCATATTTTATTTTACAGACTGATGAGTGGGAGGGACTACAATGCGCGTAAATATTATTCTTGCTTGCACCGAGTGCGGTGAGCGCAATTATATTTCAAAGAAAAATAGACGTAACAATCCGGAACGTCTTGAAATGAAGAAATACTGCTCACGTGAAAGAGTGCAAACTTTGCACCGTGAAACGAAATAATTGCTCAGGCCAAAACCTTTTCCGGTTTTGGTTTTTTTATCCCCGTATTGCCACTCCAATAATCATCGTAATGTAATAATATTAATTGTGCGACAGAACAATGAAAGACACATGACTGTTTCACTTTCTTGGAATGGGGTATATTTAGTGAAGATGAAAGATAAGATTAGAATAGAAATGTTAGAAAATCTAAATAGACTAAGTGAAGATGAGTATACTAAATTCTGTGAAGATGTTAAAAGTAACGTAGTTAGCACCAACGAATTTAAACTTGCGCAAACAATTGGTATAACAATTTCCCGTTTTCCTGAGGTAAACACTCGGCCTATTATTGAGGCGGCTTGGGCATTAGGGAAACGTGTCGCTGTGCCAAAATGCCTCAAGGAATCGCGAGAAATGGATTTTTATTGTATAACTTCGTTTGATGAATTAGAAATAACTTACATGGATTTACTCGAACCGATTATAGAAAAGACTCGATTAATTTCAAAAAAAGAAATTGCCCTTCAATTTGTACCGGGTGTTGTTTACTCAGATGAAGGTTTTCGAATTGGTTTCGGTGGTGGGTATTATGATCGTTATTTGAAGGATTACGATGGTCATAAATTGTCACTCGCTTTTGAACAGCAGATGTGTAACTTGATTCCAGTTGAACAGCATGATATTCCTGTTGAATTAATCATTACTGATAAACGGATAATCACATGTGGAAAAGTTGTTGATTACTGTGAATGATGTTTTGGGTGTAATAAAATTACTTAAAAGGTTCGGCATATTTGTGTATACAGGGAACAGAATCGATGATTTAGATCTTATGCGGTCAGAAGTAAAGGATTTATTTGATGCAGGTTTATTGCCTAAAGAAGATTACTTGAACGCGGTTCTGATATTGCGAAGCGAGGCATCCAAATTGGGTAATTAGAACGAAATACAATGAATCTTTAGAACTTATTTATGTTTTAATGAAACTTTTTGATAAGTATTACGTCTAATAGTTTATGTATGTAAATGAGACGCTATAAAATTTGATATACTTTTAAATTGAAAGGAAGAGAAGGAATGAAGAAATTTTCTTGGCCTACGCATTCCGTACTCGTTATTGCGATAGTCGCAACATGGATTACAACGTATATTGGTTATCATGCAAGCTTTAGTATGAAAATTGATAATGTAATGCAGGAGTTCATTTTGTTTTTGAACCCACTCAGTTTTTTACTATTTGTTTATGGCATCGCATTATTTATGAAGAGTACGAAGAAACGCAACATATATATATTAACGGTTAGTGTTTTAACTTCAGTTGTTATGTTCAGTAATGCTGTATTTTATCGTTTTTTCAATGATTTTATTACATTACCGGTGTTATTTCAAACGAGTAACTTTAAAGACTTAACGTCTTCAGTTACAGGGAATATGCATCTAACAGACATTTTCTTTTTTACTGATGTGTTAATTGTCTTATTGGCAATCCGATTTATTCCTAAAATTGAAGTTTCTACTATACAAAGTAAAACTAAACGTAAGGTATACTTTATAATGGCTGCTGCTGTCATGATGCTAAACCTTGGTCTTGCAGAAACACAAAGACCACAACTACTTACACGCGCATTTGATCGGGAGCTTCTTGTGAAAAATATTGGTACGTATAATTACCATATTTATGATGTTATTATGCAGTCTAAATCACATGCACAGCGCGCTTTAGCTGATGGCAGTGAACTTGTAGAAGTAGGGAACTATATCAATGCAAACTATGCGGCTCCAGATAAAGAGAAATTCGGAATTGCAAAGGATCGTAATGTAATTGTTGTTTCGCTTGAATCACTTCAATCTTTTGTAATCAATGAAGAAATGAATGGTGAGGTAATTACACCTTTCTTAAACGAATTATCTACGGATCAAGATACGTTTTACTTCTCAGATTTTTACCACCAAACTGGACTGGGTAAGACTTCAGACTCAGAATTTTTGATGGAGAACTCTTTGTATCCTAGAAACGGTGGAGCAGTATTTTTCACGCATAGTGGAAATACTTATAACTCATTTGCGCACCGACTTGGACAAAATGATTATTTTACAAATGTAATGCATGCGAATAACAAAAGCTTCTGGAATAGAGATATTATGTACAAAGCGCTTGATGTAAATAAATTTTATGATGTTGATAGTTATACAGTAGGCGAAGGTGAAGCGGTCAACTGGGGTATGAAGGATATTCCCTTCCTTAATCAATCGGTAGATTTAATGGCGGACATGCCACAACCGTTTTATTCAAGATTAATTACATTAACAAATCATTACCCGTTTGAATTAGATGAAGAAGATAAACTAATTTCTGCTTATGATTCAAACTCTAAAACTTTAAATAATTACTTTCAAACTGTTAGATATATGGATGAAGCTGTAAAGGTGTTTTTTGAAGATTTAAAAGAAAAAGGCTTATATGATAATTCTATAATTGTAATGTATGGTGACCATTATGGTATTTCAGAAAATCATAATAAGGCTATGGGTATGTATATGGATAAGGAATTAACACCTTTTGATAACGCTAAACTTCAAAGGGTCCCACTTTATATCCATATCCCGGGATATGGTAAAGGTGAAACAATGGATGAAGTTGCAGGTCAAATTGACTTACGACCAACGCTACTACACCTTTTAGGAATTGAAACGAAAGATGATATGAATCTCGGTTCGGATATATTCTCACCTGATCACGAGTCATTTGTCACTTTCCGTGATGGACGTTTTGTAACAGATAAAAATGTATACGCTCAAGAAGTTTGTTATGATGCTATAACAGGCGAACCTGTCGATAACGGGGCTTGTGAACCATACATTGAGCGTTCAACCACAGAGCTGGATTACTCCGATATGATTATTAATGGAGATTTACTGCGCTTTAAAGAAGAAGAAGAAGATAAAACATCTGTTCAGGATAAAAAGTAAAGTTATACAAAAGGACTTGCACAGGAATCTCTGTGCAGTCTTTTTTTAAAAGTTTTTCTTATGGGTATGTCTATAATCAAGAATTATAATGGAAGGATGAGAGAGTTGAAGCGAATAATAGTGGTTTATAGCTTAGTCTTACTATTACTAGTAGGCTGTGCGCAAAAACCTGTAGAAATTGTTGATCAATCAAAGAACAAAAATCCTTCTTCACCTACTATAGTAGATGAAAAAGCGGAAGTTATTATAAAAAAAATGTCCTTAAGTTCGGCATCATTCCAATATATTGCTGATTGGCTAACTGATACAAAAATCGTTTTCGTTGAAAAAGAAGATGCTTATTATGCTGTGAAAACTTTTGACATAGTGACTGGTGCAATTGATACGGTATACAAGGAAGATACTATTATTGCGGACGTTCTCATTCATCCTTCAAAAAAAACAATCTTATTACATACGACAACCGATACTTCATCCGCGGTTGTAAAAATTATCTCCTTACAAGGAAAAGTTCTTGATGAAATTTCAATCGCTTCCTCCGAGTTAGCAATTGAATGGAATCAATTAGATCCTACTCTCGTCTTATTAACTGCTTTTTATGAAGACTGGTCTTACGATGTATTCTTATACAATGGGGCTACAGGGGGATTCAATATGATTCCAATGGAAGATCCTTTTCCAAAATGGTTAGGAAAAGAAAAAATCGCAATTATTCATAATAAGGATCTGGCTTTAGAAGGTGCTAACTTGTCGATTTATGATTATTTAACAAAGGAGACGGAACTTTCTGGGTTTGGTAAAGTTATTTATTTAGATACATATAAAGATTCGATATTAACGGTTCAAGTAAGTGAAGATGAAAATGCTTTATTTACGATTTCTGATCAATCAGGAACAGTTTTATCGAGCTGGAAGATGCCCGTTGTAAGCAACTTTGGAGAATGGGTTATTCCGGATATATCTTGGCTATCTCAATCAGCTTTGGTTACGTCAGCTCCGAGTGAGGGGAAGGTGTCAGGGAAGGCTGGAGAGGTGTCTTACGAGCTTGTAACTATTAATGGTGGCGAACTAGATGTATTGGTGAAAGACGTAGCTATTGGACCACTCCGTTGTTCACCAGATAAAGGAAATTGTTTATTTGGGCAAAATAAAGAGTTGTTAATCAATTTGGAAAAGAAGAATGTTATTAACTTTTTGGAGCTAAAATAATAAAAAAACCTTTACGCAATAATGCGCAAAGGTTTTTTTATTAATGCAAGTATACCGGATATCCTTGTGTAACGATTGTAGCGATAGTAAAGCCTCCGAAAACAACACAAGCTCCAAAGTTAAAGACAATACTTAAGAGATTGCGTTCTTTCACTGCTTGAACCGTCCCAATCGCTGCAAAAATACCAATCAGACCAAAAATAACCATTAATAAATTCATCGTAAAGACACTCCTTTCAACATGGAAAAAATGAATGCCGATAATAGCAAGATTCCTCCTCTATTATAATGTCTGAAGCGTAATTTGTCGAGTGGAATTAGTGACGATTGTTTGAATTCGTCAATCGTGTTGAGTAAAATAAAGAGAAGGGAGGCGAATATTTTGTTGAAAATAACTACATATCCACTAGGGCCAATTCAAACAAACTGTTATATTATCCAAGATAGTGCAAAAAACTGCTTAATTATAGATCCAGGTGAAGAAGGGGAAAGAATTATTGCGGCGATTGACAGCGCGGGACTGCAGCCCGTAGCAATTCTACTAACGCATGGACATTTCGATCACATAGGTGCAGTTGATGCTGTTAGGAGTCATTTTAAGATTCCGGTTTATATTCATGAAATTGAAAAAGATACATTGACGGATCCAGTACAAAATGGCTCTACTCGATACCCAGGATTACCACTCGTTAAGAATGAACAAGCAGATTATTTTATAAATGAAGAGGGAATGATGAAAATTGCGCCATTTGAATTTGAAGTGCGCCATGTACCAGGTCATTCACCGGGAAGTATAGTCTTTATTTTTAATCAAAGTAGATTTGCGGTAGTTGGGGATACCTTGTTTCAAGGAAGTGTCGGGCGAACAGATTTACCAGGCGGAGATAGCCAAACGCTTTTAACTGCAATCCATGATAAATTATTAACATTAGATGATGATTTTATAATTTACCCAGGCCACGGGGATTCGACTACTCCTCAAATGGAAATGGATTCAAATCCATTCTTAAATGGTTTTTAATTAAATCAAATAAGAAACAAAAAAACAGCCAATAAAGGCTGTTTTTTGTATGTACGATTTAATGTCCAGCACCTGGTACGTGAATAAATGTTGAGTAATAACTAAATCCAACCATAAACACCATTAGGTATGCTGCAAACATGTACATATACATACGTTCTGTCAGGTTTAAATAACCGAGTAGTAGGAAGAAGATCGTATTCGCAACAAAAAGAAGTGAAGCCGTCATCATGTCACCTACAAAAAATAGCACTGCGAATATACCTGTCCACCAGCCTAATAGCTTAAACATGTTATCCATGTGTGCGTCCCTCCTTAATAACAATACAATAAACTCATATTCATTATAGAGGATAACAGCTATAGAAGTAAACTCAAATCATGAAATTATTGTGACAAAGACGTGTATATCCTAAAAGTGTTCTAACTTTATAAAAAGGATTGCATTAAAAAAGTTATTATAGGAAGAAATCTTATCGCGATTAAGCGTGTAATAACTTTAAAATACTAGCTAAATCCCTATACACAATTCGACCTTGCTTGAAAGTATTCCATTTAAATTATAGCCATTGTATAATTTAGTTAAGACGGATAGCAGTCATCCGTTGTTAGGCTTCATGAATATATTTTGGGATGTACTTAAAAACTGGCCGAATTAACACATATTCGGTTTAAGAGAGGGTGTTAAATGGAGAAGCATGAGAGCGTTGTTGAAAAAAGATGTATGAGTTTATTACAAAAAGCGATTCTTTATGAAGCATCTGATATTCATCTCGTGCCTATGAAAGAAAGTTATGACGTACTCTTTAAAAAAAATAACAAGCTAACTAAATTTGGAACTTTACCCCAGCAGTTGGCGAATCGAATGATTTCATATCTGAAGTTTCAATCTTCACTTGATATTAGCGATAAGCGAAAACCCCAAAGTGGTTCCTTCCACAAACAAATGCAAGGAGAGAATCTTTCCTTCCGTGTTTCCACAATTCCAGCTATACATTACAAAGAAAGCGTTGTTATCCGAATACAAAAACACGATAGAATTGTTTCAATTGATCAATTATGTATTGAAAAGGAATGGGCCGATAAATTACGCAGTGCCGCTTCCAAGGAACAAGGCCTAATTCTGCTTAATGGGCCAACGGGCAGCGGGAAAACGACTACGATTTATTCTTTGACTGCTCATTGTGTTAATAATCTTGATAGACACGTGATAACACTTGAAGATCCTGTTGAAAATAATCATGCGCATCTACTTCAAATTCAGGTGAATGAGAGGTCGGGAATGAGTTATTCAACTGGATTAAAGGCAATATTAAGACATTCGCCTGATGTCATAATGATTGGAGAAATCCGAGATAGTGAGACTGCTAAAATTGCGGTGCAAGCTTCCTTGACAGGGCATCTAGTTTTTACAACTGTTCACTCAAAAGATCCAGCGGGCTGTTTTTACAGGATGATGGATTTTGGAATATCTGCAGAGGAACTAAGACAAACAGTAGTTTGTATATCATCGCAGCGACTTGTAAGGACAAAAAACGGTGAAACGAATGCAGTGTTTGAAATAATTGAGGGGAATATGTTAGAGGAACTTGCAGATTCAATCACAAAAGGAGAGCGTGTCGTTTATCCTGAAGAATTAAGAGTTGAAACTCTTTCCAGGAAATATGGAAAACCGCAAGCTAATTCTAATGGTTAAAAAATTAATGATTAAACGAAAACAGAAACTCCAAAATCAGCCTGCGTTTTTGTTGAGGTTATCAATTTTGTTAAAAGAAGGTTTTACATTCAATGATGGCTTAAATCTTCTCATACCTCACCATATTAAAGACTACCAGACTATATTGGAGGAAATAGATGAGGGTTTAAGAGATGGTCAAGATGTAACTCAAATTCTTCAGCGATTTGGATTTTCTGCGAGTACATTATTACCAGTTGCAATAGCCGAAAAAAATGGTCGGCTTGTGGATGCTTTGGAAGCTATGGCAAAGAGCTTAGAAAGAACAGAAGAGACAAAAAAGAAATTAAAAAGTCTTCTAACTTATCCTGCGGTTTTGTTCGTGTTTATTTCGATTTTACTCTTTGGTTTTCGTAGGTTTTTCCTACCGAATATGGAAGTACTAGCCACGTCCCGACAAGGTGATGAAGCCGGTATCAATTCCTTACTTCCATCAATAATGGCTAAGATTCCAGACTTTATTATCGGTACAGGCGTTGTAATGGGAATAGTAGTACTTGTTGGTTCGTTTTATTATGGAAAATTGACCGCTTATAATAAAATCCGTTTTGCCAGCTCTATACCGATTGTTGGACAACTTTTTTTCAGTTGGAAGACCCATTTATTCGCTTCAGAAGTAGGTGGGCTTTTGGAGTCTGGTTTATCGATGCAGGAAGCACTTGAAGTCCTGATAAAGCAGAAATTAGATCCTGTACTAAGTGAAATTGCTAGAAATGTACATGAGCACGTCATTTACGGTGACCCTTTCCATGTTGCGATAGAAATGACGAATGGATTACTAAAAGAATTCTCATCATTTGCCCAGCATGGAGCCGAAAGTGGCTATCTGCCTAAAGAGTTAATTTTATATAGTGAACATCTTGAAGACGCCATTAATCGTAGAGTTGCGACAGGGCTATCAATTCTACAACCGGCTTTATTCAGTATTATCGCGATATGTATCTTAGCGGCTTATATAGCTTTACTATTACCTATTTACGGGATGCTGGATAAAATATAAAAGGAGCTAAATATGATTAAATTAAAGGAAGAAAAAGGTTTTACATTAATAGAAATGATGATTGTTTTATTAATCATCTCCGTTCTAATTTTAATTGCGATTCCTAACGTAACGAAGCATTCGAAGTCTATTGATGAAAAAGGCTGCTCAGCGTATATCGCTATGATGGAGGTAATAAACACCTCAGTCCACAAATGGCTATACAACAAGGTTTGTAGAGGTTGTCTGAAAAAGCTAATTGATTTACATCCCGAATAGAGGAGGAAATACAATGACAACTTACTTTTTAGAGGTAGAGAAGTATGCACATATTGAACAGGATTTACTTAACAGTTTAAAGGTATTGTTAGTGACGGGCGATGAATAAGTAGTTCTCCTATCTGTGAGCAATTTAAAGCATATATACGCAAAAATACTACAGTTATTTAAGCATTGTTTAACAAACTGTCAGACTGTGTCTATAAGTATCTTAAAATTGATTGGAGGGGTAAACATGACAACAATCATCAATGACATTATCAAGGTACATCATGTAATCAGTAATCTATCGTCACATCAACAACAATAATTTTTGGGCAAGTTATTTGATTAAACACATCAAGATTACTTTGACATTGGTTACATTTCATATACACCAGATAACATTAATATAATACAAAGTATTATAGATGACTTACAGAGTGTCTAATCAATCGTTATAAGCGCATAAGTAAGCTTATGGTATAAATACATAAATGGGCGCTACAGGTGATACAGGACGCGTTAAGATGCTCACAAGTGGATAGCGGTTTATGACACATCTTTACACAGACCTCGCACAATGTGTTTATGTGCGTCTGAAATTGATGGTGATAGTTTTGGTAGTAAACTATAGAGAGTTGTTTCGAGGTGATTGTGTGAGGTTGCAAGGGTATGTAAGAAAAATAAGCATAAAAAAAGGACTCCAACTTTTAATAGTCGGGAAGTCCTTTTAATCTATCAATCTACTAAACGATAGAATAGACCTATATACATGTAGTATATAAATCCGATAGAATATAAACGTGCACCTTTTTGTGTAGTGTGAGAAGTTGATTATCTAGCTTCTACATTTATTATATCACAATGGACAAGCATGTCAACAAAATTATTATAACACAATGGGGGTGGTTGAATTGGTGTAGCTATATCAATATATATAGGCGGAATCATATCACAATAGCCATGGAAAAATAAAAAATAGAAATGGAGATGAAACGATGATGATACCAACTTAGCTTCCTTTTTCTCTAAAATGAACAAAGCCGATGATGTTAGTCAACTATTTTCTGGATTTTATGAAATCCTGTGAGAAAAAGGAAGCAACAAAAAAGGAAACTATTTTGTTAGATTCACGCTTCTTATGCAAAAAGAAATTAGAGATGCAATGCCACAATGGACACTTACTAAACAGGATAGAAATACAACATTATCAAATGACATGGATGGACTTATTTCAACGGCTTTACTGAAACATGTTTTCGGATATCAGATTAATCATTTCTTTTCAAGGAAGAAGTTCGCAACAATTGATATTGCAGATACGCGCAAGTCTATTGGTGTGGATTTAGCCTTAAATAGAGGTTATACATACGACAATCATTTAACTAAGTTGTATGCAAATAGTCCCTACAACAAGGATTCGGTCAACTTGAACAATATCTTTGGTGTTAGTAATGATAATTATTCTGAAAAGTTTAGTATGTCAACATTAATTACAATTTGGAGTATGTATGATATACCTCTACCGAAAACAGAAGAAGGACGTAAAATCCTACTATGTATTGATAGTGGTCATAAAGGTTACAGAAAACCCGAATATAGGCACGTTCTAGTTGAATGGCTTGAAAGATTAGGCATGGGTGAACTTGTACAGACACTAGAAGATAATCCATTCCCCGACATGGAAGAGTTTTATCGTAATCATGAGTTAGATATGGGTATCGTCTTAGCGAGTAATAACAAATTAAGGCTTCATCCAACAGGTAAAGGTATTAACCCATTCATTGAATTTGATATAGATTGGATTTCACATCATTTAGGTTTTCCGATTGAACTGCCCACTGATGAATTTACAGTTCAACAGGAATTTGAAGTGGAATACTCAAAGATACGTGAGTTACGCACGGGAGATTTAACAAAGGCTATTACTCACGCTATCACATATAAAGACCAAATTGCCCTAACAAGAAATGGAGGTGAATCGGCATGACAAAACTTACAACACAAGACTTTTTCTTTTGCTATACGGCTACAATGTCAGAATATCTAAAAGAAAGTGGTGTCCCTTATATATTTAAGGGACGCAGTATTAAAGACGGTAATATTTTCACACTTTACAAAAAGACGGAACGACTAGAAGAATTACTAATAAACCATGAGAATACGGTGAAATAACCGTCAAAAGGAGAAGAGAAATGAGAATTTATGATTATGTTAATTACAAAGAAGAAGAGAATACTATTTACATGCCGTTCGAGTTATTTGATCAACTACACAAGATTAAAGTTACAGAGGGAAAGCTAGATAAGGATGGTAAGCAATTACCCTCTTCACACCTCGCATTTGCGTATAGCTATATGTACCTCATAACGTATATGTATAGGAACGCTAAAATATTTGTAAATAACAAACTAATTGATAACGAAACAATAAAGGAAATGCTAGGATATGACAAGTCAAATCGCACAATGAACTACCTAATCAACAAGGGTGGCATACTTGAAGAACTAGAGTTTACAACGTCTACAAGAGTGTTTCCGATTGGATGGGATTTGGACGAAGAAAAGAATTTGACGTTCATACCGAGCGATGAAGAAGGATACGAGGAATATGTAGCCGATATGAAAGAGAAGATGAGTAAGAGGTTTTATACTATGATTCCCAATCATGGATTATCTAGAACTCACAGAGGCATTGACACTGAAACAGGAGAAGTTATTGAAGAGGATTATTTGGGTACGTTTCATGACATTTCAAATACTCATCCTGTTGAATTTGATGTATTCGCATATTGTATGGAAGATAGATTCTCTTTGGAGACGGTAAAAGTTAAGAAGAAAAGTGGATTCGGTGAACCTATTGAAGTTGAAGAAATAATTAATAGGAATACAACTTTAGGTGTCACAGGTTTCTATTTGTACGCTTACATTGCTCGTATGAGCAACTATCACTTTGATAAACAGAACTATGATGTATCAATGGAAAATCTAGCAAAAGAAACAGGTATCTCTAAATCGAGTCTTACCAGATATATGTCACTAATGAGGTCGTACAGGCTACTAGACGTAACGCATAATATGGATTACTTTTCTACAGGTGTTCATAAGGATGACAGAATGGCTAATACATACGCTCCACGTCAAGCATGGCAATTTAATGATGAGAAAGGTGGATATGAACGTATGAAGTATGTTGAACCCGAAGTTCACGAAGCACTTATGAAGAAGAGGGACGCAGAAGATAAGAAGGTTGGAAATGATGTTAGATACAGTAGAGGCAAGGTTTACATAAAAGAAGAGTTGTTACCATTCTAAATAGTGGTTAATAATGTATTTATTGGGCATACACTATATACAACCTATGATTCTCACCTATAGGATAGATAGATGATATTAGGTAATAAATATAAGAACAGAACAATCTCTATTATGACTATGCCTAATAAGTACATTAATGAAATAACACAAGATAACAGCCAATATAATGAGAGAGAAGGCGGCACAAATGAACAAACTAATTGATAAGCTACAGAAGCTACTTGAAGTGGATAAGACGGAGTTGATAGATTTTGAGGATTTAATAGGAAGATACACAGGCAAAAAGGTTGATGCGATGGATACGAAACTACATAAGTTACAACAACTAGGATACGCCACCTACACAAGAGAAGAATATGGATTTAGAATAAAGATTAATAAACAACTACGTCATGAGCAAACAACTTGATCAAGTAGCATCAATAAATAAATAAATTAGATAGGTAGCACCAACAAACAACAACATCAATCAGTAGTAGCAGTAACAATCGAACCAATTGTTATTGTTACTACTGTTTTTTGTTGTTATAAGTAGATAGAACTATGTTATCATTATATTTAGAATATACTATAAAATAAGGGGGAACTATAAATGAGATTTAAATTATTATCTTTTTTAACTATCTTAATTTTAACTGCATGTAATCCAGTGACCGATAATTCGGAGGAAATGAAAATTATTGAAGAATTAAACGTTTATGCAGAAGATAATAATATTGATGGTTTTCGAAAGAAAATTGAAGAAGTAAAAGCAAATGAATTGGTCAGCGAGGGAATAATAGAAATTAGTGATGAATTTTTCAATAGAATCATCGAAGAAAAAGACTTTACATTACTAAATGAAAATCTCGAAAAGTTAATTATTATAGGCTCGACAAATCCAGACAAAGACAACGAGAAAATTTTAAATAATGTAATGAAAACAGAAAGAATATCAAAGTTAAATTTAATGGAAGAAGCACTTATTAATGGCGAAGTGGACAAAGCAGAAAAACTATATAGTGAGTCTACCATTCTCAACGGGCATGAAGAGGCTATTGCTATGAATCATTACGTGGATTATTTAAAATCAAATGAATTACCTTATGTAGCCCAATATAATCTAGCAATGGGAGTTAATTATGATTATTATGGAAGATTAAGCGATGAAATAGAAAAGGCGATAAAGGACACATCTTTCACAACAGAATATAACCATCCTCCGCCAATTGATCAGTCGGCTTGGACATATATTAAAAATGGTGGATATAAGGGCATGATAGACGAAATAGCAGATACAAAACAGGCACAGGTGGCAAATAAGCTTCTTGTAGAAAAGGCAAAAGGACAAAATCCTTCACTCGGAATGACTACAGGAGAAGTTGAAGCTTCTTTATGGGGTAAACCAGAAAAGGTCAATAGAACAGTTTCAACTTATGGAGTAAGAGAACAATGGGTGTACGGTCAAGGTCAATACCTTTACTTTAATGATGGAATTCTAACTAGTTTCCAGGATTAAACTGTCGCGACAATATTAATTCTAAAAAAAGTTTTTGCTATTCTTTTTATTTATTACTAGAAGATATACATTCTATTCGATGGCTAGCCTATTAACTATTCAACTACTGTAAATGGTTAGGCGATGTGGTTTGGGTTATCAAGCATTTACAGCCAAACTTTATATGGGAGTTTGCGTAGATTGTAAATTGAGAAGGAGTGTTTATTATGAATTATAATGTAGCTAGTTTTTTGGTAATACTTTTTATGCTTTCTATTATTTTTTGGTTCTTTACTTTGTCGCCTATGACGGGTTTCCTGGGTACTATTGGGATAGGTATTTGGTTTGCATTTATGCTCTATCAAAGTAAGATTAATGTTGAAAAGAAAAAGGCGAAGGTTGGTAGGACTGAGAAACGCATGAGACTAAGGAAAACCCTAGAGGATTTTAGGGTGTCCCAACAATTCACTTCAAATAATTCGGGTGTAGAAATACTACTTGATGAAAAGAATAGAAAGGTAGCGTTTGTTTACTTTAATAATAATAAAGTTGAAACATATAAATACGAAGATATTCTTGAATCAGAAATAGTTGTAGATGGACAAACGATAACTCAAACTAGTAGAAAGGCTCAAATTAAAGGAGCTATTATAGGAGGAGTTCTTGCAGGTGGAGCAGGTGCTATTATTGGTGGAATGGGCACTAAAACAACATCAAGCGAGGAAGTAAGGTCAATGATTTTAAAAGTTGTCGTAAATAATACAAAGAGTCCTATTAAAACAATTAGTTTTCTATCATCTAAAACTAATGCGGCTAAAAAAAATGATGCACGATATATAAGAGCCAAAACAAAAATCGATCATTGGCATACATTGTTTAGCATCTTGATGCAACAGGAAGAAAAAACTATAGAGAACTAAATACTGTCACTAAAACACATTCTTGTATGAAGGTGTTTTTTATATTCTAAGTTAATGGGAGTATCCTGAGAGGTTTCTAAGATTTGACGTGTAAGCACATCAAAAAATCAACGGCTGTTACATACCGAAACGATAAATTTAAAATAAGAATTAATAAATATAATCATCGTTAAAGCAAGCTACACCGTCACATAACGCCGCCTTATATTTAATTTATAGTAAGAAGCCGTATTATCTCATATGCGGAAAGTGACGTTGATTGGTGCTTGCATCGTTACGACTCGATACCATGAACGACACCATAACACTGTATCAAATGGTACACACTATGCAACACTTTCAACTTAAATCACGAACCTTGTAGGTAGTACATCCACCATTGTATCATATGTGGCGGAAACAACTTTTGATACGCGTCATATATTAGAGTACTATTTGATACGATTATGATATAATTAAGATAATATCATATCATAAGGGGGCTACGACAATGACAAAATCAAAAACATTCGCCTATATTCGTGTTAGCAGTAAGGAACAAAATGAAGCTAGACAAGTTGATACAATGCTTGGAAAGGATATTAGTGAGAGAGATATCTTTATTGATAAACTAAGCGGTAAGGATATAAACAGACCGCAATATATGGCATTGAAGCAAGTAGCAAGGAAAGGCGATACAGTAATCTTTGACTCAATTAGTCGTTTATCTCGATCATATACAGATATAAAAGACGAATACGCATACTTTGTTGAGCAAGGTATCAATCTACAGTTCATCAACGAGCCGATGCTTGATACAAAAGATACGGACGATGTGATGCAACGTGCGGTATCGGATATTATACTTGCTTTATTATCTGCATTTGCGGAGAAGGAAAGAGTAGATATCAAACAACGACAAAAAGAAGGTATCGCAGTTGCGAAGAAAAACGGTGTAAAGTTTGGTAGACCTACAAAAGATTTACCCGATAATTGGGTAGTAGAATACGAAAAATGGAAAGAAGGAAATCAAACAGCCGTACAATTTGGAGAAAATACAGGATTAGCAAAAGCTACTTTATATAGACGGATAAAAAAATATGAAGCGGAACTTCAAGGGTAATCATTGCGATTGCTCTTTTTTTATATCCAATTGATAAAAGATTGATTTTACAGGGTAATTCATCATCGTTAAAGCACCGTACAGGTCACTTTAAGGCATATGAGATATTGCGCATAAGGCGGAACAAGTCAAAATGGGGGGTATATGACGATTGTTGATGATGAATTGATGCGGTTAGTACCAGACCTCCTTTATGTCAACACCTGGGATTATTTTAAGACGATAGCATCTTTATAATATAATTCTGCCTACTGTATTAGTTATAGATGCTAGATTACACATCTACCATTATTTGTATGATACAATTAATTTAGTTGTAAAGCATATGGAACATGAAACGAGGAGGACTACAAATGAAAGAAGAAGTTGTGCTATATACTCGTGTATCATCGGATAAAGATGAACAACAATCATCTATAAAAAACCAAAGAGAAATTTATAAAAAATATTGCGAAGAAAAAAATTATGAATTGGTAGACGTTTATGCGGATGTTGGTACAGGCGTAAACGTGCGACATAGACCAGATTTTATTAGAATGATGCATGATGCGGGATTAGACCATAAAAAAAGTGATATCGGATATGATGAGTTTTTTCCTTCGAGCAGGCAACCTAATTTTAATTTGATAATTGTAAAGGACTCTACTAGATTTTCCCGTTCACAACATATTGGGATGTTAACAGTAGAGTATTTAAGAGATAAGGGTGTTCATGTACTTTTTGAAAATGCGGGACTTAACACAAAAGATGATGATTGGCACATGAGAACAAGCTTACTTTTTATGATTGCCCAAAATGAATCAGAAAATATTAGTAGGCGTATTAAATTCACAAAGAAAAATGTAGCTAAAGCGGGTGTGTATAACCCTAGCCGCCTACCATTTGGCTACGAAAAAAATAGCGATAATAAAATTGTTATAAATGAGGAACAGAAGAAAACTGTTAAGTTTATCTATGATAGATTCCAAACAGAAGGCGCACATATTATAACGACCAAATTAAATAAAAAAGGTATTAAGACGCAACTAGGTAAGATGTGGACAGGAGATAAGGTTTTAAGAATCATAAAATCAGAAATATATCATGGAACAGCCGTGATGAACAGAAGTAAAAAGCAAAATATAACCGATGTAAAGAGGGTTGCCCTCCCAGAAGGTGAATGGATAAGGATTGTAAATGCAGTTCCTTCTATTGTAACGAGAGAAGAATGGGAGATAGTGAATGAAGCTAGGAAGAGTAGGGTAAACAGGTCATCTAAACGTGGACGAAAACCAACATTGAACGATATCTATTACGGGAAATTGTATTGTGAAAAGTGTGGTAGTCGTTTTGTGCGACACCAAGGATACAATAATAAAATCACTTACATATGTCAAAACAGGAGAAAATCACTTGGATGTGATATTAGGGGGATATCAATAAACAATGTTACTAAGGTATTTGATCAGGTCGGTGTTTCCCTTGTGATGGATGGAATGTCTAATAATATCGGTTTTAATCAACTATCAAAAAGAATTGAAGCGGAAACATCCAATTTGAATGATAGAAAAAATGCGCTAACAGTACAGAGTACACAACTTGAAGAAGAAAATAGAATCACACTAGATGGAATTAAAAATCAGTTGAAAGACGGTTCATCTAATGTTATTGAAATGTTGTCGCAGTCCATTGATGAAAATAAAGCCAAAATTGATGAACTAAACCGTCAAAATGACAAGATTAGTATTAGCACACTTCTTAAATTAAAGGGAAAAGTTGAATCGAAGAAGCTACTTATAGATAGCATACAATTTAACAAACAAATAACGGATGATGAAAAGTTGAAACTCTTAAAGTCAATAACAATAGGTGATTATGAGATTGAGATAAAGTTTCTATTTCCTACATTTGAAGATGAGATTATTGAATTTAATACCATTTTCCCTATGGACGAGATACATTCATCTAAAACACATCATTTCAGGCAACTAGTAAGACGTGAACACAAGGCGGCGCGGGAATTTTGGGAGGATGTAGATGATAACTACAGATTGGGACAAGAAGTAGATGACGACTACCTTAAAAATGAAGGGAACTTCTATTCCACTGGAAAAAACATGAGTAAGGAAGCACAAGAAATGGAAGATATATTAACACAAGCTAACCCGTTAAATTGAGGTTAGTTTTTCTTTTGGTTGTTTTATTACGCGTACATAGCTATGGTACAAGGACAAGTGGAGGCATACAAGATGGATAAACATACCTATCCTAGTCTTGAAGAACTTGTAACAGCGGAGTATTTGCCTGAAAATCCACAATGCCCCGATGGCAGTAAATTAGTAATTGGGACGAATGGGAAAGTTTCGCCCGCACCAGATGGTTAAAAGTAATGACTATATACCGCTTGGTAGAAAAGAAAATGGTTTCACATTTTTGGAGCTGCTCCTCGTTCTATCTGTCGTGTCCATTCTTTCCGCAATCATCATTCCAGTAGGTGAAAAATGGATTCGTACAACGGTTGAAGAAGATGCACTTCATTTATTAATTTCGACAATTCATAGCATGCAAGGTTATGCAATAGCAAACAGGAAAGCAACAAAAGTAGAATTTATTAAAATGGGGAAAAGGACCAAATATATCACAGCGATTCCTGGCAAACAAATGTCTGAAACATACCTGCCGGATGGTATGAGAATATCAAATTCGAGCTATTTAGATAGAGTTGAATTTCATCCTAACGGGGATATTATTAAATTTGGATCAATTACACTAATTACAAATTCAGGCATTATTGAAATTAAATTTCAATTTCAGCGCGGAAGGATGATTATTGGTGAATCAGAAAGGCTATTCTTGGCCGGAATCGATACTAACACTCGTAATACTCGTAGTTATTTTCGGGACACTTCTTCCGCTTGCAACGAAATTGACTTCTGGACTACACGAAAAAAAGTTAGCGATGCATGCGGCTGAAACTGCCTATCACGGAATGATAAAAAATCACACTTATGGATTAAGGGAAGGAAGCCGTCAAGTTGACGGAGTGGATTATAATTGGCAGATAACAATGCACTCGATTTGTATTGATTACAGGTCGAGTATTGAGGTGACGTTGAAATGCCTCGATTTTTAGCGAGATTAAACGAACGTGGTTATACATTATTTGAAAGTTTGTTTCAGCTTGTCATTTTTGCTATGTTCGCTCAACTAGTATTGCTTTTTTTTCTCTGGAAAGCGCCAATTGAACGTAATTTTAGTCAAATGTCGAATAGTGAATGGGAGTTATTTGCAGTAGATTTACAGAAAGAATTAATTAATGTTTATGATTTTGATGTACATGTAGGGGGGCGTGGGATTCGTATATTAAATGATCGAGGAAGAATTGATATTGATATTGGAAATGCTGTTATTAGAAAGAGAATAAATGGCGTTGGTCATATTCCATTTTTGACTACAGTGCAGACTGCTTCATTTAAGGATATTGGAACATCAGTGGTTGTAGACGTTACGTTGTTAAATGGGACTCGAAAAGAGAGGGATTTTGTGATTGGACTTTATCAGGAATGATCGAGGTGCCATGCTTGTCGCTACAATTATTTTACTTTTTTTCGTTAGCTTCTTTGTTTTCACCTTGGTTTCATGGCATAATACTCTTTATAGGCTATACGATTCTCTAGAAACTTATTATGAGAATGAAACGATAGAGATTATGAGACGGGATAGCTAAGTTAGTGTTGTCCTAATAAAACGGGTGATGAAATTGAAGATAGTTTATTTAGTTGGTTTTATGGGGTCTGGAAAAACAGCAATAGGTAAAAGGTTAAGTTTTGCGACAAAACTACCATTTTACGGTATGGACACAGAAATCGAACGAAAAATGGGTATGTCAATACCGAAAATATTTGAAAAGTACGGAGAATCCTATTTCCGTGAGCTAGAGACGGAGTATCTAAGGACGTTTCGTGATGAATTATGTATTATTGCAACAGGGGGCGGCGTGCCCATGAAAAAAGAAAATCGAGATATAATGAGGAAAACAGGTCTCGTTTTTTATTTGAATGCGCCGTTTCCTGATATATGGCGCCGTATTGCATCGGATAAAAACCGGCCAATTGTGCAGCGTTCCTCGCGGGAAGAACTACTTGATCTCTATTTAGAACGGTCGCCAAAGTATCTCAATTCAGCACATTTTAAAGTTGAAACAGAACGGAGATCGTTACACGATATAACCGACTATATAGCGTTCCAAATTGAAAGGTTACGTGGAGAAAATTGATATACATCAGGAATTTAATTGATGATTCCTGGTGTATATTCTTTCAACTTACTTGGATATACAAAGAAGTACATAAAATATGAATTTATTGTTTCAAAATAAACGTAATCTACTAAAATAATTGCGCTTACATAAACTAAATGTTAAGATAATACACGAAAGGGTTCTAGTTGACCCTAATAATTAAATATCGCGAATGATTGTATGGGGAGAGAACGCTTAGGCGTCGCCGAAGGAGCAAGTAACAAAAATTACGAATCTCTCAGGCAAAAAGACTCTTACATGACGCATCTCTGGAGAGAGCCAGTTCGATCTGGCCACCAACGAGGAAAGCCGCAAGGTCAAACTTTCAGGTAAATGGACAGGGGTTCCCTTTGTTTTAACGGGAACCTCTGTCTTTTTATGGAAAATTAAAGGGGGAACACATGTTGACAACGACACTAAAACGCACTGCGCTATTTGAAAGTTATGCAGAACATGGTGGAAAAACTATTGATTTCGGTGGTTGGGATTTACCTGTTCAATTTTCAAGCATCAAAGAAGAACATGAAGCTGTTCGTACAAAAGCGGGATTGTTCGATGTTTCACATATGGGTGAAGTTCTTGTAAGTGGAAAAGGTTCACTTTCTTATTTACAAAAATTAGTGACTAATGATGTGTCAAAACTTAAAGATGGTCAAGCTCAATACACTGCGATGTGTTATGAGAATGGTGGAACAGTTGACGATCTCCTGATCTATAAACGCGGCACAGATGATTATTTACTTGTTGTTAACGCTTCAAATCTTGCAAAAGATGTTGAATGGATGAATAAACATATAACGCCAGATGTTGTAATTGAAGACAAATCATCTTACTATGGACTACTTGCACTACAAGGTCCTGTTGCAGAAAAGGTTTTGCAAAAACTAACTGAAGAGCCTCTTAATGAAATTACATTCTTCCGATTTAAGGATAATGTTATTATTGATGGCCATTCGGTTCTAGTATCTCGAACTGGTTATACTGGTGAAGATGGTTTTGAAATTTATGGTCCTTCTGAAGCGGTAATCGCTCTGTGGGATTCAATTCTTAAAGCTGGCGAAAGTGAAGGTGTAATACCTGCTGGTCTCGGCGCCCGTGATACACTTCGCTTTGAATCAGGATTACCGCTTTATGGACAAGAATTATCACAAGATATTTCGCCTTTAGAAGCTGGACTTGGTTTCGTTGTTAAATTAAACAAAGAGGAAGATTTCTTAGGCAAAGCTGCACTTGCATCTCAAAAAGAAAATGGTGTTCCACGTAAGCTTGTTGGACTTGAGATGATTGATAAAGGTATTCCTCGTACTGGCTATAAAGTATTTATTGGTGATGAGGAAGTGGGCGAAGTCACAACTGGAACGCAGTCGCCAACACTCAATAAAAATATTGGTTTTGCACTTCTTAAAACGGAGCATACTGAAATCGGGACAGAAGTAACTGTCCAAGTTCGTAAGAGAGTGCTAAAGGCAGTTATAATCGCAACACCATTTTATAAACGATAACCAATTTAATTTAGAAAAGGGGATAAGTCGACATGAAGCATCGTTACCTTCCAATGACGGAATCTGATCGCGAAGAAATGTTAAAAGTAATCGGTATTTCTTCAATTGACGAATTATTTGAAAGCATTCCAGAAAAAGTACGCTTTAAGGGCGAATATAATATAAAAAAGGCTAAATCTGAGACTTCACTAACTAAAGAATTATCTAAAATTGCCGCAAAAAATGCAGATGCACGAAGTTATGCATCATTCCTTGGTGCAGGCGTTTACGATCACTATAAGCCAATCATTGTTGACCATGTAATTTCTCGTTCAGAGTTTTACACAGCATACACACCATATCAACCAGAAATTTCACAAGGTGAATTGCAAGCAATTTTTGAATTCCAAACAATGATTTCAGAGTTAACTGGAATGGATATTGCAAACTCTTCTATGTACGACGGCGGAACAGCACTTGCTGAAGGAGGAACATTGGCTTCAGGACATACTCGACGTAAAAAATTGCTTATATCTGAGACGGTGCATCCTGAATACCGCGATGTTGTCCTTTCTTACGCAACTGGGCAAAATATTGAAGTAGTTACTATTCCACATAAGAATGGTATTACTGATTCTGCAAAGCTTGATGAGTTAATGGACGATTCAGTAGCTGCTATTCTTGTTCAATACCCTAACTTCTTTGGTCAAATAGAAGATATAAAAAGTATTGGTGAAGTAGCTCATGCATCGGGTGGATTATTCGTTGTATCATCTAACCCACTTGCGCTTGGAATTCTAACGCCTCCAGGTGAACTAGGTGCGGATATAACAGTTGGAGATGCACAACCATTTGGTATTTCTGAAGCGTTTGGTGGACCACATTGTGGTTACTTCGCAGTAACGAAAAAGTTAATGCGTAAATTACCGGGTCGTCTTGTTGGTGAAACAACTGATGAGGACGGAAAACGTGGTTATGTATTGACATTGCAAGCACGTGAACAGCATATTCGTCGTGAAAAAGCGACATCTAATATTTGTTCTAACCAAGCACTTAATGCGCTTGCAGCATCTGTTGCAATGACTGGTCTTGGAAAAATCGGAACACAAGAAATGGCTTATCAAAATATCGTGAAAACACGCTATGCAAAAGAAGCTTTCATAAAAGCTGGTTTTGACGTAATATTTGATGGCTCACATTTCAATGAAATTGTTGTGAATTATAAACAACCTGTGAAAGCTGTAAATGCACATCTTTTCACAAAAGGTATCCTTGGTGGATATGATCTTGGATTGAAGTTTGATAACCTTAAGAATCACGCGCTTATCGCGGTGACTGAACAAAGAACTAAAGAAGAAATTGATGCACTCGTATCAGAAATTGCTGCGTTTGTGCAGGAAACGGAGGCCCTTCATGCATAAAGAAGATCAGACATTAATTTTTGAAGTAACAAAAGAAGGACGAATTGGTTATAGTCTTCCAGATTTAGAAGTTCCTGAGCTTGATTTATCAGATTTATTGCCTGAAGGATATAAGCGTGAAGTGCCAGCGGACCTTCCTGAAGTTTCAGAACTTGATATCATGCGTCATTACACTTCACTTTCCAATCGTAATCACGGAGTCGACACTGGGTTTTATCCACTAGGTTCTTGTACGATGAAATATAATCCGAAAATAAACGAGTCTGTTGCTCGTTATCCAGGGTTTGCAAATATTCATCCACTCCAAGATGAGTCAACAGTTCAAGGTGCAATGGAAATAATGTACGATTTACAGGAACACTTATCTGAAATTACTGGTATGGATCAAGTAACTTTACAACCAGCTGCAGGGGCGCACGGCGAATGGACAGCATTAATGATGATTCGTAAATTCCATGAGTCAAATGGTGATTTCAATCGTACGAAAGTACTTGTACCAGACTCAGCGCACGGTACAAATCCAGCATCTGCTACAGTTGCAGGATTCGACACAGTTACAGTAAAATCTAACGACCGTGGTTTAGTAGATATTGAAGATCTTAAAAGTAAAGTCGGCAACGACATTGCGGCACTTATGCTTACAAACCCAAATACATTAGGTCTTTTTGAAGATGATATTCTAGAAATGGCTGAAATCGTTCACGGGGCTGGCGGTAAGCTTTATTATGATGGAGCAAACTTGAACGCTGTTATGTCTAAAGCACGTCCTGGAGACATGGGCTTCGATGCAGTTCACCTTAATTTGCATAAAACGTTTACAGGACCACACGGTGGTGGTGGACCAGGATCTGGACCAGTTGGTGTTCATAAGGATTTAATTCCTTTCTTACCATCCCCAGTTCTAGTTAAAAATGATGACACATATACGCTTGATTATAATCTTCCTGATTCAATCGGTCGCGTTAAACCTTTCTATGGTAACTTCGGCATATACTTACGTGCTTACACGTATATCCGTTCAATGGGACCTGATGGCTTGAAAGCAATAACTGAATACGCAGTGCTTAATGCGAATTACATGATGCGTAGACTTGAACCTTATTATGATCTTCCATATACGCAACATTGTAAACATGAGTTTGTTCTTTCAGGTCGTCGTCAGAAGAAACTTGGTGTTCGTACTTTGGATATCGCGAAAAGATTACTAGATTTCGGCTATCATCCACCGACAATCTACTTCCCGTTAAACGTTGAAGAGGCGATGATGATTGAGCCGACTGAGACAGAATCGAAAGAAACGCTTGATTCGTTTATCGATGCGATGATTACAATCGCTAAGGAAGTAGAAGAAAATCCTGAAATCGTACAAAATGCTCCGCATACAACTGTCATCAAACGTCTTGATGAAACGAAAGCGGCGCGTCAACCAGTTCTTCGCTATGTAAAAAAATAAGTTTTTCCTTATAAAGTTAAAGTGTGCCGCTTGTTTATTCAAGCGGTGCACTTTTTCAATTGCGCAAACTATGATATAATTAGTTTAGTAGCAGGTGCTAACATTAGCCGCTAAGTCATTTTATATTAATTAAATTTTTTAGGAGGAAAACATGGACGATTTATTGAAAATTAAAGGTAAAAACTATGTAATAATGGGTGTAGCAAATCAAAGGAGTTTGGCTTGGGGTATTGCGAAAACATTACATGAAGCTGGTGCGAATTTAATTTTTACGTATCGCAAAGAGCGCTCTATGGATCGTATTGAAAAACTTCTTAGCGAACATAGTATTGAAGCTAGACTCATTGTTCAGTGTGATGTAAATGATGATGGTAGCATTCAACAAGCTTTTGTAAAGATTGAAAATGAAATAGGAACTGTTCACGGACTTGTTCATTCGCTTGCTTTTGCACATGCAGAAGATTTACATGGCGAATTCATTGATACATCTAGAAGTGGATTTGCCTTTGCGCAAGATACAAGTGCTTATTCTTTAATTGCTGTTTCAAAAGCAGTTAGTTCATTAATGACTGAAGGCGGTTCAATCGTGACAATGAGCTATCTAGGAGCTGAGCGTGTGCTTCCTGGATATAATGTAATGGGCGTAGCTAAAGCTTCTCTAGAAGCGTCTGTGAAGTACTTAGCAGCTGATTTAGGCCCGAAAAATATTCGTGTTAATGCTATTTCAGCAGGTGCTGTTCGTACACTTTCCGCGAAGGGTGTTCCAGCTTTCAATACAATTATGAAAAAAGTGGAAGAGATAGCGCCACTTAAAAGAAATATTACACAGGATGAAGTTAGTAAAATGACATTGGCTGTTGTTAGTGATCTTTCGAGTGGGGTAACTGGTGAAGTTATTTATGTCGATGGTGGATACAATATAATGGGTTAATTCTCCGAAATATTAAGGGGATTTTAGCGGTGCTATAAGAATAAAAACAGCCGACAAACCTTTTAATTTGAAGGGTTTGTCGGCTTAATTTCTGTCTAGAGATCTATATGATTAGGTTCTCAGGCAGTGTGCATTCATAAAGCATTATTTACTTTTCACTTTTCCTGTCCACTGACGGAATCCGCCTTGAAGATGGAATAATTGCTCATAACCTTTTTTCTTTAGAAATAAGGCAGCACGAGCACTCTTTCCGCCGCTTTGATCATAAAAGTAAGCTGGTAAATCAGAACGTACTTCCTTATGACGTTGACGGAACTGTGAGTAAGGAATATTTCTTGCACCTAGGATATGGCCAGCATCGAAATCCTTTGATTCACGGACGTCGATTAACTGAGCTTTTCTATAACCTTTGATGAACTCTTCTTGCGTCAAATTGGTGACGGCTTTTTTGAGGCGTAGCATGGTGATGACCAAGTATATGATCAAGGCAGCAAGAACACCGACAATTACGTAAAGATAATCCACAACAACTTTCCCCTTTCTGTTTCCTACTCTATTATAAGAGTATAGCGGCACTAGTTCAATGGGGATGTCGAAATGATATTTGAAACAAAGGAGGATTTTTATATGTCCAAGACAAAATGGCACTTTATTAATTCTGGAAAATGCACCCCGTCTTATAATATGGCCTTAGACGAAGCGCTGTTAGATTGGCATAGTAAAGGTGAAATTAGTCCCGTCCTTAGATTTTATGAATGGTCCCCAGCAACTTTATCGATTGGTTATTTTCAAAGTGTAGATAAAGAAATTGATATGACTAAAGTTGAAGAATATGGGCTAGGTTTTGTCAGAAGGCCAACTGGTGGGCGAGGTGTGCTGCACGAACATGAACTTACATATAGTGTAATTGTTAGCGAAGACTATCCGAATATGCCAGAAACGGTGACAGAAGCATATCGCGTAATTTCAGGTGGGCTTCTTGAAGGATTCCGAAACTTAGGTCTTGATGCAAACTTTTCGATTCCTGATAATGAAAGATCGAGAGAAGGGTTGAAAAATCCGAAGAGTGGTGTGTGCTTTGATGCACCTAGTTGGTACGAGTTGGTCGTAGAAGGAAAAAAAGTGGCAGGAAGCGCACAAACGAGACAAAAGGGTGTTATTTTACAGCATGGTGCAATTTTACTCAGTCTGGATGAAGATAAGTTAATTTCGCTTTTTAAATTTCGTACGGAAGAGTTGCGGGCGCGTGTTCGTCGTAGCTTGCCGGAGAAAGCAATTGCGATTGATCGTTTGAGTAAAGAACCCGTGACAATTGATGATTGTGTAAAAGCTTTTCGTGCTGGTTTCGAAACTTCGCTAAATATATCATTAGAGCCATTAGTGTTAAGTGAAGAACAGGAAAAATACGTGAAAGAGATTGAAATGCGTAAATACGGAAATGATGAGTGGACTTTCCGGAAATAAAATGCGAAATTTAAATAATAAAAAATCGGTATCCCTACTCATCATGAGTTTAGGATACCGATTTTTATTTTCACAATAATATTGGATCAACATTTTCTTTTATTTCGTCTTTTACAGTAGGCTCTAGAGCAGATGAGCCGTACTTTTCAACTTCTAACAACTTTTCAAAAGAAAGGATAGCGACTTCGACTTGATCGTCACTTGGCTCTTTTGTTGTTAACAGCTGAAGCCATAGACCAGGATAACCTAAATACTTTAACACGGGAATCGTGCGAACTGCGTTTGTAATCTGAAGCACTTCAAATGAAACACCTAGTACAACTGGAATAAGTAAAATTCTATTTACGATACGCAGCCAAAAAGGATCTGCTGGTACTAAGAAATAAATTAACATTCCTACGATTACTGTGAATAGTATGAAACTACTTCCGCAGCGGTAATGTAGTCTAGATTGTGCTTGTATATTTTCAACAGTTAACGGTAATTTATTTTCATAAGCATTTATTATTTTATGCTCAGCCCCGTGGTATTGGAAAACCCTACGGATAAAAGGCGTCATTGAAATTATTGAAAGATACCCAAGTAATAGGGTGAGTTTAAAGAATGTTTCAATTAATATTTGAGCGGTTTTTCCTGGAGCAACCGAATAAAATAATTGTGCAATAAATACTGGTACAAGTGTGAAAATAAACTTGCTAAATAGAAACGATAATACACCAACGGCTGCAACCCCGATAATCATTGTTAATTTAGAAGTCTTTTCCTCTTCCTCTTCAACTTTTTCTTCTCCCGGAAGAACATCATATCGATCAGTTGAGAACGTTAAGTGACGAGAGCCGATACCTGCTGATTCAACTAATGCGACAAGTCCTCTTAGAAACGGAATCTTTTTAAGTTTCCTCGCTAAGTCATTTTGTTTCTTAGGTAAATGAAAATATTCAATCGAATCATCTTTTCTTCGAATTGCTGCGACTGTATGTTCTTTACCGCCGAACATAATTCCTTCGACAAGCGCCTGACCACCATAGGCTGCCGGTTGTTGTTTTTTAGCCATTATTTTTCCCCACGCCTTCTTTCGAGTCAAATTGCATCTAAATCTATTGTACTAAAAAACTTCCCAACCCTCCACAAAGATGTTTAAAATAATGCGAAACATCCGACACTTTTAGTAAAGGAGGTTTTTATATGTTTAATCAAACATTTTTTTACACAACAATTTTTGCCGCTTTATTTATGACTATATCATTAAAACTTTTACATATATTTAAATTTATCAAGTGGTCACCAATAGCGTGGACAAAGAAAGTGCAGTTTTTTGCGACAATGCCTTTAAGTTTAAAATGGGCATCTCTTTTTATCGGACTCGCAATTGTTTTCGCTATTCTTTATTTTATCACTTCATTTTTGGATAACATCCCACCTTCTATATCTGCTATATTATTTTGCGTAGTATTAATTGTTGCCTTAGAGTGGACGATTAACAAGCCTGAAACACCTCTTAAAGCGCTTAAATCTATTTCAATTCCATTATTATCTGTAACCGCAATTGTTTTTAGGTTTATCGTGGGAACTTCAGTATTTATGCGTAAAATTTCAAGAGATGTGTGAAATGATTTGCAATATGATAAAATGGAATAGATTAGGTTAGAAGGGTCACTAAATCTATTTTAATGCGTATTGTGTTGTGCAAATTGTGGAATATATGCGCCTTTCTAGTTCTAAAAAAGGAGAGTGCTATGATGAAATTAAGAAATTTGCGTATTCAAATGGAGCAAAAAGAAATTGATGCGCTCCTTATTACAAATCCATTTAATATTCGTTATATGACGCAGTTTACTGGAACTTCAGGTGTTGCTCTTGTTTCTAAAGATGATGCGGTTTTTATAACTGACTTCCGTTATACAGAACAAGCTGCAAAAGAAATTGAAGGATACCGTATTGTGAAGCATGAGAAAACAATGATTGAAGAAGTTGCGTCACAAGTGAAAAAAATGGGTATCAAGACAGTAGGTTTTGAAAAAGATAATTTGTCATATGGGCTTTATGACCTGTATAATAAAGAAGTAGAAGCGGAGTTAAAACCAGTTTCGGGTCTAGTCGAAGAGCTTCGTATGATAAAAACTGTTGATGAATTGACGATTCTGAAAAAAGCTGCGAATATTGCGGATGAGGCATTCGCGCATATTATTACGCATATTCGTCCAGGGATAACAGAACTCGATGTTTCAAATGAACTTGAATTTTTTATGCGGAAAAAAGGGGCGACTTCATCCTCTTTTGATATTATCGTTGCATCCGGATTAAGAAGTGCACTACCACACGGCGTAGCAACTGATAAAATTATTGAAACGGGTGATTTTGTCACACTGGATTACGGTGCATTATATCAGGGATATATTTCAGATATTACACGCACAGTCGCTGTTGGCGAACCGTCAGACAAGCTTAAAGAAATTTACGCTGTAACACTCGAAGCGCAGAAATTAGCGTTAAGAGGTATCAAGCCGGGAATGTCTGGAATTAAAGCGGATGCGATTGCTAGAAATTATATTGACTCTAAAGGCTATAAAGAGGCGTTTGGGCATTCAACAGGACATGGTATAGGTCTAGAAGTGCACGAAGCGCCTGGATTATCGTTCCGTACTGAAACCATTCTGAAACCGAATATGACGGTTACAGTGGAGCCAGGTATTTATTTGCCTGGAATTGGCGGAGTTCGTATAGAAGATGATATTATTATTACGGAGACCGGTAACGAACGTCTGACTTTCGCACCAAAGGAACTACATATTTTATAAATTATTTTTATGGAGGAATTTTAATGATTTCAGTAAACGATTTTAAAACAGGTTCTACAATTGAAGTAGAAGGGGATATTTGGCGCGTTCTGGAATTCCAACATGTTAAACCCGGAAAAGGAGCAGCATTTGTCCGCTCTAAGTTACGCAACCTTCGATCAGGTAATGTGAATGAAAAAACATTCCGTGCTGGTGAAAAAGTTAAGCGTGCAAGAATTGATAATTTGCGTATGCAATACTTATATGCAGACGGTGATGAACATGTATTTATGGATAATGATTCATATGAACAAATTGAAGTTCCAGGAAATACAATTGAGTATGAGTTAAAGTTTTTAAAAGAAAATATGGAAATCCACATTATTCAGTACCAAGGGGAAATTCTTGGCTTACAACTACCGGTTACAGTTGAATTAGAAGTTATTGCAACAGAACCTGGAATTAAGGGCGATACATCTAGTGGTGGATCTAAACCAGCTACTGTTCAAACAGGGTTAACAGTGCAAGTACCATTCTTCATCAACGTTGGCGATAAGCTAATTATTAATACTGAAGAAGCGGAATACGTCTCACGCGCCTAATTTAATAAACCAAACCACATATTATTAAAAATAAAAGCAGCCATAATCATGGGCTGCTTTTTTGCATATACGAGAATGGACTTACATAGGGTGTTTTATGGGAGGCGTACCGGATGGAATTAAACGATTTGCTGAGAATCGCCGGTATTGGTTTAGTTATCGGATTGCTGCACGTATTTTTCGAACAAACTGGTAAAAAAGAGTTCTCATTTTTTCTGTTTTTCATTGCGTATTTATACATTACTGCCGAGCTTATCCGATTTCTAAAAGTTTTCTTTACTGAAATATCGGAGTTTTTTCAATGGCTCACGATGTCACTCTAATGATTACGTTATTTCAAGTAGTTGTCGTTTTTTTACTTCTATTGCTAATAAACTTTGCAGTACCTCAACTACAGCCTATTTTATACACATCATTGTTACTCATTGTTTTGCTTTATTTTCTAACAAGTATTCTATTTCCATTTGGCAAAACATTCGCAAGTATATTCGATGTACTACCAAATCCGTACGCTAAATTACTCATTGGGAGTGCGATTCTTTATTTTATTTCAGAAATAATCGCTCAGCATATAAAAGAAGCAGGCTATGGATCACTTGCGATGATCTCTCATTTTTCTGTAAAGATTGTCATTCTATTACTTTGGTTAAATCAAACATCCACGCTTATTAATTTGCTTTCTACTCTCATTTCAAAATGATCGGACGCGTATAATTATGATCTCCTTTATTGACACGATTCTCGGTACCGTATTATCGAGCTTTGTCATTTTGGTCATATCTGTATTTATGGCATTGTTGGTTGATTTTTTATTTCCAACGTTTAAAAATTGGACGAGATTCCTCCTTTTTATCATTGTTGTGACAGTGGCGTTGCAGCCTGCTTTTGCTCACTTTATACTTATTCGCGAAATTGCTTATACCATATCTATGATGTTCATCGCCGTATATCCTATTTTAACAGCAAGCATGATTGCTGCTGGAGGGGCATTCAGTTTACTTAACTTTCAACCAGCCATGTTGTTATTTGCCAATGGCGCAATAGTTTTAACAGAAAAGCTATTAATTCCCTTGTTGACAACGGCGTTGATTTTAGATATCGCCACCAGATTACTTCCTAATGTCCCATTTACGAAGCTTGCTGAACTTATAAGAACCACATTGTTAGGTGTAGTTTCCGCTGTAGTGGCGACTTACTCCATTTTTATTACGGCTGGTGGTGCAATGTCTTGGGCGCTGTCAGGCATGACAAGTGAACCTATGAAAGAACTTATTCAGCAAAATATTCCCTTGATAGGGTCGTTTATGACGGATAGTTTAAGTTCAATTGGCAGATATTCATCGGGCGTTAGTGTTTTTGTCGGGGGATGGCTTATAACCACAATCGCAACTGTTGCAATCATTCCTTCACTTAAAACATTAGTTGTTGCACTTTTTTATAGATGGACAGCCGCTGTCATAGAACCATTTGCTGATAAGGACATTACTGGCATGATTGATGATATTGGGAAAACGTTGTTTGTGTTATGCGCGATATCATTTCTAATTGCCTTTGCTTTTATTTATACGGCTATTTTTACAATAGTACTGGTCAAGTTATTAACAATGAAATGAGGTGAGGCGGTGGAAGCTTTTTAGTAGGTGTACTGTCAATTACGATTATGTCTTCCGTTCTCCTTCTTCTTTTCCCGGATGATTCAGGAGAGAAATTTCTACCGATAATAAAACTTGCGATGGGAATTTGGATAATTCATTCGATTTTCACAATATTTGGTCATAGCCTTCTATGAAAATGCATAAAATAGATCATGGATGACAGAACAAAACCAACATAACGAGCGAAAATGGGGATGCTATGGAAAAGCCAAAAAGAAAACTCCAAACCTTTCTATTTGGACTCATACTCGTTCTTGTCATCATGTTCATAAATACGACCATTTTTGGAACTGGAGGGAATCAGAACAAGTTAGAAGAGGATAGTCGGGAATACGCTGCACTCGAACAAGCATTGATGGAAATAGAGGGAGTTGGAGAAGTTACCTTATACTTTCATTACCAGCAAAGTGAACAAGAAAATCCGTTATCCGATTATTTTTCACTGTCAACTAATAAAATTGAAAAAAGGGCAGATAATTTACAAGGAATCCTTGTAATCGCAGAAGGTGCAGCAGACCCTAAAATTCAAAATGAGTTATCAAAAATTCTATCAGCGGTCATACAGTTGCCGAAACACAAAATTGTCATTGTCGAAATGAAAAAGGGGGAGCAGGAATGAGAGCTAATAAAAGAACAGTATGGTTTCTAACGTTATTAAGTCTAGTGGCAGTAATTTCAATTTACTATGTAACACAAAAGACACCTATGCCATTTGATGGGCTTCAAATTTTTGATAATAAAAATGAAGCGATTACATTAAAGGAAAAGGCAGAGGATGGAACTGCTCAGACACCGGTTTTTGCAGAAAGTTATTTACTTGAAAATATGAGAATGGAAGTCGCAAATGAACGAAGCCAAATAAGTGAACAACTTACATCTAAAATAAACTCAGCTGATTATACGGCTGTTGAAAAAGATGCAGCTTATGAAGAAATGGCGCAACTTACGAAAAGAAATTCGGCTGAAGCAATGCTAGAAATGCAAATTATAGCACTAGGGTATCCTGATGCATTTGTTCGGACTGAGGACGGTAAGGTGAAAGTGACTGTATTAAGTGATGATGGACAATCTAAGAAACAGGCAGGTGAAATTACGTATCTTGTCATGTCTACTTGGGAAGACGCGAGAAAAGTAGAGGTAGACTTCAAGGAAGGTTCTTGAAGGAAACGAAGGCCCTTTTAAGGGTCTTTTTTTTATTTTAATAACGTACCTGAATCAATTTAATAAAGACCTTAATCTGCTACAATGACGAAATATATAGTTTGAGAGCGCTTCAACTCAAGTATATATTGTGGTGGTGTAGCAATAAAACCCAATTATGAAATTGATTGACCTATTGGGGAAAAGCTTTTTGAAGTAGGACAGTCTGTTTAACAGAAACTAACCACAAATAATCCTCTTAAAATATTTCATATGATTAAATATGGTTGATTGATAACTTTAAAATGAATCAGCAAATTTAAGGTCGTAAAGATAAATATAATGAATAACATAGGGCTATGAATTATTTTACTAAGTTTTTACTGATATATGCAAGGCTAGGCAGTACACTAATAAAGTAAAATAAGGTATATTATATTTGTTGAATAGATTCTCTTTAAAGATATGAAAAGTAGGTGAACAAAGTGGGGAAATATCAATTGGATAACAAAGGTCATGCGGCTGTGGCAAA
Organism: Sporosarcina sp. So3-204; assembly: GCF_058068165.1. NCBI lineage: Bacteria > Bacillati > Bacillota > Bacilli > Caryophanales > Caryophanaceae > Sporosarcina > Sporosarcina sp. So3-204. The sequence goes on from NZ_CM176485.1 coordinate 1,601,982, forward strand.
GTATCATGAAAAAAACAAGCCAGCCAGATTTGATAAAAAGCAGCAACTTGAAAAAATACGTGCGGAGTATTTGGAAAAAAAGCAAAAACAAACAGAAAAATAAACGATGACGGCATCATCTACAACCTTTACTACGCAATAGCAGATAGCAGTGAAACGAAGGTCCTTTTAAGGGTCTTTTTTTTATTTAATCCCACAAAATAAAAAAAAAAACGCGTTATCTGTTTCATTATGTGTCATAAACGTCTAAAATAGAAATGAATGAAAAATTATTATAGTCGGGGGAATGTGTAATGTTGAAAATACAAGAGATACGTGAAATTATTAAACTTATTGATCAATCTACAATTGAAAAGTTTTCATATGAAGCTGAAGGTACAAAGATAACACTTAGAAAGAGTAGTGGGCAACATGTTGGGGAGTCTATCACACAAGTGATAACTGCACCAACTCAGCCTGTCGCTGTTCCAGCACCAGTCGTGAGTGATGCTCCAGCACCAGTTACTCAATCTGTTCAAGCGGCACCAGTTGCTGAACAAGTGATAGAAGATCCTACATTACACAAAATTGTTTCACCAATGGTCGGTACTTTTTACGCGGCATCATCACCTGAACTTCCAGCTTATGTTCAAGTTGGCGATAAAGTAACGCCAGAATCTATTGCTTGTATCGTAGAAGCGATGAAATTATTCAATGAGATTGAAGCGGAAGTTTCAGGGGAAATTGTTGAAATTCTTGTAGAAGATGGACAACTAGTTGAATACGGACAACCCCTCTTCCTAGTGAAAACGAAGTGAAAGGGGATAAACTAATGAAAAAGGTTTTAATTGCTAATCGTGGTGAAATTGCGGTACGGATTATCCGTGCTTGTAAAGAACTTGGAATTGAAACGGTTGCTGTTTATTCAGAAGCAGATCGCGAAGCGCTTCATGTTGAACTTGCAGACGAAGCTTATTGCGTCGGGCCTAGATTATCAACGGATAGTTATTTAAACTTCTCGAATGTTATCAGTATTGCGAACCTTACAAATTGTGATGGCATCCACCCTGGTTACGGATTTCTTGCGGAGAATGCTAGCTTTGCAGAGTTGTGTGAAGCGTGCAATATTGAGTTTATCGGACCGACTTCTGATGCGATTTCACGTATGGGGACGAAAGACGTTGCGCGCGAAACAATGCGTAAAGCAGGTGTACCAATTGTTCCGGGTTCAACTGGAATTGTTGCGGATGAGCATGAGGCTATCGCAATTGCTAACGAAATTGGTTATCCTGTAATTATTAAAGCAACGGCCGGTGGCGGCGGAAAAGGTATCCGTATCGCTAAGGATGAAGAGGCATTAATCTCTGGTTTGAAAATTACACAAAATGAGGCAGCAGCTGCATTTGGTAACCCGGGTGTTTACTTAGAAAAATGTATAGAAACTTTCCGTCACGTTGAAATTCAGATTTTAGCCGATAAGCACGGGAATACTATCCATATGGGTGAACGAGATTGTTCAATCCAAAGACGTATGCAAAAGCTTGTGGAAGAAGCACCTTCACCTGCAATTACTCCTGAACTGCGCAAAGAAATGGGTGAAGCGGCAGTAAAAGCTGCACAGTCTGTTAATTACCGTGGTGCTGGTACTGTGGAATTTATTTTTGACCATATTAATCAGAAATTCTATTTCATGGAAATGAATACAAGAATCCAGGTGGAACACACTATAACTGAAATGGTGACGGGTATTGATTTGGTTCAGCAGCAATTGAAAATCGCATCTGGTGAGGTACTTGCTTATAAACAAGAAGATATTAAAATTAATGGTTGGTCAATTGAGTGTCGTATCAATGCAGAAAACCCATCGAAAAATTTTATGCCTTCTCCAGGTAAAGTAACAATGTATATGCCTCCAGGTGGCTTCGGTGTTCGTGTAGATTCAGCAATGTATACAGGTTATTCAATCCCACCTTTTTATGATTCAATGGTGGCGAAATTAATTGTTCACGCTGATACACGCGAGGAAGCAGTTTCAAGAATGAAACGTGCACTTGATGAGTTTATTATTGAAGGTGTCGAAACGACAATTCCTTTCCACTCAAAACTAATGGCTAACGATGTGTTTAAATCAGGAGATTTCGATACGAAATTTCTTGAGAAATATGACATTATGAATTAACAGGGAGGAATTTGGAAATGGCTGAGAAGACAAACCCTTCATTTGTTGAGACAATGGCATCAGGTGTGGACACATTAGGACGTGTCCAGCTTGCTCCTGAAGTTTTAGAAGTAATAATTGGCATAGCTACAACAGAAGTTGACGGCGTTGCGAATACAAGAGGGAATTTTGCTTCAGGAGTTGCTGAGAAGTTTGGCAAAGTGATGTACGGTAAAGGCGTTAAAACGATATGGTCTGAAAATGGACTTATTGTGAACGTCTATTGTAAGATACAAAAAGGATTTTCTGTTCGAGATGTTGCATTAAATGTTCAAAAACAAATTCGACATGCGATCTATCATATGACTTTACTTGAAACGAATGAAGTGAATGTACATATAACTGGTATCGAGTTCGAAGCAGAGACAGAAACAGGCTCATCATTTTAAAAGCATCGTCCCCACGGATGATGCTTTTCAACTTGAAGCGAAGAAACTTACTGTAATATGCTATGATAATATGTGAAAGTTACAGTAGAGGAGACTATTTAATGAAACGAAGAGAAGCAAGAGAGAAAGCTATACAGACACTATTTCAGCTAGATAATATAGAACTATCAGTGGACGAGGCTATCACGTATATAATGGACGAACAAGAAAACTCGTTTTACGAAAAGCTTGTTAGGGGTACAATTGAAAATAAAGAAGAGATTGATCAGGCACTAAAAGAGAATTTATCGAATTGGTCCTTAGAACGATTGCCGAAAATAGAGCGAACTGTACTTCGTCTAGCAATTTTTGAATTGAGATATAGCGATGAAGTTCCAGAGAGAGTTGTACTGAATGAAGCGATTGAACTTTGTAAAGTATTTGGTGATGAAAAATCAGGACGCTTTGTGAATGGTGTTCTATCAAAATTTGCTGAAAATAAAGAAAAGAATGGAGGTAAGACAATTGAGTAGCAAATTGATTGACGGGGTTGCAATTGGTAAAGTAATCCGTGCGGAAATCAAAGAAAAAGTATCGGTTTTAAAAGAAAAAGGCTGTACACCTGGCCTAGCTGTTATTCTTGTTGGCGATGATCAAGCTTCTCACACATATGTGAGAAATAAAGAGAAATCAAGTATAGAAGCAGGTATGAAGTCTATATTGATTAAACTGCCCGATACAGTTTCTGAAGAAAATCTTCTAAACGAAATACAAAAGCTAAATAATGACGATTCAATTAACGGTATTCTTGTACAACTTCCTTTACCGGAACATATTGATGAAGACAAAATTATCGTAGCGATTAATCCTTCTAAAGATGTTGACGGATTTCACCCAGTGAACGTAGGCAAGGTAATTATTGGCCAACGAGCATTTTTATCGTGTACGCCGTATGGCATCATCAAATTACTCGAACGTTCGAACACATTGATTGATGGTCAACACGCTGTAATTGTTGGACGTAGTAATATTGTTGGAAAGCCAATGGGACAGCTATTATTACAGCGTGATGCAACCGTTACTTACTGTCACTCGCATACGAAGGATTTAGCTTCTATTACAAAACAAGCTGATATTTTAATTGTAGCAATGGGGAAAGCAAAATTTATTACTGCTGATTACGTGAAAGACGGCGCTGTCGTCATTGATGTTGGCATGAATCGTGATGAAAATGGAAAGCTATGCGGAGATGTTGCTTTTGATGAAGTTAAAGAAGTTGCTTCATTGATTACACCGGTTCCTGGCGGCGTAGGACCAATGACAATTACGATGCTTTTGAAAAACACACTTTACAGTGCGGAACAAGCATTTGCTAATGGTCAATGTAAATAAAAGCGGATATTAAGAAATAAATTGAAATGTCGGTTTCGTTAGAGATTGCGTTTCGGTTTGTTATGGATTAGGAGGAAGGAACTTTGACAGGGAATCCCTACTTATCTGTCCAGTCATTAACGAAGTATATTAAGCGGAAATTTGATGCAGATCCTCATTTGCGAAATGTCTACGTAAAAGGTGAGATTTCAAACGTTACAAATCATCCAAGCGGACATATTTACTTTACATTGAAAGACGAAGGAAGTCGTATACGTTCGGCAATGTTTCGCTCAAGTGCTGCGAATTTAAAGTTCAGACCTGAAAATGGCATGAATGTCCTAATAACAGGGGATGTGTCAGTTTACGAATCAAGTGGACAGTATCAGCTCTATGCACAAACGATGCAACCGGACGGAATAGGCGCTTTATACCTTGCGTTCGAACAATTAAAAGAAAAACTTGAAAAGGAAGGCTTGTTCCAAGCGAAATGGAAAAGGGCACTTCCTTTATTTCCACAAAAGATTGGTGTTGTAACTGCACAAACGGGTGCGGCAATTCAGGATATATGTACAACGATTGGAAGGCGCTATCCTTTGGCCGAGATTGTCCTATTCCCGACTGTTGTTCAAGGTGCACAAGCAGCTCCCTCAATTGTTAAATCAATAGAACAAGCTGGAATGGATACATCCATAGACGTACTAATAGTCGGTCGTGGTGGAGGTTCAATTGAAGATTTATGGGCTTTTAACGAAGAAGAAGTAGCACGGGCCATATTTTCAAGCAAAATCCCGATTATTAGTGCTGTTGGGCATGAGACAGATACGACGATAGCTGATTTTGTTTCTGACAGAAGGGCGCCAACACCTACTGCGGGTGCTGAACTTGCTGTGCCGGCAAGGGATGAATTGTATGATAGATTGTTATCAAGAAAGCGTTCAATCTATAGAGCAATGTCGACAAAAATTAAAAGTGAGCAACGACGGTTAGAAGCAGCTCAATCATCTTATCCACTTCAATATCCTGAACGATTGTATCGTCCTTTTACTGAAAAGTTAAGCGGAATTGAAGATCGGCTAGTAAGAAGTGGTCAAAATATACCAACACGCGGTAAAACTGATTTGACGCGTCTTAGGACAATGCTTAATTATCATTCACCTATTCAACGCATAAAAGAAGAAACACGAAATGTTGCAGTATTAACAGACCGTTTGATGCGCACAGCAATGCATGATAAGCGTATGAGAGCAGATCGTTTTGCGACGTCTTTACGAATGTTAAAGGCTCTAAATCCATTAAATATTATGGAGAGAGGTTATTCCATTGTTTATAAAGATGGAGAAATAGCAAATTCTGTAACAGCCTTATCAGACGGCGCGGAAATAAAAATTCACTTGGCGGATGGAACAGCCGATGCAACTGTCCGTGCAATAACTATGAAGGATAGGGAGGAAAACTAATTGGGAAAAGAAGCAATCCGTTTTGAAGAAGCGATTGTACAGCTAGAGGAAGTTGTTCAAAAACTGGAGACTGGTGAAGTACCTCTAGAGGATGCCATTAATTTGTACAAAAAAGGGATGGAGCTATCTGCATTTTGTCACGATAAATTGCAAGACGCAGAAAAACAATTAATTTCAATTATTGACAAGGATGGAAATAAATCTGTCTTTGATCCTACGCAAGGTGCTGATACTGATGCATGAAAAACTTGAATCATTTATTGATGAAAAATTACCTAAAGTGACCGAACTACTTGATGAGTTACTTATCGAAAATGATATCCCCGAGTCATTAAAATCCTCTATGGCCTATTCTGTAAATGCAGGTGGAAAAAGAATTCGACCATTACTCGTACTTGCTACACTTGAAGATCTTGGCTTTAAGTCAGATGATGGTTTCAAGGTTGCTTGTGCGGTTGAATTAGTTCATACATATTCACTAATCCATGATGATTTACCGTGTATGGATGATGATGATTTTAGACGTGGGAAATTGACTAACCATAAAGTATATGGTGAAGCTGTCGCTGTTTTAGCAGGTGATGCACTGCAAGCATTAGCATTTAGTGTTTTAGCTAGTCTCCAAAATACGCCAAGCCCTGCTGTAATTGAACTGATTCGTTTACTCGCAGATTCTTCAGGTGCAAACGGTATGGTTGGTGGACAAATCCTTGATATTGAAGGAGAAGGTAAGTCGCTTACACTCGCACAACTTGAAGCCATTCATTTGAACAAAACGGGTGCTTTGCTGTCGTTTTGTATTGAAGCAGGAGCGGTTATGGCTGATCTAGATGTGGATAAGATGCAAAAGCTTAAAGTATTTGCACGAAATATTGGACTTGCATTTCAAATTCAAGACGACATTTTAGATGTAACATCGACTACGGAAATGCTTGGTAAAAATGCGGGAAGTGATGAAACGAGCGATAAGACGACCTATCCGTCATTGCTTGGTTTAGATGTTGCTAGACAAAGACTTGCACATCATCACAAAATCGCTAAAGAGTCACTAGAATTTTTAAACGATGAACAATCATTACTGGCACTAATAGCGGACTATATAATTGAGCGTGAGTTTTAAATTATTGATTTGCTAGAAGCTTTCTAATTCATACATATGTCGACTAAATATAGTTAAGCAAGTACTGAAATCATGCAGTTTAAATGAAACTAATTCCGGGTACGTCATAGAGAATCTAGCTATAAAGAGTCATTAACTTAATTAGAGATATTCTTAGGAATTCACCATTACTTATAGGGATGGATGAATCCTTTAACAAATAAAGTAACTGCTTCCCGTGCAAGTCTCTTGTACTGGGCGTGCTTACTGATATAATGTTATCAAGTATATGAATGAACATTGTAATTAATTTGTGAAGGTGTGTGATAATGATGGATCTAACTAAAATTACTAATCCATCTTTTATAAAACAGCTCGATAAGGTTCAGCTAGAGCTATTGGCTGAAGATATTCGTTCGTTTCTTATTGAGAAATTATCTGTTACGGGTGGACATATTGGACCGAATCTTGGTGTTGTCGAGCTTACAATAATGCTGCATAAAGTATTCGACAGTCCTCAAGATAAACTTTTATGGGATGTAGGTCACCAGGCGTATGTTCACAAAATCCTGACGGGTCGTGCGGACCAGTTTGATACATTGAGACAATATAAAGGTCTATGCGGATTTCCAAAAATGAGCGAGAGCGAGCATGATGTTTGGGAAGCTGGACATAGCTCGACTTCTTTATCTGCTGCGATGGGCATGGCGGTAGCCCGCGATATTAAAGGTGAAAAAAATTACGTGATACCCGTTATTGGAGATGGCGCTCTTACAGGTGGAATGGCACTTGAAGCACTCAATCATATCGGCCATAAAAAAACGAATATTCTTGTCATCTTGAATGATAATGAAATGTCTATTGCGCCAAATGTTGGTGCACTTCATGCAATACTTGGAAAACTTCGGACGGCGGGTAAATATAATTCCGCAAAAGATGAATTAGAATATATCTTGAAAAAGATTCCAGCAGTTGGTGGAAAATTAGCAGCTGCCGCGGAACGCGTAAAAGATAGCTTGAAATATTTACTCGTTTCTGGCATCTTTTTCGAGGAACTAGGTTTTACTTATCTAGGACCAATTGACGGTCACGATTTTGCGGATTTAGAACGTAATCTTCAATATGCGAAAAAAGTTGATGGACCTGTCCTACTTCATGTAATTACGAAAAAAGGTAAAGGTTATCGTCCAGCTGAAGATGATAAAATTGGGAATTGGCACGGAACTGGTCCTTATAAAATTGAGACTGGTGATTTTGTGAAATCAACTTCTAAGGCTCCATCATGGAGTGGTTTGGTAGCTGAAACTGTACGAACACTCGCCCGTACTGATAAACGTATTGTTGCAATAACGCCTGCAATGCCAGTGGGCTCAAAACTAGAATCTTTCGCAACGGAATTTCCTGATCGCTTTTTCGACGTGGGAATCGCTGAACAACATGCGACAACAATGGCTGCAGGACTTGCAACACAAGGAATGAAACCGTTCCTATCAATTTATTCAACTTTCTTACAAAGAGCATATGATCAAATGCTTCATGATGTTTCAAGACAAAATTTAAATGTATTTATTGGCATTGATAGATCCGGTCTTGTAGGCGGCGATGGAGAAACGCATCAAGGAATTTATGATATTGCTTTTTTAAGACATATGCCAAATGTAGTTATTATGATGCCAAAAGATGAAAATGAAGGCCAACATATGGTGAAAACGGCAATTGAATATAATGAAGGACCTATTGCGATGCGTTATCCACGTGGTAATGGAATAGGCGTCCCACTAGATGATGAGTTGAAAACTATCCCGATTGGTACATGGGAAGTTTTACGTGCGGGAACTGATGCTGCGATTTTAACGTTTGGTACGTCTATTCCAATGGCGCTTGAAGCTGCGGAATTACTTGACGGAAAAGGGCTTTCAGTTTCAGTCATTAATGCCCGATTTATTAAGCCGCTTGACGAGGTTATGCTTACCGAATTGTTGCGTCATAATATTCCATTGATGACTGTCGAAGAGGCGGTTTTGGCGGGTGGATTTGGTAGTGCGGTTTTAGAATATGCGCATGACCATGTTTATACTGAAGCCACAATTCATCGAATGGGAATTCCTGATAAGTTTATTGAACAGGGTAATACCAATGAATTACTTGAAGAAATAGGCATGACTGTAACACATCTTGCACATAATATAGAATTATTAATTGAAGAAAAAGCATCTAAAAGAGGGATTGTATGACAGAGCGACGGCAAAAAGAACGGGTAGACGTTTTGCTCGTTAAAAAAGGTCTCTTTGAAACGAGAGAGCAAGCAAAGCGTTCTATTATGGCTGGGATTGTTTTCTCAAATGAAACCAGACTCGATAAGCCGGGCGAAAAAATATTTGAGGATGCTCCATTACTCGTAAAAGGAAACCCTTTGAAATACGTGAGTCGTGGTGGCTTGAAATTAGAAAAAGCGCTTGAAGTCTTTGAGGTTGATGTGAAGGATAAGATACTTCTTGATATTGGTTCATCAACAGGTGGATTTACAGACTGTGCGCTCCAAAACGGGGCGCTACACTGTTATGCGTTAGATGTTGGTTATAATCAGCTTGCTTGGAAGATTAGACAGGATCCACGGGTAACTGTGATGGAGAGAACGAATTTTAGACATTCGACTCCAGCAGAGTTTACAGTCGGTAAGCCACAGTTCGCAACAATTGACGTATCCTTTATTTCGCTTTCGCTAATCTTACCTGCGCTAAAAAAAATAATTGTAGACGGCGGCGACGTCATTGCACTTGTGAAACCGCAATTTGAGGCTGGTAAAGGTAAAGTTGGGAAAAAAGGCGTTGTGAGAGAACGAGCAATTCATCATGAAGTATTAATGAAGATAGCGGATGCATCGCTTCGTGAGGGATATAGTCTGCGTAATTTTTCTTTTTCACCTGTTACAGGTGGTGAAGGGAACATAGAGTTTTTGTTTCACTTAACAGCAGATGTTAAGCCAGAGAAAAATTATAGTGAATTAGTATTTAATGAACTTATAGACGAAGCCTACAAGGAGCTTTTGTAAAGTGTAACGAATGTTTATTTTATAAAATATTCAGCAGGGGGAGTGGTTGATTTGAATAAAGGTCATAGACATATTCGAATTCGTGATATAATCACGAATAATGAAATAGAAACGCAGGATCAACTTGTTCAAAGTTTAAAGGAATCAGGCGTTGATGTGACACAGGCAACTGTCTCCCGTGATATTAAAGAAATGCACTTAATAAAAGTACCGCTTTCAAATGGAAATTATAAATACAATTTGCCTCCTGTTCATAAATATAATACCGAGGTAAAATTACATAGAGCTTTAACGGATGCATTTGTGAGTATCGACAGTGCAAGTCATTTTTTAGTGCTTAAAACTGTGCCGGGGAATGCTCAAGCAATTGGCTCATTATTGGATAACCTTAACTGGCCAGAAATGCTTGGAACAATCTGTGGTGATGATACATGTTTAATCATCTGTAAAGAGGAATCCTTTACAACTGATGTAAGTGAAAGGTTACTCGCAATGCTTTGAAAGATGGTGAGCGAAAATGTTAAATGAAATTTCAATTAAAAACTTTGCAATCATTGAACAACTTGACGTGAATTTTCAAGAAGGGCTGACCGTTTTAACAGGGGAAACCGGAGCGGGAAAATCTATTATTATCGATGCAGTTCAGTTATTGTCAGGTGGAAGAGGTTCACAAAGTTTCATTCGACACGGAGCCAAAAGTACTGAACTTGAAGGACTTTTTATCATAGACGACCCAAAACATCCAGTCATTCATATGCTGGATGAATTTGGAATTGGTGCAGAAGATGGCGCAGTTATTTTAAGACGCACCATTAATTTGAATGGAAAAAATGTTTGTAGGATTAATGGAAAACTTGTAACGATTGCGATGATGCGAGAAGTCGGCTCGCGAATTATCGATATACACGGTCAACACGAAAATCAGGAACTCATGCATGAGCGAAGACATATTTATTTATTAGATCAATTTGCTGGTCGTAAAATGGAGCATGCTTATAGTAGTTATTTAGAAGTCTATAATCAATATAGAAGATTAAAGAAAAAACTTGAAACAGCAAATGATAACGAACAACAAGTTGCGCAGAGAATTGATTTGTATTCATTTCAATTAAAAGAAATAAATGCTGCTGCACTGGAAATTGGTGAAGAAGAAGGTTTAGATGGTGAAAGAAGGAAACTTCAGAACTTTAATCGACTTTTTGAACGATTAAATACGGCCTATGAATCGATTAGTGGGGATTCACGCGCGCTTGACTGGGTTGGTTCTGCTATGAGTGATTTAGAGGATGCCGGTGATGTGGACGAGTCTTTAAAGCCATATTTTGAAACTGTTGCAACAAGTTTTTATTCTTTGCAAGATACTGCACATGAAGTGAAAACTGTTTTGGAGAATATGGAATTTGACCCAGCGAGGTTAGAATTTGTAGAGGAAAGAATTGCATTATTCATTTCGTTAAAACGGAAATATGGGCATACAATCGAAGATATATTGATTTATCGTGATAAAATAACCGATGAACTCGATCAACTTCTTAATCGTGATGAAAGACTTATTGCGGAGCAGGAAAAATTAGTACAATTAGTTAAGGACTTGGATGTCGAAGCCGAAGAGTTATCGATTATTAGACGATCTACTGCGACGAACTTAGAAGTAGCAATTATGGAGCAGTTGGAGCAATTGCATATGGGAAAGGCCTCTTTTAAGGTTATGATTAATCGTAAAGAAGGGGAAAATTTTGATATCAATGGCCATGACAATGTCGCATTTCATATTTCTACGAATATCGGAGAACCTTTAAAACCACTTGTCGAGGTAGCTTCTGGTGGAGAACTATCCCGTTTAATGCTTGCGTTGAAAACAATTTTTTCAAAACATCAAGGCATTACATCCATCATTTTTGATGAAGTGGATACTGGTGTTAGTGGTCGTGTAGCACAAGCAATTGCAGAAAAAATTGCTATGATTGCAACTCATTCACAAGTTCTCTGTATTTCACATTTACCACAAGTTGCAGCGATGGCTGATCATCATTATTTAATTAAAAAAGAAATAAAAAATGACAGAACGACAACTAAAATTGAAAATGTAAATAATATTGAACGGACGAGTGAATTATCTAGGATGCTTTCTGGTGCAGAAACAACACCTTTAACGATGAAACATGCTGAAGAACTCTTAACACTCGCTGCCGAACGAAAAAAAACATTTCGCTGACAGTCATAAAAAGCATTCTTAACGATTGCTTTTTTATGACTGTTTTATTTACCCTTTCATAACATCTCCCTAAAAGGACATACCAATACCATCTACAAATGAGGAGGTGAAACATGGAATGGCGTAAACAGCTTAAGTTGATTGTATCGCTTTCTGTGGCCTTGCTGTTTATGCCGATTATGGCGGGTGCAGCTCCGCTTAATGACAAAATGCTAATTCCGATGGGTCATTCAATCGGCATAAAAATGGATTTAACTGGTGTTTTCATTACGAATGAAGTATTGCTTTATGATGACAACTGGCTAAACGGTGGTGATCAGATCCAAAGTGTAAACGATATTGTGGTTTCGAAACTTGAAGATTTGAACGGAATACTTTCAAGTAGCACGGATCAAGATGAAATCAGATTAAGCATCCTGCGTGACGGTGCAACGTTTCAAGTACAATCACCGTATGAAGCAATAAAAAAACTGCTACCTTTCTTAAAAGACAGTACAGAGGGAACAGGTACGCTAACGTATGTTGATCCGTTAACAAAAAAGTACGGCGCGCTAGGTCACCAAATTATTGACAGTTCCTTTAATTCACCACCGTCTTTTAGAGCTGGTTCGATTCATCTTTCAGAAATTGATCAAATTAGAAAAAGTATGCCTGGGAACCCTGGGTATAAGATTTCAACAATTTTAAAGGACGATCGAGTCTTGGGAACAATTAACGAAAATGGCATCTACGGAATTTTTGGCAAATGGAACAACACTTATTCAGAAGTGTTGACTGAACCACTTGAAATTATGCAACCAGCAAAAGTTAGTATCGGTGAGGCTGAGATTTATACGACCGTTAAAGGGACAAAAGTCGAATCTTTCTCAATTCAAATTACAAATATTGAACAGGATCAGTTTCTCTTCACATTAACCGATACAGGTTTATTAGAAAAGACTGGAGGCATATTACAAGGGATGAGTGGAAGTCCAGTTATTCAAAATGGTAAATTTGCCGGAGCTGTAACGCATATGTTCGTAGATGAACCAGAAAAAGGTGCTGCACTATTTTTAACAACAATGCGCACTGGTGAAAAGTAAAGAAGTAGCCAACCTTTAAACGGTTGGCTTTTTAATTTTTACATATATCGTTCACTCAATACTTTCTCAGTCCAAGTCTACACTCCAGTACATATTATTCGTCAAGAAATACGCGCGAAATTAGTCGATTAATGATGAAATCATATGTCGGACGAATCATTCTTAAATAAATAAAAGGGTTAATACTTTGTTTGTCGAAACTTTCTTATACAAAGTATTTATATAGTGCTAATTGTGTCGATACTTTTCTAAGGGGGATAAGAATTGGAAAACCTGAAATTGGCTATTGTTGATGACAACAAAGAACTTGTAAGAATGATGGGAACTTATTTTGAAAGGCATGCTGAAATTGAAATTATTTGGACAGCGCCAAACGGGAAGGTTTGTTTATCTTTACTTGAGGAAAAAAAACCTGATGTGCTGTTATTAGATATTATTATGCCGCATTTGGATGGAATTGCAGTATTAGAGACGATCGCAGAAAATCCATCCTACGCTGATGTTAATGTGATTATGCTAACGGCATTTGGACAAGAAGATGTTATGACACAAGCTGCCAGCCTAGGAGCATCATATTTTATGTTAAAGCCCTTTGAATTTGAAAGGTTAGCAAATCAGATACTTCAAATAAAAGGATTACGAAAGCAATCTATTCCTATCTCACAGCCAGGTGGAGGCTCGACAACTGGCGTGGTTAGTCAAAAAGTGTTGGATACAACAATTACAGGCATTATAAAAGAGATTGGCGTACCTGCGCACATTAAAGGCTATGCTTTTTTACGAGAGGCAATTCAGATGGTTTATACAGATGTAGAGCTACTAGGCGCAGTAACCAAAGTACTTTACCCTGATATTGCTACCAAATTTAATACGACCCCTTCGCGAGTAGAACGTGCCATACGCCATGCGATTGAAGTTGCATGGAACCGTGGGAATTATGAAGTTATATCAAAAATGTTTGGCTACACAGTCCATCATTTAAAAAGTAAACCAACGAATAGCGAATTTATCGCAATGATTGCTGATAAGATTCGACTTGAGCATATGGCAAGTTAACCAAATCCGACGGTAGGGGATTATCCCTATTTGTCGGATTTTTATTTTTAAATCGTAAAAGTAGTAACCAATCTCAAAAGAATGCTTTATACTAGTTAATGTGAAAGGTTAGGTGACGAGGGTTTGTTATTACAAAATGACTTTTTTGATTTGTTTTTAGAAAATGATGTAGTTATCTTGAATTTAAAAAGTGAAGGTTATTCATTGAAAAACTTTGATGACATTACAAAAGAATTACCTCGCATAAAATTAATTTCTTTTACTACTTTAAAAGATGCTTTGAATGGAATCGGTGACGGGAAAGTTATAGGGAAATGGTTACCACTTATTGAATTGACAATAGCACCAAACAATATGTTTGTTGAATTAGTTGTCAATGAAACGGCAATTGAAATTGCGACGAAGAAATCCGAAATTATTTTAAAAATGGAAAGATGTCTTAATGAAGCTGGCGTGATTTTTGGTCTATGCGACTTGTCGAAAAACCAAATTCAAACTGGTAAACCGATTATTGGCGCAAAAGGAACTGAGCCAACTAAAGGCGCTGACGCAGTTATTACATACATAGAACGCCCAGAACGCAAACCAGTTATTAGGGAAGATGGATCTGCCAATTATTATGAAATGAATTTTGTGTACCCTGTTAATGAAGGAGATTGGCTTGGGGAAAAAATACCACCACAAGATGGAATAAATGGCACGGATATATTAGGAAATAAAATTGTCGCTACAAGAGGTAAAGATGCAGTATTTAAATACGACAGAAAGTCAGTTACTGAAGAAACTGAAGGCGATAAAGTTATCCTACGCGCTAAATACGGTGGTGCACTGGAATTTTCCAACAACATAGTAGGCGTTGGCAAACACTTGGTGATACAAGGCGATATTGGACCGGAGACGGGTGCCGTCACTTTTGATGGTTCAGTAGAAATTCTTGGTACAATCTATGCTGGTTATTCAGTGAATGCAACGGGTGATATTTCGATTGATAGTATTGAAGGCGTCACTAATGCAGAGAGTATCTACTCTTCGAAAGGCGATATATTTATAAAAGGCGGTGTCTTTGGTGGAGGAGATACAATTATTGAAGCAAAAGGTAATATTTATTTAAAGCATGCAAATAACTGCAAACTTTATGCTGAAGAAGTACATGCAGGGCTTTATTTATTCAGTAGCGATATTGAAGCAAAGCGAATAGTTGTGGATAAAGATAGAGGTAGGATCATTGGTGGTACACTGAAAGCGGTTGATAGTATTGAGTGTGCCATTGTAGGAAATGAACATGAAAGAAAAACTCTTTTACATGCATCTGGTGTCGATAAATCGGCATTGCAAATAGAAATACAGGAAATGGCGCTTGATTTAAAGAATCGCCATGAAGTTGTTGCACAGCTCGAACTACATATGGAACAGTTTTCTAAATTTGAAAATAACTTATCTTATGATCAAAATGAAGCTCTTACAAAGATTAGCGATGCAATTAATGGAAATAAAGAAACGATAAAGGCACTAGATTTTGAAATTCAGAAGCTGTTAGTTCGAATTAAAAATGCTGTGCCAGCACAAATTGAAGTAACAAAAGAAGCATTTCCTGGAACGATTATTCAAATTGGAAAGTCTTACAAACTTATTCATAACAAAACAAATGGACTATTTAAATTGACTGATGGGGTACTGAATATCTAGTAATGGAAAAAAGAAAGTTTGTGACGTTAGTCGTCACAAACTTTCTTTTTTTGCAAAACGTTTCTGAACTCTGCCATTTCTTCGATCACGGTTTAGAAGAAAGCCTGCAAAGAAAGAAATTCCGGCAGCAAATAATATAAATCCTACTACAAACTGCAACCAGCTTACTGTAAATGGATTAAATAAAACACCATATAAAGAATCCCTCATAAGCTTAATGCCACCAGCGGCAAAAATCCCAGGAATGAGTAATACAATAAAAGCAGCAAGACGTGCCATTTAAACAACTCCTTAATTATAGAAAGACGTCAATTATTCAGGCGTTTTTCTGTTAAACATATATCGCTAAATATAATTTTACCTGTTGAATATATATTGTCAAGAACATGGCAATGATGTATGATGAATTTATGCTTGCAATATATTGCATTTAACAAAGAGAGGTATGAATGTATTTGCAAAATATCCTAATAATCGGAGCAGGTCCAGATGGTGTTGAAATATTTGAGCTTCTGCAAAGTTATAAATTCATTACAGTGATTGCTGTAATTGACATGGATCAAAAAAATCAAGAGCGTACCCTTTCGAGTAATTATGTAATTGGGCGTGATTGGAAGGAATATTTGTCTGCGGATTTAAGCTTAATTATTGAAACGACTGGAAACAGCGAACTTTACGATGATATACAAAAAAGTAAAAATGCGGAAACAACATTAATGAATGCTTC
Source organism: Sporosarcina sp. So3-204 (assembly GCF_058068165.1). Classification (NCBI taxonomy): domain Bacteria; kingdom Bacillati; phylum Bacillota; class Bacilli; order Caryophanales; family Caryophanaceae; genus Sporosarcina; species Sporosarcina sp. So3-204. The sequence goes on from NZ_CM176485.1 coordinate 1,618,295, forward strand.
ATTTATAAAGTTATTTATTCAATTACTTCAAGAGGAAACAACAGTCAACAAGCGAATGTATTCGGAAGTTTACAAACAAAGAATGATTTTTGATTCGATTGAAGAAGGCATGATAGGGATGAATCAAAAAGGCGAAGTAGACTTTTTCAATGAAAGCGCTGCCACTATGATCGGGATTCCTATAAAAGAAGCGATTGGAAAAAATATATTGGATATTATTCCTACGACGGAGCTTCCACATGTTTTTCATACAGGAAAATCAGAAACGAATCGAAAACAAACGTTAGCCAATGGTTTGAAAATAGTGACTTCCCGCTATGCGCTCTTTGACCAGCAAGGAAATACGGTTGGGGCATTCGCTATTTTTAAAGATATTACAGAAGTTGTTACGCTTGCTGAAGAAATTACTGATCTTAAAAAAGTACAAACGATGCTTCAAGCGATTATTCATTCTAGTGACGATGCCATTTCCGTAGTGGATGAAAATGGTAATGGCATTCTTGTTAACCCTGCTTACACGCGTTTAACGGGATTAACAGAAGAAGAGGTCATTGGCAGGCCGGCAACTGCGGATATTAGTGAAGGTGAAAGTATTCATATGCTAGTGTTGCGAACGCAAAAAGCAGTTCGAGGCGTAAATATGCGTGTTGGCGATCAAAACAAAGAAGTGATTGTGAATGTTGCGCCAATAATTGTAGACCAAGAAATAAAGGGAAGCGTTGGCGTTATTCATGACATGACTGAAATTCGTAGTCTTATGAGTGAACTTGACCAAGCGTTGTCTATTATTAGAAAACTTGAGTCTACATATACATTTGCGGATGTTTACGGGAGTTCTAAGGAAATCAATATTTCCATTGAGATGGCTCGTTTAGCTTCTGGAAATGATGTGCCGGTTTTATTGCGGGGCGAGATTGGTAGTGGGAAAGAATTATTTGCGCATGCAATCCATAGTGAGAGTGATAGGAAATCGAATAAGTTTATACGTGTGAATTGTTCGGCTATTGATCCTGTTATTTTGGAGGCGAAACTATTCGGTAGTGGTGATTTGAGTGAAGAGAAAGGCCTGTTTAGAGAAACGGCAAATGGCACACTTTTTCTTGACGAAATAGCAGACTTACCACATGCAATTCAAAGTAAATTACTTGTTTACTTGAAAGAGGGAATGGTTTATTCAAATTCTACAGACAATAATGAGTCTGTTGCAGTTCGTTTTATAACTGCAAGTTCAAAAAACCTTGAAAAAGCGATGCTTGATGGCTCATTTATAGAAGAGCTTTACTATATGCTGAGTAGAATGGCGATTCAAATACCTTCATTACGCGTAAGGCAAGAGGATATATTAGAAATTTCTAATCATCTTTTGATTAAACTTAATAAAGAACTAGGTATGAATATAGAAGAAATTTCAAAAGAGGCCGAGGAAAAGTTACAAAGTTACGAATGGCCTGGCAATGTTAGAGAACTTGAAAATGTTTTAAGTCGTGCGTTGATTTATATGGATTCAAGCAAGACTGTATTGGAGTTTGATGATGTTAATAAATCTTTAGCAGAACCTGAAAAGGGAGTAGATAATTACTTACTCCAGTCAAAGAATACGCTTGCTACAATAATGGATGACTATGAAAAAACAATTTTATTAAATTCATTACAAGAAAATAATAATAATAAATCAGTCACTGCAAACAGATTAGGAATTTCACTTCGTTCATTATATTATAAACTTGAAAAGTTTGATCTCGTATAATTGCACACTTGTGCTTGCAATTTTCTTCATAAGACTTCAAAATTAAATGGTAATCAATAAAGGAGGAAATTTTAATGACAATCTTTAGTAAATTAGAAAAAAACGGCTTTGAGCAAGTAGTATTTTGCCACGATCAAACTTCTGGATTAAAAGCAATTATAGCAATTCATGATACAACACTAGGACCTGCACTTGGTGGTACGCGGATGTGGACTTATGATACTGATGAAGAAGCGATTGAAGATGCACTTCGCCTTGCGCGTGGTATGACATATAAAAATGCGGCAGCAGGTTTGAATTTAGGTGGCGGTAAGACGGTCATTATCGGAGATCCTAGAAAAGATAAGAGCGAAGAATTATTCCGTGCACTAGGACGTTATATTGAAGGATTAGGTGGACGATACATAACTGCAGAAGATGTTGGCACGACAGAAGAGGATATGGATTATATTAATTTGGAAACTGATTATGTAACTGGGGTAAGTGCTGGTAATGGTTCTTCAGGAAATCCATCGCCTATGACAGCTTACGGAATATACCAAGGAATTAAAGCAGCGGCTAAAGAAGCATTTGGTAGCGATTCGTTAGCGGATAAAACGATTGCTGTACAAGGTGTGGGGAACGTTGCATTTACTTTATGCGAGCATTTGCATGAAGAAGGTGCGAAGTTAATCGTCACTGATATTAATAAGGAAGCCGTTCAACGTGCTGTTGACAAGTTTGATGCGGTTGCTGTTGAACCGAATGAGATCTATTCGGTGGACGCAGACATATTTGCACCTTGTGCACTGGGCGCAATTATCAATGATGAAACGATTCCACAATTTAAATTTAAAGTAATTGCAGGATCTGCAAATAACCAATTAAAAGAAGATATTCACGGCGATAAAATTCATGAAATGGGCATTGTGTATGCACCTGATTATGTAATTAATTCAGGTGGCGTTATTAATGTTGCAGATGAACTTGTTGGTTATAATTATGAACGTGCGTTGAAGCGTGTTGGTGGTATTTACGACATACTTGGTGATATTTTTGCAATTTCACGTCGCGATAGTATTCCGACTTATCAAGCAGCAGACCACCTGGCGGAAGAGCGTATTGCACGCGTTGCAAAAACACGTAGCACATTTTTACAAACAGAAAAAAGTGTTTATTCAAGACGTTAAGGATTTTTTCATCTAGAAAATGTATATAGAATAAATAAAGAATGAAATAAGGTCTGTAAGGATCTCCTTGGTGATTGATATAGTTAGTTAACTGACTTAGCTTTTGGAGATCTTACGGTGCTTTACATGCAGTATTTTTCAACAGACAGTCTGTTGTCCCTGATTTATGCTAGATAGCAAAAACAAAATGTGAAGTTTTGTTTTAAAGGAGGTAATTTTATTGGGACGAGAATATGATGTTGTCATATTGGGTGGCGGAACAGGTGGCTATGTCGCTGCAATTCGCGCTGCGCAATTAGGTTTGAAAACAGCGCTAGTAGAAAAAGAATTACTCGGAGGAACCTGTTTACATAAAGGTTGTATCCCGAGTAAAGCGCTCTTGAAAAGTGCTGAAGTGTATGATTTAGCAAAAAATAAGGCATCTGAGTATGGTGTTACAACGAATGATGTAACGCTTGATTTCAGTCGCGTTCAAGCAAGAAAAGAGCAGATTGTTAAACAGCTTCATCAAGGTGTAACTTCACTTATGAAAAAAGGTAAGATTGATGTATTTGAAGGGTTAGGTAGAATGCTTGGGCCTTCAATATTCTCTCCAATGCCGGGGACGATTTCTGTTGAGATGACAAACGGCGATGAGAATGAAATGCTGATTTTAAAGCATTTAGTACTTGCGACAGGTTCAAGCCCGCGTACTTTGCCTGGGTTGGAAATTGATGAAGTAAATATTCTCTCATCTGATGGTGCATTAAAGCTGGAAGCACTACCGCAAAGTATTGTTATTATTGGTGGCGGTGTAATTGGTATTGAGTGGGCGTCTATGCTGAATGATTTTGGTGTTGAAGTGACTGTCATTGAGTATGCAGACCGCATTATACCAAGTGAAGATGAAGATATATCTAAAGAAATGAAAAAACTACTGACTAAAAATGGAATCAAATTTATTACAAATGCTAAGGTTCTACCTGAAACACTTGTTAAAGGTGAAGGTTTAGTTAAGATTTCTGCGGAAGTAAACGGCGAAACAGAATTGTTTACTGCGGAAAAGATTCTTGTTTCAGTTGGGCGTAAAGCAAACTCTGAAGGTATTGGCCTTGCAAATACTGAAATTGAAGTAGTAGACGGCTTTATCCAAACAAGAAAAACTTTTCAAACGAAAGAACATCATATATATGCGATTGGTGATGTGATTGGTGGCCTACAATTGGCTCATGTCGCTGCACATGAAGGTATTGCGGCGGTTGAACATATTGCTGGTCTAACGAATGAACCGATTGATTACACTAAAATAGCACGTTGTATTTATTCAAGTCCTGAGGCTGCTAGTGTTGGCATTACTGAGCAACAGGCAAAGGCAGAGGGATACGACTATAAAATCGGAAAGTTTCCTTTTGCAGCTATTGGAAAAGCGCTTGTCAATGGTAATTCTGATGGTTTCGTGAAAATAATAGTAGATAAAAAGACTGATGATATACTCGGTGTTCATATGATAGGCTCACATGTTACAGAACTTATTTCAGAAGCAGGTCTAGCTATGGTATTGAATGCAACACCTTGGGAGATATCAAGTGTAATTCATCCACATCCAGCACTTGCCGAAGTAATGGGTGAAGCCGCGCTTGCAGTAGATGGAAAAGCAATTCATATGTAAAAGGGGGATTATAAATATGAGTGAAAATCGTCATGATCAGCTTGGGCTGACGAATGAAGATGTTCTGAATATATATGAAACAATGCTTCGTGCTCGTCGAATCGATGAAAGAATGTGGCTGTTAAATCGTGCAGGAAAAATACCTTTTGTAATCTCATGTCAAGGGCAAGAGGCTGCGCAAGCTGGTGCGGCTTTTGCACTCGATAATAAAAAGGATTGGATTGCACCATATTATCGTGATATGGCTGTTGTACTCCATTTTGGTATGACGACAAGAGAGTTGATGCTTTCAGCTTTTGCTAAAGCGGAAGATCCTAACTCGGGTGGTCGACAAATGCCAGGTCATTTCGGTCAGCGTAAAAATCGTATTTTAACAGGCTCTTCTCCAGTTGCAACTCAGTTGCCGCATGCGGTTGGTGTTGCACTAGCTGGTAAGATGAAAAAAGAAGATTTTATTACTTTTACGACGCTTGGTGAAGGATCTACAAATCAGGGAGATTTCCATGAAGGTATGAACTTTGCTGCAGTTCATAAACTACCTACGATTGTTATGGTTCAAAATAATAAATATGCGATTTCTGTACCTATTGAGAAGCAAGTTGCTTGTGAAAATATTTCTGACCGTGCAATTGGATATGGTATGCCAGGTGTAACAGTCGACGGAACAGATCCGCTTGAAGTTTACCGTGTTACGAAGGAAGCCGCAGACCGTGCACGTCGCGGAGAAGGGCCGAGTCTAATAGAAGCAATTTGTTATCGTCTAACATCTCATTCTTCTGATGATGACCATAGACAATACCGTGCTGCAGAAGAACTTGATAATGAGAAGCGCGATGATCCGAACTTGGCATTTGCTAATTATTTAAAAGAAGTCGGCATTTTAACTGAAGAGTTGGAGCAGGAATTAGAAGCTAAAATTTTACAAGAAATTAACGATGCGACTGATTACGCTGAAAATGCTGAGTATGCGGATGCTGAATCAGCACTTCTTCATGTTTATGCTGAAGCAAGGGGGGACCAATCATGACGATTATGTCTTATATCGATGCGATTACACTTGCGATGAAAGAAGAAATGGCTAATGATGATCGTGTGTTTATTATTGGTGAAGATGTTGGCTTAAAGGGTGGCGTTTTTAAAGCGACACAAGGGTTATATGACGAGTTTGGTGAAGACCGTGTAATTGATGCTCCGCTTGCTGAATCAGCAATTGCTGGTGTTGCAATCGGTGCAGCAATGTATGGATTACGACCTGTCGCGGAAATGCAATTTGCAGACTTTATCATGCCTGCTGTAAACCAGATTGTTTCTGAAGCGGCGAAAATTCGATATCGTTCAAATAATGATTGGTCTTGTCCAATTGTTATTCGTGCACCATACGGAGGCGGCGTTCACGGCGCGCTTTATCATTCTCAATCAGTAGAAGCGATGTTTGCTAACCAACCTGGTTTGAAAATTGTGATGCCGTCTACACCGTATGACGCAAAAGGTTTACTTAAAGCAGCGATTCGTGATGATGATCCCGTATTGTTTTTTGAACATAAACGCGCTTATCGTTTAATTAAAGGTCAGGTTCCTGATGACGATTATGTAATTCCGATTGGGAAAGCAGATGTCAAAAGAGAAGGCGACGGTATCACAATTATTACTTACGGATTATGTGTTCATTTTGCTCTACAGGCTGCGGAAAGACTTGTAGATGATGGCATATCAGCACATGTCCTGGATTTACGTACGATTTATCCACTTGATAAGGAAGCAATTATTGAAGCGGCTTCTAAGACGGGTAAAGTACTACTCGTTACAGAGGACAATATGGAAGGTAGCATTATGGGTGAGGTTGCAGCTATTATCTCGGAAAACTGCTTATTTGACCTAGATGCACCGATTAAAAGAATTGCTGGGCCTGATGTGCCTTCGATGCCTTATTCACCAACAATGGAAAGATTTTTTATGATGAATCCAGATAAAGTCGAAAAAGCGGCACGGGAACTTGCTGAATTTTAACGAAACGGAGGTGAAGTTTTTTGGCTATCGAAAATATTTTAATGCCGAAACTCGGTGAAAGCGTAACTGAAGGAACAATTGAAAAGTGGTTAGTGAAACCAGGCGATAAAATTACGAAGTATGATCCAATTGCAGAAGTAAATACAGATAAAGTAAATGCTGAAATTCCTTCATTATTTACGGGAACGATAAAGGATTTAATTGCCAAAGAAGGCGAAACTTTAGATGTTGGTGCCCTTGTTTGTGTCATTGAAACTGAGGGAACTGATGAAGGTGAAAAAGCTTCTGCATCAGAAACTCAAGCTGTAAAAGCTGTACCAATGGCAAATGATTCTAAGGGAAATGATGCAAGTGGACGCTATTCTCCAGCAGTGCTCCGCCTTTCGCAGGACAATAATATTGATTTGAAAACTGTTAAAGGAACTGGTCTTGGTGGACGTATTACGCGGAAGGATTTGCTGGCACTCATTGAAAGTGGCGGAGTTCAAAAAGCAGACACACCTGTTGTTGCCCCTTCTAAACCAGAACCGGAAAAGGTTAAAGTTCAAGTGAATCATCCTGTTGCTGTCGGGGATACGGAAATACCTGTTACGGGTGTACGTCGTGCCATTGCGAATAATATGGTCCGTGCCTCACAGGAAGTGCCACATGCTTGGATGATGATTGAAGTTGATGTGACTAATCTGGTGCAATACCGAGATTCAGTAAAAGAAGACTTTAAGAAAAAAGAAGGCTTTAATTTAACTTATTTTGCATTTTTTGTAGATGCCGTTTCTCAAGCACTTAAAGAATTCCCGATGATGAATTCGATGTGGGCAGGCGACAAAATTATTCAGAAAAAAGATATTAATATCTCGATTGCAGTTGCGAATGAAGATTCCCTATTTGTTCCTGTCATTAAACAGGCAGATGAAAAAACAATTAAAGGACTCGGCCGAGAGATTCATGGTCTCGCAACAAAAGCGCGTTCAGGAAAAATAACGTCTGCTGATATGCAAGATGGTACATTCACTGTGAACAATACTGGTTCATTTGGTTCAATCCAATCAATGGGGATTATCAATTATCCACAGGCTGCCATTCTTCAAGTGGAATCAATTGTGAAACGCCCTGTAATTATGGAAGGTAATATGTTTGCAGCGCGGGATATGGTAAACCTTTGTCTGTCCCTTGACCACCGTGTATTAGATGGTCTAGTTTGTGGGCGATTCTTAGCAAGAGTGAAAGAAATTTTAGAAAATATTTCTGCTAAAGACACTGTTATTTATTAATATAACGAACCTAGGACCCGCTTTAGTGGTTCTAGGTTTTTTTATACAAAGAAATTTCTGTTAATTAGAGTTTAATTTAAACACAACTGATGTATTGATACTTACAAAATAGTTCTAGCTCATGTAAAATAAAGGTAGATTGATTATTTGGGGAGGTACGATTGCTAAATGACAATACATACGATGAAAACAGCAACTTTTGAAGAAGCTAATTATGAGGAATGGCAGGAAATTGCGCTAAAGTCGATGAGAGGGCAACCTTTTGAAAAGCTCATTACTAAAACACCTGAAGGCATTGATCTTCAACCGCTCTATATTGAAGATGAAGCATTAAATAATACTATACCTACTATAAGAGAAGCAAAGACGACTACTGGTTGGATTGTCGCTCAACAGCAATATGCAAGCAACGGGAAAAGTTTTGTTGCAGAATTGATTATTTCAATTGGCCGCGGTAATGAGGCGATTTTTTATGATGGGAATCAACCTCTAGTTTGGGACAATGAATCACTTTCAGAATTAGCGAGTCTTTTAACAAGTTATCCAATCTTTTTATCAAATATTAAAGAAAACGATCCAATTATAGCTATATTTAATCTAGTGCCTGTGGAAGAACGATATAAAGTTCAAGGTGTTGTTTCGCTTATTACGACTAGTTTACCAGAAGGATTTACAAACGTTCGTTCAATCATTGCGGATTTACGTGATGCGCATTACGACGGTGCGGATGCGGTAACTGAATTGGCGGTCGCTCTTTCAGAAGCTGCTGAATTGGCATCTGATTATGAGTCGTTCAATGAATTTAGTGAAAAGTTTTGTATTCGATTTGCAGTAGATACACATTTCTTTATGGAGATTGCAAAAATCCGTGCTTATCGCGTTTTGTGGAAGGCATTGGGAACGGCTTTCGGTGAAGACGCGAAGCATATCCCTTTATTAGCTGAAACTTCTTTACGAACGTATTCGAAGTTAGATCCATATGTCAATTTGCTACGTGCTGGAAACGAGACTTTGTCTGCCGTTCTCGGAGGAGCAGATGTGATTACAGTACAACCACATAATGTTTTAACCAGGACAACACCTGCATCTATCCGTATTGCAAGAAATGTCCAACTCGTCATTAAAGAGGAAGCGCTTGTTGATAAAGTAATCGATCCTTCAGGGGGATCTTATTTTATTGAAACATTGACGAGAGAACTTGTGGAGAAGGCTTGGCAATTATTTTTGGACATAGAAGCGCAAGGTGGGTATAAGGCGTTTGTTGAAAGTGGCGCATTGGCTGAGCGATTAAAAACCTGTCAGGAAACGCGTTTAAAGGACGTTGCTACGGGCAAAACAGCACTTATTGGAACGAATGTTTATGCGGATATTGATGCAGCTACATTAGAAGGGACGAACGGTCTTACTATTGAAGGGCGTTTAGCTGAACCTTTTGAAGTGTTGCGTGCTCATTTTGCGATTAAGCAACCCAAAACAGTGTTATGTACATTTGGTCCATTAAAAGAATTTAAATCACGTGCTGATTTTGTTAGTGGTTTTCTAGCAACGGGTGGCATTCAAGCTGATAAAAGTCCAGAATTTACTACGGCTTTAGAAGCGCTGGAGTGGCTTGCAAATGAAAAACCGGATTATGCTATTGTTTGTGGTACAACTGATAAAACCGAAGAAGTTATGTCTGCTTTATTAGCAGGGTTGCCTCAAGGGATAAAGATTGATATTGCTGGTAAATTCGATTCAGAACTTTCTGCTAAGTGGTTGACTGCTGGGCTGAATGGTTTTATATATAGCGGTCTTGACCGTATCGAGAAATTATTGGAAATTAAGAATGGTTGGAAAGAGGTGGATGCACGATGAAAAAACCTGAATTTAAGGATGTAAATCCATTAGAGGGTGCAGAATCACTTATCCAAGGCGCTCCTATAACTGATAAGCCTTTCCCGACAAATGAAGGCATTGATATTCAAACTGTTTATACAGAAGAAGATGTGCAAGATGTAGCGCACTTAAAAGATTATCCAGGTATTGCACCGAATACGAGAGGGCCTTATCCGACAATGTACGTAACTAGACCGTGGACAGTTCGTCAATATGCCGGGTTTTCAACTGCAGAAGAAAGTAATGCATTTTATAGACGAAATCTTGCGATGGGGCAAAAAGGCCTTTCCGTTGCGTTTGACTTGGCAACGCACCGCGGCTATGACTCAGACCATCCTCGTGTTACCGGTGATGTCGGAAAAGCCGGTGTTGCGATTGATTCTGTAGAAGATATGAAGATTTTATTTGACGGTATTCCGCTAGATCAAATGTCTGTGTCGATGACGATGAACGGCGCAGTACTCCCTGTATTGGCATTCTATATCGTTGCAGCTGAGGAACAAGGTGTAACACCCGATAAGTTAGCAGGAACAATTCAGAATGATATTTTGAAAGAATATATGGTTAGAAACACGTATATTTTCCCACCAGAAATGTCGATGAAAATAATTGCGGATATCTTCGAATATACTTCTAAAAGTATGCCGAAGTTTAATTCGATTTCGATTTCTGGTTATCATATGCAAGAAGCGGGTGCGACGGCGGATATTGAACTAGCATATACGCTTGCAGATGGATTGGAATATGTTCGGACTGGGTTAAAAGCAGGTATAGATATTGATTTATTTGCACCAAGATTGTCGTTTTTCTGGGCCATTGGAAAGAATTATTTTATGGAAATTGCGAAAATGCGCGCGGCACGTAAAATGTGGGCACAAATGATTCAGTCGTTCGAACCGAAGAATGCAAAGTCACTTGCACTGCGCACACATTCACAAACGTCAGGCTGGAGTTTAACGGAGCAAGATCCATTTAATAATGTTACGCGTACACTCATTGAGGCGAATGCGGCGGCGATGGGACACACACAATCCCTTCATACGAACGCACTTGACGAAGCAATTGCTTTACCAACAGACTTTTCTGCGCGTATTGCGCGTAATACACAGTTGTTCCTGCAAGAAGAAACGACGATGACGAAAATTGCGGATCCTTGGGGTGGCTCATTTTATGTTGAGAAATTAACAGAAGAGCTGATGGAAAAAGCGTGGGAATTAATCGCGGAAATTGAAGAACTTGGTGGTATGGCAAAAGCGATTGAAACTGGACTACCTAAGATGAAGATTGAAGAAGCAGCTGCAAAACGACAGGCTCAAATCGATTCGAAGGCTGAGTCAATTATAGGCGTGAATAAATATCGACTGGACATTGAAGACCCAATTGATATTTTGGACATAGATAATACAGTCGTTAGACAGAAACAGATTGACCGTATTAATGATATGAAAGCAAAACGTGATGAAGTTGAAGTTACGAATCTTCTTCAAGTCATTACCGAAACGGCTCGATCTGGAGAAGGCAACTTGCTTGCTTGTGCTGTTGATGCTGCGCGTGCACGTGCGACAATTGGTGAAATTTCGGATGCCATAGAATCTGTGGCAGGCCGACATAAGGCTGTAATTCGTTCTGTGAGTGGCGTATATAGTTCCAATTTTTCTAATGAAGAGGAAATTGAAGCCGTCAAAGCGATGTCCAATGACTTTTTAGAAAATGAAGGTCGTCGTCCAAGGATTCTGATTGCTAAAATGGGGCAAGACGGTCATGACCGCGGAGCAAAAGTAATTGCATCATCCTTTGCCGATTTAGGATTTGACGTTGATATTGGTCCTTTATTCCAAACACCTAAAGAAACAGCGTTACAAGCAGTTGAAAATGATGTGCATGTTATCGGGGTAAGTTCGCTTGCTGCAGGTCATAAAACACTTGTACCAGAATTACTTGCTGAGTTAACTGAAATTGGACGTGCAGATATTCTAATCGTTGTGGGCGGCGTTATTCCAGCACAAGATTATGCTTTCCTACGTGAAAACGGTGCTGCTGCAATTTTTGGTCCTGGAACAGTTATTCCTGTTGCCGCTGAAAAAGTTATTGAAGAAATTTACCGCAGACTCGGTTATGAGGAAGTGGCGGAATAATGGAGAATAAAGATGATGTACGTTTAGATAGTGCAATGCACGTGATGGACGGCATTAATTCTTCACATGACGGGATGACCGCGGCACCGAGGAAGCGTTTTGTTAAAAAGAATCGAACTGTTTCAGTTGATGAGTTGACGGATAATATTTTAGAAGGCTCACGGCTTCATTTGGCGAAAGGCATTACGCTGCTAGAGAGTACTACAATGGAAGACAAACATGTCGGGCAAAAGTTATTGCTCAATTTGTTGCCGAAAACGGGTAATAGTATTCGACTTGGTATTACGGGTGTTCCTGGTGCTGGTAAGAGTACATTTATCGAAGAATTTGGTTTGATGCTTTGTAATGCCGGGCATAAAGTGGCTGTCCTTGCGATTGATCCAAGTTCGTCAATTACAGGCGGTAGTATTTTAGGGGACAAAACGCGAATGGAAGAGCTGGCGAGACACCCAAATGCTTTTATTCGACCGTCGCCAACCTCAGGTACGCTCGGTGGCGTGCATAAAAAGTCACGTGAGACGATGTTGTTATGTGAAGCTTCGGGTTACGATATTATTTTAATTGAAACAGTTGGTGTTGGACAAAGTGAAACGGTAGTCCGCGGCATGGTAGACTTTTTCATGCTGCTCGTTTTAACAGGTGCTGGGGATGAATTACAAGGGATGAAAAAAGGCATTATGGAGTTGGCAGATGCGATTGTAGTCCATAAAGCAGACGGAGATAATTTACGGTTAGCTAAAAAGACGGTAAGAGAGTATCGTCAGCTGCTTCATTTCCTACAGCCTGCTTCACCTGGATGGATGTCCACTGCATTACCTGTGTCATCGATTAAAAAAACGGGACTAGAAGATGTCTGGTCGATGGTGTTGACGTTTAAAGAGACGATGGAAAGCATTCAGCACTGGGAAACACGAAGGAATGCACAAACGAAGGATTGGTTCCGTTCGATGATAAATGATCGCCTGATTGATACTTTCTTTGCAGAAAAAGGGAAGAAAGAAGAAGTGGCTTTATTAGAGAAAGCCCTTCTTCATGGTGAACTGACTGTGACGAGTGCTGTGGATCGGTTGTTTGAGGGAACATAAAATTGATCACCAAGAATATAGATTTCAAATAGACATAAAGCATCATTGAGATGCGTATTGATTTATATAGGGAGGGCTGAAAGTGAGTGAGGGTGTCAAAAAAGAAATCTTTTCTTGGGTGAAGGCAATTGTATTTGCAGTTGCTTTTGTACTCATTTGTCATAAATTTATTTTCTCCCCAACAATTGTAATGGGAGAATCTATGTCACCAACTTTTGAGAATGGTAATCGTATTATTGTAAGTAAAATAAGTGATGTTGAACGATTTGATATGGTCGTTTTTGATGCACCTGATTCGAATGAAAAATATATTAAAAGAGTAATTGGACTTCCAGGTGATCGGATTGAGATGAAAGATGACGAGTTATTAATAAATGGCGTTGTTGTTCCAGAACCTTATTTGGCTGAAAAGAAAAAAGCTTTGTTGGTCAATAAATTAACGGGTGATTTTTCACTTGAAGAATTGACGGGGGAACAACAAGTACCAGCAGGTTATTTGTTCGTTATGGGTGATAATCGCTTATTTAGTAAAGACAGTCGTTATTTCGGTTTTGTATCGGATGATGCGCTGTTTGGTAAAGTTATTTTCCGTTATTACCCGTTTAAAGAAATAGGTTTACTTAAATAAAGTTCATATTTAAACGTTTGAATTGTCTGAATTTGTCTGAATTTAGACGTATTTTATTCACATCATGTCAGATTCTGCGCTTGCCCGGGAAATAGATTACGAAATATTTCATTATTTCCACATGGGTGGATGATTAAATTCTAGTCAATTGCTTATGCAAGTCCTTTGCAAGTCGTTGTTTAGGCTGATATGATGAAAATGTAAATAGAAAGGGGTTTTGAAGATGGCTATGGATTTTAATTTATTAATGAATGATACAATAATGCGCGCACGTTCTGAAATGGATGCAAGTGGTTATGAGCAGCTTCAAACACCTGAACAAGTTGAGGATGCTTTTAAGCGTCCAGGAACAACACTCGTTATGGTGAATTCAGTTTGTGGTTGTGCGGGAGGCATTGCACGTCCTGCAGCGCAACATTCTGTTCACTATGATAAGCGTCCGGATCATCTTGTAACTGTATTCGCTGGACAAGATAAAGAAGCGACTGCACAAGCGCGTATGCATTTCGGGGAAGATTATTTACCATCATCACCGGCTTTTGTGTTATTAAAAGACGGAAAACTTGTTTCTGAAGTTGGGCGTTATGAAATTGAAGGACATGATCCAATGTCAGTAGTAGCAAATCTTCAAGGTCAATTTGATGCGCATTGTGAAGAAATTTAACTGAATTTAAAAAACTGTTCTTCCAGGCGATTGCCTAGAAGGACAGTTTTTTAGTTAGAGACTAACATGCTAAGACCCATACCTAAACCTGAAATAAACATTGCAACAACCATTATTAATACGAGCGCTTTTCGTACTTTTTTATTACTCATTTGACATTGCTCCTTCAATTAAGAACTTAACTCTATTTTAACAGATATTTAAGATTCTACAAGATGTAGCGAATTAATGGGTAAGAATGTACAATAGAGGAAAGGGGTGGTTCTTATGGACAATGTTGACCATATTGGTATTGCAGTAAAAAATATCGATGAAACACTAGACTATTATATACATACTTTAGGCTTGGAGCTGTTGGCGATTGAAGAAGTTGAGAGTCAACAAGTCCGCGTCGCTTTTATTAATGCAGGTAATGTGAAGCTAGAACTTTTAGAATCAATGAGTGAAGATGGTCCTGTAGCGAAGTTTATCGCTAAGAGGGGCGAAGGTGTTCATCACATTGCATTCGGTGTGAAGGATATTCGCACACGGATGGCTGAATTACATGATAAAGGTGTTCAGTTGTTAAGTGATGAACCTAAACAAGGTGCGGGGGGCGCCGAAGTGGCTTTCCTTCATCCTAAATCATCATTTGGTGTTTTATTTGAACTGTGCGAAAAAAATAAAGGGGGCTAATAAAATGGATATTTACGATAAAATTAATGAACTTTATGATAGAAAAAGAGAAATCGAACTAGGTGGCGGCGAGGCTCGAATTGATCGTCAGCATGAAAAAGGTAAACTTACGGCAAGAGAACGTATTGAATTATTGCTTGATGCGGACACTTTTGTAGAACTAAATCCTTTTGTGAAACATCGTAATCAAGATTTTGGTATGGACAAACTTGCAGGTCCTGGGGACGGCGTTGTGACAGGTTACGGAAAAGTGAACGGTAATCCGATTTATTTATTCTCGCAAGATTTCACTGTTTTCGGTGGCGCGCTTGGTGAAATGCATGCAATGAAAATTGCAAATGTGATGGATTTAGCTGCTAAGAATGGTACGCCGTTTATCGGATTAAATGACTCTGGCGGTGCGCGTATTCAAGAAGGCGTTCTCTCACTTGATGGCTATGGTGAAATCTTCTATAGAAATGCAATCTATTCTGGTGTCATTCCGCAAATTTCAGTTATCTTAGGACCTTGTGCGGGTGGTGCTGTTTATTCGCCTGCTATTACAGATTTCGTATTTATGACGGATGAAACGAGTCAAATGTTCATTACGGGACCTAAAGTAATTGAAACAGTAACTGGTGAGAAGATTTCTTCAGAGGAACTTGGCGGTTCTAAAGTCCATAATACAATTAGTGGAAATGCACATTTCCGCGGATCAGATGAGCAAACAGTTCTTGAAAATGTACGGAAATTACTTTCTTATTTACCATAAAACAATGAAGAAAAAGCACCAATTATTGAAACGGCCGATGAGGATGATTACCGTATTGAGTTAGCGGATGTCGTTCCGTTTGAAGCAATTCGTCCATATGATATTCGTAGAGTGATTGAGCAAGTAGTAGATGCGGATTCATTTATGGAAGTTCAAGCTGAGTTTGCACGTAATATAGTTATTGGATTTGCTCGCATTAAGGGTGAATCTGTTGGACTTGTTTGTAATCAGCCCCGTGTAATGGCTGGTGGCCTTGATATTGATTCATCTGATAAGGCGGCGCGTTTTATCCGTACTTGTGATGCTTTTAATATTCCAATTATTACTTTTGAAGATGTAACAGGATTTTTCCCTGGCGTTAAACAGGAGCACGGTGGAATTATTCGTCACGGAGCTAAAATCTTATATGCCTATTCAGAGGCAACTGTTCCAAAAATGACTGTTATTTTACGTAAAGCTTTTGGTGGTGCGTATGTGGCACTTAATTCTAAATCAATCGGTGCAGATATCGTATTTGCATGGCCAAATGCAGAAGTTGCGGTGATGGGTCCTGAAGGGGCTGCAAACGTTATTTTTGCACGTGAAATTGCCAATTCAGATAATCCTGATGCAATGCGTGCAGAAAAAATTGCGGAATACCGTGAGAAATTTGCTAATCCGTATGTCGCAGCATCACACGGCATGATTGATGATGTTATTGATCCAAGAGAAACACGCATTAAACTCATTCAAGCGCTTGAAATGATGCGTAACAAAAAAGAGTCAAGACCGAAGAAGAAACACGGTAATATACCATTGTAAGGGGCTGTATTTTTATGAATGAACAGAGATTATTAAACGAGTTTTTTGAACTTGTTCAAATTGATTCGGAAACAAAAGATGAACGTGCAATTGCAGATCTTTTAATACAAAAAATGGAAGAACTTGGATTTGATGTTATAGAAGATGATTCTGCAGCACGTACTGGGCATGGTGCGGGGAACTTGATTGCTTCTATGAAAGGTAATACTGACAATGTAGACGCGATTTATTTCACCTGCCATATGGATACCGTTGTCCCGGGCATTGGGATAAAACCAGAACTTAGAGAAGATGGCTATGTTTATTCTGATGGTACTACGATTTTGGGAGCGGATGACAAGGCGGGAATTGCCGCACTCTTTGAAATGGCGCGTGTCTTGAAAGAGGAAAAATTGCCTCATGGTGATATTCAATTTGTCATTACTGCTGGTGAAGAAAGCGGTCTTGTCGGAGCAAAAGAGATGGATGCCAGGCTTATTAAAGCGAAGTATGGTTATGCGGTCGATAGTGATGGTAAAGTTGGAGGAATCGTGACGAGTGCACCCTATCAAGCGAAGCTTTGGACGAACATCTACGGCAAGACAGCACATGCAGGAGTTGCGCCGGAGAAAGGTGTCTCTGCAATTAATATTGCCGCAAAATGTATATCAGCGATGACATTAGGACGTATAGATTCTGAAACGACTGCGAATATTGGCCGTTTTGTTGGTGGACAAGCAACAAATATTGTCTGTGATGAAGTGGAAATTTTAGCTGAAGCACGTTCTATCGATCCAGATAAATTAAACAAGCAACTGGAACACATGATTACTACTTTTGAACAAGTTGCAGTAGAAAAGGGTGGGACTGCTGAGACCAAAGTTGAAAAAATGTATCCAGGTTTCCGTTTTGGAGAAGAGTCTGAGGCAGTGCAAACTGCAATGTCCGCAGTTAAACTTGTAGGTAGAACACCCGAACTTTTAACAAGTGGAGGCGGAAGTGACGGTAATGTATTTAATGGAGCCGGCATCCCGACGCTCACGTTATCAGTTGGTTACGAAGAGATTCACACGAAGAGTGAGCGAATGCCTGTTGAAGAACTAAATAAATTAACAGAATTGCTCATTGCAATTATTAGTGTAACAACGACCAAATGATTGGGAGGTCAAATAGATGAGTGTCTTAAAAGCGGTTATTGTAAGGTGTGGGAATGAAGAGTATGCCATTTCCATTGATTCGACTGTTTCTATTGAAAAACTCGAGCAAGTAAATCCGATACCGCATTTACCGGCGTATATGCTCGGACTCATGCGCATTCGTGGCGAGCTTGTTCCAATTCTTGATTTTGAACAAATATTATACAATAAAAGCGCATTGGACAATGAGGAATCACGCATAGTTGTTGTGCAAATTAAAGACTTTTTTATAGGATTACTCGTACTAGATGCGAAGGAAATACTTGATATACCTGTAAGTACATTAACTACATCGGCATTTTTGGCTAATTCGAAAACGCCTTATTTCACTGCTGTTGCAAATCTAGAAAATCGAATGATTACAATTGTAGATACTGAGATATTATCTAGGTCTTTGCCAGGAATTAATGAAATAAATGACTATGTAGAAGCACAAGTCGCAAAATAATTATAAGTTGTTAGCCGAGCAGTGTTATTTGCTCGGTTTTTGCGTTATACTATTGAATAAAAAGGATGGCTGATGGATGATGTCAAATGTCGGTGAAACACGGGCAAAGGTCATTCTTCATCTTGATATGAATAGCTTTTTTGCATCAGTAGAGCAGGCGCATGATCCTTCTTTAAAAGGGATTCCTATGGCTGTTGCTGGGAATCCGAAATTGCGTAGGGGAATCCTTGTCACTTGCTCTTATGAAGCACGGGCGCTAGGTATTTACACAACAATGACGGTTGGAGAAGCGAGACGACTTTGTCCTGACTTAGTAATCGTACCACCTGATTTCGAAAAGTATCGCGTTGCTTCAGCTGCCTTGTTTAATTTACTCCGTACCTACACGGATCTCGTAGAGCCTGTGTCGATTGACGAGGCTTATATTGATATAACTGCAATAGGAGGCCTGACGAATGCAGTCTCAATTGCTGAAGGTATCCAAAATCGTATACTTCTGGAGTTAGATCTACCTTGTTCAATAGGTATCGCACCCAATAAGTTCTTAGCAAAAACCGCCTCAGATATGAAAAAACCAATGGGCATTACGATTTTAAGAAAGCGTGAAGTAGAACGCGTGTTGTGGCCACTTCCGCTTATAGAGATGCATGGAATTGGGAAAAGTACTGAAATGAAGATGAATACACATGGCCTTAAAACAATCGGTGATCTTGCACGAGCAGAGGAACTTCTCATTCGAACTTCGCTTGGTAAAAATGGGAGTAGATTAAGATTACGGGCACTAGGAATAGATAATCGCCCAGTAGATCCAGAAGCGGCTGCAGAGCGTAAAAGTGTCGGAAGCTCTACAACATTACCAATTGACGAAACAGATCTGGATGAATGCCTGAAAGTTTTAAAGTGGCTTGCAAATAAGGTTGCACAAAGACTTGACCGACAGCAACTTGGCGGCACTGTTGTGATGATTCAAATTCGTACGGCGGATTGGCAAAATCAATCAAGAAGTCGCACTGTGCTTAACCCTTTATATAATGAAGAAAAGATTTATCAAGAAGCGGCAGATTTATTTAAAAAACATTGGGATGAAGAGCCGATTAGACTACTTGGAATAACGGTTACCAATGTAATCCCAATGAATGAACTACATGAGCAATTATCTATTTACAATTATGAGAAGCATGCAAAAGAGGACAAAATGGAATCAATTGTCACTGAAATTGAGCAGAAGTTTGGTGAAGGTTCCATTAAACGAGGAAAATAATATTAGGCAGTACTAGAAAGGTGGACGAAGGGCATGGAATTGCAATTTCTAGGAACAGGCGCAGGCATGCCGTCGAAATTACGGAATACGTCATCGGCAGTTCTTAATTTAAATGCAGAAGGGGAAGGTTTATGGCTTTTTGATTGCGGCGAAGCGACACAACACCAAATATTACATACTTCGCTTAAGCCGCGTAGAATCGCTAAAATTTTCATAACACATTTACATGGGGATCATATTTTCGGCTTGCCTGGCCTTATCAGTTCACGTGCATTTCTCGGTGGAGATGAAAGATTAGATATTTACGGTCCAGTCGGACTTGAAGAGTGGCTTATAACAACGTTACGAATTACGAAAAGTCATTTGAATTATGAACTTGTCGTGCATGAGATTGAAGAAGGTCTTGTTTTTGAAAATGAACGTTTTCGGGTAGTAACAAAAAGTCTCAAACATGGTGTCCCTTGTTTCGGTTTTCGCATTGAACAAAAACCATTATTAGGGAAACTGTTAATTGAGGAAGTAACGAAGGCCGGCGTTCCGAAAGGGCCATTGTTGAAGTTACTGAAAGATGGGGAAGATGTTTCATTACCAGATGGTCGGATTGTAAGAAGTGAGGATGTTACAGGACCGCCTCAGAATGGATTTACAGTGACGATTTTAGGGGATACGAGTTATTGTCTTGCTGCAGTCGAGTTAGCAATTGATGCAGATATTCTTGTTCATGAAGCGACTTTTGATTCAACGACTGAAGATTTAGCGAAAGAGTATGGCCATTCAACGATATCGGGTGCGGCAAGAACCGCTGAACAAGCGGGTGCAAAAGCGCTGATTGCCAATCATATTAGTGCGCGTTTTTTACCAAGTGATATTACGCAATTGAAACAACAAGGGCAGGCGATATTTCCTGAACTATTTATTGCTGAGGATTTTGCTGTTTTTGAATGGAAAGATGGAAAAGTGATGCGTGTTTAGAAGTATATTTGTGAATGATAAAATAACCTACACCGTGAGATTAACTTGTTTAGTTGAGTGGTACAAAAGTTAATATAACAAGTAAATTAACATCGAATTAAAACGTCAATTGGCATCGCATTTAGCGGTGCTTTTTTATTATTCAAAATTCCATACAATAAACAGTCCAAAATATGTAGGGATATAAATGGCGAGATTTATGGATGACTTAGGTGGAGCTATCCATGATTTCTTTGAATTTATACTTAAATGTATTTACTATATTTTTGCCGAGATGTTAATTGTCGGAGTTGCACTTTATCTAATTACTTTCTTGTTTTGCATGTTTTACTAATCGGGGGCGCTTACGTGATAACGACAAAACAGGTGCTAAATAAATCTTTAGCTATAATCACATAGTCTATTTTTAATAGTAAGATGAATATCAATTAGGTATAGAAACTTTCCAATATGCGTTACAATAATAGAAATACTCTACTTGTATACTTGGGAGGTTAATCATTTGTTTGAAATTATTAATAAAAAGAAGGCGAAATTAGATGCTGCACGTCCTTTACCAAAATATACATTGAAAAGTTTACGTGATAAGTTATTTCTAGAGTGGACATATAATTCGAATGCGATTGAAGGAAACACTTTAACCATGAACGAAACGAAAGTGGTTCTTGAGGGAATTACAATCGGTGGTAAGACATTGAGAGAACATTTAGAGGTAATAAATCATCGTGATGCCATTTCTTATGTTGAAGAAATTGTCCAAATGAAAGAATCGCTTTCTGAATGGCAAATAAAAAACCTGCATCGTTTAATTCTAAAAGGAATTATTGACGAGTATGCAGGTGTATATCGTAAAGAACAGGTCTTTATTTCTGGCGCTACACATATACCACCAGCGCATTATTTGATTCAAGAAAAAATGGAGAAAATGATGAGTTGGTATCAAAAAGAAGGAATCTACCTCCATCCTGTTGAGCGTGGAGCTATGTTGCATGCTATTTTTGTTGGCATTCATCCATTTATAGACGGAAATGGACGCGCTTCAAGGCTTTTGCTGAATTTAGAAGTAATGAAAGATGGATTCCCTCCAGTCATTATTAAAGTGGAAAATCGATTGGCCTATTATGAAGCGCTTGATAAAGCACATACGACAGAAGATTATAGTGATTTTATAGCATTAGTAGAACGTGAAGTTGAAGACTCCCTTGACTTATATCTAAGTACAATTAGTTAATAAGCATCTTTATGAATTGCTTTTTTGTTACCAATAATCGCGCTTCAATCGGCCATATTGGGATAAGGTTAGAGAGGAGTAATAGATATGTCTAATCATTCACTAGAAAATAAATTGACTAAAAGAAAATTATATTGGATATTACTTATTCCCAGTATTATCATATCTATAATAACTCTAATTTTATTACCTGACACCCAAAAAAACTATATTGTTTTTATACCGCTAATATTTTGGCTTATTTACTATGGTGTAATTAAAATATTGAATCTTAAAAAATGAAAAAGATTTTAGTATTCATCAAAAATTAATGGTTGCGATTCTAGAAGAATTTGCCCTGTTTATTAATAGGGTTAGACTTAGTTTAATAGGATAAGTTATAGAAGTTGGTTTTGAAGGGGGATTTAAGATGCTTTTCTTATATTCATTACTTGGATTTTTTACAATCTTCTTTACCATATACGCAATTCGAGCAATTTTAGATGAAAAACATAAACATAATTTTACGATTTATACTTTTCTTGCTTCTATTTCTGCAGGAGTTTCTTTTTGGTTTATTTTATATTCGTTGTATGATTGAAGTACAAAATACATAAATAATAATAATCATAATCATTGCTATGACTTAGCCATAAAGGTTGGGATGTAGGCAATAAAAAGAGTCCAATTTTGAATTGGACTTTTTTTCGTGGTTAATTTAGTATTTGTACCAGTAAACGGAACGGGTTATAAGTAAATGTACTCTTTTTTTATTTAGTCCAACCGCGTTCATATTGTTTAGGAGCTTCAATAGATACGCCGAGTTCTTTTGCAGCTGTATATGCCCAGTATGGATCGCGTAATAACTCGCGAGCTAGTAAAACGACGTCGGCACGATTGTTTTTCAATACTTCTTCGGCTTGTATGCCGGTTGTAATAAGTCCGACAGCGCCTGTTGCGATATCCGCGCCTTTTTTAATTATTTCTGAAAAGGGTACTTGATAACCTGGATATGCATCAATTTGTGCTGGAACGACAGCGCCTGAACTGACATCGATTAGGTCAACGTCTTGGTCTTTCATCCATTTGGCCATTTCAACGTATGCTTCTGCAGTCATACCGCCTTCAGTGTAATCATGTGCTGAAATACGAACGAAAAGTGGACCGTTCCAAACACTTCGAACTACGTCTATAATTTCGCGTAGGAAACGGTAGCGATTAATTGCGGATCCGCCGTATTCATCGGTTCTTTTATTCGTTAATGGTGACAAAAACTCATTTATTAAATAGCCGTGCGCGCCGTGAATTTCGATTAAGTCAAATCCAGCTTTTTGTGCACGAATTGCGCCGTCTTTAAAAGCTTGAACTGTTTCTTTAATTTGTTCAGTCGTCATTTCAACGGGTGTTTTATAATGATGATCAAAAGCAATTGCCGATGGTGCGGAGATATCCCCGTCAACTGTAGCTTTTCTACCTGCATGTGCAAGTTGAATGCCAGCTTTCGCACCATATAGCTGCATTAAACGTACAGTCTCGGTTAAACCTTCAATATGGTCGTCATGCCAAATACCAAGGTCTTGAGCAGAAATACGCCCCGCAGGCTGAACAGCAGTTGCTTCAACAATAATGAGCCCTACTTGTCCTACTGCGCGGGTTGTATAATGCGTCTTATGCCAGTCTGTAATCATGCCATCTTCTGCTTCACAAGAATACATACACATTGGGGCCATCACGATGCGATTTTTAAATGTACAATTACGTAGTGTATACGGTTCAAATAATTTAGCCATTCGACAACCTCCGTAGTTTAGTCTATTTTAACTGGATTTCCAAGTTCAAAAGAACGCATTTCTGCATGTTCGAAACATTCCACGACAATTTCTTTGAAAGATCTTTCTTCAAGAATACTAATACCTGCTTCTGTTGTGCCGCCAGGACTTGTAACGCCTTTTCGAAGTAATGCTGGTTCTATACCTGTTTCTTTTAACATAGCAGATGCACCGTCAAATGTTTGAATGATAAGTGCACGTGCTGTGTCTTTTGAAAGGCCTCTGTTAATTGCTGCTTCTTCAAGTGCTTCTGCTAAATAATAAAAATACGCAGGACCACTTCCAGATAACGCGGTGACAATATGCAATTTATCTTCTTCGACTTCTTCTACAATTCCGATGGCTTCAAGTAAATCCAGTACGAGTCTTTTAATATCGTCAGTCATCGCATCATTCCAAGAGACTGCGGTAGCTGACTTTGCAATAGTTGCTGACGTATTCGGCATCGCCCGCGCAATTGGACGTGAACCGAGACCTAACGCGATTGTTTTAATGGGAACACCTGCCATGACTGTAAGGATGGCCGTGTTGTTACCTAGATAAGGATTGATGAGTTCCATTCCGCCTTGAACGTCTATTGGCTTCATCGCAAGGACTACAAGATCTGCTTCTTTTAAAATTTTACGATCATCACTGACGATAGAGACACCGTATTTTTCTTTTAATTTAACGAGTTTAGCTTTATTTGATCGATTCATAATGTATATATTTTCAGGATTAATTGTGCCTTGTTTTACAATGCTGCCTATCATTGCTTCTGCCATTGTACCGGCACCTGCAAATACGATTGTTTTCATAATATCTCTCCTTTAGTCCATAAAAAAATACGCTATCGCCCCTGTGAATGAGGACGAAAACGTATGTTTCCGCGGTACCACCTAAATTTACCGGAAATCCGGTACAACTTGTTCCCAACTTATCGCGAAGGGGGACGGCTGTGTTTCCACAGCGGCTCAGAAGGAGGTTCGAAGTGGGAGGGGGGATGTGGTTTTCAGCCGAGGACCACACTCTCTTTTCTCCATCACCACAACTACTCGTCTTCATCAATGCCAACGTAATCATGAATTAATACGATTATCACATGCTGTATGGGGAAAGTCAAACATCTGAATTTTCGTTATTGAAGAACAAATTAGTGACGTCCAACAGCTAAACAGGTACAATGGAATGAATTGCCATTCATTATAAAGGAGATTAAAATATGATTCATAAAATAGTTATTCCAACTCCATTCGCTGTAGGCGATGTTAATGCGTATCTCATGAAAGGTGATGCACTTTCAATTGTTGATGTCGGTCCTAAAACGCCAGAAGCTTTTGAAGCAATTAAAAATGGTGTTATAGAAGCGGGGTACAAACTTAGCGATATTGAACAAGTTATTTTAACGCATCATCATCCGGATCACGCGGGCTGGATTGAAGCTTTTGAGAATGCGCGTTTATTAGGTCACGCGTATAATGATTTATGGCTAAAGCGTGATCAAGCTTTTTTTGATTACCATGATGCATTTTATATGCAGCGCTTTATAGAAGAAGGCGTTCCTGAGCAGTATTTACATATGGTTAAGAAAATGAAGAATGCTGTCGTGTTCATGGGGGAAAAACCACTAGATATCGTTCTTTCTGAAGGAGATGAATTACCAGGTCATCCAGGTTGGACAGTGCTCGAAACTGCAGGGCATGCACAAAGTCATATCGTTTTTTGGAATGAATCGACAAAAACGATGATTGGCGGAGACCATGTACTTGCGAATGTATCGTCTAATCCATTAATCGAACCACCGTTGGAGCAAAATGATGCGCGACCACTATCTTTGCTGCAATATAATGAATCACTAAAAAAGATTCTGACATTACCTGTGGATACTATATACACGGGACATGGTGCTGAAGTATTCAATGCACATGCGCTAATTGAAGGCCGACTTCATAAACAACATGAACGGGCGATGAAAGTGTTAGGTATGATGGATAACGGTCCAAGAACTGTTTTTGAATTAACGGCAGAATTATTTCCTAAAGTGTATGAAAAAGAACTGGGTCTTACTTTGTCTGAAACGATTGGTCAAACCGATTACCTTTTAAGTAAAGAAATGATTTCAGTACAAAAAGAAGAAGGCGGTATTCTTTATTATGCAAAAGCGTAAGTCGATTTTAATCACTGGCGCAACGAGTGGCGTTGGTCTTGCACTGACAAAACGGTTATTAAAAGAGGAATATGAAATATGGGCAACAGGGCGTTCTGTCGACGTCTTGGCTGAATTAAAAGAGGAAGGTGCTAACGTTGTTCAGGCTGATATATCGAAACTGGGCGACCTTGAAGAGTTAGCTGCGCAAGTAAGCACACCAGATATCATCATTTTCTCAGCTGGTGTCGGTACATTTGGATTGGCGCATGAACTTGCTGATACACAAGTGGAGAATATGATGGATGTGAATGTAATTGCACCGATGCAACTGACAAAACGGTTGTTACCTAATATGATGCAAAGGAAAGCTGGTCATCTAATTTATCTCGGTTCTCAAGCTGGAAAAGTCGCAACACCCAAGGCTTCTGTTTATGCGGCGTCTAAGCATGCCATTCTAGGCTATACGAATGCGCTTCGGATGGAAGTTGCGCCGTATGGGATTAACGTGACTACGATAAATCCTGGACCCATCGACACGCCTTTTCTTGATCTTGCTGATGATACAGGGAATTACCGGAAGGCATTAAGCAAGCATTTGCTTCAGATTGACACGGTGGTGGAAGCGATTATCCGCGTCATAGAAAAACCAGTTCGTGATGTGAATTTACCTTGGTATATGGGCATTACAAGTAAACTGTATGCAATCGCACCTGGACTTGTGGAACGGGTGGGACGGAATTTCTTTATGAAGAAATGAAACCAAAATGAACTACCAATAAAGTGTATTCTTTGTAAAGGACATTTTTTTATAATGCCATTACGAAGGGTACACTTTATCTAATTGATGGGGTAAATATTGTTAAAGGGTAGTGGTTTACAAATGACTCATGAAAATCTGTTGCCAAATGAGCTTATTAAAGAATTTACGCGTATCCAAGATGAACTGTTGCTTGAAGTGATTTTGAAAAATCATTTTATAATAGAAGACATACAAAAAAATGCGGGCGTAAATCCTTTTTTGGTGTCTTGTGGTAACGGGATTAATTTAGCGACAAGTACGAAAATCGTGATGGCTTGTATAAATGATAAAAGTCGACTACCGATTCCAGTAAGATTAGCGGATTTAGAAACTCATATCGTAAGAAGAGAATTGTCATTATGATAAAGTAGGTTTATTAACTTTATAGGTGCTTTTATTTATTAAAAGGTTTTTTATGGAATTTTTAGTATACTAATACTAAAGCATGAAAACTTTTATTATTCTTCAGCAATCGATCCACTTAATTGAGTAATCAGGTAGAAAAAGGGGCATCAGCCTTAAAGTTAGGAGTACAAAAATGAAAGAAATAACATTTAAAGACATTTATACACTTGGGAACATAGCAGCTGAAAATACTCAATATACCCATTTTCACTATCCTGAGATGTTAACCAGGTATGATAGTAATTTTATTGAATTTAAAACATTACCATCTTTAAAAGAATTTAAAGAGGTGGAAAATTACTTAAGCGATTATCATTTGAGTAGAGGACAAAAGCATTTGAAATTCTATTTACCCGCAAATATAAAGCCAACGGAAGAGTTAAGCAAATACCTAACTGATATGGATTATGAATTAGGTTATTTGGAGCTATATGCCATTGAACCGGAACACTTTCCGCCGATAAGAAATAACTCAGATATAGATATTCAACTAGTGACAGAAAAAAATTTAGAAGTACTTCTTAAACTACGATATAAGAATGATTTAGAGATTGGAACTGAATTTGCGAAGCAAAAGATTGACCTTATAAAACGTCAATTTGAAGATCAAGCTATTCAGCAAGTTTTAGCGTTTTATAAGGGTTTCCCGGCAGGCTCTGTAGATGTTATTATCTCCGACGAAACAGTCGAAATCGATGATCTATCTGTAGACGAATCGTCTCGTAATAAGGGGATTGGCAGCCGGTTACAAAAATTTGTAATGGAGTCATTTTCGAAAAAAATTGTAATATTAGTGGCCGACGGAGAAGATACCCCTAGGGAAATGTACAAGAAACAAAATTATAAATATTATGGATTTAAATATGAAGCACAAAAAATATATCAAGATTAGTGTCTAGTTTCTTGTTCAATTATCGGGGGCATATTAATGCAGAAGGTTTGTGCTTCAATAGGGCCATTAATAATGCTGAAGTGTAAACAGGTATATTCACAGAAAATAGAAGAGGAGAGGGTATATATGTATGAACCGAAGATGAAAGAAAATGACAATAGTGTAACTGGCTTTATTGAAAGTGTGGAAAATGAGAAGAAGAAGGCAGATGCCTATCAGTTATTAGAAATCTTTGAAGAGGTGACTGGTTACGACGCAAAAATGTGGGGTCCTAGTATTATAGGCTTTGGCTGCTATCACTATAAATATGCATCAGGACACAAAGGAAATGCGCCTTTAGTGGGTTTTTCACCAAGAAAGGCAAAGATTTGTCTTTATTTGGACTATGAAAGTGAAGAAAGGGAAGAATTATTAGAAAACTTCGGCAAACACACGAAGAGTAAGGCTTGTATTTATGTGAATAAATTAGCTGATATAGATACCAATGTTTTAAAAGATTTAATTAAACATACAGTAGAAAAATATCAGAACCTTTATCCTAATGAATGAAGTGATGATAAATTTATTCTACATACGTGAACACTTGTGGAATATGCGTCATTTCTATTATTCAACAAATGGGTGCAATTCTGTAACGAGGATTTACACCCTATTTCTATATTCGGGCTAGATTATTGAACAACAAAATGTTAATAAAGGAATGAGACTATGGAAGTGCCTATGAATTTAGACCAAGCAACTTTTCATGTAGAAAAAACTAATCCACTGAAACTAAAAGAAGTAAATTTTAAGATTAAACCTAACATTAAAGAACAAAAAAGATTGTTTAGAACATCATTATATAAATTAACAATTATCGTAGAAGTAAATAATCAAGTGTATGAATTTGTAGGTTATAATCTCAATCACAAGCTGATTTCACAGCTAGAAAAAGACCCTTCAAGATTTTTAGTTGGAGCAGAGCCACCATTTTTAAGTGGAACTAACTGGCCGGATAGTGGAATATCTGAAGTCGTTGAGGTAAACAATGTACCTTTGGATTCCCTGATTATAACAGATGGAAAAAATGTCATTGCTACAATTTATAATGATGAGATACCTATATTGACTAACTGGTTTAAAAATTTAATCAATTAAAATAAAAAGAAGAGAAAAGGAGAGAAAAGGAGATTTAATAAAGCTATTTAAGCGATATTCACGATAGTGTTTTACAATAATAGGGCCAGTTTCTGAAACAGGGGGGATGAATATATGTTTAAAAGAGCACTAGCTTATTGTTTAATGTTCATCGTATTTCTAACTGCATTACAGTGGTTATTCCGACCAGAAATTCGTTTGGTTGACAATATTGGGCTTACTGCCATTGCATTTTTTGTTTTTATTTTTGTGGAATGGATAACCAAATCCAGTAAGAAAGCTAAAAAAAATGTCTTGCCCCTTAACATTCGTGGGCAGTAGTGGTATATGGACTGCTATTCAATCGGGCCATTAACTTTAATATAAGTATAGATTTACTCTGCATTCAAAGAAATATCTCGCCTCCATTAAACTGAAAATTGAGAACCTTTAATAAACTACAACGTCATATTATTAAGTTTGAAATGAGGTGAATTTATGGGGTTTTGGTATTTCTTAATATTATTTGCAGGAATGTTTTTAGTAGTTAAAGGTCTATTTAAGAATAAAAATTTTGGCTTGGTATTTGTGGGACTATTATGTATTTCATTTTCAATATTTATGTTTACGCCTGGTAGTGATGAAATAATTTCGGACATATTCAATTTGAATTAGAGCGTGGAATAAATTTAGGTTTACCAATTATAGTTATTAGCACTGACAGGGTGTGATAAATGCAAAAGGGCTGTACTACAATCGGCCTAAAATGTTCCGTATTAAAATAAAGATATATAGTCGAAAGGGTTATTGTATGAGAATGCTTCAATTGATATTTCTAGGTTTTATATGGATAGTGCCTGTTCTGCTTTTTTGGCGTTCTTTCAGAAAAATGAATGAAGATGAACGCCAAGAAATCATAAAAGAGATTAAAAATCCATTATTCATTTTTAGTATTGCACCCCTTTTCATCCGGTTTCTTATGTTTGTGACTGGTTCAGTTTTTACTTTAGGATTAAAAGTAGTTCAAGGTTTAGGAATTGGTTTAGTGTTCTTTGGCTGGATTGTTATGTGGGTAGTAAACTTGATAAAAAAAGAAGAAAGCGTAACAAAAAGTCTTTCTATGATTGCTGTAGCCATATTCGGCGTGATTGTTTATACATATCTGTTTTAAGCAAATGGAGTAAGATGCTATCTTTCAGCCATTGTCAGAATAAGTAGTCTGTAAACGATGAATACACCAAGGTAAGCTCCAGTTATCAAGAAAAAGGGATTAAGAAAAATGCCATGAATTGCAGTCATAAATACAGTATTGTCGATTAGAATTTGGAATATGGAAGTTGATGCAATATTCCCGAAAATAATAGCTGATATAACAGCTATAATATTAAAAGTAATTTGGAATTTCATATTTTTATTCTGTAGATAAAACATAATAATTGGAAAAGAAATGCTAGCAATAACTAATAAAGTTTTCAAAGAATCAATCCTTTCGTATGTATAGCTAATTATCACCTGAAATACAGGCGAATAAACAACGTTGGAATTTTACTTAATAAGAAGACAAGGTGCTGTGATTTAATTGCGGAGAAAATGGATTTGATACTGCTTCAAATTTGGAGGCAAAATGAAAATACTTAATAGTAGATGGGTTGAAAAGATATTTTTGACTACGAGTTGGCTGTTATTAATTTGTCTCATTATAGGTTTTATTTTTGTGGGTGGTTATATATTTTTGCTACTTATTGCAGAAATCAAAGCTATGTAAAGTCAGTTTTCCATATTACTATTCAAATTTCGCAATCCGGTGCAGTTATGGGTAAGGATTGTGCCTGATGCCTTTATAGGGTCACTTAGTGCAATAGTGGCGGTTTTGTTGTTGTAGATATGTAAATAATAAAAACAAAACTGGGGGGGAAATAAATGGGCAGCAATTTTGGTAAATATGAAATACCACCTACACTCCAAAGATTAATTGACTTACAAAATGTTCTTGGTGATGATGAACAATTTTACCTTGGTCTTAATTTTTACCTTTCTCTTGAGGATTTCAGATACTATAACACGCCAAGTGATGTAGTCGTCTTTGGATATATTGGTGTAGACGGTATTCATTATGGGTTTCTAACTGACTATGGTTCTGTACTGGATCTTGAGGCAGCACCTGTTGTTTGCGTTATGCCAATGGATTTTGAACGTCCTACTCGTATAGCTGCGAAGAATCTACGTGAATTTTTAAGGGTTAATTTGACGGACAGTGAACTAATCTATACCCAGTTTGATAGTGAAGAGAATTATCTAGAAGCTAGAGTTCAATGGGCTGCAGAGGCCGCTGATGCTCCATATCAAGAATCTGAAAATGAAAAATTGGTTAGAGAAACAGCCGCAAAATTCTTGATTGAAAATATTGATCTACCTATGATTGACAATCCGTATCGTTATGTTCAAAACGTGGAACTAGAGCGACAAAGAAATGTAAGTGTTCAAACACAGGATAGACTGGGTGTTACTACTCCACTTCTTCAAGGTGAAGAACACATACTATTTCCAATTCACGAGCAGATGAATCCTGATTTAAAGTTGGTGCAAGAATACCTTGATTCCGCACCAATTGCCTCACGACTTGCATTACTTAGGGACATTCAGCTCAATTATATCTTTCCAGATAACCAAGAGTTGTATAAAATAGTGGTTGACGCAATGGTCAATATGGAACTGTTCAATGAAGTCACCAGATTATCTGAAGATATTTAAAATATTGCCATCTTCCATTTTTGACTGTACTTTTGTTAATTTACGTATTTAACAATAATTGGGCTTAGTTGCCGAAGAAGCCCTGTGCCTAATAAAGACCAGCTATTTTGAAATACCTGCAAGTAAATAGTTAATAGGAGGAATAATATGAAACCTAAGATGAACAGAAAAGATTTATTGGACAAGGAAAATATATGGAACGCTGTAGTAACAGTCGTAAGTGATTGTGATTTCCCAACTAAAAACATAGTTTTGAATGAAGCATTTATTGTGTTTCAATACTATTCTGAGCTGGAGAGTGGAGGGCACGAAAGCTTACTCACGTGGTTTGGATCGTATATTGAAGAGATGAGCATTGATAGTTATTTAAAAGAATTGACAGCTATACTTGAAAAAGTTGATGCTCACGACTATGCAATTATTGAGAAGAAGTATGTGAAAGAAATGTGGAGGTTACACATTGCCTTAGACAATAATGAGATGGAAGAGGATGAATTTTATAATGTCATTGAAAAAGCAGACGATGAATATCACAAACTTGATGGAAAGTTAGACAATTTATTAGAAACATACTTTATTAGCATTCATACTGATTTAATTAATGTGGTTGAAGATTAATCCGAAAAGTAAGTTTTAGTCCTTTCTTTAATCAGGTAATTTAGTTGATGAAAACAGATTTGTAGCATTAGCTGGAACACCTTTTCATATAAAAGGAGGAAACGCCAATTTGAAACTGATTTGTAAAGCATGTAATTTAGAAGTTTCTGAACAATTAACGGAATTAAAAGACTTGAATTTGATTAATAAAAACGATGGTCAAGACTATATTCCTAGAGGGTTTTATTTAATTCAAAGGGAAACAGATTACGAACTATTAAAAGGTTCTATCATTATAAACAATAAGGATTTAATTAATTCAAACCGCCATTCAGATAGTAGTAGATTAAATGGTTGTTGTGGTCTTGACGGCTGTGATGGAATGAACAGGGTTTGTTTACATGATCACGAAATTGGTACAGAATACTCTGATTGCTGGAGGATTCATAAAGTCGTACTAAGTCCAGAGTTAGTACAATTTATTTAAGATTTACATTGATTCGCTTACTAAACCAACAGGGCGATTATGGGAAAAAGATTTGCACCCGTTCAACAATCGTTCCATTTAGTTTAATAAAAAGACACATTTTATTTAGAAATTCAATGTTATAATTCAGCTAAGAAGGTTTCTTTTTTTATTGTTCTGTATCAAACAGAATAGGGGGGACCATGGATGAACTTTCCTGATAAGCCAGAGAGATTATTATATTTAAAAATTGTATACATAAAGCTTTGATAATGGGAGAGTTAGTGTCATACTGGCAAATAGGTATTTTAATGCAGCTGATTAAAAAGATAGTAAGGAGATAAAAGGAATGACATACGCATTAGAAATAACAGACTTAAAAAAAGTTTATACTGGGGGTGTCGAGGCTTTGCGTGGCATCGATTTGAAAGTGGAAGAAGGAGACTTCTACGCTCTCTTAGGTCCTAACGGTGCCGGCAAATCTACGACCATCGGGATTGTGACATCGCTCGTCAATAAGACATCAGGAAAAGTCAATGTCTTCGGCTATGATATGGACACACATTTAATGCAGGTCAAGCTGCAGATCGGTCTGGTCCCTCAAGAGTTCAACTTTAGTCCTTTTGAAACGGTCCAGCAGATTGTGTTGAACCAGGCGGGTTATTACGGCGTGTCAAGGAAAGAGGCATTGAAGCGCAGCGAAAAGTACTTGAAGCAGTCTGATTTATGGGAGAAAAGAAATGTTCAGGCACAGATGCTTTCTGGAGGGATGAAACGTCGACTGATGATTTCACGCGCCTTGATGCATGAACCGCGTCTACTTATACTTGATGAGCCGACGGCCGGTGTAGACATCGAATTGAGACGAGAGATGTGGGCGTTTCTGAAAGAGTTGAATGCAAACGGCACGACGATTATTCTGACAACACATTACTTAGAAGAAGCGGAGATGTTGTGTCGCAACATTGGTATCATTCAAAAAGGGCAGCTGATTGAAGATACCAGTATGAAATCATTGCTGGCTAAGCTCCAGTTTGAAACAATTATTTTAGATATCGAATCTTCAGGACGGGTGCCGGTGATCAAAGGCTATAACAGTGAACTCATGGACGAAGGATCCCTTTCTGTGGAGGTAGCGCGTGATCAAGGGATCAACGAAGTGTTCACCCAATTGACAGAACAAGGGATTAAAGTATTGTCTATGCGCAACAAGTCCAATCGATTAGAAGAGTTATTTTTAAAACTTACAGAAGAAACTGCGTAGTGGAGGATGTACATGTTTAAACTATATTTTACAGCATTAAAAGGTTTGGCGGTCAAAGAAACGAACCGCTATCTTAGAATCTGGGTCCAAACACTGGTCCCGCCAGTCATCACAACTTCCTTGTACTTTGTCATCTTCGGGAATTTGATTGGTAAACGTATTGGCGAGATGGGAGGATTCTCCTACATGGAGTTTATAGTCCCTGGATTAATTATGATGTCGGTCATCACGAGTTCCTACTCAAATGTCTCGTCATCATTTTTCTCACAAAAGTTTCAAAAGAACATTGAAGAACTATTGGTTGCCCCTGTACCGACTCATATCATTATCTGGGGCTTTGTGATTGGAGGACTAGGAAGAAGTATTCTGGTGGGGATACTGGTCACGATTATTTCTCTGTTTTTTGTTCCGTTGCAAGTCTACTCTTGGAGCATTGTCGTCTTGACGCTTTTGATGACGTCTATTTTGTTCTCTTTAGCAGGACTGTTGAACGGCATTTTTGCAAAATCATTTGACGATGTATCTATTGTTCCTACGTTTCTTCTTCAGCCGTTGACCTACTTAGGCGGCGTGTTTTTTGCAATCTCGATGTTGCCTCCGTTTTGGCAGGTTGTATCAAAGTTCAACCCGATTGTTTATATGATTTCGGGATTCCGATTCGGGATTCTCGGTGTAATCGATGTTCCGATTTTATTCTCTGTTCTCATTTCGATTATCTTTGTCATTGTGCTTTATGGAATCAATTGGTATCTGATTGAAAAAGGCCGTGGACTGAGAAGTTGATATCTATTGTACTTACTCAATAAACCCTTAAAAGCTGCGACAAATTCAAACCACCTTTCACATTGAAAGGTGGTTTATTTATGGCGATTACCAGTTTACGGAATAGTGGAGGTAGCCGTTGGAAGCTGACGTTACGGTATCTGTATGCGAAGTGAGCGAAAAGAATCGGATAAATTTAAATCGTTAGTAATTTGTTAATATATTAATGTTTGCATAGACTTATTCTAATAGAATCTATTATTCGATTATAAAACGGATTATGGATTTCTTAAGTTTTCACTAACAACCAATTTATCAAACTGCTTTAAAAGAGCAGAACTTTTATTGTATTTATAGCCTACAGCTCTCTTCTCTTCAATATTCCTGCGATTCGTTTACCAAGAATGCTTTGAAAATCCACAGCTCTTTTAGACATTTTTAGACACCTCTTCTGGATTAATAGCACATTTTCTTAAATTTTCTATGTCTGTGTGCAATTGGTATGAAAAAACGAAGAGGTTTTAAAACGAGACACTATAAAATCAGGTGTGTTTGAGGATTCAGATATATATGGATTAACTAAGTCAGATTATCAATAAAATCTTGTTAAACTATCTGGGTGCAGTGGTAGGATAAGGTTTGTGCTTCAAACGGGTACTTAATAAATTTAGACCTATTATGCTAAATGGACTTCAAATGGTTTTAAAGATACAATTATTCATTAAACGGGGGCATTACTTGCATTATATTAAATAAATGTTGGAAGGAGTGACAGTGTGAAAGCAAAAGAAATTCTTCAAGAATTAGATGCAAACACTGAGGATTATAATTTCCCTATACTAGATAATTATAATGTTGACTTGGCACAGTGTAGGATAACTGTTTTTAGTGATAAAGAACAATGGTTAATTGCATTTGAAGTTGTAGGTATAGACATAAATCAGGAGATAACTAATGATATATATATTTATAGCAATGTCACTAGACAGAGAGGATTAATAACAGGTATAGAGGACATTGTAACCTTGGAAAATAAAGAATACTGGTATGATGACGAAGGCAACTTTATTGTAAATCCGTTTCATTTAGAACTTCTTATCATGGGAGAAAGGGTTACATTAACCCCTCAAAAGACTGAATACATAAAGTTGGGAATTAATACTGAAGCATTTAATTTAACTAAGCTTCTACGTTATCTAAATTCACAATGCGAAGAAAAATTATGGTTAACGATCGAATCTCTATTAGATGAGATAGATGAAAGTATTGAATTACCACTATTTTATCAAAGTAGTGAATGGCAACACCCTAATATTAGTGATGGACAAAAACCAAGCGAAAGTATTTTTTTTCAAAGTCTGTCAGAAGCAATCGAGTCGAATAATATGGATTTAATAAAATCGGGTGAATCAAATACTTACTGGTCTAATTGGACATGGAGCGATTTTGAAAATCAAGAAGATATGGAATAAAGAGGTGTTATGCTACCGGGGGCGTTTAATGAATTAGGGTTGAATTACAATCGGGCCATTTAATAGAGGAGGGAAACTATGACTGTAATCAGGAAAGTAACTTGGAATTCAGAAATCATATGCTATACTAAAAGATAATTTATACTTAAAAAATAATAGAGGTAAGTTAAAATATACGAATAATGTTAAATTAGAACTATACCGAAAAAATTTAAAGGAGGTATAAGACAGTGGATAAACTAAGGATCAACCCTTCAAAATAATACATTTTGGGGAGGGAAAGCGAATGAAGTTAAACTTTGATAATAGTAAAAAGATAAGCAGGGAACAATTAGAAAGATTGTATAATGACGTGGGATGGTATGCTTATACAGATGATGTAGAAGCTCTTCAACAGGCACTAGAACATTCCTTAGAAGTTATATCCGTTTGGAATGATGAAGAATTAGTTGGGCTAATTCGTATTGTTGGTGATGGATTAACAATTATCTATATTCAAGATATTCTTGTGTTAAATTCTTATCAAAATCAAGGAATTGCTACTCAATTAATACAAAAGGTTCTGAATAAATATAATAAAGTTCTTCAAAAGGTTTTAATGACAGAAGAAGCCCCTGATGTAAGACATTTTTACGAAAAGAATGGGTTCGAATCATGTGATAAGGGTACTTTGGTATCGTTCGCCAAGATGAATTAAAAGGACTTCTAAAATGGGATAAATTGATATTTATAAATGATCGGGAGAGTTTCTTTAGAACCTCCCGATTTTTCTTATTAGTGAATCGGGAAAAATTGTGAAATGGTTGCGAAAAATAAAAGAGGTGGGATTGTATGAAATATGTTTGGATATTTATTGGCCTAATTGCTTTAGCTATTATTAGTTTTATGGTTGTAGGAGGTATTTTAGGGGATGAATCAGGAGTTGTTGTTTTAGCAATCCAAA
The DNA here is from genome assembly GCF_058068165.1 of Sporosarcina sp. So3-204. NCBI lineage: Bacteria > Bacillati > Bacillota > Bacilli > Caryophanales > Caryophanaceae > Sporosarcina > Sporosarcina sp. So3-204. Next base: position 1,655,241 of record NZ_CM176485.1, read on the forward strand.
ATACCGCAATCATCACATTTCTAATTTATCTTGTTTCAAAGAAAACTAAATATTGATTTTGTATGACAACTAAAATCGGTGGCGTTTACGTTATAAGCAATTTCGTCTATATCGCAAACTTGGGCCATTTCACTGCAGATTGTTCGAATAGATAAAATATGTTGGGGGTAATTACTAATGAAATTTGTGCTAATATTTGGTCCGCAAGCAGTTGGTAAAATGACAGTTGGGCAAGAGTTAGCGAAAGTAACTGGATTAAAATTATTTCACAACCATATGACAATTGAATTACTTGAGCCCTTATTCAGTTTTAGTCCAGAAATGTTTAGATTGTCAACTTTATTTAGAACAGAAATATTCAAGTCAGTAGCTGAGAGTGATCAAGAAGGAATGATTTTTACTTATGTATGGGCTTTTGACCAACAAGAGGACTGGGACTTTGTAGACGATATAAGTGAAATATTTAAGTCTAAGGGTGCCACGATTATTTTTGTGGAATTAGAAGCTGATATTGATGAAAGGATAGAACGTAATAAAAGCCCACATCGACTTCAGCACAAGCCAACCAAGAGAAACGTTGAATGGTCAGAAAAAGAACTAACTGAAACAATGAAAAAGCATAGATTAAACTCTGATAGGGACGAAATTAAGAATGAAAATTACATAAAAATTAATAACACTTATTTAAGTGCTACAGAAGTAGCTGAAATAGTTTCAGAAAGATTTAAATTATAGTTTTAATAAACAACCTTAACCAATCATGGGCAGTACCGAAAGAAGCACTGTGCCTGAAACTCAGGCCATTTTGTTTAACAGTAATTTGAAGAAATAGTAAAACTACGTTAATACGAAGAGGGGGGAGTTAGGCGTGCTAATTTTTTCTGTAATTGCATTTTCAGCTTTGATTATAGCGGTTGTGTCAACTTTTGCTGCAATTAAAGGTAAACACCAATTTTATTGGATTTCTGCTATTGTGATTTATATCTTTAGTTTTTTAGCAGGTTTTTCAATAGGCCAGATAACGGTTGGTTTAACCTTTATCCCATTAACTCTGGCAATTGGGCATTCCTTAGGTTGGATAAAAAACAAAATGCACAGTAGTATTTTTTTGTGTATTGGCATTTTAATTGGATTCCTAATGGTCCTCTATGTTGACGATGCCTGGCTATTTTTTCCTTTACGTTTTTAAGTTAACAAGTGGGTTAAACTTGAAGTAATTACAACTAAGATAAAAAGTCGAATATGTGAAATGGGGATAGGGATGCGAGGTATTTCTTTTAAAATTCCGAATAAATATGGTAAACAGCTATTAGATATCCTAAAAGAAATTGACGTATCAAGATGGGATTGGCAAATTGGAAGTGGTGAAGCATACATCATTGAAAATGGTACACTTGGTAAAAATCTATTTGATAGAATGCCTAGTTTAACAGGTAAAGAGTTTTTTAAACGGATTTCCGAAGATGACTATTACTTAATTTTTACAGATTTAAAAGCGTATAAGAATGTTGAATTAGGATTGAAAATTGAGACATATGAAGATTTTTTAGAAAGCGACTGTCAGTTTGTACTCCTTGTTGTGGATTCATCATATGTAATCATCTACTCAAAAAGCAAATCTACGATTCAAAGTCTTCACAATCAAGCAATAGCTGCCAAGTACGAGCAAGTTGAATATATTACAGATGAAAATGATGACAATGCAACATTAATAGCTTTTTGATTGTTTTGCGGACTTTAATCTATTTTAAAATTATAATTTCTATTAAACCAATGGGTGCAAGTTCCACATAAGAGCTGCGTTTTCTCTCGGGCTATTTTATTGAAGTTCAAAGAGTATTAACGCTTGTCTGAAGTAAAATTATGTAGCAAATTATCAGGAAGCTAGCGTTTATTTAGTAATGGAAAGAAGGTAAATAATATATGATAAAACGATTAGAAAAGGGAGATACAATCGGTATTTTCACACCATCTTCACCCGAAACGGTTACTTCGATGCAACGTTTTCAACGTGCGAAAGCTTTTTTAGAATCAAAAGAGTTTGTTATTGTAGAAGGGAAATTGACAGGACAATCTGATTTTTATCGTTCAGGATCCCCTAAAGCACGTGCAGAAGAACTAAATGAGCTACTAAGAGACCCGAATATAAAGATGATAATGTCCACAATTGGTGGTACAAACTCAAATAGTATACTGCCATATATTGATTATGAAGCATTTAAGAAAAATCCAAAGCTAGTTGTTGGATATTCAGATGCAACGGCTGTTTTACTCGCCCTTTATGCAAAAACAGGTATCACAACATATTATGGACCTTCTTTAATTCCTTCGTTTGGTGAATTTGAACCGCTAGTAAATGATACTTATCAATATTTCGAACAATACTTCATGCAAGAGACAGATCTACCTTATGAAGTGCCTATGCCCCCATTCTGGTCAGATGAGCCAGTGAACTGGTTAGAAAAAACAACAGAGAAAACGCTTTTTAGTAATGCGTGGGTAACTGGTCATAGTGGTGTTGCAGAAGGACGATTAATAGGTGGTAATGTAAATTCGATGTATGGATTTATAGGTTCTTCTTATTTCCCTACAATTGAGCAAGGGGATATTTTATTAATCGAGGACTGTTTGAAAAATGCCTCGATTGTTGAGAAAAACTTTGCAATGTTAAAAATGCAAGGTTTTTTTGGTAAAGTTGCTGGCATTATTTTAGGTAAACATGAAGGGTATGATGATTTAGGTACGGGCAAAAAACCATTAGACTTATTGATAGAACAATTAGATGGAATGGTTATTCCTATTTTAGCTGAATTCGATACATGCCACACACACCCAATGCATCCACTAGCTATTGGAAAACAAGTGAAGTTAGATGCAGGTGCAAAAAAAGTACTTTGTACAGAAAAATGGATATGAGATTTTAAAATGGAAAACATTAGTTGAGTGGAAATAGAAATTCTTTTTGAAGTAAGCGGATGTATTAAAACGAAGAAATACGCTTTAATCCGTTTAAGGATATTGTTTTGGGAATAGATCTTTTATTGGGCTTTTTATTCAAGACATTTGGTGACTTAGTTTATGACAATCAAAACTTTGAAATCTTGTTCCCTGGTTTTTGATTACACTTTTTTCTGTGATTATTATATGGATTGGTTATTGATTATTTTATAAGGAAATTATTTAAATGAAAATGTGAGTAATTACGCAGGTTCTTAAACCATCAGGTATAAATTATCGCAAAAGGCTGACCTTCAATAGAGCCGAAATTTTATAAAAACCGCGATGGAACGAATTTGAATTAGGAGGAAAGAGTTTGAGGAAACGCCATATTAAATTTTTGAAATACTTTTCGATTCTTTTCGTAATTAATATTACGGTTAATTTCATTTTTAAAGATGATCTCAACGTATTAACGGCGTTTTCAGTCGCGTTGGGGGTTAGTTTAGGAATCGCGTACTTAAGTCCGTACTTGGTTAAGGAGTAAAAAGTTGAGCAATACGTCTAAGCAACGCCATTTAAAGGTATTTAAAAGACCGCTATTCTATAAGTGAATTGGCGGCCTAATTCGTTATTTAATTTACATTTTTATTACTAAACTGAAAGGGTGATAACAACATACTTTTTGGTAATTAAGATTAATTCAAGAATAAAAAGACAATCCCAATTATCGCAATCAAGATTAAAATAGTAAACGTAACTTTCCAGGCACTGATTGGTGATTTCCCACTTACTTTTCCTGTCTGGCCATTGACCAAAAATCTGTAAATTTTATGATTAAAAGTAAAAGATGATATCCATATTGGCAATAAAATATGCTTGTATGTAATGTCTTCATAATTTGTAGAGACTGACATAATATTGACGACATCCCCATACACTTGTCTTCGAATCCCGGTTTCAATTCCGCTATCAATTAAGTTTTTGGCATCATCCCATCCTTCTTTCAAAGGAATCGAATATCTTTCCGCTAAAAATCCGGATAAATAATCCATTTTATAATCAACAAGTGCATTTAAATGAAATGGTTCAATTCTGTCTATTAGTCCACTTGCAACATTGCGAGAAGCTTTTACTAATATATCATCGAAAAACTCACTATAACGGCCACTCTCTGTATGCCATCGAATTTTCTGTACTTGTTCAGTGACTTGCCTAGACTTTCCATCTTCAACTACTGTCCGCGTTTCTGTGACGTAATAATACGTTCCAATTTGCACGACGAAAGAAGAGGCGGTTTCCGAATCAAAGGTCCAGTAGGGAATATACGCACCTGATAACTTATCTAATTCATGTGACTGAGCTAGTTTGGAAGGTGCAAAATATTTCTTGTTGATCCAAACCTTAAACTTTTCAACTGCCTCATCTTTTGAGATTTGAAAAGGAACGACAAGCGCTGGTTTAATGCCTGCGTGATGTTCACTCGTTGAAATATGAGAAGAACCGCAAAATGAACAAAAGTCGGCTACTTTATCTTTGTCCAATAACGTTTCTGCGCCGCAACTATCACATTTGAAAACACGTTTCTCATCATCCCAACTGTGCACATCATTTTCTAGGGCATGTAAAAAATCATGCTCAATTGCATTTTTTCGTGTTATTTCAATCTCATTTTCAGTACCGCAAAATGGACATTTGAGAGTTCCGCTTTTGGGATCGAAAATGGTGTTACCTCCACAGGACGAACATTGATTGACTTCTGTTTGTTCAACTATTTTATTTTCTGCACCATTATCCAATTCAGTCACAAGAACACCTCTTTATATGCTATAGACTTTCTCCGCAGTCTCCACAAAACTTTGCGTTAGGCGCGTTTTTCTTGTCGCATTTAGGGCAAACTTTTTCTTTTACTTGTTGCGCGCCACATTCACCGCAAAACTTCGCATCTTCCTTAATCTCTGCTTGGCAGTTAATGCAAGGAACTTTTTTCGACTGAACTGATTTCCCACATTCTCTACAAAACTTTGCATTGGCTGAATTGAGTTCATTACAATGCGGACAATTGATTTGATCTGATTGACTGTGTAGTGGGGCAGCAGTATTTGCTTGTTGTTGATTGGCTGTAAATGAATTCGCCATCACACCGCCTAGTGCCGCACCAGCACCGAGTCCGATTCCAGCACCTGCCATACCGCCTGACTCATTTTGTGCGGCATCACGTAATGCTTCTGCCGCCTGGTATTGCTGGTATTGACCCATATTTCCAAGTACACCCATCGACGTTCTTTTATCCATCGCTTCTTCGACTTCTTTAGGTAATGATAAGTTTTCGATATATAGGGAAGTGATTTCAAAACCAAACTTACTAAAACGCTCTTGCATTTTTTCTTTACCTTGTGTGCTTAATTCGTCATAATGCATCGCTAAATCCAAAGCTGGAATTTTTGATTCTGCTAATAAATCTGTGAGGCCAGACAAAATCATTTTCTTCAATTGCTCTTCGATATTACTCGTATCATATGAAGCGCTTGTGCCAAATAGTTCTTTTAAGAAAACAGTTGGTTCAGAAACTTTATACGAATAAATCCCATATCCACGAAGTCGAATCATCCCAAACTCAGCATCTCTCATCATAATCGGGTTTGACGTACCCCATTTTTGATTAATAAATTGCTTCGTATTGATAAAATAAACTTCTGCTTTAAATGGAGAATTAAACCCGTGCTTCCAAGACTTCAACTTCGTTAAGACGGGCATATTTTGTGTGAATAAAAGATGCCGTCCTGGTCCAAAGACATCCGCAATTTCTCCTTCATTTACGAAGATTGCGACTTGTGATTCTCGAACGGTTAATTCTGCGCCCATTTTTATTTCATTACCTTGAACGGGAAAACGATACACCATCGTATTTGTACTACTATCTGTCCATTCGATTACTTCAATAAATTGACTCTTAAAAAATCCGAATAACCCCATGCATAATACCTCCTCATTAGACTATAAATATATTGCTATTATAACATAAATAAACAGCATTCTATTTCCCATTTAAAATGCTTGAATTCTGGATAAAAACTTTATTGAAAATAATTATTATCGTTTTAATACGTTTGAATGAGAGGAAAGTTTCATTAATTTACTAGTGCAATTATTTTATTTAATGGTTTTAATTGATATTATAGGAGGTTTTGATGAATAGGATATATATAGCAGTGGGATTATGGGGGGGATTTATTTGAAAAGAAAAAACGACTTACAAATGCCTAAGATCCTTATCGGTGTTGTTGTGTTGCTAGCGATTTTATTTTTAATTAATAAATGTTCGGGCTCTGGTAGTTTTGAGAAAGTGATTTCTAGTGAAGGGATTACACATGTAAGTGTTGCGACGAACACCGGAGATGTTATTCTATCGCCTTATGAAGGCAAAGAGATTCGCGTTCAGTTATTAAGTAAATCAGGTGGAACTTTGTCAAAGCATTATAAGTTGAAGGTTAAAGAGAAAAAAAATCAAGTGGAGATTAAGGTGAAGACAAAAGCTAAACTTTCACAAGGTTTTATCATTTCAGTGGAGCTACCAGACAAGCAATTTGAAGCTTTACAAGTTACTGCGAACGTCGCGAATATTGAAGTAGGGGCAGTTGATGTCGCTCAACTTTATTTGACGACAAAAGTTGGTAATATTACGGTGAATAAAACGAAAGGATTTATTCAGGCGAAAGCCGAAGTAGGGAATATTGTGATGAATTTTGAGTCAATACTAAATAATATTACGGCGATTGCAGAGGTTGGGAATATCATCGTAAACGTAGTGAATCCACCGCCAGCACTTCAAACGAATTGCTCGACAAGTATTGGAACGACAACGATTAATTTGCCGAATATAAATAATGGAGCCATTGGAGTAGGTGGACCAACTGTCGAATTGTCCGCGGAAGTCGGCGATGTTTCCTTATTGTTGGTTGGGGAATAGTTGTATTCGATTGCGATGAAGGAATGCGCTGTTGTCATCTGATTTTTAAAATATCTGCCTATGCACCAAACATTCATGAGAGCTTGATGCACAGACACCTTTTAAATGAACAATTAAAGTTCCATTCCCTTTTGAATATCGATATAGACAATTTCTTTTTCATCTTTGTAGTTGTCGAGATAAAAAGATTGGATGTTAATATTGTCATGATATTTGATGAAGTATGCTTTTTCCTTTGTATCCATCATCCCGGTATACAAGGTTTCATCAGTATGTCCTTCTTGTCCATCAATGACTGCGCCTGTTGGAATATCTGATTGACCTAAAATACGAAAACCTTGTAAGATTGCAGATTGTCGGTCAAGATTTTTTGGTGTGTTTGACACGAAGGAAGCGGCTCTAACAAAACGTGAGGGAGGCGTAAAGTCGCCAGGTAATCCAACCATTCCGCTACCTTCTCCAAATTTAGAGAGCGATATGCCATTAAATATTCTTTGTTGCACGTTTTCTGGTTGGAGGTGGATATAATTTTTCAGGTTGGTTACATGCCATGGAAATTCTGGAGCATTCGTTAACACACCATAAGGGTTGTCATAGGCAAGTAGTTTACCGTCTTTTGGTTCTAAGACAATTCCTTTACCGTCGGCATCCATAAAGAAGAAATGCATGCTAGTTGAAACATCATCTTCCGTTTCCCCGCGTTCTATTACAACAAGACTCTCCGCTTCTGTACGCACTTCTTCTACATTTTTGCATCTACTTAGCAAATAACAAAATGCGTTGGAAGTAGTCAGGTTAACTTTTCCTTCTATATTACTTTTTGAAAAGGAAGCGTATCCTGGAAGCAGATTATTCGAACCCATTAGTCCCATCTCGTTAATGCCATCACCAAAGGAAGGTTGTTTAAAAAAGCCGGATCCGATAACTGCATACTTCGTTGGGTATGCGGTTTCTTTATCTTTTATAAATCCCGCAGCATGTTTTGGTACATAGACAATATGATTGTCCAATTTTACGCCGACTTCTAAGGTTCTTCCGAAAACGATCCCTTCTGAATATGAAAAACCGATTGTTGTACACATTTTATCACTCCTCGTAGCGTTATATTTTATTATACATAGAAGAAATTCGCTAAGCCACCAAAAGAAGTTGAACAATTTAGTCTTTTATAAAATGCCAAAAGTACATGCTCAAAGTGACTTTAAAAAGGTGACTATTTTGGGTATACATTAATAGAATTTATTCATTATCTAATTGAGGAAAGGGAGAAATAGGATGATTTTCTTGTTGATTCTTTGCTTGCCAGTAAGGACCGTTCTTTATTTCTGAATGTTGTGAAACCCATAAAACAGCTGTATGCTAGAAAAGTAAGGACAATCATTCAAATACCCTTTTAGTTTTTGATTGATAGTCAATAAAATAGGAACGGGGTACAGAATATGGAGCAGGAAAAAGTAAATATAAAAAATATTGCTACTTGGTTCTGGAAATGGTTTTTAAATAATAAAGTTGTGACCATTTTATTGATTTCATTATTAATTTTATTGAATTTTCTAGTTTTTTCGAAAATCACTTATATATTTAACCCAATTAAAGAATTTTTTAGTGTAATTGGATTACCAGTTTTAATGGCCGGTATTTTATTTTATTTAGTAAATCCTTTGATAGATTGGATGGAAAGAAAGAAAATACCTCGTGTTGCGGGGATAGGAATCGTTTTTGTAGTTATTATTGGATTAGTTGTGTGGGGAATAATCATTCTTATTCCAATTATACGTGAGCAGACATTGAGTCTGATTGAAAACTGGCCTACTTATTGGAACAAAGTAATTACTCAATTTGATAATTTCTTGAGAAATGATATATTTTCCCAATTACAAGTTCAATTGGCCGATATCAATCAAAGTATTTTAAAATCAATTTCAGAGCAAGCGAACAGCGTCGTGAATTCAACTTTTTCTGGCATTGGCAGTGTAGTAGGAACCGTTACTAATGTTGTCATCGCACTTGTTACAATGCCCATTCTTTTATTCTTTTTATTAAAAGATGGACGCAATTTACCGTATCATGCAATGAAATTCATTCCGACGAAGATGCGTTTAGTTACATATAATTTATTGAAAGAAATCAATACGCAAATTAGTCAGTATATCCGCGGCCAATTATTGGTAGCTTTTTTTGTCGGATTAATGTTCTGGATTGGTTTTGCAATAATTGGTCTTGAATACGCAGTTCTTTTAGCAATATTGGCTGGCGTACTGAATTTAGTCCCATACTTGGGTTCGTTTTTGGCGATAATACCAATTTTAATCATCGCATTGGTTGCTTCACCGGCAATGCTCGTTAAAGTAATTATTGTATTTGCGATTGAACAATTACTTGAAGGTCGATTAATTCAACCATTAATTTTAGGTAGTAATTTAAAAATACATCCAGTAACAATTATTGTCGTGTTACTGACGGCAGGGAAATTATTTGGTATACCTGGAGTGATTTTAGGGATCCCGGCGTATGCGGTGTTAAAAGTAATTTTTGAGCATCTTTTTAATTGGTACCAAACGTATTCAGGTTTATATGTGGAAAATTACAATCCGGCCCCAAAACCAAGCGAACCTATTGGTAAAAGGAAAAGGTGAAAATAAAGGAATAAAATAAGTAAAATAAGTTTGTTAGAAATTTCATAGTTAAATGCCTGCTTACTAGAATGAATGATCCATCGGTATTGTGCTTTTTTGGAAGTGACATGCTACGAGAAATAGACCAACTTCTTGATACAGGGGTGTCCAAACTGATGATTAAACTAGTAATCCTTGTACTTAGTCTTATTTTTGTTCTAACAGGCTGTGTATAGAACTCGGCCGGACAACCATCTAATAAAGAAACTTATTCGGTTGGAGAATTATCTACTGATTCTATTAATTATGGTCCTACTTCTCCTGATTATGTAATTGAAGGTGAATACGAGGTAGAGAGCCATCAAGTAAAGGCCCATATGCAAGTGATATTCGAAAATAATATCATGGATTCATTAGAGGAACTCTACTTCAACGTTTGGCCAAATGCGAACGAATTTGAAGGTGGTAGTCTTGAAGTTCAACAAGTTCGTTTTAATGGTGAAGACGTATCTCCCTATTTCTGAGACTGCATTGGTAGTCACCGGGTTTTCAATGGAACGGAATGAACGATCAACGTTAGAAATAGATTTTGCAGTCGTATTTAATACGGAATTCTATTCGATGGAAAAAATTGGTAATACTTTATCTTAAGAGGCAACCCTATTATAGAGCAACGATTGCATATAAAATAGGATATAAAAATATTCTGAGTGTAAGTAAAAAATACATATGAAATAATATCTAGCGATGACAGTCGCTGGGTGTTATTTCGCTTTTTACGATCAGTAACAGGAATGGAAGAAGGTCAATTAGTGGCAGATTTAATACAAGAAAAAATAAAAAATAATGAGTTGAAAGTCGCACCAATTATGATTGCCCTGCTTGTTAGTGGGTTTATTGGTTTATTTAGTGAAACGGCATTAAATATGGCGATGCATGACCTAATCAAAGAATTTTCTATTTCTCCGTCAACAGCACAGTGGTTAACTACGGGATATTTACTCGTGCTCGGTATTATAATTCCAGTTTCCGGATTACTTATTAAAAAATTTCCAACAAGGAATCTATTCATTACGAGTCTAATTTTTTCTATTGTGGGTGTACTGATTGCTGCAGTATCTCCGAGTTTCATCGTTTTATTAAGTGGACGAATTATTCAAGCGATAGGAACTGGGTTATTAATTCCTTTATTATTCCACACGGTTCTGATCCTATTTCCTCCTTGGAAAAGAGGAACTGCAATGGGTTTAGTTGGTCTTGTGATGATGTTTGCACCAGCTATTGGCCCGATTTCAGCCGGTGTTATTATTGATTATCTCGATTGGCATATGATCTTTTGGATTATCGCACCTATCCTTATTTTTGCTCTTATATTTGGGATTCTTTTTTTACCGAATTTAACCACCGTCCAGAAGAAAAAGATCGATGTCTTATCAATCATTCTCTCTACACTTGGTTTTGGCGGTATTGTATTTGGATTTAGCTATGCTGGTGAAGGTTGGTCAAGTCCAATTGTTCTTGTTGCTTTTATAGTTGGAATACTTGCTCTCATAATTTATATTTTTCGTCAATTATCTATTAAGGAACCTATGCTTCATTTGGAAGTGTTTAAGCATCCGATGTTTATGTTAGGGATTATATTAACTTTGTTTGCAAATCTAATTATATTTTCTTCTAATATTTTATTACCTTTGTTTATGCAGGCAGGGCTTGGGATATCTGCTTCAAAAGCTGGTCTATTACTGTTGCCAGGCGGTATTTTAAATGGTATTTCGTCTATGGTCAGTGGACGTATTTTTGATAGATATGGACCAAGAGGATTGGTTATAGTTGGATTTGCTATGAGTACGATTGCTGTGCTATTTTTTGCAACAATTTCATCAACGACTAGCTTTTATTTAATCATATTCTTCTTTATGTTATTAATGATGAGTATGTCAATGGTTACGACACCGTCTCAGACAAACGGAATTAACGCGTTACAGCTAGACCGGTATCCTGATGGCACAGCGATTGTTAATTCAATGATCCAAACATCTGGAGCAATTGGTACAGCCATTGGTATTAGTATATTAAATATGACGCAAACTAAATTCTTAAGTAATATAAGTGATCTTATTACTTCAGATCATCAAGCAGAAGCAATCATTTCAGGCGTACAGCATGCATTTATATTTGCAACAATCATATCAATTCTTGCTTTTGTTTGTTCTTTATTTATCAGGCGAGTAAAAGTAGTTTGACAGCTCAATTATTGATCTCGTAGTATATTTTTCACTTGACGATTTAAATCTTTTAAGTGACTATTGCCTGTGGAGAACACAACTCTGATGTAATTCTGAATAGTGTCGAAGTTATGCGTGCACAGGCAACGATTGTTCTTTTAATATTAATTTAACTAGGAATAATATTCAGCAAATGGGTGCAATTCTTGCAGAAGAATTTGCACCCTGTTTAGTAACAGTGCCAAAATGTGTAGAAAAAACGTAACTAAAATTGTAGGAGTGTCTTATAATTCAGAAAATTTATGCTACACTAGAAGATAATTATACTTAAAAAGCTATCAAGGTAATTCTCAATATACAAATAATGTCGAAGCAAAAATATTTCACACCAAAAATTTAAAGGAGGTATAAGATAGTGGAGAAACTATGGAATTTAGCCTTCCGAAAACAATTAAATATTAGGAGGCTAACAATGAAAAATGATAAAACGGAAAAAATAATTCCCTTTTATGGTGGGATAAAACCTGATTTATTTGAAATTGAAAGAAGATGTATGGATAGGTTATTCAGTTTTTAGATTCGTTCTTACCTAATGGTATTGTTTTAGATGTTGGGGCAGGAAATGGATATACTGCGGAAAAGTTAATACGCGAAGATCGTATCGTCATTCCTATGGAACCAGATGAAAAGATGATTGATCTAAGTAAAAATTTGACTTGGTCTAACGGTGTTGCTCAGTCAATACCATTTCATTCAAATACCTTTGATGCGATGTATTCTACTTGGGCATTCTTTTTTGATGGAATTTCAGACATTGATGAGGGATTAGATGAAATTGAAAGAATTGTCAAAGACGAAGGACATATTATCATAGTGGATAATTACGGTAACGATGAGTTTTGTAGCTTTTCACCAAATGATATTTCAAGCTCTGTATCTAAGTGGATAGAGCGGGGGTTTAAATACGAGATAATAGATACAGAATTTGTTTTTAATACTTTAGAAGAAGCGAAAAAACTTCTTACTTTCTATTTTGGAGAACAAGGTAATAAAGTGAATAAAACAAGACTTGAATATAAAGTTGTAGTATATACAAAGATAAAAAAACAAATCTAAAATTATAGGTAATAAAAAAGGAGGTATATGTATTTTGAATAAAAAGGTTCATTTGTACCATGTTACATTAACAAATGGTGAACTACTCGAAAACATTCGAATTAAAGGTTCACTTGAATGGAACTTTTCCGGTATTGCAGCAACTATGATTGCTGTGGAAGATGGCAACGGAAAAAATGTTGTATTGAGCAAGTATCATATTGTAAAAGCAGAACTAGTAAGCATCGAAGGTTAATTGGATTCGAATGCTTTATCTGTAATCGTGTGCAATTTTTGAAGGCGCATTGGGGCTGAAACAAGCCAAGCCAATTCAATAAAGATGCTAATAGAGGTAGATTGAAGTAACTGTCAATCATAGTAACGGGGACGAAACATATCACATTTAAATTGATTACAAAGAATATAGCACACTGAATATTGGGAGTTTTAGTTATAAAGTTGAAACAAAGAATAGCGAATTAATAAATTTTAGTTAGAGTGGTGCTTCTTTAAACAATGAAGGTATATATCAAAAAAAATTACCAGTTTCTAATAGTCCATCTACAAGTGTAAAAGAAGAGTTAGTGATAAAAGTAGAATGGAATAGAAATAGGAAAGATTTCACTTTAACAATCAAATGATTTTTCACCAAAGCATGCAGTTGTTGCGTAAGGATTGTACTAAAATTAGGCCAAAGTTCTATCTAGTAAATTAGGTTATGAAATCAGGAGTGATATCGTGAAATTTTTCGGGCTTTTTATAGTACCAATAATTTTAATTTTTCTATCAGGAATTCTCTTAAATAAATTATTTGGTGTAGAAAAAAAGAATATTTCAGAAACTCCGGGTAAAAGAATCGATCGATGGGGTAGAGGCATTATTACATTCGTTTTTTTATGTGCTCTTTTTTTGGGTGAAGTAACAGACCCACCTGTTATAAAATGGTTTATTCTCATTTATTTTATTGTGTACTTTGGTTTTCAATTTATTTTAGAATGGAAATACCTTAAAAGTTCCAATCAACATAAAGTCACATTTACGCATCTATTGATAATTTTGATTCTGATATACAGTGCACAATATTTATTTCAAATACTTTGATAAACTTTTGTGTTGATATTTAGAAAAGGTACAATTCTTGAAGAAGAATTGTACCTTTTCCAGTTATAGAGCCATTTTGTTGAAAATGATATGTTATTAAAGAGGTGTGATATTACGGGAGTTTATGTTCCAATCTACAAGTTTAAATTTAATGTCATTGGACTACTATTTATTATTTTGTCTATCGCTAAATATATGTTCGGGAGTGGTACTTATGTAGATGAAAATTCTTCGCTATTTGGGTTTAGTTTTCTTGAGTTAACGCTTTTATCATATCCGTATATTTTTATTGGATTATCAGTTTTATTAGGAAAAAGGTGAGCGTATTTAGAACTGACCTTAATTAATATAAAGACAAAGTTATTAAGCTAATAAGTGTAATAAATAAATTGATCTATGCTTTAATCGGGCCAATTTAAAGTAATTGATTTTGTGTAATCAAAAATACAAGAGGTGAAAAAATGGAGAAAACGAATAGCTATACTTACTTCTCTATACAAAGCAACAATATTAATGGTAAAAGAGGTTTAGCAACAAAAAAAGGGATTTTTAATTCAACTGAGATAACAAAAATATTGGATATACAACCATCTAACAGTTGGTCCTATGGTGATAAGAGAAAAGATGGGTCAACCTACTTGTTTTCTAATTGGAGTGCTGAAGAATCCGATGTAGCCAGGTTAGACATTGAAGCACAATGCTTAGAAACGATTCGCAACTTGAAATACAAAATACCAATCCTCAGGAAAATAAAAGAACAATTCGACGTGACATTTTTCATTATTATTGTACCCAGTATTTATGGTGGAGAAAAGCCTCAGATGAGTTTTAATAAGGAAATCATTGAATTCTGTTATCTGACAGATACAACGATAGGAGTGGATTTTTATATTTATCCAGAAGAAATATAGAGTTTAATTAGAGAATTGGGTACGATTGTGTTGTAAACTCTTGTGACAACTTCAAGGTTTTTTCAAACTGCAGAAATATAGTATGATTGAGATTAATTTCTGTTTTTCACACCAATTTTTGAAAATCCGTCTGTCGTTGGAAAAAGTGATTTTTTATTGAGCGAATAGCAAAAACACAAACAGAACTTCAATTTTCCAAGTAGGAGGTTAAAATATGACACTGAGATGGAAAAGAGAAAACATTATATTCGATAGCTTATACGAAGCAGATGTATGGGCCGATTCGATGGCAAATGAAATTTATGCAAGATTGTATGATGGTTATGACACACCGGATTATAAAATAGCTTATTCTTTAGCTTTTAGACTTGCTGAGATAGAAGAATTTAAAGTTATTACAAAAAAATCCATTCAAGATAGATACAAAGTTTGTGTTACTTAGAATAACGCTCTTTTTTTATTTTAAAAACAGGATACATTATCGATAATTATGAAAGTAAAGAGACTGAAAATAGGAAATGGTGATTTAATGTGGAATGTATCAAATGAAGCAAAAGAACAATTTTTAACAAATAATCTTCTTCCTATTCATGAAACGGACGACGAATGGGAGATGGCAATAAGAGAAGCGCAGGAAGATGGGGAAGATCTTTTTGAAAGTTTGAAAGTGGAGCTTGATGCAGTTAAGGGTGAATTACGCCACGTATTACCTCATCGTTTCATCCCGTATCTAGAAAATGGTACATTAAATCAGCCGTCACTGCCTAAAACAGTACGAGAAGATTACTTGCAATGGATGCGGGAGGCAGATAAGAAATTTGAATTAATCTTAGATGCTGCATATGAATGTAAAAAACAAGCTATTCCTTTTTTATCAACTGCTGTTCAGGACGTTTTTCAAGAAAGTTTCCATGATTCAACGATTGAGAGAATGGAGAGAGACGGGGATTCGCTGCACCTTTACGTTAATACCGATGGTGGTTTTTCTCAAATGTCGCTTATTCACCTCATTTTTAAAGGCGTTACAACTGAGGAAACTGATTTACCAATCCAGGTGGGCCAGTGGCTTATATATGACGAGTTGCAGAAAATTGATGACGGATTTGCGTTTCGTGTATTGTTTGAATGTCCTGAAACCGAGTGGACAATTACAACGAGGGGTATTGACGCTCAGTATTTTTACCGTCCAAAAGAATATACGAGGTTAAGAGATGAAGCGAAAACTGAAGAGACGTCAATTACGGAATATATTGCAGCATTAGATTTAGATTATCGTTATTGGTTCATTACACCGCATGTGAAATGCAGGATTCAATCGTTATCAGAAGAGATTATAATTGAGAATGGAACGATTGAAATTGGACCGAATGAAATGGTTGTTACGGTAGAAAATGAACGATTTTCATATAAGTTAAGCGAATACAATCCGATTAATTTTATTTATACAGATGTATATGAAAATCCATACGCACATTTTAATGAACCTGTTCCAAAAGAAGACATTGAAGCTGCTGCATTAAGTGAAGATTTAGAGTTACAAGTTCGTGCATGGAATACAATGTATGCTGATCCTAATGAGTTTGCGGACATTATCAATCGCTTATTGTGGGAAATGGAAATGAATGAAGATAATGAAATGATGCTGTGTGTTCATGTCAATCGCTTTTATAAAGAAGGGATATTGACAGATGCGATTATTGAAAAATATTGTATGTTGATTGAGTAGTGGGGCTTTCAAAGTCTACTTTTAAAAATATTTTTTCTCATGAATCATTTTTAAGAAATAGGTGCCTGTGGAATTCGAACGACGTTGTTTCCGTTGCAGATATATGCTTTCAGCTCATGCTTTTCTCGCAGAAGTCGCCGTCTCCCACTTCAATCAACTAGGTTCCGCTATGTAAAGGGAGTTATTAGTGGGCTCACGTTAAGCCCTCTGGAGTCGGCCATCATCCGCTACAAGACAATAAGTGTATTGAATATAAAGAGTCTTCAACAATTGGTCCATTATCCGGAATAAAGAAGATTACCTGAATTGTATAGGTTTGTAATAATTGGTGTTAAGCAAACTGTCCACTTTATTAGTTTGGTAATTGAATTTGTATTTTATAGCTTTATTTTGATGTAAATTCATCATTGTTCTGAAATAATGGTTAATTAATACTATCTTAAATGGGCGATAAATATGATAATTGGAGAACAATCAAAAATGAAGAATATGATAATTGGAGGACAATCAAAAATGAAGAAAATGGTTAGTGTTCTTATAGCTTGTGTTTTTGTTATTGCATTAACAGGATGTGGCGGAGAATCGGATAATCATGAGGGTGAAGCAAAAACGCCGTCAGGGTCAAGTGTTCAAAGTGGTAGCGATTACAAAGATGTTATTAATGATTTTGAAGACAAAGGTTTCACGAACGTCAAAACAGAAAAAAACGAGGATTTAATTACAGGGTGGATAACAGCAGATGGAGAGGTTGAAGAAGTATCTGTTGGCGGCGATGTAGATTATTCTCCAGATGAATGGATACCTGTGGATACAGAAGTCGTTATTAAGTATCATACATTCAAAAAAGAAGATACTGAGAGTGCTGTAGAATCTGAGAGTGTAACAGAATCTGAGGATAAGGATAATTCAAATGCGAAAAAACCAGATGAAGAAATCCTAACAGTAGAAAACAACAAAGAATTGGCAACAATACTTAGCACAAAAGATGAGACTAGTCCTCTTTTTAAAGAATTTGCTGAGAAGTATGTTGGAAGAACTATTGAGTTTGATGGGAATACCGCTTATGTGAGTCCATACAGGGATTATAAAACAAGATTTAATTATTTGATTTTTGCTGGTGAATTCAGTACAACTACTTTCTCGGGACCTGAATTCCAATTTAGAAATGTTAATTATTCTGGTTTACATCTTACAGGCGATAATATTCCTGACCCTTTTGGAGCAGGTAATAATATTCGTATCACTGCTAAGGTTGTGGAATTTGATGAAGATCCTAATCTTTTTCTACTCGAGCCAGTTTCTATCAAAATGAGATAAATATCTTTAACACGTACCTTAATTGGTTAATATGATACTAAATGATTGTTCAACAAATGGGGGCAAATCTTAAAGAAGAATTTTCCCCTTTTCAGTTACAGGGCCTTTAGAATGTTTAATTACTATCGAATTTGTGGGGAGAATTGAAGATCAGGATTGTTGAATAATACGAGGAGTGTATATATGTATAAATCATATGTGGTTTTTTTGCTGTTTCTTACAATATTCCTAACTGGATGTAGTGATGATAATAAGGCTTGGGAGCCGTATAGTCCTTTAAATACTTCTTCTTTAATGACACAATATGCAGTTCAAGGTAATTACGCACAGTTTCAATCCTTAGTACAAGAAGGATACGATGAAGATAGTATAAATGAGATGTATGAAACTGTGAGAAGCACTGCAACTAATAGTGCAGAAATAGACAGTTTTACTTTAGTCACTTTTGATAATGTTAAAACGCTGCTTGTACACTTAACGCCTGTTACGTCTGAAGAGGGGAAAGTGTTAATTCAAGATGTTATTGAAATTCCAATTGAAATGGCATCGTATATAAAGGATGAGTTAAATAAAAAGTATGAAAAGTAAAGTTGATTGAGAAAATGCCTTGAACGCTTACCCGACATTCGGGGGCTTTAACGGCAGAAGGTTAGTGCCTCAAACGGGCCAAATTATTAAAAAGATGAGAGAAAAAAGTCGTATTGGAAGGGGAAAATTGAAATGCTTTTCATATATTCATTGCTTGGATTTTTTATGATTTACTTCACTATTTTTGCAATACGAGCGATTATAGACGAAAAACATAAACATAATTTTATAATTTACACCATTCTTGCATCTATATGTGGTGGAGGAGCACTCTTTTTAGTTTTGTTAGGTGTATTGGGATAACTCAACTAAATGGTGCATTAACGGCAGAAGGTTAGTGCCTATACGGGCCAAATTCTGAAATAGATATAAAAAAGAGAGGTGGTGTAGAAAATGAGTTTATCCAAAAATAAATATGTTACAGGTGTTTTATTGATTGGAATAACGCTTTTGCTAGTTTTTTCTCTTTTAATTACTAGTACTAGTTATTTTAATACAAAGGAAATCAGGGCATTAAGTTCACAATGTCACGAAAACGGCGGAGAAGGGACATTAGAAATACATAATAATCTCACAAGCAAATATTCCTTCGAGTGTAGATAATTAAGAAACGTGTGCTGTAATCGCATAGCTTTGTACAAGAATCGGGGGCGATTATTCAATAAGGATTGTGCCTGTTTCCATCGAATGGGCTAATATACAAGCACTTTGTAAAATGAATCATACTCAAAATAATAAAAGCAATCACAAAATTGAATTAGGAGTGGTTTACATATTTAGGGGGAATCTGAAAAGGATATTTATATCATTATTAACAAATCCACTATTAATAATTGGGTATTGGATTTTTTGTTATGAATTGGCATCACTTAGCAAGTATGGAAGAATAAATAATAATATTTTTATTTTACTATTATCTATAGTTTTTTTAATTTCTATAATTACATTTACTACAATAAAAATGATGAAAAATAAAGAACTTGATCCCAAGAAATTAATAAATTTAAAGGCATTGAAATATATTTCTATTGTAACTATCCTTATAATAACATTGTTTTATGGAATTAAGATTTATAAAAGTGCAATAAATTATGGAGGAGAGCTCGCTTGGTTTATAGAAAGATTAAAAAATGAAGCTTCAGTTGAATTTGAACACCACAATATATATGTAGATGGAGTAGAAGGGGTTTTTAAAGATATAAATAAAGAATATGCTTTGCCAAAGAAATTATATATGGCAAATGATTTTTATCTTGAGTTTAATTCGGATGGAACCATCATATCTTTTGATACATTTATTTATGGGGAAAATGCTGATGGGAAGGATGAAAGTTACTTAATAACTTATGATGAAAATAAGTCGGCAAATATTACTTTAATATTAAATGGACATATAAATGCTGATTATGATGAGGATAAACTAGTGGAACCTTTAATTAAAACGGTTAAGGCTATTCCAGTTATGCATACAGTTAGTAAGTGGAATAAACGTAAGTATGGATTAGTTTATTACGGGAAAAGAAATTGGGGCTACAATACAGAAGGGATTATTAATGTTAATGAGGACGGTATGGAGCAGACTCCTGAAAAAGTAACTTCTGAAATAATTGGATATACGGTATCTATATTTGTTCCTGGAATGGAGAAAGAGATAATACCCGCTAGATATAATTTATTAGGTGACCCAAATTGGAGTAAGTCAAGTACAACTCAAAATCATGATAGTTATGAAGGAGATCGGCAAGAGATTTCTAATACCAATGAACAGTTTTATCTTTCAAAAGAAGTTGGTTATATATTAAATGTTACGGATAAAGCATTAGGAAGTACTTTTTATACACTCAGCAAGACAATTGATGGGGGTAAAACTTGGGGAGTTATAAATCAAAATCCATTCAATGGAACAGTTGGTAGTGCAGCGGGAATAACTTTTATTAATGATAAAATTGGATTTTTAAGGGCGGCAAGACCTTCTGGTACTGAAGGAGTGTTATATCGTACAGATGATGGAGGGATATCCTTCGAAGAGGTGAGTTATACCATTCAGGAAATGGAGTTAGATAGTGGACAATCTATAAATCCTTTTGATTTTCCAGGTTTACCCTATGAGAAAGATGGGGTTTTTAGTATGTTAGTAGGGCAAGGATCAGATGGAGATTATAATGGTAATAGTAGTGGGTATTATCAATCAAATGATAACGGCGAAACCTGGGAATATATAAAAGAGGTTAAAAGTAAATAGTATTATTAAATGGATAATTACAGATTAGAAAATATACTACTAGTGGGAAACAGGTATCTCTATAATGATAGTCTCATTATTTATTCAAAATGAAGAAGGAATTAGACTTTATGGCAGGGAAATATTTATTTTAGCTTTTGGCTTTATCTTGACACTAATTGGATTCTTTCTAAAAGGTAAGATTATTAAAGGCCGAAAATTCAAAACTGGATATTTAGGATAAAAAATAAATAGCATCTTATTGATAGAGGAACATAAATGCGAATTTGCCTACA
This sequence comes from Sporosarcina sp. So3-204, assembly GCF_058068165.1. Classification (NCBI taxonomy): domain Bacteria; kingdom Bacillati; phylum Bacillota; class Bacilli; order Caryophanales; family Caryophanaceae; genus Sporosarcina; species Sporosarcina sp. So3-204. The sequence goes on from NZ_CM176485.1 coordinate 1,676,243, forward strand.
ATATTAAAAAAGGTAACCTATCCAGCTCACCACTGCAATGAGACTTATAACGAAATTAAGTTCTTGATATATCCCGGCAAGGCCATATTATGAAACAGTGCTTTAATAAAGGAGTTGTATAAAATGGATGAAAAAAAAGATACAGAAATAAAACGCTCTTTAAAAGCAGAAAATATTCTACTTCAGATCAATAGTAAAACTAAGCTAGGCGACTTACGAAAAATTGCGAAGGACATTAAAAAAGATCACGAACTAGCTATGGAACTTTGGTCAACCGAAGAGTTTTTGTCAAGACTATTAGCAATCTTAATTATGGACAAAAAACTTCTTTCACAAGATCTGCTAAATAAGCTTGATAAGGATATGCAGACTCACACTTTTGATGAGAGAAATAACTTAATGGATTGGTTAATGGCTAATCAGCTCACCAAAGACAAGAAGAAAATTGCATTGATGAAGTCATGGGGAAATAGTCCTTCTGCTCTTCAAAGGCGAGCTTTCTGGTATTACCAAGGGCGATTGAGATGGACTGGACAAACACCGCCTGATAACACTACAGACTTGCTATCTGCATTAGAAGCTAATATTACGCAGGAAGAACCGGAAGTTCAATGGGCTATGAATTTCACCGCAGGCTGGATAGGCGTTTATGATGAAAAGTATCGTGCACGTTGTATTAAACTTGGTGAGAAAACGGGTCTTTACAAAGATGTAATAGTAGCAAAAGGATGTACTCCCAGCTATTTGCCTGAGTTCATTACGATTGAAGTTAACAAACGACATAATAATTAGATACCTCTGAAAAATTTATTAGGGTTTAATGCGAAAAATAAAGAAAACAACGCATTATGGCAGCTAGTTAGTGATATATGCAAGGAAGATGTAAAGGATTAACCCACTATCTCTTTTTGATTTGTAGGGCGCTTATCTTTAAGAAGAACAACTTTCCAGCTGCGCAGTACAACGATGCTATTCATCAGAAAAAGCTGTTTTGAATAATCAACTGAGGATAGAATAGGTGTTTTAAATAGTGTAAGTAGTGGTGGAGATAATTTGATTTTCACAAATGTATTGCTAAATATAACTGGAGAACATATCGACTCAATCACTTATACGATAAATAAAGGCAAGTTTATAGAGGATGTTACACTTACAGCTAAAGAGCGTGAAGACAGAGAACGATTATTATTAGAAAAAGTATATATTATTTTTGGTGAGCCTGGTTCAGATATATACCAAGGTATAAAGGAAATCGGGAATACCTACACAGTAAAGTATAATGAACAGGATAAATAAGAATATACACTTGCAATTCCTCAAGATGGTAATCGTGTAATAGTTGAAGACATAATAATCGAAGTAATTGTAAAATATACAGATGGAAACGCTGAACAACAAGATATTGTTGTAACTCAAGAATCAGATTCTATCTCATTTCAGCTTAATTTATATAATCAAGCTGAAAATACTACTGTAGAATGAACTTAGTTAACTGGAGAAAAGAAGAACTAGTAGAAACAGGCTGTACTTCAATCGAAACATTAAACGCATTGGGCGTGACTCCATAAAAAAAGCACTTCAGCCGTCATTAGGACGGAACTGGAGTGCTTTTTCATATTAATGGAAGATCTCAGCTTCTTTCGATTTTTTCAAGAGTTGGTTAGTGCGTTTATTAATACGCTTTTTAAGTAATGCACCGAATATAATGAATGCAATTGAAAAGAAGATTAGGAATAACAAGTCTTTTACTACTCGTTCCCAAACGATTCCTCCAACTGCTTCACGCATGACATCAATCGCATATGTGAAGGGCAGGAAAGGGTGGATTATCCCGAAAAAGTTGGGAAGCAGTACAACTGGATACGTTCCACCTGAACCTGCAATTTGCAAGACAAGCATGACAATTGCTAGGGCTTTTCCAACATCACCAAATACAGAGACGAGTGTGTAGACAATTGACATGAAAACCATGCTAATAATCACCCCGAAGATAATAAACCAAACCGGTTCCCGGATATGAACATCTAGTAGCAACAAATCACCGACCAAGATGATTAGCGTTTGCAGCAAGCCGATCATACCAAATGTCAGGAGACGTCCGAAATAGACTTGACGTGTTGTGAACACGGTATCATGCAAGTCGGTCGACAACAAAGAGATAAGGAGAAGACAGCCGACCCATATAGAAAGAACGGTGTAAAATGGTGTCATCCCTGTTCCATAGTTTTGAATTGAGAATAGTCGATTTACTTTCAACTGAATCGGCTCTTCAAAGAAACTTTTTTCGGCGTTAGGATCGTTCTGGAGCAATTGAATGATTTCGTTTATATCGGTTTTACCTTGAATGGCGCGAATTTTAACAGCTAACAAATTCACTTTTTCAGAGAGGAACGGATACTCAGCAACTGCTTTTTGAATTGTGCTTTTACCTTCTGCTAATTCCTTGTCTGAGTTCCCAAGAATCGTTTGCACTTTTGGAATGGTAGATTGAATTTCCGTTAGAAGGCCTTTCGCTTGTCCGAGCGTACCTTTTGCCGTTGCGATTTCTTTTTTTATGGTTGGTTCAATCGTATTCACATATTCTTTCATGAAGCGATCTAATTCAACAGACGTATTTCCCGCAATACTTTGTAAGTCATCGACTGTCTGGTTTAATTCCGCTGCTTTACCAGTGACAACGCTGTTTACTGTGCGGGCATTTGCTTGTGCTTCTTGTAACAAATTTATCAGATCATCTGTTTTTGTAATCGCATCATTCAACTCGCCTGACAAATTGGGCGACGGAATCGGTTGTGGGTCGCCAACTGATTCTTCGTCTGTACCCGGTGAAGGATTTTCATTTGGTTTCTGCAGTTGCTGCGCTAATTCCTGCAATCGAACGAGGTCCTGCTTAACGCTGTCCACCCGTTCAATACTCGCTGTCATCTGATCATCTAGTAATTTTTTCGTATTATCAAGTTCTGTGAAATTCAACTGAATTCCTTGTAGCTGTTTCAAAAAGTCATTCGCCTCAATTGAAATGTCACTGACTTTTTTTAAGTCGGCGTTAATTTTTGGAGACATTTCATCCAACTTCTGTTCGGCTTCGGTTAAATAGGCAACAGTTCGATTAATTTGATCAAGTCCATCTTGTGAAACTTTTTTTGCTTCAGGAAGTTTATTTTGTGCTTCGTGAATAATAGTCTGAGCGTCTGTTGCATCGGCTAATCCTCGATTTAGAAGGTTGTAAATTTCAGGTAAACTTTTTTCAGCTTCAAAAATATAGTTTTCGAATTTCTTGACGTCTGGCAAACCTTGCTCTAATTCGAGACCGAGCGAATTGAGCATATCAAAGATAACCCCGTTCACTGTTGAAATGAACTGACTACTGACTTTCTCGACAATGACTGATGCACCTTTTTCCGTTATTTTGGGTGCTATCGAGTTCAGCTTCTCGTTCACATAGTAATCGATTTCCGCTTTTTCAGGGTTTCCGGAAACGACTGAAGCGAGTTGTTCTGACAAATCTTTTGGCAACACCATCACCGCATAGTAATCCCCGTACTCGACACCTTCCAGCGCTTCTTTCCGAGATACGAAGTGCCACTCCATCGATGGATTTTCCTTCAGTGTTGCCACTATTTCTGCGCCGGTATCGATATGCTTATCTTGCACATTGGCTCCTTTATCTTCATTGACGACAGCTACAGGCAATTTATCAGTCCTGCCATACGGATCTGAAGATGCGTAGATGTTGAGCCATGCGTATAAAGAGGGCAATAAAATTAAGCCACCAATTAACACAGCAGCGACCCAGTTTGTAGAAATGTTTCGCACATCCCGTTTGAAAATCGTAAAGATATTCCGCACTTGAATACCTCCTTTAATTAAATGTTATGCATTTATACAATCAGAACTATTGTGGATAGTTGGACTATGATGCAGAAAATGTTCTTATTTGTTTATGATACCCAAAAACCCCAATCCTGAACGGCAACGTGGTGGATTAACAAAAGATAGGCAACTCTATAGTTTCCACTAATTTAATATTATATGTACTTAAACTAAGCATTCTTATAAACAATGACATGAAAGTAGGTTTTTTTTCATACAATATATTTGAGGTGAAAAAATGGCAAGAGTTAAATACAGAGATGCAGACATTGATGTAATGGCAAGGATGATGAGAGCAGAAGCCGAGGGTGAAGGAAGACAAGGGATGTTATATGTAGGTAATGTAATAGTTAATCGTGCTGTAGCAGATTGTATAGATTTTAAAGATGTAAGAACGATTAATGATGTCGTATTTCAGATACAAGGAGGAAATTATTCTTTTGAGGCTGTTCAGAAAGGAAATTTATTTTATCAAAGAGCCAGAGGCATTGAAAAGAAATTAGCAAAACAGAATTTGGATAGTTGGAGAGAACATCCTGCGAAATATGCCCTTTGGTATTTTAATCCATATGCGCCTTGTCCGCCAACATGGTATGGTCAACCTTTTACTGGTCAATATAAAGATCATTGTTTTTATGAACCATTGGCTGGAACATGTGATAGCGTATATAACGGATAGGTTGTCTAGGGGTGCCAGTCACCCAAATAATCTAAGATAAAAAATCCCTAACTTGAAGTTTTAAAGACTTCAAGTTAGGGATTTTTGTTGTGTTTTTATAGTTTTTTTACAAATTCTGTTTTTAATTGCATCTGTCCAAAACCATCAATTTTACAGTCGATGTCATGATCGCCGTCAATAAGACGTATGCTTTTTACTTTCGTTCCTAGTTTAACAACGTTTGAACTACCTTTTACTTTGAGATCTTTAATTACCGTTACGGAATCTCCATCTTGTAAGACATTCCCGTTAGCATCTCTATAAATTTTCTCGACTTCGGTTTCTTCAGCTTCTAACGTCCATTCATGTGCGCATTCTGGACACACGAAATGATTTCCATCCTCGTACGTATATTCAGAATTACATTTTGGGCAATTTGGCAACTCGCTCATAAATTTAGTTCCTCCATTCGATATGTCAAATATTTCTTAGCTCAACTTTTAATTATAAGCCAATTGGCAATTAACACAACCTTATCTGCGCTATCAAGCTCAAGCAATTGACATGTTGTGAAGTACATGTTAAATTTAGCTTGAATTCAAGATAAATTCAAGTAAGATATTCTATGCAGATATCTCAAATTCAAGGTATATTTAGAGGGGGAAATAAAGTGAACAAGCTTAAAGGGATTCACCATGTCACTGCAATTACAAGTAGTGCTGAAAAGAACTATGAATTTTTCACATATGTATTAGGTATGCGTTTAGTAAAAAAAACAGTGAACCAAGATGATATTCAAACGTATCACTTATTTTTTGCGGATGATAAAGGTAGTGCTGGAACGGACATGACGTTTTTTGATTTCCCGAACATAGAAAAGGGTATACATGGTACAAATGAGATTAGTAAAACTTCATTCCGTGTCCCGACTGATGAAGCACTTGTCTATTGGGAGAAGCGGTTTAAACGTCTTGAAGTACACCATACTGGTATTGTTGAACAATTTGGCAAGAAGACGCTTTCGTTTGTTGATTTTGATGATCAGCAATACCAACTGATCTCTGATGAAAACAATAAAGGCGTTGCTTCTGGTACACCTTGGCAAAAAGGGCCTATTCCATTGGCGTTCGCAATTACAGGTTTAGGTCCAGTTTTCATTCGCATTGCGGATTTTAAATCTTTCAAACAAGTTTTAGAATCAGTCATGCTATTTAAAGAAATCGATTCAGAAGGTGCCACACATTTATTTGAAGTAGGAGAAGGTGGAAACGGGGCGCAAATTATTGTTGAGCATAATGAATCGTTGCCGAGTGGACGGCAAGGGTTCGGAACGGTTCACCATGTAGCGTTTCGTGTAGAAAATCGCGCTATATTAGATGAGTGGATAGAACGTTTTGAAGGGTTCGGCTTTCAAACATCAAGTTATGTCAATCGCCACTTCTTCGAATCTACTTATACACGCGTTGCACGACAAATTTTATTTGAACTTGCAACAGATGGCCCTGGATTTATGGGTGACGAGCCTTATGAAACAGTAGGAGAAATACTGTCGTTACCTCCATTTCTAGAACCAAAACGGGCAGAAATTGAAGGGCTAGTTAGACCGATTGATACGGTAAGAAGCACGATTGAATTTACAAAAGAGTAACAACACAAAGGGAGGAAGTTAGATGATGAAAATCGGGATTATTTTAGGGAGTACGAGAGAAGGTCGCGTTAGTCCACAAGTCGGGGAATGGGTGAAGGAATTAGCCGAAAAGCGTGGCGATGCAGTTTATGAAATTATTGATATTGCGGATTTCAAATTACCTTTATTAGGCGAACCAGGCGGGGATGCATCAGGTGCGGCAGCTTGGTCAGCGAGTATTGAGGGTTGTGATGGTTTCGTATTTATTGTAGCGGAATACAATCACTCGATTACAGGTGCACTCAAAAATGCAATTGATTATTTACAAAAACAGTGGGGCAATAAAGCAGCGGGTATTGTTTCATACGGGTCTGTAGGCGGAGCGCGTGCAACAGAGCATTTACGCGGTATTTTAGGCGAGTTACTAGTTGCGGATGTCCGGGTGCATCCAGCATTGTCATTATTCACTGATTTCGAAAATGGTACAGTTTTCAAACCAGCTGCTGTGCAAGCAGATTCGGTTAATCAGATGCTCGACCAACTTATTCCTTGGTCTACAGCGTTAAAAACAATTCGTAAATAAGTTAGAAGCTAATCAACCGCAAAACGTGTAGAGTGTATACATGATTTGCGGTTTTTATTAATTTACAAAAGGGGACTTAGTTATGAAGCGAATTGCGATTGATATGGATGAAGTGCTGTCTCATTTTAGTTTAAAATGCTTGGCAATGTTCAATAAAGAATTTAATATGGTCTATACAATAGATGATTTAGCGGGCAGAAAGTTAGCTAGTATGGATGCTAGATTTGAGCACAAAGTAAATGAGTATTTGGCGCATGAATCCTTTTTTCTAGAATTAGATGTTATTAAAGATAGCCAAGAAGTTATAAGGAGATTAAGTGAGCGTTATGAAATTTTTATCGTCACAGCTGCAATGGAATTTCCTGCATCACTCGCACCGAAATATCAATGGTTGAAAACACATTTTAGTTTTTTGAATGAACAAAACTTCGTGTTCTGCGGGGATAAAAGCATTATTCATGCAGATTATTTAATAGACGATACGCCGCGCCATTTAGATACTTTTACCGGAGAAGGATTACTTTTTACAGCGCCACATAACTTACATATAACAGGTTATTCAAGGTTGAATAACTGGCTGGAAGTTGGAGAATATTTTCTGAAGAAAGGATAGGATTATGAATTTTATCGCACTAGATTTTGAAACAGCAAACAATTCAAGAGCAAGTATTTGTTCGATTGGCCTCGTTAAAGTGGTCGATGGTTTGATTCAAGAAGAAATCCATACATATATAGATCCCCGGGACGAATTTTCCTATTATAATATTGAAATTCATGGTATTACGGAAGATATGGTCAAGGGTGCGCCGACGTTTGAAGCGTACTGGCCTGAGTTTAAGGCAATCATTGAAAATGAAACACTTATCGCGCATAATGCGAGTTTTGATATGAGTGCTTTGCGCTACGCTTTGGATTTATTTAATGAACCGAATGCTCCTTTTACTTATGGTTGTTCATATGTATTTGCCAAAAAGGTTTGGCCGACGCTTTATAATCACCGGCTTTCAACAGTTGCAGAGCACTTAGGCATTAGTTTTAAACATCATGATGCATTAGAAGATGCACGAGCTGCTGCCCTAGTGACTTTAGCAGCATTAAAAAATAGTAATACGGATTCGCTTGAAGTATTATCTGACATGCATAATTTACAATTAGGCGTTCAACATGTCGATAGCTACAACGCTGCAGGTGTAAAGAAGAGGAAGCCAGCTGTTAAAAAAGTAACGCCAAAGGTCATTAAGAAATCCCACCCGTTTTATCGCGCAGCCGTTGTCTTTACGGGGAAATTACAAACGATGACAAGAGCAGAAGCTTCGCGACAAGTAGCCAATTGCGGTGGAGATTGTAAAAATGCTGTTACGAAAGATACCAATTATTTAGTTATAGGTGACTATGACTTAACAAGTTTCTCAGAAATATTTAACAGCATGAAAATGATGAAAGCTGAGGAAATGATTAATAAGGGGTACCCGATTAAAATTATTGGTGAAAGTGATTTTTTGAGGTTGGTTAATCGTTGAAAATAAAAAGTAATCCGTTTGCCTATGTTTATGTCGGCGAAGGGATTACTTTTTTTATGGTAGGATTTTTATCGACGTTAAACGAGCATATATCGGGCACAATTGTACTTATATCGGACAGTACTGTACTTATATGAGCACTTTTTAAAGATATATCGACGCATTTTCACCTTATATCGGCAAATCGTGACTTTTAACCTATCCATTTTATTAATCAATCTTTGAATTCAGCGTTACAAAGTGTTGATTACCCCAATAAACAGCTGCATATACACATTTTAACAAAATTCCCGGCTTGCAACGGTTGAGTTGTTGGCGTTATAATAGAAAGAACAAGTGTTCTTAATTGGAGGGGTTCAAAATGTATGAGCATTTACCGGAACGTGACATGATTTGTTTGGATATGCGCAGCTTTTATGCGAGTTGTGCTGCGGTAATGGAAGGGCTCGATGTCATGGAGACGCCTATTGCAATTATTGGGAATAAAAAACGGAAAGGCGCCGTTGTTCTCGCTGCATCACCGCCGCTGAAAGAAAGGTTCGGTGTTAAGACGACTTCACGATTATTTGAAATACCTGACGATCCATCGATTCATTTAATTGAACCGAAGATGCAGTTTTTTATTGATGTATCGATGGAAATTACGCGATTGCTCAATCAGTTCGTTCCGAAAGAAGCGATTCATGTGTATAGTATTGACGAAAGTTTTGTTGATTTGAGTGGCACGGAACGGCTTTGGGGCTCACCGGAAACAGTTGTGCGGCGCATACAAGATGAAATTGCGAGTCAGTTTCAAATTGCATCGGCATGCGGCATGGGACCGAATATGCTGTTGGCTAAGCTTTCGCTAGATCTTGAGGCGAAAAAAACGGGCATTGCGAAGTGGCATTATGAAGATGTACCGGCGAAATTATGGCCTGTCGCTCCGCTGAGTAAGATGTGGGGCATTGGTAGCCGGATAGAAAAAACGTTAAATAATATGGGTATTTATTCAGTCGGAGATCTTGCAAACGCTGAGCTGCCGAGACTTGAGAAGAAGTTTGGGATTATGGGAAATCAGCTTTATTATCATGCACATGGAATTGATAAATCGGATATGGGCGCATTGCTTCTTGAAGGGCAGGATAGTTATGGGAAAGGGCAAGTTCTTTTCCGAGATTATAATAAGCGCGAAGATGTGTTCACTGTGCTTCTTGAAATGTGCGAGGATATTGCGATGCGGGCAAGGGAAGCAGGAAGGTCGGGGCGTACGATTCATTTATCTGTTGTTTATTCGAAACGGGTATTTGGAGGCGGTTTTAGCCGTTCGCGGTCGATGGCGGAAGCAACGAATGAAACGATGAAAATTTACAATATGTGCACAGAGTTATTCGACGAATTTCATACAGGGCAACCCGTTCGTCGTTTGTCAATCAGTCTTAAGAATTTGGAGGAGGAACAGTCAATGCAGCTTAATTTGTTCGAGGTGCATAATTGGCGCAACCGGGAGTTGAGTAAAGCGGTGGATGCGCTGCGAAGTAAATATGGTTCCACAACTATTTTACATGCGGTTTCTTATACAGATGCTGGAACGGCGAGGGAACGTGCGAAGTTGATTGGTGGGCATATTAAATAAGGATATGCTTTTTTTGGGGGGGAACGTGGTGTATATCTGTGGTATGAACTCGTATATCCCTAGGAAGTAGGATTATATCAGCACATATCCCAGTTATAATCTGCGATTGTTAACCACCACGTTTTAATGATTTCTCCACATAAAAGAACGCTTGGGCAAATTTCCAAGCGTTCTCGTCTCTTAATCTAAAAGGAACTCAAAGGAACAGCTTCCTCAATTTCTAGGGATTCAGCAAATGCTTCAAAAAATTGTTGTTTTTTTAGTAATTCATAATCTCCAATCAGAATAAAGCGATCTTTTGCTCGTGTGACTGCGACGTTAAGTATATTCGGCTTACTCGTTAACCAGTTTATCGCGCCTGTTTTCGTGTCGTCCAGTCCTGGAATGAAGAAAACGGTATGGGCTTCTTTTCCTTGGAATGTGTGGACAGTACCAATTTGATCGTTGATATTAAAATCAGGTACATGACGAAGATTCTTTTTTAAAGCGCTACTGATTTCTGTGAAGGGCGTTATAATGAAAATACTTTTGCGACTGGCTCCATCATTGTTTTTCATGTGATTCATGACTAACTCATAAACGATGTCAATTTGTTCATCAACGAGTTGTTTATACCCTTTTTTTACAGAGCCACTACAATTAATCCAACGGCTGACGCCCAAATCATCGTCTAATTTGAACGGGCCATGCTGAGGAATCATCTTATTGTTATAAGCTATGGCATTAGCAATCTGGAACATAGGTTGTTTACATCTTCTATGAACCCAAAGTGGAATGCCGATCCATTCCTCATCCTTCATCGTACCGTATGGATTTACTTGATCCGCAATTGATTGTACAGAAGCAGTTGATGAAAAAATAGCTTCATCCAACCCGTAATACCGTATGATATCCGTATAAATCGTAGGATCCATTGTCATGACTGGCTCAATTTGAATAGGATCACCGACAACGATTGTTTGTCTCGCACGCCAAATGCCTCCAACAGCGGCTTGTGGAAGGGCTTGCCCCGCTTCGTCAATGACCAAATAACCGATTTCACCTGGTCGAAGCGGACCATACATTGTGGAAAGACTTGCGAAAGTTGTACTTACAATCGGGCACACGAGATGAAGTGTATCCCATAAATTTGAAAAGGAATCTCTATAATTATTCGGATTAATTGAACGACGATTTTTTAATAACTTCAAGTTAGAAGCAATCGCAAAACTATTATCTTTAATAAAAGCAAGATGGACTTTTAATGCGGCGACAAAAACATTTGAACGTAGAAATTGCAGCTTGCTGTCCAAATAAGGTGTTGTCAACTGTGCATGTGCATAATCATCAAAAAACGTTGCAGTCATTGAAGAAAAGTTTTCTGTCTCTTGTTCAATTAAGCGTTCAATCTTCTCAGTTTCATTTGTAATCTTCTGCAGTTGAATCGTTAAATTAGACTCTTCATCAACAAGGTCATTTTGCTTCTTTTGATTTACGTGTAACAAATTTAATGTTTCTTCAAGTGAAGCATTATATTCTAGACGTTTTTTCTTTGTTTCTCTTCCGCTACTTGTAAAGATTTCAAATAATGAAGATTTCTGCGTTCCTACTAACTCATTTAATGTTTCACGTTCATCTTCGAGTCGTGTTTTTGACATGATAAGCGCATCAACGTCTTGCTGAATTAAACTTTGTCGATCACGCAAAGCTTTTTGATTTACCCTAAGAGCGTTGAGTGATTTTTCACTTTCAATGATGGTTACTAATAAAGCTTTTCGTTCTTCAACTAAGCGCACGCTCTCTTTAAATTCTTGCTTAGCATCTGTCCACTTATGCGGAATGTTTTTAATCGAATCCTCTGTAAGAACCCCTTCAATCGTCTTAAAAAGGGAACTAATATTATCGTTATTCCCAAGAGGGGCTGAAATAAGTCCCCAACTATCAATCGGTTTTATCAACGGATCCATCGGTTTTTTGATTGTATACGTATTTGCAATATCAACGCTTTCTGTATGGAAAAAGTCTAAATCCTCGATGAGTTGCCCTGTTTGTTGATTGAATAAAACTTCATCTTCCGTATTAACAACTTCTTCACTTTTCGTTAAATCTCGTGTAATATTTTCCACTGCGCCGTTATTCGATGAAGCGACAACGATTGAAAAACCCTGTAACTCGGGCGCAAGTCTATAAAAGAATTGCCCATTTATTTTTTCGCTTTTAAACGGATTTTTACACTTAATTAATTCTGTAGCCCTTTTAACAATGATGTCTGCAAAAACATCTTTTAATAATGTCGTTTTCCCAGTTCCAGGCGGCCCATTGACAGAACGAATTTTATTTTTACTGTCAGAAGAAGTCAGTATATTGACAGAAAGTTGCTGCATGAAATAAGGTTGGAACTGAACGGGTGACGGCCAGCAACTAGTAGGCAAATGCTTTAAATCCAACCAATCGGTTTTGGCGTCATTGTTATTATCAATATCAGTTCGTGTAGGCTCATTTATCGTTAAATAATCATCAAGTGCATGATTGATCTCTTCAACTTCACTAATTAAAGCGAGATCGTTTAGGAAAAAACTTGGTAATGCTTCTGACTTCTTTACATCACGGCGTTCAATGTAGACGTATCTATTTGAAGAATTAAAGAAGGGCGCATTTTTAAATAAATGAGATAAAAACTTGTCCTCTAGTACTTTTATGTTATCGATAGATATATCATCTTTAAAAACAGACATATATTTTTCTTCGAAATGAATACTTAACGCTTCGGCATTTTTTACAATGTTTTTAAAGTCAGGATTTTTATTTAAAGCAATACCACTTAAATAGCATGTAAAAGGTGAAATGATGAAACTACCTTTTAAATAAGAATATGTATCCGTTTTATTCCCTTCGTCATCTATTGTTTCGACTTTAACCGCATCAAAAGAAGCAAGTGAAACAACATTGTATGATTCATTAATTATTTCTTCTTCATTTTTAAAATGAGCCCTTAGAAATTCAACGATTTTGTTTTGAAATGTTAGACCAATGTAAACCCGGTAGTTAATTTGTTTTTCAAACTGTAATTCAGCTTTAGTATCTTCATCCCAAGGCAATTTAGCGTAATCAAAAAATACTTGTTCAAAAGCATCCCTGTAATTATTTTTTTCCTTTGTCAGTTTAAGTTTGTTTGCGCTATTTTTCATACTAGTAACATTAATTGGTTTAATCATTTCCATCGTCATGAAAGCTTGCAATGTGTTTTTTGCTTTAGTCCCCATCGGATTCACCTCTTATCTAGTAGATTAAATGAACGAGAGGTTTCATACAAATGATTATGTGTTATCGGAAGAAGGAATAACGTTCGTTGCATATACTTAGAAGTGTTAGATGAAGAGTTAACAACATAAAAAATCTTGGTTCCCATTCCCATATACTGATATAATAGGGGGATATTACTATTTTATTATTATAAAAGATGAGGGGATGTTAGCAGATGAAGAGATATAGTATATTGCGTTGGCTTGGAAGCCTCGCTATTGTGGCAGCACTGTCATTTACTATGCAGGCAGAAGCTTCGGCAAAAACATTTTCAGATGTGCCGGTGAAACATGCTTATTGGAAAGAAATTCAGGATATTGAAAGTAGAGGACTTATTAATGGTTATACAGATGGAACTTTCCGACCAAATGATAAAATTTTACGCAAACATGTCGCAAAGTTATTAAGTAAAGCACTACATTTGGAGTCAACAGGTGCAGCAGTAAATTATAAGGATGTACCGAAGGACCATGCTTATTATGAATACATTTCCAAAACCACACAGGCGGGTATTTTTAGTGGCGATTTGACTGGGAAATTTAACCCTGATGCTCCTCTGACAAGAGTTCAAATGGCCAAGGTATTGGATATTGCTTTTAAATTAAACATTAAATCTATGGACCGCTTTGATGACGTTTACTGGGATCATTGGGGTGTACTAAACGTTCAAGCTTTATTATCAAACAATATTACTACAGGCGATAATGGTAACTTCAAACCAAATCAGGCTGTAACTCGTGCGCATTATGCTGTATTTTTATCCCGTGCATTAAATAGTCCTGGGATTCCTAAACCAAGTACAAATAGCATATTGACGAAGGAAGAAATTGTTAACTTAATTCACAGAGTGCCGTACACAATCGAAACGACGCTTGTCAAAAATAAAATTAACGAGGCGAGTTTTAATACAGTTCGGAAAACACTTTTGGAAAGTGCTACAACTCAATACACAGATGGATTACTAAAAGAATATTATGCAGTGATGTGTACGGAATGTGATGGTTATTTATTTTCTGTCATGGGCGATGAAATGGATTATCGTTTTGAAATTGTTGAGAACACTGCAACATCAGTAAAAGTTCGAACAGTTACTTTCGATGTTCCAGGCCCAAATGCGACTGGTGAATTTCTTGAATATGCGTTCGAAAAACAAGCAGGGAAATGGAAGTTGTCGGATTTCAATTTTGAGCCAATCGGTGCTGATAGCTTGGATTTAACTAAAGAAGAAGCAATGAAAATTATTAAAAGTAATTATAAAAAATGGTACTCGGCTTCAGTAGACGTGACTTATGTAGGAAGTGGTTATGAGGATGTATGGGATTGGTCTACAGAACTTGATTATCAGCGTGTCGTCTACACGTTTGACGTAACGGGGAGTTTTGGGGAAGAAAGAGTATTATTCTATCCACATAGCGGATTACAAGATTAACTAAAAAACACCGAAAATCCATTAACTAAAGGATTTTTGGTGTTTTTTATATCAATCTAAGCGATATCTTGATTAATATGATCCGCCGCACATAAACAATCTACCAACTCTTGTACAGCAACTTCTCCTGCATGCATCCATCTATTTTTATCCGTAATTTCCCCATCTTTATCAATCGGCGCTTGAAATTGACTAAATCCTGTCGCATCCAATAATGAAGCGTCATCGCTGTCTAATCCTACATGGACAACATGCTTGATGATATAAGGTTTTATAAATTTAATGGAAGCATCATAATCATCTAATTCCCCGTCCAATACAAGAAAGGGGATTCTTACATAAATTGTTTCGCCTTCATCGCGACATAATACATGATCGAAACAACCTTTATGATAATCCCAATTACCACCCAAATGATAGCCAAGATCTTGAATGCAATCCCGCACAATTCCGAAAAAGGAAGTTTGACCTTCCAACTTCGTTTCTAATTTTAACATAATCAGTCACCTCTTCTTTAAATTAACTTCTATGTAGTATTTACAAGTTAATCAAAACAATACAAAGTAATTTTTATGATGTATCCTTTTATCTTTCCATTTCTTACTTCAAAACGGTTTAAAAGAATTTTTCGAGTCGATGATTAGACTAAGGAAAATAGGGAAAACAGTAGATAGTATAATGCTACTAACAATTTAAAATTATAGGAATGCAGGGATGAAAGTAGAGTTTCCCTGATAAAAGTTAACTAAAACTTGAGTTGACAAATTATAGGAATAAAAACTTATATGATATAATATGTTTAACTTATTAGATTAAAATAAGAAGTAGAGAGCGTGGAAATTGAATGAAAAAGTTATGGAACGGGTACAAGAAAGTACCTTTTATAGCGAAAATGACCGTAGGATTTATTCTTGGAATAATTGTCGGTGTTATTTTTGGGAAAGAAGCTGAAATTATACGTCCATTTGGGACATTACTTATTAATTTATTAACATTGGTCGCAATTCCGGTCATTTTTTTCACTGTAGTTTTAGCGGTAAATAAGATGAGTGCAACCCAACTTGGACGCGTTGGTTGGAAACTGATTTTGTATTACGCGCTCACAACTGCAGCCGCTGTATTAATTGGCCTTGGACTGGCTTTATTATTCAAGCCGGGGCAACATATGAAATTGCCAAACGTTGTTGTTGATCAGCCTACTGCACCCAATTTCACGGACGTTTTACTGAATATTGTTCCGGATAATATATTAACGGCATTTAGTACGGGAAATGTCATGGGCATTATGTTTTTGGCAATCATTATCGGGACTGCAATGTCTATGATGAAAGGCTCTGCTGATGCGCAAATAAAGGATTATGGAAATTTACTTACTAAAATGATAACGGCTTTAAGTGAGTTATTTTATATGCTTTTACGAGGGATCCTTTTTTACATGCCAATCGGAATATTCGCCATTAGCGCTTCTGCATTTGGAGGCCAAGGATGGGGTACATTAAAATCTCTTTTCGCTTTTGTTGGTGTTTTTTACTTGGGATTATTATTACTATGGGTATTCGTTTATGCTGGATTTTTACTCCTTTCTGGTACGCCTTTGGTAAACTTTTTCAAGCAAACGAGAGAAGCCTATACGACAGCGTTTTTTACGTCAAGTAGTATTGCCTCGTTGCCTATCGCTCTAAAAGCAGCAAAAAAGGCTGGTATTTCAGACAAGATTGCGAACTTTGCCTTGCCATTAGGCGCGATATTCAATTCTGACGGCGGCGCAATTAGAATGGGTATTTCAATCGTCTTTGCGGCAAATATTACAAATTTACAGCTTTCCGCACCAGATTTATTCATGATTGTCTTAGTTGGTACTTTGTTGTCAATCGGGACAGCAGGTGTTCCAGCTGCAGGCCTTGTGACACTCGCAGCAGTACTTACAATGTTCGGCCTTCCACTTGAAATTGTCGCTCTCATCGCAGGTGTTGACGCTATTATTGGAATGGGCGGAACTGCGTCCAATGTAATCGGCGATATTGTCGGCGCGGCGGTTGTTGATAAATCAGAGGAAAAGCGTTTGGCTAGTTTATAAGCAGGGAGAATAGCTTAACTGGCTATTCTTTTTTTATTATCCTAATTAATTGTATAAGATGTTTCTTTCAAAATGAATTTGGGAATAGTACACCTATAACTTGCGAAAGATAGGTGAAATAAAGATGGAATTATATAGTGGTGATCTTTATTGGAATAAAACGCTAAAATCGAAATTTCAGTTTGAAAAAGTTACAGAATCCTTACATACAGATATTCTTATTATAGGAGGCGGTATGTCTGGTACGTTATGTGCGTATGTGTTGGCTAAGCATGGTAAAAATGTAACAGTTGTCGAACGAAACCGCATCGCTGAAGGTAGCAGTGCTGCGAATACAGGTTTACTACAATACACAAATGATAAAATGTTAATAGACTTTATAAAAAGTATTGGTGAAGAAAAAGCTGTTTTATTTTATAAAATGTGCTTAGAAGCTATGAAAAATTTAGGTGCTGTTAACAATGAGCTAGATGGCCAAACGGATTACATACCAAAAGATAGTATTTATTACGCATCTGATGAAGAAGATGCTGAAAAGTTAAAAGAAGAATTTTCTTATCTTGAAAAGTATGGTTTTCCTGTTCAATTTCTTACAAATGAAAAACTTAAAAAAGAGTATGGGATTGATAAAGCATGTGCTATTAAAACATGCGGAGATGCAGAAGTGAATCCGTTTAAATTTATTCAGTCAATGACGGAGAAAAACGTAGAAATGGGCGTACGTTATTATGAAGAAACTGAAATTGATTTAGAAAACATCGAAGCGCAACAAGTAGTTACGAAAGAAGGTCATATCCTAACGTTTAAGCAGCTTATCTTGACGACTGGATATGTGAAACAGTACCCGGTCATACGAGAAAAAAGTAATATTAACCGTACGTATGCATTTTGTTCTGAACCATTTGACAAGCCACTCTGGAAAGATGAAGTGATGATTTGGGAAACGAAAAATCCTTATCTTTATTTCCGAACGACAAAGGATTACCGAATTATTGCGGGTGGTTTAGATGAAGAGATAAATTATGTGGAAGAAAACGAAGAAAAGATTCGGGTTAAAGCGGAAGAAATTAAAAATGAAATAGAAAATATTTTCCCGGACTTAGACATTAAAATCGCTTACTCTTGGAATGCTTTGTTCGGCGAATCGATAGACGGGCTTCCATTCATAGGTAGGGACCCAAATAAAAAATCGGTTTATTATTTAATGGGGTATGAAGGAAATGGAACTTGCTATTCGATGGCAGGTGCACTTATTTTAAAAGATTTAATTGAAGGAAAAACAAATCAATACGAAGATATTGTAAAAGTAAATCGTTGACAGAAAATTGAAGCCAGCTTATGGATGAAGTGAGATAAATCCCCAAGCTGGCTTCAATTCTGAAATTAGTTATTATCATTTTCCAATGCGATAATTTCTTCAATAGTTAACTCCGAAATGGCTGCAATTTCCTCAACCGTCAATGACGGTTATTTTTATGATTAACTATTTACAAGCTTTCCATCATTTGGTTCTTCGCTAAGAACTTAAACATGAGGTAGGCCATTGCAGCACCTGCGAGAGAACTAAATAAATAGGCTGGAAAAAAGTATCCAAGGGTTGCTTCTCCGTTCGTCAACGATATTGCGATTAAATAAGAAACGAAAGCACCGATGATACCAGTACCTACAACTTCTCCGATAGCCGCAAATTCTAATTTCTTCGTTTTAGCATAAAGTAAACCTGCTAAAACAGCCCCGAACATACTTCCTGAAAAGGCGAAAAGTGTTCCTAAGCCTAGGGCGAATCTTAAAATTGAGATTGCTAAGGCGACGCCTAAGGCATACCAAGGCCCAAGTAAAATAGCAACAAGCACATTCGAAAAGTGTTGAATTGGAAAAATGTAAGAATAACCAAACGGAATAACGACAAGGAAACTTGATGCGGCTGTTGCTGAAACAATAAGAGAAAGTATAAAGAGCTTTTGTTTTGGTGCCATTTGTTTCATAAATTTCACAGAGCATATGCACAAAATCGCACCCTATAAAAGGGGTAGAAATGTCATAAGTCTATTCCCATCCTTTCACCTAAAACCTTATGTATACAAGGTTAACAATAGCATAACTAAATGGTAAAACAAGGCGTTTTTGGTTAATGCAACTGACAATCTTTAATCAGCTATCTTTTCATGATACGATAAAATATATAAAGTATCGAGATGAGGGAGTTTAATGTACATAGAAAGTTTGAAAAAACAGTTAAATGAAAACAAAGGGCTGTTTATAGGAGAGGAAACAGCTTTTCGTTCAGCGATTTTAATACCGCTCGTTCAAGTAGACGGAGAATGGCATATTCTCTTCGAAGTTCGTGCACTCACTATGAGAAAACAGCCAGGTGATATCAGTTTTCCAGGTGGCAGGATTGACCTCGAAGATTCATCGCTTCTGGCAGCAGCTTTACGAGAAACGCATGAGGAATTAGGGATAAACCCTGAAACGGTAACCGTGCTAGGCGAATTAAGCCCATACATTGCTTCGTCTTCATTTGTCGTCTATCCTTTCGTCGGCGTGATTGATTACGAGGAAATAATTCATTCTTATAATAAAGAAGAAGTTGAAGAGTTTTTTACAATACCGTTTAAATGGTTATTAAATTATGAGCCTTATATGCATAAAGTTTCAGTTGAACCAACACCTTCGCCAAACTTCCCGTTTGAAAAAATTATGAATGGTGATCAGTATCAATGGCGTGCACGTCCAATCGAGGAATGGTTTTATGATTATGGGAAGTATACGATTTGGGGCTTAACTGCGCGGATTTTAAAGCATTTTGTGGGAATTATTAAATGAAGCAGCTGCAGTGCGGGAAGCAGAACTTCAAGTGGAGGAAAACATTCAAAAGGTATTAATGAAGGGAAGCAAGCTGAAAAGTTAATGTAGATTATAATAAGTGGAATGAATGTCTAGCTTGCAGCAAATTTTGCTAACAGACGGTCTAGCAACTTAATACGAACTATAAACCTTTCTGGGTATCCTGAAAGGTTTTTTATGGTTGTATAGTAGTGCCAAATTACTGGTCAATATCGTTCACACGATTGACGTTACTGTCACAAGATATACACCTACTGGCAATCAATAAAAGTTAAAATTGGTTTATAACATAAAGATTATATTAACGTATTCAAGTTTTATCATATATTCAAGCTAAACTTGTGAAAAGCATTTAAGTAAAAGGAGGAGAATGAAAAATGTTATTTGATGATCCAGTATTTGCTAGCCGTGTACTCACACTACTTACCCTTTCTTTTCACATTATTTACGCCACGATAGGGGTCGGTGTTCCACTCATGATTATGATTACGCATTGGGTGGGAATTAAGAAAAAAGATGAACATTATCTTTTAATGGCCAAACGATGGGCGCGTGGTTTTGCAGTTACCGTCGCTGTAGGTGTTGTCACTGGAACGGCAATTGGACTGCAACTTTCATTACTATGGCCAAACTTTATGGAACTGGCTGGAAATATTATCGCACTACCTCTATTTTTGGAAGTATTTGCCTTCTTCTTTGAAGCAATTTTTTTAGGAATATATGCATACACGGGAGATCGATTTGAAGACAAACGTAAGCACTTTTTGCTTCTCATTCCCGTTGTTCTTGGTGCAGCCGCTTCAGGGCTATTCATTACCGTATTAAACGCATTTATGAATTCGCCGCAAGGTTTTGATATTGTTAATGGGCAACTTACAAATGTAAATCCAATTGCAGCCATGTTTACGCCTGCAATGCCGACGAAAGTGTCGCATGTACTTGCAACGGCCTTTATGACATCTGCATTTATGCTTGCATCCATTGCAGCATACAAAATGGTAAAAGGTTCAAACCATGTTTATCATAAGAAATCACTGTATTTGACAATGAAAATAGGGCTTATATTTTCCATTGCAGCTGCATTAATCGGAGACTTTTCAGGTAAATATTTAGCAGAGTACCAACCAGAAAAATTAGCTGCAGCAGAATGGCATTTTGAAACGGAAAAAGGCGCACCACTCCTGATGTATGGGATTTTGGATGATGAAGGAAAAGTGAAATATGAGATTAAGATACCTTATGGACTTAGTATACTAGCAGACGGAAATCCGAACTCAGAGGTGATTGGATTAGATCAATTTCCTGAAGAAGAAACGCCACCACTTATTATTCATTACTTTTTCGATTTAATGGTTACGATTGGCGTATTCATGGTAGGTCTTTCTCTTGTCTATTGGATAGGCATGAAACGGGCATGGTCTTTCGTGAAATCTAAATGGTATCGTTGGCTCATTGTTCTCGGAGGTCCATTATCCTTCCTTGCTATTGAAGCCGGCTGGTGGATGGCTGAAGTTGGACGATACCCATGGATTCTGCGTGGCATCATGACGATTGAACAAGCAGCAACAGCAAGTGAATATGTTGGGTTAATGGTAATTCTTTTCGGGCTATTATATTTGTTTTTAGGCATTGGAACCGTCGTCGTACTTCGTCGAATGTTTAAAAATAATCCGGTTGAGCTAGAACTTGAAAAACAAGAAGCTGCACAAGGTGGTGAAATAACATGAGTTTAGAAATAATAGGGATTTCAGTACTCTGGACATTTCTATTTGGTTATGTCATCTTGGGGTCGATTGATTTTGGGGCAGGTTTTTTTAACGCCTACAGTATAGTCACTGGTAAACAGCATGTCGTTTCGAGAGTTATTCAGCGGTACTTATCTCCAGTTTGGGAGGTTACGAATGTATTTTTCGTATTCTTCTTTGTTGGGATGGTTGGTTTTTTCCCGAAAACCGCATTCTATTATGGAACGGTTCTCCTAGTACCAGCGAGTATTGCGTTAATTTTAATGATTATTCGTGGTTCTTACTATGCATTTGAGCTGTACGGATCAAAAAGCTCTAAAGGACATAAAGGATACGCCTCCATGTATGGTATTGCAGGCGTATTGGTCCCGGCAGCATTATCCATCGTGCTGACCATTTCTGAAGGTGGATTTATTTCCATGATTGATGGCAATCCTGTTTTAGACTACGGGGCGTTATTTACGAGTCCCTTAACATGGTCGATTGTCGTTTTATCTATTGTTGCAGTGCTCTATATATCTGCAGTTTTTCTTACGTGGTATGCCAATAAAGCAGAAGATACAGGCGCAACAAACCTCATGCGGAAATATGCAATGTTCTGGGCTTTCCCTTTAATCATTGCTGCAGTAGGCATCATTTACGAATTAAGTTCTCACAATCCAGAACATTTTGAACGTATTCTGGATTTATGGTGGATGTTTGGATTATCGTTCCTATTATGGATTGGGACGGTAGGGTTAATTTGGAAACGAAAAAAATATGGACTCGCAGTTAGTCTATTAATCGGGCAGTTTGCGCTGGCCTTTTATGCATATGGCATTTCGCTTTACCCGTACTTGTTGTATCCATATTTAACGATTCACGAAGGATTTACAAATGATGCAATGGCAATTTCACTTATTGTGGTGTTCATCTTAGGATTGATATTGCTAGTACCTTCTATGTACCTGTTAGTAAAACTCTTCTTGTTTGATAAAGATTATGTAACAGGAAAAGAGAAAAAGGAGTGAGATGAATGATACATGACTTTTTAATCTTTGTTGCTCCATTTTTAATAATTATCGCGGCAATCGTAGCCGTATTCTGGGCTGCACCAAAAGATGAACCTGTTACAAAAGAAAAATAACACAAACATATAGTGGCAGTAGTTTCTGACGATATACACTGATATAAGTAGCGTTCTGGCGGTAATTCTAAACTAAACCCTTAAGTTATAGTGCGATTAAAGAGGGTCCTACTTCCAGTTTGTTTACTTCGTTAAATTAGCTGATTTTTCGGGAGGAATAAACAATGGTTGGACTTAAGGAGTTAGCATTAGAACAGAAAAGAAAGCTGGTTTTCTTGGTCATTTTTGCTGTCACAACAGCTGCGGCAATTATTGTACAAAGTTATTTATTAGTAGCAATTGTCGATCGAATCTTTTTAAAAGGGGCAACATTTTCTGATGTTGTTCCCTTTTTGATAGGGTTGTTCTTTGCATTTTTCGCAAGAACAGTTCTTCAGTATTTAAGTGGGAGAACTGGTTTGAAAATGGCTTCAAAAGTTAAAGGTGATTTACGAAAATTACTCATAAAAAAATTCTCCGAAAATACAACGCAATCATCACTTCAAGGACAGTCCGGTAAAAAAGTAAGTGTCATGATGGATGCTGTGGATGAAATTGATCGTTATTTTAGTGATTATATCCCGCAAGTCATTCAAGCTACACTCATTCCACTTATCATTTTAGTCGTGATCTTCACACAACATATTTCCACTGGCTTAATTATTATGATTACTGCACCTTTTATTCCAGTTTTCATGATAATTATTGGTTTTAAAACAAAGGACAAATCTGAGGAACAATTGGATAAAATGGCAGCTTTTTCAGGAAGTTTTCTTGATACGTTACAAGGATTGACAACGCTTAAATTACTTGGACGTTCCAAAGAACAAAAAGAAACGATACGAAAAAGTAGTTTAGATTTTCGTGATGCGACGATGGAAGTACTTAAAGTTGCCTTTCAAAATTCTTTAGTATTGGAATTTATTTCGATGCTTAGTATGGGTGTCATTGCGCTAGAGCTTGCCCTTCGTTTAATCGTTTTTCAGGATATTACGTTTATAACTGCGTTTTTCATGTTGGTATTAGCGCCAGAGTTTTATACGAAATTGAAAGACTTAGGGAGTGCTTTTCATACGGGTAGAGGGAGTATGGGGGCTGCTAAATTGCTAGCAGATGAACTAACTGAAACAGAGAATCCTGTTTTATGGGGAGTGGACAGTTTAGAAAGAGAAGCACCAGTAGCAATTGAACTATGTGATGTTGGATTTACTTATGGTGAAGATTCATTTTCATTAAAAAACATTCAATTAGAAATTGCTCCAAATGAACAAGTAGCAATCATCGGTAAAACGGGTGCTGGGAAATCAACCCTCTTAAATGTGATTGCCGGACTTGCTTCGGTTTCAGAGGGTGAAATGCTTATCAATGGGAAACCAAGGTCAAACTTTAAAGAGAAAGATTGGTTTGATCGATTAAGTTATATTTCACAAAACCCTTATTTGTTTTCAGGAACAATTGCGGAAAACATTGCGATTGGCGGACGTTTGGATGCGACTCGAGTAGAAATCGTACATGCTGCTGAAAAAGCTGGGATTTCTGATTTGGTGAATTCACTTGAACATGGCTATGATACACCTATTGGAGAAGGGGGAAGAGACCTTTCAGGTGGCGAAAAACAACGAATAGCTATCGCTAGAGCATTCCTGAAAAGTCCATCTTTAATTTTGTTTGATGAACCAACAACTGGACTAGATCTTCGGACTGAGAAGATTTTGCAAGCTTCTATTAAGGAACTGTCTAAAAGTTCCGCAGTCATTACAGTTGCGCATAGACTTCATACGATTAAAAATGCGGATAAGATAATTTTCTTGGACAAAGGCGAACTTTTAGCAACAGGCACACATGAAGAACTGCTGGAAACGGTGGAAATGTATCGTAATATGGTGTCTGTTCAACAGGGAGGGATTGCAAATTGAAAAACCTAGGATTTGTTATTAAGCTATTATTCGTAGAAAAAAAGGATATAGTCTTATCTATTCTCTGCGGATTTATAGCGGGGATAACAGCTGTTGGTTTATTTGGATCCAGTGGGTATTTGATTTCTAAGGCGGCTTTAACACCTTCAATTTTCACGTTAATGATCATTGTAGCGTCGGTTAAAATGTTAGGAATTATATCTGCATTAGGGCGTTACGGCGAACGTTACTTTTCTCATCGAGGGACATTCACGATGTTAAGCAATATGCGTGTCTCTTTTTACGAGCAGTTAGAACCTTTAGCGCCAACTATTTTCCGGAAATATAGAAGCGGTGATCTTCTTGCTAGAGTAGTGGGTGATGTGGAGGCATTACAGAATTTCTTTTTACGCGTTTTTTACCCACCGGTTGTTTTACTATTAGTATTTTTATGTACAATCTTTTTTACAGCGCTATTTTCATTAGAAGTAGCCTTACTCATATTCATTGGTCTGATTGTCACTACTTTTGTCGTTCCAGCAATCTTTGCTTTAACGCAAAGAAAAGTGGATCGACTAGTGAGACAAAGACGCGGAGAATTATCTACCAAAGTGACGGAATTTCTTTATGGCTTTCGTGATTTGAAAATACACCAACAACTAGAAGGAAAAGAAAGCGAACTGCATCTATCTGTAAATGCCTACTTAGAAGAACAAGAACGTGAAAGTATTCATAATTTGTTCAGCCAGGCTGCCAATAAGTTTCTATCGCTTTTCATATCATTGCTTGTTCTAGGGATTGGCGCTTATTTAGTGGCAGATGGTCAACTAAATGGAATTTACCTGGCGATGTTTGTCATGGTTTCATTGACAGTTTTTGAGAATACATCTTCTATGGCTGCTTTCCCAAGTTATTTAGAAGAGAGTCGGCAAGCTGCATCAAGACTTACCGAAGTTGTTGGTAAAGAAAGTGTACTGAAGGAATCACAAGAAGTTTTTGAAAACCGAACGATTCAAGGGGTTCCTTCGATTGACATGAAGGATGTAACTTTTGCTTTTCCAGATGAAGCACTTAATACGTTAACAAATGTAACCTTAGCGTTTCCAGCAGGATCAAAAACAGCCATAGTCGGCCCAAGTGGTTCTGGAAAGTCGACGTTGTTGCAGTTGCTTTTAAAGTTTTATCGTGTAGACCAAGGTCAGATTCGTTTTAACAATGATTCGATTGATCATTTATCACAAGAGACTATTTGGGAAAATACAAATGTTGTCTTACAAGAAAATCATTTTTTCTATGGCACAATTCGAGATAATTTACTGCTCGCCGGTAATGGATTAAGTGATACAGAAATGTTAGATACGTTGAAAAAAGTGGAGCTTGAACACTTTTCCTTGGATGATAAAGTGTTAGAAAAAGGGGAGAATCTTTCAGGTGGAGAAAAACAACGTCTTGCGATTTCCCGATCGCTGCTCGTAAAATCGTCTTTATGGCTATTAGATGAGCCAACGTCATCCATCGATGCTTTAACCGAGGCACATATTATGGGCTATTTATATGAACAGGCAAAAGAGGCTACTATTATTCTCGTTAGCCACCGCTTAACGGGATTAGAGAAGATGGACCAAATTATTGTGATGGACGGTGGAAACATAGTCGAGACTGGCACATTTGATGAATTAATGGAGAAAAAAGGTTACTTTTATGAAATGAAAAAAATTGAACAAAGCGTGTTTTTCGTCAGCTAAAAACTTGGCATGTAGGCGTCTCCAGAGTGTTAGGTATCTGCGCAGGATGACTCAGACAATGGAAGTATATGAAAAAAACAGATCGGTATCTATGTTGTTTTCATTCTTTTTGAATAATCAATTCAATGTGTAGTTTTGGAGAATCGAATCTTTCAAGCAAGCGGGACCAGATATCAGTTCAATTATTGTCTTTGAATATAGTTTAACGTTATACTATAGTTATTCGTAATTCAAAAGGAGATGTTTTGAATGAGTAAATTACAAGATAAAGTTGTTATTATTACAGGCGGTGCTGGTGGTATTGGTAGTGGTATTGCGAAAGCTATGGTAAAAGAGGGCGCGGTTGTAGCAATTGTTGATTTAAATGAAGAAACTGGACAGGCGATGGAGAAAGAACTACAAGCCATTTCCCCAAAATCCATGTTCATTCAAGCGAATTTAATGGACCACAAAAATTTAGGTAAAATTGTTGAAGACGTTGTTGAAAAGTATGGCAGACTTGATGTGTTGGTCAATAACGCGCATGCTTCAAAACAAGTAACTATTGAAGAAATGAGTCAAGATGATATTGATTTATCGTTTGGAACTGGATTTTATCCTACGTTCTATCTTATGCAAGCAGCTCTACCGCACTTAAAAGAGTCCAAAGGAAATGTCATTAACTTCGCGTCAGGCGCAGGAATGGAAGGACACCAAACGCAAGGCGCTTATGCTGCTGCAAAAGAAGCCATCCGTGGTATTTCACGTGTTGCTGCCAATGAGTGGGGCCCATTCGGCATTAACGTAAACTTAATTAGTCCACTTGCTAACTCACCTGGTGTTCAGGCATGGGCAAAAGCACAACCCGAATACTACAATGAAGTGACAAAGAAAATTCCACTGGGACGTTTTGGTGAATTAGAAGAGGATATTGGACGCGTCGCTGTCTTTTTAGCTTCTGAAGATTCACGATACATTACAGGACAAACGCTTATGGTTGACGGCGGATCAATCATGCTTCGTTAATGCAAGCTTTCTTTTTAGGAGGATTTTAATGAAACATAAAAATATTTTTAAATTGATTCGTACAATAGAGCAGATGAATAATGATAACATTGTGCAATTTACGAAAGCATTTCAGCATCCTCTCGGTATTTCACCGATTTTAGTTTTAGGTGAGTTACGTACGAAGGGGCCTCAAAAGCTGGCAGAGTTAGCCGAAACACTCGGTTTTACAAAGGGAGCCATGACGTACATAGCAGACAAACTTGTAAAACTTGACTTCGTTGAACGACTGTATGATGAAACGGATCGTCGAACGATTCAACTGCAATTAACAACTGCTGGTAGGCAGGCATTGGTCGACGCTCAGGCGATTGGTGAAGAAGTGTTCATACAGCTTTTTGAAGACTTGAGTGAAGAAGAAATCAATCAGTACTTGTTGATTCAAGAGAAGATCGTCCAGGGGATTCAAAGTAGGAAGAAGATATAATTTATAAATAGGATAAGAATTTGAAGGCCTTTGCGTACTCTTGCAAAGGCCTTTTTGCATTTGACTTTATATATTGAAATAAAGAATCTGTACGAACTGTTGATTTCGGTTCCGATCGGACGCTTTCCGCGGGCATGGCTTCAGCCTCCTCGTCACGAAAAAAAGAGTGCTCTCAAACGCTACGCTTTTTGGTCGCAAAAGCCGTTCTCCGTTACGGCTCTTCCTGCGGGGGCTTCGGCTCATACTATTCTCGCTGGAGTTGCCGATTTACACTCCAATCAACTAGAAAGTTAAGAAAATAATAAGTTCAAAATATATAGATGGTTTCTGATAGATTGCTGCACGCTTTTTAGGATTAAATTATACTACGTGCAAGAAATACTTGATTGACTAGATAAAATAGAGTGCACCAAACAAGCAGATACCTATTTGACAGGTTACTGCTTGTCTCCGGTGTAGCATTGCACAGAATCGATTACTCCTGTAATTTTTGAACTTCTTCAAGTGTTAATTGGGTCACATTCATAATCATTTCTATAGGCATTTCTTTTTCCAATAAATTAAGAGCAATTTCACGTCGCGCTTTCGCATCGCCTTTAATTTCGCCCCTAATTTCTCCTTTAATTTCTCCCTTAATCTCACCTTCAATCCGCTCCCTTTCAAAAGCACTGACAATCGTAGGTGAAGCATTATCTTTATCATAAAGTTGCATAAGTTCCTTCTCCTTTCCGAGTACTGGATACATGGTATTGGCTAACTTTTTCTCTAAGTCTATAGGCAATCGCAACAAATAATCGATGAAATGAAAAACGGCCTGGACAGATGTTCTGGAGTATTCTGGGTTGCGCACGATGGAGCGCATGAGTCTACGCTTAAAAACATAACGCTGCCGATCCTCATCTTTTGTTTCATGCAACAATTTGGCCGCCAGTACAATTTTACTGAACAGCTTATTGGAGCGACGTAGCTCATCGTTATCGTAATTAGTGATCTTATTAGTATTATACGCATAATGAAGAGTGGTGCCAAAATAATCGTAACGGAAATCCAATGGTGCTGTGCTTTGATGGGGAGATGTGATGATGGCAAATGCCACAATCTTTTGTTCGTACGTATCATAAATCCGGTAAAAATAATGAAACATACGTGCAGAAAAATCATCTTCATTCTCACTTTGGACTTCGATATGAACTAAAATCCATTGTTCTGCGCCATCTTTCAATTTCACTTTAACAATCTGGTCAGCCATCCGACGTCCTTTTTTCTTGTCTGCCACTTCCTGGAAAAGCTCTTGTTGAAGGAAGTCTGGTGACTTTGAAAAATCAACTTGAGCATGTAACTCTGATGCGAAAAACAATAGGAAATCCTCAAACAGATCTCGAATCACTTTCTTCCATAATCCATCTTGATCGACTTGGTAAACGACAGGTTGCTCCATCACTATAGCGGATACCATAATCTATGATAACACCTCCAAAAGATATTTGAATAATTAAATTAATTATACCATAAAGAGAACATGTGTTCAAATTATGGGAAGATTTATTTTATGCAAATGAGGACAAAATTCAAAAATAAGGACAATTTAAATTGCAACTTAATACGAACGTATAAACCTTTTTGGATATACGGAAAGGTATTTTCTTATTGTATAGTAGTATCAAATTACTAATGAAAAACTATGAAAAAGCGAAAATGCGTTTTTAATGTGATAAAATTAGACTATATACATAACTCTCAGTTATTGGAGGCAATACATATGATAAATTCAAATTATTTCTATCAATTTATCGAACCCATCTCAAAGGACCTTGCAAAACTTGCACGCGAACTAGAAGCTAGTATTTTCACCAGTCCGCGGATTATGTTGACACATGCAAGGGTCTTTGTTGAAAATATATTGCAACAGGTCATTGAAAAAGAAAAGTTACCAAATGAGCAGTGGACAAGTTTAAAGGAGCGCCTAGACTTACTCGACGAAAAAGGATATTTGACACCTGAAATTCGCGACGCGCTTCATTATGTACGCCAAATTGGCAATCAAGCCGCACATGATTCAAGACAATTTCGCTACTCAGAATCGTTATTATCATGGGAATCAACTTATAAAATCGTGAAGTGGTACGTCGAAGTATATGGCCCTGTCGATATGATTGTGCCTGACTACATTGATCCAGAGCCGCAAGCTGAACAAGTGTATGACAGCACAGAATTGGCATTACGGCTCAAGGCGTTAGAAGATTTGCTGACAAATAAAATGAAGAAAGATTTACCTAATGAAGATGATGAGGAAGAAGAAATAAATACAGTTGCACCGCCTGTACAACCAGGTTACATGCCGATTCGAACGCTTACATTCAAAGGGGAAGAACTAGAAATCCCGTACTTTTTACGAGACAAATTCTTATTACCACAGCGGTTCGATAAGTCCGAGATATTCTTAATTCGCCTAGGCGGCGTGGAACAAGCACGGCTCATGAGTGAACTCCCAACCAACTTGGAGGGACTACATGAACATGTGAAGCGCTAGAGTGAAACAAATGACGAAAACTTATTTCACGAATTAAAAACATTTATCCAAGAACAAAAAGCCCGCCGTCAACTTGAAATAGAACGACCAGGTGAGTTATTTTACTTCTATAAAGCAGATCATGTTGTGATAACGGAAAAGTTGTCAAATCTACCCATTACAACCAAAGAATTTACTGGCTTTCCAAGCTTAATTCAACAATTACATGAGCAAGGTTATCATACTGTAGGACAATTGCCGAATGAGCTAGTGACGCTTGCGAAGTTTAAAAATGTTGGGAAGGCTACGTTGGAGAAGTTTTTTGGGCAGCTGAAGGAGAAGTGAGCTGAATTGGGGTAACTGTCACTCACCTCATTATTTTGTGAGTGACAGTCTTTAAATCAGTTACCTTCACTACAAATATCACTTACTTCATTATCTTCGATCATAAAAACGTTGCTGTGCAATTGCTTGGACGAATTCATTTTCAAAGTCCGTGTTGTTTGTAGCGAAGATGACTCCAGCCATATTTAAGTTAGCGGCTTTTTGAATATAGGGATGCCCAGTTGAAGCTACTCCAAGTGGTTTATAATTTTTGTAGATAACATGAATGTAATCAGCAACATTATAATCGAAATTCGTCTGATTGATAGATTTTCCACCGACTATATAAAGAGAGTCGAAGAGATACGGACTAGTAGTGAGGAATGTTTCATCCACTTTGAGTTTAGTACCGTCACTTGCTGTCACAGTTCCGAGCCTGTCACTTATGATAGTTACCCACACACCGTATTTTTCAAGTTCTTTAATGGTATCTGACACTTCATTGGCATTAAATTCGTTACCGATTAATACACCAACACGTAGTGAGTACGCATACTTCGGTGTGCTCGTTTGACTAAGGGATGGATAGCTCGTCGAGACAGCTACATTCTCACCTTTTGGCCGATTCACACCTATGTTATCAGCGACTATACAAGCCATTTCTTTATCGACATTCACCAGTACATCTACACATTGCTGTCTGACTGATTCACTCTTTACACTGCCAATCTGGTAATTGAGCGCTTCAATCATATGTTGCTTTTCAATAAGCGTTAGACTGTTCCAGAATATCCGTGGCTGTGTAAAGTAGTCATCGAGTTTTTCGCTGCGTTTTCGTGTAATTTCTCCTTCAACCTTTAGAGGATAATGCTTATAACCTCCATCTTTAGGGGGAGTTGTATACGGTGTATTATTTTCTAGCGAATTGTTATGATAACTTGTTTCATCGACATCGATTTTGTATCTCATATAGCCTTTACGTTGGTTGTTTTGGAACGGGCAAACGGGACGGTTAATCGGCAAATCTTGAAAGTTCTTACTACCTAAACGATGATATTGGGCGATTTGGTAAGCAATCAGCCTGCCTTGTAACACAGGATCATTGGAAAAATCGATACCAGGGACAACATTGGCAGGATTAAAAGCAACTTGTTCAATTTCTGCAAATTCATTGTCTACATTTCGGTTTAAGGTCATTTTACCGATGAGTTGGACTGGAATGAGCTCTTCAGGCCAAAATTTCGTTGAATCGAGAATATCGAAGTCATAGTTGAATTCGTCTTCCATTGGTATGAGTTGAACACCTAATTCGTACTCGGCAAAAGCACCGCGGTCAATCGCTTCTCTTAAATCCCGGCGGTGGAAATCGGGATCGATGCCGCCAATTTTCTGTGATTCACTCATCAGTAGGGAATGGGAGCCTAGTACAGATTTCCAGACGAATCGTACAAACGTAGCTACGTCTTCATCGTTCACAAACAAATAGGTATTTACTGACCAGGACTCCATCATGCGATAACTTCTAAGAAGTCCTCTGTCAGACATGACCCATAATGTCATATGAAGTGCTTCAGGGTTGTTCGCTACATAATCCCAAAATGTGTCGTGCGCGCCGGAAGCCTGAGGCATGCCCGTTCGCGGTTCTGCTTGGTAGGCGTGAATGATATCGGTGAATTTCATCGCATCTTGGTTGATCAATACAGGAAATGCAATCATCGTCATATCATAATTTCCTTCGTCCGTATAAAACTTAACCCCAAGGCATCGCAAGTCTCGTGCGGTATCAGCGGAGCCTTTACTTCCTTGCACAGTTGAAAAACGAACAAACAGCGGCGTCTTTTTACCGGCCTCCTGTAGGAAATCAGCTTTTGTGAATTCTTTCATTGATTGGTAACATTCAAATTCACCGTGGGCTCCGTAACCTCTCGCGTGCACCTTTCTTTCAGGGATTTCCTCAAGGACAAAAGACGTTAATTTTTCAAAGAAATGAATGTCTTCTAAGAGACCTGGACCCCGTTCGCCAGCTGTCAAGATTCGTTCGTCATCTGAAATCTTTCTAGCATTATTCGTCGTCATTGGTTTACCTGCATTCGCTACACGAAATTCATCCAATTGTCGTTGCTTACTATTTTTATTTTCATTATTCGTCAATGTATCACTCTCCTAGTACGATTATATGCATTCATTTAATTTATATATGTATCTTCATTTATTAATGAAATGCTTGAATCATCTTCAAATTGTACGGAGAATAGGTATTGTTAAAGAGAGAAAGAAAGGAGAATTCCATGTCACTTTCCCAGCAAAAAAAGTTCGACATTCAACAATACATAGACAACCATTACATAGAAGAACCCATAATAAGTTATCACTTACAAGAAGACTGTTTCGAGTTATACAAAGAAGAAGTAATTCTTCAAGAAAGCAGCCGAAGTTTGGAAGACTTATTGAAGCAAGTAGGTGAAACCTTTTCAGAAATGTTGCTCCGAAAGATTGATGAAAAAGGGATGACAGATAGCGAAGTATATAAGAGAGCGCGTATAGATCGAAAACTTTTTTCGAAGATTCGTAATGATGTAGAGTACCGTCCAAGTAAACCAACCGTGCTCGCCTTTGCGCTTGCTATAAATGATAGTTTAGATATGTACACAAATGCTTGAATAAATATGTACAAACTTAATTGTAATCCTCATAATTATTATGAGGTGATTGGAATGTATCTACAGTTAGATATTCAAACAGAAATAGAGATAAAGAGTCTTTGTGATTTATCCAAACTAAAAACACTAATGGAGAACTTAAAAATGAAAATAAACAAAAGCCAGTTAGCTAGAGAATTAGGTGCAGATCGTCGCACGATTGATAAGTATTTAAATGGTTTTACACCCAAGCAAACGAGAAAGAAAGAATCTAAAATCGATAAAAATTATGAAGATATCGCGGAGTTGTTATCCACAGAATCCAAACAAGTTTTTTATTACAAAAGAGTTTTATGGCAGTACTTAAAAGATAACCATAATCTACAATGTTCACAATCTAATTTTGGTGCTTATATTAATCGAAAGCCAGAATTCAAGGCGTACTTCGATGATGGTAAACGTACAACATCAAGTGCATCATCCGGTATTCGTTACGAGACGAAGCCTGGTGAACAAGCACAGCTAGACTGGAAAGAGAGCATCCGTTATGAAATGAAAGATGGTGAAATCATATATGTTAACGTAGCAGTGTTACTACTTTCTTATTCAAGATTTAGAGCGTTTCATTTAAGTATTTCAAAATCACAGGCTGTCTTATTATCATTTATGACAGAAGCATTTGAAGTTTTTGGAGGCGTACCGAAAGTGATTGTGACAGACAATATGAAAACTGTAATGGACGATGCTAGAACAGACTATTTCAAAGGTGTTGTAAATAACAAGTTTACTCAATTTGCACAGGATTTTGGTTTTAAAGTCCAACCTTGTGTTGCTGGGAGACCTAGAACAAAAGGAAAAGTAGAAGCGCCCATGAAACTGTTAGATGAGATTCATGCTTACCAGGGGAAGTTCAATTATGAAGAATTGCACGAATTCGTGCAAAAGCTATGTACACGCATTAATCAAAGTGTCAATCAGGGAACGAATAAGATTCCACTTTTTGCGCACAAACAAGAAAAGAACCTCTTACTCCCCCTACCACAGGACAAAGTAAAAGATTCTTACAAAATCAAACATACACTTGTAAAAGTCAATGCCTCAAACATGATTTCCTACAAGTCAAACCAGTACTCAGTTCCAGCCAAGTATCAGGGAAAGACGGTCGGGTTACAAGTATATGATGATCATTTATATATCTACTATACCATGGATTTAATTGTGCAGCATAAGATAACTACAGCAAAACTAAATTATAAAGAAATACATTACAAAGATACACTCGCCAAAGCAATTCCGTATTATCCGGATATCGATAAATTAGCTAAACAAAACCTGGAAGCAATTGGTGAGGTGTATAGAAATGAATAATAGTTATCAGCAACTAATCCAAAACTTGGAGTACTTAAAAATGAAACAAATGACACACCATTTAGGAGAAGTCGTCGACTTCAGCATTAAAAATGAATTGTCATTTATCGATACTTTAGTCAAACTTACAAATTACGAGATTGATGTGAAAGAACAAAATATGATTCACGCAATGGTTAAGGTAGGTGCGTTTCCTCACCGAAAAGAGGTCGCAGAATTTGATTTTGAATTTCAACCAAGTATTAATAAGCAGCAAATTCAAGATTTCACTTCATTACGCTTCCTCGAGGCACAAGAGAATATTGTGTTTTTAGGCCCTAGTGGGGTTGGAAAAACTCACTTGGCAACATCCATAGGTATTGCGGCCGCAAAGAAACGTACTAGTACCTACTTTATAAAGTGTCATGACTTAATTCAGAACTTGAAGCGTGCAAAGATAGAGAATCGCTTAGAAGTCCGTTTAAAGCATTATACGAAATATAGACTATTGATTATTGACGAGATTGGTTACCTACCAATCGAAGCTGAGGATGCGAAGATGTTCTTCCAGCTCATTGATATGCGGTATGAAAAAAGAAGTACGATTTTAACGACGAATATAAATTTAAAAGCATGGGATGAGGTTTTCCAGGACACCAAATTGGCTAATGCCATACTAGATCGTGTTCTTCATCACGCAACAGTCGTTAGTATCGTGGGACCATCCTACAGAATAAAGGATCACCTCAAAAAGGAAGAGGAGTGATTTCTGTACATCTTTAAACAAGCGAAAGTGTACATACTTAGGTTGACATTTATATTAGAGAAGCAATGTATAATAGTGTTCATAATTATAGCAGTGTTAAGATTATAAGGCGTGAATGTGGTTATTGTTTTTGCGAGAGTAACTATCGGCAACAAATTACAGGGAAACAACTCAAGCATAAGTTTTCTCTGATGGAGGACAAAGAATAATGTATTAAAATCATGGTCCGCTGGACTATTTAGATAATTCGTCAGCCGTATTAATTGCTCTAGTTTTGAGAACAGTACAAAATTCCGAATTCAATATTGTACCTTTCACTAAGGTTTTCCAAATGAAAATTAGCCAAGCACCGATTTTTCTAGTTTACTTGGCTGTTTTCAATCCTTAATTAAACTATGAATTCCTGAATTTAATTATTTAGGTGCCTATTGTAACATTGAATTCAGAATAGTGCGTTGCGCAGGCGCATTTTATTAATCGTAACAGTTTTGGCCTATGGTGGATTAAGAATTTCAGAAACGCTCAATTTAAAAGTAACTGAAATTAATTTTGTGTCCAGTGAAATACTTATTGTAGACGGGAAGGGTGATAAATCTAGAACCGTTTTTATAAGAGAGAAAGTGAAGATTGCCTTACAATCTTGGTTATGCGAAAGAAAAGAGAAAGAAATAGATTGCGGAATTCTTTTTCTGAGTAACCGAAATAGAAGGATAGATCGTACTGTCGTGAATCGCTTATTCAATACTTATTCAGCCAAGATTGGAAAAGCTATTACGCCACATGAACTCCGACACTTTTTCTGTTCAAACGCGATTGAAAAAGGCTTGAGTATTGTATGAAGTCGCGAATCAGGCAGGACAATCTAATATCCATACAACTATGTTATATACGAATCCTACTAAGAAAGAAATGCTGGATAAGATGATTCTGCTTTGAAAAAGAAATCCTACTTACAATATTTATGATTGTTTAATATTGATGTGTTTATTAAAATATAAGTCCGTGGAAATGAGGGCGTTTTTTTGAAAGAGTTTACAAAGTGGGATGAGGCGCATAGGGCAGGTTATTATACCAAGGTACAACTGACGCTTAGTACTTATTTTTCACCATCAAGAAAACCAATGGCGATTATAGAACCTGATGCATTTATAAAAAGTATTTATAGTGGAAGTTATCCCCTCTATTATATTGGGAATACAGAAATATCAGGATACTACATAAAACAACCTCTCCCAATAACTAAGCTTAATATTGGATACGCTCTTTATATTATTAATAGAGCAACCAAAAAGTTGCGCGACAAAAAAAATACATTCAACGAATTGGAAAATCGAAGTTCACAGATACTTCAACGCCAATTTTATATACTAAAGCGCCAAGTTATCACGCGTCTTTTAACAGAAAATGCTATCGATGTTATTGGATATCATAAAAAAGATTTTGCATGGCAAAGTAAATATCGGGATTCTTTAGAAGTTGGAAGAGAAAAAGTAATGTCTGAAAATGAAAATCCGAATTTTTATATTCTATATGGGATAAGTATTTTTAAGTTTCATCTGCCATCGACATTAAATGAAATACAGCGCCTAAAACAGCTTGGTAAAAATGAAAACTGTGAAGAAATTCATTTTAAAGTACCTAGGACAAATATTAATAAAGCAGAAGAGTTGTTAGAACGATATCTATTAAGCGAATTCCCATACAACATTGGGAATTAGGGCAGACTCATAACATGTAGATTAAAATTCACGTCCCTGTGCGCCATTGAATTCTGAATAGTGTGATGCACAGGTACGCTTCACTAACGCGATGGAAGGTATATCAAAAACTGATGGAAATCTTCTAGAAAATGAGGACAATAAAATTAAGAAAAGTGGTAATTAGAGATGAAGAAGCAAATGATAACTGACCAATTGAAAAGCTGGAGGATCTTGCCGATAACAGAACCTTTGTGGAATCGTTTTGAAATCAGTTTAACTACTTGTTCAAGTAATAATGATTATACTCTAACCAAAAAGACGATACGAGAAAATGTATCTAGGGGAAAGGGAGGGCTATATATAGTAGAAAAAGGCGATACGGTTCTTTACATAGGAGAAAGTAAAAGCAATATTCAGAACCGATTAATACGGCATGTAAATAAGATTTATGTTCGGAAGGATATCCGTTCTGAATTTTTCAAGCTACCTGAACATATTGGGGATCTTACAATTTACTTTTTTGAGTTACCACCAAGATTATTAAAACAAAGAAAATTTATTGAGAGTTTGTTAACGATAGCACTAGAACCTGAATATATAAATTGGAAATTTAAAAATAAAATTAGGAAGCTAGAAGAATGCTTCGTGAATGAAGCTATCTGAACCAATTTATGTTTAGAAGTTGTGGCCAATTTATTATTGATGATTTGATGCTTTTTAGAGTGCTTTGATGATTTTTAACATGGTGCTCCACAAGCGAACTTTTATTTCTATCTTTCATAAGGGGGAATTGGATATTACCTATAACCAAGAATTGACGGAACTTTATGAACGACATTGGGTGGGATTGGAGTGTGAAGTCAATAAGCTCCCAATTGATTTACGACCGACCCATCCGCTTCTCATTATGCTGCCAGATGAGGTGGCTTATCATAATGCCGAGATAAAATTGATGATTGTAGGACAAGAAACCAATGACTGGGAAGGGATATTTGGCAGACATTCGGTTCGGATCTTGCAAGATATTTATAAAAGATTTGTCGTTGAAAGCAATTATTCGAATAAAAGTACTTTTTGGCGATATATAAAAAAGTGGTCGGGTTTAATTGAAGCAGCTAACCCAAAATCCCCAATATCAGTCGTATGGAATAATATAAATAAAATGGGACGAGTCGGAACGATAGGGAAACCAAATAAAGAATCTCGATGGATTGCAGAAAAGCATTTTGCAGTATTTGAAGAGGAGTTAAAAATATTAAAACCCGATATAGTGTTGTTTTTCACTGGACCATATTATGACGATGCATTAAAGGCTTATCTTCCGGGGATAATACTTCAAAATATCAAAGAAGGAACGGCAAAGGAAATCGTCCACTGTAAACATCCAGCCTTGCCGAAATTGACTTACCGAACCTATCATCCGGGCTACTTGAATAGATTATCACCAGTGAAATATTATTTTAACCGGGAGATTCCAATTGATGTGATAATAAGAGAGATGCAAGGGTTACCATTTTAACTTATTTCGACTCATTTTCCAGGACTTATTATTATAATAAAAACAAAAAAAGGGGGTGGGGAAATGTCGTCTATTGAAATTTTATCTTGGCCATTACAGCAAAGTGCTATCAATCAAATCAATAATAAACAAGATTTTTTAAACTATCCAGTTATCTATATTTTAAATGGAAAAAAAGAAGCATATATAGGTGAGACGGTTAATTTCAAAACACGTATGAAGGCACATATGAAAAGTCGAAAAAATGTAGTTGATGTCAATTTAATTAAGCATGAGCAGTTTAATCGTTCCGCCACATTTCATTTAGAAACGAAATTAATTAACTATTTTTTAGGTGATGAAAAATACACGCTGCAAAATAAAAGTAAAACAGTAAGTGACTTTACGCATAATTACTACAATAAGCCTTATTATGATGAAGAAATTTTTGAGGAACTTTGGCGGAAACTGCATGAACGGAAATTAGTGAATAACGAGCTGCATACTATTGAAAATAAAGATATTTTCAAGCTATCACCATTTAAGGAACTGACGATAGAACAACTTGATTTGAAAGATAAGGTAATCGAATTCTGCCAAAAACAACTACAGGCTAAATCAAGCGAATACGGCAGTCTGCTTGTTGTAGAAGGGGAAGCTGGAGTCGGAAAAAGTGTCGTGTTGAGCTCTATATTTAATACGATACAGGAACGAGCAACTGAGGAATCAACAGAATTTTATGGAACAGAGAATTACTTGGTCGTTAACCATGAAGAAATGTTCAAAACATACAAAGGAATTTCCAGGCGTGTTAAGCATTTAAAAGCGAAAAATTTCGCAAAGCCAACTCCTTTAATTAACAGGCTGCAGAAAGATAATAAAGAAGTGGACATTATATTTGTGGACGAAGCTCATTTACTTCTGACTAAATCGGATACATATAACAACTTTTATGGGGAGAATCAGTTAGAGGAATTACTAAAGCTCGCGAAAGTGGTCGTAATCATTTATGACCAAGATCAAGTTTTGAAATTGAAAAGTCTATGGGGTGTGGGTGCGCTAGAAGAATTGGAGAAGAAGAGTGCTTATCACGAAGAATATCAATTGACTAATCAATTCCGTATGCAGGCAAATGATGATGTAATCAATTGGATCAATGATTTTAAACGCAAGAAGCTAACGCCATTGCCGAAAGATGAAGGATACGAATTAAAAGTGTTTGAATCATTAGAAGAAATGCATGAAGAAATCATAGTGAAAAATAATGAATTTGGCTTAAGTCGTATCGTTTCTACGTTTGATTACCTTCATAAGAAAGACGGCCAGACCTACTATGTAAAAGAGTCCAATGGCGAATATCAGATGCCGTGGAATACAACTAGCACGCAGTATACCTGGGCAGAAAAAGCAGATACCATCAGCGAAGCGGGTTCTATTTATACAGTGCAGGGCTTCGATTTAAACTATGTTGGTGTCGTTTTGGGGCCATCTGTCCAGTATGACGCTGCAAAAGATGAACTTGTAATTGATACCAGTAAGTACATGGATAAGGGTGCTTATACAGGAGTGGACGGAATTGACGATGTTTATCAGGCTAAAGAGCGGATTGTTTTAAACTCTATTAACGTTTTAATGAAACGCGGAATTAAAGGGCTTTACATATATGCTAGTGATGATGCGTTGCGGACGAAGTTGTTGGGTTATCAAGAGTTAATTAATTAGTGTGTAGAACTATTAATTTTTTTGATTACATTTGGATGTCCTGAAAAGCATATACCGCTAAAACAGTTAGATACTTTGTGTTTAGCCACCAGTTATTAAAAGTTCTGAAAGGGTGATGATTTAATTGGAATGGTTAATCTCAGCGAACAGTAAGGTGTATGATCACGTATCGGCATTTGATGAATTTGGTTATATCGATTGGAGGCAAACAGGTAGGTATCAAATTGGGGATATTGTTTATATTTATGCAACAAGGCCTTATATGAAAGTAATGTTTAAAACAGTTGTTGAAAATACTGAGATGTTATTTCAGGAAATTACAGACGACGAACATTATTGGTACAACAAAGAAGAATATGAAAAATCTAAATCCGGTAAGTATTCACGATTGCGCTTAATTAAAAGAGTGAATACTGAAAAGTTATCTTTATACGTTTTGAAAGAAAACGGATTAAAGGCTGCTCCACAAGGATCTATTAAGGTTAAAGAGGAGCTAGCAATCTATCTAGAAAAGAATTTTAATGATTATTATTCAGAAGGATTCTTTCCAGAAGAAGTAAGTGCTGATTTAGAGGAAGGTCATAAACGGATAATCACTGTGAATAAATATGAAAGAAGTTCAGTTGCACGTAATAAATGTATTGAGAAGTATGGATATAACTGTACAGTTTGTAATATGAATTTTAAAGAGGTTTACGGAGAACTAGGAAGAGGTTTTATTCATGTCCACCATCTTGTACCCTTACATGAAATTAATAAAGCATATAAAGTAAATTATAAAAATGATTTAGTGCCAGTTTGTCCTAATTGTCATGCTATGTTACATAGAAAGATAGATGATAAGACAATTAGTATTAAGGAGTTACAAGAAGTCTATAATACACGTAATGATTGACAGTGTTGCAAGGATCATTGTAGTGCCTTTTATGTTAAATAGATAGAGAAAAACGCAAATGAAAACGGATAAGTAAAAGGCGTCTCCCTAGAGCGTAGACCACATAGAATTCGGTGCCTGAGGCCTTATAGGACCTCGTTACAAGCGTTATGGGTCTTGTTCCACAAATATGAATAAAACGTGAAAGCACAGAGTTTATATTTAATAGGATGTATCCCTGTGGGAACGAAAACGCTAAACCTTTCACGCTCCAGAAAAACGCCATTATAGAGTATTCTGTGATTGTCGAGTTTCAAAAAAAATCAACTATGAGGCTTTGGTTTCGTGCGGCCAAAAATCGTTTAATATAGTACTTGACCTATTCCACATTAAACGCCATGCAACAATGAATTTAGAATAGTGTGCTGCACAGGTAAGTTTTTTTCACAGATACAAGAAAAATTAATGTAGAGCGCGCAGTTGGCGTTATTGTAACTCCGAAAAATCAAAATAGCATTGTTACCTTATCACATCTCGGACAGCGGCAAGATACGGGGAAGAAATCGTGCAAAGTTTTAGGAACTATGGAACTGCCCTTAAATACCATATTGATAATGAAAATTCGCGTACCTATGCAATGTTGGATTCAGAATAGTGTGCTGCACAGGTACCCTGAATTTCGCCTTTTAATAAAATCATAAAGCAGATTTTAAATCGAGTGTCTGTACAACAATTAATTCCGAATAGCGTGTTGCACGGACACTTTTTTATAATCAGATAAAGAAAGTTTTCACGCAACAAAAATTAGACCGAGCACAATGCTCGGTCCAGTTTTTTGTAAACAGTTAAAAGTTGTGAATTATTGTTGCATTTTACCTGCAGTAAATCCGCCGTCAATCGCTAGTGTTACACCGCTGATTGATTGTGCGAGATCTGAACATAAAAAGACAACAGCGTTTGCTTGATCTTCTGCTGTAGACATTTTACCAGCTGGAAGTGATTTAAGTACACCGGCAAATTGTTCTGGATTTGATTTTGACCAAGACTCAATTGCAGGTGTAATTGTTGCACCTGGTGCAATCGAGTTAATTGTAATGCCTTGTTGGCCATACTCTAAAGCAACTGCTTTTGTTAAGCCGTTAATTGCATGTTTTGAAGCAATATAAGGTGACATGTTCGGTGAACCTTCAATACCTGCACCTGATGCAGTATTGACAATTGCACCGCCACCAGTTTTAAGCATTGCATTGATTTCATGCTTAATGCAGTAGAATGTGCCGTATAGGTTTACTTGCATGGTGATGTCCCAATCTTTTGATGACATTTCACCGATGGGTACAAGACCTTTGTTAATGCCAGCGTTGTTATGTGCAAAGTCAAGTTTGCCGAACGTTTCTACTGTCTTGTCGACAAGTGCGATAACTTCCTCTTCTTTACTTACGTCACATGCTAAGAATGCTGCTTCACCGCCAAGATCCTCAATCATTTTGACAGTTTCTAATCCTGCTGCTTCACTTACGTCAGAGACCATTACTTTCGCGCCTGCTTTTGCTAGTGCCAGTGCAGTTGCACGACCGATTCCTGACCCTGAACCTGTTACTAAACCTGCTTTGCCTTCCATCATTGCTACCATTTAAAACACTCCCTTTTTAATGAATTCTTCTTACACTTTACACCAAATTTCTTCTATTAAACATCATTTCGCCTTATAGAAAAATCTATTGAAAATGAAAAAATAATCAGTATTTCGTTTTTATGGAGATAGACAAATTTGGTGAATTTATTGCATGCAGACGAGTAAGTTAGAATGAAAGTAGCGCGCAAGTAGGTTATTCTAAAAGTGTACCTGTACACAGCGCGCCTTATTAACAGAACAAATAGATTGCTTCCTTATTTTAGTATGAGTAAAGTTAGAACAATAGCATAGGAGGCGTTAGTATGAAGAATCTTACATTAAATAATGATATTGGTATTCCAATTGTAGGAAGTGGAACAAATACGTATGGTAAAGAAGGAAATCAATACACAGGTGCTTTAAGAGGAGACACTGAAGAATTCGACTTGGCCATTGAAAACGGCTACCGTCATTTTGACTCTGCACAAATATATAATAATGAACAAGTTCTTGGGAATGGGGTAAAGAAATCGTCCCTCCCACGTGAAGATTTTTTTATCGCGACGAAGCTTAATACTTTTGAAGGTTTCGGTGGTGCAGATTGGGCACGTGCTGAAATCGAGAAAAGCTTGGAGAAACTTCAAACAAACTATATTGATTTATTTCTTATCCATAATCCATGGGATGATCAAGCTGAAATCATGGAAGCGTGGTGTATTTTAGAAGACTATCATAATCGTGGAGTATTGAAGTCAATAGGTGTTTCTAACTTTAAAAAAGAACATCTGGATTTAATTCTTGAAAAAGGAGCAGTACCACCAGCGGTTAATCAAATTAAATCCCAAGTCGGTAACTGGAATGAAGAATTAATTGACTATAATAAAGAAAATGGCATTGCCACTGTGGCATGGTCGCCACTCGGCG
Organism: Sporosarcina sp. So3-204; assembly: GCF_058068165.1. Taxonomy (NCBI): domain Bacteria; kingdom Bacillati; phylum Bacillota; class Bacilli; order Caryophanales; family Caryophanaceae; genus Sporosarcina; species Sporosarcina sp. So3-204. The sequence goes on from NZ_CM176485.1 coordinate 1,719,633, forward strand.
GTATCGATGAAAATGCTAAACAGGTTCTAGAAGAAATCGGTAAGCAGTACGGAAAAACATACACACAAGTAGTGTTACGCTACCAAATTGAACGTGATGTAATCGTTATTCCTAAGTCTCACAATAAAGAACGCCAAGCACAAAGTTTAGCTGTTTTTGACTTTGAGCTCAGTGCAAGAGATCGTGACCGTATTGCCGGGTTATAGAATTATCTCCCGAATAGATGCCAGGTACTCATTGAATTCAGAATAATTCGCGTGCCTGCGCAATGTTGAATTCAGAATAGTGTGCTGAACAGGCAAGATTTTTCAAAAACAAATACTCACATAAATATTTAACTCGATGAAATCCCCGAAATAGCGTATGATAAACTAAAAAAGATGAAGGTGTGTCATATGAAAGCATATATTATAAAACTATCATTCGAAGACATTACACCCCTTATTTGGCGGCGTGTTATTTTACCTGCAGATGCGACATTTCATCGTTTACATCAAACGATTCAGACCGTTACAAATTTCCAAAGTACTTTGGAGCCGTATCATTCTTTTGGTGTAGAAGTAGATGATTATTTTATTACAGATAATAAGTCGCTAATAGAAGAATACAAAAATAAAAAGTATGCAGGTAGAACAGTTAAGCAACCATCAGGTACTAAAATCGATGCTTTTCTTGAGAAAAATGGTGAATTTATTTATAACTATGATTTTGGAGATGATTGGCGCATTTTGGTCGAGCTTGAAGAAACCGTAGATGACTATTATTTTGGCTATCCTACATTACTTGAAGGGGAGTCAACTGCACCCCCTGAAGATGTGGGAGGTCCACCTGGATACGAAGCGTTTCTAACTGTATATGAAGATCCTACACACCCTGACTATCCATCAATATACAGCTGGGCCGCCGAGCAATTCTATTTTCCGCTTGATAATATCATGATAAATGACTCATTAAAATACATTAGTTATAAAAAGACGGAATGGCAATTTATTGACCATAAAAATTATAACGTACAATCTGATAAATACCGCGGTGTTCCGACAGTCAATATTGACCACTTAAATAAAGAGCTGATTATCCAGTATGTCATCGCCTGTGTTAATTTATATGGGGTTATTACACACTCAGAATTTTTAGCGATTTATAATGCTCAAAACAAAACACCTTTATTAAGTAGCGAGTTAAAAGCTTTACTGTCAGCTCCTTATTATAAGAAAATACTAGAGAATAATTTTGCACTTCTAGAACGAATGATATTTACTCATGAGGAAATTGAATTTATTGAAGATTATCCTGCTTTTCTTCAAGACACGATGGGAAAACCGCTTTATGTGCCTGAAAAAGAAGAACTCTTACGCTATACAGATGAAATGTATTATGAAAAGACAAGCCATCAAGAAAAACTAGCTAAAATGCTATCGAAAGATTTTTATGGTGGCAGTACGCTTATGATTAAGGATGAAATTGATGAATTGGTCGGACAATTACAAATTGTCCACATTGATGTCCAAAGTGTTATGATGACATTTCTTGAACGTTTTGATATTGCAGATACGGAACAATTAAATAAATATGTAAAAGTGTTTAGTATGATTGCAAATAGCACACGTATTTGGGAAAATCGAGGGCATACCCCGGAAGAACTATTCAATATTGAAAAAGAGTATTTGATACCACTGCCGACTACTCCGTTTCAAGTAATTGAAGGTGGAAAACCGGGTCGAAATGATCCTTGTTCATGTAATAGCGGAAAAAAATATAAAAAGTGCTGTGGAAAATAGTTTGGGGTGCTTGTGTAACATGAGGTTCTGAACAGTTCGCTGCACAGCGTTTTTTAAGGTGCAAAAGCTGTCAGTCTATCAAGCAATTACCTAACCTACAAAAGGGGCCCGTACACTATGAAGAAACGCGAATCTTTGTCAGTCGATGAATTGCTGGACCAATTAGAAAACCTGGAAGATCAGCGGGACGATGGGAAAGATTATTTGCTCCAACAAATTATTTCGATAGAGACGGCTTTGCTTCGGGTAATTAAAGCAGATCGTACAAGTGAATATGTCATGAGTCTCCCAAAGATTGAACAAAATCTGACGGAACATCTTGTGAAATATGGTACCTATTTAAAAACGGAGTATCGAAAAGATGATAAGACTGCAATTAGTTCACTTATTCAGGCGTTAAAATATGATAAAACAATTCCCCAAGCGCATTACCGCCTTGGGTTTTTAACTTATAAACAAAAAAACTATATGACCGCGCTTGGCCATTTTAAAAATGCGGTAGAGAATCAGCAGTTACATCCTGAGCATAAGCTTCACTTAACAAATCAGCAAAGTTACCATGCTGCACTCTATATGAGCAATAGTGCATTGTATCTTGCAGTAGAAGCGCAAGACCAAAGCCAGGAACTTGCTTTAAATATTGATGTAGAAGAAACGAAAATTGACCAGTTATCGCTTTCTCCTTTATATGAGCTAATCAATTCGAATACGAGTTATTTGGATCAACATGTATTACAAATTACGGATTGTAATGGTATTCGTGGTTGCTCGTGGGAGGAGTATGAGGAACTAATTGATGCACCCGAAAGGAAAGTGTTAATCCTTGATATGACAGGAAGAGAGATTTGGGTTCGCTATGAAGGGGAGGCTACAAAGCTGACGATTTTGAATGCGGAACTACTTCGTACACTAATGGTTAATTCGAATGAAAATAAACCTTTAACAAAAGAGAGTCTTACGGATTTGTTAAGTACGAAAGATGGGGAAATCAAGATTGAAAGATACATAAAAAACGTATCACGACTTCGTGAAAAACTACAGACACTAAACCTGCTAGTAGATGTCATTGGCATGGTTCCGAAAGCGCTAGACGGACAGAGTACTTCCTATTACTACCGCTCTGTAGACTTACCATTCTTGCTAATTGAGCATTCAGAAGGAGGATAATGACAAGGCTGTCATTAAGGTTTTTATATACTTTAGCTATCACCTAAAGAGGAGCTGTTGTATATGAAAACGAAGATGACATGGAATCGCATATGGGTACGTCATGGTTGGAATTTAAAACAAATTAATGAGGATCGACTGGGTACTGGACAACATTATGCATATGTGAAAGAAACGAAAGAAAATTTCAGGTTTTTATGTAAGTGCTTAACTGTAGCTGGAGTGGACTTTAAATTTGACGATTGTCTTGAAATACTGACGATACAAAATGAGCATATGGATGAAGAAAAATGGTTGCAAATTGTAGACGCTGAGTACCGTGGTAAAACGGAAATGGTGGGTATCTATACGCAAGAACGTCAGATTAAATTGTCTCAATTAGATACGTATATTAGTGGAGTAGTTCGCCAAGTGAATCGACTTGGCATTCAAACTGAATATTCATGTGATGGCCATGAGAAGCGTAATCCTTTCTTAGTAATGCCAAAGGGAAATGCTGCGCAACAGCTCATCGATTTACTGAATGCCGTGGGCGTCTCTTGTAGAATGGGTCGAGAAAATCGTCAGCATGATACGGTGAACATTCTTATCGCACGTCAAGATATGCTCGAACTTGCAGAGCGTCTTTCTAATGTGAATAAAGACTGGTTGGTTAGCTGCGATACAATCGAAGAAGGGCTATTCCAAGCAGAACTTGAGAAACTATTAAGTATCCCTGGAAAAAGTGGTAATGAGAACAAAATCCGTAATCACATTTTAAAGAAACTTTTGCCATTGGTAGATACTATGCGCACTGATTCTTACGGTAATCTACTTGCAGAAAAGTCATATGGTACAGGTAGAGGCCCGGTTATTATGTTAAATGCTCATATGGACATTGTTCAAGAGCTCATCCCGGGTCGTGAAATTGTGAAATCGAATGGGATTTGGAGAAGTAGCGAAGGGATTTTGGGTGCAGATGATCGCGCAGGAATCGCAATCCTTCTTCAAATCGCAAATTACCTAAAAACTACTCGGTTTAATGGAACTGTTAAATATATCCTGACTGTAGAGGAAGAGATTGGGCTCGTTGGTGCTTCAGAAGTCAATCCCGCCTTTCTAGAAAACATAGATGCAGCTTTCGTGCTGGATCGTAGGGGAAATGGGGACATTGTAACCTCATGTGCAGCCATTGAATCCTTTTGCACGAGTGCTTTTGGAAGTGCAATTGAAGAGATTGCAACAATTAGTAATGTTAACGAGTGGAAATGTACCGCGGGTGGAAGTAGCGATACTAGGATATGGGCAGCGGCTGGAATCCAAAGTGTGAACTTGTCAGTCGGCTATGCAAACGAGCATACAAATGCGGAGTCGTTGGATGTAGGGGCTTGTTATAACTCTGTTAAATTGTTGAAAATTTTATTTTCAAAGTCACGCATGTTTATGCCAAGTGTAAGGCAATTACAGAGACATCAGACAAAATTAAGCGATAAGCAAATTTGGTGAAAAACGAATGTGGAATACCTGTGCAACATTGAATGCTGAATAGCTTTCTGCACAGCATTTATCTGAAAAAGTTTCCTTCTTCAAACGTAAAAAAGCTGTTTCAACACTAGTTCTAGTGTTGAAACAGCTTTTTTAATGGAGGATTAATTCCAATGGCCTTCGTCTTTTAGTTTTGTTTTCCCAACGAATGCATATGTTACAAGAATAATATTTAGCACGAGCATAACGACTACAGCATATAAAGCGGGTGTATAGCTCTTTGTAATATCAAAAATGTATCCATAAGCAGGCAACGCAACAATTCCTGCGACAGCGAGTCCGAGAGATGCAGTCGAGTAAATCTGACTATACTCACGACTGCCGAATAGGCTTGTTGTGAGTGCTGGAGCAAGTGTTCCAACTGAGTTTGAAACAGTGAAACCAAATAATCCAGTTGAAAGCGTAATAATAAGTGGACTAGCTGATCCAAATATTAATCCAAACACAGCAACTATTGCTAAAACCATAGCAACGTAAATCGTATTACGGGAACCGATCTTATCGACAAGATACCCAAGTAGAAGTGCTCCGACCAAGACACCGACCATGTAAGCAGCCATTGCATTTCCAGCGAATATTGAATCATAGCCTTGTGGAAGTGACTGGATATAAGACGGAATGTGAACTGAGAAACTAGCAATTGAAACTATCAATAAGAAGAATAGGAATAATGAATAGAATGCGGTAGATTTTCTCGCGATTGCGAGTGTAACACCTTTATCCGATTCTGTATCTAAAGTTTTTCCATCTACTAAAGATCCTTCTTCTTCAGCGCCGTATGGCAACACACCAATAGCCTGAGGTGATTTACGAATAAGGAAGAGAATAGTTGGAACAACAATTATAACTGCTGCTAGCCCTAATGAGATATAGCCAGTACGCCATCCTGATTCAGCAATTGTATGGCCAATAAGTGGCTGTGCAAGCGCACCAAGTAATCCTTGAGAAGCTCCAATTAATCCGAGTGCCATACCACTTTTCTTTTTAAACCATTTGTTTACAAGAACTGGCCCAGCGATAACTGTGATGAATACGCCACCAACAGCTAGTGGAATAGAGAAGATGTACCAACCCCATACAGAGTTACTGAATCCGAATGCAACAAAGGCACCGCCTTGCAAGATCATAGCAGTAATAAGAACAATACGAGTATCATATTTAGCAAGAATTTTACCGCCAATTGGTAGGAAAATCATTGTTACAATAGAAGCGATACTGAAGTAAAGCATTAAGTTTCCTGTTGAAATGCCTAACCCATCTTCTGATGGGGGTGCAGTAACGCCTGGAATAAATAAACCAGCTGAGTTATTCAGCACGCCTTTTCCAACACCGACCATAATACAAAGTGCTACGAGTGTCCACCAAGCATAGTGAATTTTTTTCTTGGACTTTGCCATCGTTTCCCACTGCCTTCTAAATTATATTTGCAATCAACATTTTGTAGTCCTCTGTTATATCATTTTTTTGAACATCTATATAATCTCTTCATTATAAAATAACCAACTGAATTACAGGAGGTTTTTCTAAAGATTGGTCTATATGAGCAATAAGCTAGCAGAGTCCGTGCAGAAAATCAATTACAATTTGAGCATACTTAATTGACAGTTGTGTGTCAATAGAATTCGTTTAAGATTAAACCTTCCGATTTTAGTATACAATTTAAATTTAGCAAATGGATAACTATTTATTCTCTTATTTTTAACCAAATGCTTTATATAAAGGAAAGTGATTGATCCGAATCCGCGGAATGGCCTATTTTGATTGCCAGCGCAACATTGATTTCTGAATAGTTTGCTGTACGTTTCACTACGGTTGATTTCATAAATTACAATTGTCAAGAAGTGCTTCGAAATGCGGGAAGAAAAATAGCATACCTGTGAACATTGAATTTAGAGTAGTGTGCTGCACAGGAGCGTTTTTTGAAACTATTCTGAATTGCGTCATGCGCAGGCACGTTTCTAAGACCTTAGGCTGACTTACGGTTCATTCGTTTGATGGACTCAATTTTATCGGGATTCGGTTATGATAGGTAAAAGGGGTGTTGGTATGCGAAAAGTATTGATAATTATAGTAAGCTTAGCACTTATAGGTATGGTTGTCTTATTGGTATTTAATTTATTGAAAACAAATCGGGCATCGGATGTATTGTCCATTGAAAAGGACAACGCAAAATCATTGGATGTGGATATTCGTTTTGGAGCCGGAAAGCTTTTGGTTGAGGGTAGTGCATCCGAATGGGTGGATGGTGACATTGATACTAACATAAAAAAAGGGTATCCATCCGTAACATATAAAAATAAAAAAGATATCGGCTATGTAGTGATTCAGCATAAAAAGAAAATGTTTTCGCTTTTTGGAAAGAAAAAAAATACCTGGAATCTTCAATTAACAAATGAAATACCTGTGGATTTAGATGTTCAAATGGGTGCCTCTGATTCAAAATTGAATTTGGCAGGAATCCGTCTCAGCCGCTTATCAGTTGATGCAGGCGTCAGTGACACGACTATTAATCTAGGTGGTGATTGGCAGGAAAGCTTTGACGCAGAAATTAATCTAGGAGTGGGCGATGCGAAAATCTATTTGCCTCAAGGCGTCGGAGTTAAATTGTCCATTTCAAAGGGAATCGGCAGCATAGCAACGGAAGGTTTTATTTCCCAGGGTAAAGGTGTCTATGTGAATGAGGCATACGATCTTTCGGATATACAAATTAATATGGAGGTCAATGTCGGTGTCGGTCAGGTAAATTTTTTGCTTGAGGAGTAGAGAAAGAGAAAGCGTGCCTATGCATGAAGCTATTTTGAATTGTGTCATGCACAGGCATATTTAAAATTCTTACACTTCAACTTTTTCAATATCTCTTTGTTTCTTGCTATAAATCTTGTAAAGAGTAAGTCCAAATATTATACCTATAAATGACATGCTAGAAATAGACAAGAACAAAACTTTACCTCCAAAAGCGCCATAGATTGCTCCACCTACATAGGATGCCAAAATTCCTGACACGCCGAAAAACAAGAGGGCAAGCACTGTTTGACCTGTTGCGCGCCACTCAACCGGAACAATTCGATACAAGTACTGAATGGCTGCGGAATAAAAAATCGGGAAAGTTAGCAACTGCATAATTTGCAAATAAGCTAAAAGATGTGGATCAGTAATCCAGGCTGATAGGAAAAAACGAATGAAGTAAAATGTAGTAGCGATTGTAATAATCATCAATTCTTTCCCTTTTCGTAGCCACCAAAAGCTTAGCCCAAATACCACAATTTCACTGCCTCCAGCCAAGAACCAAGCTTGGCCTACTAAAGCTGTACTTCCACCAAGTTCTACTATATATACACCGAGGAATGTATCATTCATCCTTGCTGGAACTGAACAGATAAAGACGAGTAACAAGAACAGTAATGTTTCTTTGTTGCTCAAAAAATGCTTGAGACTTTTAAAGGTTATTGGCTTTCCAGAAACCGGTGCATCTGGCATTTTCCAGATGACAATAAAACTAATTACACCAATACCGGCAAAAAGAATGGCCAAACTATGCGCACCAAAATAAGACATGATAAAGCCGGTCATTAACGACACAACTGCATAGCCTAAAGCCCCATATGTACGTATAGAACCATAACTAATCTTTGATTGTTCAGCGATTGTAAAGTTAAAACTTTCAGTCAGCGGATCAATCGGCATCAGAAAAAAATAAAGCAACATGGCGAACAAAATCAGTGAAAAATAGCTGTTCGAGTCGTACAAAAAATAACCGATTATGCTTGAGAATGCAGTTAATATTAATAATACTTTACGCATGGATTTGGTTTTATCACTGATCATACCCCATAATGGCTGCGCAAATAGTGTAATAAATCCTCCTGTTCCAACTATGAAGCCAATTTGGCCTGGCTTCAATCCCTGTTCAGCCAAATATACTGGAAGAAATGGGATGAATATGGCAAGTAGCCCGAAGTATAGAAAATTAAATCCTCGTAATAAGTTTTGTGCTTTCATTCGTGTTTAGACGCCTCCAGTATTGCATTCATTCAATTATAGTAACCTCATTAGTATATCATACTAAATTCGCGTGCCTATTTTGATTTGAAGCGCTTGTGGAACACTTTATTCTTAGTAGTTCTATGTACAAGCGCTTTTACTAATTATGAATATAAAATTAGTAGCTTTCACAATACTAAACAGTTTCATACATATATAATTAAGTGTGCTTGTGTATCATTGAATTTTTGAAAAACGATAATAGCTAAAAAGAATCGGAAATGTACTTTAGAATGGAGATAGATACAATGATTTTTGAATTAACACAAAATGCATTATCAACGATTTTGATAGACTGTATTCAATATTATCCTGATAAAAAGAGTTATAAAGAGGCATATGGTTTAATCATGGGGACAGAAGAAAAAGATAAATTAGTAGGGGAATATTCATTCCCGATAGGTAATGTAGCCTCGCAAACGAAAGCATCGGTTACAGCTAATGATAAAGTTGACGATATTGTAAAGAAAACAAAGCAGTTAGTAGCGACTACAGCTTGTGTCGCGTCTTATCATAGTCACCCATATAATGAGTATTTTTCAGAATGGGCTATGCCGAGTAATGGTGATTGCCATGCAGTTAAGGGAAGTCAAATAAAAGTAGAATTAATCGTTGCATTAACGCAAAACAAATTAAAAAGCCAACCAATTTGCTTATCATACATGAAACAAACTGGATTGAGTTTTTTTAGTCATAATGGAGATGGTCAAGAACTTCCTACCATTCAAAAACTAGATTATTCAACGCAGTATATACATGGATCATTTTTGAATTATGACTTTGAAGTCCATGCTTATTTGAATACGGGAAAGAGTCTACAGGATATTGATTTGTATGCATCTGAAGTGGTATTGAATGAATTACTCGTAAAAGAAAATATTGATATTGCGGATTTATCTAGTAAAGGCATGTATTCTGTGAAAAAACTAGAATATTCCTTACGCTTAGAGAATAGCAAAAAATACAGGAATAAATTATCGTATCATGTAGAGAAAATTAAAAACGAACAAGGAATTAATCAAGTAGGTACGGAAGAAAATGAAACGCACTATATGGGTTCAACTTATACAGAAATAGAGAAATTAACGCAATCACAAATTAAGACCTTAGCCAAAAGAAAAGCGTTGTATATTTCTAGGGATGATTATAGAGATGAAAGTGATCAAATAACTCGTCGTTATTATCTGGTAGATGATGATTTGGGATTAATAAGTATGTCAGAAGAAATTGTTACGACTTATCCACTGGAAATAGGAGAATTGATTAATAAAAAATACGAAACGATTATAGACGAAGAAAGCTTGTATGTGCCAATCAAAATATGGATCAAAAAAGGATTTATTTTCTAAGTTAAATTTATAAGAACAGTGCCTTTGCAAGATACTATTTTAATTTGTATCATGCGGAGGCACTTTTTTAAATTGTAGTTGTGTATTATTGTTTCTTTAAGTATAGTAGTATTGACATGCATACAATTACACGGATTTAAGTTATATTATTTTTGATCTTTTAAGACGCAGTATACATAGATAAATGGAAATGATACTTATTAATATAAAAATTTAATTTAATAATTGTGCGAAGTGGAGGATGGGCATATGGATATTTCAGAGCTAAGAAAACGAAGAAATGACATTAAAAGAGTATCTGAAACAACAATTGATAATATGCAAACAATCACGAAAGAGTCAAAGAGAGTTACTGATGTTGCTCACAATGCAGAATATATTATTAAAGATTTAGAGCGGGAGTTTGAAAGTCAGACAGCTCTCAATAAGGTTGATGTAACATTTTTATACTTTGCTACAGCATTACAATGCTTGCGACAATATTTGCTTACAGATTTTAAAGAGCGACTTACGGATGCTGAAGCAGCGAAGTTAGTAAAAGGAAATAAGTCAAAAGAATCAAGCGAAAGATTACATGGATGGTACAAACCAACTTTAGAACAAATTATTAATAACCCTGTACCTTATGACGCACTTTATGGCAGTCCGAAGTTTGACTTAGGATTAGGTGGGAAAACGCATAGATTTAAAACGCTAGGTCATGACCCATTATTGGGATGGTTATTTGGAACGGCTAATATTGCAACTAGTACGCTCACAACTTGGGATTTAAACTCTTATCATATTAAGACAGGTTACACTGCTAGGGGAGATGCTAGAGATAAGATTACTCATCATGCCGATACTTTAAAAGTTTTATCATATACCCAAGAGAAATTACTAGATCAAGGTGTTGAAGGAAAGACTGCAGTTGGAACAGCAATCATAAAGCAATGGATGCATATTAAATCGGATCAATATTCTATTGCTGGCTTGCCAATCCCAGTAATTAGCACCATATCTCCTGACTTAGCTAGACATTTAGCCGAACGAGGAATTGATATGGGAAACATTTCTAATGTAGGAAAACAAGCTTCAATGTCTATTCTAATTAATACGATTATATCGATGGTTCATGGACTGTTATATGATGAAAGTAAGTATAGCTCAAGATCACTTTATGATGTCAAGACTAGAAAGATATTAAGTTATTCAAATTTAATTGCCTCTTCTAGCAATGTAATCTATGTTGCTGCAAGTGTTTATGCTGGAAATGAAAAAGCGATAAGAAAATTGGATATAGGTGGGTTGATCGTCACAATCTATCGACTTATAACGGATGCAGATTTTATTCGAAAAATTAAAGAAGAGTTTGTACTCAATGGTTTTAATAAAAAAATTCAAGGTGTAGAAATAAAACTAAAGTAGGTGAGGGCATGGGATTCGGCCGATTTTTATTAAAAAACATTCTGGCTATCATACAATTGACACAGCTATAAAAATAAAAGACCATGGATTAGTTGATGGAATTAAGGAAAAGTATAGAGAAGATGTACTGGAAGATATGCCTGGCATTAGTCATGTATATAATCAAGGTAAATACGAAGGTAAGAAAGAAGGTTACATAGAAGCTTCTCACGAATATGAGAAGAAGCTTTTAAAACAAGCAGAATTATTTTTAGCGCAAACAGAAAATTTTAATACTCAAAATCAACAATACGATGAGTTAATCAATGACTATGAGACTTATATAAATGAAATGAACAGTAGAAATGACTTATCAAATAGTGAGATTAAGTATTTAAAAGAAATGCTTGTAATGGAAAGAAGACTACTAAATGTAATCCCATAATCAACCAAGATAACCAATTCTCAAGATAAATGAGATACGGTTATTTTTTACGCAATTTAATAATCCTCTTTACTTTTAGATCTTTCACAACAAGCAGGTACTGCAGCCGCTCTAGAAATCACACGTGTATTAAAGGATTATCCCTTGAAGAAGAACTATGAATTGCATTTGTAGGCGCTGAAGAAATTGAACTAATTGGATCTACTCATGACGATAAGACATTAACTGAAGAAGAAATAGCGCGTAGTATAGCAAACTTCAATAAGGACATGGTGGCGACGTCGTGGGAAAATGCAACAACTATTTATACGAATACAGTCGACGGGAAAGCAAATCTAGTGACTGAATCTACAAATAAAGTAGCGAGTGACATTGGTAAACCTTCTGAGTTAGTCTTATACAAACGTGGCTCCTCGGACCATGTTTCATATAATGAAGTGGGTATTCCTTCAGTTAATTTTATAATAAGAGATCCTGGAACACATAACTTAGAGACATATTATCATAATAAACTAGATACGATGGAATACGTTAGTAAAGACTGATTAAAAGAGATCATTGACCTTGTGGCGGCGCTGTTTATAGTTTCGTGGGAGAGAAGTAATCTCTTAAGTGCGTAGGTAAGCAAAAAATAATTCCAACGTAATTATGAAATTCATTTGTACAGTAGATTAATAAAATGGATCCTCCTAGTCGGATAATCGATTAGGAGGATTTTTTAACAGTGGCCTAACACAACTTAGACACTATTCTAAACTGTATTGAAGTTGTTTCTTGCACAAGACACTCCACAAGTCAGTAGAAAATCCAACCGAATCATCTTCGACGGGATTTTCTTTTTTTTCTTTTTCTTCAACTTTTTCCATTTTAACTGTTGCTGTTTCTCTTTTTCCTTTTTCCGGATTAGAAAATGGATGAGGTATATCGTAAACCCTGTCATGAAAAGAGCAAGCGCATATTGAAATATTTCACCCGTCTGGATTAACGAGAAAACGTCTTTCCAGGAGTGGCCCGGAATCGATACATAGTTCGGCTGATCTTTTGGAAACCGTATCGTCATCGTTTGCGAAGGCTCCACAAAATCACTCTGCAACATCTGTTTCGTCATATGACGGATATGCCCGTCAGCATCTTCATAGTCGAAGGACAGATGGTAAGTCGGTCCCGTCGTTCTGCCGCCTTCATTCACGTATTCATCTGTAATATACGCTTGTGTTTCAACGAGTTCACCTGAGTATGTAATTGCCAGATTATAGATTGCTTTCCCCATTGATATGTAGAAGATGAGCATCATTATGAACCATACACTAATCATCAGAAATGTAGCAAGACGGTCAATGATTCTTCCATGACGGTCAAAAATCGTTGAAAACGATTTGATTTTGCGTAGCTGATAGATTATATAGAAGAACGGATAAAGACCATATACGACCATCATAATCCAGTTCTTGATACTGTCCTGTCTGACATCCACTTCGCTATAAAATTCGCCTTCTTTTAGAATCCCGGGAATCACATACCTTTTACCCATCTCTTCATATTGTCGTTTCGACAACTCCGGACTATAATCAAGCACTTCATCTTCAATCGAAATCGTCGCAAAATAGGCCATCGAACCAAACAGCCCTCTTACTACTTCTTTCTCAATCATTACACCTTCAGCCGGATAAGTTTTCTCACTCATCTTCAATTTGACAAACTCCGACGCTTCATAAACAAAGCCCACCATTAGTAGAAGAAAGAGGATGAATGTCCCGGTTTCTAACAAAATTTTCTTTATGAGTTTCATTTTATCACCATCCGTTTAGTTACTATTACAATCTACTATACGGAAGTACGTACCAAAAGTGTTCAATTATTACACATTTGAACGGTCTAATTTATCTACTGGTAAAATCACATACATACGCACCGCAGCATTCCTACAATATGAAAGTATGGAATAGTGTGCTGTACAGGCACGTTTTTTTATTTCTATAGCGATTCTTATCATACAGCGATCGGACAAGGAATAGTATTGGTATAGGGTTCGGTTAGCGAATGAGATAGAGAGCAAAATTGGATTGTTTAGTATTCCAGTATATTCGCTACATGTATAAGAAAGGACAAACTCCAAAAGGTCTGTTCGATAGCATGGTCGTCAACCAATTTCGCACTGGAAGGAGAATCGGATGTCAGAATACCATGAACAATCATCCGTTGAAGTTATGGATAAGCTGGACGTGACCCATCAAGGATTGAGTGATTATGACGTCCAAAAGAGACAAGAGGTATATGGCTATAATGAATTGGCGGAAGGAAAAAGGACAAGTGCATTCGCTGTTTTCTTTGGACAGTTTAAAGATTTATTAGTCATTATTTTATTAATAGCCGCTTTCATTTCATTTTTATTAGGTGAAGTAGAAAGTACGATTGTGATACTGATTGTCGTACTATTAAACGCAATCCTGGGCACCGTACAACATGTGAAGGCTGAACAATCTTTGGAGAGTCTGAAGGCGTTGAGCTCCCCAATTGCCAAAGTGATGCGGAATAATCAGCTAGTAGAGATTCCTTCAGAAGATATCGTAGTTGGTGATCTCCTCTCTTTGGAGGCAGGTGACTATATCAGTGCGGATGGCAGATTAGTAGAAAGCCATAATTTGCATATCAATGAAAGTTCGCTGACAGGTGAATCATTGGCTGTAGCGAAAAGTACCGCACCAATCCAAGAAGAACATGTCCCCATTGCAGAGAAAATGAATATGGCTTTCACTGGAAGCTTTGTTACGATTGGACGCGGAATCATCGTGGTAACAGCGATTGGAATGGAAACAGAAATCGGGAAAATCGCCAATTTACTAGACACTGCAAAAGAGAAGAAAACACCTCTCCAAGTAAGTCTCAATCAGTTTGGAGAAAAATTAGCTTTAGGGATTACGATTATTTGTTTAGCTATTTTTACGATTGATTTGCTAAGAGGACGTGAGTTAGTTGAATCGTTTATGTTTGCTGTGTCGCTTGCAGTTGCGGCTATTCCAGAAGCATTAGGTTCTATTGTTACAATTGTACTGGCCTTTGGGACACAAAAAATGGCGAAGGAAAATGCCATTATCCGAAAGCTCTATGCTGTTGAAAGTCTGGGCAGTGTATCAGTTATTTGTTCAGATAAAACGGGGACATTAACCGAAAATAACATGATAGTTCAACAAGTCTATGTGGATCAAAAAGTCATTCCACATAATCAACTAAAGACAGAACATGCCATTGAGAAAAAGCTTATTGTACAAGCACTATTATGCAATAACGCCTTGGCAAGGAATGAAAAAGAAATCGGAGACGCTACTGAAATTGCACTTGTGAAATTAGGAAAACAGTATCATATTGACGAATTATCCGTAAGAAATCACTATCCTCGAATTAAGGAAATCCCTTTTGATTCAGACAGAAAGTTAATGACTACAGTGCATCAAGTCCATGAGCAAATGATCATGATTACCAAGGGCGCAGTAGATGTTTTATTGCCCAAGATTATGAAAATGGAAACTTCTCAAGGAATACTTACGGTTACGAATGAGTATCGTAAAAAAATCGAAGAAGTGAATCATGACTTTTCTACTAATGGGTTAAGAGTAATCGCTATTGCTTATAAAGAGATACGGGCGCATCAACCTATCGATGCAGAAGATGAAAGAGATTTAATCTTTTCCGGATTAATAGCGATGATGGATCCTCCAAGAAAAGAGTCGAAAGGAGCGATTGAAAGCTGTATAAAAGCGGGTATTAAACCGGTTATGATAACAGGTGACCATAAAATAACAGCTACAGCGATTGCTAAACAAATTGGACTATTAAAGGATTCATCAGAAGTAATTGAAGGAGCGGAAATTGAAGGGTTAACGGATCAGCAACTCCAAGAAAGGGTTCAAGATATTACTGTCTACGCTCGTGCAACACCTGAGCATAAAATACGTATTGTTAAAGCTTGGCAGGAAAAAGGACATGTCGTTGCGATGACAGGGGATGGTGTCAATGACGGCCCAGCCTTAAAACAAGCCGATATTGGTGTGGCGATGGGGATAACCGGTACCGAAGTAGCGAAAGATGCCTCCTCTATGGTTTTAACGGATGATAATTTTTCAACGATTGTCACAGCAATTGAGAATGGAAGAAGTATCTATTCGAATATTAAAAACGCCATTCTATTCTTATTATCAGGAAATGCAGGTGCTATTTTTGTTGTGTTATATGCAACAATACTAGGTTTACCACTACCATTTGCACCCGTGCACCTACTATTTATTAATTTGCTGACGGATAGTTTGCCAGCCATTGCAATCGGTTTAGAGCCGCATAATAAAAAAACGATGAAGGATAAGCCGAGGGATATTCATACGCCTTTATTAAATAAAAAAGTCACGACTCAAGTGGTGCTTGAAGGTTTATTAATCGCTATCGCTACGATTATTGCTTTTCGAATCGGTTTATTAGCAGGAGATACGCTAACAGCGAGCACGATGGCATTTACAACTTTATGTTTGTCCAGATTAATACATGGCTTCAACTCGAGATCTAAAGAATCAATCTTCGTAATTGGTGTTTTTTCAAATATGTATACGTGGCTCGCGTTTTTAATCGGATTTATATGCTTACATGTCGTGTTATTTCATCCAGCGCTTACGAGTATGTTTGAGATAGCGCCATTAAGTTTAAGACAATTGGGTCTAATCTATTGCTTGTCCGTAATGCCGTTTCTAGTGAATCAGTGGTATAAGGTGTTGTTTGTGAGGAGTAAGTGAAACTAGTGGGGGAGAATCTCGCGTACTGCGGAAGAAATTTTTCAGATAGTTTAAAATATATGATTGTTTGGCAGATAAGTACCTTTTATTAAGACGCAGAATCTACTAGAAAGAAGGGAACCAGGGTTTCACACCTGATTCCCTTTTTTGAATTGTCACAATGCCCGATATTATTAGAAAGTCATTTTCTTTTCTTACCAATACTCTTTAAGTTTGTGTTGCTTTTTTCAACTATTTTTTCAAACTCTACAAACACAAAGTATTTAGATTCTCCCATCTTCTCAACTCTTATCACTTTTCCGTTGCGCCCTTTAATCTTCACGCTTTCATCCACCGCCGGTATTCTCCGCAATGCGACATTGAGTAGTTCAATTTTGTTTTCAATATAATGAATGGCATACATTTTCTAATCTCCTTTTTTTATGAACGTTAGTATACATTCATTTTATGAAGGTAATTGGGATTTAGAACGTGGCTAAGTGATTTTCCGTACCTTAGCTACTCTTTACTTAGGCGAACACATACTTTTGCATTCACGCATAAATTAGTAAAACGGCAGGAGGTCATGATATGAAGAATAAACAAGCATCTAGTAAGGTTAAGTCTCCAAGATCTAAATGGACTCTTTTTGAAATAATAGGGGTCATGTTAGTTTTACTCTCATTACTTATTTTATTATTCGCTCCTAATTCACTGGCCAATTTCTTTAATACAATAATTGGCGAAGTAAAACCAATCGTAGTAGATGTATTTTTAACAAGCGAGGTAGGCATTGCGATTATCGTTAGTGTTATTTTTGGGCGATTATTGGAACGGTTAGGTTTTACGGATGGCTTAATCAGACTATTTGTTCCAGTTATGAAATGGCTGAAAATTAATCCATCTGTTATTATCCCAAGTGTTTATAATATCCTGGGTGATATTAATGCAGCTGGAAAAATTGCTGGACCGATTCTTGTTAAAGCTAAAGCTACGAAAGATGAGCAGAAAATTGCTATAGCGACGATGATTCAATCACCTCAATCATTTGCAACATTAGTGTTAGGACTAATCGCTTTATCAATCTTTGGTATTAATGCATTTCCACTTGTGATTTTCTCAATATTCCTTCCTATTATAGTAGTTCCATTTATTTTATCAAAAACGATTTATCGAGATACAAAAGGAATGGAATTAGAACATTTGCCTCGTTTTACTCCGAAAACGAGATTTCTTCAAACAATCTTTACCTCAGCAAAAGAAGGCGTAGAGCTTCTTTTGTTAATCATAATTCCGGCAGTTGCAGCTGTGTTTTTCTTTATAGGCGCTTTAAAGTTTTTTGGCGTTTGGGCTGCTATTGAAGCATCTTTATCAACTGTTTTAACATTTATGAGTATTGAACCTACGACGGGAATTATTTCGATACTTGCTGCTCCTACGCTGGCGGTTGCTCAACTTGCAGAGTTACCAAGTACGGTAGATCCCCGATTAATTGCAGGGGCATTTGTATTGGCGAACTCTGGGTTACCGTTATCCGTTATCTTTGGCCAGGTACCAGTAACTTGGGCAGAAACATCTAATCTCAATGAAAAAGAAGCTTTAAAAGCCGCATTGATTGGCTTGATCCTTCGATTCGCAACTGCTTGGGCATTGGCGGTCTTATTAACACCGTTTTTGGTGAACTAGATGATGAGTGATGGTTATATCGTAAGAGGGAAAAGGATTGTCACTGTCAGTAAATTGGGGACGATTGAAAACGGTGCTTTGGTAGTCGTAAATGGGAAAATTTTAGATATAGGAAATTGGGAGAGGCTTCAAAAACAATATCCTGGTTTCTGTGTGATTGATTACTCGGCTTATGTCATTACGCCCTCATTAGTTGATTGCCACACGCACTTATTAGAATTTGCACCATCTTCACTATACCCTGACACACCAATTAATCATTTTAAAGTGGGGAAATCACTTCTATTAGATGCACTATCGTCAGGAATAACAGCCCTGGGTGAACAAATATGTGGGCATCCACTCTATGATTTTACTGTGAATGATTACCGGAAGGCTGTTTTGAATATGCCGTTGGATGTTTCTTTTGCAACGACGAGCATATCGATTGGATTTGAAAAGTTAGCCCATTTCACGGCAGTTACACAGTCGCAAGTCGTCGAGAAAGCAGATTTAATCGACCCGAATGTGGTGCAAATGATTGCAGAGGCAAGTGACTATCCTGGTGAAAACGTATTTATCAATGCAACACCGGCAAACTTTACTGTAGATGAAGTACCAAGGGCAGGAGAAGTCATTTATACGTTAGCGGAATTAAAGAAGATTGTAGAAATCTATCATCAGCTAGGAAAGCGGATTGGCGTTCATGTTGCTGGTGAGTCTAGTATAAAAATGGCATTGGATGCCGGAGTGGACGTTTTGCACCATGCACATGGCATCACGGACCGGTTAATAGAACAGGCTTCAAAACAGCATGTGGAAATAGTTGCTACCCCCATGGGTGGTACTCACATAACTCCTAATTCACCAGAAGAAATTCTTACATTAGTGAATAATAATATACCTGTTTCAATTTCAACCGATGCTTATTTACCGCCATATCAAGGCACTACATGGCTGCCCTTTAAGGATCAGGCATTGAGGGGCCCTGATGTATTAATGTTAATTGCCCATCCTGCCATGCAACTATTAAAAGAAAATAATTACGATGAAAATGAGATTTTGGCATTACTTACTGCAAATCCAGCAGCACTATTAGGTCGGGAAAATAGTTTTGGAAGATTAGTGCAAGGATTGGATGCCAACTTCTTAGTAGTAGAAGGTATTCCGGGTCTGGAAATTACAAGTGTTGAAAAAATAAGTAAAGTTTTCTTTCGAGGCGAAAAAGTAATTGACCGTAAAAAATAAGTTGAATAGAATTTCCTGTGCACAGTGATAATCGGACACAATACAGAATTCATTTAATAGCTCTATGATGAATATAAAGTAATAAAGTATGCAGGCCATAGATTGGCTAGGAGAAGCCTCTAAATAAGTTTAGGGGGTTTTTTCTGTGCTTTTATCGGGTATTTCAATTGTTTGTCCCATACTTTTTTTGTGATTTTTGGGAGGGGTTTGGAGTTCCTGTGCAATGTTGGATTCTGAATATTTTACTGCATATGTACGTTTTAAGCAATACAGTTTTAAATGGTTTATTTCGTTTGACGCATCTCAATGTGATGTGGATTGAATAATTTGAATAATTCCTATTTCAATCTATGGTAAACTAGTGATTAATCTATAAATCACATCTTTTGTTATTTCAAGAATATAATTGTAGTAGAGAAGGCGGTGTGTTTGTGAATGAAAACAATGAAGACATCCTCAAAAGATTAGAGCAATTAGAAACAGAAATGAAGTTGTTGAAAAAACAGCAATTAGAATTGTTGGCTAAAACATCGGTTGTTAATGAACCTTGGAAATTTTCTCCGCCGAAGCCTAGAGTTGAAGAACAGATTACGGATCCAGAATTTACTAGACCAGTTGATAATGTTTATGTTGAAAAAACGATTAAAAAGCCTGTGGAGAAAAAAGAATTTAATCTTGAAAGGGCATTAGGCGTTTGGCTACCACGTGTGTTTATGTTCATTCTTTTACTAGGCGTTTTATGGGGTCTGAAGCTTGGTATGGATTACGGGATTGTGACGAATCCGGTGCGCATTGGGATGGGTTATGCAGGTACGGTACTGCTGTATTATCTTGGTATGAAGTATTACAATGGAAATAGCAGAGTTTTTGGATTGACGCTACTCGGCGGACTGATTACGTTAGGTATTTTGACGACATTTGCGGGACATCAGTTGTATGGGTATTTTAATTTTACTACCGCTTTCATTATAGGTGTAGCTTATATTGTCATCGGAGTTTTATTGTCTGAGAAGACAAAATCAGAAACTCTTACGATATTTTCAGCAATTGGTGGCTTTTTACTACCTTACTTACTTGAAGGTGAAGGTACCATGTCACTTCAATTTTGTGCTTATATTTTAATTTTGTTTTTATCATTATTTTATGTATCGCTTCGACAAAAGCAAAAATATACGTTTTATATTACGTTTCTATTATTCCACCTGACATTGGTCACTTATAGCTTACTAAATTTCGTCTCTTTTGATGAACCAATTGTTGTTGGGACAGTTTTAATACAGCATTTTGTGTTACTCTTCTTTTATTTAAAAGGGACCATATCAAGACATGTTTTTTCAGAAGCACTTATTTATTCGAACTTCGCTTTTGCTTTAGGTTGGATTAAGTTGCTAGAGGCCGATCAAGAAATTGTAGTCTATGGATTCTTGGCGTTTGTATATGTAGCAAATACGATTTATTTTTTCATGAAAAAAGACGCGTTACTAGGTAGCGTTCTTTCGGCAGTTTCTGTCTTTGCGCTTAGTGCATTTGTTTTTTCACTCAGTTTTGCGAATCATAACATTACGTTTCTTTTGTTACTTGTAAATGGTGCTGTAGGTTTATGGGTTGGGCTTCGTTTTAATACGATTAGAACGATTGTTACAAGTTCATTTATTTACGTATTGGCAGCGTGTACTGTCTTTTTCACAATCGAACTGACACGGTTTTATTCATTGGAACACGTGCTGTGGATGTTATTCTTAGTTACAGTGATTTTCATTTACTATTCACTCTACAAGTTCACTCCAACGTTTTTAAAAGGGAAAATAGAACGAATCGATCAAAGTCTTATTATCGGGCAAATCATTATCATGAATTATGTAATCCGATTGACTAGTCTTGCACTTCAAGATTCAGTTTTCCCAACTACGACAAATAGTCATGTCTTCGGGCTTGTATTAATCGTCACTTTAGTAGGGATGTTCTTTATTCACAAGTGGCAAAGAGGACGTTATGTAGCTCATGCTGTTATCATTCAGTTTTTTATATTAGGTGTAGGACTCCTTACTTTTAAACTATCAAATCGTTTTGATGAGTCGAATCATTTATTTAACCTTTCAGTAGAAATAATTTATGTTATTGTACTGACAGCGATGTTTATAGCTGTTATGAAAGAAAGGTTTTATTATAAATCAGCTAAGTTAATGAAGAAAATTCCTATACTAGCGCTTGTCATGCAAATCATTTTATTTTTATTCTTAAATAAATGGTATTTGGCAACCGCATCATTTTATGAGCTAGATTGGGAATACTTGTTATTAATACACACATTCTTGCTGTTTGCTTTTTCTTTTGCATCCATTAGCATTGGCAAAAAGATGATTTGGAGACATGTGAAATTAGCGGGTGCGTGGCTTATTGTTGTTTGTATTCTGAAGTTATTCTTTGTAGATTTAGGTAGTGTTTCGATAGTAGTGCGTGCGATTTTGTTTATAATTGTTGGTGTTGTTGGATTGATTTATTCAAAGACATTGTCTAAAGAATAACAGGATTTAAGGCGTCTGTGAAAATACAGATGCCTTATTGGTTGTTTTTGAAACTTTAATTAGATTTGGAGTGCCTGTACAACATTGAGTTCTGATTGGTTTGCTGCACAGCACAGTTTTATGAAGAAATTACCAGCTGTGTAACGCTAGTGGGCACGTTTTTGATAGCTGGCAATGCGTAATATTGAATTGAAAACCAAGTTCCTGGGGAAGGCTTGGTTTTTTCTAATGGAAGTAAATCTTTTAACTTACCTTTTTAGTATATTCAGTCTACTCGTGGTAGAATTACTAAGAATATACGTTCTTAGAATCGTGCTAAGTCTCTTAAATTTATTATGGAATTAATTATAAATGTGAATTGTTTTGACAGATCTGTAATAGGATTCAGAATTCTTCGTATTATATAGTTACTTTACAAAATAAAAAGGAACGCATGTACGAATGACATGAGTTCCTTTTCTCTGATACGCAAACGCATGTACGAATGACATGAGTTATACGTTTCTCAACTATTATATTCATTATTACTGGAATACATACATTTTGTCAAGGAAAGAAGGTGCTGACGCATGAAGGAAACGAAGGCGATGGACTTAATTATTTGTTTTGATGAGAGTGGCAAACAGAGCAAAGATCCCATCCAGTTAATGGGGGCAATTTGTATTCCACTTTCAATATATTATCATTCAGATTTTACTTCTTTACATCAGTTAAATCAAAAATATAACTTTCATTGGACTGATTATGGTGGTTATTCAAAAGACAGACAAGGAATAGAAGAATTGTTTAGTTTGGCATTGCCACTTGCACCGTATACCCAAATGAACTTTATTAACTATTCAAAATCAGCTCTGGATAACGAGGCTCGTGTATTTTCTAGAATTTATGATAGTAAACAATCAATTGTAAGTGATACGATATACACGAAGTTACCAGAACGGATTTGTTATGGATTATTACGCGGGTATGGCAAACACAATCATGTACAAGTAAAGATCTTTGTTGAAGATGCTACAGAATATCGATCTAAAAATCTAGCAATTAATCTGAAGCAGACATTGAATATCCATTCCTTATACAGAGGGGAGTCATTTATTATCACAGAATGTGATTATCGTTCCAAGGGGGAAGAGATTGGTGTAGAGATAATTGATTTACTTTTAGGAATGGTTAGTTTGATTTTAGATAATCCTGTTATGCCTGGAAATAAAAAGAAGGCGAAAATTAACTTGATTTTAAAGTTGCTTAAATATAATAAACTGCAACCTTTTCTCAATAACTTACGATTATTTCAATTAAAGAATTCAAATCAGTTAATTGAATCAAATGTAGAAGCAAGCATAAAGTTATTTATTGCAAGGAATTACGCAGGGTTTCTTTCTCTGTAATCCTTGTTTAATTCCCAAAATGTTTTGATAAGTTTTTACTGCAGAAGGTAAAAATTTTGTATGGTCTTACAATTCATTCCCGAATATTGTTGGGGAAATCTATAGGAATCCTTACTTTTAATGTGGTGTGCCTGTGCTACATTGAACTCTGAGTAGTTTTATGCACAGGCACTTCTAAATAATGAAAGGAAGAAGCTATGTGATCCAAATAAAAGCAGATGTTCTACAATTTAAGAGTGATTTGGATAGGATTCAAAGAAATCTTCAAGATTATACTGAGGAAAATTTTAATAGCAAAATAAAAGAGAATTGGGAACTGCTAAAATTTATTGCAGCGAGAGAACGCTTAAAAACAATGCCCGTTGACACGATTTCTACATTGGAAAAAGGAATATCCATTAACCGGTTAGTCAATGAAGGTTTTAAAACAATTTATGACATTAGAAATGAAGAGATAAAGGATTTAATGAGAATAGATGGAATTGGTGAAATAGGTGCCCGTGCGATAAATGAAGCGGCTTTAAAAATTATTGACTCTGTCTATGGAGAATCTGTACCAAAGATGAATCCTGATCATTTATCTACACAAGATTTAGCGCTGTTGGAAAGTATTTATCGAAAATGGAAGCTTTCAGATGCAGTACTATCTTTAAATGTAGAGATTAACACGTTGGTTCAACAAGTAGGAAATGAAATTGAAATTGCGAAAAGAAAAAAAGGTTTATTGGGACGTCTTTTTCAGTCGAAAGTTGAAAAGGAAAAAGTAGAACTTGCGATTACGACTTTAAATCAAGAAGTGCATCAAGTAACTTTACGCAATGTGAAAGAGCGACATATACACATTCTTCAATTTGCTGTCAATCCAGATGAACTAAAAAACCATTTCGTTGAAAAAAATGCTGCCTATTATACTGAAATTGAAAAGGTAATTGGTTTTGATGCTACTAGGATTGCGGAAGATTTGCCAAATGAAATCATAGAGGAAATTGAATCGTTTCCTTTAGATACAACAGGGATGAAAATAGACCTGCGGCATTATCAGACGTTCGGTACGAAGTATGCTTTACATTATAAACGCACTTTACTTGGAGATGAAATGGGGCTTGGAAAAACGATACAAGCATTGGCGCTCATCAATCACTTATTCCAAAATGATGAGATGCATTCAATTGTTGTTTGTCCTTTAAGCGTATTGGCGAACTGGAAAAGAGAAATTGAACTCCATTCAAATTTAAAAACTTTTATTTTCCATGGTAATCAACGAGATTTGGCATTTATGAAGTGGCAAGAAGAACATGGTGTTTTACTAACGACGTATGAACAAACTTTTCATTTAGATAAAAAAGATCTGACAATTAACTCGCTTATTGTCGATGAAGCACATTATATTAAAAATCCAGAAGCGAAACGTTCAAAAAGTGTTTATCAATTGGTGAACTTATCGGATTATGTTTTATTCATGAGTGGAACCCCACTTGAAAATAGACTAGAAGAAATGAAGCAGTTAATCGCGGTTCTGCAACCTGGGATTGCAGAATTATTATCAAAAGAGCTTCACTTATTACACCCGACAGAATTCAGTAAAACTGTTGCGCCTGTTTATTTACGAAGAAACAGAAAAGATGTATTGAAGGAATTACCTGAATTAGAAATTATTCCGCAGTGGGTAGATTTTGGGGAAAAGGAAGCATTGGCATACAGACATGCCGTTAATGATGGGAAAATAATGTTAATGCGACGTGCTGCCTGGTTAGGAGGAACACCGGAAACATCGCCAAAACTTCAAATGTTACTTAATATATGTGAGGAAGCTTATGAGAATGGACATAAAGTTTTGGTGTTCTCATTTTTTAGAGATGTTATTCGAACAGTGGAAAGTCATTTGAAAGGAAGAACATTTGAACCAATTACTGGGGATGTGCCGAATGAAAGAAGACAAGACATTATCGATGAATTTACAAAAGCAGATCCTGGAGCAGTTTTAATTAGCCAAATCACTGCGGGCGGTGTCGGTTTAAATATTCAGGCAGCCAATATCGTCATTTTATGTGAACCACAGTGGAAGCCTTCAATCGAAGAACAAGCGATTAGTCGAGCATATCGAATGGGGCAGTCACGAAATGTTGTTGTTTATCGCCTGCTTACAGAGGAGAGTATCGATGTAAGTATGTTGGAATTACTTAAACAAAAAGCTGGGTTATTTGATTTATATGCGAGAGAGTCCGAAGTAGGATTGCTCACTTTAAATGATAGTAACGACGTAGAAGATGAGTCACTTAAACAGAAAGTATTAAGGCTAGAGAAGGAACGATTGAAGCATAAGGTTGGATAATGATGTGCGTTGGAAACTATTCTGAATTGTGTTGGAGTTGTGTCTTGCACAGGCACCTTTTAAAAGTAGCGCCAATTCACATCCTAATGGGTGCTAACTTGGCGCTTCTTTTCATTAACAATTTTGTATTTTAAAGCACGGCAACTTCAGGGTCTGCGACTTTTACAAGTAATTTACCGAGGTTTGTTCCTTGGAACAGACCTAGAAAAGCATCGGGAATATTTTCAAATCCTTCAACAATTGTTTCCTCATATTTCAGTTTTCCTTCAGACAACCATTGTCCTAAGTCAGTAGCTGCAGTGTTAAAATCAGCTGCATAGTCACCAACTGTAAATCCTTTCATCAGTGCGCTTGTTTTAATCATCGTCGATTGCATTCGTGGTCCGACATCTTGAACTTCTTTATTATAAGAAGAAATTGCACCACATAGCGGGACTCGAGCGAATTTATTTAAATGCGAAAATACAGCATCTGTTACTTCACCGCCAACGTTGTCATAATAAATATCAACGCCATGCGGCAAAGCATTTTTCAAATCATCTTTAAAACTGTCTTTTTTATAATTTACTGCAGCATCAAAACCGAGTTCTGTAATTAAATAATCGATTTTTTCATCGGTTCCTGCGATACCGACTACTTTCGCACCTTTTAATTTGGCGATTTGACCAACAACAGTCCCGACTGCTCCTGCAGCTCCTGACACGACAACTGTTTCACCTTTTTTAGGCTTACCGATATCGAGAAGTCCGAAATAAGCTGTTATGCCAGGCATACCGAGAATTCCTAAATGTGTCGACACTGGCGCAACCTTTGGGTCAACTTTCCTTATGGCCTTCTCGGATGCAGCTGTATATTCTGCCCAATTGAGATTACCTGTCACTACATCACCGCGTTTGAATGCATCGGATTTCGATTCGATCACTTCACCGACAACACCGCCTGTGATTACTTCATCCAGTTGAAAAGGTGGAATGTAAGATTTCGCATCTATCATACGTCCCCTCATATACGGATCGACAGACAGATAGAGTGTCCTAACTAAAACTTCAGTTTCTGCAAGTACTGGAATTGGCTTTTTTATAAAATTAAAGTCCGTTGTCGTTGGCATTCCCTTTGGACGGCTAGCTAAATGGATTTCTTGTTGTGTTGTTTCATTCATATTATAATCCTCCTAGAGTGTATTCTGTGCAATGTAGTCAAATTAGCTTTATACTTACTTAAAGTAAGTATAAATTAAGCGTACTATTCATATTCTTTCTTGTCAATTTTTAGTAGAATATTTGTAGTACAACATTGAATGCTGAATAAGTTGCTGCACAGGAACACTTTTTAAGGAAACATGGATGTGCTTCAGATGATGAATCATTCAACAATAGAGGAGTGGGTACAATGATTAGGGAGCATGCGAAGAAATTTAACGGCATACCATTGTCGGTGTTAGATTTAGCAATGATTAATGAAGGAAGCGATGCAGGACAGTCGTTTAAAAATAGTGTGAATCTCGCGCAATATGTTGAAAGTTGGGGTTTTAATAGGTACTGGTTGGCGGAACACCACAATATGCCGGGCATAGCAAGTTCTGCGACATCCGTAATTATGGGGCATATTGCAGGTGCGACGAAAGAAATACGTATCGGGTCGGGCGGAATTATGCTGCCGAATCACGCGCCACTAGTAATCGCAGAACAGTTCGGTACTTTGGATGCACTATATCCCGGCAGAATCGACCTTGGAATTGGTCGTGCGCCGGGGAGTGATCAAGCAACTGCCTATGCACTCCGTCGTACACTTAATAATGGATCGGACCAATTTCCAGAACAGCTTGCAGAACTGCGTACATATTTTGCGGATGATCCGACATTGCGTGTGAGAGCGGTGCCTGGTGGCGGTGCAGACATTCCAATTTGGCTTCTTGGTTCAAGTGATTTCAGTGCGCGATTGTCTGCGGAACTCGGTTTACCGTTTTCGTTTGCAAGTCATTTTGCACCTCAATTTGCGCTACAAGCTTTGCAAATTTATCATCAGAATTTTAAACCTTCCAAAGATTTAAAAGAGCCGTATGTCATGATGGGAATTAGTTTAGTAACTGCGGATACAGATGAAGATGCACTTTATTTAGCGACTTCTATGCAACAGCATTTTTTAAACTTGCGAAAAGGAGTTCCGACACAAATCAAACCGCCATTAGAAGATAAAAATGCAACGTGGTCTTCATTTGAACAAGCTGCGGTATCTCAAATGCTAGAATCTCCGTCAACGATTGTAGGCAGTCCAGAAACAGCAAAACTGAAGCTAGAAGCATTTCTTCAAGCGACAAAAGCCGATGAGTTTATTGTGAGCTCTGGCACATTTAGCCATGCGGCAAGACTTCGTTCGTATGAAATACTTGGGGCAATGATGGATTAATGTTAAGTGCATGTGTATAGCTAGTAGATTGTCTTGAATGAGAAAGAATTAACTGACCATATTTATTGCTGTTTGTTTAAGAGTTCCTTCTAAACTGACAAAATGGTTGTATTTTTCTTGTTTTGTGATAATCTAAAGTAGTAATCAGTTCTTCATATGTTTACCAATTGAATATTTTTTGCTAGGGGGGCCTGAGTAGGCTGAGACACATCGATGATGTAAACCCTTTGAACCTGATCTAGTTAGTACTAGCGTAGGGAAGCAGCTGACACCCTACAATCAGGTTTTTTTATAGTGTAGACAACGGCCGCTTTCCGATCATGGAAGGCGGTTTTTATATTGCCTAAAATAACGATAAAAACTGGGGGACTTGGATGATTTAGATACAGAGTATTGTTTCTAGATTAATAGGCGGACGTAAAGAGGAATTCGTTGGGGTGGTAACTCAATGATGAAAGAACGCGAAAAAAGAATGACTATTAAAACTACACAGGAGGAATTAAACATGACAATTACAAAAACGAAAAAATTTACTGATAGGCTATTTGAAAATGCACAACCGATTTGGGAGAAAAGTCATATGCACCCATTCGTTCAGGAGATTGGAAAAGGAACGCTTTCAGAAGATAAGTTTATCTATTATATGAAACAGGATTATGTGTATTTGGTCGACTACTCAAAGTTATTTGCTGTAGGTGTGCAAAAATCCTTAGATTTAGAAATGATGCAGAGCTTTTCAAAAACATTGAACGATACCATTCATTTTGAAATGGACTTACATCGTGCGTTTGCTGCAGAGTTTGGTATTTCGAACGAAGAACTTGAAGCAACTGAACCAACGCCTACGAATCTAGCCTATACACGTTATATGTTAAACGTTGCACAAAATGGTTCTTTAGTTGAACTCGTCTCTTGTTTACTACCATGTGCTTGGGATTACTGGGAAATAGGAAAGCTTCTAAGAGCGCAATACGGTGATCAAATGGAGACGAATAAGTATGCAAAATGGGTTGATACGTACGATTCAGAGGAGTTTGCGGCGGGAGCAAAATGGTTAATTGAGCTGATGGATCAGTTGACAGAAGGAAAACCAGAACGTGAACTTGCTCAAATTGAGAAACACTTCCAAATGGCATCAAAATATGAATATCTGTTTTGGAAAATGAACTATACAAAAGAAGAATGGCCAATCTGAAAAACAATCGACATCCTTTTATCTAGTCGTAATTAATCTTGGAAATGGAGGCGGAAAAATGACCCTTGTTCTAAAAGATGTCTCCTATTCATTTATGAATGAAAATAAAGAACGAAATCAAGTGTTAACCAGCTTTAATTTAACCATTTGTCAAGGGGAGTTCGTCTCGATGATTGGTAAAAGTGGCTCGGGAAAAAGTACGATTTTAAGGTTGATCACGGGCCTTCTTCATCCAGAAGAAGGCACTATTTCCGTGAATGGCAAGTTCATTGAAATGGGGGATGTGGGCTATATGCCACAACGTGATCTTCTTCTTCCATGGCGCACAATTATTGACAATATTATGATTGCGGGCGAAGTGCAAAAAGGATTGACGATTACGAAAGAAAAAGCTAGAAGCTGGTTAGATAGCGTTGGTCTTTTGGAATATGAAAATGCCTTCCCAAAAGAGTTATCAGGTGGTATGCGACAAAGAGCGGCTTTTGTACGAACGCTTTTAACCGGAAAAGAAGTGCTGTTACTGGATGAACCTTTCGGCGCTCTTGATGCCCTAACTAAAAAGGAAATGCAGTCTTGGCTCTTGTCAATTTGGCAGGAACTTGATCAAACGATCTTATTTATTACGCATGATCTGGAAGAGGCTGTGTATATGAGTGATCGAATTGTTCTACTTTCAACAAATCAATCTCTAGAAGAAATCCCAGTAGATTTACCACGTCCAAGAACAATAGAAATGCGACACGCAACAAAATTAGTCCTCCTGAGACAGGAATTGGAGAATAAGATTGCCTATGGTCAGGATTAAAAAGTGGTTGCAATCCTATGCGCTTTTCATTGTTTCAGTATGTATTGTTCTTTTAATAGTGGAGTTGATTGTCCATAAAGGGTTAGTACCGGCCTATATTATTCCAGCTCCATCAAATGTTGTAATTGCGATTTATAGTAACTGGAGACCACTAATCCTTTTGCATTTAAGTGCAACGATGCTAGAATTCGGAATTGGATTTGCGATATCTCTTATTGGTGGAGTCGGTTTGGCGGTAAGCATGTTCTTTTCGAAAACAATGGAAAAACTTATCTATCCGGCTGTGCTTATATCGCAAACAATCCCAATTATTGCCTTGTCGCCAATATTTGTACTTTGGTTTGGCTACACAATTTGGAGTAAAGTCGCGGTCACCGTTCTTATTTCTTTTTTTCCTATAGTTGTCGGAACCTTTGATGGTTTACGTTCAACAGATAAAGAATATGTCGAATTGTTTCGTTCAATGGGTACTAACAAATGGCACTTATTTATAAAGCTTCATTTCCCAGCAGCTTTACCTTCCTTTTTCTCAGGGTTAAAAATTGCGATTGTTTCCGCTTTAATCGGCGCAACAATTGGTGAGTGGCTAGGTGCTAGTGAAGGGCTTGGCTATTATAGCCGTAGAATGTCAGGAGATTTAAATGCAGAAGGTGTGTTTGCTGCAATTACACTGTTGTCAATTGTTGGGATGTTATTATTTGGTTTTGTTTCTCTTTTAGAAAAACGTTTTTTACGATGGAAAAATGAATAAATGGGGAGTCGGAAAAAATGAAGAAGAAGTCTTGGTTATTTCAAATAGCTATTATAGTATTCGTCGTTATATTAGCAGGTTGTTCGCAAAAAGAAAATAGCGGCAGTGCAGAAGAAAAAGAATTAGAAGATCTAACAATTATGCTTGATTGGTATCCAAATGCAGTTCACTCGGGTATTTATTTTGCGAAAGAAAAAGGTTATTTTGAAGATGAGGGATTAAATGTCACGATCGAAATGCCGGCTGAAACAAATGACCCACTCAAGCTTGCGGCTACTGGAAAAGTAGATTTAGCGATTAGTTATCAGATGCAAGTCGCTCTTGCAAGAAATGAAGATATTCCAGTTGTTTCTCTTGCTGCTGTTGTTCGTCATTCTCTAGACGGGATTATGTTCAAGAAAGAAAGTGGGATTTTATCTCCAAAAGATTTGGAAGGTAGAAAAGTAGGTTATTCATCTTCATCAATTAGTGAAGCTGTCGTGAATACAATGATGAAAACAGATGGCGGCGACCCGAGTAAAGTGAAGATGGTGGATGTAGGTTGGGATCTAATGCCTGCCATTACAACTGACAACGTGGATGCCGTAACGAGTGCCTATAGTAACCACGAACTCGTTATATTAAAAAAAGAAGGTCATGACATGGTTATGATAGAACCTTCTGATTATGGTGTTCCTGAGAATTATGAGTTAGTCCTCGTTACTGGAGAAGATACGTTGAAAAAGAAGAAAGCTTCATTTGAAGGATTTTGGCGAGCAATGACAAAAGGACAGGCTGCCGTAACTGAAAATCCTGAAGCAGCTTTACAAGTATTATTAGATCACGAAGAAGATAGCTTCCCTTTAGATAAAGAAGTTGAGATGCAAAGTTTAGAAGTGTTATTGCCTTTAATGAATTCCGAGGACCTTCCATTTGGTTATCAGGAAGAAGAGAGTTGGAATGGTGTAATTGATTGGCTTTTCGATGTTGACATTATTAAGGGAAAGTTCGACGCAAAAGAAGCCTATGAAAATATTATGTCAAAGTAAGTTAATTTTGAGTGCTTGTGTAACATAGAATTCTGAATACTTTGTTGCATAAGTACGTTTTTTTCATTCGCTGCTAATCAAATTCAATGGTGTAGATGCTTGAAACAATCGTTATTTTCCTTTGTGGTTAAAATAGCTATTCAGACAACATTTCGCTAGTATCATTTTTTGGCAACAGCCCTTGTGATGGAAGGATTAACTTGTAAAAGTTCAGTTGATAGATTGCGAAGAATCGCACCTAACGAATTAGTTTTAAAAGGATTTCGGAACCAAATTCCAATTATGTGGTCTTGGCAAGGAAACATTTATAGAGAATTGACTCACCTGATACCAATTTTAAAAAGCTAATGACTGCTAAATTCTAGGCAGTCATTAGCTTTTTTAATATATTTTAAATGCGGTGTAACAATGGATTCTGAATACTTTTACGCACAGGCACGTTTTTAAGACCCGTTCAGTTGAGCGGTACAAAAGTTAAAATAAAATGTCAATTAACATCGCAGTACCTTAGTGGTGCTAATTGGCATTTCATTTTTTGAAAAAGGATTTTTATGGTAACTCTGGTATAATTATATTAGAGTATAAAAAAGCTTGCATGTTCAACAATAGAGCCACTTTTAAGAATAAGACCTTTCGAACAATCGGGCAGGTTAGTTGAATAAGGAACTTCGAATCTCTTCATTAAATTTTTTAAAAATTATATTTTAAAATTAGGGAGTGTTAATGTGGGTGTTTGGGGAGTAGCAATACTATCAGATGATATAGCTGTAGATGTTAGCTTTAGATATAAGGATTTATTGGGAGAAAATTATTCGAGTGAAGAAGCAAGTAAAATAGTAATTGAAGAATTTCAAAATGAGTTAGATGGTGAAGAAATTACTGCCTTTTGGTTGTCATTCGCTTTAATACAATGGAAATTAGGGAGACTTCAAGAGGAAGTTAAAAATAAAGCAATTGAAATTATTGATAGTGGTGTTGACCTTGAACGTTGGGAAGAAGACCCTAAATTAAATAAGAAACGTGAAGCTGTTCTCCTGAAACTAAAAGAACAATTACATTCCCCACAACCACAAGCTAAAAGAGTTCCAAAGAGGTTTGTAACGGATACATTTTTAAGAGCTGGTGATGCAATTAGCTATGAATTAGTATCAGGGGATTTTATTATCCTTAAGGTCATCGGCGTTATTGAACAAGGGACTGGGGACAAATATCCTCTTTTTGAAATATGTGATTGGAGAGGGAAAGAGATTCCTTCAAAAAAACAAATTAATGAATTAGAATTAAAAAAATGGACGTGGGAAAATGGGGATCAAGAGTTAAACGCATTAGCTATTTTCCCTGCTGGTAAAAGAGATAACCCAATAAAAAGAGTACAAGTCGTAGCAGAAGGCGTAAGAATCGTATTGGATATGGAAGCATCGATCGTCGCATTAACTTGGAAAGCATTGGATGATAATTTAAAGGAGTTTTACCATTATAAATAATTTAAGAGGGAAACTCATTAGCCTATTTTATATTAATTATAATATCTTGAATAATAATACTTAATCTAAAGGGTGCGATACTGTAACAAGGATTTGCACCCTTTTTCTATAATGGGGCTAGAATACAAGCATTGACTTTATTAATTTCGCTTTTCAGATGAGATTTTTACAATTATTAGGACAAATTTTGATATGGAAGGACAAGATAATATATGACTGCGTTCAGTTTTTGTGTACTGCCTAAAAAAAGCTCACTGATTGAGAAAGATAGATTTAATAAACATTCATTTGTTAAAAAGGAAGGTAACTTTTATATTTTTGCTCGTCAACAAACAGATGGCTTAGTAGAAGGCAAAAGTATAAGTAGCGATTATTTTAATTTCATTAATTCGATATCGAGTGAGATGGAATCACCCATATACATTTTAGTGAAAGAACTTAAAAATAAAGAAAGCGAAAACGACTTCTCTATTACAAAACATTTTAATTCTAAAGGAATTATAGATAGTGAGAAGGTTTTAGTTTTAAATAAAGATAGCTTAATATTTTATAATTCATTGTATATATTTCCTTTTATCCAAGATGAATTTACACATAAACGATTTTGATGTAAAAATCATAGCTGTACTAATATATTCAGGACTCGGCTGCAATTAAAGAATAAAGGCTATGCTTCAATCGGGCTACTTTATAGAATTGAGGAAGGTAAATGAAGTTTTTTAAACGTATGAATAAAAAAGAAATAATGAATAGTAAAAGAGCAGCTATACTAGGATTTTACACGTATATGCTGATATCGGCTATTAACTATTTTTCTTATTTATTGATGGAAAAAGATTTATTCACTTCACCTATAATTTTCTGGAGTGGATTAATAGTTTGCTTTGGATACGATGCTTTTTTGAATCTTAAAGACAAAAGAAACTCTGGCTATAAGAGTCCAGGTAGTTGAATATAGCTTTGCTAATAAATCGGGGAAATTCTGTAAAAAGGAATTGCCTTTGATCTACATAAGGGTCATTTTTGCAATTATGAAACTATTTACTATCTCGTTCCGTCTTAATTAATAAGAATTATTTGTGTAGATGGAGGTATAATTATGTGGTTAATATTAGGACCTATCGCAATAATAGCAACTTGTATAAATCTTTATATGTATGGAACAGGCAAAGATTATAAATTGGCAATGGCGTTAGGATTATCATTTACAGCAGTAACACTTTGTGTAGAATACAGTCTTGTATCGGAGTGGGTAAAAAGGGAAGATTGGTCAGCTTTAGGGGAAGTACCTAACTTTGAAAGGGTATTATGGTTTTTGACAATTTTTTCTATCTTACTAAATATAGCACCTATACTTTTAGAACGAAAAGGTAAGAAATAGATTTGGAGTGCTTGTGTAACATAGGATTTTAAATAGTTTACTGTACAGGCACGTTTTTTACACACGAAATAATCTCGAAAAACCGCCCAAACTCACTTCAGAGTTAGGCGGTTTTTTTCGTTCCATCCATATAATAAATCTCCCTGCAAATAAATATTTAACGAGAAGTATCCTTTTTCGATTTTTCTCTCTATATAAGAGGTAAGACGGGTGTTCATAAAAATAAAACAAAACGGGGGGAATTCGGATGGTTCAAGGCTGGATAAAATTACACAGAGAAATATTAGAAAAACCGATATGGACAGAGGCGACTGCGGAGCAAAAGGTGCTGCTAGTGACGTTATTGATGATGGCGAATCATGATGAAAAACAGTGGGAGTGGAAAGGCATGAAATTTACTGCTTGCCCAGGTCAACTCGTAACTTCTTTACCGGCTTTGGTGCAAAAATGCGGTAAAGATTGCAGCATCCAGAAAATTCGAACGGCATTAAAAAGATTTGCGAAGTACGGATTTCTAACAGAGGAATCAACACCTCATAATCGACTCATAACCATTGTAAACTGGGGGTTTTATCAAGGGAAAGAGGAAACGCTAACAGATGTTCCAACAGACGAGCAACAGACGCCTAACAGACGGGTAACAGCTAACAAGAATGTTAAGAATGAAAAGAATGAAAAGAAAAGTAATAGTCGCAAACAAGTTTACGACGAGACCTCTATTTTTTATCAACTTACCTTAGCGCTCGATGCAGAAATCCAAATGAATCATCCGGAAAGAACTGAACCAAATCTGCAGAAATGGGCAAATGATTTCAGGTTGATTGTCGAGCGGGATAAACGCACGATTGAACAGATTAGGCATTTGTTGAACTGGGCTGGACGTCATTCGTTCTGGCACTCTGTTATCCTTTCGCCAACATCCATTCGTCGCAATTGGGACAAGATGGTTTCTCAAGTGAAACTAGAACATGGTGTGGGGAAGAAACAAAATCATACTATCAGAAAAAAATCAGTGGAAGAATTCGCGCTGGATCTCACGCAAGGTGAACGCCTATGATTGCGGAAAAAGCAGTGCTTGGTTCGATGATGAAAGAAAATTATTTAATCGTGGAATCAGGTCTTATTGCATCCCAATTTACAGACTCAACAAACCGGATGATTTTTCAGTCGATGTCAGAGCTTCGAACGGCTGGTAAAGCTGTTGATATTATCACACTGCTTACGACGTATAGTCCGCAAGATTTAGGCGGAGCAAATTACTTAAATGATCTTTCGAATTATGCCCATATTGACAAGTTCGATGATCACGTGAACGCGTTGCTCGACGTTTGGCGAGACCGTGAAAAGAAAAATGTGTTGCAGATTTCTGCGCTTGAGGATTGGACGATTGATAGAATTACGACTGAACTTGCGGCTCTAACGGATAATCGAGTGAATGATCATTCTGCTATTTCGTCTCTTCTTATTGATATTTATGAAGATCCGTTTACAGAAAAAGAAATCAAAGACGGTGCACCTTCAGGAATTGTTAAGTTAGATGAAATGACAAATGGCTTCAGAGATGGCGAGTTAATCATATTAGCAGCTAGACCGTCCATGGGGAAATCGGACGTGATGCTTCATATCGCGAAGGAATCTGGCTGGAAAGGTTATTTACCGATGATCTTTTCGCTTGAAATGTCCAGTACAAGTTTACGTGATCGTCTCATCGCATCAACAGGTCGATTTTCGAGAAGTCGAATGAGAGACCCTTTTAATATGTTAACGGAGCGACAAAAAGAAGATTGGCCGAAAGCTATCGGGTTGTTGAGTGAAACAAAGATTCAGATTTTCGATCGCAGCAGACAAACGGTTTCAGAAATGCGCATGAAAATACGTAAAATGATGAGTGAATATCCAGGTTTAAAACCGCTCATTTTAATCGACTATTTAACGTTAATCAATTGCAATGAAAATAAGCATAATATGCATTTGCAAGTGTCTAGTATAACGAAAGAGTTAAAAAGCGTTGCACGTGAGTTTAATTGTCCTGTCATCACATTGGCGCAGCTAAGTCGTTTGGTAGAACAAAGGCATGACAAGCGTCCAATGATGGCTGACTTGCGTGAATCCGGGTCAATCGAAGAAGATGCTGATGTCATTGTATTTTTATACCGTGATGCCTATTACACAAAAGATGAAAGCGATAATGCGATGGAACTGATTGTTTCAAAAAACCGTAATGGTCCAGTCGGTACGGCCATTGCGATTTACAATAAATTCACTGGGGAGGTTTTAAATCGTGGGACAAGTGGTGAAAGAGCTATTAAATGACGCAGTTACGCATGACGAACCATTTTTGGCACATGCCATTTACTACGCGGTGCAAAATTCGTTGGTGAAACTGGATGAGCCAGCAAGTATGATTCCTTATGATCAATTGAATTATGAAGTGATTCTAAAAATGCGTGATGAAAACACATTGAAGATGTGCAGTGTGAAGCTATTTATCGTCCCCATGCGAGCGAAAAGATTCGCGCTCTATCTAGCAGAAAAAGAACATGAAGCACGGGCGGAACATCACAGAGTGTACGGTGAAATTGCCATGAGCATTAGAGACATCAGTGACAAAATGGATACTACAATTTATTGTGAAGATATAAAAAAGTGGCAGTCTTTCCGCGACTTAAAGCGTCAAGTCCTCCAGTTTCCGTATTTTGCAGGGGAAATGTGAAACTCCTACAGATGGAGAGGCAGCTCTTGCTACTACGAAATGGATTTGGAGTGCATAATTGAATTCTGAAGAGTTTTCTGCAAAGGCACCTTTTTTATCCAATGTATAATTTTTAGAATTAAAGGTTAATTAGATCTTTTGTAGAATTGTGTTTAAAGAATGTGAAATTTAGTTATAAAGTATTGATAGTAGGCCTATGGATAGATTTGGAGTGCCTGTGCAATATTGATTTCTTAATAATTTTCTACACTGCGTTTACTAATGATATAGGGGTGGTTTATTAATGGTTCAATTACATGATATTATTCAATTAATAATGTCTTCGTCATTTTCAAAACTAGATGCACATTTTCGTTCGTTTAATCCATTACGGGTGCTGTGCGTGGATCAATATGAAATTCGCCATTCCAATGTTATATCTTGGCTACTTGATCCAGCTGAAAATCATCAATTAGATAGTAAAGTGCTTGAACGCTTTGTTGGTGAATTAATGACAGATGCGAGTAACGAAAAATTTTATACGGATTCTGAGTGGTTGGTTAATATGGTTTCGCTTACGTATACAGATTGGATAGTTAAACGTGAAGTGAAAACCGCGGGAAATGGATTTATCGATATTGTTCTTGTTTCCGAACTAAATAAGACTGTGCTTTTTATTGAAAATAAGTTTCATAGCACTGAGTTTGAAGGTCAATTAGATAAATATTATGATTATATACATGCGGAGTATGCTGACCACTTTATTGTGCCAATCTACATGACGCTAAACGATGATATTTCTTCTAATGACAATTATCTTAATATCAATTATTCGAATGTTATTCAAGCTATTGAGTTTGTTATAGAGGTGCAGCAAGAAGCGATGCCTGATGATGTTTATCGATTTATTCAAGATTATTTACAAGTTATTCAGGATGAGATTATTCCAGATACGAAAACTATGTCGCTTGCAAATGATGTTTTTGATAAATATAGTGAGCCAGTTTTGTATTTATATAGTGTCTTTAATACACAAAAAAAGAAGCGTACTTTTCATACTAAGTATATTGAATCGAGTCTTTTACTGACAGAACCAGAATACCTTTTGCAGGCGGAAATTTACCAAAAAAATAAAAAGGTAATCGATTTTATTTATGAAAATGGGATGGAAGTTTTCAAAAAAGCGTTTAAGTTAGCGATTTTGGATGTTTATCCAACAGAAACGATTTATTATCCGCATAATACCTATCCAAATTTTGTCCACCCGACTTGGGAAAGGTTTCAATCTTTATTAATGGACTTAAAAGAAGGAGAAACTTATTGGAGAGGGTATGGACTCATAGTGTTTTTCTCGCGCATTGATGAAGAAACGATGATGATGTTCGTAGAAATTGGTCCACTTCGCTATGAAAATCGACTTGCTTTGTTAGAGGCGCTTGAAACAATTGGTTATTCGATTAAGGATGGTTCGAAAAAAGAGGCGTCGAAATACACAAGAATATATAATGAAAAAATAACAGTGAAGGACTGGACAAGTATTCAAGAAGTACGTAATGAGTTAGTCCGACGTTTGCAGTCAGAATCGTTCACGACGACGATGCAAGATTTGGAGCAGGCGCTTGAGAAAGTTAACGAGGTAATCTATCCGGTTGCAAATAGATTTGGAGAACCTGTGCAACATTGAAATCTGAATAATAGGGCAGTTTTATTCTTAGTGAAAAGGCACTGTTAAATCCTGTTGATATTTGATTATTTAGATCAATGGGGACACAATATGTTTTGGGGATATCTATCTATTGAGTATCTACAATATATTCTAGAAGAAGGGAGGGAGTAATTATATTTACCTC
Organism: Sporosarcina sp. So3-204; assembly: GCF_058068165.1. NCBI lineage: Bacteria > Bacillati > Bacillota > Bacilli > Caryophanales > Caryophanaceae > Sporosarcina > Sporosarcina sp. So3-204. The sequence continues at coordinate 1,758,833 of NZ_CM176485.1, forward strand.
TCTTTTTAAAAGGCATTCCTTCACTCTAAATTGAGTGAAGGAATGCCTTTTCTTGTTTATATAGAAGCGTTTCTTGTGCCAGTTTTGCATAAGATTATTCAACCCTGAAAACTATTTAAAAACATTTGAAACTTTTTCTGAATTCCTACGTCTGTAGGGTGCTTAAATAGGATTTCCGGTGTCTGTGAAACAATGAATTCAAAATAAATAAAGTTCGGTATCTAGTTAAAGGAATCAGGACTAAAAAAACACATTATTTTAATTAGCATTTACAAGGGGATAAAACTATGTCATTTAGATTGGATAGGATTTTGTTATGACTGACTTGAAAAAGCCTGAGAAGAGATATCGACCGGAAATTGAAGGGATTAGAACTATCGCAACTTTACTCATTGTTGTCTATCATATTTGGTTTGGTAGAGTATCCGGAGGAGTAGATGTGTTTTTTATTCTTTCAGGATTTTTAATTACGATGTCACTTCTATCTCGAATTGAGAAAACGGGCTCAGTTAATCTAGGAGAGTTTCTTTTAGGAATATCAAGAAGATTATTCACGCAAGCTTTATTAGTTATTGTTGTAATCGGAGGCTTGTCATTACTTTTTCTACCTCAGTTCGAATGGGGAGAACTCATAAAACATATGACTGCATCTACATTTTATTACGAAAATTGGCGACTAGCGTTTGATTCTGTTGATTATTTAGCACAAGACAATTCTGCTAGTCCATTTCAGCACTTTTGGTCGCTCGGTGTGCAAGTGCAGTTTTATATTATTTGGCCTCTTTTAGTAATAGCAGTTTATTTCCTTGCGCAAAAAGTATTCAAAACACCTATGCGGAAAACTTTTTTAGTTGCGATGATTATTATTTTCACGGGTTCCATTAGTTACTCGATTTATCAGACAAACCTAAATCAACCATGGGCGTATTTTGATACATTTGCTCGCATGTGGGAATTTAGTGTTGGTGGTTTGTTAGCATTGATTCTACCCTATTTATTTTTAAATAAATGGATAAATACTTTGCTTGGCTGGCTTGGATTACTCATTGTTTGTTTAACAGGGGTTTTATTACCTGTGTCAACGGTATTCCCAGGATATTTAGCGTTAGTTCCTATTAGTGGTGTCTTATTAATGATCATCGCCTCTGAAAATAATACGCGGTTTGGGGTCAATCGGATTTTAAGTTTAAAGCCATTAGTATTTTTAGGTGGACTTACATACGGCATTTATTTATGGCATTGGCCTCTTTTAATATTCTATCAATCTTATATGAACACGAAGACAGTTCCACTTAAAGACGGTGCCTTTATTTTACTGCTGACGTTAGTGTTAGCCTATATTTCTACAAAATTAATTGAAGCACCCATTTTGAAGATGGACATTAGGAAAATGAAGGGAAGGGCTATCGCTTTTTTGGCAGTGTTGCTATGTATTGCGGGTAGCTCAACCATCTTAATTTCTTTGTATATCGATAAAGTGAAGGCGGAAACGGTTGTTAGTAGTCAAAATGAAGAGGATTATCCTGGTGCGCGAGCTTTCTACGAAAATATTAAGCCGACTGAAGGAATTGAACCCATTCCATCTCTGTTAAATATTGATGTGGAGTTACCGTCATATTATGAAAACAAAGAATGCTTGTCAAAAAATCAAGTTGAAGTAAAGAAATGTTCTTATGGAGTGTTGGATAATCCGGATTATATAATTGCATTAGTTGGCGGATCGCATTCAGGACATTGGTTTCCAGCGCTTGAGATTTTAGCTGAGGAACTTAATTTTCAAATTGATTTGTATAGCCATGATGGCTGCCGTTTTACAAATGATGATGTGTGGAATCATTTAACTGAAAATTGTTTGGGTTGGAATTCGAATCTAATAGAACTCTTGAAGGAAGAACCACCTGATTTAGTATTTACGACTTCTACGGTAAATAAACGTGATGTGGTACCAACAGGGTTTATCGGACAGTGGAAACTTCTTGAAGGGATCACAACGATATTCGCGATGAGAGATAATCCGCGTATGAAAGAGGATATTCCGAGTTGTTTAAGAAATGCAGATGGCCCGTTAGATTGTGCAATAACACGGGATGAAGGCGTATCTAAAGTAGCGCCTTGGGAAAGGTTAGAAGCCGCTCCTCCTAATGTTATTTTTACAGATTTGACTGATTCTTTCTGTGATGCTAAAACTTGCTACCCTGTCATTGGGAATGTCATTGTTTATCGCGATAATAATCATATTTCTACAGAATACTCAAGGACATTAGCCCCGGCTTTAAAACAACCACTGAAGGAAGCATTAGAAAGTTTAAATGTGGAGTAAGATTGCTGGTGTTTGTATACTTTTACTTTTTTACACGCGTGTTGATTAACTAATTTTTACAGTATTTAATTGATCTAATCTCCAATGAAATTCTATTGTTTCTATCAAGCTAATTTGCCACTCAATAGGCAATTAAAGCGGCGAACAGCTGATTAAACACGGCATTTGATGTTGTGCCAAACAGCACTGGAACGTCCAAATTCTGCTTAATCCAGCGGAAAAAGGATTCGATAGCCCAGCGTGATTTGTACATACAAGCGATATCTTCTGCTGTTACGTCTATCAAACTAGTTATGACACGTATGTTTTTCCTTCTACAGTCTGTAAATTGCACAATACGATGCCGTTTCTTCGTCTGTTTTTTGGCGTACCAAGTATACACGTAAAATCAGCGTTCACATTTGAATACTTTGGACGTATTCCCTTTGAGGAAGAACCAGCCACGTTGGCTTATTGTTTAAAAGGTCGAATTTTTGATTGGATAATGATGAGGTAAGGGATGGGAAGAGGTATATGATGCGAAAAATGAGATATATAGTAGGTTCAATTTGCACAATATTAGCCTTGATTGTAATCGGTACTATGTTCAATCAAAAAACAACGATTGTCCAAGTAAATGGGGATCAAGTCTTAGTATTAGGCGCTAAAAGCGGCGAGACAATCGGCTATTTACATAAGGGGTTTACATTTTATAGAGAAGATCTATGTGAAGACTGGTGCTATTTCACAGTAGATGAGCAAGAGGTGAAAGTGGCAGTATCAGATGTCCTTCAAACACAAACACGTGAAGATGTAGCAGAAGCCCCAAACTTGAAAGTATTATATACATTGCCGATTGTACGTAATACAACACTTGTTACATATAAAACAGAGTCTACCGTAAATGTTACTCTTTTAGCAGGACAGAACTTACCGATTGTTGCTGTGGAGGGTGAATGGGTACAGGTTTTGTTGTTCGATCAGCTGATGTACACAAAGCTACCTGATTCATTAGAAGAGCATACGTCAACGGCAGATCAAGTATTAATAGCAGAAACAGCAACATCTATTTATGCAAATGAATCCTTCAATCAAGAGGGTGAACTGGCGATTTTACAGCCGAACATGCCAATTGCTTATATAGAAGAAACGGCCGCTGCTTATTTAGTAGCCTTTGGACAAGGTAAGGGATATATTCAAAAATCACAGGCACAAAAAATAGAGCCGACAGCTGTTGTAGATTTGAAGCTCACAGCAAAAGTAACAGGTAGTATCGCTACACAAGGTGAGCAGGCGACTGTGTATAAAACTCGTTCTTTAGAAAGCGAACATTTAGTGATGTTGCTACCGGGACTCCAGTATCCGATAGAAGGGCAATGGGGAAATTGGTATATTGTACGAATTGGTGGTCAGGTTGGGTATGTGCCAACAGCAGAGGCTACTATGGGACGAGGTGTGCCAGTGTTAATGTACCACCATGTTTTACCTGAAAAGGATTTAGGGGAGTAAAAGGACATTAGCACGACGATATCAGCTGAGGCCTTTGAGCAGCAGATGGATTATTTAGTGAATCAGCAATTCAAGGCGCTGACAAAACTTGAGCTATTAGCTTATGTAAAGGGTGAGCTCATTTTGCCGTTAAAATCGGTGCTTATTACGTTTGATGACGGGATATTATCGTCGAAGGAATATGCATATCCAGTGTTAAAGAAGCGAGGCCTATCGGCACTTCAGCATATTATCTCGGCACGTAAGAGTCGGGAGGAAGGCTTCCAAACGTTTGATGCTAACGCGAAATTGCAGTTTTTAACTGATGAAGAAATGGCTGAAATGACAGATGTCTTTAGCTATGAGGCACATTCCTTCAACATGCATATTTTAGATCCGGATACAAAAACGAGCCGTCTATTAAAAGCAAGTGCTGGGGAGTTGGGTGATGATCTTAGACAAAATCTAAAGGATGTGCCAGGCGCGACAGCCTTTGCCTATCCGTTTGGGCAATTTAAAGAAGAAACGATTGATGTATTAAAGAAACTAAATTTTGAAATGGCCTTTACGACAGTAGAGGGGCATAACAAAATGGGCGATGATGTATTCCGTATTAAGCGCTTCGGCCCAACACAGCAAACAACGATCGAGCAGTTTGCACAATACGTAAACGAAGTTGAATAAAGTGAAAGCAGCCGTATTTTTCGTGCCTGTGGTCAAGCCCCATTAAAATGGACACGAAACAATGGCTTAAATTGTACCACTAAGCACCTACATTAGGAGTTTTTTGCGTTTTTGCAAGTATTTAATGTACTATTCAAATTATCTTTTCAGGCTGTCAGTGTAAGGAACAAACGTGATCGTAGTCAACACAGATAACTTTATATGTCTGTACTGAATCAATTTCATAATTACCTTAACTTGCTACAACGAACAACATATTGTTCGAGAACGTTCTAACTCGACTATATGTTGTGGTGGTGTAGCAATAAAACACTATTATGAAATTGATTGACTTCAAAACTATTTAAAAGTATTTGAAACTATTCTTGAAAATGCACGTCTATAGGTTGTTTATATGACAGTGGAGGTAAAAGCATGAAGAAAAATCGTGTGAACGGCTTCTTGCTTGTTAGTTTGACATTAATTTTAATAGTTTGTGTTAGAAAATGGTTTCCTTAGTTCCTATGACAGAGAATCATTGTTGAAAAGAAGCTATTGCCATTTATACATATGGAGTGACTTGCTCCTGTTGAAACGCTGCAAAAAACCGTAGTTTATGGGGATTCTAACTTACAAAGCGGCATTTGACTACAGCTGGAAGAAAGTTATCGCTACCCAGTTGTTCTTGGGGAAAGCGATTGGTATATTATAAAAGTAGAAGAGAGACTGGGATATATATATATACATAAGCAATCTGTTGCGTTAAATCGTTCAAAAGATGAAATTGTCAAGGATTTACAACGAAATTTGGAGCAAGTACCTGCGGTCACTTTAATCGCCTATCCACATGGAAATTATAATGAAGTATTTATTGCAGCAGCTAAAGAGGTTGGGCTATTAATCGGTTATACGACGGTCGAAGGATATGCAATCATGAATGATTCAAATTATGAAGTCAATTGATTTGGAATGACAGATAAAAGTCGTTTAAGCAATTTGTTATGTATGCTGATGGGGATATGAAGTGGTCATGATATAACCATAGAAAGTGAGAATCGCAAATGAATGAAATTAATCAAATAATGAATGAGCATTCTCGTTATTTAGTGCGCATTGCTTATTTATACGTGAAAAATTGGTCAACGGCTGAGGATGTTGTACAAGAAGTATTTGTTACATACTTTCAAAAAAGTGATCAGTTTCGAAATGAGGCATCATTGAAAACGTATTTAACTAAAATGACTGCCAATCGTGCAAAAGATTATTTGCGTTCTTGGAGGCATAAAAAAGATGTACTATTTGATACTATTATCGCTTCAGTAAAAGGTTCAGAAGAGATATTACTAGAACAAGAACGGCTAGCCTCACTTGAAAAGAATCTTTTCCAGCTTCCATTAAAATATCGTGAGCCTATCATATTATTTTATTATAATGAGCAATCCATAGCGGAAATAGCTAGCTATTTGCAACTTAATGAAAATACAGTGAAAACACGACTGCGAAGAGCAAAGCAGCAGCTAAAGGGGTATTTTGAAGAAGAGGATGAGGAGGTAGTGAGCAATTGAGCGATTTCAAAAATAAGCTCGATCAAATGATGGGCGATACATCGAAGCAGGAAAGGCGAATAAAACAGCGTGTGCATGAAAAATTACGGCCACCAGCTAAAAAGACTTCTTGGCAAGTTGTGTTTGTCATGGCGGCGATTCCTGTTTTAGCACTGTTCCTTATTTTCACAATTAATACTTCCAATCAGTTTTCTTCTGACGAGGGACCTAGTATTCCATATGATCCACTAGATGATCTTGCACAAATTTCAGAACTGCAAAAAAAGAAACAACTATCCACCTTTGATTATGAAGAATTTGCGGCTCTGCCATATTTTGATAAAGTGAACGATCTTTATTATATAGACAAAGAAATATTCCCATTAAAAGGGAGTTCGGATGGTTTCCATACAGTTATTGAGCGAAAAGCAAATTTATACGATGATATAGTTTATGATGTGGGCGACCTGGTGCGAACAATGACAAATGCGACAAGTCATTTACCGACATATGCTGATGCCTATTACGAGATTATTGCAGTCCCAGGGGATCGTGTCGTGCTGAAAAATGGACAACTGAAAATAAATGGCAAACCGTTACAGACTGAAATCATGGACCGTTATGAAGAGCAAGGAAACACGATTGCAGGAGGCTATGATCAACTTTTAAATGCGCGAGAGTATTTTTTGTTGAATCATTTTCCAGCAAGTGAAACGGTGCAGGGGGGGGCAATTACGCCTGTGCACAAAATTTATGGGAAAGTTGTAGGTATAGCGACTGAGGAAGGTACCGACTCGATTTATCTCGATTATTTATCTGGACAGTTGAATGGGAACTATACACCAGAGCAATATTTTGATTTGTATTTATATGATGAACATTTTGGCTTAAGTAATTTGCCAGCGACGTCTGCGATTAAACAAATTAATAGTTTAGGTGAGCGGTTTATTGAGGCATCCTATCGAAAAGTGATTCCTATTTCAGAGAATCACGTTGAAATTCGTTATCAATTTGGACGTGAAGGTGTCGCAGAGCACGAGTTTTATATGAAGCGGGACGTGAGCTCTGGACGTTGGATACTAGAAGATTAAAAATCGTTATTGAAAGGGGGTGATTATTTAAATAACAGATCCCTAGTTAGTTCAAGTTCAAATTACACAATCATTTTATATAAACCAGATTGGCAACAGTTCAAGAAAAGAAGCCGTCAACCAACCGCTAACGATATGAGCATGCCAATGTGGTTTAGTGTCAAAATGAAAGGTGTCTGTGAAAGAAATTGTTCTAAAAAAATTAAGTGTGCCTGTGAAACATTGAATTCAGAATATTTTACTGCACAGGTACCTTAAATTTATGCTTCCACAATTGATAAAGCCGTTGTAGAAAAAGTGTTGGCTGTAATCTAAATAGCAGAAGAGACAGTGGAAGCTGCGTTTAAATTATTTAGGGATTTAATGGTGTTTACGGAAAAGCGTTTAATCCTTGTTGACAAACAAGGAATGACTGGGAAGAAGGTTGAGTATCATTCCATTACTTATAAAAGTATATATGACATTCAAAAAGTACTGGCGTCCGTTTGTTTGTGAAGACTTAAAAATTTACGTGACTATCCAACAATAAACTCTGAATATTTTACTGCATACTTTTTAATATATACAATTCGTATTACAAAATTCTGTAAGCGTTGCGTAGCTGGATATTCCATGAATTGAACAGACAACCCACTAGCATGTAATTGCTGGTGGGTTTTTGGTGGTGTGCCCTATATGGGTTATAACTTGGTGATGAAAGTCCACTACAGACTTGGCAGTAGGAACTGTTAGCTCAAGGTAAGGGTGTCCATCGTGAAGTGGAAACTATGAGGTACATATGAGTTCGTAGGGATGTCGACATCGTTATGAAAGAACAAGATGGTATCAACTTAATCGATAAAATTATTGCAGAACAGAATCTTTTGCGCGCATATAAGAAAGTAAAGAGTCATAAAGTTGCTCCTGGAATTGATGGAATCAAAGTGGATCAATTAATAAGTCACATGGAGAAATTTTTTAGCCACGCTTGATAATAATTTACTGAGACACGGCTGCACTTTTTCATGGTATATTTTAAGTAGTCAGAGTATTAGTGGAAGTTATTAAATGAAGATCACGATGGAAATGAGTAAGGGTGCATATCAAGTAGCAAAAAGAGTATATGCTAGACAAATCAGTAGAAGTGATGGGTCAGCTGAAATATTTAGAACTACTCGTATGTCTGTAGGTTCTGCACAAACTTTTATCACTATTTTCTTAGCCATGATGAATGGGGAAGTATATAAAAGAGCCTTTAATAACAGTACGAATAAGTATTTGCTTGAAACAATTCGAAAAGACTACGGAAAAGATTTCTTTAATCGTGCTCTACTAGCTGTTCAAAAACACATAAACTATTACGCAACTCTAAGAAAAGGGTATTTGACAGGACTCCAAAAGATTGTAGATGAAATGAAGCGATAATTTTCTTATACAGTCACCTTAGAACAATCAATAAAGGGGGAATTACAATTAACAAAATAACAGTTAGACTTTTTTCCATATTCACAATCATAGCTTTGGTTTTAATCATTGATAGTCCAAAAGAGAACGCTGCTTCACCTGAAGAATCGATAACAATTCTTTTCACTCATGATTTACATGACAATTTTCTTCCATTTGAAGTGGAAAGAGGACAGGAAAGATTTACAGTCGGTGGCTATGCTAGATTATATAGTGCGATAAAAGAGCAAAGGGAAAAAAATCCTGATGCCGTGTTAGTGGATGCTGGAGATTTTGCGATGGGGACATTGTTTCAAACAATATATGCAACGGATGCTCCTGGACTCAGAATTTTGGGACAAATGGGTTATGATGCTACCACATTTGGGAATCATGAATTTGACTTTAGAGCAGGCGGTCTAGCAGATAGTTTACAAACCGCCAAGGACAGTGGCGATACGCTACCTAAAATAATAGCATCGAATACTTTATTTCCAAAAGACGATGAAGGAAATATACCTGCCGACTTACAAGCGTTAAAAGAAGCGATGGATCAGAATGACGTTAAGGAATATAGTATCATCGAGCGTAATGGCGTAAAAACCGGCATCATTGGTCTAATGGGTGAAGAGGCGGCAGGCAATGCGCCTATGTCTGGCGTCACATTCGATGATCCGGTTGAAAGCGCTAAAGCAACTGCCGCTAAATTAAAAAAAGATAAGGATGTAGACCTGGTAATTGCCATTTCTCATTCAGGTACATCGGATATCAAGTCCAAATCAGAAGATGAAATAATTGCCGAAAAAATTCCCGATATTGATGTCATTATTAGTGGTCATAGCCATACAGCGCTAAAAGAGCCTATTTTAGTAGGGGATACGATTATAGGATCATCTGGCGAGTACGGGGAGCATTTAGGTGTTATGACTATTTCACAAGATGCAAATGAAAATTGGGAATTAAATGATTACGAATTAATTGCAATCGATGATACATTACCTTTAGATCCATCTATTTCCGAAACAATTAAGGATTATAAACAGGTTGTACAAGAGAAATACCTCCGTCATTTTGATTTGGGATTTGATGAGGTTCTTGCTTATGCGCCGTTCGATTTCACACCTTTTTCGGAGTTAGGCTTATTACAAAAAGAAGAACCCATAGGGAACTTGATAGGCGATTCATTCATTCACATAATTCAAGAACAAGAAGGTAGCGACTATGAGCCGATCGCTGCTGCAGTCGTACCTATTGGTAATATTAGAGATTCTTTTAGTAAAGGTGACCTAACCGTTTCAAATGTGTTCAATGTGAATTCGTTAGGGGTCGGTCCAGATAAAATGTCTGGATATCCACTGTTAGATATCTATTTGACTGGTAAAGAATTAAAGACGATTGCGGAAGTGGATGCATCTATTACGCCGATTATGAACGAGGTTCAATTGTATATAGCGGGATTAAGTTATACATTTAACACAGATCGTTTTATTTTTAATAAAGTGACCGAGGTGAGTTTGCAAGACATTGATGGCGCAAAAGAAGAGATAGATGATAAAAAGCTTTACCGAGTCGTAGGTGGATTATATTCCGTCCAAATGCTTCCGTATGTAAATGAAAAGTCTTTTGGAATATTGTCTATCATTCCGAAGACTAAAGAGGGTACACCGATAACAAACTTTGAAGACCAAATCATTTATATGAACGATAATCAAGAAGTGAAAGAGTGGTATGCGATTGCTAATTATCTTCAATCCTTTGAAGAAATAGATGGTGTACCACAAGTACCTATCTACTATGAAAGAACTCAAAACAGAAAAGTTGTCGAGCATAATTCCAATCTCTTCGCTATTCTTAAAAATCCTAATTCATTTATACTAACTGTTTATGCAATACTGCTTACTTTCGTTGGAATCGTGGTTTTAATCATTACTTTCATAGTCAAACGAAGAAGACGTAAAAATACTACTGCTGAAAATAGAGAAGCAATCGGTCTGTAGATAATAGAATCTTAAATCTAAGGTGCCTGGTACTAATACAATAAATACTTTCGGATTTAAAAAGAATCTGAAAGCAAAATTGATAAAACGCAGCCGATAATTTACATCGCAGCTGCGTTTTTTACATTTTAGAGTTTATGTCGAATAACGTTTTATACTTAGTACTCTTGTTGAAGTGGTAAAAAAAGAACTAATTATTACCTTGTCTAGCTATAATAAAAAGCGTTTGACTATCTTTTCAGAATACTATATAGTTTTGGTAATACCAGCACAACCTATTGGTCTTACCAACAGGTTGTGCTGACTCGAACTTTTGCATTGAAAAAAAGCTAACCAAAGCACTATTTTTCATTAGCGTTGAAAGACTTTGTTTAGGGGGAATTTAAGTGAATAGAAAGTATTATAAGGAATTTGCTACATTTCCAGATATCACAATCATGTTTGTCCTATTTGTTCCGCTCATGATCTATACCGTTTTAAATATACTGCAAATTGGTACTTGGATTGCTTTCGTTATTGGGATGGCGACATACGCGATGAGTGAGTATATCATCCATAGATTTTTATTTCACATGAAGACACCAACAAATCCCTTTTTACTGAAATGGATTAAACGCTTACACTTTGATCATCATGTTGATCCTAAAAATTTAAAGCTATTATTTTTACCGATTTGGTTTAGTCTGCCTGGCTTTTTAATCTTTGCAGTCATTTTCTACTTAATAACAGCCAATATTCAATGGACGATTGCTTATCTAGCGGGGGTAGTGGCTTACTTTATGTTTTATGAATGGAAGCATTATATAGCGCATAAACCAATTCAACCACGTACAGAAATGGGAAGAAATATTAAGAAGGCACATCTTTGGCACCATTTTAAAAACGAAAACTATTGGTTTGGCGTAACACATACATCTATTGATAAAACCTTTGGCACTTATAAGGACCAGAATTCTATAGAGAAGAGTGAGACTGTAAGGGATTTGGAGAAGCGTGCATGAATACAAGTTGTAGTCTTTCTTTTTATCATAACTAAGGAAAATATGAAACCAGAAGAGGGTAATGCAATGAATCGAACTGCGATTATTGAAAAAGAGATGATCAAAGCAATTCTTCAGGGAGAATATATAGCGGGAAGTCAGGTGCAGACAGAAAGAGAGTTAGCGGCTATACATCAGGTAGGACGACCTGCAATTAGGGAAGTATTGCAACGATTAAGCCACGGAGGCTGGCTGACATTAAGGAAAGGCCAACCAGCGACTGTGAATGATTATTGGCACGGTGGAAATATTACGACAATCGTGGATATTATGCAATATTTTGATCAAGTACCAGATGCTTTTGTACTTTACTTTTTAGAAATGCGTATTGCTTTAACACCAAAATATGTAAAAAAGGCTGTCATGCTAAATCACCCGAAAGTCGTAGGCATACTTTCTCAAATGGATGAATTAACAGATTGTAAGGAAGACTTTGCTTTATATGATTGGAAGATGCAGAAAGAGTTAGCTAAATTATCGGGAAATCCAATTTTTTCATTAGTGCTAAATAGTTTCGAACCAGCTTACGTAAAAATGGCAATGAAATACTTTGAACTGTCATTTCGTCGCAAAGCTTCATTAATTTATTACAAAAAATTGATGGCTGTTGCATTAAAAGGTGATTGTGAACAAGCAGAAGAACTGTCACGCCTGATGATGGAAAAAAGTTATACTTTATGGGAAAGCCAGCTATCTCCTGATGAAAAGATAGGGGTGAAATTTAGTTTAGAAGAGTGAAAGGTAACAGTTTCTAAAGTAATTCTGAATTTAACGAACTAGGGATATAACGAACGACTTCGACGGCTCTGTAGATGAACTTGTTGAGTCAGAGTACCAATAACATAAGCTATTAGACGATGAGTTTATTGATATTTGAAATAGTTTAAATAAAAGACAAAACCATGTGCTGAAGATTTAAACACGCATGGGATTGTCCTTTTCTTTTTACTTCATTTCATTCATCTTGGCATTTCGAATTTCTTCAATACTTTTCACTATTGGTTACTTTATCAGGATTCTCCTTAATAATTGCTGTTGTCGGAGCCTTCAAGACTCCTATTCTCAGGTTTGCTTGTCTGATGTATTTTCTTTTTTTGGTCACTACTTAGACTAATTAATTGGTCGCGGTTAATAAGCAAAACTTTATTCGCTTCAGCTAAGGCAACCGCATCCTTTGTATAATAGCTGTTTGAAATTAACCATGCATTCGTCGCGTTATGTATTTTCGCCTTGGGAATAACTTCTTGAACAGCTGTAACTCCAACTATATTCTGGTAGCATTTTGCGTGCACGACGATTATATCTGCGCCCCTTTTTAATATTAAATCCCCTTTAAAATCGACTGTATCCCGTCCGTACGTTACATCATAACCTTGATTAATAAACAGTCCTCCGACGTACACCTCGAATTGTTCGTTCGTCATTTGATCGACTTCAGAAATTCTAGCTTGTTTCATCCGTTTACCGAATCGATCCGCTCGCCATTTTCCAAGCAGTGCCAGCATGCCAATTGCGATAAGCGCGCCTGCTAACACACCAGTAAGTGTACCAATTTGATTCCATCCGAATAAGCTAGCAACAAGAACTAGAAATACTTTTATCGTAATTAATTCTTTCTTTTCTTTTTTTGTACGATTGCGCAATTAAAAAACTCCCTTTTCATTTCAATACCTTATTTTCCATAAAAAGTTATGTATAGCCTATTTAATACTTTCACTAATTTCGAGGTGCCCATAACATGACCGACACACCCAGTATACAGATTAATGCACCAATCCAATCAAACACATCCGGTGTTTCCTTGTCGATGGCCCAGCCCCATATAACGGCAAGCACTATGAATACACCGCCATAGGCAGCATACACTCTACCGAACGTAGGAAAATTTTGAAAGGTAATAATTACACCATACGCAATTAATATAATTCCACCCATAACCCCAAAACTAAATGGTCTACCTTCCCTTAACCAAAGCCAAATCAAGTAGCCACCACCAATTTCAGCAAGTCCCGCAATCACAAATAATATTATTGTTGATAGAATAATAACCACATCCTAATAAGTAGTAACAAAATGATGAACATCTGTTTAAGTATAAATGATGGCGATCATTTATCATAACTTACTAGTACTGATTTCGACTTATTAAGCTCGCAATTTGCATCCTGTTACTGTCATTAAGTTTCAAGATTTACGAATTTTAATAAAGCAAAAAACCAAGTTACAACACTAAAAAAATGTGTTGTAACTTGGTTTTGTTTTAAATTCCAAGGGAGAATGCTACTTGCTATGCCATAATAAACGAACTAAGCTGTTAACCAAAAAGACTTAAGCACCTAATTAAAGATGATTAAATTGCTAGTTCAATCAATTTCATAATAGGGTTTTATTGTTACACCACCACAAAATATAGTTGAGTTGAAGCGTTCTCAAAATAAATTTGCGTCGTTGTAGCAGATTAAGGTCATTATGAAATTTATTCAGTTAACTACATATTTCACATTCTAGCAATAAACTTTCGTAACTGATAGTATTTAGTTTGCAAGATATAGGGTATATAAGAATTATTGAAGTTACTTTTATTATTAATGGAAGTGGGTATTTCGGATGAGTGGAAAAGTCTTAGCAAGCGTTTTAGAAAGTCCTTTTATAGAGTATGTATATAACTTGTTAAAAGCAAATGTACTTAGAGAGCGGAAAACGATGTCTCTTGTTCTGATTAGATTAGAAGGAACGGAAAAGCGTTCATTTATACATGAAATACAAGGAATTTTACGTGAGAAAGATGTCTTGTTTGTAACGGAGCAGTTGAACGAAATCGGACTTCTTTTGCCAGAAAGTGCTTCAGAAGAAGCAAGTGGATTTTTAAGCCGACTCCGTAATGTTAGTGGTCATTCTCTGACAGGCAAGGAAACTTTCTCGTTTCAAGCTGCTATTATTGAAGTTTTTCATCCTGATCTGACTATAGAATTTGCTCTTGATGCTTGCAGGAATTCGCTACGGGATACATCGGAAAATGGAAATACGAGCGTCGTATATGCAAAAACGAGTTTCGAACGACCTGTTTTATCTGTCAAAGTTAGCATTTTAGATGGTGATCATCTGTTTAGAGAATTTCTATTAATGGCAATGGAACGGATTGAAGTACCAGGCGTCAAGCTGAATGTTCGTGTATTTGATGATGGACTATCTTTATCTCAATCAGATTGGACAAACTCTTGGCATCCTCATCTCGTTGTTATGAGTGATGTGTTGCCTAAAAAGAATGGATTGGATATCTTACATGATTTGCGAGCGATGCCGAACGAAGAGAAGTTTACAATACTTATGATGACAAGGCGAAATGCTGAGGAAGATATGATTTACGCATATGAAAGTGGAACGGATGGTTACTTAGTGAAGCCGTTTAATATTCGCTTATTCGAAGCACAGGTAAAACGAATGATGGTTAGGTTATGGTCATGATTTCTTTACCAATCGAGTGGTTAATTGCCTCAGTTATTTTATTATTTATTACACTTGTCCTATTTATTGTTTATATGTCATTCCAACGAAACGCTCAAAATCGAAGGGGAATTCAAATTGCTGATTATTTAGACAGAAACATTACTGGCTGGTATGAATTCATTCGTTCTGATGATGCTTCGGAAGAAAATCTCATCCCTAAAAACAATGCTGAAGTGAGCGCCATTGAACAGTTATTTCATGCTGTCGTCCATAATTTAAAAGACGACGATTTTGAAAAAAGAATTAGTAGTTTTGCGAATCGTCACCTCGCCAATGTGTACAGAAAAAAGTTGCGGAGTCGCAATTGGGGAGAGCGAATGAATGCACTCTATCATATTCATAACTATGGTGTTGATTCACTAGCTAGAGAATGTAGGAAACTTTCTAAACAAAAAGTTAGTTCGGAAGAATTGTTTCATTTACTATTAATTGATTTAAAATTTAGTCCAACTTACTTTCTCGCAAACAATCTACATAAACTCAACGCTATTTCCTCAAGCGATGTGAAGGAATTGTTATTTGGCATGCCGAATGATCTATTCGAAGAAACAGTGAATCAACTAGATTTACTTGCTTTGGACGTACAATATTCAATTGTCGATGTGATTGGCATGAAGCTTGATTCTACATGGATGCCTATGTTAGAAAAACTATTTTTAAACACAGATAGTGAATTGAGAATCCGTGTTTTGAGAGCCATCAATTCTCTTGGTGTCCTGCCATCAGACGCAATTTTAACAATGGGTATTCAGACAGAAGTTTGGCAAGAACGTTATCAAGTGGCACGTTTGTTGCGTTTCCTTCCTAAAAGAGAAGCATGTTTGTTAGCGAATGAATTTAAATTTGATGATGTATTCTTAATTCAAGAAGAAACAAAGAAATATAAGGTGGCATTGGATATGAATACAGAAATATTAAATGAAACGGCCGCGACTATTGTCAAAGACGAGATAGAGAAGATTGACAGCGATATCTTTCCGCAGACAACTGACCAGCTACATAAGAAAGACGGCGATTAAGTATGAACTTTTTAGAAAAAGTGATGTTGGTTTTTGGTATAGTGGTTTTTCTTTATATGTCGGTGGTCATCATTTCGTACAGTATTATGTTTGTGCTGGCATTCGGAACGCTGAGAAGACAGAAAAACTTAGATCGAACAGAGTTGGATAGCCGCTTCATCGATGCTTTCTATTCAAAACCAGTGTCGATCCTTGTTCCAGCTTACAATGAAGAAATAGGGGTTGTTGCAACTATTCATTCTTTGCTCCATCTGGATTATCCGCAAACCGAACTGCTTGTCATAGATGATGGGTCCAAAGATGGAACTGCTTCCGTTGTCATTCAACAGTTTGATATGGTGCAAGCAGAAAAGCCAACAGATTTGCAATTAAGTACAAAACCAGTCAAAGCGATTTATCAATCACGGATTCATCCAAATCTTTGGCTCATTTGTAAAGAAAATGGTGGTAAGGGTGATGCGCTAAATGTTGGCATTAATTATGCGCGCTATTCTTTCTTTTGTACAATTGATGGAGATTCAATTCTCGATGAAAATTCACTCCTTCGAGTCATGAAGCCGATCATTATGTCGGATGGAAAGGTTATCGCAGCTGGAGGCAATGTGCGTATTGTAAACGGACTCAATGTAGAGTACGGGGCTGTTTCTGCTGTGAAATTGTCTGGTCGTCCATTTGTAGTGATGCAGATAGTCGAGTATTTACGGGCTTTCCTAATGGGAAGAATTGCGCTAAGCAAATATAATCTAGTACTTATTATATCTGGAGCGTTTAGTGTGTTTTCAAAAAAGCAAGTTATTCGGGTAGGCGGATATAATACGACAACAATCGGCGAAGATATGGAAATAGTCGTGAAGTTACAGCGCATGCTAAGAGAACAAAAAATTGATGGGCGTATAGAGTTTGTTGCAGATCCTGTTTGTTGGACAGAAGCACCACAGACGTTATCTGTACTTCGAAAGCAGAGGCGACGATGGCATCAGGGGCTTTTCGAAAGTTTGTGGGCACATCGAAAAATGTTATTTAATCCGAAATACGGAGCGCTCGGAATGGTTTCAGTTCCTTATTTCTGGATTGTTGAATGCATAGGACCACTCATTGAGCTTTTTGGCTATGTTTATATCATTACCGCTTTCTTCCTTGGTGGCATTTACTATGAGTATGCATTCTTTTTCTTGTTGTTATTAGTTTTATATGGAACTATATTTTCGATGACAGCGGTTCTACTAGATTCTTGGAGTCTTGGTGTATTTCCGAAAATTCGAGATGTATTGCGAATGATGATTCTAACGTTAACTGAAGTAATCTGGTATCGACCGCTAACTTTAATTTGGCGTGTAGAAGGATTAGTTAGATCTATGCTGCGCAAATCTTCTTGGGGCGAAATGGACCGTGTCGGTGCGACAGGTTCAAAAGGAGTGGAGAAATGAAAAAATTCTATGCGATTGCAACTTTTCTGCTACTTCTAATTTTATTGCCACTCCTTCTTTGGATGACCAGCAAAGAACAGCCTCTGTCGGTTGCGATAATTGACAAGACTGTAATTGCTGATTCTTACCGCGAGCATTTAGGAATTACGTGGGTGTTGAATCATTTGAAAGTGAAAAACAATGATGGGAAAGCATTTCATCCATCTAAAGATTTTTACGGTGGCACCTTAGTTGAAAGTAAAAATGATGTGTCTAAAATACGTGCACTACCGGAAAACTATGATGGAACGGATGTAATTTACATTGCAGACACATATGGCGTGGTGGAAGATAAAATACATATGGACGATAGCGATGATGTTATACCGGAAATTATTCCTGGTGGTCTTGATGAATTAGAGTGGCAAAATATTATGGAAAGAACTGCATCCAAAGAGTCCTCCTTGCTAATCGCAGAGTATAATACGTTCGCTTCCCCGACTAATGATACGGTACGTAAGCAAGTGACAAAGCATCTTGGTATTGAATGGGAAGGATGGTCTGCTCGGTATTTCACCAATCTTGATTACCGGGAAAATGATGAAATCCCTCAGTGGGTAATCGATGAGTATCAAGAAGATTGGACGTATTCAGGAGGGGGGTTCCTGGTTGTCAATGATTTCAACGGAGTTATTGTCATATTAGAAGATGAAAAGCATTTGACTGAGGAAAGCGTAAACGTGACGTTTACAAAAGAAGGTGAGAAACGTTTTGGAACAAAAGGTTCTCATCGCTATACGTACTGGTTTGATATTGTGACACCACGTCCAGGCTCGGAAGTACTGGCGCAATACGATTGGTCACTTACAGATGCTGGGAAAGAAGTTCTAGCGGAACAGGGTATTCCGATTGAATTTGCAGCAGTGATTCAAAATGTAATCGGTGCTTCAGAAAGCTTGTACTTTGCAGGAGATTACAATGATGTTCCGACAGTGCCAAAATTTTATCAATTAAAAGGAATGACGCAGCTTTATAAGATGTTGAATACATTTTCAAATGAGTCTTTTTTCTGGTCTGCTTATGTGCCAATGATGAAAGGTGCTCTAGATGGATTTGGTACGGGTGAGAAAAAATTAGAAACGATTGATGAAAATAAAGCAATTGATCCAGTAACACGAATTAATAAAAAACAAATGGAAGTTCTCGAAGATGGAAAATGGAAGCCGATGACGATTAAAGGTGTAAATATTGGCATGGGGAAGCCTGGTACATTTCCAGGTGAGGCAGGTATTGAGGAAAGTGACTATTACGGATGGTTTGAAGCAATTGGAGAGATGAATGCCAACACAGTTCGTGTTTATACGCTTCATCCTCCAGCTTTTTACCGTGCACTTAAGTCATATAATGACGCTCACGAAAAGCCGATTTATGTGATGCATGGCGTTTGGATAAATGAAGAAAAACTTGTCGATTCATTGGATGCATTCGAGGAAGAAAATCTCTTAGACTTTCAAGAGGAAATGAAACGAATTGTCGATGTAGTTCATGGTAAAGCTGACGTGGAAGAGCGTCCAGGGCATGCATCAGGTGTTTATGATGCGGATATTTCTAAATGGGTGAGTGCTTGGATGATTGGAATTGAGTGGTATCCTTTTATGGTAGAAGGTACGAATACAAAACATGCAGCAATTGGAGAATATGATGGGAACTATTTCAAAACAGAAGAAGCAGAGCCGTTTGAATACTGGCTTGCGGAACAAATGGATGTTCTTGTATCTTATGAGGTGGAGAAGTACCGCGCGATTCGTCCAATGAGTTTTACGAATTGGGTTACCACAGATTTACTAGAACATCCTGCAGATTCTTCTGGACAAGAAGACATGGTATCTGTAGATCCAAACAAAATCTATACGAAAAAAGAGATGGAAAAAGCAGGGCAGTTTGCTTCTTATCATGTCTATCCATATTATCCTGACTTTCTAAACTATGATAATCGTTATTTGGACTATATCGATTTTAGAGGTGAAAAGAATAACTATGCTGCATATTTAAAAGACCTACACGAAGCACATCGGCTACCGATTTTAATAGCGGAGTTCGGTATACCAGCTTCCCGTGGCAAGACACATGAAAACCCATTTGGTTGGAATCAAGGTTTCATGTCTGAAAAGCAGCAGGGAGAGGTGCTCACTCATCTTTATGAGGACATAATTCATGAAGGTATGATGGGTGGCTTGGTATTTACATGGCAAGATGAATGGTTTAAGCGGACTTGGAATACGTTAGATTATGATAATTCTGATCGTAGGCCGTTCTGGTCCAACGCACAAACGAACGAGCAGCAATTCGGTCTACTCAGTTTTGACAGACTAAAAATTAAGATAGATGGTGCTTCTGAAGATTGGCAAGACGATCATTTATACGAAAAGGATGATGGCGTTCTACAAAAAATGTACGTGGATCATGATGAACGTTATTTATACATTAGGGTTGATATGGATGACAAGCAGAATCAAGACAATGAGTTTCCGGTAGTTGTATTTGATACAGTTCCTAATCAAGGTAATACAACCATCAACGGCATACCTAATCTTCATTTTCAAGATGGAGTAGAATTTATCGCGAAGATGAACAACAAGGAATCCAGGCTGATGATTGATCCTTATTATGATCTATATCATTATTTGTACGGAAATAAGTTGAGTCTTATTGATGATATTCAGCGTACGAAAGATTCAGGAAACTTCATCCCGATTGAATATGCGCTCAATAAATCGTATTTCATTCCAAATACAAATCAAACAATTCCTTATTCGTCTTATGAAACAGGTAAGTTGAAAGAAGGAAATGGTAATCCTGCTTCTCCAGATTATGATTCTTTAACAGATTATGCGATTAGCGATGGACGGCTCGAGCTTCGAATTCCTTGGTTGCTCATTCAGTCTAAAGATCCTAGTCAAAAAGAATTTATAGGAAACATCGCAGAGCAAGGCGAACAAGCAATTGTGAAAATTAAGGATATTGGAATAGGTGTTGTGATGATGAACGAAGATGGCAAAGGAGTGCTAGATTCATTCCCACAACGAGCGAACGAAAAAGTAAGCATTTTTAAAAGATATACGTGGGATAATTGGGATTTGCCACTCCATGAAGAGCGCTTAAAACAATCTTATTATATTTTGAAAGAAACTTTTAAAGATTAATTTATTAAAATGAAAAAAGCATCACTTCGTTCAACATTGACCGAAGTGATGCTTTTTCTTTTGACTTCAGTTAATGACATATTGTAACTTCCTAATGAATCGATTGGATTAATTTCGATAATTGTCTTGTATTCGTTTTAATACATTAAGATGAGATATAATCAAGAGAGAAGAAATGTACCAGTTCGTAAAGGAGTGATGAACCATGCAAAGTTACATAGTCATGCAAGGACGTACGTACCATGAAGAAAAAGAATTAGGTGTGCTCTGGTCATTGCAAGAAGATAGTGTGGGCAATGTTCAGCATTTTTGGGAACGAATGAAAGAAGTAATTGAGGGCGATCGCGTATTTCATTATGTAAAAGGGAATATTGTCGCAATCAGTGTTGCAAAATCAGGATACAGAGAAGAACATAAGCCATCCAAAATCTCACTTCAAAGCAGCGAAAATGCCAAGGGCTACTTATTGGAGGTCGATTATAATGAACTCGATAAGCCGTTAACGATTGAAAATTCTTTCGATGAGATCCTTCCGCTGTTGCCTATTAAGTATTCTGCATTTCAAGAAAATGCCAATGGAAATCAAGGCTATCTCTATCCATGCAACGAAGAACTGACCATTAAACTGGTAGAGTTGATCGCGGACTTGAACATATATGAAATCGATGAAGAACAATTGGAATTCGTCATGGGCACCGTACAGAAGACGGAACATGATTTTCTCATCCCACTTCTTGCTGAAACTGAATCAGAAACGAAAACCAAAGTACGACTTGGGCATCAACTATTCCGAAATGAACTCTTGCCATTGTGGCACGATAAATGCGCACTTTGCGAAATAGAGCTGCCAGAATTGCTTCAAGCAAGTTACGCAAAACCATGGAAAGACTGTACTAACAATGAACGCATCAATCCAAACAACGGCATTCTTCTTTGTCGGAACCATGATGCCCTTTACAATAATGGCCTCATAGCGTTTGATGGACAAGGAAAAGTCCATATTTCATCTAGAATTCCTGTAGAGGATTACAAAAAGTATGGACTTAATAGTAAAATGACAGTGAACAGAACTGAGAAGAACAAACCTTATTTGAAATGGCACAAGAAGCATATGTTTAAAGAGTAAATTAACGTAACTGTTCAACATCGAATTTATTTGTTATTGGATATTGTATAATAAACTAAATAAGATGCGAGAATACAAATAGAGGTGGAACGAATATGACAAATCAAAGTGAAAATAGTTTTGAAAAAGTATTATCAAGTGAACAGTGTGAAGAGTTACTCTCAATATTGAAAACCCGTTTTGAGAACAACATGCACCGACACCATGATCTAGAATGGACGAATGTCAAAGAGAAGTTAGATACGGATCCTGGGAAAATGTGGTCATTAAATGAAATGGAAAGAACTGGCGGGGAACCCGATGTTGTTAATTATGATATAGGGAAGAATGAATACATTTTTTATGATTGTTCAGCGGAAAGTCCAAAAGGCCGAAGAAGTCTATGTTATGACCGACAAGCACTTGAATCTAGAAAGAAAAATAAGCCGGAAAATACAGTAATTGATATGGCGACTGACATGGGTATTGAACTTTTAAATGAAGCGCAATATCGTGCATTGCAACTACTTGAAAAATTCGATACGAAAACGTCAAGTTGGATTCAAACACCTTCGGATATTCGTAAACTAGGCGGCGCCATTTTTTGTGATTTCCGTTTTGGACACGTCTTCTTGTATCATAACGGAGCAGAATCCTACTATGCCGGCAGAGGATTCCGTGGATTACTGCGAGTCTGAAATGTTAGTGGTGGTGATTGGGTAAGGCGGTAATTTATTTATTACTTGAGAAACCAACGCAATTATTTCTTTCATACTTCTACAACATTTTACTCGGAATAGCTTGCCAAATAGCAATGTTTTCTCGTAAGTTCACTCGTCTTGTAAATTTTGACATGAATTGCTATGATGTTAAATAGTAAAATGAAGGAATTTGCTTCGGTAGGAGAATAGTTATGCGAAAACAAACACTTACTTTGGTGTTATTACTCACTAATTTATTCATAGCCTTTTTAGGGATAGGGCTTGTTATTCCCGTTATGCCAACATTGATGAATGAATTGAATCTTTCAGGAACTGTTGTTGGCAATATGGTAGCCGTTTTTGCGATTGCACAGCTAGTCGTGTCACCAATTGCTGGTAAGCTGATTGATACAGTCGGTAGAAAAGTGATGATTGTTATTGGATTGTTTATTTTCAGTGCCTCAGAGTTGTTATTTGCGGTAGGACAGGGTTTGCCGGAGTTGTTTGCTTCCAGGATTTTAGGGGGAGTAAGTGCGGCGTTCATTATGCCTGCAGTTACCGCCTTTATAGCAGATATTACAACGAATGAAACACGTTCAAAAGCACTCGGCTATATGTCGGCAGCCATTTCTACAGGATTTATCATAGGACCTGGGATAGGTGGTTTTCTAGCCGAGTACGGAACACGGTTGCCATTTTTCTTTGCAGCAGGTCTCGCATTGTTTGCGGCGATTTTCTCAATGATTATGTTGAGAGAACCTGAACGTCAAGTAGTAGAAGAAATAAATACAAAGAAACCCGGATTCAGAAGAATATTCGCACCCATGTATTTCATCGCTTTCATAATTATATTTGTACTGTCGTTCGGTTTGTCATCATTCGAAGGTGTTTTCAGCCTCTTTGTTGATCATAAATTTGGGTTTACACCAGCGGATATTGCAATTATTATTACGGGAAGTGGACTTGTCGGCGCATTGGCACAGATTTTGTTGTTCGATCGTCTGACAAAGTTGATGGGCGAGAAGAAGCTCATTTTTATTAGTTTGGTGTTTTCAGCAGTAATGGTCGCTTTGATGACCGTAGCGAGTTCGTATGGGAGTATATTATTCGTAGCGATTATCGTATTCGTCGGTTTTGATCTCATACGACCGGCTGCGACTTCGTATTTATCTAAGATTGCTGGCAATGAGCAAGGCTTTGTTGGTGGAATGAACTCGATGTTTACAAGCCTCGGGACAGCATTTGGACCTATGGTGGGGGGATATTTGTTTGACATCAATCTCGACTATCCCTATTATTTCGCCACAATCATACTAGTATTAGGTTCAATTATTACATATTTCTGGGTAAAGAAGGGTCCGAAACATGTATGATTAAATTTTGTGTTCCTGTGCAATAATAATTAGTATGACAAAAACTTTCTGTATCACTGGAAAGTTTTTTTGTTTGACTTCTACCATTATCACAACAAGTGAACGCTTATAGAAACGCAAAAATAATCAATGCTGTGGTGATGTTAGGCGATTAAGAAATGTGAAAATTGAATCAATGACAAGAGGAAGTCAGCGATGTGTTTATTCGCTTGACTTCCTCTTGTATATTGCTCTAGTTATTATATCGTGCAGTAATTAACTCTGAATAGCATGCTGTACAGGACGCTTTTTTTAATGATAGGACACCACCATAGGTCATTCGGGTTAAGGTGTTTTTTTTCTCTTACGTTTAGGCCTAATCATCAATCCGAGCTCTTTTTGCTCTTTAGCGAGAGCTTTGTATAGAGCACTCATCATAAGTAGAATAATGAAGGAGAAAGGTAGAGCAGCAATGATAAGCGCATTTTGAAGTGCGTCCAACCCTCCAGATGAAAGAAGGATAATTGAGATTCCTGATTGTGCTACACCCCACGTTAACTTCACCATATTTGGTGGATAAAGCGATCCGTAAGTTGTTTGCATACCGAGAACAAAAGTTGCAGAGTCTGCGGAAGTGATGAAAAAAGTGCTAATTAAAATGACTGCGATAATTGATAGGAGCATTGACATAGGCAGTTCATTAAATACTGCAAAAAGAGTCTCCTCTGTTAACAAATCAGTTAAATCTGTACCAGTATCTTGTAAATTCATTGCAGTAGCACCAAATGTCGCAAACCAAATGAAACTAACAACTGATGGCAGGAGTAGAACCCCCGCAAGAAATTCCCGGATTGTTCGTCCGCGAGATACGCGGGCGATGAAAACCCCGACAAATGGCGCCCAAGAAATCCACCAGGCCCAGTAAAAAATTGTCCAACTATCAATCCATGGTCGAAGTTCATTATCAACCGGTGCTGTCTGGAAGCTCATGCGCATAATATTTTGTATTTAAGCACCTATTGTATCAGTGAACGTATTGAAAATGAGTAGTGTTGGTCCGACAATGACGGTAAGCACGAGTAAAATTCCAGCAAGTAATATATTCAAATTTGATAAATATTTAATACCTTTACTGATGCCAGACCATGAGGAAATAAGGAACAAGACAGTTACAGCAAGGATAATAACAACTTGAACAATAAAACTAATCGGTAAATCAAATAAATAAGCAAGTCCTCCATTAATTTGAATCGCACCGAATCCGAGCGTTGTAGCTACGCCGACAACAGTGGCGAAAACAGCTAATACATCGATGAAAGTTCCGAAATGACCGTCTATTCGATCACCAAAAAGAGGTCTAAGTGTAGATGAAATTAAACCTGGTGCACCTTTGCGAAATTGAAAATAGGCTAAAGTCATTCCGACAACGGCATAGATTGCCCACGCGTGGATTCCCCAGTGAAAAAACGTGTAGCGCATAGATTCACGAAAAGCTTCTTGTGAACCAGGTTCAGCAGTTGCTGGATTAATGGCGAAGTGAGAAAGTGGTTCAGCAGCGCCCCAAAAGACAAGCCCGATTCCCATTCCAGCTGAAAAAAGCATCGCGAACCAGCTAATCCTTGAAAACTCAGGTTTATCATCAGGTTTTCCAAGTTTGATTTGTCCAATTGGACTAATGATGAGAAATAAACAAAAGACAACAATTGCGGAAACTACTAGTAAATAATACCAACCAAAAGATGATGTTATGAAAACTTGCATATTTTGCGTTAGCGATTCAAATTTTACAGGCGTAAAAGCACCGAAAGAAACGGCTAAAATAACAAGCGCTAGCGTAATCCAAAAGACAGCAGATACTTTTTTCATAGTGCCTCCAATCGCAAAATAAAAATAGTTTTGTTGATATTAATGATAAAACTGTATACATGTTAATGCTGTCCTTAATAGATATATGCTAAACATCTCCTATCAATCGGTTTTAACTTAACGGCGCCAACCGTAGAATTTTGAATAAGAAAAAGAGGATTGGTTTATATAAAATAGATTCTTTCAAACAGTTTCTTTATTTATGTATTGTTTAAGCTATTTATAGATATAGCTCATAGTAATAATCTTGCTTTATAATAGGAGAAGAAGTATTTGGTCAAAGATACTTTAATATAAAAAAATAAGCATCAACAAATAAATACCCCATTTAAAGGTCTTTGCCTCATTTTTTATTCGCTCCAAAAATATCGTAATAGCCAACATTACTTATTGGTAGTTAAGCTTGAAAAGTAAACTGATTTTCTTTTACTAATTCCCCCAACTCGTATGTGCGTTCGGCAAAAGTAAAAACATTGTCGTTGTCCACGATTAATACGGAAGAAGAACGCGTACCATAATCATGTGTTTTAATGAAAAGCGGAGAAAGTGTCCGTTCAAGTTCTAAACTTACACCAGTTTTCGGTAATTCTATATCTTCTGCAATTCCTTCATCTGTTAATATTGAAAACAAGTCATTTGAATCAACTTTTTCTGAATTCATTACATAATTTTGCAATGCTCGTTTTCCTTTGATCACTTTTGGCCATGGCGTATCTAGTAAATGATTACTAAGTCCATGCGTACCAACGGAAATCTCTATGATTTCTTCTTGTATATTGCTGTAGTAAAATAATTCATCAGGATTTCCAACAAGTAAATTGAATCCAGTATAATGGTCTTTACTTTTGTGAATGGATTCCAAAAATGATTTTGAGCTAGTATCCTCAGATAAATAACTACGTACGATCTCCCCACGAGAAACCTTCCCAACGCCTATATGAGCGGGATCACGATAATTGGTCAATGCAGCAAAACGTCCCTGTTTCGTTACGCCAAGCCAAGTCCCTTTTTGCAATAAATCCCGTCCTGCTAATAGATTAGGTTCATCTTCCCAAAAGTGTGCGGATGCAGTAGGGCGTTTATAAAACTCATCACGATTTGCAGCAACAATTAATTTGTAATTTGGATGTGACTTAAAATGAAAGTTAATTAAACACATAAGTAAGAACTCCTCTCTCATTGCTTTTTACATAAAATAACATAGTATTATACGATAAACAAATGATCGTTGTCAAGCCTTAAATTGCAATTTTTCAGATTATATGATAGTATATAGTTATAACAGTTATTGATACAGTATTCGATGATCGTGCAGAA
The DNA here is from genome assembly GCF_058068165.1 of Sporosarcina sp. So3-204. NCBI lineage: Bacteria > Bacillati > Bacillota > Bacilli > Caryophanales > Caryophanaceae > Sporosarcina > Sporosarcina sp. So3-204. The sequence continues at coordinate 1,785,853 of NZ_CM176485.1, forward strand.
TTTCTTCGAGTAAGGAATTATGTGCGTTTTTTGAAATTGGAAATTTGCATTCGTTCCATTCGGTCAAATGAACTAATTTTTATGCGCGCGAGTTAAAAGTTTAAAAGCGTCAAAAAATCAAAGTGTTTATAGAAGGAGAGTGTGCTTATGAATTTAATTAATGAAGAAATAACTCATAAAGTATTTGGTGAGGGGAATATCGTGAATCACGAGGATTCTATCATAACCATTGATTTTAATGAAGATATTAAAAAGTTTGTTTATCCAGATGCTTTTGAAAACTTTATTACACTAAATGACAAGAGTACTGAGAAATCTTTTAGGAACTTTTTTTTGAAAAGGAAATTAAAAAGAGAAGTTGTTGAAAAGGAACGTGAAGCAGAAAGAGAGATTCAAATGCTTGAACAGCAACGTCTGGAAAAAATGAAGAACCACAAAATTCATGAAAGCTCCCAAATTGTTTTTTGGCTAGACGAAGAGGAGCAAAGTAATATATTTACCGACTGGCAAGTATTTACTGGGAAAGTTCAAAGTGGAAAAAATAAAGGTCAGCCAAATAGAGCAACTCGTTTGAGTACAAACAGTGCAGGTCTTCTGACTACAAGAGAATCAAATCAACAAGAAACAGAAAGAAGGATTCTCGGTCTATACATGGTAAATGAAACGTATTCAGGTAATATTGACGATGATGGAATGGTTCCGTCCCATGAGGAATTTAGAATCAAGCTCACAGATGAAGAAGCGGAGCAAATGCTTTTCTGGAATTATTATATCAATAAGAATTATCCTCATCAAACTACATGGAATTCTGGTAAATATCGTTATTTTGATAATATTTGGACAGCACAAATCTTAAAAGACATCATTGCATTAAAAACAGATGAAGAGCAAATCAAAGAAGCAAAAAACTTCCTCATCCACTTCTGTCAAATAAATGCCCTCGATATCGATAATATACCAGTAGTGAACGGGGCTTTAAAGCAATAAACATCAGATCATTTAACTTCTATGAACGGTTAACTTGACCTGAAATCATCTTTCAAAGAAATTCTTTCCCTAGGTGCAGTGAACCCTAAAAACAGTGGTTTTTGCGTAACATCCCCCGGGTTGATACAATGCTTTCTCCAATAAAGAATGGCTAACCTCCCAACTTAACGATTACTTCTTTTAGATAAGTGCTAATTTTTTCTTTAACCACGAATATATTTCATGGGCCCTTTGTGGCCTTTTTTTTATTGTGAATTATAGATACAAAACGCCTTATGGTTAGTGATGACGAAGTTACTTGAACATTTTTTTATTATTAGCTAAAGAGCGTTTTTTGTTTGAGAATCTTTTAATATCTTAACCTCCACTTAACCTTGCACATTTATGATAGAGGTGTTTAGTGATTAGGAGGTGAGTAAATGAGGAAAGTAAAATGGTTGACAGGGATATTTATCATTTCTATTTCTTTTTTATTAGCACCAATGGCCAATGCTGCTTTTACAGATATTCCGTCTAAGCATCAATTTAAGAATGAAATCGATCATTTAGTAGAATTGGGTGCAATTGGCGGCTATCCAGATGGGACATATCGTGCAAGTAATAATGTAACGCGAGGTCAAGCTGCTAAGATTTTAACAGTGGCTCTCCGGATGCCTTTAATTAATCCAGTAACGCCAACGTTCAAAGATGTACCTAAAACGGACAGTAACTATCAGTATATCGAAACGTTGGCTGCAAAAGGCATCATTGGCGGGTATCCAGATGGTACATTCAAGTCACGGAATAGTTTATCACGTGCACAAATGTCTAAGATTGTTGCAAACAGTTTTGATTTGGCGGATAGATCTTATGTTCAATTCAAAGATGTTGATCGTAACGCATGGTATTATCTAAATGTTGACCAACTTGCAACTTCAAAAATAACGACAGGTTATGCTGATAATACATTTAAGCCGAACGGAATCGTAACTCGAGGGCAAATTGCAGCATTTGTCAGTAGAGGTATTCATAGTTATGACAAAAGTAAATATGAGTACCGGAATGTATTTCTAGAAATGTCTAAAGCTCAAGTAAGAGTCATTGAAGGTATCCCATCATTAGAAAATGAAAAGTACTTGGTATACGACTATGTTAAAGGAAATCCACTTAATGCGAAAATTACTTACACTTTTTTCTACGGTCAGCTAGATATTATTGATTTTGAGTATGACTTAAGTCACATACCTGCTACTGAAGCAGCAACAGAAGCTTTCTTCAATAATATTGTAAGTACAACTTTTAAACCGCAGTTTGGTGATGTTACTTACAATGAAAAATACAAGTGGATGCATTCAGATTTCACTAAAGACTTACTCTATGCATTTTGGTTTACGCCTCAAGGCAATCGAATCGAGTTAACACTCAAAGTGAATTCTGTAGAGGAAGGACCAAAAATGATTATGCGTGTTGTTCGCTAATTCTTTTGACTGTTTCCAAGTTCTAAAAATTCTGAAATTAAGCGAGGAAATTCAATTGGTTTGTCTTTCATAGTGGGTGGAATCTTTTACTTGGGAATATAATTAAGACGTGATTACACTATCAATATGTAATCGCGTTTTTTTGTGTTTTTATATCTATTTAACAAATAAGGTAATTATCGTTCGTTCCATTTTTCCCCTTCCATCGCATTAATTTATACATAGATCAGTGTTCCATTTTCTTGGGCATCCCTTTTATAGGAAGAATGCATCTCAATAGGTTCAATGATTACCAATTCCATTGCTTTCATATTCTTGCCAATTTCAGGGGTTCCTTTGTCAAGATAGTAGTAAAAGTTATCAACGAATTTAAGTCTTTCAGTTATTGCTGTTGAGGACGTTTGTAGATTAATTTTGGTCATGAATGAATAATAGATAATGACAATCAAAATTATAGAAATAGTAGCAACGAATCCTTGTTTCTCTTCTTCCGTTCACATCCTTATGTTAATTGGCATCTCTTTTACCGGCGTCGATCTAATAAATCGTTTTCTCTATTTTAATAATCCGAACGGCAAGTTACTTCTGATGTTTGGGGTGTATTTTATCTTTACGTCAGTTTCAATATTCTAAAACTATGGAGAGATAGCTAGCACTCCTATATAATGAAATAACAAAGGGAGGTATTCATATGAATGTTCCATTAGTATTAACACAATTTCTTGATAGAGCTGTATCACTATACGGCAGCAAGGAAGCTGTTTTCGGAGAAGAAGGCCGGTCTTTTACATATGCACAGTTGAACAGGCGAGTGAACCAGCTGTCGCGTGGGCTTCGTAGCTTAGGAGTTGAAAAAGGAGATCACATCGCCTATTTATGTGGTAACTCTATTGAAATGTTGGAAGGGTTTTACGGCATTTACCAAGTAGGAGCGGTCATGGTGCCACTTAATACGCGTCTGACGCCTAAAGATTATTTATTCATTTTAAATCATAGTGAATCGAAAATATTATTTGTTGATCAAGAGTTATATGCGTTTATTCAGCCGATAGAGCAGCAACTTGAAACGGTTGAAAAAGTTATTGTTCATTATAAAGAGGGTGACACTGATGCGCTGGATTACAATCAATGGCTTGGATACTACGCTGATGAGCCGTTTGAACGTGCAGATGTTCAGGAAGACGATGTTTGTAGTTTGCTGTATACGAGCGGAACGACTGGTAATCCAAAAGGAGTTATGTTGACGCATCGAAATAATTACTTGCATGCAATGAGTGCGATGCATCATTTGCGCGTGACAGATGAAGACGTGTTGCTTCATGTGTTACCAATGTTCCATGTAAACGGCTGGGGGTCACCGTTTTATTATACGGCGAACGGGGCTTCTCAAATTTGTTTCCGTAAAACGTCTCCGCAATCGATTATTGAGGCGATTCAAAAGTATAAAGTAACGATATTGCATATGGCGCCGGCAGTACTGAATTCGATTTTTCAGTACTGTGAAGAGCATCATCCAACGTTTAATCATGAAATTCGAGTTATTATCGCAGGTTCAGCACCGCCACCGGCATTTATTTCCAAAGTAGAAAAAGAACTTGGCTGGAATTTCATCCAAGTATACGGTATGACGGAGACATCACCACTTAGCCTCTTCTCTACGATTCGTTCGACTGTTGCTGATTTGTCGGAGGAGGAAAAACTTCAGCTTAAAGCAAAAGCTGGATATCCGATGATTGGCGCAGATGTAAAGGTAGTCGATGATTACGGAGTTGAGGTCGTTCATGATGGCAAGCAGCCTGGAGAGATTACTGTCCGCAGCCATGGTGTTATGAAAGGTTATTGGAAAAATAAACAAGCAACGGATGAAGTTTTGCGGAATGGCTATTTGATGACTGGTGATATGGGGACGGTAGACGAGTATGGCTATATTAATATCGTAGACCGTAAAAAAGATGTCGTAATCAGCGGTGGAGAAAACATTTCTTCTATTGAAATAGAAGGCGTATTGTATGATCATCCTGCGGTACTCGAGGCTGCCGTGATTGCTGTGCCGCATGAAAAGTGGGGCGAAACACCTTATGCATTTATTGTATTGCGCGGCGGTGGAGAGGTGACAGAGCAGGAAATTATCGACTTTTCGAGATCTAAGTTGGCCCATTTTAAAGCTGTGACTGGCGTGACTTTTGTAGCAGAGCTTCCAAAAACCGCTTCTGGGAAAATTCAAAAAATGCAGATTCGAGATGATTATTGGGAGAAGGTTGGTAAGACAGGTAGGAAGGTTAATTAGAAGGGCTACTAGTTTAAGACTTATTCAGAACTTATATTAATTGGCTGACTGCATTTTTTAATAATTGATTTACTTTTATTAAAAACAAGATGTATCTATTAGGGAGAAATGCGTGTATCGCGGAACTTGTGAATTAATAAGATTATATGATAAGTGAATGATTAGAAAAATTGAACCCCAAATGGGAACACTTATTTAAAGTGTCTACCATTCGGGGTTCAGTTCATTTTTACAGGAAAGACTTTTTTATTATGCAAACACTTAATAGTTGAACATGTAGTTTTCCGCCTATTTATCGTATGTAATGCCAGTGTGAACACAAGAAAGATATTTCATTACACATATTGACATTACTATTAAATAATTGTTATAGTAATACTTGTTATACTATACTGACTATTTTGATAGGAATAGTCCTGATGAGGGGTTTGTTAATGAAGAAGTTACCAAGTTTTTATTCGAAAGTACTTGTTGCATTGCTTTTATCTTTATCTTTGGCATTTACACAATCAGTCGCATTTGCGGCGACACCAGCTGCTACGGAGTCGAAGGCAGTTACTACAAAGCAAACGGACGGAGCACCACAGTATAAGTTGTTTCTGAAAGAGATGTTTGACATTGGTTTTACGAAAACAATCACAAAAGGTAATTTTATTGAAGCGGTTGCTACGAGTTTAAACTATGTGCCGTCAGGTGAGGAAGTTACATTTACAGATTTACCAGTAGACCACGCTTTATTTTCATCTGCAGCTGCATTGTATGAAAACGGGGTTTTATCGAGCACAACAGTTCAAAGTGATAAAGTACTTACGAATGCGAATGCGGTATACATGGCGGTTAGGGCGGCTGGTTTGAAAGAATTGGCTAATACATATCCAGCAATGAAAGCTGATAAAGTTCTCGCAAAATCACATGTCAAAAGTAGTAAATTAAGTATAAAGAGTAAACAGGAAATTGCTGTAGCAATTGATATGGGTTTGTTGCCTGTTGAGTTGTTTAAGAACTTTAAGCTGTATGAAAAGGCAAGTGATGAGTTAGTATACACGTTGCTTGGTTACATATTAAAAACAAACGGTCTTTACAAAAAGTATCTTGGTTATACAGATGATGCAGCTATATTTACGCAGTTGAATAACGCTTATAAAACAGCTGATATTATTGATGCACCTAAATTACAAACTCTTGTAAATGAAGGGTTAAAAAAAGATTTAATCACAGGTTATAATTTAAAAGATTCACGTTTCGATCCTAATTTCATTGACTCATTGTCTCTTAAATACGGGCATTCAGATATTAAACATGCCATCCAACTGATTGGCTTGCTGCGCAGTGAAGGTATCCATGCCAAGGTACAATTTGAACCTAAAACATCTGCTTATATTCACTTAGCGGAGTGGGGCGACCCAGGTCCAGACGTTGTACAAATCGAGAATGGTAATTTTATTAACTACTCTAAAGAATATGATCTTGGATTCGAATTTGCAAACGCACAAGATAAAAATACTTTCGAATCAATCGTTATGAAATATGCTAAAAAAGATGAAGTAGATCAAACGGGTCTTATCCACGGCGCGTGGTGGCAGCCTCTTTATTTCTCTAAAACAAAAATGGATTCTTATGAAGTCATCACGAATAACTTCATCGCTGACAAAGATAGTCCTTATACAGTTCATGCATTTTCATTGAATGAAAATTCTACGAAGGTCATCGAAGGGTTTAAAGCAATTGACCCAAGTGTCGAGGTTACCCCAATTCAATTTTGGGTGGATAAACCATTCTTTAGATATCTGCACGGTAAAAGTAAATAAGTTTTGCTACCAGGTTTTAATGAGAACCTGGTATTTTTTTATGGTTAAACAACTACGAATTTTCATAATGGCGTGTTCCTCATATTATCTTCTACTAATATTGGCTTTCGTACTGAACAATCGGTTATTTATAAGGTATACTTATAGGAAAGAGAACATAAGGAGTGTGAATCAATGCCAAAATTTTTAACGGATTACTTTTCGGGGCTTGGCAATAGTTTATCTTCTACATTAAAAACACCGGATGCTTACTTGAATAAACTAGCATTATCCGTTGCTATTATCGTAATTGCTGTGGCATTACATTTCTTATTTAAAAATTTAATTACGCGGAATGTGAAGGAATATAAGAGGAAGTTTCAGCTACACAAATTAAATAAACAGAGTATGGTCACATTGACGGTCATTGCCATCTTATTAATATGGGTCCAAGCGATTAATGCACTTATTTTAATTACATTACTAATTGGTGTGTTCATTGTGTTCATGGTCAGAGGATTAACGAATAACTTTATCGGTTATTTTGTTATTAAGTCTAGGAAATACTTTGAAATTGGGCATCGTATTGAAATAAATGACATTATCGGAGATGTAATTGACATTAACCCCGTTAATTTTAAACTGCTAGAAGTTCGGCATGGTTTATCAGCAGATGCCAACACTGGCCGTATTATTAAACTTCCAAATAGTATGATTTTCGATAATTCCATTGAAATCATTGGCGTAGCAAATACATTTATTTGGCATGAGATTAAGTATGTCCTTTCGTTTGATAGTGACTGGCAAGCAGCGGAAAAAATTATGACTGATACGGGTAATATGTATTTCAATGAGTCAGTTTTTCCAGAGTTGAAAGAGAAAAATAATCATTTGTTTAGTGGGCAAGGAAAATTACAGCCGGTGTTTTCAGTGGATACAAATACGGATGGCATTGTCTTGGTCTTAAGGTATTTAGTAAACTACAAGAAAGGAACGAGTGTAAAAACTTTGCTGCAACGAAAGATATTACCCCAATTCAATGAAAATTTGCAAATCCAGTTTGCGATAGCAGAAGTGAAGGTTTTTCAGGGTTAGTGTAATGCCTGTCTAGGTATCAGAAAATGTGTTTATTAAGATTAAATTCATGTACAAGTGTATAAGCCTATTCATTTTAATTACATATTTCGAAAGTGGAAGTCAAGGACATGAAGATTTTCCTGACTTCCTTTTGTATTGATATGCTTAAAAACGGGTTCTATAATATTTGTTGGGGTACATGTACAATTCGTGAAAAAAGAAATGCACGAAATCACCTGTTCTTTTATACTTGAGTTACCTAGAAACAAGTATAGGAAAGGTGATCCGTGCATATGAATTTTAACATGAATATTCCAGGATTAAAAGATGTTAGCGTTGAAAAAATAGAAGAAATAGGTGAAAGAACTGCGTTATATGTTTCACTACCGAAAAAACCACAAAAGTGTCCTCGGTGTAGTGAAATGACGATAAAAGTACACGATTACCGTATGCAAAAGATCAAACACTTGAAATGGTTTGAACGCCTGACGATTTTGTTCTATAAACGACGTCGCTATGCTTGTGTGTGTGGAAAGCGCTTCTCTGAGGAGTGCCCTTTCGTAGCGAAGTACCAACGATACACAAAAGAATGGAACAAAGTCGCAAGAATTCGCTCAATCAAAGCGAAAACTTTTAAAGAAGCAGGAGAAGTACTCGGTACCTCTAGTACTACAATTATTCGGCGTTTTAAAGAAATCGCAAAAGAACAGCTTGTTGGTGGCGTTCACTTGCCTAAAGTGATTGCGATTGATGAATATAAAGGTGATACAGACGCGGGAAAGTTTCAATTGATTATTGCCGATGCCGAAACCCATGAACCGATTGATATTCTACCTAACCGAAGAAAAGATACAATTAAAGAGTATCTTTATAAGCATGGTTCTGATGTGGAAATGGTTGTGATGGATATGAACCCAAGCTTTAAAGCAGCCGTTAAACAAGCATTGGGGCGGCCTTTGATTATTGCAGACCGCTTTCACTTTTGCCGTTATATTTATTGGGCGATTGATGAAGTGCGACGTAAAGTTCAAAAAGAGTGGCATGCATACGACCGAAAAAAGTGTAAGCGAATGCGATTTGTCTTATACAAAAGAAACAATAAATTAACAGAGAAGAATCGCTGGTACTTAGATCGTTATACAGGTTTATCTGATGAACTAAAAAGAGCTTATGAACTGAAAGAAGCTTATTGTGAATGGTTTGATTGGGCTAAAATGACAGATGATGTCTTAGAAAAAAAAGACTAGAAGCTTTCTACCGTAAGGTAGGAGAAGCAAAGATTCCTGCTTTTTTAAAAGCGATTCGAACGTTAAAAAATTGGCAAGTAGAGATTCTAAATAGTTTTATATTCAGGTATTCTAATGGCTTTTTAGAAGGCATCAATAATAAAACAAAAGTGATGAAGCGGACCGCTTATGGTTTTAGACGCTTTGATCACGCTAGAGCCAAGATATTATTAAATATCAAGTATAAAGAAATTGGCGTTCATTTAGGTTAAGGCTTTTATCATTCTTTCTGAATGATTGAAAGGATTGTTGATTGGAGCGGAAGGTGACGACTCTGGCGGGAACAGCGCGAACTGAAGACCCTGGACTGAGCGATAGCGAGGGAAGCGGCTGAAGTCGTGCCCGCAGAAAGCGTTCACCTGAAGCGGAAATCAATATGCCCTTTGTCTGAACAAGAAAAAAAGGTGACGTGTTATTCACTCCACCCCAACATTTGACTTAGAACCTAAAAACGAATTATCATAAAATTGTATAGCACTGGCACCGGACAGTTAATAGCCTTTTTAAAGTCAAGTACTAATTTCCCGGAGATGGAAAGATTCAGACCTGTTTCTTAAACTCGTAGCTTGCAATTTCTTCATTTTTTATATTCAGATTCAAGTTCGTCTTCATGAATTTGCCATCGAATGATAATTTCATCGAAAAGATTATCTAACGAGAACGCGAGGTTATTAACTGGTATGTTTACTTGAGCGTCAATCAGTTTCTTATTCGCTCTATTTAATATACTTTTTATACCACTGGTCCGATTAATAATTAATTCTGGATCATGTGTAGAGATGCCTAGAAATGGCTGTCCTCCAAAAGTAATTAAGTCAATATTTTTTATGTCTTCCCACCTAACAAATCCAGCTCCTACAAAACTTGACCGATCCATAATTCCTTCTTGAGAAATAATCAATACGGGTTTGCGTATGAATATTTCTTTTAGATAAAATATTGCACACAACCCAAAAATGACAACTGTTACAACACCTATAAGTCCTATCCATGATGGCAATTGTTCACCCTGTGATAAAACAATAAATAAAATGCCTGCTACTACAAAAGCGCAGGAGAATAGTGCTAGCTTAATCATTATTGCCCATTTGGAATAAATAATAATATCATCCATTTAAATCATCCCCTTATTTACGACCTACTAACTTACACTACAGGAAACTGATTAAATATCCAAATATAATTGAAAAGTTTTTCGGTTCAACACCAAAATCTGTACTAGATTGTTAAAAATGAAAAAGTATCTTAATAAATTTTTAGGCTACTTGCTAAAACTCCATACTTTTAAAAAGGAAGTCAAGGATGTATAGCTTTTCCTGACTTCCAATTGTATTAATATACTTTAATCAGAATTGACGTAAAAATGTATCGCGCAGGCAGCCCACAATTCATTTCTTTGCCGACACAGGATAAATCAATTCTTCTTTCTTGTTTTTCTTGAACATGTAAAATGATGCGCCGAAAATGATCAAATAGCCTAATAAGCTATAGACATCTGGTACTTGGCTGAGAAAAGCAAAGCCGAGGAGCGCTGTGAATACTACCGTAAAGTAATTAAATACGGAAATCTCTTTAGCAGGCGCAAATTTATACGCTAGTGTGATACCGAACTGGCCGACTGTTGCAAATACACCGCCGAGCAATAAGTATGATGTCTGCTGAAGCGTCATTGGTTCGTATGCATAGATAACAAAAGGCAACAGGATAACAGTGGTAAAGCCTGAGAAATAAAATACGATTGTGTAAAAGTGCTCTCGTTGGCCTAGCGCCCGAAGTACAGTATATGCGCCGCCAGCGAAGACTGCGGATAGAATTCCCGCTGCATAGGGGACAAAATCCAGTGAAAATGACGGTTTGATAATAAATAGAATGCCGAGAAAGGCTACAAAAATACTGTATAGCTGATAAGGTTTAACATGCTCTTTTAGAAAAATTGCCGCGAACAGAATTGTGAAAAACGGACTCATTTTATTGAGCATATCTGCATCTGCAATAACAAGGTGGTCTATCGCATAAAATAGCAAGATAATACCGATAGCCCCAAGAATAGAACGGAGTAGCAATAGCGACTGGTTTTCGCGTTTGCCGAATAACCGTTCTTTAAAATGAATGACAAAGAAAAATGAAATAATCATGGACACACCATTTCTGAAAATGGTTTTCTGCAGTGTTGGAACGTCTCCTGAAAGCTTGACAAAAAGCGTCATAAGAGAAAATCCAAATGCGGATATGATTAGTAATATAATAGCTTTGTTACGATTCGTCATAATAGCCTCCGGTTCAGTTTGAATACCGTAATCGGCTATTCAGTGTTTAAAATTTTATTATATAAGTGAAATTGTTACTTAATCCGTTAATATGCCGCCTAAGAAGTCTTGCACATGCTTTTCATACTCGATTGTTATATTATCATAGGATTTCGTATGACCTGCATCAGGAACAATCCATAATTCTTTTTCGCTAACTGCTGCGTCAAAGATTTGTTGTGCCATAGCGGTAGGGACCAAATCATCTGCATCACCATGAATAATCAATAAAGGTCGTGTATTTTTTTTTACTTGATCCACTACGGAAGCTTCTTCGAATGTATAGCCTGCTCGTATCTTTGTAACTAAGCTTGTCACGTTCAATAATGGGAAAGAAGGTAAGTTGTAAATATGTTTCAATTGATGCGCAAGTTCTTCCTGGACACTGCTATAAGAACTGTCTGCAATGATTCCTTTTACTTCATCCGGAAGCTCTTCTCCGCTTGTCATCAGCACAGTGGCAGCGCCCATTGAATTACCATGTAAAATAACTTGCTGATCTCCAGATTTTACTAAAAAATCAATCCATCTTTTATAATCGAGGCGGTCATGCCAACCGAAACCAATATAATCGCCTTCACTTTCCCCGTGGCCGCGAGCATCAGGTAGTAATACATCGAAGCCTTGGTCATAATAGAACTTGGCGAGTTTCCCCATATCTTCGCTGGTATTGCGGAATCCGTGTGCTAAAATAACTCCTTTTTGCTGAGGTTCTATTTGTGCAATAAACTGAGCTTTTATTTGAAAGCCTTTGTCTGTTTCTAAGTCTATAATCTCTGGCTTCTGCTGATCAAACCAATCATTAGCTTCTTTTAGATGCTGCTGATCCTCATTGCTAGCCATTGCGTTTAAAGAGGCTTCCTCTGTATGTAAAACAACTTCAGTGCCTCTTTTCACAGCTTGATTGTAGAAGTAATTTCCTGCAAATAGGAGAGCAACTGTTACCAAAACAAGTACAATCCCTACTGATATTTTAATCTTTCTTTTCATCTCAATACCCCTTTCGCACTAGTTGCTATCTTATATGGTAAGGCACTTTGGCAATATAGTAAATACTATGATGGGAAATGCTGAAGTATCTATTGAAAAGGGGAAGAGGGAAGTAGTTTGCTAACGTCAGAAGTCGTACAAAACATACTCTATTTCTAAATGGGCAAGCTTCTTAAAAATAGTTAATGAAAAAAGACTAACAACTTGTGATGTGGCCCTTAGAGGTTAGATTTTTAACCCTAACTTTCGTGGTGCACATGATTGTTAGTCTTTTAGATTATAGATATAATCATTTAAATTAATGTCATGAGTGAACCGCCTATAGCTCCAGAAACCACAATAATCCAAGGTGGAAGTTTCCAATAGGCAAGCATACTAAACAAAATTGCGGCTAAAGCAAAATCAATAGGCGCCAAAATTGAACTTGTCCAAATCGGAAAATAAAAAGCAGAGATTAAAATTCCGATAACTGCTGCATTTACACCCATTATTGCACCTTTAATTTTAGCGTTGTTACGTAAACTATCCCAAAATGGTAACGCACCAAGAATTAGAAGGAAAGCAGGTAAGAAAACTGCAAACGTTGCGACTAAACCACCCTGCCAACCTTTCATAACGGTTCCTAAATAGGCTGCGAATGTAAATAGGGGACCAGGTACTGCTTGCGTAGCACCATAACCTGCTAAGAATGACTCTTCGCTTATCCAGCCAGTTGGTACAAGTTCCTGTTCTAATAAAGGTAAAACAACATGACCACCTCCGAAGACTAATGAACCTGAACGATAAAAACTATCAAACATTGCTACCCAATAAGATCCAGTTACTTCTCTGATAACCGGCAAAAGAAACAACAAACCGAAAAATAAAAGTAGACAAATCACTGAAACCCTTTTGGAAATCAGAAATTTCGATTTAGCTTCTTCAACTTCATCGTGTTGTTTAAACAAAAGGAACCCAAATAATGCTGCGATTAATATGACACCTACTTGAGTAAAAGCTGATTGCCAAAGAAGTGTACCTAATAGTGCAAATAAAGCGATGGCTTTTCTTTTTAAATCAGGCGTCAAATTTTTGGCCATTCCGATTACCGCATGTGCAACTACAGCCACTGCCACAATTTTTAATCCGTGTATCCAGCCAGCATTTCCGATATCAGATCCGGTGAGCAGTAAAGCAAAAAGGATAAGGGCGATAACTGAAGGAAGTGTAAACCCTATAAAAGATGTTATTCCACCTAATACACCTGCCCGCATAACACCTATACCGATACCAACTTGGCTACTTGCCGGTCCAGGTAAGAACTGGGATAAAGCAACTAAATCTGCATAACTTTTTTCATCCATCCATTTTCTTTTTCGTACATATTCTTCATGAAAATACCCTAAATGAGCTGTTGGTCCACCAAAAGATGTAAAGCCTAGTCTTGTTGAAACTAAAAATATCTCCATAAGTGATTTAAATCCCCTAGTAGGGTTAGTCTGATTCATTGTTGGCTCCTTTTTGTTAATCTTTGATTTCTATAAAGAGTTCATATGCCTTTTTCCTGGCTTCAATAAGGACTAGATCTCCTTTTTTAGTTGTTGTGTAATACTTTCTGATTTTCCCATCTACGTTTTTATCTTCTCTTATTAGAAGTCCATCTGACTCCATTGCATGTAGGATAGGGTACAAAGTGCCAGAACTGATACTGTAACCGTGTTCTCTGAGTTCTTCTAACATCCAAACACCGAAAATGGGATGCTCTTTTGCGTGGTGTAATATGTGTATATGAATAAAACCAAGAAATAATTTCCGTAATACTTTATCTGCCAAACTATCACCCCTAACATTGATATTGAAATTAAATATTGAGTACCGATATCGAAAGCATATTACACGTTCTGATTATTTACAATACAAAAACTAACATTTACATAATCTTTACATTATGTATTCAGTAAGGATTCGGTACCTGGAAAAACCGGCGATTTCGAAGTAGCATTATTTTCATAAACTAGTCATGAAATAATCTGTTCGGATGTAGGTACTAGCTAGAATAATCACTTGCAGGCGTAAGTATAGATATAAAAAGTAATCACCCTACTACTTGTTGGAGAGTAGTAGGGTGATTACTTTTGTTTTAAAATTCTAGTTCCTTCTTAAGCAAGGCACTTATAAACAAAGACATTATGCAATGAAGGAAATGATACAAACCTGAATTGCTTTAGATTTAAGTGTTGCAGATACTTTAGAAGAAAAGAACAGTTTAAATAAGTATCGGTTCTTCGTAATTTAGCACATTTTTTAACGAATCTAGCTGCACATCTGTTAAGGGCAGTATTGGTAATCGGACGCCGCCTACAGCGACTCCTTTTAAATTCAGCGCAGCTTTAACAGGTGCAGGGTTCGGTGCAGCGAACATTTCATTTATGGTCGGCAGTAGGTGGCGATGTAGTTTCGCTGCTTCTTGGACACGTCCGTTATTAAAATGTTCTATCATAGTTTTCATATTCGTGCCAATGACGTGAGCAGAGACCGAAACAACGCCTGCGCCACCGATCGCGAGGACGGGAAGTGTCAAGCCGTCATCTCCGCTGTAAAGTGAAAAATCTGGCGGCGTATTTTCAATAATCGCAGACATGGCATCTAGGTCTCCGCTCGCTTCTTTAACAGCAATAATATTCGAAATACCGGCTAGTCGGATAATCGTCTCAGGATTCATATTAACTGAACTACGCCCTGGTATGTTGTATAACATAATTGGTCGCGAGGTTGATTCAGCAATCACCTTGAAATGCTGATACATTCCTTCCTGACAGGGTTTGTTGTAATACGGTACGACAAGCATAATGCCATCGACTCCGACTTCTACAGCTTGCTTGGTCAACTCGATTGACTCTTTCGTGCTGTTTGTTCCAGTACCTGCAATGACTGGAACTCTTCCTGCTACGACCTGGACTGTAAACTGAAATAATTTAATCTTTTCTTCATGTGTTAATGTTGGAGATTCTCCCGTTGTTCCTGCTACGACCAAGCCATCAGATCCGTTTGCAATCAAATGCTCAATAAGGTTACTGGTGGCAGTGTAATCAATTTCTTCTTGTCCGTCAAATGGCGTTACCATCGCGGTAATCAGTTGTCCAAAATTCATCTGTTCTCCACGTCCTTTTTGTTTTATTTAATAAAACATAGAGGGTGGAGGGCAGTTCTTCCTGAAACGCAAAAAGCAGCAACGAGGGCTCGTTGCTGCTTTGAAATAATAAATTATTTCGTTGCACCAGATAGCCCTCCATATAGTCGCCTATATGACAATTCTGCACTTATTTAGCCCAGAACCAGCGATGAGTTAATGAGCAACTCATGCGCTTCGGCAAATCCCCCTTTTTACAATCTTCTTCGGATCTCATCATCCTCGGATTGTATACTGATGGTCTTTGCGCCTCTATCCTTACTTCAAAAAAACTGAAATAAGTGAATGTTTAATTACAGCTATCATAACCTCTAGTGATTAAAATTGCAACTAATTTTCATATGTCTACGCGCTAAACTATTCACTACAATTGTATATTTGAAAATTAAAGCGATGATATTAAAGGTTTTTCTGACTTCACTTTTGCATGAATATACATTAAGAAGAATTACGAAAAATGTGTAACACATCGCAATAAGTTTAATATGTCAGCAATAGTTGCTGTCGAAGTACCTCAATCATTTTATCGGGCGTTAAAGGTTTATAGAAGTAATAGCCTTGAACCATATCGCAGCCTTCTTGCTTTAGCCATTGGACTTCTTCTTTCTCTTCTACGCCTTCCATAATTACTTGTAAACTTAAGTTATGGCCAAGTTGGATAATGGACCGAACGATTGCTTCTTGTCCTTTATTTCCAATTAAATTGTGCATGAAGGACTTGTCTATTTTTAATATATGAATCGGTAATTCTTTTAGATGGCTGAAAGAAGAGTAACCTGTCCCGAAGTCATCTAAAGATATTTGAATGCCTGCATCGCGCAGCTCGCAAAGTTTCGATTGTATTTCGGAAGCTAGGGAATCAGATTCTGTGATTTCTAGTTCTAAAAAGTTGAGATTCATTTGTGTATCTTTCGTAATTTCCATTAAATTTCGAAAAAAATTGTCCCTTGTTAATTGGAGAGGGGATATATTGACAGCTATTACAGTTGGTTCATGTAATTCTTCTGACCATGCTTTCCACTTCATGCAAGCTTCGCGTAAAACCCACTCGCCAATCATGTGGATCATTCCTTTTTCTTCAGCAATCGGTATAAATTCCATAGGGGATATCGGTCCTAGAATCGGATGATCCCATCTTAGAAGTGCCTCAGCACCAATTATTTTCTCGGTGTCTAATAAAAGTTTAGGCTGGAAAAGTAGGTGGAATTCTCCGTTAACAAGAGCGGATGATAAAGCTTCCTCCAATAGAAGTCTTCGCCTATTTTTGTCTTGGATTGCTACATTAAAGGAAGTTACCTGGTTTTTACCACGTTTTTTTGACTCGTTCATAGCTAAATCCGTGTATTGTAAAAGTTCGTCTGCAGATTGTGCTTCATGAGGGTACGTGGAAATACCAGCACTCATTGTAATGTCTATGTTAATTTCATTTAAAATGAAAGGTTTACGAACCTCGTTAATGCAAAGACTAGCAATTTCGTGAAGTTCGTTCACGCGTTTACCGTCTACTAAAATGATGAATTCATCGCCACCGATTCTTGCTAGGAAATCACCTTCTTTTAAACATATAGTTAATAATTTTGCTACATGTTGCAAGGCTGAGTTACCTGCTTGAAGTCCGTGCGTATCATTAATGAACTTAAGTCTGTCAATATTAAGAAATATACATCCAATTTCAGCAGAAGATTGCAGCCATTTCTGTAAGGTTTCATCCAGTTTATGTCTATTTGGTAAACTAGTTAACGTATCATGAAAGGCGAAATATTCGATACGCTGTTTAGCTTGAATATTTTCTGTGATATTACGTATAAACCATAATGAATTATTTAAGGATTCGCCTTGAATAGGCTGTCTTTTTACTTCGCAAATAACGGAGCCGGTTTCTAATTGAAATTCCTGACTGCTTGCTATATCTTCTGTTAACGCAACATTGTACTCGTGTAGTTTTATATGTCTCTCGACGATTCCAGCTTGTTTCATTAAATCATAAAAGGCTGGATTAGCATGCATAATCATTCCTGATTTATCAGTTATAACAATACCATCTGTTGCAGAGTCCAAAATGGCATTTTGCACGATTTTTTGCTTTCCCCAAATCCTGTTAAAAATAATAGAGAAAAAGAATAGTGAAAAGATTAATATAGTCACAATTGCAACAACCCAAGCGAGTAAAGTCGTGTCGATACTAGATGTATTGGATATATCAGCGGAAGAATTTTCTGAAAAGTGGGTTGCTGCCATACCTGTATAATGCATTCCTGCGATTGCCATAGCCATAATTAGTGAAGTGAGAAGTTTCACTTTCGAGGACATTTCACCTTGGGAATAAGGTGAAAGAAATCCAACCCATAAAGCGACCAAAGATGCTGCAATTGCAATACCTGCGGACACTAGAACTAAAGGTGTATCATATGAAATATCTAAAGGACGTATTGCCTCTGTTCCAACATAATGCATAGAAACAATCCCTAGTCCCATTAAAATTCCAGCAAACCAAAAACGTAGACGGTTTCGGCGATTACGGGAAATTAAAAAATACCCTAAAATACAGGCAATCGCTGAGATGAAGACTGAAATAATAACGAGGGGCGTGCTGTAATAAACAGGTATAGGAAAATGGTGTGCTAACATGGCGATAAAGTGCATAGACCAAATACCGATTCCAAGCGTAGCGCCTCCAGAAACAAGCCATGCAACCTTGGTTACGCCTGTCGTATACATAACTCTTCTAGCTAAATCGATGGAAGCGTAAGCAGATATCGTTGCAATTATGTAAGAGAGTATGACTAAATATATATTAAGATGATTAAACATTGACGTAAAATTTTGATTCAACTGTGCACCTCTATCTATTTCTATTAAATATTATATCGGTATTATAAAGACTTTGTTTATTTATTATCTAAAATTTAGTCATTAATAAGCATAGCGGGATAATTCAGAGTTCAGTTGGTGTCTACTATTTTTGGCTTATTAGGAAAGATTAGTGGCATATTTGGAACACTCGCTGGGAGTAGAAGAGTTTGGGAACGCAGTAAAACTTTTGTTACAGCAGAAAGAACCCGTACAACAATGCATGCAAAAAACATTGTTGCACGGGGACATTATAAAACTTATTTAAATAGACGCTTCATAAATAGACTTCACTGCTTTTTCGAGCGCATTATCAAATTCATCAGTTGTTTGGTTAGCATTTAAATCTTGGCTAAGTGCTCTAGAGAAACTGGCGATAAGTCCGTCATTTTCTTTGAGTTTTAAATTAGCATCTTCTGTTAAATAACCACCTGATAGTGCGACAACTCGTACTACTCTTGGATGATCAATTAGCTCTTTGTACAAATTAGTCACTGTTGGAATCGTAAGTTTTAACATGACGTTTTCGTCGTTCTGTAAAAGATCAAGCTGCTTAAGGATTTCTGTATTTAATAACGCTTCACACGCTGCTTTGTCTTTACTATGAATATCTACTTCCGGTTCGATAATTGGAACTAGATCCGCGGCAATAATTTGTTTTCCAATTTCAAATTGCTGATCGACTACTGCTTGGATGCCTTCTTGATTTGCTTCTTTTATGACAGAACGCATTTTCGTTCCAAAAATATGACGATCGTTTGCACGTTTTAAAATTTCATCCAAATCTGTGATTGGTTTCATCAGTTGGACTCCGTTTGCCACATCAGCAAGACCCTTATCAATCTTTAGAAAAGGGGCAATACCTTTCTTTTCTGCTAAATAATTCGCGGTGTACATGCCTTCTATTTTACGATCCATTGTTTGTTCAAATAAAATAGCTCCAAGAATATGCTGTGCATTAAAAGTCGGTGATGTAATTATACGCGTCCGCATATCGTGTACTTGCTTGAACATTTCTTCCTCATTTGAATAAGCGTCTTCTAACACACCGTATGCTGCAAGTGCCTTCGGAGTACTGCCGCCACTTTGATCCAATGCTGCGATGAAACCCTGACCATTTTTCACCTTGTCAAATTGTTTTTCATTCATTCCACTCACTCCTCAATAATTATATTAGGTATCTGCTGATAATAATATTGTGACTGATAAGAATTCCTCAAGTTATCTATAATTTTAGCACATATTGGCAAGGATTTCAGATTCACTGAGGGAGGGACAAACAAAATTGTTAGGGAATTCATATTTAGGAGAGAAGCAACAAAAGCATTTATTAAATTACAAAATAACCAATTGTTGCTTGCAAAGATCTGATAATACTTGTCGATCTTATATGGCTCACTTTAAAGCGCAAAAATCGGTTGTGTTTGTAGATTATTGACGTAAGACAGCTACTGGGAAACTACAGATATACCGATTAGGAGAGCTATATTTGATTTGGCTAGAAAATGTGAAACATAAAGTGTTTATAGTATTTATAGTAACGCTTATTAAGCTATAATATAACTCAGCGTTTTTTAACGTTTTGACTTGCAACGTTTAAATCCTGGTCAAAAGGAAATAGGCAAAACAAACGGAAACTAGGAGAATGCAAAATGAAAAAAATTGCTTTATACGTATTTTGTCTTTTCTTTGCAGTGGCTGGAATTGGGCACTTTTTGTTGGATTCCTTCTTTATTGCGGCGATGCCAGAATGGTTTCCTTATCGTCCTGCGGTCGTTTATATTTCCGGAATTATGGAAATCTTATTAGCGGTTGGATTATTCCTAAAGAAAACACGGAATAAGTCAGCTATCTTAATTGCCGTTTTTTTAGTACTTGTCTTTCCGTTAAACATATATATGGCATTAACTGCAGAGAATTATGATTTACCAGCAGTGGTTCTCTGGCTGCGTCTACCTTTTCAATTCGTATTTATTTGGTGGGTGCTAAAAGTCAGAAAGTAGTTCTAGAAATTATCTATGAATGAAGGAAAACAGTGCTTTGTTTTAAAAAGGTCAGCACTATATGTGTATTTGGTAGCTACTTTAGAACTTAGCTACATACTAGAATGGAGATTAGAAAATGAGTGAACCTATTATCATAGTTGGGGCAGGTGTAAGTGGCCTTCGTGCTGCATCATTATTAAGTTTAAAGGGTATTGCCTGCGTTGTTCTTGAGTCGCGAGACAGAGTTGGGGGAAGAGTGTTAACTGAGTCTGTTGAGGAAAGTCCTGAGCTAGGGAAGTATGATTTAGGACCAACTTGGTTCTGGCCTCAACGTGAACCTGTAATGACTCGTCTTGTGAAAGAATTGGATTTGAAGGCATTCGAACAGTACACAAAAGGAGAAATCCTTTTTGAACAGTTTAAAAATGCACCCATACAGAGACATATACTCCCAGAAGAAGCTGATCCAAAATCTGTTCGGCTCGATGGTGGAATTATGTCATTTGTTAATGCAATCGCTGCTACACTTCCCGAGAGAACTATTGAACTATCGACTATTGTGAAAGAAATTCATCTGGATAAAGAAGGTAAGATTACCGTTGGAGTAGAACTGGCTAACGGAAAGAAAAAAAGTATACACGGAAGAGCTGTTATATTAGCTTTACCGCCCAGAATAATAGCGCAAAATATAACATTCGTACCTGAACTTCCTGAGCGGCTTATGGACAGTTTGCGTGACAAATCAACATGGATGGGTGGACAAGCTAAGGTAGTAGCTATTTATGACCACCCTTTTTGGCGAGAAAAGGGACTTTCTGGTCAAGCAATTAGTAGATCTGGTATTTTGCAAGAAATCCACGATGCATCACCATTGAAAGGTTCGGGGGCTCTTTTTGGTTTCTTAGGGATATCCCCACAAAATCGACGAGAGCTAGGGCAGGATAGAGTGTTGGAACTTGTCGTTGAACAGTTGACTCGTTTATTTGGCCCTTCAGCTGGAAAACCGATGTCAATCCTCTTTAAAGATTGGTCTAGTGATATCCAAACAACTGTAGAAGCTGATTCCGAACCGCTTACTACTCTCCCAAACTATGGTCAACCGATTAATTCTGGCCAATGGGAAAACAAGATCATTTTTGCTGGAACAGAAACTTCATCTGCGCATGGGGGACATATTGAAGGCGCACTTGTATCAGCGAATCGTGCAGTTTCTGAAGTGCTTCAAATGCTGAAAGATGAATAAGTGTCCACATTAACTACATGTTTATTTATTGGAGAAGGGTACAACATGATTAGCTAACATAAATAGTCAAGTTGAAAATAGTTTAAATCTTTTATTATTAAAACTTCCGGGTACTAACATAATTATATGTCAGTGCCTGGAAGTTTTTCTCATATTTTTAACAAATTAATAAAAAATCCGTCTAATTGTATTAGCTAAACATATGCATATAATACTTTGTAATTTATTATAAGTCATATGAGTTTTAAATTTATTGTGAATGGGTATTATTAATTAAGACTATTTACCTTATTACCAAGACTCGGCATTAAAGTAACGAAAAATTCGTATTAATTTAAGATTAACTTGTCTAGTAGTATAAAGGGGGTGGGTAATATGACGATTAGACAATTGGTTTTTTATTTATTTGTATATCTTATTCCAGCCTTTGGTTTATTATCGATGGCATCTATTATTTTTAGTAGTAACTACAAAAGTATAGAAAACAGATTGGTAGCTGTGTTAGTTTCTTTATATAGCATTCTATTTGTTTTCGAGTTTATAAGGCATTTACTGCCATTATCATATAGTCCGTTTATTGTTCATTTCGTCATATTAAATATTGGCTTACTCATACATGCCGTTGCGTTTCACTTTTATGTTCATTTAACAAAATTACAGAGTCGTGTTAGCATGCCCTTTTATCCACTAATTTTCTATATACCGGTTTTTATTATTGTGTTATTTAAATTATTGAATAAAAATTATAATGGTAACATGACGTTTATTCAAAGTGGTATATGGTATGCACCGATAAAAGGACTTTATTTTTATATGATGGTGTCTGTTTCATCTGTTTTATTGATACTTTTATTTTTTATCTTAATAAACGGTATGAAGTATACAACATCTACTACAAAATACCGATTAATCCGATTATTAGCCGGCGGAACTTTTGTTGCACTTATATTGAATATAGTCATAAGCATTAAAAATTTCGGGGTTTTCATGCCGCCTTATCCAAGTCTTTTAATTGGTATCCTCCTAACGGTATTTCTTGCGATTTTAATGTCCAGATATCAATTGTTACCTCCAGATGTGAAGAAGTATCAAACTATGTTTAATCTAAGTCCGGTTTCCATTATTGTGTTGAACGAAGAGTGGGAGATACTAGAGTTTAATGAACAGGCTGGAAGAACTATTTTATCTCACGGACATACGAATTCGAAACTAACAGATCTTCTGAGAACTAGCTTCAATAAAAATGAGTTAGTTAAGTTTTTTGAACTGCTTAAACAGGATCAAGAAGTTAATGACTATTCAATATCTTTCGGAAATACTAACACACAAGATATTCTTTATTATGCTGTTGATGCAAAAGTAGTCTTAATAGAAGAAAAGGTATTATTTTATTCAATGTGGCGGAATGTGACAGAAGAATTTAAAAAAGAGCGACTGATTGAACGTATGGCTTATCGCGATTCACTAACAGAACTTCATAACAGAGCTTATTTTGTACCTGAAATAAAAGAAAGATTAATTAATCCACCTTTAAATTCAACAAATGAATCTGCGCTAGTATTAATCGATTTAAATCGATTTAAATTAATTAATGATACACATGGACATGCGATAGGGGATAAAGTATTGCGGCATACAGCTATTATTCTTTCGGAATCCGTTCGGAAAAATGACCTTGTCTCACGTTTGGGAGGGGATGAATTTGTCGTGTTTTTAAGCGAATTTCCAACTAAAGAATCTATAATTGAATGGAAAGATAGGTTGTGTGAGGCCTTCAAGCGAAACCCTTTCAAATTCGATTTAATTACAATCCAAATAGAAATAAGTGTTGGGATCGCTTATTTCCCGATGGATGGAAATAATTTTGAAAAATTGTTTCATATAGCTGATTCGAAAATGTATGAAGATAAGCGGTTATCTAAAATCGACCTATAAGATGCTGGATGATAAGGCAATTTAGAATTGTTTTATCATCCAACATCTTTTTTAATTAGATTAATATTTGATAATAAGTTTAATAGGATTTCTTCTACTAAAATGTCAGTCATGGCTCAAATGAATTGTCTACTAAATCCATTTTAGTAAGTAAATAAAAGCGTAAAGTTTTACACTTTATTCGTAAATAGCCAAAAGATAGTTAAAGTGTTATTAATGCTTACTTTTGGATTTTATCTGTAAAATCTATAGAACGAAAGGCGGGGAAGATCAGCTTGAAACCGAGTGTTCAATCATCTGATTATGGCTCTTTTCTACCGTTTCAAATTAACAGTTACATTACCTTCTGCATATGATATACTAAGAAAAAGGAATGGTTTGAATAATCTGTATTCACCATTTATTGTGAGGTTATGACTATGGGGAAGTTAAAGAGAAAAAAGTTTTTTCTGTATTTTGTAAGCGTTTGCATGGTGTTTTTGGTCGGATACGATTCGAGGTCTTTTATACAACCCGAGATGGAAGGGATGATAAGTATTGCGCATCGTGGGGCCTCAAATTTTGCTCCAGAAAACACACAATCTGCTTTTCGAAAAGCATTGGATTTAAATGCTGACTTTTTAGAGTGTGATGTTCATCTTTCTAAGGATGGCCATCTAATTATTATGCATGATGACAAAGTGGACAGGACAACGAATGGTAAAGGATATGTAAGGGATTTAACGCTTGCAGAATTAAAGAAACTAGATGCGGGTAGTAAGTTTCATCCTTCTTTTGAAGGTGAAAAGATTATTACGCTTGACGAATTAATAGAAGAGTTTTATGGTCGAATTGGTTTATTAATTGAGATAAAAAAACCGTCAATATACCCTGGAATTGAAGAGAAGGTCGCTGAATTGTTAAGCGAATATAAAAATATGAATGGGATTGTTGTACAATCATTTGACTTTAACTCAATGAGAAAAATGAAAGAACTACTTCCTGATTTAGAAGTAGCACTTCTAGTTAAACCTTCGATTCATAAAATGTCTACACAAAAAATAAAAGACTTAACATCTTTTGCGACTTATATTAACTTTAACGTTTCCTACGCAAATAAACGCGTAATAGATCAAATACATAGCCATGGCGGAAAAGTGTTGGTATGGTCAACTAAAAGTCATTTATGGCTTGATAAAGCACACCAATATGAAGTTGATGGCATAATTTCTGATTTTTCAATTTGGCCTGTAGAGACACCGATTCAATTAGTGCAAGATTAATTGATTTGATATTAAAAGCCAGTACACGCTGATAATTACGCGGTACTGGCTTTTGTTATTCTTGTATCAGGTTATATAGTGATAAGGAGATAACTGTGAACCAATATTATTTGATCACTTTTAAACGGTCATCTAAAGGTAAGAATTCTTTTTCTCCTGCAGGTGCTAATGGTTTACCAAAAGGCATCTGAGCGAGAAGTTGCCATGATGAAGGTAAGTCCCATTCACGCTTAACATCTTCATCAATCAATGGATTGTAATGTTGAAGACTGGCACCGAATCCTTCATTCTCCAACGACGTCCAGATGACGAATTGTAACATGCCGGAAGATTGCAATGACCAATCTGGAAATTTTTCTTTATACTCTTCAAACTGATTTTGCAAAGACTCAATGACAGCTGCGTCTTCAAAAAAGAGTATTGTGCCATAACCGCCACCAAACATATTCATTCTTTGTTCTGTAGACTCAAAGTTTTCTGCAGGTACAATTTTACGTAACGTATCTTCAGTTATCTTCCATAATCGCTTGTTTTTTTCGCCAAGTAGCACGACGACTCGGCCCGTTTGAGAATTAAAGGCAGACGGTGTATGTTTAACCGCGTGGCTTACAAGTTCTTCAATTTTCTGATCTGAAATCACTGGTTCTTCGCTAATTGCGTAAATAGAACGACGATTTTCTACTGCTTCAATAAATGTTTTAGTCATAGTAAAACCTCCGATTTTATTAAGTAGCCATTAGTAGAATAGGCTTCTCTTTAATTATATGCTATTAGGTTATTTATAGTAAGTACGCACTTAAAAGTGCTATAGTATACAATAAGATACTTTGGGAGGGATTTTTATGAAAGTGACCGTTGCTCAATGTAAGGTGGAAGAAGCTTTAGAAATTGTCGTTGGAAAGTGGAAACCGGTTATTTTGCTTCATTTATTACACGAGGGTACTAAAAGATTCAGCGAACTTAAGCGTAGTATGCCTGGAATTACACAGAAAATGTTAACAAAACAGCTCCGTGAACTTGAGGCCGAAGATATTGTTCAGCGCGTCGTGTATCCGCAAGTTCCACCAAAAGTTGAATACTCAATGACTGAATATGGTAGATCACTTGGTCCGATTCTTGAAGCGATGCATGAGTGGGGCGCGAATCATTTATTGCATAAGAAGGAAATGGATTTGTTAGCAGCGGATAGAGAAATTGTACAGTAGTAAGAGAAGACATATAGCCTGAGTCTGAGGCTATATGTCTTTTTTAGTTGTATATAACAGTATGCAATTAAACAATATCTCCACCAATGTCTTAAGTGGAACGTAAGCCTTGTGTGGAGTCATCGGTACACAACCTTGAACGGAATTTTTTATCCACCTCGTAGAAGTTCCGCCGGCAGAACTTCTTTCATAAGCTCATTTTAATAGTGGTTTATAAAATTTAATGAGTTTATAATGGTGGATAAGTTATAAGTGCAATTAAATTTACACAGATTATTGGAGGGTTATAGTTGAATGTTGTCAAAATTAATTAAAAAAATATCGAGAAAACAGTTTTTTTTCTACATAATAATTATATTATTATTTATCGCCTCGATGATTTTTGTTAATCATAATTATTCATTTTATGAACGGCCGGTTGTTAAAGTGATTGAAACCAATTTAGAAGAAGCGATTGAAGTAACCGATAATTATAATAATGAAGATAAGTTATTTAATCAGCGAATAATAGCTGAGTTTAAAAATGGCGAAGAAAAGGGACAACTCATTACTTTAACGAACGAGTATTCAACTTCTGGTGCATATGACCAGGAATATCATATAGGTAATGATTTATTTATAACGATAGATGAGAATGAAATTGAGTTAACAAAAATTACTGGGACAATTACAGATGTTAAGCGTGATAAAACCATTTTACTAGTCGCTTGGGCATTTATATTCACTTTACTTATTATTGGAAGAAAGCAAGGCTTTTTCGCCATCATTAGTCTAGCTATTAACGCCGCGATATTATCCTATGCGCTTGATATTTACGTCAATAATTCAAGTATAAGTTTGCTGTTGATATGTAGTGTTTGCATTCTTTTATTTACGCTAAGTTCATTGTTGTTAGTAAATGGTTTTAACGAAAAAACTTATGCAGCAATCGTTGCAAGTTTGTTAGGTACATTTATTTCATTAGCAATTGCTTATCTTGTTTTATGGGTAACTTCTGATAACGGACTTAGATATGAGGAGATGAGTTTTTTAACCCGTCCTTATAAAGTTGTTTTTATGGCAGGTTTATTCGTCGGATCTTTAGGCGCGGTGATGGACGTTGCGATTACGATGTCTGCATCTATTTTTGAGTTATATGAAAAAAACAATAATATATCTATTAAGACCCTTAAAAAATCAGCAATGGATATTGGTAGAGACATCATGGGCACAATGACGAATATTTTATTTTTTGCTTATATAAGTGGATCCATTCCAGTACTAATTTTATATTTTTTGAATAACTCTCATTTCATGTTTACAATGTCGATAAATCTCTCGTTAGAATTAGCCCGCGCTTTAGCTGGTGGAATCGGAATCGTGTTAACCATTCCAATAGGTCTCTATACGTCGATATTCTTTGTTAAACGAAAGAAGGCAAAGTTATGAATGTATTGGTAGTATTAGCGGCTATTTTATTTATATTAATGGTACTTGTAGGCGGGAAAAAGGGGGTAAGATCTTTTATCTCACTATTTTTAAATTTTGGCGTAATTATGTTAACGATTTTGTTTATGACAGACAATAACTTAAACCCAATCGTTTTAACAATAATCGCTTGTGTCGCCATTAGTTGTATTAATTTGTTTTATATTAATAAAGTTAACAGCAAAACAATTACAGCTTTTATTTCTACTATGATTACAATTAGTATCTTAATTTTCTTTATTAATATCGTTACAAAAAAAGCGATGATTCAAGGTTTTGGTGAAGAGGAAATCGATGAGCTTACTATTTTTTCCCTTTTCGTTGGCTTAGACTTTGTTAAAATTGCTACTTCAATGATTATTATGAGTACAATTGGTGCCATTACAGATATTGCGATTTCCATTACATCACCTATGCGCGAAATATTCCATCAACATCCATTGATTAGCAGAATAGAGTTATTCAAATCGGGATTAACGATAGGCAGAGATATTTTAGGGTCGAATGCGAACACTTTATTTTTCGCGTTTTTTGGCGGGTATATGGCACTCCTTCTGTGGTTTAAAGACTTATCTTATTCTGTTGGACAAATTGTGAATTCTAAAATATTTGGCGCTGAAATGATCATTATATCTTTCGCAGGAATTGGAATAGCGATCATTATTCCAATTGCTTCTTTAATAAATGCCTATTATTTAGTAAATAGAAGAGAGAAAATGGAGCAAAGCGAACTTGAATAACCGATAAAGGGTCCAACTTGGTGGCTTTACTTTTTATTGCATCAAAATAGGGTTTTTTCGATTTTTGCTTCTGCCTCAGCTTCTTTTTTTACTTTTTGTACAAATTCATTTCATTATGTGGATGGTTTTATTGATAGGATTTTAAACACAAAAAATGATTTGCAAGGTACATATGAACTGCTTACATTCTATAATTAGTTAACGCCCTGATATCAAAGAGATTAGGCACGTTTTGCATAGAGTGCGAAACAAGAGGCTGCAAAGTCTAAAAGACATGATGAAATGAAAATGTTTCTAAGTACTGGTTACAAGAGTCGCGATTTATATCGTAAAGTAGATAATTTTTATTATCCGGTTTAACATAATTAAAAAAGTAGCTTATGAGTTTAAAAATTCATAAGCTACTTTTTTAATTGAAGACAATGCTCAAGCTCTCCATTGAAATCCCAATGTAAGCATTGCGCTCCCTTTTCCATTAAGTTTTATGATAAGGCCATCTGGAGTGTATTTGACGTCAAACGGCATCGTGATTCCTGTAGAAGCGATTAATTTTTCGACATCACTTTTTTTTGAAAGTTGGGCGGCTGACATAATTTGTTGTGCAAATTGTTGAGAATCTACAATTTTATTTACGAGTAAATCAGCTTGCTTGATCATTTCCTGAAATTGCTCGGCCGATGTACTAAACATTTGTGTATCGACATGTGGAAAAGAGTTTGTATTATTTATTCCTACAAGTGTTTGAGGTTGATTTATAGAAAATTGATTTTCTTTAAGAGTAGGAATGTAGTAGGGAGGCAAAACATATAGGTAAGGGCGAAAATACACAAAGCGTCCTCCAATCCTAGAATTATATTGTATCCTATGACATTAAATATGCTTTGGTGTTGAGCCATAAATTATAAGACATAGAAGTGGTAACTATGTCTTTTTACTCTTAATTACGAAGTTCTCATCGATTAATAATTATTTCATACTAAAACTAATATGACTAATAGTAATCCGCCTCAGTAGCTTCTGCAATTTCCTTCGTTTGATGGATTGTTCCGAAGGGGTGCTCTGGTGGCGCATAAATTGCATACAGTTTCAGTGGTTTATGCCCTGTATTGCTAATGTTATGCCATTTACCAGCTGGAATCATAATTGCGTAGTCGTCATATACTTTTTGTTGATAGTCTAAACGATTTTGCCAATCTCCCATTTGAACGAGACCTTGGCCCTCTTCAATTCTAATAAATTGATCATTGTTTGGATGGATTTCTAATCCAATGCTGTCCGCAACGTCAATGCTCATTAAAGTAACTTGTAGGTTTTTACCTGTCCATAAAGTTGTACGATAATTATTGTTTTCTTTAGAGGCTTTCTCAATATCGATAACAAAAGGTTCTGGTCCATAATCAGTTAGTTGGGAATCCGGCATTGATGAGCTTGGTCCATAGCTTAAGTCTTGATGTTGATAAGAATGTGGAGTCCTATGAGTCCCGTACATTATATGATTGGGATTATATATAGGTACCGAAAAGTAAAAAGGATATTGAGAAACCTGGTGAAATTGATAAACTTTAATCATCCCTTCTATAGGCACTATGACAGTATATGCAATTATTTTTGTTACGTTCATTTAGCAAATTTGTACACAGTGCATATAGTACAATAAACAATGATGTAAATGAATGAGGAGGAAGGAAATTCAATAAGCACACGGTACTAGATTGGAAAATGGGAGATATAAACGGAGATGGCGTTTTAGATGCAGTTTATTTATATGGTCAAATTGATGGGCCGCCAGGGAGTTTTGCTGATAACATTAGACTAGTCATTCAAAACGGTCGGACACATGAAAGTACGGTAGTTCCATTTAAGAATAACGCGGGTTATAATGCTCGTTTATTTCTTGGGGATTTTAATAAAGATCATATATCCGATGTTATGATAAGCATCGACACGGGGGGGAGTGGGGGATATGGTACTTACTATATTTACTCCTTCAAAAATAACGTTTTACAAGAACTATTCAATGTGGATTTGTATAATGCGACTCACATATTCAAAGTGAATTATGAAGATTATTATAAAGTGCGGGTTCATAGTGCGCAGTTAAAAGTAACTTTTATCATAGATATTAGTAGTAAAGGAAAGGATTATTTAACTCAATTTTATGACGTGAATGGCCGGCTTAAAAAACATATAGAAGGTTCTGTTCTTGCTTTAGGTGCTTTATATCCAATTATCACCGATACAAATAGCACCAATTATGACTTAGTGGCCCTTCAACGAATTATAGGTCCGACAAATTCGGATACACTTGGATATGTAGAAAATTTTTTGACGTGGAATGATGACCAACTCATCTCTAATCGAATTGCGCTATCGATTCCAAACCAGATTTAGTAGGCTATTCTCATCTAATACTTCAAATTGAATACTTTTAAGTCAGCTTCTGAAGTATTCTTTAATACTTTAAAAGCTGACTTTTTTGTAGATTTTTGAAACTATATGGCATGTAGCTAGACTATTTATAAGTATTTTAGTTACTTTATTGCTTCTTTAATTTCTTGAATCTGTTCAATATGACGAAGTTCATGGTATCCGACAAATGGAATCCATTGCTTCAAATTCATATTACTGAATACTGGATGTGGATATGATTTTGCTTCGAGTGTTTCCTGGGGAACTGTATGAGTAATGTTTTTAAGTATTTCATGTGTTGCTGAAAGTTTTTCTAGCAATTCTTTAAGCGTTAAAAATTGTTCTCCTGGCTGGAAGTAATCTGGCGCCTCGACTTTTATTGAGCGATCTACTGTTCGTTCAATTGGTTTATCTTGAGTAGTACGCAGTTGACCATCTATCAATTGTTTTTGAATCGTTTTAGCGATACCGCCTTCCATTAAGTATAAATGCTCAAGTACTTGCCGAATAGACCACTCTTTTTCTGATGGCTTTTCGTTCAATTTTTCATCAGATAACCCACTAACTTCATTTAGTAATTTTTCTCGCGCTTCCTCATTAATCATCATTTGCCCACTCCTCTACTAGTCACTTATTTATTATACATTTAATGACGTGTATGAAACATTTTTGGTAACGACATTTTCAAATTGTTCCGAAAATATTATTACTAGGGTATCAAGCTGAACCTGAAAAAAGTTGAAGTGCTAAAAATACAAATAGCCATCAAGGTCCCATAAAGATCCGATGTTTACTAATCAAGATGGTGATATTTTCAGACTGAAAATGCCTAAACTACATTATTAAAGACATTAATTAGTTGCAATAATTTTATTTCAGTTAAATGAAATAAATACCATTGCTTTTTGAGTGTGAAAAATATAAAATAATAAAATCCACATTACTTATATTATGTTAATATCTTAATAAAAAAAGTGAGACACTTCAGAAATGAAAACGGATTCAAGGAATAAAAGGTTTATATTTTAATTATGAAAAGGAAGTGTTTAAATTGTATAATATTTTCGAAAGTTTTATTGGGAATTTCAGTAACTGGTTGTATAGTTATATACTAATTATTCTATTGATAGCTGTAGGTTTGTATTTCACGATTCGCACAAAGTTTGTACAGTTCCGTTTATTAAAGGAGTCAATCAAGCTAGTGGCAGAACCGAAAGAAGATAAAAACTCAATATCCTCATTTGAGGCATTGATGGTATCGACAGCATCTAGAGTAGGTGTTGGTAATATTGCAGGGGTTTCTACTGCGATTGTGTTAGGTGGAGCTGGCTCAGTATTTTGGATGTGGGTTATCGCTATTATCGGCGCAGCATCAGCATTCATTGAAAGTACACTTGCACAAATATACAAAGTCCGTGATGAAGACGGGGGTTCTTACGGTGGACCTGCTTATTATATTCAAGCGGCTCTAAAAAGCAGATTTTTAGGTGTCGTATTCGCCATTGTTCTGATCTTAACTTATATGGGCGGATTCAATATGGTTGCTTCATTTAATATTGCATCGGCTTTCGAAAGCTACGGTTTTTATAGTTCTTCTACTCCGATTATCATTGGTGCAATTTTAGCAATTCTGACAGGCCTTAGTATTTTTAAAGGTGGTAAAACTTTAAGTAAAATTACTAGTATAGTTGTTCCTATCATGGCACTTTCATATATTGCGGTCGCATTAATTATTGTCGTGACACATTTAGAGCTTGTCCCGGGAATGTTTAATTCGATTTTTGTACAAGCATTCGATTTTAAAGCGGCATTTGGTGGTTTTGCGGGCTCTGCGATTATGTACGGTATTAAACGTGGTCTTTATTCAAACGAGGCTGGTGTTGGTTCTGCACCTAACGCGGCTGCTGCTGCAAGTGTTTCGCATCCTGTCAAACAAGGACTCGTTCAAATGTTGTCTGTATTCATCGATACCTTGGTGATTTGTACAGCTACTGCATTCATGTTGTTGAGTTCAGGTGTTGCACCAGAAGAATCTCTAAAAGGTGTACCTTATGCGCAGGCAGCTGTTGCAGCTACTTTTGGTGATTTTGGTGTTGTATTCATTACATTTGCGCTATTTATCTTTGCATTCACGTCTATTATTGGAAACTTATTTTATGCGGAATCAAATCTTAGGTATTTAAATAAAAACAAATTGAGTAAAACGAAGCTTGTCATGTTCAGATTAGCGGCAGTTGTTATCGTATTTTTTGGTGCACAACTCAACTTTTCAATTGCATGGGATACTGCAGATGTATTAATGGGGATTATGGCGCTAATTAATATACCAATCATTTTCATATTGGCGAAACCTGCTATTAGGTGTCTTGAAGATTATACGAAGCAAAAAAAGGAAGGCAAGAATCCAGTATTTAAGGCAAAATCAATTGGAATTAAAGAGAAAACAGATTTCTGGAACTAAATTTCAGAAATGAGGAGAAGCTATGTATCCATTAGTTCGTGTGAATAAAAAACACCTACTCGAAAACGTTCTTACTGTTACGCATTTGTGTAAGGACCGAAATGCTTTTGTGACAGGTGTTACAAAAGTATTTTGTGGAGATCCTGAAATCGCACAAGTATATGTAGATGGTGGTATTACAAAACTTGGCGATTCCCGAGTAGAGAATTTAAAGTTGTTAAAAGATCTAAATGCTGAATTGTGGTTGATTCGACCACCGATGCTTTCGGAAATCGAAGATCTTGTTAACTTTGCGGACGCTTCTTTGAATTCAGAATTAGCGACAATTATTGCAATTAATGACATGGCAATAAAACTTGGTAAGGTCCATAAAGTAATATTAATGGTAGATCTTGGTGATATACGAGAAGGTTTTATTGATCATGAGGAGCTTATTCAAGTCGCATTAGAAACTGAGAAAGTGGAAGGCGTCCACCTTTATGGTATCGGCGTAAACTTAACTTGTTTTTCATTCGTCCAGTCTGATGTTGAGAAAATGTCTATCCTATCAAAGTTGGCAGATAAAATCAGTTCTATAATAGGTAGGGATTTAGAAATTTTAAGCGGCGGTAATTCTGCAACATTAAATTTAATGCTGAATGCTGAAATAAATGTAGGTATAAATAATTTGCGTTTAGGGGAGTCACTTTTATTCGGCAAAGAACGAACAAACTATACATTTCTACCTGATACACATAAAGATGTATTCATATTGGAATGCCAAATTGTCGAACTAAAAGAAAAACCTTCGTTACCATGGGGGAGCATCGGGGTTGATTCATATGGTAAAACCCCGATATTTACAGATAGGGGAATGCGGTTAAAGGCTATTTGCGCACTTGGTAAACAAGATTTTGATCTTGAGACATCAACGCCGATTGATTCTAGTATCATTGTATTAGGCGCAAGTTCAGATCATCTTATGTTAGATGTGACGGATTGTGAAGAATCATACATAGTCGGAGACATTATCAAATTTGAACTTGGTTATTTTTCAACGTTAAGGGCCTTCACGTCAAAATATGTTCATAAGATATATGAAAATTAAATACCGTATCCGATAGAGAAAGAGAGGAAATCAACCAATTTATAAGTGGTTGATTTTTTCTGTGGTTATAGAAAACTTTGTAGTATTACATATTGTCAATATTACGCTTAATTATGGCTTGACTATGAAAACTAAAAAAGTTAAAATTGTGTAACCGGTTACTCATTATGATGGGGTGAGACAAATAGTAACGATTAAAGATGTAGCAAAACATGCAGGTGTATCTGTTGCAACTGTGTCTCGAGTGCTGAATAACAAAGGATATGTTGGTGTCGCTACAAGAAAAACAGTAGAAAATTCAATTGAAAACTTAAAATATATTCCAAATGAAATTGCTAGAAGTCTATTTAAAAAGCAATCTAAATCAATTGGTTTAATCGTTCCAGATATTATGAATCCTTATTTTCCAGAATTAGCACGAGCTGTGGAAGATACAGCTTTAAGACTTGGATATAATGTAATACTATGCAATTCGGATGGGAATGCAGAAAAAGAACAACGTTATTTAGACGTTTTACTTCAAAAATATATAGACGGCATTATTATTTCTTCTAATACATTAAAAGAAAAAACAATTCTTGGACTGAATATCCCTTTTGTCAGTATTGATAGAGAAATAAGTAAAGATATTCCGACAATTGTTGTTGAAAATATAAAAGGTGCAAAAATGGCTACTCTTTTTTTGAAAGAGAAGGGATGCCAAAAAATTGCCCATATAAGTGGTCCGGATCATGTAATAAATGCCCGTGAACGATGTGAAGGTTATAGGGAAGTTGTTTCTATGGAGCCGTGGTTTGGAGAAGAATTGATCGTCAATGGGAACTATGATATGGAGACTGCGACAAATGTGACGCTTCAATTATTAAAGTTGCATCCGGAAATAGATGGCATATTTGCAGCCAATGATACGATGGCGATTGGTGTAATGAAAGCCGCTCATCAATTAGGTCTAAAAATACCTGAAGATATTGCAATCATAGGATTTGACGGTATCGCATTGTCGAAAGCAATCACACCAGAACTGACAACAATTGTACAACCAATGTATGAATTAGGTGAAATGGCGGCGAGTATGCTAATAAAGCTGATTGAAGGTAATCAACCTGAAAAGCATTACGTGAAATTTGATGTAAAATTAATAGAAAGACAATCTACATAAGGAGTGTACTATATATGGGTCAAGCCAAAAAAATAACTGTTGTTGGCAGTATCAACATGGATTTGGTTACAATTACGAATCAACTTCCAAAAGTTGGTGAAACAATCATCGGGCAGTATTTCCAAACAAATCCCGGTGGTAAAGGTGCAAATCAAGCTGTGGCAGCAGCGATGCTCGGTGCGGACGTCCAGATGATAGGCTGTGTCGGTCAAGATCTTTTTGGTCAGGATTTACTTAAGCATCTTGAACTTAAGGGTGTCGATGTCAGTCATGTTGAATCTGTAACAGAGTCGACTGGAACAGCTTCAATTACTGTTTCAGATAATGATAATCAAATCATTATTGTATCAGGAGCGAATAATTACGTCACTGCTTCTTTTGTTGAATCAAAGCGGGAAGTCATTAAGAACTGCGATGTGCTTATTCTGCAACTTGAAATTCCGCTGGAAGGTGTACAAAAAGCAGTTGAAATTGCAAAAGAAAACGGCGTCACTATTATATTAAATCCAGCACCAATTTGTAAGCTTCCAGAGGATTTACTGCAACAAGTCGATTATTTAACACCTAATGAACATGAATTCAATCTATTAATGCAAGACCACAATCAAAATTTATTAGCGAAAGTTATATTAACAAAAGGTAGCGAAGGGGTTTCGTTTTTTGATCAAGGACAAGAAGTGAATATACCTGCCTATGAAGTAAAAGTCGTAGATACAACCGGCGCTGGCGATTCTTTTAATGGCGGACTTGCGTTTGCGCTTAGTAATGATATTTCTTTAAGTGAGGCTTGCGCATTTGGAAATGCAGTGGGTGCATTAGCGACAACAAAGCTTGGTGCACAAACCGGCATGCCGAATAAGGAAGAATTAGATGAGTTTATTCATAAATCCGGCAAGAGAATTTGAGGTAATGAACTTAACAAAGATCACATAAAAATAGGGGGAATAAACATGACGAAAAAGCCGATTATTATTGATACTGATCCAGGAATTGATGATGCAGTTGCTATAGCAATTGCTCTTTATAGTGATGAATTAGATGTTAAGTTATTTACGACAGTTGCAGGGAATGTGAACGTTGATAAGGTGACAAAGAATATTTTACGTTTATTGGAATTTTATAAGAAAGACGTTCCAGTCGCAATTGGTGCAAATCAGCCTTTGATAAAAGACGCAATTGATGCAAGCGATATTCACGGGGAAAGCGGCATGGATGGTTATGATTTTGGAGAGCCTTCAAGGGATCTGATCTTAGAAGAAAACGCCGTCAATGCGATGTACCGAGTCATCATGGCAAGCGAAGAACCAATGACTATTGTACCGATTGGTCCATTAACAAATATTGCACTTTTATTACAAGTTTATCCAGAGGTGAAAGCAAA
The DNA here is from genome assembly GCF_058068165.1 of Sporosarcina sp. So3-204. NCBI lineage: Bacteria > Bacillati > Bacillota > Bacilli > Caryophanales > Caryophanaceae > Sporosarcina > Sporosarcina sp. So3-204. Next base: position 1,822,383 of record NZ_CM176485.1, read on the forward strand.
TATTGCTGAAATAGTTTTAATGGGCGGATCTGCAAATCGAGGAAATGCTGGTGTCATGGCCGAATTCAATATATTTGCTGACCCAGAAGCGGCTAAAATAGTATTCAAGAGTAATGTTCCCATTGTGATGGTCGGATTAGATGTTGGATTAAAAGCACTTGTCTATCCAGAAGATAGTGCGAAATTAAAAGTTATGAATGAAACAGGAAGTATGTTGTATCAGTTATTTCAAAAATACAGAGGCGGCGGCTTGAAAAAAGGCTTGAAAATGTATGATAGTTGTGCGATTGCATATTTATTAAAACCGGAGATGTTTGAAGTAGTTGACACTTTTGTAGACGTTGAAATTACTGGAGCATTAACTTCTGGATGTACTGTTATTGATCTTAATGGCTATTTAGGACAACCAAGCAATGCTAAAGTCTGTATAGATATTGACCCAGTTATGTTCAAAGAATGGTTCTTGGAAAGTTTATCTAAGTGCAATTAATTTGGCAGAATAATCTGCTTGAATAATCTAAGCTATTCAGCTAATAGAGGGAGAATAACGTCATGAACTTAGATATAATAACATATATAGCGGCTTTCCTTTCTGTAGTAGTTGTCGTATATATGCTAATCAAAAAAATGGATATAAAAATCAGCTTATTTTTAATGGGTATAATTCTTATATGGATTGCAATAGCCATGGGAAAAGACATTGCAATTAAAGATTTTGTTACAACTGGTTCTTCAGTTTTAGATGCACTCCAAGTTATAGTAGAACAATTTAAATCGACTTTAACTTCAGCAGGATTAGTTATATTGATGCTGGGTGGTTATACAGCATATATGTCTGCAATTGGTGCAAATGATGTAACGGTCAATGTATTAACAAAGCCGATTTCGAAAATAAAGTCTGTGTACTTCTTGGTGCCAGTGGTATTTTTAATCGGTAATTTACTATCACTTGTCATTCCAAGTGCTTCAAATTTAGCAATCATTTTACTTGCTACTTTGTATCCTGTACTTAGAAAAGCGGGCATGTCAGCTTTAACTGCAGCAGCAATCATTGCTACATCAGCAACAATTATTCCGACGCCGCTTGGAAGCGACAATGTTGCCATTGCTGAGGAATTAGCGAAACACTCAGCTTTTGCGAATATGAGTGTTACGGATTACGTATTTAGTTATCATGCAATGATATCAATACCGACATTAATTTTCATTGCAATAGTGCATTTCTTTTGGCAAAGACGAATGGATAAAAGAGCTCAACTCATAACTACAGAAACTACTGAAGAAATAAATGATGTTGAAGCTAAAGTTGAGATTGTTGGTGGTAAACTTTATAAAACAGTTTATGCAATCCTGCCGGTGTTCCCGATTATTTTATTATTGGGCGCTTATGGTATACAACTTTTCACAGATACATCAATCACAATAAGTGTTGAAATCGCAACACTATTTTCTTTAATCGTAGCGATTATTTGTGAGCTTATTAGATATAAGGGTAATAAAAAAGTTCTTGAAGATACGGAAAGCTTTTTTAAAGGTATGGGCGGGGCAATTTCAATTGTAGCCCTCTTAGTAGCAGCATCCGTATTTGTTACTGGCTTAAAATCAATCGGATTGATTGATTCACTACAAAACACGATGCAATCTATACAGGGATCTGGTTCAGATTTTGTCTTACCATTAATTCTTGTAGTATTCACTGCGATTATCGTATTATTAAGTGGTAGTGGAATTGCGTTATTCTTTGCAATGGTCCCATTGATGATACCTCTTGCTGAAGCTGCAGGAATTAACCCAATTGCAATCTCGATTCCGATGGGATTAGCAGGTAATCTATTTAGAGCTGTTTCACCGGTTGCAGCAGTTGTCTTAATTGTGGCGGCAACTGTTAAAGTTGATCCAATTGAAATTGTGAAAAGAACTTCTGTGCCGATGGTTGCCGGAGTAGTGTTTATGTTCGTGCTTTCGATGATTGTATTTTTGTAAAAACAAATTTCAATGACGATTAAAATATGGATGCCTTTTGTTACTGTCTGAGTATTACATAAAAGACAGTAGCGACGGGCATCCTTTTTTATATATTCGAATCAGTAAATGTTGAAACTTTATAGGGTCAATCAATTTCATAATAGTGTTTTATTGCTACACCGACACAACATATAGTCGAGTTAGAACGTTCTCGAACAATATCTTGTGTCGTTGTAGCAAGTTAAAGTAATTATGAAATTGAATCAGGTAGCATATTTCAAACATGATATTATCCATTTTCACAAATTGTTCTTATGTAAGCGTTTTGAATTTGAATAAATTGTGAAATGTTTCACATAGTTCGTATTACCATCGGGAATAGGTGTAGTATAAGAATTAAGAAACGAACGAGTAAACCATTTTAATAAATATCTAACAATATAAATTAAAAGGAGAATGCGTAATGTGGGTTATTACAGTATTTGACAACAAGGATATTCGAACTTTTGAATATGAAGATAAAAATGAAGCAACAAAGGCGCTTGAAAAATTTGAGCAAAATGCGATATTGTCATACACACGATAAGAAACAACTCCTCAGACAATTTTCGTCTTGAGGAGTTATTTTTCTCTAATAAGAATTAATTAAAAGAGTTTGAATAAAAGTAGGATTACTCTTTGTGTAATTAGGAAATACTTATTAAAACAAATATAATTCAGAAAGTTAATGATGTGCATAGTGCGACCAGATATATTTAAGGTTTGGAGGACTTTTATGAATAAAAAAAGCATTATCTCAAATACCATCTTGTTCATTGCTATTGTGGGTTTCATCATAGGCTTCAATGCGCTTTTTGGCGTAGAGAATACTTTAATTGGTGTTTCAACAGTAACTGCAATGCTTATGTTATTAGAAAGAGATTTAACGATTCATCCAGTTAGCAATACTGTTAAGCTGGTCGGTCTCAATTTACTAATCGGAATTGGTGCCTTTATTGCTTCTGGAAATATGTGGGCAGGCATTCCAATCACATTCTTCATAATGTTCCTCATTAGTTATACGCTCATGTACAATTTAAGAAACCCACTTTTTTTCCCTTTTTCTTTACAATATTTATTCGTACTAGCATTTCCAGTATCTTTAGATCTTTTACCTTTAAGACTTGGGTCATTAGTATTTGGTGCATTTGCAATTATGCTTTTACAAATGTTAGTTAATAAGAAGAAAATTACAAAAGGCGGCAATAAAAGTATTCAAGAAACATGTACAGCAATTTGCGATAAAATTGATGAACTGTTAACAGGTAATATGGATGAAGAAACGAGTGAAAAAATTTCAAAGGAAATTAGTAACATCCGAAATATGATTTTTGACCGTCGCGCAGATAATTTCTATCTTACTGAAGAAGGTAAAATAAGATTAAATATATCTGCAGCACTAGAAAAAATTTATACGCTTATAAATAGGATAAGCCCAGCTGAAGTTAATGAAGAAATTTTAAAAGATTTATCTGATTGTCTGAGGTTGATATCTAATAACTTAAATAAAGAAGGATTTATAGAAGAATTAAATCAATCAGTTGATGAGCTTATCAATTTATACGGACAAAATAAAGATATTAAGCCCCAGACATTAGAAATGTTGAGTAATATTGACTTTTTAAAAGAAAACTTAATAGATCTGATTGTCGAAACGGATAAAAAATATAACTTTGTGAAAAAAATTGAACGAATACCTAAAAAGTTTAAAGAAGTAACTTTTGGTCATCGCAAGCATCAAACAAATTCTATAAAATTCTCCTATGCGATAAGAATTGCAATCGGAATGACTTTAGTTAGCTTTGTTGTCGATTTGTTTGAAATTCACGAAGGCCGTTGGATCATGTTTACGCTTTTATCATTAGTAATCCCTATTTATGAACGATCGCACAAAAGGTTACGTGACCGTATTTTCGCAACAATTGTCGGTTCTGTTTTAGTACTAATTGTGTTTTCAATTGTTGAATCGACAACAGCTAGAAGTTTAAGTTTGATGGTTGGTGGCTATATTATGATGTACGTTAAAGTATATCGATATAGTACAATCATTGTGACTTTTTCAGCGATTGGAGCGGCAACATTACTTTCAGATACAACAGAAATCTTAACAATTAACAGAGTTTTATTTGTAATTATCGGTACGATATTAGCCTTATTACTTAATAAATTTGTTTTTCCATACCATACTGAAGAAGCAAATAATGATTTAGAAATAATGGCTCAAATCAATATTAATGAAATGTTAATTAGTATTCGAGATATGCTGCAGCATAAAAAGGGTAGCGATAGTATCCGAAATCAGTTTATGGCAACTACTATGATTGAAGATCGAGTGAAGATGAATTTGCAAAGCGATGAAAAACAATTAGATGCACTGTGGTTAGCTCCTATGCGAGCACGAGCAATGTCTATTTATGAAATGGCGATGTGGATTGAGAAACGAGAAATCCCAGAAAGTTTATCTGATTTTTTGGCAACTAGAATTGAAAACATTTTAGATTCTAGCTCATCTGACGAATTAATGAGTGAATTAAATGAACAAATAATTCGGACTGAAAGCATTGAAAATAAAATGTTGCTAAGTTTAGTGAAAGATATTATAATTGCCAAGTAAAAATCTCTACTACGAAAATGACAAGAAGCTAACCTTTGAAATAGAAGACCACTGAAAATCTTTTGGTTTTTAAATTTGTAGTATGGGTTATAACAAAAAGAGCCAATTCGTTCGAATTTGAACGAATTGGCTCTTTAACCTTGGTATTGCTTACTCTGAAATTCTAAGTATTTGGTCAAAAGCCAGAATAGATAAAATGATTCAGCATCTTTATATTCTTGTCTAAAAAATGTTAAAACATAACTCTTGCAGGGTCAACAGCTAAAACTTTTTGTCCATCAACTTCAATCCAGATGTAAAAGTAATCTATTTCTAGTCCTGTTGATTGCTTTAATTCATTATGGACAGCTTCCTGAAGTTTAAAAGACTTTTTAGCAGTATTAAATGGAAGGGATAAATTTAATCCAGTGTTAATTGATACTGTTTTGTCTGCTTCTGGTACATATTCAGCACCGGCTTTACCGATGATAAAAGATTGTAATGCAATAACAGTTGCGAATATAAATAAGATTTTTTTCATGATTTCTCCTCCTTTTCAGAAAAAAGTTCATCTTTGATTGTGAAAAATGCTTCGACAACAATAGGATTAAACATTGTACCTTTATTTCTTTCTAATTCCTCCAGAGCAATCATCACATCCATACCTTTGCGATAAACTCTGTCAGTCGTCATCGCGTCAAATGCATCAACTACTGAAATAATTGCTGCCTCAATTTTTATATCTTCCTGTTTAAGGTTATTAGGATAACCCTTACCATCGTATCGTTCATGGTGTTGTTCAACAATTTCACCAGCTTTAATCAAATCGACAAAATTTGTTCCAGTCAAAATCTCGTTACCCCAAGTTGTGTGCTTTTTCATTATTTCGTATTCCTCATCGGTTAACTTACCGGGTTTATTCAATATTTTACCAGGCACTTTTATTTTTCCAATGTCATGAAGAAAGGCTGCTAAATTTAAAATATAAAGTTCCTCAGTTGATAATCCCATAAAAGCTCCTACCATCATAGATAGTTCTTTAATTCGGTCACAATGATCCGCTGTATATCCATCTTTTTCCTCGATTTGCATAGCTAAATCCATCATATCTTTAACTGTGTTGCTGTAAAAATGAAATTGGGGTTGTGAAGTTACGTATAAAAACTCTACTTCTGTATCAGCAATGAAAATTGCATGTTCTTCAACAGGACAGGCATTTATGGAATCTCCTGCTTCTAAAATAATTTCACCACTGTTAGAATGATAAATTAGTTTTCCGGATAAGACGGTTAAATGTTCTAATGCTGTCCAGTCTTCATCGGGAATCATTGCCCACCTTGAACCTTTATATAATTTGTGGTGAATGACTTCAGTTCCATCCCCAGAAGCTAATAATGAAAGTTCGATATTCTTCATATATATTTTTTTAATTGCAGTATTTTTGTGTACTTGCATTATTTATGCTCCTATGTAAATAAATATTTCATTCTGATATATAAGTAATGTTCTTATTATATTAAACTTTCATCCTACTTAATTATAACTTTATTTACTAATAAGTAAAGCTGCGAAATCATTATTTTGTTAAAGTATATTTAGAAAATGAATGCTGTTATGACAACACAAATGCTTTATATATAATAAAGATTTAGTATTTTATATACAACAATTTTTTCTGCATTTGTACATAACTTTTATTTATTAATAAATACTTAATTATTAAAGCTAAGAATAAATATGGTGTATTGTGGTTATTTAGTCCTTTTTTATGACGAAATCTAGATTTTGATTTTAGCAATATAAGTGTTTAATTTCCGTAAAGTTTTCTTGATAAGAAAAAACTTACATAGAAACTTCTTTATTGGACATTCTAATAATAAAGAATATATTGTCTGAGGTGATTTGAATGAAAATTGAAAATTCATCAGCGTGGAAAGATGGCTTTATTGAAAAACTTGAGAATCGTGAACCATGGGATAATTGCGCTTTATACAATATGAGTTATGATATTGTTAAGAAGAATTTAATTACCAATTTTAACGGTCTTCAGTCACTAAAATATTTACCGAATGTTACCCCTTTAGAACATCAGTTGAAAGCTGCGGAAACCGTTATTGAAAGAATGAATGGGAAAGCGATACTAGCCGATGAAGTTGGCCTTGGAAAAACGATTGAGGCTGGTTTAATCTTAAAAGAATACCTAATGAGAGGTCTTGTGAAAAAAGCACTTATTTTAGTTCCAGCATCACTTGTTAATCAATGGATAGAAGAACTCAACTTTAAGTTTCATATACCAGCTATGCAATATAAGAAAAATTATGATTTGAACTATTGTACAATTGTCGTAATGAGCATGGATACAGCGAAGAAAAGTCCACATATAGAAAGGATTTATGAACAAGATTACGATTTAGTCATTATTGATGAAGCTCATAAATTAAAAAATCATAAAACACAAAGCTATGCTTTTGTACAAAATTTAAAAAAGAAGTTTTGTCTATTATTAACAGCTACACCAATACAAAATAATATTTTTGAACTCTTCTATCTAATATCTTTATTAAAACCGGGGCATTTAGGAAATTACGATACTTTTAAATCTGCATTTTCCGTTAGTAAACATGATTTAGAATATGAAGAGTTCTTAAAAGAATTGGTCAATCAAGTGATGGTGAGAAATAGAAGACAAGATACCGGAATTGCTTGGACAAATCGACATGTACAAATCATTCCAATTGATTTTACGGCAGAAGAAAAAGAAGTATACGATCTAATTACGGAGCTCAAGCATATTTCGTCCGTGTTCTCAGGTGCATTCTCAATGATTACATTACAAAGAGAGATGTGTAGCAGTAAGGAAGCTACGCTTTTAACACTAACTAAAATGCGGAAGAACTGTTCTTTGGGAGAAGAAGTCAATCATGTAGACCATGTTATTCGAAAATTATCGAATTTAGCGATACACTCGAAAGCAGAGAAAGCCTATGAGCTTATATTAAAGGCAAATGATAAGGTTATTATCTTCACGGAATACAAAGCAAGCCAGACCTATTTACAGGAATATTTATATTCAAAGGGGATTGGAAGCGTTATATATAATGGAAAATTAAGCAAAAGTAGTCGAGACTGGATTAAACAGCTTTTCCGACAAAATGCGCAAGTGTTAATTGCTACGGAATCTGGAAGTGAAGGAATTAACCTACAGTTTTGTCACCATGTCATTAATTATGATTTACCATGGAATCCTATGAAATTAGAGCAACGAATTGGGCGTGTTCACAGATTAGGGCAAGAACATGACGTTCATATTTACAATTTGGCAATTCAAAATACGATAGAAGATCATATATTAGATTTACTAAAAGTTAAAATCGGTGTTTTTGAAAAAGTGGTTGGGGAGTTAGATGATATATTATCCCCTTATAAAGAATCGATTTAAAGGAGAATGTAGATGCAACCGCAACAAATCCATAGTTATTTACGACGCTTTTTTACTGAAAACAAATGCCGAATTTTAAAGGATCAAGCACATTATATACAAATACAATTAACCGTTGAAATGGATAAAAGAATTATGAATCGGCCGTATTACTGGCAGTATATCGAAAGTATAAATGAAGAGCCAAATCCAGCACAAGTCACTTTTATCACAGATTACAATAAAGTAGATAAAAGCATCAGGGGAGAAGTAGTTCACATTGGCTCAGCGCGACTTACACAACTGTTTCAAGTGACAAGGGAGCTAGGTTCATATGTACTAATGTTTGAGCAAGTAGTCGAGAATCAAGTTGAGAAAACCATTTTAACGCCATGGTTGGCAGTTAATTATAAAATTTCGTATTATAGCGATCAAACGAAGGAAGTCTTGTACGCATTAGGAATTAATTTAATGACAGGAAATGTTACGCTTGGTTTTCATGAATCGTTAAGTAATCTCCATTTAAGTGAACAGTCGACAGGAAATACATTTCAATTACCATACGTCATTACTCCTGTACGCGCCTTAGATCGATTGGATAGAGTTATTGATAACTTTATACAAGATGATGACCACACTTGGGCGGAAGAAGCGAAGAAAAGGTGGCAAAAGGATAGCCAAGTTTTAGAATACTTCTATGAAGGACTAGAAAGTAAGCCGGAAAGCTATGAAGTAGAAAAAAAAGCAATGCAAGAACAATATGAGGCAAGAATCAAAATTGACGTTATTAATGGTGGATTGTATTATTTAAAATGATTCAGGCCATACTAGATGCTACCTTTTATTAGGTAGCATTATTTTTATTTATTCACTACGAAATAGGATATACTTAGATGAAAGGATCAGTTTGTTCAAATCAAGAAAATGAGGTAATTTATATGTATGAAAGTAATTTCGAAGATTATCATTTAAGCAAAGAAATAATGAGAGCAATTGCAATATTGAAGTTTGGGATGCCAACAGAGGTTCAAAGTGAAGTCATCCCTAAAGCATTGGGAAATCTGGACCTTATTGTGGAATCTCAAACAGGGACTGGTAAGACAGCGTCGTTTTGCATACCGCTTTGCGAAATGATTGATTTGAATATAGAAAAACCGCAAGCCTTAATCTTGACACCAACCCGAGAACTTGCTGTTCAAGTTGGTGAGACTTGTGCTCAAATCGGTCGCATTAAAAAAGTTAGGGTCGTATCCGTTTACGGTAAAGAACCTTTTTATATACAAGAAGAAGCATTAGAGGAACGGACACATGTCATCGTTGGTACACCTGGTCGTGTGATGGACCATATTGAAAGGGAAACCCTGATTTTGGATGAAATAAAATATTTAATTATAGATGAAGCAGATGAAATGCTATCAAGGGGATTTGTAAAACAAGTGGAGGCGATTATTAAAAGACTTCCATCAAATAGGGTAACAATGGTTTTTTCTGCTACATTTCCTAACAAAGTTGAAAACCTTTGTCGGCAATATATGAGAAATCCAATAAATATTAATGTGGATTCGACTTCAATTTCAAAGGCCGAAATTGAGCATTATATAATTGAAGTGAAAGAGTCTGAAAAAATGGCGTTGCTAAAAGACGTGTCTATAGTAGAAAACCCTGACAGTTGTATCATATTCTGTAAAACTAAAAGACAAGTTGATAAGGTATTTGCTGAACTAGAAAGCTTTAATTACACTTGCGAGAAAATCCATAGTGGAATTAATCAAGAAGATCGGTTCTCTATTATGGATGGCTTTAAAATGGGGAATTTTCGTTATCTTGTAGCAACGGATATTGCAGCAAGAGGAATTGATGTTGCTAATTTATCGTTAATAATAAACTATGATGCACCGTCAGAGAAGGAAAGTTTTGTGCACCGTACAGGGAGAACTGGACGTGCTGGTCAACTCGGAAAAGCCATTATGTTTACAACACTTAATGACAGAAAAACACTTAAATCAATTGAATCATACATTGGTTTTGAGATACCTGTCATGCTAGCACCTACGAAACAAGAAGTTTTAAACAGAAAAAAAGATTTTGAAGAAAAAATGAATGTTCGTAGGTGATTTGAATCTTAGCATTAGAGTAAGCAGATATTAATTGTTCAACAAACTTAACCAATTATTGTAGAAGGAAAGGATTACAGAAGTTGATTTGAAACATAGGAAACAAGTTTTTTTTATTGATGTTACAAAGTAGATATTAGTGTTTTCTTTTTAAATAAGAATCATAATGCTTGCTATTTCATTATATATCTGTTATTCTAAGGAAGTATTATCTTTGTTCGTTTTCAGATTGAGAATAGATTTTGTTATTCGTCTAAGGTATTTGAGCAAGTATAGTAACATATATGTGTGGATATCCGCACTAGGAGGCAATAATTATGGAACAAGGTACAGTTAAATGGTTTAATGCAGAAAAAGGTTTTGGTTTCATCGAACGTGAAGAAGGAGAAGACGTATTCGTACATTTCTCAGCAATCCAAAGCGAAGGTTTCAAATCTTTAGACGAAGGTCAAAGTGTAACGTTTGAAATCGAGCAAGGTCAACGTGGACTACAAGCTACAAACGTTGAAAAAGCTTAATAATAGCTAAAAAAAGACCCTATATATAGGGTCTTTTTTTGTGCATTAATTTAAGAAAATGACCCGTTTAGCTAAACGGCATATTTGGAAACAGGCTAACCTATTTTTAGGTAATGGCCAACCGATCCCAATTAATAAAGCTTTCCATAAGTAAAGAAATTAAAAATCCCATAATAAATCCGTTTGTAATTAACGGTTGAATAATAGCAGGTAAGAAAGTAAATAACATTTGATCTACAGTCATTATACTAATCCCGATTAGAACAGGGGCAACTATTCGATAAATCGTAACTGAATTAAATACATAGCTATTGAAACTTCTAAATGTAGTTCCCATTAATTGAGAGTAAGCCACTAATAAAACAGCATTACCAACAGGCATAGGCAGTGTAGCCAGAATAAGACCCAACGGAGGAATAATTCCTATCAGCATGATTAGTGCCCCACCAATTAAAAAAGGTTTTCGATTAAATATTTGGGTACTTTCTAAAAATCCAATAGAAGAAGCAAATGGCGCGAATACGACTAAACCAAAAAGGGCTGCAAGAATAGAATAAATTCCTGTCAAAAAATATGAGAATTTATAACGCTTCATTGATACTGAAACATTAAATAACTTAGCGGCAGCTGAAACTGATGCAACAGTATTGCTTAGATTAATTAGACAACCTAAAAAGGTTATCGCTATAATTCCGTATTCTAAATTAGGAGTTCCTAGGGGGAAAAGAGAAAATGCAGCTACGGATCCACTCAAATCTGGTTTTGTAATTGGGAAAAGAACAGCAAATATAATCCATCCGCCAATCATGCCAATTAATATTGAAAAATATAAATGTGAGCTGAAATGTTAGAAGAAACAAGTAAACACTCATGACCATTGGACTGAATATTCTTTGAACTAGAGAAATTAAATTAAATACAACTAGAAGAATCGTAACTAATGCGCCTAATAATATTCCAGTAGCAACGCCACCGCCGATTGTTTCTAAACTTAACCCGAGAGATGGTGCCGATAAACATAGATTTAAAATTAAACCCCATACAATTCCAGAAGGGCCTTCCAACAAAGGGAAGCGATGTCCGATAATCCCTTGTAAAATACACGCACCACCAGTCACGATAAGCGCACTTCGTAAAATTGTAGCGATTTGATCTGCTTGTAAATCGAAAGCAAAGCCAATAGAGATAGGAACTACAACAATATTAGCGAAAATAAAAAAGAACCATTGTATTAGAGCGAAAGTAGTTGTCAATGAGAAAAACTTAATTATAAAATCACCTTTTCCAAAATGTAAAAGTATTATTTTTTTTACAATGTTAGCAAAGATATTGGTTATATAAATATGTATTCAATAAATTGTGTGAGGAATTAAAATTCTTTCGAATAGTTATTAGCTGGTGCGTGGACAAAAGGCGTTACCAAAACCCATAGTTTAGCTAAAAAACGTAAAGCGGGTACTGTTTGGATAAACTGCTACCAAGTCTTCGACGTTGCAGCACCATTTGGTGGCTTCAAACAATCAGGAATTGGTCGCGAACTAGGTTCATATGCACTTAATAACTACACAGAAGTAAAAAGCGTCTATGTTTCACTAGATTAATATTACAATTTTTCATAAAAAAGTATACTTCAATATCCAAGTATATATATATAATATTAATGTTTATTTAAAAAAATTAAGAACTTAAAAAACTTGTCCGCATTAAGTATGCAGACAAGTTTTTTATAAATTAATATTATGATTTAACGAGAAAATTAGGTTTTCTTCCTTTTAAAGGCTGTGTTTGTTCAATTGCAAAACCAGTGTTAAGGAGTAGACCTTCATTAAATGCTGGCCCCATAATCTGAAGACCAATTGGTAAATTCCCCTTAAATCCACACGGTACCGAAAGGGCAGGTAGTCCCGTCAAATTTGCAGGTCCTGTAAATCTAATGATGTTATCAATCAAATCTACTTGTTTGCCATTTAAATCTACAAAATCGTTACCAATTGAATTAGGCGCAACAGGTAGTGTCGGCGTAATGAGGACATCAACTTTTTCAAATGCTTTTTGGAATTCTTGCTTAAGCTGTCTTCTAACTTGTTGTGCTTGTAAATAATCAACAGCTGATGGGAGTTCACCTAACTCAAATAGTAGTCGAATGTCATCACCAAAATCATCCGGTCTCTTTAACATATCAGAGTGATGAATAGCAGCGGCTTCTGATAAAGATGTGACTAACTCTGCCCATTCAGCATATCGCAGCGTAGGAATTTTAACTGTTTCAACTCTTGCACCGCGGTCCACCAGACTTTGTATTCCAACGCGAACAAGTTTATCAATATCCGAATCAACTTGATTAAAGAAGAATTCTTCATTAACACCAATAACTAAATCCTTAACATCGCCAGTAATTTGAGAGAGGTAGTTATCTACAGGTGTATTTGCTGAAGTTGGATCATTTTTATCAAAACCCGAAATTACTTCTAGTAACCCAGCAGCATCTTTTACCGTTTTAGTCATTGGACCAATATGATCAAGTGACCATGCAAGTGGGTAACAGCCGTACTTACTTACTCTTCCGTGCGTTGGTTTTAAACCGACAATACCGCATGCCGATGAAGGAATACGGATTGAACCTGCTGTGTCTGTCCCAAGAGAGGCAACACTAGATCCTGCTGCGACTGCTGCGCCGGAACCACCACTTGATCCGCCTGGTATTTTATCAAGATCCCATGGGTTTTTAACAGCACCATAGTGAGGGTTATTATTCGTAATGCCCCAAGCGTATTCATGCATACTAAGTTTTCCAGTAAAGACGACGCCTGCATCTCTCATTCTTTCTACTACAGTTGCGTCGTAATCCGAAACAAAGTCCTTATGAATTTTCGAGGACATTGTCGTTACTTTATTTTTGAAATATAAATTATCTTTTAAGGCTATCGGGATACCATGATACATACCTCGGTAATTACCGTTTGAAATTTCCTCTTCCGCTTTTTTTGCAGCGGCTTCAGCATCTTCACGATAAAATGCCATATATGCATTAAGTGTTTCTTGCGTTTCCTCCGCATGATCTAGAATTGCGCTTGTTAATTCAACAGGAGAAAGAGATTTACTCTCAAGTAAAGGTGCAAGTTCCTCAACGGATTTGTCAATAAGTTCCTTACTCAATATGATCGCCTCCTGGAATATTACGTAATGCAATATCTGCGTCGTCAATATTTACATCTTCCAGATTACCTCTTAATTCTTGCATTCCTTTCCAACGGGCTTCAAGTATTTCCAAATGTTTTTCTTTCGCTTTAATCCCTTTGTTCTCAAGCAATTCTCGAACAGATAAAGTCAATCAAAACACTCCTTCTTCAGCAGTATTTATCATTAATAGGCAAATAGCCTAGTAAGATCAACAAAAACTTTCAATCATCTCAACTATTCAAAACCAATAATATAGATAGCTTGTCCAATGAAGCTTTTTTTAATTTCTGTTGTAAAAACAGTTCTCTTGATGTCGTTTTGACTCATTCGATTTTAAAGATAGTAAGTTATAACTATTTGGTCTTATAATTATTGAGAGAATATTCGAACTACTTAAACCATAGCATAACAGATTACTAAGTCAATATTTATCTGGCAAAATAGACTTGATATACGGTGTTATTACAGGATTCGAGAAAGTGTTTAAACTTACGATATTTTTCGCAGGGGTATAGATTTTAGAAGCTATCTTTTGTAACGATTGGTAATATGACCTATATGTTATAATTGAAAATATTAAAGAAGACATACATTCAACTTCGAATTAAAAAGGAGGTATATTTTTGCAAAGAATAAATCAAGCAATAGAGTTGAGACGGGATGGGCAAATTACTGCATCTACAGTATTATTAAAAACAATTGAAACCAAGGATGGACGTGTTCATTTTGAGTGTGCGTGGAATTATAGTATTCAGGCGAATGTACAGCAAGCAATCTATCATTATGAACTAGCAATTGCACAAAGTTTATCAAAAGAGTTGAAACGAAAAGCCTATATGGATCTTGCTTTTAATTACTTTGAAGAGATGGAATTTAAAAAGGCGGAACAACTACTCAATAAAGCTTTTTACGAATTCGATGATTTCGGTGCTGTTCGTTCAATGTTAACGATTATAGACTATAAGCTGGGTCATTCAAAGGAAGCGATGGTTGATCTTATGGGCCTACTACTAGAACCAACGATAAGTAAAGAAATAAGGAAATACCGCAAGGAGCTAATGTATTATGTGCAAAGATAAAGCGGTTATTGAAAATGTACAGGCGGATTTGGATGGTGTCGGGGTAGGTTATTTCGATACGGGAATTTGTTGTCGATACGACCGTTATGATTTGTATTTTAATGTTGAAGATAAAGAAGTGAGACGTGCTGCACTTACGGCTTTTACAATGATGCTTGGTACATGGCATGCAGGGAGTTGTTTCAGTTTCACACCACAGCATTTAAGAAAATTTGATGGTGGTTTTAATGATGAGGATTGGAAATCTCAAGAATTGCATCATTATATTAAAGCATTCGTTACACATCACCAAGCATTCAAAAAAGATTTTCCGATTCTTTATGAATTCATTGTTTGGTTTTTCATTCACATAGAAAATGAGTGGTTATTGTCATACGAGGAAGAATTTCCAGAATTGGATCCTAATTGGGTTAAGCGTTTAAGAGAAGAGGTCTTAGTGCCGAATAAGACGATTGAAACGCCATCCATGAAAGACTTTTTTATTGAAACAGGGCTTGAGCCATTCTTTTTATCGGATATTCTTGAAGAAGAAGTATAAACTATTTTTTCAATAAACAGACTAAATAAAATGTAAGTTGAATAAGCATTCAACCGTTTTTATTTAATTTACTTCACTCGTAGCAGTGATTTCTACGCCGTTTAACGCTTGAGTTGCTAGTCGATCTGCTTCTGTATTCAATTTACGTGGAATTCTTTTGTATTCTGGGTCGATGTCCAAGTCTTTTAGCTTACCGTCAATTCTATCGGCCCAACCTGCTAAAACAATTTCAAGTACAGGCCATTCGTCCGTTATTTGGTTAATGACAACCTGGGAATCGCCAATAAATAGTACTGGTATATGATGAACATTTAAAATTTCGAGCTCTTGAATACATAAATAAAGGGCTGCATACTCAGCTTCATTATTCGATGTAAGCTCAACCGATGGCGCATTTCTTCGCAACCGAAATGATTTACCGCTTTGTTCATAATAGATGACGCATCCTAAACCAGCTTTCTTTGTTTGACGATCAAAACCACCGTCAAAATAAACGGTTATATTATGTGGTTCTGTTTCGATTTCTTTTAAATAACTTTTTAACTCTTTAACGGTCCATTTATTATCTAAATTGTCAATAAACCATAAACTCTTCAAACGACCAGTTCTCTCTATATCCTCTGCATAAAGTAAAGCTTGTGCAGCAGGTAACTCATCTGAATGAAATTTAGTTTCCATTCCTTTAGGTGTTTTATAAGTCCATTCAATTCTTAATTTCATTATTAATCCCCCTCGCTAGTCATATGAATATATCATTTATATAAGATAAGTTTACCCAATCTCTGTTATATTTAAATAGTGACATGAAAAGTATTTTTGAAAAGGAGTTATTAATATGCATAAAGTAAGTTCGATATTAATTATATTAATCTTTTTGTTAACCGCATGTAATCCATCTTCGAGCGAGAAATATGAAACGATTAACCTTGATGACATTGAATCCAAGGTTGAAGAGGGCTATGTTGTTGTGGATGTACGTGAAATTGATGAATTTAATAATGGCCACATTATTGGTGCGATAAATAAGCCTTTATCAGTAATGAAAAATAGTGATTTCGTTGGTCTTGATCAAAATCAAAACTATATTATTATTTGTCAAAGTGGCAATCGATCCAAAGAAGCGAGTGAAATATTGATTAGTGAAGGGTATCAAGTTGTAAATGTCTCAGAAGGTATGTCGACTTGGACAGGGGAAGTTGAGTAAGTAGTTGATTACATGTAGAAATAGAGCGATTTAAATGAAGTAGTTAATTCCATTTATTATTGGTTTTGTATTATTCATATGAAAAGAGACCAACCACTATGATATTCACATCGTAGTAGTTGGTCTTTTTTTGTTATTTCTGTTTCTTACGAATCAAAACGAGTTCTTCATTCAGTGCCTTCAATAAAGAGAAAATCATCAGTAATATAATGAAGGAAAATGGAAGCGCCGCAATTATGATTGTGTTTTGTAAAGCTGTCAGTCCGTTAACTGAAAGTAAAATAACTGCAATAGCAGATTGTAAGATTCCCCATATTAGTTTAATACTATTCGGTGGCGTCAAAGATCCATATGTCGATTGCATTCCAAGTACAAATGTTGCTGAATCTGCAGATGTGATGAAAAACGATGCGATCAATAAAATTGCGATGAATGAAATAAATGATCCCATAGGTAGGGAACTAAATACTTCAAACACAACTAACTCTGTCGCTACCTTTGATAAATCAGTTAATCCAGTTTTCTGAAGTTCAATAGCAGTAGTACCGAAAGTCGTGAACCAGAACGTACAAAGTATAGTTGGGGCAATCATCACACCAACCATAAATTCTCGGATTGTTCTACCTTTTGAAACTCTGGCGATGAACATACTAACGAATGGCGCCCAAGAAATCCACCATGCCCAATAGAAAATGGTCCATGCATCTAGCCATTGACGATTTTCATCGTTTAACGGTGAAGTTGAAAAGCTCATCTTGATAAAGTTAGTTAGATATCCGCCAAGTGAATCAGTATACATATTAAATATAAGTAGCGTTGGCCCTAAGATAACAACAAAAATGAGCAGCAGAACGGCTAGCACCAAGTTTGTGTTAGATAAGTATTTCATTCCTTTACTAAGTCCACTACGAGCAGAAAGAATAAATAGAATTGTAACGACTGCTATAATAATGAATTGAGACTTTGCCCCAATCGTTACGCCAAATAAATAATGAAGTCCTGCATTAATTTGAACAGCGCCGAAGCCGAGCGTGGTCGCTACACCAAAAGCAGTTGCAAAGACAGCGAGCACATCAACGAGAACGCCCCAAGGACCGTTCATTTTATTGCCAAATATCGGCTTCAATGTTGCTGAAATTAATCCAGGTTCGCCTTTACGAAATTGGAAGAAGGCAAGAGACAAACCGACAAAACCATACATTGCCCATACGTGGAAGCCCCAGTGGAAAAATGACTCCCTTAATGCCTCTTTATAGGCTGCTGGTGTGTTCAATTCCTCGGAAGCTGACATAACAGCATAATG
Source organism: Sporosarcina sp. So3-204 (assembly GCF_058068165.1). Lineage (NCBI taxonomy): Bacteria > Bacillati > Bacillota > Bacilli > Caryophanales > Caryophanaceae > Sporosarcina > Sporosarcina sp. So3-204. Next base: position 1,840,334 of record NZ_CM176485.1, read on the forward strand.
TGATAGTGGTTCAGCAGCGCCGTAGAAAACAAGTCCTATACCCATTCCTGCGGAGAATAACATGGCTATCCAAGAGATTGTAGAAAACTCTGGTCTATCAGTGTCTTTTCCTAATCGAATTTTGCCAAAAGGACTGAAAATCAAAAACACACTAATAATGACTAAAAAAGTTAATAATAATAAGTAGAACCAGCCGAATCCTGATGCAACGAGATTTTTAATTGTTCCTGTTTGTTCAGCAAAGCTGTCCGGCGCGAGTACACCGTATCCAACTGCCAAAATGATTAATCCAATTGTGATGTAAAATACATTCGATACTTTTCTCATAATTCCCCCTGTTGTACATTTTAGTTTTGCGGTTATTAACTATATCAATAAAACTTATTAAATGCAAAAGAACTAAAAATAGAAATTAATTATGAAAACTCATTCAATTTAATCAACTATTAAAATCTAATTGTTTATAGTAAACTTTTAATAATAAGGATTACCTAGAATTCTATAAGTATTCGTTTAAACAGTGTTAAGATTAGATTTAGTTCTCGTTTGATTTTTCTATGAAAGATTTGCTATACATTCATGAACAATGTTTATTGCAAGCGAAAAAATATATATAAAAACTGTTGTAACAAGGTATAATGTTATTGACGGATTTTTAAAGGGGATTTATTAGTGACAACTAGAACAGAGGAAGCTGAGAACTGTCCGCTTTGCAATAGAAGTAATAACTGCTGCAACTCACTTGATAAGTCATTAGGCACTTGTTGGTGTAATGATGAAGTCTTTCCGAACGGTATTTTTGAGCTTGTACCAGCAGAGCTATTAAGAAAAAAATGTATTTGTGAAAACTGTTTACAAAAGTTTAAGGATCAATGAAGATGGATTTAAAGTACTAAGTTTTGAAGCGTTTAAGAAATACAAATTGTTAGGTTACAGGAGGTTTAACGATGAATAACAACGATATATTAATTAGACTTAGGTATGCGTTAGATTTAAAAGATGTAGAGATGCAGGAGATATTTAAACTGGGTGGCATAGAAATAACGAAAGAAGATGTACAAGAATTACTCAAGAAAATAAATCATGATATTGAGGGAAATGAAGAAAGTATCATTTGTACCAATGAGATGATTGATGCTTTTTTAAATGGTTTTATTATTTACAAAAGGGGCGTACAAGAACCAAAACCTGGAGAGGCCAAAAGACAAGTACCTAGTGGCAAAAGTCATGAGAGTGTAAACAATATCCTTATGAAGAAATTGAAAATTGCACTTTCATTAACGAGTGAAGATATGCTTAATATTTTGGAAGACGCAGGCGTCATCATAACAAAAGGCGAATTAAGCGCTGTATTAAGAAAAGAAGGACATAGTAATTATAGAGTGTGCGGCGATAGATATGCGAGAAATTTATTAAAAGGTTTAACGATAAAAAATAGAGGATAAAGTTTGGGTGTCCAGTAGTAGAATCATTTCGAATGGTTTTATTGTTGGGCACCCATTTCTTATTATTTTGGAGGGATTTATATGTCAAATGAACTCATCACCTTTAATGAAGTTTAATTTTTGTCTTTTACAACTATTTTTGATAAGATTGTACATTCAAATACAATTTAGTCGAAAACTTATACATTGTTGTATAATAATTACATAAAAGAATGGAGAATGAGCGATGATTAATACCTATGAAGAAAATGTAGCTGGTTTTGATAAAGTGGATTCCGCAAAAATACAGGAATTGGTAAAAGGGGAAGCCGAAGCTGTAATCTATATTGGCAAGTCAGTATGTCCCTTTTGTCAAATATTTGTTGAAAAGCTAAAAAGAGTTGCTGAGAACACTGATACACATATCTATTATGTAAATAGTATAGAAAGTTCTGATATGAAAGGTATTTCGGCCTTCCGTAAAGAATACAACATTCCAACGGTTCCAGGTTTCATCTTTACTAAGGGTGACAATGTAAATGTGAAATGCGATTCATCAATGTCAGAAGAAGAAATTAAATCTTTTATAAATAAATAATTAATTAATTAATTTAAAGTTACAACAAATAATGTAACACAGCTACTTATTTTGGAATTTATATACTAATCAAGAATAAAGTTAATAATATAGTTGATATAAAAGAAAAAGGGATTAAAACCGTAATGGTTTTAATCCCTTTTTTAAGTGTTTTGGATTTATTGTAAAGAAGATATCCTATATCGGGCTCGTTTTTATTAAGAATTAACGCTAGCTTTTTTTGCTTCAGCTAGTTGTCCGCCGTTTTTAAGGAACAAGTCAATACCTTCAGCAGCACGGTAACCTAAAGCTCCGATTGTTGCTGTAGGGTGATGTCCACCGAAGTGAGGGAATGCAGATCCGCCGACAACGAATAGATTATCAACATCCCACATTTGTAGGTAGTTGTTTACTGCAGACGTTTCAGGGTCAGCACCCATTACTACGCCACCTGCATAATGTCCACCTTGATAGACATGGTTAAATTCGTCAGGAGGGATATCAGCATCAACGATATCAGCACCCATTTGCTCCATAATACCTACACACTTCTCAATACCGAATTTGGCTATATTACGGTCTTGATCCGTATATTTAAATGTTACACGAAGAAGTGGATCTCCATTAACATCTGTATAAGTAGGATCTAAATCTAAATAGTTGTGCCACCAAGACATGATTGCCGGTGTAAACCATGTAACAAGATTACGGTTAGCATAGAAAAGTGAATTCTCTTTAAATTCAGCTCCCCATTTTTTTGTACCTCTAGGAACATGATTTGTAGCAATCGCTGCGTCACCATATTGTCTAAGTTCGATACCGCCACCATTAATGAAATCTAAATCTGTATGGTCAAAATTGTCAGCGTTAAAATCACCAAGAGCGCCACCTAGTGCACCAGCACCCATAAATAGATTGAACTTTTTCTCTTTAAAGTATCCACGTGCGCCTAAAAAAGTTATGTCAGTTTGGGCATTAAAGTTTCTACCGATTACACCTTTTCTAGTCTTAGGATCATACGGAATACCAATTTTAGAAAGCAATAATAATCGGTTATTTGTTATTGAGAATGCCGCTAGAACAACTACATCAGCAGGCTGCTCGTATTCAATCCCCGTAGCATCATCAATGTAAATTACACCTGTTGCTTTTTTACCGTCATACACGACGCGGCTAACATAAGCACCAGTTCTAACCTCGTAGTTACCAGTCTTTTGTGCAGTCGGAATTACTGTAGCCAAAGGATCTGATTTTGCAGAGAAGTCACATCCGTAGTTCGTACAGAATGAACAATACATACATTCATTCAGTGTTTCTCCGTCTGGATTTGTATACGTTTGTGACATGTTACCGGCAGGTACTTGATAAGGATGATAGCCTAGTTCTGCTGTAGCTTTTTTGAATAAAGCAATTGCAGGTGATTCCTTAAGTGGGGGATTTGGATAATCGCTTGAACGCTCATCACCAAGTGGATCAGGTTCACCCGAAATTCCCGCAGTTTTTTCCCAACGGTCATAATACTTTTCAAATTCAGAATATGTAATACCCCAGTCCTGTAACATCATACCTTCAGGAATCTTACCTTTACCATAACGTTCAACAGTTTTACTGTAGATTTCAAAATCATAAGGATGGTAACGGTAAGTAGCTCCAGCCCAGTGAACACTACCACCACCAAGGTCGGTTCCAGCCATGAATTCATTTTGATTTCGAACTGGTAATGCTGTATCCTCAATATTTACACGAGAAGTAATTGTTTCAGTGGAAAGGTTTTGCATCATTTCAAATCGATTTGCGAACCGTAGCTCATCTTTAACACCCGTATAATCTTCTCTATCTGCAGATACCCCACGCTCTAATCCTAGAACTTGATAACCTGCTTTAGATAGTTCGGCAGCGATTGTTCCGCCTGCCCATCCTGTTCCGACAATAAGTACTTGTACTTTATCTAACTTCTTAGCCATATAGTCCACCTCCGATTAACTAAACTTTTGGTAATCTTTCAAACTTACTGGAGCCATTTTAACGAACTCTTTTGTTTCAATCTGATCCATATAACCCATAACAGGACCTGGATATTCTTTCATTATCCAGCCCGCCATATCTTTATTACCGCCGTATACAGGATCTGAATATGCGCCCTCTATTGTTAGCTTTAATAGTAAATAGAAAAATGCTGGAGAATCTATTCCGTTCATCGCAACTTTATTTTCTTCGAACATTGTAAGAATTTCATCTTGCTGTTCTTCGGTTGCATCAATAAACTTCATTTTGAATTTTTCTTGTGCTGTTGCATCAATTTTACGAAGCCCTTGCATAATAATTTCGCTTCTCTTCAGTTTTGTTTGGTACCTCGTTGATGGAGTAGGAACTTGAACCTCCGAACCCGGACCCGTTTTATCTTGTGGTGTTGCATTGATTGCGATTCCACCATTTGAAATAAAAGGACCTTTCGTATATTCCTTAGCGTTCATACCATATGGTCCAGCTAATTGTTTGTCGATGAAATAAGGAACACCTAATTCAATTGCACCTGGGCCATTCTTATCTTTCGGCAAAAAACGTTCTGTCGCTGCAGAAAGAACATCAAAATCTGCTCTCCGACTAAAAAACATACGGGCTTCAGTTAAAACTGGAACAGCTGCTGTATCGACTACTCCGGGTTTTTGTAACTGGTTTGTTAGTAATCCTCCAAAAAGACCTCCACCTACAACGCCACCAGCTACAAGACCACTGTTTTTAAGAAATTGACGGCGGCTTAAGCCTTTTTTAGTATCTGGATTTGATGGGTTATTTGTCATTCAGCATTCCTCCTAATAAAAATTGTTGAAATCAAAGCGTGTACCTATTATCCCCAACGCTGTTATTAATTAAACTGATTTTAAAAACGTATTATGTAGTTTTTAAAGTGACTTAATTATGATTTTAGTAGCATATAATTGCGAAACTTAATCTATAAAAAAGAACTAGTTTAAATAGTGCCGAAAACAGATAAAGCAATCATTTCACTATTAATAAATGAACTATATTACTCTATCACAAAATATGCTTTAATAATATACAAATATTATTTTATATTTATATAGTGAAAGTCAAAGAGAGTGTAAAATATCTTGTGTAAATGAATAAATGCAAAAAGGAAGACCTTTTCTTGGTAGAATTAAGTCACCACAACCAATCCTAGAAAAGAGGCCTTCCCTATGACTCAGTTTACAACAGATATTGTTCAAGCACTAGTACAAAAACAAGATATTACCGAGGTTTTTCGTTCACATCTAGAAACAGCGATAAATACTTTACTCACAACTGAGCTGACGGCATTTTTAGATTATGAAAAATATGACCGTATCGGCTTCAATTCAGGAAATTCCCGCAATGGATCATATGACCGAACGCTCCATACTGAATATGGTGACCTTCAGGTCAAGATTCCTCGTGATCGTAACGGCGAGTTCAAACAACAGACAGTCGCGCCTTATAAACGCTCAAACGATACACTTGAATCTTTTGTCATTCACATGTTTCAAAAAGGCGTGACTATGTCAGAAATCGCAGATTTAATTGAGAAAATGTACGGTCATCATTACACACGTCAAACAATATCGAATATGACACAAGTAGTAGGTGAACAAGTAGAAGCCTTTAATAGAAGGAAGCTAAGTGCGCGCTATGCCTGTGTTTATTTAGATGCAACTTATATTTCTGTTCGACGTGAAACTGTTTCTAAAGAAGCTGTTTATATAGCTGTGGGCATTCGTGAAGACGGCTCAAAAGAAGTGATTGCCTACACAATCGCGCCGACAGAATCAGCTTTCAATTGGAAAGAGCTCCTACTAGAAATAAAGGAGCGTGGCGTAGAAGAAGTTCTGCTCTTTCTTTCAGACGGCTTAACAGGCATGGTGGACACAATTGCGACTGCATTTCCTAAAGCTGAATTCCAAACATGTTTAGTGCATGTAGCACGTACGATTTCACATAAAGTGCGGGTTGAAGATCGAGCTGAAATTTGTGAGGATTTCAAAATGGTTTATCGGGCTGATAATAAAGAAGCCGGTCAAGTTGCATTAGACAAGTTCTGTTCAAAATGGAAAAAATCGTACCCCAAGGTGACGAAATCACTCGCTGCAAATGACCATTTACTTACCTTCTACAGCTTTCCGAAACCCATTTGGCGCAGCATATACTCAACGAATTTAATCGAGTCATTTAACAAGCAAATTAAGAAATATACAAAGCGAAAAGAACAGTTTCCCAACGAAGAATCACTTGAACGTTTCCTCGTTTCCCAGTTCGAAGATTACAACCAACGCTTCCTCACACGATGCCATATCGGTTTCGATCAAGCGCGCGCTGAGCTGGCTAATATGTTTGAAACAAAAGAATAATAGATAGTTTATTTCAGAATAAAAGGTGATTTCCAAGAAAGTATATCCTGTTCATCAAGAGAAAATCGTATGGTTTAGAAGTTGTAAAAAAATAAAAGTGACAGTAACTATGAAAAGGTTGGATTGTCATTTACACATAAATATTGACACTCCCAAGTCAAAATAAACTGTATAATTATGATATAGATATATTGACAAGTAAGGCGATACAATGAAATAGTATTTAAATTTACGCTACATTCAAACTTATTTCCTTTAATCCCGGTAAATAATGCTGTTTACAAAAAGTTTCAGTGCCTACAAACCATTGATCTTTATACATATCTAATGAATTACAATAAATTTAACAGTAGAGAGAGATGATTTAGTGTCAAGTGAATTAATTAAAAATGAATTAGAAAAAAGAATTCTTATCATTGATGGCGCAATGGGTACAATGATACAAAACGCTGATTTATCACCAGATGATTTTGGCGGAGAAGAATATGATGGATGTAATGAATATTTAAATATCGTCAATCCTAAGATCATCGAAAGAATTCATCGTGAGTATCTAGCTGCAGGTGCCGATATTATTTGTACAAATACTTTTGGGGGTACGCCAGTCGTGTTGAATGATTATGATTTAGGCGACCAAGCGCATGAGATTAACTATCAGGCTGCGAAGTTTGCAAAAAAGTGTGCGACAGAATTTTCTACTTCAGAATGGCCGCGTTTTGTGGCGGGTGCAATGGGACCAACGACAAAAACACTATCTGTAACAGGCGGAATTACATTTGATGAATTAATGCATGACTTTTATATACAAGCTAAAGCGTTAGTTGAAGGTGGAAGTGACTTAATTTTACTGGAAACAAGCCAAGATATGTTAAATGTGAAAGCAGCGACAATTGGTATTAAACAAGCATTTGAAGAAGTTGGAAAAGAACTTCCAATTATGATTTCAGGTACGATTGAACCAATGGGCACAACTTTAGCTGGACAATCAATAGAAGCTTTTTACATTTCTATTGAGCATGTTAAGCCGCTTTCAGTTGGTCTAAATTGCGCAACAGGTCCTGAATTCATGACAGATCATCTCCGTTCACTTTCAGAGTTATCCGGAGGCTTTGTTAGTTGTTATCCAAACGCAGGCTTGCCTGATGAAGACGGACATTATCATGAGTCACCTGAGTCACTTTCCAAGAAATTGAAAGGTTTTGCAGAAAAAGGATGGCTGAATGTTGTTGGTGGCTGCTGTGGTACGACACCTGAACATATAAAGGCAATTCGTGAAGCAGTAAAAGACCAAGCGCCACGCAAACCGTCAGAAACTAGACATGGCCACGTTTTATCTGGCATTGAGCCGCTTGAATACGATGAATCCATGCGTCCGTTATTAATTGGAGAACGTACAAATGTAATTGGTTCTAGAAAATTTAAACGGCTTATTATAGAAGGAAAGTTTGAAGAAGCATCTGAAATTGCGCGAGCGCAAGTTAAGGGCGGGGCACATGTTATTGATATTTGTCTAGCGAATCCAGACCGGGATGAAGTAGAGGATATAGTCCAATTCATGAAAGAAGTAGTAAACAAAGTAAAGGTCCCACTCGTAATTGATTCCACGGATGAAATAGTAATTGAAGAGGCTTTAAAGTATTCACAGGGAAAAGCAATTATTAATTCCATTAACCTTGAAGACGGAGATGAACGATTTGACGCGGTAATGCCGCTTGTGAAAAAGTATGGGGCAGCTGTTGTAGTCGGAACCATTGATGAGGTCGGAATGGCGGTTACTCGTGAACGGAAGCTTGAAATTGCTGAAAGGTCCTATGAATTGTTAGTGAATAAATGGGGACTTGCGCCAGAAGATATTATTTTTGATCCGCTTGTTTTCCCGGTCGGTACGGGTGATCAGCAATATATTGGATCTGCGGTAGAAACCATTGAAGGCATTCGTTTAATTAAGGAAAAGTTACCACGTAGTTTAACGACTTTAGGTGTAAGTAATGTGTCATTCGGACTTCCTTTAGTCGGGCGTGAAGTACTGAATGCTGTATATTTATACCATTGCACGCTAGCAGGTCTTGATTATGCAATTGTAAATGCTGAGAAACTTGAACGATTTGCTTCAATTCCTGAAACGGAAATTGCGATGGCCAATGAACTTTTATTTACAACTACTGATAAAACACTTGCTGATTTTACAGCCTTTTACCGTGACAAGAAGAAAGAAAAGACAGAAGATGATATTCCTAAAACAGTTCCAGAACGTCTCGCTTATTACATCGTTGAAGGTACGAAAGAAGGCTTAATTCCTGATTTAGATGCAGCTCTTGAGATGTATGAAACACCTCTGGATGTGATAAACGGACCGCTGATGAAGGGAATGGCAGAAGTAGGGCGCTTATTCAATGATAACAAACTTATCGTTGCAGAAGTTCTTCAAAGTGCGGGTGTGATGAAAGCATCTGTAACTTATTTAGAAAACTTTATGGAGAAAAAAGAAGATGATTCCGGTAAAGGTAAAATCGTTTTAGCTACTGTAAAAGGTGATGTTCATGATATCGGAAAAAACTTGGTTGAAATCATCTTAAGTAATAATGGTTATAAAGTGATTGATGTCGGTATTAAAGTGACACCTGCAACATTGATTGATGTAATTCGTAAAGAAAAGCCTGATATCATCGGGTTATCTGGTCTACTTGTTAAATCTGCGAAACAAATGGTTATTACAGCACAAGATTTTAAAGAAGTTGGTATTGATGTTCCAATACTTGTTGGCGGAGCGGCATTATCTCGTCGATTTACAGAAACAAAAATTTCTGCAGAATATGATGGTCCTGTGTTATATGCGAAAGATGCGATGTCAGGTCTTGATTTGGCAAATCGTTTGCAGAATGCGGGCGATAAAGTAGTTTTACTCGAGGAGCTTGGGATTCAGCAAGAAAAACGTAAGATTGCAGAAGAAGTACGTGCCTCTAAACCTGTTGCCGTTCTGGAAAGACCTGTGAAAACGGTCCGTGAAGATGTACAAGTGTACAAGCCGAAAGATCTTCGTCGACATGTGTTGAAAGATTATTCAGTTGCTCATCTTCATCCTTATGTCAATATGAGAACTTTGATTGGCCATCATTTGGGTCTGAAAGGTTACAGTGATAAATTGTTAGAACGTGGAGATAAACGCGCTACAGAACTTCATGAGCTCGTAACTGGATTTTTACGTTCTGGGGTATTAAAGCCACAAGGTATGTATCAATTTTTCCCGGCACAAGCAAATGGGGATGATGTCATTATATATGATCCTGCGGATGCTAAAACAGAGATTGAACGCTTTACTTTCCCACGCCAATCTGTGGAACCGTTTTTATGTCTAGCTGATTACCTTAAAACAGTGGAAAGCGGCGAAATGGATTATGTATCTTTCATGCAAGTAACAGCAGGACATGGTGTGCGTGCTGAAGCGAATATATTAAAAGAACAAGGAAAGTTTTTGGAAAGTCATGCACTTCAGGCAACTGCACTTGAGTTAGCTGAAGGATTTGCTGAAAGGATTCACCAAGAAATACGTGATCAATGGGGATTCCCTGATGCAACAGACTTTACAATGCGAGACCGTTTTGCAGCTAAATATCAAGGGCAACGTTTTTCTTTTGGTTATCCAGCTTGCCCAAATTTGGATGATCAAGCAAAATTATTCGGTTTGATAAGACCTAAAGATATTGATGTCCAGTTAACAGAAGAATTTATGATGGAACCAGAAGCATCAGTATCTGCCATGGTATTTGCACATCCAGATGCAAGATATTTTATAGTTAATTAATTTATATATACCACCAACAGACTCTCAATTTGTTGGTGGTATATTTTTTAATTAAATTTTTTTATGTATGAAAAAGCTAATTTGGCAAAAGATAATAATGAAAGTGGGAAGGAGTTTAATGTTAACCAATTCTAAAGGCTTACACAAAAATGTATTACTACAACAGAATTGGTTTTGTCTACCTGTTTTTATGGTCAATATTTAATTATTTATTTCCTGATTTTCAATAAATTTTGAGGAGGTGTTTATTTATGGGAGCGATGAGAAGGATTGCTTTAGCACTTGTGATAATTGGCGCAATTAATTGGGGTCTAATCGGATTTTTTAAATATGATCTGGTAGCCTCGATATTTGGTGGGCAAACTGCATTCATGTCTAGAGTAATTTATGCATTAGTTGGATTAAGTGGACTGGCTTGCTTAGGAATGTTGTTTGAGCCGAGTGAGGAAGTGGAAAAAGATTTAAATCAAAGAAAATTTAATAATGTCAATTATAATACCGAGTTCGGAAAAGAACCAGACTTTAAAAAGCCTACTGATTTTAAAGAAAGGAGTGCAAGCAATAAAGGTCAAAACCAACCAAAAAAGAAAAAGTAATTAAATAAATTCCTTTCTATGTCGCCTTAAAATGACATGGGAGGGAGTTTTTATTTGTAATTTATACATGAATCAATTTCATATTTCTGAGCCCTTGGGGCTCTAGGTGTTAAATCACAAAAAAATAGAGCACCTCCCCAAATCCTGTATAATGAGAGTTACCACACACACATTAACAGACTGGAGAAATGCTCTATGCCTATTATACGACAAGAAAGCCTGTTTGACATGCAAGTTTTATTCGACTTGGAACCTACCCATCGATTTAATTCGATTTTGTCGGTTATTGACATACATCCCATCCTTGACGTGGTGATGAAAAAGTCTCGTTTTGGACCTAAACAATCACTTAATTATTCTGCTATGATCTATTCGTTGGTTATTCGAATCACCGAACGCATTCCATTTATTAAGGACCTTGTAAAGCGTCTCACTACAGATTTACGGTTTAAGGTTGATTGTGGATTCTTAGTATCTGATGAGATTCCATCGGAAGCTTCCTATTCCCGTATGATTGCATCCATTAGCGAATCTGATACTTTAGAAATCGTTCAAGAACGTCTTCTTCTCCAAGCGATAACAGAAGGTTTCGTATCAGATGAAACGATAGCTATTGATGCAACACATGTTGAAGCGCGTGATCGTGCTCCATTTAAATCGGATAAAGTTAAAAAAGAACCCAAAAAGCGTGGCCGAAAAAAGAAAGAAGAACATGAACAATGGCTAGTTGAAAAAGCTGAAAAGGAAGCGAACCTTCCGCTCTATGAAAAGAAAATTGAAAATCAACTTGATGCATCCCTATTGGAACTTCGTTCCTCTGTGCCTATTGAACCCAAATGGGGAATAAAGAAAAACAGTGAAGGGAAGAACATCTTTTGGTATGGATTTAAATGTCATCTAGCGGTTGGGACGAAAAGTCAATATATTCTTCAATCTCTATTTTCTTCAGGCAGTCTTAATGATGGAAAAGCTGCAATCTCATTATTAAAAGGTACTAAAGAACGTCTACCTTTATTAAAAATAAACTACGTAACAATGGATGCAGGTTACGATTACAACCCAATTTACGAACAAATTTATCGTAACGGATCGCAATCTATCATTGCTTATAATAAGAAGAATGAACCTGAGCCTATAGGCTTTGATAAATATTTCACACCGACATGTGTTCGAGAACATTCGTATCGTTATGATAGCTTCGACAGTAAGTATCAAACACTGAAATACACACGTCCATTGGAATGTAAGAATTGTCCACTCGCTACTGATACTTTATGTCAGAAGGTTTATAAAAAGAAAATCACTGATGACCTGAGACGTTACACTGCGCCAGCACGTGGCTCAGTAAAATGGGATGAAATTTAAAAGGAACGAAGTTCCGTTGAACGTGTAAATGCATACCTCAAAGGATATTTTCTATTAGAACAGATTTATCATTGTACTGGTGAAAAAGCCAAGGTTCATTTTGATTTAGTTCAAATCGCGTACAACGCTAGTAAACTTGCTGTTGATCGACTCCTTCAACTTCAATTATCTGAAACAGCATAATCAGCTACTTCATTCGTTTTTTTAAGAAATCATTTTTAATTCTGTTTCTATATGATTTTTTAAAAGTACGCATTATGAAATTGATTCACATAGTAACTTTCAGAAATATTTAGAGTTTTAAACATTAAATACAGAATTCTACAAAAGCTTCAAAGTATATTATTTTAAATAAGAGAGGAAATATTCTGTTTTTAAATATAAATACAGTATTTATCTCAAATTCAAGCCATACACCTTCTAGTTAAGTATATAAAAATCTATCAATAGTAGCGATTTGTAACTCTTTTTAATAAAGTGAGCAAAGTAACTTCCAACTAGGTAACTAATGTACTATAGTAACTGAATTTATTATAGCTATGAGACTGACTTGGAAGCAATATATTTGTTTTGAATTCATATAAGGACTATATGAGTGGTGTCAATTAACCTATGTATAAATCATGTTATATGGTTAACTTTGACAAAGTATATTAAGTTTGGTATTTATAAGAAGTAGTAAAGTAACATACATGGTAAATAGAGAAGTGGTGCAATTAAGTTTGGTTTGGTAAATTGTGGGTAAACATTAGAAAGCGAGTTTTTTTAAAGACTCTTCAAAATTATATTAGCTGCAATTTCTAATGTTTCATTAGAACAAAAACTCGATAATATTAAGGGGATGTTTTTATGTCAGGAATTATTCGCGTAACACCTGCTGAACTTTCAGCTATGTCAACTCGTTATACACACGAATCAGGGGAAGTAGCTTCTCAAATTGGACGTTTAGATGGCATGATTGGTGAATTACAATCAATGTGGGAAGGTGCCTCTAGTGCTGCATTTGCTGAACAATACGAACGCCTAAAGCCACACTTTAATGAAATGCGTGAATTATTAAGCGAAGTTGGAATTCAACTTAACCGTGCTGGTGAATCGTTACAAGACGCAGATCAGCAAATTGCTAGTCAAATCCGTGGATAATTGATAATTTACTAGTTGGGGCGTCTTTCAATATTTAAGACGCTCCATATTTGATGAGGTGAATAAATATGTACATAGAAATAACAGTTGATTTAGAAAAATATAATGGAGTTGTTTTTGATCTTCGTCTATCAAACTACCTCACAATTAAGAAATTAATAGACATTGCGTGGCAAGCACAATCTATTTCAGAGAAACAGCGTGAAGGACATTGGATTCGGGTGATTAATAAAAATAAATTATTTCCTGGTCACTTAACATTAGAAGAATGTTGCATTTTGTCCGGCGATCGACTTGAAATAATATAAAGGGGATATCATGATGTCCGAAAAAGAGAGTAGTTATCTACAGCGGTTATTGGATGCAGATATTAATGTTGAAGAAAATAAGTCGACATTTATTTTTCAAAAAGAAAGAATTGGATTAAAGAATCGTGCTGAAATTGATTTCTTATTGAACGAAGAATTGAGATTTAAAAAAGACATTAGCATTACTGATGATGAAGTAATAATTAGTACCGAAATGCCGAAATTATTTATGCGCTTTGAAGAAATTAGGAAGCAAGATGAAAAATCAAAATGGATTTTTGCTTATCAACTAGTTGATATGACAAATAGTTTTCCTAATGGGCGGTTAACGCAAGTTGTTTGCCCAGAAAATTTAGTATTTGATACTGGTATGACACCTTTCTACATTCATCTTGGTGTACGCGACAGTCTCCCCCCATTCGTGGAAGATGGTGAAAGGGTATGGCTTGAAACTAAAGCTGTTATTGCTGCAGTGTTAGACAATACTAAAACCTTTGAAGAATATGTAAAGTATTTTGAAGCTTTGGATTTGAAAGTCACTACTTCATCGATAATGTCGATGGAGGATAGTCATTCTCTAAAGAATTATATAAAAGAACAAATTGAGCAAGTTGAGAAAAAAGAGAAAAGCTTTGAAAAGATACCACTTAAGAGATGGAAGTCGTTTAAGATCCTGACAAGTATTATTAGCATATTAATTATTCCTGCATTTATATTTATTATTTATACATTTATATATGAAAAACCTAGAAATGAAGCTTATTTAAACGGCCATGAAGCATACTTAATGAACAAATATAGTGAAGTCGTTACGATTCTTGAGTCACAAAGGATAAAACCGATGCCTTATGTCGTACTCTACGAGTTAGCGCATTCTTCTGTCGTTAATGAACGTTTAGATGAGGAACAGAAGCGAAATGTACTTAATAATTTAACTTTGCTTACAGATGAGGAGTACTTAAAGTATTGGATTTACATAGGTCGTGGAGAAGCGGAAAAAGCCATTGATTTAGCTAGATTAATGGAAGACGGGGAACTTATCACATATGGTTTATTAAAAAGACGCGATGAAATTCAATCTGAGAAAGATCTTACCGGAGAAAAAAAGGAAGAGTTATTAAGGGAAATTGATGATGAAGTGAAGGAATATGAAAAATTAATGGATGAAAGAGAACAACTAAAAGAATTGGAAAATGAAGAAGTACTAGAAAAGGAAAAAGAAAAAGAACAAGCTCAGCAAAAAAAAGCAGCAGATCAGGAAGAACTTGAAAAACAAGAAGAACTTAAAAGAAAAAAAGAATTAGAACAAGAAAAAGAGGAAACAAAAACAGAAAGTCCTACACCATAAATAATTTATATTAGAAAAGAAGTAAAGAAGGAAGTGCTGAATATTTTACTACTTTGGTTATTTTATGACCGTCATTACCAATGCGTGGAATTTAACGAATATGATTTCACAAAAATGATGTTTGGTTCGGATATTAGCTATGATGTAACCATACAATCTTTTCCTTTCCCTCATGGACCAATGAGTTTAGAAAAAGGAGAAGATGGTTTTTTCGTTTTAGAAGGAGGAAAAGAACTTGGTTTTCTGACTAAAACAAATTCAGTCGTCGTTCCTAGAAAAGGAAGAGAGTTAAAATTAGTCCTTACACCTTCTCAAAGAAGGCTGAAAACATACTATCTAGGTTATGAAAAGGAAATTTCTTTTGGTTCTAATACACAACAAGCTTCTATTAAATATGATTCGAATCAAATTGACTATCACAGTGATGGTTTTACATTATTAAAAACTATACATGGCTGGCAAATTGATATACCTCCAACATGTAAACTTTATGTGAATGGGATGGAGCGTATAGGTAATTTTCAAATACAAATTGGGGATTTAATTCTATGGGCTTTCATGGAAATCCAGTTACAGAAAGAAGATATTATACACGTTTCATCTGTAGCCAATTTAAAATCAGAATTACCAATTGTGGAACTACCGCAATCTGAGATGGCTAAAATGTTTCCTAATTATAGACGTACACCAAGAATGATATATGAGGTACCCGACGACAAAGTTACACTAACATTTCCTTCTCAAGAAAGTGAGGATACTGGACGTGGATTATGGCTCATTATTGCTCCTCCACTTGTTATGCTCGTCGTAATGGGATTAGTAGCTTTGTTAATTCCGCGCGGTATTTTTATAATTATATCCATTTCAATGTTTATGATGACTTTGGTTACTTCGACATTTCAATATTTTAAAGACAAGAAAAGAAAAAAAATAAATGAAGCCAAAAGAATTCGCGTGTATACGGCATATTTGAAAAATATGCGAGAGGAGCTTTATACTTTATCTAACAAGCAAAAAGAAGTTTTAGTACACCATTATCCTTCGTTTGAGCAAATGAAGATGATGACTAAAAACGTTTCAGGAAGAATATGGGAACGGTCTTTAGAAAGTCACGATTTCCTGGATATTCGATTGGGAACCGGGGATGTACCTTCGAGTTATACCATAAGCTTATCGTCTAGTGATCTAGCAAATAGAGAAATTGACGACTTATTAAAACAATCACAACAGATGGAAAAAGTCTTTAAGAAAGTATCCAATGCGCCTATAACTGCTGCACTATCGAAAGGTATTTTAGGCCTTGTAGGTAAAGAGTCTATTCTTCAAAAAGAACTTTCTCAAATAATTGGTCAACTTGCTTTCTTCCATAGTTATCTAGATGTTCGATTCATTCATATTTTTAACCACAAGGATTATGCACAAATGGAATGGATGAAGTGGCTTCCACATTTTTCGTTGCCAGATATGCATGCAAAATCTTTAATTTATAATGAAGTAACAAGGGATCAGCTCTTATCATCTATCTACGAAATGATTAGAGAACGTGATGTTGATGAAAATAAAGGTGAAGTGAATTTCACCCCACATTTAATATTTATAGTTTCTGATTATTTACTTATTTCAGAACATGTAATCTTAGAATTTCTAGAGGGGAAAAGTCATGAAGAGCTAGGAATATCCGTTATATTCACTGCCTCTGCTAAAGAGAGAATTACGGAAAATGTTCATACACTTGTGCGCTATGTAAATGCGCGTGAAGGGGACATTATTATCAATGAAAAAAGAGCAGTAGAGATTCCTTTCATGATAGATAGCTATTCTAGCTTAACAAATGAAAGTTATGCTAGGTTGTTAAGGAATTTAAACCATCAAGTAGGTGTCAAAAATTCAATACCGAACACCGTAAGTTTTCTAGAAATGTTCGGTGTTAAAGATGTTAAAAATCTAGCAATTGAAAATAATTGGTTGGAAAATGAATCTGCCAAATCACTTGCAGTACCTGTTGGCTTTAAAGGTAAAGAAGATCTCGTTGAACTAAACTTACATGAAAAAGCACATGGACCACATGGACTTTTAGCTGGTACAACAGGTTCGGGTAAAAGCGAATTCCTACAGACTTATATTTTGTCGCTTGCTGTAAATTTCCATCCTCATGAAGTCGCTTTCTTATTGATTGACTACAAAGGTGGTGGAATGGCTCAACCTTTCAAAAACATTCCACATTTATTGGGAACAATTACAAATATTGAAGGTAGTAAAAACTTTAGTATGCGCGCACTTGCTTCTATTAATAGTGAATTAAAACGACGACAACGTCTTTTTGATCAACATACTGTGAGTCATATCGATGATTATACGAGTCTCGTTAAGGAAGAAAAAGCAGAGGAACCATTGCCGCATTTATTCCTTATATCTGATGAGTTTGCTGAATTAAAAAGTGAAGAACCTGAATTTATTCGAGAACTTGTCAGTACAGCAAGAATTGGACGTAGTTTAGGTGTGCATCTAATTTTAGCAACACAAAAACCAGGAGGCATCATTGATCAACAGATATGGAGTAACGCTCGTTTTCGTGTTGCATTGAAAGTACAGGATGCAACAGATAGTAAAGAAATCTTGAAAAATAGCGATGCTGCTTCAATTACAGTGACAGGTCGTGGCTATTTACAGGTAGGAAACAATGAAGTATACGAATTGTTTCAATCTGCTTGGAGTGGTTCACCGTATCAAGAAGAAAGCTTTGAGGGCGAAGACGAAATTGCGATTGTTACCGATTTAGGTTTAAATCCACTTTCAGAAATTGCATTAAACATAGGAAATAAGAAAAGTAATATAACTGAAATTGAAGCAGTGACAGCCGAAATCGCCGCTACTCAAACTAATATGGGTATTCAGAAATTGGCAAGTCCATGGCTTCCACCACTTCCGTTAAGAATAGAGAGAAAAAACGAAAACATAGAAGATTCTTCATTAATTGCAATTGGTTTAATTGATGAACCTGAAAAGCAAAGTCAAACTACGATGCATTATCAGCCAATGATTGATGGGAATTTAGGCGTATTCGGCTCTTCAGGATACGGGAAATCGTATACACTATTGACAACTCTATTAGGAATCGCCGAAAATTACTCATCTGAAGAAGTTGTCTTTTATATTTTAGATTATGGGAATGGCTCACTCTTACCATTGCGCCAACTTCCACATACTGCAGATTACTTTACGCTTGAAGAAGAATTAAAAAGAGATAAATTAATTTCTTTCATTAAGAAAGAAATTAGTTCTAGAAAAATTGCCTTTCAACTATCAGAGGTCAATAATATCAATATGTTTAACAGATTATCTGAGATACCTTTACCACTTGTTTATATAATAGTAGATAATTACGATATTGTGCGTGAAGAAATGGAAGATCTAGAAGCACAGTTAAATCAATTTGGTAGAGATGGACAATCGCTTGGTGTATATCTTTTTATCTCTGCAACGAGGGCACAAGCAGTTCGTCAGTCCCTTATGAATAACTTGAAAACAAAAGTTGTCCATTATTTAATGGATTCTTCAGAAGCATTTACCATTGTAGGACGGCTTCCGTTTGAGTTAGAACCTTTTCCAGGAAGGGCAGTACTAAAAAAAGAAGCCTCTTATTTTACACAACTTTATATGCCTGCAAAAGGTAGTAATGATTTTGATGTGTTAGAAAAGGTAAAAGAAAAAGTAGCCGATTTAAAAGAATTTTATATCAATTTTGGGCAACCAAAACCGATTCCGATGTTACCGTTTGAACTATCTACAACTACTCTGTCGACATATGTTGAGAATGAAGTCATTAAGTCAGGCTGTGTCGCTATTGGTCTAGATGAAGATAGAGTAGAACCAGTTTTGATTGACTTCAAAAGAAATCGACATTGCTTGTTAATAGGACAAGGACGACGAGGAAAAACGAATATGTTAAAAGTAATGATTCATACGTTGTTGGATCAACAAAATGGTTTTATAGCAATTTTTGATTCATTCGATCGAGGATTATCATCATTCGCATTTGATAAAGATGTGAACTATTTAAATACAAAAGAACAAATATCTGATTGGTTAACTGGAGTAGAGCAAAATTACATTGAAGTAGAAAAGGATTACTTATCTCGAATTGATTCTCAACAAGTAAACAAGGAATTAGTACCATCCTTTTTCATTATCGATGAATATGCGAGGTTTTTACAAGTTGTAGATATAGGGATTCAAGATCGTTTGGTAAAACTAATGAAGAAGTATTCGCATTTAGGATTTAATGTCATTGTCACTGGAACGAATGCAGAAATTACGAAAGGCTATGATGTATTCACCAATGAATTAAAACTAGTACGCCAAGCATTGCTCTTTATGAAAAAGTCAGAACAAACGTTGTATACCGTTGCATACGAACGTAAGGAACAGGATCTTCCGATAGGCTACGCCCATTATATATTGAACGGTAGTGATTTAAAAATCCAAACACCGATTTGCAAGATTGAAAGGAAGTTACATCAATGAACAATAGGAAAAGAGCAATAAAATTGGGTGCTGCTGTACTACTCATATTAGCTGTCCCAATACTGTTTTTTCAATTCTTAGGAGGAAGTCTCCTTGAAATGAATGGCCCTCAAAAACGCGTCATTGCAATTGTCAATGAAGACTTGGGTGATGCAAAGGACCAAGAAACAATTGAGATGGGGAAAGATGTTATATCCATATTAGCTGACGAATCCCCCTATGAATGGAAAGCGATGGGCCGTGGTTCTGCAGTTAACGGACTAAAAGCAAATCAGTATGAAGCTATAGTATATATACCTTCTGACTTTTCAGAAAATATAATGTCATATGAAGAAGATAATCCGAGGAAAGCAGAGTTTTCCTATCAAGTTCAGCGTCAGAAAACAGGTACAAATAAAGAGAAAGTCTTACATGAGATTGAAGCTGCTACAAATAGAGTGAACCAAAAAGTATCTACTTTATATTGGAGTTATGTTGCATTAGAAATGGATTATATTAAAAAGGAATTCGCGACAATATTAGATAAAGAAACAGAATTTTTAACGGCGATGTCTTCCTATTACAAACCAGGTTCTGCAGAACTTGCTGAAGAAATGACGAAACAAAAGGAGCAGGTAGAAGCTTTACGTTCAACTATGGGTGAGGCAAATCAAGCTCATGATGACCGCGTTCAAAATGTAGATTCCTTTAGTCAGCAGTTTTCTGAGTTCATAACTTATGTGGATAAATACAAGGGATTTCAGGATCAGCAAAAAGACATATTAGTACAAATACAAGGCGATAGCTTGGCTAAAGTTCAAGCAGCGGCTACGAAGCAAATTAGTCAATATAATAAATCAGTGCTTTCATTAGAAAACAGTACAAGCAAAGTAAATGATGAAGTTAATAAAATGAATGAAAAAATTGATGAAAATAAAAACAAGTTTAATAAATTATCTGAACTCCGAAAAGAACAAGTTAATCGTCAGATGGATGATTTGCTCGTTGTACAAGGTAAAGCAATTGACCGTTATAATACGACTATTTTAAATAAGCTTGAAAAACAAATTAAAGCAGACAAAAGTAATTCTATCGTTCCAGCAGGAAGCATAGCAGGTTTACCATCCACAGAAGATTTATTATCAAAGAATAAGCAAATAGCAGAAGAAGCAGTCACAAAATCTAACCGTACTTTTACAGGACTTCTGGCAGAACAGGAAAAAGCCAAAGAAATTATATCTTCACTTGCAACGTTAAAAGAAAACGTTCAGAAAAAAGATCCTGAATCAACAATGATAGCGGAACTTACTCGACTAGAAACAGAATTAATGACTGTGACGAACGAACTCGCTATCCAAGAAAGTTTGTTAAGTAAAACAGAAAAGGACGATGCAACTGATTATTCAAATGCATCTGCTGCATACGATGAGTTACTAGGTTATTATAATAAATTAAATGAGGAGTACCAAACTGTTCAACAAATCTTAAATTCATATCCTGCTGATACAGCAAGACTATTTATGGAAATAAAAGATAAAGAAAACTCCTTATTAGAACATGATTCACTGACAAATGAAAAGAAAATTCAATTAGAAGAAATCTTTAATACGGGTAACGTGGAAAGTGATATAAAATCATTACTTGCGTATTTTGCTACACTTCAACAATTTGGTTTAACTTTAGATGAACAAGGAAGCGGAACACATAAAGATGAATTATTAAAAGATGAAATCTTCAAGGCGTTATTAAAAAGCGTAGTGGAGATTGATGAAGAAGAACAAAATGGATGGGCTTCACTTGAGGATGAAATTCCTGGAACACAGCTTGGATTTATCAAGTTAAACTCCACTTTTGCAGCCATTATGTCAGGCTTTGAAGAGTCGATGGAAGAACAACATGCGGCCTTAACAGGTGATTTAGCAGCCATTACTGAACAAGGAAATGTTTTGCTTTCACAAATTAATACACCATCGACATATATTCCATCAGGAGAGCCTGTTCAAACAGTAAATGAAGGTGCGGTAATGTCCGAGCAGCAAAATGTTGGAACGCAGCTCGTCAATTTAAGTAGCCTCATGAATTCTATGTCACAAAAACAAGATGGAATCGTTTCGTATGCAAAAGATTTAAATGGTAAAGCTAATAACATAAAAGATACATCAGCTTCATTCAGTAATAAATGGGATATTAATGTGAGTGCTATGGGTGACTTTAATCAAGACATTAAAGATTTTCTTTCAAACACGTATATTGACGGACAGGAAAATGGCTATGTATTTAATCACTTAGTAAATCCATTACAAGTAAAAGGAGAAGCAACTGCGTTGGATGAACTTAAAAAAGTCCCACCAGTAATTCTTTTCATCATATTGCTTATTAGCAGTTTATTAATCGGTTTCTTTTCTTATAGATTACAGGTGGGAACATTCAAATTACGACTCGGATTATTATCAATGTTAGCTATCGTTACAGGTTTACTAATTAGTTTTTATAGTGTCAATATGTATGTATTGAGAGATGAACGGGCAATTGAATGGACCATATTCACTATTTTATTATTATTAGCAGGTGCTTCCTTTATATGGTTAGCATTGGGTTATGGTCAAACAACCGGATGGCTTGCGGGCTTAATTCTAATGTGCATTTACATTACACCACTTCTCATCTTAGGTGTTCCCGAACTTACAATACCAGACTTACTATCAAATGTGTATATGTCCTTTAAGTATGAACCTGAGACACTATTTGGATGGAGTACAGCTATCGTAATAACTTTCACAATAATTGTCCTTTCATTGTCATTCTTTCAAAATAGAAAAATAAAAACTGAAACTGCTTCAGTAGATGAAACGTATGAAAGTTAACTCCATTTTTCCAGTATTTCTGTTTATCGCAATTTCTTCTGTAGCTACAAGTTCATTAGTTGATCAGCCAGAATCGATTGACAATGTTGAACCATTTGTCTATGAGAAATTAAAATTTAATAAAAATACAGATTATTTACATGATGAAAAGAAAATTGAAATGAAGAATACCATCCCAGTCAAGCAGTTTGAAATCCTTTTTGACGGCAGTAGAAAACTGCCGTCAAAGCAGGATCCTTCATATCTTTTCCGTGAAGCTGAACGAGGTGTAAATAGTACGGTCGCAGCAAGAACATCCGAGATTGGCCTATTTACTCAAAATGAAGAACATCAGAAAATAAGTCCACAATTTAATCCATTTGCGGAACAACCTAAGGGCAATGGATTCAGAACAATTATTTACATCACATTAATTTCTATTAGTTTACTATTAATGTTCATCTATTTTATTCCAAAGATTTTAGTGGAAACTAGTGATAAAGGTAGCAAAGTAAGTAGAAAATAAGGGAGGGATTTTCTTGTTATCTTATTATTATGCTTTAAAAGCAAAAAAAGTTAAGGATGTTCAGCGGTTGAATGATTGCCAAGGGAAATTGGTAGTCAAACAAGGGGAATTTAATAATCATGAAAATGAATGTTTAGAACCTGAACTTACAGCGAAGACATGGCAAGGTAAGCATGCCACTAGTTTTGATGAAATACGTGAATCTGGTATTCACACACCTTACTTAGAAATAGCAGGCGCACAATTTAGTAAAGTATACGAAGCAATCACTACAAAAATTGCAGCTTTAAATATAGAAATTGAACAGATACAACAAACCATCAATCATTTGTTAGCTGAGGAAGCCGCGGAAAAAGCAAAGTCTACGAAGTAAATCTCGAGGAGGGAATAGAATGTCTTCAGAAGTGAAAATATTATATGCGGATGTAGAAGCACAATTAAGTGATATGAAAGGTCGCGCTGAATCACTAAATCCAAAAGCCGTGCCTCCAATTATTGGAAATACATTGGATGTCGTAACGAAATTAACAGATCTTTCTACTCAACTTGAAACATTATTAACGAGCTATCAAAAAGTATTACTTAATAATATTAAAACAACGGAAAGCTCAGTCCAGTTTATGCGTACATCTGATGAAACAATTTCCAAAGCAATTGCCACAACATGCACTGGACCGATGAAGGTGGTAAATTGAAGATACTAGATGTAAACCCATTTCATGAAGGATTGAATAGGAATCTTCAAATGTTCAGCAAATTAGAAACTGAGATTCAAGATATAAAAACTACTATAGAAATGCTTGTTAAAATGGATGATTCCTTAAAAGGTGAAGGCGGTGAGGGAGTGTCAATATTTATGTGTAAATGACAATCCGACCTTTTCATCGTGAATATCACTTATTGCTTTTTTATAACTTGTGAGTAGAACTTAGTATTAAGATTAGCTTTTTTTCTAAACCAAATTCTGTGTTAAGCAGACTAACTATTATTCTTTTGCTTCAAACATATTAGCCAGCTCTGCACGTGCTTGATCGAAACCAATATGACATCGTGTGATGAAGCGTTGGTTATAATCTTCGAACTGGGAAACGAGGAAGCGCTCAAGTGATTCTTCATTCGGAAACTGCACTTTACGCTTTGTGTATTTCTTAATTTGCTTGTTGAATGACTCGATTAAATTCGTTGAGTATATGCTGCGCCAAATTGATTTAGGGAAACTGTAGAAGGTAAGTAGATAATCATTTGTAGCGAGTGATTTCGTAACCTTCGGATACGACTTACGCCATTTTGAACAGAAGTTATCTAGTGCGACTTGGCCAACTTCCTGATCATCAGCTCGGTAAACCGTTTTGAAATCCTCGCAAATCTCAGCTCGATCTTCAACTCGTACTTTATGAGAAATAGTACGTGCCACATGCACTAGAAATGTTTGGAATTGAGCTTTAGGAAATGCACTTGTAATTGTGTCCACCATGCCTGTTAAGCCATCTGAGAGGAAGAGAAGGACTTCTTCTACGCCACGTTCTTTTATTTCTAGGAGGAGCTCTTTCCAATTGAAGGCTGATTCTGTTGGAGCGATTGTGTAAGCAATCACTTCTTTTGAGCCATCTTCACGAATGCCGACGGCTATATAAACAGCTTCTTTGGAAACTGTTTCACGTCGAACTGAAATATAAGTTGCGTCTAAATAAACACATGCATAGCGCGTACTGAGCTTCCTTTTATTAAAGGCTTCTACCTGTTCACCCACTACTTGTGTCATATTAGATATTGTTTGACGTGTGTAATGATGGCCATACATTTTCTCGATTAAATCAGCGATTTCTGACATCGTTACGCCTTTTTGAAACATGTGGATGACAAATGATTCGAGTGTATCGTTTGATCGCTTATAAGGCGCGACTGTCTGTTGTTTAAACTCACCGTTGCGATCACGAGGAATCGTGACCTGAAGGTCACCATATTCAGTGTGCAGCGTTCGGTCATATGAACCATTACGTGAATTCCCCGAATTAAAGCCGATACGGTCATATTTTTCATAATCTAAAAACGCTGTTAGCTCCGTAGTAAGTAAGGTATTTACAGCTGTTTCTAAATGTGAACGAAAAACCTCGGTAATATCTTGTTTTTGTACTAGTGCTTGAACAATATCTGTTGTAAACTGAGTCATTGGGAAGGCCTCTTTTGTAGGATTGGTTGTGGTGACTTAATTCTACCAATAAAAGGTCTTCCTTTTTGTATTTATTCATTTACACAAGATATTTTACACTCTCGGCGGTGACGCAATAAGAGCTTTTTACAATGAATGTCACCTACCATTCTTACAGTTTTATAAAACTTTTAATACGAAGTATACGACAATCCTTGACGGGATGAATGCAGCTCTTTCGAGTCTTGAACCTAATTCCAATGGTTATATAAATCAAAGTTTTCTTGAAAATGAACTTGAAACAGGTCTTATCAAAATCAGCAAAAGTACGGAAACGTTAACAAATGAATCGAATGCAACAATTAGTTCAGTGAGTGATATCGTATCACTTCCAAATCTCAACGATAGTGACGTTCAAATAGGTGTTAAAAAAGCGAAGACCAAACGCGACACTACTGTTACTGATTTGAATGAATTTGATTCGACACAAACACTTAAATTAAATGAAATTGAAAATGATTTAGCCGTTTTGAAAACATGGGTGGCTGATATTGAAAGTTTGTTTACTGAAGGCTTAACAGATATCAATTTCCCGATAGATGCCTGGATGGAATATACAAATTCAAGCCCTCTTTCAACAGCACTAGAAGCAGAAGAGAGCGACTTATCAACTGTAACAGATGGCGCGGATGAAGATAATATAGGGAATTTAGATTCAACGTCTACTAAACCAATGCAACAATTAGGTGACGGCGTAAAATTATAGGGAGCAACAATTCCAAATGGCTATTCAAGTTTTGCAATGTTTATGGCATATAAAAAAGGTGGGTTAAGATCAGTAGGTGGTTTTCCTGATTTAAGAAACGGAAATAACTCGTACCGTGTCTATGTAAACGATAGAGGTTTAAAGTATTTAGGTGTTGAGACAACGAATGGAAGTAATAAAGACTTTTTACTGAAAGCAGCTAGTAAACACTCAGGATCTTCGCAATGGTTTAGTAATCCAGCGCAAGGTGTTTTAAATAATCATCCTCAACTTGAATATTGGAGTAATAGTGCATCAATCAAAGAGAAAGCAACAAACTTTGGGAAATCTACGTTAAAAGGTACCCAAAGCGGCTTCACTGATATCGTTGACATTAAAGGAATAAAAAATAGTGGAATATTAAAAGGCTCTGTAAAAGCATTAGGTCCTGTTGGAGCTGGCCTTAATTACTACAATAACTTTGACGAAGCTAAAGGATCTGGTCTTAGTGATGGTCAAGCTGCTGGAAGAGCAACAGTAGATACTGTAATAGATACTGGTGTAGGCGCCGCGGTTCAAGCGGGAAGTATAGCCTTGTTAACTGTACTCGTCCCTGTTCCAGGAGTGGGGACAGCACTTGGTGTTGGGCTTGGAATCGGATTAAATTACCTCTTAAATAAAAGAAGTAAAGATAAAGATGGAAATCAAGATAAATCAGCAATGGATCATGTTAAAGGTTGGTTCCGTTAGCAGATTAATGTATGACTATTAATCTGCTAAACCTGGTTTTCTATTGTACTTGAAGATTGTTTCAGTTGAATAGGGGGAAATACCATTTTATTAAATAAGTTGAATGAAGAAGATTTTGAAGTATTAAAAAAGCCATTAGGGTCAGGTAGACAAAGTCCTAGCTCCATAGGTTTTGCATTACTGATATCCGTATTTATACAAGTTTTGTTTTATTACTTAACTTACAACGTAGCTGCAGCTTCTACGATCTATCCAAATGTTGATAGAATACAATCGACACACTTATGGATTACAGCTATATTAGTTGCGATTTCGCTTCTGTATGCGATTCCTACTATCTATTATCGCAGCCAAAAAGTGCAGTATTTTTTATTAATCTTAACATCGCTAAATGGAGTTGCTTCCTTTTGTTATTTATGTGCGATGTTTTTAATTGGTGAAGGAGCAAAAAGTACTGAAGAATCACTATTAACTTTTACAATGATTACCTTAATATTAGCTTTACTTCTTTTAGGGGCAACTTTCATTCGATTCTACATATTGCTTCAAAATGGATTTTATCGAAAAGGATCAAAAAATGACGAATTAAGAGAGAAGTTTGAAACTAAATCATATATTCCTCTAGCTATAATTGGAGGAACAGGCTTATTGTTCATCATACAATACGTTGTTCGAACTGCAAATTTGGATGATATATATGGAGCGGTCGTAATTGTAATATTTTTCACGATTTTTTATGTAATGATATTTATGGTGCCAGAACAGTTGGTTATTTTGTATTGTAAATTTCGCTTTAAAAGTTTTAACTTTGATAAAAAAGGTTTTATGCTGAACGATTAAACCGGAAGAAGGTGCTTGGGTATGGGGATGGAAATACGTTCACTAAGTTTTGATAATTTATTAGTACATTCAAAAGTACAATCAAAAGAAGATTGGCAAGAAGGTTTTTTTATGATGGAAGGTTTTACACTAAATGAAGACATTTACAAAAATGGGAGGTCACTGAAAAAGTCCTCTTCACCTGAGGTTTTCTAGAATTTGTTGATTTCCGCTACAGATGGACGCTTTCCACGGGGCGGGCGGTGAGCCTCCTCGTCGCGAAAACCGCGCTCCTGTGGGGTCTCGCCTGTCCCGCTTCATCCCGTAGGAGTCGCCATCTTCCGCTACAATCAACGGAGTATGCTAAAAACCAGACTATAAAACACTAAACAGCGATTCATTTTCGATTAAATCGAAAATGAATCGCTGTTTTATTGTATGATAAAAGGACTAATTCCAGGCGGTGGTCCCATGATCCCTACTCAAGAAACCTTCAATCTTAGCCCATATATAGCCATCTACGATATCGTTGTACCAAAAGATAATATGCTGCGTCAAATCAATGAACTTGTAGATTACTCCTTTGTTTTAGAGGAATTGAAAAGTAAATATTGTCACGATAACGGTCGCAATGCAGTCCCGCCGATTCGCATGTTTAAATATTTATTACTTAAATCAATCTTTGATTTATCAGATGTTGATGTTGTCGAACGCTCTAAGTACGATATGTCTTTCAAATACTTTCTTGATATGGCACCAGAGGCTTCAGTCATTGATCCCAGTTCCTTAACGAAATTTCGCAAGCTACGTCTAAATGACTTGGATTTATTAGACTTACTCATTCAAAAGACAGTTGAAATTGCACTTGAAAAAGAGCTTATCAAAAGTAAATCGATTATTGTAGACGCCACGCATACAAAAGCGCGATATAACCAAAAATCACCGAAAGAATTTTTAATGGAAAAATCCAAAAATGTACGTAAAACTGTGTATCAATTCGATGAAACCATGAAAGAAAAGTTCCCAACGAAAACAACTTCTAACGAAGTTGAAGATGAATTGGCTTATTGTGAAAAAGTGATTTCAGTAATTGAAAAAGAGGTTCACCTTGTAAACATTCCAGCCGTCAAAGAGAAGTTAAATGTATTAAAGGAAGTTGTAGAAGATTATACAGAACGGCTCGATTTCTCAACGGATCCAGATGCACGCGTAGGTCATAAAACAGCAGACTCCTCTTTCTTTGGCTACAAAACACATATTGCAATAAATGATGAACGATTGATTACAGCTGCGATTGTGACAACTGGAGAAAAAAGTGATGGGAAATACCTTCAAGATTTAATTGAAAAAAGTCAGGAAACAGGCATGGAAATTGAAGCAGTGCTTGGGGATACAGCTTATTCTGGAAAAGATAATATTCTTTATGCCAAGGAAAATGAACTTGAACTGGTGTCAAAATTACACCCTCAAATTACACAAGGGAGTCGTACGAAGGAAGAGGAATTTGAATTTAATAAAGATGCAGGGATGTATGTTTGTAAGGCCGGTCACATGGCGATTAGAAAAGCGCGTACTCAAAAGAAAAATGTAGTGAGAAATCAATGTCAAACCTATTATTTTGATATTAATAAATGTAAAAGCTGCCCGTTTCGTCAAGGTTGTTATAAAGAAGGTGCGAAAAGTAAAACTTACTCGGTAACGATTAAATCGACAGAACATAAAGATCAAGAAGCGTTTCAAAATAGCGATGAATTTAAAGTCAAAGCCAAATCTCGTTATAAAATCGAAGCGAAGAATAGTGAATTAAAACATAGACACGGGTATGATGTAGCCAAATCAGCGGGTCTATTTGGCATGCGAATGCAAGGTGCCATGACCATTTTTGCGGTCAATCTTAAACGGATTATAACGTTAATGAAAGATACAGAGTAAGAAACAGCAAAGAAAAAAGAGCTAATTCGTTCAAAATCGAACGAATCGGCTCTTTTTTCTATGAGATTTACTACAAATTTAAAAACGTAAGTTTTTCAGTGGCCTCCAAAAATGGTCCTGTGTTTTTTTCCGTAACAGATGATCAAAACAACCCGACAATGGGTGAATTTACTTATTATTTGCCGATTAATGAGACTGTGAAGTTATTGGATGAAACAGATTTTCATTTCCTTAAAAGTTTTCAAATCGAGCGAGCATTAGTGTTGCGTCAAGCAGATGAAGAGTTAGATTTCACCACGGCATGTAAAAAAATAAAATCATATGCAGCGAAGGAAAAAATAGCGTTGGAAGATACGTACTATTGTGTATTACTCGAAGTATACAATAAATATATTATTGACTTATATGTACCGTTAAAAGGAACGGGGCGATAATAATGATTGTTGAAAATAATCAAATTTCCTATAGAAATGTAGCGTCTAAGTATTATAATTTCTTACCAAAGGAAATTGATGGTGCCATAAAGGACTTTGATATGATTTTAAATAATTATGGGTTTAACACAAACGGCATTATCTTTCTTTCACTAATTAGTGAACCAACGGACGAGGTAATGACAGCCGAAATCTTCTTACCAATTGTAGAAAATCAATTTAAGGTACCTAGGAATGAAAATATTCGTTTTAATAGTTACTTTTCTATTAATAAAATGGTAATGACAAGGGTCGTGGAAGACATTGAAACTGCTTCACAAATAAAGTATTGGGAACTAATGGATTATATTAAAGAAAAAAAGTTCATTAAGAAAACACCAATGTTTATGGAATTTAAAAGAAGCAACAATGGACTAGATTATGCCGAGATAAGTATTGGAATTTTATGAGTAAATTGAGCGTCAAGGATTTTGAAATATTAAGAGAACCATTGAAGTCGGGTATGCAGAGCCCTAGCTCAATTAGTTTTGCATTAATCCTGTCAGCATTTTTACAATCCTTATTCTATTACTTGACTTATTACGTTGCAGCAGCGTATACAATATATCCTAATATAGAGCAAATACAATCGATTCACTTTTGGATTACAGCTATCTTAGTTATTCTCTCCCTTTTATACTCGATACCAATTGTTTATCAAAATAGCCAAAAAATACAATATCTATTATCAATATTATCAATTCAAAACATCGGAGCAGCATTTTGTTATTTGAGTTCTCTATTTTTGATCGGAGAATGGAGAAATAACACTGTTGATTCACTGGTATCTTTCACAACAACTTCTCTTTTATTCGCTTTAGCTCTTTTTATATCAAAGTTTATTCGAATGTATATCTTATTAAAAAAAGGATTATATCGTGAAGGCACCAATAAGGAAAAAATGACGGATAAGGTGGAAGTACTATCTTATTTACCAGTTGCTATTATTGGAGGCACAGGATTGTTATATGCTATACAGTACATTATTCGCAAGGTAAGTTTTTTTGATATATATAATTATTATCTGATCATTTTAGGTTTTGTTCTTTTTTACACAATGATCTTTATTTTACCCGAACAGCTAGTTATTCTGTATTGCAAATGCCGTTATAAAAGCTTTAATTTTGATAAAAAAGGATTTTTAAAAAGGGATTAACAAATTATTTTTGAAATCGTTAGGGGAAAATACAATGAAAAAAATGGTCATAATTTTGATGGTAATATTTGTAGTTGCTTTAACTGGTTGTAATAAATCAACCAATGAAAGAACAAGAGGAGATGTGAAAGAAATGGAAGAACCAATGGAACAGCAAACAAGTGAAAAAGCACCTATTTCATTACAACTTTTAAAAGAAGATATAGATTCAGGTGTAACTATTGAAAATAGCGCTGTTTACTCAGAATTAAATCGTATTATAACTAAAACGCCAGATATTGGTGTAGATAATGATTTTAGTGTTTTTGTTGTAGACATTGTTGATAGTGGAACAGAAGACGCTTCACTATTATTTGTCGGGATAAACCGTTTAGACGAATCAATAAAAAACGTATCTTTTAACTACACACTAGGACATGAAAACGGTGATTTTGTATGGGATGGTGCTGAAGTTACACTATCGGAAGAACAGGCTGGTGTAATTAAACCAAATCATGCAATTCCGTTTACACTTGCCATTACACCTGAGCAGGAAGAAGTATTAGAGTCTTTGAATCAAGATAATCAGGTTGTTAAAATTGAAAATTTCTCTTTCGAATCTGCTGAATGAGTAAATACCAAATACTAAAATAAAATTTCAATAATTGTATGCAATGAATGGTAGTTATAGCTATAGGAGGGTCCCATGTTTAGTAAATGTAAGGTGAGGTTAGCCCAAATTGAACTGATTATCTCTATTGTATTAAATGGTTATGAAATAGATTCGAAGAAGGTGTTTACATGAAGGTCTTAGATGTCACTCCTTTTCATGATGGACTTCGTCAAAATCTAGTTATGCTTTTTAGACTTGAAACCGAGATGAAATCAATTGAAAGCACGGTTGAAGAACTCGTAATGTTAGAGGATTCATTAAAAGGGCAAGGTGGAAATGCCATTCGTTCATTTTACGCGGAATGTCATGTCCCATTTTTACAATTCTATCAAACGTTCCAAAACCAATATAAAACGATATTGGAACAAATGGAGAGAGCCCTTGATGCGCTAGAGCCAAATTCATCTGGATTTATTCGTGAAAGTTTTTTAGAAGGAGAAATAGAACAAGGCTTAAACGAAATTGCACAATTAACAGAAAGCCTAACAAATGAAGCGAACAATATTATGAATCAAGTTGCGGATATCGTCGCTCTACCAAATCTGGATGATAGTGATGTGCACGAAGGCGTACGTGGTGGTAAGATAAAAAGAGACGATACAGTTACGCAATTGCATGAATTCGATTCGAGCCAAGCAACTGCTTTATCGCCAGTTGAAACTGATTTATCGACAATGACAACATGGGTTTCAGATATTGAAAGTTTGTTTACAGAAGGCGTTACAGATATTACTTTTCCAATGGATAAATGGGTCACATCGACCGCAAGAAACACCATCCAAACCTCATTGATGCATCAATCCCAAACAATGGGAGGACTTACTGGCATGACTGATGTGAATGGGCATCCAACAGCGTTGCATGGCACTGATATAAAGGGAGGCAATTCACTCAGCCAAAGACAAAGCTTCGGTGATGAACCAGGAGGTCTATACGGAATGGGGGCGTACTAACTAGCAGGCATGGGAATCCAAGCTAGACCTCTCCATGACAATAGAGTGAGCGGCGTATCTATCTCTGCAGGAAGTGCCTTGACCGCTTCCCGAAGTGAAAAGTTGACAGGGCAAATAACGTCAACAGCAAAGGTTCAAGTGGAAAAGCCTACGAAGAATAAGAAGAAGAATAAAGTTTTAGGATTCCTTAAAGGAGCCGCCGATTTCCTCATTCTTGATGACGTGAAGACAGTAGTAGATCCGAATGCTTCACTGTTATCAAAAGGCTTTGCTATTTTTTCAGTTACACCCGCAGGTAAAGGATTGAAAGCTGCAAATTTAGGATTTAAACTTGTGAGAAAATTACCGTTTGGGAAGGCTATTGTTAAGAAAGTTGATAAGGTTACGGGAAAAGGCTCTAGTAAAAGTCGAAATAAACCAAAAGAACAAAGTACTCCTAATTCTAAGGATATAGTAAGAAATAAAGAAGGGAAGATAATAAAATATTCTACTTATGATGCGGATGGTAAATTACTGAAAGAAGTTCGCATCACAGGAAAAGATCATGGTAATATACCACGTCCAAATGTTAAAGAACCAAAATATAATATCAATCCAAAAACAGGAGAGAAATTTCATAACGGCTACCAAGTTCGACCAACTAATCCATCCGAAGTACCTAAAAATATTCCGTAAACCACGGGCATGAGGTGAATTTCTAGTGTTTAACGATGAGGTAAATAAAGAATATATGGAATATAAACAAGCAAATAATGGCGATTTTACTTGGTGGAATTATATAAATGTAAAATCAGATTTAAATACCGCAATAGGCTTTGCGAAATTCTATTATCCAGATTTTCTTGAGATAGACGGATGTTTATTGTTAAAGGATAATTATTCAAAAGAGAAATTTGAATTATGGAAAGTAGAGTGTAATAACGACAAAACTTGTATTGAAAAAATGATGAACTTATATCAAGTCAGAGACTTTTTCCATATAAATATAGAGGAAAGTGAAGATTTAGATGACCAAATTATGGCTTTGAGTAAAATTATTAAAAAATTATGGTCACTTTGTTTGAAAGATAAATTCCCAAATCGTGAAATATTTGTAGAAGTATTCAAAGAAGAAGATGATGAAATCTTTATTACTATATATGAAAAACAATAATTAACTTTTTATTGTTAGAAAAATGGATATATTTGTTGAATTAATGAATCTAGCTTTTTAAAACCGTTGATTTCCGTTACAAACGGACGCTTTCCGCGGGCGGTCCGTGATCCTAGGTCCCACTTGGACACGCTTTTCCCCGCTGGAGTCGCCGCTTTCCACTTCAATCAACTAGATGTAGCATTCTTTATATAAACTTTTATAATAAGTTTATATGTTTTGTTGAAATAAATGATAGGTAAGTAGTTTAATGGCTCTTATGTAAATAATTCACTTTCATCTAAATTCAAACTCATTTTGTTTTTTACCATGACAAATGACATTTAAAATAAAACACATATTTATAAGAGAAGTAGTATTTTTGAATAATATCCTCAGATGGAATGAAAACCAACTAAACATCATTATCATAAAGAATCATGGACTTACATTCCAATAAAAGATGTTATGAATGTTGACAATGTAGTCGTTAGAGTCCCATTACAAAAGAGGTGATATTTTGAAGGTACTAATAGAAGATTATAATATTGAAAAAAACACAGTTACTTTCTCTTCAGAATATGGCAAAAGTACTGTATTTTGGGAGAGTTCTGCACCTGAACGAGGTTTATATTATGATGTAGAGCTAGAGATTCAAGAAATATTAATATGGGATAAAGATATTAAAAGAGACGATTCTGACAAGTGTTGTATTAAGGGTATAGATACTATTCCTCATTTTGTCGGAAAATTAGAGTCTTCTGGTGTAGATGGAGTTTGCGCATTGCGTATTGGGGATAGCGTTGTACTTATAGAGACCCAAGGAAAACCATTTGAAGATGGAATGTATGTATCCTTTAATTCACAAAGGGTAATCTTATATAATAGTGATTTGTAATTTAGTTTCATAATTTGTTTTAAATCTGAATTGAACTTGAGACAAGCTATTTTTTTATTGACGAGTAATCATAATTATTTTACCTTGAAGTGCATAATGCCTTCAAGGCTTTTTATTTAGTTATCACAAAACCAGAAATTATCCAAAAATAAATACAATAATGTAAAACTTGCTTGCCAAAATCCTAAGCAGTATTTTAAAAGATTCGAGGATCGGCTGGTAGAAAGAAATATTACAGGGATATCAAAAGAGTTACCGTGGATTGCATTGGTAGATGAGTTGATTGACAAGGAATTAGCTGACGAAATCGATTGAAAAGATTCGTTTGCGTCGATTTGTGAAGTAGTAGATCATTTACTTAGAAATAAAAATTTATTACCACTTGAATGGGCAAAATTGAGTACTAAATATAGTGAATTGTACGCAGAAGAAGCTTTAGAAGTATTGGCATCAGAATTACAAAAAAATGCTATTTCCTTTGCATACTTAGATATTGATAGGGACTCATACGTATTAATCACTGTTAGAAAAGAAGAAATTAAAAAGTTAAAAGAGTTAGCTCAGCAAGCAGATTTTACAATTGTTGATGAATTTGTTTGAACGTCATTTTGACTGATACTGATTCAGGTCTTACTTGTGATAAGTTAAAGGAAATTTTTAGTGATCTTTCGAGTGAATGCTTTCTTGATTTTATCTAGGAATGTGCATTAATCTAAATAATTTAGACAATACAAAACACCTTCTATTCTGAAATTAGTTTTTACTAAACTGATTAAGCAAGAGGGTGTTTTTCTTATGTAGAAGTGATTTTAAGAAAATTTGATAGAAGTTTAGCGATAGTAAATGTTTCAATATGCGGGTGTTAAATGAAATAATACCGTTACGCAACTGCATGAATTCGATTCGAGTCAGACGACTGCCTTATCGCCAGTTGGAACAGATTTAACGACAATGACAACATGGGTTTCAGATATTGAAAGTTTGTTTACAGAAGGCGTTACGGTTATTACCTTTACGATGGATAAATGGGTCACTTCGACCGCAAGAAACATCATCCAAACATCATTAATGCATCAATCTCAGACAATGGCTGGACTTACTGGGATGACAGATGGAGATTGAAATCCAGGAGTGATGCTTGGCACAGATATAATGGATGGCAATTCACTCAGCCAGAGACAAAGCTTCGGTGATGAACCAGGAAGTCTTTACGGAATGGAGGCGTACTCACTAGCAGGCATGGGAACCCAAGCTAGACCTTTCCATGATTCTAGAGTGAGTGGCGTATCTATCTCTGCAGGAAGTGCCTTGACCGCTTCCCGAAGTGAAAAGTTGACAGGGCAAATAACGTCAACAGCAAAAGTTCAAGTGGAAAAGCCTACGAAGAAAAAGAAGAAGAACAGAGTTTTAGGATTCCTTAAAGGAGTCGCCGATTTCCTCATACTTGATGATGTGAAGACAGTAGTAGATCCGAATGCTTCACTGTTATCAAAAGGCTTTGCTATTTTTTCAGTGACACCTGCAGGTAAAGGATTGAAAGCTGCAAATTTGGGATTTAAACTTGTGAAGAAATCACCGTTTGGGAAGGCTATTGTTAAGAAAGTTGATAGTGCTGTAGATTTAGCAAAACACAAACAACGGTCAGTCATAAAATCAGTGGAAAATGGCAGTGTAAAACTTAAAAACAACAAACGCAAAGGGAACTATGGTGAAATGAAAATGGATGTTCATTTCGAAAACCAAGGGTATAGTAGAATTAGCAAGGATCGTGTCACCAGCTTAGATGATAAGATTGTTAAAGGAATTGACGGCGTTTATGAGAAGACAGGTCCTCCTCGTAAGTTTGTAATAGGAGAAGCTAAATATAATACGGGTCGATTAGGTAAAACAAAAGATGGAAAACAAATGAGTGATGGTTGGATAATTGGAGGGAAATCGAATACCAGATTAGAGTCTGCTGTAGGAATTGATAAAGCAGATGAGATGTTACTAGAAGGGTATGATTGGGTGTTAACGCATATCTCCAAAAGGTTCAGTAAATACTGTCAAAATAAATAGCAGCGGAAATGTTGTTAAATAAACATTATGATGGTGGATAGAGGATGAAAAAATGATAAGAGATCAGATAAAAGATGAACAATATTTCAGTGAATATATTGTTCAACAAAAGCAAAGGATAAATAACTTTCAAAACAAACTAGATAAGGATGAAGTTGCGCTCGATAGAGTCTTTGTAGTTCAGGAAAAAATAGACTCACTCTGTTTTCAAATTTTGATAGCAGAATATTCTATGGGTGAACCTGTAGAGAATCTAGTGAATCATTATAAAAAGCTTGTAGCAGATATGGAAACGTTTTGGGATCCTGCTTTCGGATATATAGATATGTTGTGGATGACATCGATAGGAATCATGTTAGAAATAGATGATGAGACGCTTGATGTGCTTGCTAAATTAACGAATGAATCTGGTTGGAACGACTATTTAATCAGTTATTTGTTGCAATCAAGAAACAGTTCGATTAGTTTATCTGAAAAAGACTTTATGTTTAAAACGCCATATAAACATCTTTTGGATGTTATCAATGGAGATGACGAGCAAGCAACTAGCAACCTGAAAGAGTATTTGAGTAATGAATGGTACCGAGGACATAATGATACTGGATGGTTTGATAATCATAAACAACAGCAAAAACTATATTATGGTTATTGGAGTTTCGAAAGTGGTGCGATTGCGAAAATATTGCAGTTGGATGATAGTAGTTTAAAAGACACGCCTTACTATCCTTATGATATGGTACATTATAAAGAATCTCAAAAGTATTAAGCTAAGTGTAATTATATTATAAATGGTGGTAGAGAGAAAGACAGTGGGTGCCCACACAACTCGGACGCTACTCCGACAACTCATGGTGCATAAAAGAATATGACCCTTCAATCAAGCAAATGGTTGAAGGGTTTTCTGTATAGCAATCCGATGTGGGATACTATCACTAGTATCCTTGTGTGCGAAATGAAAAAGACACTATATTGAAAACTCTCAAAGTGGTGCCGGTGTGACCAAACATCATTAATCAATCACCCCCACATAATGGCAGGACTTATTGGTATGACTAATTTTATTCTTTGAGTGAAAGTGTGCTAGGACGAGTAACTTCTACAGCAAAAGTTCAAGTGGAAAAGCCTACGAAGAAAAAGAAGAAGAACAACGTTTTAGGATTCATTAAAGGAGCCGCCGATTTTCTCATTCTAAATGATATTAAGGCGCTAGTAGATCCAAATGGTCCTTTCCACGAGATGCACCCTTCTGATCATAGGTAAGGAAAAAATGATAAACTCAACCATCCAAATAAAGGTGAGCCATCCCAAATCGATAGGAAGCAATGGAGAAAAGACAGAAGAAATTATTGGAAAAGTGAATGGGAGAATGATCGTTGGGATAATTAAACGTTTAGGGTTGCAAATCTTTTACTAATATATGAGGGGGAATAAAATGACATATAATTTTAAGTATTATGAAGATGTATTGAAAAACGCTGAATTTACAGAGGAAGAATGCCAATCATGTGGTTTAAATAAACATCGCCTTGAAGGAGAATATTTTGATCATGATGAAGAAGTAATATCAGTTTGCCTTGACTGCCTTAAAAGAGGTGAAATAAAAGATGATATCCCCAACTATATCAAAGACAGAATAACAGGTATAGAAAAAGAAAGTAAAATAGCCGAACTTGAAAGAACGCCTCCTGTTCCGTGGATACAGTATAATGATTGGCCAGTTTGTTGTGATGATTATACAAAATATCTTGGAGAATGGAACAGAGAAGACTTTGAAAAGTATTCTGACGATGGAATAACTTACTTACTGAGTATTTTGGAACCATCCTCAACAGAAAAAATTGAAAACAACGAATTATTCTGGGAAGATATAGATAGAAATACCGCAATATTCGTTTTTGAATGTTTACACAGTTCAAAGAAAATAGCAGTGCCTCAAAGCTATTAAAATAATAATAGGAGACGCATATAAATATTTTGATAGTTTAGGAGGGTTTGTAAATTGATAGATTTATCTAAAGTTCCCAATTTAATAAAAAGTATACCAGCTACTGATATTGATATAGATAAAACAGAAAAATTGTTGGAAATTAAACTACCTCATGCATATAAAATATTATTGAAGCACTCAAACGGTTTTTCAATAGGTGGTGATTTGGCAATTTATGGAACCGAAGATATTGTTGAGAGAAACCAAACTTGGGAAGTAGATGAATACGCAAAGGGCTACATTTCTATAGGTGATGATGGCGGGGGTAATGTTTTTTTAATGTTAAAGAGAGAGTTAGAAGAAACTGTGTTAATTGTTGATTCTGGGGAGTTAAATCCAAATAATGCGGTTGTAATTTCAACGAACTTTACTGAATGGATTAATCATGGGTGTTTAATTAAGACAGAAAAGGTGAATCATACAGTCTCTTTCGATACTTGTACCATAGTATTAATGAAAACGCCTGAGGGAGGATTGAAAGATTTAGTGAAAATAAAAAGTGTGCTCGGAATTGATATTTCAACAGCAGATTTATTAAAATCTTCCAAAAGTCTTCCAGCTATATTAGAGAAGAGTTTTCCGCATGGTAAAGCTAAGAAACTAATTGGAAAGTTGGGTTCCACAGGCTCAGTGTTACAATTGCTTCCTGAAGATATCATTACTCTTACAAAGTCAGAGGTAGATATGATTGGAGATACTGAGTCAGAAGGTTTGACCGAAAGTAAAATTTCATTTGAGGAAATTGGTGTGATTTTTTTAAATAACTGATTTAGAAGGGAGACTCCTATGTCTATTATAGAAACTGAGAAAATAGATGCTATGGGGATAAGCAGGGATAGAACAGGCTTGATTCTGATGCTCGCAGACCACTTAGATTGGGAAAATGAAGAAGAACATTTAATCCTATTACAAGACAAAATTAATGCGTATTTAGGTTTTATTGAATCAGAACAGTATGAAGAGACTTATCCGGATGTAGTATTTGAGTATTATGTTATTGAAGTAAGGATTAAATTTGAAGCAACCGAGAATTATTTGAAGCTTTTTGAAGTGACCAATACTCAGTTAAAAGAGCATAATATTCAAGTTATAATAAAAGAATAATAAAGTGGTAGGTGATAAAATGTTTAACGAGTTTATAGCTTTTTTTAATCAACAGGAAAATATGAATACCTATAATCAGAAAAACGAGCAATTACAAGAAATTAATAAGCATGCATATGGTTTTCTTGAGATGTTTAGTTTGTATGCTGGTAAATCTTTTGGTGAAGGTCTTTATAGACTTCATAAAATGACTGATTTGGATTATTGGAACAAGATGATTAGTAGGGCGTTTCCGGAATATAAAAATAAAATTTATTGTTTTGGGTACGATTGGTTAGGTAGACAATTTGCTCTTAAGCAAAAGCAATTGGAAAATGGAATGTATGAAGTACTGATGTTTGAACCTGGAACTGCCGAAGTATTAGAGATTCCATGTAGTTTCATGGAATTTCATAATAAAGAAATCGTTAATTACCATGATGCCTGTTTAGCATCCAAATTTTTCGATAAATGGAAAAACAAAAAAAATTCCACTCTATCTCATGAAGAGTGCGTTGGATATAAGGTTCCTCTTTTTCTGGGCGGAGATGATGCATTGGAAAATATGGAATTATGTAATATGGATGTTTATTGGGAAATTATGATCAATGTAATAGAGAAAGTTAGGGATGTTTCTGAAGGAACGAAAATAAAGTTCAATAAATAACTCAGATAACGGTAATCGAACTATTATGTAAGTAGTGAAATCT
Organism: Sporosarcina sp. So3-204; assembly: GCF_058068165.1. NCBI lineage: Bacteria > Bacillati > Bacillota > Bacilli > Caryophanales > Caryophanaceae > Sporosarcina > Sporosarcina sp. So3-204. The sequence continues at coordinate 1,880,651 of NZ_CM176485.1, forward strand.
ACACAATTTCAGTAATGTTATTAATTTATAAGAATTCCAATACAAATCAAAAAAAGTGACTGAAAACTTCATTTTTAAATAGATGCGAAGGGAAGATATTATGAAAATAACGAATGTTTTTGATTCAGTTAGGGATGGAACGTATGAGGAATTTATTCATTTCTATAAAGGAAATGCTAATGAGATTGATAAAAATTTAGATTTGAATTTATTAGGACTTGCACTTGTAAATGATGAAAATGAAGAAGAAAAAATTAAAATTATACACTTTTTGATAACAGAGGGAATAGATATTAATTTTGTAGATGCAAAGTATAAGAGAAATGCTATGCATATTTTCTACTTTAATGTTTTAAGGCCATCGCCAGAATATATGTTACTCGTTACAAAATTGTTAATTGAGAATGGTATTGATATAAATGCAGTGGATAAATATGATGCTGTTCCACTAAAATATGCTATTACAATTACTAAAGTTCCCACTGAAGAAATAAAGCAAGTCTATTTATATTTGTTAGAGCATGATGCCGACTATAAAAAGAAAGATCTATTTGGGAAGTCATGTATTGATTATATGGAAGAATACTCTTGGAGAAATAATCTATTAGAAATTGTAAAGGTGTTTGAAAATGAATATTGACAATAGTGAATATAGATCTTAGTCGTACGGATCAATAAAGATGTCATGAATGTTGTCGTTAGTGTTCTATTACAATGGGGTGATATTTTGAAGGTACTAATAGAAGATACTAATATTGAAGAAAATACAGTTGCTTTGTCTTCAGATTATGGTAAAAGTATTGCGTTTTGGAAGGGTACTGCGCCTGACCGTAATTTATATTATGATGCAGAGCTAGAGATACCAGAAATACTAATTTGGAATAAAGATATTAAACGAGACGGATCTAACAAATATTGTATTTCAATTAAAGATAAGATTACTCATTTTGTTTGAAAATTAGAGTCTGCTAGTGAAGATGGAGTTTGCGCAGTGCGTATTGGGAATAGCATTTTAATTTTAGAGAACCAAGGAAAACCATTTGAAAATGGAACGTATATATCGTTTAATTCACAAGAATTCAGCGTTTATAATAGTGACATATAGTAAATCAATATTTGAAAGGAAAGGTTTGATATGTCAGAAGAAAATATATTTAATTTAAAAAAGAGATACGAATCACTGTATACCAATGATGGGATAAATAATAAGCAGTTAGTTAATATAGAGAAAGCATTAGCGTTAAAGTTACCAACAAGTTTTCGTGAAATAGCAACATTCTTTAGTGGGGGTTATCTTGGTGGCATAAGTAATTATTCATTTACAGACATGGACAGCAGCACAAACATCATTAATGAAACGCTTAGGCTAAGAGAGGCTGTCAATTTACCAGAGAAATTTATTGTACTAGCTGAACCGCCTGAGAGCCTGATCGTTATGGATACGAAGGAAAGTCCTTCGATTATTTGGTTTGATGCTGTTGAGATTTCAAGACTAGATGAAAAGGAATTTACGATAAAGCCTTACGAATGGTTAACTTATAAAGAGTATTTCAAAGAGCAACTTGAAGAAGAAGAAGCCGAGCTATAACTATTTTCTTCTTTAGGTTTAAGAAAGTAATTATTTTAATTTTGCGCTGAATAACGTAGATTATGGTAGACTAGATAGTGTTTCATATTTCAGAAGGAAGTGTTTTTAATGGTTGGACGTAATGATCCCTGTCCTTGTGGTAGTGGGAAGAAGTATAAAAAATGTTGTGAATCAAAATTAGTAGTTGAAGTAAAAGATATGCATTTAGAAGAAGTGGAGCGTATTTTGCAAAGTTTTTATGAAGTATATCCACAACAAAAAGACGTTCCAGAGTATATAGAATTAGCGAATAAGTGGAAGAGTTCATTGCGAGCTTTAAATGAAGAGATGATTGAAGCAATTGTACTTGACGAATTCTTCTTCCATTATAGAACAGATATATGGACTACTTATTTGGATAAAGTATATAAAAAACAAAATCGTGCTTCAATTATAAATGTGCTGGAATCATGGCGAAATCCGCGTATATTAATAGGAGAAGTTGTTCAGGTTAATCCACAATACTTATCCGTTACATCAATATTTACAAACGAAACAGTTGAATTACGACGTGAAAGCGACAAGCCAGTTTCTTTGGGTGCATATTTGTATTGCTTCATTTTACCCGATGGAACATCCGTCCGGAATCATTATTCGGCTGTATCAAGTTTAATTTTCTTCCCGGTTGACCATCAAGCGGTATTTAAAGATTTTGCAAAACAATATAAACAAGAAGCAGAGAAATCAATTGATACATTTTGGAAAGAGAACAGCATTAGATTTTGGCAGAATCTTGGGGAAGACGGTTATGTGGGTGCTGAGTTTACTGAGTTTGAAGTTGGCGTTCTGGAACATATGCTAGATTTCATGTCCACACATAAGCGAGAATCTACGGAGTTAGTTGAAATCGTAGAAGATTATTTAGTTGAGCTACAACCGAACGCGAGGAAAGAAGTTGCCATTGCCGCAGGTGCTATACGCTTTGGGCAGGAAAATGAATACTTTAACGCACTCGATTTAACGCTTAAAGAAATAGCAGAAGGTTTTGGCGTTTCAACTTCTTCTATGAATAAATATTATAAAGAATTGATGGAATACGCTAGTGCAAGAGCTTAATTAATGGGATAAACTTGAACTTCTGTACTAATATCAGTCGTCAGATTATTGTTTACATGTTCCGGTTTGAAGACGAATGACCAGGGCATAGCTTTATGGGGTGGTATTGTCAGGTTAACTGTAAAGCGTGCATTTGCGTATAAACTTTTTTCTGGTCCTATAACTTTGACAGTCGTTTCTTGGAGAAGGAGTTCTGTTTCTAATCCATTACAAATAAAAACTGTGGCGACAATACCGCCATTTCTCTTTTTTTTCACTACTATTGTGCTAGTAGAAATGGACGTATCTTCAGTATTATAATGACTTAGCAATTGCTCGTATTTTTCTCTTTCTGGTGCTGTTAAAGTTTGTTCCCACATGGGGTGATATGCTATTTTAAAGTTCATTTATATGCCTCGCTTTCATGACTATCTATTATATAATGAGCCTTTTATCATATTAAAAGTAAAAAGCTATCTGCAAACAGCTCGTGAAGTATTATACAAGTCCTTCGTAGGCTATTTCAGATTTTTCCTAACAGACTTATTCTGTCCAGAATTAAAATAAAAGTATTCGACTATAATAAGTAGAAGGTTTTCGGGAAAGAAAAAAGCAGCTCTATGCTGCTTTTTTCTTTTCTAATAATTAAGCATTACTGCTAATTATTTCGTCTACTGTTGATTCAACTTCAGCACGGTCCATCTTTTCTTTTCCACTCTTAAGTGCTTTAAGCGTTCTTTTTGCAAGTGCAAGCGGAATTTTGCAGAATAAAAGGATGTTTTTTGTCTGTATCGATTCGATATATAAATCCCCTTTATTCAAATTCTCATCTGCGTAAGCGAACATATCGGCACGCTTCCAACCATCAGGCATAAACTGTACGCCGCGGTCTGCATCTTCTTCTTGATTTCTAAGCATATTGACAGCTTGTAAGCCTCGTCCATACCCGATAGCTAATTCTCGATCAGTTTTTGTACCATCATATGCCTCCCAAATATCAGCCAGCATAACGCCAACCAAACCTGCTACATAATAAGTGTACTCATCTAAATCTTCTCGCGTTTTAACTACCCAGTCCTTTTCGACCCAAAGTGCCATGCCATCAGCCATAATACTCGTCGATTCTTTTATTTTATCGATAATACCAGCCGGGCAAACCTTAATCCAATCACCGAGTCTTCGTGTAACCTCAGGTAAAACGTGTGTATAAGGTTTTAGTAGGTTGTCATATGCTATTTGGTCAAAATCTGTTTTCAATAATTGACTTGTCTCCCTAAGTAGATGTTGCTTTGTTTCAGAAGATAAGTTTTCATGGTCTTCAATTTCATCAATTGCCCGCATACATAAATAAGCAGATCCTACTGTCATTCTAAGTGTTGGATTTAATAATTTAATTGGAATGTAAAAAGTTCTACTTGTAAGCTTTAATATATGCATTGCATCTTTTTGTAATATTGCTTCTTGGCTCAATGATTTTTGCCCCTTTCATCATGCATTTCGTAAGTTCTTTCTATTATACATGTCTCAAGGCAAAGATAAAATTAATAAAGGAGAAATACATTTTTCGGTTTTAAATTAACTACTTAACTATTGCAATGATTTAACTATTATTCTTATATTAATATAAAAAAGGAAACGTCTTTTCATACGAAAGCCGCTTCCAGTTTTATTGTTAGTCGTAATTACTTACTAATACTTTGGGAAATCATAATGGTTACGGTTGTTCCGATTCCAATAACTGAATCGATAGACAAGCCATAAGTTTCCCCGTAGTAAAGTTTAATACGCTGATCTACATTTTTAATACCAACGCCGCCCAGTTTAGCTGTTTTGTTTGAAATACCTGCTTCCAATTGAGATAACTCAAAGCCTTCACCGTTGTCTTTAATAATAAAGAGGATACCATCTCCGTATTTTTCAGCACTTATTTCAATAAGCCCCTGGTTATCAAGGCCGCGGATACCATGATATAAGGCATTTTCCACAATCGGCTGCAATATGATTTTGGGAATTGTAATTTGTTTGATAGAGTCATCACAAACGACTTGGTAGGCGAGTTGATCTCCATAACGTTCTTTTTGAATAAATAGATACTGACGCACATGTTCAAGCTCATTTTCCACAGTCGTAAGTTCGTTGCCGCCACTAAGTGAGAGGCGGAAAAATGTTGCAAGTGCTTTCGTAATTTCAATCACTTTTTTACTATCATTAAACTCCGCCATCCACACAATCGTATCAAGCGTATTGTAAAGGAAGTGAGGATTTATTTGGCTATGCAATGTACTGATTTCCGAAGCTCTTAGATGTTTTTCTTTTTCAGTAACTTCTTGCATAAGCTTATCAATTTTATGAATCATAATATTAAAATGCTTTGCTAAGCTCTGCGCTTCATAACAACCTTTTTCATCTATTTCGACTTCTGATAAACCACTTTCAATTTCTTGCATCGCCTTTTCTAATTTTTGAAAGGGTGCAGTGATTTTACCTGCAAATAAAGCGACACTTAAAGCCGCAATTACCTGAAGAACAATACCCACAAGTAAAAAGATTTCCAAAAGTTGTTTCTTTATAGCAAGTAGACCATCTTGAGAGGAAACACCTACAAGTACCCAATCCGCATTTTTCAATGGGTAAGTGTGTGTGAGTGTATTTTGTTTAGAATCATAGCTGTCCTTATTTTCAACGATATCTCTAAGCTCATCTTGTTTTTCACCTTTTTTAAAATAAGCAGGATCCATATGATACACAACTTCAGATTTATTATTGACGATAAAGGAAAAACCAGTTTTCCCTAAATCTAAATTGGTGAGATAGTCTTCGATTACTTTATATTCAATATCAATTAGTAAAACACCGATGTTTTCGTCTTGTTCGTTCTTGATTTCTCTACTTATGGAAATGACCCAGCTGTTTTTGTCCATTGAAAACTTCTGCATTCTTGCAGAGGTGAGTACAGGCATGCTTCCGCTTTGTACAGCAGAGGTATACCAATCTTCCTTCATCATGTCACTAGACATGGTCATGTTTAAGTTTCTTTCATTAGAAAGTATTTCACCATCTTTACTGACGATGATAACGGATTTGATAAACGAATCCGATGCAATCGTCGTGTCAATGGAGGCGTAGATGTCAGTTTTAGATTGCGAATCGCGTTCTTTTGTAGATAAATAACTAACGAGTTGAGGATTTTCTGCTAGTATACTGGATACTGCTGTCAACCGATCGATATAAAGGTCTATGTACATACCGCTTTTGTCGACGGCTTTCTCTGTCGTAGAAACAGCTTCATTTAAAACAATTGAAGATATACTATTGTAGAGGATAAATCCCATTAGAAAAAGGGTAATCGCGCTAACTGTTAAATAATGAAGGGCAATTTGGACACGAAGTTTCTTCATTCTTTCACTTTACCTTTAAATTGATTAGGAGAATAACTAAATTTTCTCTTGAAAGTAGCACTGAAATAGTTGGGATCTTCAAATCCAACAGCTGTGGCAATTTCATATATTTTCATTTCTGTACTTAACAACAAGATTTTGGCTCGGTCAAGCCTTATAGATAACATATGATCTTGAAAAGTTGTCCCGTAAAGCGATTTAAAGAGGGTGCTAAGATAGGGGATACTTAAAGACAATTGCTTTGCCAAATACGTTAAAGAAAATTCAGTGTTTGAAATATTTAAATCTATTTCCTTTTGAATTTTAGATTTATAGCCAGTATTATCTGTCGGATTTGCTTGACTAATTATATCTTGGACAAGTCGCGATACTTCTAAGTTACTTTGCTCAACTTTAAGCTTCTCAATAAGTTTTTCTAAAGTTTCCTGTACATCAGTTTTTGAGACTGGCTTTAATACATAATCATCAATACCAGATTTTAATGCCGTTACAGCATAATCAAAATAATTATATCCTGTAATAAGTGCTATTTTTACATCAGGTTTGATTGCTTTCGCAGCAATGGCAAAATCAAGTCCATTTAACTTAGGCATATTAATATCTGCTAGAACAAGATCAGGTAAATGCATCTTAAATTTTTCAAGCGCCATTTCTCCGTTGGATGCCTCATATATATCAGAAATTGAAAGTGCATCAAAATCGACAAAAGTACGAATGCCTTTAATAATAATCGGTTCATCATCGACTAATAGTAATTTATACATAGGATTCTCCTTTCGTTGTTAATGATTTTCCGTTGTTTTTATTTAAATAAAGAAAGGTGTGAAAAACCACCTTTCTAGAATGATACTTTTAGTTTACATCACTGGAAATTATTTTGTAGTGTTTTCTAGATATCCGTAGCCTTCTTTTTCCATATCTGCTTGTGGAATAAAATTAATTGCTGCACTATTAATACAGTAACGCAATCCGCCACGATCTACTGGACCATCTTCAAAAACATGACCTAAATGGCTATTACCAGAACGACTTCTAACTTCAACTCTAACCATATTAAAACTCTTATCTTCAATCTCAACAACTACATCAGGCTCTATTGGTTTTGTGAAGCTAGGCCAACCACAAGCGGAATCATATTTGTCCGCAGAGGAGAAGAGGGGTTCACCTGTAGCTATGTCTACATAAATACCTGGCTCGTAACTATCCCAATACTCATTTGAAAAAGCACTTTCTGTTCCATTACCTTGCGTCACATCATATTGTTCATCTGTTAAATTCTTTTTTAATTCTGCATCGCTTGGTTTAGGATAAAGCGCCGGATCAATTAGTTGAGGTATTTCTTGATCTTCCAACGTATCAAATTCGATATGACAATAACCGTCAGGGTTTTTCTCGAGATAATTTTGATGATATTCTTCCGCGAGTGTATAAGAAGTTAATGGCTCAACTTCTGTAACGATTGGTTTATCATATCTCTTTTGCTCATTTTCAACTACTTTTTCAATGACTACTTTTTCGTCTGGATTACTATAAAAAATACCAGTACGATAATGTTCGCCGCGGTCATTGCCTTGCTGATCTTTTAATGTCGGATCAATAATCATAAAGTAATGTGATAACAACTTTTCTAAATCTACAAGTTCTGGGTCGTAAAGCACATGCACCGTTTCCGCATGTCCTGTATTTCCTTTTACAACTTGCGCATAGGTTGGATTTTCAGTTTGGCCATTCGCGAAACCTGAAGTGACATCCGCTACGCCGTAAACGCGTGCCATATAAGCTTCTACACCCCAGAAACAGCCTCCAGCGAGCCATATTTCCTCCAATTTATTAGGATCAAAAGTTAAATTCAAATTGGGGTTTTCAGGATATTTAGAATCAGCTACTAGTGTCTTATCGTCAGTAGTTGAATTGTTATTCGAATCTGCATTTGAAGTAGAACAGCCGGCGAGTATAAGTAGCAGTCCTACTAATCCGCCAATAATCTTTAATTTCATTTCATTCGAGCTCCTTCCGATTTTTGGTTTATTTAAACTGTGCACGAATTTGTTCATTGCTTAAGTGTCCGGGTTGCGTTTTGATTAGTTCGCCTTTTTTATTAATGAAAACTGAAGTAGGGTAACCTACAATTTGATACTTTTTAGCGACAACACCTTCATCATCTAATAAAACATTTATATTAGATACATTGTCTACGCCTTTAAACCATTTAATAAAATCTTTATTTTCCTTTTCATTCTTGTATCCGGGTGCAACCATCGTGAGTACGACGAAATCAGGGTCTTCGGACGATAAATTATTTATTTCTTCTAGACCTGATAAACAAATCGGGCACCAGGAAGCCCAAAATTTAATATACACATTTTTACCTGCATAACTTTCCAGACTGTTCACGTTTCCGTCTAGATCTTTTAATTCAAAAGTAGGCGCTTGATTTTCATTGACTACTTCAGAAGTAGTTTGCTTATTTTCATTAGAACAAGCTGCTAAAACAAAGATTAGCACAAAAAGAATGAACATTTTTTTCATGAATTTAAACCCCCTTTACTGTGGAATAATAGATACAAACAGATTTAAATTATTAGTCATTAAAATTATTCCCATAATAATAATGATCAAGCCGCCCAAAATACGTATTTTCCTCATATGCTTATTGATTTTCTTAAATTGTCTTAAAAGTATATTTGAAAAAATGGAGAGTAATAAAAATGGTATTAATAAACCAAGTGCATAAAACATCATGAGAGTAGCGCCGTAAATTGCATGACCTTCACTAGCTGATAACCCTAAAACTGCTCCGAGGATTGGACCAATACAAGGCGTCCAGCCAAAACTAAATGTAAAACCAAGCAAATATGTTCCAACTAAATCTCTCTTACCACTTCGCTTAAGTTCAACCTTGCTTTCTCTATTTAAAAAGGAGACATTGAACAATCCAATTTGGTGTAAACCTAGGAAAACAACGATAGCTCCACAAAATACGATAAACCATTCCGTATTTATGAATGAACCAAGTGCACCTGCTCCAAACCCTAAAATAATAAAGCTTGTTGATAGACCGAAAACAAAAACAATCGTTTTAATTATTAAGCGAAGATTGAATTGAAATTTACCTAGTTTGATTAAGTTTTGACCATTGTCTGTTCCGCTTTCATCCGTTGATAAAATGGATACATATACAGGTAGTAAAGGAAGAATACACGGCGATAAGAAAGAGAGCATGCCTGCAATGAATACTGTACTTATTAGAACTTGTTCATTGATCATTGTATTAGACCCCCGACCTTTCGTGTCTGTATATATATTATAAAACGAAAGGTATATGAAAGACATAGACGCTATTCACATAAATCTTAGAATTCATTCTATTTTTGCAAGATAGGTTGTGAAATAAATCAAATTATTCTTTATGTATCACAATAAAAGAAACTCAGCTATTTACAAATAGGCTGAGTTTCTTGTGTCATTGGAATATTTTTATTAATGGTGCGGGATATATAAATCACTTAACCATATGCACTTGCTACTTATAAACTCTCACTTAATGTGTAGTTGACTCTAACAAGTAGGTTATTCATATCAGACCTAACTTCATGATACATTTTCTGAAAAGCTTCTTTGTTTTCTTGTGGATTTTCAAATTGACCAAGCTGTCCCCATGATGTTTGGAGTCTTAACATATTTTCAAATAGCTGCATGTCTAATGGAGTTTGAGGAGCGGGTATGCTTACAGTAGGTGATCCTAACTTTTCAAACTCTGCCAATAAATATATTAATCCTTCATCATCGTATTTATCTTCTTGAATGTAGTAATCAAATTCATTCAGGTACGGTATGATTAAATAAGTAATTTGGATAATACTTCTTTCTAAATTTGTCGCTTGTTCCCAACTTCTATAATCTGCTGGATTTTTTCCTTCCAATTCCTTAGGCGGATTGGAAATGAATAGCGTGTATGCTTGTTCAATCTCTTCTGCAGTATGGAGATTATAAGATTTTGATTCAATTACATCTATCAATGAATCTCCGTAATTTGTAATGTTATTGATTGTACCATCTTCGTTTGTTATATTACGAATCGGATGGTCGTCAAGAGAAAAGTAAATTCTTCCGTCCTCATCCATAAAATCTTGAACAATTTCTTTCTCAGTATGATTCAACTTTACGTTTCCATCTTCCCCGTAAACAGAATCGATATCCGTTGTTTCGATCGTGTAAATATCACTAATGTCTGATGACTCTCCTTCCAATTCAATAATCTCTTCATTAGCATTTTCATCAGGCTTATTTTTTTCTATTTTCTTTGTCTCGTTTGCTTCTTTTACTACATTACTTTTTGGTGGATCATTAGGCTGGGAACAACCCACAAACAATACACTACATAAAAGCAAACCTAAGATTTTATTCAATTATTTTAACACCCCTTTGAAATATACTAAATTACTAACTGTCATAATTATCTACTGTACCACAGAAATAGAATGTTGAAGGGTTTGTGTACCTTTTTGAGTTATTAATAGAGATACTTTAAGGTTTCTTCAAAACAATGATTGCAAAAAGCAGATTGTCCTGAAAATAGACAATCCGCTTTTAAATGATAGGGAAGTTTGTTTATAACCGTTTAAAGCTATGGAATTTTGATTTCCAATAACTATTATTTAAACTCGTAACTTGTGATTTATTGCCGCCTGCGTGAACGAACTTATTATCTCCTATGTAAATACCAACATGCGAAATGCCTCTTTTATATGTATTATGGAAAAAAACTAAATCACCAGGCTTTGGATTTGCAACTTTTTTTGATTGTGCAAATTGAGTCGTCGTCGTGCGAGAGACTGTCTTTCCAGATTGTTTAAAAGCGTATTGAACAAAACCACTACAGTCGAATCCGTTTTTTGTCGTACCACCAAATCTGTAAGGGATTCCTGTTAAATTCATAGCTGTGTTAACAACGCTATTTGAAGGAGTAGATTGTGTAGCTGTTTTGTCAGAAGCGCTTACTATTCCAGATATTTGTAAGACTTGGTTCGGGTGGAGCACATCTGACTTTAAGCTATTCCAATTTTTTAAATTGGTAATAGACACATTAGATGATTGTGAAATCGTCCATAACGTTTCACCAGACTTAACAGTATATGTACTAGCTTCTGCATTATTTGTTGTTATACCAAGTGCTAGAGTTCCTGCTAAAATTACTGTACACATAATTTTTCTCATAAAATATTCTTTCCGCCTTTTCTATTAACCATTTTTTAACTCTTTTTCAATGAACATGTCCTAAGTTTAATGAAGAAAGGGGAATGATGCAACTATAATTCTATTACATTTATATTACAGACTCAAAATAGTAGTGGGATTAGTTGAATATAGTGTCGGATTATGAACAATACCAAAAGCGTTTACAAGATTGTTAAGTGCTTATTATACAATTATTCCATTATATTGACTTACTCATTTTTTTCAATTATAATACCTAGTAACCAGGTAAGTTTAATTAACTTTAAAGTATTTTATGAAAGGGCGTTTGCTCAGATGAGTCAAGCGATTTCTGTTTTAACAAATCAATTGCAACTTTCAGGTGCACTGCATCTCCCAGAAAATATAAAGCAAAAAAAGGTTCCATTAATTATACTTCTTCACGGATTTGTGGGGAATAAAGTTGGTGAGCATCGGTTATTTGTTAAAGCGGCCCGATATTTTACAAAAAGAGGCTATGCGGTTTTCCGCTTTGATTTTAGTGGTTGTGGTGAAAGTGACGGAGACTATGCGGATGTCACAGTAACGAAACAGCTTGGTGAAGTTCAAGCTGTTTTGAATCACATTTCATTGAGAAAAGAAATTGATGTAAATAATATTATACTAATTGGTCACAGCCTCGGAGGTACTGTCGCCTCGATAACAGCCGCCCAAGATTGTCGGATTCAAAAACTTATTTTATGGTCGCCAGTTGGAAGGCCATATGAAGATATTACAAAAATTTTAGGTGAACACGCCTTAGAGGTCGCTCAAAAAAATGGAATAGTCGATTATAACGGGTTTTATGTCAGCGAGCTATTTTTGAATGATTTGAAAAACCATCAACCACTTGAAGCTATTCGGTCATATGAAAATGCGGCGCTTATCATTCATGCGAAAGAAGATGAGGATATACCGAAGGAACATGCTGCACGCTATTTAAAGTCATTGCAACAAAGGGCAATTCAGGTTCGCGTGAATGCACATTATATCGAGGAGGCAGATCACACATTTTCGAGTTATCAATTTGAGAATGAATTATTTTCTGAATCCGCTGAATGGCTTGAACAGTGTATGGAATCAGCAAGGCAACTTGGATAGCACTTTTTAAAACTAAAACTCTTACCATTATAATTACTAATAGAAAAATCGAGCTTCCCCACAGAAAAGTGGGGAAGCTCGATTTTTAAAAGTGGACTATATTGGAACGTATTATTTTAGAAAATCAATATTTATGTCCTTTCCCTTTGTTGATCAGTTTTTGAATTGGGATTCTTCGTTGCATTGTCTGCTTTTTTAAATTCTTTATCGTATAATACTTCTTGAGCAGAACTAAGTCCATTATGTTTTTCGGTCATTTGCTCGTGTGGCTCTTTTTTTTCAGTCATTTTAAATTCTCCTCTCTATTTGTAAATTGATATTTAGCTTGCGCATCTAGTTAACCTTTTAACCAAGTTTTTTTATGAAATTTCCTTTCTACTATTTATTATTAATTAACTTTTGTGAATAAAAGAGTTTACATGACAGCCTTCGTTGACTAATGTTATAATAATAAACTTATGCGCTACTAATTTATATTGGGTGAAGGCAATTCATCACTTACTTAGGTAAGTATTGAATTGTGTAGAAAGGTTGTTATGTAATTTGGAGAATTTAACAGGAAACAAACGGCTCAAATTTGCTCTAATTTTAGGTACATTAGCAGCTATGGGTCCACTGACAATTGATATGTACTTACCATCGTTTCCTTCTATAGTAGATAGTTTTGACACAACAGCTTCGTTTGTCCAATTAAGTTTAACAGCTTGCTTATTAGGCATTGGTGTTGGTCAACTCGTAGTAGGTCCTATGAGTGATGTACAAGGACGAAAAAAACCGCTTTTAGTTTCACTTGTTTTGTACATAATTGCTTCAGCTATATGCGCATTTTCGCCATCGATTAGTATTTTTATCATAGCTCGTTTTATGCAAGGATTCGCAGCTTCTGCAGGCATCGTTCTTTCACGTGCGATTGTTCGCGATGTATATAGTGGTCGAGAGTTAACAAAGATTTTTGCGTTACTTATGTTGGTGAGTAATTTGGCTCCGATTCTTGCGCCTATGTTCGGTGGGGGAATTATAGCTTTTTTTAATTGGCACATCGTTTTTGTTATGCTAAGTATAATTGGGTTGGTTTTGTTTCTCATCGTTTATAACAGATTAGATGAAACACTGCCGAAAGAAATGCGTGTTCCGAGTAATTTATCAAATACAATTAAGAACTTTATTCTTATATTGAAAGATAAACAATTTCTAGGTTTTGCGCTTGCACAAGGTTTCATTATGGCTGGCATTTTTGCATATGTTGCAGGTACACCGTTTGTTTACCAAAATATTTATAACGTTTCACCACAAGTATTTAGTCTTCTATTTGGGATGAATGGCATTGGTCTTATTATAGGTACTCAAGTTGTCGGTCGTTTGGTAGGCTATGTTTCTGAACGTCGATTTTTGGAAGTTGGTTTAACTATCTCGGGCTTGTCGAGCTTGTTTTTATTAATCGCAGTTCTATTTAAAGGGCCTTTATTTACTTTAGTCATACCTATATTCTTTTTTGTTGGCTCAATCGGCATAATATCAACTTCATCATTCGCTTTGGCAATGGAAGGGCAGGGTCATGTTGCCGGGAGTGCATCTGCATTACTAGGACTATTACCATTTATCTTAGGTTCGATAACAGCCCCTTTAGTTGGTATAGCTGGGGAAGAAACCGCTGTTCCAATGGGCGCGATTATCTTTTCTTGTAGCGCTATTGCTATTCTTTCTTATATATTTCTATCTCGAAAAGGTCCGAATACGCAAATTTAATCTTCTATTAAAAAAACGCTACCCCTTTTAGATGGTAACCCGTTCAGTTGAGTGGTACAAAAGCTGAAATAACAAGCGAATTAACACCGAATTAGAACATCAAATGGCATTGGAATTAACGGTGCCATTTTGACGTTTAAACAGACCATTGGAAAAATTCTGCTATACTAATGATAGAGTAAGCTTAGGCTCACAGTTCAACAAACCGGCCAGATCGGACAGAGATAAACTGTTGCTTTACGTTCCGGCGTACGCTTTCCGGAGGGCGTGGCTTGAGCCGCTTCCTTCGCTACGCACCGTCCAGGGTCTCAAGGCTCACGCTAATCCTCTCGGAGTCGACGCCTACACTCCAAGCAACGGAGTGTATTATGTAAAAAGTATCTTCCGCAAACGGGCCAAATCATTGAAAAAGAACAGTAAATCTATTCCGTATTTTAGGAGGTTTAAGGTATTGAGAAGAGTATTATCTTTAATTTTATTTGCCGTTGTCTTGAGTGCTTGTAACCCAGTTAAGGATAGCGATATTGTATTCAAGCAAGAGGAAATAACAACTAATTTGGATAAACTTGAAGGGTTTATTCAAAATGTCGAAAATGGAAAAGAAGATAAAATACGTATTGTACGAAGAACTACAGAGGGCGATCCAATTTTTGATACTCTAGATTATAACGGAGAAAATATTAAGTATACGCATGATAATTCTCAGGATAAATTTGGAGGTTCCGATAAAGGAAAAGAAAGTGGAACTTGCGAAAATCTAGAAAGTGAAAAAAGTGCAAAAGGAAAGAAATACTACCTAACTGAATGTTCTTCTGAAATCGGAAAGTATTTCGACTTTATAATTCCAGAGTAAGTGTTCAATTATCGGGTGCGATTGTTGCATAAATTTTATGCCATTAACGGGCCATTTAATTGAGTAGGTTAGTTCAATAAGAGGTATTTTTAGAAGTGTGTTATGGAGATAATTCAATTCAATGTTCATTAGGGGGAGAGTTGATTTGAAGAAAATAATTACTTTATTATTTACACTAATGCTTTTAACAGCTTGTTCAGAAACTACGTACAATGATTATATATTTAGTGGGGAAAGTGAGCATTGGGAAGCTGAATACACCTATAATGGAACAGAAAAATGGGGAGAAAAAGACGGGCAAAGAACTTATTGGAACGAAGATGACTTTAGGTTTATATTAATATACAAAGGTTCTTTAGAAGAGTTGTCTTCATTACAAAAACTTGAATACTCCTATGAAACCAATAGTGGTAATGGGAGTGGCACTGAAGAGTTTACGGAACCTCCATCAACAGAAACATTTTCGTCTTCAGGTAGTGGAAAAGGCGTCGCAAAAGTACGTGAAGATGAAGTTATAAAAGTAAATGTAAAATGGGATGACTTTGCAGAGTCATTTGAACTGCATAATAAAAGTAAGTAACTCTTTTGAACTAATAGGTGCGTTTGTTGTAAATCAGCTGTATAGCACCGATTTTATAATCAAGGAAAGATAAAGATGCGAAGGGCATACTAGAGTGTTCCCTTTATCTATACTACTCAAAAACCTCCTACCCTAACGTGAACTGCTCCCTGTCAAGTAGACAGTGGAAATAATAAAAAATCGTTAAGCGGCTTGAGCTCTGTATTCTAAAGGGCTTAAGCCGTTTAATCGTTTTTGGTAACGACTTGTATTATAGAAGTGAATATACAAGGCGATGGCCTCTTCCAAATCCCTGTAAGTATGAAACTTGCTCAAATAATACATTTCACATTTCAAAGAACCCCAAAACCCTTCGATTGGCGCATTATCTAGACAACGACCAGGACGTGACATGCTATGGGTCATATTTGCCTTTTCTGTTGTTCGTTTAAAACCTTTTGATGTGTACTGATAACCACGATCGCTATGAATGAGTGGACGTGCCCCAAACGGCAGTCCCTGAATGGCTGGTTTTATCGTCTCAAACACGAGTGGATTATTATTCGAGCGACCAAATCGATAGCTAACGATTGATCCATCATACAAATCAATAATCGCACTCAAATAAGCCTTTTTCCCAACGCCATATTTGAATTCCGTCACATCCGTACACCATTTTTCGTTTGGCTTGTCTGCTTTAAATTCACGATTCAATAGATTGTCTGCGACATGATCAGCCTTTGTTTTACGATAACCTTTTCGTTTTCGGCGAATCACCGACTGTAAATTATGTGTAGACATAATTCGGTAAATGCGCTTCTCATTAATTAGGGGTTGATTAGCCAATGCCCGATAACGATTAATCGTTAACGTCACACGACGATAGCCATATATGCCTTTTACTTGTTGCGCAAGTAATTGAATCCCGACCCATAGACGGTCATTTTCCAGCTCCCTCGCTGGAGCTGTTCGATGAAGCCATTTATAGTACGCAGCACGCGAAACATCCGCGATTTCGCAAAGTAAACTGATTGCCAGCCGTGCTTCTTTATGCAGCTCTTGAATCGCTAGATAGCGCTGTTGTAATCGGATTTGACTTAGCGATGCCTCCTTTCGATTTCCTCTAACTTTTTTAAAAATAGATTTTCCCCGCGTAATCGTTCATTTTCACGCCCAATTCGTTTGATTTCTACTTGTAGTTTTTCTTCCGCTGTTAACTCAATTACTTCTTTGGTACGTCCACGGCGATCGTGTAAACCAGCTTCACCAACGGCTTCAAATTTCTTTACCCATTGGTAAGTCTGTTGGTACGAAACTCCGTATGTTTCGGATGTTACTTGATAATTTTTCTGATGTCTTAAACAATGATCAACAATTTGGATACGTTCTTCAAGAGTTGTTTTTCTTCCCTTAGTCATAGTTCGGCTCCTTCCTTTACCCGAATCTTTTACCTCACTATGACTAGTATACTTTTTTACCCATGCTCTTAAAACAGAACCATCGCTAATATTATACTTTTCCAAAACCTCAATAAGCGTAAAGTCATTGGATAGAAGGTCTTCAACTGCGTACATCTTCAATTCTTTCGAATATTTTTTCCAAGTAGTCGACTCGATTAGCCCATCCAATCCATCTTGATCAAATTTCATCCTCCATCGATGAATCGTGCTTTTAGTGACAGAGAACTTTTCACATAATTCTCTTTGAGAATAGTCCCCTTCATTTAACAGCTGAAGAACTTGTAGTTTCACTTCAACGGAATGTTTACTTCTGGCCATAAAAAATACTCCCCTTAGGTCAACAGATTTTATTTTTTAATCTGTCTACCTTATGGGGAGCATATCAACGTTCTGGGTAAGAGGTTTTTGATGCTAGTCGATTAAGCCATCTTTCATCGTAACGATACGGTCTGCGTACGGTAACATTTCTTCGTCATGCGTAACCATCAGTGTTGTGATTTTTAACGTTTTAGTTAGATTACGGATGATTTCCATCACTTCTTGTGAACGTTTAGAATCTAGACTTGCTGTAGGTTCGTCCGCAAAAAGCATTTTCGGTTGATGGATTATGGCACGTGCAATTGCAACACGTTGTTTTTCGCCACCAGATAGGGAAGACGGGTAAGCATCTTTTCGGTGAGACATCCCAACAAGATCTAACACTTTTGCTACTTCTTGCTTTTGCTGTTTTTTATTCAATTTTGTTTCGGCCACATCTAACATAAGCAACAACTGATCTTCCGCTGTTAAGAAGGGAACAAGGTGAGAGGACTGAAAGATAAATCCAAAATCGCTTGAACGAATTTTACGGATTTCTTCTTGGCTCATTTTTGTCATGTCATGACCTTTAAAAAGTACTTGTCCATCACTTGCTTTCTGTAATCCTGCAGCAATTGTGAGGATGGTCGATTTACCTGAACCAGAAGGACCAACAAGAGCAGTGATTTCGCCCTCGTTCAACTCTAAGTCGATACCTTTCAATATCTTTTCACTAACATCACCCGTTTTGAACGTTTTTTCTACATCGTCAATTGTGAAAATCGCCATCTTACATCTCTCCTTGTTGGATTGCCTGTAATGGTTCCACTTTTTTGATTTGGAAACCTGAGATTGTCGCTCCAATGAAGCCAATCACTAAGAATACACCGGATAATAACAAGGTCGTCTCAATTGGTAGGCTGAATGGCATTCCTGCAGGCGCAATCATACTGAATAGCTGGCTTAATGCACCTGATAAAACGAGAGAAACAGCTGTAATGAGTATCATTTGGTACCACATCATTGCGAATAAAGCGCTCGTTTTAACACCAATCGCTTTCAAAATTCCATACAATCCGATTTTCTGAACGTTCATCATATAGAAGAAAATCGCAAATAACATACCACTGATGACCACAAGGAACCAGATAATCATATTGAGTGACATCTGCTCTGCTCCATAACTTGGAATTGTACCTAAAAACTCTTTATTACTAAATGCTTCGAGTCCATTAATAGAGTCGGGACTATCTGATCCTGGGATAAATACTGTTTGCATTTCGTTTACCCGATAGATCTCTTGATAGTTTGTCATGCTAATGAACGCAACAGGTGCATGGCTATATTTTTGTTTCTCTACGAAACCAGTAACTTTGAACTCGCCGCTAAATTGATTGTTTGTCAAAATGTCTCCGACTTTGATGCCATCGTCTTTCAGCGAAGCATCTAACACGACTTCATTTTCTTTGACGTTTGGAAATAGTTTACTTTCAGTAGATGTTACAAACGCAACACTGTGCTGTTTGTCTTCTGCATCATTGACAAAGCCCATTTGAATGGACATTGCTGTGGCACCTTTATAGTCCGTCAGCAATTTTTCTTGTTGATCGATATCAATTTTTGAAAGATTATACGTTTGCTTCGCATCTTCATTCAAATAGAATTGACCGTTTGGTACATTTTTAATAAGGGCAGCATTGTCTTCCGACAGGCCATTTGCTAACCCCGATATGATGAAAGTCAAGAAACTGACCAAAAAGATGATCGAACCGAGTATCAGGAATTTCATTTTACTTTTTTTAACTTCTTTCCACGCCATTTGCATGGGAAACACCTCCGTTTTGAATAACTTCAGTGTAAGTCCTCAACATGAACGCTACATTAACATAACATTACAAACGGATTGGTATTCAATCTTATTCTAGAAAAAGGTTACAATGGTGCGTCCTCTATATACTCGAGGTTTTTCAACTTCCTAAGCAAGAGAAAAACATTCAGAAAATAATAGTTACATCATTATCCATTTGATAGCGAGTCTCTATAAAATCCTCAAATTATTTATGCCCCTTAAAATAGAAGGAAGTGTGATAATTTTGAGGGTGTAAATTTTGTTATTACATTTGTGAAAAAATACAAAAATTTTAATTGGCTACTATTGATCGTGTGTTCAGCAGATTACTCTCTATAATTACTGAAGGAATTAATCAAAAAAAGATTATTCAATAGTTTCTTTGAAATATGTTGAA
Source organism: Sporosarcina sp. So3-204 (assembly GCF_058068165.1). Classification (NCBI taxonomy): domain Bacteria; kingdom Bacillati; phylum Bacillota; class Bacilli; order Caryophanales; family Caryophanaceae; genus Sporosarcina; species Sporosarcina sp. So3-204. Next base: position 1,900,208 of record NZ_CM176485.1, read on the forward strand.
CAATGGGAATACATATGAAATAGCACAACTAAATCACCGAATTTTTAATCCTTCGTTCATACTCCGTTCATGTTGGATGTATATGGTAAGAGTATCACATGAAAACAGGAGGTAATACTGTATGCAAGAAAAATGGAGTTTGCGGCTTATTCGTATTGCAGCAATATTTGGTTTGATTGGAACAATATTAGGTTCACATATGGCGGGATCAGGTTCTTACGCATTCCGTCCAATTCACGCACATATTTTATTAGTCGGTTGGCTGTCGATGTTCGCATGGGGTGTATTTTATCGAATCTATAAAGTACGTGCGAAAAAGCTTATTGCAGCACACGGCTGGACTGCAATTATCGGTTCAATTGGACTTACAACAGGTATGTGGCTGCAATTTATGAAACCGTTCGGTGTGAATGATACATTGGCACTCATCTTCTATATCGTAGGAGGAACAATTTTACTTGTTAATTTTGCATTATTCGTTCTTATTACATTTTTAACTGAAAAGGGTGGGAAATGATGATGGCAAAAGGAAAACGTATATGGTGGTTGTCAGTAAGTATTTGGATAGCATTAATGGTAATACTATCGGGGGGTGCGCCTGGAGCAAAGGAGTTCGTTCAGGCTAATAAAGATGCAGGGCTTCCTGCAGATGCTGAATCAATTATTGCAGATCGACAGTTAGAGAAATATTTCCCTTCTGAGGGCGGTATGCCTTTATTTGCAGTGTTTCATAATGAAGATGGATTGACGGAAGAAGATGTCCTATCCTACGCAGAAGCGCTTGAATCGCTTGAAACGGAATCGTCTTATGGGATAGTCGATGTCATTCCATTGACTGAACTGAAACCTGAGCAACGTGCATCTTTTTTAGCCGAAAATGAAAAAACATTTTTCGTTCCAATTACATTGCCAAAAGGGCTGGAAGGAAAAGACTTACACGAGCTCGTTGTGTCTATCAAAAGAGAGGTAGCTAAAAAGATTGACAGTGATGTCGAAGTATCATGGACTGGACCAGCGGGAATTGCATCAGACGCAATTGAATTGTTCAGTCAGGCTGACATCGTATTATTATTGTCAACAATCGGATTAATTTTGGTCTTGTTACTGATTATCTATAGATCACCTTTACTAACACTTATCCCTCTCATTGGTGCTGCAATTGTATACGCAGTTGTGGATAGAGTGATTGGCTTATCAGCATCTTCAGGATTGTTTACAGCAGAAAGTCAAGCGCTGTCCATCATGACAATCTTGTTATTTGCAGTCGTGACAGATTATTCGTTACTCATCTTTTCACGTTATCGTGAAGAATTGAAAAGGCATGAGTCCGTCAACGAGGCAATGCGAGAAACAATGCGGCACGTTCGCGAACCAATATTCTTTAGTGGAAGTACAATCGTTCTTGGTATGGCAACGTTATTCTTCTCAATTTACGAGCCTTATCGTAACTTCGCGCCTGTGTTTGCAATTGCAGCTGGAGTAATGCTGATTGCGGGACTAACGTTGTTACCAGCACTCTTTGCGTTAATTGGTCGAAAAGCATTTTGGCCACTAGTTCCTAAGTTCGGCGAGGAGACGGTTGAAAAGAAAACGATATGGGGTAAAGTAGCAAATATCGTAACGAAAAAACCATTGTTGTTCATGATTCCGATAATGCTTCTGCTACTATTAGGTGCATGGAATGTTACAAACATTGACGAGTCGTATGATATGATTGAATCCTTCCCAGAAGACCTCTCGTCTCGTATCGGTTATGAGCATCTAGGAGAATCTTTCTCTCAAGGAAGCCTAGCACCAGGGACACTGTTATTTGTTTCTGATGAAAAGCTTGACATGGAAAAGCTAACGACAGTTGTCGAAAAGATTGAAAGCAAGTCGGGTATCGATAAAGTCACCGTTCAAAGTAATCCAATTACGGAAGATGGAAAGAATGCAAAGTTCTCCGTGACGTTTGCTGGAAATCCATATAGTGTAAAAGCATTCGACACCGTACTTGAACTTCGTAATGAAAGCGATTTAATGTTAAGTGAAGCTGGCATAGCGGATACACAGTTGTTTATTGCAGGTGAAAGTGCAAAGAATGCAGATCTACGAGATATTAACACCCGTGATACATGGCTTGTGATGATTGCAATGACTGTTCTGATTACGATTATGTTAGGTCTGCAGACACGTTCCATTATTGCACCTATTTATATGATGGGTACGATTTTGCTGTCCTATGCTGCGACGCTTGGTTTGTCTATGGTTTTGTTTAGCTTGTTTTTAGATTTGGATACCCTAAGTTATCGAATTCCGTTGTACGCATTCGTATTCCTTGTCGCCCTAGGGGTCGATTATTCGATTATGCTGATTGCGCGAATACGGGAAGAGATGAAAGTTTTACCTTTTGATGAAGCGGTACGCCGTGGAGTTGAAAAGACAGGTGGCGTCATCAGTTCTGCCGGTCTAATCTTGGCTGCGACTTTCTTGGTTCTGGCAACAATGCCTATTTATGAATTGAAGTTGTTCGGAATCATTATGGCAATCGGGATTTTGATTGACACATTTATCGTTCGTCCGCTTCTAATTCCAGCGATTTTGATAGTCCTTGGAAAATGGAGTTTTTGGCCGAAGAAACTATAACTACTACAATAAAACGCCACTCGGTTTGTAAGGAGTGGCGTTTTATACCCTATAGGAGGAGAACGTATGATTTATGCAGTACTATTATTTATACTATTTAGCTTTATAAGTTACAGGTTGATTGGAAGCGATTCATCAAAAAGCAATGCATTTTTATCTTCATTACTCTCCTTTCTTTTTTCAAGTGCAATTTATTATGTATTTCATTTGAAAGATAGCCTAAATCATAATTTTATTCAATTTGATCACTTTACGTTTTTATACTTTTTAACATTAATCGTTGTTGCTATGGGATTCACATTACTGCTGGAAATGATGAAAGATGGAAAAAAGATAGTTCTACATGAAGTTTCACCGAATCCAATTGATAGAGTAAAGATATTTTTTAAAACAAAAATTAGATATATAGGCTTATTGTTAATCATCGCACGAAACGGCTTACTGAAAAGTTCATTACAGACAAATAAAGAGTTAAGACATTCTCAAACCGCAAAAGCATTCAAAAGTACATTGGAGGAAGCTGGCGGGGTATTTATTAAATTCGGCCAATTCCTATCGACGCGATCAGATTTGTTTTCAAAATCTTTTATTGAAGAACTTGCACAATTGCAAGAAAATGCACCGAGTATTCCAAGTGAAATAATTAAAGAAATTATAGAAGAGCAGCTGAAGCTTCCTTTAGATCAACTCTTTCATTCTTTTGATGAAAAGCCCTTAGCAGCAGCGTCAATTGCTCAAGTGCATAAGGCGCAGTTGAAAAGTGGTGAAGAGGTTGTTGTGAAGATTTTAAGACCAGATCTGAAAAAACAGCTAACCGTTGATATAATGATTTTACAAAACTTTGCGGTTCTATTAGCAACTAAAACAGCATGGGCGAAGCAAATTGGAATCATTGGATTAGCGAATGGATTTATTCAAAACCTCTTAGAAGAAATAGACTTTTCAATAGAACTTGGAAATATGAAACAGATGAAACAAGCGAGTGGAACTACAGTTTATATTCCGCAAGTGTTTGAAGAATACTCCAATTCCAATATACTTGTTATGGAATTTTTAGATGGAGTCAGCATCAATAAGGTTGAAACTCTGGTAAGTGAAACGGAAATAGATCGTGAAAAATTTGTGAATGATATATTTCAGGAAATGTTGGCTCAAATCTTTGATAAGGGTGTATTTCATGGTGATCCTCATCCAGGAAACATCTATATCTTAAAAAATGGACTCCCTGCTTTTATTGACTTCGGATCTGTTGGAAGGCTCTCGACAATACAGAGAAGTGGCTTCAAATGGCTTCTAATAGGCATAAATAGAAAGAATGCAGAATGTATGGTAACAGGACTAAAAAGTCTTCTAGAAAACAGTGAAGAACTGAATACAAGAAAGATGGAACAATTGCTTAGCCAGTTCTTAATTGATCATACATTTGAAGGGGACATCATGGATGATATGGGCACGGAACTATTTGCCATCATGAGTCAACAAGGGTTGCAATTTTATCCGAGTGTTGCAGGAGCGTTCAGAAGCTTAATTACTCTGCAAGGCAGCCTTCAAACGATGAGCTCCAGTTTTAATCTATCAGAAATGATTGATATCTATGTGAAAAGTAAAATGACAATGAAGAGCGTAAAAGAGATAATCTCTGGAAATATGGAAGATGACCTGCTGAATATTTTGCCAAAAGTTAAGGCGTTCCCTAAGAAGATAGAGAATATTATTCAAAAGGTTGAAAATGGGGATTTGACATTCAGAATGTCACTCTTTTCAGATGAAGCAAATGTGAAATTCGTCAATTCAGTGTTGTCTCTAATTTTTATGGGTTTTTCAGGTCTGGCATTTGGACTAATTTCGTTGGGGGCGCTATTTTTAGCGCAGACAGAAGCACCAAACGGGTATTCCTTTTTAAATGTCTTTGGATATGCAGGCTTAGGGTTGAGCGTTATAATGCTGATCCGTGTCACGATTCAAAGTATGAGAAGAAAACAATAAATAAAAGATAGTGACCAAAGAAGAATCCACTGATAAATTTGCGTTTTAATTTTGTATAATTTTTATATCGAATTTCTTATCGTACCTTTGTTATTAAAGTTAGTACCAACTTCAAATTAAAGCATAGCATCACTCTTTAATAATCTAACGTTAATTTGAACATTTTTTGCCCACTTTGCTCAGTCTATTGAATTAAGCTCTCAAATCTACTCACGGCCGTCTGGATAAGAAATGTTTTCTTTTTCTGAGTAACCTGCATCTCCCAGAACTAAATACTGGTCAGATATTATTGATGCAGTGGCCACTTTGTTCATTGCTAAAGTGGTTCTTATCGTTGTTACAATCTTATTAAACGCACTCACTTTAGTTTATGTCGAGTTAGAAGGGCAAATTGAAGCCTTAAGCTTCTTCTCGTATTCGCACAATTTTGAGCTTTAAAAAGCAGAACGATAATGCGGACTTAAATATAAATGTATTGTTAATAGAAGAATGGACAAGCGCATTACTGGTCGGTATTAAAATGTTAAGAATCTAAGAATGGGAGTTTTGAATTTGAATTTATTTAACAACGGATTGAAAATTTTTCTTATAGGTTCCTTGATGCTATTTATACATCGATTAGTTGCAGAAGTAGTTAGATTTGATTCAGGAATTAAACAAACTTTACATTTCAATTTCCTTTTGTACATACCATCTATATCCTTTGTCGTGATAGGTATTTTTCTTATGTTACTATCATCAATGAATTATAAAACGTAAATTGAGAGGTCATAAAGTGAATAGCCAAACTTCATGCAACAAACGGGTGCGATTGTTGCATAAATTTTATGCCATTAACGGGCCAGATTGTGTAGAAAATAAAGCTTTTGCACGATTTAGCACTAATCTGAAGCAGATTTAAACTACTATTCGAAGGAGAAAGGTTTAGGGTGAATATCATAAAAAAGAAACCCTTGATTTTCTTGTTGGGAATTATTGTGGTGTTAATCTTTGGAGTGATTTGGTATAACAGTCCACTAAAGTTAATAAAACTAAATTCAGATGATGTATCAGAAATCATTATATTTGATGGAAATACAGGCACATCGTTCAATATCACAGAGAAAAGTGACTTAGCTTATATTATAAAGAATCTGAATGATGTTAAGTTAAAAAGAGGGAAAGTATCTATTGGCTCCTTGGGCTATTCTTTTAAAATGACAATATATTTAACAAATGGAGAAGAAGCAAATGGTTGGAATAATTTCATTATCAGTTCTAAAGACGCGATTCGAAAAGACCCCTTTTTTTATAATGTAGTCGAAGGCAGTATAGATTATCAATATATTAATAAGATAATTCAAGAAAGCAGTAACGAGTAGGATTCAAAGTCTGGTTATCCTAGAAACGGGGGCGATTGTGACACAAATTTTATGCCATTAACGGGCCACTTTGTTTAAGAAATGAGCTTGAAAAGACTAGCGTTTTCTGTTGATGTTATAATAATTAAAATTGTAGTTCAGATATAAAATTGAGGAGGGGATAAAATGAAGCAAACGCCGTTTGAACGTCCAACGAGCCATTATGATGAACAACTTTACCCTATAGACGAACAAATTTGTGCTTTATTAAAACAACGTAAGGATCTCTCAAACGATAATCCCGGGTTTCCATCTGAAGACGCTATCTCTAAGTGGGCTACAAAGTACGATCTATATGAAGATTATTTAAGTTCCTTTTTCGGGACGCTAAGAATGGAAGAACTTTTTAGACCTCGTGTTGAACCGACTGGATTTAGAAAGCATATCCCTGTTTTAAAATCTGTTGAAATAGATGAGCGTTTATATTCGATCACCTTTATACGGCAGTATGAGAATGCGAGCGTTATAAATCTTAATGTCGATTGGGATGGTATAAATGATTCACCGCACATGCATGAGCAGGGTGATTTTGAATTATCTTTAGGAGCACAGTATGATTGTCGGCAAGATGGTGGAAGCGGATCCACAGGCTATTTCAAATACAGCTATATTGTTTCTCCACCATTACCTGACGATTTTTCAGGACTGGAGTTAGTTGTCAAAGAATATAGTGACCATTTTAAGGAGAAGCCAACGGGTATAGAGTTTGTAATTCATTTATAAGAAGTTTAACTATCGGGTGCAATTCTTTAACAAGGATTTGCACCCTTTTTTAGTAATGGGCCACATTGTGAAGGTGGGGGAAATCTGATCCTCTTTCTTTTGTGCAGTTTCCGTATTCAGAGGATCAGTACTTCTGATAGTGGGATTGGTCTTTGATTTAAATAAAAATACTTTCCATAATTTCATTTATTCGAATAGGATAGACTTGAATCTTCGGTGGAGTAGTTTTCTAGATATCTATTTAGCAGTACATCCAATTCTTGACTGTACGAGACAACAAGAGGATGCGTATACCCAAAAACTTTTGCTCTTCTATACATGACTTTTCTTTTAATTCCAATCTGAAACAATAACTTTTTTTCATCAAATAGCCTTTTCACAGATCTTCCTCCATATAATATATTCAGCTTCAAATTATGCGGTATATATCTAGTAGATTCAGAAGCAATGAGTACATCGTACAAGATACTGTTTAAAAAGAATGTCGTATTATGTTGAAAATATAATAAGTCATAAATTTGTCGAAATTTGAAGGAATACACACCGAGATATTTGACTTTCAAAGTTTCCGATGGAAAAACTTTTTCAACTAGTTTAAGAAAATTAAAGCATTCGTTAGTAAAGTTATCTATTGTACAAGTTCGATAGTTTTTCCCATAAATTGCACAAGGGGTTGCCTGTCAGAATCAACAGCCGAGAATTGTTGTTATGTCAACCTGTGTTGCATATTGGATGAATAGGAAGGTACAGTCAAACTAGTTTGTATTAAGTATCAATTTTTGAGGTGTTGTTGTGCCACATTCGGGGGGCATTAACAGTAGAAGGTTAGTGCCTTAATCGGGCCATTTAGTGCAAGAAGGTATTAACTATAAATTATAGAATCTTTACAATAGAAGCTATTTGCAGGGGGGGGGATTAGTTTGAATAATCACCATGAAACGCCTGAAGAAAAAAGAGAACGATTAAGACAAAGTGAATTAAAAAATAATCCCACTGGTTCTCTAAACGATGGATTAAATAGAGGGATTGGTGGCAATTTAACTGGTATGGGTATTAAGGATACACTGATATTAATTGTTGTTTTAATAGTTGGATATGTTTTATATAAACTGTTTTTTTAAGATTTCACTTAATCTTCTTCAAGTATCGGGGGCGATTGTTGAACATCAAAAGCCTAATTTCCCTAGCGTTTAAAAGGGGAATTAGGCTTTATTATTTATTTCTGGTGTATATGGTAACTTAAAAGTGAGCCACCATAGCACTTGAAAACTGAGCCACTTTTGATAGAAAATAACCCTAGATCTATATTAGGGGGAATTATCAGGAGTGATTACATTGAATGATAAACAGAAAATTATTAAATTGTATTTGGAAGGTTTAAGTAAGAGAAAAATAGCAAAAGAATTGAAGAAATCCAGAAATACAGTTGATAAATATATTAAGCTTTTCGAACAAAGCAAACATATAGATACTCGTAATCTTCCGATTACTGAAGACATCATGAAGCCTCCGACTTACAAAAAAAGAAAAGGTAGAAAACCAGTTTTAACGGAGGAAATCAAAAATATATTACGAGGTTATATAAAAGAGAACAAATGGAAAAGAAATCATTACATGACAAAGCAACAAATGAAAATAGTTGATATGCATGAAAAGCTCGAAGATGCGGATTTCGCTATTAGCTACACTACTGTACGAAACTTTGTGAATGAAGAGAATGAAAAATCAAAGGAAGTATATATCCGAAGACATTCTAAACCAGGGTACGAAGTAGAATTTGACTGGGGAGAGGTAAAGCTACAAATAGACGGTAAGATTAAAAGTTATTCCCTAGCAGTATTTACTTTAGCCCACAGTAATTATCGATTCGCTATGCTTTATGAATCTGAAACACGTGTCTGCGTTCTAGATGTTCATACAAACTTTATTGATCATGTAGGCTTCATACCGACGGTATTTACTTATGACAACATGAGAACAGTCGTTAAATCATTTGTTGGAAATGAAAAAGTTATAACAGATAGTATGGTGAATTTATCAAACTACTACAATTTTAAAATTAGGTTATGTCAAGCTAGAAGAGGAAATGAAAAAGGTCACGTAGAACGAAGTGTTGAATTTATTCGAAGGAAGACATTTTCTTCACAATTTACTTTTACTAGTTTGAAAGAAGCTGAAGAATACCTGTCAGTTGTTCTGGAGAAGCTAAATAACCGAAAACATCATGAACATAAAATTAGTCATAAGAAATTGATGGAGAATGAAAAAGCTGTATCAAGTCCTGCAATCGCACCTTTCGATGCCACAGACTTCATAGAGTGCCGGGTTGATAAATATAGTACTGTAACAATCAACCAAAATCGTTATTCTGTTCCAGAAGGTCACGTAGGTAAGCATATAAAGGCTAAAGTAGGAGCAAAGAGAATTAAATTATTTATAGACGGAGAATTAGCAACTGAGCATTTACGTAGCTGGGGTTTACATCAGTGGATTATGAATATTAATCACTTTCTAAAAACATTTGAAAAGAAAAAAGGTGCCATAGCTCAAAGTGAATGTTTGAGGCAGGCACCAACGCAAATAAAAAACTTATACAATGACCATTATATCGGAAAAGAGAAAGAATTCATAGAGTTACTTCTTTACATAAAGGAAAATAACAGACTAGAAGAAGTTTTAAGTGCAGTTAATAAACTAAATAATATTAGATTAGGCTATGTAAGTACTGAACGAATCCTTTTCATCTGTGAGCAATCGCCAACGGCGAATATTGATGATTTAAATCGTGATGAAACGACAAACCAATCAGAAAACAATATGCGAGCATATGCAAATATGTTTGAGCAAACAGAGAAAGAAGGCGTTTATTGTGGATAAAAAAGAGAAAGTAATTGAGATGTGTAGGGAGCTTCGTCTCCCTAGTATTAGGAGTATGGCTAAAGATGAAACATCGTTTGAGAATCCTACTTTAGCATATGATGTGTTATATCAAGTGCTTGTACAGGAACAAAAAGATCGTTTCTTACGTGCAAAACAAAATCGAATCCGTGCAGCTAATTTTCCTCAAAGAAGGTTACTAGAAGAAATTGTTCACGATGCTTTACCTGATCAAGCAAAGCAAAAGTTGCCTCATTTAAAATCATTAGATTTTATCAAAGAAGGACAAAATTTAATTTTAACAGGATCTCCAGGCACCGGAAAAACTCACATTGCCATAGGACTTGGAATGGAAGCATGTCTCGCGGGATACAGAGTGTTTTTTGCGACAGTGCCTTCACTAGTGAACCAACTAAAAGAACATCGTTCAGAACGAACGCTTCGATCTTTTGAGATGAAATTTGAAAAATATGATTTGGTTATCCTTGATGAGTTAGGATATATTTCTTTTGATAAAGAAGGAGCAGAATTATTATTCTCGCATCTTTCCTTACGAGCAGGAAGAAAATCAACAATTATAACAAGCAATTTATCTTTTTTAAAATGGCAAGAGGTTTTTCATGATCCAGTATTAACCGCTGCATTAACAGATCGCTTAACTCATAAATCTCATGTTTTAAATATGAATGGGCCCTCTTTTAGAATGAAAGAAACGGAAGAATGGATGAAATCTGGTGCTAATTAACGTGGCTCAAAATTGAATTGCGAAATGGCTCACTTTTCACTTGCGAAATACATCTGGTGCAAAATAGCATCTAGAATAGGTGAAAATTAACTCTGAAAGTAATAAACATAGTCGCGACAACAGTGGCTTCTATGGCTCCTTTAGAAATGTTCTTTACTCAATTGATTTCTTTGGTTTGATTAAAAACATACAGAAAGCAATAATTACAAATGCCACTAACGCTAAAAATGGTATCGTTATAAACCCGAACCAGTTTATATATTGAGAACTGCAAGGTACACCACTCACGCACGGCTTGATTCCACCAAATCCCGGTATCTTCTGCTCTAAATAATGCATGAGCGATATACTTCCTCCAATAAGCGCTAACGGAAGCACGAACTTCTTAACAGAACTGTCATTTAGGAAAGTTCCAATCCCTAATATCAAAGTTAGTGGGTACATGAAAATCCGCTGATACCAACATAGCTCACATGGAATATACCCTTTAATTTCACTGAAGTATAAGCTCCCAAACGTAGCGACTAATGAAACAACCCAAGCACCGTATAAGAAAAGCCCTTGCGGTGCAGATTTCATTTTATATCCCATTAGTTTTTATCCTTCAACTCTTGTTCTATTACTGCCTTGATAGCTTCATAATCAAAGGGATTCTCCAACATTTTCCCATTAATCACAATAGACGGAGTCATTGAAACACCGGATTCTCTTACTAAATCTTCATCGATTTTAACACTTTCCATAGTCGCTTGCTGTTCCATGTCTTCTTTTAACAGTGCTTGGTCAATCTCAGGAAATGCACTTGCAATTTCAAGAATCTTTTCGGGTGTTATCCATAATCCATCATGATTTTCTACTGGTTGTGCATCAAATAGTGCCTGATGGAATGCCCAATACGCATCGGAGTTTCGCTCATAAACGGATTCAGCTGCAATCGACCCTAAAGTCGATTCTTTACCGTGGAATAATACGTTCACAAATGAAAATTTAACTTGACCTGTTTCGATATAATCATTAACTAGCTTTGGATAAATCTTTTCACCCCATGTTTTACATGATGGGCATTTAAAATCACCAAATTCTACTACCGTTATCGGAGCATCTTTCTTTCCAAATGACGGCTGCCCAGTGACATCAATTTGCTTTGTTTCTGTGGGCAATGATTCTTCTTTATTGCTGAATACAGCGACTGCGGCCAAAATAATTACTACTACCAGTGTTACTAAAACTATAAATTTCATATTTAAATTCTTATTCTGTCTCATTAAATACCTCTTCTCTATTATTTGCTACTGAATTATTGAATGCTTGCAATTAATCCTAAATATAGCGAAAGGGTACAGAACATCCCCATGAAAAATGAAACAACAGCTGGCGCTTTTTTTTGGAAGCTATAGAAGATAAGCCACATGAAGATGATCGCCACTATGAAATACATTGTACTAATTGTATTTAATCCTAAATGCACATGCATTGAAGGATCAATGATTCCTGTATAAAAATAGTCGAAGACTGCCGAAGGACCGCTACCACCAAGAGTCATCTCGATACTGTGAGGTGGTTCCTGTTGGCCCAAGACCGCTGTCGAAACAAAAGTAAAGAAAAGTAATATGCTTTCGAACTTCAACCAGGGTATTGGATTGACTTGCTCTTGCCCCTGCAATTTACGCCTAATCCAAAATCCATTAATAAAAGCAAAAAACAAAATAGGGATGATGGTCAAATGCTTGACTAATAAGGCTTGTCCATATGATAACATCCAAGCGTCCCCATACTCGTTTACATCGATGACCAATGTCATAAGAAATAATCCTGTTCCCATGATCGTGAGAAAACAGCCAATTGCCAAAGGTGTAAACCATTTTAAATAAGAAAGCCAATTCTCTTTGTTTTTCGAACACCAGCCGACGATAAGAAGTATACCCATCCATACTGTAACGGCTAGAAAATGTAATGAGTGAAAAACAAATCCACTCCATTCGGTTAGTGAAGCTGCGTGACTTGCCCATCCTAATGCCAACAGAAGCATGAACGTGAAAGCAAGTGAAATACCAGACAGTGCTTTGCTTTTCAATACCGGTAACAATGAAATGAATAAATAAAAGAAAATCGAGAGTATGACAGTGAAATTCCATGCCTTGCCAACTTCAAACCCGGTCAAAATATTTTGCAACGTCAAAAACATGCCGATGTCTTCATAAAGAAATAGGGCGATTCGAATGACAGGTGCAGCCGAAAAGAACACAATGCCTAACACCGCTAGTTGAATCAGTCGTTTCGAAATATGTATTTCCGGTTTCAGGCGATCAGGAACAAATTGAATGATAAATGCGCCCATTAAAAGTGAAAAACAAAGATACAATAAACTTTCAGAAAGATAAATCCAGACCATTTACTTTTTCCTTCTTCCTAACATCCAGCCAAAAAATCCACCTGTAATTGTAAATAAAACAACAAGGATGAGAACGAGTACATCATTCGACGCTATTTTTGATGAACTTTCAACTGATGTAACAGGTGTTTCTTCGGTTTTTCCAGATGCAATCGGATTCTCTACTTCATGTCGATTCCCAACGGTGGAATGATGAGTCTGTGTTTTTGTATGTTCATGCGTTGGTGTGTGTGTACCATCCACTTCATCTCTACTAACCTCAAATGAATAACCCCCTTCTATCGGGTGTCCATCTGCACCAATGATCTTCCACTCCACAGTATATGTACCATTATCCAATGGGGATATGAAGGCACCCGTCAACTTATTGTCATTGACTTGGATAGTATTGACGATGTTTTCCTCTCCAATGTTGTTAAAGACTTTTACAGTACTTGTTGATTCGACTTTTGAATTAAATTCCAAAACAACTTCATGAATGTCTTCAAATATGATTTCTGCATCGGTTGGTAAGGAGCTAGTTAAACCAGTATGTGCAGAGACTGGAGTTGCAAGGGTAAAAATCAAAATCAGTGTAGTGCCAATAATCTTCTTCATTTCTTCATTTCCTTTCACAGGCAATAATAATAACATTCTGTCACAACAATTGTAGATATGGACATAAAATTGACACACATATTAGTTGTTGCTAATATGATAATAACAAAACATATTAGTCTTGTCTAATGTATAAGGGGAGATAGAATGATTCAAGTAGATTTAGATCTTAAAGTGAAATTTTTACGTGCATTCGGAGATAAAACAAGGGTTCAAATATTAGAATGCATCAAATATGAAGAAAAAACTGTATCACAAATTGTTGATAGTTTAGACGGGAATCAGTCAAATATTTCGCAGCACTTAGCCTGTCTAAGAGGATGTGGAATCATTGAGGGAAGACCAGAGGGGAAATACGTCTACTATGGATTAAGAAATCAGCAAATAAAAGAGTTGTTAGACACATTTGATAATGTACTTAGTCAAATTCAAGATAATGTTGCTTGTTGTGAAAATCATATAAGTTAAAGAGGTGCGAAAAATGGACGACAGATGCTGTTCGACCAAAACAGAACCCGAAAAAGTAGGGGGACAAACAAATTGTTGCAGCAGTAACACTATAGAAACACGAGTCGAAGATGAATTTTGCAAAAAAGATTCAATGATTATGAAAGAAGATAGTAAAGTAACGACTTGCTGCAACAGTAAAGAACTAGAAAAGGCCTCGATTGTTTCAGACGATTGTTGCGCTAATACAAAAGAAATTCTAAATCCGATTAATGTAAATCTCAATGAAGGATTGAAAGAGGAATTTCGAGTTTATGGAATGGATTGTCCAGCTTGTGCGGTGACCATTGAAAAAAGTTTAAGCACTCAACAAAGTATCAATGCAGTGCACGTAAACTATAGTACCGGAAAAATGCAGGTTAGTTCGACTGAAGAACTCGTATTTGAATCTATCCAAAAACAAATGAAGAAACTTGGCTTTGAAGTTGAACCTATTAAAGTTAATAACAACTTGAAGAATTACTTTATTGAAGGCATGGATTGTGGATCTTGTGCCTTAACAATTGAAAACCACTTGAATAATCTTCCTACTGTCAAACACGTTCAGGTTAATTTTTCAACGGGCAAAATGAAAATTGAACACGAAAACAGCCCAGAAGACATTATTAACGAAGTAGCTAAAGCTGGATTTAAAGCGTCGCTCATCACTAACAATAAGCAGTCGCCTTCCTCCACACGTTCTACTAATCAGAATGGGGTCGTCATTTTTTCAGGTATATTAATTGCGCTAGGTTTTATCGGCTCTTACACGGGAATTTCTCCTTATTTAACGATAGCAATGTACGCGGTCGCAATGACAATTAGTGGCTATAAGCCTGTGAAGAGTGCTTATTATGCAATTAGAAGTCGTTCATTAGATATGAATGTCCTCATGTCTGCTGCTGCAATCGGGGCTGCTTTTCTTGGCGAATGGCTTGAAGGGGCTACCGTTGTTTGGCTTTTTGCATTAGGACTTAATTTACAGAATCGTGCTATCGAAAAAACACGCAAATCGATTCGTGGCCTTATGGAATTAACCCCTTCAAAAGCTTGGGTTAAGGTTGGCGACGAATTAATCAAAAAGCCTGTTGAAAAGATAGCAATTAATGACGTGATTATAGTGAAGCCAGGGGATAGAATCCCATTAGACGGAGATGTCATAGAAGGCGAATCCAGTGTCAATCAAGCCGCTATAACAGGGGAATCCATCCCTGTCGACAAAGAAAAAGGTAGTTTCGTGTATGCAGGTTCTTTAAATGAGCACGGATCACTGAGCATTAGAGTAACGAAACTAATAGAGGATACAACGATTTCTAAAATCATTCATTTAGTTGAAGAAGCTCAAGAACAAAAGGCGCCTACAGAAGCGTTTATTGATAAATTCGCACGTATTTATACACCTGTTGTATTCGTGCTTGCTCTTTTAGTGATGCTCGTTCCACCATTATTTGGATTTGGTACGTGGGATGAGTGGATATATAAAGGGCTAACGCTGTTAGTAATTGCATGTCCTTGCGCACTCGTTATATCGACCCCAGTTGCCATTGTTTCAGCTCTTGGAAATGCTGCCAAAAATGGCGTTCTTATTAAAGGTGGAACATTCTTAGAGAATGCGGGAACTATTAATGCCATCGCCTTTGACAAAACCGGAACACTCACTGAAGGAAAGCCAAAAGTTACTGACGTAGTAGTCTATAATGATTCAGAAGAAACCATGTTATCAATCGCTCGAACGTTAGAGGAATACTCGACACATCCCATCGCTAAAACAATTGTGGATTACGCGAAAGGAAAAGGCATTCAAGCAAAGAGTGGTTCAGAGTTTAAGAACCGTGCAGGAAAAGGGATCCAAGCAACAATCGGGAATGTGCATTACTTTGCAGGAAACAAAAAAATGTTTGAAGAGGTCAACGCTCCTATTGATAACCATCTTGAAGAAATCCTAAGACTGCAAGACGAAGGAAAAACCATTATCATTATAGGGACAGACGAAAATATTTTAGGGATAATTTGTGTATCCGATACAATTCGAAAAGCAACTAAAGTAGCGATTGCAAACCTAGAAAGAATAGGCGTTGAACAAGTTGTCATGCTGACAGGTGATAACGAAGGGACTGCCAAAGCAATTGCTTTAGAAGCCGGCGTGAATCGCTACTTCTCTGAATTATTACCAGAAGAAAAAGTAGATGCGATAAAAAAATTGCAAGAAGAAGGCTATCGAGTAGCCATGGTTGGTGATGGAATAAACGATGCCCCTGCACTAGCTACTGCAAACATCGGGATAGCGATGGGTGGGGCTGGTACAGATACTGCAATGGAGACCGCAGATATCGTTTTAATGGCTGACAACTTAGAGAAACTGCCACATACAATTAAGCTAAGTCGAAAAGCATTGTCCATTATCAAACAAAATATTTGGTTTTCGTTAATAATAAAGGTTGTAGCGCTACTATTAATTATCCCTGGCTGGTTAACACTATGGGTTGCTGTATTAAGTGACACTGGCGCTGCGCTGATTGTTATTTTAAATGCACTTCGTATATTAAAAGTAAAAGGTTAAGAACTATATACTCCTTAGCGAAATAGAAGTTAAGTAAATTGGTATTTGACTTCTCTTCACACATTCTAATTTGTCAATTTAATCGGTAAATTGCATTTCAAAGTAAACTATTTCTAAATAATAAAAGCAATTATCCAAATTGTGAGTTGGTTTTTAAATTTGGTCGTGCAAAATAATGCTTAAATTAAGCGCAGATCCCCTCTTAAAGTGAAACCATTAAAAATCGATTTTTAAATTTTATATAAACTTAATTTGTAATATACTGTTTAACTTCTGATTACAGCCAATAAATGTACCACTAGTGACATTGACTATACCAGTGTGTAAGAATACCTTTACAACTTCATACCTTTCGGATAATAAATATGCTTTCCAGAAATATGAATGCTATAGATATTATACAAAATCAGCTAATACGTAATAACCGATATGCCATAAACGGGCCAATTTAATTATTATTGGATATGTAAAAATTATTGAAGAATGGGCAAGCCGTAGATACTTGTAGAACATAAATTCAGCTTAAATAAACTTTCGGGGAAGAGATTATAAATGTTCCAGGTACAAGGATGACACGGGTTCTATCGCTCTTTTTTTGAAGATGAAAGAATACCTATCTTGTGAAAAAAGAGTAAGAATGATTAGCTGAATTTAGAAGGAGATATTTAGTGGAAATCAGTCATGAAATTAAAAAAAGAAGAACAGAATTGAATATTACTCAAGAAGAACTTGCAAAGCGATTAAATGTAACAAGGGCAGCAATTTCAAATTGGGAAGTAGGAAGAAATTATCCTGATATTCAACTTTTAGTGAAACTTTCAGACGAATTAAATATCTCTTTAGATCAACTATTGAGGGGAGATGAAAAAATGGTTTCGTCTATGGATAAGAAAATCAAAAAAGGAAACTTTGTAGACAAGTATTATGTCATTCTTTTAACGATTGTTAGTATGACATTAGTTGGTTACTTTACATTCGAGAACTGGGTTTCAACTATTATTTTCGGGCTAATTAGTGGAGGTATATTTGGAGTAATCATTGATTCAATTGGAAGAGGAAAAATCAAGTGAAATAATGAAAAAGTATAGTGCCACAATCGGGTGCGATTGTGGCACAAGATTTTTTTTGTAGACACTTAGTTGATTGGAGTGTAAGACGGCGACTCTGGGAGGATCAGCGGGACAGGCGAAACAACCAACGGAAGCGAAGCGGACGGGTTGGTCCACCGCCCGCCCTCCAGAACGCGTCCGTCTGGAACGGAAATCAACGTGTTATATAGACCGCTCGGGTGCGTTTGTGGCATAAGAAATTTGAAGGGCCTAATTAGGTCCCTTTTTTATTTGTGTAAAAATCAACACAATTTTAACCAACAAATTATCAGGGGTTTTAACGTCTGTATTAGCGGGGCTACAATAGTTATTGTATGTCTGTTGATTGGTCTGCTAATAAGCAATCTAAAGCTGTTGCTTTTCAACCACAAAGGTTGATACATAGGGAAAACAAAGACACCTAATTCATATGCGAATTAGGTGTCTTTTTGGTTGTTTAATTGCGTTTTTGTACCAGTGAACTGAACGGGTTACTTGTAATGGGCGTAGCGTTTTTTTGATTAATCATTTTTCAATCAGTTATTTTAAGAAATAGCTGCAATAATACCTTCAGCATCATCTAAAATAAGTTCGATGCTAGCAGCCATTGGATCTTCATTTAAATACTCTTCAAGCCATAAGCGTATTGCTGCAACTATATCAGATGTCATGAACACTTGTTGTTGTCCATTAACAAAAGCTTCCGCAGTAAATCCTTCAAGATCATCATACATGAGTTCTACTTGCACTTCATTTGGTTCTACATACTTCTTTCGCGAATGATAAACGCAAATCGCATTGATAATATCTTGTTCAGGAATAATTATCCGCGCCATGTGCTTACTGCCTCATTTTCTTTTTTCTCTTTGAACTTTTTGAATATGGCAAACCCTATCCTGATAACGAATAAGATAACCAACATGTTAATCGCAAATCCAAGAATTGAGCCCAGCATACCCATATTTGCGAATAGGCTGCCAAATAACAATCCAGCAATTCCTCCGATAAATAATCCCTTCATAAGACCACCTGCAGTAAAGCCGCCTTTTTTAGAAGTTGTTGATGTTGATTTGTTTGCAGTAGTAGTATCCTCTTTTTTCTTTTGGATATTTGTAGTTGTTGTCTTATTTTGGTTAGTATTAAAACTCTTCTTACCTGAGTTATACCGTTTTGCTTCAGCAGTTGTATCATCATTTAGAATATAGCTGCCAATTGGTGAGAATACAAGTGTGAATGCAAGTAATGCTGCTAATAATTTTTTCATTCTAATTCCCTTCACGATAGTTGGCATGAAATTTGTACAAGGTCGTACGTACCAACTCATTTATTTTATACTAAATCCCTTTTTATTCATACTGTGACGAATAAAGAATAATAATCTACTTACAATGTTTTCCTGTTCATATTTTAACTATATTTCATTGTATTCTTATTGTAATATATTTTTCAATTGCAAACAACTTGATAGCAATGGTTTTATTCAAAGTTATTGGACTAGTATTTTACTTAAAACTAGGGCTACTAGTGAGTATATGAAAATAATTTTATAGAAGCACATCGAAAGTTATACATTTCCTATAGACTGAATTCAAAGTTTGCCTTACAATAGGTATGTAGTAAGAAACAAAGTGATATTGCCTAAAGTTTAAATTGATTATTTAATGTATTTAATTGATTTGAATTGTCGGAAATATCAATAAAAAAGGGGGCTTACAAATGAAATTGAAAAAAATTGCAGGCGTTTTAGCTGCAACAACACTAGCTGTCGGTTTATTAGCAGGATGTGGTGCTGATAAAGCGGACAAGGAAGACAAAGGAACTACGGGTGGAGCTAGCGATAGCGAGACAATTAAAATCGGTGTTAACTTAGAATTGTCTGGAGCAGTTGCTTCTTATGGTACTTCTGAGGCTGATGGAATTGAACTTGCAGTTGATGAAATCAATGAAGCAGGTGGAATTGATGGTAAGAAAATTGAAATTATAAAAGTAGATAACAAGTCAGACCCTGCAGAGGCTACTAACGCAGCTATTAAATTGACAACTCAAGACAAGGTTACTGCTATTATTGGTGCAGCAACAAGTGGTGCTACAGTTGCACAAGCGCAAATTGCTAATGATAATGAAACACCACTTATTAGTCCATCTGGAACTAGTCCAACAGTAACAGTTAATGAAGATGGAAGCGTTAATGAGTTTGTATTCCGTACTTCCTTTATTGACCCATTCCAAGGAACTGTTGCAGCAAACTTTGCGGCAAATGACTTAAAAGTTAAAGAAGTTGCGATTTACTCTGATAACGCAAGTGATTATTCAAAAGGTTTAGCAGCTTCATTTAAAAAGGATTTTGAAGCAGCAGGTGGTAAAATTGTTGCTGACGAATCTTATATTGGTAAAGACACTGACTTCCGTTCAACGTTAACACGTATTAAATCTGCAAATCCTGAATTCATATTTATCCCAGGTTACTATGAAGAAGTTGGTCTAATCGTGAAACAAGCACGTGAGATGGGCATTGATGTTCCACTTATGGGCGCTGACGGTTGGGACTCACCAACTTTAATTGACTTAGCAGGAGCAGAAGCACTAAATAACACATTTACAACGAATCACTATTCTTCTGAAGATCCAGAAGGTATCATTCAAGACTTTAATGAAAAGTTTAATGAAAAGTATGGTAAAATGCCAGACTCATTTAACGCACTTGGATACGATACAGTTTATTTACTAGCTGACGCAATTAAGCGTGCAGGCGGTCCAGATTCAGTGAAAATTAAAGATGCATTAGCTGCAACAAAAGATCTTGAATTAGTAACTGGTTTGTATTCAGTTGATGAAAATCATCACCCAATTAAATCTGCAACAATTCTAGAATATAAAGATGGTAAGCAAGTATTTAACACGAAGGTTAATCCTTAATTTCACAAGTGAGAATGGGGGGAATATCCTCCCATTTCTTCTTTTTTAAAAATGATTTTATTATGATAGGAGTGAAAAAATCATGGATTGGCTACAACAACTTATAAACGGTATTTCACTCGGAAGTATTTACGCATTGATTGCACTAGGATATACGATGGTTTATGGCATTATAAAATTAATTAACTTTGCACACGGAGAAGTTTTCATGATTGGTTCGTTTATTGGTTTTTATTCGATTACTGGTTGGGGACTAGGTCTGTTTCCTGCTTTATTATTATCAATGTCAGTTTGTGCAATTATTGGTGTTGTCATTGAACGTGTTGCTTATAAGAGATTGCGTACTGCAACAAGAATTGCAGCTCTAATTACAGCGATAGGGGTATCTCTACTTATTCAAAATGGTGTAATTTATTTACGGGGCGCTCAACCAGCTGCTTATCCAGATGTATTCGTAAATAAATCATATAATTTATTTGGTGCTCAAATTAGTAGTCAATCAATCTTGATTCTATCTGTGTCTGTTGGTCTTATGATCATACTTCAATTTGTTGTACATAAAACAAAAATCGGGAAAGCAATGCGTGCTGTTTCTTATGACAGTGATGCTGCTAAACTCATGGGGATTAACGTAGATAATACAATTTCTGCTACATTCGCGATTGGATCGTCTTTAGCCGGTGCAGCAGGCGTAATTTTCGGGATTTATTATACTAAAATTGATCCGTTAATGGGCGTTCTTCCAGGTTTGAAAGCATTTGTTGCAGCCGTTCTTGGTGGGATTGGTATTATTCCTGGTGCCATGGTTGGCGGACTTTTATTAGGGGTAGTTGAAACAGTTGTTAGTGCACTTGGTGGTTCTTTGTGGAGAGATGCAGCTGCTTTCGTTATTTTAATCTTAATCCTCATCTTCAAACCCTCTGGAATCTTTGGTAAAAATAAACGAGAGAAAGTGTAGGTGAGATAAAGTCATGAAAAAGTCGAAACAATTTTGGTCATTTATTATTGTTTCCATCGCAGTATATGCAATCATTCAGGTCCTAATAAATGTTGGAATCCTCAACAACTTCTATTCTAATACACTAGTCTTTATGGCTATTAATATTATGCTGGCTGTCAGCCTACATTTAGTTATTGGAATTACGGGACAATTTTCACTTGGACACGCGGGATTTTTAGCCGTCGGTGCATATATATCCGCAATTGTAACGATGAAATTACATCTACCATTTCCAGTCGCTATTTTGTTAGCGGGTCTTGTAGCAACGTTTGCAGGTTTAATTGTCGGTATACCAAGTTTACGTTTAAGAGGCGATTATTTGGCAATCGCTACACTCGGTTTTGCTGAGATTATTCGTATTGTATTTTTGAATATTGATTACGTTGGTGGGGCTGCAGGAATGCAAGTGACCCATTTAACAAATTGGACCTATGCATTTGTATGTCTTTTTGTAACAATACTTGTCATTGTAAACTTTACAAATTCTAGACATGGTCGTGCTTGTATTTCAATTCGTGAAAATGAAATTGCTTCTGATGCAATGGGCATAAATACGACCTATTATAAAGTAATGGCATTTGCGATAGGGTCATTCTTTGCAGGTATTGCAGGGGCATTGTATGCGCATAACTTCTACATTATTCAGCCTTCTAACTTCGGTTTTTTAAAGTCTATTGATATTTTAATTTACGTCGTTTTAGGTGGACTAGGAAGCTTATCGGGTGCAATTGTTGCAACGATTCTTTTAACGCTAGTTTCTACATTCCTACAAGGCTATCCGGAAACACGTATGATTATTTATAGTCTTGTCTTGATTATTGTTATGCTTTATCGTCCAAAAGGTTTAATGGGTACGATGGAAATTACAGATTACTTTAAATTATGGAGAGGTTCGAAAGGAGGCAACCAACATGACCAATAAATCGCTGCTTCAGGTAAAAAATGTTGGTATACAGTTCGGTGGATTAAAAGCCGTTTCGAATTTCAATATGGATCTAAAGCAAGGAGAACTAGTCGGTTTAATCGGACCAAATGGTGCTGGTAAGACGACAAGCTTTAATATGTTAACGGGTGTTTATAAGCCGACAGAAGGCGATATCATATTTAATGGTAAACGCATAAACGGTATGGCACCTTTTAAGATTACACGCGGCGGCATAAGTCGGACATTCCAAAACATTCGTTTATTCAATGAACTATCCGTTTTGGATAATGTAAAAGTGGCTTATCATTCATTAGCAAAACATTCTATTGCTAGTTCTGTGTTACGCCTACCATCTCATTTTACTGGTGAAAAAGAAATGGAAAAGAAAGCATTGGAGTTCCTTGAAATCTTTCAATTGACCAAGTATAAAGACGAAGCTGCAAAGAACTTACCATATGGTAAACAAAGAAGATTAGAAATTGCGAGAGCATTAGCCGCTGGTCCCGAGTTACTGCTATTAGATGAACCTGCTGCTGGGATGAATCCGCAAGAAACGAAAGATCTTATGGAATTAATTGCTTTCATTCGTAAAGAGTTCAATTTAACGATTTTGTTAATAGAGCATGATATGAACTTAGTTATGGGAATCTGTGAACGCATTTATGTATTGGATCATGGTGTACTTCTGGCAGAAGGATTACCTGAAGAAATCCGTAATAATCCAAAAGTAATAGAGGCCTATTTAGGGGAGGAAGTTCCTGATGAGCATGCTGAAAATTGAAAATCTGAACGTTTATTATGGTAGTATTCATGCACTAAAAGGCGTTTCATTAGATGTCAATAAAGGTGAAATTGTCACCTTAATTGGTGCCAATGGTGCTGGTAAAAGTACTTTACTAAAAACGTTATCTGGTTTAATTAAACCAAAAGAAGGTACGATAGAGTATATGGATGAATCAATAGCAGGTACGCCAGCGCAGGCAATTGTAAAAGCAGGTATATCCCATGTGCCTGAAGGAAGACGTGTTTTTGCTGACATGAGTGTAGAAGAGAATATTGAATTAGGCGCTTTCTTAAGAAATGATAAAGCCGAAATTCAAAAGGACTTTCAAAAAGTTTACGAAATATTTCCACGTCTTTTAGAACGCCGGAAACAATCTGCTGGAACGTTATCAGGTGGAGAACAGCAAATGTTGGCAATGGGAAGAGCTATTATGGCAAGACCAAAATTACTGTTACTTGACGAGCCATCGATGGGATTGGCTCCACTGATGGTAAAGACAATCTTCAAAGTGATTAAGGATATTAACGCTGAAGGTACAACAGTTCTTCTTGTTGAACAAAATGCAAATATGGCATTGTCTATCGCAAATCGTGCGTATGTAATTGAAACGGGAAGAGTTATTCTTTCTGGAACACCAGAAAAGCTACTTGCTAGTGAAGAAATTAAAAACGCCTATCTTGGCGGACATTAATATGGATATATCTAAAAAGTCAGTAATCACTTTTGTGATACTGACTTTTTGTTGTGTTAGAATAAGTTAACACGTAATTGGAATTAATTAGCAGAGTTTAGGACTGAATAGTTTGAGGAGGGGGAAATTAAATGGATTTAGGGTTAACAGGAAAAGTAGCTTTTATCACTGGTGGGAGTAAAGGGATTGGATTAGCAACAGCCGTTCAGTTAGTTCAAGAAGGGGCGCATGTTGCAATATGTGCGAGAAATGTTGAAAATTTGGCTTCGGCGGCGATATACATTAAGCAAGAGACAGGCGCTGATGTGTTGGCGATCCAAACCGATGTTTCAAAAGAAAAGGAATGTGAAGAAGCTATTTCAGCGGTCATTCATAAATACGGAAGATTGGACATCGTTGTTAATAATGCGGGTACTGCGGCTGCAAAACATTTTGAAAAAGTAGAGACTGCACTTTGGCAACAAGATCTTGATTTAAAACTGTTCGGCGCTATTCATTGTTCTAAGTTTGCGATTCCGCATATGCGTGAAGTAGGCGGAGGCGCGATTGTTAATGTAACAGCATCTATAGCGAAAACACCACCCGCTTCTTCATTACCGACGACAGTGAGCCGTGCAGCGGGTATGGCACTTACTAAAGCGATGAGTAAAGACCTAGGGCCAGACAATATTCGTGTGAATACGGTTGGGATTGGTTTAATTCGAAGTGACCAGGTTGAAAATATGTGGCGCGAAAGCGATCCTGATCTAACATGGGAACAATATGCTCGAAAGGCAGATCACAACGTACCTCTTGGTCGTATTGGGAATACGGATGAAGCAGCAAAAGTAATTACCTTCTTAGTGTCAGATGCCGCGTCTTACGTGACAGGCACGTCTGTAAATATTGATGGGGGTTCTGCAGGAGCATTGTAATTACTTTTTGTGATACTAAATTAATAAACTATTTTCATGACCATATCTTTACCTCATGTAGCCTTTTAACCTATTTAATTTAAATGCAGTTTAATAGCAGAATATTAGGGAAGCTAAAATAGGTAAGACCTTAAAGAGTTAGAAACAAGTTTACTAACAAAAAAAGGGGAGATTTAAAAAATGAGAAGAATTAATTTAGCATTTTTATTAGTAGTAGCAACTGTCTTATTACTAGCAGCTTGTGGAAAAGACGAGGCATCGGATACTGAAAATTCAAATGATACAGATGATGTGGGCTATGAACTTGTAAAAAAAGGAAGCTTTACATTTGCAGCAAGTGGACTATATAAACCATTCAATTTTGAAGAGAATGGTGAATTAACAGGATTTGATATTGAAATTGGAAATGCGATTGCTGAAAAATTAGGATTGGAACCTAACCCTGTAACAAACCCTTTTGAAACAATAATGCAAGGACTACTTGGCAATAAGTATGATGCTATTATTGGATCTATGGCTTACACAAAAGAGCGAGCGAAACAAGCCAATTTTACTAAACCTTATTATTATTCAGGTGGTATGATTTTCGTTTCAAAAGATAATGAAGATATAAAAACAGAAGAAGATGTAAAAGGCAAAAAGATTGGTGTAGTATCACAAACAACTTATGAAAAACCAGCACAAACACTTTCAGATGATATACAGTTTTATAGCAGTGATGTAGTTGCACTTAAAGATTTAACTATTCCAGGTAGATTAGATGCTGTTATTACGGCAGATATCGTTGGATTTGAAGCAATAGACAATGGTTTTGAAATTAAAGAAGTAGGTCAAGCGCTGTGGGTTGAACAGCCTTCTATTGCTTTAAAACCAGAAAATGATGCATTAAGAGAAGCAATTGACGAAGCACTAGCAGAAATGATTGAGGATGGTACGTATGATGAAATTTCTCAGAAATGGTTTAAACGAAATTTACTCGATATTGACTTGGACAAAGTAGAGTTATTGGACTAAACAAAACCATTCACATGAGAGAGGTCATATCGGATGCCAGATACATTCATTACATTATATGAAGTTTTTTTACGAACGTATGAAGGTTTCTTAAAAGCAGCCCTTATCACTATAGAATTAACAGCAGTTGCGATTGTGATAGGTACTGTATTTGGTATTGTTTTCGCTTTAATGAAAATATCTAAATCAAAAATACTTCAAACAATCGCAAACTTATATATTACAATTATTCGTGGAACACCACTTATTGTGCAAATTATGTTCCTTTACTACGGAATTACATCAATTATTGTTCTTTCAAACTTTTGGGCTGGCGCAATTGCACTCGGCATCCATAACGGTGCCTATATTGCGGAAGTTTTCCGCGGTGCCATCCAAGGGGTTGACCGTGGACAGGAGGAAGCAAGCCTTGCAGTTGGTATGAATCGTCGTCAAGCAATGCGCCGGATTATTTTCCCGCAAGCGCTTCGTCGTGCGATTCCTCCTCTTGGAAATCAGTTCATTATCACATTGAAAGACTCTTCACTTGTGTATGTTATTGGGGTTTCTGAACTATTTGGTTTAGCGAATCGTGAATCAGCTGCTTCATTCCAATCATTTGAAACATTTTTAGTCGTCGGTTTATATTATCTCGTATTAGTACTAATCTTCACTGGACTACTAAAATGGTATGAAAATAAGTTAGACGTTGAGAGCAAGTGAGGAGTGTAAGTATGATAAAAGGAAAGAACATTCATAAATATTTTGGAAAGCTTGAAGTATTAAAAGGTGTTGACCTTGAAGTGCAAGCAGGCGAAGTTATAGTTATTGTAGGAGTTAGTGGTTCAGGTAAGAGTACATTACTACGTTGTTTCAATTTCTTAGAGATGTTGACTGAAGGTGAAATTTTCATTGACGGTCGAAAAATTGATGTGAAGAAAAAAGATTTGTCCGATGTTCGTGCTGAAGTTGGGATGGTTTTTCAACATTTTAATTTATTTCCTCATAAGACTGTTCTTGAAAATGTAACAGAAGCACCGATTATCGTAAAAAAAATGAAGAAAGAAACTGCTGAGAAACAAGCACATATCATTCTAGAAAAGGTAGGATTATCAGATAAAGCAAATGTTTATCCTGATAAACTATCTGGTGGTCAGAAACAGCGGGTGGCCATTGCTAGAGCCCTTGCGATGGAGCCAAAAGCACTTTTATTTGATGAACCTACATCAGCACTTGATCCAGAGCTTGTTGGAGAAGTGCTTCAAGTTATGAAGGAATTGGCAAATGAAGGGATGACAATGATTGTCGTCACACATGAAATGAAGTTTGCTAAAGAAGTTGCAGATCGGATTATTATGTTGGATGAAGGTCGGATTATTGAAAATGCAGTTCCTGAACAATTTTTTAATCATTCTACTAATGAAAGAACTCGTCAGTTTTTAGAAATGGTTAACGTGTGAAATTATAATAAAGCTGTTCTTCCCTGTGTGATTTGGGACGGAACAGCTTTTTCTTTATGTACGAACCTCTCTGAAACTTCAATGCATTAACAGTTTACTTAATTCGAATGAAATGATGTAAAGGGATACCGACAGATTTTATATCTGCTGATAATCCCTTTTAATTTATTATTAATTATTAATAAACAACTGTTTCCGAATAATCGTGTAAATTGCCGCTATAAACAATAATATTCCGGCTATAATAAACGTAATTCGTACATCCCATAATTCAGCTAAAGCACCAAAAGCTAATGAAGAAACTGCAAATAATAGTGCGATTAATGCACTTTGCACGGCGTAAATCTTCGGTAGCTCTTCTGAAGAGGCCGCCTTTTGTAGAATCGTATCAATAGCAATTCCTTTTAACTGTTGGAAAATACCACTGAATCCAACGAGTAAAAGTGAGAGCCATGTAATCGTATTGACACCAAAAAGGAGAGTGACTAGTGCAATACCAATAGAAAAAGCAATCAGGACGTATTTCAATTTTCGCTCAATTGTAGAGGCAAAACGCGAACAGATAATGCCGCCGATAACCATTCCGATAAAAAAAACGGTATTTATATATCCCCACCATACTTCTGTCTCATTGAGCACTTCTGCAACAAAAACATACAATATCGATGCAATCCACACAACATTTGCAATCGCTTCAAATACAATTATGATATGGATGCTTCTATAGAGTGGTTTACGCCACACAAGTAGCCAACCTTCTTTTAGTTCATCGCTTAGTTTACGACTCGATTCTCTTCTATGAAATGCAGTTGGATCTATTATAAACATCATGAAGATTGTCGAAACTATATATAACCCCAAAGTAATAAAAATCGCATAACTCCCACTTGTAAATGCAACGAGTAGGCCTCCAAATGCCCATCCACCTAAATTAACAGTTTCGAAAATAATGGAGAAAAAACTATTCGCCTTAACTAGTTCATTGTCAGGAACTAAACGCGGAAGCATCGCTTGACTTGCAGGCGCTGCCCATCCATCTAATAACGCAATTATGAGCACAAAGCTTAATACAATCGTTGTTGCACTTGTCGTTTGAAAACCAATCAATAGCGACAATAGGCAAAGTAAAATCGTTTTTCCTATTTGTGAATAAACGAGCAATGTCTTCAGTTGATATCTATTTAGTAAAAGTGGAGAAACCAGCCCACTTACAAAACGACCAAGCATATTAATAAAAGGAACTAAAGCTAACATAAATGGTGATTCTGTTTTTGCATATAAAATGGAAATTAGCCCTATAATATAAAGTATATCTCCTAAATTAGCCATAGATTGACCTAGCCAAAGAAAGCGGAAAGATTTGTTCTTCATTCTCACTACCCCTTTTCAATCAAAATTCAAAAATGAATTAGAATTAGTTTTGGGTAGTTCACATAACTTTTATAACCTCCTCGATTCGTAAAAACATAGCCTTTAAACATTTGCATAGAACTAGTTAAGTTGAAGCAAGAAGAGTAGTAAGAATGAAAAGATTCAGTTAAATTAAATTTATTATAGGATAGGTTCACATAAGTGTCAACAACATAAGGGGAAAATACCCATTGTTTCAAAACATGTAATCAGGATATAATAGGAACGTATGTTTCTTATTGATTATATTAAAAGGGGTGATTCATTTGAATCGCGATCGTGGACGTATTAAATGGACGGCGCTTATGCTTCCGGAACATGTTGATCAACTGAAAATGTGGCAACAGGAAGAAAATGTACCTGTCATAAGAGAACCTGATGAACAGCAGCTAGAGGAGTGGAATTACAGGATAGCATCGGCGATGGAATTAAATACACCACTCTGCATCACTTTTCTGGAGAATAGGGAACAGTTTAGTGAAGTAGGCTTAGTTCAGCATCTTGACTATGAAATCGGTGCCTTAAGACTTATTACAAATTCAGGTGGTACACGTATTATTAAATTTACTGCTATCAAAAGTTTTTACGAATCGTCGTAGTTAAAAACTTTTAATAATAGGTTTACAATAATAATATTATGCAAACTAAATTCGAATGGTCACAAACCTTTCACAGACAAAAATGACGTATTCAATCCCTATTTTTGATACGATTGGGTTAGAAACGTGAAGGGAGTTAATTATGTCTACTGATTTAAACGTGCTTTTTGCTTTTGGCGCTGGCTTATTAAGTTTTATATCACCCTGTACATTACCGTTGTATCCAGCATTTCTTTCATACATTACAGGTATGTCGTTAGATGATTTGAAATCAGATTCTAAACGAATGAATAAGTCTGGAATGCTCCATACACTATTCTTTTTAATTGGATTTTCATTAATTTTTATTGCGCTCGGTTTTGGGTCATCTTATCTCGGTAAGTTTTTTTACGAGAATCTTGAGATATTAAGGCAAATTGGTGCAATTTTAATTGTTTTATTCGGCTTGATGATTATTGGTCTATTTACACCAGACTTTCTTATGAAAGAACGTAAACTACAATTTAAAAACAGACCTGCAGGCTATTTTGGAACCTTCCTTATTGGATTAGCTTTTTCGGCAGGTTGGACGCCGTGTATGGGGCCAATAATAGGCGCGATTATCTCTTTAGCGAGTACAAATCCAGGGTCGGGTATGCTGTACATGATATCTTACGTACTTGGTTTTGCAATTCCATTTTTCATCCTGTCATTCTTTGTAGCGAAAGTAACTGCGATACGCAAATATAGTGGTATCATTATGAAAATAGGCGGATATATTATGATTGCAGTTGGTATACTTCTATTTTTTGACGGAATGACTTATATCATTAATATACTTTCTCCAATATTTGGTGGATTTACAGGTTTTTAATTTTTTAGAACAACATAAAAGACTGGAGAAAATGTTATGAAACGACTCGGATCGTACGAAGAATGGCTGCTAACTATAGAGCAACACAGACCGTTTTTGCTTTTCGTGAAGACGAATCATTGTTCGGTTTGTGATGGACTACTACCACAGGTGGTTGCATTAGAATCGGATTTTCCACTACCTTTTTTTATTGTAAATGTGGCAGAAGTACCTGAAATTGCTGGACAACTGAATTTGTTTGCGGCACCAGTTGTCCTTTTGTTTAATGAAGGTAAGGAATATGCTCGGTTTGCACGGTTTGTTCCGATGCAAGATCTAAGCCGGCGTATGCAAGAACTAGTCGAACGGGGGAAAGTAATTGATTGAAGACATTTTTTCGAAAATCCCTCCTATGTATTTAATTGTTGGCTCAACTGTTCTTGCACTTGTAATGGGAACGCTAGCTGTTTTTGTTCGTTCAAAGGCAGCGAAACGCCCAGTATCAGTAAAAGCAATTATCTTGCCGCCTATATTTATGTCGTCAGGAGCTTTGATGTTTATCTTCAAAGAGTTCCGCGTACCACCGATGCAAATATTGGAGGCACTTGCGGTTGGGATGCTATTTTCTATTATCTTAATTCGTACGACAAACTTTGAAATTCGTGAAGAAGCAATTTATATGAAGAGATCAAAGGCATTTGTGTACATATTATTTGGACTTTTAATTGTACGACTTGTAGGGAAACTCGCTTTAAGTAGTACGATTGATGTTGCGGAACTGGGTGGCATGTTTTGGATTCTTGCTTTCGGTATGATTGTTCCGTGGCGGATTGCGATGCTTTCGAAATATAAAAAAATTGAAATTAAAAGAGGTATCCACGTTTAAACGTGGATACCTCTTTTTAAGCATTTGTATGCTTAACTTTCTTAAATAGGTGTTCATAAGGCGTAACATCTACATTTTCAGAAAGTAGTTTCTTTCTTAAAAATTTATAATCTCGCGGCGGTGTCGCAATAATATAACCTCTGATAATGAGATCTAAATCAATTCTTTTTGCTTTTTCTTCTAAAGCAATTTCCCCGATTTTTGCCCCGATTTTTTGCTTTGCAACAGGACGGAACAATTCAGGTACTGGTTTAGTAAGTTCTTCAAGCCAACTTTTCGCCTCGTCATTCCAAAGATGAAGAGATTCATTTACATAGTGTTCTTCCCAATCTATTGTGGACTTTCCATCTGCTTTAGGAAATACTTTAAGGAATTTACGGAACATGAAGAATCCACCAATTGCGAAGAGCCCGACAAGCACGACAACCCAAAACATCATAAACCAAAGGAACCAACCCTCGAGCATTACATTCACCTCTTCCATACTTATTCTTATTATAGGATATTTAAAAAGAAAAAACACGAACAATGTATCCTTTCTCTGACTTCAACTCTATATAGAGGGTGAAAGGGAGGTGATTAACATGGCAGTAATCAATTTTAAAAGTGCAGTGGGACGTGTTTCATTTGACGGTGGTATGACGGAGGATGGGAAGCTCATTCGCAAATCAAAAACGTACAGTAATATTGCAGAAGGAGTCGATGCTAACGGATTGAATGCGGGACTTGAGGCCTTAGCAAACTTGTCTTCACTACCGTATATGGGAGCGGAAAAAGTCGAAACATCTAGCGTTCACAATTAATTATTTGAAAGGGAGGGATAAGAAATGGCGAAAACATTACAATTAAATTTTACAACGGCTGGCGGCAAAAAAATGATGTTAACAGTCGATGAACCACGTGTTGACCTTACACCACAAATTATTAGTGATGCCATGCAAGAAATCATTCAATCAGGCGCGTTTGAAATTGATGAGTTTCCACTGGCGTTAGCAGATAGCGCTCGTATTGTTGAGCGGATTGTAACAGAATTACTATAATCGAGGAATAGAATGGAGCCGGCCCTTTACTTATAAGGGTCGGCTTTTTAAATGAATGACATCGAAAGGGGGACCCAATAATGGAACAATGGTTGAGCTTCATACAAGATGTTGGATTTCCAATAATTGTATCATTTTATCTGTTGCACCGAATTGAATCAAAACTTGTCGCCATTCATGATGTATTAGTTATTCAAAAAGAGAAGTAAACTTCATATAATCGTCAGTAGTTAGACAAATGCTAGTCACCCCTTCACTTGTTATGATGTTGGGATTCCGCTATGATTAAATTATCATTAGCAAGAAAGGGAGAGTTTATGCGTAATTTAGTCAGGCTGCCATTCATATTGATTTTTATACTTGTTTTAAGTGCTTGTTCAGGAAGTGGATTCAAAGCGGATTATAAATTAAAAGTAGAGCCGTTTGCATTTACGAATCAACATAATGAGGAAGTAACATTAGACGACTTAAAAGGAAAAGTATGGCTAGCGCAATTTGTTTTTACTAACTGTACAACAGTATGTGGACCTATGATGGTCAATATGGCGGAACTTCAAGATGAACTTATAAAGCAAAAAGTTGAAGATTATAAAATTGTTTCTTTTTCTGTTGATCCTGAAGTAGATACGCCAAAAATTTTACAAGACTATTTGAGTGTTTTTGGTGCTAAAGACGAATCTAAGTGGGAAATGTTAACAGGTTATAAACAGGAAAAAATAGCTGACTTGGCGAAAAAATCATTTGCAGCCATTGTTGTTAATGATCCCAATTCAAATCAAGTGACGCACGGCATAAATTTTGCACTTGTTAATCAAGAAGGGATAACAGTTAAGTTGTATAAAGGCGATGCTGACGTTCCTTATAAAGATATTGCACAAGATATGAAGGCTTTAATTAAAGAAGGCGCTTAAAAGGAAAGGGGAGGAGTATTATGGCAAAGCGAAAACATAAAAGAATTTCAGTCAAAGCAAAAGCGTTGCTTATTGTCCTTCTCATTCCTGTTACAATTACTGTATTTACATTGTCGGCAATTCTATGGGTAGGTTATAAAAATCCTAATTTAATTAAAAGGTCAGCAAACGCATTGATAGATTACCAACATCGCCATCAAGATATGGAAATCCCAAAAGAATATATCCCTATTTATAAAAAAGCTGCAAAAGCGTACGGTATACCTTGGACCTTATTAGCGGCCCATCATCGGATTGAAACGAGATTTTCAACAATGGACCCACTCCTTTCCCCAGTCGGTGCGGAAGGGCATATGCAGTTCATGCCTTGTACTTTCGTTGGTTGGAGTTACCCAGGATGCGGTGAACTTGGAAAAGGGAGTATCCCTGAAAAAGACAAGACAAATCTCGAAGTCATTAAAAAGTACGGTGGTTACGGTGTTGATGGCAATGGTGACGGTATCGCCGACCCTTATAATATTGAAGATGCGATGTTCAGTGCTGCCCATTACCTTGCTGACAGTGGAGCGGCAGATGGGAATTATGAAAAAGCTGTTTTTAATTATAATCGTAGTGATAAGTATGTTCGAGATGTTTTAGCCTATTTCGATGAGTTCGAAGTTACAAGAACAGAAATGGAAAAAGCGAAATAAAAAGATGGACCGCATCATCGCGGCCCATCTTTTTATTTACGCATAGATCTTAATATAAAACTTACAATAAAGACAAGTATAATTGCACCAAGCAATGCAGGGAATACATAGAAGTCAGATACATGCCAACCCCATGAACCGAGTAGTTTACCGCCTATCCAAGCACCGACAATTCCGGCAATGATATTACCTATAATACCTCCTGGAACATCTCTGCCAAGTATGGCACCTGCCAACCAACCAATTAATCCACCAATTATTATAAACCAAATAAAACTCATCATAATTTACCATCTCCTCAATTATATTAAAAGCTTATAGTGTTTATATGACCCTTACGAGAAAATTTTAAACATAATTTATGAAAAAAGATAATTCTGACGATTTTTTTGTAGCACCTAATGTGTTTGCAAATTTATGTAAAGTCATTCATTTTCACATGGATCAAAACTGATCGCGCCTTGTAATCAATTACGAGTACTGTTTACTTCAGTTTATACGAGCTCATTTAAATATCTGCAACTAATTATGTAGCATTTGGTGGAATATTTAATCTAGTTTGAAAGTTTATTGCAACCAACTGATTAACAGCTATACTTAATCAATAAGACTTTCGATTAAAGAAAGGTGGAGTATATGTGGTTGATGCAGAAAAAGCGTTCTTCCATCTTAAACGCCCATTTGCATCTATTAATCTTGATGCATTAGATAAAAACATTAAATTTGTAAATGAGCATGCAGGTGGAAAAGGTGTTCGAATTGCGACAAAATCTGTTCGTTCAACTGGTCTTCTTAAATATATAGCGGAACGTCTAGATAGCCATTTTGGTTGGATGACGTTTGATCTTTGTGAAACTCTCTCTCTACTCAATGATGGATTTAATGATTTTTTAATAGGTTATCCCCAAATTGAAAATGCTGCAATGGAAGGTATTATTCAACATATCATCGAAGGGAAAACAGTTGTTTTTATGGTGGATTGTATAGAACAATGGCGTTTTCTTGATGAAATCGGGAAAGTTAATAATATAGTGTTAGAAATATGTATCGATATAAATGTTTCTACAGATTTTAAACTTCTTTATTTCGGTACAAAACGCTCCTCATTACAAAACGAGCGAGACGTAACAGCGCTTTTACAAAGTGGACATTTCTTTATACATACTAAATTGACGGGCGTCATGGGTTATGAAGCGCAAATAGCTGGCGTAAGCGATACCCCAGTAGCAACTTGGCAGAGGCCCCTTATTAGGCAACTTAAAAAGATATCACAACGAAAAGTACGTAAATTACGAAGAAGTATAGTTGAGTTAATTCAGAAAGACATAGGGAATCTACGTTTTGTAAACGGCGGAGGTTCCGGAAGCATCAATTTTACTTCGGGGGAAATGGAAGTAACAGAATTGACTATCGGCTCTGCTTTTTATTATCCAGCACTATTTTCCGGCTACGACAATCTAGCATTAGAGCATGCAGCCACCTTCGCTCTTCGTGTGACGAGAAGACCAACTCGAGATACCTTTGTCTGTCATGGCGGAGGCTATATTGCATCAGGTGCAGTAGGCGTTGATAAAAACCCAGTCCCAATTTGGCCGAGAAATCTATCCTTGTTAATAAATGAAGGGGCTGGGGAAGTGCAAACGCCACTTCGTGATAAAAGCCAGCAACTGCAAATTGGCGATACTGTTTATTTTAGACATGCTAAAGCCGGAGAGCTTTGTGAGCGATTTACAGAAATACATGTGCGGCGCGGTGAAGTATATGAAGGTTCATTTAAAACATATAGAGGCGAAGGCGGGTGTTATTTATGAAGAGTAGAACATTAGAATGGTCGAATTGGGCAGGGAATGTGAAGGCCGCACCAAATTATTATCATCAGCCAACAAGCATTCGGGACATTCAAGATATAGTTGATAGTTGTCGTATTCGCGAAGTTTCCCTTCGTGTAACGGGCGCAGCACACTCATTCAGTCCGATTGCACAACCTGATAATGATACACTTTCTCTTCATAATCTCCGGGGACTAATTTCTTATGATAAAGAATCGATGGAAGCACGGATATGGGCAGGTACTTATTTACATGAAGCTGTGTCAATTCTCGGCGATATCGGTATGGCCTTTGAAAATTTGGGTGACATACAAGAGCAATCGATTGCAGGGGCTATAAGTACAGGTACACACGGAACAGGTATTAAATATGGTTCATTATCGAATCAAATTGTCGCTTGGACTTGGGTAGATGGCAAAGGTGCAGTGAACCATCATAGACGTGCGGATGATGATGTATCAAAAGCGCTAAGTTTATCTCTCGGTCTTCTAGGGATTATTATTGATGTGACGATTAAAACAGTGCCACTTTATAGCTTAAAAGTAGAAAGCACACGTCAATCATTTAATGAAGCTTTGGATGCGTGGTCAACTGACATCTTAAATAACAGGCATATAGAATGGTTTTACTTCCCAGGTACGAATATTGTCCAAGTCAAAAAGTCATCTATTATCCCATTTGTAAAACAAAGTAAGCAGTCGAAAGCTATTGAATTTATAAAAGATAATATAGTGGAAACAGTAGTTTTTAAATTAATTTCTGAAGTATGTGCCGTTAAACCAAGACTTTCGCGTAAAATGACGGCACTTTCGGCGGAAAATGTTCCGATTGGTACGAAAGAGGGTATGTATTACGAAGTACTTGCATCAACAAGAAAAGTACGTTTTACTGAAACAGAATATGCAATCCCACTCAATCAATTCGAAATAGTACTTAAAGAAATTCATCATTTTTTGAAGGCGCATCCATTTTACGTCCATTTTCCAATTGAATGCCGAGTGACTGCTGGAGAAGAATCCTTTTTGAGTCCAACTCAAGGAGAAAGAACAGCGTACATAGCTTTTCATATGTACAAGAGAATAGATGATGGACCATATTTTAAATGGGTGCACAATTTAATGTCGACGTATGGTGGCAGACCCCATTTCGGGAAAATGAATGAACTGACATACGAAACAATGCAAGAAATCTATCCAAACATCACGAAGTTTATGGCAGTTAGAGAAAAATACGATCCTCACAGAGTTTTTATGGGCCCCTATTTCCAAAAACTATTTATCGGTTAGTGAAATAGCTAATAAAGACTCATGAGATTCATAAACTAACAGAAGAGTCGATGTAATAATTGTCAGGTCATTACAAATACTTATGATAAACTATAAAGTTATTGTATTTTACTTATGTGTTATACTATTATATGATAGATAAGAGAAAAGACGTTCTTCATTACCTTTTCAGTAGATTTAAGGAGGAAAAAATAATGACTAAAAGCAACTTACACAACAGCCGGACATCATTCGAACAAGACGGTAAAACGTATAATTATTATCGTTTAAAAGCAATCGAAGAAGCTGGTATTGCAAATGTTTCAAAACTACCTTACTCAATTAGAGTGTTACTTGAATCTGTACTAAGACAACATGATGGTTACGTAATTAAAGATGACCATGTTAATAACCTTGCTAAATGGGGCAATGGCGCGGATATGAACGGGGAAGTTCCATTCAAACCATCTCGCGTAATTCTTCAAGACTTCACTGGCGTTCCTGTAGTTGTGGATTTAGCAGCACTTCGTTCAGCGATGTCTGCAATGGGCGGAGACCCAGATAAGATTAATCCTGAAATTCCAGTTGACCTAGTTATCGATCACTCGGTGCAAGTAGATAGCTACGGAACGATGAATGCACTTCAAAAGAATATGGATCTAGAGTTTGAACGTAACGCAGAGCGTTATCAGTTCCTAAGCTGGGCACAAAAAGCATATGACAACTACCGCGCAGTTCCACCAGCAACAGGAATTGTTCACCAAGTTAACTTGGAGTACCTTGCGAATGTTGTTCATGCAATTGAAAACGAAGACGGTTCATTTGAAGCATATCCTGATACACTTGTCGGAACAGACTCACATACGACAATGATTAACGGTATGGGTATTCTTGGATGGGGCGTTGGTGGAATTGAAGCTGAAGCAGGTATGCTTGGACAGCCTTCATTCTTCCCATTACCAGAAGTAATCGGGGTTAAATTAGTTGGTTCACTTCCAAACGGAACGACAGCAACTGACCTTGCTCTAAAAGTAACTCAAATCCTTCGCGCACAAGGCGTTGTTGGTAAATTTGTTGAATTCTTCGGACCAGGTGTTGCACAATTACCACTAGCAGACCGTGCTACAATCGCCAATATGGCACCTGAATACGGTGCAACTTGTGGATTCTTCCCAGTCGATGAAGAAACACTAGATTATATGCGTCTAACAGGCCGTGAAGAAGCACAAATTAGCGTTGTTAAACAGTATCTTGTTGAAAACGATATGTTCTTCACAGTAGAAAACGATGAGCCAACTTACACAGAAGTTGTTGAAATCGATCTTTCAATTGTTGAGCCAAACCTTGCTGGGCCAAAACGTCCTCAAGATTTAATTCCACTATCAGATATGCAACGTAAATTTAATGACGCAGTTGTTGCACCTGAAGGAAACGAAGGATTTGGATTATCTCCTAAAGAGCTTTCAAAAACAGCGAAAATCGAGTTTGAAGATGGACGTTCTGTAGAAATTAAAACAGGTGATCTTGCAATTGCAGCAATCACTTCTTGTACAAATACATCTAACCCATATGTCATGTTAGGTGCTGGACTTGTTGCGAAAAAAGCAATCGAAAAAGGTCTTACGCCGCCACCATATGTTAAAACTTCACTTGCACCAGGTTCAAAAGTAGTAACAGGTTATTTAGAAGCATCAGGTCTAAATAAATCTTTAGATGCAATCGGTTTTAACACAGTTGGATATGGTTGTACGACTTGTATCGGTAACTCAGGTCCACTTCTTCCGGAAATTGAAAAAGCAATTACGGGTAACGACATGTTAATGTCATCAGTACTTTCTGGTAACCGTAACTTTGAAGGACGTATTCACCCACTTGTAAAAGCAAACTATCTTGCTTCTCCACCGCTAGTAGTAGCTTACGCGCTTGCAGGAACAGTTGATATCGACTTTGAAAAAGATCCTATCGGTCAAGATAAAGACGGCTATGACGTATTCTTTAAAGATATCTGGCCAACAACGGAAGAAATCCAAGCGGTTGTTAAATCAACAGTTACACCAGAGCTATTCCGTAAAGAATATGCACGTGTATTTACAGAGAACGAAACTTGGAATGCGATTGAAACTACAGATGACTCATTGTATGATTTTGATGAAAGTTCAACGTATATTCAAAACCCACCATTCTTTGAAGGTCTATCTAAAGAACCATCTGATATCCAAGCTCTTTCTGGACTTCGTGTCATTGGTAAATTCGGTGATTCGATCACGACTGACCATATTTCACCAGCTGGTGCAATTGGTAAAGATACACCAGCAGGTCTATACTTGCGTGAAAATGGTGTAGAACCACGCTTCTTTAACTCATATGGCTCACGTCGTGGTAACCATGAAGTTATGATGCGCGGAACGTTTGCTAACATTCGTATTCGTAACCAAATTGCAAAAGGTACAGAAGGCGGATTTACGACTTACTGGCCGACAAAAGAAATTATGCCTATTTATGACGCAGCAATGAAATACCAAGAAGATGCTACAGGTTTAGTTGTTATTGCTGGTCAAGACTATGGTATGGGTTCTTCACGTGACTGGGCTGCGAAGGGAACTTCACTTCTAGGCATTAAAACAGTTATCGCAGAAAGCTATGAGCGTATTCACCGTTCAAACCTTGTTATGATGGGTGTACTTCCACTTCAGTTCACAAACGGCGATAGTGCTAAATCACTTGGCCTAACTGGTGAAGAGGAAATCAGTGTTAATATCGCAGAAGGTGTTAAACCACGCGATATTCTTACAGTAACAGCAACGGCGAAAGACGGTTCTGTTAAAGAATTCGATGCGCTTGCACGCTTTGATTCTGATGTAGACGTGGATTATTACCGTCACGGTGGTATTTTACAAATGGTTCTACGCGATAAAATGAAAGCTTAATTTAATTAATACAAAAAAGGTGCTCATCTAATTGAGCGCCTTTTTTGCATATCTAATATATACTAATCAAGAGGTGAATACAATGCATATAAGTGAGACGGAAATCGAAGTTAGATACGCAGAAACAGATCAAATGGGCGTTGTTTACCATGCAAATTATTTAGTATGGATGGAGATTGGAAGAACAAAGCTAATTGAAGATATAGGATATACATATGCTGGTCTGGAAGCAGAAGGCTATGTATCACCTGTAACTGATCTTTCAATCCAATACAAAGCGGCTATGAAGTACGGACAAAAAGCAATCGTTCGGACATGGGTAGAGTCTCATGAGAGGATTAGAACGGTATACGGCTATGAAATTGTCAAAGAAGACGGCACGATTGTGGCAACAGCTAAATCTGAGCATGTTGTCGTGAAAAAGGATACTTTCCGTCCAGTTTCGTTAAGAAAAATAGCACCTGAATGGGATGCAAAATATCTCGAAATTCAGCGGAGTAAGGATTAGGTAATATTAAGATATAAAAGGCATGAAGTGTTTTATACTTCATGCCTTTTATTTTGTGCTTATGGAACGATTGCTTAATTTAATATTTTGAAAAGATTCAAGTATGCTATTGACTATTTTAAATTAACTGATTATAGTAAAAAACTGAGAGGTGATTCATATGTCAGTTATTGAAGGTAATAAAGCAGAAAAAGCATTGCCATTAACTAAAAAAGGAAATGAAACCCGCCGCAAGTTATTAGCGTCTGCTGAAGAAGTTTTTGGAACTAAAGGTTATTTTAATGCCTCTATAGTTGAAATCACCCAATCCGCAAATGTTGCTCAAGGTACATTTTACAATTATTTTTCTTCCAAAAAAGAAATTTATGTAGAACTTGTTAAACAGTTAAGTCGTGATTTTCGATACGAAATACAAATGGAAATTTCAAAAGCGAAAAATGCAAAGGATGCACAAATAATTGGTTTTAGAACATTCTTTCATTGGTTAAAATCTCACCGTAACCTTTATAGTATTGTTCAACAAGCCGTTTTGGTAGATGAAGACCTTCACCGCGAATACTATGAACGATTATCGCAGGGATATATTAAAGGCCTTCAAACTGCTATGTCTGAGAAGGAATTCAAACAATTAAATTGTGAAGCAATCGCATATTCTCTTATGGGCATTAGCCACTTTATTGGAATGCGGTGGGTTTACTGGAGGGATGAGGAAGTTCCTGAAGAAGCAATTGAAGATGTTTTTACTTTAATATTTGAAGGGATTAGTAACAAGGAAGGGTGAAAAAAGTTGCAAGGAATCGCATATTGGATTGAAAAAAGAGCCCATATTACACCAAATCGCATTGCTTTAA
This sequence comes from Sporosarcina sp. So3-204, assembly GCF_058068165.1. Taxonomy (NCBI): domain Bacteria; kingdom Bacillati; phylum Bacillota; class Bacilli; order Caryophanales; family Caryophanaceae; genus Sporosarcina; species Sporosarcina sp. So3-204. The sequence goes on from NZ_CM176485.1 coordinate 1,941,120, forward strand.
AAGAAGACGAACAAACTTTTACGTATAAAGAAATGTCCAATTCAATCAATCAAGCCGTGTATTATTTAAAAAACATAAAGAACTTAAATAAAGGTGAGCGTGTAGCTGTATTATCGTCGAATAATACGTCTTATATGATTATATTTTTTGCTTTAGCAAAGATGGGATGCATAATCGTACCACTTAATACTAGACTGACAAATAGAGAATTAGCGTATCAAATAAATGATTGTCAGCCTAATCTATTATTTGCAAGTGATGAGTTTTTAGAAAAAGGGAATGAATTACAAAGCTTAAATGGCGTTCCATCTGTACTATTGGAGTCTATTTTCAAAGGTGCAGTAGACTTTCAAAATAAAGAAATTGATGCATTAAATGTTGACGCATCAACACCATTTATAATTTGCTATACATCCGGGACGACCGGGAATCCAAAGGGCGCATTGCTAACCCAAGAGAATCTATACTGGAATGCAGTTAATAATGTACTAGCACTTGATTTAACTTCATTTGATAGAACATTAGCTTTGTTACCATTTTTCCATATCGGTGGAATCGGCCTATTTAATTTCCCGATTTTATTTTCTGGGGGAACAGTTATAATCCAAAAAGATTTAGCGCCTGAAAAAATAATACATGCAGTTGAGCGTGAAAAAATCACAATAATGATGGGTGTCCCTACTATTTACCAGTCCATAAAAAATTGTGATTCGTTTAATGCAATAGCATTCGATACAATTCGTTGGTTATATAGTGGGGGGGCCCCTTGTCCGGAGGAATTAATACAGTTTTTCATTGATAAGGGAATCCAATTTGGACAGGGATACGGTTTAACAGAAGCGGGACCGACCGTATTTATGATAGCTAGAGAGGATCACAGCAGAAAAGTTGGTTCTATCGGTAAAGCTGCAATGTTTTGTGATATCCGAATAGTTACTCCGAGCGGAGAAGATGCGACTATAAACGAAGTTGGTGAACTATTAGTAAAAGGTAGAAACGTAATTAAAGAGTATTGGAACTTACCGATAGAAACGAAGGACTCCTTTATCGATGGATGGCTTCGTACGGGTGATTTAGTTAGAGCTGATGAAGATGGTTTCGTGTATGTTGCAGGAAGAAAAAAAGAAATGCTCATTTCCGGCGGAGAAAATGTTTATCCAATTGAAGTAGAGCAGGTACTTTTACAACATCCCGAAATTGAAGAGGCTGCAGTATTTGGAATCGATGATAAAAAATGGGGGGAAGTACCAGTTGCTTCAATAATTTTGACTGATGGATCTTTACTATCGTCTCAAGAAATCATTAACCATTTCCTGAAAGCGCTTACTAAATATAAATGTCCAAAAAAGGTTGAAATCTTAAGTGATTTCCCAAGAAGTTCTTTAGGTAAAGCCAATAAAGTAAAACTTAGAAATAATTTTTTAGAGAATTGCATAAAAACATAATAATTATACGAATAGGATAAGCAATGATGACGATTTCAGCTAAAGGAGTAATCGTATGAATATAAACAATGAAAGCATAGGTATTGCGGAAAATGGTGTTTATTTCCCTCCAGGAATTGAGACAGCAAAAGAAATTCTGAAGAAAATAGATCCAACTGAAATAGATGTCATTATTTATTTTGGAAGTCCTTTTAAAGACTATAATGTCTGGTCAGGTGCAGCAAAAATTCAATACAAAATAGGTGCAAAGAATGCATATGCATTCGAAATGATGAATGTCAGCTCTTGCTTTCCAATCGCATTAAAAGTTGCGAAAGACATGTTGATAGCAGATAAATCTATAACAAACATTCTTCTAGTGGGAGGATGTAAAGAGTCTCATATTGTTGATTAGTACACTTTCACTTGGCTTTAACACTTTACATTACAAAGTAATCGCATCCATTGTTGCAGGTGTTGTGGCAAGTTTAGCAGGATCACTCTATGCTGTATCTTTACGTTTTGTGAATACGAGCGTCGTATCACTAGATATTACATTAGATGCACTTTTAATGACTATTATTGGTGGCGTAGGTACGCTAATAGGGCCGATAGTTGGCGCAGCAATCATTGAATTAACGCAACACAACTTATCCGGGCTCGCAAAAGATTACCCGATTTTTGAAAGATGGATTATATTCTTTGGGATAACATTCATTTTAGTTGTCATCTTTTTCCCTAAGGGGATTGTCGGAACGATTCAAGAAAAGTTATGGAAGCAACGCACGAAAACATCGAAAACGACTGAAACTGATAAAGATAAGGAGGTTTTATAATGGGAGTTGGTATTGTTAGTACGGGCGTATATATTCCTAAAACAAAAATGACAGCTGTAGAGATAGCCCAGCAATCCGGTATCCCAGTTGAAGTAGTTAGACAAAAGATGGGTATTACTGAAAAGGCCATTCCAGGAGCAGAAGATCATACCGTTGCAATGGGTGTATGGGCGGCTGAAGAGGCACTAAAAAAGGGGAATGTTGACCCTGAAAGTATAGATTTAATCATCTATATGGGAGAGGAACATAAGGAGTATCCTGTATGGACAGCCGCAACTAAAATCCAAGATGAATTAGGGGCAATAAACGCATTTTGATTTGATGTAGCTCAACGTTGTGGAACGGCGATACTTGCTATTAATATTGCCAAAAGTATGATGGAAACGGATCCTGCTATTAATACGGTATTGCTTGCGGGGGGTTATAGAAACGTAGATTTAATCGATTATAAGAATGAGCGTACACGGTTTATGTTTAATTTAGGTGCAGGCGGCGCAGCAATGATTTTAAAAAAGGGTCATACAGAAAACATCATTTTAGAATCAAATATTGTCACAGATGGTTCTTTTTCTCAATATGTGCTTGTCCCAATTGGCGGAACAAAAAAGCCATTAACAGTAGATGATTTGAAAAACGATTTGTATAAATTAGACGTTCCAGATCCAGCCGGAATGAAAGAAAGATTAGAAAAAAATCTATGAAAAACTTTTTGAAAGTAATACGTACTTCATTGGCAAAGAGCGGGTATTCAGAGGAACAAATAGATTATTTAGCTATCTTGCATATGAAAAAATCCGCACATGATTACGTTTTACAAGAACTTAATTTACCTGAAAACAAAGCGATATACTTACATGAGTATGGTCATATTGGTCAAATTGATCAAATATTATCTTTAGAGCTTGCTGAGAAGTCAGGACAGTTAAAAGAAGGAGATATCGCAGTTCTTGTTAGTGCAGGTATCGGTTATGCATGGGGAGCAATAATAGTGAAGTGGGGGGCAAGCGAATGACACTACAGAAGATTTCGTTAGCAAATGGGGAGCAAATAGCATATAGAGAGAGAGAGGGTGGGGAACAGGTTATAGTTTTAGTTCATGGGAATATGACCTCTTCAAAGCATTGGGATGTTCTAATGGATGTACTTCATCCAAAATATAAGGTGTATGCATTAGATTTACGTGGATTTGGAGAGTCTTCTTATAATAACCGAGTAACTAGTATTAAGGACTTTTCGGATGATGTTAAAGGATTTGTTGATGCGCTTGGACTTAACAACTTTTACTTTATTGGCTGGTCAACAGGTGGAGCTGTATGTATGCAGTTCGAAGCTAATTATCCAGGCTATTGTAGTAAACTCATTCTACTTGCCTCTGCATCGACTAGGGGCTATCCATTCTTTGGGACAAATAGCGATGGTAGTATAGATACGGGGAAACGACTAATAACAATTGAGGATATTGAACAAGATACCGCTAAAACGATAGTAATTCAAGAACTGTATGACACTAAAAACAGAGTTGGATTGAGGACAGTATGGGACTCAATAATTTACACACATAAAAAGCCGAATGATGAACTTTATGAAGCATACATTGACGATATGATGACACAAAAGAATTTGGCCGATGTTTATCATTCATTAAACACATTTAACATAAGTGGACATTATAATGGCTTATGCTTAGGTACAAATCAAGCAAAAAACATTACAATTCCTGTACTGATTTTAAGGGGAGATCGTGATTACGTCGTAACAGATGAAATGACTCGTGAAATCATTGGGGACCTTGGCAATAATGCGTCTTTTACAGAATTAGAGAATACGGGGCATTCGCCTTTAATTGATAATGTAACAAAACTAAATGAAATCATAGAACTTTATTTGAAATAAGGAGATGACAAATTGAGATTAGCGGGGAAAACAGCAATCATAACGGGTGGTGCAAACGGGATCGGCCTTGCTGCATGTGAACGATTTGCAGAAGAAGGTGCTATCGTGTTTATGGCTGACTTCGACGCAGTAGCGGGGAGTGAACAAGAAGCATTACTTGTAGCTAAAGGACACCTTGTCACATTTATACAAGTAGATATAACTGATCGAAAAAGTGTGGAGCAGTTGGTAGAAATAATTATAGAGAAGCAAGGGGCAATTGATATTTTAATTAATAATGCAGGTGTCACGAAAGATGCATCACTCGTCAAGATGGATCCTGCAGACTTTCAATATGTGCTTGATGTTAATCTAACAGGCGTATTTAACTGCACACAATTGGTCGTACCGCATATGCTTAAAAATGGTTCAGGAAAGATTATTAACACGTCTTCAGTAAGTGGCATATATGGTAATTTTGGACAGACGAATTATGCCGCTACGAAGGCCGCAGTCGTAGGGATGACAAAGACATGGGCCAAGGAGTTCGGACGAAAAGGTATTAATGTGAACGCTGTTGCTCCAGGCTTCACAGCTACTGCAATGGTAAAGACAATGCCTGAGAAAGTCATTGGTCAGATGAAATCGGCTATTTCTTTACAAAGACTTGGCACACCAAAAGATATAGCAAATGCCTATTTATTTCTCGCAAGTGACGAATCAGATTATGTACACGGTCACGTCTTACATGTTGATGGCGGCATCATGATGTAAGAACAAAAGCGAAAGCGCCTGATCAGCCCCGACAGAAGGAAAAATGAAGTTCAGTTTTTCCCGGCTGGAAGGCTTGAGGGTAAAGGTGTTCTTTGCCTTTACCAACAAGACTGAAGCGACTCGAAGGGCTAGGCGCTGGAGTCTAGACGACAAATCTCTATGTACCAACTTATCCACAGTACGAGATTTTATAGTACGCTAAAAAATGAAGAAAAGCGTGTGGCAATATCGCCCTCACGCTTTTTCATATGTGTAAACAAGTTCTTTAAGTTTAGTATTCAAATTGACATGCAAATCGTGATCTGCTAAAAACCATTTGTCACGACTTTCCATATAAAAGAGGATACCATCATGTTCAGCTGTAATTTCCGCTTCATCAGGAGCGACTTTTGTGATACCAAGTGAAAACCCATCATGCAGGGGACTTGAGCCGCCATATCGCGCATAGAAACGAATTGCATCACCTGATGTCGCTTCCATTTCGTTTTTAAACCATGTGAGTGCTTGTTCTGATAGGATTATACCCAATGATGACACCAGCCTTTCTAGAGCTAACTTGATTATACAGCTACAACTTAATTTTCGGCTCAGTACCAGCTTTAATTCTAGCTATATTTTCTTGATGTCTATAGAAAATAAACGATACGAATAGTGCTATGACGATTAATAAATAAATGTCATCTGTACGAATATAATAAATAATAGCATAAATTAGACCAACAATTGCAACAATCATAGAGGTTAATGAAACCATTTTAGTTAACTTTAAAACAATTAAAAAAGTTAAAAACACAAGGACGAATATAGGCCAGTTATATCCTAAGAGTACGCCTCCCGAAGTTGCGACTGCTTTCCCGCCTTTGAAATTAGCGAAAACTGGGAACATATGTCCAACAACGGCTACTAAGCCTAGTAGAAGCGGGTGAATTGAGTTGTCTGCGAAAATGGGTAGGAAAATCAGTAAAGTAGCAGCAGTACCTTTAAGGATATCAAGAATCGTAACGATAATACCGGCTTTTTTCCCAAGAACTCGAAATGTATTCGTCGCTCCTAGATTGCCACTTCCATGTTCACGAATATCTATTTTGTAAAAAAATGTACCAATCCACAGTGCTGAAGGGATTGATCCAAGGACATAAGCACTTAATAACATAAAGAATATTTCCATGAAATTCTCCTTTTTACTTTGGTCAACATATAGTTTTAGTCTAACAGAACAGCATGAGTGCGACAATGGGTTATTTCGTTCCAAATAAGAGGGTATTTCCTACTCTTCATTGCAATATGTTTACTTATTATATACAATTAGTTGAGCAAGCTTCTGAAAACGTTGATTTGACAACCTTTTTATGAAGCAGTATCATTACATATATAAGAACATTCGTTTGACGGAGGCGTGAATTTGACAAAAAAAACAGACACATACACTTATGATGATGAATCAATTCAAATACTAGAAGGTCTAGATGCTGTTCGAAAACGTCCTGGCATGTATATCGGATCAACTGATACCCGAGGACTTCACCACCTTGTTTTTGAGATTGTAGATAATTCGGTCGATGAAGCACTCGGTGGTTTTGGTTCTGAAATAGATGTTACACTCCATACCGACGGAAGCGTCAGTGTTCGTGACTATGGACGCGGTATGCCTACTGGAATGCATAGTTCAGGAAAACCAACTACAGAAGTTATCTTGACAGTACTCCACGCAGGTGGGAAGTTTGGTCAAGGTGGTTATAAAACAAGTGGAGGACTTCACGGCGTAGGTGCTGCAGTAGTTAATGCACTTTCAGAGTGGCTTGAAGTAACTATATACCGAGACGGGAAAGTATTTCGCCAGCGTTTTGAAAATGGTGGTAAAGCGGTAACTGTCCTTGAAACAATCGGAAAAACAAAAGAGAACGGTACTTTAATTCACTTTAAACCCGATCCGAAAATATTTTCTACACTTAAATATCAATATGAAACGATTAGTGAACGTCTGCGTGAGTCAGCATTTTTATTAAAAGGTTTAAAAATTGAACTTGAAGAAGAAAGTTCAGAAAAACAAGAGACATACTTTTATGAAACAGGAATTGAAGCATTTGTCTCTTATTTAAATGAAGAAAAAGACGTTTTACATGATGTTGCCTATTTAGATGGCAATGCAGAAGGTATTGAGGTAGAGTTCGCATTTCAATATAGTGATGGATACTCTGAAACAATTCTATCATTTGTCAACAACGTTAGAACGAAAGACGGCGGTACGCATGAAACAGGTGCGAAAACAGCGTTAACACGAGTCTTTAATGACTATGCGAGACGAACAGGTTTATTGAAGGAAAAGGATAAGAACTTAGAAGGCTCAGATGTTAGAGAAGGAATATCTGCAATTATTTCTGTTCGTATACCTGAAGGCATTTTGCAGTTTGAAGGACAAACAAAGAGTAAGTTAGGAACGAGTGAAGCAAGGGCGATTACAGAATCAGTCGTGGCACAGAAACTTCTTTATTTCTTAGAAGAGCATGCTGAATTAAGTGCGTCCCTTGTTCGTAAAGCAATCCGTTCACAGCAAGCAAGAGAAGCAGCACGTAAAGCGCGTGAAGATGCAAGGTCAGGTAAGAAGCGGAAGCGTTCAGATACACTTCTATCAGGTAAATTAACGCCTGCACAATCAAGAAATGCTGCAAGGAACGAACTTTATCTCGTCGAGGGTGACTCAGCTGGCGGCTCCGCGAAACAAGGTCGAGACCGCGTATTTCAAGCAATTTTACCATTACGAGGTAAAGTGCTGAATACTGAAAAAGCAAAACTTGAAGACATTATGAAAAATGAAGAGATTAATATGATTATCCACGCGATAGGCGGCGGGGTTGGTTCTGACTTTCAAGTTGAAGATATTGCTTATGATAAAGTTGTTATTATGACGGATGCAGATACAGACGGTGCACATATTCAAGTGCTGCTCTTAACCTTTTTCTATCGTTATATGAAACCATTGATTGAAGCTGGAAAAATTTTCATCGCACTGCCACCACTATATAAAGTATTTAAAGGTGCAGGTAAAAATGAAAAACTTGCTTATGCATGGACAGAAGCTGATTTAGATGAGGCAATAGGTAAAGTCGGGAAAAACTATATGTTACAGCGCTATAAAGGTCTTGGTGAAATGAATGCTGATCAACTATGGGACACGACGATGAACCCAGAAACCCGCACGCTCATTCGTGTTACGATTGAAGATGGTGCAAAAGCGGAACGTCGAATCACAACGTTAATGGGTGATAAAGTAGAGCCTAGAAGACGCTGGATTGAAGAGAATGTCGATTTTGGCCAACAGGAAGAACACAATATACTAGATAATGAATTTATCCACGTCGAGGAGGACTTTGAATGACAGTTCCAGAAATCTTTCAAGACCTTCCATTAGAAGAAGTGATCGGCGACCGATTCGGAAGGTACAGTAAATATATTATTCAAGACAGAGCACTTCCTGATGCACGGGACGGCTTAAAGCCTGTTCAACGTCGGATTATGTATGCCATGTATCATGAAGGAAACACACATGAGAAAGCATTCCGAAAATCCGCTAAAACTGTAGGTAACGTAATAGGTAATTATCACCCACATGGTGATTCTTCTGTTTATGAAGCGATGGTACGGATGAGTCAAGACTGGAAACTGCGTCATATGATGGTTGAGATGCAAGGAAATAACGGGTCAGTTGACGGTGATTCTGCGGCTGCAATGCGTTATACAGAAGCTAGACTTTCTGCAATCGCAGGAGAAATGATGCGTGATATCGGGAAGAATACGGTTGATTTCATTCCTAACTTTGATGATACTGAACCTGAACCAACCGTATTACCTGCGAGATTTCCAAACCTACTTGTGAATGGTTCAACTGGTATTTCTGCTGGGTATGCAACGGATATCCCGCCGCATGCACTTCACGAAGTACTAGATGCTGTTCTCATGCGTATCGATAATCCTAAAGTAACTGTCGAAGAATTAATGACTGTCATTAAAGGGCCAGATTTCCCGACAGGTGCAACTATTCAAGGTACTGACGGTATTAAAGCGGCATATAAAACAGGTAAAGGTCGATTTGTTATTCGTGCGAAAACAGCGATTGAACAACTAAAGGGTGGTAAATCGCAAATCGTCATTACAGAAATTCCATATGACGTTAACAAAGCCAATATGGTGAAAAGAATGGACGAACTGCGCATTGACCGCAAATTAGATGGCATTGCTGATGTCAGGGATGAATCTGACCGTACTGGACTACGTGTTGTTGTTGAGTTAAAAAAAGATACGGATGGCAACGCAATATTACAATATTTATTGAAAAATACAGATTTACAAGTGACATATAACTTCAACATGATTGCTATTTCTGGACGAAGACCGACATTAATGTCACTTCCAATGCTATTAGATGCATATATTGAACATCAAAAAGAAGTTGTTACACGTCGTTCACAATATGATATCGATAAAGCACAGGAGCGCTTACATATTGTTGAAGGGCTTATGAAAGCTTTATCTATTTTAGATAAAGTAATTAAAACGATTAGAGGTTCTAAGGACAAGCGTGATGCGAAAAACAACTTAATTGAGAAGTTTGCGTTCTCAGAAGTCCAAGCTGAAGCTATTGTGTCATTACAACTTTATCGACTGACAAATACAGACATTACAGAACTACAAAAAGAAGACGAAGCACTACGTAAATTAATTACTGAACTAGATGCAATTTTAAAAAGCGAGAAAAAACTTTCTGCACTTATTAAAAAAGAGCTCTTAGTAATCCGTAAACAGTTTGCAGAGCCGCGTAGATCGGTTATTGAAGAGAAAATCGAAGAAATAAAAGTCGATATCGACATTCTAATTCCAAGTGAAGAAGTCATCGTATCTGTTACGAAAGATGGCTATATTAAACGGACAAGTGTGCGTTCTTACACAGCTTCTAATGGTACTGGACACGATATGAAGGAATCCGATTATCTCCTATTTGAATCGCCAATGAATACGCAGCATCATCTGTTGTTGTTCACATCACTTGGAAATTACATGTATCAACCAGTTTATGAGTTACCTGATATTAGGTGGCGTGATCTTGGGCAGCATGTATCGAGCATTATTCCACTTGAAAACAACGAAACAATCGTCGCAATAGTTGGTTTTGATAAGTTTGATGAAGTATCTACAGTTTTGACTGCATCCGAAAATGGTTTGATAAAACAATCAAGTCTTTCAAACTATACTGTGAAACGCTATAATCGGACTTACAAAGCGATGGGTATCCGAAAAGGTGATTCAATGATAGATGCTAAGCTTATTAAAGGTAATGAGGACGTTATTTTGTTCACACATCAGGCATATGCACTTCGTTTTCCACTTTCTGAAGTATCGCTTACTGGTGTTCGTACAGCTGGTGTTAAAGGCATTGGCTTAAAAGATGATGACAAGCTCGTTGCGATGGAAATCGTTCCAGAAGAAGCGGCATCCATTGTTATTGCTACGCAGCGGGGATCAGCGAAGCGTATGGGCTTGAAAGAGCTAGATAGAGCTAAAAGAGGTCAACGCGGATTAGTCGTATTGAAAGAATTAAAGACGAATCCACATCGTCTCATTGGCGCTAAAATCGTGACAAATGATGAGATTATAGTACTTGCTACGGAAAAAGACCATAAGATTCCTGTACTATCAGGTTCGCTTAGACCAGTAGATCGTCTTTCAAACGGAAGCGCTATTGCTAATGAAAAAGAAGATGGTTTAGTTACACATATCTTTACAGATCCAAAAGCAGAAATAGAGTAAAAATGAAAATTACGGGTATATTATCCGTGATTTTTTTGTTTGATTTTAAACTTAGAAGTCATAAGTGTATATGTTATAATCAAATTATTCTAAAGAATATGCGAAAAGACAGATTTTGAAAAGGATATGATCAATATTCATACATATAGCTTTCTAGAGAGGTTACTATTTCAACCAGTTTATTTGAATTTAAATAGACTTCAAGAAGAACTAAAAGGTAAAACAATTCTAATTACAGGAGCTAGTTCAGGTATTGGTGAACAAGTAGCCTATTTACTTGCTGATAAAAATGTACATTTAATTTTAGTCGCTAGGCGAGAGGAAAATCTTTTGTCGATAAAAAGCGACATAAAGAAGAATAAAGCATCTGTAACAATATACCAGGCCGACTTAAGAAATGAGGATGAACTAGAAGGTCTATTACATCTAATTCATGATTTACCTAATGGGTTAGATATAGTGGTGAGCAATGCAGGACTATCCATCAATCGTTCGATATATGATTCTCTAGATAGATACCATGATTTTACTAGAACTATGGCCATTAACTATTTTGCGCCTGTTAAAATGCTATTATTGCTTATCCCTTTATTAGAGAAGAGTAAGGGACATATCATAAACGTTTCCACAATAAATGCATTATTAATTCCAATCCCATATTGGGCTGCTTACCAAGCTTCAAAAACAGCTTTTGATACATGGTTACGTTCAACAGCACCTGAATTGCAACAGAAGGGTATTTCCACGACCTCAATCTATCTGCCATTAGTTAAAACAGATATGATTCGACCAACTGCTGCTTATGATAAAATGCCAGCGATGTGCCCAAATCATGTAGCAAAAATTATTTGCCAGTCATTTTATACAAGAAGAAAAATATATAAACCATGGTGGCTCATATTTGGACAGTTTGCATCCGTTATATTTAGAAGCATCTGGGAAAGAACTATACATAGAGTAATTAGAAGAAATGAGGGAAGTAAATAATGGTTCTTAACTTTATTTCCTTGTTTAAAAAAATGAAGTTACTTTCCCCCAATGGTATTGCTAGATTAGTGGCCGCTATTTATAAATACGGTATTAATATAATGATATTATTAAAGATTTCCGAGAAAATATACGGTGATAAGATTGCCTTAAAAGATGAAAAAGAATCAATTAGCTATAGTCAACTACGGATTCAGTGCGAAATTCTATCGAATAACCTAAAAAATAATTACAGTTTAGTCGAGGGCCAGAAGGTAGCTTTTCTTTGTAAAAACCACGCTTCATTAGTGAAAGCTCTATTTTCTGTTTCTCGTTTGGGATGCGATATTTATTTATTAAATACAGAAATGAATGCTAACCAATTTAATGAATTAGTAGATGAACATCAATTTGACTTGTTCATTTATGATGACGAATTAAGTCATCTTATAGAGAACTCCAATTATAGTCATGACAAATTGTTGAGTTATCATGACTATTTGGCGGCGATTAACCAAATGACTACAATAAATCTCCTTAATAAATATAAGATACAGAGAACGTCCACAAGTAAAATTATTCTCTTAACTGGAGGTACAACAGGGAAGTCGAAGAAAGTGACTCATAAACCTTCACTTCTGAATTATGTGAACCCATTTTTAACTTTACTAACTAGATTAAAGCTTTTACAGCGTAATAACACTTATATTGCAACGCCAATTTATCATGGATATGGAATTGCTATATTGCTGTCATTTATTGCGTTAGGGAAAACAGTTGTAATTAGTAAAGGATTTGATGCTGAGAAGGCTTGTAACCTCATACGCGACCACCAAATTGAAGCGGTGACCGTTGTACCATTAATGATTGAGAAGATGTTAAAACACAATGCTGATGATCTAAAGTCACTTAAATGTATAGCTTCAGGCGGAGCCGTGCTTAATCCCAAACTTGTTGAAGAAGTATCGGCTAAATTAGGTGACGTTTTGTTTAATTTATATGGTACATCGGAAACTGGCTTAAATTGTATAGCAACGCCAACAGATTTAAATTTCTCTAACAATACAATCGGAAAAGCAATCGAAGGCATGCATATAAAGATATTGGATACGAATAAAATAGAAGCTGAAGTTGGGAAAATCGGTCAATTTTATATCAAGAACAGGTGGTCGATGAAAAATCATGAATACGCATGGATTAAAACAGGTGATTTAGGTTATAAAGATCATTTAGGTTTTTATTATTTGCGTGGAAGAACGGATGATATGATCGTCTCAGCTGGTGAAAATGTGTATCCGATTGAGCTTGAGCAAATTCTCATAAACCATCAATTAGTAATAGATGTTGCAGTAGTTGGTATTAATGATGACAAGTTTGGACAAAGATTGTGTGCGTTTGTAGAACCAATAAATAATGAATTAACGACAGAAGCGCTTTTCGAGTGGTTAAAAACAAGAGCTGCTAGATTTCAGACCCCCAAAAAAATTATCATTATTGAAAAAATACCTTATACAGCTGTAGGTAAACAAGATAAGAAACAATTAAGAATGGTAATTGAATGCGAAATCCAACAAAAAAATGGAGATAATGAGATGAAATTTTTATCTTCTAATTTTATGAAATATTTCTAAACACAAAAAAAGTCAGCCTAATGCACAACAGGCTGACTTTTACTTATTTACTTTTCATTACAGAACGCCATTCTAGAATTAGATATGACTGACTTCGAAATACGAAAAAAAGATAGTTCATATTCTTGTTATAAAAGTGAAAAAATAAGGGTATTTTGTAAATTATATGAAAAGTTATTAACACTAACATTCTTTTAGTGAGAGTGTTGGCAAAGAGTCTTGTACAACCATTGTAAAATATATTAGGTATTCCTTCGTTTAGTGTTATATTAACTGCTTTATTTGGAGAAGGTAGTAGTTGGGTGTTATTTTTTGCTCTAGTTTTGATTCTTCCTAACGAGTTTGGGATAGATAAGGCTATTAAAAGTTATGCCGAAGTTAGTAATTTTAATAAGATTTATTCAATAGTAGGATGGCATAACTGAATTAATGTGCTTCAATCGAGCTATTTATTCGAATAAGATACTGAAAGATACATGGAGGTAATTAAGTTAAAGAACTTATTCTTAATAGTAATAGCTATAAAAACATACCTCAATACTAGCTCAATCTACTAAAGGAGGACGAGAAAAGTGGTTAACAACGATGATAATAAATCAAATAATCAACCAGTAAACGATGTTAATATTGTCCATGATCCCAGCAGACGTCGTTTTTTGAAAAACACGGGAATGGTCGTTGGGGGACTTGCAGGGGGCTCGCTACTAGGGGGAGTGTTAACAAATCAGTTTCAATCAAAGCCATCTACCATTTTGAATGATGCAACATCAAATATGGCAGTTACAGAAGCAAGGATGTTTTTTACAAGATACACTGATTTTGTTGTACTCGAGCAAGCCACGGAACGAATTTACCCTGAAGATAAGAATGGACCGGGCGCGATTGAATTAGGAGTTCCTTACTTTATTGATAAACAACTTGCCGGCCCTTGGGGTATTAATGCGAAAGACTATAGACATAGCCCATTCGATGGTTCTGATGCTGCTGCTGTAAATTCTAGATTAAATAGAGGAGATATTTTTCTTGATGGATTGCGTAAAATGAATGAATTGAGCCAAGATCGATTTGATACGACATTTGATCAAATTGATGCTGACCAACAAATTGAAGTTTTATCGGATTTTGAACAAGGTAAAGTGAAAATGAATGGAGTTAGTTCAGCAAGCTTTTTCGAATTATTGCGAATGTCCGTTTTAGAAGGTGCATATTCAGATCCGCTATATGGTGGAAATCTAAATATGGCGGGATGGAAAATGAAAGAATTTCCGGGACCAGTAGCTTCTTATGAAAATATAATTGAGTCAGATGAATTCGTTAAAATGGAGCCCATTAGTTTAACAAATTATCAAAGGAAATCATAAAGTTAGGAGATGGAAAAATGGTGAAAAAATTAGATAAAGTGGATGTAGTTATTGTTGGTTCTGGTTGGTCAGGTGGTATTCCAGCTGCTGAACTTGCTAAAAAAGGGTATAAAGTCGTTGTTTTGGAACGAGGAAAAGATAAAAACCGTGAAGATTTTATCGGATCAAAGGATGAATTACGTTATTCCAGACGATTTGAATTAATGCAAGATTTAACAAAGGAAACCATGACGTCAAGAAATGAGTTAGATGAGACAGCTAAACCTATAAGGAATAATAGTGGACTCGTGGTGGGAACTGATACAGGTGGCAGCTCAATCCATTGGAACGGTGTTACTTATCGTTGGTGGCCTTATGATTTTGAAATTTACAGTAAAACGGTTGAGAAATATGGAAAAGATAAAATTCCTAAGGAGATGACCTTGCAAGATTGGGGTATTACGTATGATGAGCTGGAGCCCTATTACGATAAGTTTGAAAAAACGGCAGGCATATCAGGTGAAGATAATCCATTTGGTCCCGAACGATCCGATAATTATCCCACTCCGCCGATGAAAAAAAACGCACAGATTCGTTTATTTCAAAAGGCGGCAGAAGAACTTGGTTATCATCCATTTATGTCTCCGGCAGGTACCCTTTCAGAAACGTATACAAATCCAGACGGTGAAACGATAAACGGCTGTATGTATTGCTCTTTTTGCGCGCAATACGGTTGTGATTTTGGAGCAAAGTCTGACCCGATTGCCACTGTATTGGAAACCGCCAAAAAAACAGGGAATTATGAACTGAGAAATGACTCCTATGTGACGCGCGTTATACATGATGGCAAAAAGGCAACAGGTCTGCGATATATTGATATAAAAACAGGAGAAGAATGCGAACAGCCTGCGGATCTCGTCGTGTTAGCCGGTTTCGCATTTACAAACAATCGATTATTGTTATTATCAAAAATTGGTGAGCCCTATAATCCCGAATCTGGCAAAGGTGTAATAGGTAAAAATATGACGGGACATGATAATAATATTGATATTGTCGGAGTAACAGGCTTTTTTGAAGATGAAAAATTCAATAACTATGCGGGTGCAGGCTCACTACAAACTTGTTATGCCGATTATTGTGCGGATAACTTCGATCATAAGGGCTTAGATTTTATACATGGTCTTGATATAGAGACGACATCTGCAGGTCTGAAACCAATATCAGTTAACCCAGTTCCTCGTGATACACCTACCTGGGGGAAAGAATTTAAAGAAAAGTCTCTACATTATACAAACCGGCATATGGTTATTCGTTTACAAAAGGCAGCGTTACCAAGTAAGCATAATTATTATAGTTTAGATCCGAACTACAACGATACATTTGGTGACCCTTTGCTCCGCGTTACACGCAAATATACGGATCAGGATCGAAAGCTAGCTGAGTTTGGAATTGAAAAAGGTAAGGAACTTTTGGAGCAAATGGGCGCAGATATTATAGAACCTGGAAAAATTCCAGACGATTTTCTCCATACTTATACATCGGGACATTATGGAGGTGGTGTTATAATGGGAAGTGATCCAAAGTCATCAGCGGTGAATAATTACTTGCAAATGTGGGATATGGAAAATTTATTTGTAGTTGGTGGTTCAGCATTTCCGCATTTCTCATGTTATAACCCTACCGGAACTATTGGGGCAGTCTCTTACCGTGCTGCTGAAGGAATGGATAGATACTTGAAAGGTAATGGCGGTTTGCTTGTTGAGGCTAAAAAAGAAAAGAAAACGGTATAAAACGGTAATTAATAAAAAAGTTTTTTTAGCTAAGTCAATCAATTTCATAATAGTGTTTTATTACTACAACGAACAACATATAGTCGAGTTAGAACGTTCTCGAACAATATGTTGTTCGTTGTAGCAAGTTTAGGTAATTATGAATTTGATTCAAGTAAATAACAAAACGGGTTGGAAATATTAAGTAGACAAATGCAGGTTACAGAAGAATTAAATGAAAAAAGTAGTTTGAGTAGATTGATATTCAAGCTACTTTTTACTGTCTAAAAAGAGGAGTCGAATGATTAGATAACGCTCTGAAAGGCTCCCTCGGCATCGAGTAGCACGCTATTAAGTAAGGCTGTTAACGTGTGTGGAGATATAACGCTGGGTGAAGCGTGTATTGAACGTGGTGGAATAGCTACTAGACCAATATCTTCCCTTTATAAATCCATTTTTGAAGTGACGGCTGAAAACGTGGCATCAGTTGGCCAAGAATTTTCCCGATAAAATATGCAGCAAGTATTGTTCCGATACCAATTGAGCCGAATGACTGAATAAAGATTAAGCAAACTGCCCCGGCGACCGCAACATTGAGCAGGTCACTTGTAATTTTAGCTTTACTAAATTTCATTTTGAATCGGTCACTGATGACATAAGTTAATGCATCGTAAGGCATTAAAGGTAATTTGGCTGTGAAATAGGTCAATAAACCAACTGAAATGATATAAAGGCTGATCACTAGAAAAGCAATTCTGCTTAGAAGGGTTTCAGGAGAAGGAAGTAGTTGTACTAAAAATAACGTCGCGTCCATAAAAAATCCGAATAAAAATACGACAAGCAGCTGTACAGCAAATTCTCGTAATTCAATACTTTTATTTATCATTGCTTGTATTACGATGAATAAAATATTTGCCAGTATTGTTGTGATTCCAATAGATAATCCAGCTGTTAATGAAATGGCATATGCCAATGAAGAGACTGGGGAAACACCGAGACTTGCTTGAATAGAAAAGCTAACTCCTAACGATAATAAAAATAATCCTATTACATATAGGATAAGACGCTTTGTAATAATTTTCATAAGTGTGATAAAACCTCTGCTTTCGTTAACTGACTAGATTAATCATATCATGGAAATCAAGATATAAATAATATATAATAAAGAAGGATGACATACGAAAAAGCATATGATGGAGAGGTAATTATGAATATTAAACAGCTTCATTATTTTCATGAAATCGTTAATCAAGGAAGCATTTCAAAGGCAGCTGAAGTTCTTCATATCGCCCAACCACCTCTCAGTCAGCAACTGAAAAAGTTGGAGACTGAACTTGGCACCATATTAATTCATCGTTACCGTCAAAAGTGGGAACTGTCTGAAACCGGGGAAGTACTGTACGAATATGCAGAAAAATTATTGTCTACGATGAAGGATATTAAACAGCAAATTGCAGAAATTGAATCAGGAAGTGCAGGAGTGCTCCGAATAGGTGTATCTTCTGCTTGTTTGAATCTGCTCGTGGACTATGTAAGCATGTACCAGGAACGATTTCCTAACGTTAAAATTAGTATTGTAAAAGACAATTCGGCGGAACTTTTAAAGAAGCTGGACCAAAAAGAAATCGAAGTTGCTTTATTATTGCGTTTGGCTCACAGTGAACACTATTTTGTGAAGGAATTGGTAAAACAAGAATATGTAGTAGTTAGTCCGAGTAGCTGGGGAAACGTATTTTCATCCGAAAAAGTGACATTTAAAGACATCGCAAACCATCCATTTATTATGCTAGGCGCAATGGAAGGCCATTCGTATTATGAAAACATACTAAGCGCCTTTAATGAAGAGAATGTCACACCTGAGATTGTGTTAGAGAGTAAGGATCTGACAACCGTAATCGCTATGGTAAGCAGGGGATTAGGTTTATCCATAATTCCAAGATTGGCATATGAAGTATCAATGGAAAAATTGATGGTTTACGAACTAAAAAATTTTGATTACCGTGTGGAGCCTGTCATGATCAAAACCAAAGACGAGAGAGTATCCAAAGCAGCTTCTCAATTTTGGGAATTAGTGGATTTAAGTGAGTAATTTTTTAAAAGTAAATACAGTGATAAAGTTACTCCTGAAGAAATTATTGAGTAGTCTAAAAGTTAAAAGGCAACTTATAAATATCCGCGTATTGCAGAATGTAGGGGTAGTTTTCTGACAACAAGCAGTGGAAATATTTTATAGTGCGAGTTAAAAACGTCGTAGAAATAAAGTATCTTTTAGTAGATCAAAGTAAGTGTCAAAATTGATCTCTGTTTAAATGCTGCATAAGCCAGTGTAGTAGAATCCTTTATAAATATAAATTCCACTTGAATTTATAGATTGACACAAGTGGAATTTATATTTTTATTAACAATAAAACGCATATATTTATCTGACTACAATTCCCTGTAATATCTCAATATCACAAGTATACTTATTTAATGAAATACAACTTCCGATAATTTATATTATGACGGGGGCGTTCTAATGAATGGATATATTAAGCTCTTCACTCCACCTTACTCTACTCTAAACCTATAATGTTCATCTTTTACCGTTTCTACATCTATATATTGTACACCATATTCGATTACATCATTAATAAATAATTCATGTGCTTTAGCGAACTTTTTAACACTCTCCAATAATTCTTTATCGTATGTCGTTTTATATTGAATGCGATCTTTAGGTCTGGATTCTTTATTAAATGTAATTACGCCTTCTAATAATACTTTTCTTAATCCGTTTTCCAATAAATAATTAACATGTGTAGCATTTTCAGTAGCCATTACTCTTAATGATTCCAAAATTGTTTTACTAATATTTGTTCTAAATTTAACCCTAGAATCATCTGTCGTTTGAATTAATCTTCCATCAACTATTTTCCACATATAAAAATCCCCTTTTCTAATAAAATATAACTAGTGTACAAGTCAAATCCTATTTGTGCTCCTTATTATTCAACTTCTAGCATTATTTGTGTAATATAATTATCATCACCACTTACTGTTATCTCATCCAATACATATTCTTCATAAGAATACCCTTTAATAGACAAATCGTTTTCATCAATAAAACTAAGTATTTTATCATAAGTTTCATCAATAATATTATCCTTACCTTTATGATAAGCAACAACATACAGCCCTTTAGGCTTTGTATAATAGGCCGTATTTGCTAAGACATTTGTCGTTTTCGTATACAGATAAGAATAATTATCATAATCCTTATCTTTAAGACAAGCTGGACTAACAATTCCTCCTATCGGAAAGCCAAGATTTAACTTTTTTTGATGTAGAAGATCTATAAAATCTGATACGGACTTCAAAAACTCCTTATCTGAGCAATCCAAAATAGAACTACTTAACAATAATTGCTCTTTTTCTTTTTCAATTAACGTAATCTCATCGTATTTAATTGTCAAAGCAAGCTCAGTTAACTCAATTTTTGTTTCGATCATTTTTTGAATTCTATCAAGGTCTTCTCTTTTTTGCTCTATCTCAATGTTCTTTTCCTTTAATAAATCAATTAATTCTAACGGATTTTTATTCTTTAAGTACCATTTAATATCTTTCAACGGCGTATCCATGACTTTTAATAAATCGATGACCGAAAACACGTTAAATTGATGATAAGAATAATAGCGATAACCTTTTTCATTTTTAATTTCCGGTTTTAATAATCCTATATCATCATAATGAAACAGTGTTTGCTTTTTCACATTACATAGTTTAGCAAATTCACCTGTTGTGAAGTATTTACTATATATATCATTCATTATACTCATTCTCCTTGACTATATGGTTACCGTATAGGCTAGGATATAATTATACCGCAAAAGAATGTACAGTGTTACTAATAAGAGAGGAATTGATATTCATGAATACTTCCATTCATGATGTTACAAAAGAAAATATAGCAGAAATCAAGGGATTGTCTGTTTCGACTTCACAAGAAGACTATGTTGAATCTACAAATGATTGTCTAATAGAGGCATTAGAAAATGATAGTTATAAACCCGTGGGTCTTTATATGGATAAAAAAATTGTAGGGTTCGCAATGTATGGTAATATCACAAATAAGAAAAAGCAAAATCGTGTATACCTGGATCATTTCCTAATTGACGCTCGATATCAAGGTTTAGGTCTTGGAAAAACGATGCTTAAAAAACTAATTCTTAAACTTACTAAAGAATTTTCTTGTCAAAAAATATATCTAAGTGTTGTTAATGGCAATACTGCAGCATGTCGTCTTTATGAGAAACTTGGCTTTCGATTCAATGGTGAATCAGAAGTTGAAAATGAAAAAATAATGGTTAAAACTGTATAAAAGAAAAACGAATTAAAGGTGAATAAATGAACGAGACAACATTAAAACTTAGAAATACGCCTCCCAAAAAATTATTCCTATCTTACTTACTCCCTTCTGTTTTTGGAATGTTCTTGATGGCTATTAATATATTGGCGGATGGTATTTTCGTTAGTCATGGCGTTGGACCAGATGCGTTAGCAGCTGTTAATATTACCGTTCCGGTCTATTCGATATTATTTTCTATTTCTTTGTGGATTGGTATGGGCGGTGCGACGCTTTACTCGATATCATTAGGTCAAAATGATATTAAAAAAGCACGTTCTGTTTTTACCCAATCATTTGTGCTTACCTTACTCATTGTCGGCGTTCTCGTTGCGATTAGTTTGTGGAAAGAAACTGAAATGGCCTATTTATTCGGTGCAAATGATGACATTTTAGTTTATGTGACCGACTATATGCACATTATTTTAGTCTTCGGCATCATTTATGTACTTGAAAATATTTTGAGTATATTTATACGGAACGATGGCAATCCCAAACTTGCAATGTTAGGTCTCATTACAACATCTGTATTGAATATCATCTTTAACTACATATTCATCTTCGTCTATGATTTTGGTATTAAAGGTGCAGCTTACGCAACGATACTTTCCACTGTTTTTGGATTCGGCGTTTTACTTTGTCATTTTCTGAAAAAAGACCGCATATTAGCCTTTACGAAACTGCATTTTGAACGCCTTATCATCTCAGAAATCCTCAAAATCGGCTTACCAAGTTTTATTGTTGAAGCCACAGCCGCAGTCGTAATTGTTGCTTATAACCTTACATTTATGCACTTTGCTGGACAAGATGGCGTAACTTCATTCGCCGTTGTAAATTATCTCCATACCGTATTTTTAATGCTATTTTTAGGCGTAGGCGCTGCGATTCAACCAATTGTTAGCTTTCATTTTGGTGCTGCTTTGTATGGGCGCATGAAGTACTTCTTATCGTTGGCAATCAAGACGGGCATTGGTTTAGGAATTATTGTATTAATTGTAGGTTGGCTGTTTGGCGATTACATGGTCGCGCTGTTCGGGATCACAGATGAAAAAATAGTCTCCTTTACACTAACAGGCATCTCCTACTACTTTATCGGTTATATCTTTTTGGCATATAATTTGATTTATGTTGAATATTTTCAGTCTATAAAAAAAATCAGGTTGTCCGTTATGCTTGTCTTAACGCGTAGTGTTATTTTGTTCTTACCGCTACTTTGGTTACTCCCAACGTTATTTGGACCTGATTTCATATGGCTTGCATTCCCAATTGCAGAAGCCCTCACTGTCGGCTTATTGCTCATAGGTAAACGTGTATTGACATCACTTTCTCTGGAATGAAATCCTTGATAATTTAGTGACCTAGACATTTAAAAAAGTATTTTTTGAATACAATTAAGAAAAGGTCCTATATTGATAATCTAATCCCTACGTTGTATAATTACCTTACAGGCAGCATAAACTAAAAAAGACCATTCCGATGCGCTAACATCGAAACGGTCAATTTAATAGCAGGTTCCCTTATAATGGAATCAGCATCCCAAGTTGAAAATAATCCACCTGAGCGGCCAAACTCAAGGGTGGATTATTTGTTTTGCGACATCATATATGACAATGCGATTATTGCAACAATTAGTGAAGAAAAACTAATCATGACGACAAACACCTCAAATATAGTCACTTGCAGCACCCCCTTCCCTCTGTTACAGGAATGTGAAACTGGATGCTGCCCACCCTTGAAAACCTATTCTATTAAGTTTTATTATAGCACACGTATGTTCCTTAAAACTAGTCAATAAATACTAGTCTTATCACACAAATACATCCTGTTTCTTCTCGCGCTTCCACATCAAAATCATCGCTACGCTACTCACTACAACCATTCCTCCATAAAATGTCGGCACGGCCCATTTTGCTGTATACACAGCAATCATACCTATTATTAATAAATGTAATCCGTAACTAATCATGCCAACAATGAACGGAACTTGAATCCCGATTAAAGAAATCATATTCGGCACAATACTAGAAAACACCATCGCCATTACCGCAAATACAAATCCGAGTGCGTAAATGGCAAGTACTGTCAACATTATATACTGAAAAAACGTCGGATCATACCACGAGTAACTCGCGATGAACATATGAATCGGCACATCAAAAAACATTTCTGTATTATTAAGCGCATAAATTCGGAAATAAATCGTAAGTAAAGCTGTCATAACAATAAAAGTTGACAACAAACCTGCAAGTACCTTCGTTTTATATAAATTCCTACCTTTTTTCGTCGTATATTGAATATCAAGCAAACGTCGCGATCTGTCTCTTAGAAAAATCGGTGAAATGACGATAACTACGCTAAATAATATCGTAATCGCTACACTTTTAATGAACCTTTGATAATTGGCATATGCGACCTCTGTATAGACCTGATAAAGCCCCTGTTCCTTCATTTCATCCAAACGTGCTTGTTGTTGAGGAGTGGAGTCTTCAATGAACCAATCAAAACTATTCTCCTTGCCATCATGAAATTCAAGAAGACCCCGCCTTTCCTGAAGCTCCCAGAAAAGATCGACTTGTTTTTCATGGAATAGCTCATTGCGCAAGTCGCGCTGCACAACTGTTTGATCGTCCCAATCATAGTTAACAAATTTGTCATACGTATCCATATCCGCATCGACAAACGCTTGTCTCGATTGTAAATACTGATTCGCTTTCTCTACTTCTTCCTCGTATACGTTCCTAAAATCCACAAACTCCGCCTCGTCCATATGCGTCCCATACTTTTCAATCATTTCAATCCCGATATGATACGAATCTAGCGCAGGTCTGCCATTTGGAAAATTAGTAATCTCAAACTCAATAAGTAAGAAAAATAACACACTATTGACAATAACGAGCAACAACATCATTTTCAACGTTAATATCTTCTTTAATTCATGCCATAAAATCCGCATAGTTGCACCCCTTCACTGAATATCTTGCTCTTTGAAATAACGCATTACAAACATACTTGATGCAACTACAATCACCGTTCCTATTACGACCGTCATCAACTCATAATGCTTGAACATGACTAAATTACTCCCCGTAAAGAACATATGTGGATTGACGACGAGCGCTGCTAAATTATAGCCACTATAAAATTTCAAAATCGAACTTGACGGCATGAAACCAGGTAATAAAAACCCAAGTGTAAATAAAATCGAGAGTATGAAAAATGTAGCATAACTATTTTTCACGACAACCGCAATCACAAAAGTAAGCGCTGTAAATAAAAGCATACAAACGTAAAGTAACACAATGACTAACACTAAAAACTTCAAAAACAGCATTTCCCACCAGGTAATATACGGAAAATTGTATTCCCAATTAAATGCACTGCTTATCGAACTTCCCCATAAATGTGTATAATCAAAAACACTAAAATACACACCAAACGTCACCATCATTAAAAGGACCGTCACAAGCGTTGTAATGACAAGTGATGCAGCGAGCTTGTCTTTCATCAAAGAACGCCCTCTTTTAGTTGCGTATGTATGGGGTTGTGTTCGATTTTCATTTTCAAAATTTGTAATGAATGCGGTTGCCAACACGACTAAAATTAATATTTCAAATACAAGATGAACAGCGAGTGATCTAAATAGAAAACTATGCATCCTATATGATTTCCCCGCAAAAAACCACTCTTTATGCTCACCATTTTGCTTAAGTTCTTCAAAACGTTGTGCAAGTTTTTCATATTCATGCCGTAAAACCTTTGCAGCCTGTCCACTTAACCCATATTTCGAAATTTCATTTTCCGCAACCATTTTTAAATCTATTTTCGCGTACTCACTGTCAATAGTCTGGGCAAAATTCGCATACATTTTCTTTAACTGCAATTTCTGAAATAAGTCTTGCTCACTTTCACTAAATTCGTTAATATCTGCCCATTCAATAAGATCTAATTGCTTTCCTGTTATCAGGGTAAATTCATCTGTATCCACTTGTATATCTCGCTCTAGCCGTTGTAATGATGCATCCGTAATTTCCAGTCCATACACTTCTGATAGCTCGTTCGCCACTGTTAATTCATCTGCCATATAGGACTGGCTCATAATTAAGAAAATATTATACACCGAAAATAACACGAAAAGGCCAATAAGAACGGGGGATGTTAATGCCTTTTTACATTCATGAAAAATTATGCGCATCCCCATCAAACCTCGTTTACGACATCATCACGGTATTCATATAAGAAGACATCTTCCAAATGTGCAGTTACAGGTGTCCACCCAGATTCCGCTTCCCCTTTATCAATAAAGCGCACACGCATACAGTCTCTTTCCTGCTTCTCAGACAGAATCATTGTCTGCTTCCTAAAAGTCTCCAATTGATCGTAGCTAATCGACGTTTCAAACACAGAGCCGTCTAGTGTTGCACATATGTTTTCAACAGAATCCTGATACAAGACTTGCTGGTTTTTAATCATAATAATTTCATTCGCAATCGATTCAATGTCAGACACGATGTGCGTTGAAATAATAACGAGTCGTTCGCGTGCAAGTTCTGTCAACAAATTTCTAAATCGTGCACGTTCTTTCGGATCTAGTCCAGCAGTTGGTTCATCCAAAATGAGAATTTTAGGATCATTTAATAAAGACTGTGCAATTCCGACACGTTGAATCATTCCCCCGGAAAACTTCTTCATCTTTTTATTTGCCACATCACTTAAAGCAACTTTCTCTAACAATTCTTCAATTTTAAGTAGCGCCTCTTTTTTCCCGATTCCTTTGAGCGCCGCCAAATACAGCAAATATTGCTTTGGTGAATAATTTTTGTAATAACCGAAATGCTGCGGTAAATAACCAAGCAACGTACGGTAATCTTCCCCCATATCAACAATGTTCTTCCCATCATAAAGAATTTCTCCCTCACTCGGTGTAATGAGTGTCGAAAGCATCTTAATGAGCGTCGTCTTACCAGCCCCATTTGGTGCAAGTAAGCCGTATAAACCATTTGATAACTCTAAATTTATTTGTTGTAACGCTGTATAATCCCCGTATTTCTTGCTAATCTCTTTCACTACGATCATCCTAATAAGCCCCTTCCATCTGTTTAATGTGAATTAATCTTTTCAAAGCACGTATATAACAATAAAAACTAACTATTAACACAAGCGCATAAACGAGCAGTGGCATTCCGGCGAGAAAATCACTATAAAATGAGTCATTTATATATCTAAAAACCAAATTGACAGTGACCCACCCAATAACCGTCGCCGCCACACCAAACAGCGAACGTCGTTTCATCATCGTATACAAGAAGAAAATAGAGAACATGAATAAGCCAGTCGTCGAAATCATAAGCGCTCTCATAAAATGAACATGTTCATACATCATTACAATGAGTGAAATAGATACCGTATTAACAAGGATTGCAACAACACTGAAAATAAGCATGCGAAAAGCGATAATTTGATAGACGTTGTATTTGCATGACATCTCTACATCATAAGTGACATTACTTAACTTTGTCGTGTACGTATAAATTGAAAAGGATATAAATAATAAAGGTGATAATAAAAACAACTGTCCATATAGTTCATCCACATTTGCAACAGTTGAATCTGCACTAATTATAAATGGGCCTGCTAACGCCATGACAATCATTGAAATGAGCGCAAGCATTGAATGACCTGACAGCAGATGCCTTATCCCAACTTGTTGGACCATTGTTTTGATATGCGTATAATAGGATGGTTGCCGCCTAATGCCTAACACAACAATTTGACTCACTTGTTGTTGAATCGCATGATCATCCGGCATTGGAATGTGAAACTTTTCTTTATTCATGAGTTCCCCCCTTCATCGACAATCTAATGCGTTTGAGTGCCGCATAGTATTTGGTTTTCACTGTAGAAAGCGGAATGTCTTCAATCGTCGAAATTTCCTGAAATGTATATTCACCGAATAATTTCAGGCGCATGATTTGTTGCGAACTCGCTTCTAGTTCATTGACGATTAATGTTACTTTCTCATAATCCTCTTGATATTCGAGTGATTTCGTTAAATCATATGTATCTTCTATGTTATCATCCACAAGAGGTTCTTCATTTTGTGCGTAGCGATAACTTTTCGACCTGTAATAATCGACAAGTCGGTTCGATGCAATCTTGTACAACCACGTTCGAAATGACGCCTTCTTGCTGTCAAAACTTTTGATCGATTTCAGCACGCTTATGAAAATCTCCTGTGCGAGGTCCATTGATAACTCACTATCAAGTGTTTGTTTGTAAAGATACGCATAGATTTCTTTGTAATACTTAGAAACTAGCGCATTTGCTGCCGCTTCATTGCCCGTTCGCTTAATTTTCTTAATCCAACGCATTTCATTTACCATCGTTCATCACACGCTTCCCCACTATTCCTTACCACCTTATAAGTATATTCGTAATTCATTCAAAAAAAGTTTGACTTCAAATTAAAAATTACACTCCTCAATTAAGAAAAGTGTAATCACTCATCATTTTCAACAAGCAATATAATGTCTTGTCTTGATAATAGCCAATCCAAGCTGTATAATATTCGTACAGGCTGCATAAACTAAAAAAGACCATTCCGATGCGTCAACATCGAAACGGTCAGTTTAATAGTAGGTTCCCTACAAGGGAGTCGGCATCGATAAGTTTGAATAACCCATCTGAGCGCGAACTCAAGGATGGGTTATTTTTGTTTCTGTTTAAATGAAAGAATTAATATCATTAATGTTGAAAAAGCAATTGCAAACATTAATGATTCGAAAACTGTCATTGGCGTTCCCCCCTTTCAAAGCGGAGTATGCCGACCACCCTTGAGTTACCTATTCTATTAAGTTATATTATAGCACACGTACGTTCCTAAAAACTATTCATTAAATAGTAGCTTTATCACGCCAAAACATCCGCTGATATGCCAACATCGAAACGGTTAGTTTACTATGTGATTATAGAATACTTAAATCAAAATCATTAAACGGAACAATTGTTCGCACCCCGTAAAATGAGCATATTTAACTCAAAAACTTCAAACGTTTTGTCCCTTTTAACAAATCCAACGACGCCGCCCCAATTCCGAACATTGCCATCCGTAGCTCTAATTCCTTTGTTTCCATCACTTCTAAAACATCCTCAACAGATTGTGTTGCTTCTTTCAGTATAGATCGACCATAACCAACCATATCAGCACCTAATGCAACCGCTTTAGCAGCCTCCAAGCCATTATGTATGCCGCCGCTCGCAATGACTAATTGTTTTTCGATATGTGACCTAACCGAAGTAATACAATCCACTGTTGGTATTCCCCATTCACTAAATGTTTCAGCAGCTCTTTTTTTCACGATATCCGTAGAGCGGAACTTTTCTACTTGGCTCCAAGACGTTCCACCCGCTCCTGCTACATCAATAAAAGAAATACCAGCATTACATAAACGTTTTGCGGTCTCGCCGCCAATCCCCCAGCCTACTTCCTTCACGCCAACCGGGACTTCAAGCTCTTTGCAAAGTTGTTCAATTTTAACTAATAAATCCTTAAAATTTGTATTGCCTTCAGGTTGAATTACTTCCTGAATACTATTTAAATGAAGAACTAACGCGTCTGCTTCTGTAATATCAATAATTTTTTTGCATTCTTCTATCGTAAAACCATAGTTTAACTGAACCGCACCTAAATTTGCGATAATCGGTATACTCGGGGCAAACTTTCTAACTTGAAATGATTGCTTATGCGCTTTACTCTCTATTAATGCACGTGTAGATCCTAAAGCGAATGCCCAACCTTTTTCCTCAGCGGCAATAGCTAAATTCCGATTAATTTCCCCAGCGAATGCTGAACCGCCTGTCATTGAACTTATTAAAAAAGGCGTTTTGCACAAATGACCAAAAAACTTTGTATTGATAGAAATTTCCTTAAAGTTAACTTCAGGAAGTGCATTATGGACAAACCTTAACTTTTCAAACCCAGTTGTAATATGATTGCCTGTCACCTGCTCATTTAATGAAATATTAATATGATCCGATTTTCTTTTATTAATCTGTTCAGACATTTATTACCACCATCCAAAAAATATTATTTGAATCTTTGATGTATTAACTCACTCCATATAGATTAACATAAAATGCTAGTTAAAATTACATATTGTTTGCTAGTTTATTAATATCTTCATTCACACTATCTAACTATTTGTTATTACCAATCAGATTTAAATGATATTTTATTTTCAGCAAGTACTAGTTGTATCCGTTCTAATGCTTTTGGACCCATCCCGTGTAAACTAACTAATTCTACTTCAGTGATTTTCGAAAAATCCTCTAAAGTATGGATACTTGCTTTAGATAGTGCGCGGATCGCAGGTTTTGCCAATCCATTGGATAACATATTAAATTGCGACACTACACTTACCCCCTTACTTGTTAATGTATATAAAAAGCCGTTCAGTGCGTGAACACCAAACGACCCAATATTATCCATGAGTACTTTTAAATTCCCATTTTACGATGTGAATTATTTACTTTTTTTGATTGCTGACTTTTCATTTTACCGGTTTTTTTATTTGTAATTCCAGTAACTTGATCAACATCTTGCTTTTCCTTCTTTAATTCAAGCTGTTGCTTTACCATGTCTTTAAAACTAATTTTAACTTTCTTTTCCTCTGTCATTTATAATTCCCCTTACATCTTAATTGAAATACTTGTTACAATTAAGAATACCATTCATTGTATTTCTTTGTCTATCGTAATCAAATCAAAATTCACTCATAACTGATTTTTTCTTTCTTTGAACAATTGATTTTGCCAATAAAATCATTGCTGTTAGCGCTAATACAGCAAATACAGTGGCGCCTATAAAAGCACTGTTTATCCCGTGTAATAATCCATCTGTAGCAATCACACTCAACTGTTCTTGCGTTGGTTTTCCATCAGCAGTGTTAATAACTTCTTTCGTTACAAATAGATTTGTTTGCGTCGTCATGATTGTTGTCATCACAGCAGTCCCTATTGCTCCTGCTATCGCTTGAATGGTGTTTTGCATGGCAGTACCATCACCATACAGTTTACTCGGTAATGCGTTCAACCCTGCAGTTGTAAGTGGCATCATTAAAAAAGTGAGTCCAATTGAACGAACAAGATAGATAAATGATAAGAAAACAATTCCTGAAGTATACGTTAAATTAGTATACATCGTGGTGGCAACGAGAATGATAAGTGTTCCGAACATTCCCAACCATTTAATTCCGTGTCTATCAAATATTCTGCCGGCAATCGGCGACATAATCGCCATCGCAATACTACCAGGCAGAAGAAATAATCCTGATTCCAAAGCTGTTAAACCACGATTTGATTGCAAATAAATCGGCAATAATATCATCGCTGAATAAGAAACACCGTTTATAAAAAAGCTGATTATGACTGAATATGTAAATTCTAATGACTTGAAAATACGTAATTCAATGAGCGGGTGGTCAGTATTTAATTGTCTAATAACAAATAATGTGAGTGACACAACACCAACAGTTAATGCGGTGATAACAGTCAAACTTCCCCAACCTGCTTTACCTGCTATACCAAACCCATATAAAATACCACCAAACCCAAATGTAGACGTAATTACACCTATAACATCTAACTTAGCCGGTCTTGGTTCTGACACGTTTTTAAGGATAAAGAACGAAGCGACTAGCGCGGAAAGAGAGAATGGCAGAATAGCGAAAAAGATATAACGCCAAGATAAAGTGGTAATTAAAAGGCCTGAAAGTGATGGACCTACTGCTGGTGCAAACATAATTGCAACCCCTACAATACCCATCGCCGCCCCACGCTTCTCCATCGGAAATAACTTAAACACGACACTGATTAAAAGGGGCATGACAATTCCGGCACCTATTGCTTGAACAACACGACCAGATAATAGAATAATAAAACTTGGAGCGAAACCACATAAAATTGTACCTAGTGAAAAAACAATCATAGATGTGAAAAATAATTGTCTAGTTGAAAATCGTGCCATTAAAAATGCCGTAACCGGAATGAATATACCATTAACCAACATATATAATGTGATTAACCATTGTGCTGTTGTAGTAGAAACGCTAAATTCATCTGTTAATGTAGGCAGTGCTACATTTAGTACAGTTTGATTTAAGATTGCTGCAATTGCCCCTATTAATAATATAGTTAAAATAGGACCTGTTTTTATTTCCTGCTTTACGTGAACTTTCAATGTTTCAAACTCCCTTTTCTTAATATAAATGCCTTTAGTATGCTAACTAATAATATAGAATGGTAAAATAGAAGATGTAAAACAACTATTCGTTAAGATTGGCATCAATTTTTTGCAGTATCTGCTTTAAGACCTGTTGTTCTTCTTCACTAATCCCCTTCAACATTTTATCCTGGTGGTTTTGCCAAATTTCATCAACAGGACCTCTAATCGCTTTGCCTTCTTCAGTTAAAAATACCCTCGTTACGCGTGCATCTAATAAATCTTTCTTTCTTCTTAATAGTCCATATGACTCCAGTTTTTTCACCATATTCGTTAATGTTGGGGGTTCACAGCCCATCTGATCACATAACTCTGTCTGTGAGGAACCGTCTTCATTCCATAATTGCCATAACAAATGATCTTGCCCTACATACAAATCGATTCTCCTAAGTGAATCGGAATAATCCTTCCTCATTTTAGCAGCAGTCTTGCCAAATAAAATTCGAATGTCTTCTTTTATCATAGCTATCAATCCTTCTGAAAAAAGTAATTAGCCTGCTAAACATAACTCGAAATAGGTAGCTATGTCAAATATAGTAGCTATATCCAATAGAATACGGCCACTATATTTTTTATTACAATCTAGCCTACTGGCATTAGGCTATTAAAATTCACCTAGTATTTCAACCTTTAAGTAACCGAAGTCGATACGAATTCATAGCCACATCACCAAGTTGATCTAGTAAATTGTAATTCGCAAATGCACCTACTACTGCACCAAAACCGGGAATCAATTGAAACATTTTCACTAAATCAATATGATCCCGGTATCCTTGTTGGAAATCCTGCCATTCCATATCAGCTATTAAAAGTTTTTGTTGTTCCCAATTTTCAATAATCTTCATCGTTTCTCTCCGTGTTTCTTCACTTGAAAAAGCAAGTTGGAATACATGTAAAATGAATAACCGTTCTTCATATTCATTTGTATCAAAGCCGTATATAGCCGCAACTTCAAACAAAAATTTCATCTTGATAGATAGAAGCAATGGGAAATCTGCAAGGCCTAGCATTATGCCGCCTGCACCCGTTCCAGCACCTTCAATGACGGCTGTTCTTCGATAATTAGTAAGCTTTTCTTTAAATAGGGCATCCCGTTCAAATAAATCAAGTCCAACTGCTTGATGTTTTTTTGTTGTCATATTTGAACCAGCTAAAGTGACTTTCACCATATTTTTAATGCTATCGGTCATTACTTTATGAATTCTATCAGGAATTAACGCATTCATTTTTACTTGTGCTTTTTTCGATGTCCGACTAATGATACCTGATCGCTTTAACATCTTGTGTTTCCAAAAAAGTAATTCTTGCTCAACTTGCTTTGTGTAATCAATCATATCTCTACTCCTTTCAATAATGGTTTTATAAAGTAGGTGTGGATACTTCTATTAATACGTATATAACGTTATAAAAGATTCACTTTTCTTTTACTAGAGATTGATAAGCAAGCTGAATCCGATAGATAGATCTTTAAAAAATAATAATTGGCTTCGATGGTAAATAGTAAAACGACACGGGCATGCGCATTTAATCGCGTATACCCGTGTCGTTATTATATTCTTAGCTGAATCAATTTCATAATGACCTTAATCTGCTACAACGATGCAATATATAGTTTGAGAACGCTTCAACTCAAGTATATATTGTGGTGGTGTAGCAATAAAACCCAATTATGAAATTGATTGGCTATATAAATTTTTATCAATTTGATTTCTGTTCAGCAATCTTCTTTAATTCATATGCCCGCATAACAATAAAGTTTCGCATATATTTCTCTAAAAATAGTTTATCAGCTATTTTCCCAATCACACCAAAAGGCGATTGATAAGAGAACCTATCTTTCATAATCGTTCCTGGACCATGCTCAACAAATTCATGTGTGTGTGTAAAAGAGTGAAAAGCTCCTTTTACCATGACATCTGTAAAACGAAACGGTTTTTCCATCTCTGTAATCTTAGCAGTTAATTTTTGCTTTACGCCCAGATGGATAGCTTCCCAAGTAACACTATCTCCTTTTTCCAACAATCCTTTTGTAACACCACCGATTGCTCTTTCCTTCGTTTTCGATGTCGTAAGCGTATGAATCTCTACATCTCTTGACAGGTCGAAACAAACATCAATTGGTGCTTCTACATAAATCTCGTATATTATTAAAGGCATTATTTACAACCCTTTCGATATAAAGTTAATCTACAATCAGTAGGGCTTTTCTTTATCCTCCACTTATTCTTCATGTCCATCAAAAAATTAAAGTGGCTTCGATACTTTTACGTTATTTTCAGCGTGTAATTCGCGCTTTCTTTGTCGTGAAATCTGTGTCAGTGTAATAGGCATCTTTCACTAACAAATTCGGTCCCAAACATTTTACTGCTGGACAATGACAACCAATTGACTTAGCAAGCGGCCGTTCAAGCCAACGATCTAACATCCCGGGAAGCGCATCCGTTTGAATATTGCCCATAGGCGGTGTATCTCCGAAATCCGTGACGATAACATCTCCCGTAAAAATATTGACGTTGAGGCGAGACCTACCATCAGGATCATTGCGCACTGATACATTATGACTGCTGTAGAGGCGTTCTAATAGCGCTAAATCTTCTTTATTATCACTACAAGGATAAAACGGTAATGTACCAAACAGCATCCATACAACTTCATCACGAACGTCAAGAAGACGATGTATGGCTTTTCTCGTTTCTTCTATTGATAGTACTTCTAAATTGGAAGCAAAATTAACAGGGTACATAGGATGTATCTCGTGTCTCCCACATTTCATTTCATCAATAACTTGCCGATGAATATGTTCTAGATGTGGAAGTGTCCGTTTGTTCAACATCGTTTCCGCTGAAACCAACACACCAGCATCAGACAATGCCCTGCTGTTTTCAATCATGCGTTCAAATTGTTCAGCACGACGTTCCCTAGGTGGTTTTCTTTCCATATTTGCAAATCCGCCATCGATAAAATCATCTACTGTTCCCCAGTTATGTGAAATGTGAAGAACATCTAAATACGGCGCAATCATCATATAGCGTTCAAGTGGCATTGTTAAATTAGAGTTTAATTGCGAACGAATACCACGTGCATGTGTATACTTCAGAAGTGGTAAAACAGTTTCTTCCACAGATTTCTTAGAAAACATCGGCTCTCCACCAGTAATGCTGAAACTTCTCAGATGAGGTATTTCATTTAATCGCGAAATAAGTAGTTCAATCGGTAGCGATACGGGATCCTTATGTGCCAACATATCCCCAACTGCACAATGCTCACAACGCATATTACATAAATAAGTTGTCGTAAATTCAATACTTGATAACGTTAATTTACTATGTGCTTCTATATCCAAATAAGCTTCCCAAGGGTCGTACATTTGTAATTTTGTATTCATCTAATAATCTCCTATATAATTTAATATGAGTTTTATTATGGACTTCCCTAATTATTTTTGCAAGATAACATTTACTTGCATAATGCAAGTAAATGAATAAAGTTATCAGTAAGGCTGTAGCACGGGCGTTTGAAATAGTTGTATGTTGCAAGTATTCAGAAATTAAGACTTATCACTATTTAGTTTTTCTGTTAATACTTGCATTGACCTTATAATTGTATCACGTTCGAAATCGTTCATTGATATAAGTATATTTTCCATATCAGCCGCTATTCGCTCATTAACGACCGCAACAATATCTTCCCCTTCGTCCGTTAAAGATAATATATATATGCGACGATCATCTTTAGAAGCAGTTCTAATAACTAGTTTTTTCTTAATTAATGTACCAATCTGCCTTGAAAAAGTCGTGATATCTATGCCCAGGACTTCTGCAATAATTTGCATAGATGGCGTCTCAATCCGACTGATTTCATACATAATCGAATGCTGAACAATCGTAACATCATCGCAACCTTTTTTATGTATTTTACGAAGACTTTTTAATAGTGAATGAAAAAGAGGCACAATATTGTCCATCAAAATCCCTCCCAACAAAAATTTGCAATTAGAAACCGCGCCCAATATATACAGGCACGGTTTATTAATAAATAATTAAGTTTCAGTATCTTGATATCGCATTTCACTATCTGGTACATAGCGATTGTAACGTGCTTTATACAATTTAAAGAAATGCGAAACAAATACTTTAATAAGTGCATAACCGGGAATTCCTAGAAGAATTCCTACAACACCAAAGAGCGAACCAGCAGTTAGTAAAACGAAAATAATAGTAATCGGATGAATTTTAAGTGATTTCCCCATAATTTGAGGAGATATAAACTTCCCATCTATTAATTGCACAATTGTCCATACAATCGCTAGTTTTAATATCATAAAAGGTGAAGTTACAATTGCGATAATAACCGCTGGTGTAATCGCAATTAAAGGACCTAAATAAGGGACTATACTCGTAAACATCGCTAGAA
Source organism: Sporosarcina sp. So3-204 (assembly GCF_058068165.1). NCBI lineage: Bacteria > Bacillati > Bacillota > Bacilli > Caryophanales > Caryophanaceae > Sporosarcina > Sporosarcina sp. So3-204. Next base: position 1,976,607 of record NZ_CM176485.1, read on the forward strand.
CACCTAGTAATAAAGCGTAATCCATTCCGATGATGAGAAATCCAATAGAAACCATTATACCAATACAAACCGCAACAAGAATCTGTCCTTGTATATATGAACTGATTTGGTTATCGGCATCATGGAAGATAATCCTTGCATCTTTTCGCAAACGTGGCGGCAGCATATTAATTGCCACTTGGGGTAACTTTTCGCCATCCTTTAATAAATAAAACAGAATAATAGGTACGGTTACGATAGCTAAAACAAAACCAGTTAAAGCCGACACAAATGAAGTAACCCCAACCGCTATCCCACCAATTGCATTCGTTACCATCTTACCGACATTTGCAGGGGCAGATTCGAGAAGCGTAAGTATATTTACATCTAAACTTTTATAATAAGATGAAAAAATAGAGGCACGGAAAAATTCATCTACATCTAACAAAACTTGTCTAAAATAGACAGGGAAATCTGCTGATAAATTATTTAATTGTAGTTTTAGAAAAGGCAATACTAAGAAAACAAGCAAAGTTATTAATCCACTTGCTCCTAGAAAAATTAGTAAAATACCCCAGAGGCGCGGGATATGTAATCTTTCTAACAATCTTAAAATAGGTCTTAATAGATAATAACCTATTGTTGCGAGGATAATCGGTAAAACCACAGTTGAGAAGAATACCTTTAATGGAAAGAAAACAAATGATATTTCTCTGAATATCAGTATAATTAAGCCAATTAATAAAATAGACAAAAGAACAAAAAGTGTTCCTTTGCCGCCTAGAAAACGGATTACACTAGCAGTCCGAAGATCCGTTTCCGATTGCAACTGTTTTTCCGATTGTCTTGGAACTCCTTTATCCATAAAAATAGCCCCCTTCCACTGCTGTTTTGATTATTACTCTTTTTGCATTTCGAGAAAACTCGATATCGCCTCTTTGTTTTTTTCAACATCTAACTCAATGACTGAGCCTGCATGTCTGTATGAATTGAATGAGTAAGATCCTTCAATCGGAACTGTCATCGTCTCCACTTTAGCACCTTTTTTTAACGCAAAAGTAATCGCCCTAATAATCTCATCCTTTTCCGATAGGTCGGTTTCAATATATCCTGATAACGCACCAGCAAGCTTAGGTATTTTTGTAAGTATGCCAGGTTTAGTAGCTTCGTTTTTCATTGCGGAAATTACTTCTTGCTGCCTTGCAACCCGTCCAAAATCGCCTTCTTTATCAGCTCTGAAGCGCGCATAACCAAGTAACTCTTTACCATTTAAATCTTTTTTTCCTGGCGTAAGTGTAACGCCGATTTTCTCAGACATTTCCTTTTGGACATTTATTTCTACACCTTTAGGAAATGCAATATCAACAATTGATTCAAAGTTATTAAAATCTACTATCGCATAATGATTAATAGGTACACCAAACATGCCAGTAATCGTATCTTTTACTGTTTGAACGCCATTAAGATAATAGGCAGTATTTAACTTGTATGATTTATAACCTGGTATTTCCGCATATATATCGCGCATAAACGAAATAACACGCATAGACCCGACGCTCTTGTCCCACGACAAAACCATCATAGTATCAGTCCGTGATTTACCACTGCCGTCATCATCCACACCTAGTAGTAAAAAGTTTTCAATAGATGTGAAATTCGGATGTATAGCATCGCCTTTAAATGATCCAGGATCAATCGGATTGCCTTTTGCAAGAGATTTACCTGCATTATATTGAACAATCGAATAAAGCGCGATGCCGATAAATGAGATGGTTAGCAAAGTAAAGAATACCCTACCAAACCGTAACTTTTTCTTACGTCTTCTTTTTAAAATCTGTTCTTCGAATTGTTCTTCCATTATAATTCCTCCAAAACCGCTCTTAATATTAAGACGAGTATGGCGCTAGTTAGTTGCATTCAATTGTATATATTATAACATGGTTAAAGATGGGCGTAATGATATACACTCCAGTATGTGCCAATTTTCACAAGTTTAATAATCAAGGTTGAATACATTTATTAAGATTACGGTACGTCAATGATTTTTAATTAAACTTCATCTATGCAGGATGATTTAAAGTATCGTAACTTATAGAACATTCTGTAACTACCTAAACATATTTAACTACATTTATTATTGTGTTATCCTTAACAAGTACGAATGAATTTATTATCGGAGGCAACAAATTGAAACAAACACAATCAACACTTCATACAAAGAAACTGAATTTCTCAAGGAACAGTTGGCTTTTAATCATCGGAATTATTTTCATTGCTTTCACACTAAGAGCCCCACTTACAACAGTTGGACCAATTATTGCCCCCATACGGGATAACCTAGGTATCTCCAATGTATTGGCTGGATTTATTACAACAATTCCTCTACTTGCGTTTGCACTTATTTCACCTTTCGCACCGAAATTATCGCGTAGATTTGGTATGGAAATCACTTTATTTTCATCGCTTTGTTTACTGACTGTTGGAATTATCATTCGATCGTCTGGAACTATAATTCTTTTACTTATAGGCACATTTCTAATAGGTGTGGCTATCGCATTTGGTAACGTATTACTCCCAGGTTTATTGAAATTAAGCTTCCCTTTACATATCGGTTTAATGACAGGTATTTATTCAATGTCCATGAATATATCTGCAACACTCGCTTCAGGAATTGCTGTACCTATCGCAAGTGGAACGAAATTAGGTTGGCAAGGCGCTTTAGGTGTTTGGGTTGTGTTAACTATTATCGCAATTATTATCTGGTTACCTCAACTAAAAAATAAACAGCTAGTAAATACGGCGGCTCCTTCATCAAATCCCGTGAAGTCTGGTGCAATTTGGCGTTCACCAATAGCATGGAGTGTCACGTTTTTTATGGGCTTACAATCCTTGTTATTTTACACTTCTGCTGCTTGGATACCTGAAGTACTGAAATCAGATGGTTTAAGTGCAAGTGGTGCAGGTTGGATGTTTTCGCTTCTTCAACTAGCACAATTACCAATGATGTTTATCACACCGATAATTGCGGATAAAATAAAAGATCAACGCAAAATCGTTATTGGAATTATTTTATTGTATTTAATTGGATACGGTGGTATTTTGTCAGGAAATGTATCTCTTACTCCTTTATGGATGATTGTTATCGGTATTTCAGGTGGCGCATCATTCGGACTTACGATGATGTTTTTCACATTAAGAACACGAACACCTAACGAGGCAGCTGAACTATCCGGTATGGCACAATCATTCGGTTACCTACTAGCCGCTGTTGGACCAGTATTATTCGGGTATTTACATGATTTAACTAATGGTTGGACAATTCCAATGATTATGTTCATAATCGGCGTCATATTACTGCTTTTAAGTGGGCTTAAAGCCGGTAAAGATGATTTTGTATTTCCAGCGAATCAAGATTAATTTGCATACAACAAAAGCTTCTGGTTTCGTTTATACCAGAAGCTTTTATTATATAAATTTCATGATTCTTTTTTTTGTTTAAAACTGTTAAAAAACCAAACGAATAGCATATAGAAAAATACAAATACAAAAGAACTTCCTAAGTTTGCAAACCAATCGACAGTATTATTTTTACTGTAATCAAAAACAACTAAAACAATTGCAACTGCAATAAAGAAATAAAACCCTCTATAGAAAAGCTTCATAAAACCCCTCCAAAATAACTCTAATATGAAATTAACCCTTTAGTTCCAAAACAATTGGACAGTGATCGCTCCCAAGTATATCAGCATGTATTGCCGCATCTTTCAAAATAGGCTTTAATCGCTTAGAAGCAATAAAATAATCTATCCGCCACCCAATATTTCTTTCTCGCACATTTCTCATATATGACCACCAAGTATAGGAATCTTCTTTATGCGGATAAAAGTACCGATATGTATCTAAAAATCCATCTGCTAATAAAGCGCTCAACTGCCCTCGTTCCTCAATCGTAAACCCCGAATTCCCAATATTAGATTTCGCATTTCGAATATCAATCTCCTGATGCGCGACATTCAAATCCCCACATAAAATGACAGGCTTGACCTTATCTAAAGCAGTCAAATGCGCATTCAGTTCCGCCTCCCACTCCAAACGATACGGTAATCTTGCCAAATCACGCTGCGAATTAGGCGAATAAACATTTACTAAGTAAAATTCAGGGTACTCTAAAGTTAATATTCTACCTTCCGCCTCAGAATCCAAATCCCCTAAACCATATGTTACAGACAGCGGCACTTCTTTTGTAAATATTGCTGTACCTGAATAACCTTTCTTTAAAGCATAATTCCAATATTGATGATACCCATCCAATTCTAAGTTAATCTGTCCCTCTTGAAGTTTGATCTCCTGCACACAAAAAATGTCTGCATCTATATTTTTAAAATACAATAGAAATCCTTTTTTTACACAAGCACGCAATCCGTTGACATTCCACGAAACTAGTTTCAAAGTCAGTTGTCTCCTTCCAATATAAACGCCTAATCAAAAACTTGAAAACACTATTTAATATGTAATATTATACCATACATATTTTGCAGAGAAATGTAGCTAATCTAAAAATCACGCGATAGTTTACTTTGAGTAATAAATACTGTATCCGAAAAACCATGTAATCGAATTCCAAGCTCCGATTACATAGTTTTTGAAGTTATACTGCAAGACTAGCTTTACACGATATGTTTTAAAGCTTCTCTTCTGCTCAATGGTTTTAAGTTTGTTGAATTAACAAAGGAAACTACAATCTCGGGATTTGTTTTTGCATATTCTCGTAGTACCCAGCCAATCGCTTTCTGAATAAAAAACTCTTCTGATTCAATATGTTTGAGAATTGTAGAAAACAAAAGTTCTTCGTTCATTTCGGTTTTATATTTTAATTGATAAAGAATAGCTGAACGATTTAACCACATATTATGTGACTCGCTCCATTGCGTCATTACTTTATCACCAGCATCCCTATCTTTTAATACGATACTTCCTACAATTGAGGGGGCAATCGAATCAATGCTATCCCACCACGATTTCTCAACAATAAGAGACTTTAGAAAATCAAGGTTAGCTACGCTAAGTTTCTTCTTGCCTTTATCAAGTAATGCAATGGCGATATATTGAAACTCTCTTTCAGGAAGATCATACAGCGCTTCCACTTCATGTAGAAAGTCTTCCTCTTTAGGCATATCGCAAATGGCAAAATACTGTCTTAACAGCTGCTTACGTAAAGGACTTCTAATTCCTAGGAACGGAAATTTTTTTCTCATATAAGCGCTCATAGAAAGTGACTGCACTTCATCAGCATGAATCTTAAACAGTTCAATTAGCGCATTGCGATTCCATTCATATTTCATTTATTTCCTCCTAACCAATTTTCTTTAGTAGATAAGAACGCATATTCTATGAATATTTTTTTGCTCATAAAGTCAAATAACCCAATGCACTTGGCTGAATGTACATATGCTACATAGACGACTTAGTAAAAAGGTGGTGTTAATTATGGGATATGAACAAGGGCGTGGTGGTAATTCATCATTTGCATTACTTGTAGTACTTTTTATATTGCTCATTATAATTGGAGCAAGCTATCTTTATTAATCGCATGAGTAGTTGTCTATTAAAATGCACCTTATGTAACCTCTCATAATAAAAGGCGCACCAATTATTATCAATATTAGTTAATAATAAGCTAGGTCTAGGAATACCATTTGGTACCCTAGATTAGCTTTTATTAAATTCTCCTATAAATAAATTTACATATCATTATTATCTTTATTAAAACTAAAATAAATATTAACTATCATTTACCTTATTCTAACAATTAAGCAACCTAGCATTTAATTAGCTCTAAATGTTATGATAGAAACACATGAAACGCGAAAGGTGATGATGTTAATGAAAGACAAAGGACTAGAAAAAGCAACATTTGCAGGTGGTTGTTTCTGGTGTATGGTAAAACCGTTTAAAGAATGGGATGGTATTCATGATGTCGTATCAGGATATATGGGCGGCATTTTAGAAAACCCAACTTATGAAGACGTAAAAAAAGGCGACTCTGGCCATTTAGAAGTGGTTGAAATTACATATGATCCAGCCGTTTTCCCATACGACAAGTTGTTAGACGTTTTTTGGCAGCAAATCGACCCAACAGATGCTGGTGGTCAATTCCAAGACCGGGGTCATTCTTATTCAACAGCCATTTTCTACTACAATGATGAACAGCTTACTATAGCAGAACAATCTAAGATTAAACTAGAAGCAAGCCATATATTTAATGCCCCAATAGTAACACCTATCCGTCCTGCTGAAACGTTCTACCACGCAGAAGCGTATCATCAAGATTATCACGAAAAAGAACGGGAACATTATGAAAAAGACCGTGCACAATCTGGTAGAGACAAGTTTATCGATAATCATTGGTCGTAATCGAAAAAAGAGCAGATAAGTTTAACAATCCGCTCTTTTTCTCTTTTTTAAAATTAGACAATCACGGCTTTTTTATTGCCAATGGAAAATGTTAAAAAGAACAGTACTATAAACAAGGACATGAATATGATAAATGTATATGTATGGTCTGATGTTTGATCATAAACGAGTGCAATAATTAAGGGTAAAAGTCCACCAATGATAAAACCACCCGTCTGCATCATCGCCGTCCATGAATTAGTTTCCTCAGCCGTCTCGGTTTCATCAAGAGGTAAAAGAAGCGCTGCCGGGAAAAGACCACCTAAAGGTACACCCATAAAAAATGCCCCAACCCACATTAGCTGCTCAATTCCAGTCCATAATAATCCTGTTGCCACCATACCTGAAACTAACATTGCAGAAATCCAAAATACGCCAGCTGGATACCTATTCATTAATAACGGCAGTCCAAGATTCAATAAAGTCTGTACAATTGTTGTTACACCAAGAAGACTTCCCGCTTTGATTAAGGACATACCTGATGCTAGCGCTATGGGAACCAGCCAAGTCACGGCTGAAAAAAATAGAGAAGATTGAAATCCGAAAAACAGTAGAAATAACCAAGCTTTACGAGATTTCCATGGCGACATAGGTTTCTTTTGCTCTACATCTAACTGAACTTTCTGTCGTAACTCTATTTTCTTTTTAGAAACGAGCATCCACATAAAGAGACCAAAGAAAGCTAAACTTGCCCAAATGCTTAACGCGAAAAGATAGGAACCAGTGGACTGATAGAATACACCAGTAATTCCCGCACTAGTAGCTGAACCTACCCCCATACCGAAAGAATAGAGCCCTATGACAGATGCTGTATGAAGCGGAAAGTATTGTTTTATCATCGCTGATAATAAAGGACCAATAATTGCAATCGCTACGCCAATAACAAACGCCGTAATAATTAGGATTAAAAATCCAGAAATAAGTCCTCTCAGTAGTGTTGTAAATCCGATAATAATAAGCATCGCATACATAGTTCGTACTAAACCAAACCTACGATTCAAGATTGGTGACAGCGTTGCAAATATACCCATACATATAATAGGAATTCCAGTTAATAGTGTAACTTGTGTGTTAGTTAAAGATAAATCATCACGAATAATTTCCAACATTGGTCCAATAGAAGTAATAGCAGGCCGCAAGTTAATAGAGACTGCAAATATAGTCACTAATAGCAGAATGGTACTTCTTTTATTCATTTCTAGAGACATCCGCAAACTCCTTTCTACCTTCTAATCTATAATAAACTAAAAAAGTCAATCTGTCCGTTTCAACTATTACATTCTGAAGCAGTTTCGTGTTATACTGGGAGCATTGTGAATTTAGGAGGAATTTTTTTGATAGCAGTTAGTAATGTTAGTTTGCAGTTTGGTGACCGTAAGTTATTTGAAAATGTTAATATACAGTTCAACCCAGGTCATTGTTATGGGTTAATCGGTGCCAATGGTGCAGGTAAATCTACGTTTATTAAAATTTTATCTGGTGAACTTGAAGCTCAAGAAGGAAATGTCATCATGAATCCTGACGAGCGACTTGCTGTCCTCAAACAAGATCATTTCGAATACGAAGACAGTGAAGTACTCGAAACGGTCATTATGGGACATAAAAAACTTTATAAAGTAATGAATGAAAAAAATGCAATATACATGAAAGAAGACTTTTCAGATGAAGATGGTATGAGAGCTGCTGAATTAGAAGGTGAGTTTGCAGACCTTAATGGTTGGGAAGCTGAATCCGAAGCAGCGATTCTTTTACAAGGACTTGGCCTTTCAGATAAAAAGCATAATTTGAAAATGTCCGAATTAGAAGGTTCAGATAAAGTGAAAGTTCTTTTAGCTCAAGCTTTATTCGGAAAACCTGACGTACTTCTTTTGGACGAGCCTACAAACCATCTTGATTTAAAAGCAATTCATTGGTTGGAAGAGTTCCTTATTAACTTTAATAACACAGTCATCGTCGTATCACATGACCGTCACTTCCTGAATAATGTATGTACACAAATTGCGGATCTTGATTTTGGTAAAATTCAAATTTATCCAGGAAACTACGAATTCTGGTATGAATCAAGCCAATTAGCTCTTCAAATGTCTCAAGATCAAAATAAGAAAAAAGAAGAAAAAATTAAGGAACTAGAAGCATTTATTGCCCGTTTTAGTGCAAACGCATCTAAATCTAAACAAGCTACATCTCGTAAAAAGACATTAGATAAAATCGAACTTGATGATATTCGTCCATCTTCAAGACGTTATCCTTATGTTAACTTCCAAATTGGACGTGAAATCGGAAATGACGTTTTAACAGTTCAAAATGTTTCTAAAACGATAGATGGTAATAACCTAATAAACAACGCATCTTTCTCAATTAGTAAAGATGATAAAATAATCCTTCTTGGAAATCCTTTAGCTAAATCAGCATTGCTTGATATTCTAGCTGAAGAAACACAACCAGATGAAGGGTCAATTAGATGGGGCGTTACGACAACTCGTTCTTACTTCCCTATCGATAACAATGAGTTTTTCCAAGGTTCGGAAAAATCACTTGTCGAATGGTTACGTCAATATTCACCTGAAGATCAAACTGAAACGTTTTTACGCGGATTCCTTGGTCGTATGCTATTTTCTGGTGAAGAAGTAAACAAAAAACCGTCAGTTCTATCAGGTGGGGAAAAAGTTAGATGTATGCTTTCCAAAATGATGCTTACAAGTGCTAACGTGCTCTTACTTGATGAACCAATGAATCACTTAGACTTAGAATCAATTCAAGCATTAAATAACGGACTTATAGCTTATAAAGGCGCAATGGTCTTTACCTCACATGACCAACATTTCATTCAAACAGTTGCAAACCGAATTTTAGAAATTCGTGAAGATGGTACAATCTTCGACAAACAAATGACGTATAATGAATACCTTGATTGGGTCAATGAGAAAAGCCCTAAAAAGTAATAATTAACGATTAACCATCTCCTTTTAGGGGATGGTTTTTATTTGAAATAAAAAGTGTATGAACTTATATTTTTGGGGTATATATATAATTAAAAGGAGGTTTTTTGGATGAGGAGGAATAATTACTTAGTACTCTTACTATTTTTAATACTTTTACTAGCAAGTTGCTCAAAAAATCCTGACATAAGCGATAGTCCTATCAACAAAGATAATAGTGCTCCTACTGGTGAAGAGGACAAAACACCATCCGAAGAAATTAGTGATACGGATAAAAATGATGATATTACAAGCGATGAAACCGAGACCACAATACCGACAATACAAATGCGAGACTTTTTTCTTCCTGAAGGATCAAGCGCTAATTATAAAGGTATTGGTAACGAATTTGCTCAATTGAAAGTTGAAACCGTACAGCCATATGAAAATTACTTTGTGGTCCATGAAAGTAATGGAGGTTCAATTGTTCGCAAGACTTACAAAATAGAGGAAGATCGAATAGATATTCTTGAAGAAGCTACCGAAGATTATGAAGGGAACATCCCTTCCTTTGCAGAGGTACAAGCAATGAAACCTGTTGGCATCTATTTGCAAAAACCATTTTCAATAGGCACTGCATTTGATGGTTGGACAATTATTGAAACAGACGCAACCGTTGAAACACCTTTTAGAACATTTGAACATGCAATTGTAATAGAACAAAAAGACACAGACTTTATAAATCGAAAGTATTTTGTACAAGGATTTGGCGAAGTGAAAAGAGAATCTATAATGAAAACAGAAGATGAAGAAATGATCGTAGCTTCAGAATTAGAATCAATAGATGGTGATAGCCAATAAATAAAAGGAAAAAGAGGCAACCCTTTAATGGGCGCCTCTTTCATTTGTTGGATTAGACTACTTTAATTACGTTTGCAGCTTGTGGGCCACGGTCACCTTCAACAATATCAAATTCAACTTGTTGACCTTCTTCAAGTGATTTGAAACCTTCTCCTTCGATAGCTGAAAAGTGTACGAACACGTCGTCCCCATTTTCAACTTCGATGAAACCGAAACCTTTTTCTGCGTTAAACCATTTCACTGTACCTTGTTTCAAGTAAAAAACCTCCAAATAATAAATACTTATAATATGTAGAGTTTAATAATGAAAAATCCACATATTACAAAAAGTACCGTAAATGCCGATTACTTTTTGTAATATGTGAATATGCTAATCGGATAAACTCTTTAATTATAGTATCTATTCTAACAGTATTAAATAAATAGTCAACAATAAAATTAATAATTCTATTTACTTTTTCACTAATATTAAGTTATAAATGGCTTATCATCAAATAACAAAATCAGACCATGATATATTTGTGCATCATCATCACAAGCTTCACAAAAGTACTTTTCTTCATCAGACCAAAAAGCATAGAAACAACCATTTTTCATGTTTTCATAGTTATGCACTGTTCTAAGTTCTTCAAGCTTACTAGTTAAATACTCTTTCGCATCATCTTCCAAAAGAAATAGTTGACGAGTTACAACTTTTTTTTCCCATCCGTCAAACATCCACCATGGTTCATAATCTGCTTTCATATAAATAATTTCAAACATTTCAAATAACCTCCAATCCAACGCTTTCTATCTATCGTCGAATGTCTTACAATTTTAGCAAACTGAGCGTAATTGTCCATATAAATGCTTTACGGATAAATAGTTTGATTAGTCGTATTCAGCTCGATGTTTTAAGCTATATGATTATTATCGAAATAATATTGCGTTTTTCGATAAAATCCAATTATAAAAGTCTTATTAAAAACCGAACACATCTACAGGAAGCTTCACCTTATTCTGTAAGGGTTTTTATACAATCAGATTTTGGTTGAATCATTAGCAGAAACCAACGTTTCTAAGGTATAATAGTACTTGAAATGAAACCTTTTAAGTTTTCAAACGTATTTAAGCTATATGCAAAAAGGAGGTTTGAACGATGAAGTTAATCCGTGATTATTTCACAAGACAATTTATTATAGTACCCGTAAGCTTTGGTTCATGGTTATATTTTTTACTAGGTACAAGCTTAAACTTCTTTGCAGCTACGGGTCTGCTAATTGCTATATACTTAGGTGGTTCGTTCACAATAAAGCAAATACAAATTAATTCAAGTTTAAAAAGACTTGGTACAACGCGTTCAGAGTATAAATATATTAAAAATCAGATGAATATTGCAAAAGCAAAGTTAAAAAGATTAAATAGTTACTATGGAAAAGTCCGATCTATTCAAGCATTTAGGCAATTACATGAGATAAATATGCTCTCTAGGAAAATATTGAAAATCGTTCAAGAAAACCCTAATAAGTTTTATGATGTAGAAAATTTCTTCTATGCGCATTTAGATTCAGCAGTTGAACTCACTTCAAATTACGCAAATCTTGTTAATCAACCACTGAAGGATAAGGAGATTCAAATTGCGCTTCAAAATACGCGGGAAACATTAAATGATGTGAATTCTCAACTTGAAGATGATTTACGCAATGCACTCTCATCGGATATGGAAAAGCTTAATATGGAACTAGATTTTGTTGAAGTGACAATGAAAAGAAAGAAACCAGTGTTAGAAATGAAAGGAGATATAGACCATGACAGATAGTAATGCTATGAAAAATGAGGTAACATCAATAGATGACCTACTTGATAATCCATTTGAAGTAAAAGAACCGCTACTTTCCAAAGAAATGCAAACTGAAAGTGTACAATCCAATACGCCACAGCGGCTTATAGATCGTTTGACAGTAGAAGATCGTACGAAAGCAATTCAACTTGCTGAACAAATTCCAGTAGGAAATTACGAGGCAATACTCACTTACGGTGCAAATGCACAAGGAGAGCTTTCACGGTTTTCTCACCAAATGCTTGACCATGTGCAAAGCAATGATATCGGACCAGTTGGAGACGTATTAAAGGAACTTATGGATAGGCTCGGCGATATTGACCCAGATGATTTAACAGATAAGAAACAATCAGCTCTTGGTCGTTTATTTGGGAAAGTATCAAAGTCTATTCAAGAAACAATGACAAAATACCAAAAGTTGAGCACTCAAATTGACCGAATCGGTATTCAACTCGAGCACTCTAAACGCGGTTTGGTTGAAGATGTTAAAATGCTTGATAATTTATACGAACAAAACAAGACCTATTTTCAGGCGCTAAATGTCTATATTGCGGCTGCCGAAATTAAACGTGATGAATTATCAAGTCAAATCATCCCTAAAATGCGTAAAGAAGCTGAATTATCTAATGATCAAATGGCCATCCAAGAAGTAAACGATATGGTTCAATTCCTTGATCGGCTTGAAAAACGACTTTATGACTTGCAATTATCAAGACAAATTACGATTCAAAGTGCGCCACAAATTCGAATGATTCAACAAACTAACCAAACGCTTGCAGAAAAAATACAAGCTTCAATTATGACATCTATTCCATTATGGAAAAATCAAATTGCAATTGCACTTACATTAAACAGACAGAAAAAGGCAGTTGAATCACAAAAACTTGTCACTAAAACAACGAATGATTTGCTTTTGAAAAACTCTGAAATGCTTAAAATAAACTCCATTGAGACTGCGAAAGAAAATGAAAGAGGTATCATCGAAATAGATACATTGAAGAAAACGCAAGAGAATCTTATCCAAACGATTGAGGAAACTTTACTTATTCAAGCTGACGGCAGAGCCAAACGAAAAGCAGCTGAAATTGAAATTGGACGTATGGAAGAAGAATTGAAACAAAGACTTCTTGCTGTTCATGAAAAAACAGAAAACCGCCCTTTATAAGCGCGGTTTTTTGTTTTATTTTACGTATTCCTAATTACTATCGCAAGTAGTTTTCGTAAAATACGCAACGTTTGGTCTGTAAAACCTTCTACAGAATTTGAAGAAGCTGTTTTATTTCCGAACATCATTGAGAAGAGTTCTTTCTGATCTGTCGATGGCGGTTCTGATGATAAAAACAAATGAATTACAGAGATGCCTTTTTTTTCAGTTTCCATAACGGCTTCGGCTGTATCCACAATTCCATTTCTATCATAGCCAAATGCTGATGGTTCGCCGTCTGAAAACACAAGTAGAAATTTATGTTTTTCTGGTCTAGTTAATAACCTTTTAGCCATCCACCTTATTGCAAAACCATCTCGATTATCTTCGTACGCATCAAATGATAAGATAGGCATTCCATTATCATAATCTCTGTCTTCAAAAGTATGCATGAGACCAAAAACGTTAGGTTGTACTGTAACTGAAGCTTTATTAGCATCTTCATAATAAGATGAAATTTCATGTCTTACTCGGAGTTCCCTAAGTACATCATGGAACAGAAGAACTGCTCTCTTCGTCTCGTCTAGTTTATCAATCATAGAGGCAGAACCATCTACTAATAAACCAAAAACAGCATCGAGATTTATAGAAGGTGCATTTTTCCTATAAAATGGTTTTGGCCGTTCATCCAATACTAAAGTTGTTAATTTTGAAGATAATCTGCCAATCATTAACCGCTCTCTTTTAACATCTTGTTTCAAATCTATTCTTTTCTTCATTTCTTCTACAAAAGAGCGCACATACGGTTTTTGTTCTTCTCTCCAAAGAATTAACTTTTCACGGTTTTCCACTTCATTTAGAACTTCCACCTGTTTTTCCTCATATATAACATTGATATGCTCTTTCCCGAACATATTACCTGCTTTTCTTTCATTCGTTCGTCCTTCAACTTTTTCACTTTCATCAGCTGCGCTTTTTTCATCCTGATTACCCACGGAACTCCCGAATCCTATTTCATCGACATCCGCATCCTCATCACCAGAAGAAGAATCCCCTCCGTCACTTTTTCCGGAACGACCATGTTCAAGCTCAAATTTAAGATGAATGCCATTTTCTTCTTCAGTTTCCATATGCCATGATCTAAACACTTCTTCAATGGTTTCTTTTACATCATCTTCGCCTTTTTCAGCATCTGAAATACCATCATGATAGTGATAAGTTTCAATTTTATCCATGACCGAATCACCTACTGCATAATATTGTTGCATTAAATCTCTATCGATAAATTCTTCAATAATCAAGACAATACGTGATGCAATATTAGAATTATCTTCTGTATTTTTAGCTTCATAAATATTTTCAAGAACTCGCTTAATTAAATCAAAATTAATCGGACCCATGTCAATGACAGAATCAGTTAGCATGCCCCCATGCAATGTAATATAGACTTGATTTATCAATGCATCAGTTAGAAAACCTTGCTGGATATTTGTATGTATTCCATTTTTGTGAAAACTTACATATGCTTTTTTTCTTATCCGAAATGCGGTCGCTGTACCAGGTCGATTAGATTCGACACTATCCATAAGTCGAAATTCTTCAAGCATTAAAAGTAGTTCCATTGCAAATTTACGAAGTGGGTGGTGTTCGTATTTGTGCGAAAAGTCTAGCCATGTGTTTAAACTAAAACTCTTCCAGAATCCCGCTGTCAATAAATAGATATCTGACAGTCTACCTTGATGCATTATTTCTTCAGAACGATGGCGCCAAAAGACACTCATTGAAATAATACCTTCTTTAGGTTGAAATTCAAAAAGCTTTCTTTCCGTTAATTCAATATAATTTGCATCAGACAATGCGCGTCCTATCCGCTCATAAAGTAGTAACGTTTTCGTATCAACTGTTTCATCATTAAATTGAATAAATCGATTCATCTTTACGATGACAATCGCCTCATTTCACCCAAGTTTCTACAAGTTCCATGACCAATCTGCGCTCAATTTGATCTTCTAATTTCTCAGCAATTGCATACCTAATAGCTCTAATTACCGGGATGTGTTCTGACAATCCAATCGCATCTAATAAGCTCCTAATAGAAGCAGCCTCTTCTGATAAAAGCCCATTCATCACTTGTTTCTTTAAATCATTCCCGATATTTAACATAGTGTCTATGAGCTCGGATGAAATGTTCGGATATTCCGTTTGTATCACTTTGCGTAACTCATTACCTGATAAATACGGTATCGAAAAAGAAACAAATCGATTTTTAAGTGCCTCATTCATTGGTGACGTACCTACATATCCTTCATTTATTGCTGAAATGACTGTAAAATCTTCATGTGCATATATAACTTCACCAGTAAATGGATTTGTTAACATACGGCGGTGATCTAAAACACTATGAAGAATCGGTAAAGTTTCTGGTCTTGCCATGTTAATTTCATCGATATACAAAATATGGCCTTTTTTCATTGCCTGTACGACTGGGCCTTCAATAAATTCAATAGCTGTTTCACCATCTTTTTGTAAGATTGTCTTAAAACCTAATAGTGATTCAGCATCTAGGTCGACGGAGCAATTTATACTTTGCATAGGCTGTTGAAAATAATGAGATACTGATTGAGCCAGTTTGGTTTTACCGGAGCCCGAAGGTCCTTTTAGTAAGATTGGTTTTTTCAATACAACACTAATTAATATATCATCCCATAAAAATTCGTCTGGTGAAATATAACCACCGTTCTGAATAAGTAATGCTGCATCCTTTTCGTAATGCTTAGCTGTACGTTTAGTTTGTTCGTTTTCAACCAATGTATTCATTTTCGGATTTCCCCCTATTAAAAAAACCGATGCCCACAAAGGAGGCACCGGTTTGGTTTTTAATCAAAGTACGTTTTATAATAACCTCCGACTTTTCCGGTATTATCAAGTACGAAGATGAATTCATCTGTTTCGTTTTTAACTTCATACTCTTTCCCCGGTGTCAGGACACTATTCACTAAATATTTTTCTGCGTCTGCATGTTTACAAACGACAGTTCGGATTGCGGGTGATGTCTGCCAATTTTTAAAATCCATTGTAAATCACGCCTTTCAATTTGAAAGAAAGGGATCATAATTACTATGATCCCTTAATTAATTATGAACCTAGAAGTAAGTCCTCAGGATTTTCAAGTAATTCTTTTACCATTTTCAAGAATCCTACAGAGTCTTTACCATCAATTACACGGTGGTCATACGAAAGAGCTACATACATCATTGGACGTATTTCTACATTATCACCAACAGCTATTGGACGCTTTTGGATTGTATGCATACCTAAAATACCAACTTGAGTACCATTCAAAATTGGTGTTGATAATAAAGAACCGAATACCCCACCATTTGTAATTGTAAATGATCCACCAGTCATATCTGCAATTGTAAGTTTATTGTCACGTGCTTTACCAGCAAGTTCTCCAATAGTTGCTTCGATTTCAGCGAAGTTTTTGCGGTCTGCATCAACAATGTTTGGAACGACAAGTCCGCCTTCAGTTGAAACTGCGATACCGATATCAAAGAAGTTCTTAAGAAGAATTTCATCTCCGTCAATTTCAGAGTTTACATATGGATACTTTTTCAAAGCTGCTACAACTGCTTTTGTAAAGAATGACATAAAGCCAAGACGCACACCATTTTTTTCAAAAAACTCATCTTTTTTACGTGAGCGTAGTGCCATGACATTTGTCATATCAATCTCATTAAATGTTGTTAGCATTGCTGTTGATTGTCTTACTTCTAATAAACGTTTAGCAATTGTTTGACGACGACGAGTCATTTTTTCACGTACAATGCGACCATCATCTTTTACTGCTGCAGTCGGTGTTGCTGTAACTGGCGCTGCCTTTGGAGCAGGTGCAGTTGAATGAGCTGCAACGTCCTGTGCACGGACACGCCCCATTGGATCTACTGGTGAAATTGCTGCAAGATCAATTCCTTTTTCACGTGCTAGTTTACGAGCTGCAGGACTAGCTAATGTATGCCCTTCAGTCTCTGTTGATTCTTCAACAATAGGAGCTTTCTCTGCTGCCACTGGAGTAGCTTCTTCTTTTGGTGAAGTTGGTGCAGTAGCTGCTGGAGAACCAGCACCTTCGCCAACAATCGCAATCACTTGACCAACTAAAACAGTATCTCCTTCAGCTGCTAAGTGTTCTTGTATAACACCTGCTTCTTCTGAAATAATTTCTACGTTTACTTTATCAGTTTCAAGTTCTACGATAAATTCGCCACGCTCAACACTTTCACCTGGTTGCTTTAACCATTGTGAAATTGTTCCCTCTGTAATTGATTCTGCTAATTCTGGTACGATAATATCTGCCACTATAATTGCCTCCTCTAGTCATTCCGATTTAACGGCTTAAAGCTTCTTCAATAATACGTTTTTGTTCAATTGTATGTGATGCGCCGTCACCCTCAGATGGACTTGAACGACGACTACGACCAACATAGGAGACATTTTTATCTCCAGCGATTTCCTGTATATAAGGATTTGCAAAAGACCATGAACCCATATTTTTAGGTTCCTCTTGAACCCATACAAGCTCTTTTACTTTTGGATAACGTGCAATGATTTCAACAATCTTTTCAGCTGGGAACGGATATAGTTGCTCTACACGAATAATGTGTAAGTGATCAAATCCTTCACCGTCTTTTACTCGTTCTGCCAAATCAATTGCCATCTTACCACTTGCAAAAAGAATACGCTCTACTTTTGTCTTCTTTTTACCAGTTCCTGGTTGTTCAAGTACAGTTTGGAATTGCCCTTCAGTTAAGTCGCCTAAATCTGCACCAACAAGCGGATGTCTAAGTAATGATTTTGGTGAAACTATAACTAGTGGTCGCATTGATAGATCGCCTAGCATTTTCGCTTGTCTACGAAGAATATGGAAATAGTTTGCAGCACTTGAAAGGTTTGCTACAGTCCAGTTGTTTTCACCCGATAGCTGTAGGAATCTTTCTAATCTAGCACTAGTGTGTTCAGGACCTTGCCCTTCATGTGCATGAGGTAGAAGTAATACAAGTCCCGATTGTTGGCCCCATTTAGAACGGCTAGACGATACAAATTGATCAAACATAACTTGTGCCATGTTTGCAAAATCACCATATTGCGCTTCCCAAATAGACAATGTTTTTTGTTCTTCTAAATTATAGCCAAATTCATAGCCAACAATAGCCGCTTCAGAAAGTGGACTATTATAAACATCAAATGATGCTTTTGCGTCACTTATATGATGCAGTGGCAGAAGTTCCTTACCTGTCTTCTCATCATGAAGAACTAAATGACGATGAGCAAATGTACCACGTTGAACATCTTGACCAGTCATTCTAATTGGATTGCCATCTTGTAAAATAGAACCAAATGCAAGTGTTTCAGCATGCGCCCAATCAATTTTGCCTTTGCCTTTAAACGGCTCTTCTCGTCTTTTCAGAATGCGAACAAGTCGACCAAAAACATCAAACTCTTCAGGGAATGCTAGAAGTTCTTCGTTCATTTTACGAAGTGCACTTTCCGCAACACCCGTCTGAAGATCTGCTGGATATCCTGCAAGTACTTCATCAGGTATCTCTATTGGTGTTTTCCCTTTAGAACCAGTTGATGCGGTATGCGCTTTAACAACGTCATGTGCGCCCTGCATAATTTTAAATGTATCAGCATCTAGTTTTTCAACAAACTCATTATCTACGACATTCTTAGATACGAGAGTATTTCCGTAAAGTTCACGTACTGTTGAGTGTTTATGAACAGAGTGGTACATAACTGGATTCGTCACAAGTGGCTCATCCATTTCATTATGGCCGTATCGGCGGTAACCGAGTAGGTCAATAACAATATCTTTACCAAATTTTTGTCTGTATTCAAATGCAAATTTTGCAGTTGCAATTACTGATTCAGGACAATCCGCATTTACGTGAAAGACTGGGACTTCAAAGCCTTTTGCAGGATCTGAAGAATAATGAGTTGATCTAGAGTCATAATGCTCAGTTGTAAATCCAATCATATTATTCGCGATTACGTGGATAGATCCACCCGTTTGGAAGCCGCGAACTCTACTATAGTTAAATGTTTCCGGTACAATACCTTGCCCTGGGAAAGCAGCATCTCCATGTACAATTACTGCATAAGCAGAATTTGTATCTTGAGTTGGATATCCAGGCGCATTCTTCTGTTCTTGTGCCGCCCTAGTTTGACCTGTAACTATAGGGTTTACAACTTCCAAATGAGATGGATTATAAGCTAGAAAACGCTTCATTCCAGAGGGACTGTTGTAAGTTGCTCCTAAATGGTAAATTACATCTCCAGTCCAGCCTCGCGTCGTTTCGATTGAACCATCAGTTGGAAGAAAAGGCTCATCTGAAACACCTGAAAATTGAGCGAAGAACATCTCATAAGGTTTATTTAATATATGTGTAAGAACATTTAGGCGACCGCGATGCGCCATTCCGATTAAAAGCTTTTCAGTCTTCACCTCTTCTGAACGTCGAACTAGTTCATCAAGGAATACGACTAACGTATCTAATCCTTCAATAGAGAATCTTTTTGCACCAACAAAAGTGCGGTGAATATATTTCTCAAAACCTTCAATTTTCGTTAATCTGTCAAGTAGTTGTTTTTGGTCATCTATAGAGAAGTTGACAGAAACCTCGCCATTTTCAATTTTAGATTGAATCCAATTTCTTTCTTCTTCGTCAATTACATGTGCAAATTCATAAGCGATTTTCCCCGTGTATAAAGACTTCAAGTAATTGACTGCATCAAGTCCATTTTCAACCTGTGCAGGTACGTCTTTAAAAAATAGTGAAGCTGACATTTCTATTAAGTCACTTTCGACGAGACCATAATACGACAACTCTATACGGGATAAATCTTTTGGACGATCATTTAGCGGATATATATCTGCTGCAAGATGTCCGTATGTACGGATAGCGTCCTGCAACTTATAAGCAGCCAGTACTTTACCAAAATTACTTGGTTCAACTGTTGCGGTTGCTTTACTTTGCTCACCATTATCCATGCTTGGTGAACCGAAACGACTAAACATTTCTGCAAGTTCTGCGTCTACTAGTTCAGGAGAAGATTTGAACAGTTCATACATTTCCATTACGTACCCGAGATTAGGTCCCGTGAATTCTGCATAGGGGGAACTATAAGCATCGACATTTTTCGACATTACGAATGACCTCCACATTTACCTGTCGGCATGTTGTGTAAATAAATTTTTATCCTTATTAATTTTACCATGCTAAGAACAGAACTTAAAGGGTTTAGCACGAACTAATAGCGTTTTTTATATAAAACTTCATTTTGATTGTTTAAATCTAGCCAAAGGGTTTAAAAAATGATAGATTTCACTACTTTCTGTAAGTCATAATAAGCTTTACCATTTCTTCAGGTGTTTTCGTCATTTTTGAACTTTCCATATTTAACATTAATTTTTCTCGATTTTTTTGAAATAAATCTAGTTCTTTCAAAAACGATTGCGCATTTATATCTTCTTCAATTAAAACTTCAGAGAATCCTAATTTTTTAAAATGTGCAGCATTTAAAATTTGATCTCCCCTACTTTGTGCTGCGGAGAGCGGAATAAGTAACATCGGTATCTTCAATGCTAGTAATTCGAAAATCGCGTTTGAGCCAGCCCTAGAAATCGCAAAATCTGATGCAGCAAGTAAATGTGGTAATCCGTCTGTGACATATTCAAACTGTGAATAACCAATTGTTTTGTCTAACGCATTATCTAAGTTACCTCTACCACATAGATGTATGACATCAAATTTCAATAAAATCTCTGAAAGGTTTTCACGAAGTGCATTATTTAACGCGACTGAACCTTGGCTTCCACCCATAACAATCAGAACTGGCTTCTCACCTTTAAATCCAGCAATTCGCAACCCTTCATTCTTTAAACCATTAAATAATTCTGGTCGTATAATTGCCCCAGAACAAGATGATTTATCCTTTGGAACAAAATCTAGCGTTTGTTCAAAAACAGTGAAAATATGATTAGAAAATGGCAATGCAAGTTTGTTCGCAAGTCCAGGCGTTACATCTGATTCATGTATAACAACTGGAGTCTTTGTCATTTTACCTGCGAGGACAACGGGTACCGAGACAAATCCACCTTTTGAAAAAATAATTTCAGGTTTTATCTTTTTAATAATAGTTAGCGCCTGAATAATTCCTAAACCTACACGAAATGGGTCAGAAATATTCTTCATCGAAAAATACCGTCTCAGTTTACCACTTTGAATTGCGTGGTAGACCACTGCTGTATGTCGATCAGCAATTAATTCTTTTTCAATTCCATTATGAGATCCAATATAATGGACGGCATAACCACTGTCCTGAAATACAGGTATGAGCGCTTCATTTACTGATACGTGACCAGCTGTGCCGCCACCTGTCAATAAAATAATTGGTTGTTTCATTTATTCCCACCTCTTCTGTCTAAAAGAATTGTAAAATATTGTTTGGACCTTATCTAGTATAGCAAGAAATCATGTTACAATATTATCTACATACATAAAGTAAGGGTGATTTATTTGGATAATGCGATACCTCTAAAGAAAAAGTCATTAATAATGACGAAAATAGTTATGCCGATTCTTATAACGCAGGTCGCCATGTACATGATAACGTTCTTTGATATTCTTATGACTGGACGATACGATACATACCATCTTGCAGGTGTGACAATTGGTTCCTCATTTTGGGTACCAATATATACTGGTCTGGCGGGAATATTAATGGCACTGACACCAATTATAGCGCAACTTATAGGTGCGCGGAAGAAAGAAGAAATTAAACCTTCCGTCCAACAAGGCTTTTATGTTTCAATCTTACTTGCAGCCATCGTATTCATAATTTTATATTTTGCAGTTACACCAATGCTACAAGCAATGCCGCTTGATGATCAAGTACGAAATATAGCCTCTCAATATTTAAAAGGAATGAGTTTTGGACTTGTGCCTCTTTTCGCTTACACTGTACTACGTTCATTTTTCGATGCGCTTGGTGCGACTCGAGTTTCAATGTTTATTATCCTTCTTTCCGCACCAATAAATATAGTGTTAAACTATTTACTAATTTACGGTCGCTTTGGCTTTCCTGAACTTGGCGGAGTAGGTGCTGGGTATGCCTCAGCAATTACCTATTGGCTAGTATTCTTTATCGCATTAGCTGTTGCTTGGAAACGGGTTCCCTTCAGTGGATTTGAACTGTTTTCGCGTTGGGGTGCTGTTAATTTCACAAAATGGAAAGAAATTTTATTTATCGGTTTACCCATTGGTTTATCTATTTTTGCAGAAATCAGTATCTTTTCTGCTGTTACACTATTAATGGCGAATTATTCTACGGAAGTTATTTCCGCGCATCAAATAGCATTAAATTTTACTTCATTACTGTATATGATTCCACTAAGTATATCTATGGGCGCAACAATTCTAGTTGGACAATCTATTGGTTCAGGGAGAGCTTTAGATGCCAAACATTATAGTTATCTAAGTATAGCTATAGCCGTTTTGTTCAGTTTTATTGCCACTTTAATTCTTTTGCTATTCAGAGAAGAAATCGCTTCAATTTACACAAATGATCGTAATATTATTAATTTATCTATGCAATTCTTCATATACGCAGCCCTTTTCCAACTATCCGATGCGATACAGGCGCCTGTTCAAGGAGCACTAAGGGGTTATAAAGATGTCAACGTAACGTTCATAACCGCGATTATTTCTTTCTGGATAATCGGCTTACCTGTTGGTTATCTAATGGCAAAATATACCGATTTAGGTCCATATGGTTACTGGATTGGCCTAATTGTTGGATTATCAGTTGGTGCTGTTGCACTCGGACTTCGGTTAAGACATATTCATAAAATTAAAGCTCTATAAGGTTTAATGAATATAAAAAAGCTATCCTACAACCGAAACTTTTTCGGATAATAGGATAGCTTTTTAAATTATTTTCCAATAAATTGTTGTGTCCAGTAATTACCGTTCTTCACATAACCAATACCGATATGTGTAAAGTTCGCATTCAAAATATTTGCTCTGTGACCTGGTGATTCCATCCAGCCTTTAACAACTTCTTCCGCTGAACGTTGACCCATTGCAATATTTTCCCCAGCTGATCTATACGTAATTCCAAATGATTTCATTTGATCAAACGGTGAACCGTAAGTCGGGCTAGTATGAGAAAAGTAATTTTTCGTAGCCATATCTATTGATTTTGCACGTGCTGATTCAGCTAATTTACTGTCCATTTGAAATGCAGGAAGACCTGCTTTTTGTCTCTCAACATTTGTTAAGTCAAACACTGCTCTTTCAACAGCAGAAACAGATGTATCTTGCGTTGGTGCTGGTTGTACTGGAGCTGGATTTTCTACCGGCTTCGATGGTGCTGGTGGCACTGGAACTGGTTTTTCCACTGGCTTCGATGGTGCTGGTGGCACTGGAACTGGTTTTTCTACCGGCTTCGATGGTGCTGGTGGCACTGGAACTGGTTTTTCTACCGGCTTCGATGGTGCTGGTGGCACTGGAGTTGGTTTTTCCACCGGCTTCGATGGCGCTGGTTGTACCTGTAATTTCTCCATTAACTCTTTAATGTAATCCTCAAAATTAATGTCTTTCCCAAAGTAAAGTTGTTTTTGGGCTTGTAATTTGTTGAAGTCAAAGTGACTTTCTTCTCCTCCGACATATTGAATGTACCTCACTTTTTGCACCTGTACATTATTATCTATAGTTGAAGCTTCAACACTATTGTTGTTCGGCAGTAAGAGCGCCGAACCGAGTAGGATGACTGCAATCGATTTTTTCATCTCTAACTCCTCCCTTCGCAATCTATCATAACGTGCGAGAGATTCTTAAAAGAGGATTTATTTCCCAACAAAACCAAACAATACGTAATTACTTTAAGACAAGTAACTGAAAGCTTCAAGATATGGTTAGAATTGGACAAAACAGTTTATATTACAATTTTTTCGGGGTTGACAATCTTTGAAATCGGTCTATTTTTCATATGTAATATCTTCAATTCCCTCACCTATAATTACTATTCTAGGCTCCATTTTTACATACTCTGGCATCCAATTTACTATGCCGTAAGCATATTGAAATAGATAAGGATTTTTTGTACCTATTACCGGCACAAAGCCTTTCATTCTATAAACGGTATCTGGTAATGATTTTATCCATTCTTCAAAGCTTTCCTTATCTACACTTTCGGTAAATGAAATTAGTTTTGAGGAGAGTGGCAATCCTGCACCTGAAACTACTTTTTTAACTGAACTCTTTTTAGTGGAGTTAAGTGTTTTTTCAATAAACGAGAAGCCTACCTTCGCCCCAATAGTTTGTATAATAGGAGCAGTTTCATTAAAATTAGCCAGCTGCATTGTTACCGTAGCAATCTCTTCTTCAGTTAACAGATCTGTTTTATTTGCCAATAAAAAATGTGCATGTTTAATTTGCTCCATAAATAATGCCCGCATCCGTGGAGAAAGTTTTTCACGATCCAACCAAAGTAAACTATCTACAACCGTTACAATACCTTTAATCTTTAAACGATCTGCAAACAAAGGTGAATAAACCGCATCTAACGCTTCAACAGGATGCGCAGCACCAGTTGTTTCAATTAAAATCACATCTATATCATCATTCTCATCAAGCAAACCTTGTAACTGAGCTTCCGTCTTTTCAGCACCTGAACAGCAAATACAACCATCAAGAAGCTCTTTTAATGGAACACCATCTTTTACTGTATTCGAATCAAAAGGCATTTTACCAAATTCATTCATAAAAACAGCTGGTTTTTTCCCCGCAGCTTTAATTTCTTCAATTACATGGACTAAAAGTGAAGTCTTTCCACTTCCAAGGAAACCACTAAATAAGTAAACATCAATCACATAACTCACTCCAATTCAAAAAATGAAAGCGCCCTAGCCATAAGGGCTGGACGCTTATTTATTATTTAGCTAGCTTTTCAATTAACAATTCTTTTGCTTTTAACAATTGCGGATCATCTTTTTCTATTTTTTCTCGTAGTTTCGTCATAAGTCCAAGCGTCGTATCGCCTACAAGAATCCCTGAAACTTCAAGTTCAAGGTCTTTTTGTAACTCTTTAACAGCATCAACTGTAGCATCGTCAAATAGTCCGTCCACTTCCCCTGGATCGTATCCGACAGCTTCTAGCATCTCTTCAGCGGATTTAACAGGAGGTGATAGTAAACCTTCTTTCATTTCTAGTGCAGGATCTAAGAAAGGTAGCATTGCATAAGACGGATAAGGAACCTCTACATCTGGTTTAATCCCTTTCTCATGAATCCAATTACCATTTGGTGTGAGCCATTTAGCTGTCGTTAACTTCAAGTTTGAACCATCAGGTAAATCTTGTGGTGATTGAACAGTGCCTTTACCAAAAGTTGTAATACCAACTAGCGGAATTTGAGCTGATTCACTTAATGCAGCCGCAAGTATTTCAGAAGCTGAAGCACTTCCGTCATCAATCAAAACAGTAACAGGCACTTTTACTTTACGTCCATTAGTTGCAGGGTATTCATCTGGTTTTTTCCCTTTTGACTCATACTGGAATAAATTCTTACCTTTTTCAATGAAAAGATCAGAAATATCGGCCGCCGTGTTTAGAATGCCGCCAGGATTTTGTCTAACATCGACGACAAGACCTTTAAGGTCATTTGCCTCCATATCATCCAATGCAACTAACAGTTCTTTATATGTGTCTGTTGAAAAACTTGTGATACGTAGATGTCCAATTCCATCTTTATCTAATTCATGATAAACAGTTTCAAGAGGGATAACATCTCTTACCACTTTAACTTCCATAGGTTCAGAACTTTCGCCTCTTAATATTGTTAAAACAACTTCTGTTCCTTTTTCACCACGAATAAGAAGTACTGCCTCGGATGAGGACATTCCTTGAATACTTTTACCATCAACCGCACTAATTTTATCGTTAGGTAATATTCCAGCTCGTTCGGCAGGTGAATTTTTTATAGGAGAAACAACTGAAATAAATCCATCATGCTCTTTTATTTCAGCACCGATTCCTTCAAAGCTTGAAGAAATACTTTCATTTAATTGCTTAGCTTCTTCTTCATTTAGATAATCAGAATAGGGATCCTTTAGTGAATCAACCATGCCGTTTATCGCACCGTTTATAACTGATTCTTTGTCAAGATCTTTAAAATAGTTAGCATTCATTTCGTCATATGCTTCATATAGTTTTTTAAATTCACTTCGGTCCGAACTATTTTGTTGCGGTTTAACTACTTGAACTACTTTATCGTCGCCTGCCGTAAGAATAAAGAACGTTATACCCGCAGTTAAGAGCACTAGTCCAAACACTAACATCACAAAGGAGAACGGTTTTAATTGTATAAATCTATTTGCTGGTGGCTTTTGGGCAGGTGCAGAATTAGTTTCAGGCTCCTGTTTTTGTCCACTATTTTCATTTTCGTTCATCCCATTCCCCACTTTCACATTTACTTGCCAATATTCATGTAAAAAGACCGCTAATAAACGCGGCCTTCTAAACTCACTTTTGAATAGCTGCTTCTAGAGCTACTTCAATCATGTCGTTAAATGTAAGTTGACGTTCTTCTGAAGAAGTCGCCTCACCTGTTAAAATATGATCACTCACGGTTAGAATAGCTAGCGCTTGGCGTCCAAATTTCGCCGCCAGTGTATATAGCGCAGAAGCTTCCATCTCTACAGCCAAAACACCGTAAGTTGCTAACTTTTCATGATCTGAAAACTCATTGTAAAATAAATCTTCTGTAAAAACATTTCCAACTTTTAAATCTAATCCTTTATTCATTCCTGCTTGATAAGCTTTCAGAAGAAGATCAAAGTTCGCAATAGGAGCATAAGTAATATTATCAAAAATAACTTGATTCATATTAGAATTCGTTGTCGCACCTTGCGCAAGTATTACGTCTCGTAATTTTACATCTTTTTGAATAGCGCCACATGTACCAACGCGAATTAATTTCTGTACATCGAATTCTTGCATAAGTTCTGTTATATAAATCGAAATAGACGGTACACCCATACCAGTTCCTTGAACTGAAATAGGATTTCCTTTATAGGTCCCTGTATAACCAAACATATTACGAACGTCGTTATAAAGTGTTACGTCTTCTAAAAACGTCTCAGCTATATATTTAGCGCGTAATGGATCACCTGGTAGCAAAATAGTTTCCGCTATATCGCCTTTTTTTGCATTAATATGTACACTCATTCTAATTCCCCTACTTTCAAATTGTATAAGTTCATCATACAGTTAATAATTTAAAACTTCAAACCGTTCACAATCTAAACTAATTCGTTTAGCCGTTTACTTTACACGTTCCTCATACAGTCTGTAAAGCTCATCAAAGACAACCGATCGCATGCCTTCATCGGCTTTTTCCTCTATATATCTAGAAAGTAAATCAAAATTCACTTCACTTTTAGGAAAACCAATGTCTTTAAACATATTTTCCGCAAAATTTGCAAAATCATCGTCCTTTGTCCCTCCGCGAAACGAAAGTGTGAATTGATAAAAGGATTTATTCATCTCTTTTTCCCCGTCTCCAGATAAATGTAATTAAAATAATTTGAGGTAATCTCTGTATCCTTCTGCTTCAAGCTCATCTACAGAAATGAAACGCAGTGCAGCTGAATTAATACAATATCTAAGTCCATTCTCTCCTGGCCCATCAGGGAAAACATGTCCTAAATGTGAATCTGCTGTTTTAGAACGTACTTCAGTTCTTCTCATGCCATGTGTATCATCAAAATGCTCAATCACTTCTAAATCTTCAATAGGCTTCGTAAAGCTTGGCCAGCCACAACCTGCATCGTATTTATCATTTGAACTAAATAGGGGTTTGCCCGAGATGAGGTCAACATATATTCCGTCTTCCGTATGATCATTATATTCATTTTTAAAAGGAGGCTCAGTGCCATTTTCCTGCGTCACATGATATTGAATGTCTGTAAGTTTCTTTTTTAATTCTTCCTTCACTGTTCATTCCCCCAATTATTAATTTTAAATTGCTCTCGTCCAGAACCAGTTGCATAACGATTATAATGGGTCGGGTTTTTCTTATAATAATCTTGATGTCCAGTTTCAGCCGCGTAAAATGCTTTTGCTTGGATAATTTTAGTCGCAATTGGCTGATCAAATTTACCAGATGCATCAAGTTCTTCTTTAGACTTTTCTGCAAGTAATCGCTGTTCTTCAGTATGATAATATATAGCCGTTTCATACGATTCACCGCGATCAAAAAATTGGCCACCTATATCAGTCGGGTTTATTTGGCGCCAAAAAATAGCAAGTAATGTTTCATAACTAATTACTGTTTCATCAAAGGTAATTTGTACAGCCTCTTTATGTCCTGTTGTATTCGTACATACGAGTTCATAAGTTGGATTTTCTACATCACCGCCAGTATATCCAGAAATGACTGATTGAACGCCGTCGTAACGGTCAAACGGTTTTACCATACACCAAAAGCACCCTCCAGCAAATGTCGCAATAGAATTCGGCATTATTTTACCTCCTTATTTATTTAAAATCATTATTTCTAAAATAATTTCGTCTTTATCTAAATTAAACTCTTTTGCTTTCACGTGCAAATCCTTCCCAATTGGCAAAGCACTTAGGTCGATAAATAACTCCTCTTCCTTAGGTCGAACAACCATCCAAGGTGGAAGTTTAACCGAGTCTTTTAAGAGTTTTAAAACCGTAGATGGCGGAATATTCAATTGCCCTACTTCAACTGACGATTGCTTTAATATAAGGTTTCCATCTTCCCTAACAATCGGATCAAAATGCATAATGACAGGCAGTGTATAAGAAAATACAGTTAGTTCTGACGATAATATAATATCATCACCAACGACCATTGTTACAGGTAGCGGTTCTTTATTCATCGCTTTTCTAATATACGTATTAGCTATTCCTTCAAAATCTTTTTTTGTAGCTTTGACAGTCAAATAATTACCAGCTTGTCCATTTCCCTCGGTGAGCGGAATTGGTTCAGAATCGGCGGAAGACCCAATTAGGATAATTATATAAACTATAGCAGCTACAATGAGGCCTGCGAGCAGAAAAAAACTTGCTTTCCAAAAATTCACTCAACCAGCCCCCTCCATGTCTAATTGTCCATTCGACAATCTAAATAAACCACATTTGTTAATCTCTTCAATCATTCGAGTAGTCATTTCCTCATAGCCTTTTGCATTTGGATGGAAAAAATCGGTGTGATAGACCATATTAGTATTGGAATCGAACAGATCTGTTACCGGGATAAAGCATGATCGATTATCCCATTCAGTCTGGGCTTCTATTGCATGATTCCAATCTTCTATAATATCTTCAAACCCAGTGGATTCATCAGTAACAATCGTAAAAGGATTATATAGTCCGGCGGCCACAATAATTGCATCTGAGTTCAAAGCTCTAATCATGCCAAATAGTTCATCCAAACGTGAATCGAATTTAATTCGTTCATCGTCAAAGTGGGATTTTTTCAATTTAAATAAATCTCTTTTAATTATTTTCATCAAGTCATTTCCACCGATTGTGAATAAGATAATATCTGCTTTTTTCAAAGTATTTTGAATCTCCGGGTCTTCCAACTGGCGAATAAGTTGGTCACTTTTCCTCCCCCTTTTCGCCAAATTCTCTGTATGGATATCCTTAACACCTTTCCATTTGGTCATCTCGTTAGTAGTCAGTCTCCCAAAATACCCATCCCTTTTGAGCTCATCACCAACTCCTTGTGTCAATGAATCCCCAAGACCGACAACATAAAGATCTTTTGGAATAAAAGTACCAGGAATTGACCATTCATCAAAAGCTAAAAAATTTCTATCTGAAATAGATTTTGAAGCACTAACAAACTGTGATGTACAACCAGATAATAAAAATGAGAAGATGATACCCATTATCATAATTCTTCTCATGACTATGATTCCCCTTTTCTTTAATTTAGAATCATTTCTTTATCATTCAGAATAATACATAAAGCCAATTGCGCCTTCACCTGTATGCGTGCTAATAATAGGCGTTGTAAATGTTAGACTGACATCTTTAATACCAGTATCCTTTATCATTTTTATAAGCGGCTCGGCCATTGCTAGGCCGTTTGCATGCGATACGCCTACACCACGAATTATTTTCCCCGCGGTTTCCTCTGTAAATACTTTAAATAGATGAGCAACAACTTGTCGATGACTACGAACTTGTGCGACAGGAGTGTAAACACCGTCTTGTAAAGTAGCGATTGGCTTTATCTTTAATAGTGATCCTATTAAACCTCTACCTTTTCCTATTCGACCACCTTTCACAAGATTGTCTAGTTTATCCACAACTACGAAAAGTGTCGTTTGTTCTCGCACTATGTTTAATCGATCTATAATCTCTTCAACTGATTTACCCTCTGAGGCCATTTCCACAGCTTCCAAAACCTGAAATGTCAAAGCATGTGAAATGTACATCGAATCAACAACAGTTACAGAGGAATCGGACATTTCTGCAGCGGTTTGCGCTGACTTTACAGTACCGCTCATTCCACCTGTCATATGTATCGATATAATTTCACTTCCATCTTTGCCAAGTTCATCATATAAGTCTTTAAATACACCCGCTGCCGGTTGTGAGCTTTTTGGTAATTCCTTTGCATTTGCCATCATTGTTAGAAATTCCTCAGGCAAAATGTTTACACCGTCTATAAATGACTGGTCATCTATTTGGATTGTTAACGGTACGACGTGAATGCCATACTTTTCAACATCTTCTTTTTTTAAGTCAGCTGTTGAATCCGTCACTATATGAATTTTCTTCAAAATAGTCACCCCTTATATTTTAATTAAAAAAGCGGTCTACTAGTTACAACTAGTTTATAAGAAAAATTAGTTCTGTTCTTATTCTTTATGAGTTGACATCAGATTGATATTCCAAATAATGTTTAGCGCTTTTACTTGCGCTCATAGATTAAATATGTAAACGGCGTACCGTTTTTCGAAATAAGCTTTTCGGATGAAGATATAACTTTCCATTCTTCATCATAAGTCGGAAAAAATGTATCTCCATCGAATTCTGTATGAATGTAAGTTACGTATAAACGGTCTGCTATATCCAATGCATGACTGAAGATTTCAGCACCGCCAATAATCATAACTTCATCAGCAAATGTCTTTGCTTTTTCAAGTGCTTCATCCAATCCGTGTACGACAATTACGCCTTCTCTAGCATATTCATCATTTCGGGTAATTACGATTGATTGTCTTCCCGGTAAGGGTCTCCCAATTGAGTCATATGTTTTACGACCCATTACCATCGCTTTCCCCATTGTCATCTTTTTAAAATAACCAAGATCCTCTGGTATATGCCATGGTAAGTCATTGTTTAAACCGATTACGCGATTCGGATCATGCGCTACTATTAATGAAATCAAATTCATCATCCTTTCTTAAACAGCTATTGGCGCCTTTATTTTCGGGTGTGGATTATAATTTTCAATTTGAATATCAGACGATTCCAACTCGAATATAGATTTCCCCTCAATGTTTAGTTTTAACGTAGGAAGACTTTTTGGTTCCCGAGCCAGCTGTGTATTTACCTGATTAATATGATTCGAATAAATATGCGCATCTCCGAGTGTATGAATAAATTCGCCAACCTTTAAATCGCATTCGTGCGCAATTAAATGAACAAGCAATGCGTAAGAAGCAATATTAAAAGGTACACCAAGGAAGATATCTGCACTACGTTGGTATAACTGGCACGATAGCTTACCTTCAGAAACATAAAATTGAAACAATGTATGGCACGGCGGTAATGCCATATCCTCTACTTCTGATGGATTCCACGCAGTTACAATATGACGACGGGAATCCGGGTTTCTTTTAATACCTTCTATTAAATTCGAAATTTGATCGACAGAATCTTCTCCACTCGACCAAGAACGCCATTGCTTACCATATACTGGGCCTAAATCCGCATATTTATTTGCGAAATTAATATCATCAAGAACTCTTTGTTTAAAATCGCTCATTTCTTTTCTATATAACACGGCAAACTTTTCATCTTTAACCGCTCGAAGACCGAAGTCTTTCATATCTGGCCCAGAATACTCCGCGCTATTCACCCATTGTTCAAAAGCCCACTCATCCCAAATAGGATTTTGCGCTTGAATTAGTGTTCTAATATTTGTATCACCTTTTAAAAACCATAAAAGTTCAGATGTTATAAGACGAAAAGAAGTATTTTTAGTCGTCATCAACGGAAAACCCTTTGTTAGATCAAACCTCATTTGATAACCAAATACACTAAACGTACCCGTACCCGTTCGGTCTTCTTTTTTCGTTCCATTATTAAGTACATATTCACACAAATCTAAATATTGCTTCATTAGATAATCCTCCCTAATCTTACATTTAAGTATAACAACTATGTATAACAAATACACTTAAAAAACACCACTTAAATGGTTATGACAACCATTTAGGCGGTGTGTTTTTAGACCAATAAATATCACCAATTGAACGATGGGTTGTAAAGTCATCCTCCGAAACATGATAATGGAAGTTAAAAAAGAATCCTTCCTGTGGTCTTTTATCAGTTCTGACATGGAAACGAATTAAATCACTTTTCGCATCTTTGTCATAGACGTGAAATATTTTTTCTGAGTAATCCCCAGCAGGCTTTTCACTAATTGCAAGTCGCCTCTTATGTAGATCGCCCGTATTATTTAATGTAATCCGGATTGCTTCTTCAATTTTCGGGAAAATAACATCGTCAAATTCGTCTACAATAACCGGCCCAATCCGAGAACCGAACTTTTCGTAAGATAATTCTTTTGCAGAAGTAATTAAAATCTCTTCAACTGTCTCCAGCTGTTCAACAATTTCAGGCTCAACAAATCCAACATGATAATTTTCTTTATCTGTTAACCCTTCTTGGTGCTTTGTATCACTTTTGTCTTGTAATCCGTTCCATATTTCATGACCTGGTGTAATAACGCCAAATGTTAAAAGTGCTACCATAACAATAAGCGATTTTTGGAACCATTTCCTCATCATTTTTCACCTTCAATTTTGTTTAATTTTCCAACAATTATTGATACATATACGAAAAAGTTCTGAAAAGGTTTCTTCTTTCTCTAATTCATTGTACAATATTAATATAGGTATGTGCACATTTTTCAAAGGAGGTTTTTTACCAATGAATGTCGAATTACTAGCCGGTATTGGAATGCTTGCAATTCTTATATACTTGACCTCACTATGTTACACTAATTAATTCAAGAAAAAAGGACAAGTTAGAATGCACTAATTTCGAAGAAGCTGTTTAAGTTGCTACTATAGAGCAAACAGCTTCTTTATTTTGAAATAAAACCAAAATGGAATTTAGTGTTTGGTCTGACTACTCTTTCAAAATTAAACTTATCAAAAATTGGCGAATCAAATCTCGCCTTTACGACAACGCGACGTCTACATACTCGTATAGCCTCGTTAACCCACTCCGAAGTCAATATATCATGATGGCCAACTTGCCGAAGAGGCGTGAAGTTGGTTGACTCTGTGATTGGTGAATTGAACATAGGATCCATGTAGACAACATCCCAACTGTCATTCGGTTCGTTATTTAAAAATGCTATAGCATCCATCTGAACAACTTTTATACGCTGCATTGCTTCAATTAAATCCTGTGATTGCGAAGGGAATGTTTTCAACCCGTTAGCTACAATAAAGGCAATATTAGGATTGACTTCAATGCCACATACTTCACCTGTTTTTCCAGTGACAAACGAAGCGATAATACTATCAGAAGCTAGACCAAGTGTGCAATCTAGAAAAGATTGTCCTATTTGTAACTGAGCAGTTTCCATCAAAGGATCTAACTCACCTTTAACAATTCGTTTTAATCGAAATGCGGCTGAATTGGGATGAAAGAAAAAAGGTTCATTCATCCCTTTATAGTATAATTCATACCGACTTGCACCAGTGACTAGTATTGAAGCGTCATATAAATCTTGCAGCATTTTAATAGACCTTTTTTTCCGTTCAACAACATTGTAACCAAGAGCTTTAGCTGCTTCCTCAGTACGTTTTATTATTACTTCATCAGGTCTGCCGCTAGTTGTTATAATTGTCTTCACTTTGTAGCGACTTGGTTAAGTACTCCTACTAAATGATCCTTAATTTGCTCCATTTGTGAGTTTTCAATTTGTTCTCTAGCAATGAAATAAGCAAGTGAACCATCTTTCCATACAGCAATTGATGGTGAACTAGGAGGCACTTCTGGGAAATAATCACGCAACATTGCAGTCGCTTCCTTATCTTGTCCAGCAAATACAGTGAATAAGTGATCAGGCGTATGTTCTGTTTCTAAGACTGCAGCTTTAACTGCAGGACGCGCTTGCCCAGCTGCACAACCGCATACTGAATTTATAACAAAAAGTGCTGTACCTGTAAGGCCATCCATCGTTTCTTGGACTACTTCCCCAGTTGTTAATTCTGTGAAACCAGACCCTACTAGATCTTGGCGCATTTGACTTGTCATGTTTAACATATGTTCTTCATAAGCATTCATATTAATATCCCCCTTTTATTCTTTTCTATCTAATTAATAAAGCTTCTCATAATATACTCTACATTGTTTAACAAATATTTTCATTCATAGACACTCGAAAAACAGTCAAACTTCCTCAAAATTGATAAATCTTTTTACATCAAAAAACCATTTATCTTTCAGTATTTTTGTTATTATCAATAACCGGAATTGACTTGCTACGCTTTAGTTTGAATTCTGATTTTTTATAATCAATAAAAGCACCTACAAATCCTATTGGTAAGCCTCCTGCGGTAATTGAAAGTAATATAATAAAAAAATTCATTTTCTCGACTTTCAGATTCAATATATATAGCACTGCAAAGGTGCCTATTATTGTGAAAATCGCAGTAAAATAGTATGTGATATTATTTGCATGATCTTTATTAGCTAGCTTCTTTTTAACACTAACTGATTTCCCACCCATAACAAACCCTCTTTTCTCTTGATGTCTGTCATGTTATTATTCACTCTTTTATTTTTTTTAAACAAAAAAGAGCCATTACAGGCTCTTTTTTACTTATTCAGTTCTTTGTATATTATAAGTTTTAAAGCAGCTATTTCTTCAGGCGTAAGCTTCTCTTCTATTGTTAATAACAATGCTTGTTGTTCCTCAGCGGACATTCCTTTTTTTGCTTTAGCTTGGATGTTTTGTATTTCGTTTAATCCAAATTTCGGTACTAACGCTCTAATTGCTTGTTCTTTTGTAGTAAAAGGGAGATCTCGTTCATCTATGTTTGCCCCTTCCTCAATAAACTTCTTGATATCAGGATCCAAGCTAACTGCCCGTTTTAACTCCTCTTTCTGATCACTATTACCAATTTCAGCATTAACCGCATCCATAACTTGTTCAGATGCCATATTCGTACCAAAATAGTAAACTCCGTATATAAGAAGTCCTATAATTATTATTGTTGCAAAAAGAAATTTGAAAAACTTCATTTTCTATCACTTCCTTCTATATAAATATACTACGTATAATGAAAGAAAACGATTATGAAACACTAAAATATGAAAATCGTTAGTAGTGGAATAAATTCCACTACTAACGATTTCATTATGCTTACACTTTTATTTACCCGAGTTGAAACGACTTAAAAAGTCTTTTAATCTCTGACTCTCCGGATTCGCTATTATTTCAGATGGTGTTCCATCTGCTTCAATAACACCTTCATTTAGAAATAAAACTCTATCTGCAATATCTAATGCGAAATCCATTTCATGCGTGACAAGAATCATCGCCATTTCGCCTTCATTTGCAAGATCCCTTATTACTTCTAACACTTCTCCTACTAGTTCTGGATCAAGTGCAGATGTTACTTCATCAAATAACATAATCTTAGGCTTCATTACTAATGCCCTGGCCATTGCTACACGTTGCTTTTGACCTCCTGATAATTGATTAGGGTATAAATCTACTTTATCACTCAAGCCAACTTTTTTTAACATTTCAAGGGAGTATTTTTTGGCATCTGCCTTACTTTCTTTTTTAACATTTATTGGTGCGGTCATACAATTTTCTAATACTGTCATATGTGGAAATAGATTAAAATGTTGAAATACCATCCCGATATCACCTCGTACCTTGCTTAAATGCTTTTCATTTGCAGGAACTAATTGATCATTTTTTTTCATATGCCATAAATTATGACCATTTACTTCAATCTTCCCTGATGTGGGTTGTTCAAGCGTCATTAACAAGCGAATTATTGTCGTTTTCCCAGAACCACTTGGTCCGATTAATGCAACTTTTTCTGCGGGTAATATATCCAAATCAATACCTTTTAAAACTTTTACATCTCCGAAAGCTTTATGCACATCACGATATTTCGCAATAGGCTCAATCATAATTTAATCTCCTCACGTTCCAGTTACTGTTTTTTTGTCTAAGCGTCTATTAAACTTAGCTTCTAATTTATTAACAAGTAAAGCAGAAGGATAACTTAAAAGTAAAAAGAATATCGCGACAACTGTTAAGGGCTCCACAAATCTGTAATATTGGGCACCGTAATCTTTAGCTAAATGAAGCATAGCAACAACTCCTATGGTAGAAGCTAACGGAACCTCTTTAAACATTATAATTAAGTAATTACCGAGCATTGGAATTGTCGGTGGTATAGCTTGTGGCAAAATAATTTTAAACCATTTTTGACTCGTACTTAAGTTCAAAGCAATTGAAGCTTCCCACTGCCCTTTATCAACAGATTCTATACCGGATCGGTACACCTCTGATAAGTAAGTACTGAAATGAATACCAAGGCCAAAAATTGCCGCTTGAAAAGGATTTAGTGACACACCTACTACGGGTACAACTGGCCAAGCAAAATAGATAAAAAACAGTTGTACAAGCGGAGGAGTGGATCTAATAAACTCAGCAATCCAACGGAAAATCCATCTTACTACTTTATTGGGAAACTTAGCCATGAACACCCAAAAGAAACCGAATATAACAGCAAAGAGGTAGCAAGCAATTGTCAGACCGAGCGTAATCCATAAACCTTTAAAAATGATTGGAATTACTTCAAAGAAAGTTATCCAACTCCATGTCATTAGACTGCAACCCCTTTCTTAGACGATTTCTCCATTTTACGTGTAAAGAATATTAACGGTAAAGCTAATACAAAGTAAAAGAGCAGTACTAACAAGTAGACAAATGGTGCTTCAGAAATATGCGTACTCCGATAAATATTTCCGTAATAAAGAATATCTGTTAACCCAATTAACGAAACGAGAGAAGTTCCTTTTAAAATTTGGATTAGATAGTTCCCGTACTCTGGAAGCATCATTCGAATTGCTTGCGGCAAAATAACAAGACGCATGCGTTGGAACTTGGACATATTGAGTGCTATAGAAGCCTCTGTCTGCCCTTCTGAAACCGCTAAAATTGAACCGCGGACGATTTCGGACATATACGCACCGTAATTTAGAGATATGGCCAATACGCCCGCCCATATGTCACTTCCCAAATGAATATTAAATAGGCCAGGTAATGCATATGAAAACCAAAATAATTGGATTATTAATGAAGTCCCGCGAAATAATTCTACATAAACCCCTGTAAACTTACGAAGCAATCCATTACTAGACGTCCTTGAAAGACCTGCCACTAAAGAGATTAATGTTGAAAAAAGAATAGAGAAAACAAGCACAATGAGTGTTACTTTAATTCCTCTAAATAGTTCTTGTGAAATTTCAATAGTAGAATTCATAACAACAACTCCGTTTTTCTAAAAAAAGATAAGGGTCAAACCTATTGAAGGCGGGACCCTCGATCTTTAATTAGTAATTTTCGCCACTACAAATACTAGCAGTTGTTAAATCAACGTCGACCACGTTCATTTCTTCACTGAATCCAGATATCTCTATTAAACCAGCAATCTTTCCTTCTTCTTTTAGTTTAGCTAACTCAGCGTTATACGCTTCTCTAAACGCTGCATCTTCAATACGGAAAGCTGCTGCACCGTAACTCGGGTTTCCTTCGATCTCAGGCTGTACAAAGTCATTAACAAATTCAAGTTTGTTGGAATTTGCTGATTCTAATGCCATTTTGATTGTCATTTCAGTTCCAGTTGTAGCATGCGCTCTTCCAGATTCAACCGCTGAAAAAGAAGCAGGAATATCAGGCACACGCATGATTTGACTATCTGCTACACCTTCACGAAGAAGGAAGTCAATTTCAGTAGCACCACTCATAACCGCAATTTTTATGTCCGGATTATCCGCAACATCTTTGTAGCTAAGAAGTTTCTCAGGGTTACCAGTCTCAACAATTAACCCTTCACCATATTTAATCTCAGGCTCACCAAACGCTACGTTGTCACAACGGTCTGGTGTAATAGCCATTCCTGCTGTAATAACATCAAATTTACCTGCACCCAAACCTGGAATTAAGTTTCCGAAATCAGCAAGTTGCCCTTCTACATTTTCAATACCAAGATTATTCAAAACTTGTTTTGCAATTTCAACGGCAGCACCTTTTAGTTCACCATCTTCTTCATATGCATAGGGTTTCTCATTTGCGAAACCTACTTTAATTGTTCCTTCTTCTTGTAACTTT
This sequence comes from Sporosarcina sp. So3-204, assembly GCF_058068165.1. NCBI lineage: Bacteria > Bacillati > Bacillota > Bacilli > Caryophanales > Caryophanaceae > Sporosarcina > Sporosarcina sp. So3-204. The sequence continues at coordinate 2,015,489 of NZ_CM176485.1, forward strand.
TCCAATAGACCTGTTTCAGTTGTAGCATCGCCAGAAACTGCTTCTTTGTCGCCTTTTGGTGAACTTTTATCTTCACCACCACAAGCTGCAATTAAAAATAATAATCCTAGCAACATAAACATCATCGATAGTTTTTTCAAAATATCCCCCCTAGTTCTGTTCAAATAAAATAGATTACTTGACTCCCAAAACGTAACATAGGTAATTTTAAACATCAAATCGATTTCCAGATAAATTAAGAACAGAGAAAAAATTGAAGTTCTCTTAACAGGCAAGAGAATAGGACTCATGACATATTTTCAAATCCATAAATACAAAAAAAGTTTTTTTATTAATTACTTATATATGTCTAAATTGTGTAGAATCCTGCATGCGAATCCAGTGAATTAATGAGTTAAATTTGACAAAACAAGAATTGATTATTTTCATGTTAAAAATATAATAATCTTGGTAGAATTAATCACTAGTTTTACTTTAATTTACATTTCTGAGTAAAACGTTCACTAAACGGACACATCTACACCTCGAATATAACCTTATCATATATTAGTAATATTTGGTATTGTTTTCTGAATTTTTTAAATATAATTAATTTACGAAACTTTAATATAATTACACAAAAAACCGAACCAGGTAAATACCGGCTCGGTTTTCTATACTTATCTATTATTTTTCAAGGTTGAACTTCTGGTTTCACTCATTTGTTTCCAAACAGAACCTTTTGCATCTTCGCCTTCAGCAATTCTGGAAATCGCCATTCGAATTTGTAGTTTCACTTCAAATTCAGAATCATTTTCAGCTTCTTTTAATGCCGGAAGTGCTTTTTCAGTTCCAGTTTCATAAAGAAACATTGCAGCTCTCCATCTAACTAATTTATTACGATCTTTTAACAGTTCTATAGCTGCCAGTTCAAAGCCCGAAAACCCTAAATCACTCATACAGTCTCCCGCAGTTCTTCTGACAGCCCAACTACGATCTTTCAATGCCTTTACGACTAAAGGAATGATAGCTTCATCTTCAATCATACCGATATAAACAGTCGCTAGTCTTCTAATCGACATTTTTTCATCTTCAAGAGCCCGTTCTAATAACGGCGTGTCGGACATTTCAGGGTCCGTCATTTGATCCAGCAAATGAAAGCGAGTTTCCCATTCTTCAGCAGAAAACTCTGCCAGTGTAACTTTCCTGCCACGACTTATTGAATCTGCATGTCCTTCTTTAGACACCCGGATAATCTCCTGCAATCTTTCCTCAGGATAAGCTGCATCAATTTCTGAAATGACAATTTCCCCAATTTCCGCTTTATCTCCATAACGAATACCATAATCCGCCCATTTACGTAGTAAAATATAGTTTTCAACTTCTCCGCCTTGTACTTCTCCCATTGCTGTAACAAATCTTTTCCCCAAGCCGAAGCGTTCCTCAGATGAGCTATCGAAAACTTTAACTTGAAGTGGAATGTCTTTGTATGTTTGAACATGGACGTATACCTCTCCGTAGCTATCGTCTACTGCTTCAGCGACTACAGTACTTATATCATCCGAACGGTCATTGAAGACCTCCTGGACTGAGGCAAGGATTTCTTCCCATGCAACATTCCCTACTCGCTCAACCGCCATGAAATTCATAACATGGTAAATACCACGTATGCCATGGATATTTAATAAAGCAGATAGCGGATGAGGTGCTTCCGCTGCATCTGTTTTTTTATAATTATATCTCGTACCAGCTGGTAACTCTGTGTCTAGTACAATTTTCATCGAGTTAGGACTTGGAGTTGGTTCAACCGTTACTATGTTCAATCGTTATACCCCCTATTTTTTCGGAATAATTGATTCGAATTGTTTAAGAATACTTTCCCATTCCACATTGCTATTTCTTTCTACCGCCATGAAATTCATAACGTGATATATACCCTCGACGCCTTCTACATTTAATAAAGATAAAATTGGTTCAGCTGCAGTTTCAATACTCTTTTTTGTATAGTTATGACCTGTTCCAGATGGGAGCTCAGTGTCCAGGATGATTCTCATAGAATTCGGATTCGGTGTTGGTTCAATTGATATTATTTTCATTTAATTTTCCCCCTAAGTTATATTAATTTCTTTTTATACGATTTCCTGTAAATATGACCATCTTTCAAATGATTGCTCATATTTTTCATTTAATTGATCTAGAAAATCCGTTAGTTCCTTAAGCTTATCGTAATCCGAGACAACTGACGCCATTTCTGCCTCTGTATTTTCTATTTCTAGCTCTAATTTCTGAATATCAGTTGCAATTGTTTCTAATTCTTTTCTTTCAGTATATGATAATTTCTTTTTTTCAACAGCCTGCTTGGCTTTAGGCACTTCAACAGCTTGTACAGGTTTACTAACTTCTTGAGGGACACTAATTTTCAGGAAATCTGTGTAAATACCAAGCCATATATCCACTTTACCAGAACCATCTAGAACCCATAACTTTGAAGATGTTCTATCGAGAAAGAATCTATCGTGCGAAATTGTAATAACAACACCTGAAAATGTATCTATAAACGATTCTAATACTGCTAACGTTTCTAAGTCTAAATCATTCGTTGGCTCATCTAGTAATAATACGTTCGGTTGCTCCATAAGCAATTTCAATAAATAAAGACGTTTTCTTTCACCACCAGATAATTTCCCTATAAGCGTACCGTGGGCTTTTGTTGGAAATAAAAATCGTTCAAGCATTTGCGATGCTGATATTCTTACACCATCTGCGTCTTCAATATCATTTGACGTTTCACGGATATACTCGATGAGTCGTTTATTGTCATCAATTGTCGGAAGATGCTGCTGAAAATGTGCAATCTTAACAGTGGAGCCTCTCTCAATAACTCCTGAATCCGGTGTGCTTGCTTCAGTAAATAAATTTAACAAGGTTGTTTTACCAGCTCCATTTGGCCCAACAACAGCAATACGATCTCCTGACTGAAGCAGGCAAGAAAAGTTGTCGATAATTTTCCTACCATCGAATGACTTGGATACCCCAATTGCTTCAATTACTTTTTTTCCAAGACGTGTAGATTTCATACCTACTTCCATCTCAGTATTTGTATTGTCTTTTTGTACTTTTTCTGCAAGCTCTTCAAAACGACCAATACGTGCTTTTTGTTTAGTCGATCTGGCTTTTGCCCCACGTTTAATCCATTTTAATTCTGAACGATAGCGATTTCTTGTTTTATCATCAGTCGCAGCATCCATTTCTAAACGCATCGCTTTAGCTTCAATATAATCACCATAATTACCCTTATGTGAATAAAGTGTTTGATTTGACAACTCATAGATTTGAGTAGAAATACCATCTAAAAAATAACGATCATGTGTGACGAATATAACCGCACCTTGTTCATTTTCTAAATAATCTTGTAAAAAAGTGATTGATTCGACGTCCAAATGGTTTGTCGGTTCATCCAATAACAACAAATCAGCTGGTTCAATTAACACTTTCGCAAGTGCGACGCGTTTTTGTTGGCCACCAGACAAATCACTCATCAATTTATCAAATGTTTCAATACCTAGCTTCGTCAAAATTGTTCTTGCTTGTGAATTCAAGTCCCAAGCTGCATTATCATCCATTCGATTTTGCATTGTTGCATAATTATCTTGATTTTCAGTTGACTCCGGATTAGCCGTAAGTGCAATTAATGCATTTTCATAATCCAAATTTATTTTAATAATTGGCGCATCACTCATAAACACTGTTTCCATAACCGTTAGATCGGGATCAACGATTGGCTCCTGTGGTAAATAAGCAATCCTATAATTATTGGGGTGATCCATTTTAATTGAATCTGCTTCCTCAACACCAGCGATTATCGACAAGAGCGTAGTCTTCCCTGTCCCATTAATGCCGATAAGTCCCACTTTATCTCCACTCACGATTGTGAATGCTATATTGTTAAACAATGTTTTTGCTCCAACGGTAGTCGTCAGATTTTCAACGATCAATTGACTCATGGTTTCACTTCCATTCTATAATGCATAACTCCATCATACTTGATTTAGATGACTTTTTATATGACTAAGCGTTTTGATTTGAAAATAATAGGAAATAACAAATGTTTTCCGATTTACTACCTAAGGAAACAACCATAACTTATCGATATAATCGTGGTGACCTTGATACACTATCTTGACACTTATAAATGCAACTCACCATTCATTGTGTGCAACATACCAAAGAATCATTGTCCGTATTTAATCTAACTGGTACGATTCAAATATAATAAATTTAATAAAAGGTTGTGGTGATAATCCGTTTATCTATTGATGAATCTAAAGATTACGATGATGTTGAAATAACAATTAAATGCCCTCAAATTGATAGTAGACTTGCTCGTATTATCAAGTTAATTGAACAAGATTGTATTTCTTTGACGGGTTATAAAGACCGCACTACTTACAAACTTTTCAGCGAGGAACTTTATTATGCAGAATCTGTCGATAACCAAACATTTCTTTACACTGCAAATGAGATTTATGAGAGTGATTTGAAGTTGTACGAACTTGAAAGCTTACTTATGTATACACATTTCGTTCGTATTAGTAAAAATTTGATTGTTAATACCACTTATGTTGAACATGTTAGAGCTTTGTTTAACGGCAAGTTCGAGGCACTGTTAAATAATAAAGAAAAAGTTATTGTCAATCGTCACTATGCTAAATCTTTTAAAGAAAAATTCCTGAAATGAGGCGATAAATTATGAACAAATTGATACTACCAATCATCTTTAGTTGCATATCTTTTACTGCAAGCACTATTTTTTATCTCCTATTTAGTTCATTTTCTATTTTCCCACCTTTCGTTGAGAAGATTGCTCTTACGATGCTTTTCATTTCATTTAGCATTAGTTGTTTATGTTATCTTTTAAGTTTTTTACCCATTTATCACACGGCCACTTTAAGGGTTACCGAAATAGGAATTGTTATCGGCGTATTATTACTAGCAAACTTTTTATTTGATTTGTTTCCATTTAATTTCTATTACGCTCCACTTGTTATGCTAATTGGTTTATTAACGTATGGCATTGTGATGATTATTGGATTCGGTGCAAATTTGTTCAGTGCCCAGGAAATTAACTTAGCTATTACTAATAAACAAAGGGAGACATCAAATGAAAAAAATAATTGAAGTAAAGCGTTTATCAAAGTATTTTGGCCAAGTAAAAGCTATTAATGATATCAGTTTTTATGTAGATAAAGGATCCCTTTTTTCATTTTTAGGAACGAATGGTGCTGGAAAATCAACAACAATAGCAGTAATTTTAACCTTATTGAAACAAAATCACGGGGAAGTTAAAGTAAACGGTTATACGATAGGAAAAGAAGATCATGCCATTCGCAATGAAATCGGCATTGTTTTCCAAGAAAGTGTATTAGATCCTTTACTCACAGTTAAAGAAAATTTAATGATACGAGGCTCCTTTTATGGTATGTCAAAGAAGGAACTTGTATTTAATATCCAAAATGTTGCAGAAACGACAGCTTGTACTGATTTTTTAAATCGTCGTTATGGAAAACTATCAGGCGGACAAAAGCGTCGAGCAGATATTGCGCGTGCCCTAATTCATCAACCAAACATATTAATATTAGATGAACCAACAACGGGCCTCGATCCACAAAGCCGAAAAAACATTTGGGAAATGATTTTACATCTTCAGCGCGTTACTCAGATGACTATTTTTCTTACAACACATTATATTGAAGAAGCAGCTAATTCTGATTATGTTGTTGTAATGAAAGAAGGAAGTATTATCGCAAAAGGCACACCGGAACAGTTAAAAAACGATTACTCATCACACCAACTAACACTTGAGACGAATCAGAATTGCGAACTACGTCAAGCTTTAAAAGCGGAAGGAATTAATTTTAACGAAGAAAGAGCACTCTTTCAAATCCAACTCAAACAAACAAATGATGCGATTCCAATTTTAACGAAATTCAGTAGTTTAATTAAATCTTTTGAAGTGCGTAAATCAAGTTTAGACGATGTCTTTATAAAGATTAATAATAAGGGGTTGAGTAAAGATGTTAGCATTTAGTAAACGGAATATATTACTTTATTTCCGAGACAAAACTGCTGTATTTTTCTCACTTCTTTCAGTCATAATTTTAGTTGCTTTATATCTACTATTTTTGGGTGATATGACGTCCAAAAATCTTCCTGAATTCCCTTCTAAAAAACCTTTACTATTATCTTGGTTTATCGCAGGCATTTTATCAGTTACAGCTATGACAACTACATTAGGGGCATTAGGAAATTTGGTCGAAGATCGAGCTAATAAAATAGACTTGGATTTTAATTCTTCCCCTATAAAAAAGTCTAGCCTAGTCGGAGGCTATATAGCGAGTGCGTTATTTATTGGTGTCCTTATGTGCACATTTACATTTGTCGTAGTAGATATCTATCTACTTATCTCCGGCGGTCCAGTCCTGTCATTTGGTAAAACGATTCAGTTAGGTTGCGTGATTATTCTTTCTGTCCTAGCAAGCGGATCTATGGTCTTGTTTTTAGTGTCATTTTTTCGTACTTCGAACGCATTTGCTGCGGCAAGTATGATTGTAGGTACTTTTATTGGCTTTTTAGCTGGTATCTATATTCCAATTGGGGGGTTGCCTGAATACATCCAATCTATTGTGAAGATATTTCCTACATCACATTCCGTCGCTCTATTTAGACAGATTCTAATGGAAACTTCTCTTACTGAAGCCTTTTCAAATACACCAATTGAAGTCAAAAAAGACTTTCAGTTACAAATGGGTATGTTTTATGAAATTAATGGGCGTATCTCAACTAAACTATTTAGTGTCTCCTATTTAATTTGCACATCAATTGTTTTTTTCCTACTTTCTATTTTAGTTATGAGTAGAAAACGAAAATAACAGTAAAGAAAATCTAATATAAAATCACATTCACCTATCTTTGAATACTATGAGTTGAACTAACTTAACTAAGGTAGGTGAGTGATTATTGGCCAATAATAAAGGGAAGAAAACTGAAACTTATTGGAATTATCCTAAGTTTAATTACAATTTTTATAACACCCACCGTAAAATTTCATTAGAAGAAGCGATATGCATTGCGCAAGAACGATTACCAGGTAAAGTTTTAAAAGCTGGAATCGACAATGAAAATGGTTTACGTGTATACGAAATTGTCATTTCAACTATACAAGGCATTGAATACGAGCTAGAAATAGACTTTCACACTGGACAAATCGTTAAGTTAAAAGGTTATTAAAATGGAATCCCAAATTATATATTCACATACAAAAGGTCTGATTTCCAATAAACGAGGAAACCTTTAGAATCCAGACCTTTATCTTTACAAAACTATACAATTCATCTCTATAGACGCTTCTATTTCTTTTTAGCAATCTTATCTACATGTTTTTCTACTTTATCTTTAACGATGATTGCTTTACCGCCAGAATACATACCACTGGCTGACAACCCCATCATCAATCCGACTAGCACGCCCCCTTTAAGATCATGTGGATAAATATAAATGGTTCCAGCTAGAATACCCAATACCAACGAGAGTATTGGCATGACTTTTTTTGAAATACCGAAAACTTTAAAAACTTCTATTAAACCAATGATTAACGGAATCAACACAACGTCATATATTTCCATAAAGTATTCCCCCTTTCAAATTTGTTTATATTCCAATCTATGAAGAGCTGACAAGTCACATGAAAAGTTATCTTTTTCTATATTGATTAATGTTTAATTAATTACTTTAAAGCCTAGTCATCTTCCTAGAAAAATTTTGAAATAAAAATAAACAACTAACTTTTCCTCATTACTTGAAGGAAATAGAAAGCTGATTAAAATTGCATTCTTTCCAATTGATAAGAAAAAAATAGAAAGACGATATAATGCTAAATTTAAAAATAAACCAGCTCCTCCCATAAAGTTGGACAGTCAAAACTTTTCTCTATATTTACAAAGTTAGCAACCTACTTCTACTATCTTATGCAGCATTTTACTGGGTTGTATAGGTTCATAATACTTCCCATTTTTAATGTTTAATTTTATAGCCGAAGTGGAAGTACATAGGTATAAGTTAATCATGTATACTAGAAGTATTATGGAGGTGGGTTTATTGGAAATACTATTATATGTCAGTGCACTGATAGCAGCGCTTTCATTACTGCTAATCGCAGTTTTTACTGTTATTACGCTAAAAAGTGCAAAAAAGTCAATTGCTGATGTTTCAGAAACACTTAAACGGGTTGAAACAAAACTAGGCGGCATTACAACTAAAGCCGATTTGCTTGTGACAAAAACAAATCAAATCGCAGAAGATGCTGAAAATAAATTAAATACTTTTAACGGTTTAACAACTTCAGCAAAGGAGCTAAGCACTTCAACGCAATATGTAAATCAATCTTTTCAAAAACTGTCTAATGAAGTAGCTAATCCTCCCGAAAAATACGCAGAATTGATGCGGCAAACAACAGGATTAACAGAAGTAGCTGCACGAATATATTATGGTTTCAAAAAAGAAAAGAGGCGAAACTAATGGATTGGTTAGGCATTGGTGTATTGTTAATTGGCATAGCATTTTTAGTACTCGTCTTTTTCCTAATGAAGCCGTTAAAGAAAGTTTCTAATATTCTTGAAAATGTACAGAGAACAACTGATCAATTACCTACAACTTTGACTGATATATCTGGACAAGCGACAACGATTCTTCATTCGAGTAACGAAACAATAGTTACTGTAAACGAGCAAATTAAAAAAGTTAATCCCCTTTTTGATATTGTTGAAGATGTTGGTGTCTCAGCGCGGGAATTATCATCAGTTGTACTAAATAAAACGATTGCTTTAAAAGAGAATACAACCGGAGCGAATGAGTTTTCACAGCGTAAGAAGTATAAAGGAATTTATGGTTTGCTTTCATTTCTCTACTTCTTTTCACAAAACAAAAACGAATTAGAACACTCAATAAAAAACACAAAAAAGTGAGTGTGGAATTTTCTCCACACTCACTTTTTTATGTTTTCAATTTCTAAAGCACGAACTTTTCCTTCCTGATACAAATTGCAATTGGAATTATTAGAAAGTCCATTTTTAAATTCCTTCTTTTTCTGCCAACCATAATAACCAAGTGCAATAGCTCCATAAATCCCGCCAAGTCTTTTGTTCAGCGCTTCTTCATCAGCTGTTGTGTCTATTTTATTTTTTACTGAAGCAGTGACATCCACCACGGAAGAAGAGAATTTCCGAGTAGTTTCACCTATATCACCGACTATATGGAATATTGGAGTTAAAGTACTCAGTTTTTCATTAACATCCGAAAGCGTCTCATTACTATGATGAATTAAGTTTCCTGTTTCATTCATAATAGTATCTAGTTGTTCAGGTATTTGCTCAACCGTTTTCTCTACCCCGTCAAGTACATTTCCTAGATTATTTAATACTTTTGCTAAAAATATTGCTAATACTAAGAAAGCAATACCGATAAGCAAAACACCTATTCCTGTTAAATCCATTATATCCCCTCTTTCTAATAACCGTTATGATGATACATTTTGACCACGTTTCCAAGCTTTAAGCAGCTTAAAGCTATATTCTGCCGCTTGTATCGAGCGCACAAAAAACAGTGTTCCAGGTAGATTAGGCGCAGAATTAAATCTCTTTGTTCGCAAAAGAAATTCTCCACTTATAATTTGAGAAGTATCACCAATATCTCGAATAGTTAGAAACAATCCATCTACAGCCTGTAATTTAATTTGATAATCAGCTGCCGTTACTTCTGTTGCCAAAAGCGTACCTTCTAATTCAGTAATTGCTTTTTCCGTTTTCATTTCGACTTCTCTTACAGTGTTACTTAAAGTCGAAATAACCTTAGAAGTTCGTAAAAGTAATTTAGCTATAAAAATTGATACAACTGCGAACGCCAGAGAAATTATAAATATTCCGACATATATCAGTGTCATTTAAACACCTTCTTTCTAAATCTACTTATTATCATATACCACGTCTGATTATTATAAAACATATATCACGAAAACTCTTAATTAATTCGGCAACATTTTGGAGTTATCAAGGTATCAACCCGACTAAATTACTGTAGTATTCCTAACTATTGTTGACTATATATCAAAATTGTGCGTAAAATAAATAAATAGACTATTGCCATCTAAAATATAATCGCAGGTATTTGGCATTAATTTTAGGAGGAATAATGTGAAACCAACTATAATAGCCTACAACTATATTGCTGAATCAGTACTTAAAGATTTAAGAACTGATTTTAAAATTATTCATTTTGAAAATAATGAAACACTTGAAGATGATTATTTTAGAAGTGCCCTAAATAAAGCAGTTGGAACTATTGGTTTATCGCTTACAATAGATAAGATTTTGTTAGACAACGCCCCGAATTTAAAAATCGTTTCTAACGTGTCTGTAGGATATGATAATTTGGATTTAATAGAATTAACAAAACGGAATATTTTTGCAACAAATACACCGGATGTTTTAACTGATACGACTGCAGACGCTATTTTCGGACTATTACTTGCTACGGCAAGAAGAATTCCTGAAATGGATCAATACGTAAAGTCTGGAAATTGGGTTAGACCATTAACGGCCGATCTATTCGGTTCTGATGTTCATCATAAAAAGCTTGGCATTATCGGTATGGGGCGTATCGGCCAAGCAATTGCGAAACGGGCAAGACTTGGATTCGATATGGAAATTCTCTATTATAATCGTTCACGAAAATTAGCAATAGAAAATGACCTTGACGCATCTTATGTATCAATGCAAAACCTACTAACAGAATCTGATTTTGTTTGTTTAATGGTACCAGCAACAAAGGAAACGAAAAATATGATTGGAACAAATGAGTTTGAATTAATGAAGGCATCTGCCATATTTATTAACGGCTCAAGAGGTCAGAATGTTGACGAAGCGGCATTGCTTAGTGCACTTAATAACGGCGAAATACATGCGGCTGGTACTGATGTTTATGCAGTTGAGCCGATCCCTGTAAATCACCCACTCTTAAGCTGTAGAAATTTAGTGACATTACCGCATATTGGCTCTGCAACAATTGAAAATGAAACAAAAATGTCCCGTTTAGCTGCATATAATTTAAAATTAGGGCTCAGCGGTTCTATACCGCCAAATTTAATAAACAAAAATGAATAAATGTCAAAATCATAACTAGTTTTGACATTACAAAATTGATTATTTAATACCAAAGGAGGAAAATTACTTTGGATCCTAAAAGCTATTTAAGTAGGTTTGACGGTTTACCTTTCGAGAAAGCTTCTCTTGAAAATATTAGTAAACTACAAACACTTCATTTACAAAACATCCCATTTGAAAATTTTGATGTTATTCTAAAAGTTCCAATTTATCTTAATCTAGAACGAATTCATGAAAAAATTGTCATTAATAATCGTGGTGGTTATTGTTATGAATTGAATGGATTATTTAACTGGTTATTATATACACTAAAATACGATGTCCACTTAGTTGCAGCAACAGTTCTAAGGACTAATGGAAAATGGGCAAAAGCAGATACGCATGCAGCAATAATTGTATTTTTGGATGAACCTTATCTCGTTGATGTGGGATTTGGTGCCGCTACACCCCGTATTCCAATTCCATTGTCTGGTCGTAAACTTAACGATTCAACAGGAACATATTGGATTAATTCTTTAGAAAACGAATTTTATGACTTAGTCATGCGCAATAAATATGGAGAAAGAACTATTTATAGATTTAGTACAGCTCAGAAAGAACTCATCGACTTTCATGAAGGTTGTGTATATAATCAAGTTTCTAGGGAATCTTCATTCACCAAAGTAGATGTCGCTTCACGAAATACGATAAATGGTCAAATTACTTTAACAGACAGAAATCTTAAAATAACTGAAAATGGGATAAATCGAAAAAAAGTAGTAAGTGAGGAAGAAAAAAATCATCTTTTAAAATCCTTATTTGATATTGTACTTTAACCAAAAACAAGCATATCCCTAAAATAGGATATGCTTGTTTTCATTCTAAATTAAAATGGATATCTAAATATATTCTATTCGTCTGATGATGTTTTATTCATATTAAGTGGCGGTGGAATCAGCCAACCTTTTTCTTTATTTAATCTTAACAGCTTAAGACCAAATAAAGCTTTTTCTACATGAAACTTACCAAACATCATGGCAATGTCTTCCCTTAAACATTGTCCCATTACCTGGCTACATGATACAAGACCCTGACCAACGTTTATAGAAACTGCGCCACTTATTTCAGGATCCATTAGTCGTGCACCTGCAGGAATATCATCAGCAGAACATTTTGGACGTTCAGGCAAGGTCGGTGGTGGTGTAATCCCATTATCTTTTAATATTTTCTCAACTTGCTTGTTCTGAGATTTAAACATGTCTATTGCTTCTTGAATAAGTTTCACGAACTCCTTATCCGCAGCATGGTTTAAAAATGCTTCATAGCCACTAATAAGACCTCTTTGTGCTCCTACAAAAGCCCAACAACCGATTACCTCACCATAATGCATTGGCTCGTTTTTCGGATTTCCATCTAAGATTCCCATTTAAGCACTCCTCTTTCAATAATAATAAATCTAATCGATAAATCTGTTGTCGTAATATATTATGTGGCAAAAAAGAAAATTTTATACGCATTCAATTAAATCGTATTTAAAGTTTATTTTTCAAAAACCTCTTGTAACACAATATCAGCTTTTCGGTTGTTTAAATTTTTGTGTAGACAACTTGCTGGTTTAACTTGCAATGTCTGGGCAAATGAATTCGCAAGTTCCGCTTCCCCTGACACATGAATTTCTTCCCACTTACGTTCTTTTTTTAATCGGTCTACAGTGGCACCCATATCTTTATAAAACCTCAGCAAATTTTCTTTTAGACGATCATCAAAGGCATCCGCATCAACTGCTCCAGAAGCTTGAAGTCCTCCAATAATATGCTCTCCTTTTTGTTCCCATTGCTTTTTACCAGCATCAAACTCGTAGTTCAGTTCTTCATTAACAAACCCCATTGATGTATCAATAATCCTGACAGAATTCTGTCCTGGTAATACAATTCCCGAGTTTGGATAAGCTTTGTTGATATAATATAGCTCCTCAAGAACTGGGTGGTTTTCCCAATGGAAACTTGTCTTAACCGCAACTTGTACATAGTGCACTGACCAAAGATTCGAGATTTCAGAAGCAAAAATTACGACGCCTTTATTAAAATCGTTTTGATTGTCATCTATTTCTTTCATCACTTTTTCCCTTGTTTTTTCAAATAACTTAATTTCTTTTTTATCATCTGAAGCTTCTAAGTACTCTTTTAGTCTTTTCATCCCCGTTTTTAGATGAATTTTCCAAGCACCATTTCTTTGTTCTGGATCTGCAGGATTCGTATTTAAATATAGACTTAGCACACAACGTTCCTCAAACTCCATGTCTTTTAATTCTATTAGTTCATCTTTTAATACCATTTTTTAATTCTCCTTCCCAATCATCGCTCACCTTAAGGTTTACCATTTGAGATGGAATTTACACACTTACTTTTATCATTTTTTGATTAAAATGATCTGTTTAAATTTAAAGTAACAAAAAATCCTTAGTAGCAGACAACAACATTGTTTGCTACTAAGGATTATATTGATTGTGCTTATTTTTTAGCTGAAATTCATAACCCATATGATTAATGGGCCAATGACAGAGCCTGCGATACCGCTTAAAGTCATCGATACTGAACTCATCGAAAGTGCGAATTCACCGTATTCAGTTGCTTTTGCTACACCAAGAGCATGTGAAGCACTTCCTAGTGATAAACCTTTACTAAGTGGCGTATCTATATGCATCATCTTCATAAATGCAGGTCCAAGAATAAGCCCTGTAAATCCTGCAATCATAACGAATGCTGCAGACATTGGAGGAATCCCCCCTAATGTTGTGCTCATTTGAAGCGCAACAGGCATCGTTAATGACTTAGGTAATAAAGTATAAATCATTTCTTGATCAACTCTTGCGATAATAGCTAATAAGTAAATGCTTAACATTGCGGATATTATACCCATACCTACACCCATGAAGATGGCTTGTCGATATTTTACAAGGATTTCTCTTTGTCTATATAACGGGAAAGCCAGAGAAACGACTGTAGGACCTAATAAAAATTGAATCCACTTTCCACCAACCATAAAATCATCGTATGGTATTTTTAAAATAATAAGGACGAAAATAATAAAAAAAGTCGTTGTTAATACGGGATGTAAGAGCGGAGTAGAAAAACGAGCATACAATTTTCTCATCACTACAAAAGAACCGAATATTAAACCAATAACTGCAATGATTATTACTAGATCATTCATAACACTTTACTCCTCTTTCAATACTGTTCTCTTTTCAAAATATTGACTTGTTTTACCTGCAACTAAAATGGTTATGAAACTGCTTAACATGACAATTAATACTAGAACTATTCCTTTTAGCGAAAGAAATTCAGGGTATTGTATTACGCCCACTGTGGATGGAATAAAAAATACTGGCATAAATGCTAACATAAAGCCCGCTCCAGATTGGATGTATTTTTCTGGAAGGATATTAAAATTTAAACAGAGAAATAATAATATGAGTCCCGTGATGCTTCCATGAATAGGCAATCTTAATATGTCAGATAAAAACGTGCCGACCATGAAAAATAAATAGATTACAGCTATTTGAATGACTACTACTATGTATTTCATGAGCATATTCTCCCTTCTAGAATAGTTTAAACGATAATGGTCAAAATAAAAAGAAAATGTCCCTATTTCCTATAATTAGGAATAGAGACATTTTCAATCAGTGTTCATGTTTACCGATACAACGCTCGCATTCATATAAATATGATTCATGTTTTTCTACGATTTTATTACCACATTCCCTACACTCTTTATCTTTAGCTGAAATTTTCATCTCTTTTTCCATCATAATAATCTCCTCCATTTTCTATTTTGGTAAAACGAGTAATAGTTTGGTAGTGATGGGGATCATATTTTTAATCCCCCATCCTTCCCTTTAATTAAATGAAATTAAAACTGTGCTGTTTCAGTAGAACCTGCCATTGCTGTTGTAGAAGATTTACCACCAGATATGACTTGTGACACTTCATCGAAGTAACCTGTTCCAACTTCACGTTGGTGGCGAGTAGCCGTGTACCCTTTTACTTCACTATCAAACTCAGCTTGTTGTAATTTAGAATAAGCCGCCATTCCATCATCTTTGTATCCGTGAGCAAGTTCAAACATACTGTGGTTAAGTGAGTGGAATCCAGCAAGTGTAACGAACTGGAATTTATAGCCCATTTCACCAATACTTCTTTGGAAATTAAGGATTTCGTCATCAGTTAACTCAGACGCTTTCCAGTTAAACGATGGTGAACAGTTATAAGCAAGCATTTTACCTGGGTATTCAGCATGGATTGCATCCGCAAAAAGCTGTGCGTCTATCAGGCTTGGTGTTGCCGTTTCACACCAGATCAAATCTGCATATGGTGCGTAAGCAAGGCCGCGTGCAATAGCTTGGTCAAGACCTTTGTTTGTGCGATAAAATCCTTCAGGCGTTCTTTCGCCAGTGATAAACTTAGCATCACGTGGGTCAATATCGCTTGTAATCAAATCTGCTGCTTCAGCATCTGTTCGTGCAAGGATAATTGTTGGTACGCCTAATACGTCGGATGCTAGTCTAGCTGCAGTAAGATTACGAATAGCATTTTGTGTTGGAAGTAACACTTTACCTCCAAGGTGACCACATTTCTTTTCTGACGCCAGTTGGTCTTCAAAGTGAACACCAGCAGCTCCAGCTTCTATCATCGCTTTCATCAGTTCGTAAACGTTAAGCGGTCCTCCGAATCCTGCTTCAGCATCTGCTACGATTGGTGCGAACCAGTCAAAACCTTCATTACCATCTTCTGCATGATCGATTTGATCTGCACGTTGTAGCGCTTGGTTGATTTTAGTTACTACTGTTGGAACACTATTTACTGGGTATAAGCTTTGGTCAGGATACATTTGACCAGCAGTGTTTGCATCTGCTGCTACTTGCCATCCACTAAGATATACAGCTTTAAGGCCAGCTTTAACTTGTTGAACTGCCTGGTTACCAGTAAGTGCACCAAGTGAGTTTACAAACGGCTCTTCTTGAAGTGATTTGAATAACCGTGCTGCACCTTTTTGTGCAAGTGTGTATTCAATTTGCAGAGAACCTCTTAACTTTACAACGTCTGCTGCTGAGTAATCTCTCTTAATTCCCTGCCATCTTCCATCTTTTGCCCAGCTCTGTTCTAATTCTTCAATTTGCTCTTGTCTTGATACCATTAATAATCATCCTCCTGTTTTGTGGTCTTCTATAATCAACTGTTTCATAACAGTTGTTGTTCATGTATACTAATATATAACAGATTCTATAAAGTGTCCGACTATTTAGACAGAACAGTATATTTTAAGACAGAAGCAATTATAGTCGGATGAAATAGTTCGATAGAGTCGAATATTCTAATAACAGGAGTGGTTTAATTGGAAAATGAAAGTTTTCAAGAGCTTGTAGGTATAATGAAAGACTGGATTCCTAAAGATGCTTCAATTGCAATTGCATTGAACAACCATTATTTGTATTACATCTCTGGTATTCATGACATCCGAATTAAGAAAGGACAGAAAGTAGAGCAAGGAAGTATAGCCGACAGTATTTTTAAAAAAGGGATTCGGTTTGAAGGCTTAATGGACGATTCACTATTTGGCGTTTCTTATTACGGTATCGGCTATCCTATAACAGTTAATCAACAACAAGGCGCTTTAGTCGTTATTCTACCTACTAATTATTATTTTTTGAAAAGAGAGCCACTAAGTTTTCTAACAGGTAAACTAGAAGATACTTGGAGTCCCGTTCAAATTGAAGAAGTGACTTATATAGAAAGTCTTCATAAGAAAACATGGTTTTATGCAAATAATGAGTCTTATAGCTTGATTCAAACTCTAAAAAATCTAGAAGTATTATTACCACCCTGTTTTTTACGGATTCACCGCTCTTATATTGTTAATATTTCATTTATTAAAGAGATTTCTAGGGACTTCACTTCTAATCTTCAATTAACATTAATAGATGGAACAGTTTTAGCCGTTAGTCAGACTTATGTCAATCAATTCAGAACTAAGTTAGGCTTTTAATCGAAAAAAATAACCGTTCAATTTAACTGAACGGTTATTTTTTAGTGGATTCGGTTTTTATAATAAATTAGATTATCAATCCATTTTCCATTTTCATAGAAAAAAGCTTCTCTTGTGCATTCGTAAATAAAACCCGCACTTTCTGCTAATCTTTTGGATGGTTCATTATCAATATTTATTTGGAGTTCAATTCTGTGGAATTGTAAAGAGTAGAAAAAGAACTCAGCAGCAGCCTGTACACTTTCCTTTCCATAACCTCGCCTATAAAACTGATTATGTATAGAATACCCCATCATACCCCAGTTATAATCCATGCGTAATATCGTGAATAACTCTAACTCCCCTAAAACTAATCCGTCTTCTTTTCGAAATATACCAAAGACATATGATACATCTTTGTTTGCGGTCTTATGAAAACCTTTTATCCAATCCTCATACCACTCTTGATCATATACTGATGATTCATCATAGCCCTCGTCATGTTTATAAGTAGAAGCTTGCCTATTTTTATATCCTTTATCCCATTCAGCATAATCTTCATTCTTAAATGGACGAATAAGTAAGCGTTTTGTTTCTATAATCATATCGTCTACTTTCAAAAATACTCCCCCCTATTAGTTTTGACTCTAAAGCAAAGCAATACAATCATTATTGTTGAGCCAATTATTCCACATAATTGTTTCCATAATATTATTATTAGTTTACAAAAATAGCCACACAGATTTTTATTTCTGTGCAACTATCAAAGAATTTTATTTGACTTTATCTTTAACACGAGTAATTGGGATATCAGAAACGATATCGTTTAGTACCCAACTAGCACAAATTAAACCTGCTACAGATGGCACAAATGCATTTGAAGCTGGTGGCATTTCCGCTTTACGAATCACTGCATCAGGTTTACCGACAGTTCCTACTACATCTTCACGAATAACAACTGGGCTTTCATCCGAAAACACGACAGGTAACCCCTTATAGATACCTGCTTTACGAAGTCGGGTTCGCATAACTTTGGCAACAGGATCGGTATGCGTTTCGGATATATCTACAATTTTAAACCGGGTTGGATCCATTTTGTTCGCAGCACCCATGCTTGAAATAATTTTAATGCCGCGTGCAATACATTCTAAAGCAAGATGTATTTTATATTTAATCGTGTCAGAAGCATCTATAACGTAATCGGGTTTGTAACTAAAAAATTCTTCTACTGTTTCTTCCGTATAAAACATATGTAGTGAAATAACTTCACAATCTTTA
Organism: Sporosarcina sp. So3-204; assembly: GCF_058068165.1. Lineage (NCBI taxonomy): Bacteria > Bacillati > Bacillota > Bacilli > Caryophanales > Caryophanaceae > Sporosarcina > Sporosarcina sp. So3-204. The sequence continues at coordinate 2,033,965 of NZ_CM176485.1, forward strand.
TTAATATCTGCAATTCGTTCCGACATAACTTCGGTTTTTGAACGGCCTACTGTTGATAAATTTGCAATTAATTGTCGATTTATGTTCGTAATATCGATATCATCTTTGTCAACGAGAATAATACGCCCTATTCCACTTCTTGCGCAAGCTTCTGCTGCAAAAGAACCTACGCCGCCAACACCTAAAATAGCAACTGTCTTATTACGCATAAGTTCAACGCCTTCTTTGCCAATCGCTAATTCGTTTCTTGAAAATTGATGCAACAAGAAAAACGCCACCTATCTACCATAGTATATGTTAATTCATCCATCAGAAAACCCCTCTGCACTTTCACCAGAGGGGATTAAGTTTAAAGTTAGCACGAATCCCAAATGTGCCGTCTTTTGTAGTATCGTTTTGAACCCGCTCTCAGCAGGTGGGTGCCCTCTTCAAATATTCTGACTTCCCCTTAGAGGCATGTCATCCGATTCAAAATCAGGCTCCCTACGATAGAAATGTTCGGTCAAAACTGATGGTCAAATAACGAACACTTCAGGATTCGTATTAATCTTAGATTACCACATATTTTCATCTAATTCAATCGTTTTAGTTAATGAAATATTTCAAAAAGTAGGTATACTTTAATACTTTTTACTTAATATCATCGTTTACTGATATTCCTAATTCAGCTAATTGTTTTGGATTAACGCTATCAGGTGCTGATGTAACAAGACAGTTCGCATTCGCTGTTTTTGGGAATGCGATTGTATCTCTAAGATTTGTTGAACCTGCAAGAAGCATTACAATACGATCCAGACCGAAAGCAATTCCACCATGTGGCGGTGTACCATATTCGAATGCATCGAGAAGGAATCCAAACTGCTCTCTCGCCTCTTCATCACTGAATCCAAGTGCTTTGAACATCTTCTCTTGCACATCACGTTGATAAATACGCAGTGAACCTCCACCAAGTTCATAACCATTTAACACGAGATCATAAGCTTCTGCGCGAACTGTTTCAGGGCTACTTTCCAACTCATCTACATTAGATGGCATTGTGAACGGATGGTGTGCCGCTGTGAATCGTTCAGCGTCCTCATCATATTCAAATAATGGCCAATCAGTTACCCATAAGAAATTAAAAGTAGAAGCATCATAAAGATCGTGATCCTTCGCTAATTTCACGCGAAGTGCTCCTAATGCAGCCGCAACTACGTTCTTTTTATCAGCAACAAATAATAGGAGATCTCCTGTTTCCGCGCCTGCAGCTGTTAGTAATGACTCAGCTACTTCACCTTGGAAGAACTTAGCGATTGGTCCGTTTAAGCCTTCTTCAGTAACTTTTAACCAAGCAAGACCTTTTGCGCCGTGTCGACCAGCAAATTCGTTTAAGCCTTCGTCAATGTCTTTACGTGTATATTCAGCAGCTTTATTTTTTAAATTAATTAATTTAACTTGTCCGCCTGCTTCAACGGCTCCGGTAAACACCTTGAAAGGTGCATCTTTAATAATTTCAGATACATCGACTAATTCTAAGTCAAAACGTGTATCTGGTTTATCTGAACCGAAGCGCGCCATAGCTTCATCATAAGGAATACGGTTAAATGGAATTTGCACATCAATTCCTTTAACATCCTTCATTACTTTTTGCATCATTTTTTCATTTAACGCAATGATTTCTTCTATAGACGTGAAACTCATTTCCATATCTATTTGCGTAAATTCTGGTTGACGATCAGCACGTAAATCCTCATCACGGAAACAACGAGCAATTTGATAGTAACGATCAAAACCAGAAACCATCAACATCTGTTTAAACAGCTGTGGTGACTGTGGCAATGCATAGAATTGGCCTTCATGTACACGGCTTGGTACAAGATAGTCACGCGCACCCTCTGGTGTGGATTTAGTTAGCATAGGTGTTTCTACTTCTAGAAAACCTTCATCATCTAAGAAATTACGTACAGTTTTCGTAATATCTGAACGCATTTTAAATATTTTTGCAAGTTTTGGACGACGTAAATCCAAGTATCTGTATTTCAATCGTGTTTCTTCACCTACATTCGTTTCATCTTCAATCATAAATGGCGGTGTTTTTGCTTTGTTAATAATTTCAATAGATGACACTTGAACTTCAATTGAACCTGTTTGAATGAGTGGGTTCTTCTGGGATTCCTGACGTTCAATTACAATTCCTGTAACGCTTATGACAAATTCGTTTCTAACACTTTCTGCAATTTCAAGCGCTTCTGCTGATGTAGCAGGATTAAATACAGTTTGTACAACACCCGCACGGTCACGAAGATCAATAAAAATTAAGCCACCGAGGTCTCTTCTAATTTGAACCCAGCCTTTTAATGTTACTGTAGATCCTACTTCTTTTTCCGATAACTCGCCGCAATAATGTGTTCTTTGCATATTATTCATCCGCCTCTTTAGCTATTTTTATGTTAATAAAACGTTTTTAACTTTCTCAATTAATTCACTTGTCACTACTTTTTCTTGTGATCTGTCGGTCATATTTCGTAACATAACGACACCTTCTGCAACTTCTTCATCGCCTATAACTATTACTGCGCGCGCTGTTAAGCGGTCTGCTGATTTCATTTGGGCTTTTAATTTACGATCCATATAATCCATATCCGAACGAATACCTTCTGTTCTAAGTTCAGTTAGCAGTTTAACACCTATACGTTTCGCATCGTCTCCTAGCGTCACAATATAAACATCCAGTTCAGCTTCTGCTTCAAATGTTTTACCCTCTGCCTCCATGGCAAGTAGTAGTCGCTCGATACTCATTGCAAAACCGATTCCAGGTGCAGACGGGCCACCAATTTCTTCAGCTAAGCCATTATATCTTCCCCCACCACAGAGCGTTGTAATCGCACCAAAACCCTTTGCTGTACTCATAATTTCAAAAGCAGTGTGATTATAATAATCTAAGCCTCGCACAAGATTAGGATCCACTACATATGGAATTCCAGCATCATCTAGATAGCTTTTTACTGACGCGAAGTATGCTGCTGATTCTACATTCAAAAAGTCCGCTAAAGAAGGTGCAGTAGCAATTAACGGGTTCTCGCTATCTACTTTGCAATCAAGTATACGAAGTGGATTTTTATTAAGTCTAGATTTACAATCCGAACAAAATCCCTCGATATGAGGACTAAAATGTGCAACCAAAGCTTCTTTATGAGCAGAGCGACATACTGTATCTCCAAGTGAATTAATCACCAACTTTAGTTCACTAAGTCCAACACGTTTATAAACATCCATAGCAAGTGAAATCACTTCAGCGTCAATTGATGGGTCATTACTTCCGATTGCTTCTACACCGAACTGTACAAACTGTCTGTACCTACCCGCTTGTTGGCGCTCATAACGGAACATCGGACCAGTATAATAGAGCTTCACAGGTTGATCTGGATAGCCGAACATTTTATGTTCAACAAAAGAACGAACAACTGCAGCAGTTCCTTCAGGACGCAATGTCATGGAACGATTTCCACGATCTGTAAATGTGTACATTTCTTTTTGGACGACATCCGTAGTCTCGCCGACTGTTCGCTGGAACAATTCAGTTTGCTCAAACATCGGTGTGCGTATCTCTTTATAATGATAAAGTTCACATACGGTATTAATAATTCCTTCGACTTTTTGCCATTTCCATGTTTCGGTAGGTAGAATATCTTGTGTTCCTCTAGGCACTTTAAAATTCATTTTCAAACCCCTTTCTTTTTCTTTTAAGTTTAAGCAGGCAGCGATTAGCACTAGTTTTTGAAAAATAAAAAAAGACCCTCACCCCTTGCATACGCAAGGGACGAGAGCCTTTATAGCTTCCGCGGTTCCACCCTAATTGGCACAAATTTAGTGCCCTCTTTAAACCCGAATAACGGTCGGCTCCGTTCTTATCTACTAATTAAATTTCGATAAGAAACCTCATTGGTGTTTTTCATTATAAAAATCTGCAGGGGAGATTTCAGCCACGTCAACCCTTCTCTAATCAGATAGCTTTATAACTAATTTCCAAATCTTCGGCAATAACTATGCTCAATTACTAATAATCTTAATGATAATTGCGCTTCATGTCAACTAATTGTAGATAAATGTAGTTATTTACCTAAATTTCTCTTATACTAGTGAATAAGAGGAGATGGTCATGTGACAAAAAGTGTTAAATTATTAATTGTTTTCATGCTATTTTTCAGCCTTATATCTGGTGTTAAGTCATCATACGCAAATTCAGATTCTGTTCGAATTGATTCTGAATTTATCAATATGCGTTCAGGCCCTGGACTTACATCCGAGATAACAGGTACTTTGAATCGTAATGATATAGCCGAAATTATTTCCACTTCAGGAGAGTGGTTAAAAGTCACTTCATCTGGGCAAACAGGCTGGATTGCTTCATGGCTAACCGCTCCAATTAGCGGATCAGATGTAAGCTTAACGATTGTTTCACGGGTCGATAGTTTAAATATTCGTACAGATCCTTCCATTGGCTCCGCTATTCTTGGTAAATTGAATGCTGGTGATGAAGCAATTTTAATTACTAAAGAAGGAAATTGGGCGCGAATTACAAAAAATGAAATAACCGGATGGGTACATACAGATTATATTTCTGAAATATCTGAGCAAAATAATAACGCAGCTGACGAAACTATTAAAGCAATGAATACTTTTACCGTTTCTGTTGATTCATTAAATGTTCGAAGTGAAGCTAGCCTTGCATCAAAAAAAATTGGTGTCATCCACAAAAATAAAATATTTAATGTGAAGGAAATTAGTGGGAACTGGGTTAAAATCTCATTGGATAAGAAAAAAGATGGGTGGGTTTATTCTTTTCATGGACTCCTTTCTTCTACTGAAACAGTAAAAAAAGAAAGTGAATCAAAACCTAAAACAGTTACTATACTAACCGATGGCACAAATATACGCCAGAAAGCTTCAACAGGTTCCGCAATTGCGTATAGGGCTGATGCAGGCCAACAATTTGAAATTAAAAACAACACAGGTGATTGGTTTGAAATTATAATGCCAACTGGTGATACGGCTTTTATTGCTAATTGGGTCGTTTCGGCAGATGAAGATTCTGTAAGTAAACAAGTACCTGGTGAAAAAAAGAAAGCACGCGTTCCTGGCACTTTAAATGGTCTTACAATTGTCATCGACCCAGGACACGGTGGAAATGATCGTGGAACGACAGGGCAACGCGGGACGGACGAGAAGTATATTACTTTAATGACAGCCGAACTTCTTGCTTCTAAATTAAAAGCAGCTGGTGCAACGGTAGAACTAACTCGGGAAACCGATACATATATAACGTTGCGTAAACGTGTTGCAACTAGCCATCAATATGCAGCTGATGCTTTCGTTAGCATCCATTACGATGCTACACTTGACTCTTCAATTTCGGGATTCACAACTTATTACACGCACAGTCGACAAAAAGAACTTGGTGATGCTGTTAACAGTGAGTTAGACTCATCTTTATCTATTCGTAATCGTGGTGTGCAACCGGGTAACTTTTTTGTCCTACGTGAAAATAGTCAGAACGCTATTTTAATCGAACTCGGATACTTATCCAATGATTCAGAAGAAAGGTATATTACGACAGAAGCATTTCGAGAACAAGCTACACATGGAATTTATAACGGATTGTTAAAGTATTTTGATGCCAATTAAAAAAGGATCTTCTCATAGAGAAGATCCTTTTTTAATTATTTCGTGTCAACAATAATCGTAATCGGTCCATCATTGACAAGTGATACATCCATCATCTCACCAAATAAACCTGTTTGTACACGGAGACCTTCTTCCATTAACTTCTGATTAAAGAAGAGCCAGAGGGGTTCAGCGTGTTCGGGGCGCGCTGCATCCTGAAAACTCGGACGCCTCCCCTTTTTAATATCGCCGTATAATGTAAATTGCGACACGGATAAAATATCACCGTCTACTTCGATTATAGAATGATTCATTTTCCCTTCGTTGTCTTCCCATAAACGTAGATTCGCAATTTTTTTGGCAGCATAAATCGCATCTTCTTCCGTATCATTATGTGTAACCCCGACAAGTAGGACGTACCCTTTTTCAATCGAACCTGTTATTTCTTTATCAACAGTGACTGAGGCTGGGCCTGAACGTTGTAATATTATTCTCATAGTAAACAACTTCCTTTATTAATTAATAACACGTTCAACCGAATAAATTTCTGAAACTTGCTTTATCCGTTCCGAAATTCTAAATAAGTCAGCAATATTCGTAATTTTAATAGTCATATTAATTTTGGCAATACTGTCACGATCTGCTCTGCCACTAACCGCTATAATCTGCGTCTTCGTTTCAGCAACAACCATCATCACTTCATTCAACAAACCTTGTCTATCATAACCAGTGATTTCAATATCTACTTGGAATTCTTTATGTTCATCGCTAGATCCTAATGACCATTCAACATCGATTGTACGATCTAATCCATCCCCACTCGAATCAACATTTGGACAATCTGTCCGGTGAACAGATACGCCCCGTCCTCTTGTAATAAAACCAATGATTTCATCTCCTGGTACAGGACTACAGCATTTTGAAAGTCTTATTAAGATGTTATCAATCCCGATAACAGTTACTCCTGATTCGGTCATTCGCTGAGGTGGCGCTGACTCTATACCTGAAACAATTTTATTTATCGTTTCTTGTTTTTTACGTTCTTTACGCATTTTTTCAGAAAGCCTATTCACCACTTGTTCAGCAGTAATACCGTTAAAGCCAACTGCAGCATACATGTCTTGTTCTGAAGTAAAATTAAATTTATCACAAACACGTGCTATGTTTTCTTGTGTAAGAACATCTTTCACTTCAAAATCCTGTGCTTTTACTTCTTTCTCAATCTGATCTCGTCCTTTTACAACATTCTCTTCGCGTAATTGTCTTTTGAAAAAGTGGCGAATCTTATTTTTAGCCTGTGAAGAATTGGCAATCTTTAACCAATCCCGACTAGGTCCAAACGATTGTTTTGAAGTTAATATTTCAACGATATCCCCAGTATGAAGTTCAGTATCTAGCGGAACCATTTTACCATTCACTTTTGCGCCAATCGTTTGGTTTCCAACCTCAGAATGCACTCGAAAAGCAAAGTCTATTGGTACACAACCTGCCGGAAGTTCCATCACATCGCCTTCAGGAGTGAAAACATAGACCATATCTGAAAATAAATCGAATTTTAGTGACTCCATAAATTCTTCTGCATCAGAAGATTCGTTTTGAAAATCAAGTATTTCTCTAAACCATGTTAATTTCGAATCAATATCACTTGGATCCTTCGTAATTGATTTACCTTCTTTATATGCCCAATGCGCAGCAACACCAAATTCTGAAATTTTATGCATTTCAGCCGTTCGTATTTGCACTTCAAGCGGATCACCCCCTGGTCCAACAACCGTCGTATGAAGGGATTGGTACAAGTTTTGCTTAGGCATCGCGATATAATCCTTAAATCGCCCTGGCATTGGCTTCCATAGTGTGTGAATAATCCCTAGTACTGCATAACAATCTTTAATGCTTGATACAATTACACGTACAGCAAGTAAATCATAAATTTCATTAAATTCTTTACCTTGCAAGACCATCTTTTGATAAATAGAATATAGGTGTTTTGGACGTCCTGAAATATCTGCTTGTATGTTCATTTTCTCAATTTCAACTTTAACTTGAACCATTAAATCCGCTAAATAGTTTTCACGTTCAATTCTTTTTTGCTTCATATGGTTGACAATACGATAATATTGTTGAGGTTTTAAGTAGCGAAGGGCAATATCTTCTAATTCCCATTTAATTGCTGATATCCCTAGACGATGTGCAAGTGGTGCGAATATTTCAAGCGTCTCTGCTGCTACTCGATGTTGTTTTTCTGAGGAAACATGTTTTAACGTACGCATATTATGTAGTCTATCTGCAAGTTTAATTAATATAACACGGATATCTTGTGCCATCGCAATAAACATTTTACGGTGATTTTCAGCTTGTTTTTCTTCTTTTGATTTATATTTTAATTTATCCAACTTCGTCACGCCATCTACTAACATGGCGACTTCTTCACCAAAATCACGAATAATATCTTCACGACATACGTCCGTATCTTCCACCACATCATGAAGAAAACCCGCTGCAACTGTTGATGGATCCATTTCTAACTCTGCGAGAATTCCAGCCACCTGAATTGGATGTAGGATGTACGGTTCCCCAGAACTTCTAAATTGTCCTTCATGAGCCGATTCTGCAGCAGCATATGCTTTTTTCACAAATTCAACATGCTCATCATTCATATACGAAGAAACGAGCACAAATAAGTCTTCTGCTGTCATATCTTGATTTTTCGCCATTCTAACACCCCTTTCAAAGCAAGATAATTTTTATCTTACAGATTTATAAAGTTTCTAACTATGCAAATAACCGAAAGACACTCATACATCGTTAAGCGTAATTTCGATTTATTCTTTTAATCATTAATTAATATGTAACACATATGTTTAATTCAGATAAAAATGATAATAAATCTATTGTATGTATAATTGGTCAAAGTGTAAAGTAAGGCAATTGAAAAATTCCCCGCAATACGTGCCGAGGAATATTTACTCAGTATGTCATAAGGGCACGCATCGGATATCCCTTTAACTTTTCACGTCCACTTAAATAAGATAATTCAATGAGAAAAGCACATCCAACTACAATTCCACCAAGCTTTTCAACAAGTTCTATTGTAGCGCCAATTGTACCACCAGTTGCCAATAAGTCGTCCACAATTAGGACACGCTGACCGGGTTTAATAGCATCTTTATGAATCGTTAACGTATCTTTCCCGTACTCCAGTTCATACTCAACACTAATTGTCTCCCGTGGTAATTTTCCTGGTTTACGTACAGGTGCAAAACCTATTTCAAGTGCATAAGCTACAGGACAACCAATAATAAACCCACGTGCTTCAGGGCCTACAATAATATCCGTACCAACCTCTTGAGCAAATTTAACAATTTCATCTGTTGCAAACTTATACGCCTTACCATCATCCATAATTGTTGTGATATCCTTAAATCGAATCCCTTTTTTCGGATAATCTGGGACGACAGTAACATAGTCTTTCAAATTCATCTTGGTGGTTCCTCCCCATAATAAAAACTATTTCAAATTTATTCTTACTCTATAACGCCTTTTCGGAATGGTTCAAACCATTCTTTTAATTCCGTATAGGGTGCATAAAGCAATTTCTTTTCCAACTCGATTTGTCGTTCTCTTTCTTGGTAAGTTGGTGCTTCTGTTAGGTCCCGTTTTTCTGTCGTTTCGACAAAATACACAAGTTCCTTTTCAATCTTAACAAATCCAAGTTCAGAAAACACCTTTGACATGAAATTAACCGTATCATTTCTCCAACCTTTATGCTTGATTAGCTTTTCGCCGTTCGTAACAAAGTCAAATTTACCGCGACTTTTTAGAAAACTATAATACCAACCAAACTGATCACGTCCGGGTATTCCATCAAAGTAGACTGATTCTGGAACGTAGAAATGCGCATAAATACGACTTGGATTTTGCTTACCAATTAGTTCATTAAGTGCAGATACATTATTCGGTATGTCTAGTAGCACAATGTTTTCTGCATCTGGTATAGGTTGCGAGCCAACTAAATGAATATGATTTCCTTCTAAGGACGTTTGTAGCGCCCTAATCGTAGATTCCTGAAATGCAATAAACACAGTTCCTGTTTTTGGAATAGTATGTAGCCATCTGGAAGTTTCACGAATGCCACGTAAATCAAATAACTGCCACTCATCTGTTGATAAATCTTTAAGGAGTAATTGTGGTTTTTTATTGCCATTCCATTCATTCACTTGTAAATCCCCTGCGACGGACAATTTTACACCTGGTGTAATATGATCTGCAATTTCCCCAAGTCCAAATCCAATCACATCAATAGTGTTTACTCCATCAGTTAAGTCGATTTTTAAGTGATTTTGTGCAGCACCAATCTTGCGAACAGAAGACGCGGATAAACCTTCCAGCATATAAACTGGTTTTGCAAAGTCCATCCCAAATGGTCTAAGTAAATCCAATTTATCCAAAACATCAACATCAATTTCATCTATTGTTAACGGAACGTCTATTGAAAGTTTCGGAATCAACTGATCAACCGTCAGTATACTTCCAGCTTGGTCAATTAAGTTTTTTCTCAACAAGTCAAGGTTATCCAAATTTAAAGACATACCAGCAGCCATTGGATGTCCGCCAAAATGAGGAAGAATCGACTTGTTTTTCGTCAATTCTGCAAACATATTAAAACCGGCAATACTTCTAGCGGATCCTTTAGCTATATGTTTTACAGAATCAATTGATAGCACAATTGACGGACGGTAATATTTTTCCGTTAGACGAGATGCCACAATCCCTACTACACCAGCATTCCATCCCTCTTTTGCAATGACAATAACTAATGGTATTGAATCTCCATGAAATTCTTTTAGTAATTCCTCGGCTTCTTTTGTCATATTAGTGACGAGTGATTGTCTCTCTTTGTTTAAATTGTCCAATTCTGTTGCAAGTCCTGAGGCAACCTCCACGTCTTCAGTCATAAGCAAATGAACAGCGGGCGCTGCATCACCTAGCCTGCCAACAGCGTTTAGTCTAGGCCCAATCATAAAACCAATCGATTCTTCGTTTAACTGAGCCTGTTCTGTTCCAGCAACTTTTGCCAGAGCTTGAATGCCAAGTCTTTTAGAAGTACGCATTAGCTTTAAGCCTTCTTTAACAAAAAATCTATTTTCACCTTTTAATGGTACAAGGTCAGCTACTGTACCTATTGCAACGAGTTCTAATAACTCATAAGGAATTTCATCGAGCAAAGCTTGCGCCAGTTTAAATGCTACTCCAACGCCCGCAAGTTCACCAAACGGATAATTGCCTTCTGGATGTCTCGGATGAATAATCGCATCTGCAGCGGGCCATTTCTCTCCAGGTTCATGATGATCTGTTATCACTACTTCCAAACCGAGCGTCTTTGCAAACGCTACCTCATCGACACCAGACACACCATTATCAACAGTGATTAATACAGCAGCACCGCGTTCATAGATTTCTTGAAAAAGGTCTTTATTAGGACCATAACCATGTTTAAAGCGATCTGGAATTACAAAGAATGCATCCGCACCAAGTTGTTCCAGTACCGTCATTAAAACAGATGTACTCGTCACACCATCCGCATCATAATCCCCATATACAGCGATTTTCTTGTCTTCGTTAATTGCATCGTGAATTAATTCAACTGCTTTTTCCATATCGTGCATCAAATAAGGATCATGCATAGCCGATTCATCCATATGTAAAAAAGCTTTCGCCTCAACAGGATCAATAATTCCCCTAGAAGCAAGTATTTTCGCATGTACGGATGGAATTGCTAACTCCGCAGTTAAACGTTCAACAACTTCTTGATTTGGACGTTCTACTGTCCATTTTTTCATTGATTCAATCAAAAAACTCACTTCCTTATACTTTACTATAACGGATGACGTTCTTCAGGGAAAGGCTCGCTAATCTTTTTCCACAAAAAAACACTCTCACGAGGACTAATCCGTAAAAGTGCTGCCTGAATTAATTTAAACGATTATCTTCTTCAACAACATTTTCTTTATCTAAATCAATAACTAAGGGGAGTTGTTTTTGTAAATCAGCAATTTCATTTTGCTGATCAGCAATGAGTGATTCTTTCATCGTGATTTCCTTCATTAATTCTTTAGTTCGTTTATTAGTTATAACACTTCTAAACATAGCTACAATACCACTAATTGCAGCTCCTAGTAACGCTGCACCTAAAATAATTAGAACAAGTGGCCATTCTGCTTCCCCAAAAACGTAATTTACTGGTACAGCGGCGACATTGACGACTGAAAAAACAGCAATAATAATTGCAAATAAAAGAGCTAATAACCATGTCCATTGAAATTTCATTCAGCATACCCCCTAATTAATCGTATAAAAAAAACAAGATATACATAAGTATACCCTGTTTTTGGTAATAATTAAACAACTGGTTCATCTGATCCCCATTGCTTTTTCTCTTGATTAACTTTCAACGTGCCTTTTGATTTAATTTCACGTTTCTTCAAATCAAACCAAATTTGTGCTGAAATGAATATTGAAGAGTAAGTTCCCGCCAGCAAACCAATAAGAAGCGCAACCGAGAAAGGACGAATTGATTCAGCACCAAGTAGCATCAAAGCTGCTACAACGAAAATTACGGTTAGAACTGTATTAACAGAGCGACCTAGCGTTTGACGAAGTGATTTATTCACTATATCAGCAAGTTCATCTGCATTATCAATCTTGCCTTTTCGATGTAAATTCTCACGAATCCTATCAAAAGTAACAATTGTATCGTTTATTGAATAACCGATAATTGTCAGTACCGCCGCAATAAACGTAATATCAACTTCAAGTCTTAAAATACTGAACATTGCTACCATAAAGAATGCATCGTGCAAAAGCCCGATAATGGATGCTAGACCCATACGCCATTCAAAACGGAATGCAACATAGATTACAATTCCCAACGCTGCAAATAGAAGTGCATAAAATGCATTCTTCACAAGTTCTTTACCAACTAAATCCGAAACTGCACTCACATTAGGTTCAAAGCCGTATTCTTCTTGAAGTGCATTTTTGAATTTATTGATTTCTTCTTGTGAAAAGTCTTCTTTATAGCGGATAACACCAATTTCTTTTTTATCACCAGAAATTACGATATCTGTTGAAGGATGTCCTGCCGCTTCAATGCTTTTTGTAATCGTTTCTGTGGTCAAATCTTTATCAGCAAGAACTTCTACACGTGTACCACCCGAGAAATCAATACCAAGATTTAATCTGAAAAGACCCAGCATGATTACACCTGAAACGATTAAAATCATTGAGATTGTATAGAATCGCTTCCGTGAATGCACAAAATCAAAACGGTCGAATTTGGTAGATAACTCCAAAGTCTCAATTTTTTCTTCAGGTGGATGAATACGGTTTTTAGAAAGTCCGAAAAGGCCCGTTTTCCCATCCAAAACACCACTATTAGCAAGAAGACCAAGTAATATTCTTGACCCCCATACTGCAGTTAAGAAGCTAACAAGAATACTAATAATAAGCATCGTTGCGAATCCTTTAACAGAGCTTGTCCCGAATATAAATAAAACAACTGCTGCAAGAAGTGTTGTAATATTTGCATCGAGTATCGCTGTAAACGATGATTTCGCTCCTGCACGGAATGATGTTTTGACTGATTTACCAACACGCAATTCTTCACGTATACGTTCATACGTTAAGATATTCGCATCTACCGCCATACCGACCCCTAGCATTAATGCTGCTATACCTGGCAATGTCAGCACGCCATTGATAAGCGTAAATACAAGTAATATTAAGTAAATATAAACAGATAGTGTAACAACTGCAATAACACCTGGTAATCTGTAGTACAAAACCATAAATATAAATACGAGCGAAATACCGACTATTCCTGCAAATATCGTCTTATCTAATGCTTGTTCACCAAACTGCGCACCAACAGAAGTAGAATAAATCTCTTCTAAACTAACAGGTAGTGCACCGGCATTTAAAATACCAGATATATTTCTTGTTTCTTCAACTGTGAAATTACCTGAGATTTCGACACTTGACGAAATAATTGGTTTATCAACATTTGGTGAAGACACAAATTTAGGTTCTGGTTTCGCTGATTCAGCTGCGAACGAATCGATACCCTCTTCAAAGTCTAGCCATATTACTAATTGATTATCTGGCTTCATTTTCGAGATTTCCGTTGTTACTTCGCCAAATTTGTTAGGATCTTTCATTTCTAACGTAATAATTGGTTGTCCAGATTTTTGATTAAAGTCAGGTTTAGCTTTACCTTCTTTTAAGTCATTACCATCAAGTAGCAAATTATCATTAACATCTCTAAATGTTAAGTTCGCCTGTGTTGAAAGTAATTCTCTGGCCGTTTCCTGGTTTTCAACACCCGCAAGTTGGACACGAATTCGATTATTCGACTCCACTACAATACTCGGTTCACTAACTCCTAGTACGTTAACGCGGTTTGAAAGTGCATCTGCAGTGTCTTTTACCATTGCTTCCGTTATGTCTTGTCCATCTTTTAACGGTTTAACTTGGTAAAGAACTTCAAAACCACCTTGTAAATCAAGTCCTAGTTTCACATCTTTTATGATTGGATTAATCGTTGGACCGATTGTCGCAACAAAAATAACAATCAATAATAAGAACGAGACAATCCGTCCTCTTGTTTTCATATTCGTAGTTCCCCCTCTTGTCTGTGGAATGGTACGTAAAAATTATATGTACGCACTCCTAAACACAACAATACTATTATGAAACAAGGTCGCCCATGTGTCAAATAGACGCGTCTTATTCTTTAGTATAATTTTCTTTAGTCGCTTGTGGCGCCAATAAAATTTGCAATTCATCATTGTTCAAATCAGAAAACCAGTCAGAACCACGCTGCTCTTCAATCTGTGTATAGGTCATAAATGCCGCTGGTAGTATTCTTAAAATATCATTTGCAATTTCATATACGCGCATTGAACTAACGTCTTTTTTTCGCCACGTTTTCCGAACACAATATATCCAAATATCTTCTTCAGTCACCGTCGTATAGCCATATAAATGAAATTCATTTCTTTTACTTATAAGTGCAGGGTGCATATCAGTAAATATTTGGCCTAAATCTGAGCTCATTTTTTCCAATCCTTTCTAAAACAGTCGTATGTAAGTCCATATCCGCATAGATATAGTGTATATGAAATGTACGGAATTGAGAAGGAGTTGTTTTGTTTGTCTTCATTCATCCGCGGAACGGCAGTTCTAATGGTTGCAGTTTTTTTGTCAAAATTATTAGGATTCGTTTACCGTATTCAATTTATGCGAATCGCAGGTGAAGAGGCTGTAGGGATCTACATGACTGCTTATCCTGCATTTATTTTCTTCCTATCTCTCGTTCAACTTGGTGTGCCTATAGCAATCGCAAAAATAATAGCTGAACTTGAAGTAAAAGGAAAACGAGCACAAATTCCTGCAGTCATGAAAACTGCTACTTTCTTAACCATTTTAACTGCTATTGTATTTATTCCGACATCAGTATTATTTGTTCCCTACTTATCCGGAACATTGCTCGGAAATCCAGCTTCTTCATCTGCACTTTATGCAGGAATTGCAATTGTACCAATCGCTGCAATTGGCGGCATCATTCGCGGATATTTCCAAGGAATTGCGCGTATAGAAGAAACGGCTTGGTCTCAAATTATAGAACAGTTTTTCCGCATCGCATTAATCACTTGGTTTTTGCCGATTATTTTATCAACAGATAACACTTCGATGAACGCTGCTTATGCAATGGTCGTAACATTATTAGCAGAAGGGGTTTCTGTTTTATATTTATTATTTAAATATAGACAACAAAAAAAGCGCAATCCAATCGAGAACGCAGAAAAGAAACGTCATCCATTCGAACCCATACTCGCTATTGCGTTACCTTCTTCTGGTAGTCGTTTATTTGGCACGTTTACTTGGTTTCTTGAACCAATTATCTTCTTAAGAGCACTTTCTTTGTCAGGAATTACAGCAATCGCCGCAACATCGTTATACGGAGTCATTTCAGGTGTACTCATTCCACTACTCTTATTCCCTGCATTTATTCCATATGCACTCTCCGTAGTACTTGTTCCCGCGGTAAGTGGTGCAGCAGCTTCTAGCAATAAGATTAAACTAAGGGAACGAATACACCTCGCCTTACGTTTATCAGCTCTTACAGGCACCTTTGCAGCAGCCGTATTCTTTATTCACGGACAGGCGCTTGCGGAAAAACTTTTCCGAGTAACAGAGGGTAGTAACTACATGACAATGTTAGCACCAATCTTTTTCTTTTATTATATTCAAGGTCCACTCTATTCAATTTTACAAGCTTTAGGTGATGCGAAGGCTGGAATGATGAACTCGGTCTACGGAGGAATTGCTAAATTAGCTGTCATGTTCATACTCGCTTCTCAACCAGGTCTACAAGAAACAGGTGCTGTACTCGCAATTGGTTTCGGTGTTTTAATTACATCCTTTCTTCATATTGCGACACTCCGAAAAAACAAAACGACAGCAACTGGTTTTACGATGTTCGTGTTGCCTTACGCTGCGTTTATCATGACCGCTATAATGCGTCCCATTTTCATTCCTATTGGCCAACTAGGGTTATTTTCAGAATGCATTATTACATGTTTTTTCCTAACAATCATCCTTATTTTGACAAAGCAAATTAAGTTTAGTGATTTTCTATTAATCAAAAATCTGATTAAAAATCATTGATATGCCTCTTTTAATTGAAATTGTAATTTATTATTTTCGAATGTACAGAAAAAGATTTGTTCTACATCGCTTATTCCTTGTTTTTTCAACTCTTTATATAACCAATCTTCTGTTTCACCTATTACTGTAAGGTGTTTATGTTGTACTACACCATCACTAATTAATGATAATGCCGGTTTAGTATCTTCATGTTTAAAAACGGATAGATTTCCGGAAGGTTCCAAAAAGGCAAATGAGACTTCCCGAATAGAACCAACTTGTTGTTCACGTAATTGTTGAAATAAATCATCCAAATTATAACGCTGCCGTCTCATTTCCTCCTCATCTATGTGCCCATTACGAATCATGACTGATGGCTCACCGTCAACAAGATCTCTAAACTTCTTACTTTTCATTGACAAAAAAGCAGAAGAAACTTGTATGATAAGCAAAATAATTATTGGTACAATAGAATTGATTAACTTTTTATCAGGTGAATCCAAAGCAAATGCTGCAACTTCTGCCATAATAATAAAGATGACTACATCAAATAAACTTAGTTCTCCAACTTCCCGTTTCCCCATAATTCTTAAAACAATGAGAATCAACACGTAGAGAAATAGCGTTCTAAAACTAATAATAAGCAAATCGTTCATAATCATCCCCCTTTTTTCAAAGGTTGTCCAAAACACCATAGATCATATACAATTTTGTGACAGAAAAAAGAGGCAGTAGCCAAACAGATTAAATCCTGTTAAGTCTACTACCTCTTTTTTGTGTAATTAAGCTGAAGCTGAAGTATCTGTTACGCGACCGACAGCTTGTCTATCAAAGCGCAAAGTTACGCCGTCTGCAACTTTCAGATAAATTGTAGCCTCGTCAACAGCATCTACTTTTCCGTGAATGCCGCCAATCGTAATGACAGTATCTCCACGTTTTAACTGACTTTGCATAGACTTTGTTTCTTTTTGTCTTTTCTGAGCAGGTCTAATTAGAAAAAACCACATCACTGCAAACATCGCAACGAAAGGTAAAATTCCAACAATATTAAAATCCATAATTATCCCCCTTTCAACCAAGTTTTATTATACAATATTCAGAAGTTTTTTGCATTCGGTTTGTTAAATCCGTATTTTTCAAAAAACTCATTACGGAAATCACCAAGTGAATCATTTCTTATTGCATCGCGTACTTGTTCCATCATATTTAATAAAAAGTACAAGTTATGATACGAAGTTAAACGGATACCAAAAGTTTCTTCTGTGCGAATTAGATGGTGAATATAAGCGCGGCTGTAGTTTTTACAAACGTGACAGTCACAATTTTCATCTAATGGCCTGAAATCTCTTTTATACTTCGCATTTCTAACGACAAGTCTACCTACGCTTGTCATTAACGTCCCATTACGTGCAATTCTCGTCGGTAACACGCAATCAAACATATCAATGCCTCTTATTGCCCCGTCGATGAGAGAGCGCGGTGAGCCGACACCCATAAGATAACGCGGCTTGTCTTCCGGAAGTAGTGGCGTTGTAAATTCCAGCACTTCATTCATAACTTCCTTAGATTCTCCTACTGACAAACCACCAATAGCATAACCTGGAAAATCGAGTGATACGAGATCCTTTGCACTTTGCTTGCGTAAAGCTTCAAATGCTCCACCTTGAACAATACCAAATAGCGCTTGGTCTTCGGGACGTCCGTGAGCCGCTAGACAACGTTCAGCCCATCTTGACGTTCTTTCAACACTCGCCTTCATATACTCAAATGTCGCAGGATATGGTGGACATTCATCAAAAGCCATCATAATGTCCGCACCTAAATCGTTTTGTATCTCCATCGCTTTTTCCGGACTTAGAAAAAGTTTATCCCCATTCAGATGATTTCTGAAATGAACTCCCTCTTCTTCGATCGTCCGAAATTCACTTAACGAGAATACTTGAAACCCACCAGAATCAGTTAAAATTGGTTTATCCCAATTCATAAATTTATGTAAGCCGCCTGCTTCTTTAACAATATCATGTCCAGGTCGCAGCCATAAATGATAAGTATTACTTAAAATAATACCGGATCCAATTTCTTTTAATTCCTCTGGAGACATCGTTTTAACTGTTGCCTGCGTACCTACTGGCATAAATGCTGGTGTTTCAAATGAACCGTGCGGCGTATGGACAATACCAAGACGCGCACCAGTCTGTTTACAATTTTTTATATGTTCATAAGTTACTGCTGTCATACGTCTGTTTCCTTTCTTTGAGGAGGTTTAATAAACATCGCATCTCCAAAACTAAAAAAGCGATAGTCCTCTTGTATTGCTTCATTATAAGCTTTCAATATAATATCACGAGTTGTTAACGCTGACACCAACATTAGCAATGTTGATTTTGGTAAATGAAAATTCGTCAGCAAACCATCAATAATACTAAAATCATATCCTGGGTAAATAAAAATTGATGTCCACCCACTAGATGCTACCATTTTCCCGTTATTTTCAGAACCGATTGTCTCTAACGTCCTAGCAGATGTGGTACCAACCGCTATAATACGTCCATTACTCGATTTAACATCGTTTATGACGTCAGCAGTCTCCTGTGTGACACTATAATACTCAGTGTGCATCTTATGATCCATTATAGACTCAACACTTACAGGACGGAATGTTCCTAGACCTACATGCAACGTTACAAATGCTATTTTCACACCTTTATTCCGAAGACGATCAAGTAGTTCATCTGTAAAATGAAGACCTGCTGTTGGTGCAGCTGCTGAACCGCGTTCCTTCGCAAATACTGTCTGGTAACGATCTTGGTCTTCTAACAATTCTGTAATATACGGCGGAAGCGGCATTTTACCTAGTGCATCTAATATTTCATAAAAAATACCCTCATACGTAAATTTAAAATTACGTCCACCATGTTCAAGTATTTCCGTGCACTGCGCTTTTAAACGGCCGTCACCAAATGATACAACACTACCAATTTTAATACGTTTTGCTGGCTTTACAAGTGTTTCCCAATCATCTTCGCCTTTTTCTTTTAGAAGCAGGATTTCTATCGTTGCACCAGTGTCTTCTTTTACACCCAAAAGACGTGCAGGTAGAACTTTTGTGTCATTTAATACTAATAAATCACCGACTTGTAATTCATCTACTAATTGCGCGAAGTGCCGATGCTCAACTTCACCTGTTACTTTATCCAGCACCAACAAACGACTAGCTGTTCTATCTAGAAGCGGCGTTTGTGCAATAAGCCGTTCCGGTAAATTAAAATCAAAATCATTTACGTCCATTTTGTTACTTGCCACCTTACCTACTATTTATTGTTTTGTTCAGGCATGATATAACCGAAATGATCATACGCGAGCTTTGTAACGACTCGTCCACGTGGAGTTCTTTGTAAAAACCCGATTTGTAACAAATACGGTTCATAGACATCTTCAATTGTTACAGATTCCTCACCTATACTTGCCGCAATCGTATCAAGCCCAACAGGTCCACCCGAGAACTGTTCTATCATACCAGAAATTAAGTTATGGTCGATATGATCTAGCCCATGTGAGTCAACTTGTAACATTTCTAACGCTTCGTGTGATGTTTCCAATGAAATCTTACCATCCCCACGTACTTGTGCATAATCACGCACACGTCTTAGTAATCGATTCGCGATCCGAGGGGTTCCACGGGATCTTTTCGCAATTTCTGTCGCCGCCTGTCGATCAATGGACACATCAAATACTTCCGCACTCCGCACAACAATTTCAGTTAACGGCACTTCACCATAATACTCAAGTCGGATTGGTACTCCAAAACGATCTCTAAGTGGGGCTGAAAGTGATCCCGCACGAGTTGTCGCTCCAATTAACGTAAACGGAGGCAAGTCTAGTCTAATCGAACGCGCGGAAGGACCCTTCCCAACAACGATATCTAAACAGAAATCTTCCATTGCTGGATAAAGTACTTCTTCTATAGAACGGTTTAGCCGATGAATTTCATCAATAAAAAGAACATCCCCTGGTTCAAGTGACGACACGACTGCCGCGAGATCACCAGGACGCTCAATTGCAGGTCCACTCGTCATTCTAATGTTTACATTCATTTCATTTGCTATAACTGTAGCAAGCGTTGTCTTACCAAGGCCTGGAGGCCCATACAAGAGGACGTGGTCAAGACTTTCACTTCGTCCTTTTGCCGCCTCTATAAAAATACTTAAATTATCCTTTACTTTTTCTTGCCCAATATATTGGCTAAGTAGTTGAGGCCTAAGTGATTGTTCAAAGCCTTCATCAAAATCCGTTGTTTCCCCTGACATAACTCGGTTCTCCATCGTGCACCTCCTTTTTAAAGAGCAATTTATTTGAATCAATATCATAATCTAATTCATATCCGAACAATATTGATTTCTGCTCCAGGCGGACGCTTTCCACGGGGCGTGCGGTGAGCCGCTTCCTTCGCTTCGCTCTGTCCAGGGTCTCACCTGTCACGCTAATCCCGTAGGAGTCGCCGCCTTCCGCTCCAATCAATAGAACTTTCATTAAAATTCACAAACAATTATCTCATTTACTTTTTAATAAAAGTTGTAAGGCCTTTTTCATATAACCTTCCGTGTCCAACTCTTCTTTTTCGAGATTAGGTTTAACTTTGTTTAATTCGCGTTGAGAATAACCTAGCGCTCCAAGAGCTAGGAGAGCTTCATCAAGCGCACCATTTTCAGCCATTGTAAGGAGAGAATGTTCTTCGTCATCAAAGTCAATATCACTGAATAAATCATGTAATTTACCTTTTAAATCCAAAATCATTTGACGAGCTGTTTTTTTACCCACACCTGGAAACTGTACAAGAAAGGTTTCATCTTCTCGCTCAATTGCACCTATGACTTGAGATGGAATACCGCTTGCTAGAATCGCTAGCGCACCTTTTGGACCAATACCGGACACAGTTATTAGTTTTTTAAATAATTCGCGTTGTTCAAGCGATTTAAAACCGAGCAATAACTGAATATCTTCACGTACATGCAAATAAGTAAAAACTTGTTGAATATCGTCTGTTTTATGAAATGCATATGGATTCGGAGTCATGATCAACCAACCAACGCCACTTTGTTCGAGTGTAATATGTTCGGGCGTTACGCGCGTAACAACCCCTTTTATGTAATCGTACACGAAATCGTCCCCTTTATGCACATATTATATGTCTACATTTAATTATACCATACGAACGCATCTTCTACTGTTCTAATATCTACAAATGAAACTTTTACTTTAATTAGATGATTTTTCAATTTAAATATGTTGAATTCTAAATCTGTTTATTAATATCCACTTTAATTACAGACATAACAAAAAAGATACTCCCTAATTAGGTTTGTTTTTCAACAATGCTAAGTAAGAAGTACCTGATTGAGACTGACATTCGATAAAGTTATATTTACTTTTTTCCAACCAATTCTTTGGCTATTAATTTTCCAACTGGTGTACTAGACATCTCTTTCGCTGCAGCTGCCACCGCTTTAACGGTCTTCTGATAGCCAGTGCAGCGACATAGATTTCCATTTAACGCTTGTCTAATTTCCCCTTCATTTGGATCAGGGTTATTCTCAATTAAATCAAGAGAGGAGAATAACATACCAGGTAAACAATAACCACATTGGAAACCATATTCATCCCAGAATGATTGTTGTACGGGATGCAGCACGTCGCCTTTTGCTAACCCTTCAATTGTCGTTACTTCACAACCTTCTGCACTAACTGCTAAAGTTAAACAAGATTTTGCTATTTTACCATCAACAACGACCGTGCAAGCGCCGCAGTCTCCAGTTAAACAGCCAATATGCGTTCCTTTTAAGTCGAAACCATCACGAATAGCTTCAACCAGGAGAGTCCTTGAATCAATTTCAGCTGATCTCTGTTGACCGTTTATGACCATTTGAATTGTCGTATTTTTTTGTTCGCTCATTTCAGCTCCACCTCTTTACAGTTATTTAACTTAGTGCATCTAGTAGCGCACGCTTTGCAATTACACCTGCAATACTTTTTCTATAATCAGCTGTAGCAAGCACATCGCTCCATGGTTTTTCAACAGCATTACATACCGCCTCTTCAACTTCAGCTAGTTTTTCATCCGTAATCTCAGCATTAACAAGAATTCCAGTTACATCAATCAACAACGGACTTGCACAAATCCCACCTAAGACTAATCTAATTGACTGGCATTTGTTTTCATTATCCATCGTTATAAGACAGCTACCAGTAGCAATCGGCCAACTACTTTCTCCGAATTTCAGTTTATAATAGCCTGTTTTTAGCCCGGAAGGAAGTGGTGGGATTATTATTTTAGTTAATAATTCCCCCGGTTTTATTACTGTTTTGAAAGCATCTGAAAAAAATTTTTCCGCCTTAACTTCTCTTTTTCCGTCTGCACTAACAAGGCGAAGTCGAGCATTCAATGCTACTAAACTAGCAGGAATGTCAGAACCTGGATTCGCATAAACTGCTGAACCTCCTATTGTCCCAAAGTTTCGGATTTGTGCTCCACCTGTTATACCTCTACTTACAACTCCTAAAAGTTCAACATTTTTCGTCAACGACTCAGTAGCTATGATTTGGCTATAGGTTGTCATTGCACCAAGTATAAACTCTCCATTTGCTTCATCGATTGTAGCAAGATTAGCATGCTTTAAATCTACAATTCGTTCAGGGCTTCTTTTCCAATGCGTCATCTCTGGAACAACCCAAGTTCCACCGCCAAGTATGGTTGTAACGTCTTTTTGATTTGCAAGACTCGCAATAGCTTGTTCGATATCTTTAGGAGCTTCATACATAAATTTTTCTTTTATCATATTAACCCACCTCCTGTGCAATCTTTGCTTCCTTAATCATTTGAAGCACATTAGGCGGACTAAGCGGCATTTTCCTGACCGTTACACCTAATGGCGAAAGTGCATCATCAACAGCATTTGCAATTGCCGCCTGGGCCCCACCTACACCACCTTCTCCAGCACCTTTCGTTCCCAAAACCGAGAAAGGACTCGGAGTAACTGTATGTTCCATTTCAATATTCGGGATATCTCCAGCTCGCGGCATTAGATAATTCTTAAATCTATCTGTTAAGAGAGTTCCGTCTTCATCATGAATCAGTTCCTCTGATAAGGCAGCCCCAATTCCCATAACAATGGCACCTTCCATCTGACCTTCCACTAATGTTGGGTTAATAATCGTTCCACAATCATGAATTACCCCAATACGCTGTAGATCTACACTACCTGTTTCTATATCAACTTCAGTAACAGCTACATGTACTGCATAGGAATAGGTAGGATATGGTTGAATTCTCCCTTTCTCATCAGGAATATGCGTGAGGTTATCAGGCTTGTATACTTTTGTTGATTCTAAAGCAGGCTCACCTACGTCAAATGATGTCGCAAACGCAGTTGTGTAGATTGTATAAGCTACATCTTTAAAAGGTATAGACGCTTCTTTCCCTTTTACTGAAATTATTCCTTGTTCAAATATCAAATTCTCTTGTTCTGTTTCAAGTAATAAAGCAGCAACTACGGCAACTCTTGCTCTAACATCACGTGCTGCGAGAGCAGCTGCCCCTCCACCAACAAGCATGCTTCGACCACTGTAATTACCAAATCCATATGGACAAATCCCTGTATCTCCTTGGATGACTGTAATATCTTCCATCTTGACTCCTAGTTCATCTGCAACAATTTGCGCAATTCCGGTGTCATTTCCACTACCTGGCGTCGTTACACCAGTTAAGACTGTAACATCTCCGGAAGGTCCTACTTTGACAGTTGAAGTATCAAATCCTCCCACAAGTGTCCCTGGAATATCTCCGCCTTCAGGTGTTAATTCAAAAGCAAAACCAATTCCGAGATACCTTCCTTCCTCTCGAAGTTTCGCCTGTTTTAAGCGTAGCGCTTCATAACCAATAAGTTTGATAGCCTTATCAATGGCACCATGATAGTCACCGCTGTCAATATTCAGTCCACCGTTCGTTTTATACGGAAAATCAGTTTTGGTTATTAGGTTTAGACGTCTCACATCTAGTGAATCCATTTCGAGTTTACGTCCGACCATATTCATTACTCTTTCCATCAGTAAGTTTGTGGCTTCTTTCCCGTATCCACGAGCCGCATTCCAAGGTCCTTTATTTGTTGTATTTATTGACACTTGAATATCAGTGTTTGCAATTTTATACCCAGTCGGAAAAGCTAATCCGGTTAGAAACGACATGCCCCATCCAGGCATTCCACCAAGCACGCCAATATTCGATGTTACATGGACCCGAAGACCCGTTATCTTCCCATCTTTATTAAACGCAACTTGAAAACGATGTTTCTGTTCTCTAGCGCCTATTAGGAAGGATTCCCTTCGATCTTCAATCCATTTAACAGGTCTATTCAACATTCTACTTAGCATACAGACGAGCGCCTCTTCAGGATGTCCATGCATTTTTAAACCAAAAGCTCCACCGACATTTGGAGCAATTACACGAAACTTATTTTCAGGTATTCCAAGTGTCTGTGATAGTACCCAACGCAATGGATGAGGGTTTTGACAAGCGCCGTAGAAATCCATTTTTTTATCAAAGTCATCCCATGACGCAACATAACCTCTTGTTTCCATAGGCGCATGTGCATATCGGTGCATTTCTATTTCATCTTCAATAAGATAATCAGCATCCTTTATGGCTTGATCTACATCACCCTCCACATAAGGAATGCGCATCACATTATTGTCATCCCATCCTTCATAATTTGGAATGAGGTCAGAATCCGAAGTTGCGCTTTGCGGTTGTATAACTACTCCAGGTACTAATGAATAAGCTAGCTGTTCATATTCAACCGTTATAAGATCTAGCACTTGTTCAGCATCATTCTTCGTTGTTGCAACAATGGCCGCAACAGGCTGTCCGGCATAAACAACCTTATCTGTAGCTAAACAGCGCAGCTCAGTAGTTTTTCCTCCGAAAATAGCTGGATCTATGAAATGGGGAATAGGGTTCGTGTGCTTCAGAACATCTTCTCCAGTTACAATCGTTAATACATTTGGATGTTTTAGTGCATGTTCTGTATCAATGCTTTTAATTAGCGCATGAGGATAAGGGCTTCTTAAGATTGCAACATGAACCAGATTTGAAAATTCAAGATCGTTTATATAGCGAGCTTTACCAGTTAAGAATTGATCACCGTTTAACTTTTTGGATCGTCCCCCTACATATTTATCAGACTTACGTTGTTCATTCCCACTCATCTTAACTTCGGTAGACATAGTTTGCCTCCTAATAATTTTTTAGTTTACATTTGAATCAATTTCATAATTACCATTACTTGCTACAACGACAAAACATATTTTTCGAGAACGGTTCAACTCGACTATATGTTGTGGTGGTGTAGCAATAAAATCCTATTATGAAAATGATTGTTATTAAGCTAATTATTAATTAACAATAGATTTAGTCGGACTACAGAATAAGCTTACGCAATATTCTGTTTACTAAAATACTTAGTAAAAATCTCCTTCAGATTAGGCTTTGAAAGCGTTATCCGAAAGAGATTAGTGGCAAATTTATTCATATAGATTAAAAACCAAACCTTAAGGCAATTCAAGTTTCAAAATAAAACCGGCACGCTCAGTGATATTTCGTTTTTCAACATCTAGTTGAGAGATTTCAGAAGTTTCATCTAAATTCGTTTCTAAACCACGCGTCAGTGATTGATGACTAGTTGTTAGAACAACTGTATTATTTGCTAAGGGAAATGGTGGTTCATGCCATGTCCCACGGTGAATATTCAAGCCAGTATTACCAGGCACAAAGAATGCGTGTACTTCCTCAATTGCCGGAACACCATCCACAATTTTCGCGTCTGGTTTAGCTACGGCCAAAATAAAAGGCTCGTTAGCAAATGGAATAAATGTTTGTGTCAACTCCATATGGCGCTCTAGAAAAATCACCCTAAATTCACGTAATCTTAACCGATTCAATAAAAACTCTACTGGCTGATCAGATTCAAATATACCTGCACGGTGAACATCAATTTCATCGTAAATATCTATAGCTAGTCTTTCTAGACCATCTATAGCTAGCACCTCTCCGAATGGCGCAAACGCTTCTCGTGTCAAAAGTTCAACTTTTACCGTCTTAACCTCAACTTTTTTCTCGACTTTAACTGACATAAATAAATTATTCCTCCCTTTAAATATCGTTTTGTACGAATTAAAAACTTTAAAACTATTGATAAATCATTATTACCAATAATAAAAAGAAGAATTAATTACTTAAGAAAAAACAGGACGTCTTTTTTCCAAAAACGCTGCTATTCCTTCCTTACCATCTTCTGATACAGTCATTTCAGAAATCATATCGGATTCCAACGCCATATGAGAATCTAAGCGATCTAGAAAACTATTATTTAGTAACTTTTTAGTCATTCCAAATGCAGCAGTAGGTCCGGCAGCAATATCTTCCGCAAAAGTTTTAGTCTTTTGTTGCAACTCACTATCCTCTACCACTTGTGTAACAATTCCCCATTCTAGTGCCTCTTTAGAAGATAAAACTCTATTCGTATATAACAACTCTTGCGTTTTTCTAAGTCCAATTAGACGAGGTAAAAAATAGGTACAAGAGCCATCTGGCGTTAATCCAACTTTTGTATAAGCTGACGTAAATTTAGCTGATTCACTTGAGATGACGATGTCACAAGAACTAAGAAGACTCAATCCTGCACCCGCAGCAGTTCCGTTAACAGATGCAATGACAACTTTTTTCATTCGAGCAAATAGACTAATCGCATTGTGGAGATAAGATGTAACTTCTTTTAAACTTAAATCTATTTGAGACCCTTCATCACTGAAGCTTTTTAAATCTCCCCCAAAAGAAAAGGCTTTTCCACTCCCCTGAACTACAACTGCATTTACTTCAGAATTATGCGTGCATGCTAACGCCGCTTCAAACAACTCTTTTGCGAATGGAACATTAATTGCATTTCCTGCATCCGATCTATTCATGGTAATTGTTGCCACTTTATTTTCTACTTCAACTACTAAATATTTATAAGACATTTTTTTCTTCCTCCCAAAATAAATTTTATTTAAATATGAAAATAGATTAACAGAACTAATTACTAGATTTTATAATAAATTTGATGCGTTTCTTCAAAGGTTTCAATATCTTGCATATGCTTAATTGTTGAACCGATTTCATCCAACCCTTCCAAAAGCATATTTCGCATATAATCATCTATTTCAAAAAATGCTTGATTGCCATTGTCATCTGCTATCGCTTTCGATTTAAGGTCAATTGTTAATTTGAATCCCTTATTTTCATTTACTTTATTGAAGAGCTCTTGGACGTATTCTTCGGACATTCTTATTGGTAAAATACCATTCTTAAAACAATTATTATAAAAAATATCTGCGAATGAAGGCGCAATAATTGTCTTGAAACCAAAATCTTTTAATGCCCAAGGCGCATGTTCCCTTGAAGAACCACAACCAAAGTTTTCTCTAGTCAATAAAATACTTGCATGTTTATAAATAGAATCATTTAACACAAAATCACCATTTTCAGTATCGCCAATATAACGCCAGTCATAAAACAGAAATTGACCATAGCCGCTTTTTTCAATTCTTTTCAAAAATTGTTTTGGAAGTATGGCATCCGTATCTATATTGCCGCGGTCTAGCGGTGCCACAATTCCAGTATGCGTTAGAAACGGTCTCATTGTAGTACCTCCTTGCGAGACTTCAACGGCCAATTACGAACATCTACAAAACGCCCTTTTATTGCCGCTGCTGCAGCCATTGCTGGACTAACAAGATGCGTCCTAGAATCTCGTCCTTGCCTTCCTTCAAAATTCCGATTTGAAGTTGATGCTACGCGTTCTCCCGGTTTCGCTACGTCGGGATTCATTCCTAGACACATGCTGCATCCAGCTTCCCGCCACTCAAATCCAGCATTTATGAAGATTTCTGCTAATCCTTCATCTTCCGCTTGTTTTTTAACATTTTGAGAACCAGGTACAACTAGAGCGCGAAGGCCGTCCGCTACTTTATAGCCGTCTACTATATTTGCCGCCTCTCTCAAATCTTGTATTCTACTATTTGTACAAGATCCAATAAATACGGTATTTATCTTAATATCAACTATTCGCGTACCAGGTTCGAGCCCCATATACTCAAGTGCATTTTCAGTCATTTCCGCCTTAATTTTTGACAAACCATCTGCACTAGGTATGCAATCATTAATCGATACAACAAGACCTGGATTTGTTCCCCAAGTCACTTGCGGCTCAACTAAATTACAATCAAGGTTAGCACTTAAGTCAAAAACAGCATCCGCATCACTAAATAATTCTTGCCAACTAGATAATGCTTGTTCCCATTTTTCACCCTTTGGAGCATGAAGCTTATCTTTCAAATAAGTAAAAGTCGTTTCATCAGGAGCCATCAATCCAGCGCGAGCGCCAATTTCAATCGACATATTACAAATCGTCATACGTTCTTCCATTGATAAGTTCCGAACAACTTCCCCGCGGTACTCGATAACATATCCAGTTGCAAAATCATGTCCATATTTACCGATTAAAGCGAGCATAATGTCTTTTGCAGTCGTCCCCAATGGCAGTTTACCATCAAAATTTACAGCCATTGTTTTTGATTTATACTGTTTTAGCGTTTGAGTAGCAAGTACATGCTCAACTTCACTTGTTCCTATTCCGAATGCCAATGTCCCGAACGCACCATGAGTTGCGGTATGACTATCACCACAAACGATTGTTTGACCAGGTTGTGTAAACCCTAATTCTGGTGCTATAACATGAACAATACCTTGATTTACACTAAATAGATCAAATAACTTTATGCCGAAATCTTTACAGTTATCCCGCAACGCATTTACTTGTTTTTCTGCAATTTCATCTACAAACGGTAGATTACGATCAGTCGTTGGTACGCCGTGATCCATAGTTCCAAGCGTTCTGTCGGGACGATGAACTCTTCGATTTTCTGCCCTAAGACCGTCAAATGCCTGCGGAGATGTAACTTCGTGAATTAAATGTAAATCAATATAAATAATATCTGGTTGTGAAACGCCTTCAACCACGATATGTCGATTCCAGAGTTTTTCATAAAGTGTCTCACCCACAACTATCCCACCTAACGCGATTTATATAATATTGTTTTCTTTCAATATTCTTAACTGCTCTGCGTTGTATTTTAGTAAGCCACCATAAACTTCTTCATTGTGCTTACCAATTACTTCTGCACCAACATTTTTCACTTCTCCTGGCGTTCTACTAAGCTTCGGAACAACACCCGGCATAGGAAATTCACCCAATGTTGGATGTTCACGTGTAATAATCATTTCTCTTGCTTCATATTGTGGGTCTTCTAGAATATCTTTTGCCGAATAAATTAAACCCGATGGAACGCCTTTTTCTGCCAATAAAGCTAACACATCTTTAGCAGCGTACGTTTTTGTCCATTCTTCGATTAGCTTATCCAACTCTGTCATATTGTCACTTCTACCATGATGGGTGGCGTACTTAGCATTCTCCGATAATTCTGGTTGCCCCATTGCTTCAGTTAAACGCTTAAAAACACCATCTGCATTTGCGCCTATTACAATATATGTTTCGTCTTTTGTCATATAAATATTTGAAGGCGCAACACCTGGTAAGATATTCCCCATGCGTTCACGTACATAATCTGCTAATAAATAATCAGGAATAATACTTTCCATTACCGCAAAAACAGATTCGTAAATTGCAGTGTCAACCACTTGCCCTTTTCCTGAATTATTTCTTTCCTGAAGAGCTGTCAAAGTACCAATTGTAGCAAAAAGCGCAGCTAGTGTGTCACCGATTGAAATACCTATCCTTGATGGTGGGCGGTCTGGGAATCCAGTAACATAACGGAGTCCACCCATAGCTTCACCAACACTACCAAATCCTGCACGCTCTTTATAAGGCCCTGTCTGACCAAATCCGGAAGTTCTCGTCATAATAATTCCTGGATTTATTTCAGATAATACTTCATAGGATAAACCCCATTTTTCCATCGTACCTGGTCTAAAGTTTTCGATAATAATATCTGATTCCTTTACTAATTCTTTAAAAACTCTTTGGCCTTCTTCAGCACGTAAATTTAAGGTAATTGATTTTTTATTTCTAGATTGAATCGGCCACCAAAGCGCTTCTCCATCTTTTTGTTGTCCCCATTGTCTCATCGGGTCTGGTTTATCAGGCGCTTCAACTTTAATAACTTCTGCACCAAAGTCTCCTAATAAACGTCCCGTGAAAGGACCCGCGAGTAATGTTCCAAGCTCCAAAACTCGGATACCTTCTAATGGCATTCTTTCCTTGTCAATTGTCATAAATAATCCTCCAATGGCTACATATTCTGGCTGTAAATTTTTTAAGCAATTGTGTGTTTATGCACACAATTGCTCATATCTATTATTCTTTAAACATATACTTTTTCGCGATTACCAAAATTGAAAGATTCCAAAGTTCCTCTATCCAATCTGATTTGTGCGCGAACAGCTTCTGTTTCCTCTTCATCAACTTCCAGATTTTCATCCAGATAGACGCCATAAGAATTTAAGGCTTTATCTCTGCTTACAAGACCTCTTGCAACATCTAATTGTACTTTTCCTACTGCTCTTTCCAATGGATCGCCCCACCCACCACTGCCGGCAGTAATGAATAATATTTGATCTCCTTTTTCAACTTGAACATCATCAATTTTAGAAGCTAAAGGTATTTTAGTTCCATCTTTTTTGATTAGCAATTTAGAAGAGACAGATCCAGGTTCACCACCATTAATTCCCCAAGGTTGAATTATTGCACGATCATCGTGAATTGACACAACGCCATTAGCTAAAACTGTATAGAGCCTTTCATTACAATTACCACCACGATAATAACCAGCGCCACCAGAATCAGTACCTGTCTTGTAAGAGTTTACAAGTAGAGGATAGTAGGTTTCTAAATACTCAGTTGGTATATTTACGAATGCCGGCCACCATGAATGACCATCCAATCCGTCACCAATCGGTCTACCCGGTAATCCTCCATATTGAACTTCCATAAGATTAAACTTCTCACCTTTATCATCTACTCCCGAGAAGATGAAATACGGACTCGTTCCGTAACCTGCTGCTGGGCTACTATCCGGTGCGTTCACCGAAAGCGCACCACTTAATACGTCGAACATACGGCTTAAAGCATGTGTTCGACATCCCAATGCGGCCGGGAATTCTGGATTCATTAACGTTCCTTCTGGAGAAATAATGTGCAGCACATCATAAAATCCATCATTAAAGTTAATATCTGGGTCAAAAGCTGATATTAAAAATGAACCGATAAACATTTTAAACATTGGTTCACTTAAATAATAATTGATAGGTCCAGGAGATTGCGGGTCCGTCCCTGTCCAATCAAAGAACGCGTGGTCATCTTCACGCCATATTGTAAGTTTCATCTTAAATGGTCCATTACCTAAACCATCATCATCGATAAAGTCTTCAAATGAAACTGGCTCAGTTGGTAAGATTTTAGTTATTAAATCACGCATCATCAGATTTGTACGCTCTAAAGTCGCTTCCATCGCTGCAAAAAATGTCTCTATACCAAATCTGCCACATATTTCTTGGACACGTTTTTCCGCTGTTCTACATGATGCTACAAGTGCCATCAAATCACTATAGTTTTCAAGTGGCGTTCTTGAATTTGCTTTTATTATTGTAATTATTGCTTCATTTAGAACACCTTTAGCAAATAACTTTACTGGTGGATAACGGACACCTTCACCATAAATACTAGTTGCATTTACTGGCATACTAGAAGGCACTGGACCACCTACATCAATTACATGTCCAAACATTGAAGAGTAACTAACGAGTGTTCCTTCATAAAATATTGGCAAAATAATCATCCAGTCGTTTACGTGTGAAACAGATCCTCCACTTGTATATGGATCACTTACAAAAATTACATCGCCTTCATGAATACCCTCTGAAAATTGTTTGACGACTTCTGGTACATGCGAACCAAAGTTCCCGACAACCATACTACCATTTGCATCTGTAATCATTGGAAAACAGTCATGTTGTTCACGAATTACTGGCGACATTGCCGCCTTGAATAAAGTGGCATCCATTTCATCTTTACTGTTCTTTAAAGCATTTTCGATAATATCAACTGTAATCGAGTCAATTTTCGTCATCTACTTATACCTCCCCTTGAATTAACAGATTTAAATTCTTATCTACCACGCCAATATTTCCTGGAAGAATAAGAGTCGTACTATCTTTTTGAGTAATAATTGCTGGTCCTGTTATTTTATTATTAGGTGTTAGTAAGCTTCGGTCATAAATAGTTGTTTTCAAAAACTTGTCTTCAAAATAAGCTTGGTGATTATCATTAATAACCGCTGCAGATGCATCTTCACAACCTGGTTCACTAATTGGAAGTTGCGGCGTTTCTACGATACCAATTGCAACGGCACGAATATTTACGATTTCTACTTCAGTATCCATTTTAAAACCAAAAGCAACTTCGTGCATGTCGTCGAATCTATTCTTAATTACATTTAGGCCCTCTTCTTTTAATTTAGAAAGATCAATCTCGAATGGAATTTCATGTCCTTGACGGAAATAACGAACATCTACCTCATATTTAATCGAACGTTGTTGTGCAGGAACTTCTTCACCTGCAAGCCACTGATCACACTCATCGCCAAGTACAGTCAATTCAGATAAAACGTCGTTCGCTTCTAAATTGCTTAATAAATTTATATACGTTTTAGAATATTCATTTCGAATATCTGCCTGTAAAAAACCTAACGCAGATAGCACGCCTGGAGTTGGAGGTATAATTACCGGAAAACTACCAGATAAATTACCAATTGCATTTGCATGCAAAGGTCCAGCACCACCTAAAGCTAATAAAGAAAACTCTCTTGGATCATAACCTTTTTCAACTGATACAACGCGTGTAGCACCATACATATTTTCATTGACAATATCATAAATCCCTTTAGCTGCTGCGTAGATGTCCACCCCAAGTTTTTCAGCTATTGGCTCCATCGCTTTTTTAGATTTTTCAATATCAAGCGCCATCGCACCACCGACAAGACTTGCAGGTAAGTAGCCCAAAACCATATTTGCATCTGTAACAGTCGGTTCAGTTCCGCCTTTGCTATAACATGCTGGTCCTGGTGTTGCTCCTGCACTGCTTGGACCTACACGTAGGGCACCTGTTAATGGTACGTGAGCAATAGAACCTCCGCCTGCCCCAATACTAACAACTCCTAATGAAGGAGCTTTTACAGGGAATACGCCAACTTGGGTTTCTCTAACCACTTTTGGAACACCGTCATATGTTAAAGAAACGTCTGTAGATGTACCCCCCATGTCAAAAGATATAATGTTTTTATTGCCTGTTTGAACCCCAATCATCGCCGATGCAGTTACGCCACCTGCAGGACCTGAAACCATCGTGTGAACTGGTCGTGAAGATGCTGCGGCAATACTCATTAACCCACCGTCAGACCGAACAATACTAATACGGCTATCAATCTTCTCTTCAACAAGTTTAGTTTCAACGTTTTTCAAATAAGATTGCATCGATGGCCGGACATAAGAATTCATAACAGTAGTTAATGTTCTTTCATATTCTCTGAATTCCGGTAATATATCATAAGAAATTGATACAGGAATATCTGGATTAACAGATTCGGCGATTTCTCTAATTCTCTCTTCATGAGATGGATTCGCGTAAGAGTTTAATAGGCTAATTGTTAAACTCTTTACACCTTGCTCATAGAACTTAGTAATTTTTTTACGGATATCATCTTCATCCAATGCTAAATGTACTTCACCTTTAGCAGTCATTCTTTCTTTTGCGCCTGCAGTATTGATTAAATCTGCTAATGGATCTGGTTTAAGAAAGCCCATCCAAGCACTTACAGGTGCTGGCGTCCATGAACGTGCAACATGTAAAATCTGTTCAAAACCTTCAGTTGTAATCAAACCAACTTTCGCTCCCTTTTCTTCGAGAACAGCATTCGTTGCTACAGTCGTTCCGTGAATAATTGAACGTATATCATTCACGTCAACATTTTGTTCTTTACAAATCTTCAGGATTCCTGTAATCAAACCTTCTGATTGATCATGTGTTGTAGAGGGTGTTTTTGTTCCGAAAAATTCCCCAGTCTTCTCATTTTGTAAAATCACATCTGTAAATGTTCCACCTACATCGACTGCAACTCTATACATAGCTCATATCCCCTTTTATGTTTGATAGGTAATTTTTTACTGCTTCCAAACTAACTACGTCTCCATATTTTGTTTGAATATCGGATAGACTCGCCTCATGCGCCGAACTTGAACGATCGCCTACGCATTCCTCTGGTATCACTACTTGATAACCATGTTGAAGTGCGTCTACAGCAGTTGCCCGAACACATCCCGAGGTGGAACATCCAACAATAATAGCTGTATCAATTTTTTCAAATGACAGAATAGAGTTCATGCTAGTACCAAAGAAAGCGCTTGCAAACTTCTTAACAACTAATAGCTCATTTTCCTTATCTCTCTCAAGACGAGGATCAATTTCGCTAGCTTCACTTCCTTTAGTCAAAATTTTTAAGGCTGGTATTTTTCGTATAAAATGTGCACCGTCTTTGAAACTAGGTTCATACTCAACAGACGTAAAAATAACGGTAATATCTTTTTGCCTTGCCATCTTTAATAATTCTTGTGTTGCTGTAATTTCATTTTCAAGGTCAGAACCTAATGGTGAATTTGGATTTGTAAACCCTTTCATAAAATCAACAACTATAATAGCTGGATTAAAACCCATGCCCGAATTTTGCGCAAATCCACTTAACTTCTCATTTAACATATTAGCCTCCAATTGGTAAATTAAAGAGTAGTAATGTACAATCAAACGAGCTTTTGTTGATTAGGTAATAACTAAATTCATTTATTTAATTTAGTTATAAAATAATCCTTTTCGGATTAACCTCCTTTTTAAACTATAAGTAAATAGTTGCTTCTGAAGTGTTTAAACTTTCTGAATACAACGTAACTTTATCATTCTGTATACAATTAGTCAATAGGTTGATTTTATTTATTGTGAAATTAATTTACTTAAACAGTTACAACAGCTTTATTATAGTTTTGTTGAAAGTTTACATTGTCTTCACACACATTACTGTATACAATAAAATAAGAGGTGAGATTGTGAATCCCTATAATATAATTAAAAATGCTATAATTATCGGTGAATTAGGGCCTGGTGAAAGATTAACCGAAGAAGCATTGGCCGATAAACTGAAGATTAGTCGCACCCCAGTTCGTAAAGCAATTCAACAATTAGAATCAGATGGATTAGTTACTCCTTTTCAACGGAGAGGAGTTGTTGTTCGTGAGTTTTCAATCAATGACATAAGGCAAATCTATAATCTTAGAGCATTACTTGAAAGTACTGCTGCAGGAGAAGCGGCTTTAAATTGCTCTCCTGAAAATTTAAAGACAATTATAGAAGCTAATACTCATTACGAAAAAGCAATAGCTAATCATAAGCAATCGGATTTATCTAGCATTCAGAATATCCAACAAACTAATCAAGATTTTCATGAGGCTGTTTTTGCAGCAACTGAAAATGAACATTTGCACGCACATATCGCAAAAGTTGTTGTCGTTCCATTAATTTTCCGATCGTTTTACTGGTATTCCGAACTGAAATTATTACAATCTTTAGAAGCACATAAAACAATCGTCCTAGCAATACAAAACAAAGAACCTGATCGCGCTAAAGCTGCAATGCAAGAACATATTTTACAAGGTCGAGATTATGTGTTAGCAAATGAAAGTAAAATAAATATTGAATTATGGAGAGGAGAAGTTAAATGATAAATATTTGTGAAGTCGGCCCAAGAGATGGACTTCAAAATGAAAAGATGTTTTTATCCGTCGAGATCAAAGCGGAGATGATTACACGGTTAATTGAAGGTGGAATAAAAAAGATTGAAGCAGTTTCATTCGTTAATCCAAAAGTCGTTCCACAAATGGCTGATGCTGAGGAACTAATGAAGATTGTTCCAAAAGATAAAGGCGTTAGTTACGCGGGGCTAGTCTTAAATTATTCCGGTCTACAAAGGGCTTTGGATACTTCTATTGATGCACTTCATATTGTAACAGCAACAAGCGATGAATTTAACTTGAAGAATGCTAGAAAAACGGTCGATCAAAGCGTATTTGAACTTGTAAACGTAATCGAAGAAGGGGCACAAGCCAAAAGATCAATAAATGGTATTTTAGGCACAGCATTTGGTTGTCCGTTCGCGGGCGACGTACCAATCGAGCGCATCTTAAATGTCGCTGATCAATTTATAAAGGCGGGAGCAACCGAAATAACTTTAGCGGATACGACAGGTGTAGCAAATCCAATACAAGTTAGTAATGTCGTTAATAGATTTAAAGAATACTTTGGTGAAGATATTAAACTCGGCCTACACTTTCATAATACAAGAGGATTAGGCATCGTTAACGTCTTTGCCGGTTACCAAGCAGGAGTTCGTAATTTTGATTCATCCATAGCAGGCCTCGGTGGATGTCCATTTGCACCTGAAGCTGTTGGAAATGTATGTACAGAAGACATGATTAACATGTTTGAAAAAATTGGCGCTAAAACAAATACGAATCCAGCAAGTTTAGTTGAGACTTCACGTTGGTTAGAAGCACAAATAGGCAGAAAACTCGACGGCATGATAATGAGACTGAAAAATATGTAGCTAAATTTGAATTTAGGTAAAAAGATTATTTATGCAAATATAAAAACTCAGTCAATTTTATATTGACTGAGTTTTTATATTAACTAAACCTATCACAACTAAAAAAGTTTTGACAACCGCCTTTTTCTTTAAATATAATTGTTAGTTTGACCAATAATAAATCTTCGCTATTCCTACTTTAATAATAAATATTATTTATAAACAAAAAAGGCTACTCCCTAACCAAGATTGTTTTTTCAACAATACTCGTAGGAAGCACCTTAATTAGATGATCTTATAAAAATGACAAAAGTTACTCATTCTCACTTGCATTATGGTAAACGTCTTGCACATCATCATCGTCTTCGAGCGCATCAATCATCTTCTCGAATTTCTCCGCATTCTCTTCTGAAATATCCGTATGCATTGATGGTATCATTTCAATTTCCGCAGAAATAAACTCAACACCTTCAGCCTCAAGTGACTCTTTAACTTGTAAAAATTCTGATGGTCCTGTGACAATTTCAAAACCGTCTTCAGATGACTCAATATCTTCTGCACCTGCATCGAGCGCAGCCAACATTATCATATCTTCATCGGTTTCATCTGTACGTTCAATAAACAAACGTCCTTTACGATCAAACATATACCCGACAGAACCACTTTCACCGAGATTACCGCCATTTTTAGAGAAAGCAACGCGAACGTTTGGCGCAGTCCGGTTTCTATTCTCTGTTAAGCAATAAACTAAAACAGCGACACCACCAGGTCCATAACCTTCATAAATGACTTCTTCATAGTTTTCATCAGAACCTGATCCTGTTGCTTTATCAAGCGCACGTTTCACAACGTCGTTTGGTACGTTTACACTTTTTGCTTTTTCAATCGCTAAGCGGAGTCCTGGGTTCATCTCTGGATCCGCACCGCCCGATTTGGCTGCCATAAAGATTTCTCTCGACATCTTCTGAAATACTTTACCGCGTTTTGCATCTTGTGCGCCTTTACGGTTTTTTATATTGTTCCACTTCGAATGTCCTGCCATGATGCAGCCCCCCTATTTTTTCATCCGTTCTACATTATACCATAATTTTGGCCAATGTGAGAGTGCAGAATCTGTAAAAGGGACCAATTTTCTTACCTGTCTCTGCTGTGCAGACGCGGACAAGGTAAAGAAATGAAGCCATTCACGTAACAGTTCATTCGGATAAAGAAGAAGCACCTTCGATGAATAATCTAAATCACATAAAGAAGGTTGTTCATCCATTAAAAACTCGATATCATACTCAATCTGCGGAAGTACACGATGCATCCACAATGCAATTTCAGTCCCTGCAGGTCCGGTACATGCCAAGTCAAAATCGATAAAACGAATAAAGCCATCTTGATCCCTAAGAATATTGTGATGAACGACATCACCATGCAGTAATGTTTCTTCTAATTCATCACGATATTCTTTTCGAACAATTTGTAAGGCACTTTCCGCATAGTACAGAATGGATTCAACTTGGCCTTTCCCAATAAATGTTTCACAAACTTCGCTTATCTCCCGAAAACGTTCAATACGACTACCCCATTTCGTGATTAGCGGATATGTGTTCAAGTAAGGATAAGCTGACCAATCCACAAGACTTCTAGTTTCATGCAACCTATTTAAAGCTTCAAGCGAATCTGTTCGATCAGCTCTTTTTTTAAAGTTAACCGCTCTTGCACCATCAAGCCACGGTTGTATAAAAGTTACCATATTCGTATTCGACAATACGCTCACTAAATGCGGATACGATACTGAATTAAGTGTTTCATGCAGTGATTTCACCTTTACTGCTGTTGAATATGAATCATAGCGTTTTAAAGAATAATAAGTCCCCGCATTCTTTAATTTCCATACATTTTTCTTAATTTGTTGCATTTCCCCGTCTAATTCCACAGGCCGATCAATACTGTCCGTACCTATTATGCCCTTGCATCGGCATCATATGATAAGGCATTGGCTGATGACAGCTATGACAATGATTTATTGGATTTTGGGGAGCTACTGGATATTGACTTCCACATCCACAAGGCATACTTTGTGGATTATTTGGAAAACCAGGTTGAATCGGCCCCCATTGATTTTGAGGCATTTGCAAAGGCTGTGTTTCCATCGGATATCTCATATGATTCATTGAAGTTGATTCATTTCGTTCCCAATTTTCATACCGCTTATCTTCTTCCGGCAACTGAATAGGTCCGTGTCCCGGAAATAAAGAAGACTCTTCACATTCTTTTTCAATAACTGGCAATTGAGGCGTCGGTAACGGTATTGGCCCCGG
The DNA here is from genome assembly GCF_058068165.1 of Sporosarcina sp. So3-204. Taxonomy (NCBI): domain Bacteria; kingdom Bacillati; phylum Bacillota; class Bacilli; order Caryophanales; family Caryophanaceae; genus Sporosarcina; species Sporosarcina sp. So3-204. Next base: position 2,073,411 of record NZ_CM176485.1, read on the forward strand.
ACCAGGTGACGCAGGCTGCTCATAAGTCGGCATTTGTGGCATTTGCGGCATAGGCGTCATTTGTAAATGATGCATATAAGGATAGCAATCGGCATCATGTATAGGCATCCAGCCGCAAGGAATACCAATTATCGGAAAGTGGTGTGCGTGATGCATCGGCATTTGCGGTGCTGGTTGCTGCATAGGTGGTAACGGTTGAACCGGTGTCATCTGCGGTATTTGCGGCGCTGGCGGTGTCTGCGGCATAGGTGGTAACGGTCGAACCGGTGTCATCTGTGGCATTTGTGGCACTGGTGCATGCGGTTTTGCCGGCGGCTTTGTCGGCTTTACCTCGTTATGGTGTTGCGGCTTACTTGTAGGTGGTATTTTCACGGGTTCTTTATGCGATTTATCCCCCCCACTCTCTCCTTTTGTCGGCGCATGCGGTTTCCCCTTATCCCCCTGTTTTTTTGTTAACATTATTTTCATACCCGGTACAATATAATCTGGATTCGCTAGATGTGCATTTACTCTTTTTAATTCTTCAAACGAAACGCCGTACTGTCTTGCAATTTTCCACAGCGTATCGCCTTTTTGAACAATATGGACTTCCACTTAAATATTTCCCCCTTCCGTCACTTTATCGTATGACTGGACACCCACCTTTGTGAAACCTTTTAAAAGTGGCGCTCCTTCATACCATTTATATGCGCCTGGTGGACATTTATGCGAAAAACCGCCACATCCTCTAAAGGACGTAACGGTTTTAATTCAAACTAGCGAAACCTTTTCTTTTTTGTTCATAACTGAAATAAGAACCAAATGACCTAACCTCACACTTAAGTGCTGCGAGCTCTTCTAGCGCCCCTTTCATCATTGGAGCATCCTCAGCTTCAAGTACATCAATAATAAAAAAGTATTGACCAAGACCTGTTTTTAACGGCCGTGATTCAATTTTACTCAAATTTAATTTTCGCCAAGCAAATACTGATAGCACTTGGTGCAGACCACCTGACCGATCTTCTTCTGGTAGTTTCACCATAAGTGTCGTTTTAGGTAAATTGGAATGCGTAGGATTTTCTACGTTACCCTTCCGCTGTGATAAAACTACAAATCTTGTGTGATTGAAATGAAAATCATGAATATTTTCTTCAACCATATGTAAGTCATATTTTTTTGCGGCAAATCTATTTCCAATTGCCCCAATTTTTTCATCAGGATTTTCAGCGATATACTTCACCGCAGCCGCTGTTGAAGTCGTTGAGACAAGCGGAATTTTACTAAATTGGTATAATAAATACTTATGACATTGCGCTAGTGCATGTGAATGAGAATGAATGGATGTCAGCTCATCTACAAAGTTTACTTGCGTTTTATTAACCATCAAATGCATTTCAATCGGGATTGACAATTCTGCATTAATGAACAATTCTTTTTCATTATACATATAATCTATTGTCATTGGCACTGATCCTTCTAAAGCATTTTCAAGTGGAACAATCGCATATGTAGCACGACCTGAAGTGACCGCTTCAATACAATCGGGAATTGTCGGATAAGGCGATAAACCAGATGCTCCAAATAGATAATCTGCCGCAATATGAGTAAATGTTGCTTCTGGTCCAAGATAAGCTATTATTGGCGTAAAGTTTTTTTCATTCAAACTATTTCCCTCCTCTATTAAAGGGCTCCTGAACTAATTAAAGAAACCGATTCAACAAAATCCGGATTCTTTAATTTCAGAAGCAAATCTTCCATTTTAATCGACATTGCTGTTACGTCAAGCGATAGCGTAATATTAGCGCGCGCTTGAACAGGTATCGTTTGATGTATCGTTAGGATATTACATTTAGATTCAGAGACAATTCCGAGCAAAACTGCTAATGCCCCTTTTCGGTCTTCTAGCTGGATAAAAATCGTTAATATACGCTCTCTGGCAATTGATTCGAACGGAAAAATCGTATCACGATATTTATAAAATGCACTGCGAGAGAGTCCAACTCTTTTCGCAGCATCTTGTATTGTGGTTTCTTCCCCATTCGCTAAAAGTCTTTTCACCTCAATTGTTTTGAGCATCGATTCTGTTAGAACATCTTCCCTAACCAGGTAGAAACGACCATCACCTAACAATTTCATAAAATACCCCCTTTACCTAAAACAAATTAACGTAATCCTTTATTCGATAAATTCAAACTCAAAGCCAAGTATACGGATGATATCCCCATCTTTTGCACCGCGTTCACGAAGCTCATCATCGACACCCATACCCCGCATTTGTCTTGCGAATTTACGAACAGATTGGTCAAAGTTAAAATCTGTCATCTTAAATAATCTTTCAAGTGAATAACCTGATAACACAAATGCTCCATCATCTTCACGAGTAATCTCGAAACTTGATTCTTCTTCATGTTTATAAAGAACTGATTTCTCGGCATCCTCTTCAAGTGCGTTAAGTGGGAATTCTGGTGTAACTTCAATTAAATCAGTTACTGCAAATAAAAGTTTATCGATTCCTTTTCTTGTAACTGTAGATATCGGGAAAACCTTTATATCATCTCCGAGTTTTTCTTTAAATAAACGAAGATTTTCTTCAGCATCTGGCATGTCCATTTTATTGGCTACGACAATTTGCGGTCGCTCCATAAGTCGTAAATTATATTGTTTTAACTCAGCGTTAATTGTTACATAATCCTCAAACGGATCACGACCTTCAAGGCCTGACATATCAATCACGTGGATAATAACCTTCGTACGTTCGATATGACGTAGAAACTGGTGTCCCAGGCCAACGCCTTCAGAAGCGCCTTCAATTAAACCAGGAAGATCAGCAAGCGCAAAGCTACGGCTATCACTCGTTTCAACTACACCTAAATTCGGGACAAGTGTTGTAAAAGGATAATCCGCAATTTTAGGTCTCGCTGCTGATACGACAGAAAGTATTGTTGATTTTCCGACACTAGGAAATCCAACAAGTCCTGCATCTGCAAGTACTTTTAATTCTAAAGTAATTTCTTTATCGACGCCTGGTTCACCCATTTCAGATAATTCAGGAGCCGGATTTTGCGATGTTGCAAAACGACTATTTCCTCGTCCGCCCCGTCCACCCTTTGCTATGACAGCTGTTTGACCATGCTCGACTAGATCCGCAATAATTGAACCGTCTGCATTATCTGTAACAAGTGTTCCAGGTGGTACTTTGACAATCATATCCTCGGCATATTTACCGTGCATATTTTTAGCCATACCATGTACGCCACGGTCCGCATTAAAATGACGCTGATAACGAAAATCCATTAGTGTACGCAAGCCCTCATCGACTATAAAAACAACGTCAGCACCTTTACCACCGTCACCACCTGCAGGTCCTCCAAACGGGATATACTTTTCGCGACGGAATGCTACCATACCGTCACCACCACTTCCACCTTTAACATAAATCTTAACGTGATCGACAAACATATTAGTTCCTCCTATTGTCCACTTAGTGTGAACGACCATAAATTTTGGGACACAGACTCTTCAACAGTAAAACTTTCACCTGATACCAAAGTTTGTTGTCGTTCGAGTAATGTACCTTTAATAATTATTGTAATTGACCATTCGATTTCGCTTGCAATGATATCAATATGGACATCATATTCTGTAGCAGGGTCTAACAAATTCTTTATCCCACTGAATGTTTGTACTAGATAGGATACAATTTCCTCATCATCAGCTTTTCGAATCCCAGGTTTAATCGTGCTTGTTAGTGATTTCTGAAATGCGGGATACAACCAACTAAAAGTCTGTATCCATTGTGTAGTTTGAGGTAATCCCAGTAACTCTATGCTAGATTCTTGTCTCATTTCAGCAGTTACATCCATAATTAATTTCTTCGCTTCAGAAATATTTTCTAAATCGATATGCATCATAACGAGTTGAAGTTTGTTAGAAAAGTCATGACGCGCAAATTTTAATGCTTTTGCTATCGTCAGTTGTTTTTTATCCATTTTTCTCACTCCGTTAATTCCATAATAACTATAGTATACCATTTTTAGTTCGATTTCGATAAGCGAAGGATTAGATTTTAATATTGTATTTAAATTTAAAGTACCTAAGTGTGGTTTATCATTCACACATACTATCAATTAATTAAAAAAAGGACTGCACATACATTATGCGCAGTCCTTTCTGTCATCAATTATAATTATTGAGCTTCAGAATAAACGCTCACTTTTGTTTTACTACGGCCGTAACGCTCAAAACGTACGACACCGTCAATTTTCGCAAAAAGAGTATCATCACTTCCACGACCAACGTTCTCGCCTGGGTGAATTTTAGTTCCACGTTGACGATAAAGAATTGAACCACCTGTTACGAATTGTCCGTCAGCTCTTTTAGCGCCAAGACGTTTCGATTGTGAATCACGACCGTTTTTAGTTGAACCTGCTCCTTTTTTCGAAGCGAAAAACTGGAGATTTAATTGTAGCATCTATGCCACCTCCTACTTTTTAAAAATAATTTTAATATATTGCCCATAGTCTGTTTCAATCGTCTGTAAGGAAACAATCATTGCCTGTACAATTAATTGACAGTCAGCATCGTTTTTCATCGATTTAGGGAAAGCTACTTTTAAGTAACCACCGTCTGATCCTTGTTGGATTTTAGGCGTATCTCCTGTAAGTGTAATAATTGCATTAACAGCACCAAAAGATACTGCAGATGCAGCTGCACAAACAAGATCTTTTCCGTGTTCCGCGAACTCCGCATGGCCTGACATCTCAAATGATTGAATGCGACCAGATTGTCCTTTTTCAACCAATACTGTAATCATAGCGGCCTTATGCGTTAATTTCGCCAATAATTACTTTAGTAAATGGTTGACGATGACCTAATTTTCTGTGGTAGTTATTCTTTGGCTTATATTTAAATACCGTAATTTTTTTAGCACGGTCCTGTTTAACAACTTTAGCTGTTACAGTAGCACCTTCCACTAATGGAGCGCCGACTTTTACGTTATCTCCACCTACGAATAGAACTTTGTCAAAAGTAACGATATCGTTCACATCAGCGATAAGTTTCTCGATGATGATTTCTTGACCTTTTTCAACTTTGATTTGTTTTCCACCAGTTTCAATAATTGCGTACATACTTGCACCTCCTCATATACTCAGACTCGCCTTCAAAAGGTGATCCAACGGGATACTTATACCTTTTAAGCGCGGTTGTAGCCCAGGTGCGCTACATTCAATAACATTAAAATATTACCACGTAGAGATTATTTAGTCAACCTTTTTATTTGAATGTTTTTAAAAGCTCTATCATATCTTCGGAAACGAAACATCCCTATGTTTTGAATAAATAAAAATAGTGTTAATAAAATGTACGGTAATGTTCCTGGATAATAGAAACTGAGCATAATAAAGCAGATAGAAAGGAATACCATTGAATAGATAAGCATTAACGTTATTGTACTATATTCAGAACCCTCTTTTTCAAGCATAGCTGTAAGTACATGTCCTCCGTCAAGCGGTAAAATTGGTAAAAGATTAAGACCGAGTAAAATTAATTGAATCTTTATAACAAATTCATCGCCTGGAAAGGAAAAAATCAATGCAATTACAAGAAGCACCCCAGTTGCTGCTGGCCCACCCAGTGCTAGGATGACACGATTTCGCCTTCTCTCAAAGTGCCTACGAGGAATAACAAGTTCCCCGCCGTAAGGCATGATGGTACACGACCTCACACGCATCCCCATTAGACGTGCAGCGACTAGATGACCCACTTCATGAATGATAAGTGAAAGCATAATAATTGTGTAAGTGGATAAATTTCCAGTTATTATTAGAAATAAAATTATCGGCAGCAAAATCGGATGCAACCGAAATTTCATTCAACCGAACCCGATAGATATGCCGGCAATAAAGAAGCCTCCATATTAACGCCATCACGCTTAACCATTAGATAAAATGTTTCTTCACCCATCAAAGCGATGGTTTCACCTCTTTTTACAGATGTATAAGGAAGTTTCGAGAACGTACCTACAAAGCCGTATGTCACTTCATCTCCGTCGTCATATAAAATAGTTATCGTTTTCCCAGTCTGTCGTGTAAATCCAGTGAAAGTGACGAGTCCATTGTTCTGTGCATCAATGGACAAAGGACGCGTATAAGATACAATCACACCTTCGTGATAGGGCTGTATTGATTCATAACCTTTAAGCAAGTCATTTTCAACATTGACTGGAATCGTTTCGGAGTTAGAAGAATCAATTATAGATGATACCCACTTCTTCATCGCTAAAAAGTCTTCACCCGTCGTGACATAATGAGTAACAGGCTGTTTGATTACACCGAAGTTTTCTAACCGTGCCACACCAATCACAGCAATTGTAAGTATAATCGCCAACATCCACTTCGTCCGCCATTTCAATAACTCACACCACCCGTTTTTTTTAGTATATGACTGATGGCATTGGAATATTATTGTAGTGGCATGTATTATGTACAGCGTTAGCGTTTCTAATAACGCCAAGACATCGAAAACCCCCATTGCGGGTTGACGTCGCATTGAGGGTTTCGTTTTTATTTTGTAAATAAAGATTTTAATTTTCCAAAAAATCCAGTTTTGCCTTTATCAAGTGACATAAGTGGTACTGACTCACCGAGGATTCGGCGAGCAATATTACGGTAGCCGATCGCTGCTAAATTAGCAGGATCCATAACGACAGGCTCACCTCTATTAGATGAAGTAATAACATTCTCATCGTCTAGCACAATACCAAGTAAATCTATTGATAGATGTGCCGTAATTTCATTTACATCTAGTGCATCTTTGCTCTCCATTAGGTGCCGTCTAATTCTATTAATAATTAGTTTTGGTGGCTCAATTTTTTCTTGTTCCAATAAACCTATAATTCGATCCGCGTCACGTACTGCCGAAATTTCTGGAGTCGTCACAACAATCGCTCGATCGGCACCTGCAACAGCATTTTTGTACCCTTGTTCAATACCCGCCGGACAATCAATCAAGACATAGTCATAATCACGTTTCAAGTCATCTATTAATAGTTTCATCTGATCCGCGTTAATCGCATTTTTGTCTGTCGTTTGTGCAGCTGGTAATAAAAATAAGCCATCCTCAAAACGCTTATCTTTTACAAGTGCTTGGTGCACCTTACAGCGTCCTTCAATAACATCAACAAGATCATAAATGATACGATTTTCAAGTCCTAGAATGACATCAAGGTTTCTTAGACCAATATCCGTATCCACTAGACATACTTTTTTCCCTTGAAGTGCCAATGCAGTTCCAAGGTTTGCTGTTGTCGTCGTTTTACCGACGCCGCCTTTACCTGAAGTTATTACGATTGCTTCTCCCACATTAGCTTCCTCCTTTAAATGATGACAATTGCGGGCGGAGAATTCGAAGCTCTTGCAACCGATCGATTGCAATAAAGCCATTCGAATGTAAATAAGCACATTCCATTTCCGGATGTTCTGAAAGTATTGTTAATTCATCCGTCATCAATTGAACCGTATCCGCGATCATCAAGTGTGTTGCCTCAAGCCAAGATGCAGCGATTACAGCCTCCGCATTGCCTTTTACGCCTGCATGTGCGATGCCTTTTAATCGACCAAGTACATAGATGCTACCAGCCGCGACAACACGTCCGTTTTGATTCACATCCCCGATGATAACTAAATCACCTGCAGCTTCTACAACTTGTCCAGAACGGACGATTCCAACGAATGTTTCAGATTGGCTTTCAACTATTCGTTCATTACATTCTTCCATCGTAATAACGTCACTTTGTATTTTTGAAACACGCAAATTAGGCGAACCATGAATTGCGTTCATAATTTCTTTTAGCTCATCTTCGTTGCAATAGCGGTTACCTGTATGGATTTGCACTTCTGAAAGTCCTTCCAATCCATCCTCAGCCACTTTTTTACGGAGTTCGGTAAGCAAATCCGAATAAGCGCACTTGTCGTCGAGCCGTAGGACTAACCCTTCCTTCGTCCCTTTGATCGTTACATACTGCTGTTTCGTCACTTGCTTCACCCCGCACCTTCTTTCATTCATAAAGCATCCTTTTGAACAATCATTGCTTTACTGTCCATTAATTTTTTAAATAACCAGCCGAACATGATAACAAATATTAGATTCGCAAGCATAGTTGGTACAAGCCTATTACTAAAAAATTCATTTAAGTCGATTGAAGTGATTCCTATTAAACTAGCAAAGCCATATGATAGCATTTCAAGTAGAGCGATAAGGAATAAGGATAATATCATAACGGTCAAATAATTGCGTTGTACATAGCGGATAAGCATGACAGCAATTAAGCAAATCATCGGATACAGGAATGCGTATAATCCAATAATATCAATGTAAAACATATCATACAAGAGGCCAAAGACGATGCCGCATATTATCGCATAGCGCCGACTGTAATATATCGCGGTAAAAATTAGATGAACAATTACAAAACGCGGTACCAAAGTATAAAGTTCGTCACCGAAACTAACCGGAGAAAATAAGCTGAATACTGGTTCAAGAAAAAAAAGAATAATTGCAACAAGAGGGATAACAGACCTAATCATGATCCATCCTCCCCCTCCGTAACATCCGTTCCGGTACCGTCTGTGCCGTTTAAATCAATTTCAGAATTACGTTTTACAACAATTACATGATCTAACATTGAAAACTGAGCAGCAGGACGAATATAAGCTAATTTGGTAAGACCGTGGTCATCTGTTGACACTTCAGTTATCTCCCCAATTAGTAATCCTTTCGGAAAAATTCCTCCGAGTCCTGATGAAATAACTTTTGCGCCTTCTTTTAAATCAAAACTAGAATCTATGCGCTTCATAATAAGTTCACCACGTAAGCGGTCATATCCTTCAATAAGACCAAATACTGGTTCCTCACCCGGAACGACTGACGAAACTCTAAAATCATGATTTTCAGTCGATAATAATTCAATCGATGATGTAGAAGTAGTTACAAGTACGACTTTACCAATTAGTCCAGTAGCCGTTACTACCGCCATATTTTTTTCAATTCCATGCGCACTGCCTTTGTCAATAATAATTTTTTCTTCCCACTGATCGGGGTTTCTTGAAATCACTGTTGCTTGAATAGATTCATAATCATTAAGATCATCTTTTTTATCAATTATTTGACGTAAACGACCATTTTCTGCGCGAACTTCTATTAACTCTGCCTGACTTGCTGCATACTCGCTAAGCCGCACTTTTAATGTCTTATTTTCTTCGTATGTATTCAAAATCCCATCGATATTCCCGATAACACCTGTTATATAATGCGCAGGTTTCGAAAAAAACGATTGTCCGAAACCAACGACATCCTTTACAATTTGTTCAGGCAGGGAAGCATTTTGCCGGTCTCTCAGGGTGAATGAAATTAATGCTACTAAGACGATGACGCCTACAAGCAATAATATCAAACGTTTATTAGATAAAAATCGCGGCATTGCCCATTTCCTCCCTCATTTATCCCGCATTTGCGGGCAGTTCAATTTTCAATTACAGATTTAAAAATCTAGTGACGCAAAAGTCAACTGCCCACAAAAACAAGAATGGTTAAACAATCAGTCACTCGCAACAAGTTATGCTAATTGGACTGTCTATTATCTAGTTTGCATCTTTTTAATAATATCAAAGTTATCCAATGCTTTACCAGTCCCAATTGCTACACAATCCAGTGGATCGTCTGCAATAAATACAGGCATATTTGTCTCATCTGAAATCACTTTATCAAGATCTCTTAATAAAGCACCGCCGCCCGTAAGAACGATACCACGCTCCATGACGTCTGATGATAATTCCGGTGGTGTCGTTTCAAGTGTTTTCTTGACACCTTCAATTATTTGTAAAATTGATTCGCGTAAAGCATCAACAATTTCATCTGAGGAAATTTCAATTGTTTTTGGAAGTCCTGTGACAAGATCTCTTCCTCGGATATCCATTTTTTCAGGTTTTGCAGCTTTTTTAGCCATACCAATTTCAATCTTTATAGCTTCTGATGTACGTTCACCAATCGTTAAATTGTATGTTTTACGTATGTAGCTTGTAATAGCACCGTCCATCGTATCTCCACCAACACGAATGGATTCACTCGTTACGATACCGCCAAGTGAAATAACAGCTACTTCAGTAGTACCTCCACCGATATCAACAACCATACTTCCTGTAGGTTCCCAAACTGGAAGATTCGCGCCTATTGCAGCAGCAAATGGTTCTTCAATCGTAAAAGCGTCTTTAGCACCCGCTTGGCGAGATGCGTCAATAACTGCTCTTTGCTCAACAGATGTTATGCCATAAGGTACACAAACCATAACATTCGGTTTTTTCCAAGATCCACCAGAAGCTTTCATTGCTTCTTTCATATAGTGTTCAATCATTGCTGTTGTAATTTCATAATCTGCAATTACACCATCTTTCATCGGGCGTATCGCAACTATTGAACCAGGTGTACGACCAATCATATTTCTTGCCGCACTACCGACAGCAACGATTTCACCTGTATGTGTATTTTTCGCGACTACTGAAGGTTCCCGCAGCACGATACCTTTTCCTTTAATAAAGACTAATGTATTTGCTGTTCCAAGATCAATTCCTACGTCTTTTCCACCAATTCCAAACAAATTTATTCTTCCTTTCTTCTGAACCGCTTAATTACGGCATTCATTAAATCATACACCACATTATAGCGGATTAGCGAAGAAAGTGACAGTGTCACATATACCCTTTTTCCTTTAAGCTAATAAACTGATGGTCTCCAATTATAACATGATCAAGTAATTCAATGCCCATTAACGCCCCTGCCTCTAGTAATCTCTTTGTAACGCTGATGTCTTCTGGTGAAGGAGCGGGGTTTCCAGATGGATGATTATGGGCACAAATTATAGAGGCCGCAGAGCGTTTGACCGCCTCACGGAAGATATCACGTGGGTGCACGATAGAACTATTTAAACTACCAATAAAAATTGTTTGCTTATGAAGCACTTCATTTTTAACATTTAAAAACAATACAACAAAATGTTCCTGAGTAAGCGACGTCATATCCGTCATTAAATAAGCTGCGGCATCTTCTGGTGCACGAATAGTATAACGACCTTCTGAATGCTTCCTATAAAGTCGTTTACCAATCTCAGCGGCTGCTAAAATTTGAACCGCTTTAGCTTGCCCTACACCTTTAACCTCCATAAGTTGCTCAACGGTTGCATCCCTTATGTCTTGGATTTTATCGAACGAAGATAGGATTCGATTAGCAAGTACGAGGACAGACTCATTTTTAGTACCTGTCCGTAAAAGAATAGCAATTAGCTCTTGATTAGACAAGCTTGCAGCCCCTTGCCTAATCAAACGTTCTCTTGGCCTGTCTGCAATATGGACGTCACGAATCATCATTTTCGGTTCAAGATCAATAGGCATTATTATGCATCTCCTTTCAGAGATAGGACATTTAAAGATAGTAAATGCCTAGAAAGAGCAGCAATTGGCAGTCCCATAACAGCATAATAATCGCCTTCAATCCCTTTAACAAAAAGTCCGCCACTCGTTTGAATGCCATAACCGCCAGCCTTGTCTAATGAGTCACCTGTAGCAATATACGCATCAATTAATGCATCGTCTAGTTCATAAAAAGTAACCTTTGTTTCACTAGAAAATGTGTTAATTGTTCCATCTACTATAACTACAACAGCTGTTACGACGAAATGCGTTTGCCCTGAAAGCTCTTGCAAAAAAACTTTCGCTTCTTCATTGTTTTCGGGTTTTGGAAATATTCGTGTCCCTAACCCAACAATCGTGTCTGCCCCAATAATTACAGCGTTCGGGTAATCTTTCGCTACAGCTTCAGACTTTTCCAAGGCAAGATTTTCCGCATAATTCTTAAAGTTTGCCGTGCTAAGCCCTTTTTCATTTTCAACAACATTACTCACAACAACATTAAATGGGACGCCCAGCATTGCAAAAAGTTCCCTCCTTCGCGGCGAACCGGAAGCAAGAATAATAGGTTTATTCGATTCAAATTGCATAGTAATTCCTCCTTTTATTTAGTGTAGCCGATATTGGCAGAGGAGAAAATTGTATACTAAATCGAATAACGGCATTTCAGCTAGCCTATCGCTTTCAAAAAGAGATATTGATACAGTCTTTAGTATACGAATACTGCGCTAATAAGTGTAGTCGAATGACTTGTAAATCATCAGTAAACGCTGTAATAGAAGTAATGCTACGATTAAAATCTTCAGTTTTTTTATCATCTGTCTCGCTAACTAAAGAATTTATTTTCGCAATATCTGTAAACGATAGAACATCACGCAGTTTTTTCTCTCCGATTACTTCACACGCTGAAGGATCAGCCAGGAATCTTTTACGAAAAGTACCTTCCCCTTCGCCAAGAATAATTTCAGAATCAGTTAAGCCAACAGCTGACCAAACAAAGTATTGATCACCAGCTTTAATAATTGCCGCGGTTGCCAATTTAGGGTCCGCAGTGATGAATGCTGCAGCAGATGCAGAAGTCGTAAACGCGCCGTGCTGCTTCGCGAATAATTCAAGTGGTTCACCTGAAGAATTTGTAGGTACGTCCGTTTCTGATGAAGCAGGGACTGTTACCGGTGCTTCATCTGGTTCTTTTACGGCAACCTTTTTGTCACCAGTACTCATAATGATAAATCCAATAAGCGCCACCGCAGCAACACCTATAATAACGCCGTGAAGCATAGCCATAAAGACAGTTACATTTGAATAACGTTTGCCAAAATTCAATTTAATCCACCCCGATTTTGTCCGATTGGTTCTACAGGCATCCAGAAAAATTGTTTTCTGCTGAATGATGTATCACTTTTATAACCGTAACAGTTGGGATGTAAAAAAAAGCAAGACGCCTGTCACCTTGCTCAAGATAATTTATCGACTTATATGAACAGACTTCCATACCATTCGACAAGATGTACGCCCCAGAAGTAGGCAATGACTGCGGCAATTGCAATAGATGGGCCGAAGGGAATAGGCGTTTTCCGACCTTTTCCTGTCTTTTTTAATAGTATGATGCCTATAATCGAACCAATAAAAGCGGCAAGAAATAACGTCATCAACGTCTGAACAGTTCCTAACACTAAGCCAAGTACGAAAAACAGTTTAATATCCCCACCACCCATTCCACCTTTTGAAACAAATGCGATGAGTAGAAGAACTCCAAAACCAACAGCCGCCCCTAAAAGGCTATCCCACCACGGTGATAGCGGCGAAAACAAACGCATGATAAATAAAACAATCGCGAATGGTAGAAGTATTTTATCAGGAATTAGCATATAAGCAATATCAGATACTGTAATAATGATAAGAAGCGACATAAAAAGAAGCGCAACAACTAACTCCAAACTAAATCCGAGCAAAAAGTAAGAAAGCGCAAATAAGACCCCTGTCATAAATTCCATGAACGGGTAAATCGGACTAATCTTCGAATTACAACCTCTGCATTTCCCTTTTAAAAATAGGTATGAAAATACTGGAATCAAATCTAACACGACAAGTTTCCGTTGACAAGTCGTGCAATGTGAAGGCGGCGATACGATTGATTCTTTTTTAGGTATACGTAACCCAACAACATTAAAAAAAGAACCGAATACAATACCGTAAATGAAAAATAAGACGACATATACTATAGTCATTTATTGTCCACCATCTTCTTTTCCTTGATTAAATGGAAACGGATCCGACTTGTCCGAACCAGATGGCGCGTTAACTTTCGGTGCTTCATTCATAAGATTTACAAGATCCCCACGATAAAAAGCAGAAAATGATACCGTTAACGTAATCGGCTCTTTTTCAACATCCGCTTCAATTACTTCGTCTGGACCTTCGAAATTAATCGAATCAATAATAAAAACTCGTTCCATTCGCTCGATTTCATCAATAAATTTTATTAGTTCAGGATAGGTATTTACTTCTAGATTTATTGTTGTTAATAGTTCAGAAACATTCTCAACATTGTCTAGTGGGGCTAAAATTTCAAATTCATTTTTTGTGAAACTAATATCTTTTACGACAGTCCCCGACTTTATCTCAGCCTCACTAATTTGAAGTAACACTGCATCCTCTAATGGTTTTACAGGTACTTTACGCTGCGCGCCTAATGTGCTTGTTGAATCTGATTTCTCTTTTGTAGTTACTTCTTTTCTAAGCGCAAACAAGATGTCACGCTCATAATCAGCAGATAATTTTTGTTGATTATTTACTGTTTTAACTGGTGAGAAGACGATAAAATAAGAATAACTACTTAGCGCAATTAAAAGTATTGAAGCAATGACAATTAAAAATATTTCTTTTTGTCGTTTTGTGAAATTACTCATTATTTTCGCCCTCCTCAGTCGTATTTCCGACTTCTTCAGTATCAATGGAGGTCTCAGGAATTTGTTCAACAACTAGCCGCTCATCAAAAAAGGACACCGTATAAACAGCTAAATAACGTGGTAACCTATGTATTTTTTTACCTTCTACAACATTAATGTCTTGAACAACTACTTCTTCAGAATTAACATCCTCAGCTGTCACAGATTCAAGAGTGACATCACTTATAAAATCGGCCGCCTGTAAACGTGTTAAATAATAAGCAGCTTCATTTGTCGTGTTAAATTGAACCATTAACGTAGCAGAATTAGGCGCAATAAAATCAAATGAATCAAAAAAACCACGATCAGGTAATAAGCCAATAAGTCCAGTTAATAGTGGTACTGTATCATACTGAAAGTTTTCAGCCCAAGAAACCGTAGACTCCAATGACTGTTTTTCAGCAGCAAACTCTGAAACTTGTAAAGATGTTTTTATTTCTGTTTGATCTTCTTTTAAATTCGCAATATGACTCTCAAGATTAGCAGTTTGTTTAGCATAGCTTTGTGCTAAAAGAAAGAAAACAAGCCAGATTATAATTGCTAATCCTATAATCGTTAAAGCAATAATGAGAAGTGTAGACCGTTCCCTATCTTTTTCTGGCAAAAGGTTAATATCAACTAACATTTCTACACCTCTTTCAACGCAAGTCCAATCGCCCGATTAAACCTTGCAGGTAATTCTTGACCAGTCACAAGTAGCAATGGTTTTTTCAGCAATAGATTCACTTTTATATTGATTTCTGCTTGCGCGATGGTAATTAACTCCTCCATGAAATCATACTCTCCATTAATCAGTAAATGTGTAATTGTAGCAGTTCCATTTAGCATATTATAGCGATAAAAATTAATAAGTTTTTGTAGTTCAGTGACAATTGTATTTGGACTAACAGTATCACTATCTGCATTCGTAATAACAGATAAATCTGCTGTATTTTCAAGGTCTACAGGTCGCATGAATAACGGATAATGTTCATGGAATATAGAGACTGTCAGTTTACCATCTTTTAAATCTGCAATCATGACATGTTCTTTACCAGTAAATTCATGTTGGGAATGCGCTAAACGATATAAAGCAAGTGGTGTGATATCCGCTTCTACAGGTTCAAGTTTTGCCTCTTCAAAAACATACTCATATTGATCAAGAATACTTTCTTGAGAAGCGATAATAATCGCTTCATGTTGTTCTAAATTCGGTTTATAAGGTACAACATCAAATACAGGATCAGTAAAAGGTAAATAAATCGTCGAACCAATTTCAAGAAAGAAATATCCTTTTAACTCATCATCAAATACGTCATCAGGATAAGCAACTTTACGAATAATGACGAATTGATCCGGCGCAAGGAAGCGTACAGATCGTTTAAATATCTTTAATTTTTCAATTGCGTCCGCCATTATCGAAACGATTGTATCTACATCAACAATCTTTCCTTCGACAACAATATTTGGTGGAAGGAGAAATTCCTCCGCTATATCGATGACGAGCGGGTCAATAGACTTTAGTGCAATATAACGAACTGCATCATCGTCAATCGTCATTGAAACGATTCGCTTTCGACGCGAGAAAATGGACATAGTGACAACTCCTAAGATTTATTCTGAATTGATTAAAATGTATTAATATACAAACTACTAGTATATCAATAATGTGGTTGAGGTAGCAATCCGAAATATACAAATAAATCGCAATGATTGGGGTAAGAATAGAGGAATAGATAGAAACATTAAAATCAAATGCCCAATCCATAATAGCAATAAAAAATTTAGACTTGGGCATTTGATCTGTATCACAATAAAAAGTAATTCTAATTTAGTAATTAAGTTAAGGGGTTGTTATAGCAGTAAATGTTGCATTACTTCCTTTTTGAGCATCATTATTGATTGCTTCTATTGTAGCATTTGTAAACGTAATAGACTTAGTTCCAGAAAAAACTACAGTAGCAGTAATTGTGTTCGGCGGACCTTGTGTTACTTCAACAGCAGGAAGAATTTTACCAGCACTTTCAAGAAAACCATCGGTCTTTAGCTTTGAAACTAAAACAGGAGATACTGCTGCAGGATCTTCAATAAAATACATATTTGCAGCATTTAAAACATTAATCGCATCAGCTTTTGCAGCACTGTACTTACTGTTAGCAAGAATATTCCCAATAGACGGTATTGCAATCGCTGCTATAATTCCTAAAATAACAATAACTGCAAGTAACTCGACAAGCGTTAAGCCCTTTTCATTTTTTAATCTGTTTTGTAATATTTTTTTCATTTGTATTGCCTCCCTTTATTTGTAAAAACTAACCTTCAATTCTATTATACCTAATCATTTCAAAATATCAAACTATTATTTCGTATTATTTATGACCTTTTTACTAATTTAGGATAAACACCATTACATTCCGTCTATGTTGTCAAATATTTCAAACATAGGCATTAAAATAGATAGAACTATAGTCCCTACTAGACCTGCAAGTAAAACTATCATTAACGGTTCGATAAGCGCTTTTAGGCGATCTGTTGCAGCGTCGACTTCTTTTTCATAAAAATCAGCCACCTTGCCCAGCATCGTATCTAAAGAACCAGTTTGTTCTCCAATAGCGATCATATGCGGAATTAGTGGCGGAAATGCCCAATGTCCGTCCATGGGTTCTGTTAATGAACCGCCTTGCTCCAGTGATTTTCTTGATTTTGCGAGGACACGAGAAATGACTTCGTTTTCAACCACTTTTTCTGTCATAGTCATCGCTTGTAAAATAGGTACAGAACTCGAGAATAACGAACTTAATGTTCTTGTCATCGTCGCAAGTACTGACTTCTTCATAATGTCTCCAAATATAGGTAATCGAAGTAAAAATGTATCAAGTATTAATTTACCTTCTTTATTTCGCCGCATCATCGTAATCCCGACAATAACTATTAGAACAAATAGTATAAGTAAGTACCAATAGCTTAATGCGAAGTCACTGGCTTTCATGACAAACTGCGTTAACAATGGCAATTCACCACCAAAACTTGCAAACATATCTACAAACATCGGTACAATCGTTGTGAGTAGAAATATGACAACACCTATCGCTAGTACACCAACAATAGCTGGATATGACATAGCAGATATAACTTTTTGTCTCGTTGCATGTGATTTCTCATAATGTTCTGCAAGACGGTCAAGAGAATCATCAATTGTTCCAGAAATTTCACCTGCCGCAATCATATTCACGACTAAAGGTTCAAACGCTTTAGGATGCTTCGCTAATGCAGCAGATAATGATCCACCACCGCGTAGTTCATCATTCACATTGATTAAGATTTTTTTAAACACTTTAGAATCAACTTGCAGTGACAGAATACGAATTGCATCTAAGATTGTAACGCCCGCACGCAATAAAGTTGAAAATTGCCTTAAAAACATTATAAAATGCTCTCTTTTAACCGGTTTTCCAATAACGATATCTTTCGTTAACGTCGTTTCTGCTTGCTCTGTTATATTTTTAACACGAATGCCTTGTCCTTTTAATTTAAGAGCAGCTTCCCGTTTATTAACCGCAACAATTAAGCCTTTTCGCGTCTTTTGTGCATCACGGCCTTCGTATTTAAAACGCGCCATTGTTAATCATTCCCTTCGAGAAAGGGACTTGCTGATTCGTATGAAATAATTTCTTTATCCAGAAAACTTTGAACAGATGTCGCCATCATATGCATACCTAATGATTTATTTGTTTGAATCACATTGGAAATTTGATGCGTTTTCTCCGTGCGAATTAAATTCGCAATCGCAGGATTATTAATCATAATTTCTGTAGCCGCTCTGCGTCCTTTTTTATCAGCAGTCTGGAAAAGTCTCTGTGAAACAACAGATGTTAGTACTCCTGCAAGTTGTATACGAATTTGCGATTGCTGTCCATGTGGGAAAACATCTATGATTCTATCAATTGTAGAAGCTGCACTCCATGTATGTAGCGTAGCAAGCACAAGATGCCCAGTTTCGGCTGCTGTAATAGCTGTTGAAATTGTTTCCAAATCACGCATTTCCCCAACTAAAATTACATCTGGATCTTGTCGTAAAGCTGCTCGTAATCCATCAGAGAAAGATAATGTGTCAAAACCTATTTCACGTTGATCGATAATCGAAGCACCATGCGCATGCATATACTCAATTGGATCTTCAAGGGTAATGATATGTTTTCGCATCGTTTCATTCATATATTTTATCATTGCTGCCAAAGTAGTTGATTTTCCTGAACCAGTGGGACCTGTCACCAAAATTAAACCTTGTCGAGTTTCAGCTAACTTTTTTAATGTTTCTGGTAATTGCAAATCATCTATGGTTGGAATTTTTGTGGGAATGGTACGAAATGCTAGCGAAATAGAGCCCCGTTGCTGGAAAGCATTTACCCTAAATCGAGCTGCACCAGCAACTTCATAAGAATAATCAATTTGACCACGCTCAACAAATTCTGGGTACATCTTTCCCGGAATCGTAAGTTTCGCAACGGATTCAGTAAACTCATCGTCAACTTCTATTTCTCCGTACCTCTTTAGATCCCCATACACGCGGAATATTGGTGGCACCCCAACAGTTAAGTGGATATCTGATGCATCCAATTTGAAAGCTGAACTTAACAAACCATCAATCTTGTTTTTCATACAAATACCCCCTACTCATACATCGCAACACGCAACACTTCTTCAGTCGTTGTAATTCCTTGTTTTACTTTTAATAAACCATCATCTATTAAGAAGATTGTCTTATTACGGACCGCTACTTCTCGAATTAAAGAAGTTGATCCGCCATTATTAATAATTTCACGCATTTCGTTATCTAAAATTAGTACTTCATGGATGGCAATACGTCCACGATAACCCGTCATATTACATGCAGAGCAACCTTTGCCGCGGACGATTTTTTCTATTTCAATGCCACGACTATTAAAAATCTCTATTTCACGCTTAGTTGCAGCGAATTCTTTTCCGCAGTCACGGCAAACGCGCCTAATTAAGCGTTGTGCCACAATCGCATTTACAGATGACGTAATAAGAAATGGTTCAATTCCCATATCAAGCATACGAGTTATTGAGGCAATTGAATCGTTCGTATGAATCGTACTTAGAACGAGATGACCTGTTAACGCAGCACGAATTGCAATTTCAACTGTTTCTTTATCTCGAATTTCTCCAACCATGACTATATCCGGATCTTGCCTTAAGATTGAGCGTAGACCAGCAGCAAAGGTTAACCCTACATTCGGATTCACCTGAATTTGATTAACCCCTTCAAGTTGATATTCAACAGGGTCTTCTACTGTAATAATATTTACTTCTTCAGAATTCAACTGATTTAAGGCCGCGTATAGAGTTGAAGATTTACCCGAACCCGTCGGCCCTGAAATAAGTACAATACCACTCGGTTTTTTGATTTGCGCAAGAAAACGTTCAAGATTAATTCGATTAAATCCAAGCTTCATCAAATCATTCAACGAACTACTAAGGTCTAGTATTCGAAGGACAATTTTTTCTCCATACACAGTCGGCAACGTCGATACACGGAGATCTATTGGTCTGAAATCTACGTTCGTCTTTATCCGTCCATCTTGTGGAATTCGATTTTCCGTAATATCCAAATTCGCCATTATTTTAATTCGCGCACTAATCATTGCCTGCATATGTTTCGGCAAAAAGCGTTCAGATTTCAAAATACCATCCACACGAAAGCGAATGACCACTTGACTTTCCTGAGGATCGATATGAATATCACTTGCCTTTTGTGTGACAGCAGACGACATAAGTTGATTGACGAGTCTAACGATTGGAGAGTCTAAATCAGTTAGTTCGTCTTGCTCTTCACGGCTATCATCTGGTTGGTCAGTAAAAAGTTCTTCAAATAATTCTTCATCATAGTATTTTGAAATTGTCCTTAAGATGTCATCTTTTGAAGCAATTGCCGTTTCAATATGAAAACCGGTTGATAGCCTTAAATCATCAACAGTTATATAATCCATTGGGTCTGACATTGCGACAAAAAGCTTGTCTCCTTCAGCTTTCAAAGGAACAAGAAGATTTCTTTTTGCAAATTCTTTATGCACGACATTAAATAGCTTCGGATCGAAAGGATACCTAAATAAATTGACGTGAGGAATTCCTAGTTGAAATTCAAGCACTTCAATTAATTGCTGTTCAGTAATATAACCGCGCTGAAGAAGTGTGTCACCAAGTTTTTGGTCATTCGGCTTATCTCTTAATGCAGTTTCTAGTTGTTCTTCAGTTATCAAGCTTGATTCGACGAGTAAATCTCCTAATC
Source organism: Sporosarcina sp. So3-204 (assembly GCF_058068165.1). NCBI lineage: Bacteria > Bacillati > Bacillota > Bacilli > Caryophanales > Caryophanaceae > Sporosarcina > Sporosarcina sp. So3-204. The sequence continues at coordinate 2,094,086 of NZ_CM176485.1, forward strand.
TTTTTCGTGTTGTCGTCATTTACCTCCCCCCTTTATTAGATTTCCACCTTTGTCATACTGCAAGTCTTCTTCGTCCGCCTTAACAGGATCCTTTTTCGGCGGATTCCCGTTAACATTGTTATTACTATTAGAATTTGATTGACCAGAATTAGAATCATTATTTCTACTTGTGTTATCATTTTCATTGTTACTTGAATTTTCATTTGATCCACTAGTTGAGCTATCACTTGAGTTTTCATTTAAATTATTATTTGAATCTGAATCATTGTCTGCTGATTGTTGTTCTTCTTCTTCTATTAGAGGAAGAATTTCTACTCTATGAATGGGTCGGTAAAAGTCAGTTGAAATCTCTTTACGTTCAATTTCTTCATTTTCATGAAAAACAAGTTTTGTTACAACTACTTCTTCCCCATTTTCTCCAACTTCCTGAATTTCCTTATTGCCTTTGGTAACCATTGCACTATATTGTTCTATCGTTCTTGGCTTAAATTCTTTGATTCCACCAACAGATATCTCATATGAATTAAGTAAGGGTAGACCATTTAAGGATACCATTAAGCTTTGACCAACAATCTCAACATTTAATACATAGCTTGATTTATTAACATTTGTAAACTTCAAGTCTATACCCAGATGCTTGTCAATGGCTGCCTCATAACCTATCGGTATATCCTTATGTAAAGTCTCACCAATATAACGCTCATCGATGGCAAAATTTGTTTTCAAAATTGTTGAATAAAGTACAGATGCTAAAGTAGTTAGTTCTTCATCATTAATGACGCCTAAATTATTAGTCTCCATAAATTCTAATAGCGAGAAAGTAGAAAACGCATTAATTTCCGTCCCATTTAACATTTGAATTATATTTGTAGTGTCATTATTAATAGATGATAAAGTCAAAGATGACTTCGCGATTTCAGTATTTAGAAATTCTGCTCCAGATAAGAAGTCACTAATATAGATTTGCACAGGCATAATACCTGTTTCAAGCGCTTTCTCGATACCAGAGGCTATCCCAGTCACATCTTCATCTGTAAAGTTAATGGGTGAGAATTGCTGATTGAGAACAGTTCGGAGTGAATCTTCAGAAACAGTTGTTTTAACAGCATTTTCTTTGCCAGTTTCCGCAACATCTATTGTTTCCTGCATGTCAAAAGTAACTGCATCAACGGGTAATTGAACCATCACATCTTGAAAAATAAGTTCTGCTTCAAAATTTTCGCTTAACGAATTGAAGTCTGTTGATAAAACTCCCTTCACTTTAGACTCTTTCATATTAGAGACATTGACAGTTCCTATGTATGATTGTTTTCCAAAATCATTTTTAGAATAAAACACTTTGTTGACCGCAAGCGCTGCACCAGCAGATGTGCCGTAGAAAAATAGAGTTGCTGCTAGAATACTAATAAATATAGTTAGAAAACCTTTATTCGCCACTCTACATCTTCTCCTTTTTCGGCATAATGACATCATTTTGATTAGAAGACATCCAATTAGCCAGATCATCTTCTACCTTATAATCCATGTCTCCATCATCCATACTAATTGTTCCGGCTTCTTCTAACTTAACATACTTTTCAAGTTCACTTTCAGTTCGGGGCTTCTCCACTATTATTTTGTGTTGTTCCTTTTCTTTCGATGCTACTTTTCTAGCTATTTGCTTATCAAGTAATACTGAAATAGCGAAAGCAAGGCCGAACATGACAAGTATTGTGTAATATAAAGAGAAGTTTTGGCCAATAAAAACTCCAATAAATGAGATGAAAACTCCGATTATTGTGATTGCTAAAATCGGACTTGCAAATTCCCACTTAATATTAAGCCAGTAAACTATCGGAATTACTATCAGCGCAAAACCAAATAAAAAAATATAAACCATCATAAAAGTATTATCTCCTTCCAGCCAATAATATAGAACACGTACACTTTTCACTAAGTAAATCACTTTATTTATTATTTATTTTTCATAAAAAACAATGATAAGATAAAAGTATTGATACATCCTAGAATATCAATACTTGTTAATTTTCGAACGCACACTTTTTAGTGTTGATAGCATTACATGAAATGAAATAATGAATGATACTAGTCATATTCAGATAGAAAGTCTTAAAAAAATATTTTAGTAAGAAACATCAATATTAGGAGTATCCCATACAGGCTCATTAGTATTAGGTAAACTATCTCCCAAACAATTATTAAATAGAACATCCGGATTTTTGTTAAACTTTTCTCCATTTATTGCTATATAATTTAATTGACTATCCTTTGGCGGTAATCCAGCAGATTTTCCTTGCACATAATAAATATAGCTAGAGTTATCACCACTAATTTTATTCAAGTAAACGTTATCTCCTACACATACTTTAGAACCGTTATTAATCGTAGCTATTTTTTTACTATTGTTATTTTCTAAATCCCCATAAATAACTACTTTAGAATTATTTGTTATATCTAATTTAGAACTGTTGACTAAGTTACCTCCAATAGTAATTATAGAAGAATTAAAATTTATATCCTTACCTACTTCTAAGTTTTTTTTAATCAATAAAATGGATTTCTCTAATTCCATATGTTGTTTAACTTCAAAATTACTTATTGTCATGTAAGAACTATTTTTAAAGTCTTTAAAGTTATGAAATACGGATGTTCCTTTCACAAAAAATTTAATGTTTGAAGCGCCATTAACATTAAAGGATTCCTCAATATTACCATCTACATAGACTTCACTTTTTTTAAAATCCGACCCAATATTACCTTTATTATCTTTCGAAACATTTCCATTGAAATAAAGAACTGCATTCTTTGCTTTCTCAACTTGTTTAACATCAGAAGCTAGACATGTTATACCTACAATATCCATCGGACAAATTAATGATGGTTTTTTTATAAACGGAATCTCCCCAGTTTTAAACCAGCTCCAATCTGTAGTTCCAGTTCCAGTTCCTACACCTGCATTATCTCCTACAAAACTAGCAGGATCAAATGAAGGTATTATAAAGGTTTGTCTATAACTTAAAGTTTTATTAATACTATCCAAAAGATTTGAACCCTGTATCTGACCCTCCACTTTAATTACACCTGGGTCACCTGACACAATAATTTTCTTTATTGGATTCACTAGTGAAAATTGATAAGTTTCATTAATATCTTTTTTAGAATCTTTGTTTAACGCCACTATTTTATTATCCAAAATACCTATAAGTTTAGCAACTATTGTTGCTTGAATATCAATGTAAGTAGGTTTCCCCTTATCTTGACTATTAATTAATTTTTGAGCATCATCTTTCAATTCTTTAATTCGACTATAATACTCATTCTCTAAGGCTGTTTTGTAATAGTCCACACCCATCTCTGCAGCCATATAAGATAAATTATTTTTATCTACAACAGTTTCTTGTTTAGCATTACTAATTGAGGCTCTTATAAATACAGCAGAGGCTATTGAAATGAATACAATTAGCATTAGTACAATTACCATTGCATAACCTTTTTCATTTTTTGTAGTAATCATTAAAACCCTCCCTTTTTATTTCACAGATTTATATCGTGTTATTGTAGATTTCAAATTTACTTTCAATTTATTTTTATTCGGATTTATTATAGTTAAATCTATACTTAAGTCCTCTTTTTTCGGATAAATTTCAACTGATTTTTCATAAGGTTCTTTAGGATATATTTGGCCTGATATTTCAACTATGTATTCATAGTTAGAGCTAAGTTCTTCATTTAAAACAATATTTTTATCACAACTTATTAGTTTAATATTATTATTTGTAATTCCTAGTTGATAGCAATCTAAAAGACGATGTTTGCTCTGTATTTCAGCTAATATATAGTTCGCTTCCTGCTGTAATCTAAGTTTGGATGTCTCTGTGACATTATGTTTAGCCGAAATAAAAAACGTTGTCCAAATTAGAAGAACGACCATAGAAAGAAGGGAGAGTGTCGCTAAAAGTTCAACAAGTGTTATACCTGATTCATTTTTCTTCACATTCAATCTTCCCCTCTACTAAATCATTAATCTTTCAAGTAACCGAATGTTTCACTTATAACCTTAGTATTTTTTAATACTCTAATATGAATTTTATATAAGGATTTCACCCGGTTATCTTTGTGAAGGTTTTCAATATCTTCCTTATTTAATTGAGGTTCAGTAAAGAAATCTGCTTCAATAATATAATCTATTGGGTTATACTCATCCTCTTTTTTAACATATCTATTATATTTAATAGGTTTTGGATGAGGATTAGTTAAAACATAATCACTTTCCAGGTCACTAATAGTACGAAGTTCCGCCAATTCCTGCTTTGCCAAGTTCATTGTCTCAAGTTTATTTAAAGTCTTCTCATTAAAAAGCGTCATCTGAGGGAGTATGGTCATAAATCCTACAAAAACGATTCCTAGCAAAACTAGTGCCGCGAGGACTTCCACGAGGGTCATTCCTTTTTCATTTTTTTTCATGAAATAATGTCGCATCTCACAGACCTCCCATATATCTCTATACTACTATTATCATAGATAGCTAACGGATTGTCACTATATATATATAAACTAACAGGCCCAAAAGCACAAAAAAGACCTATCACGGTCTTTTATACAAGCTCCTCCATATGACTTACCCCATAAACACCAACCTTATTCCGCCCCGCTTGCTTTCCGCCAATATAAAGCGCGCGATCCGCATTCCTCATTATTTTTTTTATATTGTCAGCATCATCAGGGATACTAGCCACTCCAAAACTTGCGGTTATCCGAACATCGATTGGATCTCGATTATCAGATAAATCTTGAATTATTGTGAAAGGTGTACATTCGATTTCTCTACGTATTAATTCAGCACGTTCAACCGCTTTTTCCTTTGATACACCTGGCATCAGAATAACAAACTCCTCGCCACCGTATCTGGCTAGTGTTTCGTTGGGCTCCACATACAATTTTAACATTTTCGCGATATCGACTAAAATCAAGTTTCCACTTTCGTGTCCATAAGTATCATTCACTTTTTTAAAGTGATCAATGTCCATAATAATTGCAGACAACATGTCAATTTCACCTTCATCATAGCGAGTCATTTCCTCGGTTAGCTTTTCATCAAGAAATCGGAAATTATTCAACTTTGTTAATCCACACCGTTGACTTTTCTCCATTGTATTTTCAAAATACCTAGCCTTTTCCAATGAAATAGCAAAATAACTTGCCAATATGTCAATTATTTTAAGGTCTACCGCCTCAAAACTATTTTTTTTGCTAGAAGTAAGAAATAGAAATCCTTCCGTTTTATTAAAACGTCTAATAGGTACTGTCATAGCGCTTTTAGTTGTATTTAAATGAGGTAGGTTTTTTAATTTTAGATTAATAATTCTGTTGTTATATATTTTAAGTTTATTTAAATTCCATTCACATTCTCCTCCAAATGAGGAATCCAAAATAAATGGGCTGAAGTGTTTTATAATTTCACCATTTTCATACCCCATTAATGGAAAAAGCTTTTCACCTCTTACATAATCAATTACGTAAGCGTTTTCATAATGAATAACATCATTTAATTTAATTAAAAAAGTCTCTATTACTTCATCAAAACGAAGTTGATCTGCAAGCTTATGACCAATGTCACTGGCATACTGTAATTTATCGCTTAATTCATTTGAGTTATTAAACTTTTTAGCGACGAACAATAGGATAAGAAAAGGAATAGCTACAAGAATAATAGATTTATTTCCTATAAATTCTTGCAAGAAATAGAGTCCCACGCTAAACGGAAGGATAACTATTGTTGTACAGTAATCCCACAACGCGCTTCGTGAAAAAAGTGAATATTTATGTTTATTTAGATTAAAATAAATTTTAAACAAAAGAATATTGAGAAATGTATAAGTTGCCGCATATATAAGTGAGAAAAGTAGTAAACTCGAAAAATTCAACGAACCAATTTTCCCGCCTACTAAGTGAAAAACGAATGCACTAACAACAGAGACTATGGAAAAAATAATAGAATTTACGGTAAAACGTAATAAAAAAGATGTCGAGCTTTTACTAGTAAATAACAATACAATTAAGCAAATCTGAATAAATACTAATTCAGCAAACGTACCGTATTGCAAAAAAATAACAAATGTAATCCATCTTTCTAGTGAAATATTGATTTTACTAAATTTAATAGGGAGTAGTATAGTAACTAAAGCAATTGTAATTAGCCAAATCATATTTGACCATTCAATGCCTTTATTAGGTAGATAATTCCACGAAACATATACGGATACCGGAAGGACGACAATCCAAATGAAAAAAAGAATTGTCTGCTTTCTTTTAGTAACTACCATTTCTCGCCGCCCCTTTAATTCCTTATTTTACATAACCTGCAACACGGTTACGTCCTTCTTGTTTAGCCCATAAATAGAGCGCACGATCTGCATTCCGAAGTAAAGAACTACCTTCTTCAGCATCAGCTGGACCAGTAGAAACACCAATGCTAACTGTAATGTGAACCGAGACTTCCGACTTAGCTTCTCCTAAATCTGATATTATTAAAAACTCGGTGTTTTCAATTTCTAAACGAAGACTTTCTGCAAAAAGTACTGCTTCCTCTTTTCCAAACTCAGGAAGAAGGAAAACAAACTCTTCGCCACCATAACGAGAAACAATACTATCTTTAGGTAATTTCGCTTCAAGTAATTTTGCTAATCCACATAAAATATCGTTACCACTTTGATGTCCGTATGAATCGTTTATGTCTTTAAAATAATCTATATCTAACATCACTATAGAAAGCTCTTGGAAAAAGCCATTTTTCAACAGATTTATTTGAACATCAAGCTGCTCGTCCATATATTCATAATTATAAAGTTTAGTTAGCGCACATCTATTACTTTTTGTAACTACTTCTTGGAGATGCCGCGCTTTTTCAACAGATACTGTAAAATAAGAACATAGTAAATCTAAAATTTTTAGTTGATATTCTTGAAATTTATCTTTACTTGTAGAAGATAACAATAAGACACCCACAACTTCTTGATTGCGTGATATAGGCACGCAAAGTACACTTTGCATATCAGCAGGCGTGTAGTCAATTGATATTTCTTCCCATTCTTCGCGTTTAGAATAAATGAACGGTTTATTTTCGAAAAGAACATTACCAGCAATACCCTTACCAGTTGTAAGTATTGGAAAACTAACATCTACAAAACTATCATACTCACGCGACTTTACTAATTCCAACAAACCGTCATTATGCTCAAATAAATAAGCGTATTCCGTATCAAACATTTCAGTAACTTGTAACATAAATTCATCAATCACTTCTTGAGGTGTCAACTTCCCAGAGATTTCATGCCCAATGATACCTGCATACTCCAAATCATTATTAATTTTTTCAGCAGATTTATTTAATCTAATTAGAAGGACAACAATGAAGAATGGTATAACAACTAAAAATGTAGCTCCAATTCCTAAATTTAAATATAAAAAGTAAACTGTAAGTGATAACGGTATTAGAATGAACACCTTGCCAAAACTTATAATTGCATCTTTCGTAAAAATATCGGGTGTCACATTTGTATTTTTTGAAAACAACCACATAGTTAGACGACTAGATGCTAAATGAATAACTTGATAACAAGAAACAGCTAATAATAAAGTCCAAAAATCGATTGAACCAATTTCCCCTCCTACAAGATGAAATGCGCCTGAAGCAATAACCGAAAAGAGGTAAAATGTTAATGAATTAAAGAAAAAACGATATAGTTTACTCAAATTAATCGATGAGGTAAATAGGAAACCAAGAACCGTGATTTGCATAACGATAATTTCAACAACTAGACCATATAGTAAAAATGCTGGTACCGTTACCCAAAAGACAACGAACATTGGTGAACCTTTTCTCATAATGGGAAAATAAAGGCTGAGGAATCCGATTAAACTAAAAACCGCAATAGCTGCCAAATCTATATGCTGTGGTGAATAATTTATAAATATTATGAAAAAACCTATAGGAACGATTAGTAGCCACAGATAAAACAGGCGCCAGGTAGAGTTAGTAAAGATCTTTATAATTTATTCCCCTCCAACACTAAACAAAAAAATAAACAACGTAATGCGATAAAGTGAATAGAAAATATTAAATAATATAAGAACCAAAAAGTTTATCTTTTTGTAGGTATGAGATTAGCTAATAAATAGAGCGAACCTGTGACTATCTTCTTATTATTTTCTCCACTTACAAGTAGTATAGTATCACTTCTTTCATTTGTCACGCTTTTATTATTATGTTTGCAATACCTCATCAATTCTTCAGTTTTTGCAGCTTGGGGATGTTCAAAGCTAATAAAAGAGAACGAATTTGCCACTGGCATAAGTTCATCAAGTGTTTTTTCAATATCTTTCCCTTTTAGCATACCAATGACAAAATCCACTTTTTCTCCAGGAAACTCTGTACGTATTGTGTTCGCTAGAACTTTTGCTGCTGCTGGATTATGTGCACCATCTAAGAATACACCAGGTGCAATTTCTTCAAATCGATGCGGTAATTGAATAGTTCTTAATGCCCTCTCCACTCGGCTTTCAATAAGTACAACACCCGCTTCCAATAACGCTTCAATTGCGATAGATGCATTTCGTACTTGGTGCTCTCCTCTCATTTTTATTCCTTTTATTTTAAAAAGCTCTACTCCTTTAAATTGTTGTCTACCTAAACTTTTAAAAGGGCTTTTTAGTTTCTTAGCTTCCAAACGAATTATTTGGTATGCATCTTCTTCTAGTAAACCAGTTATGATCGGTATATTTTCTTTAATAATTCCCGCTTTGTGATAAGCTACTTCCTGAATTGATGTTCCTAAAAACTTTTCGTGTTCAAGCGAAATTGATGTAATAACGGAAACGATTGGCATTACTACGTTCGTACTATCAAATCTTGCACCCATTCCTGTTTCAAGTAGTATAAACTCAGGTTGGATTCTATCAAATGTTACGAAAGCAGCCACAGTCAGTAATTCAAAATCTGTCAGTAAGCCATTTAACTCAGCTTCTTTTATCTTTTTAAACGATAGATTTAATTCTCGTTCAGTAATCGCTTCCCCGTTAATTCGTATTTGATCATGTATGTCGTGTATAGCAGGAGATGAAAACCCGCCTGTCGTAAAACCATGTGCTTTAAGTATTCCTTCCATAAACGCAATTGTTGATCCTTTACCGTTTGTACCAGTTACATGAATTACTTTTAATTTACTTTGAGGCTCACCCATTTTAATAAGCGCTTCATTTATAGCGGTTAACCCCGGCTTTATGTCATTTTCACTTTCAATTTGCCATCTTTTTTTATATTCGTTCATTTTTGGAATCATCTGCATCCTCCGTATGGTAAAATTGATGTAGACATAGTATATCACGACCGGAGGAATCATTATGCAAAGTTGTTGGATAATTTACAATGGTAGTTTAACAAATGATAAATTTAAAGACCAAGCTGATTTACTTAAAGAAGCAGCAGAAAGAGCAGGTATAGTTGCGGAGTTAAAGAAAAATTATGAAATCCTGATGAACCTAGATATTGTGTTACAAAATGCGCCAGATTTCGTCATATTTCTCGATAAAGATATTCTTTTAGCGACATATTTAAAAAATAATGGCATTCCAATTTTTAACGATCCTGAGGTTATTGAAACTTGCGATAATAAAGCAAAACAATATATTAAGCTAGCTCACAAACAAATTCCAATGCCAAAAACAATTATTGCCCCTAAAGTATATCCTTCATTTACGATTCAGGATACAGGATATTATGAACGCGTACTTGAACAATTAACTCTACCTATGATTATTAAGGAAGGCCGCGGATCTTTCGGCATGAAAGTCTATTTAATTGAAACGAAAGAAGCATTTTATGAAAAAGTGCTTGAACTTCGTGGAATAGATTATGTTTTTCAGCAATTTATAGAATCAAGCAGAGGACGCGATATTCGAGTGAATATTGTAGGGGATCAAGTTGTCGCTGCGATGTATCGCTATTCAGAAACTGATTTCAGAGCAAATATTACGAATGGCGGTGTTGCAGAAAAAATTGAATTAACGAATGAACAAAAATCACTTTCAATTCGCGCAGCACAAGCCGTCGGCGCAGAGTTCGCGGGTGTTGATTTATTATTTGGTGAAAATGAAGAACCACTTGTTTGTGAAGTAAACGCAGCTTCACATATCCGAAATATTTACAACGTTACCGGGATTAACGTCGCAGATTCGATGATTGCCTATATATTGGAGAACCTAAAATGAAAGGGTTTGTTTATTACTCTAAAGAGGGTGCAATCAAAAATAACTCGTTCATTGATGACCTAATCGTTGAAGCGCAGACTGTCGGAATTGAGTTAAAACTTCTCGAAGGTGACGAAGAACCGAGTGAGGATGCAAACTTTATTTTATTCCGTGATCGAAACCCAGCTCTTTCAAAAAGGCTTGAACTTCAAGGTTTGAAAATTTTCAATCGCTCAGAAGTAAATCGTATCGCAAACAATAAACTTTTGACATATCAATTCGCTTTAATTCATGGAATCCCTGCTGTACCAACAACAATTATACGTTCAATTGATGAGATTCATACATTCCCAATCGTCCTTAAAACAATTGATGGCCATGCAGGTAGTGAAGTTTATCTCTGTTCTACTGCCGTAAAGGCGGCCAAGTTATTCCGGAAATTTGAGCTTCGTGAAATGATTGCACAGCCCTATATAGAATCGGGCGCTCAGGATATTCGTGTATTTATAGTAGGCCAAGATATTGTAGGGGCTGTTAAACGCACGGGTACCGATTCATTCAAATCGAATTATTCCCAAGGTGGCACGATTGAAAAGTATTTACTGTCTTCCCAGCAGGAGAAGGAGGCACTTACAATTGCGCGTGAGCTGAATAGTGATTATATCGGTGTAGATTTTTTACTTCTTGAAGACGGTAGTTGGTTATTGAATGAAATTGAAGACCCTGTAGGCGCTAGGTCATTATATAAAACCCACGACTTTTCAATTGCAGGAAAATTAATGCGTTACATACAAAAGTCTTTGCAATATACACATGTTTGATTAAACAATATATAAGGAAATAAATAGTACTACTTAATAAGTTAAAATATAACCCATCTTATAATTCGACATATTTAGTCAAAAAACTAGCCTCTCTGCATTTGCAGAAAGGCTAGTTTTTAATATTAAAGTTCTTTTAATTCTTCCATGCGCTTTTCAACTGTTGCATATTTTTCGAGATAGTCTTTTTCTTTCGCACGTTCTTCTTCAACGACTGCTGCAGGTGCATTGGCTACAAATCGTTCATTTGCTAATTTACCTTGAACGAGTTTTACCTCACCTTGCCATTTCTTCAACTCTTTCGTCAGACGCGCTAATTCCTCATCAATATTGAGTAAGCCTTCTAGTGGCAAGAATAATTCTGCCCCTGTAATTACTGCTGACATTGATTTGCCCGGTGCTGTAATACCTTTACCAATCGTAAGCGTTTCGGGGTTACAGAACTTTTCGATATACATGCGATTTGCTTCTAATATTTCTGCAGTAACGTCATCTCTAGTAGAGATATAAAGCGGTACTTCTTTACTCATTGGCGTATTCACTTCTGCACGAATAGTTCTTACAGAACGAATAATATCCATTAAAATTTTCATTTCAGATGCTTTTTCTTTATTAGTAAATGCTGCGTCTACTACTGGCCAAGGCGCGATTGTAATAGATTCCCCTTCATGCGGTAAGTTCTGCCAAATTTCTTCGGTAATGAACGGCATAAATGGATGCATGAGACGCATTGTATTATCCAGCACATAAGCAAGTACTGAACGCGTCATTTTTTTAGCGTCTTCGTCTTCACCGTATAGTGGTAATTTCGCCATTTCGATGTACCAATCACAGAAGTCATCCCAAATAAAGTTATAAAGTGAACGTCCCACTTCACCAAATTCGTATTTATCTGCTTGCTTCGTCACTTGCTCAATTGTTTCATTTAAACGAGTTAAAATCCAAATGTCAGCGACAGATTTCTTTCCAGTCAAATCTATTTCTTCATATGTCATACCGTCCATATTCATCAAAGCAAAACGAGAGGCATTCCATATTTTATTGGCAAAGTTCCAGACAGACTCAACTTTGTCGATTGAGAAACGGATATCTTGTCCAGGAGATGCACCTGTTGATAAGAAATAACGCAGCGCATCAGCACCATATTTCTCGATCACATCCATTGGATCGACACCATTATCGAGTGATTTCGACATTTTCCGACCTTCCGAATCACGAACAAGACCATGAATAAGTACGTCCTCAAATGGGCGTTCACCTGTAAATTCAATTCCTTGAAAAATCATACGTGACACCCAGAAGAAAATAATATCATATCCTGTAATTAAAGCATCTGTTGGGTAATAACGCTTGAATTCCTCGTTTTCTAAATCCGGCCAGCCCATTGTCGAGAACGGCCATAAAGCAGATGAGAACCATGTATCTAAAACGTCTTCATCTTGTTTCCAGTTTTCAGGATCAGCTGGCGCTTCACTACCTACGTAAATTTCACCCGTTTCAATATGGTACCAAGCTGGGATTCTGTGGCCCCACCATAATTGACGAGAAATACACCAATCACGAATGTTTTCCATCCATCTCATATACGTATTCTCGAAACGACTCGGCACAAAGTTTACTTTGCCTTCCCCTTTTTGCAAATCAATCGCTTGATCAGCAAGCGGCTGCATTTTAACGAACCATTGTGTAGATAAATAAGGTTCCACAACTGCACCACTGCGTTCTGAATGACCGACTGAGTGAAGATGATCCTCAATTTTAAATAAAACACCGCTTTCTTGAAGGTCCTTTACAATTTGTTTCCGACAATCAAAGCGATCCATTCCTTCATATTTACCTGCAACTTCGTTCATCGTTCCATCTTCGTTCATGACAAGTATGCGAGGTAAATCATGACGATTTCCGATTTCAAAGTCATTTGGATCATGTGCTGGTGTGATTTTTACAGCACCACTACCAAATTCCATATCAACATAATCGTCTGCAACGATAGGAATTTCACGACCAATTATCGGTAATTTAATCGTTTTACCAATTAAATCTTTATAGCGCTCATCTTTAGGATGAACAGCAACTGCAGTATCCCCAAGCATCGTTTCTGGTCGTGTTGTTGCGATTTCGATACTTCCTGTACCGTCTGCAAGTGGGTAACGCATATGATAGAAAGAACCTTGCACATCTTCATGAATTACCTCAATATCAGAGAGGGCCGTTTTTGTTGCTGGATCCCAGTTAATGATATATTCTCCACGGTAAATAAGCCCTTTATTATATAATTTAACAAATACTTCTTGAACTGCTGTAGATAAACCAGCGTCTAGTGTAAATCTTTCGCGTGAGTAGTCAAGACCGAGTCCAAGTTTACCCCATTGTTCGCGAATATGTGAGGCGTACTCTTCTTTCCAGTTCCAAGTTTCTTCAACAAACTTTTCACGACCTAAATCATAACGGCTTTTACCTTCAGACTTTAATTTCTGTTCAACTCGAGCTTGTGTTGCGATTCCTGCATGATCCATTCCCGGAAGCCAAAGCGCATCATATCCTTGCATTCTCTTCATGCGGGTTAAGATATCTTGTAATGTCGTATCCCAAGCGTGACCAAGATGTAGACGGCCCGTTACGTTTGGAGGCGGAATGACAATTGTATAAGGTTCTTTATCGCTTTCAGGTTGTGCTTCAAAATACTTACCTTTTAACCACCACTCATACCGACCTTCTTCAACAGATTTCGGATCGTACTTAGTCGGCATTGTTAAATTATCTTTTGTCATTATTTTTCCTCCTTCATTATGTAAAAAAGTAATTATTCTCCCTCTTGAACACAAAAAAACTCCTTTCGCCTAAAAGGACGAAGGAGCTGTTCGCGGTACCACCTTTATTCGTGCACAAATAGCGTGCACCTCAAAAATGTTTAACGGCTTCTAACCGGCATTTGCTACTGATATTTCCCTTTTATCAGAAAAACCCATTTCACAAATACTGCTCGCGGGTGACATTCGATGAGTTGTTCACAGGGCCTTTCACCAATGGCACCTTCTCTTTAGAAAACAATTTCATGTACTATCCCATTCTTCGCATCAATATACAATTAGATATAGTATAACGGGATTCAGATCAATTCGTCAAGTATATTAGGAAAGGATGGTGTTATGAGAAAAGGTTATAATCCATATCTGTTGCCGCCATGGCTTAGGAAAATCAGATTTTATTGCAAGAAAATTTGTATACCGATTGCCGTTTTTCAATTAATAAGACTTTTAATCGTCCCAACAACTGGTGACTTTTTACTCTTATGTGTACTCGCTGGCATTTGCTTTTTATTACACAGAGACATCTGCTGACCGAAAAATTTCGGAAGATACACCATCTTCCAGTCCCGCGAGGAAAGATAACACTTCGTCGTCCACATTAAAAGAAGTACTATCTAGCGATGCAACTGCATTCTCAACTTCAATCACTCCCTCAACGATTTGAGCAGATTTAGGTTCAGCTATTTTCTCTTCAATTACAGCTTCAACAATCTCACCTGCTTTTGCATCCTCTTTTATAGCTGTCTGCTGGTAGGAGCACTCAACGTCCCAAACGATTGCAAACGATCCTTGCCCGTCAATTTTACACATTACATTTTCGGATACGACGTTTAGTGGGTCGCTTGCTTCTGCCGGCAAATCAATCGTGAAAGGCACAGCATATTCGAAATAACCCATTTTCTCTTCAATTTCTACATCGTCGATTAAAATTGCATTTTCAATCGTAGCTTCTCTACCATGCTCATTTTCAAGCGCTATATTTGCTGCAATATGATAAATACCATTTAACCGAACCGCTTCCTCCGAACGATTAACGGTGAACATTGGTGTCACATTAACTGTTTCGGATCCAGACGGCATACCTACAAATTTCGGAAAGATAAAGTCTTCTTTCATTTCCCATTGTTTAATTTCCATTTCAATCCCCCTTTTATTCATTCACATAACAGTATATGCAAAAGGCGAATTGCTTAGAAGATAAGAGCAATAAACTCAAATAATTTATGGACCTCAATCTTGTTTACACAAAACTTCGCAATGTAATAAATACTTAGCCGGAAATTAACAAATAAAAAAATGAGTGTTCCAAGGAAAGTTAAACCTTCCTTAGAACACTCATATTACTTTTGTAGTTTTTCAAAAACAGTATAAAATGCTTCAACTGTTTTTGCAATTAACTCTTCCGAGTGTGCAGTAGAAAGGAACATCCCTTCAAACTGTGATGGCGGTAAGAAAATACCTTCTTCTGCCATCAAGCGGTAATAATCAGCAAATAATGTTAAATCTGATGTTTTTGCTTGCTCATAATTAGTTACTTTTTCATTTGTAAAAAAGAAACCAATCATCGAACCCGCACGATTTACAGAATGTGGAATATTATATTTAGTTGCCGCCGCACGGAAGCCTGATTCAAGTTGATCACCAAGTTTTAAAAATTGGTCATAAGATGCCGGCGTCAGTTTTTTCAACGTTTCAATTCCTGCAGTCATTGCAAGTGGATTCCCAGAAAGTGTTCCTGCTTGATAAACTGTACCTGCAGGCGCAATGTTTTCCATGATTTCACGTTTACCACCGTATGCACCAACGGGAAGTCCGCCACCTATTACTTTACCAAGACAAGTAATATCTGGTGTTACCTCGTAATAAGCTTGTGCACAATTGTAGCCAACACGGAAACCAGTCATCACTTCATCAAAAATTAAAAGTGAACCATTTTTCTCAGTTAATTCACGAAGTCCTTCAAGAAAACCAGGCTCTGGAGGAACAACACCCATATTACCAGCAACAGGTTCAACAATAATTGCTGCTATTTTATCTCCGAATTCTTCAATCGCATATTTCACGCTTTTAAGATCATTATAAGCGACAGTGACAGTATTTTTCGCAACTGATTCCGGTACACCAGGACTATCCGGGAGACCAAGTGTCGCAACACCTGAACCTGCTTTAATTAGAAGCGAATCAGCATGACCGTGATAACAACCTTCAAATTTCAAAATAATATCGCGACCAGTATAACCTCTTGCCAGACGAAGCGCACTCATCGTCGCCTCAGTTCCAGACGATACCATACGAATCATTTCAATCGAAGGTACTCTTTCAATAACAAGTTCAGCAAGTTCATTTTCAGCTAAAGTAGGTGTGCCGAAGCTCGTCCCTGTTTCAGCAACACGCTGTATACCAGCGACAACATCTGAATCCGTATGCCCCAAAATCAGAGGACCCCATGATAATACATAATCAATATATTCATTGCCATCTATATCGGTAATAATTGCACCTTTACCACTTTTCATAAAAATAGGATCCATATTCACAGATTTAAATGCACGAACTGGTGAATTAACACCACCCGGCATTAGATTAACGGCTTTATCAAATGCATGTTTCGAGTTCTCATAATTATTCCCCAATTACTTTCCCTCCAACCAGCGCGCTGCGTCTTTTGCATGATATGTCAATATTAAATCTGCACCTGCACGCTTCATACTTGTTAATGTTTCCAGAACAACATCTTGTTCATTAATCCAACCATTTATAGCTGCTGCTTTTACCATGGCATATTCTCCGCTAACGTTATAGGCTACTACAGGTAAAGTAAAGTTGTTTTTCACATCTCGTATTATATCCATATACGATATAGCAGGTTTTACAATTAAGAAATCCGCGCCTTCCATAACATCTGACTCGGCTTCACGAATGGCTTCTAGGCGATTAGCGGGATCCATTTGATATGTTTTTCGGTCACCAGATTGCGGTGAGGAATTTGCAGCATCACGAAATGGTCCATAATATGCAGAAGCATATTTTACAGCATAAGACATAATCGGAATATGTGTAAAACCAGCTGCGTCCAATCCTTGACGAATCGCTACGACAAATCCATCCATCATATTCGAAGGTGCAATAATATCAGCACCTGCTCTAGCTTGGCTAACTGCTGTCTTTGTTAACAATTCAAGCGAAGGATCATTTAGCACTTCGCCGTGTTCTAGTACGCCGCAATGTCCGTGGTCTGTATACTGGCAAAGGCATGTATCAGCAATAACGACAAGGTGTGGATGACGCTCTTTTACAAGTCTTGTAGCGCGTTGGACAATGCCATCATCAGAAAACGCTTCAGAACCGACAGCATCTTTTTCATTAGGTAAACCGAATAAGATAACAGATGGAATACCAAGTGACACTACTTCATCAATTTCTTCACCTAACCGGTCAAGTGAATAATGATACACATTCGGCATAGAATCAATAGGATTCAATACATTGTGTCCTTCTACAACAAAAATCGGATAGATTAAGTCTTCTTTTTGTAATACAGTTTCTCTCACCATTGAACGAAGCGTACTAGTATTTCGTAAACGCCGATTACGACGAAAATTCAATTTATCCATTTGTAACATCCTTTCGACTTGCTAATTTATCCACAAGATCCTTTAGCGTATATGTGCTGGGCTTTACATCAACTGTTGCACCCAATTCAACTAAAGCTCGTTCCGTAATATGACCGATTGCACCAATCGAATAACCAGTCCAACCGATATGTGGTACAACTTCCTCAGCAAATACTTTGACTGCTGAAGGACTTGCAAATAAGACGGACACATTCTTTTCTTTTCTCAATAAACTAATTAAGCTATCCGTATTTTGCAGAGCTTTCTCAGTTGAATAAACTGTCCATGAATCTACATCAAAAGGGAGTTCTTCTGTTATAGTGCCACCCGAAATAGAACCCCGCAGAAATAATAATCGACGCAAATCAAATTCAGTTGGTTTAAATTCCTTCACAAATACATCGGCACTAAATACGGTCGGTATAAACTGAACAGTAAAACCAATTTCTTCAAGCGCGGCAGCTGTTCGTGTACCAATTGCTGCAATATTTGAAGGAATTGATTCAATTGCTACATCATAACGCTCTAATTTAGCTTTGAATGAAGCTACAGCACTTTGACTAGTAAAAATAAGCCAATCATAAGTCGCACAGGCTTCTAGCCGCAGTAAATCTGTTGGCTCTGAAAGTTCAGCTACTGAAATTAAGGGTAAAGAAATAGGTTCACCGCCGTACTCTTTTACAAGTTCAAAAACATCTTGTGACTTTGGTGTACCTGTAAAAACAACTGTTTTTCCGTTTAAAGGATCATTTTCATTCATTCATTTCAGCCATCACTTTCTCAATTACTTCCGCAGCTCCTTCAGCGCGCAATGTTTTCGCAACTTCCTTACCTGCTTCGACTGGGTCTGAACTAATAACTGTCTTTTTAAAGACTTCTTTTGCATCCGGAGAAGCGATATAGCCAGTAAACTTAATAAACTCGCCAACATGAACCGCAAATCCGGCAATCGGAACTTGGCAAGAACCATTCATTTCTGATAAAAATGTACGTTCAGCTTGAACTTCATTCCACGTTTTTTCATCTGAAACTTTAGCAAGTTCTGCAAGTAACTCTGAATCATCTGAACGACATTCAATCGCAAGCGCACCTTGACCTACAGCTGGCACACAGTCTTCTACTGACATATATTCCGTGATTGTATCTTCAGACCAACCGACTCTTTTCATGCCCGCTGCCGCTAATAGAATCGCATCATATTCACCGTCATGTAATTTTTTCAATCTCGTATCGATATTCCCACGAATCCACTTGATTTCTAAATCAGGACGTAGTAGTAACAGCTGTGAACTACGACGTAAACTTGACGTTCCCACAACTGCCCCTTTTGGAAGATCCATAAACTTAATATGCCCATTAGAAATAAACGCATCTCTTGGGTCAACTCTTGGTGGAATACAACCGATGACAAGCCCTTCAGGGATTTCTGCAGGCATATCTTTCATACTATGTACTGCAAAATCAATTTCTTTATTAAAAAGTGCCTGTTGAATTTCTTTTACAAAAAGTCCTTTGCCGCCGACTTTAGATAACATGACATCAAGAATTTTATCACCCTTAGTCACTATTTCCTTAATTTCAAATTCAAAAGGTGCTCCTGATTCCTTAAGTTGTTCAATAAACCATTTTGTCTGTGTCATCGCAAGATTACTTCTTCTTGAACCTACAATAATTTTTCTCAATAGTCCCCCGACCTTTCTTAATAAAATCTAAACCCAAAAATGAAATCCTGACAATTTACTGCCAAGAAAAAAATTAATAATGACAATTAAAAATGCATAAATGTTTACCCATGCCAAATCATTTCCTCTTAGCTTACCACTATGGAGCAAGAACAATACGATGCTATAAATAATTAACAAGAAAAATGAACCGATTATCTTTATATCATAAAAAGGTAACTGTTCTAATTTCACATAAGCCCACTGCATACCAAGCACTAAACTAATGAAAAGAAATGGGATACCTGTTAATAATCCCACCTTTATTCCCATGGTCGCTTGATGAAGGGAAGGTAAGCGACCTGATTGTTTCGACCACTTCTTCTTTTTCAATAT
This sequence comes from Sporosarcina sp. So3-204, assembly GCF_058068165.1. NCBI lineage: Bacteria > Bacillati > Bacillota > Bacilli > Caryophanales > Caryophanaceae > Sporosarcina > Sporosarcina sp. So3-204. Next base: position 2,113,633 of record NZ_CM176485.1, read on the forward strand.
CTTATATAGAATTAGGTAGAGCATAGCAAAAACAAACACCATCGTAAATGCAACATAAGATAATATAGCGAAAGTAATGTGAATGAAAAGAAGCTCTGAAATAAGCGCATCACTAACAGCAGATTTTTCAAAATATGCGGGCATAAATGTGTGAATTGTCATTAAAATAAAACCAATAACATTCAAAAAAAATACAACATAGCCAACTTTAGAAAATAAATGCAATAAAATTGATAATGTTATAAGTAACCATGCATAGAAATAGATACCTTCAAACAATGACAATATAGGAAAACGTTTCGTTTCAACAATAAATAACACTAAAAATATCGTTTGTAGCGTGAAAACACTTAATAAAAGCCAAAAAGCACTGCGATGCGCAATTTTATCTTTATTTAAATAATCTATGAAATAGAATACAAGACTGATCGCGTACAAGACGACCATCCACTCATGAAGCCTTGACATGGTAATATCAGTCATAAAACGCCACGCTACCTTTCAAAAATAATAACGCCTTAGCGTAATTTCCTGCTAGATTATTAGTGTATAAAGGACAAACAGAAAGATATTTAAAATCCAATATAGTCAATATTGCATTGCTCTTTATATAAAGCAAAAAGGGTATTTCCGCATCTATATTATATCATATAGATGCGGAAATACCCTTATGATAAAGTCGAACTTCATTCCATATGAAGGTTTAATAAAGCATTCGAGCTTTAACATACATTTTAATAAGCTAAATCTGGATCTACATTATTTTGTCTTTTCTCACGATCAATTATAAGTTTGTGTGAAATATTCGATTGTCTTTCTTTTACTTTTATAGTTTTTTCATCAATTCCAAATATTTGTTGAAATAGCTCAAGTTTTTCTGCAGAATTTGACTCACCTGCTAATTCCTTAACTTGTTGTAAAGGATCTTGTAGCAATTGATTAATAATCGATTTTGTATGTTTGCTTAACACTTTTATCTCACGTTCCGTTAAATCAGGCATCTTATTTAAGATACTTTCCATTGTTGTCGCTTGAATTCCAAGCGCTTTTTCTCTAAGTGCTGTAATAACCGGAACGACACCGAGCGTGACAAGCCACTCATTAAATTCAATAATTTGGCCTTCAATCATTCTGTTAATATCTACAGCTGCGCGTTCTCTTTCAGCAAGATTAGCGTCAACAATTCCTTGTAGATCATCAATATCATAAAGAAATACGTTCGGAAGATCCCCAATTTTCGGATCGAGGTCTCTTGGTACTGCTATATCAATCAAAAATATAGGATTTCCTTTGCGCAAACGTTCTACATACTTCATCGTTTCAAAATCCAAAACATATTCAGTAGCCGATGTCGAACTGATTAGAATATCGGCTTCAAGAAGTGAACATTGTAATTCACCCATAGACTTTGCGGTACCGCCAAACTTTTTCGCCATCTCCTCAGCCTTTGCGATTGTACGGTTAATGACTGTTACTTTTTCCGCACCACTGCCGTGAAGATTACGAAGGGCTAGCTCACCCATTTCACCAGCACCTAGAATTGCAACATGCTTGTGGTTTAATGATCCGAATATCTGTTTCCCTAATTCAACTGCTGCGTAAGAAATAGAAACAGCATTTGCACTGATTTCCGTTTTTGAATGCGCACGCTTTGAAAAAGTTATAGCTTGTTTAAATAACTTATTAAAAATCGTACCTGTTGTGCCTATAGACTGAGCTTCAAGAAAACTATCACGAACCTGACCCAAAATTTGTGTTTCTCCGAGTACCATTGAGTCCATGCCTGCCGAAACCTTCATTAAATGTTCAATAGCTTGATCGTTTTCGTTAATAATCAAGTAATTTCCAAAGGATTTCATCGGAATATTAAACCATTCAGCTAAAAAGTTTTTTATATAATAACGGCCAGTATGCAATTGGTCTACAACTGCATAGACTTCTGTCCGGTTACAAGTTGAAATAATAATGTTTTCTAAAATACTTTTTTGTTGTTGCAACGTTTGCATCGCCTGTGCTAGTTCTGATTCAACAAACGACAATTTTTCTCTAATATCAATAGGTGCTGTTCGATGATTCACACCAACTACGATTGTATGCACTTGGGTAGTCACACCTTTCCGGATTCTATATTCAATGCTTAGTATAACATATTTATCAGATTTTACGCTTGTTAATTATGAACATCATATGACTTTATAGCTTTTTTTATGTAAATCATGTAGATAAAGAAATCCAGTTGATAAATTTCTATCAACTGGATACACAACCATCTTTACAAAAGGACGATTACATTCTACTCTCGATTTCTCTCCATGCTTCTTCAATACCTAATCCTTTTTCAGATGAAAAAGAAATAAGGGTATCTTCTGGGCGCATATTAAGTTTTTCACGAATAACTTTTAAATGCTTATTCCATTTTCCTTTTGGGATTTTATCAGATTTTGTCGCTATAACAATTGCCGGAATACCATGATGGACTAAAAAATCATACATAATACAATCATCAGCAGTTGGTGGATGTCGTAAATCGACAATTTGAATAACTGCTCGCATTTCTTCACGTGAAGTTATGTATTCGTCAATCATCGGTCCCCAAGTTGCTCGCGAGGACTTCGATACTTTCGCATAGCCGTATCCAGGTACGTCAACAAAAAATAATTGCTCCTCTATTTTGTAAAAGTTTAAAGTTTGTGTTTTCCCGGGCTTTGAGGAAGTACGGGCTAGACTTTTTCGACCTATCATTTTATTGATGAAAGATGACTTACCAACATTTGATCGGCCGGCAAGTGCGAATTCTGGGTATCCATGTTTCGGATATTGTTCTGGTCTGACAGCACTCATTATCATTTCAACGTTATGGACTTTCATTTAGTTACTGCCTCCAATGCAATTTCAAGTACTTCTTCTACGTTACTTACAAGTTTAAAAGTCAGTTCTTCACGGATACTTTCTGGTATGTCTTCGATATCTCGCTCATTATCAATCGGTATGATTATTGTCGTTAGACCCGCTCGATGCGCACTTAAAGTTTTTTCTTTTAAACCCCCTATCGGAAGGACGCGGCCACGAAGTGTAACTTCCCCTGTCATCCCGACTTCTCTACGTATTTTTCTTTCAGTCAGCGCAGAAACAAGCGCGGTTACAATTGTAATACCTGCGGATGGACCATCTTTAGGGATTGCGCCTTCAGGAACATGTATGTGAATATCAATTGATTCGTGAAAATTCGGATCAATTCCAAATGTATCCGTTTTAGAGCGAACGTAAGAAAGTGCAGTTTGTGCAGACTCTTTCATCACATCGCCAAGTTTACCTGTCAAAATCAACTTCCCTTTACCTGGCGATAACGAGACTTCGATTTGCAATGTATCTCCGCCAACTTGTGTATAAGCAAGTCCCGTAGCTGCTCCTACTTGGTTTTGCAGTTCTTTAAGTCCATGACTAAACTTCTTTTTCCCTAAAAGTGTTTCAAGTGTCTTAGGTGTAACAACGACACGTTTTTTCTCTCCTGAAACAATTTGCTTTACAGCCTTTCGACAAATCTTAGCAACTTGGCGCTCCATACTCCGAACGCCTGCTTCTCTAGTGTAATATCTAACAAGAGCTAAAATAGCATCATCATTAAATCTAAGTTGTCCACCTGATAAACCATGTTCTTTCAATTGCTTAGGAATTAAGTGGTTCTTGGCAATCATAGTTTTTTCCATTTCAGTATATCCCGCAATTGAAATGATTTCCATTCTATCTCTTAGTGGTCCAGGAATCGGACTTAAATCATTCGCTGTCGCAATGAATAGCACATTAGACAAATTATACGGTTCTTCAATATAATGATCACTGAATGTAGCATTTTGTTCAGGATCAAGTACTTCAAGCATTGCCGACGAAGGATCACCACGGAAATCATTTGACATTTTATCAATTTCATCTAGTAAAAAAACTGGATTGATGGTTTCTGCTTTTTTCATCCCTTGAATAATACGACCTGGCATTGCACCAACGTAAGTACGACGGTGTCCGCGGATTTCGGATTCATCACGTACCCCTCCAAGAGAAATACGAACAAATTTACGACCCAATGATTCTGCAATTGAGCGTGCAAGAGACGTTTTACCAACACCAGGTGGTCCGACTAAGCATAAAATTGGACCTCTTAATGAATTTGTCATTTGTCGCACGGCTAGATATTCTATAATACGCTCTTTTACTGATTCAAGACCGTCGTGATCACGTTCTAGTATCTTTTCTGACAAAGCAATATCAAGTTGATCTTTAGACGCTGTTGACCATGGCAATTCAACTAGCCAATCAATATAGTTTCTTATTACACCGCTTTCCGCTGATGCGGATGGAACTTTTTCATAACGATCTAATTCCCGTTCAGCAGCAACCTTCACGGATTCAGGCATATTTGCAGCTTCTATTTTTTTATATAATTCAGCTACTTCCAAGCCTTTACCATCTTTATCGCCAAGTTCGGTTTGGATTGCTTTCATCTGCTCTCGAAGATAAAACTCTTTTTGAGTTCTTTCCATCGCTTCTTTAACTCTGGCGTTAATTTTACGTTCTAAGCCTAAAATTTCTTGCTCATTATATAATCGACTAATTAACCACTCAAATCGATCTTTTATATCAAATAACTCAAGTACTTCTTGCTTCGCTTCAGTTTTCAAAGGCAAATGTGAAGCGACCATATCCGCCAGCCTTCCAGGTTCATTAATTTCAGAAACCGATTCATATGTTTCTTCAGTCACCTTATTGGAGACCTTAGAATACTTCTTAAAATATGTAAGTAGGGTTCTCATTAATGCTACGGTTTCAGGATCTAACTCAATGTCATCTTCAGTACCTTCAACATTTACGACAGGATATAAATCAATTTCTTTGTACGCTGACCATTCAGCACGTTCAATACCTTCCAGAAGAACACGATACGTTCCATTAGGCAATTCAACCATTGATTTAACATAGGCCAAAGTTCCAATATTATAAAGATCTTCTGGTTCAGGATCCTCAATACTGATGTCTTTCTGTGTTGCTAGAAAAAGCAGGTTATCCTTTGCAATCGCTTGTTCAATCGCAAAAACTGAACGCTCCCTGCCAACATCTATATGTAAAACCATTGTCGGATAGACTAATATCCCGCGAAGCGGTAATAAGGGTATGTTATTGTTGGTTGACATGATGTAGTCACCTCCGTTGTTTACTAGTATTATATATAAAGGAAAAAGCTGACTACCGAAAGGCGCAAATATGCACACAAGATCGGTGTCAACTTCGTCCTTTCTTCAACAATTAAGCTGAATTTTTCCCATTTAATAAAACGAACTCAGATCCATCTTCTTTCAGAAGTGTAGGATTCGCTTTCCCAAGAACTGCATCTTTTGTAATGACGCATTCAGTAACTTCTTCGAGTGAAGGTAATTCATACATGACATCAAGCATAATATTTTCAATAATTGATCGAAGACCACGTGCGCCTGTCTTACGTTCAATTGCTTCTTTCGCAATTTCAATTAAAGCATCTTCATCAAATTTTAACACGACATCATCAAGTTCAAGCATTTTCTCATACTGTTTGACAATAGCGTTTTTCGGAATCGTTAAAATTTGGAAAAGCGTCTCTTCATCCAACGGTTCAAGACTTGCTAGTACTGGTAATCGACCAATAAATTCTGGAATTAAACCAAAGTTTTGCAAATCTTCAGGAATCAATTTGGATAAAATAGATATATCTTCGTTAATCGTATTCGGGTCTTTTCCAAATCCAATTAATTTCTGACCAATTCTACGCTTAATAATTTCATTTATACCGTCAAATGCGCCACCAACGATGAAAAGAATATTTGTCGTATCAATTTGGATGAACTCTTGATGTGGGTGTTTACGTCCGCCTTGTGGTGGAACGCTTGCAACAGTACCTTCAAGAATTTTTAATAATGCTTGTTGAACACCCTCGCCTGACACATCACGTGTAATTGAAGCATTTTCGGATTTACGGGCAACCTTATCAATTTCATCGATATAAATAATCCCTTTTTCCGCTTTTTCTACATCATAATCTGCAGCTTGGATTAATTTCAATAATATATTTTCAACATCTTCACCTACATAACCTGCTTCTGTAAGTGATGTAGCATCTGCAATGGCAAATGGCACATCTAGAATCCGAGCAAGCGTTTGAGCTAGTAGTGTCTTACCACTACCTGTAGGTCCAATTAGTACAATATTTGATTTAGCAAGCTCTACATCATCAATCTTGCTACCGGAATTCACTCGTTTATAATGGTTATAGACAGCAACTGAAAGTGCTTTCTTCGCACGATCCTGTCCAATTAAATATTCATTTAGAATACTTTGGATATCTTTAGGTTTTGGAACATCTTTAAGTTCGAATCCCTCTTCAAGCCCTACCTCTTCTTCAACGATTTCAGCGCAAAGCTCAACGCATTCATCACATATATACACGCCTTGACCGGCGACTAGTTTACGAACCTGTTCTTGCGTTTTACCACAGAAAGAACAATTCAAGTTATCTTTTTCATCATTAAATTTGAACATATATGCTCCCCCCTATTCAAGTGCCAATTTTACAGAACTCTAACAGTTAAATCAACTAATTCGGATTAGCTTATCATTAAGTACTTTCATTTTGCTCTATCTATGTAAAACAAGGTACGGTCAACCGTACCTTGTCCTAAAATCTATATATTATTCAACAATCTTTGCATTTTCAACTAAAAACTCAACTGTTTTATTGAAACGAAGATCATTATCAAGCACTTTTGTACCGCCAAGTGTTTGTTTAATTGCTTCTACATCCATGCCGAATTGCTCTGACATTTTTTGAAGTTCAGCATTTGTATCTTCTTCAGTTACTTCAATACTTTCAGCTGCGCCAATTGCCTCTAGCGTTAACGATACACGTACACGCTTTGATGCATCATCTTGCATTTGTGTACGAAGTGCTTCTTCATCTTGACCAGAGAACTGGAAGTATAATTCAAGATTCATACCTTGAGATTCTAAACGTTTACCGAACTCTTCCATCATACGCTCAACTTCAGAGTTGATCATTACTTCCGGAATTTCGATTTCAGCATTGTTTGCCGCTGCATCAACAAGATCATCGCGGAGTGCTATTTCAGAAGCACTTTTCTTTTCAGCAGCTGTTTTCTCTTTAAGCTTCGTACGAAGTTCAGAAAGGTTTTCAACTTCTTCATCGATTTCTTTTGCTAACTCATCGTCAAGTGTAGGAATTTCTTTTGATTTGATTTCATGTACTTTCACTTTGAATGTAGCAGGTTTTCCAGCAAGTTCAGCTGCATGATATTCTTCAGGGAAAGTGATTTCAATTTCCTTCTCTTCTCCTGTTGTCATACCTATCATTTGCTCTTCAAATCCTGGAATAAATGAACCTGAACCAATTTCTAAGTCAAAGTTTTCAGAGTGTCCGCCATCAAATGGTTCACCATCTGCATAACCAGTGAAATCAAGTTTAACTGAATCACCATTCTCGATTGCGCCGTCTTCTTTAATTACAAGTTCAGCAAATGCTGTTTGGCTCTCTTTAAGTTGTGCTTCGATTTCTTCATCTGTTACTTCTGTTTCTTGACGTGTAACTTCAAGTCCTTTGTATTCGCCAAGCTTAACTTCTGGCTTAAGTGTAAGTTTAGCAGTAAAAATAAGTGCTTTACCTTTTTCCATTTGCTCGATATCAATATCGGGACGATCAATCGGTTCAACATCTACTTCGTCTAAAGCTTTTGCATAAGCTCCTGGAAGAATAAAATCTAGTGCTTCATTATAAAGTGATTCAACACCATACATTTTTTCAAACATAGGACGTGGCATTTTACCTTTTCGGAATCCTGGAGCCTGAACATCTTTAACAACTTTATTAAATGCTTTATCAATACCTGCTTTAACTTCTTCCGCTGGTACTTCTACTGTAAGAACACCTGTGTTTCCTTCTTGTTTTTCAAATTTAACTGACATAATTAAATACCTCCAACTCTTTTGGTAAATCTATTTTTTATCGTATCTTCTTTATTGACAACTCTTTTATTATAGCACAAACATCTCTCGTTTCAACAAATTTCACTCTAAATCCGAGTCGGATATTCTGTCTATTTCCTCGATGAATACACAAAGTGGGGTATTAGGTATTGGTTCCCCTGAAAACATGCTATCTATGTAATAAACGTAAGACTCTGCAATTTCCTCTGCACAATAGTCCCCCCAACCGAAAGGAAATGCTGTAATGACAAACTTCTGGACGAGTCCTTCTGCTAATTCATAGCGTGACGGATCTTGTGCTAATAGTCTTTCTAAAACATTCAGAACATCTGCTGATTTTTCATCCTGCCCAGGAAGTGTCATTTGAGCTGGTATAATCACTTCTTCATAATCAAACTTGCGTATTGTTAATTCATTTAAACTATTCGCTTGATATAATAAAGTTAATGCAAAAGATACAACGAGTGGCGATAAATGTATACTTTCAGCAATGTCCTCCAACACAGGTATCATGGCGGATAAATCAGTGCCTTCTATGGAAGCAAGTGTATGTTGTTGTGTCATAAAATCCATATCCATGAACATGTCTAGGGTAAAAAGTTCTTTTGAGACAGGTGAACTATCCATATCATAGCGCAATGACATTCTACTATTTAATTCTCTTAAATAGTTGAATTTAGCAATTAACTCAGGCGGAATAATCTTTTCTTCAATTAGTGTTTCAATCGTCATTTCAACTTCATCATACTCTTGCAGTTGTATACTAATTGTTAAATATAGTTCAATTGCATTCATATAATCAGCAGTTCCGCTTTGAAGCAGTCTGGAAGAGACTTCTTTAGCCCGTTGAAAGTCTTTTGTTTCATAAAGTGCAACAGCATAGGGACCTAAAAAGTCTGGATAATCAGGTTCATATTTAATCGCTTGATCAAACGCTTCTACTGCATCTTCAAACGCTTTGAGATCGACTGCTGTATACCCTTTTTCTACAAGCCTTTCGAAAGTTCCAGGAAAGACAATAATATTTTCTTGTTTACGGAGTTTCCCGTATTTCTTACGCATAATAATCACCTTCTCCCATTACTTCCACTATATCATAAGCTATTTTATATATAAAACTGTTCCCCTTTATTTTGTTTCCAACTCGCCTTTTAATCATTAATGTTTTTTATTATTACGTTTAGTAGTACCCAATCTCACATCATAGACATATACATATAATGAGCGTTAAAAGATATTTCTCCTCAATTTATATACTCTGAAAAATAACGTGGAAATGTCTTTTAATAAAGCTTAAAAATTATTTATGTACGCAATTAAATTTAAATGTTTGTTTCGATTTTTTTAATAAAGGTGTAGTAACTATTTTTGCTTTTCTGCACTCATATTAAATCAAATGGACCCAAAATCATTTAATTTATATGCAATTAAAGAGCAGGGAATATTCAGCTATCGACATTTCCTGCATCAATTAAGAGCTTTATTAGCTTCGAATACATTAAACAAATACCAATTGAATCCAAATAAACAAGAAAGTTAACGTTACAATAGTCGATATTGGAATTACAACCAGCGTCACACTTAAATAATCTTTCCAAGTAACTTTTATCTTGTTTTTCCTAAGAATATGCATCCATAAAAGTGATGCAAGCGTCCCGATAGGTAATAATAGCGATCCCATGTCACTCCCTATAATATTTGCTAAATAAATCGTCTTTAATGTAATTGGATCTAAGCCCATCTCTGTTAAAGTGATAGTTCCTATCATTAAAGCTGGGTGATTATTAAAGATGTTCGAAAGTAATGAAACTAGCCCACCCATAATAAAACTTGCTTGAAATAAACCTTGATTTACAATAGGTTCACATAATTGCACAAGTAGCTCAGTGAGTCCTACATTATGCAGACCATAAATTATTACGTACATTGAGAATGCAAAAATCAAAATATGCCACGGCGTTTTCTTCAAGATGTCTATTGGGTTCGTTCGCAAATGATACCATCTCCACAGAAGCAAGATGACCGATCCCAGAACTGCTACTAATTCAATTGGAACGTTAATATAGGATGCTACGAATAGTAGACATCGCATCATAAACACAAACCCCAATATTCTCATCATAAATTTAGTGCGTTTTTGTTGGGTTTCAAGAGTAATCCTTGTTTTAAGCGGATGAAAGTTTTCACTAAAAAAGAATTCCTCAATCTCATTTGCAGACCGTGGTAAATTTTTAGGTAAGTTTCTCCTGAGAATTACATACATCATTCCCGACATAAATAACAAGCCTAATGTAGCGGGGACAAATATCATTGCAGAATGCTCCCAAAGTGACATTTCAACAATATTCAAAGCAATCAAGTTCACAATATTACTTACGCCAATAGGAGCACTTGATGCCGTTGCAATAAGCGCACCACTCAGTAGGTAGGGGATTTGTTGGTGAGTTTTTAATTGCAGGTTTTTTAATAATAGAATTAAAATAGGTGTAGTAATTAAAATACTGCCATCATTATTGAATAATAAAGTCATCAAAAAACATAACAATTGGATATTCCAATACAGTCGGTGTCCGGATCCTTTAGAAAACTTTGCAAGCCGAGCAGCTCCCCAATGAAAGAACCCAAAGCTTTCTAGTATTACAGCCATAACAATGGTCGCTATAATGGTAATCGAAGCTCCACCTATTTTACCTATTATATCCAAAATGTCTACTTTAGAAACAATTCCGGTCAGAATAATTATTAAAGCACCGATCGATGCCGGCCAAGCCTCGTTCAATCCCCTAGGTCGCCAAAATATGATCAACATAGTCAGTAGAAATACCAATACAGTGATACTTATTTGAAAACTCATACATACACATTCCCCTTCTTTTTTCTGATTTTTTAACATGTATTGATTGTCCGTTTACTTATATGTATATTCGTTGTGGACAATCAGGAGCGAGATGTATGTCCAGTCCTAATAAAATGTTTATTTGATACTGCTTTATAAGCGTAGTTATTTAGACGCCTCATTAAAGATGAGGCGTCTATTTTTCATGTTAAGTTTGTCCAAAATAAATAAGCCGACAAGAATAACTCGTCAGCCTGAAAAAAATCTTTATCTATCCGGTCTCAAATAAATAGTAAAAGCTAAAAGTTACTGCACTCATACTTGATGAAGAGTTTTTATATGACGGAGATTCAGAAATACAGATTTCCTTCTAACTGTTTGAATTTCTATAATTTGCCCGTCAATATTTTTCATTTCTCCTATATAACTTTTTCTTCCGTCAATATTTACTACTACAAGTGTATTAATAAACTTACCAACTCGAACTTCTAAACTTTTATCTAAAGATTCATTTTTATGCTCCAACTTAATAATATTGTCTAGGCCGTAGGGTCCTTCTTTTTCAGTGTATGGGATTACCCATTTTAAATGGTCTAATGCAATATGCATCGTTTTATAAATCGGAGACTCAAAAACTACATAGTCCTCCATTACATGTGTTATTAAGCCATGAAGGGACTTACCTGCAGTTACATAAATTTCAACATACCTTTCCTTCGCTTGACCAATAACCCCTTGAAAAGTTAAGTCATCCTCGCCCTTTTCCACGATGATACTTGGAAAGATGCTAGGATATTCAATGAAGCTTTCATTATCAGAGTCAACTTCAAAGTATTGGACATGGACTAAAGGAATATATACAAAATCTTCACCATTATAAATAACGATTATATCTTTACCCACATCAATAACTGTACCATTAATTAGTTGATTTCCAGAAACCTCCACTTTAACAATTTCATTTACAAGACTTTGAATAATTTTATTCAAGTGCACATCTCCTTTGAATTAAACATGTATTTATATAAATATGATGTAGCCAAATGATATGTCAATATTTTTTTCTTTATTAGGTCGGTTATTGATCTTAATTCCGGCATTTTCACACAACCTATTTTTATTACGATATAAATTATAATTTTTTGTTTGATTAAAATCTAAAGAATTTATCTTATTACAATTCTGCAAATCGATTGTACATCTTTTCTGCATGCTTAACTAAAGCAGCATATTGCTCTTCTATTACTGTTCTATCTTCTCTGCGATTTTTTATTAAAGCCTGCATATGAAACTTAGAAATCTGTTCAATTTGAGAATCCAACTTATTAAAACTACTTTCGGCATACTTCATTAATGCGTAATACTGTTTTTTCAGCATCTCTCTTTCTTCTAGCGGGTTTAAATACTTGATAGGCGCCTGATTGGACTCTTTTTCTTCTGTAGTATAATGTGCTTTAGGAATTTCAATATCATTATGTTTTTTTTCAAAACTGGCTCCTAAAACTGCTTTTCGACATCTCAAACAAGGTTTTTTTTTAGTGGAGTAGCAAAACTGTTCCCGCTCTACTTCGTTGTCTATTTTTATCTGCTGTGTTATTGGCATTCTTTTCTCCATCAATTTATACCTTTGTTTATTAAGTTTTATTTTTGCTTCATTCATGATACTTTCATAGTCTTCAAAATCAGAAACCTGTTCCACAATTTCAGACGCGATATCGGCTTTAATTGTGTTTTGGGTTGGGATTTGCAAATCCTCAATTTTATGTTCATTTGACATATCATCTTGTTTTTCCAAAATAGGTGTTGCAGAATCACGTTCCAACTCACTAACATTTGATAGTTCTAACAAATTATCTTTTCCCAGTTGTGCATGATCCACTCTTTCAATTTCTGTTAAGCAAACTACTTCATACCCCGAATTTCTTCCCTGAAGATTTACGTCATCTTCTTTTACCAACAAATCCTGTTCAACTAATTCTAAAGTTTCAGTTTTCAAGTCTCCTTGTAACCGTGGATTATCACTTTCAATTTTCTCCTCTATGATGGCTTCTACTTTCTGAACTTGAATTTTTTTTTCATCCGTTACATTTTCAGATAAATCATTCTCCACCACTTTTTGTTGGGAATCTATTTTTTTTCTGGAAATAGTAAATGAAATACTTTCTTCTAAGTTGCCTTTTAAATAATCAATGGAATTGACGATGACATTATCCGAATTGATATCGTTTAAAAGTTCAACATTTTTCACGTCACTATTAATTGTAGATTTCTCTAAAATATTTCTTGCTTGATTTTCTTGATTATTCAGCAAAATAATGTCTTCTTTTAATAGTTTTCCATAAATATTTGAAATATAGTAATTTGGAATAAACAACTGATCTTGATTATTTATTAATATGACATGATCTTCATAAACTTTGCTCAAAACTCCAAATATTTCTTCATCGCTAAAGCTATTGATTGAGACCCACGTATATCTGAATGAATTTAACACGTCAATAAAGAGACTTTTCTTGAGGTAAAGAGTATTAATGGGAGAAACGCGAAATTCTTTCGTATTATTTGAAAGCCCCTGGATTAGTTCGAGCGCAAAATAGTGAATTTTCCGATTCACTTCTACAATAATATGATCTTGATTAACGGCCAATAAAATCCCTTCTATAAATTGGTTATTAGGCAGAAACAAGCCGATTTTCATATCTTTAAGGTCGTTTAATGTTTTTTTAAAGTTTCGCTCTTTCAAGTGGAAGTTACCTCCTTTATAAAATATCGCCGCCCCTATTAAACAGAAGCGACGAATGAAAGAATCAATTAATTAATTAATTATTTATTTTTTCTTCTCATCTTTATTAGTGACTTTATTCGTTTTTTCAACTTTCACACCATAACTAACGTTACGAATATGGTACATCGAGAGCTTGATTATTTCTTCGTTAGAAACAATAGTTACGAAATCATCGTTTACATCGTCCATGACACCCTCAAGCGTTTCAGGTCCACCACGGTTAATTTTCACCCAACGATAGCTTAATTTTTCTAAAACACTTTTAAAGTCTTTTCCTGTTTTGAAAGTAAAATCTTTAGGGACTTTAAAATTTAGCTCAACTTCCTGTTTTGCGTTTAATGTCAAACTCTTAATGTGTTGTGTTTTATAATAGATAACCCCATCGTCCTCGGTAAGCAATACAATGTGATCCTCTTCTGCAGCTAATAACTTACCTACGCGGGATTCAGGTCCTCCTCGATCTACTTTGATAACTTTATCGACTAAAGTGAGCATCATTTTTTTATTCAAAATCATCAAACCTCCTTTTTTTGTTGTCTGCTATTTATATGTGACTTAGGCTAGCGTAGTAATGGACATTCGCCCACTTCGCAAGATTAGGTTAATTGTTTTTCTACTTCCTTCTATTAATCAATTATTAATAGAAGATCATTCCAAACTTCTTATCAAATCAGAAAAACTATAAGACCACTTAGCAACTTCAGGATCTATCAACGGCGATAACTGTATTGTTCATGCCGACACAGTATTTTAGTAATTGAATACACTGCTAATAGATTCAAAAATAAAGGAGGAAATTTTTTATGCCAAAAGGTAAGAAAGCTAGAAAATGTAGCACAACTACTACTGGTTCAACATCTACAGGAAGAACGTCGACAGGTAGAACTTCCACAGGCACTACTTCTACGGGAAGAACGTCGACAGGTAGAACTTCCACAGGCACTACTTCTACAGGAAGAACGTCGACAGGTAGAACTTCCACAGGCACTACTTCTACAGGAAGAACGTCGACAGGATCAACTTCCACAGGCACTACTTCTACAGGAAGAACGTCGACAGGTAGAACTTCTACAGGTACTACTTGTACAGGAAGAACGTCGACAGGATCAACTTCTACTGGTCCACGTAAAGGGCCACGTAAACGTAGAAGAAAGTAATGAAAATGGTACCGTTTGATTATAATTCAATATTCAAACGGTAGCTTTTAATATATTGATTTAGAGAAGGGAAAGAGACATTTATGTCCAATCTAGTTCCAACTTATTCCCTGCACTTTGAGGAAGATAATCTTGAAGATTTAAGAAGTGATATTTGGAATGACAAACCTGTTCCCGCATTTTTTAAGTCGGAAAATAAAACTTATGATATAGATATTGCTTATAGAGGCTCCTATACACGTAAATTTCGGAAAAGGTCCTATTGCATTGAGTTCGTCGATCCAGAAACCTTTTCTAATGCACAAATGATTCATCTAAATGCAGAATATAGAGACCCCTCTTTAATGCGTAATAAACTCTCCTTTGATTTCTTTCAAGACTTAAATGTACTTTCACCAGTAGGTCAACATGTTAATTTAACCCGTAATGGCTCTAAAAAAGGGGTCTATTTACAACTGGAGTCTGTTGATGAATTTTTCTTAAAAAATAGAGGGCTCCCAGATGGGCCTATTTATTATGCCGTTAACAATAATGCAAACTTTTCATTGTTGAGAGATGAAAAGATGAAGGACTCATTACTAGCAGGTTATCAAAGGAAGGTAGGTTGCCTCTCAGATGATGAGACACTTCTTAAATTTATCAAAATGATAAACACGGTACCCCTTTCTGATTTTCCTAATGAAATAGGTAAGCATCTAAATGTCGACAAGTTTCTACGTTGGCTTGCTGGTGCTGTTTGTTTAATGAATAATGACGGCTTTACGCATAATTATGCTCTCTACAATAACAGTGAGACAGGCTTGTTTGAAATTATTCCATGGGATTATGATGGGACTTGGGGAAGAAAGGTAAGCGGTGGTATCATGCATTATGATTACGTGCCAATCGAAGGAAAAAAGAGCAATCATCTTATTTATCTTCTTATGCGTGTTCCAGAATTCCGAAAACAATATAAAAATATCTTAGAGGAAATTTTAGATACAAAGTTCACGGTTGACTATATGAAAAACAAAGTGATATCACTACATGATAATATACGGCCACATGTGCTGCTTGATCCTTATAAAAAAAATTCCATCGATGTATTCGATAGTGAAACTGAATTTATTTTTCAATTTATTCGAGATCGAAATCAATATTTAAAAAAGCATTTAGTTTTTTTAAATTAAGTAAGAAAACGTTGGATTTCCCTTGAATTTATTAATTACAAGGCAAGAAGTTCCTGAAAGGATATGCCCTATGAATACATTATGTATAAAAGATACCGGAAAGTACGGCAGAGGGATATTTGCGAAACGCGATATTAAATGTGGTGAACTAATAGAAGTATCACCTGTTTTAATTTCATTAAAAGAAGAATGGCGCTACCTGAAAAAGACAGTTCTATTCGATTACTGCTTTACTTGGGGGGAAATGTACGAGCACACTGCGATTGCTTTAGGTTATGGTTCATTATTCAATCACTCATATAAACCAAATGCGTCGTTTATTAATAATACAGAGAATCTATCTATCGACTTTTATGCGATTATGGATATTAATGTTGGTGAGGAAGTTAGAATAAACTACAATGAAGAATCTGAAGACGAATCTCCATTATGGTTTGATGTGATCAAATAATTATGTAATTCCATGTTAAAACCACCTTTTACTTCTTCATCACAAAAATTCTTTTTAAATAATTATAGATAAGAAAATCGTTGAAACGGCTTACTTTTTGCAGACATAGCAGATGTACCGCTAATTCAACGATTTTCAAAGTGTGTCTATTTAAGAACTAAAAGCCATATTTATACTTTTAGAGACTAAAATCTAATGCACAAAAATAATCCACTCCACATGCGGTTATTGCAATACTCGCAATATTCATTATAATAGAACCGAAGGGGTGAGTGCTATATTCACAGTTCAAGACTCTTTGCGTCTACCTGAATTAGAAAAGGTATTAATAAGAGCTGGAAAAAGCGGATTAGCAAGAAAGATTCGCTGGACACATGTTATTGATCATGATGATATTGGACATTTTCTTGAAGGAGAAGAACTCTTATTTTCATGTGGACAAGTTTGGCCAAAGGATCCAGAATCAGAGGAAAAGTTCTTATATTCTTTACTTAGGCATCAGATTTCAGGCATATTATTCGCTACAGGTCGATACTTTTCCAATTGTCCACCTACATTGTTGGAGTTCGGAGAGAAGTATTCGATTCCAATAATAGAAGTACCCTTCCAAGTTCCGTTTGTTAAATTAACATATGCTATCCATCAGCAAATAATCGAATATAACTACAAATTGAAAGCTTTGGCAAATCTAGTTCCGTCAAAAATTTCAAAACTAATCCAGAGCGCGGAAAACCACAAAGACGTATGCAGATTTCTTGCGGAATACCTGAACTGTACCATTCTATTTACAAACATTGAAAATAGTATTCGTGAAAATGCGGTTCCAGAAAATCAAAAACAATTAAATATGACATATGATATTATAAATTTAATTGAAATTAAATCAAAACATGAAGAAACAATTGCCAATAACTCAGAAAATAAGTCAGAACAAAATATTTATTCCATTGTGAAAAATAGCCATAATCCTAATGTTACTGTATTGCCCATTACGATTGCTGAAGAAACATATGGAACGATTTGGGTTCTTCAATACAATGAACCTCTGAAAGAAAAAGATATAATTACACTAAAACATGCTCGTCAAAGACTTATCGACCTGCATATTAACAAAGAGGAACAAAAAGTTAAGCGTTGGCAATTGCAAGCAGAGATTTTAGACCTTTTAATTGATAAACAAAAAACAGCTAGACTTGTTATAGAAGAAAAAACTAACGAAATCGGTTTTTTATCAAAAGGTAAATGGATGTCGGTACTTGTTCTTTCCGGAAATATTGATTTAAGGTATCAGACATTAATAGAGTTATCGACATTTCGGGGCGTTTGTAATATTTGGATAAAAGAGCAAAAAGAAATTGATGGTTTTTGCGAGGTTTATGATGATAAATTAGTATTATTGTTAACAACATCACTTAATAATAAAGATTTAAAAGAGGCTTTAACCTTATTAAAATCTAGTTTGAATAAAATCAGGAAAGATATTTCTTTTGTTTTTATTATTGGAAGTGCCGAAGAAAAGTTATTGTCTTTCGGGTCAAGTTATGAGCAAGCAATGTCGCTTGCTCCGATTGTCCAATATCGAAAACCATCAGGCGGAACATTTTTTTCGGATGAGCATAAGAGAGAAATACTACTCTATGGCAATATGAGTCCAACAGAAGCGCGTCGTCTATTAAATAATGTGTTGCCTGATAAATCACTTATTGAAGAAGGCGAAATTATGCATGAAACGCTTAAGTGCCTTGCATTAAATAACTTTAATCGTGAAATAGTTGCAAAGGTACTTCATATTCATCGTAATACTTTACGTTATAGAATAAAAAAGATTGAAGAACTAATTGGAGATAACTTAGCTTCACCCGACTGCCAATTTTGGATTCAAACAGCCATTAATATTCATTCAATTTCACGCCATCATAGATCTTGAAAAACCATAAAACGTGTCTGCTCATTTTAGCAGACACGTTTTATCTTTATTATAAGTAAGCTTCGGCGGCAGGTACATTTTTAAAATAAACCGCTTCCCCGTTGCTTTCACCATCAAATATGACAGTTGTTTTCGGAGAAAAGATTAACACATCTCCTACTTCGCTTACATACCTATTCCCTTCAATATCACGCACAATCATTGTTCCACTTGTAACTACTTTAACCTCAATAAAGTCAAATTCCGCAGAGTAGTCTTCTGATGGTTGTAGCGCAAAGTACCCCATTGTTAATGGCGCATTATCTAGTGTTAGTGGAAGATCTAAAATTTGTCCTTTTAAATTTGGTGAATTCCGAAGTTCGCTCAATTCATTTAGTTTATATGTTCCGGCTTTTATTAATTGGATACCCGGTTCAGCACATAATAACTGCACTTCAGTTTTCACAATACTCTTTTCTGTCATTAAAATATCCCCCTTTAAGTCTCTATGATTGTGAAGCAAAATAAGAACTATGATTTAATAATATTGTGTTCGGGCCCCATTGGAAATCCTGTAATATTGTCAACTGACCCATCATCGTTAATGACTAAGATATCGTGTTCACGGTATCCACCCGCGCCTGGTTGCCCTTCTGGAACCATTATCATCGGCTCCATCGACACGACCATTCCTGGCTCTAGTACAGTTTCTATATCTTCGCGTAGTTCCAGACCCGCCTCACGACCGTAATAATGCGAAAGTGTTCCGAATGAGTGCCCATAACCGAATGTACGATTCGGAAGTAAATCATGTTCGCGGAAAATCTCATTTAGTTCTAACGCTATGTCCATACAGCGCACACCTGGTTTAATCAATTCTAACCCTTTTTTATGCACTTTGACGTTCACTTCCCAAAGTTCCAAATGCCTGTCGGAAACCTCTTCTAAAAAGAGTGTACGTTCGAGTGCTGTATAATAGCCTGCAATCATTGGGAAAGTATTTAAACTCAGAATATCTCCACGCTCTAACTTTCTAGATGTGGCCCAGTTATGCGCACCATCCGTATTAATGCCTGATTGAAACCAAATCCAAGTGTCCCTTAAATCAGATTGAGGATAAAGCTTAGCGATTTCCCGTGTCATTGCTTGTGTTCCGTGTAATGCGACTTCATATTCAGGTACGCCAACATCAATCGCTTCAACTACAGCTGCACCACCGATGTCCGCAACACGTGCGCCGTTTTTTATCAACTCTATCTCTTCGGCTGATTTAAACATACGTTGAGCCATCGTTGCAGCCGAAATGTCTACTAATTCTACATTAGGGAAAGCATCACGAATCTGTTGATGTGCTTCCAGCGTCACATGATCATCTTCAATTCCAAGACGACGTGTATTGTTGTTAGATTCACTTAACACTTTCTTAACTGCATAAAGGAAATTATCTTTTTGCCAGTCTGTATAGACGATATTATCGTCAAAACTGTTACGCCACGGCATTCCGCCATCTATGTTCGCCGTAACTGTAACATGCTTTTCTTGTGTGACAACTAACCCGTATTGTCTACCAAATGATGTATATAGGAAGTCACTGTAATAATTAATATTGTGATAGGATGTAAGAAGTGTTGCATCCAACTCTTTTTCCACCATAATTCTACGAAGATTATTTGTACGTCTTTGCATCTCTGCTTCAGAAAATGTTCCTTTAACTTTTTCTCCATTTCTTAATACCTTTGTTCTCTCTAAACCCTGCATAATCGTCATAACGCTATCCCCTTCCTATTTTCCATTCATTTTTTTGTTTACATCTCATACTAATCTTCTTTTAAAGGCTGATTAGCTGTCTCCTTCGTCATTAGAAGGAAAACTAACGCAACTACAGCAGCACCCATTAAATAATAAGCCGGTGCAAATGTATTTCCAGTTGTTGCTATCAAAAAGGTCGCAATAAGTGGTGCTGTTCCGCCAAAGATTGCGTTACCAGTATTAAAAGATAAAGCAAATGCGCTGAATCGAATTGATGTTGGGAACATTTCAGTTAGAAAAGTAGCTAAAACACCATCATTTCCAGCTAATACGAATCCAAGCATTACTAAAGCAAGAACGGCATAAACGCCGCCTACTGACAAAAGCCAAAATGCAGGGTAAGTAAATACAACAAACAGGATTGAAGCCCCGATGAGAACTGGTTTCCTTCCTATCCGATCTGCGAGCATACCTACTAAAGGAAGAATTAACACATATGTCCCTAGAGAGACAAGCGTAATTAAAATTCCCGAGGTTAAACTAAAGCCTAGCTCTTTCGTTAAATAGGTCGGCATATAACTTAGAATCGTGTAGAAGCCTACTGCGTTAAGACAGATAATCCCAAAAGCGATGAAGATTTGTTTGCGGTTTTGATTAACTCCTTGAAACATGCTCGGTTTAGGACCTCTTTTCGCTTTCTCCATTTCTTTAAATAACGGTGTATCCTCTAACTTGAGACGTATTAATAAACCAATAATCCCGAGAGGCCCCGATAATAGGAATGGAATTCTCCAGCCCCAGCTATAAAGGGCTTCCTGGGTCAAATTAAATTCCAGAAGCGAAACAATGATTACGGCTAACATAAGACCAGCCGCCGTACTCGCTGGCACCATACTTACAAGAAGTCCCCTACGTGAGTTAGGTGCATATTCAGCAATAAAGGAAGCTGCACCTGCATACTCACCTGATGCTGAAAATCCTTAAACTAGGCGACAGACTAACAATAGTAATGGTGCTAGTATGCCAATAGTAGCATAGGTAGGTAATAAACCAATGGCAAATGTCGACAGCGACATAATACTAATCGTTAATATCAGGACACGTTTACGACCGACTTTATCTCCAAAATACCCCCAGATTAATCCCCCTATGGGTCGAACAATAAACGATACGGCAAAAACTGCGAATGCTCCCATAAGTGCTGCTGTATCATTTCCCGGAGCAAAGAAAACTGCGGCGATAACGACCGCTAGATAACCGTATGAAGCATAATCAAACCACTCTATCAAATTTCCAATGGCGGCACCAAAAACGGCCTTTTTTACACTTGAAGAAATCACTTCTGGGTTATCAGTCTTTTCCACTTGGACTTCTACGACTACCAAATTTACAACCTCCTTTCGTTTTATGTTCTCATTGATAATTCTGAGTACGGTAAATATTCAGATATCCATCTTCAAAAAAATAAAGGTTAGGTGAAGTAATTTTTTCAGGTAAAGTTCCAGTCTTCATACGGGTTAGATCAACTGTTAAAAGTTATGCAATAACAGAACTACTAGCCATTTCTAAAACAGGTTTTAATGCGAGACGATTAACTGAGAATATAGATATATCATGCTCCGTTTCCCCTTTTAAAGCTAATTGAGTTAAAATCTCACCTACGACACTTGCAAATTTAAATCCATGTCCCGCAAATCCTGCAGCAAATGAAATATGCGGATACGCCGGGTGCTTATCAATGATAAAATGACCATCAGGTGTTCTAGAATAAATACAGATTGCACCTTTTAACAACTTACCATTAGCTTCAGGCATAAATCGTTCTAAAAATTCGCGAATATGTCCTTCATCATTTTCATCAGAACCAAATTCTCGATTCATCGTATCAGGATTTATTTCATCCACAAATTCATGTCTTCCCACTTTAACTCCACAGCCATCAAATGTCGGGAATCCATAATAGATAGCTTTTGTATCTCCAGTAGGAACTTCAACCATGAATGTTGGAAAAGTGTTGGTATTAAATAATTTCTCATTCGCTTCGAACCATGCAACTGGTTGTCTTGTTGGGATAATCGGAAGTTCGAGATCAAGACTCTTTGCGATTTTACTACTCCAAGCACCGCCACTTAGGATAAGTTTATCTGCAGTAAAAGTCCCTTTCTTTGTAATTACCTTTACCGAATCCTCAAAGGCTTCGATATCGATTACTGGGTCATTTACAGAAAAGTCAGCACCATGGAATTCGGCTAATTCTCGATAAGCTTTAATACAGTTTTCACTAAACAAGAATCCGGAATTCGGTTCGTAAAATGCATTATAATCTTCAGGAACATTTAGCCCTTCCCAACGTTCATTCATTTCCTTACCCGATAGAAAGTCAATCTGTAAATTATGCTCTTTACCACTCGCAATCGCTTCATCAATAAAAGGCGCTTGCCCTTTTGGACCGAACCCCATTGCGCCTACGCGTGTAAAGATTTTATGATGTGACATTTTCTCGAGCTCATCCCATAATTGCTGTGACCTAAGGGCTAGCGGTACATATTCCCTACCTTCCCCGTAGGCATGTCGAATAATTCTAGTATCACCGTGATGACTCCCTTGTGCATGTGGTGGATCAAATGCATCAATCAATAATGTTTTAGCACCTTCTTTAGCTAAAAAGTATCCCGCAGCCATCCCCATAGAACCAGCTCCAACAACGATTACATCATAATGTTTTTCCAAATAACTCCCCCCATTCGTTTCTAAAATTCCTATTTTTTGTACAAAAATTCCTTTTACAAGAAATAAAACGACTTGACTTGTAAAATGCATACTTTTATTTCCTTATTTAATATCCAAATGCCTTTACTCTATTTACGAAAATTCTTGATTACTAACCATTCGTATCTCCTCCCTTAGAATAATTTCTGTTTAGAGATTGAGTACATTTATTTGGAATAATCAAGTTCCCACAACTCACTAGATATGATTCTGGTGAATTCGTTGTTAGAAAATAATATCAATCAATTTATAGTGATTATAATATTCTGAATATACTATCAATTGATTAGATTAATCATATCTCTATTAATCCAATGACACAATTGGACAAAGAGGCTCAACTTTTCAGTGGTCTCAGCACGATCATTGTGCATCACATACAAGGTCTTAACACACTGAGGAGAAAACTATTTAAACTTACAGTATTAGAATCAATTTCATAATGACCTTAATCTGCTACAACGACGCAATATATAGTTTGAGAGCGCTTCAACTCAACTATATATTGTGGTGGTGTAGCAATAAAACCCAATTATGAAATTGATTGCTTAATAAAGTAATATTTTTACATAAAAAAATAACCCAGTTCCGTTAAAGAAACTGAGTTACTTCTATTGTTATACTTATTCTTTCAAGTCTTCTATAGAGTCAATGTCCATATAAGCTGGAACAACTAAACCAATTTTAACACCTGGCATATTAATTCCTAAATCTTCGAATTTGCCTTCGAATTTAGAAGCATACGTTTCGTGAGTAACTGGTAACCATGCTGCAAGTGATGCGTCTGCACTGCCATCAGCAACCGCTGTCCATAATGGACCTGCTTCTACTTGTGTCAATGTAACTTTATAACCAACTTGCTCAAGAACAAGTTTCATAACATTATGGCTTGCAATTTCACTATCCCATGCAACATAAGCAAGTTTGATTTCATCGCCATCTACTGCAGCTACGCCATCAGTCCATTCTGCAACTTTTTCTTCATTTGCATCAACCCAATTTTGTGCTGCAACGTCCTCTTTTTCACCATCTTGAATCGCAATCATTACTTCACTTATATCTTCTTCAGACCAGTTGAAGTTAGATATAACTGCATGTGCTTCCGGTAAATCATCTGCTAATCCTATACGTCCAATTGAATGAATTTCTTCTTCCCCACCATATGAACCTTTTGGATCTTCAAGGTATTTCAAATCAAATTCTGCAAACTTCCAGTGTGGTGTCCAACCTGTAACGATAATTGGTTCTTCACTTTCATATGCTTTTTTCAACGCTGCTGTCATAGCTGCACCAGAACCAGTTGTAACTGTCCATTCATCTAACTCGTAATCTTCAATTGCTCTGTCAGTCGCTTCCATAATGCCAGCGCCTGGATCAATTCCTGTGATTTTGTAGTCAACAGCCTTACCAACTGATTCTCCATTTGGTGTATCTGTTGTACCTTTGTCTGCTTCTTTCTCATTGTCGCTGCCACATGCAGCAAGTCCAACAGCTAGTAAAGCAACTGCTCCAAGTCCTAATACTTTTTTCATGATCATCATTATTTGTTTCCTCCCTGTTTTTTAGTTCCGGCATGTTGTGTAATTCTATCCAAAATAATCGCTACGATTACTATGGCTACACCTGTTTCAACGCCGACACCTGTTTTCAATTGCGTTACAGCTCGGTACACTTCTGCGCCAAGCCCTGGTGCACCTACCATTGAAGCAATTACAACCATTGACAATGACAGCATAATACTTTGGTTAACTCCTGCCATAATCGTTGGTTTTGCAAGCGGTATTTGAACCTTGCTTAACCGCTGCCAAGTTGTTGACCCAAATGCTTCGGTCGCTTCAATTAAATCTCCTGGTACTTGTTGAATCCCTAACATTGTTAATCGAATTGTTGGCGGCATTGAGAAAATAACCGACGCAACAACACCAGGAACAACCCCTATATTGAAAAAGAAAATTGCTGGAATCAAGTAGACGAAAGCTGGCATTGTCTGCATGAGATCCAGAATTGGGTTAATAATTTTTCTTGCGGATGCTTGTTGTGAAGCCCAAATCCCAATTGGAACGCCTATTGCAATGGCGAAAAAAACTGAGGTAAGTACAAGTGCAAGCATTTGAAGCATTGGATACCAATATCCTAAATAATCGATGAAGAGGAACCCGACTAATGTAAAAATCGCGATATTCCTAGTAGAAATCCACCAAGCAAGCAAGGCAAATATAATAGCAAGCAAGATTGACGGAATAAGCGCCATGCCTTCTACAGATCCCTCAACGATTGTTTCTAGTAATACTGCAATTCCATCAAATACGGTACTAAATGTCGTTACAAGCCAATCTACACCATTATCAATCCAGTCAGCAAATGGAATTCGAGGTAATAGCTTATCCATTATCTATCACCTCCGAAACCGGTTCTTCGAAAGCATCAACAATACCATTCTCATTAATGAACTGATTATTTCCAGCTAATGCACCGATTAGTGCACCGCGAATAATAATTCCTCTAAGTCGATTCTTTTCATCTACAACTGCGACTGGAATAGTTGCAGTCGAAACAATATCGAACAAATCTGTAAGTATACTATCTTCTGGAACCGTAAGTACGTCAGTAATAAGTACTTCTTGTAACGATTGATTTTTTTCAGTAGCTGTAACTGCATCTTGCGCTGTGATCGCACCAAGCAAACGCCCCTGTCGATCAACGACATATGTAGATGAGATACCATGTTGCTTCATTAGCCTAAGCGCTACACGAGGACCGCGATCCACTTGTACTGTATCTGCTCTTTTCATAATATGGGCCGCCGTTAACACTTTTGATAAATCAACATCTTCAACAAATCGTTCAACATATTCATTAGATGGATTCATTAGTATTTCTTCCGGTGTACCAATTTGAACAATTTCTCCGTCCTTCATCAATGCGATTCGGTCGCCGATACGAAGTGCCTCATCTAGGTCGTGTGTAATAAAGATAATCGTTTTCCCCATATCACTATGAAGTTGTAGAAGTTCATCTTGCATATCTTTTCGAATCAATGGATCAAGTGCACTAAACGCTTCATCCATTAATAATATATCTGGATCATTGGCAAGCGCACGCGCAAGACCAACACGCTGCTGCATACCACCGCTTAATTGACTAGGGTACTGTTCTTCATATCCAGCTAACCCTACAAGTCCCAACGCGACTTTCGCATCCATTTCTCGTTCTTCTTTAGGTACACCTTGAATTTCTAAGCCGTACTCCGTATTTGCGAGAATTGTTTTATGTGGAAAAAGCGCAAAGTTTTGAAAGACCATTCCAATTTTCTTTCGTCGAACATTTCTTAGTTGCTCTTTGTTCATCTTGACAATGTCTTCCCCGTCCAACAATACTCGACCAGATGTTGGCTCGATTAGTCTGTTTAACAAGCGCACAAGTGTGGATTTTCCACTACCGGATAAACCCATAATGACAAATATTTCACCATCATACACCTCAAAATCCGCATTTTTCACACCGACAGTTGCGCCAGTCTCTTTTAAAATCTCATCTTTCGATTTACCTTCACGAAGCAGCTGTGCCGCTCGTTTACTTTTTTTGCCGAAAATCTTTGTTGTCTCTTGGACTTCAATTTTCTTTTTGGCTTCATTTTCTAACATACGTACACTCCCCACGAAATAAAATCTTTGCATGTTTAATAGTCTAACTGTAATCTTCTTGTAATACAACTGATATACCTGTAAGTATTGTATGTACAGTTTTTTCTGTACGTAATATTTGATTTCAATATTAAACTATATTAGTCTATACTGTAAGGAACAAATTTTATTATCATGCTTGTATTCATAAGGAGGATCGTGTTTTATGGACGAAAAAGAAAGACTTGAAAAAGCACGGAAACGTATTACGGAGTCTATAGCACAAAATATACATCTCTATGGTCTTCCGCCTTCTGCAGGTAGACAGTACGGTATGATGTTTTTTCAAAATAAACCATCGACATTGGATGATATGTCCGAAGAACTAGGTATGAGTAAAACAAGTATGAGTACTTCTATACGTGCTTTATCTGAAGCTAAACTTGTAGAACAAGTTTGGGAGCGCGGTGTACGAAAAGATTTATATGAAGTAAAAGATGATTGGTATCAAAGCTTTATAGATACGTTTACGATAAAGTGGAAAAGATCAGTTTCACTTCATAACGCCGCAATTAGAAAATCACTTTCGGAATTAGAACAGCTTATAGAAGATGATACAATCAGTTCAGCAATATTAGAAGAAGCAAAAATTGATATAGACAAGCTTATCTATATTAAAAAATACTTCGCATGGCTTGACAGACTAATCAAGGCTTTTGAAGACCATAAAATATTCGACCTTGTTCCAATGGATGATGAGTAAATTTTAATAACCTAAAAGGCGACACTTCATTTGAGTTTAAATGAAGTGTCGCCTTTTCATATAAAAAAAATTTTAGTTTTTCTGATTTATAGTAAATACGATTTTAGAAAGAAGATATGTATAAGACAACTATACAAATCTTTTATTAAAGGAGATTAATGAATAGTTACAAACATTTAACATTATATCAATTAATTGTTTCAGTCGATATCTTAATTTGTAAGTTGAGTTTTTATAAAATTTACCATTCGTATTAGATGTAATGATTTTAAGTATTTGACTCATCCTATTAGGAAGGAGATGAGTTAACTTATGAGAAAAAAATTGATTGCACTTGGCTTTATGATGACTGTCCTACCAACACCGACACTTATTCCAATTGTTGCACATGCTCAATTAGAAATTCCAGCCTATGCTAAATGGGGAAAGCTTGCCGTAATTGAAACACATAAAAAATATCCAAATGCTAAAATTGTTGATTATCTACATCAGGGAAATGATGTTAAAACAGAATCAACAATTGAAAAATTTAAACTTTGGTTAAAAGAAGATGACCACGAATTCGGTGTATTTGTTAGGATTGAATTTAATACTGAAACCGAAAAAGTGATGAATATCGATATGGAAGAAACGGATAGATGAGAAATAGTATATGTCAAAGCATATAAAATACTCTATCCACTTTCGTTCATGAATAGAGCATAATTTATATCACATTGCAGGTTTGTCAGAAAACTGACTGTTGTATAAATCATCATAGAAACCCTTCGCTTCTA
Source organism: Sporosarcina sp. So3-204 (assembly GCF_058068165.1). Taxonomy (NCBI): domain Bacteria; kingdom Bacillati; phylum Bacillota; class Bacilli; order Caryophanales; family Caryophanaceae; genus Sporosarcina; species Sporosarcina sp. So3-204. Next base: position 2,141,636 of record NZ_CM176485.1, read on the forward strand.
ACAATTCTATATGCGTACCTTGCTCGATTACTTTTCCATCAGCCATTACTAAAATTAGATTTGCGTCTCGAATCGTTGAAAGTCGATGTGCAATTACAAAACTTGTTCGTCCTTCCATTAAACGATTCATCGCTTGTTGAATGAGTAATTCCGTCCGCGTATCAACACTAGAAGTGGCTTCATCCAAAATCATTATGGATGGATCAGCTAACACTGCACGTGCTATTGTGATAAGTTGTTTCTGTCCTTGAGAAATATTAGACGCATCTTCATTCAAGAGCGTATTATAGCCATCCGGCAATGTGCGGATAAAGTGGTCAGCACGGGCCATTGTCGCAGCTGAATAGATTTCTTCATCTGTCGCACCTACTTTACCATAAGCGATATTATCTTTAATTGAACCATTAAAGAGCCATATATCTTGTAAAACCATACCAAAAGTTTTCCGTAGATCCGTGCGCGACATTTCTCTCGTATCAAGACCATCAATTTTAATCTTTCCATCATTTAATTCATAAAAACGCATGAGTAAATTTATTAAAGTCGTTTTACCGGCACCAGTTGGTCCTACAATAGCAACCGTTTGTCCTGGTTGCACTTGAATGTTCATGTCTTCAATTAATAAATCATCGCCATAACCGAAATCGACATGTTCAAAAGTCACCTCTCCTTTAGCATCTGTTAAATGAGCTGTCGTGACTTCATGAACTTCTTCTTCCTCATCCAATAGTTCAAAAACACGCTCTGCAGCTGCCACAGTTGATTGGATAATATTCGCGATATTAGCTGTTTGCATAATCGGTTGTGTAAATTGTTTTGTGTACGTAATAAAGGCTTGAATATCACCAATTGAAATTGCGCGTTGTACTACTAACACACCACCAACAATACAAATTAGTACGTAGCTTAAGTTACCAATCAATGACATCATCGGTGGAATAATACCCGATATGAATTGAGCTTTTCTGCCGGCATCGTATAATTCTTCGTTTACTTCTTCAAACTCTGAAACTGCTTTTTTCTCATGTCCAAACACTTTAACAACTTGGTGTCCCGTATACATTTCTTCAATATGACCATTCAATTGACCAAGTGTACGCTGTTGCTTGGCAAAATGCTTTTGGGACCTTTTTAATAAAGGTTTTATTGCAAATACCGAAAGCGGTAAGCTGACAAGTGCAATAATTGTTAACATCGGACTAATTGTCAACATCATGATTAGAATTCCTAATAAGGTAATGATAGAGGTAATAAATTGGGTTACACTTTGTTGCAATGTGCTTCCAATCGTATCAATATCATTCGTCACACGACTCATCGTATCACCAACTGGGTGACCGTCATAATACTTCAAAGGTAGTTTTTCAAGTTTTTCATTCACATCTTCACGCAAATCAAACACTGTATTTTGCGCTACGCTAGACATAATATACTGTTGAATATAACTGAATATAGCACTGAACACGTACAATCCTGCTAATAAAAGAAGGATTTTCGTAATCGCGTCAAAATTAATAACCGCACCTGGCACTCCTTGCATTTTTGCATAAGCACCATTAAATAATTCAGTAATGGCATTACCCATGATTTTAGGTCCAGCAATCATAAATACCGTACTTAAGATTGCGGCGAAAAATACTGCAACTAATTGTTTACGACGTGGTTTTAAATAGCCGAGAAGTCTAAGGAAGGTTGCTTTAAAGTTTTTCGGTTTCTTCCCAGCCATCATCATATTTCCACCGCCAGGTCCCATTGGTCCGCCACTTTGAGGTTGCCGCTTTTTATGTTCACTCATGCGATTTCCTCCTCTGAAAGTTGAGACTCGACAATTTCTTGGTACACATTATTCGTTTCCAGTAATTCTTTATGCGACCCAATTCCTGCGATTTGTCCTTTATCTAATACTATTATTTGATCTGCATCTATTACTGTACTTACTCTTTGGGCAACAATGACGACTGTCGCATTCTTCGTTTCGTCTTTTAACGCTGCACGCAAATTTGCATCTGTTTTATAATCAAGTGCTGAAAAGCTATCATCAAAAATATAAATATCAGGTTTTCGTACAAGCGCTCTCGCAATGGCTAAACGTTGCTTTTGACCGCCAGAAACGTTAGAACCGCCTTGCGATATTTCGGATTCATATCCTTCTTTCATTTTCCCAACAAAGTCTTCAGCTTGTGCAATACGGGCAGCGTACTCAATTTCTTGTTGTGTCGCATCTTCTTTACCAAAACGAATATTTTCCGCAATCGTTCCGGAAAAAAGTAATGCTTTCTGTGGTACAAATCCTATTTTAGAACGGATTTCTTCTTGGGAAGATTCCTTGATATCCACACCATTGACACGAACTGTTCCCGTCGTTACATCGTAAAATCTTGGGATTAAATTAACAAGTGTCGTTTTACCAGCACCCGTTCCACCAATGATTGCCGTAATTTCACCTAATTTAGCTTTGAAACTAATATCCCACAAAGCAGGTTCTTCTGCTCCAGGATAATTAAATGAAACCTTGTCAAATTCAAGTGTTCCGCGTTCTTTGTCAGCTTTTTTAGTTCCTTCGTCTAAGAAAGTCGGAACCATTTCAAGCACTTCATTAATCCGTTTCGCTGATACTGCGGCACGCGGAATCATAATAAACATCATAGATGCCATAAGAAGTGAAAACATGATCATCATAACATATTGAATATAAGCCATTAAGTCACCAATTTGCATGGCGCCGTTATCAATTCGCATGCCACCAAACCAAATGATTGCAACGACTGTTATATTCATTACAAGCATCATAGTCGGCATCATGAAAGCCATTAGTTTATTCACTTTAATCGAAACATCTGTTAAGTCTTTGTTCGCAGTTCCAAGACGAACTAGCTCGTCTTTCTCCCGATTAAATGAACGTATAACACGAATCCCTGTTAAATTTTCACGAAACACGAGATTCAAACGATCAAGACGTTTTTGCACTGTTTGAAAAAGAGGCATACCTTTTTTCAAAATAAGCAAAATAGTTATGACTAAGATAGGCATTGCACCTAAAATAACTAAGGATAATTTTGCATCCTTAGATAACGCCATGATTAATCCACCAACTAACATAATCGGCGCACTAATGACCATGCGTAGCATCATAATGACTACTTGCTGTATTTGTGTAATATCATTTGTTGTTCTTGTAATAAGCGAGGCTGTTCCAATTTTGTCAAAATCCTGAAGCGAAAAGTTTTCAACATGTTTAAACACTTTGCCTCGTATATCTCTCCCAAGGCCCATTGCTGCTTTGGATGAATAAAAGCTTGCAACAATTGAGGCTACCGCACTTAATGCAGTAACGACAAGCATAGCTCCGCCAATTTTCCATATATAAGGGATATCTCCAACTACTACACCTTTATCAATAATATCTGCCATAAGTGTCGGTAGAAATAATTCCGCCATTGATTGAATGAAAACGAGCCCCAAAATAGCGAGAACAATCCATTTATAGACAACTAAATTTTTCAAGATTTTTATCATTTTACAAATTCCTCGATTCTTTACTTGGTCTATTTTAATATTCTATTATACTTATTGACAAGGAAACTAAAAACACAGTTACCTCATTCGGCACTCTACTCATCAAACCCCTATAGATTTTCTTTTAGCTAGTCCTTTAAAAATGTTTACCTAAGTAAGTTCAAAGTAAAAATCTCTCTTTCTGACTTCAAAAGTTTTCTGATCCAACTATAATTTTACTATAATTCTTAAATATAAACACTGTATTAACTCCTTATAAATTAAATTGATTTTTTTAGTTGTCAATAAAACGATTAAAAATTTTCATCTATAAGCGCAAAAAAAGACTGTCTGTAACTCAAGACAGTCTTTCTTATTTCCAATCAATATTTACTTGTTTAATTTAACTAATTGTTGTTCTTGAATGAATCCTTTTAACACCTCATGTAAATTTGGTGTTCCAACTTCTTCAAGATCATAAAATACACGTGTTGCCGGTTTATTAATGTTAATAATTCTTGTTAAATCCATTGGTGTTCCAATAATAACTACATCACAATCGGTTTGATTAATCGTATCTTCTAAATCTTTAAGTTGTTGCTCGCCGTATCCCATCGCCGGTAATACATTTTCAACATGTGTATATTTTTTAAAAGTATCTATTAATGAACCAACAGCAAATGGTCTTGGATCAACTAATTCTGCCGCACCTAAACGTTCGGCCGCAACTGAACCCGCGCCTATTTTCATCTCACCATGTGTTAATGTCGGACCGTCTTCAACGACTAATACTCTTTTCCCTTTTATCAGTTCCGGCTTATCAACAGTGATTTTCGACTCAGCTTTAATGATTTTACTTTTAGGATTAGAATTTTTAATGTTATTTTCGACAATTTGAATGGATTCTTCATCAGCACTGTCTATCTTGTTAATGATAGCAACATCTGCTGTACGTAAACATACTTCACCTGGATAGTATTTCAACTCATGTCCAGGACGGTGTGGATCTAATACTGTAATTGCTAAATCAGGTTTATAGAATGAAAAGTCGTTATTGCCGCCGTCCCAAAGGATTACGTCACAACCATCTGGGTCATTTTCTGCTGCTTCCAAAATAGCTGCATAATCTACTCCAGCATAAATAATATTTCCACGTTCAACATGTGGCTCATATTCTTCCATTTCTTCAATTGTACAGTCATGCTTTTTCAAATCTTCAACTGTAGCAAAACGCTGTACACTTTGTTTCACTAAGTCACCATAAGGCATTGGGTGACGTATTGCGACAACTTTTAAGTCATGTTCTAACAAAGTTTCAATGACTTTTCGTGACGTTTGACTCTTACCTGTTCCAGTTCTAACCGCACAAACTGAAATAACAGGCTTGTTACTTTTAATCATTGTATCTTTAGAACCTAATAATGTGAAATTTGCACCTGCTGAATTAACAATTGCACTTACACGCATAACTTCTTCATAATGGACATCACTATATGCAAATACACAGTCATCAACATCATATTGCTCAATTAAATCCGTTAATTGTTCTTGCGCAAAAATAGGAATACCTTCAGGATACAATTCACCCGCTAATTCTTTCGGATATTTACGGCCGTCGATATCTGGAATTTGAGTAGCTGTAAACGCAACTACATTATACGAATCATTATTTCTATAATATGTATTAAAGTTATGGAAATCTCTTCCCGCTGCGCCAATAATTAGTACATTCTTTTTCGTCATATTCATCTCTCCTACATGTAAAATATATACTAATTATACACCAAATTGAATAGTTATTCAACAAATAGTTATATGATTTAGCCAAATAAACGTAAAAAATACTACTCTAAATACATAAAGGAAGCACCGATTTGGATTTGTTATATGTTTCAATTATAATACAAATTAACAAGGAGGTAATCATAATAAATATTATAGACCAAGCAATCGTCTTCGCCACTAAAGCGCACGAAGGACAATATCGTAAATCTACAAATATACCTTATATCACGCACCCTTATTCTGTTGGAATGATTTTACAAAAATCTAATTGTTCTGATGAAGTTGTCGCCGCAGTTCTACTTCACGACGTATTGGAAGATACGGAAACTAGTTATGAAAAATTGCTCGAAAAGTTTGGTTTACATATCGCGAAACTAGTTCTAGCAGCTTCAGAAGAAGACAAGGGTCTTTCTTGGGAGAAACGAAAACAACATACGATTGATTCACTGCCACATATTACTAAAGAAGAAATACATATAATTGTAGCGGATAAACTACATAATATCCGTTCTATTCGATCAGATTTAGAACAATGTGGCGAGCAGATATGGGAAAGATTCAATCGTGGGAAGGCAGATCAATATTGGTATTATAGCAGTATTGTTAACGCATTAATTTCACGAAGAAAAGAATGTATGTTAATCGCTCAATTAGAAAAAGAAGTGAAGTTAGTCTTTTATTCAGATAATAACTTACCCTAATAATGTAAAATAGACAGATAAAAATTTTGAATTCAGCTATTACTGAGTTCACTCTTTTGTAAATACTACCGCCATAAACGTTTAAATTAGGCGTTTGTAATTAATGATATTTTGAATACAAAATTACTTGCAACGATTTTACACTTCTCAATTACGAAGACGATAAAAAACCTACTTTACATATATTAAGTGTAAAGTAGGTTTTATGCTTTAAAGTATCAATTTATATAAATCAAACGTAAAATTATCTTTAAGTGTCTTCATATTTCAGATGGCATGGCAACTCAATAAATATACTTTTTACTCTTCGTTATCTTTAAATACTTTCTTCATAACTGACACAATGAAGTCGAAATCTTCATCTGTACAAGATAATGGAGGGCTTAGCGCTATAATATTGTTAAATCCGGCAACTGTATCGCCGTTTCTACCAATGATTAGACCGTTTGCTTTACACTCTCCAATAATTTTTGCGATTCGTGCGTTTGTAGCTGGCTCTTTTGTCTCTTTATTTTCTACAACTTCTATTCCCAAAAGGAATCCAAGTCCGCGAATATCGCCTACGAATGGGTGATCCTTCAAGTGATCTAATTCTTCCAAGAGGCGTTCGCCTAGTTCAGCTGAACGGTCGAAAAGGTTTTCTTTTTCCATAATCTCCAAGTTTTTCAATGCAACCGCGCAGGCAGCAGGGTTTCCACCGAATGTATTTATATGCCGAAGATGGCTATTCTCTTCTACCGTATCAAACTTGTCATAAATATCTTTTCGTACAGCAGTAACTGACAGTGGCAAGTAAGCGCTCGTTAGACCTTTTGCCATTGTAACAATATCTGGCTTCAGATTGAAATGCTGGTGGCCAAACGCTTTTCCAGTTCGCCCAAACCCACAAATCACTTCGTCAATAATAAGTAATACACCGTGACGATTACATATTTCTTGAACTTTTTCTAAATAAATCGGATGCGGAATGAGAACGCCGCCTCCTGTAATGAGCGGTTCCATAATAATTCCAGCAATCGTTTCTTTTTGCTCCCAAATGATTTTTTCTTCAAATTCTTGTGCCCGTTGAATACTATAATCTTCAATTGATTGCCCTTCTGGTTTACGGTAATTATCGGGTGGTGCAACATGTAGGAAACCAGGTGCAAGTGGCTCATATTTATATTTTCGCAATGCTTGTCCTGTAGCAGCTAATGCCCCCATTGAACTTCCATGGTACGCACGGTAGCGAGAAATGAATTTAGAACGTGAAGCTTCTCCGTTTTGTTGATGATATTGACGAGCAACTTTGAACGCCACTTCGTTCGCATCAGATCCGCTAGTTGAATAAATGATTTGATAATCATCACCAAGCATCTCGTTTAGCTTTTCGGCAAGCTCGATTGCAGGTCCGTGACTTTGCGTCATCGGCACATACGCAATTTTTTTCATTTGTTCGAATGCTGCCTCTGCAAGTTCGTCACGTCCGTATCCGACGTTCACACACCATAGTCCGGCCATTCCATCCAAATATTTATTTCCGTTATGATCAGTAATCCATGCACCTTTCCCACTTTCAACAATCATCGGGGGATTTTTCTCATTGTAAGCAGAAATATGATGCCAAACGTTTTCTTTATCCTTTTTAACGATTGATTTCGTTTCTTCTTTTATAGTCGACATGTATATACACCCTTTCGCTTTTCATTTTGGATAGAACGGCGTGCTCTTAAGAATTTCTTGCTTCTTTAAATTTAAATTCCATCTTTACCGTTTTTCGAGCTATCTTTATATAGATAAGCCCTTTAATCCAAACCCCGATTTATGCGTAATTTCGATTGGTTTATTAATTAGTAGGAAAATCAAATGTCGTTTCTTTATCCTTCTCTTTAACTTCTGGCCATCTTTCGGAAACTGTTTTTATCTTTGTGAAAAAGCGAACAGTATCCGGCCCAAACATGTGACCTTCGCCAAACTTAGAACGTTTCCAACCGCCGAAGTTATGGTAGCCGACTGGAATTGGAATCGGAACATTGACACCGACCATGCCTACTTCAATTTCCTCCGTGAATTGACGAGCAGCTGAACCACTTTGAGTAAATATAGTAACGCCATTTCCGTATTCATGATCATTTATTAATTCAATTGCTTCATCCAAACTATTTACGCGCACGACAATTCGAGCAGGACCGAATACTTCCTCTTTGTACACTTTCATATCCGGTGTTACACGATCAAGCAAAGTAGCACCTAAATAGAACCCTTTACTATCTTTTACTGAGTTGGGGTTTCGACCATCTACACAGAGTTCCGCCCCTTCTTGTAAGCTTTCTTCAATGGACTTAAGCACATTATCTTTGGATTGCTGCGTAATAACTGGTCCAAAATCTGCTGTTACATCATCATAAGAACCAACTTTCAACTCTTCAACTCGTTCTTTCAATGCTTTTACAAACTTTTCAGCCGTCTCTTCACCGACAGGCATAGCCGCTGAGATTGCCATACAACGTTGGGAAGCAGCTCCATAAGCGGCACCTAAAAATGCATTAACTGCGAAGTCTATATCCGCGTCTGGCATAATAATCATATTGTTTTTCCCTCCACCAAAAGCAGCTACACGCTTATGATGGCGACTTGATTGTTCATAAATATATTCCGCAACTTTTGTTGAACCTACGAAACTTACCGCCATCACTTTAGGGTGGGTAATTAATGCATCTACCGCCTCCTTATCACCATTTACAACACTCCATACTCCATCTGGAAGACCCGCTTCTTTCCAAAGCTCTGCAATAAACAACGCCGAGTTCGGAACACGCTCAGAGGGCTTTAAAATTACTGCATTTCCACAAGCAAGCGCCATTGTTGACATAGCTACAGGAACCATTACCGGGAAGTTAAATGGCGCAATGCATGTAACAACTCCCAATGGTTGTTTAATAGAAAATGCGTTAATATTTCCGCCTACATTTGATGAGTATTCCCCTTTTAGTAAATGGGGTGAATTAACGGCAAAGTCGACCGCTTCAATTGCACGCGTAATTTCACCTTTGGCATCCGTAATCGTTTTCCCGTTTTCTTTTCCAATTTCAATCGCAAGCTCTTCCGTAGCATCGACAATAAGGAATCTGAACTTGAAAAATACTTCCATTCTTCTACCAACCGACATTTTCTTCCAATCTTTAGCTGCCTTATCCGCAAGTTCAACTGCCTCATTTACTTCTTCTGTTGATGCATATGGACATAATGCCGTTTCTTCACCTGTTGATGGATTATAAACACTGCCAAAACGCTCACTCTTTCCCGCTACCTTTTCTCCGCCGATAAAATGGTAAAGTTTCTTCATAAAGAATCATCCTCCGAATTTTTTATTTATCTATGTTGAAATCAGGGTAAAGCATCTTTTTACAAAGGGTGATAACTTCCACTTACTGCGTCAACAATTAGTTGCTGACTTTGTCCTCCCCTTCTATGAACATAATCAGCTACCCAAAACGGTCGATAAAATTGAGTCACGCCTAGCGCTTTGATTTTCGGAATCGTAATAAACTTCCCTTTTGATGAAGCGTTCTGAAAAATAAAGTTTCCAGCAACCCTTACTGCTTCTTCTTCATTAATTTGTATTGAAGGTAATTGCTTTGATTGGATAGAGCGTTTTGAAAATTCAGGTGTCATATCAATCAAAGCACCATGGCCGCTAAGTGCATCAACAGTGCAAGCTGTTTTACCCTTTAATTTTAGTAACCCTCCAACACTTATTTCATATTCGAAAAAGTAATACGGATAAAAAATTAATTTACTAATTTCAATATCTGTATTTTGATCATATTGTTGTAATCCTCGTCTAACTTCTTCTTCCTCATAAACCGTTGCTTGCGTTAGTATCGAAATCATGAGTAATTCTTCCCCAGGTTATTTTCACCTGTTTTTAAAAACTTAGAAATATTTTTAGCTTCAGGAGCTAGACCACGAGAAATATTTTGATCAAACTTTGGTGAAAAGAAACGCTTATTGGTGGATTGGTCAAATATATCTAATGTTGGTTGCGAAGGCTTTTTACCGAATTGGCTCCCAATAATCATTCCTAATAGAGAGACTATTAACCCAGCAAGGAATGGGTGAATAGCTGTAACCGCTTCCAATTCCATAGCAGTCCAAACAATATTCGTTGTAGCGCCACCAATCATTGCACATAAACACCCTATATAGTTCGCTTTTTTCGAATAAACAGATGCAACATAAGGAACTAGGAAACTATTACCTAGTGTTCCAAAAGCAAAAACTGCTAAACCAAAGATTGAAGGCGGCTCATAGATAGCAACAACAATACCTACAATACCTCCACCAAGAATACATAGCCTGGAAACAAGAATCGTTCGTCCTTTAGTTGCTTTCGGATTAATGAAACGTTGATAAACATCCCGTGATAGAATTGTTCCCGCCTGCATTAGCAATGAGTCAGCAGTAGACATAACAGCCGACATAACAGCTGATAAAAGAAGTGCGGCAAAGAATCCTGGGAACAGTGTGTACGCTAATTCGGTAATAAGCATCTCAGGATCTGCAATATTAGGCAAAAGAACAATGGCAGTAAGCCCTAAAATATAAGGAACGAAGATGAAGAACTGGTTCCAAATAGCACTGATTAAAATTGCACCTTTTACCGTTTTCGTACTTTGCATCGACATATGACGTACAACGACATGCGGAAGTCCCATATAGCCTATGGAGAAAATAAGTATGGCTCCTAATACCACACCCCATTGACCATAGAACGCTAAATCTTTTCCCCAAATACTTAAATATGTTGGGTCAATTTTCTTCAAAGCTAAGTTTAACCCGGTCAGGCCACCTACTTTAAAATAAGCTAAAAATCCAATACCGACAATTCCTAAAACCATAATAATGCCTTGTACAAAAGAGGTGTAAGCGACTGCTAAATAACCTCCCGCCACTGTATAAATAACAATTACACTAATGCCAATAATTAATGCTATTTCATACGTTAAACCAGTTAGTGATGCCATCGCTTTACCTGCTGCAATAAATTGCGCGCAAACATATGCGAAAAGGAAGACAATAGCGATTAAGGAACCAACTACCCGGACACTTGCATGTTCAAATCTTTTTTCCAAAAACTCAATTGGTGATAGTGCACCGAATAATTCCGACATTCTCCTCATCCGTTTACCTAAAACGGAAAGGTTGATAATTGAACCTCCTGCATCCCCAATGGCATACCAAAGTGCATACCAACCGTATTGAAACGCAAGCGCAGGCGCTCCCATAAACATATATCCGCTCATGGCAGTCGTTTGCATCGTCATCGCTGTAACAGCAGGTCCAAGCGTTCTACCGCCAAGTAAATAGTTTTCCGTGGATTCGGCAGATTTGCGTGAAAACCAAAGACCGATTCCCAAAAGAAGCAACATATAACATATGAAAATAATTCCATCCATTCCCATTGCCTAATCCCCTTTAACTATTATTGTTTCTTTCTTCCTCATCATCTTCTCTTTTTAATTTTATATAAAGAACGACTGCCAACCCAACCCAGATGAATGGCCAAGGCAAAATCCACCAAAACGTTTCCGCAGGTAAACCAAACAAATTCTCACCCCCAATTCAAACTTTTTAATGCAAGTTTTTTAAAATTTCAAATCTCATAATCTATTTATAACCTTGTTTAATGAAGACCCTCGTATACGGCCTTTTAACCTTTCAAAGTCTTCATAATATACAGTCTACTAGATTTCGAACCAGTATTCATTTTACATAATGTTAAAACACTACTACTTTTTTTGTACTTTAAGTTACTTATAGATCCATAGTTCTGTGAATAAGACAGTAAAATCAAATATTAGTCCAAAGTAAAATATGAAAGTGCATATATCCGAACACAAGTACCCCCTGCAACTTCCAATAAAGTGAAAGTTACAGGGGGACTTGGATTTACTATGGCATTAGCAAACATGGTCATTGAAATGGGTGCTAAAGTTGGTCTTGTTGACTTAAAAGGATTAGATCTACCTTATGAATATGAATTAATTTAATAAGATCCAGATGAAATTATGCCCAAACTTTGGAATTAGATGTTAGTGAATTAGAAACACAGGTTGCTGCTCCACATTCTCCCGACAATATAAAAGGAATTTCTGAGATAGGTGAAGTCTTTATACAACAAACCTTTATTGGAAGTTGTACAAATGGAATGTTTATGGGAATAATCTTGAGAATGGTGAAAACAACCAAGGCGGTAAAATGCCAGAAGTTATGGTTAGAATTCTTAATGAAAATGGCTTAGTAGAATACTAAAAAAACATAAATCCTATTCGTAATTTTAGTAAATCCATGAAAATAAATTTAACAAATCAATTAATCCTTCACTAACACTATTGAAAAAGTGTAAGTGAAGGATTTTAAATTTCCCGAGAAATACATTTCTCCACAACACTAATAATATTAGCAGTCAAAAAATGATGTGAATTATTCTCCCTACTAGTTAGTAATTCTGATAAATATAATTTCTTTTAGGAGTTAGTTGATGAATAGTTAGGAATAGTTGTTATTATTCCGCCCGCAACAAACTTATCAAAATAAAAAAATCCAAACTATTAAAGTTTGGATAGCCAAAAATTAAATACATGCTTTTTTTCAGTAATTCTCATTCACCTTGAATAATGAATTAAGACTGTGCATTTTAATATGTTCTTCCCTTTATTGGTATAAGCATGTGTTTGATCTGCTTTAAAACGAATTGAATCGTCCTTTTCAATCGTATACGTTTGATTGTTCAGTTTCATATCAAGTTTTCCATCGTTTACAATTACATATTCCTCGACTCCGGCATTATGTGCTTCCGCGTGATGAGTAGCCCCTGCATCTAATTCTATTGAAAATAATTCAAATTGTTTATCTGGCTGAAAAGGAACAAGCGGATATACACGGTAAGCACCATTCTCACGGAAAATAGGTTCGATTTTATCTTTTTTAATAATGGATACATTTGGTTCTTTTTCTGTAATTAATGATGAAAAGGATAACTGAGCGCCATTTGCGATTTTCCAAATCGTCGTGATTGTAGGATTTGATTCACCCCGCTCTATTTGTCCAAGCATCGTCTTACTAACTCCTGTTAATTCGCCTAGTTTTTCTAAACTTAAACCTCGTTCCTGCCGTATACGTTTTATGTTGCTTCCAATTGTTTGAGTTAAATGTTCCATAATGAATCCCCACTCCCGTTAGACGTTATATTGACTTTTAAAACGTTATAGTGTAAATTTGTTTTATAGCGTCTATGTATACACTATATAGGTCAAATTTATACGAAAAGGAGTTGTTTGTCCATGTTAAAAAAAATATTTTTGAAAGTGTTGATCAAGTAATTGGCAATACACCAATGGTTGAGTTATCTCGCATTACGAAAAATGTAGAAGGTACAATCTATGCGAAATTAGAATATCTAAATCCTGGATTCAGTAAAAAGGACCGTATTGGTTTAGAAACTATAAAAGAAGCAGAAGAAGCGGGATTGCTAATACCAGGTCAAACCGTTGTTGAATTGACTAGCGGTAATACTGGTACTGGATTGGCGATTGTTTGTGGTGTCAAAGGATATAAATTCGTTGCAATCATGTCCAGAGGAAATACATTGGAGCGAGCCCGAATGATGAAGGCGCTCGGTGCTGAAGTAGTCATAGTTGACCAAGCTCCAGGTTCACCAGTAGGTCAAGTTTCAGGAATAGACTTAGAATTAGTAGAAGAAGTAGCACAGCAAATTACAAGAGAGCGAAATGCATTCCGTGCCGATCAGTTTAGGCATATTGGTAATTTACATGCACACGAATACCATACTGGTGAGGAAATGTGGAAGCAAACAGCTGGGGATATTGATGTTTTTCTTGATTTTGCAGGCTCTGGCGGTACATTTGCAGGTTGTGCGAAAGCATTAAAAAGACATAATGAAAATATCAGGTGCTATTTAGTCGAGCCTGATTCTGCACCTTTTTATTCAGGTAAAGAAATTACAAATCCAAATCACAAAATTCAAGGCGGCGGCTATCTAATGAATTTACCATTATTAGATAAGAACATGGTCACCGATACGATTCATATTACAGATGAGGAAGCAACTTACGCCACTCGTGAACTTGCAAAAAAAGAAGGCATTTTCGCTGGTTTTTCTTCAGGTGCCAATATAGCAGCAGCATTAAAATTGCTACAAACAACAGAAAAAGGTGCAAAAATCGTTTTAACGATAAATGATTCGGGTTTGAAATATTTGAGTACAGATTTATATGAGATGTAAAGAAATCCAACTAAACACTTAACAAATAGGTTTAAGCGGTTATATTGATTCAACTAGCCCTCTTATAAAGACCAACCCATTTGTAATAAAAATAAAAAAACAACATGAAAACTCTATTCTAGTATGTAATAGAATAGAGTTTTCACCACTTCTTATTAAATTGACATACCTTCTTACAACTGCGTTTGTTCTTGGAGCTTTTCCGCAAAAAATTTACGCGCTTCGGCCGTCAGAATCTGTAAACAAACTTCTTCTTTCTGCCGTTCAAACTCGACAAACATTCCACTTAAATTTTCATACACATAATGAACTTTAAAGCCCTTGTCTAAATAGCCATCTATTTGATTCATTTCATCCACGCTTAGCAAATGATCCGACATAAACACACCTCACTTTTCTAATTAAGCACCTATTTCTTCAATTTCTGGCAAGACAATTTCTTGCACGACGATATCGTCCCAATCGCGACCAACTGTAATACCTAAATACTTTGCGTCACTAGGATTATCTAGTTCGGCTTGTGGGTACTTTTTGAACCACCAATATTTCGCCAAGACATAGTACACAATTGCTCCTACGAAGAAGCCCACCAATGATGAATACGTTGGGAACATATTCGCTAAGGCTCCACCGATTACCCAAGCGATTAACCCCGCTAAGTTAAAGCCATTCATATACTTATATTGGCCATCTAACTCGTACAGATCTTTTACGTTCACACGACGTTTACGAATTAAATAATAATCGGCGAATAATATCCCCACAATTGCTGTTAAAATACCGCCAATGATTAATAGCGCATTGACTAAGACGCCAAATAAGCTCCACGGCTGCGCTAAAATTCCCACAAGCCCCGCGATGATAACACCAGCCCAGAATGGCACTTTTGGCCCGCCAATATTTGAGAAAATCGTTGCCGCAGGAATAACGTTTGCCGATGTATTTGTTGACCATTGCGCTAAAACAATCATTAGTAATAAAATTCCTAACACAATTCCGCTTGCGCTTTGCATTAAGGCATTTACCGGATCAGCAGATGCGACTGCCATATAAGCCACTGCACCTATAGTTACGATAAATGTATTGGTAATCGGCATTATAATTAAAGAGCCAACTAACTGCGTTTTATTGCGCTTGAACCAATTGCGTTCATTTTTTGGCGCTTTAAAGAATCGTGATAATGTTGGCATATCAGCTGCTAACGTTGCCCAGAATCCCATGTTCGCCATCATCACGACCATGAATGCCGTAAAAGCTGCCATCCCTGTCGTCGGTGATTCCACCCAAGTCCAAACATCTTTCCCTTCGGTCGTTGCTTTATCGGCAAGCGTAATGTACATCCAGCACGATATTAATATAATAACCGGCGCCGCAAAATCTGCAAAGCGCTCAATGGATTTAATGCCGCGCGATGTGTTATATAACTGTAATGCCGCAAATACAAGGAAACATAAAAACCAATTATTAAAGTCGAATAATAAATTCAAAATCCCATTGATGGCCATTGCACCAAAATAGGTGTTAAGACCGAACCAACAAGCTGCTGTCACCCCACGAACGAGCGATGGTATATGTGTGCCAATTGTGCCGAATGGAGCACGCATATAAACAGGGAAGGACAAGCCGTGCTCAATACCAATATCACCGATTAGCGTCATAAATACACCGATTAAAACGGAACCTATTAAAGTTGCTAAAATTACCATTGGCAATGACAAACTCATAATAGCTGTTCCACCAATTGCAAAGGCGGCTAAAACGATGGCCATTCCTACCCAAATCACTGCAAAACCAAATGTCCCAATACTTCTTTTTTGATGTGTCACTGGAAGTAAATCTGGTGATTTTAAATAATCTCCACCATTCGCCATACTTGTCTCTCCCTTATATTAGATTTCCAGTTAACTATGAAAAGCGGAAGGCGCCCGTTAAGACGCGATAGGCATAAGTCGATTCAGCGACGTGGCGGTCTTTGCCACATAGCTGGATTGCTTATGACCAGAGCGGCTGGCGCCTGGAGCCTAGACACTGCTCCAAGTCTAAATGCGCATACTTTCCTCGCCTATCTTCAAATATACCCTACTTTTTTATCGAGTAAAATTGCCGATAAGTGACTGACGTTCGTTCCAAGTCATTGGCGCAATAGTAGACTTCCTTTCGACCATAGAAATTGCACCTTCTACTGGGCACACAATTGCGCATAAATTACAACCTACACAATCTTGTTCACGCACCTTTAGCATCGGACGACCACTCTCTGTATACAGGTCAATAGATTGATGTGACGTATCTTCACACGCAATATAGCATTTATTGCAATTAATACAAACATCATTATTAATTTCAGCAACAATATTGTAATTTAAATCCAAGTCACCCCAGTTAGAATAGCGTTCAACCGACTTACCGACAATATCCATCACTGAGGCAATACCCTTCTCATCAAGGTAATTATTAAGTCCATCAATCATATCTTCTACGATACTAAAACCATGGTGCATAGCTGCTGTACAAATTTGTACGCCTGTTGAACCCATCAGCATAAATTCCGCGGTATCCTGCCAATTTGAAATCCCACCAATTCCTGAAATTGGTACATTGACCAAAGGATTTCGCGCACATTCTGCAACCATATTTAGTGCAATTGGCTTTACAGCAGGCCCACTATATCCGCCATGTGCCCCTTTCCCGCGAACATGCGGCACCGTATTCCATGAATCCAAATCGACACCCGCTAAGCTGTTAATCGTATTAATCATACTAATTGCATCCGCCCCACCGCGCACTGCCGCTTCTGCCGTCATCGTAATATCAGTAATGTTAGGCGTTAGCTTGACGATAACAGGTGTCCGTGCAACTTCCTTCACCCAGTGCGTTTGCCTTTCAACCAATTCAGGGACTTGACCAGAGGCAGCCCCCATTCCTCGTTCTGCCATCCCGTGTGGACAACCAAAATTAAGCTCAAGACCGTCAACACCCACAGCTTCTACTTTTTTGACAATCTCATGCCACTTTTCCTGATTTGGCTCTACCATTAATGAAGCAATAATGGCATGATTAGGAAACCTTTTTTTCGTTTCAAGAATCTCCTGTAAATTAACTTCTAACGGACGATCCGTAATGAGCTCAATATTATTAAAGCCCGCTACTCTCTTTCCATTAAAACTGACAGCCGCAAAGCGCGATGAAACGTTCAATATTGGTTCGCCCAATGTTTTCCAAACTGCGCCGCCCCAACCCGCTTCAAATGCACGTTGAACTTGATAGCCCGAATTAGTAGGTGGTGCCGATGCTAACCAAAATGGATTCGGTGATTTAATCCCCGCTAAGTCAATTCGTAAGTCTGCCATGCTAAATCCCCCTTTATAAAATCTCGCTCGGTTTTCTTAAACGCTCATGAATAATGTTAGCAGCATCTTTACCTTGCTGTGCAGCTGTTACTACCATTGCTTCCCCTTGGCCATTGCCGAACACGACATCTCCACAGGCAAACACTTTTTCATTCGATGTTTGCATATTCGTTTCGTCAATATCTACTACCCCGTTTGTATGCTCTAATCCAAACGCTTCAATGAGAGGGACAAAGCGCGTTTGTCCAATTGCTTTAATGACAGCGTCTAACTCTATAACAAACTCAGATCCTTCGATTTCCTCAGGTCTTTGCCTACCGTCTGCACTCGCCTCTCCAAGCTTCATCTTGACGCATTCGAGTCCCACTACTTTACCTTCCGCATCACCAATAATTTGTTTCGGCGCTGTCAGCCATTTAAACCCAACGCCATCCTGCTTGGCAAATTCATATTCAAATAGGTAGGCAGTCATCTCTTTTTCTGTTCTTCTATAAAGAATGTCTACTTCGGCCGCCCCAAGTCGTACAGCACAAGTTGCACCATCGATAGCAGTGTTACCAGCACCGATGACAGCAACACGTTTACCGACTAAGTCTTCTGTCAGTACACCGACTTTCGTTTGCTTTATAAACTCAATCGCATCATGAACGCCAACTAATTCCTCACCTTCAATGCCAAGATTAGGCACGGCCCCCATACCAACCGCTAAAATAACGCTATCATATTGCTCTAAAATTTCCTCTGCAGAAATATCTACACCAACTGTTGTGTTTGTTTTAATGTCCACACCTAGCTTAACAACTTGCGCCACTTCCCAATCCACTACATCGTTCGGTAATCGGAATGACACGATGCCGTAGTTGTTCAAGCCACCAGCCTTTGCTTCTGCTTCAAAAATCGTGACACTATAGCCGAAGCGACTTAACTCACGTGCAGCCGATAAACCAGCTGGACCAGCGCCTACAATGGCTACACTTTGTCCATTTGTTTCACCTTTTTTAAATAGCTCGACGTCTGATTCTATCGCCCAATCTGTTGCGTAACGTTGCAATTGCCCAATTTTAATAGGCTTTGTCGAAGAATGTAACACACATGCCCCTTCACATAATTCCTCGGTCGGGCATACTCGCGCACAGCTTGCACCTACTGGATTGGCCTCCATAATCGTCATGGCCGATCCTTTCAGATTACTGGAAGCTATTTTTTTGATGAAATTCGGAATTTGAATACTTGTCGGACAAGCTGTTATACAAGGTGCGTCATAGCAGTACAGACAGCGATTAGCCTCTTCTAGTGCTTCGTTTTTTGTCATCTTGCCAGTCATTTCCACAAAATTTCTTTCGAGTTGCGAAGTCATTTAAACATTCCCCCTCATGGATTGATGTTTACACATTGATTGTTGGTGCAGTTGTCGGCTCTAGTGCACGCTTGATATATCGACCACTCCCTAATTCTCCTACAAATTGTTTATCTTTAATGACGTATTCACCACGGACAAGTACACTGATAGGCTCTCCTGTCACTTCCCAGCCCTCATACGGGTTGTAGTCGACATTCATATGGTGAGTGTTTGCTGAAATTTCACGTTTTACAGTAGGGTCAAATATTACGATATCCGCGTCAGAACCAATAGCAATTGTTCCTTTTTGTGGATATAAACCGAAAATCTTTGCAGCACTTGTCGAAATCATATCGACGAAGTCATGGATAGAAATTCGTCCTTTGGCCACACCTTCAGAAAATAAAATGCTGAAGCGATCTTCGATAAACGGTCCACCATTTGGAATTTTAGAAAAGTCATTTAAGCCTAATTGCTTTTTCCCATTAAAGCTAAATGAACATTGGTCCGAGCCAATTGTTTGTAGTTGCTTGGTTTTTAACGCATTCCATAAATGTTCTTGATGGTATTTTGGACGAAGTGGTGGTGACCAAACATATTTTGCTCCCTCGAAGCCTGGCTGTGCTAATGCTGACTGATCAAGCGTTAAATAAGGTGGACATGTTTCCCCATAAACGTCATAACCTTTTTCACGCGCTGCTATAATTTCATCTAAAGCCTCTTTGCACGTCACATGTACAACATAAAGCTTTGCTCCTGCGATATGCGCTAGTTCAATGGCCCGTTTCGTCGCCTCCCCTTCTAATTCTGCGGGACGTGTCAGTGCGTGATAAATTGGTGCCGTCTGCCCAGCACGCTTAGCCTCCTCCACTAATTCGTCGATGACTGAGCCATTTTCACAGTGCACCATAACAACAGCGCCCATGTCTTTTGCTATTTTAAAGGCTTTGAATAGCGTACGGTCTGTCGCTTGGAATTCTTTCGCATAAGCCATAAATACCTTAATTGATGTAATCCCTTCCTGCTCTAGTACTAACGGCAACTCGGCCTCTGTTTCAGGTGTTAAATCACCAATCATTAAATGGAAACCGTAGTCAATGGCTGATTTGCCCTTTGCTTTTACATGCCATTTTTCCAAAGCTTTCGTAAGTGTTTCTTCACCCGCGGATAAGCAAAAATCTAAAATGGTCGTCGTCCCACCAAATGCAGCCGCAATTGTACCAGACTTCCAATCATCGTCTGTTACTGTATTATTGAAAGGCATATCCAAATGCGTATGCGGATCAATTCCTCCAGGCATTACGTATTTACCCGTTGCATCTACAATTTCCGCTCCGTCAACTGATAAGTTTTTGCCAATTTGAACGATTTTACCGTTCTCTATTAAAATATCAGCCTCATAAATATCAGAAGCTGTTGCAATGAGTCCACCTGTAATCACTTTTTTCACATTACCCTCACCTTTCGATTAATGAATGTAAAGTTTATCAATATCTGTAAATATGTTGGCTCAACACTATGAGTCGTCCAACCTTCACGCCAATCAACTAGCAATTTAAAAATGATATGCACATTAATTAAACATTTTGCAAAAATTTTAGTCATAAACCAATGTGCTTGCGAATGATAGTATTCTAGCCTGTACTCATCATGAGTTTAGTGTGTATTTTTCGCCCATGCTGAACTTCGTTTGTAGTGTCAACACGGTTTCTAATAACACATCTGCCCCTTTTGTACAGTCTTCAACTGATGTTTCTTCCTCTTCACAATGACTTTTCCCGTTAATACTTGGAACAAAAATCATTGCCGAGGGGATGAAGCTAGCGATATACTGCGCATCGTGCCCCGCCCCGCTGAACATTCGCTGGGAGGTGTAACCATGTTCATAACATGATTTTTCCACTTCATTGCAAATTGCTTCATCAAAAAATACCGTCTCCCGCCCCCATAACTTGACCGGGCGAATCTGACAACCATTTTCCTCTGAAGCTAAGTCTGTCAATAGATTCTCCACTTTGCGCATCACTTCTGGATTTTGATGACGCGAATCCATAGTAAACACTACTTCGTTCGGAATGACTGTATGAATATTTGGTGACACGTGCATACGCCCAAATGTGAATACAAGCTCTTCATCGATTTTGCCCAGCTGCTCATGCAAAGACGAAATTATTTGAGTTGCTAAAATCATCGGATCTTTACGCATCGACATCGGCGTTGTCCCAGCGTGATTTGATTCACCTGTCACGGTAATTTCATAGCACACCATTCCTAAAACACCTTCGACCACACCAATTTCACGTTGCTTTGCTGCTAATACCGGTCCTTGTTCAATATGCAGCTCGATATAAGCAAGAGCTTCTGTTAAACGATTTCCTTGCTCCCCCTCATAGCCACTCCCCTGTAATGCTTCTTGAAAAGTAATGCCATTTTTATCGAAAGACTGTAACATTTTTTCTTTACTGAATTTAGAAGCAATGACACCGGAACTCATCATCGCTGGATCGAAGCGTGCACCTTCTTCATTCGTAAAATTCACAATCATTAACGGGATCTCGAGCTCGATGTTGTTTTCTTTTAACGTTCGTATCGCCTCTATTGCTGTTAAAATACCTAAGACACCATCAAACCTCCCACCTTTTTCAACCGAATCTAAATGTGATCCTATTACAATAGGTGGGCAATCTTTTTTTCCCGGTAGAATCGCGTAGATATTTGCCATATCATCTACTTGAATATTCATGCCTAACTCTTTGCATATTTCACAAAAATAGTCTCTCGCTAATACATCCTCTTTTGAAAGGGACAAACGGGTTACGCCCCCATTGGAAGTTGCACCAAATTGACTGAACTGTTCAATTAACCCTTGCAATCTACTACTATTACATTTAAACATATGCAAGTCCCCTCTTTCTTAGTTATTCAAAAGTTGCTTATTACTAAAATTGTAAAATAGAAAGTATTCAGAAGATATAGATAAAAAACTAAAAAGATATGTGCAAGTGCACATATCTATGGTACGGTACTTGTATAACAAGGGGGGGCGACTGTTATGGGGACAATTGGCAAAATCGTAGAGGGAACTCTTTTTCCAATGCTGACATTAGTAGCTGGGCAAGGTGGTTTGTATCGTAGAGTTACAGGTATTAACGTAGTTGAATGCAGTGATTTAATCACGTTTTGCCGGCCAAATGAATTAGTTGTGACAACAGGCATTAACTTTCCACACAAAAATACATCCTTAGAACAACTCGTTAAACTGGCGCACACTAAAAAAGTGGCTGGTTTTATCGTGAATACTGGACCAAATATTCCTGACATTCCTGAATCAGTCATTTCGTTTGCCAATGAGCATGAATTACCCATTTTTCAAATGCCATGGGATCGCCGTATAGCCGATCTTTTAAAAACGACATTTCAATTTATCGCAACTCACGAACAAGAACAATCCAACGAAGACCAAGTCCTTTACAACTCTCTGTTTCACTACAAACAGCACGTCGATTCCACAAGGCAAAATTTAATACAACTTGGATTTCCACAAGGTACAGAATTGGCCATCATCACTTGTACAACAACAGACAAACGCAGCATTGAACGTTACGAGGTCCTCATTCAGTTTGCATTCCAAAATAGATATAAACGCTTTTTAAGGCTCAAGCATAAAAACCAGCTCATATTTCTTATCAGCCGAACACAAATCACTACATCCAATAGCACATTCTCAAAAACAGTTGAGGACATTTACAACAAAATCACCAAGGTAAATGGCAGCTTAAATGTCATCATCGGCAAAGGAAGTTTTTATGAAGACTACGAAAATATCCATAAAAGCTACAAAGAATCACTAACTGTCATCCAATTAGCACAGCTGCACAAGAACCGCTTCTTATATAAATATAAAGAAATTGGCGCCTATAAAATTATTATGGGTGTGCAAAACCGAACATTAATTGAGTCCTTTAGCCAGGATATTCTTGGACAGCTTTATCGATATGATTATTTGCACAACACTGATTACGTAACATTTTTACGTATTTTCCTTGAAGAAAACGGCAGTACGAGTAAAATTAGTGAACGTCTTTTCATTCATCGCAACACTGTCTTATATAAAATCAAAAAAGTAGAAATGCTTTTAGACATGGACGCCTCCAACCCTTTTACAAAAACCAATTTGTATATGGCCTTTTTAATAGAAGATGTGTTGATGCATCAATAATTTTGCGTGATAGTAAGAGGATTTATGGAAGAAATTACACGGGAAACTTCATTTGGACAAGGGTTTTTCAGGATTTTAGATAAAGGGGAAGAATTTGAAAAACAAATAGTGATTTTAATGACGGCGTTGATAACTCGACTGCTGCAGTTTTTAGTAATGATATCATCATCTCCCTACACAAAGAAGACACCTTCTCCATAGTTTGGCATCTTGATAGTGTTACAAAAGGAAAATTACTTCTTTTTGTAGCACTAAATTAAAACCAGATGCTTAAAATCATTATTAATTTATAAGTTTTATTTATAAGCGTTGCACAATGAGGCACCCCGAAATTATATCCTTCTAATATCACAATTATTATCCACTGTAACAACCCGCGAGCAACCAGAACTATTACTGTGAGTTCTGCCACAGAGAATACAACCACCATTTATTAAGTTATTAGATTTCATTTTTCACCACCCTTCTCTACTAATTTACTCAACTATTTGAGTATTTCAGCATCACTCCAAACATCTTAGGTATCTTTCACTAAAGTTAATGAGAAAATAAAGTTTTATAGTAGGTTAAAACTCCTGTATAATAGAGTTTATGCATTGACTTATTATAAAGCAGAGGTACATAGGGAATTTGCACACATTCTATCAATAATCCACTGACGGCGTGGCAGATGGAATACTGTAAAGTTGCTTTAAGCGCGGGACCTTTAACTTATTGGGTCATGTGTTTTTTTATTTTAAATGGAAATTTTAAAATCGTAGTATATATTGAAGGAGAAGTGGATTAAAAATGTTGGATTATACCGTTGAAACAAACAATTATATAGAGGATGTTGTGTCCATATTGGAAGAGGGCTTGAAAGAAAAGATATTTTCAGCGTTGTGGACTTTTGTTTTGGCCGCAAAGTTAAATGGTAACCACAAAGAGTTTTTAGAACTCTCGAATAAACGGTGTAAGGTGAATGGATTATCTTCTGAATTTACAATTCATACTAACTCTAGTGTGGTGTTATTTTGTTAACTGTTCGTTTGAATGATGGGTTAATTGTAAATACAAATAAAGAGTTTACAAATCTTTTAGGTTATAATCACGATGAATTTATTGAAAAAACCTGTCTTGGGATAAACTTATATGGAAATCCTGAAGAACACAATAGGATAATAAAGGAACTGAGTGAAAAGGGTTCATGTGATCCTAAAGAAGTAATTTTCAAACGGAAAGACGGAACTAGCATCACAGGATTAATGTCATTTGAAATAGTTAATTTAAGTGCCGGTAAATATATTTTTAACAATATCCATAACATTACAGAGCACAAAGGGATGGAACGGAAAGAAGATATTACGTGCGAACTTAAATCGAAGGTTCAAGAGCTTGTTATTCAAAATGACGAAAAAGAAAAACGGGCTGCTGAGTTAATCATCGCGAACAAAGAACTTGTCTTTCAAACAGAAGAGAAAGCAGATCGGGCTGCTGAGTTAATCATTGCGAACAAAGAGCTTGTTTTTCAAACTGAAGAGAAAGCAGAACGGGCCGCTGAGTTAGTCATTGCGAACAAAGAACTTGTCTTTCAAACAGAAGAGAAAGCAGATCGGGCTGCTGAATTAGTCATTGCGAACAAAGAGCTTGTCTTTCAGACCGGAGAGAAAGCAGATCTGGCCGCTGAGTTAGTCATTGCGAATAAAGAGCTTGTCTTTCAAACGGGTGAAAAAGCAGATCGGGCTGCTGAATTAATCATTGCGAATAAAGAGCTTGTCTTTCAAACAGGTGAGAAAGCAGACCGGGCTGCTGAGTTAGTTATTGCGAACAAAGAACTTGTCTTTCAAACAGAAGAGAAAGCAGACCGGGCTGCTGAGTTAGTCATTGCGAACAAAGAACTTGTCTTTCAAAATGATGAGAAAGTAAAACGGGCTGCTGAGTTAACCATTGCGAACAAAGAACTTGTCTTTCAAAATGAAGAGAAAGCAGACCGTGCCGCTGAGTTAATCATTGCAAACAAAGAGCTTGTCTTTCAAAATAATGAAAAAGAGAAACGGGCTGCTGAGTTAATCATTGCGAATAAAGAACTTGTCTTTCAATATGGCGAAAAAGAAAAACGGGCTGCTGAGTTAATCATTGCGAACAAAGAACTTGTCTTTCAATATGGTGAAAAGGAAAAACGGGCTGCTGAGTTAATCATTGCGAACAAAGAACTTGTCTTTCAAAATGAAGAGAAAGCAGACCGTGCCGCTGAGTTAATCATCGCGAACAAAGAACTTGTCTTTCAAAATGATGAGAAAGCTAAACGGGCTGCTGAGTTAATCATTGCGAACAAAGAACTTGTCTTTCAAAATAATGAGAAAGCAAACCGGGCTGCTGAGTTAATCATTGCGAACAAAGAACTTGTCTTTCAAAATGATGAGAAAGCTAAACGGGCTGCTGAGTTAATCATTGCGAACAAAGAACTTGTCTTTCAAAATGATGAGAAAGCAAACCGTTCTGCTGAATTAATCATTGCAAACAAAGAACTTGTTTTTCAAAACGATGAAAAAGAAAAACGGGCTGCTGAGTTAATTATTGTGAACAAGGAACTTGTCTTTCAAAACGATGAGATCTTATTTCTTAGCTACCATGACCAATTAACAGGATTATATAACAGAAGATTTTACGAAGAAAAGTTAAAGAGACTTGATACAATAGAAAACCTTCCTTTGACAGTAGTTGTAGGAGATATAAATGGTTTAAAGCTGATCAATGATTCCTTTGGACACGCCATGGGAGATGAGTTGCTGAAAAAGGCTGCAGAAGTAATTAAAAAAGGCTGTAGGGCTGATCATATCGTTTCTAGGACTGGCGGGGATGAGTTTGTTATTCTATTACCTAACACGGAGGCTTTTGAAGCAGAGATAATTATCAAACGCATCAGCGAACAATTATTACTTGATAAAGTTGGTTCAATTGATATTTCTATTTCGTTTGGTTTCGAAACTAAGAAAAATAAGGAAGATACTATTCAAGAAGTATTAAAAAAAGCAGACAAACATATGTATAACAATAAACTTTTTGAAAGCCCAAGTATGAAGGAAAAGACCGTTGATATTATCATTAAAACTCTTCACGAAAAAAATAAAAGTTTGGAACAACACTCCCAAAGAGTTTCAAAACTATGCGAACGTATGGGAGAAGTTCTGGGACTATCTATATATAAAATTAAGGAACTCAGTACAGTTGGATTACTTCACGATATAGGTAAAATAGCAATAAATGAGAATATACTCAACAAGCCGAGTAAGCTTACCGAAAATGAATGGAAAGAAATTAAACGCCATTCAGAAATCGGCTATAGAATTCTAAATACAGCCAATAATATGTCAAAAATGGCGGAGTATGTATTATCTCATCATGAAAGATGGGATGGGAATGGCTATCCTAGAGGCTTAAAAGGAGAAGAAATACCCTTTGAGTCAAGAATTATAGCAATTACAGACGCCTATGACGCTATGACCAGTGAAAGGGCTTATCACAATGCTAAGTCAGTTGAAGATGCAGTAGCAGAACTACAAAAAAATGCAGGTATTCAGTTTGATCCAGAGTTGGTAATTTTATTTATTGAAAAGGCTTTAGGTAATAGTATAAAAATGTAATATTATAAGAGGAAAGTTGAAATTTAAATTCTTTTTAGCTGTTTAATCTTTTTTTGGTAGCGTCTAGTGTTGTAGAGATGAATATATAATTAAACGACTTTTCCAATTCTCCGTACTGGAAATATTTTCTTACATAATATAGTTCACATTTCAAAGAGCCCCAAAACCTTTCGATTGGCTTATCTGCTTTATATTTTTAATTTAAATATTTTGTGATTAATTTAAGTAACACTCTAATATTTTTCTAAAATTACAGAGGTAGCGGAAAACAAATCGTTCTCCCAACCTCTGATTTACGTTTATCTTATCTAAATTTTTACGGTGTTTGAAATATAAACAAGGATAAAAGTCATCACCAGCATCTCGTGCATAGGATGTGGCTAAACAATGTTGAAAGGAATTAGATAGAAGCAAAGTAAATTTATTATCTAAACTAGATAAAATATATTTCTGACAAATCAAAAAAGAAACGTCAGTTATCAGACGTTTCTTTTTCGATTTCAATATTAAAATACTTTTTTAAGAAATCTTTTTCTTTTTCTAAAGTAAAAATCTCTGTCGCTCGTCCTATAGTTCCATATAAAAGAGCTATTAAAATTTGTGCTGAATCTTTTTCTGAGAAGCAAAAAATATAACTACTTTCACCAGTAGAACACTGACTTAATAACATATAGAATATATTTTAACTTTAATAAAACTTGTGGGAAATCACAAATTCATTAGATATCATGGCTTAATCAAAATCTTTCACTGTTGGAATTCAATAGAATACCTTTGTACAATCTTTATTCAGGAGATAGTTCACTATCTATTACCCATTTATGATTTTTAACTTCTTCTCCGCCAGTAGTTGGCTTGTAGTCAATCATATAGACTGTGGTTTCTTCAGCTGACTCTATAACCGCTTTTGCTCCTTTCATATCTTTCATATGATCTGCCTCTACCACAACCTCTGTTCCTTTTCCAAACGTCTTGTCACCGGCATCTTTCATTTCTTCTTGAATAACCCATTTATGATTCTCCACTCTTTCTCCACCAGTTACTGGGGTATACGATATTACGTAAGCTGTAGTATCATATGCACCTACGATCGTTGCTACAGCGTCTTTCATACCTTTCATATGGTCGGTCATAATAATTGCTGTACTTCCCACTTTAAAATTCGGATTTTCAGCCACTTTCAAGTTTTTTGGGACTTCACTCGAGCCTGAATGGTTCTTCTCCATGTCCATATCGATATCTTCTTGTTTGATTTCATTGTCAGCTGGACTTTTCTCGTTGCTTACCCTATTTCCACATCCACTTAAACCAAATATTATTGCAGCGCATAACACAAATAATTGCTTTTTCATCTAACTCGCACTCCTTTTATTTCTTTGTATTTGATAATAAACCTGTTAGTCAAGAAAGATAAACAGGGATATTCCATGACACGAAATAGCCCCGTTAATATTTCATTCCATTTTTAATAGTTTAAGCTACCATTTGTCGACATGCATCAGCGCATTTACGGCAAGATTCAGTACAACGTTGACAATGATCGTGATTATGCTTTTCACACTCTGCTGCACAACGTTCGCAAATTTCAGCACATAGGTCTAAAATGTC
Organism: Sporosarcina sp. So3-204; assembly: GCF_058068165.1. NCBI lineage: Bacteria > Bacillati > Bacillota > Bacilli > Caryophanales > Caryophanaceae > Sporosarcina > Sporosarcina sp. So3-204. The sequence goes on from NZ_CM176485.1 coordinate 2,170,043, forward strand.
TTTAGTAAATGGACTATTACGTGTAATTGCTTGTGCCGCATACGTACATATATCTGCACATTCACGGTCCAAACGAATACATTCAGCCATCATTTTCACGTCTTCTTCTTTTAAACATGCATCAAAACAGCGATTACATGCTTCCAGACATTCTAAACATGCTTTTAGGGCTTCTTCGTATTTAGTATCCATGGACTCACCTCCTGACGTTATTTGCACTTAGGAATATTTTCCCCTAAAAAAGCGTTTTAAAACTGAAAAACTAAAAATCCTTAAAAAATCCTTATTTCTCTTTACGTGTTGGACTTCATATAAACCGATTACTTTTCTTGATGCCAATAATAGTCACTTAGTACATCTGCTAATACTTCTGTAGTCCGATTCAGTTCTTCCAGTGTATTATCGACACCACCGATTTCTACAATAACTGCATTCGGAGATATATCTTGGTTATAAACACCATTCCCTTGAGTGCTATCTTTTTTTATTATTCCTTTTGACAAACCTGGGTAATGCTTAGATAGAAATCCATCTAACCCTTCTGTGAATTGAAGATTTTCGGCATAATTTTCATGACCAGTACCTACTACGAATAACAGGCGCGCAAAATTTACTCCATTTAATTCTTTAGTAGTAGAATTTTTACGCAAAGAATCTCGGTGAATATCCAAGAAAATTTCCAAGTCTTTGTTTTCTGCACGCGCAGATTTTACTCTTTCACCTGACAGCATATAAGAACTACTAAAGTTTAGTCCTCTCAAACTAAGTTCTTGAACAATATCAGTTGAATCCACTTCCGTCCCCATACCTCTTCTTTCCAAAGCTTTTCCGAGCATTTCACCTACTAACGTAATATTCGCTTTCGAGTGGTAAGCATCTTCTGGTTTATTAGTATCTTTAATGTAGGGTAAAAAAGATTCTCTACTATGTGAATGATAAATATATATGACATTTCTTCCAAAAGTAGAGTGCACGGATTCTCTTGGAGTGATTTGGGGTGTCTTCATATTTTCAAAAACCGCATCAAATTTCTCCTGGTCAAAGCTTCTATCTTTTAACAAGTCTTTCATAGCTGGATTAAATTCATCTCTATCTAGTTGTTCCAAACGAAATTCAGGTTCAATATTTTCATCTACTAATCCGTTTAATGAATTTGCCAATTCTTTTTTGAAATTAATTTTCAAATCTGATACGACATCCAATTTATCCAGCAATGAATGTTCTTCAATCTCATCACCTGAAAAAAAGAACATAAGAAATAAAAAAATTAACAACCAAATGCCAAAAAGAGTAGTTGCTATGTAAAGTAAAATAACGAGTAGTTTTTTCTTTTTCTTATTATATTTTTCAACAGTTGGAAGTACTATAAAATTCACCACTATTCATGGAAATTTTAAAACAGTGAGTGTAATCGAACACACACTCACTGTTTTAATAATGACAACTCTACTTATCAGTTTTTTTACATATCATTGAATCAAGTCTATTTCACTTCAATTTGTCCCATCATCCCATTGTCCTCATGTTCAAGAATATGACAATGGAACATATACACACCTTTATGCTTAAATTGTATCGCTATTTTCACTTTTTCTCCTGGATGAACGGATATGCTATCTTTCCAACCTTGTTCATTTTCCGGGGGTTCTTCCCCATCTCTTGAGATTATTTTAAACTGTGTTCCATGAATATGAAATGGATGAATCATGCCGCCCATCATATCTTTTTTGTTGTAAATTTCCCAAACCTCTGTGACCCCTTGCTGTTGTGTGAAATCAATTCTTTCAGGATCAAATTTCTTCCCATTTATCGTTACCATATCCATCATTCCGAAAAGTTCTATCTTCTTAGTGATCGGCAAATTTTTCTCTTCTGAAGTTAATGAGAAATTATTCAGTGTCTCTTCTATTTCTCCAGTCTTTCCACCTTGACCCAAGACATCAAACGGCAAAAGGATAGACCCATCCTCATTTATTAATGCCAAGTCATTTGTAGTATTAAGCTCTGAAAAATCAACAACAATTTCAGCTCGTTCTGAAGGTGTCAGTGTAATTTCGTTTAGTGTCACTGGTGCATTTAAAAAGCCACCATCCGTTGCTATTTGAATAAAGGAGTCTCCTGTATTCAATTTAAATGTAAAATTCCTCGCATTCGATCCATTTAATAAACGGAGACGTACTTTCTCTTTGTTTACAGTCAACTTGGGATTAAGTGTCCCATTGATTAATAACGTATCCCCGATTGTTCCGTCATCATTCATTACGGCTCTGTAATTCAATTGTTTCTTATCATCAAATGTTTTATCTTGAAAAATTAACGGTATATCATTCTTCCCATAATCATTTGGTAATCCAAGACTTTTTGAATTGTCATCTTCAATATATATCAATCCTGCAAGACCATTATATACCTGTTCAGAAGTTTTCCCTTCTGGATGAGGATGGAACCAAAGTGTTGCCGCTTCTTGTTCCACTTTAAATTCAATAATCTTTTCTTCTCCCGGTTTAATAACATCATGGGGGCCGCCATCTGCATCTGCCGCCACTTCCAGTCCATGCCAATGAAATGTTGTATTCTCATCGAGCTCATTTATCGCTCTGATTTTCACAGTATCACCTTTATCCAAACGAAGCATTGGTCCTAAAAATGTCCCATTGTAACCATACGTATTTGTTTCAATGCTATCAAATATTTCAGTTTTCCCTATTTGTGCTCTTACAGTGTATGCGACTTCTTCTTTGTTATCACGTTCAAGTATTGATGGGATTTTTAATTCATTATTCCCTGTTGAGTCATTTAAACTTATAACCTCATCATGGCTCATATGCTCATTTTCCATCATGTCGTCATCCATATCCATCATGGAATGATCCATTTCTTCTTTGCCGTTATTCATAGTTGAATGATCTGTCTCATCGGCAGGATTTGAATTGTTATTGCTGCAACCGCTAATAACCAGTAAACTCATTGCTAAAATGGCAATTTTCATCTTTATACTCATTTATATTTCCCCTTTACTCTAACCTTTACTTGAGTAGTATAACAAGAAAATATGAAAAAACTATGCACATTAAACTCCTTCTGAATTACTTCAAAATATTAGTAGATTCTCTTTTACTTTTTTGATAAGCCCGTTAAACAAAAGCATGTAACTAAAGCAACCAATGAAACAAAAATTGCAAATATGAGTCCGATAAAAGCCATAAATGTATCATTTTCTGGCGTTCCAGATTCTAAATTAACGATCATAAACACACAAGCAAGGATTAGGAAAAGAAAAAAACTACTACCGATTGTGCTCATTATTAACCTTTCCATTTTTCCTTTTTCATCAGCATTATGAATAGCTATCCATAAGTATAAGCTTACACATGTCGCTAATAGCATCATTATCAAATGGATATACGGGATATTTAGCAACCCTGATAAGTAAATCAATGATACCGCTAAAATCATCAAAAAAGCATTTAAAGAAAATAAAAATATACCGCTGACCCATTCATTCTTAAACCATCTTGCATTTAATAATATCCGGACTATAAAGTTGTTTCGATTTAATAATTTTATGAAAGTTTGTTTATTAAGCAAGAAAACAATTATAGAAAGAGTCCCTAGTAACAATATAATCGACATAGACATCTACTCCTTCACCTATTATCATCATCCAAAACAAACATGATTTCTACAATCAATTCAAATTATTTTCAAACTTCTTCCATTATTATTAACGATACCTGATAGTAAAGGTTTCCTTATAACTTTATTATTTCAATAATTTACTATCATTTAGCTAAAAAGAATTTGTACAATTAAATGCATATTCATTATTAAACTTAAAGTAGAAAGAACCTATGCTAACTATAAAGTAGCATAGGTTCTTTTGCAGTTCTCATTCTATTACTTTTTCAAGTTAACCTTCTGAAGACGCAACGCATTCAACACTACGGATACAGAACTAAACGCCATTGCTGCCCCAGCAACCCATGGGGCTAATAAACCAATTGCCGCAATTGGTATTCCGATCGTGTTATAAAAGAAAGCGAAAAACAAGTTCTGTTTAATATTCCGCATTGTTTTCCTACTCATAATGACCGCGTCTACTACGCTATTTAAATCACCACGCATAAGAGTGATGTCTGCTGCTTCAATTGCAATATCTGTGCCTGTTCCAACGGCCATTCCAATGTTCGCCATCGCAAGTGCCGGCGCATCATTAATCCCGTCTCCGACCATCGCTACATTCTTACCTTGTTCTTGAAGCTTTTTAATTTCTTCACTCTTCTGCTCTGGTAACACTTCCGCAATAACGTGAGATAGGCCGACTTGGCGCGCAATTGCCTCTGCTGTACGTTGGTTATCACCTGTTAGCATGATGACATCTAGACCCAATTCCCGCATTCTCGCAATTGCTTCTTTAGATGTATCTTTCAATGTATCTGCTACAGCTACGACACCGGCAATTTTACCCTCCACAGCAATAAGCATCGCTGTTTTTCCTTCACTCTCAAATGCTTCCATCGCCGGTTCGACATCTAAGAGGTCAATTTGATGTGAGCGCATCAGCTTTCTTGTACCGCCAAATACTTCCTTGCCGTCAACTTCAGCCCGAATTCCATATCCCGGTAATGCTTCAAAATCAGTTGTGTCAAGAAGTAATAGACCTTTTTCTTTTACACCCTGCACAATGGCCTGAGCCAATGGATGTTCGGATGGATTTTCAGCTGATGCTATGAGTTGCAGCACTTCATCTTCGTTGAAACCTTTCTTAACCATAACGTCCGTTAATGCAGGTTCACCTTTTGTAACGGTTCCTGTTTTATCCAAAACAACAGTGTCAACAGACTGTGTGTTTTCTAAATGTTCACCGCCTTTAAATAAAATCCCCATCTCGGCAGCTCTACCTGAACCTGCCATAATCGAAGTAGGTGTTGCCAAACCGAGCGCACACGGACACGCAATGACCAATATCGAGATTGTTGGAATGAGTGCTGAACGGAAATCTCCCGGTGTCACCGCAAAATACCAGATGAAGAATGTCGCAATAGCAATCAAGACAACGATTGGTACAAACACACCTGATATTCGGTCTGCTAAGCGCTGAATATCCGCCTTGGATCCTTGTGCCTCCTCAACCACTTTTACAATTTGTGCTAACGCCGTATCTTTCCCTACTTTAATCGCCTTAATTTGTAATGACCCATTCTTATTAATCGTTGCTCCAATTACTGTATCACCCGCTATTTTGTCGACCGGTATGCTTTCACCTGTAATCATAGATTCATCAATTGCGGAGCGTCCTTCAACGATTTGTCCGTCCACCGGAATTTTTTCACCAGGCTTTACTACTATTAAATCCCCTGCAACGACTTCTTCAATAGGAACTTCTTTTTCAATACCGTCTTTCAGTACACGAGCTGTTTTCGCCTGCATACCTAGTAGCTTTTGAATCGCCTGACTCGTTTTTCCTTTTGCACGAACTTCAAATAATTTCCCAAGTACGATTAATGTAATAATGACAGCAGATGCTTCAAAATACAGCTCTGGCATTCCGACACTTCCAGCCTCTACCCATTCCAATGCAAGATATAGACTATAGAAGTAAGCTGCGCTCGTACCAAGCGCAACTAATACATCCATATTTGCGCTTTTATTTCGTAAAGCGTTAAAAGTACCTTTATAAAATTGACCACCAACAATAAATTGAACCGGTGTTGCGAGCACAAGTTGTAACCATGGGTTCATTAGAATATCTGGCAAATAAATAAATGATAGAAAACTAAAATGGGCAACCATTGTCCATAGCAACGGAATCGTTAATATGAGTGAAAAGATGAACTTTCGTTGTTGCTTATGAATTTCTCCCTCTTTGTGATCAATTTTCTCTTTACTATCTTGCTTAGGTGTCAATTCATAACCCATTTTCTTAACAGCTGTCATCATGTCAGAAGCGTTGATTTTATTATCATCATATTCTACAGTGATTGTTTCAAGCGCAAAATTAACTGCGGCACTAGAAACACCGCCCATTTTACTAATTCTTTTTTCAATTTTCACTGCACATGCAGAACAAGTCATACCTGTAATATCAAATGTTTCTTTTTCTTGAACAACTTCATAACCAAGCTTTTCTACTCTTTCAATAAATTCACTCACATTTGTTTTCTCTGGGTCGTAAACGATGGTCGATCTTTCTAAAGCAAAGTTAACATTCGCCTTCTCAACACCCTCTATTTTAGAAAGATCCTTTTCAATTCTATTTGCACAAGCTGCACAGGTCATTCCTTTAATTTGAATTGTTTTATCAGCCGTTGACATTTGTCATCCCTCCAATACTATATAGGGGTATATTATTACTAAAAAGAATGATTGTACCAATATTGGTACAATCCTATTTCGCTTTCCCCCATATGATGCCAGCGGAAATTAGGTTGGTACGAATAATTTAAACGATGTCGTATCCTTGTTCTTCAATTGTTTCTTTAATTTGATTTAATGTTATCGCTTCGTTATCAAACTCTACAGTCACGTCACCGCTTTTAAGTTCAACTTTTACAGAAGAAACACCTGTTAAATTACCAACGCTTCCCTCAATTGAATTCACACAATGATTGCATGACATTCCTTGTACTTTTAATGTTTCTGTCAATTTAATGACCTCCTATTATTATGAGTGAATACAATATACTATACCCATGGATAGTATTTCAAGATATATTAATCGGGATTTCTCTAGCTGTTATTTCATCATCGTCTTCATTACATCCATCAGTTCCTTAATCGCCGCTTCACCATCTTGCCCTTGAATTGCCTTTACTACACAGTGATGAGTATGATCTTCCAGTAAAGCTAAGGATACTTTGTTCATCGCTGATTGAATCGCACTAATTTGGTGTAAGATATCCACACAGTAACGGTCATTCTCGACCATCTGATGAATACCCCTAACTTGCCCTTCGACACGCTTTAAACGGTTTAAAAGTTGTTGTTTATTTGGTTGGATAGTTGTTTTCGATGTTTCTACCATGATAATCCCTCCTCACCAATTAAAATACCCCATACCCCTATAATAACACTATTCTTTAACAGGGTCAAATAATAACTTGAAGGCAATTTCATTTCACTTATCTGATGATTCATCTTTTTTAAAAAAGATAGTTAGACATTTTATAGTAATGAATTTGGTTTTCGAAATCGCAGTAAGTATAGCTACGGAAAATTCTGCGCGTGATGCTTCTTTCCAAAGATTAAAGATTAAAGATTAAAGTTTAATGTTTTAAATACTTCTGTTTGGTCGAGTATCTTCAAAGCATAAAATGATTCAGAAGCCCAATGACTTTGGGGGACATCACTATAATTAGATGCTACTAATCCGCTCTCTTTTATGTTTTCTTGAAGCCCGAATGCGCAATTGACAATAGCCGCTAATTGAGCAAGTGTAAGTTGATCATTGACGCCAAATTCACCCGTTGAATACCCTTGAAGAATTCCTGCTTCATTCAAGGCTGCAATATCAGCTGAGAATTCATCTTTGGGCGATACATCTTTGTATGTTGCTTTTGTGGTTGCTTCAAGTTTTAGCACCCTATTTATCATTACAGCTGCATTTCCACGCGTAATCGATTTTTCCGGTTTAAACGTGGCATCATTATAACCTTTGATAACACACATTTCATTAAGCGTAATAATAGAACCATAAGTTAGGTGTTCTGGGGATTAATCTATGAACAGATCACTCATTGTTTGAGCAATTTCAGAATCTTTAGCTACAGTTAAACTTACTATACGTTTAGCCCCCGCGTACACAGGTGCCCAATATGGATCTGCACTTAGATTTGCATATCAAAACTGAGGATTAACTAAGGGGAATTAATGCGGCATTCTGACAATTCATCTTTCCTATTCGATATACAAAGCATAAAAAATCGCCTAGATTTGCATCTAGACGATTTTTTACACCTATTATTTTCATTGTTGTCACTTGCAAAAAAATGTTTCTTCATCGTCTACTAAACAAACGGAAAAAGAATATTACAACGTCGTAAAGTCTGGCTTCATTTAATCAAGATTATCAACAAGTACTTTTATCGTTTTTTCATCCATCGGACCCATAATCTTTTGCTTAATTGTCCCATCCGTACTAATCATATATGTCGTAGGAATTGTCATAATCCTATAAATATCTATTACTTCACCTTCATTATCAAGCGGAATCGGAAATGTTAGCCCATAGGCCTCAACAAATTTCTCAATGCTCAAGAGTCCACGCTCTTCCGTCGTCATATTTACGGCAATGATTTCTACGTTTGCAGAATCTTTATATTTCTCATAGTAATTTTGCATATGCGGCATTTCCGCCTTGCACGGACCGCACCATGATGCCCAAAAATTAAGAATAACTTTTTTCCCTTTATAATCCGCCAGCTTTATTATGTCGCCTGAAAGCGTAGAAAGCTCAAAATCAGGAGGTGTATTTCCTTCTTCAAGCCCAGACTCATACTCAATCGTTGTACTATCCGCACCAGTAACAATGGTATCGATTGGCTCAGCTGTTTCTAGATTTGATTTAACCATCATGACAATCAACGCACCGATAATTAAAGCTGTTATTGCCATACTTACAGTTCGTTTATTCACAATTGCCCTCCGATTCAATTTTTCTGTCACTACCCCGAAATAATGATTTCGAGAAAACTAAAGCAATGACAAACATCTTGATAACAGCTATCCCTATATATCCCTTCGAATGAAAAAGGGTAAGAATAATTGTACAATTATAGAAAGGAGTATAGAGCAGTTTCAATGCCCCATTTAACTTATACAATTTTATGTTTATACTTTTAAAAACTTCCGAACGGACATAAAACTACCCCAAACCCCAATGAAGATGCCCATTAATAAAATCAGCCCATTTAATTGATAAAGGAATGGATTCATATCCAATAATTGAAAAGACTCTCCTTCTAGTCGTGGCACCAAATAGTTTCGAAGATTCACATATAAAACTGAAATGATAATCACAGGTAGAACTGCCCCCATCATACCGAGCCAAAAGCCTTCAAGAAGAAACGGAACACGTACGAAATTATTCGTTGCCCCGACAAGCTTCATAATCCCAATTTCTTCCTTTCTAGCAACTATAGTTATGCGAATTGTATTAGAAATAAGGAACATTGCTGTGAATATAAGCCCAAGAATAAGTGCAATACCAACGTTACGACCTGCGTTCACTACTTTAAAAAGTTTATCGACTTTCCTCTCACCGTAAACGACTTTGAAAACATACTCATATGTTTCAATTTTTTCTGCAACAATCGCTGTTTGTTGAGGTTTTGTCGCCTTCACATAAAATGCATGACGAAGCGGGTTATCCTGTTTATATAATCCTAATTCGTCTCCAAATCCTTCAATCATTTTTTCTAACTCTTCTTTATTTGAAGAATATCTAACATCAAGAATGCCGTCTGTAGAACGCATTTTTTCTTCGAGTTCGTTAATCGCTGCATCATCTGCGGTAAGATCTACAATCATTTTTATTTCAACATCGTTTTCAATATCGTCTGCCATTTCGTTTAAATTCATCATGATGACAATAAAAACACCAACCAGGAGAAGTGTTACGGTCACAGCACTAATCGAAGCGATTGACATCCAACCATTTCGACCGATACTTTTAAAACTTTCGCGGAAATGCCGTCTTAGTGTTCTAACTTTCATAGCCGTAACCACCTCCGTACTCATCACGGGTGATTATGCCGTCGTTAATTGCAACAACCCGATGTCTAATCTTATTGACGATTTCTTTGTTATGAGTAGCCATAACAATAGTCGTGCCACGGGCATTTATTTGTTCGAAAATCTTCATAATTTCCCACGCAGTTTCTGGGTCAAGATTACCTGTCGGCTCGTCTGCAATGACGACCTGTGGAACGTTGACGATTGACCTTGCGATAGAGACTCGTTGCTGTTCACCGCCTGATAGTTCGTTTGGAAACATTCGGGCTTTTTGTGTAAGCCCTACAAGTGCAAGGACATCATTTACTTTTTTTCTAATTTGAGCCGGTGAATCTTCAATAACCTCAAGTGCATACGCCACATTTTCATACACATTTAATTTCGGCAATAGTTTAAAATCCTGGAAAACAACCCCGATTTTTCTTCGCAGATATGGGACTTGCTTTTTGCGAAGGCTTGAAAGATTAATACCATTTATAATAATATCTCCGCTTGTTGCAATCGCCTCTCGGTACATCATTTTAATAAATGTTGATTTTCCGGCTCCACTCGGACCAACAACATAGACGAATTCACCACGGTCAATTTCTATATCAATACCGTTTGCTGCAACTACACCGTTTTTATATTTTTTATAAACATTTTTCATTATAATCATACTAAACCGCCTTTAAATAATTGTACTTGATTTAAAGCATCTCCCAGACAATAATCATATGCACGGATTGAATTATTGCAGGACATCTGCAAGAAATCAATATTCAGATTCATCACCCTGCTGTTGCATTTGCAAAAAGCTAATTACTACTTTTACAATATATTCTCCTCCTTCCTATCTGAGTTTACTCGGTATTTATGCATTTTTAATGGAGAAGGTAAAAAAGTGGTTAGGAATCATTTTATTGGACTAATTTGGAACAGCAAACTGGCAGGGTTATCGCCAATATCAAAATAAATACGCACATCAATTTAATTTACAATGGCTTTTCACCAGGTATGAGGAAACTACAGATTTAGAAACATATTTATCAGGAAGTTTCAACTTCCTTTTAAAGCCTTGTCATCCGTATATTTAAGTATTTTACTACCAATAAATAGTAGAGATAAAATTTAAAAGCCCTGAGTAACTCCTCTGGGAGATACTCAAGGCTTTACAAGTGAAATTAATGTCTGTTGTTTTCTACTCTAATGATGATGGAGAATTATTAATTGTACAACTGACATAAAAGCGATGATTCTCCAACCGTGACCATACCTTCCTATGGAATTTGTATTAGTGTAGAGTACAGAGCTAATTAATTTTCAGGTAGATTTTCGCTCAGTAATGTCTGTGAAACAGCCTTTGCGAGTACAGCCGACGTACTGTTTAGTTCCGCTTCATCATTTCCAATTCCACCCATTTCAACAAGAACAAGACGTTTATGAAGATCCTGATTATATTTTCCATCTACACCATGACCTGATTTAAATACGATATTCTTTGTTATATTGGGTACTATCTTCTCCATGCTGGCCATCAGTTTCTCGGATAATTCTTGATTCAATTTAAAATTTTCATGATCACCACCGATAACAAATACAACTTGCGCAAACTTTTTGCCTTCATAAGTGATTGTTGTCCTATCCGCTTTAAGTGAATCTCGATGTATGTCGATTATGATGTCATAATCCGCATCATTTAATGCTTTCTGCACATATGGCCTAGCAACATCATAAGATTTATGAAACGGAATCCCCGCTTTATTCATTTCTGCAGTAATATCGACGTCAATAATATCTGCGCCTACTCCATTAAACTCCAGTTGAGATCTAATTGTTTCACTAAGTTTCATAATATTCGCTTCCGAATGGTAAACTGCAATTTTTCCGTCATGCTTTAGAGTGATGGGTTCAAATGCCTCCTGTGAATGTGTAGCGTATAAAAGCGCACGCATTCCTGTTTGGACTTCAGGTTCCGTTTCGATGATATTTGCTGCGTAAACTAATTTTCGATTATCGGATGAAATGACTGTTACTTCTTTCGATATTTCACTCGGAATCTGTTCCAATACAATTGGAACAAAGAAAAGAAAGCAGATGAGTGCGCTCCAGATTTTCAACGATTTCTTCATGGACAACCCTCCGTCAACCAATATATGCAGCTTGGGTATATTAAAGTATTTAACTTACAATAAATCGTCCAATCATCCCTAATTCCTTATGCCCTGGTATCGTACAATAAAATTCATAAACGCCAGATTCAGTTACAGTAAATGTAAGTGTCTCTGAATTTCTCGGTGCAGCATGAAGATGTAATAAATTTTTATCTGCTCCATGATTATGTTTGGACCCCTTTATCATATTAAAGAAGGAAGTCCGGATTTCAATGTCATGCTCAATCTTATCTAGATTAGTGAGAGTTAATGTGACTGGTTTATCTTTCTCAACAATAACTTCATTTTTTGAGTACTTCATTTCAGTAGTTTCTATAACAATATCTTGATTATTCTTGTTAAAGTCTTCTGTATTACTCATTGTCGATGAGTGACCGTTATGTCGTATTTCGGAATTCATCTGTTTCTCGTTCTCTTCCGCCAATGAATTTCCCGCTATTATATACACTGCGATAAAAATTGAAAGTAAGACCGGTTTTAATAACCATCTTTTATTTTCTATTTTAGTTTTTTCGGAAGTTTTTAAAATGACAATAACAAAAATTGTACTAATAGAAAGAAATAAGAATATCTGTATCAAATTAATTGACTGGTTTACATTAATCATATCTCCTAACATTGCCCCCATCATGCCACCCATCAAACCAGCCATTACTCCCTCTAACACCGAAAGGATTCCGAAACAAAAACCGCATAAGGAACCCGCAAGGATGCCTATAGCCATTGAGAGTATTGTTGAAATATATAAATCACCTTGATAGGTTACACCTAGGATAACGCCAGCAGTTAATCCTACATTCATCCCAAAGAACATTGATATTATCATTCCTTGCATACCACGAAAGGATTTCTTCCAGATTAATACTAACGTAATAACTATAAATGTTAACAAACCAAGCGAACCTAATATAAATAATTCATAGTTCCCCATCAATACCCCACCTTTTTTAAATTAAAATACATTAACATTTCTATATTGCAAAGAATTATTATATACCTTGTAAGGGTATGTAATATAAGCAAACTAAATGACTGATATGTGGTAATAATCTAGATTTCATTAGATAGAAACAGCGTAGATTTTGCATATATAATGGGTATACAAAAAATATACCTTTAGTTGGATATTTCCGAAACAAAAACTCCATGAAAAAATCTTCATGGAGTTTTCTTATGTTTCATAATCAATTGTTTAATTTCACGTATTGCTCTATAAATGACTTAGTGTCATTCATAAACATTTCCCATATTATTCTTACATTTTTACTAATGTTAAAAACCCATGAATCCACCATAAAATGGACTTAGCCATATAATAATATAAGTTAAACCATCAAAGAAAAGGAGAAACCCGAGTGCAATCATTAGATAGCCTCCTACTTTCGTGATTGTTCGGTTGTATTTTTGGATCCATTTAACACGGGTGATAAAAATTGAGAGTAGGAAAAATGGAATTGCAAATCCTAAAACATAAACAAACATATACCACATACCAGACCCCGGATTTTGTGCAGCCATCATGAAAACAGCACCCGTGATAGGTCCAGTACATGGCGTCCATCCCGCCGCAAATGCAAGTCCTATAAGGAATGTACCAAAATAACCGGCCGGTCGATTCCTAAATTGTAATTTCTTCTCCTTCATTAAAAACTTAGGCGTAAAGAAACCTAGAATCATCAACCCGAAGACGACAATAAAAATCGCACCTATCTGACGTAGTAAATCTTGGTACTGATAAAAGAACGTACCGACAAGCGATGAACTGTAACCTAGAAAAATGAAGATGACTGAAAAACCAATTAGGAAAACAATCGTATGGATTATTCCACTTCTCCGAGACTTCCCTTTATCAGTGTTCATCTCATCAAGCGACATTCCCGTTATATATGATATAAAAGCAGGATATAACGGTAGTGTGCATGGGGATATAAAGTTTAAGAACCCTGCGCCAAATGCTAAAAATAAATTTAAATCCGCAAACATCTAATGTGTGCTCCTTTCCAAACAACACTAAATCATTACACAGTCACCTTGACTTATTAGAAATTTGGCAATATTTATTAATCACATTCCCCAATAGGTTATTGTATCTGCTACACCAATAATAATTAGAATAACTCCGGCCAACCGTTGCACAATTCTCCCTACCTTCATGCTTCTCTTCATAATGAGCCGCTTCGCATCAAAGAACCATACGAGAAAAAAAAGAACGAGTAGGGGGATTGATGTTGCTACACCGAAAACAGCAGGCAATATAAAACCATACGAAGTAGTTGCAACAAGTGGCATCAACCATAGAAAAAAAAGCACGAACATTGTTGGACAAAAGGCTAAAGAAAAACTAACACCCAACAAGAAAGATCCTAGCTTTCCATTTTGTAATCGCTTAGGAATATACTTAGTTAATTTTTGAAGAAACCCAAGCTTAAGAAAGCCTATCAAAACAAGGCCTGTTATTATGATGAGTGGACCTACAATTTTGCGGAATAAAGGAAAGAAATCAATCAATACAAATTCAAATGATTCACCTATGAACCAAACGAATAATCCAAGACCACTAAATACAACTACTTTCCCAGCTATAAAGGCAATAATTTCTCCTGCATTATGCTTCTTTTGAATCGTTCGGTTTCCGTATAAAGTAATTGCACTCATATTTCCTGTGAGTTGGCAAGGAGCGACAGCCCCCATCAAACCTAAAAGTAGCGCAACTACAAAAGGATATTGTTCAAATGAACTGATAAGAATGTTAACTGGATCAGTAATTATCTGACTCATTTTCGACATCAATCCATACATATAGTAAGCACCTTCTTTTTCTTATTTCGCCAATTCACCGTTCACAGCAAGTTCATTCCAATTAAGACCTTCATCTGTCGTCAAGTAAATATCGTTATTATGCGTTGCGATAACTATCTCTTTCTCATCTTTTGGATTAACTGCAATGAAAGAAATCGGGTTCGTTCCTTCGTTCGGCAGTTGTATAGACTTCGCCTGATCATTTCCGAATGTGAATGATTTTAGTTCTGTCGTTTCATTTTCATAACTGGAGTAATATCCACCATTTTCAGTCAAGGTCACATACAAAACCATTTTGTTATCATTTAAAAGGTCAAAGTTTTCGCCGTAGTCCTTAGAGATGAATAGGCCATCTTTACTCCCAATAACAATTAGGTTTTCCTTTGATGGATGAACCGCTAAATTCGAGATGAATTCCGTGTTGAATTCATTCATTGCAGACTGATTCCATATGGTCCCTTCATCTAAGGAATAATGTAGACCTTCCGTCATTTCTGTTGTTGGCATTTCATTGATTACGTAGACGGCATTTGAATCATAACCTGCTGCAAGATAATGAAAATCAGTTTTACCGTAGAACGCTAACTTATCAAAACTTGCACCGCGATCTGTACTTTTAACAAGACCTAACGGATTCTTATAATCGGAACCCGGTTCAGGATGACCACTTGAGAAAAAACCTTCACGTATAGCTTGAAAGCCCATATAATCGTGCTTTTCACTATTTGCTTCTTTCCATCCACCTTTAGCGTATTCGTAAAGTCCATCATGCGTTGAAATCACAATATCTGGTCCGCCATTTATGTATCCTAGACCATGCAAATGTTCAAATTCACTATTTTTAACCTCTTCAAATGAATAGGGTTCACTTTCCTTATTACATGCCGATAAAACAGCAACAATTGAAAGTAATCCAACTAATAACTTTATCTTTTTTGTCATAATCTTTCTCCTTTAAATCCATTTGTACCCAATTCCCCAAACCGTCTTCAAAAACTCTTCATTAGGGAATCCAGCATTTTTTAGTTTATCTCTTAAATTCCGTATATGGGAATCTACAGTTCGAATGTCTGTATAGGTGTTATATTCCCAAGCCGCATGCATTAACTGGTCCCTCGTAAACGTTCTTTTCGGCTGAGTAATTAAAGCATCAATAATGTAAAATTCTTTTAAAGTCAGCTGTGCATGTTTATTTTTATAATGTAATGAATATGACTCTCTGTTTAAAATAAAATCACCAGATACCGTATTTCCAGACTTTTCTTCTTCTTGATGGTAACGACGTAGTATTGCTTTCACTCTAGCTGTTAGCTCTCCTTCATCGAATGGTTTGGTAATATAATCATCTGCACCATTATCAAGACCTTTTACTAAATCTCTCTTATCTGACCTCGCTGTAAGCATAATCACTGGAACGTCAGAAAATCTGCGTATTTCCCGACATACTTCCCATCCATCCATATTTGGCATCATAACATCCAACAAAATGAGTTGAATCTGTTCTTGCCGAAGTATATCTAATCCTTCTTTTCCATTATCTACTTTTATACATCTGAAACCATGAGGTACTAAAAACAACTCAAGTAAATCAAGCATCCTCTGCTCGTCATCTATAAGTAAAATCGTCCGCATCTACATGACTCCTTTTTTATTTAAATTTTAATTGTGAATGTGCTTCCTTTACCTACTACACTCTTCACATCAATCGTTCCTGCATGCGCTTCTACTAGTTCTTTCACAATCGCAAGTCCAAGACCTGAACCGCCGAAGGTTCTTGAACGAGACTTTTCAATTCTGTATAGCTTCTCAAAAATCAAATCAATTTCATTTAATGGAATTCCTATTCCTTGATCAGTGACCGATACCACTGTATATTGCTTTTCTTTACATACTTCTAGCGTCACTTTTGTAAGCTTATCAGAGTACTTTAAAGCGTTGTCCAAAAGGTTTAATGCAATCTGTTCTAACCTTAATGGATCTGCATGAATATTAAAATCTTCTCTACATATTAGTTTGAGCTCAATTTTTTTCAATTTAAATGATGGATAAACAAGTTGATGAATATCATCTATAAACTGTTCGGCTGAAAAGTCAGTTTTAGTTACAGTAAACGTCATTTCATCCATTTTTGCTAAATCCATTAAATTCTTCACAAGATCTTTCATACGATTTGATTCTTCTGCAATAATCTGTAGATAATGATTTCTTTCCTGTTCGGTCAGTTCATCTCTCATCGCCACTTTCAAATAGCCTATTAAATAAGTTAAAGGCGTACCAAGTTCATGGGAGATAGATGCAAGAAACTCATTACGCTCTTTCTTCATCCTGTCTAAATCAGTAGCCAATTTCATGATTGCAATAGATAATTCTCCAAGTTCGTCATTTCCCATAGCTGGAAGACTTACATTGAAATTCCCTTCACTTAATTTCTCCGTTGCTTCTTTCATTCGAATTAAAGGCCGAGTTAGAAACTTGGATAGGATGGAATAGATGATAAAAAGGATAATGATGCTTGCTCCACCTGCCAAACCGAAGTGCTCGTTTAGTTTATTAACTAATCGCTCAATCGGCTGACTACTTTGAAACATCACAACATATCCAGACTGATCCGCTCCCACTTCGTATGGATGCGCACTTACAATATAAGGCGAATCTTTCCATTCAGGTATGAGGATTTGGTCATTTTGAATGTCAGAACTTCGGATTAATGAAAGATAAGGTAAGTAGTCTTCAACATTTTCATCTGAACTACGGATAATCTCGTCGTTCAACCCAGTTATAATAACTTCCCTGTCCTTTCCAGCTTCCATCAAAACAACATGGGCAATTGTCTCTTCTGAATAATGGTCTTCTAAAACATTTCGATGATTAGATCCACTCGCTAATAGGCGCGAATACTCTTCATCCACTCTCGCGTGAATGATATTTTGATGCAAATAAATCATAAGAACCGTTTCTAGCACTAGGAAAGCAACGATAAAGTAAGCAGCTAACTTTGTTGAGATTTTATGCATATAAACCACCCCATGTAATTATTATAGAAAAATATTGTGGAAAAGGTATGCAGACACGTCTCTGTTTTAAGAATCCTTATGTATTAATGACGTCTTTGTGTCTGCACACTTTTTTGATATCTCATTAGTATAATCATAACGAAAATAACATTTCAGGGATGCTTTAAAGACCCGAAGAATATTGACAGGGGGATTCAGTAATTGAAAAATAAAAAGAATCGATTAATTATGAGATCAGCCGTACTATTAGTTTTAGCAGCAGCCATTATCTTTACAATATACACAAGTTTGGCAAAAGAGAAATATGATGTTTTACAAGTTGGGGATGACGCTCCAGACTTTGCACTCATTGATTTGAATGGGGAAAGCCATCAGTTATCGAACTATGAGGGTCAAGGCGTTTTTTTAAACTTTTGGGGAACTTGGTGTGCACCATGTAAAAAGGAAATGCCCGCGATGGGTCGGCAATACCAAGTTTATAAAGATCAAGGAGTTCAAATATTAGCGGTTAACATCGCTGAATCAGACTTGAAAGTTCGAACATTCGCTGATCAATACGGAATGGTTTTCCCTACCTTAATTGATACAACAAAAAGTGTCATGCAAACTTATAATGTAAAACCACTTCCTACCACTCTTCTTATTAATCCTGATGGCAAGATTGTAAAGATTATAACAGGAGAAATGTCTGAAAACGATATTAAAGGTTATATGGAACAAATTAAGCCCTGAAACAAGGTTTAATGATCCCAAACGAACAACGAGATACCCAAGAGATGAATACATTCATCGGCAAACACAATATAGTCTCCCAATAATAATGAAGAGGCAGTCCAAAGTTTTTCTCTTGGGGCTGCCTCTTCTAAAATTCATTACGCTTCACATCATTCATCTTCCGGTGAAGATTTCATATCATACCCATTAACTTTTCAGTATGAATTAATTTTTAATTGATTTATACTATATAGTTTTCATTGATAAAACCATTTAAGTAATCATTAAAATGAAAATGTAGATCTGAGCTAAATCATAGAGTTATAATGTTACAAAGGTAGATTGTGAGTGGAATTCCACGATATATTACTCGGCAAAAATAACGAAGCGACAGGACAATAAACAAGAATCCTCTTTATCTAGAAGAACTCTTTCTTATTAATATACTAATAATGATAATAGACAAAATTCCTAAAATTACTTTGCCCTGACCATTCCAATTGAGGATTTGCTGAGTAGAGTATGCTTCTATTACAAGTGCAGGTATTTTTCCAAGTGTACTGGCTATTGAAAAATTCAACATGCCAACGTTGCTACCCGCACTCGCCAAAGTAACTAAACCTGATGGTATAAACGGGAATACCCTGGATGCAAAAATTAGTAAAAAAGCTTCCATTCCTCTAGTTTGTTGTAATCTATTTAAATACTTATTGTTAATAGAGACCTTAGTTTTCACTTTATTTACAGCTTTTCGATATAGGTAAAAGCTTATCATTGCTCCTAAAGCCTCTCCTAGAATAGATAGAATTAAACCTTTTCCAAATCCAAAGAAACTTATATTTGCCGCCGTTATAAATACACTTGGTATAAAACCCAAGACACTAATACTAATATTTAAAATGATACTTATCCCAGCAGCGAGTAAACTATTATTTTCAAAACATTGCAGAATCTCTTCTACCATAAACACCACCGAGTTCCATAGATTATGATAACCGTCCTCTAATATAAAAAATATTTAAAAGTTGGTTAGTTTAATACCGGAAACCAAAACGTTCAATACGACTTCAAACTATTTTGAAGATATTTATTAGTATATCTTTTAAATGTGCAAAAGTTTTGCAAAAGAACGGTTTTATTAGATTAAACTTTAGATGCAATATGGTTTCTTTGCTTATATGATGAAAAATATAAACGATTTAACCGTAATCATTACTACTTATAAAAGGGAGGAATTTATTTAATGGATAAAAAACTGTTTATCATTATTTCATTATTCACAATGGTACTGCTTGCTGCTTGTAGCAATATTGGAAATGAGAAAGAGAGCGAAGACCAACTAACTGTTTACACAACTGTATACCCGCTCCAATATTTTACAGAGCGAATTGGTGGCAATCATGTCAATGTTAAATCAATCTATCCCACTGGTGCAGAGGAGCATACTTTCGAGCCTACACAAAAAGAAATGATGACTCTTGCCGACTCGGATTTATTCTTTTATATTGGACTTGGTCTTGAAGGTTTTGTAGAGAATGCAGAGAAAACGCTGAAAAATGAACATGTGAAAATGGTTGCCACATCGGAAACTATAACGGAAGAAATGCTTGGTGGGGAGCATCTTGATGCAGAACATGAACATGATGACAGCAACTTCGATCCACATGTATGGATGTCGCCCATTTTGAGTGATGCACTTGCTTATTCAATTAAAGACGCCTTAATTAAACTAGCTCCCGATAAAAAAGCCGATTTTGATAAAAACTTTGAAGAATTACGAGATGATCTACTTATACTAGATCGGAAATTTATAGATATGGCATCAAATACAACAAAAAAACATTTTTTTGTTTCACACGCTGCATTCGGTTATATTGCCGAAACGTACGGCCTTGAGCAAGTTGCAATTGCTGGTCTGAATTTACAAAGTGAGCCTTCCCAAAAAGAATTGGCATCCCTTGTCGAATATGCGAAAGAACAAGACGTAAAGTATGTTTTGTTCGAACAAAACGTATCCTCAAAGTTAACGGAAGTAATACGAAAAGAAATCGGAGCCGAATCACTTATGCTTCATAATCTCGGGGTATTGACGGTTGATGACGTGAAAAATAAAGAAGACTACTTCTCATTAATGAACTACAATATTCAAACGCTTGAAAAGGCACTAAGCGATAAATAAGTTAACAAGGGCTGTCCGACATTTCGTTAATAATCCGCGTTTTTCGCAACTGAAAACTGAGCCATTGAAAAATAGTACTTTTCGCAAATATCAATTAAGCAGTTTATCATTTCGGAGGCTTTACATAGAGCCTCTTCGGGCATGATTTCTTTGCAGAAGCGTTCTGTCGGACAGTATTTCGCACCCGAGTGAGGTTATCATGCCCACCTCTACATGTAAAGACGACTTGTAGAAACGTATGAAGAAATTTCACAAACTTTTAGTGGATCAGTTTACTTTTGCGAAGTGGCTCACTTTTGGATTAACAATTACACTATTCTAAAACGCTTGAATATTAAACCGCTCATTACTTGTCCATGGATTACGACACACGCACTTAAGTATTATCTTTGAACAACTTCTGTTGTGTAGAAACATCTTTTTTAACGGTTATTATAGAAGGATTAAAGCGTTTTTAATCGCGTTTTCTAAACAATCTACAGGATGCTAGTTGTACAATCAAGTTGGCCTCCTATATTTAGATAAAAAAATGTCCATTATAAAATATCGTGTATCATTGAAGTTGAGAGACTCACAATGAGAGGAAGTTTTATAATGGCACACACTTAGCTCCCCAAAACAGTTTTCACATCGTCTACCAGCAACCCGTTTTCCTCCGCACTCATACCATTATACCTCTTAATGATTTCTCCATCAGGGTTGATCAAATAAAAGTAATAGCTATGTGTGCGTTGATCCAACGCACCTTTCTCTAACACGGCTTTAAATGTATTAATGGATAGATTCCGAACCGTTTCGAAGTCATAGCCTGTTAAAAACGTAAATGAGTTGAGGTCAGCTCCGTAATCCTCGGCATATTGTCTTAAAACTTCTGGCGTATCATTTTCCGGATCTATGCCGAAAGAGATGATTTGAGGTGTTAAGCCTTCCTTCTTCAAATTTTCTTGGACATCGATCATGTTCGCAGTTGTTCTCGGGCAAACCGTTGTGCAGTGTGTGTAAGAGAAGTAAGCTATCCACCAGTCCCCTTTAAGGTCATTCAAGCCCAGCGGTTCATCATTTTGAGTCGTATATTCAAAATTCGGAATCTTTTCCGACATATTCGGTTCGATTTGTTTTTTGCTGCATGCACTAAGCAATAGGATTGCTGCAAATAGAATTACCGCTGTTTTAACCTGCAAAGGAACACCTTCTCGCAATTTTTATGTATGAAGAAAGGGTAGCACTTCACCACCCTTCGATTTTCAAACCTTAATATTCATTAATAGTTATTTAGTTGCTGGAGCTGCTTCTTTTCCATCTTGAATCAGCTGGCCGCCACCGTTTTCCAAGAACTTAATCATACCTTCTGCTGCCCGGTATGCTAATGCTCCGACAGTAGCGGTTGGATTGGAGCTGCCTAGATGAGGGAATGATGAAGCTCCGACTACGAATAAGTTATCCATATCCCATACTTGTGAATAGTTATTCACTGCAGATGTTTCTGGGTTTTCACCCATGATCACTCCGCCACCCGTATGGTCTGATAAAGATGTTTTATCAAATTCAGTTTCATCTGTTATTTCAGGAACGGTGATATAGTCCGCCCCCATTTGCTCAAGCAAACCTTTTGCCTTTTGGTGAGCATATCTAACGATATTACGGTCTTGGTCATGGAATTTGCTTGTAACCCGTAGAAGTGGATCGCCAAATACATCACTATATGTAGGGTCTAAATCCATGTAGTTTTCTCGGTAAGGAAGTGCCCCGTTTTGCTGTTGTACATCTATGCGTCGATTGGCATAAAAGAGCGATTTCTCTTTGAATTCTGGACCCCAAGAAGGCGTACCATCAGGAACATGGTTATTAGAAATTGGGCGATCTCCTCTTTGGGAAGTTCTTAGACAGAAACCGTGTAAGAAGTCCAATTTGTTATGGTCGAGTTGCTCTACGTTGAAGTCATCCATAGTCACACCAAGTGCACCTGTTCCAGCGTAACGATTAAACTTCTTTTCATCAAAGAAACCACGAACGCGTGTATGCGTCAAGTTACGTTGGTGAGCAGTTAAACTTTTCCCGATAACACCTGTCTCATCTTTAGGATTATACGGTTTTCCAATTCCAGATAAAAGCATCAAGCGCGTATTCGTGAATACAAAACCGCTTACTACAACCAAATCTGCTTGCTGAATGAATTCTTCACCTGTTTCTGTATCCACATATTTAACAGCTGTTGCTTTACCGTTCTCATGTAATACACGGACCACATATGCGTTATTACGCAATTCAAAGTTTCCTGTTTTCGCAGCAGTTGCTAATACTGTAACAATCGGATCCGCTTTCGCACCAAAATCACATCCGAATGCTTCACAAAATGCACAGTAAACACATCCATTAATCGTTTCTCCATCAGGATTTGTATAGCCTTCAGAAAGGTTTGCAGAAGCAATGCGATAAGGATGATAACCAAGATCTTTAGCCGCTTTCGTGAATGTGCGGATGATTTCAGTCTCTTTTTGTGGAGGTGTTGGGTAATCGCTTGAACGCTGGCCTGGACGCAATGGATCTGGCTCACCTGAGATGCCGGCTGTCTTTTCATACTTATCGTAATAAGTTTCTAGCTCGTCATATGTAATTCCCCAGTCTTGCAGTCTCATATCTTTAGGAATAATATCTTCCCCATACTTCTCCACTGTTTTACTATGAATTTCAAAATCAGTCGGAAGCCATCGGTACACCATTCCATTCCAGTGGACGCCTGATCCACCCGTATCAGTTCCGTTTATCGCATTTGTATCATTACTTCGGTTCGGCGACGCAACTTCGTCCGTAGTATTTCGAATCGTTAACGTCTCTTTACTCAAATCCTGGAACATGGCTTTACGGCTATCATATTTGAGCTCATCTTTTGATCCGATAAAATCTTCTCGTACTTGAGATTTACCTCTTTCTAAACCGACTACTTTATACCCTTTTTTCGCTAATTCCGCTGCTGCAATGCCGCCCGCCCAACCGGAACCAACGATGACTACATCTGTTTTAGGTAACGTTTTTGCCATGATATTCACTCCTCACTCGTTTTTTATTTTGGTTGGTAGTCTGTTAAACTGACCTGGTCCATCTTAATGAATTCCTTTTCTTCAATCATATTTGCATAAGAAGCAATAGAGCCCGGATACTCTTTCATTTTCCAGCCTTCCATGTCACGGTTACCGCCATACAATGGATCGCAATAAGCGCCTTCTAAAGTCAATGTCCGAAGCAATTTAAAGAAAGACTTTGAACTAATCCCTTTCATCGAAACTTTATCTGCTTCAACGTCTTTCAATATCTCAGTTTGCTGTTCTTCAGATGCTTTATCAAACGTAACATTAAAACGCTTCAAGCTTTCTTCACTCATCTTGCGCAAACCATTAATGATAATTTCTCCACGATTTAGACTAGAATCTGCTGCAGTTCCATTGCCATTCGTG
Source organism: Sporosarcina sp. So3-204 (assembly GCF_058068165.1). Taxonomy (NCBI): domain Bacteria; kingdom Bacillati; phylum Bacillota; class Bacilli; order Caryophanales; family Caryophanaceae; genus Sporosarcina; species Sporosarcina sp. So3-204. The sequence goes on from NZ_CM176485.1 coordinate 2,194,086, forward strand.
AATGGACCTTGTCGATAATCTTTCACATTATTACCATAGGGACCCGCCAACTGTTTATCTATGAAATAAGCAACTCCAAGTCCAATTGCTCCTGGGCCATTTTTATCTTCTGGATAGATACGCTCAACTGCCTGTTCGAGAATAGCAAAATCGGGAAACCGCGTAAAGAACATACGTGCTTCTTCATATCGCTTCTCTGACTTTTTTTCATCTCCAATCGATGATTTATTATTGTCTTTTTCACCAAATTTGTTTGTAAAAAGACCACCAAGTATTGCGCCTCCAGCTACTCCTCCAATAGCAATTCCGGAATTCTTCATAAAGAGACGACGGCTTGGATTTGTTGCTTCTCCGTTATTTTCTGGCTTTTTCGTTTTTTTATCGGTCATCAGCTTTTCCTCCTTCTATATGTAGTGAATGTAAAAATATTTACCCATGAAAAATTGCATGCGTATGCAAGAAGCTAGAACTAATATTTCATGATTGTGATTACGCATGCAAAACTATTAGTACATAAATATAAAATTATTGTAGTAATTGATAACCCCAAAATTATACTACTGTTTTTTTTGAATTACAACTATCAATTTTAGGGAATAAATTGACCTTCAACTGTGGTTTCAGGAGTAGTAAATTTACTCGCAACTGATAAAATCCCGTTTTTATTGGATATACCCTATTAAATTATATATAATCTCGTTATTTAACACTTCTTTGCTGAACAACTTAACAAACTTTAAAACACACTTATAGTTTTAGAAACAATCCATTTATACTAACTTGCATGAAAACTAACTTAAATAAAAAAGACTAGCTCAATCTCTTTATAATCATTAAATCAATATTCTCAATGATTTTTGTGCATAGTTCCAATTAATCACTTGAATTAGAAAATAAAAAAGTAACGTCAATTATCTGACGTTACATCTACACCCTCGATTTTATAATGCTTTTGACTGAACTCTTTTTCTTCCTCGAAATAAAAATTCCTGTTCCCAGTCCTACTGAACCGTTTTGCAAACTCCATATAGTGTTGTGGTCTTGGTCTACTTGTGAAAAATCATTATTTGACCAACGATTTAGGATATTTAAATAATCATCAAATTTACTCCCCATATTGTAAATTTACCCGATTAATTAGAAAATCTAATGAGTATAATTTTCTTATCAATACCTAGGATCAGTCCAATTTAGTCATTAGTTCATGTATACAACTAATGTGTAAGATATTTCACCGTTAGACCATTCAGTGACTACTTCATAAATATAACGGCCACTCGGAAAATTTCGGATTGCTTAGACGCTGGTTCCATATTTTATTCAAGCATTCAATTCTTCAGCTGTAAATAATTAACAAGATTATACAATTCTTATAATTTCTTTTAACATAATCCTTCAATTTAATTAATAACGTTCCCCTACAACCAGGCAAGTTTGTTGCGTTCATTGTTTATCTTAAACACTTTATAAGATAGTCAAACGACTATCTCAATAATTAATTTGTTCATATGCTACAGAAGCAAGGTTGTAAAGTATTTTTTCAACTTGGCCAATAATTAGGAAAGGAGATTAAGAAATGAGTAACTGGAAATGTAGACGATGTAGTTATGAAAATAGAAATGCAGTAAAGAACTGCAAACGTTGTAACAACTATAATTCTGAGGAAAGTCTAATCGGAGATAAACATTGGCATTACAATCACTTTAATGATGAAGCGGTTATAGAGGACGGCGATCAGCTCTCATCCGTAGACCAAAATTCCGATGAAGTAATATGGATTAAAGATTCTTGCAACATTAGCGTTCAGACGACGGATACGCAAGCATCGGTTTCTCTTCAAGTGGGCTTACAACTTGCAATTGCTTTAGTTGTAAGTATCGTAATTGGTGATTCTGATCAGGGCCAAGCTGTGGCACAAGACATCTTTCAACAATTTAATAACGAACAAACGAATCTACAAAATATCTATATTGATAACTCTAATGACGTTAATATCGTGACTACTGATACAGACTTGGCTGTGAATATTCAGGCACTGCTACAAGTCTTGGTTTCATTAGTAGTTAAATTAGATGTCCTTTAATTAATAAAGAAAAGAGGTGAAAAAATGGGCAAAAAAAAGTGGAGAGCATTAGACCATTGCAATGACAATGGAAACAACAACGAAGGTGTTCAACAAAATGGCGTACAATCAGTGTCCAATAAGCAGCAATCTTATGAATGGATCATCGTAAAGGATTCCGAAGGTGTTGATATACAAACAACGGATACACAAGCAGCACTGTCATTACAACTAGGAATTCAAGCAGCAATTGCTGCAATCATTAGCGTTACTATCGGAGATACGGATCAAGGCAGAGCAGTCGCACAAGATATGCGACAATTTATTAATACAAAACAACGAAACGTTCAGAAAACAATTGTTGAGGGATCAAGAAATGTAACAGTTACAACAACAGATACCGACTTGGCAGTAAACATCCAAGCAATGCTACAAGTACTGGTTACTTTAGTAGCTAAGTTAGATATTCTATAATATACAGTTAATCAAAAAGAAAAAGGGCGTTTTACCCTCTAGAATACAGTTGACTTATCATTTAGGGTGAATTTCTTATCAATGCAACAAATAGATTCCTTTGTATCGTTGAACATTATTTTATTTTGTAATCTTACTGTAAATTAGTAGGTTAGGAATACGAAAAATATTCCTTGTCTCCTTTTAATTGTTTGTTGCATACTATAAAAACGAGCGATATCACAAGAAGGAGCGATGGCGTGAGCGATTCACCTAAAAAAACAAATGCAATTCCCAACAAAGTTATTGATTTAATAGTAAGTAATACGCTAAGTAAAAACGGGGTAGATCTAGTTGATGTTAAAGGGAAATTATCGGACGAGCAAAAACAGTTGCTTAAAGAGCTTGTAGAGGAACTAACTTTACAAGTCGATCAATTTGTTGATCAACAATCATCCCCGAAAAAGGATGCCAAATAATTATCTTTATTACTTAAAACGCCTTAACACTGGCGTTTTTTATTTTTGAATAACTATTGAACAAATCTGATTAAAATGGATAAAAAAATAAGATAATAAGCTACTCTTTTTCAATTGAAAAAGAGTAGCTTATTATTGTGTTTTTCAGGTTCCCGTGCGTTAAAACAGTGACCCATTGCTTTGGTTGCTCCCTCTCTGTTCAATCTATCATTCAATCTTTGCAACCTTTTTACGGCACGGTTACATCTGGCTATTCTTGTAGCCAACCTTTTATAGACTTCTTTATACTATAAGTGTAAAAAATTATTTGGAGTATTATGATTTTTTCTACTGTCAATTAAAGTTATACAGTGAGCCAATCGCCCTATCCCTAGTTTAATTTGACTCTCATTTACTTGAGAGATGCTTAATCGAAGGAGATTTTCATTTTTATATTCTAGTAAAAACATTCTAGAGGCATCATCAACATATACATTCTGCTCCTTTAGCATATGAACTACCTGTTTCGCTGTCACAGTCTCGGGCAAATAGATTGATAAATAGAATCCTGAAGTCGGTTTAGAAAAATGCGTATTAGCCGGCAGCAATAATTCACATGCTTCTTGAAGGGTTTTCATTTTAGTCCGGTATACTTCTTTTATTTTTTTGAGATGCCTAGTAAACATACCACTTTTTAAATAGATTTCTAGCGCACCTTGAGAAAGTGCTGAACTATTAAAATCCGAACAAAATTTATATCTTAAAAAGTTGTTAATCATCAACGTTGGAGAAACGACAAAGCCTATTCTTAACCCTGGGAGGAAAATTTTAGAAAAACTTTTAATATATATTACTCTCCCAGAAGAATCAAAAGAAAATAAAGGATCTGATTTTGTATCTGGATCAAGGTCCCCTAAAAAATCATCTTCTACTATATATACATCGTGTTTTTCAGCTAACTCAACGATTTTTTTCTTTTCGCTGTTCGTGTAACAATGACCAAGGGGATTGTGAAATCTCGGTACGATATAGAAAAACTTTATATCGTTATTTCGAAAAATGTATTCCAAACGATCAAGATCAATCCCTTCCATCGATAACTCAATTCCAAAAGTGGTAGCTTTGTGCAGATTGATGGACTCAATGAATCCGAAATACGTAGGCTGCTCGATTAGAATATTATTTTTTCCATTTGGAAATGGCATAGAAACTAATAAATTAAGAGCTTGCTGCGAACCAGATACAACGATTACTCTTTCAGGTTGAGTGAACACCTGTAAGTTCTGCAAATATTTCACTAACTGTACTCGTAATGAATAAAGTCCTTGTTGATCAGAGTATGTAAACAGCTCTTCTTTATAGAGTTGAATTGCTTGATTCATACAATGTTGGAATTCAAGATAAGGCATAACATTTTTATCTGGACCAGCAGACAAGAAATCAATTACCTCATCTTCATTTTTTGTAATTTGAAATTCATTCACAACATAGTAGCCACTTTTAGAAACGGAATAAATTAAATGTTCTTTTTCTAGTTCAGCGTATGCTTTAATGACCGTATTTTTGCTACATGAAAAATACTCAGCTAACTGACGAATAGAAGGGAGTTTACTGCTTGCAATGAGCGATCCATCTGCTAGCCGGAGCTTAATTTCTTCCATTATTTTAATATATTTTGAGTTCATATATTAATCCTCCTTTAACTGAACCAGGACAGACAGCTTAAAAAACTGTTTATCTTTATCGTTGTACCTAATAGTATTCTAATTATAGCAGAACTGTTTTTAAAAAAGTCAGAAAATGGTACAGATGTTTTGCGAAATTAAAAAGATAGGGGCAGGATAATGATGTGGAGAGAAAATAGAGAGAAATTTGGATTATTAATAGGATTAGTAGGCATCATTTGTTTTAGCTTAACGCTCCCTGCTACAAGTATTGCGGTAGGGTATTTCGGGACTACAGTCGTCGGATTAGGAAGAACAGTTGTAGCCGCTATTTTAATAGTTGTGGTATTGATTGTTCGAAAAGAAAAACTACCTTCTCCTCGCCAATTCAAAAGTCTACTTATTGTAGCTGTTGGTGCAGTTTTAGGATTCCCTCTCCTTACTTCTTGGGCAATGGAATCTTTGCCTGTTTCTCATGGGGCTGTGGTCTTAGCCTTATTACCATTAGCTACAGCAGGATTTGCTATATTTAGAGCAGGTGAAATTCCTTCTCTTAAATACTGGATTTCAAGTATAATCGGCTCACTGTCAGTTATTATATATGCACTTCATCTCGGATTTGGTCAATTACAATTTGCTGATTTAGCTTTACTAGCAGCTGTTATTATACTTGGACTTAGTTACGCAGAAGGTGGGAAGTTAGCGAAAGAATTAGGCAGCTGGCAAGTGATTGCTTGGGCAATTATGATCGGTGCTCCATTTTTCATTATTCCAGTTGGACTAAACCTTACAACTGAAATGCTCCATGCACCTATACAAGCTTGGGTTAGTTTTATTTATCTCGCGGTGGTTAGTCAATTTCTAGCATATGTTGCTTGGTATAGTGGAATGGTAATGGGTGGAATAGCAAGAGTAAGTCAGCTTCAATACTTACAACCATTTTTGATGATTCTATTTGCAACAGTATTTCTAGATGAATCGATTACTCTTTTCACTATTGTAATAGCAGTGATTGTTGTCTTATCAGTGATATTAGGCAAAAATGCTCCCGTGTCAAAAAAGGGGTTATATTAGAAATCAAACCGTCTTTGCTATTTTTCATGTTTCGCATTGTTATATCTCCTATCTTGGCATAAGACGAATAGAGTCGCATGTAAGATTTGAAGTAGGTGAAAAGCTAGCGATAACTTCAAAGGCTTATCTATAATTAAAGTAAGAATTGTACCCTGATTCCTTTAAAGAGCCAATTTTAAGTACAACATGTTAAGTTGATGAGCCAGAACAAATTAATTGAATAAATAAAAGTGAGTTCTGTCTTTTTCTAACCCGTTCTGTTAACTGGTATAAAAACGCAAGTAAACAACCAAAAAGTGACCTAATTTGCATATGAATTGCATATGAATTAGGTCCCTTCAAATTTATTACGCCATAATCGATTGTGATATAGACACAATCGCACCCTCTCATTGAAAAAAGGGGTTATTTTAAGTGGTATTCATCTAATCGATGAACTTTAATAAAATCTATTCTTCTAACGCCAATTGATCTCGCTTTTTATTATTTTTTTTTGCTGTAGTAAAAATAATGCTAGACCGATCAAAATGATTGCTATTCCCATTCCTTGTTGTAAAGAAATCACCTCATCCAAAATGAAATAAGCGAGTATACAAGTTCCGATTGTTTCTCCTAATATACTCATTGAAATAACGGAGGTACTTATCCATTTCAATAACCAATTAAAAATTGTTTGCCCTAATATCGTTGCAACAAACGCTAATCCAATAAAGGACCACCATGTATCTACGGAATAATCGAAGAAGTGTATTTGCTGACTGAAAGCAAAAATACCTAAAAATATCGTACTGCTCCCATACCCAATAACTGAATATAGAACAAGAGATAGCTCTTTACGAACATGCTGGCCAATGAAGAAGTATCCTGTTATGACCCCCGCCGCAATAAAAGCAAGTATATCGCCAAATAAGGCTTGTCCACTAATTTGAAAGTCTTGCCATCCAATGATAATACTTCCTGAAATTGCTACGAGGCAGCCTATTACAGCCCCTTTACGGAAGCGCTCATTAAAAATGAAATAGCCTCCAATTATCGAGAATAGTGGCTGCAATGTAACTATAACCGTCGAACTTGCAACAGAAGTGTAGTTTAATGATTCAAACCATAATACATAATGAATTGCTAGAAATACACCTGATAATAACCCGATTCCCCATTGTTTTTTTGATATTGAAAATAATTCTTTTCGGTTCTTTTTATTGATTAGTAAAAATGGTAAAAGCATTATTGTTGCAAAAAACATCCTATAGAATGCCGTAATTGTCGCAGGTGCATCTGCTAATTTCACAAAGATAGCTGAAGTAGATAAAGCAAATACGCCTAAAAATAAAGCTATGTAAGAAATAATTGGTGATTTCAAATCTATTACCCCCTTGATATGTGTTTACAATAATAAAAATAATGCGTTATAATGCACAGGTACAGACGTAAGTATAAAACAAATATATCATCGATAAAAGTGTTAATTCTCCATGTTTAGTATGTAAGCACAAAAAGAGTTAAACAAACATTATTTTAGAAAGGATTTTCATTATGAACAACCATCGACTCGGACAAACGGTCTTACATTATCGTAGAAAGACTGGAATGACAATTCGTGAGTTCGCCGATTATGCAGGAATCAGCACCTCACTTATTAGCCAAATAGAAAGAGGAAAAGCAAATCCCTCGTTAAGTGTACTAGAGCTGATTGCACAAGCATTAAATGTGCCATTGTATACGCTTTTCATTAACGACATTGATATCGATTCACTCATTTCTAGAAAGAAAGATCGAAAGAAGGTGTATCGTGAAAATAACGACCATATTGTCTATGATGTTTTAACGCCAGATTTCATGAAGGCACGTATTGAACTCTTAATAATGGAGTTAAATGCACACGCTTCCACTACGGAAAGCCACTTTTCACACGAGGACAAAGAAGAAATTGCTGTCGTCATGAAAGGACAAGCTTATGTTGAACTTGAAGGTACAGAATACTTATTAAACGAAGGAGATGTTGTACGCATTCCACCAAATGTTAAACATCGATTTTCAAACAAAAGGGATGAACCCAATCATATTTTATTTGTACTAACTCCAGCTTTAGTTTAAATAGACCAACCTCATATTAGTATTAAAAGATAGAGTTATTTCAAACCATAAATAGGGGCCGTTCTAAAAATCGAATAATTATCGACTTTTAGAACAGCCCCGTAAAACGGCTTAACTTTCTATAGACAATTTAACTTTCAAAAACATTTCGACTATTCTCTCAAAAACTTCTAACTGTTAACTAAATGGTATTATTCCTCAATCATGTCCTGTAGCGTTGACCATATCTATTAACGCCCCTTTTGCAGAAAACTTTAGGCAACAGGCTTACCGTTCTTAACGGGTTGTTCAGGTTGTAAAAGTACCACGTCATCTTCACCTGGAACTCCACCGATTACCAAGACTTCGGACTTAAATCCTGCGATACGTCTCGGGGGAAAGTTGACTATGGCTACTACTTGATTTCCTACCAGCTGTTGGGTCCCATACCTCTGCGTAATTTGGGCTGAAGAATGTTTAATGCCTAGTTCTCCAAAATCAATTACCAACTTAATTGCAGGCTTTCGTGCTTCTGGGAATGGTTCTGCTTTCAACTCAGTGCCCACACGAATATCTAATTTTAAAAAGTCCTCAATTGAAGCCAATACCATCACCTCATATTTTTTTAGTTTTATGCTCTTAATCAATTTGGCCCGTTTGAGGCACTAACCTTCTGCCGTTAAAGCACCCGATTGTTTATATCTATCGGTTTTTCGTTTCTGAAACTTCTATTTTGTATCTCTATTCTCTTTTCCAGTTAATAAATATATTACTGCTAGAAAACCTACCAATAAAATCACATTTACGGCAAATGGATACCCCTTCGAGTAATTTGTAATTATTAAATAGATTTCCAGTGGAATAAATAATAAACAAAAGATAATGTATACTTTATTCTTCACCCGCTAACAATCCCAAACTTTATGCTCGATACCTTTATCATAATCTGGCCCTTTAATGGCATACAATTTGTGCAACAATCGCACCCGATTGTTTAATACAGTTGGATAGGGGATTCTGCACCCTTGATCATATCTGTAATGGCAGCATAAATATTCGGTGGGTATTCAGCTATTCTATGGGTGAGATATAAATACCACTCACTTCCATATGTTAGATAAACACTAACAGGAAGTCCGTCATCTTTAAGTTTTTTACAAAGATCGGGACGAATTCCGTATAACATTTCTGCTTCTACATATGGATTTTTTAAATAACCATGTTCAGTAACTTGCTTATATATAGCTTCATCATGCGAAGCAATTGAAACCGGATGTTCTGCCTCCACGCACAAATCCACTAATTCAAGATAACGTTCATTTAACTCTTTGGAACGAGGGATACAAATATCCGAAGGCTCTTGAAATGCTCCTTTAACAATACGGATTGCCCCAGGATATTCAAGTAGTTCCTTAAGGTCGTTAAGTGTTCTATATAATTGGGCCTGAAGTGTAATCCCAACGTTCGAATATTCGGCTCCAATTCTTTTATAAATTGAAAGTATTTGATCAGTTTTACCCGACTCTTCCATACTAATCATCAGCGACAAATTATAACTTTTTGCTTCTTCAGCCATTTCCAAAAGGTTTTGATAGGCAAGTTCGGGATTAACAGACAAACCTATATGCGATAAGTCAAAGGAAATACGAGAGTTTAAACCTTGATTTCCACATTCTTTTATTAAGGATAAAAATTCGTCTTTAGCTTGGATACATTTTTCCTTGTCAGCCGTGTTTTCCCCAATAAATTCTAAAGAAACACGATACCCTCTATGTATAAGCTGTTTAGCGATAGCCAATCCATCTTCTTTTGTTTCACCTGTTACAAATCTTTTAGCTGACTTCTGAAACAATGGATAAAGTTCGTTTGATTGTTGAATGTATTCATTTATCTCCAAATTTCGTGCAATGGATTTCAATGCGTCTGCAAATTGTTTTTCTTCTGTAGTAAAAGTCATTTTTACGCCCACCTTTTCATTTAAAATTTCTTCCTTTTCAATAAAAACCGCCAATTCTTGCACAACTGTATTCAAGTTAATGGCCCGTTTAATGAATAAGCAATTTAATACTTTCCGTTGCTTGGAGTGCAGGTGCCGACTCCGGGAGGATCAGCGTGAGCCTTGAGACCCTGGACGAAGCGTAGCGAAGGAAGGTTAGAGCTGCCTTAATTTCTGCAAAACCACAGAAATACGGCAAAGCGAACCCTTCGCTGTTCACTTGGCTCAAGCCACGCCCTCCGGAAAGCGCGCACCGGAACGGAAAGCAACAGTTTATCTACATTGAGTTGGCCAGATAGCGATATAGACGAAATCACTTATAAAGCAAACAAGTCCCCGTTAATTCAAGATAGATTATATTATTTCATCAAAATTATCGGCAAACTGTTCTTCTGAAATTACTTGTAAACCATTTCTTCTTAATAAAGCAGTTGTGACTCCATTCCCAGCAACTTTCTCCCCCATAAATTTACCATTATAAATCATTGAACTTCCACAGGATGGACTATACTCCTTAAGAACAACTACTGTTGCATTAACATCGTTAGCTTTTTTTAAAGTAGTATAAGCCCCTTTTATGTATAGTTCCGTAACGTCTTTACCTGATTTCTCGACTACTTTGGCTTTCCCATCCAATACATCTTCCCCGTTACCACCTATTATTTCAGCAGGTTCTCTGGGAGTTGAAAAACCACCAAGCAATTCTGGACATACCGGTATTGCTTGGCCCTCTTCTATTAGTTTACTTATCCTGTGATCTAAACAATGTGTACCGTTATATCTTACCTGTAACCCTGCTAAACAAGAACTAACCAATATCATTGATAACACCTCAATTTAATATTTACAATATGGCCCGTTAACGAGAGAACCCTTTAGATATTTATTAAGTTAAACTTAATTCATAATGATAAAATAGTGTATCTCGTACATATCCGTTTTTTTCATATAATTTTTGAGCAGCATAGTTATCTGGTGCTGTCTCCAAAACAACACTTTTTGCACCTGTTTTAAGAGCATAATCTTTCGCCTTGTGTAAAAGCATTTGTCCTATTCCTAATTTTCGTGCTTCTAGATCAACAAACATATCATTCAGTATCCATGCTTTTTTCATCGAGATTGATGAAAAAATAGGATACAGTTGAGTGAATCCCACATATTTTTGATTGTTCTTAACAACAATTATTACGGATTCTTCATTTTTCAGTCGTTCTTTTATGTATTTCTTAGCACCCTCTAAATCTGATGGTTGTTCATAGAACATGCGGTATGAATTAAATAAATTTGATATACCTTCTAAATCCTCAATCGTAGCTTGAAATGTTTCCATTTGAAATCCCCCTATTAGTTTTAATTATACATTTTGCACCTAAGATCGATAAACATTATTCTTTGAAATGCCGGATTGTTGAACTATGAACCTCAACTTACTTTACAATCAGTATAGCAGAATTTTTCCATAGGTCTGTTTTTAAAATCAAATGGCACCGTTAATTTAAATGCAATTTGATGTTCTAATTCGTTGTTAATTTTCTTGTTATTTCAGCTTTTGTACCACTCAACTGAACGGTTTAGTATTTTTCAAAACACAATTTTTCTATTTACTCTTTTATCAAGACATATAAAGTTAATTTAATATAACTATATTTCTATTTTGAGACTATAATAATACTTTACGTTAATCCAATCAAAAGATAAAATGCAGTTCCCCATATAAACAAGGCGGAGCATTTGTTGAATATGTTCATCATACTTCCTTTAGTATCCAGCCTTTTCATTACTGAACCTGCTATCGTTAATCCAAAGAACCAAATCCAGGCTACTGTAATACAAGCGATTGTAAAATAAACTTGTTCCTTTCCGACATATTTTAATGCACTTGTCCCAATCACACCCACAGTATCTAAAATAGCATGGGGATTTAATAAAGAAACGGATAAAGCAAAAATAATTTGTTGACGGATTGGTAATGCGTTATTCGTTTCATTCGCTCTTGGTTCAGATTTCCAAATAGCATACCCCATATAAAGTAAAAACAAAATACCAGCTAACACTAGGCTAAGTCGTAGCCATTCAAATCGCAACACAATAACAGATAGCCCAAAGACAGCTAATAGGATTAAAAAAGTATCACATAGTGCAGCTGTAATAATCGCCGGAAGGGCTTGAAGTACTTTCGGCTGTGTGGCTCCTTGCGAAAACACAAATACATTCTGGACTCCTAAAGGCAAAATTAAGCCGAATGCTAAGATGATTCCATGAATAATGGCTTCCATATAATCAACCCCCTTTCAATTACTATCGTACTATGATAATACTAAAAGAAAACAACCAATTGGGTGGCTTTTTATCCACCCAATTCAGGAGGAATCTTATGAAATGGCAACCAAATCGACACTCTCACTTGACTTTTCAAGACCAAATTGTAGATTGGATAAAATCTCGTATTGAACGAGGGGATTGGACTATTGGCTCAAAGATTCCAACACAGCGCCAACTCGCAACGGAATTTAATGTAAATCGAAGTACCGTGCAACTTGCGCTTGATGAATTAAAAGCAGAGGGTTTACTCGAATCAAAAATGGGTTCCGGGGTATTTGTGGCGAATAATTCCTGGAATGTGCTTTTAAATCGTGCTCAACCGAATTGGCAGCATCACATTGAATCAAGCATTCATAAACCGAACTACCATACAATTCAACTCATCAATGAATATGAGCAAATAGATCATATCATCCGTCTTGGAACAGGGGAATTATCACCTGATTTACTTCCGACGAAACAAATTGAGGATTCGCTAAAAGAGATTACACTCGATTCAAAGGCAATTGGTTATTCCTCACCACAAGGAAGTGAAAAACTTCGAGGTGTTTTATGTGAGTATTTAAAAAAACGGGATATTCAAACAACACCAGAAAATATATTAATTGTTTCAGGTGCACTTCAAGCACTTCAATTAATTGCCATCGGCTTATTAGAGGAACGATCCATTGTCTTCCACGAACAACCTTCGTATTTAAACTCAGTACATCCCTTTCAATCTGCTGGAATGCGTATGATTTCAGTTTTACGGGATGCACAGTTAACAGAAAGTTTAAAGTCACTTAAAAAAAGAAGCCAATCTCTATTTTACTGTGTGCCAACATTACATAATCCAACAGGACATAATTGGTCGTTGAAAGAAAAGAAAAGCTTATACAATGCGTGCAAAGAGCTACAAATTCCGATCATTGAAGATGATGTGTATCACGAACTGTTATTTGAATCATCTTTTGATGCCATAAAGTCATTTGATACATCAGGACAAGTACTTTATATTGGCAGTGTTTCTAAAACGCTTAGCCCTGGATTACGAATTGGTTGGATTGTTGCGCCTACACCTGTTATTAAGCGATTAGCTGACGTTAAAATGCAAACTGATTATGGTTCAAGTGCCTTTTCTCAAGAAATTGTCGCATACTGGATATCGACAGGTTTATACGAAAAGCATCTGAATAAACTTCGTAAACAACTGAAAAGCAGGGCTACATTTGTAGAAGGACTATTAGCACAGCATTTTCAACAAATAGCCACTTGGAAAAAGTCCGAGGGTGGTTTCTATATATGGATAAGGTTTCATGAACCTATCGTAAACAAGGCGTTATTTCTAAATTTACTAACACAAAATGTTTTGATTAATCCAGGCTATATTTATATGCCAAATGATCTACACCATATTCGTCTTTCTTATGCGTACGCTTCACTGGAAGAATTAAAAGAAGGATTAAATATTTTACTAAAACTTAGCCCCTATTAGTTTGCTAGTATTCATACGTTTTAATTTAGTTGTTTGGGAAGCAGAAGAGTCATTGAATATCTTTGCAGTGCTAGTATCAGGTGTGGTTACAATAAATCCGAGTAATGTTCATCCGCAAGGAAATCATGGATCAGGTTTGGCTATAATAAGGAAAAGATGGGATCCAATTTGCACGTCATATCAAAATTATGGTGTATTACTTCCCAACCCCACATCAGGTGAAACCAACTTTGGAGGGGTATACCCAAACATGCCATATGGTCCTGTTTAAGCCTTTCCGACCTTCCAGTTTAAACATGACTAACAAATCTATAATAGTTCATTGTAGTGGCAATAGACTAAGTATCCGCAGATGACCTTTTCTGGTGGTAAATAACTGTTTTCGGGATATTAATTACCAAAAATATCAGTAATACTGGCGTTACCCAGAACTTACAAGGCCGATTACCCGCCATGGGTGCATCGGTCTTGTTTAACTAATAATCGGACTCCCGATAATCCTTGCTTGCTTCGGGAACGCAAATAAGTGCCTTTCGTTATTTCCTTATTTTTACTCATCATCTACCTTTCCCTTTAATAGTTTAGCTTGTATTCCTAAACATAAAATTTCTATAAATAGAAAAAAAGCGTTCCTTTGGAAATTAAAAAATCATTCAAACAGAGTATAATTCCTCTTTTATTCAAGATATAAGCTAGCCTTTGTGCAATTACGTCCCGATTGTAGTCCAAGTAGTATTTGCAACTTATGTATACATAATAACCATAAGTAAAATAGAAGTAATACATAATCAAAACATTTCAGAGAGTGTAAAATATCTTGTGTAAATGAATAAATGCAAAAAGGAAGACCTTTTCTTGGTAGAATTAAGTCACCACAACCAATCCTAGAAAAGAGGCCTTCCCTATGACTCAGTTTACAACAGATATTGTTCAAGCACTAGTACAAAAACAAGATATTACCGAGGTTTTTCGTTCACATCTAGAAACAGCGATAAATACTTTACTCACAACTGAGCTGACGGCATTTTTAGATTATGAAAAATATGACCGTATCGGCTTCAATTCAGGAAATTCCCGCAATGGATCATATGACCGAACGCTCCATACTGAATATGGTGACCTTCAGGTCAAGATTCCTCGTGATCGTAACGGCGAGTTCAAACAACAGACAGTCGCGCCTTATAAACGCTCAAACGATACACTTGAATCTTTTGTCATTCACATGTTTCAAAAAGGCGTGACTATGTCAGAAATCGCAGATTTAATTGAGAAAATGTACGGTCATCATTACACACGTCAAACAATATCGAATATGACACAAGTAGTAGGTGAACAAGTAGAAGCCTTTAATAGAAGGAAGCTAAGTGCGCGCTATGCCTGTGTTTATTTAGATGCAACTTATATTTCTGTTCGACGTGAAACTGTTTCTAAAGAAGCTGTTTATATAGCTGTGGGCATTCGTGAAGACGGCTCAAAAGAAGTGATTGCCTACACAATCGCGCCGACAGAATCAGCTTTCAATTGGAAAGAGCTCCTACTAGAAATAAAGGAGCGTGGCGTAGAAGAAGTTCTGCTCTTTCTTTCAGACGGCTTAACAGGCATGGTGGACACAATTGCGACTGCATTTCCTAAAGCTGAATTCCAAACATGTTTAGTGCATGTAGCACGTACGATTTCACATAAAGTGCGGGTTGAAGATCGAGCTGAAATTTGTGAGGATTTCAAAATGGTTTATCGGGCTGATAATAAAGAAGCCGGTCAAGTTGCATTAGACAAGTTCTGTTCAAAATGGAAAAAATCGTACCCCAAGGTGACGAAATCACTCGCTGCAAATGACCATTTACTTACCTTCTACAGCTTTCCGAAACCCATTTGGCGCAGCATATACTCAACGAATTTAATCGAGTCATTTAACAAGCAAATTAAGAAATATACAAAGCGAAAAGAACAGTTTCCCAACGAAGAATCACTTGAACGTTTCCTCGTTTCCCAGTTCGAAGATTACAACCAACGCTTCCTCACACGATGCCATATCGGTTTCGATCAAGCGCGCGCTGAGCTGGCTAATATGTTTGAAACAAAAGAATAATAGATAGTTTATTTCAGAATAAAAGGTGATTTCCAAGAAAGTATATCCTGTTCATCAAGAGAAAATCGTATGGTTTAGAAGTTGTAAAAAAATAAAAGTGACAGTAACTATGAAAAGGTTGGATTGTCATTTACACATAAATATTGACACTCCCACATTTCAGGGAATACTTTAAAGAACAATATAAGAAAGGAGATTTTAATTATGTTACAAAATTTCGAGATAGTTACACCATTATTTGAAGGTCAAGTTAACGAACGTTTCCAGTTTAAACTGAACATTGAAGGAAACGACTATCGAGGTGTTTTTCATGACAAGGAAATTCAATGGTTTCAGCCGCAACCTTATACCAAAATTGAAGAGGATGACGTTAACTTCATTGAAGCTAACGTTCAAAATTTGATGATTAACCGTTTATTACAATGATAAACGTGGCTATCTGGGAACGATTTATTCACCTTGATTCTTCTGTTCATTGTCTTTTTTGTATACCATTTTCAGCGTTGTGTTGATGTTAATTAAAGCTATTAATAAAAAACCAACCATTATAAAAGTATTAACTTCTCCTGTGAAAAAAGATATAATACTTATGCTCTTTTCAGAGTCACTGAATCCTCAATGAGCACTTCTTATTTTACAGTGTGCAATATTTTAGGGCAGTATATTAATTGCACGAGTCCATGATTAATTCTTCATAATCGATAGTAAGGTATAAGTCCCTTTTTATAAAGGAAAGCCACGATATTCAAGAAAGGGGTAGGAACTTTCTTCAAAATGTAGCGTTTGCAGTAAAATTGACGATGGGCTTTTTTAAGATTACTCCATTGCTCGCATTCTTTGATTTGTCTATAACGTGCAACATCAATGAGCTTTATCTCATCAGTAGAAGTGATAAAAATATTACGTAAGTGAATGTCAGAAGGATTTAACCCCAAATTTGCAGCCAAGGATAGTGCGTAATCGATTTCTATAATATGATCCGATGTAATAATTTTCCCGTGTGTCATACATTCAAAAAGTGTATAACCGTCGATGCAATCAATGACAATGTAATTTAATCCAGTCTCATAAATAGATGGAAAGTAATGAATATCTTGAAGTAATTTATAAATTTCAGCTTCCTCTTTAGCAATGGACGTAAAATCAGGAAAGAACACTTTAACTGCTTTATTTGATAACTTCATTCTGAAAACAAATGCACTTCTCCCTGTTCCGATAAGTTTTAAAGATTTGTCGTAGCTAATCAGACGATTCTTCTTGTTAATGATGACTGAATTTACAAGTTCAAGATAATTGCTCAAAGGTTAACCTCCATTAACTTTCATAAAATAAAAAAGAGACGTTATAACCAATTCTTGGTCATAATGTCTCAAATAAAACAAAAGACCTCACCAAATAATTGGTAAGGTCTCGCAAACAACGATTGTTGCCAATAAATCCGAGGATTTAAATCCTATGTTGACGACATTTACTGTATTAGCTACTCCCCTTAATGGAAGTTGAATATATTATTTTGTAAGTTTATTGTAAGTATAAACAGCTTAGATGTCAATTATCATAAAGAAATCATGTCAGAATGCAGATAGTTATGAGTGGGTTGCCAATGATGTGGCCGTTACTTCTATCAAATCTGCCCCCTTTTCCAAATTAAAAATGGAGCCATCTATGCTACTCAATAACATTTCAATAATTCGCGACACGTTTACGGAAATGAAGGAATGAAGAATTGGGATAAGATTGGTGTATAATTTATATATAATAATTTAAATGTGTAAACTCCCTAAAATAACTATTCATCATTAAAATAAAAGACTCCTTTATATATATTCAAAAGCTTTTAAAAAATAATAACCAAATAACTAATTGTTTCTAATTAGAAGTTTAACATTTGCCCACTTGCTCAGCCAATCAATTTCCTTGTTCGATAATATCTGCACTACGGCTTCTTCATTCTCTTCAACCTTTTTCCAATTAGCATCTTCCCACTCCTAATAAAACTAATGTCTCTATTAATTTATGCATTATTGCTGTTTTTTGTTATTAAAAAATATATGCACCTTATTAGTAAAGCTATCATTTACATTCAAAGTGTTGGTTTCCAGGTTCCAGTACAATACTGAATCCCTTTAGAGCCTAGTACTCAACACTTGTCTAATTGAATCTTTTTATACGGTTACGGTCCCAGTCACCCGAACTATGTAGTACCAGGCTGATGGTGTGGGGCATCGCCCGGCTGCCAAAGCGATTTTAATACTACAACTTTGAAACTCAATTATCCCCTCCCAAGTCTATTTCAAGACTTGAAAGTAGACGTATTAATCTGTTAGGAGATGTGAAAAATCACATCATGCCGCCCGTTCCATATTAACGTTTTAAGTATTTAACTTCATAAAAGACTAACCTTCAATGGAAAAGAGCTATTTGGTATGTTTGCCGAAATCTATAATCCTCATCAGTTAAAATCATGAATTTGCGGAGTTAAAAAGACGATTTCATTTGCTCGCCGTGCAGTTCTCTCTCATATGGATTATAAGCGACTTGAGATGAGTATTTTTACGAATTGGTATTAATTACATAATGAACTATGCGAAACCATTTGATAATGACTTATTTTCATTGTCTATGCGTAATATGCATTTATGTCTATTCGGTTCATTAACATCAACACTTTTTAAAATCCTTTGCAGAACTTTTCTTCTTATTGTTTTTAATCGGACAGCTACTACAATAAGATATCTCTTCAACATTTATTCCTAATTCATAGTACATACAACAGGTTTTACGTATGGGGTTTATCCTAAGTTCATCACCTATTTTCAAGTACTTTTTAATTGGATTTCCGTCTAAATTAAATAGATCGCCACTGACGTTTTTCAAGAAATTGAAATCGTTGATTAACCTTTCAATTTTACCCTGATCCGATTCCTGCTCCAATATTTTCATGTAAATTGAATTAATACGAATCGCTACGTTTTCCCACAGAATTGATGAAGAAACTTTTGACGCCTTTTTTAATATCGATAAAACGGGCGTAATGTGACAAGAGAAGAGTTCCCGCAGGATCCTCTCACGCCATTCCTCTCTTCCGACACCTTCCATTTCCTGCTATTTACACATATGTTGTTGAATACATAATTTACGTTCCCTACTTAAGGAGCATGCTTTTAGAGGTAAATTGAGCGCACAGTTGAATTCAACCATACTATATAAAGTAGACGACACGACAAGATATGCATATCTTTTAGAAAGCATAGAAGCCGTAACACGTAAATTTGGTGCTTTCATCTCTTTCCTTTGCATATGTAAAAACGATAGACAGTATTCTTCATCTAACAAATCCGACATTCTAAATTCGTTTGTCGACCCATCATTTATATATAAATCGAAATCCTTGAGTTCATTTAAAAGAATATTGCTCATTTTATCATCCTTACTAATGAATTATTCTCACACTTCAAATAAAATGATTGGTTTCATCTATTTATTAGTAATTCAGACTGGAAGTTTCTTGTTACTTCTTATTTCCAGTTATTCTTCTCCCCTTCCCATAAGGAATACATAGAGGAGTCCCGAATAATGGGTCTTTTATTATTTCACAATTCATATTAAAAACATGTTTTACTGTTTCAGCAGTCATTACATCTTCTGCTCGTCCTTGAGAGTATATCCCTTGGTTACTAACCGCTACAATATTATGGGCATAACGACAAGCAAGGTTCAAGTCATGTAAAACCATTACAACTGTACGACCTTCTTCCTCATTCAGCTCAAATAAAAGGTCTAGCACTTCAATTTGATGTGCCATATCTAAGTAAGTTGTTGGTTCGTCCAATAAGATGATATCTGTATCTTGAGCCAAGGTCATTGCAATCCAAGCTCGTTGTCGTTGTCCACCAGATAATGAATCTATAGTTCTGTCAGAAAACATCTTCATTTGTGTTACTTCAAGTGATTGGTTAACAATTTTTTCATCTTCCTTTGACCATTGTTTCAACCAACTTTGATGGGGGTATCTTCCTTGTTTCACCAACTGTAAAACGGTGAGGCCTTCCGGAGCAATGGGACCTTGAGGTAATATTGCAAGACGCTTTGCGATTTCCTTTGTTGATAAATGCCGTACGACATCTCCTTCCAATAAAACTTCACCCGACTGGGGCTTTAAAAGGCGGGCAAGAGACCGCAATAAGGTTGACTTTCCACATCCATTCGAACCGACAAAAACAGTTATTTCTCCCTTAGGTATCTCAAGATCAAGCTCTTTTATAATAATCGTGTCATTGTAACCCAATGTTAGGGATTTTGCTTCTAATGACCCCATAACTATCGCCAACTCCTTTTTAATAGTACACTTATTCACATATTTCGATTTCTATATAAAAGATATATGAAAAATGGAGCTCCTATTCCTGACACAAAAACGCCTGCAGGTAAGTCTAACGGCAAAAAGACCGTCCGTGCAATCGTGTCTGCCAAAACCACAATTATTCCGCCTATTAACGCTGAAACTGGAACTAAACTTCCAAATGACCTACCCACAAGTTTTCGTGCAATATGAGGGGCGATTAAGCCTACAAAACCGATTCCTCCTGCAAAAGCCACCGCAGCACCTGCCAAAGCCACACTGATACCTATTAATCCGAATCGGGTCAATTGAACTTTGGATCCTAAACCAAGAGCCAAATCATCCCCCAACTCCTGCAAACTAAGTTTCCGTGACAACAGCAATGCCAATGGAACAAAAATAATCACCCACGGCATCATCGCATAAGCATTCGCCCAACTTGCTCCATAAACACTTCCTGTTAACCAAATATAGGCTTCACTCGTAGAATACGTAGGACCAATAACCATTAACATCGTTACAATAGCACCCGTTGCAGCTTGAATTCCTATGCCTATAAGTACAAGCCTGATGGGGGTAACACCCTTTTTCCACGCTAACACATATATTAAAAGAGAAATAACGCCCGCTCCTATGATGGCTACAAATGGAAGCAACTTGATACTGTACGCCGAAAAGTAGGTAATGTACAAAACTGCTGCAACAGAACCGCCACCCGTTATTCCAATAATATCAGGAGAAGCTAATGGATTTCGAACCACACCTTGCAATATTAATCCAGATACTCCAAGACAAATACCTACAAAAAATGAAAGTATTATTCTTGGAAGTCTTAACGTTTCAATTACAAATGAAAGCTCTCCATTTCCAAAGCCGAGTAAGTGTTGGATAACCAAGATTGGATTGATTAATGTACTACCAACCGCTAGTCCAAAAACAAATAACAACAACGAAATTAAAAATAGGATCACGCATACAAAAACAGCTTTTTTTTCAAGTAAGAGTGAAATTGTATCCGACTTATTCCGTATCTTAAAATGTGTACTCAATCTTTACTAAACCCCCTTCGTGCAATATAAATAAAGAATGGTGCACCAATGATTGCTGTCATCACACCTATCGGCATCTCTTCAGGCCTAATGACAAACCGAGCGATGACATCCGCTAACAATAACAAACTTGCACCATAAATTGCGCAGTAAGGAATTATCCATCGATAATCTATACCAACTAACCCACGAACGATATGTGGCACAATTAATCCGATAAAACCAATTGAACCACCTATTGCAACGGATGCTCCTGCCAATACAACTATAATAATTCCCATTAGAAATTTAACTAGCATCGTTCGTTGCCCTAATCCTTTTGCAATCTCTTCACCTGTGGAGAGAATATTGATTGAATTACCTAAAAGGAAGGCAAAAACACCTGCCCCTAACATGAAAGGCAAGACGGGTAGTAGCATATCCAATGTTCTACCTGCAACCGTTCCACCCATCCAAAATAATACACCTTCCAGGCTTTGCTCATCGATTACAAGCAACCCTTGTGTAAAAGAACTAAAAAAAGCAGTTAATGCAGCGCCCGCCAATACAATTTTCAGAGGAGATAAGCCATCCCTCCCAAGAGAACCAAGTAAAAATACCATGATTGCGGCAAGACCCGCTCCTAAAAATGCAACCCACATTAAATTAACAAGCGAATGAATGGAGAAAAAAACAGTAGCTGTCACTACAAATAATAATGCCCCTGCATTTAACCCAAAAATACTTGGTGAAGCAAGGGGATTTCGAGTTAACGCCTGCATGAGTGCTCCTGCTATCGCAAGACTTCCGCCAATGACAGTAGCAATTACAGCCCTTGATAGTCGCGTTGTTGTAATAATAATATGTTCTGTAGACGTTTCATCAAAGTTTACAAAAGCATCAATAGCAGTTTTGACGGGAGTATGTATTTGACCAAAAATAATACTGAACGCAAAAGAAATTAACAATATACAAAGACCAATCGCAAGTCCAAGAAACTTTAGTGAGGTTCGAGGAAATAATGGGTTCACAATCTCACTCTTTTCAACTTATTTTTTATAAAAAAATAGGAGGGAATCCCTCCTATTGACAGTCTATTATTTTTCCAATGCAAAGTGATCATAAATTTGGTCCAACATATTGTTGGCTGAAGTATACCCACCACCCATATTCCAAGCAACTTCATCAATCATGTACGTTTGATCATTTTTTACAGCATCTAGGCTTTTCCATAACGGATGATTTGTCCATTCATCGTAAGTTTTTTGGATTGCCTCTGTATCGGCATTATGACCATCCGCATTAAAGATGAAGAACACATCTGCGTTCATCGAAGGAATACTTTCCATGGTTGTTAATTTTAGAACAACATTTCCTTCATCAGCAGCTTTTTGCTGAGTTTCAGGTCGTACAAATCCGAGTTCATGTAAGATATCACCAGCGAATCCTGTAACATAAATACGTGCATGATCCGTTCTAAAGTTAAGAACAGATGCCTCAACTGGCCATTGATTCCCTAACTTGTCCGAAACTTTCATTTTAAAATCTTCTACCCGATTATCCCAATCAGCTAGGAGTTGATCTGCTTCTGTTTCCATGTTCATTGCTTTCCCCATCAAATCGACCGTTTCTTTAAATTTAAAGACCGTCTCGTGTGTTACAGTTGGTGCGATTTCGGAAAGTTGATCGTAAATTTTTTCGTTACGTAATTCAGAAGCGATGATTAAGTCTGGTTTCAGCTTAGCAATTTCCTCTAAGTTTGGCTGTGTTTCAACGCCAACCTGTTGAACATCTCCTAAATCATTTCTTAAGTATTCATATACGGGTTGCTGTACCCAAGATTCTACAATCCCAACTGGTTTCACACCTAGAGCAAGGGCTACATCAGTTGCCCCTTGATATAAGGTAACAATCCTTTTAGGCGTGCCCGTAATTTCTGTTTTCCCCATTGCATGCTCAATAACACGTACATTTGTATCAGCAGACTTCGTGTTTTCTTCTGCACTATTTCCGTTCTTATTTTCTTCTGCTGGTTCCTTTGTTGTATTGCCATTACCACAAGCAAATAGCATCGCACTAAGAATGACTAATGTAAGCATTGCAAAAATATTTTTCCGAAGAGATGTACCCATGTTTCCCCCCTATTATGTATGTATTTTGTCATTAATTATCATTCTCAATTGTTTTACAAAATAAATCTCTTAATAGAAATTCATGACTCGACAATTGAGAATGAATATCAATCTCAATTGTTATTATGAATTATATGACTATGTATGTCAAGAACCTTTATTGAAAAGTTTCATTTTAAACATATTTAGCTTATATTATCTTGCGAATTAGTTTTATTAGCCAGTCAATTTCCTAGCCCGACAATATCTGCTCTTCGGCTTCTTCATTCTCTTCAACCATTTACAGAAGTATTTAGGTTTATCAATTGCTTTCTAAAAAGTAATAAAATATTTCGCAACTTTTTTGTTCAAATAGACTTGACACTGCACAGCAATTTTTCACGAATATTAGTAATATAATAAAATGCTAAATTATAATATTAAGTTAGGCATTCCGATAAAATCCAGTGTATTTATGAAATGTGCATGTTTACTACCAACCTTAGAAAGCCGGTTTTGACCTTGAATTTGATTTTGTAACTTCAGGCTAATTTGGCTAATTATTGTTCAAAAGTCACAGCTGGTTTTTGATAGTCTAGAATCTTTCTTGGTAGATTAATGATGGTTTGATAAATACGTTGAATTGAACTTCTTGAGTAGTCTGAAACTGCTTTCCATTTCGGGATAAAGCGTCTAAGAAGTCAGTTGTGTCACTCGTTAGAACTTCTTTCATAAGGCGCATAAGGTCTAGCGAAATAGACTTTCGTTACTCCCTCCAAAATTGCAGCCAAATTGGAGAACTCACTTCCATTATCAGTATTAATTGTCTTGAATAATTGCGAACGGCATTTTATCCCATACTTCGAATTAAGTTCACCCGAATTGGCTTGAAAGTACTCCATAAAATCTACGAATACGGCTACCGGTCTAAAACGCTTATGAAGCATGACTGCATATGCACCAAGAATAGGACTACGCTTCTGACCAAACTCATGCCGTACACTTCCCTCTGAAGGAATGAACTCGAATGTATCTCCCTCTCTCACTACGTTCGCATTGGGAGGTCCCACATAGCCGTCTTGTGTAGTCGCTACACGAAGCAACCCATCACGCGTCGTAATGAAAGATGTATTTGGTCCATTCTTCGTTTCATAACGTTGAAAAACAATGTCACCAAGCAAAGGATTCAATCCAAAGGTTTCACAAACCTCTATGAAGTGGTTCGCCTCTTCTTGTGTTCCTTTTGTTGGCTGCACAAACCGATTCCAAATCAACGACTTCTGTTCGTTAGTAAACGTAAATACTTTTTCCACTTAAACCATCTCCTTTTGTATTTTTTATAAATAAAAAAATCGACTTCACCCATAAGGGATCAATCGACTTTTAAATAACCCACAGAATCTGAAAACGAAAGTTGATTGTTCTCATGTCATTTCATTGCAGCTAGATTAAAAAAATAGTGTCTGGATTACCTGTGCACCGAACTATTGTGTTTGTTTAAACATTAACGGTGGTTTCAACAAACATAACTTTTATGTTTGTTTCATGCAAGGTACTACTCGATATTGCAAGAACTGCAATGGTACAAAATAAAACACTAAATTTGTATTTTACTATACTTTTAAAGCATGATATTTACTCTGTTTTTGTTGTGTCTTGATTACTCTTAATATTTAAAATACATTTACAACTAATTAATAGTTACCTAGTATTAACTGTGGATCCAGTCCTTGCCAACATCATGACATACACCGAGGAAATTTTATTACAACCTTTGGACAACTCCTAGAGCTCGTATACGCACTAATCTCAAACGACTAGAATGTATACACAAAAATGGTTGCAGTGAGCGGATCAGTAGGTGCAAAAGATGTGAACAAAAATTGGAACGTTATCACAAGGAGGTATTTATTATGAATGCAGTAGAAGAAAAAGCTTACATGAGGCTAGATAAATTCATATTGGAGAATAATATTAAGCCACTTGTAACGAAAGAAATTATTGAGGAACACAGCAGAAATCCGATTGGCAAGCATAGTCCCCATTTATTTAAAGTACTCAACTATTTTCGCCGGCATCATGACCATTCAAACGGGAAAGATTTAATCATCTGTACGATTCCACATAAAGAGTGGTGTCTAGGAGAACATCCAGGTGAACGAAACAAAGAATATATTGTGTATCACGATGAAAAATTTAAATCTAGAGAAGCAGCAGAACATGGTCTTTTTATAAAAAGACTTAAAAAACACGGACTAATTAATATGAATTTTTCAGTTGAAGGAGAGATTAACTAATGGCTATTAACGGATACACGGATCGTTTAAGCGTTCAACCCGGCGAAACAATCAAATTCATGGTAAACAGCGAAAATCCTGAATATAAAACAGAAATCACTAGAATCATTTGCGGCGATACGGATCCAGGTGGACCGGGTTTTAAAGTAAAAAAAATCGATGCTGATGTAAACAAAGTTTACAAAGGCCGTAAACAAGAAATTCATATGGGTTCTTATGTTAAAGTGGAAGACAACCCTAAATTCCAAGATATTAGTAGTTTCAGTTTGCAGGCGATGATTTATCCGACAACACCTGAAAAAGGGGTTCAAGGCTTGCTGACAAAATGGTCTGATTCTAGTAATTCTGGATACGGACTTTTTATTGATGAAGATGGCAGTGTAGCTATTTGGGTTGGTGACGGCAACGGAAAAGTTGAAAAAGTAAGTACCGGCGTTCCACTTCTAGCTGGTTGCTGGTTTTTTGTCGGGGCAACTTTTGATGCGGACAGCGGGAAAGTAACTGTTTTCCAAGAGGCTAGAATTACAAAAACGAACGGAAGATTTTCAAACCGTTTTCAAGCGGAAAGCGTGACAACTTCTGTTGAAGAATCGCTCAGTATTAATCCACATACAAATAACGATGCTCCATTTGTGATGGCAAGTATCCTGAAACAACTTGCAAATGGCAAAGACGCACCAATGTATAAATACAATGGTAAAATTGACCGTCCACGAATTGCGTGCTGTGCTTTAACAAGAGAAAATATGGAAGACTGGATTGAGAATCCTGCCGGCGTCAAACTCGTTGCAGCATGGGATTTTTCCGAAGAAATTACGAGAAAAGGTATCAAAAACATTAGGCATATTTATGATATGTCGCCTAACAAATTACACGGAACCGTTTTAAATACACCGTTACGCGCCGCAACAGGGTATAACTGGACATCTGATGAGCATGGCTTCATTCATGCCCCAGAACAATATGGTGCGATTCATTTCCACGATGATGATTTAACAGATGCTGGCTGGGATGTTGATTTCGAGTGGAAAGTTCCAAATGATTTAAAAAGTGGAATCTATGCTGCACACGTTTCTGCCGATGATGAAGATGAACAGGATTATATCGTCTTTTTTGTGCGGCCTAAAAGGGGCGTCAAACCAACAGCAAAAGCAGTTTTCATCGTTCCAACAGCAAGTTATTTAGCGTATGCAAATAACCGCTTTCAAGACGTTCCAAGTGCACAGCTCATGTTCGGACGTGCACCAGTCGTTCAGGCAGAAGACAGATTTTTAGGTAAACACTCTGAATACGGTCTGTCGATGTATGATCACCATAATGACGGAAGTGGAGTAGCCTACTCTTCCTCACTACGTCCAATATTAAATATGAGACCGAAATACCGTCACAACCTATCCCCGTCTTTATGGCAGTTTAACGCAGATCTTCACCTAGTGGACTGGCTGACGGAAAAAGGGTTTGACTTCGATGTCATCACAGACCAAGATCTTCATTTTGACGGGGAAGAACTTCTCAGTCAATATAAGGTTGCTTTAACAGGAACACATCCGGAATATTATTCAGGACAAATGATGGATGCTGTGGAAAATTTCCAAGACAACGGCGGACGTTTTATGTATATGGGCGGCAATGCTTTCATTTGGATTGTTCAATTCCATCCTGACAATCCTAGCATTATGGAAGTTAGAAAAAACTGGGGAAATACTTCTTGGAAAGCTCGTCCAGGCGAAGTACATTTGAGCTTCACTGGTGAAATGGGAAGCCTATGGAAGCACCGAAACCGCGCACCACAAAAAATTGGCGGTACAGGTTATGTTGCGCAAGGGTTTGAAATCTCTTCTTATTACACTCGAACAGATGATAGTTATAATCCAGATGTCGCTTGGATTTTCGACAGTGTAACCGATGAAAAGATTGGTGATTTCGGCCTCGTTGGTGGTGGCGCTGCAGGTATGGAGCTCGATATTTACGATACTGAACATGGTACACCACCACACGCAACGATCATCGCATCTTCCGAAGATCATTCCAGTGTATATGTACCCGTCACAGAAGAACTTTTCTTCAATGTACCGGGATTATCAGGCGATGAACACCCACGGGTACGTGCAGATATGGTCTATTTCCCGACACTGAATGATGGTGCTGTCTTCTCTGTAAGTTCGATTTCTTATTGCGGCAGCCTATCGCACAACAATTACGATAACAATATTTCGCAAATTACCGAGAACGTCTTAAAGCGATTTATGTCTAGCGAGCCACTGAACAAAAACTTAGCTGTAACGATGCCGTAATAATAGTGCTTGACGTTTAGGCTAAAATTAGGGTCAACTCTTCCGTATTAATGCATCAGGGTAATTTAAGAAGTGAAATGTAGAGACGTGGGATATATCGCTCACGTCTCTTTTCCTACGTTCAAATTTTCATCTCCAATCATTCTCCCATATACGCTATAGCCTACTCCTTTATTTATGTAAGGACCTAGTATCGATAATAAAAAAATCATCGCTTGTGATTTCACCAGTTCAATTTTTAAGGTGATTTTCAGCATCTGCAATTGTAATCATTAATCAATACTTCCAATCAGAAAAAATCATTTAAAGCTTATTATGCCAAATATAACTTATTTAAGTATTCTGTCCCGTTACTTTAAGCGTTTCAGCTGTCACTTTTAGCGTTTGCAAGTGTAGAAGTGACTCCGTAATAATGATAATGCGCTCATTGAAGTGTTTACCGCCCCATTTTAAATACATAAGTAAATCACTCACATCTCCCCTCACTACATATACCTAAATCGGCTTTCTTTTAAACTCAATTGCACAACTAAAAGGTTCTGGATCTTAACCTTCTTATCAAGTTTTATTTGAATGGTTAACCAAAACTTTGATTGATACCAACCATTAAACACTTGCCTAAGACGGCTTTAAGGCACTTTAAACGTGTACTCTTAGTCGATTGAGAAACTTCCATTGAATCTAACCATTTGTAAATAGTTTCAACAGTGATTTCTTCAATATGTTTAACTCCTGCTATCTCAGCGAATTTGTTAAAAATTAAATTGTAATCATTTAAAGTTCGTTCACGATAACCGTTTAATTTCATTTGTTGATTTGTTGTGAATAATGCTTTTTCATTCGTCATACCTTTTGGTGCCGATTCTTTCGGTTGCATCAATTCAGTTTTGATTGATACATCAAATATGCCACTTCTTTTAGTCAATAAAAAAACCTCCCAAATATAATTTAGGAAGTTGATTTCGTTAGACGATTTTTCAGGTCATTTTTTAAAAGTTAGAATACCTTTATAAATACCTTACTACGTCAAACCATTGGAACTATTGAGTTGTTCGGGTTATTGCTAACGTCCCAGGAGGACATTTTCGAAAGCATTAAAACCCTTATATATCAACGCTTTCACTATTTTATGTGTATAATATGTGTATAGAACTTTACTGACAATAATTGTTAAAGAGACTTACACCCACCATTTTTACTAATCTCATTATATTACTTCTTCATATATTTTCCAGCCTTTCTTTTATAAAACAGCCACTTCCAATGCGTATCTTCGGGAATTCTTCATCATATAATAGGTAGATGAAAATTGTATACCAGAACATATTTAAATCCGCACATAGTTACTTTGAATTCATGAAAAACACTTCTAACTAAAATCCTTTTAAATACTCATCTATTTCTGAAGATAAAGCTCGTTTAGCTTCTCTTGATCAACTTATATGCTACTCATTTTTTTCGCTCACCCATTCATTCAACCATTGAATTTCTTCCTGTGACAAACTTTCTTCTTTTACTTCCCTATCTACTACCCTCTGCCAATTCAATTCTTCCCATTTTAAATGCGCTTCCCACTTATGCATAACATTAACCGCATTTTCTGTTTCTAGTTGTTGTCTAGTTTTGAATGGTATTATAATCGCCATTTGGCCACCTCTTCCGATTAGATCTGTTCCTTCTATAATAAAGGTTCAGAGTGAAAGTAGCAAAAAGCTTTCACTATAAAATTGAAATGTTATATGGTAATGAAATCATCATTCAGGAATCAAACACACCAAACGTATCCTTACACTTGTAGTACTTACAAAATGGTTTAATTTCAAAAGAAATTTTACAAGCCTCTGAGGCAGAAATCAAGGAACACATCCAGGAAATACCAATTGTTTTTAGCGTAATAGCAAAAATCTACAGAATGAATAAAATGGGAAATCATGGAGTTTTAAATAACGAATGCTATAATAGTTTTATGTAAAAGTGAATATTCAGTAAGAACATTATGCCGCAATCGGGCCACAAGAGTTGAAGAAGAATGATTATATAAAATAATGACCTTATCAACTTACTTGATAAGGCAAAGGTTCACTCTTTTTCAGACTTTTCACGTTCATTTCTTTGTTTTGTCTGCAACCAAAAATCGGGTGATTCATAACGAATTAAAGAATAATCAAGTTCTTCTCCATTAGTTGCTACCTGAACTAACAAAAGCTTCTCTTTATTACTCGGGTGTATATCTGCTGTTTTAATGTTTATAACCTCTACTCCTGTTCGTTTAGGTGTTCCAACAACAACAACTTGATTTCCTTTTGTATAAACATCTGTGATATTTGTTTGAAACACAACTATATACAGGTCAAGGTCAGTTTCATTCATTGCAGTATTAGCAGCAATACCTACATTCTGTGTAAAATGTAATTCTTCTGAAATCCCAATGGAATAATAAGGGAACATTCGGTGGAGAGAATAGTGTATTCGAGAAGGAATATAGCTCCATCTTCCAGTCGTGCTATGCCAGTGTTCTTCGTAAATTGGTCTAATATAGTTTGGTTCGCTTTTTATTACTTTGAAAGGGATTTTTGTTCCTTCTTTTAACACTTCTGAAATAGGGATGACATCGGTAGGATAATTAACATCGGTTCCCTCTTCAAAAGGGAAAGGTGAATCAAGAATGGTGATAGGTTCAGGTGGTTCAAGGCTGTCTAAACGTTGTTCCAATTCCTCAATCCGTTTGTGTTCACTTTTAATATTATTCGGTTGCGAGATGGATAACTCCGTTAGTTTTGTATTTAAGGACTTGCTATAAACAAATAAGCTTAAAATAATTAAAAAACAAATAATATAACCAATCCTTGTTTTTAACATGTTCTGATCACCTCAGCATATTATCTGCTTTTATGAGGGATTTATGCGGAAGATTAGTTATTTAACAGGGCAGTTGTTGTATAAAGGCTATGCTTCAATCGGGTGCGATTGTTGCATAAATTTTATGCCATTAACGGGCCATTTTAATAAAGATTAAATATTTAACTTTCATAAATTTTGAATGTGGGGGGGAACTATGGAATCCAAGCTAATTATCATACGAGGAAACTCTGGGAGTGGAAAAACAACGACTGCAAAAAGGCTTCAGAATTATTTGGGGCGTGGAACATTATTGGTTTCTCAAGATGTTGTTCGGCGTGAAATGTTGAGAGTTCAAGATAGAGAAGGGAATCTTTCAATTGATTTGATTCGTCAAATCGCAGCATACGGTAAAGACAAATGTGAATTTATTATCGTGGAAGGAATTTTATATAAAAAACGTTATGGCGAAATGCTGAATAATTTAATACAGTTCTATGATTATAAGGCATATTCATATTACTTTGATTTATCTTTTGAGGAAACAGTCGCACGTCATAACTCGAGAGAAAAAAAGATGGAATTTGGAGAGGATTCTTTACGTGCCTGGTGGAATCCAAATGATTATCTTGATGTGGATGGAGAAATGATATTAACCAATGATATGTCACAAGACGATGTGTTGAAACTGATTTTAAATCAACTGCAAGCGTAAATTGAATATGAAATTTTAATTTGTTTGTTCCAGAATCGTGCCCTTTTTTCACAAAGTGGACTTATTATTTAGTAAAGTATTTTTTTAGTTTTAGAGACAAATTATCTTTCAAAGGAGAAAAGTATGAAGAAGAAAACCATAGTGCTATCATTGTTACTTTTGATTGCGGTGTTTTTTTTATATCGTTTGATAATCTATAATCCTTTTCTTGAAAATACTGTCCTAAAATATTGATGTGATTAATAAAGAACAAAATATAACAACTGGGGAACAATGGATAGTACTTTCAAATGATAAGAAAATCTATATAGAAGATTTTAGTATATGGGCATTAATAGAAGCAAACCGGAACTATACTATTAGATATGATTTAAGGAAAAAGTCTGGAACGTATAAATTAGATGCAATTGTACATGGAGATTATAATGGTTCATTTTAGAACTTATCGTTAAAACGGATATAATATGTTGGGAACTCAGAAATATGTATTGGATTATCGAGTGCGATTGTAGGATTTAAATTACTATATTTATACGCACTTAGTTGATTGGAGTGCAAGACGGCGACTCTGAGAGGATCAGCGGGACAGGTGAAACAACCAACGGGAGCGAAGCGAACGGGTTGGTCCACCGCCCGCCCTCCAGAACGCGTCCGTATGGAACGGAAATCAACGTGTTAGATATTCTACACATGGGTGCGATTGTGAAGTAAGCTAGGCTTCATTTTTGAAAAAGCATCAATGAAATCATAATTGATTTCATTGATGCTTTTTCTTTATATTTCTAAGCCGTTTGGCAGCATTTTTATAAACTTCATCGTTCCTACGTTTTCCAATTGAAATAATCTCCGCTATTTCAACTAGACCACCAATACCCCTAAAGACTATTCGAATCCCGATTTTTTTGAACTTAATCTTTTTACATCCAATTAAATTAGAGTCACCTTTTTTTGTTAGTTCTTCACCAAGCTCATCTGCTCGAAATCTAATCTTCGCAAGTGCGATATCAACGTACTTTTTCTCAGATCCATCTAATTTTTGATAATCATATTTTGCGTCTTCTATGAATACAATGTCAAATTTCTTTTCCATATATTACTCAAATAACTCTTCATCTGAAATAGAATTCGGATCAACATTTTGAAAATCAGTATATCCTTCTTCACCCATTACATCTTTAATATTGAATCTAAGTTCAGGTTTCGAATCTGCCTTTTCAATACGATCAGAAAGATTTAAATCTAAAAATAACTCTCGTAAACTTTCTAATTCCATATACATTTTTTCATAATCCTCATAGCTTTGTACAACTGAATCAATGCTGTTGTTTTGTGAAATAAATTGTGGTCTAGTTTTTGCATTCCTACGTACTTCTGCAAATCTTTTAGCCGCATTTGAAGCAGAAATAACTTGGTCAACACTAAATTGTGGTTTATCTATAACATTCATCCCCATTTTTATCATCTCCTCCATAGTATGCTTCTGCTACTTAAAATTATACGATATTGCAAAGGTAATGTACACCCAAATATGACGTCAAATGACACGTTACATGTTACGTTATATACTTATTCCAATGATATGTGCAATCCACTATGTGGTTATTGTAACTGCTAAAGAACGTTAATAAATGTTACGTCATTTAACTTTCATAGCGTAAAAAAATTTCACAACATAAAAAAGACTATTCCACAGTCGTAACCGACCAATGAGACAGCCCACCTTTCAAAACTTTACATTCACTATGTGATAGAAGGTTTTAATCAAAATAAACGCATATCCTTAATAAGTAATGCACCCTATCACTATAACCTAATTAACTAATTATTAAGGCTATAAATAAGGAAAAGCATTGCCCAAAGACAGTGCTAATTCATATTCTCAAACCTTTTACTTTATATTTCAAAAGCAGTAAAACTTCCAGTATCATCAAAATCTTTAACTTGTACTATCTTGTCCGAAAAGCGCTTGACCGTTTTTGTGTTGCTTCCTATCGTAAGGGATAGTACATTAAATTCTTTTTCTCTTTTCTTTTTATTGAACACTTCTAGGAATGAATCCTTTACACGGTCATCTCCATCCGTAACAAACACAACATCCGCCTGCTTGAAACGACTTTCGTTTATT
The DNA here is from genome assembly GCF_058068165.1 of Sporosarcina sp. So3-204. NCBI lineage: Bacteria > Bacillati > Bacillota > Bacilli > Caryophanales > Caryophanaceae > Sporosarcina > Sporosarcina sp. So3-204. The sequence goes on from NZ_CM176485.1 coordinate 2,227,501, forward strand.
ACATTCATCACTCTATCAAGTGGAAGTACAAAGTCCGTACCACCGCCTAAAAATGATTGAGCTAAATTGATCATATCTGAACTCTTTATTTTCCCTTTTTCATATTTAAAAATCTTTGTACGAGTAGAAAAAAGGATTAAACAAAAATCCCTTCTCTGTTTTCTTGCAATCGACATAAGTGCTAACGTAAAACCTTTGGATTGAGTATCCAGTTTGTGCATGCTGCCTGACTGATCCAGACAAAGTACAATTGGACCTTTTCCTAACACCTCATGCCCTTTCTGTTCATATTGCATCGTTTGACCTTCCACAAAGCGACGTAAGAAGTCTTTCTTCGTTATTGGATGTGTGTACAATCCTAGTTCCATTGGCAATAATCGTTCAATATCATTACCTAACGTAACCCCGCTTCTTTCCATTGATTCACTATGCTTAGATTTTTGCTTCTTACGGGCTATCTGTTTAAATCGTCCAGCCCAATCTGCAATTTCTTTCATCTGTTTATTAGATGCAATTTTCTCAGCCAATAAAATCTGGTCCCGCAAAGGAACTTTTTTCAACTCTGCATCGCCACTACCAGCACTTGTGCCTCCAAGTAATGATTTCAAGCTATCTTTCGTTTGTTTTGTTTCCTGCATAGCTTGTGCCATTGCTTGGGAAAAGCTGTAGCTGTTATTTTGCAACGTCTGTTGGAGTTGGCTATCTAAGCCCGACATCGCTTCTTTTAAGTCTTCCCGAAGTTTCTCATTACCATTTCCAGTTCTATTTTGTTCCCCCTGCATTTGAAGCTGCTTTTGCATCGCCTGTATTTCTTGCATTAGCTTTTGTAAATCTTCATCCTGTTCTTTTTGTTCAGTCAACCATTCGTTTGTTTTCTCCCCGAATTTCACAGTTCCAATGGCTGACGATAAATCATCCAGTCGGGTAAACTTTCGGTAGTTTTCAAACGAATCATCACTCATAATTTTCTCCATCAGAGATTGGTTTACTTTCAAGTCTTTAGGAATTTCTTCTATAGACAATTCAGGTTTCATCTTGTATAAAGAAGCCCAAATGTCAGCGAGTAATGGCTCAAACGTAGCTAATTCTCCATCACCACTTAGCTTTTGAAGACCTTGCGACATGGAATAAATTTCGTTGAAACGTCGTTTATCAAATGCATCTACATTCAACACAGATTGATTTCCCTTTTTCACTATTATTGCTTCCAATAGAAACTCTTCCCTTCATTTAAATAATAGAAATGCCAAGGAATCATTCCCCGGCATTCAACTTCCTATTCTGATTTTTAAAACGGTATTTCAACAGCTGATTTTGCACTTGAAGTATCAAAATCCATCGGCTCCAAAATACTATCAAGAATTTCTTGCTGCATCGTTTTTACTTTATCAAGTAAAGGTTCGATATCCTTATCTCTACTTTCATTATGCTTTTTCAACTTATTCAGATCTGCCACCAACGATTTAAATTTCTGGGTAGCTTCCATACCAGCATCAGTAGAAGCATCCGTTTGTATAGAAGAAAATATTTCATTCGCCTCTTCCTGAATCGTATCTAGTTTTCGAGTAATCACATCAAGTGAGTGTCTACGAACAATCAAAGAAACGTTATCTTTTTGATCAATTGTTTCCCATAGTGCATTTTCAAGGATGACATTATCATCAACTTTTACAACTTGCCTTTGGTTTATCAACGCCTTCGCTTGAAGCACAGAAAGTGACTTTTTAAATCGCCTATCAGAAGGTCGAATTCCTTCATCCCGTAATTCATTTCGGATTTTCGAAAGAGTCTCATACACTTCATCCGGTATTTCTACCATGTCAGTAAAAAACTGAAGTTGAATCAACTCCTCCATTGTCACGGAAGGCATAACAAGACTTTGACCGTTGCCCTTCATCATAGAAACAAAATTCGTTTCATCTGCAATATAATCTAGCTCGAATCGAAGTAAGAACCTGTCGAAAAGAGCTTCAAGTCCTTCTCCTTCTTCGGGATACTCATTTGAGGCTCCAATGACTGACATCAAAGGAACCTTTAGAGGTGTCCCGTTATTATAGAAAAGCCTTTCGTTTATAAGTGTTAACAAACTATTCAAGATTGCTGAGTTCGCTTTAAATATTTCATCTAAAAACACCAGATTAGCTTCCGGCATTTTAGTTTCTGTATTCCGTCTATACACACCCTGTTCAAGATCCTTTAACGACAATGGCCCAAAGACTTCTTCAGGTGTACTAAACCTTGTTAACAACCACTGAAAATATTCGGTTCCCTGAACAATTTTAGATAATTCAACCGATAATGCGGATTTCGCAGTTCCCGCAGGTCCAATCATGAGCATATGCTGCCTAGAAAGAAGAGCTACAAGAATCCCCTCAACTTCTTCCTCACGTTCAAAAAACTTTGCATTGAGTGCATTTTTAATTTCCTCTAACTTTGCAAAATTAGTGTTAGTCATTTTGATTATCCCCTTTTTTAGTTTAGATAGAAAAAGGAAGCAGGCTTCTAATGAAACCCTACTTCCCTTTTTAAGATTCATTTTAGTTTTTCGCTGAAAGAATAAATAATTCTTGTTCTTTTATCGATAGCTCACGTATCTTCATCTGCAATTCCTGTTCTTTCAATTCATTTGAACGCTCAAGTTCTTGTGCAATTTTCTTTATAGATTGCACACACTCGACAACATCACGCTCGTAAAATTTTCTTCCCATTATTGTTTGAAAAAAATCTGGCATTCTAATCGCTCCATTTCTTTATTTTTTAAAAATCCGCGACCATTTTGGCGATCGCTGCACGAATCGTCATGATTTTATTTTCTAGCGTGTCTGCTTCATTGGTGACAATACCTTTGTAATTACGATAGTTTGCAATTACAGACTTCGCATTTTCAATAATCTCTTTCACTTGTCCCTTTTTCAGCCCAGCACTCGACTTACAATCATGTAAAATGGATTCCAAATGATCATTTAGCTTCGTGTTTACCATTTGTCGGTTGTCGAATGTATTAACGACGGGTATCTTGAACCCTTCACTGTTCACAAGAGAGGACGTAAAGTTTACAAGTTGATTCAACCCTTCCGTATGCGAATCCGGAACAAAATAAACACCGCCATTAGGGCGTACAGGTGTGGGTGCTAGCGATTGAAGGATTTTACTCACCATTACTCTTACTTGCTGGGCTGAATAATAGTCTTTATAAATATTAAAATTCCGCTCTGCTTCAAAGCACAGCTCTTTTGTCATTTCATCCTCAGCAACAAACGTTAGAGAACTATTTTGCTTATCCAATGTAATTACGCCCGCTTGACTGTTGTAATCAAGACGTTTACCAGCCTGATTCACTTTTTCCACTACAATGTTTCTTTGCACATGGTTCTTGTCTGAGAACACTTCACGTATAAGATAATTCTCGAATACGCCAGCGTGTCCGGTGGATTTTCTAGTCTCTATCTCTTTTGTACTTCTTCTAAAAGCATCAGCTGGACGTATCGCATTTGGCATCCATTCAGCAGGTAATCCTGATTGAAAAAGTCCCCGCTCTAAATCATCCATTTTGACTAATTGCTTGCCTACAGAGAACCACATTAAGTGTCCTAAAATACTGCCTTGTTGCTCGTTTTGAACAGCTGTCATTTGATCAAGATTAATTGACATACCTATCTACCCTCTCTATTTTGTATTTAAAATAAAAAAACGCATTAATACCTAGCGATTGCTAAGTAAATGCGTTTTAAAATAACCAGATTCAAATTGATTTAATAAATATGTTTTTCTCTCCTATCTTTTTTTATTTAGAATGCAAAAAACCGACCTCTCCTCAAATAGGAAAAATCGGTTTTAATATAGTTTACGCAAAATGCGTAAGTATCCTCTTTGAATTGCATGTGATAATTTTTGACGTGTATAACGTCTGCCTAACTTCTCCTATAAAAAAGGAATACAAAGGCTTAAAATTTATGCCGAATCTCTTTCTGCGTATGCACAAAGTGTAACGACTTTCACCAGTAGGTAAGGTGACTTAATAACATAAAGAATATACTTTCACTTTATCAAAACCCACTATAAATCGCAAATACATCGAAAAAGAGTACTTTAAATTAGGTTTATCAGTACTATAAAATATTTTTATCGCTTCTGATTATTATTAAAACTATTATTCATAAGCTTAGTTCTTCTTTCTTCTTCATCTTTGGTTTCGATAATTGTTTTGATTTGCTTTGATTCTTTATTTGCAAATGACACCATTCTTTTTTCTTCTTCTTCCATAATCGGTTTTGCAAAAGCAACAAAGTTTTCAATATCCTGTGGATCAGGAAACTCTTTTATTTGTGCTTCACCTAATAACTGCATGTACTCGTTTTTTACTTCCTTCTTTATAATTAAAGGTGGTAAATTGTTTTCCAGTAATGAATAGTTCATAATCATCCTACCTGTTCTTCCATTTCCATCAGAAAAGGGATGAATTTTTTCAAACTGGATATGAGTTTCTAAGATGATTTTTAATAAATCATCTTTTGTCTTAGCTTCTCCCAGACGATAATTCAAATTTCCAATTAACTGATCCATTAATTGTGGTACTTGTTCAGGTGATCCTGTCGAGAATTCTACACCTTTTATATAATTATCCTCAGTTTTAAATTGCCCTTTATCATGTTGCAGCCGATCCGTTAATTTTTCATGTATCTCTTTTATGATAGATACTGATAAATGTTTGTTGTTTTCTATCGAATGCACAAGATACTCAAATGCTTGTTGGTGATTATCTACTTCGTAAAATTCTCTTCTAGTTATGTTTGCGTTATTTGGAAGCGTATCATTTAGTATGATTGTCACTGTTTCTGGTAACGTGATGGTATTACCTTCAATTGCACTCGAGTGATGTGCCAAACGAACCAACACATCTTCTAAATATTCATATGTCATCTTTTCGATTAAGTGACTCATTTTACACCACCCCCATTATTTTCATATGTTAATTATACCATTATTACAATTCTGAAGGTATTAGTTTACAGCTACTTTAAATTATAGGAGTTCAACAAATTTAATAATTCAGCGCGAAGCTCGATTGCTAAAATGTGAAGCTTAACTTCATCCGTAGGAGGCTCGAGCAATAATATACGAGGCTCAGTGCACGAATCAGCGGTGTACCTACATTTTCTTTAGGATTTTCGTGCAAAGCTCAACCTCGTCAGAGAGAAGCTCGTGTACCAATATGCGAAGCCCCAGACTTAAAACCGCAGTTTGCCTACACTTACTTTAGGATTTTCGTGCGAAACTCAACCTCGTCCGTGAGAAGCTCATGCAACAATATGCGGTAAGCGTCAAATACCCCCCACCTTCTAACCATTTTCGTAATATGTGATAATCACCTTACGATCAAAAGTTAGGAGGTTTTTACATGACAAGAGACGCACGCCGAGAAATGTGGCAAGCACGAATTAATGTATTTAAAGCAAGTGGTGAATCTAGCGTCAAGACCTGGTGTGCTGAAAACAACATCAGTTACCAAAGTATGTATGCATGGCTCAAAAAGGATTGGCCCCAAACGGATACTGCAGATTCAGCTCCTCAATGGATCTCTTTCGATAAAGTCATTCAGGAAAGTAATTCCACTACATCACTATTACTTACAATCGGCGCTATTTCCATTCAAATTGAAGAGGGTTTCAATCCTATACTTTTGGGTGAAGTTCTTCAGGTGCTTCAAACAAATGTTAAGTAAAACGCAAATCAACCATGTTTATTTGGCCTGTGGCCATACTGATTTACGCAAATCGATTGATGGTTTAGCAGTCATTGTACAGGAAAGCTTTCAGCTTGATCCGTTTTCCCCTAGTTTATTTGTTTTTTGTAATAGGAACCGCGATAAACTGAAAATTCTTCATTGGGATCATAACGGTTTTTGGCTTTACTACAGAAGGTTGGAAAACGGTCTGTTCCAGTGGCCAAATGGTTCAACCACACAACCACTATCTATTAGCCATCGACAATTAAATTGGCTACTGGATGGCTTGCCTTATGAACAAAAACAAGCCCACAAAAAAGTTTCTGCAAAAGTCATCATTTAAAAAAGGAATTCGGCGAGTCTTGTCGAATTTCTTTTACTATGGAAAAAACAACATCGGTCACCTCATCTACAATTGAAGAACTTACAGCGAAAAATGCGGAGCTAGAAAAGCAAAATGAAGCGCTACAGGCTAAACTCAACTGGTTAGAAGAACAATTTCGCCTCAGCCAACAACGGAAATTTGGCGCTTCTAGTGAAAAAAGCAATCCGGATCAACTCGCACTCTCTCTTTTCAACGAAGCTGAAGTCACAGCGAATGAAAAGGTGGAGGAACCAACGCTTGAATCGATTACCTATCGTCGTAAAAAACGTACTGGCCAAATCGAAGCAATGCTTGAAAATCTGCCAACTGAAACGATTCACTATCGTTTACCAGATGAGGAACAGGCTTGTTTGTGTTGCGGTGAACAAATACATGAAATGAGTACAGAAGTACGTCGCGAGTTGAAAGTCATTCCAGCTCAAGTGAAGGTCGTTAAACATGTACGCCATGTCTACAGTTGCCGGAATTGTGAACGGGAAGGCACCGAAACACCGATTGTCACAGCGAAGATGCCAGCACCTATGTATCCGGGAAGTTTAGCATCGCCATCGGCGATGGCTTATATTATGAATCAAAAATACGTCGAAGGTATGCCTCTTTATCGACAAGAAAAACAATTGGAACGTTTAGGTGTTCCTTTATCGCGTCAGACTTTAGCGAACTGGATGATGTACGGGGCAACTCATTGGCTAATCCATCTTTATGAACATATCCGCACCTATTTATTAATGCAGGATGTTCTTCATGCGGATGAAACGACACTTCAAGTCCTGTCCGAACCTGGACGTCCAGCGACATCCAAGTCCTATATGTGGTTGTATCGGACGGGGCATGATGCATCGGCCGCTGTGTTGTATGATTACCAACAAACAAGGGCAGCCAAACATCCTAAAGCTTTCCTTTTAGGCTTTGAGGGATTTCTGCATGTCGATGGATACCAAGGGTATAATGATTTACCGAAGGTGAAATTGGTAGGGTGTTGGGCACATTCGCGTCGAAAATTCGATGAGGCCCTAACGGCCTTGCCAGCAGAAGCAAAAAACAAGGAAACACCTTGCGCGGCAGAAGAAGGGCTTCGTTTCTGCAACCAATTATTCGCGATTGAACGCGCACTAAAGGATCACACCCCTGAAGAACGCTATAAAGAACGACTTGAACGCAGTCAGCCTGTACTGGATGCTTTTTCAACCTGGCTACAAACGCAAAGCTCACGTGTTGCACCGAAAAGTGCGTTGGGACAAGCCATCAAGTATTGCAGAAACCAATGGATACGCCTTACAATGTTTTTACAGGATGGGCGTTTGGAAATAGATAATAACCGAGCTGAACGTGCTATCAAACCTTTCGTGATTGGGCGCAAGAACTGGTTATTCTCTCAATCTATGAAAGGTGCAAAAGCAAGCGCAATCGCCTATAGCATTGTGGAAACTGCTAAAGAAAATCAGTTGAATCCACTGATTTATTTAACCTACGTATTTGAACAGCTTCCTTTAATAGATTTGAAGGAGCCAAAGGCACTAGATCAACTGCTTCCATGGTCGGAGACCCTACCAGCAGATTGCCACGTTCCCAATAAAACTAAATAAAGCATATAATATGCGCCCCCTGAAAGACAGGTGGGCGCTATTTGACGCTTACAATATGCGAAGCACACTACAGAAATTCTTATTGTTCTTCAAATAATACTGATTTACTCATCATAATTAATTAACTATTTTTTAACCCAAAAAGAAGAGTGTTAAGTATAATTACCCCACTCTTCTCTCTAAAAATAATGATTAGGTTTTTATGTTACTTGTCAACGTCCAGCACCCGTAGTCTGGAATGAGTATCAAGTTTTTATGCTGCTTGCCAACGACTGGCAACCGAAGTCCAGTTAGATTATCAAGTTTTCACAGTGCCTAATCAACACCATTGTTCTACTATCAGGATATCATAAAAGTATCCCGATGTGCATTAGTTCAGCTATTTCATTCAAAGCAACAATAAAATTATTTGAAAACTTTATCCATACTTAAACAAACGCCCCCGATTGTTGATCAATTTCACTGCTTATTAACTCTCTCATAAAAGGTGGTAACAAAGATATCGAAATTAAATCTATAGCTATCGCGTAAATTATCAAATAAAGTATTTAGTTCAATTCTTGAAAAATAACTTCTATCTTTCACATACCTAATTTCTTCTTGCAATCTTAGGATGCTATTTATAATATCTACCAAATAACCTCTTTCTTCACTCGTATAATCTTCTTGAGCAACAAGCATCAATAATGTATTTCTGCTCTGTGTTACATCATGAAGCATCTGGTCTAATTTATTTTTATCTATCGGTAATGGTTCTGTACTAACTAACCAATCTTGTTCAAATATAGGGAGTATATACTGGGTCCGGTCTATAGTTAAGTTTATGCTGTTGTGACTATCGTTACTGGTGTTTTTAACTTCTTTACTCAATTCTTTTTCATATGATTCTTTAAATTCATTCAAAATATCTTCATAGCTTTTATCGTCGATATATAACACTTTAACTGGCTTGTAGGTATAACTTTTATAAATACTGATGGGGGAGAATGGAAATAACCACGTCATGAAAAGTATTAAAAATACAACTACTACTAGTACGAATGATTTTTTTCTGCTTTTTATACCCATAACATTCTCCTCTTAGTCCTCTTTGCAGCACAGCTGTTGTTACATAACTGCACCCAAGTGTTGAAAAGTTTTCATAGATTTTCATCTTTTTGTTTGGACCTTTTATTAGAATAAATAATTAGAAATAATACTGCTGTCAGTGTACTAACAAATTTAATGAATTGAACTATATCTTCTTCCAACACACTATAATAGGCAAATAATAAAACAGCAATAATACCAACAATTCTAAGTGTGAGATTGAATATTTTTTTATTCAAATCCTCCACTCCTTTATTCAATTGTAACATTTTGTGAATCTTATTAATTTTTAATTCACTAATCTGGCCCGTTTCTGAAAAGGGTGCAAATTCTTCTTATAGTGATAGGTAAGCCTTTGAAGTTATCGCCAGCTTTTCCCCCACTTCACACCGTACGTGAGACTTTCACCTCATACGGCGTTCCAACTAATCCAAATCAATTCAATCATCAACACTTTATGTGTCTCAAGTCTTCCGTTTCAATAAGTCGGTGCCTTCCGTGGAAGGTGAACCTCTATTAGTCTTACAAGAACCTTATTAACCGATAAAGATTTGTCTAACATGGTTGAATGAATCTTTTACTAGTCTAGTGGCTATCCCTCCACGTTCATTACACGCTTCGACGGTACTGTGCCACCACTTTCACTGATATGAAGAAAAGTTATATAGTCGCTAGTCTCACGACTATTTTCCTTTTCAACGTTTCACCGGGAGTAAGCCCTCCACGTTATCAGCTTACAACGCTGAATTATATCTATTATAAAGCAAACTTAGGTGCTTCCTATGAGCCTGTTAGCATTGCATGTGCCTGTAACACAAGATGGACTTTCATATTCTCGATTCTTACTCATCCACAGCTAACCCTACATCTGGTAGTAAATACATTTCTATATAACGTACGTCTAGACCCGTACATTCAGAAGTTCGTCAGCAATACAGTATCTTATTGTATTTACATTGCATTCTCACCATATTTGTTCAACCCAAGCATCATGATTTACACCACCCCATCGGGTAGGCTTTCGTCAGCTAAACTGTTACGGTAGATTCTCACGCCTATTAGCCGAGCTTATAACACGCTTTTCCTTACTAATCCGCGTGCTACTCGACGCAGGGGAAGCCTTTCAGAGTGTTACCTCGTCATTCGACTTCTCGATATAACCCTTTAATTTTAGAAATCTAAAACTACCTGATTTTTACCGAAATTGTGTGACCACATTTCATTTGAATCAGGAACGTTTCGCACCAAGAATCGCACCCGATTGTGGAGCCATCTTAGCTAGCACAATAATTATTTGTTTTTGTGTTGAGGTGATTGTACTTCAAATTTCTGATTCCCTGTTTAGTTCTTTAATTAGAAAAATCCTTTTTATATCGAATAGCTAGATATATTCCTGAGGCGATGAATGCAATAGAATATTTAAATAAGAAGAAAATTTGCCACATATATTCTTTTGGGAAGACTATGTCGCACAAAATTACTATACCTAAGATAATGAGGGCACTTTTTAAATTTATTTGATTTGTTCTCTCGTCAGCTTTACCCATCTTCTTACACAATACTAATACCAGAATCGCCCCGACTATAACCAATACAAAACCAATACCAACAAGCATATTCCAATTACCAGTTGATTCTTCCGCCCAGGTTTTTAAAGGATGAAATATCTTATTTGATATTTCTATAGAATTAGTTCCCATTCTTTCCACTTCCCTTCACATAAGTAAAAATATCGTTAACATTCACGTTAAAGAAATCAGCTATTCGAAAAGCTAAAACGAGAGAAGGTGAATAATTATTCTTCTCCATAACAAATATAGTTTGCTTAGAGACACCGACAGCATCCGCCAAATCTTTTTGCGTCATCCTTTTTAAAACCCTATGTTCATACACCTTATTTTCAATGCAATCCTCAAATTCTTTTTTCAAGGTTAACACCTTCCTTTTTAACTTCCTCTACATAGTAAACTATACTGCTACAAATGTAAAGTAAACTTATACAAAGTAAAGAATAAATTAGGTTAGACTCTAAATGATTAGAATCTAACCTATCTTTAACTATTGAACGATTTGGCCCGTTAATGGCATAAAACTTGTTCAACAATCGAACCCGAATACGGAAGAATTATTTAACGCACTCTTTTATTATTTATAATTTAAAAATGACTGTTTTTGCTTTTTAACATGACTTTTTTATTCTGACTTCCCATTTGTCTGAGTAAGAAACTTTATGCATTTTATCAATATTTAACTTGCCTATGCAAAAGCGAACATCGTTATTTCCCAAAATTAATTGTAGATTTTTATTATTCTCAAGATATTCTTGGAACCATTCATAACTCTTGAGAAATTCAATATTCTTCTTTATTTCTTTTCTGTTACATCTTTCGTAGAAGAAAAAATCAGTGTGCCAATTGACCCTATAAGTTCAAGTAAAATCCCCAATAAATCTTCCCCTTATGTTAAGAAACGCCTATGAGCTACAAATTCGTATTTATAAACTAACCTTCTACTACTGTTAGTTTAATTAATGATTCCGTTAAATGGTACAGTTTGCGGAAGACCACTCCCCGCAAATGAATCGTTTTCTTCCATACAATCTAGTATACACATCTGGACGCCTATTTTTATGGTTTAAAGACATTCGTTAAGCTGTAATCAGCGTTTGCAAGCCTTACATCTGCAGGAAAGCCTCCAATGCAACATCCTTGTAATGTGTTAGATTCGAAGTTTTTTTAGCACACTTTAATAAGTCTACTGTTCTAATTCAAGTTTAGATGCTGCATGCACGCCTAATAGACGTAACACCAAAACTGGGATGTATAGGTAATACATTTAGATTATTTAAAAGACTATTGGAAAAGTCCAAAATAGTTCCATGCAAAGATCCCAAACATGGGCCTTAGTCTAAGTCTTTTCATTAATTATCCATAGCCTATACTATCCCCTATGAAGGGAGTTTAAAAGTGGTAAATCCAATACGTTTTAATGAAGGACGCCAAAGGTTTCCCGGCTTTGAACACCCATTTTCCCCTATTTTTAGACACCCTTTTTTTCCTTTTTGAAAACGAAATGTTTTCCTAGATAAATAGGAATAAAAGGATCCACTGACGGTTCACGCTGTTAAAGCAATCTTTTTTGAATTTCCGGTTTGAATGAGAAAAGTGGATGGTCTACAGTGAATAAGACAATTCTAATAGATGCTATGTAATACAATTCATAAAGAAGAATATACAAAAAAAGATCAGAAGGAAACCATCAACCTAGCAGAACTTTCATTTTTCTTTCAACCTAGCATTTCGATAGGAATAACACAAAAAAAGTTAACTAGTAAGAACTAGCTAACTTTATAATACGAACACACTCAATAGTCCAATGATGAACAATAAGTGACATACTTCAGATAGCGAAAAATCGCCTAAAAGTTTTTAAAATAATAAGTCATTCCAAAAGGAGTTCCTTCTCTTGTGTCGTTGGTTTCGAGAAGTTCGACGTTTTCTGCTCGTGCAACGTTGGTTTCGAGAAGTTCGACGTACCCTGCCCGTGCAGCGTTGGTTTCGAGAAGTTCGACGTACCCTGCCCGTGCAGCGTTGGTTTCGAGAAGTTCGACGTACCCTGCCCGTGCAGCGTTGGTTTCGAGAAGTTCGACGTACCCTGCCCGTGCAGCGTTGGTTTCGAGAAGTTCGACGTACCCTGCCCGTGCAGCGTTGGTTTCGAGAAGTTCGACGTACCCTGCCCGTGCAGCGTTGGTTTCGAGAAGTTCGACGTACCCTGCCCGTGCAGCGTTGGTTTCGCGAAGTTCGACGTACCCTGCCCGTGCAGCGTTGGTTACTAAAAGGATCCTGATGCATGAAGTGACCTAACCCTGTATTGTTAGCCTGATTTACTGCATTCTGTATAAGTGACATGTTCAAACCTCCTTTCATTTTCATTAGAGATAGAAGTAGGTGATTATTCCTTTTTCAAAAAATCAACCTGTGCTACTGCACTTTTCTTTCCCTTATCGCAATATATGAGGTTGTATTAAAAATGTTAGAGACAATCGCATAGTTTTTGAAAGTAAAAGATAATTCTGTACCTTTTAGTGGCATCTTACATTTTTGTTTCATACGAATAATGTAACAATAAATGGAGGGAATTCGTATGGATAAAGGCATAAAAATACCTGAATATCAGCTTTTTATTCATCCTTTAGATTTAAGTGAACTTCGGAAAGATATATGGTGTGACGATCCTATCTCTGCCAAGCTAACGATAAACAAAAGAAAGTATGATATTGATATCGCCTATCGTGGCTCCCATATCCGAGATTTTCGAAAGAAGTCGTATCACATTTCGTTTTATAAGCCAAGTACGTATAGAAATGCCAAAGAAGTTCATATCAACGCAGAATATAAAGATCCTTCTCTATTAAGAAATAAATTATCGCTCGATTTCTTCAATGAAATAGGGTGCTTATCGCCAAAGTCCCAATTTGTATTTATGAAATTGAATGGAAAAAATGAGGGGCTTTATTTGGAATTAGAATCAGTCGATGAGCATTTCCTTACGAATCGACAACTACCGCAGGGACCAATATTCTATGCGATTGATGGCGATGCTAACTTTTCGTTAATGAGTGATCTTAATAAAGATGTAAAGAAATCACTTAAGGTTGGCTATGAACTAAAATATGGGACAGAATCAGATGAATTTCATTTACAAAAAATGATTATTGAAATTAATACCATTTCAAAAGCTGAATTTGAAAATGAAATTGTTAAATACCTCAATATTGATCAGTATCTCCGTTGGTTGGCTGGCGTTGTTTTCACCCAAAATTTTGATGGCTTTGTTCATAATTACGCACTATACCAGAATAGCGAAACGGGGCTATTCGAAATTATCCCGTGGGATTACGATGCAACATGGGGAAGGGATGTAAATGGGAAAGTCATGGAAGAAGATTATTTACGAATCGAAGGTTTTAATACGCTTACCGCAAGGATTCTCGACGTGAAAACATTTCGACTTCAATACAAAAATTTGCTAGAAGTTATTTTAAAAAATCAATTTAATATAGACTTTTTGAAACCTAAAATACAAATTATGCATGATATGATGAGGCCTTATATTCAAAAAGATCCTTATAAAAAAGACGATATCCATTTATTTGATATGGAACCTAAGTATATATTGGATTTTATTGAAGCACGGGCAAAATATATAAGAGGGAAATTAGATTCATTAGATTAAGTTGTTGCATCATCTTATGAACCCCTCTTTCCATTTGGATAGGGTTGTTGTCGCTTTATTTACAGCACGCAGCTATCTGTGCTGTAAATAAAGTAAAATCGTTTGAGTGGTCTTTTTCTTTTAGTTAAATATTTGCAATGAATTTTAACAAAGCCTAATTTAAAGCCTGAAATGAGAATTGTTTTCCTGATTGCTCAAATAATTGTATGAATCTCATATCCACATCTAGGAGACATAACATCAGTTCCCAGAAGTCATTTATCCGCAGCTAATCCTTTGTAGAATTTTCACTTCTCCCTTGACTATGTATGGACAAAGGTTGAGCCTATTTTATGAATTTAAGATTTTTCTATTGTGTTAGATTCACTTAAACAAACTATTGCACTATCCCAGATCTGCAATAGTTCGCGTGTTTCCCCAAAGTTAGATCTACATAATCAACACCCGATTGCTTACTATTTATTACACGTTTTTTCTTGCCAACAACAAGATAGTCGATTATCAAAAACAAAAATAATATGATAAAAGCATAGACGAAACCGTTCTGCGGTAATTTTAATATTAGAAATATCCCAGTAAGCATAACAAGAGATAATGCAATCCAATAGACTTTGCTTTTTGACATCCTCAAGTGACACACCTTATTCTTTCAGTAATTATGATGTCTAATGTATTTTGCATACTAATAAAATGGCCCGTTAATGGCATAAAATTTGTGCAACAATCGCACCCTATTCTTGCACAATGCTGTACGATTAAAGCCCCCGATTATTTTAATTAAGCTTTAATGAAATAGAATTTGATTCTTGAGTTACAACGATATCTTGTTGTTCAGTGCTTCCATCTGTATATTTTACATTTACATTAATGATAATGTCATCCTCTATTACTTCATTGCCGTCATGAGGAATTGCAAGAGTATATTTATGTTTTTCCTGTTCATTATAGTTAACTGTGTAGGTATTCCCTATTTCCTTTATACCTTGAGATATATCTGAACCAGGCACAGTAGTAATATAATTTATCTTTTCCGATAATAGCCAGTCTCTGTTTACTCTCTCATTAGCTGTTAATGTAACATCCTCTACAAACTTGCCTTTGCTCATCGTATAAGTGATTGAGTCGATATGTTCTCCAGTTATATTTAACAGCACATCTGTAAAAATTAAATTAGCTCCACCACCACTTATACTAATTAAACCACCATCTACTCTATCTTCAGTTGATAACTCAAAGATAGCTTTTTCTGATGAAAGATTTGTATTAAGCTGATTACCATCATCACTCAATGCATATGCTGTAATTGCAAAATTTGCAACTTGGAGTTCTCCATTCTTATTAAAAAATGGCATACCTAACGTAATTGACAATACTATTCCAAATGCACATGCTGCTGCAATCCATCTTTTGTAATTTAAATGAACAGATTTTTCTAATCTTCTTTTTTGTTGCTCTGCTTTAGCTGTTTTCACACCTAACTTAGACCTTTCATGTAATTCTTTCGGAATTTCTATTTTTTGTAACTCTTGATTAATTTTATTGCTCACAAATATCATCCTCCTTAAATTGTTTACGAAGTTTATTTATGGCACGATAAAGAACTGATTTTGCCGTTCCGAGTGGTATTTCCAATACCTCGGATATTTCTTTAAATGTATAGTTTTGATAAAACCTTAGTAAAACTATGCTTTTTTCATCCTCTTCTAATGCTTCTATTAAGTCCCGTAATGATATAGAAAGAGAAATATCTTCATTCTCTATTCCTATAAATTCCTCATATTCTGGTTTTAAATGAACAACTTTTTTATTTTTCCTTACTACATTCGTTGCACAGTTCATAGTGATTTTTATTAACCACGTTTTGAAATACGCTGGCGTTTTCAATGTATTTATCTTCTTAAAGGATTGATAGGCTACTTCCTGAACAACATCTAAAGCATCGTCTTTGTTTTTTACATATACATAAGCCATTCGATAAATATCTTCTTCACATTGCTGGAAAAGCTCTAAAAAGGCTTTGTCATTTCCTTTTTGAGCTTTTTTTACTAATCTAATGATTGAAATTCACCCTTTCTTTTTTTGTCTTATATCTATTAGACAAACCAAAATGTAATTTAGCCTAACTTTTCGAAAATAATATTTTTTTCAAAAAAATAATCGTCCGAATTAAGGACGATTACACTATCAATTTTAAATATATTATTCCATGAAAGTTTGCAATAGGTAAACCTTTGAAATTATCTCCAGCTTTTCCCCTACTCCACACGGAACGTGCCAGTTTCCAAGCATTCCGCGTTCCATCTACCGATGGTTTTATTAATTATAAGTTTCAAGTTACTCTTCTTGATTTGGGTTATGTGATGGATTCTAATTCACATTTCTTCCGATATTTATTAATCTTTTTTAACATCGGTTCTGTGATACCCAAAACTTTAATGAGTGTATCTATCTTAATTATGTCCGTCATATGGATTAATTTATGTACCTCTTTTTGGAGGATACGTAAATTATTGAATTTGTCGCTTCCACCAAGATGCATAGGAATGTAGTGATGACAGTTTACGTCTTGTGCTTCTAAAAACATACCTGTGATTTCACATTTACCTAACTTCATGCTGTATCTACTAATCCGATTATCCATATATTCGACACTCCGTGTCGGGATTTTTGAGTCCAGTAACAACACTATTTCCTGTCTAATATCTGTGCGTAGCCTGGTGGTTATTTGTACTCGACCTTCTTCAGTAAACGGTGTTAAACTTTGTGTAAAGCACATCGTGTTTTTGGTTTTGATGATTCCAAGAGGGAAGAGATGTACACCAGCAATTTTATATGTTTTAGTGCCTAAGCTATAAAACTTTTTATAAACAGGTGGAGGTTTTTTAGGATGTTCATATTTCCCAACAGGTTTAAGACGATTGTACATGAATGCACCTATTTCATAGGCAAGACGTGAGAATGCTAAATTGACGTGAGTAGCTCGGTTAAAATAATTATGTAACCCTAAGACAAAACTATTAAACCGCATAGCATTCTGAGCCGTTGGTGATTTTCGCAGTTCTTGGACCCGTTTCTTTGCCTCCGCTTTGATTTTTCGCATTTTCTCAGCTTTAACAAATGTATGAGCAACACGTGTCTTTCTTTTACGATTGGCACGTATTGTAAAACCAAGAAAATCGGACTTAGACTTACGGAGATTAATAATCTTCGATTTTTCTGGTGATATATCGAGTTTTAAGCGTTCCTTCAGATAAAGTTTAACAGCATGGTACCATTTTTCAGCAGTTTTCCAGTCCCGACATAAAACTTTAAAATCATCTGCATAGCGAACAATATAACCTTCTTTTAAATTAGTCTTCATTTTTGCGCTTCGTTTGCCAGGCTGAGATTTAATGGGCCTCGTGAGGGGGAATAGCTCCCATTGGTCCAAATCATTCAGTACAACATTAGACAGTAACGGTGAAAGTAGACCACCCTGTGGTGAGCCTTTTGTCTGAATACCTTCTCCGTCCACTTCAGCTTTCAGCATTTTTGATATACAGGCTAAAACTTTCTTATCTTGAATACCTAGATTCCATAGCTGTTTAATAAGCAAAGTATGATTGATATTGTCAAAAAATCCTTTAATATCAATATCTACCACATAATGAAGTTTTGATTGATTAACTAGATATTGAACTCTCGCTATCGCATGATGCGTAGACCGCAAAGGTCTGAATCCATAGTTATGATTATAAAAGTGGGCTTCTGCAATTGGCTCTAATACTTGTTTAAAGCATTGTTGGATGATTCTGTCGAGGATACATGGAATACCTAATGGTCGCATTTTGCCATTATCTTTTTCAATAAGTTTACGCCTAACTTTCTTTGGGCGATAATTTTTGAGCTGTCTTTGTATTTCTTCTACTAATTCATCCTCAGTTCGTTTCTCTATATCTAAGATGGTTTTCCCATCTGTTCCAGGGGTCTTCGACCCTTTATTGGACTTAATCTTTCGATACGCTTGTATTTCGCAAGTGAAAAGTGAGCCATTTCGCAATTCAATTTTGAGCCACGTTAATTAGCACCAGATTTCATCCATTCTTCCGTTTCTTTCATTCTAAAAGAGGGCCCATTCATATTTAAAACATGAGATTTATGAGTTAAGCGATCTGTTAATGCAGCGGTTAATACTGGATCATGAAAAACCTCTTGCCATTTTAAAAAAGATAAATTGCTTGTTATAATTGTTGATTTTCTTCCTGCTCGTAAGGAAAGATGCGAGAATAATAATTCTGCTCCTTCTTTATCAAAAGAAATATATCCTAACTCATCAAGGATAACCAAATCATATTTTTCAAATTTCATCTCAAAAGATCGAAGCGTTCGTTCTGAACGATGTTCTTTTAGTTGGTTCACTAGTGAAGGCACTGTCGCAAAAAACACTCTGTATCCCGCGAGACATGCTTCCATTCCAAGTCCTATGGCAATGTGAGTTTTTCCGGTGCCTGGAGATCCTGTTAAAATTAAATTTTGTCCTTCTTTGATAAAATCTAATGATTTTAAATGAGGCAACTTTTGCTTTGCTTGATCAGGTAAAGCATCGTGAACAATTTCTTCTAGTAACCTTCTTTGAGGAAAATTAGCTGCACGGATTCGATTTTGTTTTGCACGTAAGAAACGATCTTTTTGTTCCTGTACAAGCACTTGATATAACACATCATATGCTAAAGTAGGATTCTCAAACGATGTTTCATCTTTAGCCATACTCCTAATACTAGGGAGACGAAGCTCCCTACACATCTCAATTACTTTCTCTTTTTTATCCACAATAAACGCCTTCTTTCTCTGTTTGCTCAAACATATTTGCATATGCTCGCATATTGTTTTCTGATTGGTTTGTCGTTTCATCACGATTTAAATCATCAATATTCGCCGTTGGCGATTGCTCACAGATGAAAAGGATTCGTTCAGTACTTACATAGCCTAATCTAATATTATTTAGTTTATTAACTGCACTTAAAACTTCTTCTAGTCTGTTATTTTCCTTTATGTAAAGAAGTAACTCTATGAATTCTTTCTCTTTTCCGATATAATGGTCATTGTATAAGTTTTTTATTTGCGTTGGTGCCTGCCTCAAACATTCACTTTGAGCTATGGCACCTTTTTTCTTTTCAAATGTTTTTAGAAAGTGATTAATATTCATAATCCACTGATGTAAACCCCAGCTACGTAAATGCTCAGTTGCTAATTCTCCGTCTATAAATAATTTAATTCTCTTTGCTCCTACTTTAGCCTTTATATGCTTACCTACGTGACCTTCTGGAACAGAATAACGATTTTGGTTGATTGTTACAGTACTATATTTATCAACCCGGCACTCTATGAAGTCTGTGGCATCGAAAGGTGCGATTGCAGGACTTGATACAGCTTTTTCATTCTCCATCAATTTCTTATGACTAATTTTATGTTCATGATGTTTTCGGTTATTTAGCTTCTCCAGAACAACTGACAGGTATTCTTCAGCTTCTTTCAAACTAGTAAAAGTAAATTGTGAAGAAAATGTCTTCCTTCGAATAAATTCAACACTTCGTTCTACGTGACCTTTTTCATTTCCTCTTCTAGCTTGACATAACCTAATTTTAAAATTGTAGTAGTTTGATAAATTCACCATACTATCTGTTATAACTTTTTCATTTCCAACAAATGATTTAACGACTGTTCTCATGTTGTCATAAGTAAATACCGTCGGTATGAAGCCTACATGATCAATAAAGTTTGTATGAACATCTAGAACGCAGACACGTGTTTCAGATTCATAAAGCATAGCGAATCGATAATTACTGTGGGCTAAAGTAAATACTGCTAGGGAATAACTTTTAATCTTACCGTCTATTTGTAGCTTTACCTCTCCCCAGTCAAATTCTACTTCGTACCCTGGTTTAGAATGTCTTCGGATATATACTTCCTTTGATTTTTCATTCTCTTCATTCACAAAGTTTCGTACAGTAGTGTAGCTAATAGCGAAATCCGCATCTTCGAGCTTTTCATGCATATCAACTATTTTCATTTGTTGCTTTGTCATGTAATGATTTCTTTTCCATTTGTTCTCTTTTATATAACCTCGTAATATATTTTTGATTTCCTCCGTTAAAACTGGTTTTCTACCTTTTCTTTTTTTGTAAGTCGGAGGCTTCATGATGTCTTCAGTAATCGGAAGATTACGAGTATCTTTATGTTTGCTTTGTTCGAAAAGCTTAATATATTTATCAACTGTATTTCTGGATTTCTTCAATTCTTTTGCTATTTTTCTCTTACTTAAACCTTCCAAATACAATTTAATAATTTTCTGTTTATCATTCAATGTAATCACTCCTGATAATTCCCCCTAATATAGATCTAGGGTTATTTTCTATCAAAAGTGGCTCAGTTTTCAAGTGCTATGGTGGCTCACTTTTAAGTTACCATATACATAGCTAATAAAATGTTATTCCGCGACGTAATGATGTCGTATAGTAAATGGAATGTTTCTTTATTTTTAGCTCGTTGATGTAAGTCAGTAAAGGTATCTGTCATCCCATAATAATCCCAGTATCGTAGAGCTTGCACTGTGGCATCATTCCTCTATGAAGTGAGGTTCCCACATTCTTACCCGATCGGCGCAATGCACATTTGAAAAATAATTATTACCTATCGCTAGACTTGGGGCTGTTCCTCCATCTCCATTACAGCGATTTCATCAGTCGTACCCCTACCCTCATAAAGATAAATGCATTTCGACTACTGTCTTATAGCAAACGTTTCAGGTAACAGCCTTTGTTTCAACGTTCTTTACTTTCCAAGTCCCTTACAACATAGCTATCCGTTCTAAACTTAGGTGCTTCCTTTAAGCCTGTGAGCTAGATACTGCCATTGTTCAGTATAATGTGTTTCAGAGGGCCAATTTTTACTCCACACCACTCACCCCATCGTTGGATGGGACATAGCTTTACACTATGTTCAAACTGTAGACCTGTACATTCGGAAGTTTGTCAGTTCCTTCCTAGAGGAACCATTCTCACCATATTTAGTTTTTCAGCCATCCGGCATATCAGTTAGCATACCTTCCCCGAAAGGGTGGCTTTAGCCTTCCTTCTGCCGACTTTACCTGTGCTTCGAACCCCATGAGCTGTCATTGATAGCGCACGCAGGAGTATTGATGGGATAGTTTCTGAAAACATGGTTTCATCATTCCTATCCTCCGTTGTAAAGTTGAAATTCATATCATAAATTCCCTGTGTTTTCATGCCGGAGGCATTTATCACAGAACTTGTCGCGCTGGCCCGATTGCGGAAGATAGTTCTTACTGAATATTCACTACTTCACATAGATAATTATAGCATAAGTAATTGTATATCCCAGTATTTTCCATAACTGTATTTCACATAAAAACGTAAGCGAAATATTCACGTTCGTAAAAATACAGTTTACCGGATAGAAAAAGAAGAAGCTTAAGCTTCTTCCGATAAGCTGAGATATGTAAATTTATAAAAAGTTTAACTACAAAGCTTAAGGAATCAACGCCTATTTACCTCTTGTGCTTGGAAGTGCTAATACAGTCCTGTGCCACTTAATTGCAGCAAGGTGGTAACGATATATCTTTTGCCTAGCTCTTCGTCCTCAAAATTCTTTTCGTAAAAAGTCATACCTCTTTCTGTGAAAAAGGTGATCCATTTACCTTCTTCCTGATAATAATGGAAGCCTTCAACCAGCGTAGCATTGCCTGTCGACTCGCTTTGTGGGAGTCCGTGGTTCAATACGTATTCATAGACTTCATCTGTGTTTACGGTAAAGACTTCGGCGTATTTACGGGTTCTCATATCTTTCACGCCCAAGGTTTCACACGCAAAAGTCAAGGCGTTCCCATAAAGCAGAATTTGTATTTGAGTTTCTTTATCCACTAAAGCTCCTAATTTCTTTTTTGGCACTTCATTGATCCAGTGGTGTTCTGGTAACGCGCTTTCGACGAACAAGTCCCAAAGATGTCCAATTGCCTCATTCACAGTAAAAAACACTGTAATAGGATACGGCATTTCTCCTTCTTCTTTCCACACTGCCCATTGACCGTCAGGAAGTTCTATCGCAAACCAAAAGTCATCCGCTTGAGTAAAGAACGTGGCATAGGTATTTCCTTGAGCTTCCTTCCATGTTTTATAGCCCAATGATAGTGCAAACTCAGTTGTAAACGGACCATAATCTCTAGAGAACAGTTTTTTTAAATATTTCCTAATCATTTCGGCAACCTCGCTTCATCCATTATTTCGCATCGCTTCTTAATAGGCATTAAATATTTAGTATATCAATTAAAATAGCTGAAGTAGCGATATGGAAAATAGTTTTTAAAAACGTGCTCTTCTATGTACAAAAAGGAGAAGAAGCTCTATACAAAATTTTTACAACCACTAAACATGTCGTACCCTTTAACGCTTTCTATTTTCGCTGTCTTTTAAAGGCATGTAGCAACGGAAGTAACACGGCTAGAGCACTCGAATTGGAACACGATGGCATCATAACCCTGTAATATACGAATAACTTATGATAAAGTGTCATATATTAACAGATTTTTTATGAGCGTTCTCTTCTAAATCACACAAGATGCTTTACCTGTTTTTTTTGCAAAAGACACATACTATCCAGTTTACTAATGATTAATCAATTGGTGACAAAAGTTTACTTTTACTTGAAGGAGAAAAATCATGAAATTATTTTCGAGATACAGTGAAGCTAGAGTCAAAAAACTTACCAATAAGAAGTTGTATGAGCGACTTACACGGCTGAATAATGAAAAAACACCCGACTCAAAATCAGTAAAGATGATCCTTTCAGAAATCGCCCAGCGAGACCCAGCTGAATATGAATCGGGAAAAATCGAGGCAAAAGTAGCGCTGTCCAAACGTCATGCCGTGATGGAGACAACCGACATCCTCTATCTTGAAATCAAGTACAACGAGGACTATCTTGCCAAACCGGAATCCGAAACTGATCCATACGAGCGCAAGCTCCGAACCGCTCAACTTGAAATGATTCAGAAAGAATTAAGCCATCGGACAATTTAGCGTAATAGATTAACGAAGATATTGACATTGGCTGAAAAACCACCAGACGTTAATTATTAAGTACTCCATTAAAAAGTTTAACGAACTCGCTTGATTTTACTTTTTTAAAGCGTTCGTAAAAGTACACTTTAACGAACGCTCTTCCTAGTAACAAAAACAGAACTAATAATAGTTCGTAAAATTAAATAATCACTTACCGAACGTTTATCCATTCCTTAGCAATTTTTCGAACAGAAATATATACTTAAAGAAACAAGCGTTCTTAAAGGAGTGTTTAATTTTGGAATCTCGAAAATTCGGATACATCAGTGTAAGTTCAAAAGATCAAAATGAAAGCCGGCAAATAGAAGTAATGAAAAAAATTGAGATTAGTGATCGTGATATTTTTCTCGACAAACAATCTGGGGAAAACTTCCACCGAGAACAATATCAATTAATGAAACGGATGATTAGGATAGGAGATATTCTTAATATTCATTCACTGGATCGGCTTGATCGAAGCAAGGATGATATTTTAAACGAGTGCCAAAAGAACTTACGAAGGAAATCGGGGCTGATATAGTGGTACTTGATATGCCTTTGTTGGATACTACAAAATTTAAGGACAGTATTGGTAACTTCATCTCGAATCTTATCCTCCGAGTTCTCTCTTGGCTTGCGGAAGATGAACGAGATAGAATACGAATTCGTCGGCGTGAAGGAATTGATTCAGCCCTCTCGAATGGTGTGAAATTTGGACGACCACCAATCGAAATTACGAATGAATTCATTCAGGCTTATGTGAAATGGCAGTACGTGGAAATTACAGTTAAAGCGATGGAAGAAGCAGATATGAAGAAAACGTCTTTTTATAAAATGGTGAATGTTTATAAGGATCAATAATTATATATGTTTGAAGATATTCATACAAATTAGTGAACAGCACCTGTTTGACAAAAAGTCATGATTGTTCAAACCTTCACTATAGTTTTTCGAACAGGTACCTGAAATTATTAGTTAAAATATCGTTTTGTTATAATTATTCCATATTATAAAGCCAGTTCCGACGAAATCCATGAAAGCGTAATAGGCAATTGCCTATGTCCCTTTAGTCACTTATGAATAAGTTAAGTGGAATAGGGGGTTGAAAAATGACTAGTAATTTTCAAAGGCATGGCGGATTCAATCGTGGCTTTGAGCGACGCGATTTCGATCGTGATTTTAGGCATCGTGACTTTGATCGTGGTTTTGGAAGATTTGGTGGATTTGGTGGACCATTTATTGGGGGAGTTGCAGGTAGCCTACTTGGGAACGCATTGTTCCCGGGATACGGATACGGTGGATCTTATGGATACCCTTCCTACGGGTATCCGCCATATGGGTATCAACCATACGGGTATCAACCATACGGGTATTTCGGTTCTTATTAAAAAAGAAAACACGCTAAGCAACGGACTTTCGGTTGCTTAGCGTGTTTTCTTTTATCCGACTGTAAGGATAACCATGAAAACTAAAAAACGATAAATTTCTCCTGTGGTCATATCCTGGACATCTTGTGGTCAGACACTTCCTATTAACTTCGACAAACTTTGGTGCGATTGAATTATATGCTCTCGGCGTGCACATAACAATAACCCCTAACCCTTGCACTGACAAGGGTTAGTTCTTTCTTGTCTGAAGTTTATAATTTACGATACTTCCGTCCTTTTTACAAACCTCATTATAATGTTTTTCCATATATTTACCAACTTCTTTTTTATGGAAAATCTATTTACTTCCAAGTCGTATCTTCGGAAATTCAACATTAAATAAATTGTTTGTCACAATTGTATTCCCAGACATATTTAAATATGTAACTAGTTGCTATGAATTCATGAAAAACACTTCTGATTCTAGTTCTTGTAAATGCTCATCTATTTTCTGAAGATAAAGCTCTTTTAGCTTCTCAATCAATTTCTATGTTAATTATTTATCTTTGCCCATTCATTCAACCATACAATTTCCTCTTCTGATAAGCTTTGTTCTTCTGTCACTCTTTCTTCTACATACTACCAATTTGCTTCTTCCCATTTTAAATGTGCTTCCCACTCACGCATAACTTTAACCGCTTTTTCTGTCTCTAATTGTTGTCTAGTTTTAAAAGGAATTATAATCGTCATGTACGCCACCTCTCTCGATAAAACGTGTTAATTCTATTATAAAGGTTTAATTTGAAAGAATCAAAAAGCCTTAAACAGAATATAGTAAGATATCGAAAGTGTATAAATTTAAACATTTTTGTAATCTGTTCTTCATTATCAGTTAGCCAGAATTATAATTATTTTTTATATTATTTTATAATAATATATTTACTTTGTTTTTTCCCTGTAATTTTGATTTGTACATTACATCATCTGCTCTTTTTAAAACATCATTATAATCTATACTATCATTTATAGTGCATAAACATATAAAATAAATAGCCGACTTCTCTAGGACTCGTCAACATCCCCTGTACGTTGGCTCCTCGATTTAATTCATACGCTACTTTGACCTGCCGGCTATCTTTCATGGCCCACTTATATTTTTCACGGTCAATCATAATGTCATTACTAGACAGCAGGAACGGAAGATGTCGTATGTTTACACGTAGTTGGTCTGTACTCCGTTCAACAACCACCCCCTGCTTGCGTAAGCAAGTGATGCCCGTTTCACTAATTCTGCGGTAATTTCTTTGTCGTTTCTAATTCGCAAGGTATCCACAGATTGGATGGGTGCAGACTAAGTTTGTGTAATAAGTGTATAATGATTTCATTTTCTAACGTATACTACAAAAAAAGCGCCTCAATCGTTTTTATTACAACGATTGAGGCGCTTTTTAAATATCTTTACTTCTCGAACAAAATATTACTAACGTCCCAGGAGGGATTCGAACCCCCGACCCACAGCTTAGAAGGCTGTTGCTCTATCCAACTGAGCTACTGAGACAATGTCTTAAACAGCAAATACGTTTGCTGCGACAAGTTCTATTATAGGCATGACATAATTTAAAGTCAACACTATTTTATAATTTATTTAAAATAAGTTTTTCTACCTCTTGGTGAGCATGGTTTTTAAAGCTTACTCGTATATCTTCTCCCCACTCAACGACCGCATAGGTACAAGGTTTACCGCTTCTAGGAAGCAGTGTGCTACCTGGATTTACGAACAAAATGCCATCTTTCATTTCGGCTCCGTACAGATGAGAATGTCCAAAAACAACAATATCTGCATTGTTTTCCTTTGCACTATAATAAAGTCGTATCAATGAATTTTTCACATCATGCTCATGTCCATGGACTGCAAGGATCTTTTTCCCTCCAACTACAGCAACAGCTGACAGTGGAAATGTCACGTCATTGTCACAATTTCCACGAACTTTATGCATCTTTTTTAAAATAGGATCATTAAAGGATAACTCACTATCCCCGCAGTGAAAAAAAGCATCAGCAGATAATGCAGAAACAGCTTTCACCGTTTCTACATCTCCGTGAGAATCACTCATCACAATAATTTTCATTTATCTACACCTGCCGTCTCAATTATACTCATAAGCTCTGTTTGCAATTTAGCAAGCGCTGCTCCACGGTGCGAAATAATACTCTTTTCATCTGGTGTAAGTTGGGCCATCGTTCGTTCTTTTTCAGGAACATAAAATATCGGGTCATAGCCAAAGCCATTATCTCCCTTGCGTTCATATCCAATTCGACCTTCGCAACTACCCGAAAATGTTTTCGTCTTCATTCCAGGTACCGCGACAGCCAGTACACAACGAAAGCGAGCAGTACGCAACTCTTCAGGTACGTCCACAAGCTCTGTTAATACTTTATCTATGTTATCTTCATCATTCTTTCCAAGTCCTGCATAACGCGCTGAATATACACCAGGCGCACCATCCAGCACATCAATTTCAAGACCGCTATCATCCGAAATGACAATTTTACTAAGCAACGCAGAAACAGTCTCTGCTTTTAAAATCGCATTTTCTTCAAATGTGTTGCCCGTCTCCTCAACGTCAATCTCTCCTTCTAGATCATTCAACGTGAGCACTTTAATGCCTAAAGGTTTAAAGAGTATTTCAAAGTCCTTTGCTTTCCCTTTATTATTGGTTGCAATGAGAACTTCCTTCATGACTCTTCGCTCTTTTCACTGCCAATTAAATCAATTATTGGACCAAGTGCTTCTCTTTGCAAAACAAATAACTGCTCAATTCCACCTTCTGCAAGGGAAACTAAACCATTCATTTCATCCTTCGTAAACGTTGCTTCTTCGCCAGTACCTTGAAGTTCTACAAATGCGCCTGTACCAGTCATCACAACATTCATATCTACTGCTGCGCTTGAGTCTTCAATGTAATCAAGATCGAGCACAAGCTCACCATCTGTCATCTTTCCTACGCTAATTGCACCTAAGAAATCGGTAATCGGAAACTTTTTTAATCCCTTTTCAATATGTAACTTTTCAGCAGCAATCGCTAGCGCAACAAACGCCCCGGTAATCGATGCAGTTCGAGTTCCACCATCAGCTTGAATTACATCACAGTCAATCCAAATCGTTCTTTCACCTAAAGCTTCTAAATCAGTTACAGCACGTAATGCACGCCCTATTAGACGTTGAATTTCCATTGTTCGACCACTGACCTTACCTTTTGACGCTTCACGTTGCGTTCGCTGACCTGTAGCACGAGGCAACATAGAATACTCAGCAGTTATCCATCCCTTACCACTTCCACGTAAGAAGTGCGGTACACGACCTTCTATTGTAGCTGTACAAATTACTTTCGTGTTTCCAGCTGATATAAGTACTGAACCTTCAGGATGAATCAAGTAATTCGTTTCTATCGTTACAGGTCTTAACATATTGTTTTTTCTTCCATCATGTCTTGTCATCTCAAAATCTCCACCATTCATTATTTATACTTAACTATAACCTATTTCATTCACCAAAAAACCCGAATCACCCTAAAGTGGGTAATCGGGATTTCGTTTATAAACATATATGCCTGACGTCGGCATTGTCAATCTTTAGCCAATCCAATATAGTTTCTTGAAATGGCCCAAACTCTCCAGTCGTGAAAAAAACTGGTGATTTGTATGATTCTACTGTGTTCATAATCTTTTTTTCTAATAAAATTCTTTCTACATCAAGGATTGTTTCAACTGCAGAAGAAATAATATTCACATGATCCGGTAAATTACGTTTAATTATTTTTTCTAAAAGCGGATAATGTGTACACCCTAAAACAGCTGTATCAAATTCAATTTCCGAAACTTCATGAAGCGTTCTTTTGACTGTCAAGTCGGCCTCTTCCGATTTATACTGACAACTTTCAACAATCTTAACAAAATCAGGACAAGCAAGTGGGAAAACCGTTGTACCTGGGCATTGCTGTTCAAATTCAGTATCATACGCGCCACTCTTTATTGTACCTTCTGTTCCTAAAACAGCAATTCTTTTAGTAGTAGATACGTTTAATGCAGCACGCACTCCGGGTACGATGACGCCCAAAACCGGAAAGTTAAATTGTTCACGAATACTAGTAAGTGCAACAGCTGAAGCAGTGTTGCAGGCAATTACGAGCATTTTTATATTCAATACAGCGAGGGCTCTCGCCATTTCTATCGTGAATTTCTCTACTTCCTCAGCAGAACGCGGGCCATATGGACATCGTAACCCATCTCCTAAATAGACAATTTTTTCATTTGGCAACCTTTTTAAGGCTTCCTTTACTACGGTTAGTCCACCAACACCTGAATCTATTAACCCGATTGGTCTTTCCACTTGAATCCCTCAATCCTAATGCATCTCTTTGTGCAATTTTAATAGTAAACTTGCTAGCTGTTTTACTTCATTTTGATCAAAATTTTCTAATACTGAATCTAAATACTGACGGCGTTTTTCAATTACCTCTTCTATAATACGTTCACCTTCACTTAGGAGGTGAATTCTAACGACACGACGATCTTTTTCATCCTTAACTCTTTTCACAAGGGTATTCTTTTCCATCCGATCGACTAGGTCTGTCGTTGTACTGAAGGCAAGGAACATCTTGTTGGATAAATCACCAATCGTCATGTCTCCATGTTCGAATAACCATTGTAAAGCGATGAATTGAGGAGGTGTAACTGTATAGTTTTTTAGGATTTTACGACCATTGTGTTTAATAATGCTAGAAATATATCTAAATTCTTTTTCTAAACTAGCGATTTCTTCAACTTTATGGCATTTTGATGCACTTTTCTCCATTATAAACAGCTCCTTAAAAACGATTCCTACAGCTATTGTCCCTTTTTCTATCGCTTAAGGCAACAGTTTTAACGCAAATGTAATTCTCCTAGCCGTAATAACTCGACAATCGCTTGTGCCCTACCTGAAACACCAAGTTTTTGAATTGTGTTAGAGATATGATTTCGCACAGTTTTCTCGCTAATACCGAGCCGTCCCGCGATATCCTTAGTCGTTTGATCCAGAATGAGTAAATTAAATATTTCTCGCTCCCTTACCGTAAGTAAGGAACGGTGTTTAGAACCATCTATCAAGACGCGCCCCTCCAATCCACTTTCACCTTAAAATATGTGAGAGTTGCGCAGCCTGTGACGGCTACTTACCTAATCAACCAATAAAAAGAGATTTTTCTTTTTCAGTCCACGGAAAACCCTTACCTGTCATTTTATCCATTTGAACCATAGTTCCTCTTCCTGTAAATAATAAAGCATCATTTTTACCTTTTGCCATGTAATGAATATCTACAGATGAATTCCCAACTTTATACGCTTTTACATACAACTCAATCTCATCGTCATAATAGGAAGGTTTAATATAATCGCATTGTGCATCCGCAATGACAGGAACCACAGTACTTGAAGTGTTGAATAAATCCGCCATAACACCAATATGCTTCATAAACTCAATCCGTGCATATTCAAAATAAGAAAACGTTACAGCATTATTCATAATACCGAACATATCGATTTCTGCGAATCGTACTTTTAATGTGACCGAAAATTTAAACTCTGAAGCCCATTCTTCAAAGTTATTTATGTAGTTTGCTTTCATTTCAAAACTCCCCCAAGTACTTAATATATTTTATTATAACACTATATTAACAAAGTAATGGTCAAATACAAAAAATCCTGCCCAACGCAAAATGCGCCGACAGGATTTCCTACTAATATTAGTCTACCATATGATCGCTTCCGAAGAAGTTTTTAAACATTTGTGCAGAAGTTGCACGGTTCATTGCAGCAATTGAAGTCGTAAGTGGAATCCCTTTTGGACATGCAACTACACAGTTTTGTGAGTTACCACAATCAGCAATCCCGCCTTCTTCCATTAATGCAGCAAGTCGTTCATCTTTATTCATTGCACCTGTTGGATGCGTATTGAACAAGCGAACTTGTGAAATAAGTGCTGGTCCCATGAAATCTGTTTTATCGTTCACGTTTGGACATGCTTCTAAACAAACACCACAAGTCATACATTTTGAAAGTTCGTAAGCCCATTGACGTTTGCGTTCTGGCATACGAGGACCTTCACCAAGATCATACGTACCATCAATCGGAACCCATGCTTTAATTTTTTTCAAAGAATCAAACATAACGCTTCTATTTACAATAAGATCGCGCACAACCGGAAAAGTTTTCATAGGTTCAAGTCTGATTGGATGCTCAAACTTTTCAACTAGTGCAGTACATGATTGACGCGGACGACCGTTAATCACCATTGAACATGCACCACAAACTTCCTCAAGACAACTCATTTCCCAAGTAACAGGTGTCGTCTTTTTTCCATCTGCATTTATAGGATTTCTTTGAATTTCCATTAGACCAGAAATAACGTTCATATTCGGTCTAAGTTCAATGTCAAAGCTTTCCCAATAAGATGCAGAATCCGCAGTATCTTGACGAAGAATTTCGAATCGGACAGTTTTTGGCGCAGTCTGATCAGTACGTTCTTGTACAGCAGTATTTTGCTCGCTCATTTATGTCAATCTCCTTTCGTTGCAGAGTAATCACGTTTACGTGGTGGAATTAACGACACATCAATTTCCTCGTAATGGAAAATCGGTGCATTATCTGGTCCATCAAATTTAGCCATCGTTGTTTTCATGAAGTTTTCATCATCACGGTTCGGGAAGTCAGGTTTATAATGCGCTCCACGACTCTCATCACGCTTAAGCGCTCCAATTGTGATAACCCTTGCTAAGTATAACATGTTCTTTAATTGACGTGTAAACGACGCACCTTGGTTTGACCATTGTTGTGTATCCGTCATATTAATATTCTCATATCTTTCAAGGAGTTCAACAATTTTAGCATCTGTTTCAATCAATTTATCGTTGAAACGAACAACAGTAACATTATTCGTCATTAATTCTCCTAGTTCTTTATGAATAAGATATGCATTTTCAGTACCGTTCATTTTCAGCGTATCATCCCACTTCTGCTGCTCTTCTTTTACTGCAGCTTCGAAGATAGTTGCTGGTAGTTCTTCAGCAGATTTCTTTAGATGCTTCATATAATCAACAGCATTTGGTCCTGCAACCATACCACCGTAAATTGCTGAAAGAAGTGAGTTTGCACCAAGTCTGTTTGCACCATGCTGAGAATAATCACACTCACCAGCTGCAAATAATCCTGGAATACTTGTTTTTTGATCATAATCTACCCATAGTCCACCCATTGAATAGTGAACAGCTGGGAATATTTTCATCGGAACTTTATGTGGATCATCACCCGTGAATTTCTCATAGATTTCAATGATACCACCTAGTTTAATATCAAGTTCTTTAGGATCTTTATGAGAAAGGTCAAGATAAACCATATTTTCTCCATTGATTCCAAGTTTTTGATTAACACAAACGTCGAAAATTTCACGTGTTGCGATATCACGAGGTACTAGGTTACCGTAATCTGGATACTTTTCTTCCAAGAAGTACCACGGCTTCCCGTCTTTGTATGTCCAAACTCGTCCACCTTCACCACGTGCGGATTCACTCATGAGACGAAGCTTATCATCTCCTGGAATTGCAGTCGGATGAATTTGAATGAATTCGCCGTTAGCATAGTAAGCACCTTGTTGATAAACAATAGACGCAGCTGATCCTGTATTAATCACTGAGTTTGTTGATTTACCAAAGATAATTCCTGGTCCACCCGTTGCCATAATAACAGCATCGCCTCTGAATGCGTGAATTTCCATTGATTGCATATCTTGCGCTTTAATACCGCGACAAGTACCTTCTTCATCTAGAACGACACCTAAGAATTCCCAGTGTTCATACTTTTTCACAAGACCTTCAACTTCGAATCTACGAACTTGCTCATCTAGTGCATAAAGTAACTGTTGTCCTGTTGTTGCACCTGCATAAGCTGTGCGGTGATGAAGTGTTCCACCGAAACGACGGAAGTCAAGAAGACCTTCAGGCGTACGGTTGAACATAACACCCATTCTGTCTAATAAACTAATGATTCCTGGCGCTGCATCCGTCATTGCTTTAACTGGTGGCTGATTCGCTAAGAAATCGCCTCCGTAAACAGAGTCATCAAAGTGAATTGCAGTTGAATCGCCTTCACCTTTCGTATTAACCGCACCGTTAATGCCGCCTTGAGCACATACGGAGTGGGAACGTTTAACTGGGACAATTGAAAACAGGTCTACTGATGTACCTGTTTCCGCTGCTTTTATGGCTGCCATCAAGCCTGCGAGACCGCCGCCGACAACAATCAATCTGCCTTTTGCCATGAATGTTTCACTCCTCTAATTTTAAATTACGTAAATGCTAGTATTGCTTGAACGCCAATTACAGAAAGTATTAAGAAAATACCAATTGTAACGTATGAGACGATTGTTTGAGAACGTGGTGATTGAGTAAGACCCCATGTAACCAAAAATGACCATAATCCGTTTGATAAATGGAAAGTAGCCGCGATTACGCCTGCGATATAAAATACTAACATGAACGGACTAGAAAGAATATCAGCCATCATATCAAAGTTTACATCTGCACCTAACGCTTTTTGAATACGTGTTTGCCATATATGCCATGCGATGAAGATTACTAGAAATACCCCTGTTATACGTTGCAGCATGAACATCCAGTTTCGGAATGTACCATAACGCTTAACGTTATTCTTCGCTGTGAAAGCTATGTAGATTCCGAACACTGCATGTATTAGTAATGGAATATAGATAACAAACCACTCCAAAAAGAATACAAATGGTAAATTACCCATAAAATCAGAAGCAGTGTTAAAAGCATCTGCCCCGCGTGTAGCAAAGAAGTTGACCACCAAATGCTGGACTACAAATAGTCCTATTGGAATGATCCCTAGCAATGAATGAAGACGGCGTACATAAAAATCAGTTTCTCTCGACAATTGTTTAACCCTCCCTTATTACTGAGATTACAAGTTCAATATTGCCATCATTTTGACATGTTGAAAACATTGACCGTTCACCTCTTCATGTTACAATATTAATACATGTCCATTGTACTCCTCCCCTATGAGGAGGTCAAGATGTCGTATTCAAATACCTATGTTATTTTAAATATATTAAAAGACCTGAAGGACGGTTTGACATCTACCAAGAATTGGAAGGGTTGTATTCAAAATTGACTAATAATACATACGGGGCGCCGACCCAATTCGGTTATGAAGTTTTACGAGACCACGTGATTCCAAATATATTAGGAACACACGAGGAGGATATACTATATTGGGCTGGAAAAAGTCTAGCTAGAGAATTCCCAGTTTTTGACATTGAAGAGTTGCCTAAATTCTTTACAGAAGCAGGATGGGGTTCACTCTCTCTTGATAAATCAACAAAAAACGAAGCATTTTACATTCTAAGTGGTGATTCACAGTATATAAAAGCAGATAGCCGAACATTTAACTTAGAATCAGGTTTTATTGCTGAACAATACCAAAAAGTGAATGGTCTCTTAACAGAATGCTTTTCACAGTTACAACGTAAAGGCGAAGTCATTCAATTCCATGTAAAATGGGATTTAAAATCGAAAGTATAACTAGAACTTAAAGAGTCATCCACTTAAAACAGGATGACTCTTTTATTCTGCTAAACCTTAACTTTTTAACTCTTTACGAAAATAGTCTTCTACAGCTATTGCAAGTTTTTCCGGTAGGCCAGCTTGCTGAAACTCTTCAACAGTCGCCGAACGAATTTTCTTAATTGAACCAAAATGCTTAAGTAACATCGTTTTTCGTTTTGAACCAACACCGGGAATATCATCCAATGCAGAAGCAAGCGAATTTACGCCTCTCTTTTGTCGATGAAAAGTAATTGCGAAGCGATGTACTTCATCTTGTATTCTTTGAAGTAAATAAAACGCCTCACTCGTTCTTTTCAACGGGATTGCATTTACTGGATTGCCGTATAGAAGTTGAGCTGTTTGGTGTTTATCATCCTTTGCTAGTCCAGCAATTGGGATTGACAAACCAAGTTCATCCTCAACAACTTCACGCACAACCTCCATATGCCCCTTTCCGCCGTCCGCAACGATTAAATCAGGTAAAGGCAAGTCTTCTTTTAACACACGCGCGTAGCGTCTGCGCACAACTTCTCTCATCGCACCATAATCATCATGTAGAGCAGCCGTTTTTGTATTATATTTGCGGTAATCCTTGCGATTAGGTTTGCCATCAACGAAGGAAACCATCGCTGAAACTGGATCAGCACCATACGTATGTGAATTATCAAAAGCCTCGATCCGAAGTGGAACCGTAATATTCAACGCTTCCCCAAGTTCCTCACATGCACCAATCGTTCTAATTTCTTGTCGTTCTATTAATTGAAACTTCTCTTTTAAAGAAATGCCTGCATTTTTAATCGCTAAATCGACAAGACTTTTCTTTTTACCGCGCTGCGGAATAAATACATTCACATCAAGCAGTTGATGGACAAGTTCCGCATCCACGCCAGAAGGTAACAGTATTTCACTCGGTTTTAAATGATGTGAATCACTATAAAACTGGCCTATAAAAGTTAGGATTTCTTCTTCAGGATCTTGATAAAGTGGAAACAATGAAACATCGCGTTCAATTAGCTTTCCTTGACGCACGAAAAACACTTGAACGCACATCCACCCCTTGTCAATCGAATAACCAAAAATATCGCGGTCAGTAAAATCATTCATTGTCATTGATTGTTTTTCCATTACCATTTCAATATTAGCAATTTGATCACGATATTCTTGAGCTCGTTCAAATTCAAGCTTCTCTGCAGACGCAATCATTTTAACTGTCAATTGATCCTTTACTTCTTTATAACCGCCGTTTAGAAAACGAGAAATATTATCTACCATTTCTTTATACGTTTCTTCCTTAATTTCATTTACACAAGGCCCAAGACATTGGCCAAGATGATAATACAAGCAAACCCTGGTCGGTAACGTCTGACATTTTCTGTAAGGATAAATACGATCTAATAATTTCTTCGTTTCTGTTGCGGCAAATGCGTTTGGATATGGACCAAAGTACTTCCCTTTATCTTTTTTCACTTTTCTTGTGATAATTAATTTAGGATGACGCTCTGCTGTAATTTTTAAATATGGATAGGTTTTATCATCTTTTAACATGATGTTATATTTTGGATCATACTGTTTAATTAAATTCAACTCTAAAACTAGCGCTTCTAAATTAGATGTCGTAATGATTGTTTCGAAGTCCTCGATTTCACTAACTAGCCGTTGTGTTTTCTTATCATGACTACCAGTGAAATAGCTTCTAACGCGTTGTTTTAAAACTTTTGCCTTGCCTACATATATAATTGTCCCTTGGCGATCTTTCATCAAGTAACAGCCAGAGTGTTCGGGTAGTATCTCTAGTTTCCGCTTAACCAATTCATTCATTTTTTCTCACCTACTAAAAAAACCGGGTTCCCCATTATTAAGGTCCCCGGTTTCACTATTTCTATTTCTCTTTAATTAAGCATGTTTCTCAATAAGTTGCGCTAATGCATCTTTAGGTTGGAAACCAGCAACTTTTTCTACAATTTCGCCATCTTTGAAAAGAATTAGCGTCGGGATAGACATAATGCCATATTTACCAGCTGTTTCTTGGTTGTTATCAACATCTACCTTAACGATGTTTGCTTTTCCTTCAATTTCTCCACTAAGTTCTTCAAGTACAGGAGCAATCATTTTACATGGTCCGCACCAAGGTGCCCAAAAATCAACAAGAACCAAACCTTTTTCTATATTTTCAGCGAAGCTTTGATCTGTACCATTAATAATAGCCATAATAATATTTCCTCCTCTTTACTCATCTACAATTTTAAGTATATCACGAGGCAAAACACACCGCGAAAAATATGCTTGACAGTAGAAAAACAAAACCTCCTTTAAATTACAAGGAGGTAATGTCATAATTACTCATACTATTTTAATTTGCTTTAAGTTTTTTTACTTCTTCAATCATTAGTGGAATGACTTCAAAAAGATCGCCGACAATTCCATAATCCGCTACTTTGAAGATTTCTGCTTCAGGATCTTTATTGATTGCAACGATAATTTTAGAATTAGACATCCCGGCCATATGCTGAATAGCACCTGAGATACCTACACCAATATACAAATCAGGTGTAATGACTTTACCTGTTTGTCCAATTTGCAATGAATAATCGCAATAATCCGCGTCACATGCTCCACGAGAAGCACCGATAGCGCCGCCCAAAAGTGTAGCGAGTTCTTGTAGTGGTGCAAATCCTTCCGCACTCTTGACGCCGCGTCCGCCTGCAACAACTACCTTCGCCTCAGACATATCAACACCTTCTGTTGATTTACGCACGACTTCTGAAATAATAGAACGTAAATTTGTAATATCAACATCTAACGAAGAGACATCACCAGAACGACTAGCATCTAGTTCAAGAGGTGCAATGTTATTAGGACGAACTGTAATGAATAATAAACCTTCTTTATTTTTCACTTTTTCAAATGCTTTACCAGAGTATATTGGACGAATGAAAACGGCATCGTCCCCGTCTCCTTCAATATCCGTTACATCTGAGATTAAACCACTTGCTAGTTTACTAGCAATTTTAGGCGAAAGATCTTTTCCTAATGCCGTATGTCCAAAAACGATTGCATCAGGTTTTTCTTGTTCATAAACAGCCATAAATCCTTGGCTAAAACCATCAGATGTATATTGCTTTAAATGAGCATGCTCAACTGTAACAACACGATCTGCACCGTATTGGATCATTTCTTCTGAATAAGACTGAACTGAATCGCCTAATAATACTGCAACTACTTCTCCGTTGTCTGAAATCTTTTTTGCAGCCGCAACTGCTTCAAATGAAACATTACGTAAAGCACCTTCACGCGCTTCCCCAAGTACTAATACTTTTTTCGTCATATAAAAACCCTCCTGTAGAGATTTATCATTAAAATTTCATAAGCTTAAGTTAATGACAAAACATCCTTAAATGTCTTGCTTATCTACGAATCTATTAATGTTTATTAATATAGAAGTTTTTCAGTTAGATTACTTTTGCTTCATTTTTCAAAAGGCTTACTAGTTCTGTTACTTGATCAGCAATGTCACCTTCTAGTACACGTCCTGCTAATTTTGCTGTCGGTAAGTAAATTTCAATTGTTTCAGTTTTAGCAGCAACTTCGTCTTCTTCGATATCTAAATCATCTAGCTCAAGCTCGTCAAGTGGCTTCTTACGTGCCTTCATGATGCCCGGGAGTGATGGATAGCGTGGTTCGTTAAGTCCTTGCTGTGCAGTTACTAATAGCGGAAGAGACGTTTCAATCATCTCTGAATCACCTTCAACGTCGCGGATGATTTTAACAGCTGTACCATCGATTTCAAGTTTCGTAATCGTCGTTACATAGTTAATGCCTAAAAGTTCAGCGACACGTGGTCCAACTTGCCCAGAACCACCATCAATTGCTACGTTACCCGCTAATATTAAATCTACTTCTTTATCGCTTAAATATTGCGCGATTATTTTCGCTGCAGTAAATTCGTCCATTTCATCTAAATCATCTTCAGTATTAATCAATACTGCTTTATCTGCACCCATCGCAAGTGCTGTACGAAGTTGCTTCTCAGCATCCTCATCACCAATAGTAATTACAGTCACTTCACCATCATGTGCATCGCGTAGAGTAATTGCTTCTTCGATGGCATATTCATCATAAGGATTAATGATAAATTCTGCACCATCTTCCGAAATCTTTCCATCCTTTATTGTAATTCTTTCCTCAGTATCAAATGTACGTTTAACTAATACAAATATATTCATCTATTAAACCTCCTCAGCTTTTTAAAACAGTTATTTCTTAATTAACCTTTAAAATTAGGCTCACGCTTCTCTATAAATGCTTGAATACCTTCTTTTGCATCCTCAGAAACGAAAACTTCACCAAATGAATTCGCTTCAGCCTCTACACCTTCATAAAAAGATGCTGGCTTGGCATATTGTAATAATGATAATGCTGCTTTCATTGCAACTGGACTCTTTTTAGCGATTTTATTCGCAAGTTCCATCGTTTTCGGCAACAATTCTTCATCTGTATAAGCATGGTTTGCAAGTCCAAATTGAACCGCTTCCAAACCAGTTATCGGTTCACTTGTCAACAACATTTCTGCAGCTTTAGGCATACCTACATAACGTGGTAATCTTTGTGATCCAGCAAATCCTGGAACTAAACCAAGTTGTAACTCTGGAAGACCAAGTTTTGCGCTTTCAGTAACGATTCGAATATGACAACCCATTGCTAACTCTAGACCACCGCCTAATGCAGCGCCGTGAATCGCTGCGATTACAGGTTTTTGGAAACTTTCGAGACGTTCAAATACTTTTTGACCATTCGCCGCCAATTTCGAAAATTCCTCGCCAGATGTTATTGAAGTAAATTCTTTTATATCAGCACCGGCCGAAAAGAATCTCCCTTCACCGTGCAAAACAATGACACGAACTGAGTTGTCATTTTCTACTTCGTCGAGCAATGCATCAATTTCTTGAATTAAAGCATAAGATAATGCATTTGCAGGTTGTCGATTAATTGTCGCCACAGCTACTCCGCCTTCAATTTCCACTTTAATAAAATCCATGTCAAAAACTCCTTTCTTGAGTGCTCATTCCATTTATTATGAGCCTATGTACTTTTGGTGCTAACTTCATTAAATCATACTTTTGATCATTCATCACCCATGACGTTATGGTCTCATCAATTGTACCAAATACCATTTGACGTCCAAGTCTTATATCAAGCTCGCTATCTAACTCACCGTTTTCAATCCCTTTTTTCAGGATAAAATCCAATAGTTCGAGATACTCTTTTAGCACTTCATTAATACGTAGTCGTAATTCTTTGCCTGATTGTCTAAGTTCCAATTGAGTAACTATCGCCAGATGACGGTCATCATGGAGGACCCGGAAGTGATTATCAATCATTTTATATAACATTTCTTGTGCACTAACATCTTTTTTAATAATTCCCTCAAGATTGCTGACAAAGATACCCATTTTTTCTCTAAATACAGAGATCAATATATCTTCTTTATTTTTAAAATAAAGATAGATAGTACCATCTGCTACACCGGCTTCTTTTGCAATTTTAGAAACTTGAGCTGAATGGAAACCATTTTCTGCAATAACAATAACTGCAGCGTCAATAATTTGTTTATATTTAGGTCTATCACGTTTCAATTTCCTTCTCACCACCACTAAACAAGAATATGAATGAATACTCATTCATATTCTTATATTAAGATTAAACTACCAATTAGTCAAGTGTTTTGTTACGAACTCAATAAACTTTTCTTAGCTTTCACTTTTTCTTCTTCTATAAGAGTTCGACGTAATATTTTACCAACTGCTGTTTTTGGAAGTTCTTTTCGGAATTCATACTGTTTCGGAACTTTAAATGCTGCTAGATCTTTTCGACAAAACTTATCTAGTTCTTCTTCAGTTACTAAAATACCATCTTTAAGCACTACATAGGCTTTGACAGTTTCACCCCTATATGGATCCGGGACACCAGCGACAACACATTCTAAGACGGCTTCGTGTTCATAAAGCACTTCTTCAATCTCTCTTGGATAAATATTAAATCCACCAGCTATAATCATATCCTTTTTACGGTCAACAACATAGAAATAACCCTTTTCGTCCATATAACCTAAATCACCCGTTAATAACCAACCATCTCTAAATGTTTCTGCAGTATCCTGTGGCTTATTCCAATAGCCTTTCATAACTTGCGGCCCTTTAATAGCGATTTCTCCGATTTCTCCCGGTTTCAACGGTTCCATTGTTTCGGGTCCTAAAATACAGGAATCTGTATCTGGCCATGGTAGACCTATCGAACCTTTAATACGATCTGCTTTATCTTCCCAAAGTAAGTTTGCATGCGTTACTGGTGAAGTTTCTGTAAGTCCATATCCTTCAACAAGTCTTCCACCTGACATCTTTTCAAATTTATCTTGAACTTCGACAGGTAATGCGGCAGAACCACTAATGCAAGCACGGATTGAAGACAAATCATATTTCGCAACATTTGGATGGTTGAGTAAACCGATATAAATCGTTGGCGCACCTGGAAATAAAGTGGGTTTTTGTTTGTCTATCGTTTTAAGTGCTGTTTCCACATCAAACTTAGGCAATATAACCATTTTATTTGAAAGCATAACCGACAAAATTAATACTGTCGTCATACCGTATACATGGAAAAATGGCAGTATAGCTAGAACAGTTTCTTCCCCTTCTTTACATTCATAAAGCCATGCGTCACAAGCCGTTGCATTAGAAATCAAGTTTTTATGAGTTAACATAACGCCTTTTGGTGGACCTGTTGTACCACCCGTATATTGAAGAAGCGCAATATCTTCATCAAAATCGAAGTCATATCTAATGGGATTTGGTTTAGCAGTTTTCATTATTTCAATAAATAGATGATTAATACCACGATGTTCAACTTTTATCGAAATACCATGTTCTTTCTTTTGAACAAAAGGATAGATTAAGTTTTTCGGGAAGGGTAAGTAATCTTTAATTCCCGTAACGATGATATTTTCGAGCGCTGTTTCTTTTATAATATTTGTAACTCTAGGATACAATAAATCTAGTGTTATGATTGCTTTTGACCCCGAATCGTTCATTTGGTACTTTAACTCTCGCTCTGTATAAAGCGGATTCGTTTGTACTACGATTGCGCCACATAGTAGAATTCCAAAGTAGGAAATTGCATTTTGCGGACAGTTTGGCA
The DNA here is from genome assembly GCF_058068165.1 of Sporosarcina sp. So3-204. Lineage (NCBI taxonomy): Bacteria > Bacillati > Bacillota > Bacilli > Caryophanales > Caryophanaceae > Sporosarcina > Sporosarcina sp. So3-204. Next base: position 2,268,836 of record NZ_CM176485.1, read on the forward strand.
GCATAATAGCCACTCGGTCACCCTTTTCGATACCAATTGAACGTAAATAGTTCGCAAATTTTAAAGATAAGTCATAAAATTCTTGATACGAAACATTTTTCCCTAGAAAATGCATTGCTATTTTGTCTGGATACTTATTTGCTGCTCTTGTTAGGTATTCTTGTAAAGGTATCCTTTCATAATCTAAAGTCTTTGGAATCTCCTTCGGATAGTACGCTAGCCAAGGTTTCGCAGTCATATTATCGCCCCTTTCAACTCTATTTAATTACTTGAATATTCCTACACTTATTATAGTGCTTAATAAGCTTACTTTCAATTAGAAATAATACTAATATAAAAAAGATGCCTAGAATGGCATCTTTTGATTTTATTTTATGCGCGGCTTAGCCAGTAAATACCAACAATAATAAATAATACACATATAACGAGTAATATTTTAGATAATTTCTCCATGCTTTCACGACTCCTAAGAAATACTTGCACCAATTACAAACGACAAACCAACGGAAATCGACAAAGAAATAAAACCAACGGAACGATTATCAGCTTCAATTTCTTTGTCTACATTGAATTTGGGTGTCATATACTCAAATAAAATATACGCGAAGACAAGTAAAGTGAAACCAAATAGTCCCCACCCAATCATTTCTAGCAAAGTATTATGTCTTTCAATTGAGTATCTAAATATATTCGCAACACCAAATATTTTCCCACCAGTTGCCATAGCAACAGCTACGTTTCCTTTTTTTATTTGTTCCCAGTTTTTATACTTCGTCACTAGTTCAAATAACACCATAGAAACAATTAGACAAAGAACGACAACGCTAAAATATCCTGCTGTTTCAACAAGCGGATTATTCCAAAACGCAGATTTTTGCATAGAAACGACTCCTTTTACCTAAGGTCAGCCTATATTTACGGACAGGAGTCCAAAAAGGTTTCAAAATAGGTTTACTTATTTTAACTCGACAACCGTTACGCCATATCCACCTTCACCCGCTTCACCGAATCTAAATGCTTTTACGCGGGAATGCCTTTTTAAAAATTGCTGGACACCTTCTCGAAGTGCACCAGTACCTTTCCCATGGATAATTGAAACTTGGTGATAATTGGAAAGTAGTGCATCATCAATATACTTCTCCGTTAATTGAATTGCGTCCTCATAGCGCTCCCCACGTAAATCCAGCTCTAGCTTTACATGTGTTGACCTTCCCCTAACAGAAGCTGTCACGCGTGGTTCTTTTTCTTTTTTGGGTTTTACGAATTCAAGCCCAGATTCTTTAATATTCATCTTCAATATACCGATTTGAACAATCCATTCGTTATCTGAAATCTTTTCGAGCAAATTCCCTCTTTGGCCATACTGTAGTACTTGTACTTCATCACCAACCATCAGTGGTTGCGGTCCATTTTTCGCCTTCGCCAACTCCTGCTTCTTTTCTTCTGGAGTAGCATTTTCAAGACGTTTTTTTGCATTAATTAATTCATGTTCTTTAACATTTGCTCCTGCATGTAATCGAAGTGCGCGTAATTCTGATATAACAGCTTCGGATTCACGTTTTGCATCTTCAATAATTTTTTTGGCTTTCTCCTTGGCTTTTTCCTCAAGCTTTCCCTTCATCTGCTCAAAGTTGGCAAGTTCTGCTGCTAACTCACTTTTCAAGCGTTCAGTTTCCAGCAATACAATATGTGTTTTATCCGCATCTTTTTCAGATTGTACACGGCTATCCTCAAGCGATGCAATCATAGATTCAACTTCACCACGATCAGTTCCTGTAAACGTTTTAGCTCGCTCAATAACATGATCAGCTAAACCAAGTCGTTGAGAAATTTCAAATGCATTACTGCGTCCAGGTACGCCTATTAACAGCCTATATGTAGGACTTAAAGTATCAATATCAAATTCTACACTTGCATTCACAATTCCAGGACGATTAAATCCATAGGCTTTTAACTCAGGATAATGAGTCGTTGCCATCACGCGTGCGCCGTGGCCATGTACTTCATCCAAAATTGAGATTGCGAGTGCAGCCCCTTCTTGAGGATCCGTACCTGAACCAAGTTCGTCAAATAAAACAAGGGAACGATGATCGAATTTCTTTAAAATATCAACAATATTCACCATTCGAGATGAAAATGTACTGAGACTTTGTTCAATCGACTGTTCATCACCAATATCTGCATAAACAGAGTCAAAAACGGCCAATTCAGAACCGTCAAAAGCAGGGATTGGAAGACCCGATTGAGCCATCAATGTACAAAGACCAACAGTTTTCAATGTAACTGTTTTACCACCTGTATTAGGTCCCGTGATAACAATTGTCGTAATATCGGTACCGAATTCAATATCATTTGCAACCGCTTCTCCGATAGGAATGAGTGGGTGTGTTGCTTGAGAAAGACGAATGATTCCTTCATTATTCACTTCTGGTTTCGTATACTTATTTACCGTACCATATTTCGCTTTAGCAAAAATTACATCGATTTCCGATAAGATTGAAACGAGTATGAATAATTCATGAGCAACTTCTTGCACACGCATTGAAAGCTCACTTAAGATTCTTTCTACTTCTTCCTGTTCTTGCATTTTCAAATTGCGAATTTCATTATTTAATTGCACAACCGCATCTGGTTCAATAAATAGTGTTTGACCAGATGAAGACATATCATGTATAACCCCACCGTAATGTGATCTGTATTCAGATTTCACAGGAATAACAAAACGATCATTACGTATTGTCACGATTGCATCAGACAACATTTTCGCGGCATTTTTCCCACGTGTATAGCTTTCCAAACGTTCACGAACACGACTTTCTTGTGATTTCAAACCATGTCGAATCGTCCGAAGTTTAGTTGATGCACTATCCAGCACGCGTCCGTTTTCATCAATAGCTTGGTTAATGGCGTGTTCTAAGTCAGTTACGATTGGTAAAGCTTCTTTTTTAGCAATAAAGTGCTGTATAACAATATCTTCATCCGCTTCAATCGACTCTATAAATTGTCTAAAAATCCTGCTTGCGCGAATCGTACTTGCAATCTCCATTAATTCAAAGGCGCTAAGCATGCCATCCATTTGCGCGCGTTTTGCATGCGGTCTAATGTCTTTAATGCCGCCCATTGGCACATTTCCTCGAACACGTAAAATGGATAATCCTTCATCCGTTTCCTCTAACAAGCGAACAACTTGGTCATAATCACTAACAGGCGTTAGTTTCTCCATAAAATCCTGACCTGCCGATGAGGTACAATGTGCTGCTACTAACGCTCGAACTTTATCGAATTCAAGTGTTTTTAAGACACGGGTTTCCAATGTCTAACACTCCCTTTCATCTAGTTACAATTTTGTTCATAAATTTTTCAATTGGCCATGTGTTAACAACCATGTCTTTTTTTAACCAAGCCTTTTGAGCATATTTTACGCCAATTCCCATAAAATCAAACTGCTCTATAGCATGTGCATCCGTATTAATCGCAATGTTAATACCCGCCTCTTGAGCCTGAATTAGATGTTCAGTAGCTAAGTCTAAACGGTAAGGATTGGCATTTAGTTCTAGTATTTTCCCGTATTCTTTTGCCCACTCTATGAGCTGTGGAATATCAGGATTATAACCTTCACGCTGACCAATAATTCGGCCAGTAGGATGTGCGATTTGATTAACATAAGGATTTTTCATCGCTGTATGAAGTCGTGCCATAATTTCTTCTTGTGATTGATTAAAACTAGAATGGATTGCCGCAATAACATAATCAAGTTCAGCAAGCAGTTCATCATCAAAATCAAGTGTTGCATCCGGAAGAATATCCATTTCCGTACCACAGAATATTTCTATATCATCATATTCTTGGTTTAACTCACGAATTTCTTTAATTTGTTCTCGAAGTCTTTCAGGCGTTAATCCATTCGCTACTTTTAAATAATGGGAATGATCCGTAATGACAATATGCGAATACCCCTTTTCACGTGCGCCTTCAATCATTTCTCGAATGGAGTGGGCACCATCAGACCAGGTAGTATGCATATGCAAATCAGAACGAATATCTTCAGGTGTAATTAACCCAGGTATTTCTGCCACACGATCGAGTTCAGTTCCATTACGACGCAATGTCGGTGGGATAAATGGTAAGCCAAAGTGGTTAAAGAAGGCTGTTTCAGATTCAAATGTTTTGACAGAACCATCCTCTTGTTCAACACCATACTCACTAATCTTTTGTCCTGTTGATTTAGCAAGTTGACGCATACGCACATTATGGTCTTTAGATCCCGTAAAATGATGAATTGCTGTCGGAAATTGTTCAGCAGTGACGAATCTAAAATCTGCATCAATCGGTTCTTCTAAATCTAGCGTAATTGATAATTTAGCATCCCCTGCTGCAATCGTGTCTATAATCGGTAGCGTTGCAAGTAGTTTTTCTCGAACGACTGTTGGTTCCGTTGTAACAAGTATGAAATCGACGTCGCTACTCTCTTCTTCAGTACGGCGATAACTTCCAGCAACAGAAAACTTTGTTATTTCTTTAATTAACCTCAGTTGATCTTCTACAAGCGCAACAACCTTTTCCATTTTCCAAATTGGAAATTTGCCAGTTCTTGATGCATATACTTCAATGGCATCTAGTATATTTTGTTCAGTTTTCTTCCCAAAACCCGGAACCTTACTGACCGCACCTTCTTGACAAGCGGTTTGAAGTGTTTCAACCGAATCAATACCAAGTGTTTCATGCAACTTAGCAATTTTCTTTCCACCGAGACCAGGTATTTTTAATAAAGGAACAAGCCCTTTAGGTACTGTGTCTTCTAATTCTTGAAGAAGTTCAGATTCACCTTTTTCCATTAAATCAATAATAACAGCACCTGTTCCTTTACCGATTCCTTTTAATTTTAATATGTCATCCATGTCAGTTAAACTACGTGGATCAAGTTCAAGTACATTAGCCGCTTTCCTAAAAGCAGCTACTTTAAAATGATTTTCACCAAGCAATTCCATATATAATGCAATTTTTTCAAACGTACGAATAATCGTTTTTTTATTCACATTAAACCCTCCAGTTATATGCTAGACAGCTATCAATTACACCACGGCATAATTGCATCAATATTTTTTAGAGCTTGCACGAAAGATACTATTAAAAATCTGTGAGATCGGACTGAATTCAGTTAAAAAACTTCCCTCCTCTAAAGAAGGGGGAAGTCTTTAATTAATATAAATATACCACCATTTTTTTACCGATTCAGATAATAACGGTGTATGATCAAACATCGCTGCGGAAAGTATGGATTTGTCGACAAGTCCTTGAATAAAATCAATTGGAATCATCACTAACAATGAAATAATAAAGAAAATAATTATGTAAAACTCTATAAAGCCAAATAATGCACCTGTAATACGCGCAATGAATCCCAAAACAGGTAAATACTTCAAGAAATCAAACATTGATGCGATTAGTTGTAAAGCAAACTTAGCAATTATAAAAATTAAAACGAAAGCAAGTAAACGGTAAAATGTTTCATCTAAATCTAGTTCTCCGACGATCATCTTTAACTTAGAATCTGCTGTAACGCCCGGATATGGAATCCATAAAACAAATTTTTCTGCTAGTTGTTTGTAATACGTATACGCCACGACTATTGAGATGATAAACGCCGTCATATGTATAAGTTGTACAATTAGTCCTCGTCTGAACCCAGTAATGAGCCCGCCTAAAAGTAAAAATACGATTAGTAAATCTAACATGTAAGTCAGTCAACCCTTCAACTTTTTCAATTGTTCTACCAATTGTTCATTTTGCTCTTTTAATTTAAGATAATCATGTACACTATTAACAGCAGTAAGTACCGCGATTTTTGTACTATCGAGATTTAGATTGTGCGAACTAACTTCCCTCATTTTTTCGTCTACAAATGAAGCAACCTGTCGCATATGACTAACTGATTCGGTACCTACCATTTTATACGTTTGTCCGTATATTTCAACGGAAATGCGCGTTTTTTGTTTATCTGCCAAGGACTTGACACCCCCTGTGAAACTATGTGTTTAATCATACCACGAAATTGTTTCTTTTGTGAACTTAGACGTCGAAAGGATGTTAAAAATTGAGTAATCATGTCGCTATTGTAACTGAAACAGAAATGAAAAACATTATGAACCATTATAGCACGTCTAAAGTTGTCCGTAATGCACCAGGTGTTATCTTTGCTGCAAAAATGACAGACACTGCAATTACTGCTTATAAATCAGGAAAAGTTTTATTCCAAGGTGCCGGCGCAGACCGAGAAGCTGCACGTTGGAGCACTTCCGAATCCACAACAACAAAAGGAGCGGCGGATAAACCTAAAACTTCAGGTGATAAACTTCCTGAAAATCTGGCAAAGCTTTCAATCATTGGATCTGATGAAACAGGAACTGGAGATTTCTTCGGACCTGTTACGGTTGCAGCTTGTTACGTTCGCGAGGATCAAATAGAACTAGTTCGTGAGCTTGGCGTAAAAGATTCGAAACAACTAAATGACGATCTAATGAGGAAAATAGCACCAGACTTACAAACCACGTTAATTTATAGCGTTTTGACATTGGATAATATAAAATATAATGAAATCCAAGCACAAGGTAATTCCCAAGGGAAAATTAAAGCAATGCTTCATAATCAAGCAATTAAACATGTCTTGAGAAAGATGAATGGAGAAAAACCAACACATATCTTAATTGACCAATTTGCTCAACGAAATACGTATTATAATTATCTGGTAAATGAACCTGAGATTATCCGTGAGAACGTCTTGTTTTCGACGAAAGCAGAAGGACTTCATGTTGCAGTTGCCGCTGCTTCCATTATTGCACGCGTTGCATTTCTCGAGGCAATGGATAAATTAAGTAAAACCGCTGGCGTCATTTTACCTAAAGGAGCAGGACCTCACGTTGACCAAGCAGCTGCGAAGATATTATTGAAAAACGGTGAAGAAAAACTAAGAACAATGACGAAATGGCATTTTGCAAATGCAGAGAAGGCAAAGAAGATTGCTAGAATGAAGAGATCTTAAGCGTTTTTTATTTCATCCCACATTAACAGGCAGTAGGACCCGCATTGTGTGACGTCGGACCTATTAATAAATCACGACAATTAAGGGGGATTTTAGATGGAGTCAATTCTATATTTTGTTGCAGTCATCGTCATTCTTTTACTCATTAGCACAGTGGCAAATTTAATTTTTAACAAAGGGAATCGTAGATCACCTTATTCAAAGAAATTAGTCGCGCCGCCATGGTCTGATGTAGAGACAAAACGAATTTTCAAGCAATTTAATGATTCGTGGTCAAAAGAAATTGAAAAAAGGGTTAATTTGCGCATTAAACAAATGCACCCAAACTATTCAACTCGTGATTTACGAGGGCGTTGGCATGAACTTAAGAAATATCTCTTTTTAGCTGGTATCTCTAAAGAGCTTCCGATGTTTTCAGATGAGATAGACGAGATTTGGCACTTTTTCTTAGAAGAAAAGGTACTATACAATGAATTTTGTATTGCATTTATTGACGAAGAGATTGAACATCATCCTCATGAAACGCCAAAACAACTTCCGAATGAACGGGCTTGGTTTGACTTATTGTATTTATCTTTTTTCGATATAACGGCACACTCACGCCTTTGGGGTAAATTTATGCAAAGTAAGAAAAAACATAAACTATGGGCTAAACGTATTTTAGAGGATCCGGATGAAATAATTGAGACTTTCGGAAGGCTTACATCTGTTCATATTTTGAGAGCCTTGCTGAATTTTGCTAGTAAACAAATGATAGAAACAGATGGAATACGGGTTAAACGTAATGATGGCTATTGGTATGGTCCAGCGTTATTTTCGGTATATGGTTATAATGCAAGTATTGAAAAGAAGAAAGAAAAAGCCACCATGCCGACAGATAGTACTGGTGGTTTTATAGGCTCCTCGGATAGCCCTAATCAAAAAGAGAAGTGGAACGAAATTGATAACGATATAAATATATATGAAACGGCAACAAATGGTGCTTCAAATTCTTCAGATGGAGGCGATTCCGATTCTGGTAGTAGTTGTAGTTCATGTAGTGGTTGCTCTTCTTAGAGGAAATAATTGTGTAACTTTATTGAAGTCTATGAGTCTAATTCATTGAGGTGAATACTATGAGAAAAGTAACTTTATTAATAGCTGCTATTTTTCTATTAAGTGCCTGTGGAAACTTTGGTCAGGAGAAAGTTGATAAATCCTTTTATCCGGAGGAAGTGACCGTTGAGGAAAATGATTTCGTTTATCGACTTTACACCGAAAAGGATGTTTACAATGAATTTGACGACCTTGCAATTTTCGCAGAATTGACGTACGTCGGAGAACAGGAATCAATCGACATTTATCACGCGGCCTCTCCTTTCCAGTTTCCAATTGAAGAAAGAACACGTGGATTTGAAATTGGGTATGCAATGAATGGGCCACTAATCATTACGACTTTAAAAAAAGATGAACCATTCCGTAAGAAATATAGTTTTGCAGGCGGATTTGATGATACAGATGACAAAGAGTATACCGAATTTGTCGAGTCACTTATGGAAGGCAATTTTCCTGAAGGTTATTATATTATTCGTGGTGCTGCAGATTTTACGTTAGAAGATCCAAGTGTTGTTAAAGATGAACAAAAAGTTTTTTTAACAGGAAATATTGGGTTTGCTGTAAAGAAAAGTGTTGAATAAAAGAACTGGTCGCTTGCGGAAATTTACGTAGGCGACCTGTTTAGGTTATATCCGTCAGTCCAAGTCATATATCCGCGTTTCTTTACTACTGACCTATACTAAATATCGTTCAAATGAAAAATGTCTGCCCACATTAATGCGACGGCAGACTATTTCAAGTTAAACGAAAGAACTCTTAAAATATTTCAAATTGGTAATAGTATTAATTTTGATCAAAATGATAATCTTATCATTACCCTCTTTTCTCAATCTTTACCTCCCAATCACACATCTCGACTCAATAAATCCTCCACACGCTTCACATAAGGCTCTTTATCATAAGTGCAGTATAATTCACTTGCTAGTCTAATTGGATCTCCAAAGAAAAAACGTTCGTATAAGGTTTCACGTGTTCCAAAAGCACTCATTGTTAAATCCCAAGCAAGACGAAATATTTTAACGCGGTCTTCTGCGCTTTGACATTTGGACTGCAAAAATTGATCTAAGTCTTTTCTAATGACCGATTGAAATGCCTTTTCAGTTGGTATGGACATTAAACCGCTTGCTCCTAACAGTTGAATAATTTCAGTGAACCTTGGATAGACGCGAGAAAAGAGAATATTAGCGACTTGTAGCGTCTTTAGGTCGGGGCGCATATATCCCGTCACGTCCATTTTGGCTTCCACCTCTGATTTTAATACCAAACCTTTCATAGATTCTAAAGCGATAATGATTTCCGAAACCTTCTCTTGAACATGTTGGTATTCACCGATATTAATTGTCTCAATAATGGACTGAACAATTCCTAATATGAATTCTGTTTTAACAATTTGTCTCGATACGACTTGATGTAATGCGAATGAGGCAAATGAGCTCTTAGACATAAAACTATTTGACACTTTTATATTATCAAAATAAAATACCCGATTCCATGGAACCAATACATTATCGAAAACAACGATAGAATCCATTTCTTCATAACGTGAACTTAATGGATAATTAAATGTTGAGTCGTCTCCTACAAAGGATTCTCTGCATATAAACTTTAATCCTTCTGTGTTACTAGGTATTGAAAAAGCAAAACCATTCGCTTCATCGAATACACCTCCCGATGATATAGCGACCAGTTCATCCGTAATTCCACCCCGCGTCGCTAGCAATCTAGCCCCCTTAATGGTGATTCCTTTTCCATTTCGATCGATCACTTTAGCAGCAATGGGTTCCAAAGCATCTTCAAAATAGAATTGGGAGCGGTTTACTTGAGGTTCTATAAATGTATGCGTCATTGATAAATCGTTCTCACGTGCATATTCATAAAATGATTGTATGTTTTCTGGAAAACAATTCTCTTTCCCTTGCAATAAATTCGCTGATGATGCAAGCGCCATTAAAACTGTATTCATATAGTCTGGACTTCTTCCCAGCATGCCATTACAAGACCTAGCCCAATGTTGGATCATTTTGCGCCTTTTCACTAAATCATCAATTGTTTTCGGTTGCAAATACGATATGCCAACGTATTGCCCAGTTGTTGGGGATTGATAAGTCAAGACGTCTTTCAAATCAGCTTGATGTTGCATATCATACAATGCCGCTTGGCTCTTCATAACCCCTTTAAATGCGGAATGCTCTGATATATTTTCTGTTACAGGATGTCCATCTACCCACACATTTGTTTTCATAGCATTTATTCTATTAATATAATCCTTACCTGACTTTGTTGACATAAACATTCCCCTAACTTTCCTAAAATGTTAATACATCTTCAGCCTATTTAATATTCTATTAATCGTTTCATTCAACTGTTACTGTTGGAAAATCATCCATTCAGGAAATTGATTAGTTTGAATAATTTGATAATATTATAGTAAGGAGGAAAATAAAATGAAAACATTAAAAAGTATTCCTATAAAGAAATCAGATAAATACAGAAAAGCTACAATCTTATTTACCATCTTATCTATCCTTTTGCTAACCTTTACAATCTTAACCAACTTTAATATGTCTGGTTATACCTATGAATTAGATAATGATTTGATGGTTATGACAATAAAGAAAGGGTTTCTAAATATCGAAACGCACACATTCCTAGTCGATGACGATAAAAGTGGACAACTACTTCTTGGGGTAATGTTGCCAATTATTCTTGCCGGGGATTTATGGTATATAAATATAATTCTTATCCCATTTTTCATCTCAGTCCTTTACTTCATCATTCAATCTAGCAATAAACCTAGATGGTATCTCATTGTATATTTAATATGCTTATCACTATTTATTACTTGGAATTATTATGAGCATAAAAAAATTGAAGTGATACTCCCAATTGGCAAAACTATGGCGTCACACGAATTGAGTTTCATGACTAATGATTTTAATAAATTTAATTTTCAATCCGTAGGGGTTCACTACCCGATAACGCGAGATAAATTTTAAAAGCATTTATACGATGACTATTTAGACCAGAAAAATGTTATTCATTTAAATTTCCGGATAGAATGATAGAGTTATAACACTTAAAAACATATTTTTTAGATTACATGCAAATTAGATGCAGCATTGATTTCTTTCTTTGAGGTATCTTTTCTATAATAATAAACACCAATCGTGATATGATTAAAGAATGATAGTTGCCATTTTCGGCATATGCATCTAAGAATAAGGGGCGAAAAGTTGTGGATAAAAAGCAAATTCAGTTAGTCGAATACTATTACAATCAGTTTTCCGAAAGAACATTTGATGAAAAAGATTTCTTTGCATTTTTACTATTGATTAGAGACAATATCGAGGATCATAAAGTAGTAAAAGAATTAGCAGATTTTATTGTACATAGAGAAAAATGTTCTGGCTATGTTAATGAGTACCTAGATGAATGCAAACAAATTATTACTAATTTAGGAAAAGCAAAGACTCGTAAAAAAATAGAACATTTATTTTCATTCAAAGAAATTCGTAACGGTTTTAATGCTTTATTTGTCAGTCTTGGATTTGAAAAGTTACCACTTGAAGTAATTAATGATTTTATTTTATGCACTATTTCTTTACTGCAAAGCGTAAAGTTGGTATCCGGAAGTTTAAATAAAGAAGTCGGACACTTAAGTTTCGCCGCTTCCAGTAAAGAAGTTTTCCTAATGGGTAATATGAAGACGTTAAGTAATGGCCGCTTTATTCCCGTAACTTTCCCAGTATTAGCTGTTAAAAATAGTTACGAAAATGTTAAACCACAAGACAAAAATGATACACCTTATCTTTTTGATGAAGAAATCATTGAAGTAGTGAATATGAATAAACAACTTGTCATCACGTTTCCAACATTAGTTCAATCGTAATCTATATTTATGCCAGTCAAATAATTTATTTGACTGGCATAATTCTTTTTAAAATTTGATTAGGATGTGCTGCTTAAATTTAATCAAGTTAGTCATACGCATTAATAGTAATTAATTTCTAGGCTTTTCCCAATTAATTCATCCGTTTATAAATATATCGGACACTTGTAGTTGTATATCAGACACTATCAGAATTATATCGGACACTCGCTACTTTATATCAGACACTTCTCACAACATATCGGCATTTCAATACCTTCTGCCTACACAAAAACCCTCCTCGAGTTCAAATACTCGTGGAGGGTTTCCTAATTTTATCCGCGAAGCGATGCGCCCGCTTCTGTTGTAAGTGCTGTTAATACTTTTTCATGTGCTTTGACAACTTCTTCATCCGTCAAGGTTCTTTCCGGATCTTGATATGTCAATGAAAACGCGAGTGATTTCTTACCATCTTCCACATTGTCGCCTTCGTATAAATCGAATAATTTAACGCTAGTTAGTAACTTACCGCCCGCACGCTTAATAACTGATTCCAATGTGCCAGCAGATGTATCACTAGAGACGACGAGTGCGATGTCTCTTGAAATTGATGGATGACGCGGAACAGATGTATACAATAACTCGCCAGCATCAATCGCAAGAATTTGATCCAAATTCATTTCCATCACATAAGTCTCTTTCAAGTCACGCAGTTTCTGTTCTGTCGGATGAATTTGTCCGATGAAACCGATGCGTTCATTATTGTAATAAATATTTGAAGTACGTCCAGGGTGCATGCCGTCTAGAACAACTTTTTCAAATACAAGCCCCTCTGCTAATCCAAGGCTATTCATCATACCTTCCACGATGCCTTTTAGCACGTAGAAATCAACCACCTTAGATTCAGCTTGCCAAGCATGATCAACCCACTTACCAGTAATAACTGCCGCAACATGCGCAACTTCTTTCGGTAAACCATCTTCTTCTTCGCCAAGGAATACTGCACTAACTTCATAAAGAGCAACCGAACTCATTCGACGTGCAACATTATAAGTTGCCGCTTCAAGTAGGTGTGGAATAATACTTTGACGAAGTATACTACGGTCTTCACTAATAGGCATTAAAAGTTGTGTAACAGGTGCTGTTTCAAGTGCATATGTTGTTGCATCTTTTTTAGTTGTTAGTGAATACGTAAGTGACTCATAAAGGCCTGCACCTTCTAAGAATCTTTTAACGATACGACGCTTTTCTTGATACGGATTCAAGCCACCTGGATTTGACGCTGTTACTGGTAATGTCATAGGAATATGATCATAACCATATAAACGTGCAATCTCTTCTATGATGTCCTCTTTAATGCGAATATCTTGTCTACGTGTTGGTGCATCGATGACTAGTTGACCGTTAATCGCTTCAGTTTTAATTTTCAAACGTTCTAAAATCGATAACATTTCTTCTAAAGATATTTTCATACCGAGACGATTATTAATATAATCTGGTGACATCGTAATGCGAACCGGTGTCTTATCAAGTTCGTCAATTACAACGTAACCTTGAAGCACATCCCCACCTGCAAGTTCGGCCATCAACTGTGCCGCACGTTCTGCTGCTGGAAGTACACGTTCTGGGTCTACCCCTTTTTCAAAGCGCGTGCTTGCATCACTATGAAGACCGTGTTCTTTTGATGAACGACGAATTGATGCTGGTGCAAAGTAAGCAGATTCAATGACAACTGTAGTCGTACCATCATGAACTTCTGAATTCAAGCCACCCATAACACCAGCAAGTGCGACAGGCTCTTTGCCATTTGTGATGACCAATTGATGAGCTTTTAACACACGTTCTGCATCATCAAGTGTTGTGATTTTCTCACCTTCCTCAGCAAGTCGAACAACGATTTCTCCCGTACCAAGACGATCATAATCGAATGCGTGAAGCGGTTGACCATATTCTAATAAAACTAAATTCGTAATATCAACGACGTTATTATGTGGACGAATGCCTGATGCCATTAAACGGTTTTGAAGCCATAAAGGTGATTCAGCCACTTTGACATTTTTCACGACTTTCGCAACATACATCGGATTTTCTTCTTTATTTTCAATGCGTAGTTTTAATACGTCAGCTGCTTTTTCATCAATCTCATTCAAATTAATTTCAGGAAGCTTAAGTTCTTCCGATAAAATTGCCCCTACTTCATAAGCAACACCTAACATACTTAGTGCATCCGAGCGATTCGGCGTTAAATCAAATTCAAGTACTTGATCGTCTAATCCAAGGATATTTAGCGCATTACTGCCAACAACCGAATCTTCCGGAAGAACATAAATACCTTCTGCATATGCTTTCGGCACGAGTCTACCTTCAATTGCTAGCTCTTGTAGTGAGCAAATCATGCCGTTCGATTCTTCACCACGGAGTTTTGCTTTTTTAATTTTAAATCCGCCTGGAAGAACTGCACCTGGGCGTGCAACAATGACTTTTTGTCCTTTTGCAATATTCGCTGCACCACAAATAATTTGCGTCGTTTCTTCACCTACATCTACTTGACAAATACGTAATTTATCCGCATCTGGATGTTGTACACATTCAACTACATATCCAACTACAACATGTGTCATTCCTTGTGAACGGTTAATAATCCCATCTACTTCAATTCCCGCACGTGTAATCTTCTCCGCCAATTCTTCAGTCGGAATACCCTCTATATTGACATACTCTTTTAGCCATTTTGTCGATACTAACATGTAATTTCCTCCTTATGCCTCTGTCCGGTGGAATTGCGCATTGAAACGCACGTCATTCGTATAGAAATGACGAATATCTTCCACTCCGTATTTCAACATTGCAATCCGTTCAGGTCCCATACCAAAAGCAAAACCTGTCACGACAGCTGGATCATAACCAGCCATTTCTAGTACATTCGGATGCACCATACCGGCACCTAAAATTTCAATCCAGCCCGTTTTCTTACATACATTACAGCCGTCTCCACCACATTTGAAACAAGAAATATCCATTTCAACTGACGGTTCTGTAAATGGGAAGAAACTTGGACGAAGACGAATCTCACGGTCATCACCGAACATTTCTTTCGCAAATAATGATAATGTTCCTTTTAAATCACTCATACGAATATCATCGCCAATGACGAGACCTTCAATTTGAGTAAATTGATGTGAATGCGTCGCATCATCATTATCACGACGATACACTTTTCCAGGACAAATAATTTTAATAGGTGCCCCGCCCTTTGCTTCCATCGTCCGTGCTTGTACAGGTGATGTATGCGTCCGAAGAAGTGTCTCTTCTGATATGTAGAATGTGTCTTGCATATCACGTGCTGGATGCCCTTTAGGCAAATTAAGTGCCTCAAAGTTATAGTAATCTTTCTCAACTTCAGGTCCTTCTGCAACTTCATAACCCATACTAATAAAGAAATCTTCAATTTCCTCAACAACACGTGTAAGTGGATGATGATTTCCTGTTTTCGCAGGCCTTCCTGGTAATGTTACATCAATTGACTCTTTTTCAAGTTGTGCATTAATCGCTTCAACTTCAAGTTTTGCCATACGTTCTTCTAGCACTTCAGTAACCGATTCACGAATAACATTCACAAGAGCACCCATTTTAGGGCGTTCCTCTGCAGGTAGTTTTCCCATACCTTTTAATAAATCAGTGATTGGTCCCTTTTTACCTAAATATGCGATGCGAACATCATTTAAGTCTTTTAAATTTGTCGCTTCATTAATTTTCGCAAGTACTTGTTCTTTTAATTCATTTAATTGCGCTTCCATAGTCATTCCCCTTTCAAATTGGCTTTGTTAAACAATACTGTTGATTCCAACTATCCCTTAGGAGTTGTCGTATTCTTCTTCAATTAATATATCTACATAAATCAATTTCATAATTAAAAAAAATACCACAAAATCCGAACATCGTTAATTTGCGCTGTAGGCGGACGCTTTCCACTCCAATCAACGGATATCGAGTTTGAAATTAGTAAATGTGAAATTTACTCACATAAATCAACAATTATGCATAACAAAGCTTTCAACATAAAAACCCCGCCCCTATAAAAGGGACGAGGACGTTTTTTCGCGGTACCACCCTGATTACTCCATCAAGGATGGAATCTCTCAAATCGGGATAACGGCCCGGTGCCGGCACACCTTTATAGATTGCTCTAGTCCTGGTGGCTGCTCATGGGGTGAATCGATAACAAACAGAACCTATCCGCGCTTTCAGTCAAGGCACGAACTTCCTTGTGGCTCATCAATTGCTTTCTCTTCCCAATCACTGCATTTTCATCAATTAATCAATAGTATACATGAATCTCTATTGTCCTTCAACAACGAAGTCAATTCTGTACATATTCATACAATAAAATACCTGCTGCAACCGCAACATTCAATGATTCTGCTTTCCCATACAACGGGATAATTACATTTGCGTCCGTCATGGCTAATAAATCTGGTTGTACACCACTACCTTCATTACCAACAAGTACGGCAAATTTCTTACTTACTTCCACTTCTTTATAATCAACTGAATTCGTAAGGCCGGTTCCAATAATCTGGATGTCTTTAACTTTTGATTTTTCAATCCATTTAGTAAGATCTCCGTTAATGACTGGTATATTAAAATGTGAGCCTTGCGCAGATCGAACAGTTTTAGGATTATAAGAATCCGCAGTTCCTTTACCTAAAATGACTGCATCAATCCCAGCTGCATCTGCTGTTCGAATCATTGTCCCTAAATTACCCGGGTCTTGGACGGCATCGACAAACAATAATCTTTCCCAGTTTTCATATTGTCCTTCCGCATGTTCAGGCTGACGACAATGTGCATATACGCCTTGAGAGCGCTCTGTTTCAGAAAACTCTTTTGCTACCTCTAAATTCACTTCAACAATTTCACTTATTTTAACTTGCCATATTTCAGGAATCTCAACATCTTCACGTTTAATTAGCGTAATGACTGCATTATTTTTCAGTGCTTCCTCAACAAGATGAAAACCTTCTACTAAAAATTCTTTTGATTTGTCACGCTCTTTTCGCGTTAAAACAAGCTTTTTCCACTTCTTTACGAGTGTATTTTGAATCGATTCAATCCGCTTCATTATGTAAGTACCGCCTTTTTCTTTTTAGTGTACCAAATGACCGTATAGTTGGCGATAATTGTGTGCATTATGGGAGCAGGAGGATGATAAAATGGACTTTCAAATTAGAGATGCAATTACGGCAAACATGACGGATAATAGTGCGGAAGAGATTCGAAATGTAGTAGATGATGCCATACAACGCGGCGAAGAACATCTACTTCCAGGCCTTGGTGTGTTTTTCGAAAAACTATGGAATGGCTCAGGTGAACAAGATAAGTCTAAAATGCTGAACGAACTTGCACAAGCGTTTAAAGCAAGTTAATCCCCACATAATAAAGGCCAACCGTCTCCTTGGTTGGCTTTTTCTATTCATTAATTCTTAACAAATAAATCAAATCCAGCAGCTGTAGCTACACCAAATACAACCGACCATAAGGCAATACTAAAAACCATCCATACGACAACATTACTTTTCTTCCCACCTAGTAAAAGCCCCAGAAATGCAGCGATATGCGTTCCGATTAATATCGGGCCAAGTAACGCCACGCCGGGCATTCCATACTTATCCCAAATTCGTTTCCCACGATCAGTTCGTTTTGACTCCTTTTTATCATTAGCTTTCTTTCTACTATCCATCCACCTTTTAATTCTTTGATAGCCAACTATGACCACTAACACTGTTATTAAATTCCCTGTAAATCCTAGAATAATAACCACTAATGGCGATAATCCACTCACTATCCCAAGTGGTATCGCCAGCATGATCTCTAACCCAGGTACAGCCGCACCTAAAAACACTAACAAATATTGAAACATTACGATTCCCCTGACACATATTTTTTAATTGTACGATAATAAATCCAATACTGACCTATAGCAACTAATAAAATACCAGCAATCATCCACGTTTTACCAACGGGTACCCCAATATATAGTCCAGCTAGTACTGGCAACGCCCAAGTATAATAAGTATAAACCTTTTTCGTTGCGCGTTTCGTTATTTCTTCAAACAACTCATCATCTTCCATATATTCTTGCGGTTTTATTGACAACATATTAATTTTACTTTCCGGTAATCGTCGATTATGTTTAAAGACTTTCCATGAAAATAAAGACATATATGCGACTAATAACAGCAATGTAATACTAAATACAATACCTAACTTATTTTCAATATTAGCTTGAAATTCAAATCCACCTTCATCAAAGATCGTAAACGTCGATGAATAGCCAATCGTTAACACTAATACCATTAAAATAATAATAGATCCCATTTGCCATAACGGATAAGATACACGCATATCTTTTTTCACTTTTCTTCCTCCTCCCTTTCTAACCAAAATAATTCGTTAATATCACATTTTAATGCCTTAGATAATTTCAACGACAATGTGATTGAAGGTGAAAACTCTCCCTTTTCAATAAAACCAATCGTTTGTCGTGTCACACCAACCCGTTTAGCTAATTCAATTTGCGTGAAATTATGGCGCGCGCGCAGTTCTTTCAATCGGTTGTTAAGCATCACGACACCTCCTAACTCCTAATGTACATAATACTTAACTTTTTGTAAAGTATTGTGTACATTAAGTTATGTTTGATTAACAAAAAAAGACTAGGATTATGACCTAGTCTTTTAATTTTATTATATTCAATTGAATTATTTTATAACAAAGTAGCTAGAACTGCTTTTTGTGCATGAAGACGATTACCGGCTTGTTCAAAGACATGTGAATTTGGTCCATCAATAACAGAAGCTGTTACTTCTTCTTCACGATGCGCAGGTAAACAATGCAAGAACATATAATCTTTTTTAGCATGAGCTACTAGTTCATCATTGATTTGGAAGTCTTTAAAAGCAACTAATCGAATAGCTGTTTCTTCTTCTTGCCCCATACTGGTCCAGACGTCTGAATAAATTGCGTCTGCATTTGTTACTGCTTCCACTGGATTTGTTGTTTCTACAACGCTTCCGCCTTTTTTCGCAGCTAATTCTTTAGATTTTGCGATGATTTCACTATCACATTCGTAACCAACAGGCGTTGCAACTGCAACATGCATCCCCGCATGTGCACAAGCAATGACCAATGAATGTGCGACGTTATTACCATCACCAATATAAGCAACTTTCAATCCGCTCAACGATCCCTTTTCTTCAATAATCGTCTGTAAATCAGCTAACGCTTGGCAAGGGTGATAGATATCTGTCAAGCCGTTAATGACTGGAATCGAAGCATTTTCTGCTAACTCCTTCACCATTTCATGAGAGTTCGCACGAATCATAATACCGTCCAAATACTCAGAAAGTACTTTTGCGGTATCCGCTATTGACTCGCCACGTCCAATTTGTAAATCTTTTGCATTCAAGTAAATGCCGTGCCCTCCGAGGTGAATCATTCCTACTTCAAATGACACTCGTGTTCGCGTTGAACTTTTCTCGAAAATCATGCCTAGCGTTTTACCTGCCAAAATAGGTGGCTTATTTCCAGCAGTTGTCTCTTTTTTAAGTTCTACTGCTTTATCTATTAAACACATAACTTCTTCACTCGTGTAGTCAAGTAATGTTAATAAATCACGGCCTTTTAAACCTTTTAAAATTTCATTATCTACTAATAATTGATTCGTCAAAATATATCCCCGCCCTTTAATTATTATTATAAATAATTATAGGCATGCATAATTATTAAGTCAAGTGAATTATTATAAATTATTACATTAATTAATAGAAGTAAACCTCTCTCCAAATTTCACAAAGATTTCCAAAGAAAACTTATAAAAAAATAAAAAAAACCTTGTTCACCCAAAATTGGATTAACAAGGTTTCATAGGTCTTTTAATAGTAAATCTTCTAAATTATTACAGATTCATTAACACTTACAAAAGTTGATCCAAAAGGATTTTAGCACCTTTTGGACTTAAATAAACACCCTTTAAATACTCTTTATTTTCAGGTAGAATTTCACCGGTCACAGCACATTCATTTGCAACTTCATGTTTTTTTAATATGATTTGATTTTCATCTAAAGATATTTCAATAGGCGTACCAACATCTAAACTATGGGTTCTACGTAATTCTTTAGGCAAAACAATTCGACCTAATGAATCCACTTTTCTAGTAACACCGATGTTTTTCATGGGTTATCCCTCCTACTTTTCCGCTGAATATGAGTTAAGCGCTTATAACACTTGGATTAGATAGTATTTTATCAATCATATATAATTTTATTCACTGTATCACGGTCTAACTTTTTAATCACTTCGACAATTAGTTTTACAGTATTGTCAAAATCATCACGGTGCAACATCGCTGCATGTGAATGAATATATCTAGTAGCAATGCAGACAGCCAGTGCGGGTACACCATTTGCAGAAATATGAATAGAACCTGCATCACAATGAATCCTGTACCTCTATCATTTCCACACATAAATACAGTATATATGCCGCTTCGCTGTTAAAAGAACGTACTTTATCGGAATGAACTATATCAGAACAAAGTTTTGCCTTCATTAGTTCTAGTCTACTATTTAGCATTAAGTTATTCAAGTTTCAACCTTCTACTATGTACTATCGTTTCGTTAGCAACCTCAATTTGTGTGAGTGTTAGAGGTAACGTATTAACAAGAAGATACCCTAACTCAATATCAGATAATACGCCCTATAGATAATCCAATCACCATACAAAAGAACACTTTAAATCCAATATCGTGCTCAATAAAAGTTTTACCGACAATGATTGATATAGAATAGAAACGTACGATACAGAATAGGAGGATATAGATTTGTTCATAAAAATTTTAAACAGTATTTTCAAGTCCAGAATATCATCAAATTTAGAACCTTTAGAAGATACTACAATTAGGAATGATAAAGAATTTCACTTGCAGAAAAGTAGTGAATATTATCAAAAAGCAAGAGACCTTTTTGAAAATGAAGATATTAAGACTTCAATTAAATGGTTAACAAAAAGTGATGAACACCTAGTAAAAAGCTTTGCAAAGGATAAGGAAGAAATAGAAAATGCTTCTATTTTTTTCAGTGTGAATTATGATGGGTATAAAGCGGCAAAAGAAATTATTATTCCCTTAGATAAAATTGATAAAGAGGATGTAGATTTAATTCAAAGAGAAGTTTGTTGGTATGCATTAAATAATATAAAGGCAAATTATGTTTTAATGGCTTTTTTAATGTTTAAAGAATACCAATGGAGTGAATTTGATGATGAAATTAGACGTGTTAAAATATCTAGTAATCCTGAGCAATACGATATACCAAATGGTTGCATAATGAAAAGAGAATCCTCAAAATAAGGACTCCCATTAAACATATATTTATAGTAATGACTATAATTGCTTCAGTCGTCAAGTACATGGCTCCAACAGGAGCTGCGTTTTGATGTGCATAACGTGTCGTAGAGTCGTTCATTCATGATTTCTTATAGGTTATACCACTTCCCGATATTTCTCTATTCTTCCTATTATAAACCAGTTGTCGCTTTTTGAAGTAATGAGTTAGTCCATAAATTAACTCTCTAAAATACTTAACTCATATTAATAAAGTCATTTTCCAATGCCCTTAACGATACTACAGTTAATTTAGAAGAAAGATTTTTAATAATCTCTTCTTTATCTGAAGCTAAATATATCATTAATTCAAACCTATCATCATATTCAAATCTAGATTCACGCATTAATTTTTCTAACTCTATGACAACATCTCTATCTGTAATACCAATATTAACTATGTCAAGATGCGCCTGCTTCTTCATTCCATAAGAAAGGTACTTTACCCAATTTCTCACTTCTACGGATATTTGTTTCCCTTGGTTTTCCAATAGTAAAGAAACTGTATTTACTACTTTCGCTAAATTGGTTTCTATAAAAGAGCCAATAACTCCACGTTCTATGTTTAAAACCTCTACTACTGTCAAATCATTATACTCCGCAATTTCTTCATACCAAGAACCATCTATCCAATAAGTGATTATACCTATCAATTTTTCTTTGGTAAGTATGCCTTTATTCTTTTCATTAAACTTCTCTATTCCATACTCTACTTGAGGAAACGAAAAAATTATCTCAATTATCTTTGTTATCCATTTCTCATCAAGTGGCTGCTCTAATTCTTGCCAAACTGCATCATTTAAATCAACCAAACTAACAATTGATTTATAATCCCTTACACTAAGATTATTTCGTTTTAAGTAAACAAATTCTCCTCTTTCTAGATGTTCTTTTAATCTATTCCCTCTCAATTGGAATAACGTGTCTAAAGAATCAGATTGCTCTCTTGTCGTTTGTTGATATGCAAAAGAACTCTTCACAAATTTTTCTATTGTAGTTTCTAAATCAGTGGCTACTACTTCTTCGGTTAATAAGCTAACCAATGAATAATCTAAAGAGTCTACAATTCTTAAATATTCTTCTGGAAACTCTTCAAGAGTTTTGTTACTTAGAATAAACCTATTTCCTGTTTTCACACTTTGACTTTCAATTTCAGCTGCTAACGTCTCTACAAATTGAAAAAGAGCACCTGTCGCTTTTTCAGTTGTATTATTAATAACTTTATTGAACAAATTATAGGAATTAGGATTAATAAACATTACCGTTCCCTTAGTTTCTTTACCAGCTCTTCCTGCTCTACCTACTAAATTCTTTAAATCCCTAACTAAAATATCTCTTTGTGAATGTTCCCCATTTTCTTTTGTGTATCTCTGTGTAGAACTTAACACAATTGTTTTTATTGGAAGATTAACTCCTTCCGCAAGTGTATTATTACAAATAATCATTCTAATCTTGGATTCTCTAATTACAAATTCAATTAATTCTCGAATATCTTGTGGTAAATCTCCATGATGAAAAAGAACTCCTTTTTCACATAATCTTGTTAATAGATATTCGCTTCCAAATCTTCGTTGGAAATGTTCATTCAACTCATCAAGAGTGTTTTTTTCCGCATATGTTAATGGATTCGGTAAATCCAATATTTCTATTTGATTAATTACTTCTTCAGAAAGTCCATGAACACCGCTATGACCATTTTTGGCAGTTGTAAATAACGCAACAGTCCCTGTAACTTGTGATTTAAGTGCTGTTGCAACAGACTTTCTTTTAAAAGTATCCATACTATATGTATTCATTCTCCCTGTTTCTTGTTTGATATATTTATAATCTGAGTGGACAAGGAATTTATACAATATGTAAGACTCAGGTTGATTCAAATGTGGATTAATATCTAAATGAAAAGCTTTATTCTTTGCCGTTTCCTTAAGAAATCCATAATCAACTTGAGTAGGTTTGTAATTTGATGTAACGACTGTATCTTCACTTCCTCCTAACCAAGTGTTTATTTCTTCTATATTTGGAATAATTGCAGATAGAAATATAAATCTTCTAGAATAATAATCATTTTTTATCACTTTCAATTTTGTAAGTAGTAACTCATAATCTAACCCCCTAGTTATATCATCAATTAGATGTCCTTCATCACAGATAATTAATGAAAACTGATTATATAAGTTTGGTATAATCCCTTCTAATGCCATTAGCTTTTCAGGAGTCGAGATAAGCACATCCACATCCTCAATGCCAGTCTCCTCATTTCCCGTTGAAATATTTCCCCCGTATATTGATTTCACACTGATACCTAAGTCTTTTAACCTTTTACTTAACGTATTCTTCAACTCAGAAGCCAATGCTCTAAACGGTGCCAAGAACAGCACTTTAGCATTTGGGTTCTCTTTTATATAATTATATATAACCAATTCACATATTGCTGTTTTCCCTGCACTTGTCGGCATTTGTAACGAAAAACTTCCTTCTTGATTTGTTAGAATACCCTTTTTTATTGCACTCCTTTGAGAAGGGAAGAAGTTCCATAACTCTGGTTTCTTTATAAAACCATTCCGTACAAAGTCGGTCTGGTCTACACTTACATTTGCATTTTCAATCAAATCCTTCCATACGTTATTTTCTGCAAAGTTTTTAATCAACGCTTGAATGATGGTCAGAGATATGAAGTCACTTGGACTAGCATCAAGCGCTTTATCTCTATCGCTGATTATGCAATCTAACAAGATATTAAAATGCTCTACATTCCCTGTATCTAAATATTTTTTCAATAATGAGGAATACTCATTACTATTTAATTCCCTTTTTAGAAACTGTGATAAAAACAATTCAAATTGTGTATGTGATTCCTCTAGCTCTATTAAATTAGCTAATATATATGCTGAAGAGGTGTATCCTGCTAAATAATACAGAGCGCTAGCATATAACATATTAACTTCTTTATTAACCCCTACAAAACTTCCACTAGTTTCTTTGTGAGAGTAAATTTCCAATCCTTTTGCAATCGATAATAACTCATTTGTTTTTTCGGAGATGTCCCCTTCTTCAACAAGATTAATCATATTACTAAAAAGAGAGATATAGAAATCATCTTTTCTCTGTAAGAAAGGATAATTTGCTTCGTTCTCTACTGGAAGTTCAAATTCATTAAAGCTCCTCCAAGACTGTGATTGCGCTATCCATCTTTTCAGAGTTTCCTGAATCATATTTCTCCACCCCTTCATTTAAAATATCAC
This sequence comes from Sporosarcina sp. So3-204, assembly GCF_058068165.1. Taxonomy (NCBI): domain Bacteria; kingdom Bacillati; phylum Bacillota; class Bacilli; order Caryophanales; family Caryophanaceae; genus Sporosarcina; species Sporosarcina sp. So3-204. The sequence goes on from NZ_CM176485.1 coordinate 2,293,524, forward strand.
CATATGTTTGCTCGTACACATCTTTTAAACCATTAAATGTAATTATCATTACTTCATGGTCAAAGTCTAAATTATTAACATTTCGTGGTTTAGCCATTTCTGTTTCGACTAGGTCAGAGTCAATAATAACTATAGCTTTAAAATCTTTTAAATAAGTACCATATTCAGCAGGGTTTACAAAGCGTTTTAAGTTTTTATATTCATCGATATTTTTATCTTTAAGATACTTTGATTGTAACCACGTTAGTGATGTAGCAAGCCGGCTAACATAATCCTTTTGCATATCATTTATTGCATTCTCGACTTGATTGCTCTTTGCTGCGGTAGCCTTTGCTTTAACCTCCGCGGATACCACTACATCAGTTGGACTTGCTGTTTCCCCTTTTTTAAACAGCATTATATCCGTTTTATGTACCGCTGCATCTTTATCATCTTTCCAAATCCATTTTTTAGGACCATTTATTACATTAGGTAAATAATAATCCTTTAAAAAGAAGTATGAGAATATCTCACCAAACTCTCCAGACATTACACTCCGATTCTCAGGTATATAATTATCTTTCAAAACTTCTCCAGCTTGTTGATTTGTTATTGCAACAAATTCGTCCAAATCAGTATCTGATACGTAACATCTTCTAAACTCATTTGGTAATTTTCTTAATAATACATCTAGCTCTTCATCTTTTATTCTAAAAAAAGAAAACTCTTCATTTTCTTGAACAAAGTGCTTTATCAAGTCCACAACCATTCTCCTCCAAAATGCCCATTATTAACCAATACTATCAGTAAATCCGTAATAATGGAACAAGCTTGAATCTTAACACACTGGAATCTGTTGAAAAACATCATTTAAATACAATCTGTGATTTCATTAATCATTTACATACGAACTGTGCAAAGTCTAAAACTTAGTTTCCCTTAACTCACCAAAGAAATTTAATATAGAGGGCTTTCAATATTACTTATAGAATACTCTGGACACAGGGAGGTGGATATAGTGAAAAACTTACAAATTGTTTCTAAAATAAAAAATGATATTGAGCAATTACAAAAGTATGTTGATTTAGTTGAATCATTCCAACCAGAAACATTAGAAGAGCAAATCATCAAGGAATACGCATACATAGGTAGTGTGGAAAAGGTTGCAAGTAAAGTAAATGACATGGGTTATTCCAATGAAGGTCAACCTTTTGAAAAAGAAGATATATCGAATATTATTAAAAGTAAGCCCACAAATGAACTTCATAAATTGATTAGGACAGGATTTTTAAAAAAGACAAGGTATACTCGTCGAAAACCAGAAAAGTTTAATTGGTAAAAGACATCGATAGAGTTTATTTTCAAACTAAATAAAGTGATAAATCAAGATATACACAATAGAGTTCTATATTATTTTACTCCTACAACAGATGCTGCTGTTTTGAAGTACTTAACGTGTAATAGGGACGTTTATTCATAGTTTTCATAGGAAAACCACTTCTCAAAAAAAATATATACTTTATGAAGTACTTGTTTCATTTTGTGAAGTAGTATTCGCAAATAGATTTTTTAATTTAACTAAACAAAGAGCTAGATTGGACAATTTCTAATTTAATCGAGTGCTAACAATAATTTACGCGCAAAAAGATTGTTAAATATAAGTTAATAATTTTAATGAGTTACTATAATTCAAGAATAGTAAATTATTTCTCACTAAAGGTCAGGTTTATTTTGCAATAAGTGGTATAATCTGTAATGAAGGAGTGATTTATATTTCATATTTAAAAGTAGTCGAAGCATCTCTTCCAGATTTCACCGCTTGTGATACAGAACCAATTATCACCAGTTTAACTAATTCTTTAGGAATTCCTAGAACAGTTTTAGCTAATCAAGAGGAAATTCAAATAGTTTGGTCGAATTTAAGAAAAATTTTAGAGGATGTAAACATTGAATACAGACATGAGCTACTTGCTAGAATGGTTGTATCTATACGAATGGGTCTCTTTAGCGCAGCTGTAAACGATATGTGGAACACTTCGATTCTAGCCTTACGTCTAAAAGTAAAGAACTTTGGTTATTCAGAGGCTGCTTCATTTTTAGAAAGAGATATTAATGAGAAAAAGTTAGCGGAAATACGTGATAAAGACCTAATTGATATTTGCGTTGAATTAGGTTTTTTGAATGATGATTCCTATTTTTTTATTAACACCTGTCGGGAGATAAGGAATAATTACTCTAATGCACATCCTTCTAATTCAGTATTGGACGGTACGGAACTAAATTATTTTATGCATCAGTGTACTAAACATATTTTAGGTAATGACATTCAATATATAGGATTCCCTGTTTCTAACTTTATGTCAGTTATAAAAGGAGGTAAAATAGATTCTCATACTAAGGAAACTTTTGTAGATAAAATTTTAAAGTCTAATGATTTACAAAAATCCGCATTACTTAAAATGCTTTTCGCAAATTATGTTGATGAAAAAAATGACGAGAATATTAGACACAATTGTCTTTCAATCTCCCAAGATACATGGAGTACCTACAATGACAGTGCAATAGCAGACCTCCTAGGTCTATATTCCACATATCTGATGAATGGTTCTACCGACAAAAGAGGCTATTCGGAAAGATTTTTTGAAAAGGTTGGAGCATTCGATATACTTCCAAAAGACAAGATTACTTCAATTGTCTTAACAGCGATTAAAGACTTAGAGGAAGCACATCATGGGTTTGATAATTTCTATAATGAAAAGCCTTTTGCTGAAAGATTAGCTGTCTCTTTTGACAATATGATTCCTAATCCAATCTTGAATAGATATGTATATGTAGTAGCTCTATGTTATGTGGGAAGTCCTTATGGGACGTCAGATTCAGCTACTCCCTTTTATGAACAAATGATAGAAAACTTTTCATTAAGAGAAGTAGAACAACTATTTTCAGTTATTAGCGAAGATAACTACTTAAATTATCGATTAAAAAATGCGGGAAGATGTGCTAAACAATTTAAAAAGTTACTTGGGCTGCTAAATGTTGATGCCATACCTGTTAAAAATAAAACAGCTTATGAAAAGTTTATTAAATAGAGTTAGTATTAAACAACTTCCTTAAATATAATTAGATATTAACGACAAACAATTAACCTATCGAGAAGTAAATAAATTTACTTCTCGATATTAGTTAATTTTTTCCGTTTCAATTTTCTTAAATTACAGTAACGTCACAAGTCCACTACATACCTCACTATTATTAGGGAAGACAAACATACATTTGTTACTGCTTAAGTAAAGAATAATCTACGTTAATCTTTATTCCTGTAAAAATCGCATTAAAAAGAAACCCATTAAATCGGACATCTTACCACGTTAGTTATTCCGCTTTTTCATGATTATTTTTTCGTAATGAGGATAGTTTTTAGACTTGACGTGGAGCCTCTACGACATTAATTTATCTGTTCATCTTTCTGTGTTGATATCTGACTCTACTAAGCATAATTTTATTAAACGGACAGTTATATCTAGAAGTCATTATTCATACACTTCTAGATATTATCTAATATCGCAATTAATTGGAGGTTTATAGTTATGACTGTGAGATTAAAACGTAGTAGTCAGGTTTTTCTGTTGGAACCTAAAGAAAACAGTGAAGTGGAACTTTTTCATGAACTTATTGGTGCAATACGTTTGAATAGTAATCTACGTATTGGTGCCTTTGAACGTCGATATTTGACTTACGACGAAGCTAGTAATGTTATGGATGCTCTCATTAAGAATGGGATTTTTCATGTTGGGACAATAAGAACCCACTATATAGATGGTACCATTCGATTGCTTGGTGCATGGCTTTATGGGGCATCAGAAAATACTAGAATTGGCAAGCAAGTGGCAGGTGATATGCTTGAACACATTATCGGTGATAAAGCTGTCGGAATGTTCGAGACAGACAAACTTTTTAGAAGTGAAGTCGCTAAAGAAATTCTGGAAGGAATAATTCTTGAATAACTGGCTTTTACTTTAATTATTAACTTTATCTTGTCATGTCAATAAAATCGTTATTCCATTCAGATTCTCATAACTATTTTGAGAGGGATTAACAACTAGTCCAGTAAACCCCATTCTTTATTTTTGATATATTTGAGACTGAAGACTTATACTTTTTTGCAACATCATTTACTTTCACTCCTTTTGCTATAAGAATTTTAATTTCTTTAACGTCATCACAATCTAATTTTCGATGATGCTGTTTATTCGTCCATTTAAGCCCCATATCAGACCACGTCTTATTGTCCAAAATTTGGTACACATAATACATATTGAGATTAAAAAGAATACTAATTTTTTTTGCCGTTTCACCAGCATTAGCCATTTTAAAAATATTGATTATATCTTCTTCTCTTAACTTTGCCATAGGGTGATTAGACTTACTGAATGACATTATTCCACTTCTATTTTTGCTGATTTTCATTTTTGTTTCATCTGAAACTGGACCATGCTTTTTACCCTTTTTTGCCTTACTAATAGCTAGCCTTGTTTCAGCTGTTACTACTCTTCCTTTATTTGCTTTTGATATTTTATACTTAGTAGTTGGAGACATTTTCCTTCCCATAACTGAACTAGCTACTTCACAGATATTATATAAATTAACATTATTTAAAGATTTACTATAATCCAACCAAAATTGTTCCCTTTCGAACAATTCAATAATATCATTAACTACTTCTAATATTTGTATTACGAAATCTTCTTCGTAGTTTTTATTATAGGAGTTTTGTAAATATTTATTAGAGTGCTTATTATTTCTTAATTCCCAACGATGGTGGTAAGTTCTTCTGTGTAAGTTAACTGTTGAGCCAATATATACTCTATTGCTACTGGTGTTTTTTATCTGATAAATCGCTGGTATCTTTGGTAATAAAAAGATACTTTGTAGGTTGTAAATATTATCCATAGTTATTCACCTCTTACTATAAAGACTCTCCAAAATGATGAATAATATACTAGTATTTTAATAATAAATTATTTAGTATACCCAAATGGTCAATAAAGTACTCATGTTTTAAATAAATATGCAAAAATAGTACATAGTTCTCTATAAATAATTCAGAGCAGACTATTGTACTATTATTTAACAAACATTTACATATAACTTACCTCTAACATCCTTTTACTTAATGAACTTATTCGCTTTAAGAAATGCTATAAAAGATGGATTCTTTAACGTATTACTAAAAGCTATTTGATAATCCAAATGCTTCTCCAATTTTGGAGAGATAAATTACTCTTTCATCAAAACATAATAAATAGTCACAAACAGCCTGTACATTCTTGTTATTTCTATCACAATTGAAGAACCTTATCATTTATATTTATCTTCTCCAAGTAAGTCAGAAAAATCATTTTCACCTTTTTTTCGTGGCTTGTATACACCTTCTCTTTTATTTCTCTACTTAATTTATCATTTTCATTTTCCATTAGAAGTTATTCATTGTACTGACCATTGTAGCAATTATTAATGCATCCACTGCTTGTCTAACTTTTTTTATCGATGACAATTGAAAATGGATATTCTTTTGTGAATTTAGTGGAATTTTCCTTTTCGTTCTGATATGCATGTTTTTGTAATCAATTACAGCATAATCAAATAGCTTTTCAAGTTTATTGCATTTTCCAATAACTCCTTCCGCCTTAAATTCAATTCTTTAATTATACTCATACTAGTTAAATTAGACTTTTCATCAAACCTTTTTTTGTAAGGTATTTCCCACCTTCTTTAGTAACCCTTAAGAACTCATGTATATAATCTTCACTTCTAACCCTCTTTGTGTCATTTTTCTATGGTATTCATCCATTAATTTTCGCTCACTCAGATGATTAATAAAGTACAGTACATATATAAAATAAAAAACCAGAATGTCCTATTAAGGACATTCTGGTTGGTTATAAGTATGTTGTTTTTCTATATGCATAAATCTGATTTCTCTGCTTTAAATGCACACACCAACTTCAACATTTTTTATAGCGCTTCATTGATTAAAATTATAATATAAACAGAATAACACTATTTACAAATAAAGTAAATTAATATTAACAATTAGTAAACATTACAAATGAATATAAAGCTTTGCTTTATGTTCATAGACAACTACAAAGCGGAGCGTGTAGGCGGCAGGCACTTTATAATTAAGCAACGAACAAGTCGCTGCCTACTTCCTCACAATCGCTTCGCTTATTGTTCGGATATTTTCGAAAGCTTTGCTTTCAAAAATCTAAATGGTATAAGCATGACTACAATATTATATGTAATCAATAAGTAACATAGTTTTTTATAAAACTAGTACCTCACTTTAATAGAATACATCAACTGTAACGTGTTATTAAATATAGCTTTATAGTACAAGTCATCACTAACTCTATATAATAATATTAATTAGTGATGAGTTGATTACTTAGTCCAATTTTTTAGTTTTTCAATTGAATTTCTATTTACTTTAATATAACCGTGTTCCTCTAGAGCCTTTACACGGTCCGCCTTCAGCACCCTATATAGATGCGTCAAATTTAAAACTTCGCTAATGACTTTTTTACGATATTCACCTATAGATACCGCATCTCTCAGGTAATCAATAAACATATCTATCTTATTACTTCCTCGGTCTTGTTTCTGCTTTAGCGCAAAATCTAGTTGGATTTCTTTTCTATTTTGCGTACCTTTAATTTGTCCTAGTACTAAGTCAGTAATAGTTTGGTTGTTGTTAACAATAAAAAATTTCCCCTTAAGTTTAACATTACGCTGTATCCTTTTTAGACTTTGATAAATTTCCGAAGCAACAAAGCCTGTTTGAACCTTTCTAAATTCATTGTTTTTAAAAATTCCACGCTCAATATCTAGCGACTTATTAGCCAAGTTTTGTTGTCGTGCATACATCATATAATGCATTAGGTATTGCCCTAACGGAATATTAGGTGTACCAATTATCCAGCAATTTGAAAAGTCAGCGTAAGCATTTTTCCCAATAATATTTCCGAACCAGTTGATAGCATACGACTGTTCAACTCTTTCTTTACCACTTACCTCTTTATCATTTTTTGATGGTTCATTGGCAATGTGGATATCGGTAATGCCGTGACGAAGCAGTTGTTTTTCAATCCTAGTATAATTCCCCTTATGACAAATAATTAATGTACTGTCACCTTCTTCATGATTCGCCTTAATTTTTTCGACAATTTCTCTAAAAAATTGTTCTTGATTATTGTTTAAATTAGATTTACTTGTATTAAATAGCACTATGCCAAACAAAGACTCGCTATGGTCAATAATACGTTTTCCACCAATAACTTTAAAATGGTCTGATATTTGATAAACACCATCAATTCTAGAGCTGGCATCTAATATAATATTGTTTTTCAATCCCCACAATCTATGCTTCCTGTTAAATGTAATTATGTTACCTCCGTTATATATACACATTTCATTGTACCAGTGTTCTAATCCATCCATAAACTCTTGTATGAGATTTCGCTTTCTAATATCCTTAAAGTCCTTGATATTCAATTCCATAAGTTCTTGAAAGTTTTTAATTGTAGCTGGGTGTATTTTGGGTTCTACCCGAACACATTTATTTAAGTCTCCAGAAACTTCTCTTTTCTCCAGTTCATTTCGAAGTTTCTCACATACTTTATCAAACTGTACTTCAATTCTCCTAGACGGTAATATCGACCTTACATTTGAATAGTACATTTCTGAAAAACTATATGTCGGAAAGTTAATTTTTTCATCAATAATTAAAACATCACGACCAATTGTAAACGCCTCGCGGTACTCATCATTCAAACATAAATCAATATATCTTTTATGAGTAATTATGATTACTTTAATCTTCTGTAAAGTTTCAAGTTGCTCCCTCCATTTTGACCAGTTGTCACCAGTAATACCTAAGACAGCAGGGGCACTTATCTGCTCAGAAGAATTATGGTGAAGCAGAGCTGTTTCCATTTCTTCTACATCTTCTTTAAACCGTTTTACAACTAGGTAAGTCCTAGAATCACCCCAAGTATTAAGGCTCTCATCTATAATTTTGTTAGTATATTTACTTTTGCCTAAACCTGATTCCAATGCAAATACATTAAATTTATCAGAATCAGTATTTTGATTAATAATAACATCTGCTAAATACTCTATTTTAGCTGTAAATTCTTCCCCGTACGATTCTGCATAAATATCTTCTCTGAAAAGCTCTTCAAGTTCTTTCATTACTTTATCAGACACTTCCACTATTCTCCATTCCGCAATCCAATACTTTTCCCATTTATCACTTCAGAATGCCCACTATACCATTCATAGCATAGACAATTTTTTATTGGAAAAGTTCTACTTTTTATACATTATACATCACCTTTTTTTAATTGTAAAATTATTACAAATGGTCGATAAAGTACTATCTGAATATTCTTTGTACCCAGTTTTTAATTCTCTACCATTGCATCACATGAGTTAAATATTAATTATCCGCTAAATAGTTATTCATCTTCAAAACCATCAATGAATATACAAGTCCCAAGAACACTTTATGGTTTGTACCTTCATATATAAAGGTACTTTTAAATTGCTAAATCACACTTCTGCATTAAATTTAGTTTTTTTCCTTCGTATCGTAAAAATATCTTCAACAGGGTTTGTGACTCGAACAGTTCCGCCACACTCATTGAATTGCAAAACGTCATTAACTGTAAAATAGCCCCCCCCGACTAATTTTGGTGGATGCCAAGTACTTCATCTGAGTATTTAATACCTATTATCCTTATTGAACGACGTTTAACGTCTAGAAATCACAACTTCTAGACAACGGAAAAGCACATCAAAAGTAAACGCAAATACCCCTTGATAATGTCTTGAAGTTAGTCTAGAATTAAACGTACAGAAGTATATAGACTTTAAGACAAATGGAAGAAGGTTTTGTAATGTCTGTCGTTGGTTATGCGCGTGTTTCAACAAAAGGTCAAGACTTGTCCTTACAAATTGACGAGTTGAATAAATACGGTTGTGATAAAGTTTTTATGGAGAAAGAAAGTGGAAGTAAATCGGATAGACCTGAATTAAAGAATGCACTCAATTATTTGCGTGAAGGGGATAAGCTTGTTGTTTATAAATTGGATAGACTTGCCCGTTCCACATTTGATTTGCATAAAATCGCAAACGAGTTAATAGAAAAAGGAATTGGATTGGTTTTCATAAAAGAACAGATTGACTTTACTACTGCGACAGGGAAATTAATGTTTACCATGTTAGGCGCTATCGCTGAATTTGAACGTGACTTAATCAATGATAGGACAGCAGAAGGAAGAGAGCGTGCTAAAGCACAAGGGAAGCATATGGGAAGGAAAGGTCAAGATGAGAAACAAGTTAAGAAAGCACTTAATCTCTTTGCTAAAAGGGAAGAAAAAGGATTAAGCGTCAATGATATCGTAAAATTGACGGGTGTTCCCCGTTCAACTATCTATGCAAAAGCAAAAGAAGCTAATTAACTCAGCTTCTTTTTTTCATGTCGGAAGTTAAATATCTTAATTATTCATTTGCCACCCCTACCTTCCTTAAATCCTTTTCAATTATTAAACCTTTCTCTTTCTGATATTCAAATGTGTGAAATAAGAAACTGGTAACAGTTTTAGCTGAATTCACTGCAAGTACTGCATGATGGAATAAGGGTTGTAATTGTTTAGAATGACTGTCGCCACTAATGTTTCTAAGTTCATTCAATCCATTAATAATCTTGTTCAAACCCGTTATTATTTCCTTCAATGAATTATCTAATCCCTTTTTACTTGCATCCATATTCAGTTTCTTAGAAAGGTCATTAAATAACTTCGGAAACTTAGGATTACCCCCTGAAACGTCTTCACCTAAAATTGTTAGTATTTCCTTCATCACACCTTCTACAACTGTGCGTGCTGACGTGATAGCACCTCTGTAGTCTTGTTCTAATAGCTTTTTGTCACATTTGTTTAAGTCGTCAACAATGTTAAAGTAATGCAATTCCTTTGGCAGCTCACAATCCAACTTCACAATTTCTACTTTATACATATTTTTTTCAAGATAATTGCAGTGTTTATTAAATAGACTAATTAAGTAGTTATCTACATACTGATATTCCCATCTAGTATCGAATGTAAGTTCATCAATAAATTCTCTTACTGTTCTTGTACCATCAATTTCTGATGGTACTTCTATACCTTGCTTATCTGATAGCTTAATTATTATTAATCTAACATTTTGAAAATCTTTATCTGATAAATGCTTATTTGAATCATATGTAACATCTAACCTTAGCGCTTCATTGTAATCGGCAAATGTCGCCCTGATTTTATCTTTTGAACTTTCAAGAAACTCCAACGATATATTCATTTTTTCCTCCTATAATAAACAGTAATATTTCAATTGTAGCAACAATCTTTCAAATAGTTAATACTACATTCAATAAAAGATAGAACCTTGCATTATGACTTCAAAGTGCATTGTTTAAAAGCTTGTCTAATTAGTATGCAAATATCATAGAGGTTAGGTAGCATTGAAGGGGCTGATATCACAATCTGCCCCCCCTACTTTATATATCCAAATTATTCAACGGATTGTGTATGTGGTTTTGTTCTTTTAATTCATTCCACCATATCGCTACATTTGATACATCGATTGTTTTATGTCGCACAATACTAAAATTTTAATTTCATTAACGGACTTGTTTTTACTGCAATATCTACAATTCTTGAATCTTCAATTGATTGTAAGTAGCGTTTAGTAATTGAAATGTCTTCGTGCCCTAACAATCTTGATAAACTATACACATCTAAACCGCTTTGGAGTTGTTTCTGAGCGAAGTAGTGTCTTAATGTATGTGGGCTGCACCTTATGTCTTCACGCACCTTAGACCTGCCACCTGCTAACCGAACAACTCTTTGAACTGCTTCAACTGTCAATGGCTTTCCTCTGACAGATAAAAAGTAATTACTGTACTTCATGAAACTGTCTTTGAAGTAATGATTTCTGATTCTCTCATACTTAATCATGTATTTCTTTAGCATAGGACTTAAATACAAATATCTTTGTTTATTGCCCTTACCTTCAATTATCATTGTCGTTTCAAGTATATTTTCCATGGTTAATGTAAATAATTCTAAGTTTCTAATACCAGTATCAACAAGAACCATAATGATTAGTTTGTTTCTTGCTTCGTAATAATCAGTCATTTTAAATGAATTGACCATTTTTTGAACCTCTTCATCAATGAATGTCTTAATTATTACTCTCGCTTCCTTCATCCATCTGACATTTAAACAAGGATTTTTCCTAGATACTAAATATTCTTCTTCGACACAATAATTAAAGAAAGACCTAATTCCTTTAAATATACTGTTGATATACGTCTCTTTTCTACCTTTTGATTTTAAATAAAGAAAGTAACCCTTGATGTGAATACTTTTTATTTCATCCAATTCTTCAATTTCATATCCTATTGTTGCGTATTTCATAAATGCTTTAATATTATTTCTGTATCCTTTGGTAGTTCGCACTGAATAGTTCTTTGTTTCAAGGTGAAAAAGAAATTCTTTTAATACATCTTCCAACAACATAAATATCCGCCCTTTGCTAAGAATATAGTCAATTCTAAGCATTGGACGGATATCATAATGAATCCTATTCAATTTCTTGATATATATCATCATAGACTATGATTTAACCTTAATAAACGATAATTAATCATTTAGAAAACACTCTACATACAACGATTATAACGAGTTACTCGTTCTCGCTTGCATTATGGTAAACGTCTTGGATACCATCCTCATAACCATCTCCAAACCTTTGAGGACCTTCCCACCACCAGTCATACTCTTCTTGGCATTGCTCTGCATATGAAAACGCATATTCATATCCTCTGTAATATCCATCATTATAGTCATCTGTTGCTGGCGGTAAATTATGATAGTGACACTCCCCTTAATTAAGACCCCACTTCACACAATTCGTCTTACTAGTATGACCTCCGCTAGAATCTGTATTTCCCGGATGTGCGAAAACCGAATGAAATGATATAAAACACATTTATAATATTAAAAAACTAATTCTTATTGACATCAAAACCCTCCCAAAATAACATAATAATCACATATATTCGCACAACCACAACAAATTCATAGAGACGGATATTAATTGACACGTTCATTATAAGATATTCTACAGCTCCGTCAGATGATGTGGATAGATAGGATTCAGCACATTGTGCATGTTTGTTAAGAGGTTGCTCCAAACTCTTTAATATACCACTTGATATTTTCTTGTGACGATGATTTTTCACCAAATACGCATCTATAGTAAGTTTATATGCTTTAAATCACTAAAAAAACCAGCAAAATACTCTAGCAAGTAGTTAGCTAATAGTTAGAATAATAACGCATCATCCCGAAGTTTTTTTGTAATTCATCTTTATTAGTTTTTGTTTTTTAACTTCTCAAGTAAACTGTTGACCTTATTTAACATATCTGCGGTTTCTTCTTGGAAGACAACAATTTCATAACCTATTTCATCTTTACTTATTTCTACAATATTACCCTCAAAAAACTTTTCATTAATCTCGTTCATTGGAATAATTAATTGCTCTAACTCATCCGGATATTTCAAAAATACATACTGACCATCAGCTATTTCATCTAAGGTGTATTTTCCTTTTCCCTCATTATTCACAAGCCCAACCATCCTTATCTCTATCATGTTTAGATGCATAGGCAGGATGACCAGTTCTCACACCTTTGGGGTAGTATGCACGCATTGCAGTACAGTTTTGAAATGTTGTTGGTGCGCCTGGAATAACATGTAATCCTGTGCTTAAATCTGGCTTCGGTACCGGCTTTGGCACTGGCGTCGGGTCTGGCTTAGGTATTGGTTTAGGCACTGGTGTCGGTGTTACTACAGGTGATAAATATGGTTTAGCCGATACTGTATACCTTGCGCCATTTGTTGTGACTGTTATATCTCCTGATTGTTCGGTTGAGTACATTTTAATATTCCTGTCTTGGAAGCGTTTCACAATTTCTGAGTGTGGATGACCATATTGATTATCCTTTCCGTATGACAAAATCGCCACTTGTGGTTTCACTTTATCCAGAAATGGAACTGTGCTGCTAGTGTTCGAACCATGATGCCCTGCTTTGTATATAGTACTTGCTAAGTTTATTTTACCGTTAACCATAGCAGTTTCTGAAGCTTTTTCAGCATCGCCTGTGAGCATAAAACTTACCATATCGTACTCAGCTTTTAAAGAAACCGAAGCATCGTTAAGACTTTTCGTCCCCGAATCTACGCTAAGAACTGTGATTTTGAATGCATTATCGAAGGAGTAAACTTGTCCAATCGTCGGAACTTCAAACGGTATATCTTTTGCATCTATTAATGTTAATAATTCTAAATACGTTTGAGATGTATGTGCATTTCCGCTATCTACAAACTTTGAAACCGGAAAAACTTTAAGAACATCTATTAGTCCACCAATGTGGTCAGAGTGTGGATGCGTTGCAACAACTAAATCTAATTTCCCCACATCTTTTGACTTCAGAAATGAGACAACTTTCTGTCCAGCGGATTTTATGCCCGCGTCAATTAAGATATTTTTTCCTTCTGGTGTCTGAATTAAAGTAGAATCACCTTGTCCAACATTAATAAAGTGAACTTTCACATCAGGCTTCGGTGGTTCCGGCTTAAACTTATCGTCTAACATTCTTGCCATAAAGAGGGAGAAATGTTGTCTCGATAGGTTCGTGCTAGGTCTAAAAGTATTGTCGTCGTAGCCAGTTGTAATGTTGGCGTTGGCAAGTGCGCTAATATAATCTTTATATCCGCTTGTAGAAGGCACATCGGTAAAGCTTACATCTTTAGTCTTTTGCAGTTTATAGCCTTCTGAAAGTATTTTTGACATTTGCCCTCGCGTTAAAGGTGCAGCAGCATCAAAGTACTTGCTACCGTCCTTGTTTGTTTTACCCCCAATAATCCCAAGTTCTACAGCTTTAGATACAATTTCATATCCATAGATTCCTGGCTTTAAATCTGTAAAGTTTGGATTTGGAGCAGTAAAGTCAGTGATTTCTTTTTCTCGCAATATCATTGTAACGGCTTGAAGTCGCGTTAAGTTATTCCGCGGTTTAAAACTACCGTCTTTATAACCATTAATGATACCTTTTTCAGATAAATAGTTAATTTCGTCTTGATAATTTGTTACATCAGTGAATCCCGCCGCTTGCGTCTGTTTCTGCGGTAAGAAAGTAAGAACTAATATCAAAGCTAAAAATGACAGAAAACTTCTTTTTATCAATTTTATTCCTCCCTTGTTATAGTTTAATAGTACAGCTACTACGGTAGCCCGTCCACTAGTCCCTAAATATATCCAATAGTATCCTATTTTATTATGCCTCTAGACAACTCAAAACACTTAAAATGAGTTCCGTTTAGGATTCTATGGACATCAAGAAGGCATATATGACGTGACTAAACCTACCATGAGTAATCTAGGCAACCAACTTATCCGTCTAACTAATTCTCGAATCATCTTAGCGATGTCTGAGAAGGTAGGTAACATAAAAAGCACACCAACTTAATAATGTACTTGAGTTATACTTTAATTTCAACTAATCTATTGTCTTATATTTTACATATCCTTCATAAAATTCGCTACAGGCGAATCTACATTTATACAAAAAAATGCCTACATCAAAGACTCAATTAATCATGAGCCTAAAACATAGACAGCCATTAAAATATGAATAAACCATATAAATTATCTTTATTCGTCTTGTCACATAGCTTCATGCCCATCCTACTATCTAGGAGCGACTCAGACAGCATGTGGCACGTCCTATACGACCAGTTGCTTACTACTCAGAACCACACTTCGTAAGTGCTACAAGGAAGCCCTAGCGATGCCCTAGACTTGATTATCGCATTTAGCCATGTCCTGATTTTTGTATTGATTGATGTTATAGACCAACACCAAAAAGCAATATGCCAACATGCCACAAAAAAGACAATAGGAATCTAGACTTTTGCAAATCCATTTTTTCAAAGTAGAACAAAGGCATATTAATCACCCTATACAGTTGTATTTCCATACTACTAAAAAACGCGTAAAGACTAGCTATTAAAACTACCAATCATCTTTTATCTATAGATAGTCACGTAAGTTCTCTGCTACTGTCTCCTCATCCAAATACAAATATCTACTTGTTGTATGAAGGCTATCATGACCAAGAGCATGTGAAACAAGGTTAATATTTGCACCTCTCTTTATTAAGTTTTGCGCATACAAGCGTCTAATACTATGTGCATTGATGTTCTTTAACTCATAGCGTTTACTATACTTCCATAAGTTTTTCGCAATTACATTTGACGGTGAAACTGTGTCTTTAATAGGCGTTGCAGTGCTTGTTAAAAAGATATTAGTATTATTAATCTTATACTCCCTGCGCATTTCTTGATTTACTTCAATTAATTGTTGAAGTAGCGAACACATATCTTCATCTAAAGGTAACTTCAAGGCTTTGTGACTTTTCATAATATCTCCTGTCATATAAAGCACTTGATTATTAAAATCTATATGTTTTTCTTCTAATAAACCTAAAGTTGTAATACGAATCCCGGTCTTGTATAGCAATAATACTGCAACGCTATCTCGAAATCCTGAGTATGTTGTCTTATCTAGCAATGACAATAAAATACTCAAGTCACTTTCCTCAGTAGGCTTCTTAATCGTCTTATTTACTTTAATTTTAATTTTTTTCCAATACTTCACCTTAATCCACCCATTGTCAAAACAACGACCTAAAACCGCCGTAAGCGTCTTTAAGCGGTTGAGCTTGGAAACGTCTTTAATATCACCAAGGAGCGATAAGTACTCGTAAATCTTATCTACATTGATTTCATGTAAATACTCTATCTTTAACAATTCAGCAAACCGTTTAAATTGGTAATTATAATCGACAATTGTTCGGTTGCGTAAACCGTTCAACTTCATTTGCTGATTGAGTACGAGCAATGCATGGTGAATAGTAATATTCTTAATACTCTTTTCATTTACAATCGGAAGATACAACTTATCTACAATGCTTTGTTTCTCTGAAATCGGCCCTTCTTCCGTTTTAGGTTGAATTGCTAAAATTCTCGTATCAATATCAACATTAATATACTTTTTTGGTCTGACCAAAGTTAAAAGCCCCCTAACATTTTAGTTAGAAGGCAAAACAATGATATTCTGATTTAGTTCTTTCCGATGTTCTTTCCGCAGCTCAATCATATATAATTTTATTCACTGTATCACGGTCTAACTTTTTAATCACTTCGACAATTAGTTTTACAGTATTGTCAAAATCATCACGGTGCAACATCGCTGCATGTGAATGAATATATCTAGTAGCAATGCAGACAGCCAGTGCGGGTACACCATTTGCAGAAATATGAATAGAACCTGCATCAGTTCCCCCACCTGGGATTGTTTCAAATTGGTAAGGAATTCCTTTTTCTTCAGCTGTATCTACAACTAAATCACGAAGTCCTTTATGTGCTACCATCGAAGCGTCGTATAAAACGATTTGAGGACCATCCCCCATTGTTCCTGTCGCTTCTTTTGAAGTGACGCCCGGAGTATCTCCTGCGATTCCTACGTCAACAGCAAAGCCAATATCTGGCTGAATTTTGGCAGTTGCTGTTTTGGCACCACGAAGGCCCACTTCTTCCTGAACCGCGCCGACGCCATATACAATGTTAGGATGAGCTTCATCTTTTAAAGCTTTTAATACTTCTATTGCAATTGCACAACCGATTCGATTATCCCAAGCTTTAGCTAGAAGATACTTTTCATTGTTCATCACAGTAAATTCGAAATAGGGTACGACCATATCTCCCGGTAAAATCCCCCAAGATTTTGCTTCTTCTTCTGATGTGGCACCAATATCGATAAACATATCCTTTATTTCTACAGGTTTTTTACGTGCTTCTGGCGTTAATATATGCGGTGGTTTTGAGCCAACAACGCCAGTCACTGTTCCCTTCTTACGAGTTACAATTGTTACACGCTGTGCCAGCATTACTTGTGACCACCAACCACCAACAGGTTGGAATGAAAGAAACCCTTTTGAATCAATCTTAGAAATCATGAAACCTACTTCATCCAGATGACCCGCAACCATTATTTTGGGTCCGTTACTGTCCCCAGTTTTCTTGGCAATTAAAGAGCCTAAACCATCCTGAAAAAGTTCATCTGCAAAAGGCTCAATATAACTCTTCATTACTGCACGAGGTTCACTTTCATTCCCCGCAATCCCCTTTGCATCCGTTAACTCTTTTAACATTACTAATGTTTCATCTAATTTTGTCAAAATCATCGCACTCCCTTAGATAATCAATAATTATTTTATGCTGTATATTTTATTATAGTAGTTCCTTACGCAGTTCCGCTGCAGATTTCTGCGAAAGAAGACCTGGTGCAATATCATAAACCGTTTTGGCTCCAGTATCACCTTGCTTATTTAGTCGATAAGCAGCACGTGCATAAGCAACTAACACACTCGATGTAAACTCTGGATTACTGTCTAATGTTAGCGCATACTCAATGACTTGGTTGTTGCCCTCACCTGTTTTACCACTACGTATAACAAATCCACCATGTGGCATAGCAGCATGATCACGTTTTAACTCTTCTTCTGAAATGAAATTCACAGTAGTATCATGACTCGTAAAGTAGTTTGGCATCGTCACAATTGCTTCTTCTACATCTGTCGCACTTGCACCTTCTTCAAGGACTACATAACATTCACGTGAATGTTGTTCTCTAACTGTCAGTTCAGGATTTGACCCACTTCTCACGCGGTCAACCGCTTCCGTATTTGGAATTGTGTATTGGACTGCACCTTTAACGCCCGGGATTCTACGTACTGCATCTGAATGACCTTGACTTAGTCCTTTACCCCAAAATGTATAAGTGGAACCAACAGGTAGTACAGCTTCGCCAAATAATCGATTAATTGAAAATAAACCTGGATCCCAACCAACTGATATAATTGCAGTCTTACCACTTGGTTGCGCAACTTTGTCGACTGCTTCAAAGTATTCAGGAATATTTGCATGTGTATCAAAACTATCAACAGTATTGAATAATTCCGCAAGTGCCGGTCCTTGTTCTGGCAAATCATTTTTAGATCCACCACATAAGATGAGCACATCAATCTTATCTTTATATTGTGAGGCTACATCTAATGAATAAACTGGTACATCAGTATTCTGTATTATTAAATCTTGTGGATTCCTTCTTGTAAATACAGCAACTAGTTCCATATCTTCATTTTGAGAAATTGATGATTCTACGCCTCTTCCAAGATTTCCATAACCTGCAATACCTACTCTAATTTTGTTGTTCATTTCATTTCTCCTTCACTATGTAAGTTGTCATCATTTGTTCACAGTGTATACTTTTCTAACTTATAAGAAAAGCACAAAGCTTAATCTATCTTAGCAAGCTTTTGCAATATAAATTAATAAAAGAACAGATAACTTATTATAACAGTCTAAAATCAAAGCAAATATTATTTCCTTACTAAACGAAAATAGTGATAAAATAAATGATATCTCTACTATACGAAAAGAGGCGCCTGTATGCGTAATTTTGTTTATCTCATCGTTTTCATTTCTTTCTTCGATTTATTTTCCCAATTACCAGTCATCAGCCCATTTGCCCAATCTCTTGGAGCAACACCTTTTTTAATTGGGTTGGCAGTTGGATTATATTCATTTTCAAATACAATTGGAAACATTATTTCTGGATTTATGACCGATCGAAAAGGACCCTTCATGATATTAGTTCTCGGTTTATTCGCCACAGCAGCTTCTTTGTTCCTCTATATGTTCGCATCAAACCCAATGGCCCTTCTTGGGGTTAGGTTTATACATGGTTTTATGGAAGGATTAATTGTACCAGCTGCCTTTACCTATTTGGCTAATCGAGCAGAAAAGTCGAAACGCGGTCGCAGTGTAGCTATTTCTGGTTCTTTCGTTGGTCTTGCTGCAATTATTGGACCTGCATATGGCGGGATTGTCGGAGCAAAGACAAGTACCCCTTTTATAATGGCCGTGAACGGCGGAATCATTTTAGTCATTGCGATAGCAGCATTTTTTATATTAAGATCGTATTCTTTTGTTCGACAAAAAGAAAAAACGAGTGCCCATTTTCATATAACAGAACTATTTAAATCACCGGGCATGATTCGGGCTTTTTCGGGCGCATTTTTCCTAATGTTTTCACAAGGTGTTCTTGCCCTTGTATTGCCACTAAAAGTTATTTCGCTAGACTTTGACGCCAAGACAAGCGGTTTATTATTTAGTACATTCGGGATTTCAGCAATCCTTATATTTTTATTACCGATTAATCGGATTTTTGACCGTGTACAACCAATAACAACCTATGCCTTTGGTATGCTAATGATGGCTTTCAGTATGTTATTTCTAAGTGGTGTAGACGCATTAAATTATCTTTACTTAGCAATGGTTATTTACGGAATCGGTTTTGCATTTCTTTTCCCGTCCATCAATTCTTTATTAATCGATTCCTCGTCACCGACATTCCGTGGGAAAGCATATGGCTACTTTTACGCTTTCTTCTCGATTGGAGTAGTCGCAGGTTCTAGTTTAATCGGTTTTTTACAGTTGGAATTCCAGAGTGCATTTATTCTAACTGGTACTCTCTTAATTATTGTCGCACTCTACGCCTTTTTTGGAATGAGAAACGTAAACAAAAGTTTCGTTGACAAATCAATTTAATTACTACACTATCGACAATAGCTTTAGCGACACGGATTATTTTCGACGTTTATGGATTGCCTGACAGTATAATAAATAATATTGCATACAAAACATGTTCTGCATTTAATTAATACAAAAAAGAGGTCCAGCAATCTCTACAATGAGATAAGGTCGGCCTCTTTTTTATGTCATTCAAACCTGTGTTAACTTGAATGCTCTAATCTCTTCCATAAATTCTTCCCCGTATCTTTCCAACTTTGCTTGTCCAACACCATTCACATTTAGGAATTCCGCATCTGTCATCGGCATTCTCGCAACCATATCTTGTAGCGTTTTATCTGAAAAAACAACAAACGGAGGTACGCCACCTTCTTGTGCGACTTTCCTACGTAAAATACGTAATTGTTCGAACAGCGGATCTTCTTTTGTAATTTGTTTCGTAATGACGGTAACTTTACGGAATACATTTACTTTTCCTGACAGAACGTCTTTACCTGGTTCGGCAACATAAATAGTTGGGAATTGCCCATTTTCTACACCTAAATATCTTTCAGAAATTATAAACTCTATAAAATCAGAAACATCTTTTGCGCTTCGATCCTTCATAATTCCATAGGTCGTTAATTTTTCAAAGCCAAAATCAATAACCTTTTTGTTTCGAGAACCAGTTAAAACCTGTGCAATCATAGTCTTACCAAAACGCTGACCCATTCGAATAACACAAGACAGTACTTTTTGGACATCTTTCGTCACATCAGAACTTTCACGTGTATCCGTACAATTTGCACAACGACCACAATTAGCAACATCTGTTTCACCAAAATATGTAATAATAAACTTTTGCAGACAAGTTTCCGTATGTGCATAATCAATCATGGACTGTAACTTTTCAAGTTCAGCCGGAATGCGTGTTTCATCTGGTGATTGATCAATTAGAAACCTTTGTGTTTGAACATCCTGAGATGAAAATATGAGTGTACAATCACTGTCTAACCCGTCACGACCTGCACGTCCCGCTTCTTGATAATAGCTTTCCATATTTTTGGGTAATTGGTAGTGTATAACATAACGCACATTGGATTTGTCTATGCCCATCCCAAAGGCGTTTGTCGCAACCATGACAGTCACTTCATCATTTAAGAACCGTTCTTGACCAATTTGACGTTCTATATCGGGAAGTCCCGCATGATATTTAGCCGCTAAAACACCATTTTTCAATAATACATCATGTACTTGATCAACAGCTTTTCGTGTCGCAGCATAAATAATCCCTGATTCCTCTTTATTTTTCATTACATAGTCTTTTACAAACTTATCTCTATTTTGTCCTTTCACTACAGAAAAATTCAGATTTTCGCGTGCGAATCCAGTCATCACCGTATTATTTTCGGCAATGCCCAGTTGCGCACATATATCTTTCCGAACTGCTGGAGTTGCTGTAGCTGTTAACGCGAGCACGACAGGTTTATTATGAAATAAAGAAATTACACGTTTAATATTCCGGTAACTCGGTCGAAAATCATGACCCCATTGAGATATACAATGCGCTTCATCAATTGCCACCATAGACACATCCATTAATTGTAACCGGTTCGTAAATGAAGGTGAATCCAACCGCTCAGGCGCAATATACAATAAACTATACTCGCCCCGAATAGTCGCTTCCATCGTCTCCTGGTATTCCTCCGTTGACATAGTACTATTGATAAATGCCGCAGCTATACCTACTTCATGAAGTGCATCGACTTGATCTTTCATTAATGAAATTAATGGTGAAATAACTAGAACTGTACCTTTTAAAACAAGTGCCGGCACTTGGAAACAAACTGATTTACCACCACCTGTAGGCATCACACAAAGCGTATCATCTCCTTTTAGTACATGTCCAATGACCTCTTCCTGACCTACCCGAAACGAATCATATCCAAAATAATTTTGTAAAATTGTTGTTGCTTCTTTTATCAATGAATAATCCTCCCCTCATATAAAAAACGCCTATATCAAGGCGTTTTCTTTTCGAAATTACTTCTAATTAATCTAATAATTTTAGTCTATCAGATTAGTTGTTTAACTGAAATTGAAAGCTTTCAATTACTTTTATTTATTATATCGATTTTCTGTTTGGTGCACTAAAAAGACTAGCTACTAGAAGGCCAACAAAAAAGGTCAAAGCACTCATCACTAAAAAAGTACCGTCCTTTGGTATTCCAGGATACACTACAAATACCGAACCCAATATTAGCCCGATAATAACAGAAAAGGTGACGTATGGATAATTTGTAATCAAATAACTAATAACCTTACTACTTACTATAAAACCAACAATAACACCTGCACCAATAACTGCTATAATCGGGAAATTCAGATTCGACAACGCACCAATTGCGGTTGAATAAACCCCAAGTAAAAGTAAAATAAAGGATCCACTGATTCCAGGCAACAGCATAGCCATACTGCCTGCCCAGCCAGCGAAAAACAGTCCAACTGCATTAGATGTAGTCAGTGTTGTAATTGGCGTACTATCTAATGGTTTAATGAATGCTAAAGAAGCTAGTGCAGCTCCAACAACTAGGATGAGAATAAAATGTTTCAACTTAAAGTTTTTCTTAACACCAGCTGTTTTAGCAATAAAAGGTAGGACTCCTATAATTAATCCTAAAAAGAAAAACTGAGTTGGATCGTGGTAATTTTTCAACAAATACTCGATTAACCTACTAAATAGAAGAAGTGAAGCGCCAATCCCGATACCGAGCGGCAATATAAATCCTATATGTTTTCTCCAATCACGGCTAAATATCCCGCTAATCGATGCTAATAAATCATCATATATTCCTAAAATAAAGGCAATTGTCCCACCACTCACTCCAGGTATTAGATCGCTAATCCCCATAAAGAGACCGCGATATAAATTTCTCCATTGCATAAATACTGTTCCTCCATTTTTAAAATCGAATGACATTAGTATACCATCTTCCATACTATTCATGGGCTATTTATGTGTCAAACTTCTATAATATGACGTATCTGAAGATAATAAAGTTCTAAATACACAAAAAGAAATGAGTTACTCATTTTTGACTATACTTGGTATCCACTTTTCACAACGTCATCGGCACCAGTAGTTGAATTGCTCATCTACTTCATTTCTTATAAAGTTCTAGCAGTCAAATAAGTTTATGTTGGGGCTAATATACAACTTTTTTCAACTGTCATTTATAAATAAATATTGATACTTCCTAAATTCTCAAAGTATTACCAATAGCACTTGGTTTACTTTGATAATAAGCGTAAAATAACTATATTGTTTAGATTAATTGTCCGATTTCTGACTATACTTTTAAGAAATCAAGCTGATTTAGATTAGTGAAAGGCGGGAAATCAGCTATGTATAAACCCAAGAAGAATAAACGACATATCTCACCACCTATTGTTATTGCGGGAAACTTTCTCTTACTAATCATCATAGGTACATTGCTTTTCAAATTACCAATTGCAACTGAACACCCGATTTCTTGGATAGATGCTTTATTCACTGCTACCTCAGCAACAACCGTTACAGGTTTATCTGTTTTTGATCCAGGTACAACTTTGACTTTATTCGGTGAACTTGTCATGCTTTCACTAATTCAATTAGGCGGAATCGGCATAATGGTATTTGCTGTTGCTATTTTAATGTTACTAGGTAGAAAAGTAGGGATGCAAACAAGAATTTACTTACAAGAATCTTTTAGTTTTCAGTCTTTCGGAGGAATGGTAAAGTTTGTCCGTAAGATCTTAAAATTCGTTCTAATTGTTGAAGGTATAGCATTTATTATTCTATCATTTCACTGGATACCAAAATTCGGCATACGCGATGGCATGTACTACAGTCTTTTCCATACGATTTCTGCATTTAATAATGCAGGATTTTCATTATTTCCAGATAACCTAACACAATTCGCAAGTGATCCACTTGTTAATATTGTACTCTCCTCTTTACTGATTATTGGTGGAATTGGTTTTGTAGTTGTACTAGACATAGCAAAAAATAAATCATTTCATAAATGGACGCTACACACAAAGTTAATGATTACAGGAACAATTGTTTTAAATTTTATCGCGACCATTATAATATTCGTTCTTGAATATAACAATGTGCATACTATTGCGGATTTCTCATTAGCCGACAAAGCATCGGCATCCTATTTCCAAGCAGTTGCTCCTCGAACGGCTGGTTTTAATACAATTCCAGTTGGAGACATGGAAAGTTCTTCTTTGTTATTTACAATGTTCTTAATGTTCATTGGTGGCGGTACCGCTTCAACTGCATCCGGAATTAAACTAACTACATTCATCATCATTATTATAGCAACCTTTTCCTATTTTAGATCCATCCAAGAACCTCATGTTTTTGGGAGGACAATAAAGTTTGAAATTATCTATCGATCATTAGCAATTGCAACTGTAAGCTCGGCTTTCATTTTTTTCTTTTTATTTTTATTGTCCATTACAGAATCAATACCAATATTCCCACTTGCATTTGAAGTCTTTTCTGCATTCGGAACTGTTGGCTTATCAATGGGAATAACTGCTGATTTGAGTGATGCCGGTAGAGTTATATTATCTGTTCTAATGCTTCTTGGACGCATTGGTCCCCTAACCTTATTCTTTTTACTGTTGAAGCCTAAGAAAAAGACCTTCCAATACCCTTATGACCAAGTACAATCAGGCTAATATATTGTTTTTGTTATTTGTAATGGTGATTTAATGCGTTTGATTTTCGCGAATTGTATGAATTCTAACTTAAGGTATAGTAATGATCATATATAATAAAGGTTGTACAATAAATGACGTTGGTGAAAGAAAATCCCCATCCCTTTAAAGGGAGATGAGGAGGATCTTCACTAACGTCATTTTTTATAAATATATTGGATAAGGTAATCCTACTACCCGCTGGTTTCCGTTCCAAGCGGACGCTTTCCACTTCAAGCAGCTGGAGGGTCTGGGTAAGATAAATTCCCTTTATATATAGTTAGAAAACAAGTGAAATTCCCTGTAGAATAAAAGTCGACCAAAACCATCATTCAGGAGGAAATTCACTTGTCGTGTTCTAATAGTATTAAATCTTTGCTTGATATTCAAGACCCAAATGTTATTTTTAATGAAGATTGTGTAAAAAAAGGAACCTATAAAGGCAAACGGTGTAAATATATTTCCGGAAAATTAACCTATACTCCCACACTTTGTGTGAAATGCGGTGTAAAAAACACCGACTTTACAGTCTATAAAAACGGGACATAATTATCAAGAATTACCTTACCCATTACGGGTATAAATCCAACCTACCTACTTCTACAGAAACAACGTTTCATGTGCCAAGCCTGTCAAAGTAGTTTTACCGCTAAAACACCGATTGTTCAACGAAATTGTTTTATTTCACAAAATATAAAAGCACAAGTCATATTAAAGTCTGCCGAAGCACAGTCGCTTACGTCTATCGCGAGGGATTGTTCAGTATCACCCGTAACCGTTCAACGGCAAATTAATCAAGCCGCAAAACAATTTATCTCACACTACAAGACCCTACCTAAGCACCTTTCTTTTGATGAGTTCAAATACGCAAAAGGTGAAATGGCCTTCGAATATATAAATGCGGAATCAGGCAACATATTGGATATCCTAGATAGACGAGATAATCTTACGATTAAGAATCACTTTATTGTGAACTACAGTTTGAATGACCGTCAACATGTGGAAACCGTAACAATTGATATGAATGCGGGTTATGTAAGTGTGATTAAAGAATTATTTCCACGGGCGAAAATTATCATTGACCGATTCCATCTGGTTCAACTGATTAATCGCTCTATGAATAAATGTCGTATTCAGGTCATGAATCAGCTAAGAACGTCTAATGGGGATGATATGAAGAAATACCGTCGCCTTAAGCGTTATTGGAAACTATTATTAAAAAAACGTTCAGAACTATTCAGCGTAGAATATAAGTATTATCCATTGTTTAGCCAACGTACTGGGCAAAGTATTGTAGATGAGATGTTAAATTATGATCCTGTACTAAAAGCGAACTATGAACTTTATCAAGAATTAATGGAATCCATGTCAAATAAGGACTTCGAAGCACTATTGTCCTGTTTAACAAATGCGGTTCCATCTGCAATTTCAAATTATATGAGAACAAGTTTAAAAACGTTGAGAAAACATCTTCCATTTATAGAAAACAGTTTTATTTACCCCTACAATAACGGAAGAATTGAAGGGAACAACAATAAAATCAAGGTATTGAATCGTGTCGCCTATGGATATAGAAACTTCCAGAACTATAGAAAACGGATTCTGTTACACTTCAAGTTAAAACCATCGGTTAAACAGCAGGAACAAGGAAAATCCCATTTTGACGCTGCGTAACATTTATGAGAATTTAATAGGCTTGAAAGTCTTTTGTCTATTTTTATGTAATTCACAAGTGCAATACTAGTTGTTTGTAGTGCAAGATGGCGACTCCAGCGGGAACAGCGCGAGCTGAAGACCCCACAGGAGCGTGCTTTTCGCGACGAGGAGGCTGAGCCGTGCCCGTGGAAAGCGTCCATCTGGAACGGAAAACAACGGGATACATGGAAGACTATATGAAAAAGGACTATCCTAAAAAATCAGCTTTACTGACTTCTTGGATAGCCCTACAATAACTAAGTTATGGTTGGCTATTATTCTTCACCAACGTCATTTCCTACGTATAGTCAAGTGATTTTTAAAAATAACGTAAATAAGAAAATGCATGAGGGCTTAAAATTAAACTGCTAAATCAGGTTGTAACTTCTTTAAACAGCACAAATAAGACCTAGTCTTTCTGGATAGTCAACACTAATTCAAACAAAACTATTAAGGGATATTGCTTTATAAGCAACTGGACTTAAGTAGCCTAATGTACCGTGTGAACGGATATTGTTGTACCAATTGACGTAATCAAAAAGTTCAAGCGACAGTTGATCAAGCGTTTGATAGTGCGCGCCGTTAATCAATTCTGTTTTTAAAATCTTAAATGTAGCTTCTGCCACCGCATTATCATAAGGGTTTCCCTTTTGGCTAAGAGATCTCGTAATTTTATAATCACTTAATAGCTCATCGATGCCAACGTTTTTAAATTCTGAACCACGGTCTGTATGAAACAAGTTTACAGTTCCTAGTGGGTATTTAACTGAATCGAACGCACGTTGAACTAGGGCTGCGTCTTTTTGTGCGCCGACGCTCCACCCGACAATTTCACGATTATATAAATCAATTAAAAAACAAACATAATTCCAACGACGTCCAACTTTTACATACGTTAAGTCGCTAACTAACACGGACATTTCTTTATCCACTTCAAATTCTCGGTTTAACACATTTCGAATAGATTCTTCATTAGGGCTTGTCGCCATTGGCTTATACGATGGTTTAGCATACTTCGATTCGAGGCCTAGCGCGCTCATTAAACGGCCAATTCGACGTCTGGAGACCGGAAATAATGCTTCCTCTTTATCTAATTCAATCTTTATTTTTCGAGTTCCGTAGACTTTGCGATTGTCATTAAAAACATTTGTGATTTTTTCTTTTAATACGCATTCTTCTGCTAATTTTTCTTGTTCTTTTTGAGCAGCTATTTCAGTTTCATAATAGAAAGTACTACGTGCAATTTGAAGGACTTTACACATTGCTGATACCGAATATTTGTGGCGATTCTTTTGAATAACCTCTATTTTCGTCCCATGATCAGCGCGGCTTGCTTTAAAATATCAACTTCCATTTCAAGTTGCTTGTTTCGCTTGCGGAGTTCAATTACTTCTTGTTCTTCTAGAGATCTGTTGTCTTTCTCTTTGAAAGAACCAGACGCTCTAAATTGTTTAATCCATCTATCCAATGCAGACGGCGTTAATTCGTATTCTTCAGTAATTGCTTGTCGGCTTTTCCCATTTTCGTAGAGTGCAACGACTTGTTTTTTAAAATCTGTTGAAAACGTTCTTCTTTTTGTGGACATAGTAGATCTCCTCACTTCTTTTGAATGATTCTACATGCCCTTAATTTAATTGTCCAACTAAGTGTAACCTATTCATTCTCTTTTTTTAAAATGACTAGGCATGTATAATAAAAATAGTATGATTAGCTATGTGCAGATTTAGTATAGTCATACGTTTCAGTATTATTAACTAAAAAATGGATGACTTTTAGTAGCTTGTTCATGCAAGCTACCATCGCTACCTTATCTTGTTTATTAAAAGGCTGCTCTCTCATTTTATAATAATAGTCAACAATATGATTAGGTGATACTTTTTGCTTCCTTAACATATTACGAACGACAAAAAAGAGAATCATTCTTGCTCTAGCGTTGCCACGCTTATTAATTCGATTTCTTTTTTGTATTGTTCCTGATTGATAAGTTCGGATATCGATTCCGACATATGCATTCATTTTGTTCGATGTCGCAAAGCGATGAATATCACCTAATTCTGAAATGATTAAAGCTGCCGACAAGTTTCCTATCCCCGGAATACTTGTAAGAACTTGAAATTCAGTTAGCTCTGTTGCTAATGTAATCATTTTTTTAGCTAGTAATTCTTTCATCTCTAGACTATCTCGAATCATCTTTACTCTAATTTGAACTTTCGTAACTGAAAAATGTTTATCGTCTACTGATGGATATGACTTTTTAGCCATTTCTATCAATTCTTCTGCTTTCTCTTTTGCTTTCTCTTTTGCTTTCTCTTTTGCTTTCTCTTTTGCTTGCTCTTGCGAGATTTTCTTTTTAGTACTTAAAAGAATTTGATTCTTAATTTTTGTTCGACTGCTTTTCAAGACGATATTCGGATGAGGATACTTTTCAATTAGGTTTAAAGTAAACTTAGAAAGCGAACTAGAATACAGAACTTCTAGCTCTGGGAAAACCTTTTGAAGTGCTGCATGTAAATGATTTTTCTCCTTAACTAAAGCATTTTGTATTTCGCCATAGAGACCTGAAATATCTTTTAACTCAGAATATATTCTTGGTTGAGATTTTGAAATCTCTCTCTCAAATTTATAATGAGATTGAGCAAGTTTATGTGCGTCTACTTGATCTGTTTTATTGCTTCGTAAAGTTTGTGTTTGCATTTTAGCGAGTAATGGATTCATCTTGTAGTATGCAATGCCCTCCGATTGTAATAAGGCCTCTAGCGGCTGAGAGTAGACTCCAGTTGCTTCAAAGACAACCTCTGTTTCAACTTCATGCACTATCTTCTTTATGTGATTGAATCCGTCTTGATTATGATAAACCTCAAACTCATCAACACATATTTGTTCATCATAAAGAACCACATAACTTTTACCTTTACTAATATCAAAGGCAAGTACTCTCATTATTATTTTTCCTCCTCCTTTTTTAAAATTGAAGTTCTTCACTATTCCTTAACATTTCCAATTTCCTATACACGATCTCTACGGACCAACATACTAAAATCTGATTTAATTAAGGTAGTGAAGGGGCCAGTTTGACATGCAGACTCGTTGGTCTTATGACGTTGACGGCCTCTTCTTCACATACTACTTTAAATAAAAAAGTAGTGTAAATCCACCGTCGCGGACTTACACTACTAATCTTAGTATGTTTGACAAAGAACCATAATAAAATAAAAGTCCGAATAGTATAAAACTGTCCGGACTTTTATTATTCTCAACTTACAGGCATTTCATTTCTGTGCTTTTCAATGGCAGCCATACGTTCATTAAACTCATCAACCGTCATATCATGCTCGATAAAATAGCGATTACGTGGATGAACACGGCACTCATCTGTACAACTACGCATATAAAAATATTCGTTTTCTTCTGAACAAATAATTTGTTCATTACAAATCGGATTAGCACAGTTAACATATCGCTCGCAAGGTTCATCGTCGAAATGATCGCGCCCTACTATGACATGTTCAACTTGGTTAACTGGTACAGTGAGTCTTTCATCAAATACATAACATTGGCCATCCCATAATTGACCCTTAGCAACAGGATCTTTCCCATAAGTGACGATTCCACCTTCAAGTTGCCCTACATCTTCGTAACCTTCACGAACGAGCCATCCTGAAAACTTCTCACAACGAATACCACCTGTACAATATGTCAGAACCTTCTTACCATCAAGTTGCTCTTTATTATCTCTAATCCATTGTGGCAATTCACGAAATGTACGAATATCTGGACGAATTGCACCGCGAAAATGACCGACATCATATTCGTAATCATTTCTCGCATCAATAACGACTGTATTTTCATCCTTCATTTGCTCTAAAAACTGCTCAGGTTTCAAATAGTTACCTGTAATTTCATGCGGATTAATATCATCTTCTAAACTTAAATTAACAATTTGTTCGCGAATACGTACATGCATTTTCTTGAATACATGTGCATCAACTTCGTCAACTTTATAAATAATATCTTTAAAGTATTCGTCGGCTTCCATCATCACTTTGTAAGCATCCGTTTGTTCTACAGTTCCAGAACAAGTACCGTTTATTCCTTCTGAACCAATAAAAATCCTACCTTTAAGTCCTATTTCTTTACATTTCTTTAAATGTTCAGCAACCACTATTTCTGGATCTTCAATTTTTACATATTTGTAAAAAAGAAGAACTCGGTATTCGTTCTTTTCCAATTTTCCAACCACCTTGTTTTAATGTAACAGTTTCTATTGTTGATGATGACATTGTAACATAATTTACGACAAGGAAAAAGATTTAGATTTGAATTATAAACCCTGTAAATGGTGTTAGCCGCTCTATTCTTTTTGTTATAGTAATCACAGAACAGTTCTGTTATAGTAGATATAGAGCAAAGGAGGTATTTTTGATGTTTATTAATATTGAAACGGAGTCCGACATTCCTATTTATACGCAATTAGCGAATGAACTTATCGTAGGTATTGCAAATGGTTCACTACCAGCTGGTACGCCACTCCCCTCAGTTCGCTCGTTGGCTTCTGATTTAGGTATTAATATGCATACTGTTAATAAGGCTTATCATGAACTTTCAAAAAAACAAATTATTCATATCGTTCCAAAATCAGGAGCTATTGTTTCGGAACCTGCACCTACTGAATTAAATCGAAAACGTATAGCTCATACAATGAGGCCCGTCATCGCCGAAGCTATTGCCATCGGGCTAACGCAAAAAGAGATTCAACTTTTATTAACTGAACTCACTTCCAATATTAAGGAGGAAAATTAATGAGTATTGCTATTTCAGTTTTTATTATTTTATCAATTACCATACTTCAATCTGTAATACCTTATTTATTGAAAAATAATATTGTTTTTGGAGTCACAATTCCAGAAGGTTATAAAGATGAACCTATTTTAAAATCATTCAAAAGAAGGTATTCAATTAGTACAATGTGCATAGGAATTGTTTCGCTTATATTATTACTTTGGATATCTTTGTCATCAGCAACTGAAGAAACAGTCATTTTAGTAGGTGTTGCTGCTCAATTTGTTGTTCTTCTCGCAAGTATGACGTTTTATTTTATCTACCATGCCAAAACAACAAAATTGAAAATGCAAAATAATTGGGGTGCTCAATTAAAACAAGTACGAATAGCAGATCTCGCCATTCGAACTGCTGATGAAATGCTACCATGGACAATTTATTTATTACCTATTGTTATTACCATTGGGATAATCGCATATACAGCTACACAATATGCCAACTTACCTGACTTAATTCCTACGCATTGGGGAATTGATGGTCAACCAGATGCCTTCAGTGTTAAAACGCCATTATCTTCAATTGCCCTCCTTTTAATCTTGCTCATTATGCAAGTGATGATGATTGGGATTAATGAGTTGACTAAGCGTTCTGGTATCAAACTTAATGCAACTCAGAAAAAGAAATCACGTGCCCAACAGCTAGCGTTTAGAAAATATACAAGTTGGTTTTTATTTTTAATAACTTTTTTATTAACAGCTTTATTTAGTTACTTGCAGCTTATGACCATTCACGAAGATATTGGTAGTCCTTCTCTCTTATTAGCTATGCCACTAAGTTTTCTAGTGCTCATATTAATAATGACGGCTCTCTATGCATTTAAAATCGGTCAAAGTGGATCACGCTTAGATGTTAAAGTTATTGATGAGCCCGTTGAAGGTATTACAGATTATGATGATGATCAATATTGGAAAGCAGGCGTCTTTTATTTCAATAAGAATGACCCATCTATTTTTGTCGAAAAGCGATTTGGCGTTGGTTGGACGTTAAATTTTAGTCACCCCGTCGGCTATCTACTATTATTTGGTCCAATTGTCCTCATTCTGGTAATTACTTTTCTGATTTGAATAAAAGCTCTGCGCATTCAGTATACTTTGCTTTTCCTCATCTAACTAAGATACGTCTACCATTGATTTCACAAAACTTAAACACAAAAGCCGCCTAGTGAGTATCCACTATGACGGCTTTTGTACTTTTTAATCAGTTGATACAATGAAATCGCAGCTATGAATGACTATATAAATGGACTACCTTATTATCACTAATTAATTAAAAACACTCGTACTATGCAACGGTTGAACTCTTGCCTTCGGATCTATAAATGCTTTTGCATGGTTGACTGCAATCGGCGCTTCACCAAGTCCTACAGCAATAAGTTTCACCTTACCATCGTAAGTTGTAATGTCCCCTGCTGCATAAATACCATCAATATTTGTTTCCATTCTTGTATTAACGATAATTGAGTTCCGGTCCATTTCAATACCCCACTCTTTAATCGGTCCAAGCGATGAAATATTTCCGTAATTGACGATTAGATGTTGAACAGGAATAACTTCCTCTTCTCCGGCTTTAGATACAAGTACAATTTCACGCACATTCCCATCTTCTCCTGAAATCGCCTTGACACTGAGAGAAGTTTTAACATTTACTTTTGACTCCATCAACTGGTTTACACTTGTCTCATGAGCTGTAAATCGTTCACGACGATGAACCAATGTTACAGTAGACGCAATATCTTCCAGCATAAGCGCCCAGTCAACCGCTGAATCTCCACCACCACATACAACAACGTCTGTACCTTTAAAAACGTTCAAGTCTTTTATGCCATAATGAAGCGTATTCGCTTCAAAAAGGGTTTCTTCTTTCAAACCAATTTTTCTTGGTTGAAATGCACCGATTCCAGCTGTTAAAAGAATCGTTCTCGTTAAATGAACACCCTTATCCGTTGTTAAAACAAAGTGATCCTCTTTACGTTCTACAGAAAGAGCAGTTTCACCAAGTATTATCTCAGGTTTCGAATAGTGTGCTTGTGTCACGAGATTTGCAACAAAATCCTTCGCCAATATTTTAGGAAATCCACCTACATCATATATATATTTATCTGGGTAGAGTTCAATAAGCTGACCACCAAGTTGTGGCAAGCTATCGATTATTTTTACCGACATTTCTCTCATACCAGCATAAAACGAAGCGAACAAACCTGTTGGTCCGCCCCCTATAATTGTAATATCAACAACCTCATTTTCCATGTATAAACAACTCCAATTAAAGTATTATGGTCCAATGAAAAAACTAGGGAATCCACACTTCTAGCTCTTATTGTACACCTATATGTATTATCCAACAACTCCTGTAAAAAAACACTAGATTTGTTTAACAACTTTCAAATAATAAAAAAACCAAATTGTGTCACTATTAAAGTGTCAACATTTTGGCATTCAATTTCAATAATAGAAATAAACAACTTTATTATTCTTGATAGTGGAGTTTACAAAATTGGAGTACTGCTTCTTTTTCATCGTCTTCCATCTCAAAGTTTAACGATTTTTCTGTAGCGCGCTCGAAAAAATAAGCTGTAGTTACTCTTTCAACGCCTTCATCTACTGCTAAAATAGCTCGTATACCTGTTCCGGTTTCCGAATACAATTCATCATCTTCATCTAGTGTAATATACAATAAAAACTCGTAACGTTCTCCTATTAGAATTCCTGTAGGATCAGATATCTTCTTCATAATATATTCGCTAATATCCATAAGTAACCAACCTCTCGATTTTAAAATTAATTTTTCATATTTAATTTGTTTAATTTCTCAACTGCGTTTATGCAATTATCAAAGAAAGAGCAAGTTTATTCATTCTCTTTTATTAAGATTAAAAATACCCCTGTTCTTCATAGTACATCATTTTGGCTAAAAAACGCATTATTTCCTCTTAATTACTTTCATTCAGAATATTCATTAATCTAGATTCCCCTAATTTGCAAATAGGAAGGATTCTTTCACTAAAGAAAAAAGGGTTGTACAATAAATGACGTTGGTGAAAGAAAATCCCCTCTCCACAGAACAGGAGAAAGGGATGGAATTTCACTAACGTCATTTTCTAATAAATATATATTGAACTAGAATCCTGCCTATTACCCGCTGATTTCTGTTCCGAGCGGACGCGTTCCGCGGGGCGCTTGGTGAGCCTCCTCGTCGCGAAAACCACGCGCCTGTGGGGTCTCACCTGTCACGCTAATCCCGCCGGAGTCGCCGCTCTGCACGCCAATCAGCTAAAAAGTCTGGGGGATATACGTTCAATATAAATAGAAAACAAGCGAGATTCCCTGTAGAATAGAAGTCGACTAAAACCATCATCTAGGAGGGAACTCACTTGGCATATTCTAATGATATTCGAACATTGCTTGATATTCAAGACCCAAACATCACCTTCGGTGAAAATTGTATTCAAGAAGACCAATATAAAGGAAAACCGTGTAAATATATAACGGGTAAATTAACGTATCAGCCAACTTGTTGCGAAGTATGTCGAACTGAAAATAAGAACTATACAGTGTATAAAAACGGGACACAACTGTCACGGATTACTTTACCTATAACGGGCGTACACCCGATTTATCTGCGTTTACAGAAACAACGTTTCAGGTGTAATACCTGTAATAAGAGCTTCACTGCGAAAACACAAATTGTGAAAAGAAACTGCTTTATCTCAAAGAACGTAAAATTAAAAGTCACTCTAAAAGCGGCTGATGCACAATCTTTAAAGTCGATTGCGCAGGATTGTTCTGTATCACCGCCAACAGTTCAACGTGAAATCAATGAAGCCGCTAAACAGTTTAAATCACATCATCAAGCACTTGCAAATCACCTTTCTTTTGATGAATTCAAGTACGCAAAAGGGGCGATGTCCTTTGAATATATCAATGTGGTTACTGGCGATATCCTTGATATTTTAGAAAGTCGAGATAACTTTACAATCAAGAATCACTTTATTGCGAATTACAGTTTGACTGATCGCAAGCACGTCGAGACCGTCACAATCGATATGAATGCAGGCTATGTAAGTGTGATTAAAGAATTATTTCCAAATGCGAAGATTATTATCGACCGTTTTCACTTAGTCCAATTGATTAATCGTTCGATGAATAGATGTCGAATACAAGTCATGAATCAATTAAAAAATTCGAATGGCGAAGACATGAAAAAATACCGACGCTTGAAGCGTTATTGGAAACTGTTACTTAAAAACGGATCTAAGTTATCCAGTACAGAATATAAATATTATACATTATTCGGACAGCGTCTAGAGAGCAGTATCGTAGAAGA
Source organism: Sporosarcina sp. So3-204 (assembly GCF_058068165.1). Classification (NCBI taxonomy): domain Bacteria; kingdom Bacillati; phylum Bacillota; class Bacilli; order Caryophanales; family Caryophanaceae; genus Sporosarcina; species Sporosarcina sp. So3-204. The sequence goes on from NZ_CM176485.1 coordinate 2,328,918, forward strand.
GATGTTAGCTTACAATCCTGTTTTAAAGGACAATTACGACCTTTATCAAGCTTTATTACAAGCAATGTCTGAGCGTGATTTCAAGTCCTTAGAAGCTTGTTTAGCAAAACCAATTACAGCATTTATTTCAAACTATATAAGAACCAGTTTAAAGACATTAAGAAAACATCTCCCGTTTATTGAAAACAGTTTTATTTATCCTTACAATAACGGTCGAATTGAAGGGATTAACAATAAAATTAAGGTCCTAAACCGCGTCGCTTATGGATACAGAAATTTTACGAATTATAAAAAGAGGATTCTCATTCATTTTAAGTTGAAAGTAATTAAGCCAAAACCTGTTAAAATAAATCAAAAACCACCACACTCTAATGCAGTATGAACCTGCTTTAGAAGCGTGATGGCTATAGGGTTGTAAGCTATTCTAGTAGATTGTAGTGCAAGGCGGCGACTCCAACGGGAGTAGCGGGACAGGTTAGACCCCGCAGTGGAGCGAATGCGACCGAGGAGGCTCACCGCCCGCCCCGTGGAACGCGTCCGCCTGGAACGGAAATCAACGGTGGTCAGGACCATTTATTTCAACTTATCTTATTCAGTCATAGTCGACTATAAATACTTCACCAATGTCATTTGACAAAGAACCGAAAAAAGACTACATAAACTGTAGTCTTTTCCTTTTATATTAATCCAACAGCATTACCGTCTTCGTCTATATTCATATTAAGTGCTGCAGGCGTTTTAGGTAAGCCAGGCATCGTCATTATATCACCTGATAAACATACGAGGAATCCAGCGCCTAGTTTAGGAATAATTTCCCTTACAGTTATCGTAAAGCCTTTTGGACGTCCAAGCATTTTCGGATTATCTGTAAATGAATACTGCGTTTTAGCCATACATATCGGTAATGCATCCCAACCATTCGATTCAATATCAATGAGATTTTTTAAGGCTTTATCTGTAAAAATAACGCCTTCTCCACCGTATACTTTCTGAACAATCGCCGTCACCTTTTGTTTAATCGTATCTTCTGTATTATAAAGGGGCGCAAAATTATTTGGCTTCTCCATTGCTAGTAACACTTCTTTAGCCAATGCAATGCCACCTTCACCGCCATGCTCCCAAACATCTGTTAATGCGATCCTAATATTATTATCCTTACACCACGAAATAATTGCGTCTAGTTCTGCTTCAGTATCTGTAATAAAACGATTAAGTGCTACAACAGGCTCTACCCCAAACGCACGAATTGTTTCAATATGTTTTTCTAAATTAACAATTCCTTTTAATAATGCCGCTGTATTTTCAGTTTTTAGTTCATCTTTTGAAACGCCACCATGCATTTTTAGCGCACGAACAGTTGCTACTACTACGACCGCATCCGGTGAAAAATGACCAAGACGCGCCTTAATATTCATAAACTTTTCAGCTCCAAGATCTGATCCAAATCCTGCCTCTGTTACAACAATACTCGCTAAAGAACGCGCGGTGTTCGTTGCGATTAAAGAGTTACAGCCATGTGCTATATTTGCAAAAGGACCGCCGTGAATGAGCGCAGGAGTACCCTCTATCGTCTGGACAAGATTTGGTTTAAAAGCATCCTTCAGCAATAGTGCCAACGCACCTTCTAAACCGAGCTCTCTTACAGTAATCGCTTTTTTATCATATGTGTACCCGATTACAATACGAGCCAGTCGTTCTTTTAAATCTTGTAAACTAACCGCTAAACAAAAAATCGCCATGATTTCAGATGCTACTGTAATATCAAAACCGTCTTCTCTTGGTACACCTTGAGTAGGCCCACCCAAACCGACCATTACATGACGTAGCGCTCGGTCGTTCAAATCAAGAACACGTTTCCATGTGATGCGTCGCGGATCTATATTCAATTCGTTTCCTTGATGTAAATGGTTGTCAATCATTGCACTTAATGCATTATTCGCAGTTGTAATCGCGTGGAGATCACCGTTGAAGTGAAGATTTATTTCTTCCATTGGTAGTACTTGCGCGTAACCACCACCAGTAGCACCACCTTTAATACCCATAACTGGTCCAAGTGATGGTTCCCGTAAAGCTACGATAGAATCCTCACCAAGTCTTGAAAAAGCATCTGCTAATCCAACCGTAACAGTCGACTTTCCTTCTCCTGCTGGTGTTGGACTAATAGCGGTGACTAAAACAACTTTTCCGTTTGTTGTTTTCTTTTTTAATTTAGAGACATCAATTTTCGCTTTGTATCGCCCGTATGGTTCAATTGCTTCTTCGGGAATCCCCGCTTTCTCTGCAATCTCCCAAATTGATTTCATTGTTGCTTTTTTTGCAATCTCCAAATCTGTTAATGGCACAGTCTTCTCTGTCATACTCATCCTACTTTCTTTTATTCTAGTATACAGAAAAATAGACAAGGTACAATTAGAACTTGTGACTATCTAATTACAACTTTTAGTTTCTCATTTTAATAAAACAACCTCACAAGTATTTACTCTTGGAAGGTTGTCCTACTGAATCTATTTATTCACTTATTTTAAATGCTACTTTTCCGAACTGTTGCGATTCACCAACATATTTAAACGCCTCTATAGCTTCATTTAAACTGAACACTGTGTCAACAACTGGATGTGTTTCATACTTTTCAATATGTTCCAGCATATCACGTAACTCTTCTCGACTTCCCATCGTTGAACCAAGTAATTGATACTGGCCATAGAAAAACTCGCGTATATTTAAATCAATTTGATCTTCAGTTGTTGCCCCGAAAACGACAATACGCCCACCTTTTTTCAAAACTGCCAGGGAACGATTAAACGTAGCGCGACCAATACTGTCGATTACAAGATCAATCTTCTCATCTGCTAATGCTTGAACCCAGTCTTCGTTTGTATCCAATGCGACATCAGCACCAAGTGCCAATGCTTGCTTACGTTTCTCCTCACTACGAGAAGTAACAATCACACGTGCACCTATATTTTTCGCGAATGAAATAAGATACGTCGCAACGCCACTACCCGCACCAGGTATAAATACAGTCTCAGACTCTTTCAATGTCCCCTTCGTAAACATAGCTCGGTAACCAGTCAATGCTGCTAGCGCCAAAACACCAGCCTCGTCCCACGATAAATAAGCAGGTTTTCTCTCGACTTGTTCCGCAGAGATGACAATCTTTTCAGCAAATGTTCCATTATCTGGCATGCCTAAAATATCAAACCCTTCAGGTGGAGCATCACTTTTATTATGCCATCTTAGAGCCGGATTAATAATAACTTCATCTCCAACTGCAACAGATGTAACACCTACCCCAATCGACTCGACAACACCTGCACCGTCAGAGCCTAATACAACCGCTTCTAAGCCTTCTCCTCTTCGGTTTGGAATTCCCAAGTCTCTTCGATTAATACCTGCAGTACGAAGCACTACAACGACTTCTCCCTCACTCGCAATCGGATCCGCAACTTCAGCCACTTTTAACTCACCAAATTCATGTATAAATGCCTTCATTTCATTCACCCTTCCTGAAAGTAACCACTAAACAACTCAAGTTGTTCTTGATTCACAATATCTTGTGAAAATAATGGCACATATATTAATTGCTGCCTCTTAAATGTATCATTTATTAGTTTAATATACTGCGTTTCATGCTTTTTTCGTTCCAAAAGAAAGGCTCCCTCTGCTTTTTCTGGCAAAACTTTATTTATAATGAGCGTGGATACTTGTAATTTATACTGAGCGAGTAATTCAAGTGCTTTCTTCGTTTCTACAATTGGGAGTCGTTCAGGATTTAAAACAAAAATAAAACCTGTTTGTGATTCATCTAGTAAAATTTTTCGAGCTTCAGAAAATCGTGACTGCCTAATTCTTAGTACATCATATATAGGATCCTCAACCGGTTCACCGTCATTTAAAAGTCTTGAATAGTTTTCATTCGTCGATTTTCGTTTATTCAATAACCCTTCTATCCAAACACCCATTAATTCCGGCAATGAAAGAAGTCGAATCGTATGTCCTGTAGGTGCAGTATCAAAAACCAACTTATCATAATTGGAACGCTCCACTAAAATAATGCGTATAAGCGTATCAAATAAAGCGGCCTCATCAGCCCCAGGCGAGGCCTTTGCAGTATCTAATTGACGATGAACTTCTTCCATCATTGATGAATGTACAACACCCTTAATATTTTCTTTCACACCTTTTATATATTTCTCTGTCTCTATTTCAGGGTCAATTTCAAGCGCATATAAGTTCTTAGCAATTCTCTTCGTCTTACCCCCAATTTTCGTATCAAATATATCCCCAACATTATGCGCGGGATCAGTGGAAATTAGGAGTGTCTTAAACCCCTGTCTTGCGGACTTCAGTGCAATTGCAGCTGCAGAAGTAGATTTTCCTACACCACCTTTACCGCCAACAAAAATAATCTTTTTCGTAAGCACATCCACGTCAATACCCCATTTCATTAAACCGTTACTTAGTTAACAACATCGAATCCCAGTCATTGGTGATTTCTCCAAGCCCATTCTCAAATGCCAATCATGAAATTGTTCAATCATATAGGGATATAATTCAAGAGTATAATAATATGCAGGATTTGGAATTCCAATCATTTCTGAATACAGTAATAGGAAAAACAAATCATCTTCATCGCGTAACTCCCTTGCAATTTCTCTTTGATGCGGCATACTAAGTACCTCTTCATACCAATTAATAAGTACTTTCATTTTATTCAGCATGAAATCACTCCTATAAAATTAATAAAGAGGGACCCATAATTAGCATCCCCCCTTTTATGTTTAATGACTATTTTTATTCATCATCTACAGGAATATTATGATCAAAATTCCCCCTTAGCGCAGATACCGCAGTGAGCATGATCCATACTGTAAACACTAAAATAATAGACCCAAATACGAACAACAGCATATTCGTATCATTTCCAAACCACGACCATTTGAAGAAAACTTGCTGTACCATCGCATAAAGCGTCATGAACATTAGGAAGCCCATTGGAATTATTGTAATTAAATAATTTCGTCCTAGACGCTTTAGCCAAATTGATATTAAAAGTAAACTAATACCCGCAAGTAATTGATTCGCTGTACCAAATAACGGCCATAATAGATAACCGCCTGAACCAAATCCGTTTGGTCCTTTTGGAATTAGTACAAGAGCTGCACTCGCAACAACTGCCACTGTTGTAGCAACATGCTTTTTCTCCAAAATAGGCATTTTATATTCCACACCTATTTCAGAAATAATATAACGCATTAATCGGACTGAAGTATCCAATGTCGTTGCCGCAAAACTTACAACGATAATCGCAACAATTGTCGTTGCAATGCTTGCCGGAATTAACAAACCCGTCGCTAGATTACTGGCCCCTTCAATGAAAACCCCCAACCCGCCTGCACTTGCTGCACCAAAACTTGAATAGGTTGCCATAAACGCTTCTTTATTCGGAAACACAGTAATAACTGCCAAAATCGCTATAAGCGCTAAAACCCCTTCACCAACAGCGCCCAAATAACCAACAAAACGTGCATCTGTTTCTTTATCTAATTGTTTAGAAGAAGTTCCGGAAGACACAAGTCCATGAAAACCTGAAATTGCACCACAAGCAATTGTAATGAAAAGAAGTGGGAACCATGAAACGTCAGTAACTGTATTCATAGCAGGTGCTGTAACTGTAGGATTAATAAAAATCAAACCTACATACAATATTGCAAGCCCTACAATAAGCTGATGAGAGTTGATAAAATCCCGCGGTTGTAATAACTTCCAAACTGGTAGAACAGAAGCAATATACACATAAACCATTAGCACGATAATCCAGATGAAGAATGCACTTGAAATTGCCCCTAGACCAAATAAACCGGCTGCATCCTCTCCGCCCATATATCTAACGAGGTCAATTTGCAGAAACGTATATTGACTTGACATAATCGCCGCGAAGTACATGACTCCAAGCGCAATAAGTGATGGTACGAGCATTTTCGCTTTTTTCTTATAAACACTAATACCAATCCAAATCGCCAACGGAATTTGGAGGAACACTGGAAAAACACTTGCAGGAAACTTAATAAATAAATTTGATATTACCCATGCAAACACGGCATTAATCATCAAGACTAAAATCAATATAATAAAAAGAAATAATAGCTTTGCACGTTTTCCTATTAATCGGTGTGCAAGTGTACCGATCGATTGACCTTTGTTTCGTACTGATAATACAAGTGTTCCAAAATCATGAACACCCGCCGCAAAAACCGTACCTAGAATAACCCATAAAAATGCTGGTAACCATCCCCAATATACAGCGATTGCAGGCCCTAGAATAGGCGCAGCTCCAGCCACTGATGTAAAATGGTGTCCCCAAAGGATGAATTTATTCGTTGGTACAAAATCCACGTCGTCTTTATAACGATGCGCAGGTGTTACATAATTTGGATCTAATCGGAAGATTCGCTCCGCTACAAATTTTGAATAATAACGATACCCTAAAAATAAAATAAACATTCCGATAAAAGCAAGCGCAATTGCATTCATTTATTAAACTCCCTTCTTTATTTTTCTTCGTTTCATTTGTATATTCTTTACAATCTATCCCCCTTTACAATAGATGAATTTACCTATCCTATGATTCTTTCTTGTTTACTAGAATAAAAAAGCAAGAAACTGTATAAGTAACTACAGTTTCTTGCTTTAAATTGTTATTCATTATGAAGGTTTGTGCAATGTGATGATTACGACTTCTGGTTTATTAAAAATACGTACCGGAATAATACTATTGCCCAAGCCGCGACTTACAATCATCTGACTTCCACTTTTTTCATGTAAGTTAGCTGTTAACTTAGGGAAAAAACCTTGCCCTGGTGCAACAAGTCCACCAATACCTGGTATTCTAAACTGTCCACCATGTGCATGACCGCTAAAAGTAATATCTATAGAGTTCTCGACATAGACATCGAATTGTTCTGGTCTATGCGAAAGCAATAATTTAAACACTTTTTCATCAACTAGCCCAAATGCGCGACTAAGTGATTTCTTAACAGCTTCTTCATCTCCCAAATTATTAGACAATGGGTCTTCGATTCCTCCGATTGCGATTGTTTCGCCTTTTGACGAATCAACTAGATGAACTTCATCCGTTAACACATTTACATTTAGCGCAGCAAGGGACTCTTTAATGCGTAGTACGTCATTCGTTGCAATTTCATGATTACCTGTGACATAGTAAATTGGCGCAACCCCTTGCAGTCTTTCTACAAGATCTAAACTTTGTTTTAAATTATATCGATTACTGTCGATAAAATCCCCAGTAATAAAGATTGCATCAGCTTCAGCTGCTTTTACAATTTTCACAACATCCTCATGGTCTTCTCCAAATTGTGCATCATGTAAATCAGAAATTTGTACAATTTTATACGCTTCAAAACTTTTGGGAAGTCGTTCAGAAAACACTTCGTAATATGTCGTTCCAACAGTCGTGTTGCCTTTATAAATTAAAAAGGCGAAGACACTTAATAAAATCAATACAATCATAAGTTTTCTCATACTACAATTTAATAACCAGTTTTTTGTCGCTCATAATTTTCTTCATTCTTAGATATGTAAGCACTTATAATATCCTCATAAGTAAAGCCGAGTTTTTTTGCAATCGCACCGTAATAAACCCATACCAACAAATAAGACTCCATCGTTAAATCATTCAAAAAGTGACTAATTGTTTCCGTTGTCTTAATAAATAACTCAGTTAACTCACCTTCAACTTTGTCCTCTGGCCAATTTGCCAAACTTTCAAACCCTTGTTCAATACCAAGTGATAAAAGAAAATGAATAGAATCAACATATTCTTCTAGAATAACATTATCCGCAGAAGGACCTTTTGTGCTCCAAAACTTAAAGCTCCGTGTTTCATTGGCCAACTCTGCAAGTTCTACAAATAATGCCAATCCTTTTTCTCTGAATACATCTTGTTGATCATCCCTATTATTCTGTATAAATAAATCTAGTTCACGCTGCATTGTAAATAACTTTGATAACTCCATTAATAAAACCTCCACTAAATTTTTATTTTTGAAACCTTTTCACTATGTCATCCGTATACTAAGAAATACATATCTTAGTTAGGGGGGATCTATTTATGGTGCTCTTGGTCCGCTTTGTGATCATTGCCTTTATAATTTATTTATTTTACCGTGGTATTCGTTATTTAACTGACCCAAAGCGAAAGTTAGACGATGCCTATGAAGAAGAACGCTATTATTTTTATGATGATGTGAAAAATGTAAGGAAGAATTTCTTCATTACCTATAAAGGCGCAATGTTTGAAGGAGAAAAGTATTTAGGAACGACTGATCATTCATTTGATATTATAACAATTTTTATCTGGGTAAAAAACGAAGCTAAACTTCAAGGTTTTACGATTGATGACTTTATTTTTTTGCAAGCTGAAGTATTATCTAATTACCCTACAGCTGAAATTAACTGGAAAAACCCTATTGAAGAACTCATGAAGAAATAGAATATGAAGCGCTGGAGTTACAAAGTAATAAATTATCCACATATAAAAAAACTTATAGTTTCCCAGGCAATACTAAATTAATTTACCTGTTTGCGATAAACTTCGTAAACAGGATTTTTTAATATACAGAAATTCCAGGCACTCTAAACCCTAATAAATAAAATATAGCAACACCATCTATAAGTGCAAGCAAGAGAAACCCAATACGAAATGATGTATGCCTTGTTTTATGCCGGAATACTTGCATACCGAAGTATGCGCCGATACCCCCACCAAGTAAAGCAAGTAGCCAAAGATTCTTTTCAGGTATGCGCAGCGCTTTTTTCTTCGCCTGACTTTTATCAAACCCCATTGCCGCGAATGACCAAATAGAGATAAGGCCTATCCACGTTAGTGCGATTATCTGCATTTCCGTATCTCCCTTCACTACTTTTATTCAGTACTAATATAAGTAAATCGCAAACAGATAAAAAGCCGCTCCCGATCGGAAAGATTCCGAAGCGTGAGACGGCTTATTAATAAAAAATTATTTTGCAACCGAATCTTTTGCAGTATTTGCAAGTTGTGTGAACGCTTGTGCGTCAGTCACTGCAAGATCTGCAAGCATTTTGCGGTTTACATCGATACCAGCTATTTTCAAACCGTGCATCATCGTGCTATAAGATAGGCCGTTCAAACGAGCTGCCGCGTTAATACGTGTAATCCAAAGTCTACGGAAATCACGTTTTCTTTGACGACGGTCTCTATATGCATAGTTATATGATTTCATTACTGCTTGGTTAGCTACTTTATAAAGTCTATGTTTAGACCCGTAATAACCTTTTGCTAATTTCAATACGCGTTTATGACGTTTCTGTCTTGTTACTCCACCTTTTACACGTGGCATAGTAATAACCTCCTGCTATTCTGTTCGGATTTAGTTTCTATTATTTTAAATAAGTAATCATTTGGCGAATGCGTTTGTAATCGCCTGAAGATACAAGTGAAGCTTTACGTAAATGGCGTTTTGCTTTAGTCGTTTTGTTAGCGAAAAGGTGACTTGTGTAAGCTTGGCCACGTTTTATTTTACCAGTACCAGTTTTCTTAAAACGTTTCGCTGATCCACGATGTGTTTTCATTTTTGGCATTTTTGGTTCCTCCTAAATCTTTCATTGTTTCTCGACAGTTGGGGCAAGTATAAGGAACATACTACGACCTTCCATCTTAGGTCTTTGTTCCACTGTTGCTAATTCCTTACATTCTTGCGCAAAACGATCTAGAACACGTTGTCCTATTTCCTTATGCGTTATAGCGCGTCCTCTAAATCTAATCGAAGCTTTTACTTTGTCGCCATTTTGAAGAAACTTAACAGCATTTCTAAGCTTTGTTTGAAAGTCATGTTCATCAATCGTTGGGCTTAAGCGCACTTCTTTTAGAAGGATGACTTTCTGATTTTTCCGAACTTCTCTTTCTCTCTTCTGTTGTTCAAATTTGAATTTACCGTGGTCCATAATACGAGCAACCGGGGGTTTCGCTTTTGGAGCAACAAGAACAAGATCCAGATTCACACGAGTAGCGATTTCAAGTGCTTCGGTACGAGATTTAATTCCAAGCTGTTCACCATTATGATCTATCAGGCGAACCTCGCGGGCACGTATACCCTCATTTACGTTAATGTCTTTGCTAATAGTAATCCACCTCCGGGTATTATCTAACGAATACATGGTTTAGGTACAACGTCTATAAAAGGCGCGCCCCACAAGTCCATTCAATAAAAAAGCGGGTAGACAAAATTCTTTGTCTACCCGCGTATGTGTACGCACATTAACATGTACGATACTTTACTAAGTGTCAACCTGTTAACAACGATAACGTGTCTACCAGGTGAGAAGCGGGTAGCTCCTACTTTTACCACAAACTGTATTCAAGATTTAACCTACCTAAAGAATTATATCACGGAACGTATACTCTGTCAATAACTTTATATACTATTATTGAAAAAGAACTTTATCCGTTGGTAACCTCTTCTTTTAACTTATTTAAAAACGCATCAAAAGATATGCTTTCAGAATTCTTTTCACCATATTTTCGAACATTAACTTCGCCTGACTCTATTTCATTGTCCCCTAACACAATCATATAAGGAATTTTTTGCATTTGTGCTTCGCGAATTTTATAGCCAATTTTTTCTTCACGGCTATCGATTTCAACACGAAAACCAGCTGCAATAAGTTTTTCACTCACCTTATTAGCATGATCAAAGTGGACTTCCGGAGAAACTGGTATAACTTGTACTTGAACAGGTGCCAACCATGTCGGGAAAGCGCCTTTATATTCTTCTATTAAAAACGCAACGAAGCGCTCCATTGTTCCAACTACACCACGGTGAATAACGACTGGACGATGCTGTTTGCCATCTTCTCCAATATAAGTGAGATCGAAACGTTCTGGCAATAAGAAGTCAAGTTGAACTGTAGACAATGTTTCTTCCATACCTATAGCAGTCTTCACTTGAACATCTAATTTTGGACCGTAAAAGGCCGCTTCGCCTTCAGCTTCAATATAATCAAGTCCAAGCTCATCCATCGCTTCTTTCAACATAAGTTGTGCACGGTTCCACATCTCATCATCATCAAAGTATTTTTCTTTGTCCAAAGGATCTCGATAAGACACACGGAATGAATAATCTTCAATGTTAAAGTCTTCATATACACCAACGATAAGTTTAACAACGCTTTTAAATTCTTCTTTAATTTGGTCTGGGCGAACGAAAATATGCGCATCGTTCAATGTCATCCCACGAACTCTTTGTAGTCCAGATAATGCCCCAGACATTTCATAACGATGCATTGTTCCTAATTCAGCAAGACGCAGTGGCAAGTTACGGTAGGAATGAATGCCATTTTTGTAAATCATCATATGGTGTGGACAGTTCATAGGACGCAATACAAGATCTTCATTATCCATACTCATAACCGGGAACATACCTTCTTGATAATGTTCCCAATGCCCTGAAGTCTTGTATAATTCTACGCTTCCTAAAACTGGAGTATAGACATGTTTGTAGCCAAGTCTTTCTTCTTTATCGACAATATAACGCTCAATAATTCGGCGAATTGTTGCGCCTTTTGGAAGCCACATCGGAAGTCCTTGACCAACCTTTTGTGAGTTCATGAATAAATCAAGTTCTCTACCAATTTTACGGTGATCTCGCTCTTTCGCTTCTTCAAGCATTTTTAAGTGCTTAGAAAGTTCAGCTTTTTTGAAAAATGCAGTTCCATAAATTCGTTGCAGCATTTTATTGTCGGAGTTTCCACGCCAATACGCTCCCGCAATACTAAGTAGTTTGAATTCCTTAATTTTCGCAGTCGTCGGGACGTGAACACCGCGACATAGGTCAAAAAATTCACCTTGTTCATAAATTGTCACTTGCTCGTTTTCAGGAATCGCCTCAAGTAACTCTAGCTTATATTCATCATCGATTTCTTTAAAACGCGCTTCTGCTTCTGAACGTGATAATACATGTCGGACGATTTCAATATTTTCATTCATAATTTGTTTCATTTCTTTTTCAATTAAAGGAAGATCCTCGGCCGTAATCATTTCGGGAGAATCAATATCATAATAAAAACCATTTTCAATCGCAGGACCAACTCCAAGTTTCGCACCTTTAAACAATCTTTTTACCGCTTGGGCAAGTAAATGCGCTGTACTGTGACGAAGAATTTCTAATGCCTCCGGTGAATCTGGTGTAATTATAGCAATATCACCATCTGTTTCTATCGGAGCAGAAAAATCTACTAATTGACCATTAAACTTACCCGCCAACGCATTTTTTCGTAAACCCGGACTTATAGAAGCAGCAACTTCTTCAGTTGTTGTACCTTTTGGAAATTCCTTTATTGCACCATCTGGAAATTTCAAGTTAATATTTGACATTTCAAAACACATCCCTTTTATTTTTAGACAACAAAAAAAGCCCCATCCCTGGAAAGGGACGAAGCTTTAGCTCGCGGTTCCACCCTTGTTTCTTCGTTCCAGCAGAAATAAACTGAAGCGTCGAAGCTTTACATCGACTAACGGGTCGGACCGGCATCGGTTACTAACTGTTTCACCGATGCTGCTCAGAGATGGTAATTTAAATTGTCTCACCTACAGGGCTTCCAGCCAATGACCCCGTTCTCTATCGGTAACAAATTAAATGTTATTCTCTTCAATGCATTTACGTACTATAGATGAAATTATCATACAGTAATCCGACAAATATTGCAAATTATTTTTAATCTGGAATAATTGTGGCTTTCGATTATGAATCAATAGATGACTATTTCATTCTATTTGTCTCTACGATTATTCCCATCCAATTTGACACTAGTAGAGACTGTTCGAATTCTTTCCATAAGTCGAGCTGCTTTCACCACTTCTTTATCACCGCGTTGTGAATAAGTTAAGTGATGCTCTAATTCTTCATAACTAAAGTTAGAAGTGAAAAAAGTTGGTAGTTGTTCTGCCATACGGTATTGCAAAATAGTTCCAAGAACTTCATCACGCGTCCATGCAGACATTGTTTCAGCACCGAAATCATCTAATATGAGTACTTGAGCATTTTTAACAAATTCGATTTTTTCATTCAACGTTTGATCTTGAATCGACTGTTTCATTTCACGTAAAAATTCGGGCACATAGACAGCAACTGTTTTTATACGACGTCTTGCCAACTCATTTGCCAATGCTCCAAGTATAAATGATTTGCCGATTCCAAATGGTCCATGAATATACAATCCACGTTCAGGTAAAGTTCCTGTTTTATCGAATGAATTTAAAAAATCCTTCGCTGCGCGGATTACACCCACTCTACTATCATCAAAAAACATATCAATATCTTGTAACTGGGCTTCCATGACATCTTTCGGCATATGCATACTCGCAACCATTTTCGATACATCGCGCCGATCATCTTCAGTTAATCTAGACGGACACTTTATATATTCTACATCTATCAAACCACGCTTTAATACTAACTGAGGTTCGAAACCATTCATTATATTGACGCAGTCCCCAAGATTTTCACACTTATCACAAGCGTGTGACGCCGTTGCGTACTCGTATAGTTTACCAAGACTTCGATCAACGACACCTTTGTCTATCTCACTAGCGTGCTCAGTCAAAAATTGTTGGACAAACTCATTCTCCATTATTTCTGAACGCATTTTTTCATACCGCGCAGCAAAATTAGGTGCTTTCACAACACGATTCAAAGCACTTCCAATCGGTTCCATTTTAACTCACCCCACTTCCAGTTACTCCTAATTCTTCAAGTAATTTACGGCGTTCTTCCTCTATATTCTTGTCTAAATTAGAACGTTTTTTCGGTTGTTTTTTATTGTTTTGCTTTTCATTTTTATTTTTATCTTTATCATTTTTATAAAACCATTCAGGAACTTTTTCATCGCGGGACCCGCTGCGCCGTTGTGGCGTTTGTTGCCCTTCGTCTTTCCACTTCATATACTTATCATGTTCATTTCTAGAGAATTCTAAAGCCTCTTTCGCAGTACTTACTTTTTTATTCATCCAGTGCGAAGCAATTCTTTCAACATAGTTGTTAGTTATTTTACCATCATTTCTAATATGAACATATTGTAAAAGTACATTCACAACACCGATTGGTAAATCATGCGTATTAATTAGCCTTTCAGCAAGCTGCACATCTACTGAAAGTGGCTCTTTGCCGTTTAAATCACGAAGCATGTCGACTGGTGGCGTATTTTCAAGATAGTGGAGTAATTCTCCTTCACGAGTTAGCGTATTGCCTTGCTGAATTGGTTGTGGTTTTGTAAAGACTTTCTTCATCATTGGAGCTTCTTTTGAAATGCTCATTTTATAAAAATCAGCCGCTGCTCTTCGAAGTCTAGCTTCTGGCAATTTCAAATCCTCATCAAGTGCCATCATAACAACTTTCTGCATATCTAACGGGGTCAACGTATAAAGAAAGGCCAATTTCGCAATAATCTCTTTTGATACATTAGACAAGGCAGATTTTGGTACCATCTGTTCCGACAAGCCAGACTGTAAGAGTACAAAATCAAAATCGGCATCCACAAACGGAATCCCCTCTGATTCTTGTCTACCCGCAACCTCCGTGCCCGCAGCTACTTCTAAATGTGCTCCGTGAGTCACAGGCGTGTAAACATCCAGAAAAGTTCTGGAAACTTCATTAAAACCATCTTTTTCATTATTTTTTCTAGCAAAACTATCTCGTAAACTTCTGTAAGCCGGCTCACCAATTTTACTAAATAAAAACGTAGATAATAAAGGATCTCCAAAAAATGACTTTGCATCAAGAGGTGGACAAAGTTCATATAAATGAGACCTAATATCTCCCTCACGTTTCGAATAAGTGCGTAATAGCCCGATAGCTTCAAGTGAAATCCTTGCTTCAAAAATAGGTTCGAGTGGCATTGTTAAAATATTCATTAGGTGGTAGTGATTATACTCACAATCCTCAATTATCTCTGCATCTGCCCATAAAGTCATAAATAAACTCATTGCCTGTGATCCAATAAGTGGTTGGTAAAACAGCGTGAGTAATTGACGATCATAATCAGAAAATGGCTGCGATAACAGTATTTTGTATGAATCGACTGGTTGTAATTCTTTGTAAAACGCCACCATTTATTAATCCCCTTTCTTTATTTCTTTTTAGAACGCGTTTGTAAATTTTTAAGCTCTTCTATAAAGACCGGAATGTCCTTATATTCACGGTAAACAGAAGCAAATCTCACATAAGCTACTTCATCAACATCAGCTAAACGCTCCATGACCATTTCTCCGACATCATCAGATGCTACTTCAGCAATCCCCGAACTTCTTAATTCTTTTTCTATGAAATAGACTATGCTTTTTAATTCATCAAGTTCGATTGGACGTTTTTCACAAGCTCGAATAAGCCCACGCAGTATCTTTTCTCCCGCAAATTCATCTCTAGAACCATCTTTTTTAACGACAATTAGCGGTGTATCTTCTATCTTTTCAAATGTCGTAAAACGGAATCCGCAAGACTCACATTCTCTGCGACGCCGAATTGATTTATTTAAATCAGCTGGCCTAGAATCGACAACTTTCGAGCCATTATACTGACAGGCTGGGCATTTCATAAATGTATCCTCCATTTTTGCATTGATAGTAGTTTAATTATAACAGAAAATGTCGATAAAAATAGAAAAGAGCAGAGGATTAGTTCCTCCGCCCTTTAATACTGTCAAAATATCACACAATTATTTTAGATTTTAGTGCTTTACCGACCTTTTTAGTTAAATCGACGACACGTGCAGAATAACCCCACTCGTTGTCGTACCAAGCTAGCACTTTTACTTTACGATCGCCCATTACGATTGTTGAAAGTGAGTCAATAATTGCAGATTCCGTTGTTGTGTTGAAATCAATAGAAACAAGAGGCTCGGTTGTATAACGGACGATACCCGCCATTTCACCTTCAGCAGCTTCTTTGAACATATCATTCACCATTTCAACCGTTACATCTGTCTTCAAGTCTACAACTAAATCAACTAAAGATACGTTCGGTGTTGGTATGCGAAGTGCCATACCATGTATTTTCCCTTTTAGTTCAGGAAGAACGAGTCCAAGTGCTTTCGCGGCACCTGTCGAAGTAGGAATGATAGACTGTGCACATGAACGTCCACGGCGCAAATCTTTATGTGGATTATCTAAACTATTTTGGTCCGTAGTATAAGCATGAACCGTTGTCATTAAGCCGTTCTCAATTCCAAATTTATCATTAAGCAATTTTGTTACAGGTGCTAAACAATTTGTCGTACAACTAGCATTCGAAATCACATCATGCTTTTCGATGTCTAGTTTATCATCATTAACGCCCATTACGATTGTTATATCTTCATTTTTACCAGGTGCAGTAATAATCACTTTTTTCGCTCCTGCTGTTAGATGAAGTGCAGCGCCTTCGCGTGCATTAAATTTCCCCGTAGCTTCTATGACGATATCAACACCAAGCTCTTTCCAAGGAAGTTTTAACGGATCACGATTTGAGACAATTTGCACACGTTTGCCGTTTACAATGAGTGCATTCTCCTCAGGTATAACGTCTCCTTGGAAAACACCATGATTGGTATCATATTTAATTAAATGAGCAAGTGTTTCAGATGAATAAAGCGCATTTATCGCTACGATATTAATATCATCCTGCATGATCATTTGACGAAATACCATCCGTCCAATCCGCCCAAACCCGTTTATCGCTATAGAAGTAGTCATTAATAAATCCTCCTGTATGTATGTTATACTTTATCTCTTGTTTTCGTTCATTAGTATAGCACATTATACAAAGTAATATCACTTATAAAAAAGAGATTTTGTATTTTATGTTCAGAATCGAACTAAAAACACAATTTCCAATCGTCTAATATCATATCCAACTGAGCTTCTGTCTCCTCAATTGATCCATTGTTATAAATAACGGCATCAGCACCTGCCTCTTTCAACTTCACTGGTAGTTGGGATTCAATGCGGTTCGATACTTCGAGTTCCGATAAGTTATTTCTAGTAATTAGTCTTTCTCTTTGAATTTCCGTTGTCACAGAAACGACAATGATTTTATCCACAAAATGTTGCAACTTACTTTCAAACAAGAGTGGAATATCCATAATGACTACTTTTTCTCCAACAGAATGCCATTGTTCTGTTTGTCTAAGCATTTCAGATCGAATCGCGGGATGTATAATCCCATTCAATTTATCTCTTTCACTTTGCTTACTAAAAATTAACGAGCCAAGTCGCTCCCGATTTAATGATCCATCTACTTGCAATACCTCCTTGCCAAATACGCGACTGATTTCTTCAATGATAGCCGTACCCGGTTCAACGACAAGACGTGCAATTTCATCCGCATCAACAATTGGAAAGCCTTTTTGTTTAAGCATTTTAGAAACAGTACTCTTTCCGCTTGCAATGCTTCCCGTTAGACCAATATTCATATCATTTATACCTCCTTACACCAAACTAAATTATCTTTGACAACGTGGGCAGTAAACTGAAGTTCTCCCAGCTATCTTCACGCTTTTTGTAACGGAATTACAGCTCGGACAGCTTTTTCTACCATACATTTTAAGTCTGTCTTGCATTGTACCTGCTTCTCCGTTAATATTCCTATAATCCGAAATTGAACTTCCTCCAGCATCAATGCTCTCTTGTAAAATGTCCACAATAACTGAAAACAACTCTTTTTTTCGTTTCCCACTAATGCGTTCAGCTTTTCTAATCGGATGGATTTTCATTTTATATAGCGCTTCTGTCGCATAAATATTTCCGCATCCAGATATTACTTGACCATCCATAATAATTTCTTTGATTGGCTTCTTAGCATATTTGGGTAGCGTAAGTAATTCCATATAATGCATGCATGCGACGTCTTCGAAAGGTTCTGGCGCCATTTTTAATAAAGGTGGATAATCTGCTTCTACGTTCAATAAACGAAGTTCCCCGAAGCGCCGAATATCCGAATAAACAAGCATTCCACCATCCCTCATTTTAAATATTACATGAATATGCTTTTTAAATTTCAACTCAGTAATCTCGTTGAGTGAGTTAACGACGAACCACGCCCCTGTCATACCTAAATGGCTGACGAGGAGATAGTCTTTCTCTTCTTTTTTTAGATTTATATAAATATATTTACTACGTCTCGTGACATTCGTAATAGTCATCTCTTTTATTTGTTCTATAAAGGAATCAGTTGTGACACCCTTGATGATTGCTTCTTTACCATTTTCCTTTGACTCAATTACAATTTCAGAAATCGTCGCTGAGTCTATTGTTCGTCCAATAATTTCAGGTGCTAGCGCACGAACAACGCCTTCTACTTCTGGTAATTCTGGCATTTCTCTCCCTCACTTCATATCATACCAAGACTTACCAAACGCCCAATCTACTTTTAAAGGTACGTCTAATTGTATCGCAGCTTCCATCACTTCTGGCACGATTTCCTTTAGCTTTTCAAGTTCATCTTCTGGCGCTTCGAATATAAGTTCATCATGTACTTGAAGGAGCATACGCGACTGCATTCCTTCGTCTTCAAGTCTCTTCGCCATATCTATCATCGCTTGTTTAATGATGTCTGCTGCACTTCCTTGAATAGGCGTATTCATCGCTGTTCTTTCAGCGAAACCACGTAGATTGAAGTTTGAACTTGTAATATCCGGCAAATAGCGTCTACGGTTCATTAACGTCGTCACGTAGCCATTCTTTTTTGCCTCCGCAATACTTTCATCCATATAAGTTTTTACACCTGGGAAGTTTTGAAGATATGTCTTAATAAATTCCGCTGCTTCTTTTCGTGAAATATTTAAGCTTTGCGAAAGCCCATAATCACTTATTCCATAAACAATTCCAAAGTTAACTGCTTTAGCAGCATTTCGCATTTCAGATGTAACTTCACTCGGTTCAACACCAAATACATTTGCTGCCGTACTTTGGTGAATATCTGCTCCATGAAGAAATGCATCAATCATTTTTTCATCTCGTGACATATGCGCGAGGACACGTAGTTCAATTTGGGAGTAATCTGCAGCAAATAAAGACCAGCCGGATTCTGACGGTACAAAAGCTGCCCGAATTTTACGTCCTTCTTCAAGCCTTACAGGTATATTTTGCAAGTTAGGATTAATCGAACTAAGTCGGCCAGTTTGCGTAAGCGCTTGTTGAAAACGAGTATGAATCTTCCCATCTTCATGAATTTCCTTTAAAAGTCCTACTATATAAGTCGAGTTCAATTTTGCTAATTGACGATACAACAAAATATGACCAATAATCTCATGTTCACTTTCAAGTTTCTCAAGTACATCTGCCGCAGTAGAATACCCTGTTTTTGTTTTCTTAATAGGTGTCAGACCTATCTTTTCAAAAAGAATTACGCCCAATTGCTTCGGTGAGTTAACATTAAACTTTTCACCCGCAATTTCATAAATTAAGGTTTCTAACTCATTAATTCTAACAGAAAGTTGTTTCCCTATTTCAGCTAATACCTCTTTATCTGTCTTCACGCCTGTTGACTCCATTTTTCCGAGTATCTCAGAAAGCGGAAGTTCTAGTTCGTGATATAAATCAAACTGATCATATTCTTTCAATTTTTCTTCAACAATAGCACGGAGCTTCCATACAGCAAGCGCTTTTCGACTTGCATGTTCCGCTACAATCTCTATTTCGGGAACTGCTTTTTTAGCCCCTTTTCCATAAATCACTTCATCCGGTTGCACATCAGTATAATTAAACTGCTTTACAACTGAAGCCACATCTGTGTATGAAGTGGACGGATTTACAATATAAGCCCCTAATAACAAATCAAAATCAATGCCCTTTATATCAAAATTGCCACGCGCCATAGAAGCTAAAGCCGCTTTAGAATCTGAACAGTATTTCTTTTTACTTTCATCTACAAGCCAATTTTTTAAAATTGTGGACTCTTCAACAACTGTAAACGGAACAAATAGCGTATTCTTTTCATCTGCAAGAGCAATACCCAGAATTGGTGCAGTTAAATAATTCTCGTCCATCATTTCAATATGCATAGCCATATTATCTGTCAGCTGACTTTCGCTCAATTGCTCAACGATAGTCACATTAATTTCCTCTTGCGGCACAGCGCTCGCACCAGGTGATAGTTTTTCAAGAAGGGTATTGAACTTCAAATCTTTATAAATGCTAACCAACTTGTCCTGATCAGGTCCCGAATATACTAAATCTTCCGTCCCTATTGTAATTGGTGTATTGATATCTATTGTAGCGAGATCTTTACTCATAAACGCCTGTTCTTTATTTAACGTCAAATTTTCATTCAATTTTTTTGCAGTAATTTTATCAAGTGATTCATAAACACGTTCAACTGAGCCATATTCAATCAATAACTTCAGTGCAGTTTTTTCTCCCACACCTGGAACACCCGGAATATTATCCGAAGCGTCGCCCATTAGCCCTTTCATATCAATAATTTGAAGAGGTTTAATGCCGTACTTTTCCATTACATGTTCTGGTGTATATTTTTCAGTATCCGTAATCCCTTTACGTGTAATTAATACCGTCGTATTACTAGATGCTAATTGAGTTAAATCCTTATCTCCTGAAATAACAACTATTTCAGAATCTTCTTCGTCACCTATGCGACTTAGCGTTCCAATAATATCATCTGCCTCATAGTCATTCAGTTCGTATTGGCTAATATTAAAAGCTTCAAGCATTTTACGAATGTAAGGAAACTGTTCAGATAACTCAGAAGGCGTTTTTTGTCTTCCGCCTTTATATTCACTAAACATTTTATTCCTAAAGGTAGTTTTACCAGCATCCCATGCAACTAGCATATGGGTTGGTTTTTCCTCCTCCAAAATATTTTTCAACATCATCGTAAATCCGTAAACAGCATTCGTATGAATACCAGTGTCATTCGTCAATAAAGGTAAAGCAAAAAACGCTCTATAAGCAAGGCTATTTCCATCAAGTAGTACAATCTTTTTCTTCTTCAAATAAATTCCACTCCTATTCGATCATCCATTAATTTATTTAAGAGACCGTCCTCTTCATTTATTGTAAATGATGAGGACGGTCTTTTGTTATTTTAAGTATCCAGTTAATATTTTAGCATATGGAGAGTCAGCAGGAATGATGATCATTGTGTCATCCCCGATTGTTTTCGAATACGATTGTAGTGTTCTGTACAACTCGTAAAACTCAGGATCCTTAGAAAATGTATTGTTATAAATCTTAGCTGCTTCTGATTCGCCATCCGCATGAATAATTGCAGCTTCTTTATGAGCAGTCGCAAGCATTTCTTTCACTTCTCGATCCGTCTCAGCTTCAATGCGGCTCTTATCCGCGTCCCCCTCGGATAAATACTTCTGTGCAGTTGATTGACGTTCTGAAATCATTCTTGTATATATGGATTGCTCGTTTTCTTCAGGTAAATCGATGCGTTTCATACGAACATCGACTACTTCAATGCCGTAATTCCCATCGTCCAAGAAACCGTTAACTAGCTCAGTTACACGATCATTTAAGCTTCCCCGTGATGAATTTTCATCATTTACAACATCAACATAATTTAATTGACCTAACTCTGACCGAATGACGGAGTAAATAAATTCTTCCATACGTGCTTCTGCATTAACAATATTTCGGGCATTAGAAATCATTTTAGTCGGTTCTGTAATTTTCCAAACAGCGTAGTTATCGATAATGATACGTTTTTTATCTTTAGTATTAATTTCCTCTTCAGAAACATTAAAGGTCATCTGACTTTTAGGCAACATTTCAACACTTTGAATAAAAGGAATTTTTATATTAATACCAGGCTCTTGGACAATTCTTTTAATTTCACCAAACTGACGAACTACTCGGTATTCGTTCTCTTTAACAATGAATATATTAGCTAGTAATATAACCGCAACAGCAAAAATCAAAGTTAGCGTGATTGTAAGTTTTACATACTTTCTAATTTCAACCGGTTTTTTTAATTCAATTGGTTCATTAGGTCCCTTTGAAACTATTCTTTTTTTGCGTTGTTTTTCAAGAAACTTTTCCTCTATACTTTTAAATAAATTATTATCATTCGGCATTATTCTTTTCCTCCTTCATCACTTTTTTCAGTTAGTGGCGGCGGAGTGTTTTCCAATTGTTGCAAAGGAAGATATTTTACCGTTTCTCCATTGTCATTCATAAAGTATAACTTCGCCTTTGGGAGCACTTGCTCTAGTGTTTCAAGGACAAGTCGTTGACGCGTAATCTCTTTATTGTCTTTATATTCAATATAAAGTTTATTAAATAATGATACGTCTCCATGAGCTTGTTCAATACGTGCTGTTTTTTGTCCTAATGCTCTTGATTTAATGGCGTCACGTTCACCAATGGCTTCACTTGTTTTCTGATTTTCATATTTTTCAGCTTCGTTAATCTTCGTATTTTTTGTTTCTCGAGCATCTGTTACCGCAGTAAATGCTGAACGAACCTCGGCATTAGGTAATTCAACATCTTGTAATTTAACACCTTGAATAACGATACCAATATCGTATTTTTCTACAAGAGTTGCAAGTAAATCTCTCGTTTTCGCTTCAATATCTGCTTTTCCATCTGTTAAAGCAGAATCTATCGTTGAACTACCAATAATAGAACGAATTGATGCTGAAGTTGCATCATGGAGTATTTCTTTTGGGTTTTCAGAATTAAATAAGTACTTTTCAGGCTCAGTAATTTTCCATTGAACAACAAGATCAGTCAACACGATATATTCATCACCAGTAATCATTTTGGTTTCTTTATCGTAAGAAACAAGATCACCACCCTCATCTTGCTTATAACCAAATTTCAAACTATATGTTTCTTTAGATAAAAGCTTCACTTCTTGAATTGGCCATGGCATTTTGAAATGAAGACCTGATTCAGTCACCGTTGAATTCGCCTGACCAAACGTAATGACCACTGCTTGTTCTGATTCATCAACTGTATACCAAGTTGTAAATCCTACTATAATTAAAATAAGTCCTAAAATGACCAGCCCAACCAAAGTTCTTATTCGTCTAACACTCATTAAATAATCCCCCTTTAACTATGTATCTATATGCTATACGGTTAGTTTAATAAAAGGTTTCATTTTTGGTTGTTTTGTTGAAGCGGTAGTTTAATTCGAAATGCAGTACCTACCCCAAGCTCACTTTCGACATTCACAGAACCACCATGGGCTTCAACAAGGTGTTTAACGATTGCCAGGCCAAGTCCTGTACCTCCCGAATCGCGACTCCTAGCGCGATCAACACGGTAAAAACGTTCGAATAGACGAGTAAGTTCAGATGCTTCGATACCAATTCCATTATCTTCGACAACAATTAAAACATCTTCATCTATTATTTCAGCATAGACTTTAATTGTTTTATCGTTTTTCGAATAAGCAATCGCATTTGAAAGGAGGTTGACCATTACTTGCACTAACCTTCCTTCATCTCCTTCAAAGATAATATCATCTTGCAATTCAAATAGCATATTCATATCTTTCTTTTTAGTGTTTCTTGAAACGACTTGAAGCGCATCATTTACGACGTTGCGAAGACTTACAGGTCCGTACTCTAATGAAAACCCTACTCTTTCAATACCGGACAACTCCAGTAAATCATCAATTAATACTTTTAACCGGTCACTTTCCTTTTGAATAATTTCAAGAAATTGTACCATCACTTCTTTATCATCCATAGCACCATCTAGCAACGTTTCAGTGAACCCTTTAATCGACGTTACAGGTGTGCGTAACTCATGTGAGACATTTGCAACAAAATCTTTTCTAACTTCCTCTAGTCTAACAAGCTCAGTAATATCATGGATAACAACGACTATACCGAGCCAATTTCCATGGTCACCAATTACAGGTGCCCCGTAAACACTAGCGGAAGATAGAATTGACCCTTTATCAAGCCGAACCTGTTTTTCTCGAACTTGCTCCGTCATAAATACATCTTCAATTAATTCCTTAATTTCTATTGGTAAATTAATTGAATTAATCGTTTTGCCAATTATATTATTATTGAACCCAAATTTTTCTTTAAAAACACCATTCACTAGATTAACAGAACCTTCACGTCCAAACATTATCAAACCGCTACCCATACTTTCAACTAAAGTATTTAAGCGCTCTTTTTCCATTACTCTTAAAGTTGATATTTCTTGCATATTTCGAGCAATAGAATTAATAGCAACGGAAAGTTCGTTATCGTATTCTGGCTCAGTAAGTGGGGATCTTGCAGAATAATCACCTTGCGCAATGACCGTAGCAATTTTTGTTACATCATCAACTGGCTTTGCATATTGAAGCATCAAACGTCCAGCCATAAAAAGTGATAGTATAAATGCAATTAATAAAATAACGATAAGAAAAATCCAATACTGCCTTTCAACGACTAAATCCACTTCTTTATAAAACAATGAAAAAAACTGTCCAAGGACGATACCAAGGGCAGTTAATAACACTGAGAGAAGTACTGCGCATGCAATGAAAAGACGACTATATAATCCTTTCACCAGGCTTTCATCTCCTCAAATTTATAACCAATTCCTCTTACAGTTTTAATAAAGATTGGCTTTTTCGTATTTTCCTCAATTTTTTCACGCACATGACTCACATGAACATCAACAATTCGGGTATCTCCTGCAAAGTCATAATTCCATACAGCGCTTAGCAGCTGATCGCGAGATAAAACACGATTTTTATTTTGAATAAAATAAACTAGTAATTCAAATTCCTTAGGTGTAAATTCAAGTTCAGTTTCCCCTTGATAAGCCTCAAAACGTTCTGGATAAACTGTTAAAGTTCCAGAACTTAATACTTTGTCATCAATTTGCGTGGTGCTCTTTTCACTGCGCCTCAACACAGCTTTGACGCGAGCAACGACTTCTCTCGGACTAAACGGCTTTGTCATATAATCATCTGCACCAATTTCTAACCCTAATACTTTATCAAATTCATCGCCTTTAGCAGTTAACATGATAATCGGAATACTCATTTCCCGATGTCTAAGAATTTTACAAACTTCAATACCATCTATTTTGGGAAGCATAAGATCTAATAAAATTAAGTCGGGCACTTCGCTTTCTGCCATACTAATAGCTTCTTGACCATCAACCGCATTAATCGTGTCGTAACCAGCTTGTTTAAGGTTATAATCCAGCAAGGTTCGGATTGGTTGTTCATCGTCAACAATAAGTACTTTCTGCTTCTTAAAATTCAACCTTATCACTGCTCCCTGTTCAATTTAATAATCAGTATAGAGTATTATGTATACCTAATTTAAAGAGGATTTACTGTTACTGTTCCATTTACTACTATTTCTTCATCTCCATCATATGCAACAACTTGAATAATAATCGTTTTCGCTTCTATATTAATTTCGATAACTTCCATAACAAATTCTAATGTTGTATTGTGATAGACTACTTTCGGAAACGTAAGTTTTTGTTCGACAATATGCGAGCCTGGACCGGGTAAATGCTTTGAGACTGCAGATGAAATAATACCAGTTAACAAGATCGTCGGTACAATTGGATGTTTATAACTCGTTTTGGATGCGAAATCATGTTGTATATAAAGTGGATTTCCATCATTAGTTAACCCTAGATATAAGAGTAAATCTTTGTCAGCTATTTTTTCCGTTAGCTTTAACTTTTCACCCAAAACAACCTCATCAATTTTCTTCCCGAGCCGCCTTTTCTTGCCAAGAATCAACTTGTCTCCTCCTTTATTTATAATAATCTAAGTCTACCAATAACTTAGAAAAAAATCGAGTAGCAACTGCTACTCGATTTTTCCATTACTATTAAAGTAAAATTTACACTAGTATTTCCATTACCGCTTTAACAGAATCAGCAGACTTAGATAATGCAGCCTTCTCGTCTTCAGTTAGTTCAAGTTCAAATATTTTTTCAATTCCATTGGCACCAAGAACCGCTGGAACGCCGATGTAAATACCATCAAATCCATATTCACCTTCTAAATATGCGATCGACGGAAGCACTCTTTTTTGATCTTTCAAAATGGCTTCTGCCATTTCAACAAGTGATGCAGCTGGTGCATAATATGCTGAACCGTTTCCTAAAAGATTAACGATTTCAGCTCCACCTTTTCTCGTGCGGTCAATAATTTCTTCAAGACGCTCTGGAGAAATCAATGTTTCAAGTGGAATTCCACCTGCATAAGAATAACGCACTAAAGGAACCATATCATCACCGTGACCACCAAGCACGAAGCCTGTAACGTCTTTAATGGACAGATTTAACTCCTGTGCAACGAAAGTGCGGAAACGCGCAGTATCAAGTACACCGGATTGACCAATAACATGCTCTTTTGGTAACCCAGATTCTTTGTATACTGTGTATGTCATTGCATCCACAGGATTCGTAAGTACGATAATTTTTGTGTTCGGAGAATGCTTTACGATTTCTGCTGTTACAATTTTCATGACTTTTTGGTTTGTTTGGACAAGGTCATCACGGCTCATACCTGGCTTACGTGCAATACCAGCTGTAATAATAACGATATCAGAGTCTTTTGTATCCGCGTAATCTGAAGTTCCGATAATATTGACATCGAAACCTTGTACAGGACCAGCTTCTAACATATCAAGCGCTTTACCTTTTGTAGGGTTTTCCATTTGCGGGATATCAACTAAAACAACATCACATAATTCTTTTTGCGCTAAAAGGAATGCGGTTGTAGCACCTGTGAAACCTGAACCAATTACCGATACTTTTTTCCGATTATTTGTCATGTTGTAACTCTCCTTTTAAACATATGTAAGAGGAGGCGGTGGCCCCCTCAATTATTATTAAAGATTTTTAATTAGTTCGTCTGCAAACTCAGATGTTTTAACTTTAGTTGAACCATCCATTAGGCGTGCAAAGTCATATGTGACAACTTTTGAAGCGATTGTCTTCTCAAGAGAATCAACGATCATAGTAGCAGCATCCTGCCAACCAAGATGTTCTAACATCAATACACCTGATAAAAGAAGTGATGATGGGTTTACTACATCAAGTCCAGCGTATTTAGGTGCAGTACCGTGAGTTGCTTCGAAAATAGCATGTCCAGTTTCATAGTTAATATTAGCTCCTGGTGCAATACCAATTCCGCCAACCTGTGCAGCTAGTGCATCAGAGATGTAATCACCATTTAAGTTCATTGTTGCTACAACGTCGAACTCTTTTGGACGCGTTAAAATTTGTTGTAAGAAGATATCAGCAATTGAATCTTTCACAAGTATTTTTCCAGCAGCTTCGGCTTCAGCTTGTGCTTTATTTGCAGCTTCAGTTCCTTCAGCTTCTTTAATCTTGTCATATTGGTTCCAAGTGAATACTTTGTCGCCGTATTCTTGTTCAGCAACTTCATAACCCCAATTTTTAAATGCACCTTCAGTAAACTTCATGATGTTTCCTTTGTGAACTAACGTTAATGAAGTGCGGTTCTCTCTGATGATATAGTCAAGTGCACTACGTACTAGACGCTTTGTTCCTTCTTCAGAGATTGGCTTAATACCAATACCAGATGTTTCTGGGAAGCGTATATTTTTAACATTCAATTCATTTTGTAAGAAGTCGATTAATTTTTTAGCATCATCAGAACCGTTTTCATACTCAATTCCTGCGTAGATATCTTCTGTGTTCTCACGGAAAATAACCATGTCACAGTCTTCAGGACGCTTAACAGGAGAAGGTACACCTTCAAAATAGCGTACAGGACGTAAACAAGTATACAAGTCTAATTCTTGACGAAGTGCTACGTTCAATGAGCGGAATCCGCCGCCGATTGGAGTAGTAAGAGGTCCTTTAATGGCAATTAAATATTCATCAATTGTATCAAGTGTTGCTTGTGGAAGCCATTCGCCTGTTTCATTGAATGCTTTCTCTCCAGCAAGAACTTCTTTCCATACAAGTTTCTTCTTTCCATCAAATGCTTTATCTACTGCTGCTTCAAGTACACGTGATGCTGCATGCCAAATATCAGGACCTGTGCCATCACCGATAATATATGGAATTACAACTTGATCTGGAACACTTAAAACACCATTTGCTACTGTTACTTTTTCACCGTTCATCATTAAAAATTCCTCCTAATTTCAAAATCATAGGGCTAACACCAGAAGATGCCGCCCAGTTTTTTATATTATATCAGCGTTCGCTGATTGGTACATACTTTTGCATATCCGGTCCGATGTATGCTGCGCGTGGACGGATAAGTCTGTTATTTGAATATTGTTCAAGAATGTGAGCAATCCAGCCAGACACACGTGAAACTGCAAAAATTGGAGTAAACAGGTCATGATCGATATTAAGAGAATGATAAACTGATGCTGAATAGAAGTCTACGTTTGGTGGTAGATTTTTCTCTGCAGTAAATGTTTCCTCAATTTTCAAAGACATATCATACCATTTAGATTCTCCACGAAGCGCTGTAAGTTTCTGAGACATTTCACGAAGATGCTTCGCACGTGGGTCACCTTTACGGTAAACACGGTGTCCAAAACCCATAATCTTTTCTTTGTTTGCAAGCTTATCTTTAACAAATGCTTCAGCTTTATCAACTGAACCGATTTCCATAAGCATTTTCATCACTTGCTCGTTTGCACCACCGTGAAGTGGTCCTTTGAGCGCGCCAATAGCAGCAGTTACTCCTGAATATATATCAGAGAGAGTCGCAACACATACGCGTGCAGTAAATGTAGACGCATTTAGTTCGTGGTCCGCATGAAGAACAAGCGCCTTGTCAAAAGCTTCGATTTCAATTGCTTCAGGCTCTTCCCCAGATAACATATAAAGAAAGTTTGCAGCATAATTCAAATCAGCCCTAGGTTCCACTGGCTCTAAGCCTTTACGGATACGTGAGAAAGTAGTTACAAGTGTCGCAATTTTAGCTTGAAGGCTAATCGCTTTCTCATAATTTGCTTCGTCAGACATATCTTCTGATTTTTCATCGTACAATGCTAGAAGTGATACAGCAGTACGTAAAGCAGCCATTGGATGGACATTATTAATCGGATACGATTTAAAATGTTCAATAACTTCTTTAGGTATAGCCATATTAGCTGAAATTTGTTTTTTTAGTTCGGAAAGCTGATCTTGGTTTGGTAGTTTTTGATGCCATAATAGGTAAACAACCTCTTCAAAGCTCGCGTTGTTAGCTAAATCGTCAATATCATAGCCGACATATGTAAGTGTGTCGTCAATGATAGAACTGATAGCTGACTCTGTTGCTACAATACCTTCTAAACCACGTGTCGCTGCTGTCATATAAATCGCTCCTTCAATTTTAGTTTGGCATTCAATCTTTGATATTTTAAGATGAAAGCCTTTCATTTTTATTATATAACTAAACTAAAATACTTACACGTTCAATTATAGTAAACTTTAACTACTTTGTGTATGAAAACGCTTAAATATATTTTAAAAAGTTTAAAATGAGGTTATAAAATGACATTCTGTAAGGAAAAACAGAAGACATCTAGCGAAAGAGTTTTGAAGTGGCTACCTCCACTATTAATATTGCTTATCATTTTTATCGTACCACCGGCAGCTATCGCTGTTATATTAGCTTACTTTACTGCACCTTTATTGTCAGCCGTCAAATCCGTCACTAAAATTCCGAATACGCTTGCAACACTCATTGTAATGGCTTTAATAATTCTCATAACGAGCTCATTAATTTATATCGCCATGCACGGTATTATCGAAATCATTCCTGCTGTTCAACGTCACCTTGAACCATTTACGCAAAATAAAGATTTCACAAGTAAGATTATCGCCTTTTTAGAAGAGAAAATTGTTCAATATGGACATGCTTTATTGGAATACGCTATTACAATTATCCAAACTGTATTCCAACACGTATTTAGCTTTTTCATTTTCCTAATTGCATATTTTTTCGCATTAAGAGAATCTGGAAAAGAAAGATTTTGGTTTCTAGTATATTTTCCGGTTAAAATGCGTAAGACAACAAAAAAGATGCTAGTAGAAGCGAGTAAGCTTATCGGTACCTTTATTTCTTTGGAAGCACGTTTAATGTTTCTAACATTTATTATATTAGCTATCGGGTTTTCATTATTAGGCTTTGATTCACCTATAGGAATGGCTTTTCTTATAGCCCTTGTTGACAGTGTGCCTTTCCTCGGAATTGGTATTTTCATTATTCCGATGGCAGCTTTTTTTCTATATGTTAATAACCTAATAATCGGTATAGCATTAATTTCTCTTTATTTATTTACACTTATAACTCGTCAATTTGCAGAATCTTATATGTGGGCGTCTACATTTCAACTTAGGCCCATACACGCATTTTTCATAATGGCCAGTTCAGTTTATTTATTAGGTTTTGCCGGGATTTTATTAACACCGTTTCTACTCTTTGCAGCATTAAAAGTTAAGCAACATCGATTATTCACCTTGAAATAATGCGACCGTTTTTCATCTTCTTGTAAATCCATCTCTGAATAAATGGACGTATTAAATTTCTGGGCCAAGTAAATAACAATAAAAACCCTGCAATATCTGTCAAGAATCCAGGCATAATAAGCATGATTCCCCCCACCAAAATACAAACATTATCAATAAGTGCATCTCCAGGGGTATCCATTGTTGACATCCGTTTATTTAGGTCATTCCAAGCTTTAAGCCCCTGCTTTTTAGCTAAATAAGCACCGCCAACTCCAGTAATCAAAATGATTGTAATTGTCGGGATAAAACCAAGCAATTGCCCTGAATAAATGAGTATTGCTAATTCAGTTGTCGGGATTAATATAAACGCGAGTATTAACCATTTCATAATATTCACTAACTTCCTAAAAAGCTGCTTAACGATTTCTCGTAAGCAGCACATTTTTTTATTTTATTCTCCATCATTAAGCAAAAATGTCCCTTTAATTAATGAATATCTTTAAAGTACGCTGGCATGACCATTATAAATTACGCCAGTTTCAGCATCCATCGTAATATCTATTCCATTTTTAAATTCAGATGTTGCATTTTCTACGCCAACAATAACTGGAATCCCTAAGCTTAGCCCGACAATAGCCGCGTGGCTCGTTAGTCCGCCTTCTTCTGTAATAATCCCTGCACATCTTTCAATTACAGGCATCATTTCGATGTTTGATTCTTTAATTACTAAGATGCTTCCATCAGAGCCGTTACTTAGCACTTCTTTTGTGCTTTTAGCGACAACTGTCTGACCATGAGCAACAGATCTTCCAATCCCTTGACCCTTGGCAAGCAAATCACCAATTACATGAATTTTCATAAGGTTCGTAGTTCCTACTTTGCCTACAGGAACACCCGCAGTAATGATAACGACATCACCAAGACTTACATATTGATGCTTAATGCTTTCTTCAACAGATTCTTGAAGAATTTCATCAATGGATTGTACATTTTTTCCTACTATTGGATAAACTCCCCAAACGAGTGAAAGTTTCTTTGAGCTTTTCTCAGATGATGTTAGCGCAATAATCGGGCATCCTGGTCGATACTTCGCTATCATTCTTGCTGTTTGACCACTTCTTGTAGGAGCAAGAACTGCTTTTACTTTTAGGTTAATTGCTGTATAAGCGGCAGATTGCGCTATTGCTTCAGTCATATTACCATGTTTCTCACGTCTACGCGTCGAAACCAAGCTTCGATAATCCACTGCTTCTTCGGTATGAAGTGCAATTTTATCCATCATTTTTACAGATAAAACAGGATAAAGACCAGCAGCAGTTTCTCCTGATAACATAATTGCATCTGAACCATCTAAAATTGCGTTTGCAACATCGCTTGCTTCTGCACGAGTCGGCCTTGGATTTTGTTGCATTGAGTCAAGCATTTGAGTTGCTGTAATTACTGGTTTTCCTGCCTGGTTACACTTAGTAATTAATATCTTTTGGATAAGCGGAACTTCTTCAGAAGGTATTTCAACACCCAAATCTCCACGTGCTACCATCAAACCATCAGAAAGTGCGATGATGTCATCGATATTGTCCACACCTTCGCGGTTTTCAATTTTAGGAATAATTTGTATCGTAGAACCACCATTTTCTTCCAGTAGTTTACGAATATCCATTACATCTGATCCTCGTCTAACAAAAGATGCGGCAACAAAATCGACACTTTCAGCTATACCAAATAAAATATCATCTGTGTCTTTTTGTGTTAAGCCTGGTAGTTGAACCTGAACACCCGGTACATTAACACCTTTTTTATTTTTTAAAGTTCCTGAATTCATAATCATTGTATGAATTAATCCACGTTCTAGATCTACTCCAGTTACTTCTAATTCAATCAATCCATCGTCAAGAAGGATAACAGATCCAACTTCAACATCTTCAATCAACTTCTCATATGTAATTGAAAATACCTCTTCAGTTCCTTCAATTTCAGACATCGCAACATCAATTTTCTGTCCTCTTACAAGATCTATACGTCCATCCTTCATCAAATGCGTTCGAATTTCCGGACCTCTTGTATCAAGTAGAATACCTACCACTTTACCTTTTTTTCGAGCTGCTTCATTAATTCGATCAATACGAATTTTATGTTCTTCATGGCTACCATGTGAAAAGTTTAAACGTGCAACATTCATACCTGCATCGATAAGTTGTTCGAGTAATTCTACTGAATCACTTGCTGGACCAATTGTACAAACTATTTTTGTCTTTCTCATCATCATTAAAAATCTCCTCTTTTAGTTAGATAGGATTTTAGTTATATTGAAATTTCTTTAGATAAATCATACAATTTCTTGTCCAATTTACTAGTTTTCTTAAATACATCCTGCAAGTCATATTCTACCACTTGATGATTTTGCATACCAATAGCAGCACTTCCACGACCTGCTCTAATTACATCAACTGCTAAGGCACCGTATTGGCTAGCAATTACCCTATCTCTCGCTGATGGGGATCCCCCTCGTTGTATATGACCGAGTACAGAGACATGTGTTTCTATTCCTGCCTCCTGCTCTAACATCTTGGCAAGCTCATTACCGGTCATAGCACCTTCAGCGACAATGAGTATACTATGCTTTTTCCCACGCCCCGTACCACTTTTTAATCGTTTAATAACATCTTGCAAGTCCAGTTTTTCTTCCGGAATAATAATAGTTTCTGCACCGCCAGCTACACCTGCCCAAAGCGCAAGATCCCCAGCATCTCGTCCCATTACCTCAATTATAAATGTTCGTTCATGAGAACTCGCTGTGTCTCTAATTTTATCTATTGCTTCAATAACAGTATTCAGGGCTGTATCAAAACCAATTGTAAATTCCGTTCCATTAATATCATTATCAATTGTAGCTGGAACACAAGCGCAAGGTATTCCAAGTTGACTCAGTTCGAAACCACCCCTAAAAGACCCGTCTCCACCAATAATAACTAAACCTTCAACTTGATTTTTCCTTATTTGTTTTAATGCTTTTTGGCGCCCTTCTAAAGTTCTAAATTCCGCGCAACGGGCTGAACGCAATATCGTTCCACCCCTTTGAATAATATCACCCACGGAACCAAGATTTAGAAGCTTCATTTCGCCATCAATTAAACCTTGAAAACCGCTCATAACCCCTATTACTTCAAGTCCTTCATATATCGATTTTCTTACAACTGCACGAACTGCAGCATTCATTCCAGGCGCATCTCCACCACTTGTCAACACAGCGATTCTCTTCAAGTGAGCCTCTCCTTTATTATACATATCTATTTCTTTTTCAGATTAAATAAAGTACAAATTTTACGTCCTTTTACTCAGTAAACAAGCCTATATCTCTGAATTTTTCATAGCGATCTTCTACTATACTTTCTTGACTCATTTTCCCAAGTTGTTCCATTGATTTACGAATCACATCACTAATCAAAATTGATTGTGCTTTTAAATCTCGATGGGCGCCTCCAAGGACTTCAGGTATAATTTCTTCAATAATGCCCATTCTTTTTAAATCCGGCGCAGTAATTTTCATTGCTTCTGCTGCTTGTTTGGATAAACTTGGATCTTTCCATAAAATCGAGGCAGCTCCTTCAGGTGATATTACCGAGTATGTCGAATGCTCAAGCATGTGAATATGGTTTGCAACGCCTAATGCAAGTGCGCCGCCACTACCCCCTTCACCAATAACGATAGAGATTACAGGAACCGTTAATCCTGCCATTTCAACTAGGTTTCGAGCAATAGCTTCACTCTGTCCACGTTCTTCAGCCGCTTTACCAGGATAGGCACCCTTGGTATCAATTAAACAAATAATAGGTCTTCCGAACTTCTCTGCTTGCTTCATCAGCCTAAGCGCTTTTCTATAGCCCTCAGGATGTGGCATACCGAAATTCCGCTTCACATTTTCCTTCGTATCTCTCCCGCGTTGATGCCCAATTACAGTGATAGGTGTAGACTCGTAGAAAGCAATTCCACCCACAATCGCTGCATCATCTCCGTAGTTACGATCACCATGAAGTTGAATAAAATCAACAAACAGTTCATTTATATAATCAAGTGAAGTTGGTCTACCTGGATGTCTAGCTACGGACACTCTATCCCACGCACCCATATTCCCATAAATATCTTTTTCAAGATTTCTCAATCTTACTTTCAAAGTTCCAATTTCTTCTGACAAATCTACAGAAGAGCTATTTGTAAAATCTTCAAGTTCATTAATTTTTTCACGAAGCCTAACAATCGGCTCTTCAAACGCTAATGTTTTCCCCAATTTAGTTAGCCTCCCTGGTATGAAGTCTTAAAATATTTGCAAGTGTTGATTTCATTTCTGAACGATGGACAATCGCATCTAGTTGTCCATGTTCAAGAAGAAACTCAGCTGTTTGAAAATCATCAGGTAATTTTTCTCTAACCGTTTGTTCTATTACACGTCTTCCAGCGAAACCAATTAGCGCCTTAGGTTCAGCTATATTAATATCCCCTACAGATGCAAAACTCGCCGAAACACCGCCTGTCGTCGGGTAGGTCATAATTGAAATATATAATAACCCTGCTTTCGCATGGCGACTTAACGCAACACTTGTTTTCGCCATCTGCATTAGAGATAAAACCCCTTCTTGCATTCTTGCTCCTCCACTCGCGGTGAATATGAGCATTGGAATCTTCTTCTCCGTAGCTTTTTCAATTGCACGTGTTATTTTTTCACCAACAACTGAACCCATAGAGCCCATCCTGAAATGTGAATCCATAATAGCTATGGCAACTTCGTTTCCTTCAATTAAGCCGGTACCAGTCAAGACAGCTTCATTTAATCCTGTTTTTAAAGCATCAGACTGAACTTTTTCAGTATAACCCGGAAAACCAAGAGGATTTTCTGTTTGTAAATGATTATCTATTGAAATAAAAGTTCCTTCGTCGAAAAGACTTAAGACTCTTTCATTCGCAGTCATTGTAAAATGGTGATTACATGATGGACAAACCTTCAATACAATCGTTAATTCTTTAGTTAAAATAGCTTTTTTACACTCAGGACACTTAGTCATAATCCCTTCGGGAACACCGTTCTTCGTATCATTAGTTGGAATTTTAGCATCTTGGTTCTTATTATTTCTTTTAAATATATCGCGAATCATTTTTCACTTCCCCCTCTTTCTCTTTCAACAACATCAATCCATTCAGCATAAGCATTTAGGGCAATTGCTTCATCCCCATTAATTACACCATGAAGTAGGTCTTCAACATAACTAATTTCAGTTATCATCGTCATTTCATTAAAAGGCACTCTACTATACTGCTTTAACAAAAACCAAATTTTTAAAGAAAGCCTATTTCCCGCCACTATAATCATTTCTCTTATAATATCTTCTCTTAACACGCTGCCATTTTCTTCAATTTTTACAATCAAGCTTTGCCATACAGGAAGTGTACGTAAAGCATCATTTTGACATACAGTCTGTATTGCAGAAATTTCATGGACTCTGCGTGTGTCACGTACATCCTTCAATGAATTTGGTTGTTGCATAATAAATTCTGCCAATACTTCAACTAACTGGTGCTTGCCGAAATCTGCAAGAAATGTTCCTTCTCCACGTCTAGTCTCAATAAGTCCAAGTAATTCCAAACTTCTGAGTGCCTCACGTACAGAAGACCTTCCAACTTTTAAGCGCTCAGCTAACTCTCTTTCGGACGGCAGTTTTTCGCCCGTTTTTATGCCCTCCTCTTTAATAAGCGTTCTCAATTCTTTTACAATATCAAGATACATTTTAGTTGGCTCTTTTTGGTTTTTCATAGTTGAACCCCTTCAGAATTTACGGTTACAGTAAGTGGTCAGACCACTATTATTTATAAGCATACAGAATATAAACCAAAACGTAAAGTCAAAGAGATAGTTGCGAAAAATTGAAACTTATGACCTAGAAAAGTCAAATACTATAAATTATACAATTGATTCCAGCTGCTTAACATGCTTTTCAATTTAATTTTCGAAGCATAGCTGTTCTTAACACTAAAAAGAGGCTTGCGATTTCCTAGGCAAGCCCCCTAAACACTTTCCGTATTTTTAACGAGGATTTGCAACTTTCCTCCGCGTCTTTCTATCGTACCTTCAACTTTAATCATATGTTTGTCAGTTAGAATTGAATTCGACAATGAATACTGCTTCGGGAAAAACGTACATGATACTGAACCAGTTTCATCTTGTACCGAAATGAACGCCATTGCCTCACCTTTTTTCGTACGGATTCGTTTTATTTCTGTAATCAATCCGACAATACGCACAAGCGATCGTTCACTTATTTTTTCTACAGCTGAAATGTCATTAAATGAATTACCATCTTGCTTCTTCACTTCAACAGCTGGATGATCGGATAAATAAAATCCTAACACCTCTTTTTCATATTCTAACATCATTAACCGCGGCATATTACCACCTGGAGAATATTTCGGACTTGCAATTGAAGACATAATAGGAGCTAATAAATCTCCTGCATCACTTGGGTCAATAAATAATACATGCGCACTGGCAGCATCAATCGAAGCAAGAAGAACGGAGCGAGTTTCTCCAAATTCATCTAGAGCACCTGCTTTAATTAGTGGAACGATTACTTTTTCAGTAAAGTTAGTTCCACCGATAGAAATAGCAAAATCAAATAGCGTTTTCCACTTACTTCCATTGCGTCTAGTTTCGTTCAAAGTATTATAAAATCCTCTTGTTACCCCACGGACTGAACTTAAGCCCATTCTAATGGATGTTCCTTCGACACTATAAGACAATTTACTACTATTAATAGAAGGTGGAAGTAATTTAATACCACGGATTTTTACTTCGCGTATTAAATCTGCTGTTTTATCGTTATTTCCAGTTGTTGTGGATAACAATGCTGCATAAAAATAAGCGGGGTGGTTAGCTTTTAAATAAGCAAGTCTATAAGAGATAAGTGAGTAAGCAACAGCATGACTTTTCGGAAATCCGTAATCCGCAAAATTTACGATTAAGTCATAAATCTCAGTCGCCACACTCTCATCCATACCATTTTCTAAAGCACGACTGGTAAATCGAATTCGCTCATCGATTAAAACATCATGATTTTTTTTACTAATTGCACGCCTTAGAAGGTCGGCCTCTCCAAGTGTGTAATTTGCAAACTTTACTGCAATCTGCATAATCTGCTCTTGATAAACGATGACCCCGTAAGTTTCTTCTAAAATCGATTCAAGTGATGAATGAACATATGAAATTTTTTCTTCACCATGTTTTCTTCTTGCATATAACGGAATGTTATCCATGGGACCTGGCCTATATAATGCGTTAATTGCAAATAAATCTTCAAAACGATTCGGCTTAATTAACCTTAACGTATCACGCATACCATCTGACTCAAATTGAAAAATGCCCGAAGTATCTCCTTCTTTGAATAAGTTAAATGTTGCAATGTCGTCCATTGGTATTTTTTCAAAATCCAACGAATTTCTTGTCCCATAAAATATTAACGTTCTAATTCGATCAAGAAGCGTCAAATTTCGCAGTCCAAGGAAATCCATTTTCAACAACCCTTGTTCTTCAACGTCTTTCATAGGCCACTGCGTTAAGTAAATACCTTCTCCACCCTCTTGAAGTGGAACCGTATCTACAAGGGACGTAGGAGATAATATGACGCCTGCAGCATGAGTCGATGCATTCCTCGGTAATCCTTCAAGAGTAATCGCGGCATCAAACCACTTAGAGCGAATAGGATCCATAGCAATCCAATCTTGCAGCTTTGTCGATTCTTTATAAGCCTCCTGAAGTTTAATCCCGACTCTACTCGGAATTTCATTTGCAAGGAACGTCATTTCCTCAGCTGAAAAACCAAAAACACGCGCAACATTTCGAACTACCGCCTTAGCAGAAAGCGTACCAAATGTAATTATTTGGGCTACATGGTTTTTACCATACTTTTCAGCGACATATTTTATAACTTCAATCCGACGATTATCAGCAAAATCTATATCAATATCCGGCATTGTAATACGCTCTGGATTAAGAAATCTTTCAAAAACAAGTCCATAGTGAATCGGATCTACATCCGTAATCGCTAACGAAAATGCGACGAGTGAACCAGCCGATGATCCACGTCCTGGTCCTGTTAATATTTTTTGCTCACTGGCAAAACGCATAAAGTCTTCGACAATTAGAAAATAATCAGCATAACCCATTTCGTCAATGACCTTCAGCTCAAAATTTAAACGCGAGCGATAGATTTCATCTATTTTACCAAGCCTTCTTAAAAGACCTTTTTCACATTGTTTTTTCAAATATGAACTAGCTTGCTCTCCGCTTGAAATTGGAAATATCGGCATTAGCGTTTCACCTTGAGGAAGCTCTGCATTACATGAATGAAGAAGAGTAGATATAGATTCAAGCCACTCCAACCTATCGGAAAACCAAAGTTTTAATTCATCTTCCTCAGGCATATAGGCATATTCATAATCTGTGTCTGCAGTATAAGTCTCACTTAATTTCTCTCCAAGTCGTATCGCGCTTGCTACTTTATAAGGAAATGCATCTTCCGGATTAATAAATCTTGATTCATAAACCGCAACGATTGGCACACCTGATGTTTTCGAAATATGTTCAATCTCACTTTCCTCGGCATGGGAAATACCACCTGGTCTTGCTACCCCAATCGAGATGGATGCATGATTGCAATGTAAGGCTAACTGATTAATTGTTTCAATTCCTCGCGCACCTGCCCACGTACCATCTGTCATAGGACAAATAATAATACATCCAGCACTATAGGCATCTAGCCAATTTAACGGCAATTGTTCGGGTTTTCTAATAGAAACCGCACTACTTATTTTAAGTAGGTTATGATAGCCCTCATTGTTTTTTGCGTAGATATAGACAAGCAGCCCTTGCCCATCAATTTCTAAATTAACCGTTAAACCAATTACCGGGTGTATATTGTATTTTTTTAACACTTTATAAAATGACCGAACACCATACATTTTCGAATTAACAATTGCCGCAACTTTAGCCCCTCTTCGTTGAAGAAGTGGGGCTACGTAGTTTAATTTACTTATTCCACGCAAGAGGTCTGCGCCCGTTATAAGTTGCGGATAGACTAGTTTCATAAATAATCCCTCCGCCTATTTATTCACATGCATAATTGTTGAAGTTTCCTAATAAGTCCATCTGCTTCTTCCCACGAACACACCGTTGCGCCAGATGCAAGTGGGTGACCACCGCCGCCATATTCAGAAGCTAAAGTATTGATTACAGGGCCTTTAGATCGAAGTCTTACGCGAATTTGATTTTCCTCTTCTATAAAGATTACCCATGCACAAATTCCTTTCACTTCTCCCAATGAACCAACAAGTTGAGATGTTTCGGAAGGTAATATATTGAATTTATCTAACGTTTGACGATCTAATTTGATGAATGCAGCCCCATCACTATTAATTTCGAAGTTTTGATATATATAACCTTGAAGATGCAGGACTTTTCTTTCAACTTCATACATTCCTGCAAAAAGTTTTTCCCTGTCAAAATTATACTTAATTAGAGCACTTGCTCGTTCAAAAGTTTTAACTGTAGCACTTGGGTATATAAATCTTCCAGTATCGCCTACTATTCCTGCAAAGAGTAGTCTAGCCGCAGAGTCCGGCATTATCCAACCAGTTTCTTTTTCCGCAAATTCAAACAATGAAGTAATCATTTCACTCGTCGAACTCGCTTTTGTATCAACCCATCTCAAATCGCCATATTGGTCATGATCCGGATGGTGATCGATTTTTAATAAAAAAGCTCCACCTGTGTAATATTCTCCATCAATTCTTTCTGTATTCCCGGTATCCGTTACGATAACTAACGCATCTTTGTAAAGTGACTGTTCCACCATGTCGGGTCTTGATAAATATGTAAGTGATTCCTCATGTTCGCCTGCTGCATAAACTTCCTTATTCGGGTAATTTGCTAAAATAATTTCCTTAAGTCCGATTTGAGACCCATAGGCATCTGGATCTGGTCTAACATGACGATGGATAATAATCCTTTCATATTGTTCAATTGTGTCAATGATTTGTCTTTCCATAAATTCTACCTCCATACTTCAATATATTCAATTCGCAATTCTGATAAAAAGTCGCTACAATGTAGTGAGTTCTATTATTATTTTGGAGGGCAATTATGCTAAACTACTTCTCTGCATTTTCAATTATTTTATCAGCAGGTTTCTATATCTATTTTAAAATGAGACAATTTCGGGCAACATATGTTTTACCCATTCGAAAAAAAATGTATGCCAGTATTGCAGGAGTATTCCTAGGCGCACTTCTTTTCTTCTTCGGAATAAACCAACTTGTCTTATTCGACAAAGCGGTTACTTATATTGTTTCTGCCATATTTATTTTATTAGGCTTGTCTGTAATTATATTTAATTACAAAGCTTATATTCATTACAAAAAATTTATTGAAGAAGAAATGTTATTGAACAAAAGCTGATGCCCATCAAAGCATCAGTTTTTTTATTAAAACTTTAGCGTTCGAATAGTTGGTACATAATCATCGCTTTCGCAACTAGTTCGCTTTCTGAGAATAATTCAAAATCTACTTTAACAAAACGCCTACTCATTTGAAGAATTCGTGGTTGCAAATGAACAACTTTACCTAACTGTACTTGCTGAAGTAAATTAAGTGTCATATGCTCAGGGACACTTTCTCCCCGCTTCTTCATTTTTATAACTCGATGCCCAGCTTCAGTCAACAAAGTAGTCATAGCGCCATATGAAAGCGAACCAAACTGATTTGTTAATTGTGGTATGACCGTAAACTCAAGTTCAAAGGAATCGCCTGGTATTGAAACCATCTGATTCTTAACAATATCATCAATTGTTTCTGCTTGATGTGGTTGCCTCTGAGCCGTCTGGAATGCTTTTAAAACATCTTCACGACTAATGATTCCAATAAAGTTTCCGGCTTCAGTAACAACCGGTAAAAGGTCTATACCTTCCCAAATCATAATATGACCTGCAGAAGCAACACTTGTATTCTCCGTCACAGTAATTGGATTACATGTCATCACTTTTTCAATCCGTTCCTCATCACGTTTCCCGATAATATCTCGCGAGGTAATAATCCCGACTAACTTACCTTTTGTATCAGTCACTGGATATCCCAAGTGGCCAGTTTCTTTATTTTTTTTATTAAAATCAGAAACTAAGTCATCTACTGACATGATAGCTGTATTGGATAAAGGCGTCAAAATATCAACAGCGAGCAAAATTTCTTTTTCAATCAATTGGTCATAAATAGCCCGATTTAACATAGTTGCTACTGTGAAAGTATCGTAACTAGTTGAAATAACGGGTAACTCTAGCTCATCCGCAAGTTTCTTCACTTCTTCAGATGTATCAAATCCACCTGTAACTAAAACAGCCGCTCCTGCTAAAAGCGCCGTTTTATGCGCTTTCAATCTGTTTCCTACAATAAGTAAGCTTCCTGCATCAATATAACGCATCATATCCTCAAGTTGCATTGCACCAATGACAAACTTGGTTAATGTCTTATGCAAACTTTCGCGTCCACCTAGTACTTGCCCATCAACAATATTTAATACTTCAGCATAGGTTAGTCGTTCAATATTCTCTCTTTTTTTCTTCTCAATTCGAATTGTTCCAACCCGCTCAATTGTCGTTACTAGTTTCCTGTTCTCAGCTTCTTTAATTGCGCGATAAGCAGTACCATCACTAACAGCTAGTTCACGTGCGACCTGCCGTACAGATATTTTCTCTCCTACCGAAAGCTCTTTTATGTAGCTAAGTATTTGCTCATGCTTCGTTGCCATAAATTCACCTTTTCTCTAATCTAATCCTTCTACCTAGTCTAACACAAAGTATAATAATAACAGTTTAGCGTGGACTATTAAAATATCCACGCGAACAAGTGTCTTAACAGTTTAATATATCTCCAGCTTTCATTATTTTAACTGGATGATTCTCAACAAGTCCTTTAAATATTTCCGGGTCTTGTTCAATAGGAGGAAACGTGTCGTAATGAACTGGAACGGTCAACTTTGGATTCAATAATTCAACCGCATATGCTGCATCTTCAGGTCCCATTGTAAAATTATCGCCAATCGGAAGGAAGGCAACATCAATCGGATGACGTTTACCAATTAATTCCATATCGCCAAATAAAGAAGTATCTCCAGCATGATAAATAGTTTTACCTTCAGCAGTAAATAAAATACCAGCCGGCATTCCAGTATAAATAAATTCATTATCTTCAGTTGTAAATGAAGAACTATGGAATGCTTTAGTAAACTTTACTTCTCCAAAATCAAACTTTTTAGCACCACCTAAATTCATGCCATGCGTTTGAACATCCTGAAGACTTAAATAATTCGCAAGTTCATTGGGAGCAACAACTAAAGCATTACATTCTTTAGCAATTTGAACTGTATCCCCAACGTGGTCATTATGTCCATGTGTTAATAAAATAACATCAGGCTTTTCATTTTCTACAACCAGGTCTGTTAACTTGTTTCCGGTAATAAATGGATCAATTAAAATTGTATAGTCACCCGTTTTAATTTTAACAACAGAATGTCCATGATATGAAATTTGCATTTAATTACCTCCATTCATCTTTCTTCTATTATAACAAGATTCATAACATTGTCGATAACCTCCCTACTTAGTTATAATTAAATTAATTCAAAGGAGGTAATAATATTGTCTAAAATAAATAAAATAAAAAAATTTTTGCGAAGTGGAAATATAGAGGTAGCATTCATTTCAACACCAGATAATGTATTTTATGTCTCCGGCTTCAGTAGCAATCCCCACGAAAGAATACTCGGTGTACTTGTTTTTAAAGATGCCGAACCATTCTTAATTTGTCCAGAAATGGAAGTACCAGACGTACTCGCAACTAACTGGCCTTATAAAGTAGTCGGCTACTCAGACACAGAAAACCCATGGACCATTATCCATAGTGAAATAACTAAGCGTAATCTAAATGACGTATCGATAGCAATTGAAAAATCTCATATTACTGTCGAACGGTTCGAAATTCTATCAAGTCTATTTGAAGGGTCGAAATTCTATCAATTTGACACGCTTTTAAATGATATGCGAGTCATTAAAACAGAAGATGAAATAAAAAACATGAGAATCGCAGCACAACTAGCTGATTTTGCAATTGGGGTCGGTTGCAGGGAAATTAAAGAGGGTATAACGGAACTCGAGGTGCTTATGGCAATTGAATTTGAATTAAAGAAGAAAGGCGTTCAAAAGATGTCCTTTGATACAATGGTACTTTCCGGACTTAAAACAGCTTCTCCTCATGGAACCCCTGGCAGTCGGAAAATTCAACGAGGCGATTTTATCTTGTTTGATTTAGGCGTCATTTACAATGGCTATTGTTCAGACATTACTAGAACGGTAGCATTCGGAGAACCTACAGTAGCTATGCGCGAAATCTATGAAACTGTAAGAAGTGCTGAACAGGCTGCGATTGATTTAGTTAAACCAGGCGTTAATGCTGCCGAACTTGATAATGCTGCACGCGAGATCATCACAGAAGCAGGATATGGTAACTATTTCACACATCGACTCGGCCACGGACTAGGGATTTCTGTCCATGAATATCCCTCAATAACCGCTACAAATGATTTTATTTTAAAAGAAGGTATGGTCTTCACAATTGAACCAGGTATTTACCATCCAGAAATTACTGGCGTTAGAATTGAAGACGATGTTGTCGTTACGAATGACGGCGTGGAAGTGCTCACAAAGTTCCCTAAAGAACTACAAATCATAAACCCAATTTAAGTTGAGGTAATATCTAAGACAAGGATTTATTAAATCAACTTTTTCATTTCAACTTATAAAGTTAAAGAAATAGCTGTCCGCGCATTTTGCGCAGACAGCTATTTCTTTATGCTTTATAGGTATTTATTTACTAAGCAACGCTTCTTTAAGAAGCGAATCTGCTGATACATACTCAAGACCATGCGCTTCTGCTACGGCTTTATATGTTATATTACCATCAAAAGTATTTAGTCCTTTTTGAAGTGGTATATTATCAAGACAAGCTTGTTTAACACCCTTATTTGCAATTTGCAACGCATAGTGAGCCGTATTATTTGTTAGACCAATTGTCGCTGTTCTCGGAACTGCTCCCGGCATATTTGCAACAGCATAATGAACAACACCATACTTTTC
This sequence comes from Sporosarcina sp. So3-204, assembly GCF_058068165.1. Taxonomy (NCBI): domain Bacteria; kingdom Bacillati; phylum Bacillota; class Bacilli; order Caryophanales; family Caryophanaceae; genus Sporosarcina; species Sporosarcina sp. So3-204. The sequence goes on from NZ_CM176485.1 coordinate 2,373,610, forward strand.
ATATGTTGGCTCATCATGTGTTGTGATTCTATCGGAAGTTTCAAAAATTCCACCTTGGTCAATTGCAATATCTACAAGAACTGAACCCGGTTTCATCGATTTAACCATTTCTTCTGAAACGAGTTTCGGTGCTCTAGCACCTGGAATAAGTACAGCACCTACAACAAGATCAGCATCTTTTACAGCTTCTGCAATATTAAATGGATTTGAAACGAGCGTTTGAACATCATTTCCAAAAATATCTTCTAACTGTCGAAGTCTATCAACAGATAGATCAATTACTGTAACAAGTGCACCCATACCAATTGCAACACGCGCAGCATTCGTTCCAGCCATACCGCCACCAATAACAGTTACTTTACCCCGAGAAACGCCAGGAATACCACCAAGTAGAATACCTAATCCACCATTCGTTTTTTGTAAAAATTGTGCTCCAATTTGTGTTGCCATTCGGCCTGCAACTTCACTCATAGGTGCAAGTAAAGGCAGTGTATTGTTCGGAAGCTGCACAGTTTCATACGCAATTCCGGTAACTTTCTTTTCAATTAATGCTTTCGTTAGGCTTTCTTCTTGAGCTAGATGGAAATAAGTGAAAATGATTTGTCCTTCACGAAAGAATCCGTATTCCGAAGACTTAGGTTCTTTCACTTTCATTACCATATCTGCATTCCATGCTTCTTCAGCCGTAGCGACAATTTTCGCACCAGCCTCGATATACTCTTCATCTGTAAAACTAGACCCTAGTCCAGCCCCAGTCTGGATAAGGACTTCGTGACCTGCTGAATTTAAAGTAAAAGTTCCTGCAGGCGTCATTGCAACGCGATTCTCATTGTTTAAAATTTCTTTGGGAACACCGATAATCATAAAATACCCTCCTATTTAAATAATTTGCGAGAATGCTTAAGGCTTTTTTCACCCCAGCTTACTTTCACTTTAACAGATAAACCTCTATAATGCTTGCATTAAAAATTAATAATATAGAGAATTATAAATCTTCTTTTTGTAGAATCCTGTCGAAATTGTAGCAGTTTTTTTATATTTGTAAATAATAAAGGGTTTTCATTCACAAATATAGAATTAGTATATAGTAATAACTTAAATAAAAATTTGGAGGGAATTTATATGACTTTAGTATATAAACAAATTCTAGTTGCAGTAGATGGTTCTGCTGAATCAAAATGGGCGTTTAAAAAATCTATCGGAATTGCTGAAAGAAATAATGCAACACTAAATTTGGTTAACATTATTGACACACGTTCTTATGCGGCTGTAGAGGCTTATGATCGCTCTATTGCAGAACGTGCACAATCATTTGCTTTAGAGTTGTTAGAAGAATACAAACAAGAAGCCAATGCTGCTGGTGTTGAAAAAGTTAACGTTATCGTTGACTATGGTTCTCCTAAAACAATGATTTCACGAGAGCTTTCAAAAAAAGTAGAAGCTGATTTAATTATTTGTGGTGCAACTGGATTAAATACTGTTGAGCGTTTCCTTATTGGAAGCGTCTCAGAGAATATTGTCCGTTCTGCTAAATGTGACGTTCTTGTTGTTCGTACGCCAGAACAGACAGTATAAATCAAAAAACGAGTCACCCAGCATTTAGGGTGACTCGTTTTTTCTATATCAAACATCATTGTTCGCAGCAGTAAATACCAATGATTGAGATTGAAGAAGGCAACTCACGAACCATATAGGAAAATACTTAATGATTGTTAAACTAGTATTTTAACTTGAAATATTCTCAGTATATAAACTCGCAACGCGTACTGTATCACGCGCCAACATGACTTCTTCATTCGTCGGAATTACAAGCACTTTAACTGGCGAATATGGATAACTAATGTATCCTTCTTTTCCAATAATAGTATTTAAATCAGAATCCATATAAACACCCATAAACTCAAGACCTTCAAGCACTTTTTCACGAATCAAATTTGAATTTTCTCCAATTCCAGCGGTAAATATAATGGCATCAACACCACCCATTTTAGCAGCATAAGAACCTATATACCTATGGATTCTATCCGCAAAAACATCTAATGCCAGCTGTGCACGTTTATTCCCTTTAGCTGCTTCTGTTTCTATATCTCTTAAATCACTAGAAAATCCAGATAAAGCTAACATGCCAGACTTCTGATTAAGAATATCTATTACTTCTTCCGCTGATTTTTCAGTCTGTTCCATAAGATAAGGAATTATGGCAGGATCTATATCCCCTGAGCGTGTACCCATTGTGACTCCTGCAAGTGGAGTAAAGCCCATTGAAGTATCTATTGACTTACCACCCTCAACTGCTGCAATACTCACTCCATTACCAATATGACAAGAAATGAGCCTAGTCGTTTCAAGTGGACGTGATAGGATTTCAGCAGCTCTTTCAGTTACATATTTATGACTAGTCCCATGAAAACCATATTTACGAATACCATACTTTTCATAATACTCAATTGACAAAGGATATAAAAACGAACTTTCTGGCATCGTTTGGTGAAATGCTGTATCAAAAATTCCCACAGCAGGTACATTTGGTAAAGCACTCTTAAAAGCTTTTATTCCAACAATATTAGCCGGGTTATGTAAAGGTGCTAAATTTGATAATTCTACAAGACTATTGACAATATCATCTGTAATAAGTACAGAATCACTAAATATCTCTCCACCGTGAACGACTCGATGGCCTATGCCATCAATTTCATCATATGAATTTACGGCGCCTTCACTTAAAAGCATTTCTAAAAGCATTGCCGCGGCTTCAGAATGATTGTTAATATCTTCTGTTTTTTTCGTTTTTCCGTGTTCTGTTGTAATCGAAAAAACCGAGTTTGATAAACCTATTCTTTCAATTTGTCCCTTCGCTGTTACACGCTCACTAGGCATATCAAGTAATTGGAACTTTAAAGATGAACTACCTGCGTTTATCGCTAAAATAATTGGAATATTAAGCGCCTCCTTTTAATATGTGCATTAGAAATTAAAGCGTTTACAAAACTTACTAGAGAAAAAAATGACAAAAGTCACTCTTTCTTACTCGCCCAACTGTCAATCTCTTGAAGAAATAATCCCAACGCTCGTTTATCTTTCATGTCTGGTACACGAGCCACTAGTACTTCCGGCGTCGCTTTCATCTCATGATAAGGCTTTTGTAAAATCAAAATACTTTTTGCATGAGAAGCGTTTTTAAAAAGTGACATTGGTAATTGAATAATTGCACGTATTATTGTTTTTCTTTTTAAGTATAACTGGAGTTTTGGAGATTGACTAGATTCAAATAAATTTTCCGGGACAATAAAAATTGCATAGCCACCCGGTTTAGTATGTTTCATTGATTGCTCAATAAACAAATGATGGGCATAAGCATGATTTTCTTCAGGCATAAGCTCATAATTAGCACCATTATCATCATCCGGATAATAACCTACTGGTAAATCACTCACTACTATATCAACTGGGTCTATGAAAAGCGGGCGTAATGCATCTTGAACTAGAAAGTTAACTGGATGCTCAATTAATTCCGCTGTTATTGCAGCCAATCTGACAAGCAGCTCATCAATCTCAACGGCATTAGCACTTATATCTTGGCCAATTGTATTCATCACAGTATAAAGTAAATTTCCCGTACCAACTGCTGGATCTAAAAGTACAATGTTTTTCCGATTTTCCATAAGTTTTCCTGCTAAATGACCAATTAGCATACCGATTGAATCAGGTGTCATTTGATGATTTGGTTGGGCATTTTTTTGCATCCCTTTTAAAATTGCCAATTGAATGCCTCTGCGGATATCTTCTTTAGATGTTACGCCAGCAACTTCCTCTGCCCCGTCATTCAAAAGCCATTTATTACAAACCTCAATAATTGATTCAAGATATAGTGACTCTTTTGACTCTGCATATGTATCTATATATGTGAAAACTTTTTCTGCTTCTGTCATTTCCAGCATCCTTTAACTGATAAAGCTCACTCAACACACGAGTGAGCTTTAATAATTATTTTGTTAATTTTTTTACAACTTCTAAAGCTTTATCATAATTAGGATGATCTGTTACTTCCGATACGTATTCAACGTACGCAACCTTATCATCTTTATCGATGACAAAAATTGAGCGTGCAAGTAATCGAAGTTCCTTAATAACTACACCATAAGCTTCACCGAACGACAAATCGCGATGGTCTGACAAAGTCTGGACCGCGTCAATCCCTTCAGCTCCGCACCATCTTGCTTGAGCAAATGGAAGGTCGACTGATATCGTAAGTATTTTCACATCATCACTTAGTGCAGATGCAGCTTCATTAAATGTACGCGTCTGCTTAGCACAAACACCAGTGTCAATAGAAGGGACAACACTTATGAGTCGTACCTGCCCTTTGGAATCAGCAAGTGTTACAGGACTCAAATCATTTGATAACACTGAAAACTCCGGTGCTGCGTCACCAACATTTACTTCATTTCCTAATAATGTAACGGGATTGTTGTGAAATGTAACTTTAGCCATTAAATTACGCCTCCAATTCTACTATCATCTTACTAAATTCCAATACCTACATGCAACTGTTCTACTTGAATAAATGGAAGAAAGTCATATATCTTGTTTTTCGTAAGCATATTCATGCACGACTAAGGTATCTGCAAAAAGATCATGCAGCGCTTCTTTTTTAGGCATAAAAATAACAAGTAAATAAGGGATTAATAAGATTTTTGAAATAAACCGACCAATAACCTCACGGAAAATGAGCGAACTCCAAGTAAGTTCTTCCCCTATTTGCGGAACAACTTTAATTCCCAGGATCATCTTCCCGACAGTTTGCTTGAAGTACTTTGTCATAATAATAAAATAAGCGAATAATAAAATAAGCGCAGTTATTTTATATGGTGTGAAAAACAAGAATGCAGGATTTGAGATGTTTAATCCTGCTATTCTGAAAATCGGTTTAATTAGGAGACCACTAATTGCATAAAGAACAATTAAATCAATTGAATAGGCCCAAAACCGAATCCAAAAACCTGCTAATTTGGGTTGATAACGAACTGGCTCCCTTGTATCTATTGGTTGAATCTGTTCACTAGAAAGGGTTCCCAAGACAGGACTCATTTGAAACTCACTGTATTCCGACATGTCTATCCCTCCTTATTTTTCACCATATAAATACATCATGCGTGGGGAATTATAATCTGCAAGTAATTTTCCAATTAACTCATTTTCAATTGAAGTTCCACCAAATAGTGATTGTGCTTTGACACCAAACATTGAGCTGAAACTTTCATTTGAATATTCAAAAACAGTTGCATCTTCAAGATCGTAATCTTCTCGCATAGCATCGATAACATCTTGTGCCTTTCCAAAGTCGTCAGCAAGACCTGCTTCTATCGCTTGACGGCCATTCATAATCCGACCATCCGCAACTTTTTTTACTTCGGCCGTCGTCATATTTCGACCATCTGCTATAATTTCGACAAAACGCTCATAAGAGTCGTTAATCATTTCCTGCAACATAGCTCTTTCCTCATCTGTCATTTCACGCGATGGACTCATGATGTCTTTATATGGACCTGTTTTAATCGTATTAAAATCAATACCGTATTTATCGGCTAATTTAGCGTAATTAATACTTTCCATAATAACGCCTATTGAACCTGTAATTGTTTCACGGTTAACAAATATCTTATCTGCTGGAGCGGACACATAATATCCACCTGAAGCTGCCATCCCACCCATTGAAATGTAAAGTGGAATTTCTCTTTCTTCTTGAATTGCAATTAATTCATCATAAATATCAGCAGATTCCACCACACCCCCACCAGGTGAATTCACTTTCAAAACAACACCTTTAACAGTTGGGTCATCATAAATTGCACTTAATTGCTTCATGAAAAATTGATGATTATATCCTGATGAAAATAGCGAGGAAACATTTCCAGTATCCTGTATAACGCCGTCAAGGTTAACAACCGCTATTCTATCTTTCCCAATACCTTCTTCAATAATAGTTTCAGTATATCCAGCCTCTGAAGTTATGCCCTCCATAAACCCAGTAAAATCCCTTGTAAATAAATAAGATAATGAATTAACTCCGATTGAAACAACTATTAATGTTGCCGCAACAATTATCGCAATCCATCGTTTCATTGTCATGTAAAATTCCTCCCTTACGAATATAGTATTCTATACGATTATATGGAACAAAATGTTTCATTTCATGTTAAAATAGTATTAAATCATTTGAAAGAGGTGTCTGATTTGGTCAAACGCAAAAATATTTTTGTTTTTAGTAAACAAGATGAAGAATCTCTCGAAAAAAAATCTGCAGTAGAAGACGCACTAAATCAAGAAGGATTTTCGATAACAAATAGTCATAGTGATGCAAATATCATTATTAGTATTGGCAGCGATGGCGCATTTTTACAAGCAGTTCAAAAAACAGGTTTCCGTCAAGATTGTTTATATGCAGGTGTTTCAACTACTGGCAATCATGGACTTTATTGTGATTTTTATTACAGCAATCTGTCAGAGATGATGAATACTATTAAAAATGCCGAACTTGAGGTTAGAGATTATCCACTTATTGAAGTTACTATTGATAACCATCGTCCATTTTTTTGCTTAAACGAATTCAGCATTCGATCTAATATTTTCAGAACACTTGTAATTGATGTAGACATTGACGATAAAAAATTTGAGTCATTTCTTGGTGACGGCTTAATTATTTCAACTCCATCTGGTAGTACAGCTTATAACAAGTCCATGCATGGCGCTGTAGTTGATCCATTACTCTCTTGCTTTCAAGTAACAGAGCTCGCTTCAGTCAACAGCAACAAGTTTAGAACATTAGGCTCTTCATTTATTTTAAGCGGAGAGCGAAAATTAAGCCTCCACGTTCAACAAGACAGCAATCATTTTCCATCAATGGCGGCTGATAATGAAGCCTTTGGTATACGTTCAGTTGAGAAAATCGAAATCGAACTTAGTGATAAAGTCATTAAAACCCTTAAACTAAAAGATAATTCTTTTTGGGAAAAAGTACAGCGCATTTTTTTATAATACATATGCTGATATTATCTCATAATAATTTATTAAAACCTTTCCCCAAAAATGTCATCCAATTATGGATGACTTTTTTTCATCTTTAGAGCTTCTAATACCTTCGATGCTGTAAATAAAACAAGTGCAGACCAAATGAATATAAATGAAATCAAATCCACTTTCCCAAAGTTTTCTTTGTAAATAATCACACCAATAAACAGCATCAATGTCGGGGCTATGTATTGTAAAAAACCAACCATATAAAGCGGCATTCTTTGGGCACCTAAAGCAAATAACACAAGTGGAACCGCGGTTGCTACGCCAGTTAAAATTAGTAGTACATTCGTATTTAAATCCCCCTGGAGAAAGACGACTTGATCACTCATATAAAGCCATACATAATAACCAAGAGCTATCGGCACAATAAATAATGTCTCAATTGCCATACCGCGAAGTGCATCGAGTTTGATTTGCTTTTTCAATAGACCGTATAACGCAAAACTTATAGCGAGCGAGAAAGAAATCCACGGGAAAGTACTATAGGATATCGTTAGTATGACAACACCTATTGTAGCTAGTATAAATGATAACTGTTGTGCGCGAGATAAATTTTCTTTTAAAAAAATGATACCAAGAAGTACTAGTATGAGCGGATTAATATAATAACCCAAGCTCGTTTGAACAAGAAAGTCGTGATTTACAGCCCAAATGTATATAAACCAATTAACGGATATTAAAATAGATGCAGCAAATAGTGACCAAAAGCTACGTTTTGATTTCCAAAGATTTTTCAAATCCGTAATCAATAAATTGCCATTCTTCATGATTAAAATTAATAAAACAGTTAATATAAATGCCCATATTATTCGGCTAAGTAATATTTCCTCACTTGATACATGCGCCAGTGATTTCCAATAGATTGGTAATAGACCCCAAATAATATACGCCGTAATTGCCCAAGGGACACCGTTTTTTCCTTTTTCCACAACGATATCCCTCCGATTGTTAGGTACTCGAAACATTTATTCATTATAGATCCTTATATACTATCAGTAAAGACATATCGGTTTTGAAAAGATAAAAAAACGCTTCTAGATGTCAAAAAGAATGACAAATAAAAGCGATTTTTTATTAACTCTATTTCTCATTTTTTTATTTTAACGGTTCTTTTATTGACCAGTTAAATTTAATATTTCTCTCTATTCCGAAGTTCAACGCGCATAATTTTTCCTGAAGCGGTTTTTGGTAATTCATCTATAAACTCGATTACCCTCGGATATTTATATGGTGCAGTTAAATTTTTCACGTGATCTTGCAACTCTTTGATTAAACCTTCTTCTTCTTTTCTTGTTGTATCTCTTAGTACGATATATGCTTTCACAATATTTCCGCGAACAGGATCCGGACTAGCAACAACAGCGCACTCGCGAATTGCCGTATGTCTTAATAAAGCATCTTCTACTTCAAATGGCCCAATCGTATAACCAGAACTCACAATAATGTCATCACCTCGACCTTCAAACCAAAAGTAACCATCCTCATCAATTTTTGCACGGTCACCTGTTACATAATATTCTCCTCTGAACTGCATACTTGTTCGTTCTGGGTCGTTTAAATACTCTTTAAATAATGCAGGTGTTGATATATGAACAGCAATATCACCAACTTCATCGATAGCCGTAATTTCTCCATTATCATCTATAATTTCAACACGATTTCCAGGCGTTGGTTTACCCATTGATCCAGGCCTTGACGCCATACCAAGCATCGTGCCTACTAGTAATGTATTTTCGGTCTGACCATAACCATCTCTAACATCTAATGCAAAGTTTTTTTCGAAAACCTCGATTACTTCCCGATTTAGTGGCTCTCCAGCTGAAACCGCACTTCGGATGGATGTTAAATCATATTGCGCTAAATTATCTGCTGTTGCTAAAAAACGATATTCCGTAGGCGTACAACATAATACATTCACTTTATTTTCTTTTATTAAGTCAAAATAAGTTTTAGCATCAAATTTACCTCCGTAAACTAATCCAGTGGCACCGCTACCAAGAACTGATAAGAAAGGTGTCCAAATCCATTTCTGCCATCCAGGTGCTGCTGTTGCCCATACGACATCTTTTTCTTTAATTCCAAGCCAATTTACACCCGCTGTCCTTAAATGAGCATATCCCCATGAATGGGTATGAATAACACCTTTTGGAGCGCCTGTTGTGCCAGATGTGTAGGAAAGAAATGCAATGTCAGTACTTTTTGTTTCAGCAGATTCAAAATCCGGCGATACATTTTCCATTTGCTCAGTCAAAGATATTTGACCTTTCATTGCATTTCCAATAACAAAATGTTGTATACCTTCTAGGTTTTCAACCTCGTCAAATTGACTTGAAAACATATCATAAGAAACTATTGCCGCCGCTCCACTATGAGTTAATCTATATTCAATATCTGAAGGACGCAGCATTTCCGAACTAGGTATCACCACAATCCCAGCCTTTAAAGCCCCTATATATGTTACATAGGCTTCAATTAAACGTGGGACCATCGCTAAAACTACATCACCTTTTTTAAGACCATTTTCTATAAAAACGTTTGCTACTCGATTAGACATTTCAATTAATTGATCATATGATACTTCTTTTTTTTCCCCATAAGTGTTTATGTAAATAAGCGCATTCATTCCATTACCATTCGCATACTTTTCGATTTCACTAACCATATTATAGTTTCCAGGCGCGAGTAACTCTTCTCTATTCATTAAAATTCCCCCTATTTTAATTCTCACTTTCATTATACTAATAAGAGTCGAATAATTCAAAAAAATATTACATATATTTTGCACATAAAAAAACTGCTCCGGTTTATAATAACCGGAACAGCCTTTTTAATTTTTAATGTTATTTATTTCCATTCATTTGTTGTTGAGCCTGACGCACTAATCGCTTTGTAATTTCTCCGCCGACGGATCCGTTGGCACGCGATGAAGCATCTGGTCCCATTTGCACTCCAAATTCTTGTGCAATTTCATACTTCATTTGGTCAAGTGCTTGTCTAACTCCTGGAACTAAAAGTTGGTTCGAGTTGTTGCCGCTATTTGAGTTTGGCATAAGTAACACCTCCTTGTGAATATAGAATGCGCTGATTCGGAATAATCATACACAAGGATTTACTGGAAACTTATTCTTTTTTTCAAAAGTAATAATTTAAAGGAGATTTTGATGCTCAAGTCGCTGTTTACGAGGCATCTCGTAAGTTTTACGGTCACTTATAGCGACGTCAATTAGTTTTTCAAAATCAGTAAAGCTCTCGTAATACTGGATTTTTTCAAGTTTGGGTTTTGTTTTTGGATTTGATGGCGTAAAAATAGTACAACAATCTTCATAAGGTCTAATTGAAATATCATAAGTTTCAATACCTTTCGCAAGCTCAATGATTTCCAACTTATCGGCCGATATCAGTGGTCGTAATATCGGTGTAGTTGTTACAGCATTAATTGCCGTTAAACTTTCCAATGTCTGACTGGCAACTTGTCCAAGACTTTCACCTGTTACAATTCCTAAAGAAGCTGTTTCTTCACGAACCTTTTCTGCAATTCGCAACATAATTCTTCGCGTAGTTGTCATTGTTGCATTCTCTGGTATTTGATTTACTATTATTTGTTGTATTTCTGTAAACGGAATAACATGAAGTCTAATGGAAGAACCAAATGCACAAAGTTTTTCCACCAAATCGATTACTTTTTGTTTTGCTAATTCACTTGTAAAAGGCGGACTTTCAAAATGAATTGCTTCTATAGAAACGCCTCTCTTCATCATAAGATAACCCGCAACAGGACTATCTATTCCACCTGACAGCATCAGAAGCGTTTTACCATTTGATCCTACCGGCATTCCACCTGCACCTTTGTAGACTGATGCAGTTAGAAATGCGCCCTCTTTCCGTATGTCAACAAAAAGTAAAATATCAGGATTTTTCATCTTCACGCCAAGTTCCGGAAAATTCCGAAGTACTTTTTCACCTATTATTTGCTGCAATTCCCCAGTGACAAAAGGAAAAAATTTATCCGTTCTCCGAATATCTACTTTAAATGTTTTACCATGCGTTTCTATAGAATTCATAACTTCAATTGCTGTTTCATTAATCGAGTCAAGCGTAGCATCACATTTCGCGACTGGACTAAATGATTGAATACCAAAAACTTTTGGTAATCGTTTAATCGCCTCTTTCATATCGTTATCAGCATTCGCCACTAAAAACATTCTGTCACGTTCCGGGATAATTTTAACTGATAATAGATCACTTAAAGCAAATTCAATATTCTTTTTTAATGTTCTTACGAAATGACTACGATTTCTGCCTTTTAAAGATAATTCACCATAACGAATTAATAATTCATTCCATTTCATAACTTTTTCCCCTTCCAAGTAATTTTATAAAGTTTTTTAAATGTACTATAAAAAGATCGATATCTTCGTCAATATTATTTTCACCAAAACTAATTCGAACAACACCATGTTTATAGTTTTCAGCTAGCTGAATTGATTCAATAGTGTGACTTGCTTGCCCACTTTTTGAAGAACACGCACTAGATGTCGAAATAATAATTCCGTGCTCTTGAAAATAATTAACTGCAACTTCACCTTTAATTTTTAAAAAAGCAATCGATAATATATGTGGTGCACCTGTCTCTTTAGCCAAAATCTTTATTTCGTTAATATCGTTAATCTTTTCTATTATTTGGTTTCTCCATTCAAGGTATTGTTTAGTTTTATCTTTATCCGCACTAATTCTTATTGCTTTTGCAATTGTCACAGCATTAGGCACTGAAACCGTTCCGCTACGAAGTCCTTTTTCTTGGCCACCACCGTAATTAATTGCCTCTAAACGGATTCCTTTTCTCATAATAAGAACACCAGACGCTTTCAATCCATGAATTTTATGGGCTGAAATAGAAATTACATCAGGTCCACCTTTTTTTAAAGTAACTGGTAATTTACCGAAACTTTGAATTGTATCCGAGTGGAAAACAGCTCGCGAATGTTCTTTAATAATATATGCACATGCTTTAATGGGCTGAATTGTCCCGATTTCATTATTAACATGCATAATACTCACAACCGTAGTATGCACTTTTAATTTAGCTTTCAGTTCATCTGTAGAAATCAAACCATTTTCATCAACAGTCAAAAAATCCACTTCGAATCCTTCTTTTTCTAATTGTTTTGCTGCATTTAAGACTGATGGATGTTCAATTGATGTTGTAATAATATGGTTTCCGCGTTTTCGATAAGCGCGTGCAAGACCAATAATAGCTAAGTTATTTGCTTCTGTACCACCAGATGTGAAAATTACTTCACCATCCTGGGCATCAACTATTGAACATATTTGATATCTAGCACTTTCTAACAGCATTTCAGCTTCTTTTCCCACATGATGAAGAGATGAAGGATTACCATAATATCGATTATTCACTTCGATATACGATGCTAAAATATCTTCATTCGGAGCCGTTGTTGCACTATTATCTAAAAATATCATTTCCAACACTCCTCTGTTTGTTTAATAAATATTATAGGCGTAATAAAGCCACCGGCACTTATTGTGCGGGTGGCTTTATTACGTTAAGAGATAAAGTTTAACTTCTACCAAGAATTTATTTTACTTGATTTAGTTCCTCGATTCGCTTCATTGCGCCAGGTTCTACTTCTTCAACAGCGGTTGCCGCCTCTTCAAGTGCTTTCGCATAACGAAATTGTCTAAACGATTCTTCAGCCTCGAGAAGACGGGAATTAATTTCTTGGTTCGATGCTCTGTACCTGTTACCGTATTGAATAATCCACTCGATAAGCATAACATTTTCAAGTAATTCTTTCACTTTTTCGCTTACATCGTCAACAGATTGCTTTGCATTTGTAACATAAGAACGTACAAGGTTCATGTTCAAAGGTACTTCCTGTAAACTTTGCGCAACAACATAGAGATGTTCCTCTGCTTCTTCCAAACGAGCATCCATATCATCTGGGATTCCAGGTATATTTCCTTTATGAAGTGCACGATCTGACTCTTGTAGCCTACGGTTCAATTCCTCAAGTTCGGTTCGCACTTCATGCTCATCATTACGTAAGCTCTTTAAACGCTTAGCAAACCTATCTCGCACTTCAGAAACCTCATCCAGTTCTTTAGATAAAACTTGTAATTCTTCTTTTAAACTAGAATTTGCGGAAGTCTTATCCTTTATTCTAGAAAAAAGCACTTCGTATTGTTGGTTTAGATGATCCAGTTTTTTTATAGCAACTTGTGGAATTTCAGACTCACCTTCATTCAATCTATAGCTCTGTTGAACAAATGTCGCTTCATCAGACGTCGCTTTCGTTAAAGAGGTTACTTCTGATAATTTTTCACCTAGATGCTCATAATTACTTTCTACAAATTGTCTTGCGATTACCTCGTTTTCAAGTAATTCATAAAAAGAATCAATTTGAGTATTTATAGATACTGTTTCTTCTTTTATATTATCCATTTCTAGTTTACCGATGTTTATCATCATTTTTTCCAGCTTTTCTTCAATTGCATCAAGCTGTATTTTTATCCCTAGATGCTGGATAAAGTATGACTGTTCTTCCATTTCCTTCATACCGTTTCTAAGTTCGTGAACTGCAGCTGGTATTTTATTTTGTAATTGCGTAAGCAAGGTTGGTAATTCTTCAATTAGCGAAAATAGGACTTCACCTTTTTCCATTAGTAAAAGAACGATCTCACGAGCTTGTAAATAGTTACCATTCAATGTTAATTCATCGTATTCTTCAAACCGCGGATTAAATGATTCAAGTTCCTTTTCAAGCGGGTCAACTGTCATGCCAAACGAATGTTGGTGCGCAAGAACCTTTTTCCGAGCACTTCGGTACTGTTCCTGCAAACTTCCCATTTCAGTACGATTCTTCTCTTCGCTTCCTACTAATTCATTCAATTCGGTAAGTATATCATTCATTTTATTTCTGCAAACATCAATTTTCTCATTAATTTCCTGTTCAATCTTCGTTGCTTTGCCGTAACGGAAGCGGTCAACGCTATCCTCAGCATCAAAAAGAAGTACATCAATCTCAGGCATATGTATATCAATAACTTTTGTCCATTCTATTCTCCAACGCTCAAACTTTTCTTCTGTTTCACCCGTCATATTTAATTGTTTTATTTTTGTCATTTCTTCAAAAATAGGTTTATGTTGAATTTGAAGCTTGTCATGTTCTAGTTTGCCAATTTCACTACTATGTCTTCGCCTAAACATGAAGGCGGTAATAGTTAGTATGATGAGTGCAATAATTGCAATGATGACAAATTTCATAGTGGTCCTCCTGTCCAAAGTAACTGTACCCTTATACTATCCTATATCGTAACACGTTTACATTGATTTGGGTTCAAAAATGAAAAAAATAGCGAAAATCATACTCTTTTGATAGATTTACAAGTAAAGTTGGAGTTCCAATGTTGGTGCCTATATACTATAATAACCATATGTATAGAAAGAGGTGTCGATTTTTGTCAATTCAAGATAAGCCAATAAGCGAGTTAACACCGGAGTATGCCCAACTTTCACTTCAACTAGATGCACTTTTAACAGACGAGCATAACCTCTATGCAAATTTAAGTAATACTTCCGCTTTACTTAATCAATTTTTCGAACGGATTAATTGGATTGGATTTTACTTAACTGATGATGATGAACTTGTTCTCGGGCCCTTTCAAGGTAAACCAGCGTGTGTTCGCATTTCTTTAGGTAAAGGTGTCTGCGGTACTTCCGCAAAAACAAGAGAGTCAATCATCGTTCCTGATGTTCAATTATTCCCAGGACATATCGCATGCGATAGTGCTTCACGTTCAGAAATAGTAATTCCTATCGTTAAAAATGATAAAGTACTTGGCGTACTCGATGTTGATAGTCCAGAGACAAATCGTTTTAGCGAAGAAGACCGTGTCGGACTTGAAGAAGTAGTAAACATACTCATAAAGCATATCTAATAAAGAAATTGCCTTGGCTTCCGTTTTTGCGGAAACCAAGGCAGCTTTTTTTTAACGATTTATAGTATTTACAGCGTCCATCTTAGTAAATGCCGCATCTAAATCAGCAATCAAGTCATCTGCAAATTCAAGTCCAACAGCAAGACGGATTAAAGTATCCGTAATACCCATTGACTCTCTTTCATTCTCTGGAACACCTGAATGCGTCATAGTTGCCGGATGCTGAATAAGAGTCTCGGCATCTCCAAGACTTACAGCAATCTTTATTAATGATAGATTATTCATAAATTGCTGTGCGTGTTCTTTTTCACCTTTTATTGTGAATGAAATGAGTCCACCACCAGCTGTCATTTGTCGTTTAGCTATTTCATATTGAGGATGATCTTTATCAAATGGATAATAGATTTCATCAACTAGTTCTTGTTTCTTTAAATAAGCAATTACTTTTTCAGCGTTTAAAGAATGTCGTTCCATCCGAATCGGCAATGTTTTTATCCCACGAATTATAAGCCATGCATCGAATGGTGACATAATCCCACCGTAGTCTTTATGAACCGTCATTCTAATTTCTTCTATCTCTTCTTTATTATTACCAACTAGTAGTCCAGCAATTACATCTCCATGCCCGTTTAAATACTTCGTAGCACTATGCAAAACAAAATCCACACCTAGCGTTAGAGGATTTTGTAAATAAGGTGATGAAAATGTATTGTCGACAACAACACGAATCCCATGACGTTTTGCAACTCTTACTACTGCTTCCAAATCAACAAGTTCCATCGTCGGATTAATTGGTGTTTCAACATAAATACATACAGTTTCCGGCTTTATAGCTTGTTCAATCTCCTCTTCAGTCCCCATACTAACCAGATCATGCATAATATTATATTTCTTTTCAAGTATACCTAGTAGACCAAATGTACAGCCGTATATTCCGCGTGAACAAAGAATATGATCACCTGTTTTCGTTAAGTGCACAAGAATAGCACTAACTGCAGCCATACCAGAACCAAATGCAAGCGACCCCTCACCTTTTTCAAGCGCAGTCATCCGCTCTTCTAGAACATTAACTGTAGGATTACCTAAACGAGAATAAATCGGACCTTGCTCAGCTCCAGAAAATCTACGTTCGCCTTGTTCTGCCGTTTCAAAAGAATAAGTCGATGTTTGATATAAAGGGACAGCCAAACTCCCGTGATGTTGACGATCGTCATAACCTTCATGTATGACTAATGTATCTTTGTGTAAATTATGTTCACTCATATTAATTTCCGCCTTCCTTTTCTAAAAAACAGACTACTCTAATATTCAGTATACATATTTTAATCTAAAGGAAAAGAACTTTCTCTTATCATATAAAAGAAAAAGTAGAATCGTGAATGACTACTTGGTTTTTCCCTTTATTTTTCGCAGCATAAAGAGCAGTGTCTGTACAATGAAATAAGTCCTTTAAATTCACTTGACTTTTTTCTGACCAATTAACCATTCCTACCGATACCGTGACGGCAGGTTCTGTTACCCTTGGAACGCCTTGTATAAGCTCTTCAGCAAAGAATTCCGCATTTTCTTCACTAAGGGACGGTAAGTAGACAGCGAACTCTTCCCCACCCCACCGCGCAGCAATACCTTTTCCTTCAGTTAAATCTATTACATACGATGAGATTTGCTTTAATACAGTATCTCCTACACTATGCCCGTATGTATCATTCACTTTTTTAAAATCATCAACATCGAATAACATAAGAGCGCCACCATAATTTTGTGAAATTGACTTTTCGACTGCATTATCTAAATATCTTCTTGCATAAAGATTTGTTAAATGATCCTTATCAACTAGTCCTTGTAGTTGGTCACGTAACTTCGCGTTCGCAATCGCTAGCGAAGAGTGTCCGATTAGTAATTTAATAAGTTTAAAGCCCTCAAATGAAAATGCATATGAAGTTGTATCAACGCAAACGATAAATCCAATAACTGCTTCTTGATTTGTAATTGGAACAGCAATCACAGATTCATACGGAACTTGCCTATTCATTGCAGTGCCAAAACTTGCATCAAAAAAAGATTCCTTTCCATTTATTAGTTGATTTGAAACGTAACTTAAATAATCATTACCTTCGCTTGTTTTGAAAAAATCAGTACTTTCTTGCAACAAATCATATTTCCCGATTTCATTACTCAAAACGAAAGCAATTTCTTTTGGCTGCAACGCTTTGTACAATTGTTCTTTTATATATAAGATCATTTCGTTAAAGTTTAAATTACTATTTAATTTACGAGATGTTTCATTAACAAGCTGAAGATCTTTGTTTAATCGATGAGATTGGTCATACAAACTGGCATTTTCTAGCGCACTTCCTGCTGTATTCGCAAGCATTCGAATTAAGTTGCTATGTGTAGATGAAAATATATAATCTGAAGGTGCTTTCATTTGCAAGACACCATATATTCCTTGCTTTCCTTTAATTGGTGCATTAAATAAATTCACACCTAAATCTTTAGCCACTTCCGTTGTTACTTTTCCCGAA
Organism: Sporosarcina sp. So3-204; assembly: GCF_058068165.1. NCBI lineage: Bacteria > Bacillati > Bacillota > Bacilli > Caryophanales > Caryophanaceae > Sporosarcina > Sporosarcina sp. So3-204. The sequence continues at coordinate 2,391,168 of NZ_CM176485.1, forward strand.
ACGAAAGCATCGACTGCAGAAGGTCGCTCATTCATATAATCAAATAATTTATAAGAATTAGTTAGTACCTTTTGTTCATGTGATAGAAGAAGGCTCACTTCAAATGAAGGGAATATTTCTTCAATTGTATTCATAATACCTTCTAAGATGACCTCACTCGACATCGTTGAATTAAAAAGCTCGGCCACTTTAAATAATTGCCTAAATTTTTTCTCCCTTCTTTCTAAATAACTTATCTTGTTAACCATAAGAATAAGAGAACTAATTGTTTTTTTCAATCCATCCAAATAAGGTGTTGCCGCGAAAGACTGCCATCGATCTGTAGATTCAATTAGAAGAATTCCTAGTTTCTCATGTTTTTCATTTTTAAATATAATTAAATCATTTGCGTATTGAATTCCGCTGTCATTAAATAGCTTCAAAAATGATTGCGGTGGACAATACTCACTATCCTTCAATAACGCATCTGGAATAACAACTGGCTTCTTGGTTAAATTATTATGACCCTGCAGCGGAATAAAGCATTTTTTAGTATTATCATATATAAATAAATCTTGTCGTTGGATGTCAAAATGGTTAGTTAATACAGGTTTGATCAAATTAAACCACTGAGTAAACGAATAACCAGTTACGTCACCGCTTAATAGTTCAAATATATCACTCTTTATTTGGGAAAGCGTTAATGGATGATTTTTCATTAAAATTCCTCCTCGAGCCCATTTGTATTTTATACCTATGTATATAGAGTAATTCATTAGGACTATTAAATCCACTTAATTGAAATAGTTCTTTACTACTCTCCTAAATATATTCGCTATTACTTGACTCTTTACCTATAAGTTGCTATGCTATATTTTGTGTAAAATAGTTGCAGCAGTTGTGTGTTTCAGCTTGTCCAGTCTATTCCTTTTATAAGGTGCACCGCGTAACCTCCTGGCTGCGGAGGCGAAGTTGCAATATTATAGAATGGCATCTGAATTGAACGCATCTGGTCTTATTTTACAACAGAACTTTTCCAAAACTTACTTTGTTTTGGAAATAGGTTACCATAAAATAAAACCAAATTAGAGGAGGAGTCAACTATGGCTCGCTATACAGGTCCAGCATGGAAATTATCACGTCGTCTTGGAATTTCACTTTCAGGAACAGGAAAAGAAATTGAGAAACGCCCTTATCCACCAGGTCAACACGGTCCTACACAACGTATTAAACTTTCTGAATACGCAATGCAATTACAAGAAAAACAAAAATTACGTTTCATGTTTGGCGTAAACGAACGTCAATTCAGAACACTTTTTGATAAATCCGGCAAAATGCCTGGTAAACACGGTGAAAACTTCATGATCCTTCTTGAAGCTCGCCTTGACAACGTTGTATACAGAATGGGTCTTGCGCGCACTCGTCGTGCAGCACGCCAATTAGTAAACCACGGTCATGTTCTTGTTAATGGAAAACGCGTTGACATCCCTTCATTCAGCGTTAAACCAGGTCAAGAGATTTCTCTTCGTGAGAAATCAAGTAATCTTGACGTTGTAAATGAAGCGCTTGAAGTGAATAACTTTGTTCCTGAATATGTCACTTTTGACGTAGATACAAAAACAGGAAAATTCGTTCGTATGCCTGAACGCGGCGAACTTGCAGCAGAAATTAACGAAGCTCTTATAGTTGAATTCTACAGCAGAAAGTAATACTGCGTAGTAGACTGCATTATACTAAACCCTTGAAGTTGAGTAACATCAACGTTTCAAGGGTTTTTTATTATTATTCTGTTTTCTAAATAGTGTATTCTGCTTTATTTCGTTGGGGGAGGTTTGGGGGACTATTGAGCAGACAGGCGCATAACGAAAATAAACACAAAAAGAATTCGGCCATCTACTTAATTGTTGATGGCCGATTCGTATTTACTTTTCATATAGTAATAATTTGTTCATTTTTCATTACTTAATACCCACAATACTATTGATATTAATTATCACATCATTACGTTCGACTCTTAACTGCAATGTACCCGTTTGCGAATCAGCACTCGTAATTACACCAGGAAAATTTTCGTGCTGCTTGTTATGGTAAATTGTTATCAACACTTCACTTTTATATTCTATTGCTTCCCCTATTCTTTCTCCTATTTCAATAAAATCTTCTTCTGTTAATTTTGGTTTCGTCTCCGTGTTATTAGTCACTTTCGGTTTTGGTACGGCAAACATGTTCAACATCCCCCTTTTAATCTGTTATTAATGAAGCAGCTACAATTTCAACGAAAGGATATCTCGTAGTTCCAAATGGATCATCGATAACTATTGTTTTTGATGTCATATTAATCTCGATGGGTACACCATAGTCATCTTTTAAAAATCCGTCACGCCAATATGTTAGTTTGATTGTAGATTTACTTTTGTGAGCACGTTCGATTTCATCTGCAATTAATTCTAGATCAAAATCATTTAATTCAGGCCTTTCAACAAACTCATCCTCTTCTTGCCAATCACGAAGTTTATCAATGTGTTCTGTCAACATCATTGCAGTCCACTTAATACGCCCGCGATCACGATTATTATCTAGCATCAAATCACCATACTTTCTTTCGTTACGACGGGAACAAGTGCAAGAATATTATCTATTCGAAAAGTACGTTTAGACTTGCGCAAGGTACAGTATGCTCGGAATGAGTTCTCACTTATTTGTAGTACCTGTATTCTCCGTTTGCTGATTGCGCCGCTTTTTGCCATGTACATCATGACAAGTGGTTGGTTGTATCTAATCGACTTGGTTAATTCATTACGCACACTCGTTCCCCCTTTTTATTCATTGTACCGAATAAGTGTTCGGTTTGCAACCAAATAAAAAGCACCTCGTATGAGATGCTTTTACATTTTAATCTGCACAATCACAGCTGGGTATGTATCACAACGCTTACAATGTACATCAATACTCAAAGATGTATCTTCTTCAAATCTGTAATCCTCTTCAAATTCTACACTTTTAAAACTCAGATATTTATTACATTTAGAACAAGGCACATTCTCAACTTGTTTTTTAATACTATGTAAAAATTTAAGGTCCACCGGTTAATCACCCCCATTTCCTAGTTCGACAGTAAAGTGAATATTCCTTTAATAATTAGACGAATAAAAAAGGCGACCGCTCAAATAAATGAGTAGTCGCCTTTTTTCAATCAGCATTGCAGATGTCAGGACTTTCGTTATTTTACATACTTAAATTTCAATACATTTATCACCAGGAATTACGTTGTCTGCGATTACACTCTCTGCAGCTACATCTAAACTCGTCTTCACGATGGCGATCACAATGATGTCTGCGATTTTCATGATGTCTATGATCACAATCAGATCTTACTTCCCGACATTCACAGATTAAGTTTACTCTACGTCTCCGAATTACATTTAGAAAACACATATACTATTCCCCCCTTTTTGTAGTGTTTTAAGCCGGCCAGCCTTCTACTTAGTATATGGACTGGCACGCGAAGGGATTGGACAAACCATCTGGTGCAAACGCACATTTTTTTACCTTCTGTTTACTTTGGCAAGAATAAGCGAACTATGTATGTAAATAAAAAAAGGCGACCGCTCAAATTAATGAGTAGTCGCCTTTTCCATAAAATGCTACAGGTGATAGTGTCCAGTCAGACACACCTAGGGAAGCAAGTCAGCGTATACCAACCTACATTGTAATTTAACATTAACTAATTAATTAATCAACTACTTTTTGATGTCATCATATCGCTTTAACACTGTTGCAAACTGTTCGCGTGTCAATGGTTCACTAGGACGTTCACCGTTCATTAACTTAACTTCAGGACTGCATGCCCAATCCCAACCCTCTTTATGTGATTCGCTTACTGGTCTATATTCTGGCACGCTTCCCACTTCTTTATTTTTCGGAATCAATTTAAAATAGGCTGCCAAACCTTCAGCAATTGCTATTCCTTGTGCTTTTAATTTTGCGTCTGAACGTAACGCTGAAATATCTACAGTTGAGTCCATGAAGCCTCCCTCTGTTAAAATTGCGGGCATATTAGTTTCTCGAAGCACATGCAGATTAGCCTTTTTAATGCCACGATTTTTTAGTCCCATCGCTTTTAATATCTGTGGATGCACAGTTTTTGCAATTTCAGCTGATTTAGGATTCGATCCCGGTGCGTCATTCGTAAATGTTTCTGCACCGCCGTGAGTACCCCACTTGCCCGTCAAAGCATTATGATGGATTGATACATAAACGTCTGCTTTAAATCCGTTAGCTTGGTTAGTCCTAGCAGCTAGTGGTACATCTGATTTACCTGATGCGTCATCCACACGCAAGATTGCTGTATTATCGTATTCTTTTAATCTAGCAATACACGCAAGCGCTACTTTGTTGTTAAACGACCATTCGCGTTCATTGTCTGGTGTTCTCTTGCCTGGCGTATATAATCCGTGACCTGCATCAATTACAATTCTGACCATTATTTCAACCCCTTCTTTATCAATTCTTCTTCCTGTCTTTTCGCTTTATCAGTCATAATATATTGATTTTTATAGATCCCATAACCGATTAAAATTAATGGTACAAACGTAAGTAACATATCAGTAAAAGCATTAATAGTACCATTATTAAAATGTACCAACTCAATACCAAGCGACTGCAAAAATAAAAGGATGCCTCCTAGAGCACCCCCGAGAAAAGCTATATATTGTTTTAATTTATCTGCGTTCATTTAATTCCCATCCTTTCTGTCTAACTCGTCAATCCTTTTGTGCGCTTGCTTGGTGGATTCATCTATACGGACCACTTGCTCTGACAAAACCGTATGATTCCGTTCCTGTACTTTTAAATCCACACGAATTGAGTCCACTCCTTGCCCGATGGAATCTAGTTTTGTTCGCACGACCGCGTCGTTAGCCGCATCTGCTTTTACATCCTTATCTCTGTTTTTTTGAAACGTGAAATAGCCAATAATCATACCAACAATGGCGCAAATTACTCCAAACTCTATTTGCATTCAATCACTCCTTATATTTTAGACAAAACAAAAAGAACGCCCGATGTGGACGTTCTAAAAAAGTATTTTAATTAAAATACTTTTCTTTTTCCTACAAGTTTAGACAACCCATCCAAATCAGGAAAAATCGTAAAACTATTCACTCCATTCATATGAAGATAGGAAATAACATCCTCAAATAAATCCGTAGTAATTTTAATCTCAGTTAAGATATCGTAGTGATTTGGCAACTTAAATTCTAACTCTTGATTTAGTCCACCATTAAAATTACCTTGTAATGTAAATTGACCTTGCTGTGCTATTAAGCGTGGTGAATTATATATTGGAGCAATAGCATGTGATGAAAGACTTTCCTTATTTACATAACTTTCAAAGTCACCTCTTGGCATAATTAAATCTTCTTTATCTCTTAATGTCATGTTTAATTTAGCTGGATTAAGAAGCCAAATACTCGGTTCGTTTTGTAATGGATTCCAGTTAAGAGTCGCAAAATATAAAGCTGTTGATAAGGAAGTGGTCCAATCCAACAAACGAGTGGGAGCTCCGTGATGTTGCATAATATAAAGTAACTCCCATTCATCTTGTGTTTGATGTAAACTATAACCTTTTGTCATAAATTCATATAAATAAGATTTCTCTAACCTTTTTATAGCTTCAAGGTCATCAGATATTCTAAAAAGAGAAGAATCCAATGAATACTCTGTTTTAATTCCGTTTCCACTAATATTACTGTGTCCTCTAAACCAGATATTTCCTTCCGCTTTTAGCATAAATTGATTAACGTGACTTAAAAAGCTTTTAAACCTTTGACCAATAATAGCCATTTAAAAATAACCCCTCTCTTTCACTACCATTCGACAAAAGAGAGGGAAGTCCTTTTAAGCATAAAAAATGCGCCTTAATAGGTGTTATAGTTGCGACGCCTTATGTTCAGACGGAGTAAGTTACAAGTACTTTTCTAGTTTATCTTTGTCGCTTACATGAAGATTGGGTAATTCCAAATTGCGAGAATTAACACCGGGCGTTAATACCCTTGAATACAAAAAATCATATATACACTCGTTGATAAGAAGTGCATCTTCATCGCTAATATCGACGTCATACGAATAAATACCACCACCCGCGTGCTTTTCTTTCTTACCGATAACCCCTTTTCTTTTAAGGTCACTTTGAAAGTGAGACCTAATAGCATTTATACTTGTATAAGGGTTTCGGGAAAGAAACTCCGCAATTTCTCTCATAGTCAAAGTCTTTTCTAATGTGACTGGCGCTGTTTTATCAAAGTTCATCTTTATCTCTCCCTTTCTCTTTTTCTCACCATACTACATTAGAGAAAAGGAGTCTTTCTTTTTAATCATATATTTAAGACATAAAAAATAAAGCTAACTTATGCTGCGCTATCAATCTCACTAATAAATTGCTACAGGACATCGTCAGTCGGAATATGCAAACAAAAATAACGTCCGACTAAGGACGTTCTACTTTTATTTATAATTAAAATTAATATTGACCTACTTTAACCCACACGGTGCCTTCGCAGGTTATTTCGCTAACTGCTTCTTCTATTAATTTCTCATCATAACCTTCATATTTTTCAGTTAACACCTCAGACGGACAGTACGGACCACCATTTACATATTGGTACCCACCTTCTCTACCATCATACGATACATGTTGTGCCGGATCCTCATATTCTGATTTAAACCAATCAATCATACTAGCTACTTTATCTTTCAATTAAATCTCCCCCTCTATCTTCAATATTCGACAGATAAGGGGGAAGTCCTTCAATTATTCTATGGTATTTAAGGATACGAGATGAGCAATTTTTTCACCTTCCTGTTATTTTTAATATAAGTTTAGTAACCTATAAATAGTAGTGTCAAAGGAGATGAGAAGTTGTCGGATAAATTCAAGTTATTTTCTGTAGTCCCTGATTCCACAAAAGTGGAAGCGCTAAATCCAGTATCAAATTTAATTGGTCAAGCATTTAGAGGGATTGCACATAAGGTACTCGATCCATTAGTTAGGTACAACATCGTTAAAGATGAAGAAATGATTGATTTTGCAGAGAAAACAAAAAACAAGACAGATAAAATTCCCGATGAAAATAGAGATGATTCTAGGCTTGGTTTAACTTATAAAGCAGTTGAGGATTCGGCTTATCAACTAAATGAAGAAATACTAAGAGATATGTTCTCCAATTTAATTTCCGCTACAGTCGATAATAGAAAAAACAAACAAGTTAAGCCTTCTTTTTCATCATTACTAAAAGATTTATCAAGGGAAGATGCTGAATTATTTCAATTACTATTTAAATCAGATGGAATACCCATGTGTTCAGTTAGACTCCAAAACAGTAAAACACAACAAGGTATCGATTATGCTGAGAATGTAATTTTATTAAATGATCATGAAATTTATAATCCGAGTTCAGTAGATATTCTTAAAAGATTTGGATTAATAAAAATTAAACCAAAATCTAATTTGGTTGCTGACACTTTTGTTGAACGATATAAAAGTTTTGAATCTTCATCTTTTTACAATGACATTGAATTAAAACTTCCAATGGATACTAGCTTGATAGAAATTGATGAAGCAAGAATAATCAATGGATCCATAGTATTAACTACTACCGGAAAAAGTTTTGGAAATGTAGTTATTTCATAGAACCATTTTCTGGAAAAACCCTGTCTTCAATTTTCCGTATTTCAATAGTAGCTGTTTTAATTGTTTCTTTTAAAATAAATATGTTAATTAACGTTGACAGAACAACTGAGATAATAATTAAAATTAATGAATATAAAAAAACATTCATTACATCAACTCCATTTCGATTTAGTTAAGACTCTCTTTAGGAGAGTCTTTTTAAGCATAAAAAATACACATCAACAGGTGTTATTGATGTTGCGCATTATGTTCCAGATGCGACATAAAAAATCCAACAATTAGTATGTTGACTTCAGTAATCCTTATTAAACAAACGCACCCGATAATTGAAAATTAATATTCTTTAAGTAGTGACAATGTCAGCCTTTAAAATAGAATACATATATAAATCATCGAATTTACCACAAGTAAATTCATAATGTCTTAATAATCCTTCCTTTTCAAAACCCTTTTTATCTAACAATTTCAGCGATGCTAAATTAGCAGGTTCGACTAATGCTTCAATTCGTTCTAACTTTAAGTTTTGGAATCCATAATTAAGTACCGCTTCCAATGCTTCACTGGCAATACCTTTCCCCCAATACTCTTTGCTTAACTCATAACCGATTTCAGTTCGAGAATGCTCAACAGCCCTATTAAAAAAACCGCAACTACCAATTATCTTATCCTGGCCCTTTAACGAAATTCCCCACCTAATGCCTGTTCCCTTTTCAAAAATTGACTTATACCACGAAATCTCATCCAATGCATCGTCAATTGACTTAAATGGTTCTAATCCATAGTACCTCATCACATCAATATCAGAAAAATACGTTAGAAGGTTCTTCGCATCATCGTTGGTTACCTGTCTTAAAATCAATCTATCTGTTTCAAGCACAGGGAATGCATCTACCTCTATCATATTAAATCCCTCCTAACAGGAAAATATATAATTAACAAAATGGACCATTAGTTGAATAACAGTATTTATACCATAGTACCATAATCACCCAATTGGGAGTAATTAAAAAACACCTAATATAAGGTGTTGTTACGACAGGTTATGTTCCTAGTGTGTATTACTTTTTCTTAAGAACAATAAAAAAAATCATCATATCGAAATGATGATTTGGTTTGCTGATAACCTTGGTTTCCTATATGAACCGTTTTACCAATTAAACTAACCCCTCGGAAGCCGCAAAGGTTATCAGCAGTGTAGTAATAGTAAACATTGAAATTACAATCATCTCCTTAGTGTCTTTAGAAAAGGATTCCCATGATTTCGTCATAGCGATTGATGAAAGATTGGCAATAAAAATACCAAATATCCAATACTCGCTACTCAGAGCAATGTTTATAGATTTGGCGAGGGGTACAGGACTCGAACCCATATCTGCGGCATACTTATTAAAAGTATTGCTATTAATAGTCTAGAAATTTCTAGTAACAAAGTCAAGGTCCAAATCGTATTATTTTTTCAACATAAAAAATAACGCTAGCTTATGCTGCGTCCTCATTTTCAATATCATATCCAATTTCAGTTAGTTTCTTTCCTACTTCTTCACGTAAATTTGATAATTTAGGAACCATGAAATAAGGATAAACTCCTGACATAACAGCGCCAAACCAAGTACGAACAACAATACTTTTTTCATTAAACATTGACTTCCGCCTCCTCGATAATTTCAGTAACGACAGCAACAAGATTAGATAGATTAGGCACTTCTTCAAGTGTTTTATCTCCTTTCAAAACTGCGTTCGCCCACGTTTTAGCGACTATGCTTTTTTTGTTAAACATATTACATTCCTCCCATCGCTATTGCCATTGATAACTCCATAATGGCTTCGTTTAAATCGTTTCGTAACGTGTCAATTTCACTCGGTGGAATATCCTCTAAAATAACTTCATTCGGTGTTACTGATACATCCACGCCGATTCCATCCGTTATTTTAATACGTTTACCTTCTGGAATCTCTACGTTTAGAAAAGGTACTCCGATTGGATTTCTTGGAGACGGTTGTCCTTGCATTGTTGATATGATGTAACCTTCGTTGTCGTAAATAATTAGTGTTTTCAATTTATCATCCCTTTCTTTATTCGAACGCATACCAATCAATGTTTTTATATGTCACACCTGTGGAAGTCGTTCCCGATAACTTAAATTCGTTTTGTGTCGGTTCAATCTTTGAAATTACAAGCGCTGTTGATCCCTGTGTTGTCCAACTTCCATTCTTTCCTATAACACACACACTTACCCCGTATCTAACATCCGTGTAAACGGTGTACATAAATTTAGTTATAATTATTTTCGGAATAAATTGTAATCCTGTGATATTTCCAATTACGGCCTCTACCGAATGAGCGCCAAATTCGCCTACGATATTTCCACTCGCCCACTTCTTACCCGTACTAATCTGCCCAATCCCTGACGCTAATTCTGCGAACGTCGGATCAAGTGGTATTGTAACCGTAGGATCAACGCCAGTAACAGCGCTCTTAATTGCCGCCTTACCGTCACTGGCTGACGTAAAAGCCGCGTCTGCTCTGTCCATTGCTGTTTTTACTGCGTTAGCTGTTGCTGCTTGTGTCGTTAAGGTGCTTGTTACAGTGTTGTTGAGCTGCACATGCCCTTTAGTTGTAGTAGACGCACTTTCCGCCAAATGCGTCGCAAGTGCTCGCTTAACCTCGTTGATTGCAGCTACTAAATTCGACTTCACATCTGTTTCTAAACTTGGTAAATTGCCTATGGAGTTTTCAATATCGGTCAATTGTAGCTCGATCGCTGATACGTCAACCGGGTTTTCTTGTCCTGGTAATAACTTTCCCGTTATAGGATCGATTAACGCAGTAATTTTATCTAACTTGTCCCAGTTGTCGTTGAGCATCGTCTTAATATTAAATGTATTGCTCCCATCAACAATAGGATCTTTCTTTAATAAATCTAAACGGCTTGTATTACTGGCCAAATTAAGCACCTCCTGCAAATTTATTTAATGGCGTAGATTCTAATTCGGAAAGCGTCATTGCTTCGACTTCTCTTATAAGTAAAAATCTGAATTCAAAATCAACAATCCTGTGAGCGGGTAATATTTTTCGAATCGCATCCTTAATATCCTCCAAGTTCGGAGGGATACCGAAGATATCATTAAATGTAATTAAGATTTTGGATTCATTTTTAATTGCTCTAGCATCTACTGATCCATGCTGAAAGGATTCAGCTACACTTTTAATCATGCTTGCGCTGACTGTTCCAATCCCTCGTATTTTCGCTTTCAATACTGAACGACGTTGGTCATATGGCTTGTTGACATCTGTCGGAATCTTAAATTCCTGTTCCTTAATTGAAAGACCCCAAGTTGCATCATCAATAAAAAACTGATTTAACACATCATCAATATCGCTTTCGAGCCGATCATAAATAATACCTTGTACACGCGCCATTTCTCGAAAGTCTGGTGACTGCCGAAGTACAGTTGGTAATTCCAAGAGCATTTCTTCTTGATTAAACATTGAATGTCACCTGCCCGACAACTGGTGTTTCGCTATCTCCCAAAGTGACGTTTTCGGTCTGCTCGTTAATAAATAAGTTGCCGTAATCTGTAACTCCCGGAATATTCAACAGCAAAGAACCGACCACCCTCTGTCGGATAATCGGTTCAACACCTTCTTGAAATGCAATTGTCTTCAAATGTTCCGCGAACACTTTTTCAAACTCCGTTTTTACAATACCAAGAGTCGTTGAAGGTAGTATTTCTACATGCGCTATTACGTTCATAACGGCAGGAATAGCACTGACTACAGTCACAAACGCCCCGACAGGTGCTCTTCCTTCACCTTGACCTGGTATTGGATCGAGTTCTGTTTGAGCAATTCCAACCAATTCAGCTGATGCAGGTAAATAATCTGTATCGACGACAACCACTTTTACTGTATCTGCTCCATCCCAGTTGGAAAATACCTTAACCACACCAACTCCATCTATTTCGCGCATCCATTCAATATAATGGGCCTTGTTGCCACTTGTAGCAGGTTCAACGACCTTCTCCTGGTATCTCACAAATAAAGAGCCGTCCGACTCTTTTTCAGAACCCGGAATAATGATTTCTCCGAGAATCGCCGTTTCTAATCCATTAACATTTTCAAGCGGAAGCATTTCTGTACCTGTCGGTATTGAATTCCCAATAACGCCAGGAGTTTCACATTGCAATTGAATACTTCTATCATTGCTGATAACAACAAAATGAAGATCCTGAACATAAAATCGACTCCCGACCGGAACAGTCACATTAAATTGCCCTCTTCTTATTGATGTAACAGCAGGATTGAAGAAAACACCCATTTCGGATGTCCTCTTTTCTAAGTATTCATCCTCACTTGTCGAAGCAAAGCCTAGTTCTTGAACCCTATCTAATGACCGGTAAAACTTAGCCGTTTGTGCCGCACTCATTGCATATGCCGCATAAATAGGCGATGTCTCACTCACGTCAAACTCTTGCCCTGTTTTATCTATCATTTCTTGTAATATTTTTTCAAATGTATGTTGTTCAAACATCAGGCTGATAACTCCTCCCTGATTTCAATTTCTCCTAGTACTGTTGCTACTGTAAATCGAACATGAAAAGCGCTCTCTTTATGTTCGATTTCAAAATCATGAACCGAATCAATTCTTGGGTCATAAATCAAGGATTCTGTTACTAAGCGTTCAATTTCTACTACTTTATAGGCAATCGTCGTTTCTTCGTCAGTAATCAATGACGTTAGCTCATTCCCGGTATCTGGTGAGTAAATAGCGTGTGCGTATCTCGTTATTTGTAGCTCCATCATAACGAATTGCTTGATTGCTTCTAAACCACTAATCAATTCGCTCGTTAATCGCTTTGTTTCAAAATCAAAACGATACGTTTTTAATTCAAGTATTTCAGTTATGATCATTTCATCTGTATTTTCAGGCATTTCTATTTCAGGCGATAGAGCCACGTGTCTTCACCCCTTATCCTTTACGATCCAGTACATAATAGGTACCACCGCCCTGGATTGTTAAAACAACTATTTTATCTCCTGTTTTCAAGGCATTCATGATTGTATGCGCTTCTATTCCTCTGGGCGTTTGCACCATCACTTCGTAGTTTGTTAGTTTTTCAGGAATGATAAATCGTTCTTTCGGCAGAACTAACTTGTTATTTTTCGTCAATCGAATACGCAGAGGGGAATCCGAAATAACATCTGCATCCATCAATCGAACAGGTCCGCTCGCTCCATTAACTCCCACAGCAATTTGTTTAATCGTGTTACTTAACGTCATTCTAATCCCCCTTTATAACACCCGCTTAATTTGCATGAACTTAGGTCCCCAATAGGAATCATTGCCTGTTAAATAGCCGTGCTCTTTACAACCACTGGACGCAAGACTTACACAATAGCCAGGACGCGTCACAATGCCAACATGCGAAACACCCGCCCGATAAGTCCCTTTGAAGAAGACTAAATCGCCCGGTTGAGCATCCTTTTTCACAATTTTCTTCCCTTTAGCTAATTGCGTACTAGTACCATGTCCAATATTTACGCCAACGCGGTTATAAACAAAGTAAGTAAACCCAGAACAATCACCAGATCCACCGGGAATATTTTTTCCTCCAAAATTATATTTCAGGCGTCCTTTGTAACTATTAGCTATAGTGACAGCTTCTTGCGCTTTTAATGAAGCTTTGGCAGAGGAGCTTGTCGATGCAACTTCCTTCTTTTGCAATTCTTCCATTTCCGGAAAATCATTTGTTTCTATCAATTGCAAATTCATCGTGTGCTTATTCCCATGAAATATATGGGTATCATCATCTATAAAATAACTTCTTTTAATGCGGATGTCATCGATGATTGCATAAACAGCACCACCGCTTGTTAATGACGAGATACCTAAAGTTTCTACATCAAGCTTTGTTTTAACTCCTTTTTTCTTCGCAAGAATTTCTTGCGCTTTTTTCGTCAATGCATTTCTATTTAGAGTTTCAGAAATGTTTTCATAATGTTGCAGTACGCCGAATTTCTTCTTCCCGGCTTCGTCTACTACTGTCGCAGTAACCGTTTCTTTACCTTCACCAGATACCAATTTCACACGTGTAGCAGTTTCTTCTATCGTTGTATCGTAATTATAATCAATGATATTTCCACCAACTTCAAGCACCCATTGCACGTCTTGCGGTTTTAATTCGGTTAGACGGACCTTCCCTAAGCGTGAAGAAATATCAAACTTTCTTTTTGACGCTTTATGCGTATCAATCATGGCTCTGAGCGCTATGTCGTATAAAGGAGTTTCGGAATCAATCAACAAATCCTTAATCACGTGTCCAGTATTTGCAAAAGCATTAAAAGGGACTTCGAAGTCTTTGCACATACGCAGCAAGACTTCATCCAATCGTTTTCCAGAAAAATCATACACATCTTTGTTAAGCAAGAAAGATTGAAGCATGTCGTAAGCGGTTAACGTAAGCATTCCGCTTTTATTCCGCGAACGATTAAAGACCGTCCCTCGAAACAATTCGCTGCCGCGCCACTTAAAAAGAAGTGTGTCACCCTCATCAACATTGACTATTTGGCGACTGCCTCCTCCTGTGTATAGGATTCTTGCGTCAATTTTTCTAGCCGCGTGATATCTTTTGCCTGACCATGTGATAGATTCCGTTGGAATTTCAAGCATATGTGTTGGTTTGACTAAAAACAGCTCAATCATGGAAGTATCAACACCTGTCCGGGAAAAATCCAGTGCCCGGGTTGCTTTACGTTACGCTTATCTCTTTTTACGAGCATATCTTTATTCGCATTCCAAATCTTTTTCCATTCAAGACTGTTTTTATAGACCACTTTTGCGATTGCCCAAAGCGTGTCACCTTTTTTAACAACATGCGTCTTGGCAACCGGCTTTGGATCAGGTCTCGCTTTTTCAGGCACTGGCTTTTTCAGGCACTGGCTTTTTCAAATCTATCTTTCTAACGGTCACGAAAAGATACTCCTTTAAGGTGATATCGTAATATAAATCCTTGATATCACCCTCACCTTCGCGATAAGTAAATGACTCTATTGAGACTGGATAATTAATCGGCGTTCCTGTAACTATAAAACGAATAGGTCTACGAGTACGTTTCCACCGCTCAATATCCTGTACAAATCGCCACGGCATCTTAAACCCTACATATTCAGTGATAGACGATTCATTAGGAGGGAAATGAGACGTGAAGCTAAATCCTTTAGCCGTTGGATCTTGAATAATTGTAACTTCTCCAAGTTTAGCAATATCAACGCTTTCGTTCTTTGATTCGTTACTTATATCTAAAATTGCAGGCAAAACGGGAAGGCGCAACTTTTCAGCGCCATTCCCGAATGAAAGCCATATTTCAAAGATACTTTTAGCCATCTACAACCATCTCCCCACCTTCGAAATATTCATCTTCTAATTGCTTTTTAACTGCCGCAACCGCTACTTTTCCGACCTTTTCAGCGTCCATGTCGTCATGGTAGTGGCTTTCGCCAATGATTTGCACAATAACATCACGAATACCGCTGACAACTGATTTTTTACCGTTGCTTTTTGATGTTGATACAGCAGCCACTTGTTCATTCGATAAATTCACTTTTTCTGGTACTCCGCCATTAAATCCAATACCATCAGCATAAGCGGGTGTTGGATTAAAGAATTTCACCGTTTTTTTATGCGACAAAACTTCTGTGCCGCGTGGTAAATTCATGAGTGTATCTGTACCTGGTGACAATCCCATTCCACCGTTTGGATAACGATATAATTCGGGACCACCGCCATCACCAAGAATCGCAGGTCCTCCAGGGTGAAAGTTTGTACCTGCGGCATAAGTAGGGGCTTGCCCTTGCCCGCGCCTTTCAGCACCCCTTTTGACTACGTAATCGACAGCCGTGCCGACCCAACCAGCACCAGTACTACCCCAATCTTTTATTTTATCCCAGGTATCACCCAGCTTTTTAAAGATGCCGGAAACATATTCCCAAGCATTTCTAAACGCTCCTACAATCGACTCTTCAACTAATGCCGCTCCCGCTTTAATCGGATTCCAAATGTTTTCCTCAAAGTAAGAAGCTGCTACGCCCCATAAAGCAGTGACAGTATTCCAACCTTCCGTAAACTTTTCACCAATCCACGCACTTAATAATTCAGCACCGATTTTTATTGGTGCCCAAACAGATTCCTCGAACCAACCAACAGCCATGCCCCACAACACTGTAATGGCTGTCCAAGAGTTGGTAACAAATGAAGATATTGCAAGCCAAGCAATCCCAGCCAATGTTACTAGTGGGGTCCAAATATTTTCTTGGAACCACATAGCCGCCATGCCCCAAATAGTAGTAATATCTAACCACGCATCGGAAATCTTGCTTGTTATTAAGACCCAAGCTAATCCAGCCAATGTTACTAATGGAGTCCATATTGTATCGTTAAACCAACTAACAGCCATGCCCCACAACACTGTAATGGCTGTCCAAGTATTAGAAATTTTAGTGGTAATCCAATCCCAAGCGATGCCCGCCGCCATCTTCAGTGGCTTCCACACATTGTCGTTAAACCACGTCGAAATAACTCCCCAAACAAGTTTCACCGCTTGTTCCGCGATGTCGTATAAACCTACAATGAAATTTAATGCTGTACTAAACCCATTCGAAAACGGAGTCCAAATATTGTTGCTAAACCAACTAGTGATTGAATTCCATTTGTCTTTAATCCAGCCTATAGCAGTACTAGCTCCGTTCGAAATAGGAGTCCATATTTTGCTAGAAAACCAAGTGCTTAAAGTTTTCCATTTCCCTTTAATCCAACCAACAGCTATTGCCGCACCTTTTGATATCGGTTCCCATACAAACCTCATGAACCAAGCAGATAATTTACCACCAATTAACTTAGCTGCATCACTCGCACTTACAGATATGGGTTTCCAAACAGATTTCCCAAACCATTCAGAAACAGATTTCCATTTCTCTTTCGCCGTGCTACTTGCACTTTTAAACTTTTCACTAATTGACTTGCTGGTTTCGGATGCGCCTTTTTTGATTGATGCCCAATTTTCACCTAGCCAATCCCCGATTGCTTCTCCACCCATAGATCCAACAACACCGCCGATAATTCCGCCGATTGCTGTTCCGACCACCGGGACGACAGAACCAAGCGCCGCACCCACTGTCACTCCTACTAAACCGCCAGCAACACCACCGACGGCACCGGGTTTTTCCTCTTTACTAGATGTTCCGATGGCTAGTGCGCCTAAAAGCGACCCGATTCCAAGTACAGGTATACCTTTCCCTAGTTTTCCTAGTCTAGAAAAACCTTTCGCTAACTTACCGGTATCTTTAACATTCGGCATTGGACTCGTTGGCGCTTTGCTACCTTTATTGGTCCATGGCATCGTATAAACTGGCTTTACTGGCTTAATTGGTTTAACCGGCTTTCCAGTTCCTGAAACCATAGGAGTACTAGTTGGACCTTTATTAAAAAATCCTTTTATTTTCTTTCCCGCACCTACTGCACCTTTAACACCTTTCGCCATTAGGCCGACTGCCGTAATCAATGGACTTAGCACTAAACTCGCTATTGACACCGCTAGTAATGTAGCAATGCCTGCTCCGCCAAGACTTTCTAGGCTAGGCTTTTTAAGTGCATCGCCCCACATACTACCTAGTGCTTTACCACCTTCTTTTACACCTAAAACTATTCCAGCAAAAATTGACTTCCCCATGAACAAGCCGATTTTTTCAGCCCAAGGTTTCCCTGAGCTATCCCACCAACCATTTAGTGCCGGCATCCCTTTAGAGTTCCACCACTGTCCAATGTCTTCCGAAATGAATTTTATTTTCCCCTCAAAATCAAGGTCCATAAAATCTTTATTGTCCAAGTACTGTGACCTTATATGATTAAATCCGTTTTCTAGCTTTGAAAAGACATACTCTGAAGCTTCTTCTCCATGCTTGTTTACGACTTTTTTCCAGCGACCCCAAGTTTCTTGGTTGTTTTCAAGCCACTTATTAATCGAATCGAGTCGGGGCTTCATTGGGCCTAAAAAGCCGTCTCCTATAGCCCGCAAAAGAGAACCCCGATATCCTTTTAATGTTGCTAGGATACCACTAGAGGTTTTAGATAACGCTTCCGCACCGCCTTTGAAAACACCCTCCACATGGTCTTGGAATCCTTCCCAACCCATTTTATTGTAATCTTTTTTGGTGATTTGCATCCCAAAACCTTTCATCATTACAAAGTTACCCATTTTAGCCATAGTCAATGCCTGCATTGCGTCATCCACTGTATGTCGTCCGCCAGACAGCGCAGCCATATCAATAGCAGCACTCGTTAAGCGCTTGATGCTCGCGGGATCATTGCCGGATAACGCAACCGCCCCTGACATAGCTGGAAATATATCAGGAGAACTAAATGGCGTTTTATCCGCCTTTTTTCCCATCCAGTCCATTAAGTCAGCAGAGGCCTTTTTGTCTCCCCTTAGCCAGTGATTCATAGCTACGCCGTAATCTTCAAACTTCATCGCCGCTCCAACAGTAGATTCTTTCAACTTTCCTAAGCCCACCGCAGCAAGCGTCACCGTAATTAATGTAGGTATTGAAAAGAGTGCTTTTTTAACCGTTCCGATTACATTTGATGCCATATTAATCGCTCGAATGGTGAACGTCCTTACTCTCGGAATAGCGGTCACGGCATAAGAAGAGACTCTCCCGATAATCCGACTTGCCATATCAATTCCTCGAACCGTGAAGTTATAACCTCTTGATAATGTTGACCTTGCAAAGTTTCCAACTCTGCGAATAACAGGCGTTGCTCTGTCAGTCGCTAGTATAGTCATTAATTGCGTTCGCGCAATATTTCTTTGAACGAACTCTCCTATCCTTCTCAAAACAGGCGTCGCTCTGTCTTTAGCCGAGACAAATAACGCATGAGTCCTCGGCATTCTACGTTTCATAAAACTTGATATAGAAGTAAGTGTTTTCGTTGCTCCATCTTTAACCTTCACGGCAACTGTGTGCGTTTTCGCGATATCTTTTAGGACAAACATATGCAACTTCTTAAGTATCTTCGTGGCGTTATCCCTTGCTCGCATTATCATTGTGAGAGGTTTATTCGCTCTTTCCCTCGCCTTGTTTAATGAGTCGATTTCACCACGAATTACTCTTAACTTTTTTGATATTTTGTCTTGAATATCGAATCTAGCAGTTAGTTTAGCCATGCATTTGCACCTCCTTTCTATTACTTTTTATTCGCTTCTTTCGCTTCTTTTTCAAGTTGTTCTAATTTGTATCCGATGTTTCCGTACAATAACGCTTTAAAGTGCTTCGGTGCTTCGTATAATTCTTTTAATTCGGACGGGGAATATTGCAATTCAATCATCGCGTAGTAAAGGTAGACTGCTTCTTTATCCCCATCCTTTATTAGTTTTTTGCCGCTTCTTCCAACTCTTCGATAGAGTCATCGAAACCATTGATTTCACTGGAATTATTAAGCCATTCAGAATATTCTCCGCCAATATGAAGCATTTTCTTCGCTACTTCGATTGGATCATGTTCGCCATATGCTTTTCGTAATTCAGCCGATTTGAAATCAGGAAAAATTGTGGATTCTACTGCGATATGCGCCATGAACCTCGCATTATTTAGCTTTTCTCCCGTTTTCTTTCTGCGTGTTCCGCTATAAACGGCTTCTATACATAGCTTTTCTAGTTCGTCGATTCTAGTTGTTGTAATAGGTTTAAAATGAAATGGAATTAACTTTCCTTTTGCATCTTTAAACCGCTTTGAAACCAAGCGTGTCACTTCCTCAATCTCTTCCGCCGCTCCGGGCATGAAAAACGATAAATCATTTACCACTTCTGATAATTCAACTTCTTCAATTTCTTCTACATCATTATTTTTATTTGTCATATAAATCTCTCCCTTTTGTTTTGGTATGTAAAAAAGAGCGAAACGAATCGCTCTTTTTAGTTAACTAAATGTTTCACTCAATTCTTCCGGCATATCAATGTCCTCAAAAGTGAATGGAACCTCTTCTTCAAGTGCTTCTGAATCAACATCAAGACCGGCTACTTTCGCACTATCAAAGTTAACTTCAAACAGAGTGACACGCTCCGTGCCTCGTCCTGAACTTGCGTCATCTAATACTGATTGCAAAGTAAAGTAAGGATCTTTGCCTGTTTTCACGTAATCAACCATGATCTTGATAAAGCGAGAAGTCACTTTGTAGAAAGTGGCTGTGCCGGTTCCGCTTGCGCCAGTCGTTTTATGACCGGTCATTCGACGGCCCATAATATTCACTTCACTCTTATTCTTTTCAATTGTTGCTTCATATGTTTTGATGTAAGCTAATTCCTCACCATCGAGGAATAAACGTCCTTCTTTACCACTAATGGTATTTTGCGCTCTAAATGACATGCTTTATCACTCCTTTTCTTATTTAGCAACTACATCAAAGTAGAATTTCTCTGCGGATTGAACGTCTTGGACACCGATGCCAATTAAAAAACCGTCACCCTTTTCGGTAACAGATATATTGATGTCTTCTGATGAATCGAAATTCTTGATAGCTTTACCATCTTGTAACTCGTTCATGTAGATAGTTACAAGCGTTCTAACGATTTGTTCACCGTCAGCTTCAGCAGGGATATCCTTACCTTTATTTTTCAATTCTTTAATTGTGCGTTTTAACTCTCGCGACACGTCATTATTGATAGCATCAATGATTCGAATGAATTTGTTATGCTGAAACTTCTCATTTTTATCTTCAGTAAGCGAAGTCAATGAGTTAATATCAGCTTCAACTGACACTTCTTTGTCGCGCGGATCATATGTCAGCATAAATTCACCTTTGCCGAGTCGTTCAATAATCTCATCATTGTCAAACTCTGGGAATACGCCAACTGCTTCATCATAATCAACGAATGTAAGTGATTGAGCAACAGATGCAGCAGACTGAGCACCAGTAACCCATGCTACTGTTTCGGCAGCTGTTAATTGTCGTCCTGGTAAAGTCGCACCATTCGTTACGTTGATAATGCCTTCAAAGTCCCCAGGATGATTCGCAACAACCCCTGTAACCTTGACTCCTTGCTCGTCCCGAATACGCTTAATAAATCCAACAAATGTTGTCTTAAGCATTTCCGCTTCATCTTCACCCTCAACAATTGGTAGACCGATAGAATCGAAGAATTCGAGTTCTGCCGCTTCTAGGTAGTCCAGGTAATCTAAGTTTGTTGGGTCTGAATTTGTTCCGCCGATTAAACTTAATCCTGCAGTATCAGTAAGTGCGCCCGTACCTGTGAAATCCACCCAATCATTACTTTCTAAACCGCCTAAATTTGTAGCTAAAACTGTTTGGCGTGAAACAGGCCGATTGTTAAGGTGTGTGATGACATCCTTTTTGAGTGGATCTACCACGTTTTCAGAAATCTTGATTAAAATGTTATTTCCACGTTCGCCACCGTATTTAGCAGTCGCACTTACACCTATTGAAATTACAATAGTCGCCTTTACTCCTTCGTTCACGCGGTACAATTTAACGACTTTCGCACGTTTTCTAGCTTCATTAAGTAATAATAGTGATGGGTCATCTGCTTCTAACCCCAACTTTTTCTTAATATCGCTATCCTTTGTGATTTCAATAAACTGTTTAGATGGTCCCCAATCCAAAACGAATGGTAAAGCCGCCGTACCACGTTCACCAGCTAATAAGCGCTTTTTCGCCGCTGATGTAAATCGGAAATAGATACCAGCGCGTTCTTTTTCTTGTCCTAATGTAAAAGTTCCGCCATTCATTTTTTAACCCCCTTTTTATTTCTAACCTTTTTACACAAAAATGCATCAATCATGCTCTTGGCTTCTGTCTTGTTGATTTGGTTACTTTTATAACTTTTAAATACACCATCTAACACTTCCGGCTTAACACCAAACAGTTCTCGGCTATGTTCTCTTAATTGATGGATATAAAAAAGAGATTCCTTTTCAACAGGAACCTCTTTCTTGACCTTATTTTCATTTGTCATTTTTTCACCCCATTATCAAACTGAATATTTTCTAATGCAATATAATCATCGCGGTCATAGTGGTAGCGACTATCCCAACTCACCACAATCGATGCAACACCATCAGTAATGCGTTCTTCAATTCTTCTAAGTCTAATATGACCTTTTGTTGGACCGCCATCCTCATTAACCATCGGCACAAGCATCTTTTTCCGCCTTATAGTATCGGCAATACGTTCAGCCTCTGCAAAGGCAAGCTGAGGGCTTGTGTGAAACAACTTAATCGACAGACTGTAAGTTTTCATAAACGTCATATTCGTGTCGTTTCCATCGAAAGAGAATGGTGTAGGGAAATACATTGAAGGTACCACAAAATTTTCAGGCTCCTCTTTTGTATACACCTTTACAGGAAATATTCTATAGAAATAAGACATGATTGAACCAACTTCTAGATTCAATGGACCACCTCCTAGAAAGTTTTGTCAATCCATTCTTGTAAGCGACGATCTAAGCTTTTCTCGAACATCTTTTCAAACATAGCGAATGCGTTATCCCAATAATGAGACCCTTCAACCCATTTCTGCTTTAGCATCATGCCGGTTTCTGCACCTGGAGTGTATTCGAAACGGGTACCTTTCCAGACGCCTGGAACCCATCTAGTTGCAACACCTTGCTTATTCGTCCAATGGCCGTCATTTACGTACCAGGCATACTCAACGTTTGTGCCTACGAGTAAAGACAGATTACCTTCGTGCATTTCCCAAACATGATCACTACTTTTAGTGGCTAAATTCGACGACGCTGTTCCTTTACCGAACGAATTTAAGAGCCTTCTAGTCTCGACTGTCCCGGTCCTAATGATTTCATCTTGTATTAAATCAAGGAACTCAAAGCCCATCGCTTCAAGCCACAAAGTATATTCAGCTTGCAAATCACCATTAGCCGCATCATCTAACGCTTTGGCAAATGCTTCTAGACCATCTATTTCAAACTTCATAGATTTTCACTCCTCGAAACTGTAACTTCTTGATGATGATTCTTTATCTTTCTAGGCATTTGCGTTTTGTAAGTAACTCCATCCCAAACAACTTTACTGTTGATTCTTACATCGACTTTCGGCAAGAAGTGAACAAGAAACGATTCTGTAATGACATTGGCTGGTGCAGTCTGAAATACAGATTGATTCTTTTCTGTGAAATAGCTCCGTACACTAGCAACATCCGGCTCATCATCATAATAAAATTCTGTTCCAGCGGGAACTCCAAATGCTCCGATAACTTCACGACTTTTAAGGTGATAGATATCACATCTATGAGTTAGTAATTTCTTGTAACTCATAGCGCTCTAATCCTTAAAAATAGATTACCACCGCTCGGTACTTCCTTTTCAATGTAATCAGCAAGTAGTCCAGAAACGTCTGGAATCGACATGATAGAGCCATCTGACAAGGTGTATGAGTAATCACCCATCTTTTCAGACTTGTAACCCTTAACAATAGACTCGTCACTGTTAACGAGCGCAAAATACTGCGCTACCTTCAACAATGCGAGCCTTAATTTTTCTGACAAAGGAATGAAATCACTAAGTGACTTCTTCAGCTTTCCTTTGATATACGTTTCGGCTTCCAGAATGTCCATTTCGAGTAATGTATCAGATCGTTCGATGACATCTTCAAAAACCGAATAACCCTTTAATTCTTGCGGAGTAATAGACACGATTAATCACTCCTTTTCTTTTTTAGTAACTTTCGGAGGTCTCTTGAGTTCGAATTGAACATTTCCTGCCAAATAATCGTATACCTCTTTAGGGACTTCCGTTTCTTGACCTCGCTTAAATACGTGACCCATCACATCATACGTTTCGCCTTTAATTAGAACTGCGATATACATGAAATCACTCCTTCACTTTGATTACTTTAGAAACCGCATCTTCTTCTTCGAATTTACCATCAAGTTTAGTAGTTAAAACAATGATGAATTTACGTGCACGAATATCTTTGTCTACTTCAATTCGAATGTTACGGCTAATACCTAAAATTATATTTTTCGGGTGTGTAAGAAGGATATCTGATACATCTGTACTTAATTCATCATAAGGTTGTAGTGTCGCAACGCTTCGAATAGGAACACCAAATGCAGAAGCAAGACGACCTTCAAGTGATGCATCACCAAGCATTGTTTGACGGTCAGCATTTAAGTCTTTCCATTCAACCTCTAAGCCTGGCGAAGTGTAGAATCTGAAATCTTGTGGACTACGAAGATATTTGGACGGAACAGCTTTGTAAGCCTTCTTGAATACGTCACGGGCAAATGCTCCACTAGCGTGATCTACAACGTGGGATACAGCTTGCTTACGTAATCCATCCATCAATGCAAGGTAGGTATCTAGTGACGATGTATCACCATTTAACAGTAATTCCTCCATATCAAGAGCCGCACGTTCAGCTATCATAGACATGATAGTATTTTGTAATCCGCCTTTTTCTATGTTGTTCTCAAGCGTGTCATAAGTAATATGAACTTCTGCAATAACTTCTTTAGCATTAAGCGTTACTGTGCTTGTCGACGGAACTGCGCGATCACCATCAGCTAAAACTTTACCTTCTTCACCTGGTCGCAAAATACGTTGACCAAACCCGATTTTCTCGAATTTTTGTGAGTCTGAAGTCATCTGCTCTACGCGAGCATTTTTCAAAATCGTAGGTGCATCTTGAACCATGCGAATAAACTGATCAGCTTGTCCTGAATTCATTAAACCGCCACTTGCTAATGTCGCAAGTGACATTTCTGCTTTTTCAATAATTTGTTGATTTTTCATTTTATTGCCCCCTTTTATAGTAAACCCGCCCAAATGTTATCTGATTTTGTCACGTCTTCTTGATTGCCGTCTGAATCGCCTTGTTTAGATATACCGCGAGACTTTTCAACAGTTTCAAGTCGCTCGTTGATTGGTCCTAACTTTTCATCCAGAACCTCACCAAATTGCTTCATGAGTGTTTCTTCAGGTGTTGGTTCATCATCTGAACCACTGTCTTCTTCCTTTTCAAATCCTTCAAGCTTTTTAGTGATTGGTGCTAGTTTTTCATCTAACATTATTTCAATATCTTCTTTTTTCATTTCGCTCTCATCTCCTTCTGGTGGCGTTCCCACCGCTTTTGCTATGTCTTCTTCAATAAGAACTTCCTGGGCGATATCAACAAAGTCCTGAAGCGCTTCTCTTATTTTAGTCGAGTCAGTTTCCACAGTACTGTTGTAGTTACTATCCCAATTCATAATCACGCTGTTCAACGCATCTTGTGCCGCCCAAAACTCCCGACGCCTACGGTCCTTATTATATTTATCAGCGACCACACCTTTTTCAACGTCCGTTTTTCCGCCGAAAAAGTTCTTAAGCAAATTAAAAAGCCCCTTTTCCTCATCGTTTTCCGATTCGGCAGTTGGCTCTTCGCTTTTTTTCTCAATTGTTTCGGCTGTTCCAGCTAATGAATATCCGGTGTAATCGCCTTTTCGGATTGCTTCCCAAATTTCATCAGATGCCTTTGTTACAAGTACCCATGAACCTTTTGTTATGACTTCTTCACCAATCGTTATATCTGCAGGAGCAATGTATGATTCAACTACTTCGCCAACGCCAGCTTCAAAATCGTGTTGGGTGTCGATATTGCGTGCATCTTTCAAAAACCCGTGTGCCGCCTTCTCTATTTCAGTAGCTGTCATGAAATCTTTATGAGAGTCTTCTACATCAGGTTCATACACAACGCCATATACAAGTTTCTGTTCAGCATCTTCTTTATTGACGAATACCTTCACTTCTTTTTGAAATGTTGGCTCATTAGCAGATTTTGTTAGGAAGAAACGTTTTTGGTTTGCGCCTTTGTCAACGTATGAAACGTGAGTAATTTGTGCGTTAATAAGTTCTCTTGTCATTAATTATTCACCCCCTTTCAGATGAGTCTTTGTATAACTCACAACCGTTGACGCCACAAGAGCAACCAAGGATGTCTGTAGCTTTATGACTCATTAGTCTCCCAGTATTTCTTGCCACTTCTTTTTCGAAAACGGGCTTATGGATGTCGATTCCCACATTTCCCAGAGCCAAGTTACCAATCAAACCTGTAGAATTAGCTATCGAATTCATTATCACGGGCACACTAAAGAATGGTTTTTTAGGTTGCCTGTCAATTGAATTAATCAGCTTTGCAATTTCTTCCGGTGTACCTTCAAACGATTCATATGATTCTCCGATTGAACGTGTGTAGTCCATATTTCTCTACCTCCTATGCATTTAATTCATCAAGAACTTCCTGCCGAATAGCTTCTTTTTCCTCTTTTGATAAACCAATGATTTTCTCATCAACAACTGGTCCCATTGCACAACCGCAATTCACCCTATTTGACGCTGAAAAAGACGGGTCACGAGGATACAAACCCTCTTCACCATCAATTTCAAAGTATTCATCCACACCGATTTCTACGCCATCCATTGCAACATGTGATAAACGTGGTTTAATCTTTGCAAATCCACTATGTTTCCACTTCTTGCCGACAACAGCGGGGGATTGAGAAAACGATTCAAAGTTCGCCCTAGATGAAGCGGTAAGTACTTCAGTTCTTGCAACCGCCCTTGCACGCTTTCTATCAAACTCAGGCATACCTTTCAATCTCAATTCCACCTGAGCAATTGATTCACCAGCTTTAATCGCCGCAATCAATTCTCTCTCAATCGCCGCATGCGTACTAAGCTTCATTATTTCCGCCAATTCCTCTGACCACGATTTAATCCAGTCGGTAGTACGCTTGGAAAGTACATTAAACGCAACATCTTTATCAATTGACTCCATGATGATTTTCGACAAGCTTTCAGTCGTGTTCTTTAGGAACGCTGCCGCTTCTACTCCGAACAATATTGCAAATTCATCGGCTGCGAACAAATCATTTTGAAAGTAGTTCAACATTGCTTCCAGTGTCTCAGAATCATCTTTTGTAATGAACGCTTTAAGTTCATCAAGAAACAGTTTACGTTGCCGTCTAAGCAGTTTCGCGGTCATTTTTTCGAACTCTTCAACCAATACCGGAATTTCTTCAAGTTCTGGTGCATCAGGAAGCGAATCAATTAAACTTTCTTCATCCTCTTCGGCTTTTTGAATGAAAAGACTAATATTTCGAAGTAATCTATCGGTCTTGTTCATGGCTATGCTCCAATACATCACGTAAATCTTTCAGTATGTCGATTAAATCACCTTGTTCACCGTTCGATTTCTGGATATTCAACAAACTATCAAGCGGATTAGTAGGTTGCGCACCGACAAGCATCTGAATGGGAACGTTGTATTCATCACTAAATGGTTCAATTCTTTTCCCTAACACTTGGCCCAACAAATCCCTTAAGTCGTTAGGAGCAACTGCCCCCGCTTGAATAAACGGTGTAAGAACCTTGGCAATCTCAACAGGATCATGAAAATCAGCACCTTTAACGGACAACTTCACATATTTGAATTTTAACGGCTCCAAAAACATAGCGTTCAGCGTTCTTGCAAGCGTCTTTCTCTCCGGTTGAAATACCTGTTCCTCAGTTACTTTACGAGCAGTATCAGCTGATGCACGGGAAAAATCTTGTGCTTCGCCAGTATAAAGTGGCGGTAACCGAAACGATGAGCGTATTTTCTTCCTGGTATTTTCATCATATTCAAGGAATAAAGCATCTTGCTGTAAAACCTCGGCCAATGATTTAATTTCAACCTTTACCGGCGTGACCTTTTCGTCACCATTTATCATCTTTTCTTCAACAGTTCCCATAGCTTCAAGCAGCAGAAACTTATGGGCGTTGTCAGTACCTTGCAAGTCATTCATATATCCTTGCAACGCTTCGTATGATGCATCATCAAGCTTTCCATTGCTCACTGTGATAGCTGCGGGAATATGCCGTCCATTCTTGAAATACATAAGGTTTAGTTCTTCAGCTTTTCTAGCACCATACAAACTGATTAAATTACCAATCCATCGAGGCTTTCCGTATGTTTCTGAACCGATTTTAAAATGAAATATTTCAGTAGCTCGTAAATTATCCGGTGTACTATCGTCAAACTTTCCAGTAGCAAGATTCATAATGCGCGGATCCCCATATTCTTTGAAGAAAACTTTCTTTTCATCAATGAGCTGCACATACTTTCTGAATCGTTTCCACCGTTTAACTTTCTTTTCAACGCCGCCTTCATAAATTGTATACTCAACCTCTTCTGGAACGGTTTTCTTACATATCCTCATGTACTGCGAATCAACGTATTCAATTCCTACAGGATTACCTTTACCGTCTCTCAAGATTTCCAAGTACCCGTTCCCCGTCTTTTCTTTATCGTCAATGACATAACCAAGAACAACTTCAGGAGATTCATCCAAGTTAAGATAGCGAATGAATTCATCAAGTAATGTGTATTCATTTTCAGCTTTTTCTTTCACTGCATCCTTAATTTCTTCTGAATTGATATCCAGTTTGTGTTCCGCTTCAACACCAAAACCAACAATGTTCGTTTTGTAAGCATCTACGCATTGTTGTAAGATGGAGGAGTATTCACCGATTAGCATTAATTCTTTTAGATTGTATGGTGGTTCGATGATATCACCGTAAGCATTAGCGAAATCATCTTTATAAATTTGTTTAGTTTCTGTCGAAACAGATGCTTTGATTACCCTTGCTCTTACTGTTTGTCCTGACATTTACTATCTCCTCCTCCCTTTTGCTCTTTGCGTTTTCGAGCGTCTTTGCTGCGCTTCCTCTTTTAAGTCAGCGACTTCGTAGCCATCCAAGCCGTACCAAATGGCTTCAAATGTGTGGGGGTCAATATTGAATTCGTCAAGAATATTGTTTCCAAGCTTGTTCTGCTTGTATGTTAGTTTTTTCATTTCCCTAATAGTATTCGGACAAGCGTCTGAACAGATTATCTTTTTGAATCGCTTCATTTTTTTCGTGTTTGCCAATCGTGAACCAGGAAATTTATGAGCACCATACATCTTGAACTCTTGTTGTCTAAAATATTGAATTGTTTTTGGTTCAGCGGAATCAGCTATGATCCTTTCTCCGCTATCTTTAAATTCTTTCAAATCCTCAACCGTTGCATCATCTGTTTTACCATTTTTGTAATACTCCCAATAGATATAGAGGTAATGCTTTTCTAGGTCTACGACCATTCGCAATACAGCATTAAACGAATCCACGAAACCAAAGTCCATGCCTACACGCTCCATCGGCTTGTTGATTGCGCGTATAGCATTCATTACTGATTCATGTTCCATTTCTTCGAATTGTGGCAATACCTTAGTTCCGCTAACGCCAAATTGACCCTTTCGCGCTACACGGTAAAGGTCTGGGTCATAGTTTTTCATATCTTCTAGTTGGTCAATGTAACTTTGCGGTAAAAAGTAATTGTCTTCTGCTGTTGAATGGTGGTAATAAGTATTCCCGACCACTAACTCACGCTTTTCATAAAGTTCAGCATCATCTAAGGTAAACGTTTTGTTCTCTTCATCTTTAAAGAAGTGTGTGTACGTCCAGTTGTCTTGTGCCACCGGATTAGTTGAAACTATCATATGGAGATCCAATGAAGGATGCCGCATACGTCCAATTAATTCTTTAAACCCAGCATACTTAACTTCGCTGCCTTCTTCTGCCCAAATCAATGAAACGTTGTTTACTGATTTCAGCTTTTCAGGCTTGTCCATTCCTTTAAAAATTATCTTGCTACCATTCGGGAATCTTATCTGCATAGGAGAAGTCACTGCCCTAATACGTCCGGTTAAATCCATGTCTGCAATGATCTCTTCGAATAACGAGAATGTTGAATCTCGATGAGTGTCATAGACTTCACGAACGACAAGAGCAGTACGTTTTTCTTCAAGTAGTTTAATGATAATTTTTAATGCGACGTGGTAGGATTTTCCGCTACCGTATCCACCAACAAGGAATTGAAAGTATTGATCCCAATTAAAAAGAAAATCATCAAAGTGTGGACTGACCTCTTTATCAATCATTGGCCGACACCCTTTTTTCTTTACGTCGAATCATTATTTCAATTGGTTTGTCATCATTGTTTGTGTCTACTTTTTGTTGTGCGAGTTTTAACTTCTCTTCTTCAATACGACGCTTGAAGTGATCTGGAACCATATCAAAATGTTTAGTTAAGAAATCCATAGCTTTCATTCGGTCTGCAAGTTTGACCACTACACCATCACGTCCTAACTTCACTTCCGAAATGATTCCACCATCAACTTCAGCTGATTCTTTAAAGTCTACGAAACCTTGCTTGTATGTGATTGGATTGAAGTTGTCATCAAGCATCACTTCGCCTGTTTCATGGTGTCTTTCTGATTTCTCAACGCTACCAAACTCTACGAAGTCCGTTATGTCTGCAAAGGCTATCTGAATGTATTTATTTATTACGTCCATTGCGTCAATGAAGATGCCTTGTTGCATTTCGCCTTTAAGTCTTCTGATTTCCCCAGAAACATTAGCATTTCTTAGCAACCTACTTCCTTCGACGTGGGCGCTATTTCGAGCATACCCCGCTTTTATTGCCGACATAGTAGCGTTAAAACTCTTAATGTAGTAAATACAAAAAAGCCTCTGCTTATCGGTTAAATCATCCGACTCTACAAAGACCTCTTTAGGGGTTGCAACCTTTTTAACAGATGCATCCTTTTTCACTTTAGTTGCATCTTTCTTGGATGGACCTCTTACCCAAGCTCCACGACTTCTTCGACTCTTCAACGTACCTTCTTTCACATCATGCTTTTCAGCCAATGCTTTAAAAGTTATTTTCGTTGTTTCCCATTCTTCTCTAATTTCTTCCCAGTTCGGCACATCACATCACCACTCACTCCTTTATTTTTAGGCATAGAAAAAGCACCCTAAAAGGATGCTAAGATTGATCTAGGTGCTTATAGATATTTAATATAATTTCTTGTAATTTTGAATGAGAATGAAAACTATCCGCTTCGCTATCGAACGTAAAGGATTCTTTGTTTTTAAAACTAATGGTTAGATTCGTAGATACTCTATTTTTGTGTTTTATTTTAATGTCCGCTATCTCTTCGAAAGATTTATTAATAATTTCAACGAATCCATTTTCTAAGAACTTAATAATACGCATTTTTTTATCTTCTAATAGAAATACTTCAACATCATTTACATTAAGATCTTTCACTAAAAACCTTTTTGGATAAAAAAACAAAATATTTTCTTCTACTATGAT
This sequence comes from Sporosarcina sp. So3-204, assembly GCF_058068165.1. Taxonomy (NCBI): domain Bacteria; kingdom Bacillati; phylum Bacillota; class Bacilli; order Caryophanales; family Caryophanaceae; genus Sporosarcina; species Sporosarcina sp. So3-204. The sequence goes on from NZ_CM176485.1 coordinate 2,422,085, forward strand.
ATCTTTTAGTGAGTATATCTGATCTTCAATATTCGAGCTACCGAATCCTAAGTTATTTAGTTTAGCTATGAACCTACTATAATTAATATCATTCATTTTCTCACCCCTTTATGACAATATTCGCCAAGAAAGGTGTAAGTCCTCTATTTATTACTCGTATGTATGGGGCTTGCAGGAGTAGTTCTGTCGTTCGAACGCACCCCTCCTTTAATGGTTCCCCTCATATACATAGACTTCGTACGTCTTTCGTACGTCATGAAACATTTTCCTCGACTCTTTCCCTCACTTTTTGCCGTGCTCTTTCGATGTACTGCTGCACGGTCCGCTTCTTCAATCCAATTTCGTCAGCAATCTTCCCCATACTCATTCCTTGTCCTTCGTGGAGAACATAACACTGCCTTTCACGATGAGACATAGTTGCAAAAATATCAGCCAAGATTAGCCGCTCTTCTTTACTGATAAATAAATGCTTGTGGTCCTTTTCCAGCTGCTCCGCTATATCAGGTATGGTATCTATGCTTTCGATGAATTGACGTTGATAAATCGCTCTCTTTTCAGCACCCCTGAATGTTCCTGGTTGCCGTCCTGTTGCCATCCAATCCATAGAGAAAGACATACTTTCAATCATGCTATTTATTTGCTTTAAATCTTCTTTTTGCGAAGGATTATCCCTATCTAATCGATCAGCACGTTTCGTTAACTCCAATTGCCCCACCGTATACTCCTGAATCAATTTATCCGCCCAATTCAACATGAAAACCCCTCCTCATATTTTAGAAACAAAAAAAGGACAACAAATGAAAACAGCGCAATGCCGTTATCAATCGTTGTCCCGAAGTTCTTTCGTAGACTTATTTAATTGCTAAACATTTTATTAATACTGTTGATTACACGAATATTACTTTTGATTCTTTCTCCGGTCTAACATTCAGGAAATCAATAAGATTTGGTTCCCACTTTCCTTCTAATCACATACTGGTCCCTGTTCTCGTTCCTGACTTCTATGACTTTTCAACTGCCGTTCACACCTTAAACTAGAACAATGCATCTGCTTGATTACTTAGCCCATATATAAACCCATACACAGGAAATTTTCAAAATTTTTTTAATTACTCTCCACAGTTGTCCAATCTCTTTTCATTTATTTGTCATAAGTTATTAAAGTAAGCCAAGCTTAACAAAACCAGAAAGGAGGTCACCGAAATGAGTAATAAATCAAAAAAATGCGATAATAACTGTGATGGTTGCATTTGTAATCAATTAAGACGATTACAAACGCAGACTGAAGTGGATGTTTTCTTAAAAGGCGGACAGATTTTAGAAGATGTTGTTTTTATTAACTTTAATCGGAAGACTTGCTGTGCATTCTTTAATGATCCAACAACAGAACCCGGTTCAACAATTATTATCGACTGCCAAGAAATTCAAGCTATTCGAATAGAAGCAGACTGAGTTATAAGGTGACTGAGAGGTGGACTACTGATTGAGTTTTAGTCAGTGGTCTTTTTCCGTAACTCCCCTTCAAAACTTGTGCATATCTTAGCTGCTGCCAAATATACGGATCCGATGTGAAAGACTCTTCTCTAGGAGAGCCAACATAACCCGTACTGACCGAAAATCTAACTATTTCCATTATTATTTCCTCTCCTCTTGATATGCATTATGTGTCAACTGCTCACCTCTTCGTATAACTCACTTCATAGTGGGTAGGCTTGTCATCTTGCCACGTAATGATTTGCTTCCCGAATCCTACCCCCGGCTTGTCCACCTTCTTTAATTCGCCATCAATCACTCTATATACTGCATTCTCTTTTAGATCAACTATCGCTGTTTGTTTAACCACAGGACCCCTCCTCATGTTTTGTGCTACAATATCCTTGTCGAGGACGGGAGGAATCCTGTCTATAGCCCTCACGTTTAGTGGGGGCTATTCATTTGCAAAAGGAAGCAATTTCTTTCTGCCTACTATTGCCGCCATTTCCGCTTCATCTATCTCTTTATGGTTTCCGAAATAATGATTCTTACCTTGATGTTTTACATAAGCTCTCCATATATTTCGATGATTGCACCAATACACACCCCTAACTCCCGATTTGCTATTTCTTTGAAGCCTTGTGTTTTGGTTGTTTTGAGCCTGCGTTACAACCCTCAAATTATTTCTTTTATTGTTCAGAGTGTTCCTGTCAATATGGTCTATAACTATACCCTTTGGAGAATCCATCAAAAACCTGTGTAACCCAGTCAATGTAGGGCTACCATCTGCTTTCTTAGTGTTTCCCATTACATAATATGTTCCAGCTCTTTTGTGATAGTTGGCATACCAATTACCCAGGAAGCTTTTCGCCTTGTCTAAATCCGCTGTGTCGATATAAGTACTCAACACATGACCGTTACGACGCTTCATGAATATAATCGTTGTTTCTCCTATAATTTCGTAATCGTTCTTCATATCTTTCACCCCCTAAAACAACCCATGCCTACGTTGCTCAATATTTCCTAACTCCGCCTGCTCAATGATGAGCAACCCGATTTCCAAAATAGGACGCTTCAACTTCTTAGCAATCGTCTCGATATTCTCCTGGTCACGCCACATCATTCCAAACACCAAAGTTTCACGTTCGGTGAATTCCCAATTAATTTCCACGCTATCTAGCAATATTCGCTTTTCTTCTTTAAGCTGGATCATCAGGATTCCTCCGCCATTTCAATAAGGTCTTCCAGTGCTTCCTTGGCTGTTTTCTCGCTATAGATTTCAACAGCTTTCAGTGCGCCGTTCAAAGCTTCACGCAATCTAACATTTTCATAATGCAATTCTGCTCGCTGATTTTCTTTTTCGATTATTTCGCCACCGCACCTAACGAGATGTCCGTCCATTACATCAATAATCCGATTCTTTTCTTTTATTTGGTCTTGCAATCGTTCGCTTTCATTTTCGTGTCTAACTATGTCCATATTCAGCGATTCGTTCGCCTTGATTACATCTGACTCATAGTAGTTTTTGCGTTCCTTCACTATTTGTTCTTCGAGTTCGTCAAATGATTCTTCCAAATCCACTACTTGTTCAGCTTGTTCGATAAGCCATTTAAAATCTCTATTTGTCATTAAATTGATTTTTGCTTGTTCTTTTAAATAAGCCAAACGCTCCGCATTCGTTTTAGTCATTTTTTCCACTCCTAATCACATTTTCCGCGAATCTTAACTGTTGATGAATATACGGATCGTCCGGTTTACCACCACCCGTCATCCAATCACCTTTACGGATTCTTATATCTTCCAAAAAAAATGTTGGAAGTTGGCTTGACAGATTGTTTATTTGATCTAATGCTGTAAATTCTTTAATTTTCATTTGATACTCCTTTTTCTTGTTGCGCTTCATAATCGTCCTGCGAACCAATCTTTTATTTTCATGTATAGATTCTAATAAACCGTAAAAACTAACCGTAATATATGGAGGTGTATTTTTAACATGTCGATAATAGGTTGGGGCAGAATTTTACAAATCACTAAAACGTTATCCAAATATGAAGAATCAGGTTATCTTGAAGGGTTCTGCAAAATGCACGGATTGGATTATCATTTTTATAAGCGATACCTTGATACCAACTTAGAAATTATCTCTGGCCGGTCAGAATTAATTGAAGCAGTAAAAACAGACAAGGAACTTGCGAAAAAATTAACTGAAGTTTTTGAACTTACGTGACTATGAAAGATACCTGCAGATCTTTGATCTTGTAGGTATCTTGTTATATTACCGATTTAATTACTATGAATTAATTTTATTAAAGTAATATAAATGTCAACCTAAGTATGTACACTTTCGCTTGTTTAAAGATGTACAGAAATCACTCCTCTTCCTTTTTGAGGTGATCCTTTATTCTGTAGGATGGTCCCACGATACTAACGACTGTTGCGTGATGAAGAACACGATCTAGTATGGCATTAGCCAATTTGGTGTCCTGGAAAACCTCATCCCATGCTTTAAAATTTATATTCGTCGTTAAAATCGTACTTCTTTTTTCATACCGCATATCAATGAGCTGGAAGAACATCTTCGCATCCTCAGCTTCGATTGGTAGGTAACCAATCTCGTCAATAATCAATAGTCTATATTTCGTATAATGCTTTAAACGGACTTCTAAGCGATTCTCTATCTTTGCACGCTTCAAGTTCTGAATTAAGTCATGACACTTTATAAAGTAGGTACTAGTACGTTTCTTTGCGGCCGCAATACCTATGGATGTTGCCAAGTGAGTTTTTCCAACCCCACTAGGGCCTAAAAACACAATATTCTCTTGTGCCTCGAGGAAGCGTAATGAAGTGAAATCTTGAATTTGCTGCTTATTAATACTTGGTTGAAATTCAAAATCAAATTCTGCGACCTCTTTTCGGTGAGGAAACGCACCTACCTTAACCATTGCGTGAATCATATTTTGTTCTTTCACATCAATCTCGTAATTTGTAAGTTTGACTAAAGTATCGATAAATGACAATTCATTTTTAATGCTGAAGTCGACGACTTCTCCTAAATGGTGTGTCATTTGTTTCATTTTTAAGTACTCCAAGTTTTGGATTAGTTGCTGATAACTATTATTCATTTCTATACACCTCACCAATTGCTTCCAGGTTTTGTTTAGCTAATTTATCGATATCCGGATAATACGGAATTGCTTTGGCGAGTGTATCTTTGTAATGTATTTCTTTATAATTTAGTTTTGCTGTAGTTATCTTATGCTGCACAATTAAATCCATGGTATAGTAGATATATAAATGATCATCATATACTTGTAACCCGACCGTCTTTCCCTGATACTTGGCTGGAACTGAGTACTGGTTTGACTTGTAGGAAATCATGTTTGAGGCATTGACTTTTACAAGTGTATGTTTGATTTTGTAAGAATCTTTTACTTTGTCCTGTGGTAGGGGGAGTAAGAGGTTCTTTTCTTGTTTGTGCGCAAAAAGTGGAATCTTATTCGTTCCCTGATTGACACTTTGATTAATGCGTGTACATAGCTTTTGCACGAATTCGTGCAATTCTTCATAATTGAACTTCCCCTGGTAAGCATGAATCTCATCTAACAGTTTCATGGGCGCTTCTACTTTTCCTTTTGTTCTAGGTCTCCCAGCAACACAAGGTTGGACTTTAAAACCAAAATCCTGTGCAAATTGAGTAAACTTGTTATTTACAACACCTTTGAAATAGTCTGTTCTAGCATCGTCCATTACAGTTTTCATATTGTCTGTCACAATCACTTTCGGTACGCCTCCAAAAACTTCAAATGCTTCTGTCATAAATGATAATAAGACAGCCTGTGATTTTGAAATACTTAAATGAAACGCTCTAAATCTTGAATAAGAAAGTAGTAACACTGCTACGTTAACATATATGATTTCACCATCTTTCATTTCATAACGGATGCTCTCTTTCCAGTCTAGCTGTGCTTGTTCACCAGGCTTCGTCTCGTAACGAATACCGGATGATGCACTTGATGTTGTACGTTTACCATCATCGAAGTACGCCTTGAATTCTGGCTTTCGATTAATATAAGCACCAAAATTAGATTGTGAACATTGTAGATTATGGTTATCTTTTAAGTACTGCCATAAAACTCTTTTGTAATAAAAAACTTGTTTGGATTCTGTGGATAACAACTCCGCGATATCTTCATAATTTTTATCGATTTTAGATTCTTTCTTTCTCGTTTGCTTGGGTGTAAAACCATTTAAATACTTATCAATCGTGCGACGATCTGCACCTAATTCTCTAGCTAACTGGCTTTTGTTTATTTTCATTTTTAAGTTCTCCATTAGTGTTTTTAGTTTGGATAAATCACAAAGACTCTTTATCTCTATTTCTGTTTGAATATCTAACTGTAGATACATTCCAATCACCTCATAATAATTATGAGGATTACAATTAAGTTTGTACATATTTATTCAAGCATTTGTGTACATATCTAAACTATCATTTATAAGTAATTTTCCGTAACATTTTCACGAAAGACTTTTCGAAGCCCTTCCAATGTGCCGAAATAAACAACTTCATTTGGTCCGTAAATGCGTCTTGTCGCATAACCCTTATTGCACATATTTTCCCATTCAGCATTTTCTTCAGGACATTGATAATAATTTCTATATGGCTTTCTGGAATAATCTAATCCAAATGCGTGTTTCAATTTACCAAGTTGATAATCTGTTAACTCCCCCATACGGTCACTCCTCGTGTCGCTATGTGTATCAAGGCAATTCTATTTTTACTACAATGACTTTTTCCCAACTTAATTTTCCAACATGTGTTTTCGCTCTTTTCCCAACCACTTTGCTTTCCTCATCGTTCAGATGTTTATGATTGGGATACTCTTCATCAAAGATAAAATCCCCCTGTTTCTCGATCAATTCTTCTTCATCGTAAGAACGGAAGTATATCCTTTCATCTTCGTGATAGACTTCATCAATTTCCGCTTTACCCCAGCTACCCATCCAATAAGCAAAGTCTTCGCCACCTAGTTCCCCACCAACCATCGGCACAATTTTCAAGCTCGGATTTTGTTGAATCAATTTAATTAACTCACTGATACGTTCTTTTTGAATTTCAATTTCTTTCATTTTCATCTCCCTCTCTATGTAGCATAATGTGTCAAAGTCGCACTACCCCAACTCTTCCAATCTTTTTTCCATTTCTTTGAAGATCAAGCTCAGTTGAATTAATTTAGCCACATCCAAATTACCCGTTTGCTTCGTCCACTCCCATTGACTCAAACACTTTTCCAAGAACTTTTTTTCTGTTTCACCGCCTGTGAAATCTAAGAATTTAATGGGTTTTTCTCCTTTGCATTTCGCCAAATCAGTCACTTACTCAACCGCCCATACGCATACCCAAAAAGCATAATCATTACCCCGACAACGATAACCGCCAAGCCTTCTGGAAATGTGATAATCGTCATTCTCTCACCCATTCCTTATCTTTTAACCGGATGATAATTAATTCCATCCCCGTTTTCCGTTCAAACAATTTCTGTCTTAACGGAAAATCGCGTGTAACAGGTCCACCTTTTATATCAATCACTTCTTTAAACCCATCAATATAAGTAACTTCGAAGTCTGCCGTATACTTCGCACCCGGCTTCACACGCCTGCATTTGCCGTGACATAAAGTGCAATTGATAGGATTACCCGTTTTAGGGCTAGGACGCTTGCCTGTCCCACTACAACGTTTACATTCAACTTCGTAACTTTCGATAATCTGAAAGACTGGTTGAACCCCGATATCTTTCACCGCTGGATCACGTTTCAACTTTTCGTAATAAGCCGCTTCGGTCAGAGAATCAAAGACTATCCCGTCAATTTCCACGCTTTTTGAAATGAATTTACGTGTTTGCTTTTGCTGTTTTGGCGTACGTTTATTCTTACGCGCACCCCTTAAACTTTGTGGATTTCTCATTTAGCCACCTTCAATTGGTACTCTAATTCCTCGTCAAACGTAATCTGTAATTTCGCGAATTCCGCATCCGCTGCATCCTGTTTCTTTTTGCAAATTGGACCCATGCCAACTTCGATGCTTTTCAATGTTTTAAGTGGCTTGCTGCACCTTTTGCATTTCGTCATGCCGCTTGTCCTCCTCGAGTAAATGATCGCTAAGTAACTTACCCAGACATTCTTTGCAAAAGTTCCTTCCCCAATGACGCGCCAATCCTTTATTACATTCGACGCAAATCTTTTCTGATTTCATCTCAACTTGCCCCCTTTGTCGAAACTGGAATGCCATGTTTATTACGTTGAAAGTTATTTGATGGTCTAATTCGCTGTTTCCGTTTTGGTTTATGAGGAACCCTCATCCGCCATCCGTCCAGCTGATAAGCCGCAATTTCTTCTCTGTTTAAATGCCCGTGAATGAAAATGTAGTCTTTCCCAACTCTACGAAACATTGTCGTAATCATTTAAAGGTCCGATTCTTTCACGAATACACCGTCTACCATTTCGCCTTTACGCCCTGCAATCTCGTTGTATGCATACATCAAGCAGTCTTGAAGCTCTAATCCATTTTGTTGCGCTAAAATTATTAAAGTAACGACAACATCACCAATTCCGTCGATTAACGCAAGCTTGTCACCACGCGCTAATGCCGCTGCAACTTCTCCAACTTCTTCACTAACTTTTAAAAATTGTTTACTAGATTCCGCTTTGTCTAAACCTTTATCGATTGACCAATCTTCAACCCGCTTAACCAGATTTTCTAAACTCATAACCCCGCCAACTCCTTCTCATTTTCCAATTCATCCAACTGCTGGATCAACAGCATTCTTTCATGCCTTCTTCTTTCGCGTCGTTCCGTTTTCGTTTCGGTGACTTTCTTTACTTTCACCGCGTTTTCAACATCCCAGTTTAAATCTGCTACACGATCTTTCACATCTTCTTTTGACAGGCCATTAATTTCAGCAGTTTCCAGTTGTTCTTTTGTTATATAATCTTCACGAGCTTCGACTGTTTTTCTGTGGTAATTTACAAGCATTTCAAGATCACCAATTGCCATTTCCTGTGGTTTGCTAACTTTGACTTGTAAAACTTCTAGCTGGTCAATAAGTATCCTGCGCTTTTTCATCAGCCTGTTTCTTGTCGTTTTATTTTCAAGTTTGAACCTGTAAGTACTTATTCCACTTGTCATAGTGACCCCTCACTTTCAAAGTTTCATAGACTCAGAACGGTAGATCATCATCCGACACTTCAATTGGTTCACCATTACTAAACGGGTCATCATGCCCGTATGCGGGTTGTGGTGTCGTTTGCTGTCGATTCTGTGCGTTCTGTTGTTGATTTGACGTATTGGCTTGTCCCGACTGTTGACTGGTGTTAGATAGATTGCTAGGTGCGTTATTCGAGTTACTGTTTCTTGGTTCCAGAAATTGCACCGAATCCGCAACAACTTCTGTCATGAAAACCATTTTCCCGTCTTTGCCTTCAAAATTTGATGTCTGTATACGTCCTTCTATTCCGGCAAGACTACCTTTTTTAAGATAGTTGGCTGTATTTTCAGCTTGTTTACGCCATGTAACACAATTGACAAAGTCGGCTTCACGTTTTCCTTCTTGATTTGAAAAGGGTCTATTTACTGCAAGCGTGAAGCGACAAACAGCGATTCCTGACTGCAAAATCTTTAATTCTGGATCTTTCGTTAAGCGTCCAACTAGTACGACTGTGTTAATCATGCAGAACGACCTTTCCTAGCAGCCCAATACCTTTCAGCCGCTTGTATTTTCAATTCCAATACATCCATTTCACGCTTTAATTCTGCTGACGTCGGATGAACTGTTGCTTGCACCAACCAAAATCCTTTTCCAGGAATCCATTCAGGCATCAGATTCACCAACTTTCTTGGCGTATAGTTCGCAAATCGATTCACACCAGAAATCCGATCCAACAACACCTTCAACCTGGGCATACCCAGCTCGCGATTCAATAAATATCCCAACCACTTTAGAATTTTTGTTAATCAGTACGTCCCCCGTTTCAATGTCCGCCCATTTCTGACGTTCCGATTCTTTGCTTTCGAGAACTAAATTTGGCGCTGGATCCAATAAGTTGCGTACAGATAGCAGTTGTTCATCAATCTTGTAAATCTCGATTGATACTCTGCCTAATCCGACTCTTAACGCAATCAACGATTCTGTTTCGTTCATGAACGTTGATGATTCAGGGTGAAGATTAAAAAAATTCTTCGCTTCTTCTAAAAAATCTAAGTCTTCTTGGTAGATGTTTGCCGTCATTCCGACACCTCCAGCGCGCTTCTCAACCGGTTATTTTCATTTCTTAACATTACGTATTGCATGTTGCCCACTTGCCTACCATCTGGCGCATGGCTTTCTAACAGTTCCGCTTGTGATATTAACCACTCAACATCCGAAACCGATAAACCGCGATCGGCACGATTAACCTCTATTCCAAATCTGTATCTTTCTTTGAGTTCTTTTAGAATCATTTCGATTCCTCCTAGTAAAATATTTTTTCACTATCAACTTCCGGCTTTCTGTAATCTTTATCCGGTGTATAAAGTTTGATTGATTCAGAGTTTTGACTCATTCGTGATTCGGCTCTAGCACCGATAACACCAGCTAGTGATTTCTCGTCAAAGTTTGTCGTGAAGACGGTCGACTTTCCTTCGCGCATGTCAATCAACCGTACCCATTCGGAACTAGACCATGAAACTTCATCTTTTTTGCTAGTTTCAACACCTACATCATCAATAACCACTACTTCAAAGTTTGCGAATTGCTTGTCGAAACGATCTCTTGCGTGGTCATTACCAAACATTGATTTAATAGTTTTGAACAATTCATTCGAACCAATGAATGCAACGCTCTTGTTTTCGTGCTTTAGCGTTCTAGCGATTGCTTTAGCTAAATGCGTTTTACCTGTACCTGTTGTACCTGAGAGTCTTAGATTACGAGTTTCACCTGATAGTAATAATTTCGTGTAATCAATGGATTTAGTTTTTGCGACAGTCGTTTCAGATGTTGGTGTTTCAAAGTTTTTGAATCCTGCATCGTCCAACTCACTAATCAAGTACCAATCTTTGTCGACAACTTTTTGATGTTTTGATTGAATTGATTTCCCTACTCGGCCAGCGAATGCAGATTTTTGACACTCATTACAAATTGATAAAACTTTTTCTTGCAGCCAATCTCCGCTTTGCTTATAAATCCAAGCATCAAGTGTTACTTCTTTGCAGCTAGGACATTCAATCTTGTCCATCCGAACCTCCGAAACTGTTCCTATCATTTCTGGACGAGCCTTAAAAAATAGGTCTTCAACACGCCGCACACCTAAACGCATGAATATGTCTTGAACTGCTTTTTGAGTTGCTTGCAAGTTAATCCCTCCTAGTAAGGTAAATCACTCGTATCAATCACGACGTCTTTGTATTTCTCCGCTTCTCTTCTTTGTCGTTCAAGCGTTTCTGGTGATGCCTCGAACAACGATTGCACATTTGATTTTCTTGGTAGTGCATCCGCTTTCTGAACATCTTCAATACTTTTCACATTATGGTTTTTCCAATTTTTTAAAATTCCTTGCATGTAGCGAATATAATTACTAGGTTTCACTTCAACAGATTTTTTCAAGGCACATAAAACCAATTCATTATTATTTTCATCAGCCAGGAAACCTAATTCTTGACTAACATGTGGTGAAATCAAACCAACGTTTTGTTCGTAAAAAGAAATGATTTCACCGAAGGATTTATCAACAACAACAGGTGACGGTCTGTTGTCTTTAATACTTTCTTTAATACTTTCTTTAAAGATGTCTTTCTTGGGGGTATTTTTAGACCCCTGGGGTTGTGTTCTTTTAGACCCCTGGGGTTGTGTCTTATTTGACCCCTCCGGTTGTGTTCTTTTAGGGGGGTGAGGTTCTTCTTGACCCCTCCCGTCACTTTCGACCCCCCAATTCTTATACTTTTTATTGAAAGAAAGAACTCTGGATTCGTTAAAAGTTGCTTCTTTCAAAACTAAAATCACGTTAGTATCGATTAGCTTTTTTAACACTTTTCTAACTCTTGAATTATCTATTCCGATTGCTTCGGCAATAAAATTTGTCGATAAAGCGTGACCCTTTCGATTGAATCCGTATGTGTATCTCCAAACAATCATTAAGATTCTGAATTCGGTTCCGTTGAATTTGAACCTTGATATTTGTTCAAGTAATTCATTGGCGATTCTTGTGTAGCCGTTCTCCGTTTGTACGTCTGACACTTCTCCACCCCCTTTTGTCTATGGAATAAATACAAGTTTTCCAGTTGCTTCTTGTACCGCTTTTTTAAACATTTCTTCGTCTGAATTACTATTAGATAAATGTAATAAATGAATCTCCTGAACTTGCGAAAGATCGTTAGATTTCAAAAATTCGAGTACGTTTTCAAGACTAAAATGTGATGCTTTAATTCTTTTTGCAAGGAACTCATGTATCATTCCACGCTCGATGTTTTCATCAAGAATTGCTTCTGAGTAATTTGCTTCAATCATCAAATGCGTAAGTCCTGAAAATTTGTATTTAACGTAGTAAGTATCAGTAGCAAAAAGTAACTTACTACCGTTGTCGCTCTGAATAAGGAAGCCATGATTTTCAACATCATGCTTTACATCAAACGGTAAAATATTAAAACTTCCAACACTGAACTGCTGCTTGTTTGTATATTGCTTTATGCGGTTATGCTGTATGCCTATTTCGCTTGCAGTTGCATTTGACATGTAAACGTCCATCGAAGCATCAAGCGCACCTTGGACACCTTTACAGTGGTCTTTGTGTGAGTGACTAATTAAAGTAGCTGCTATTTTCGAAGTTTCATAGTTTAAAGCTTTTTGAATTTGCTTGAAGGTGATACCGCACTCAATAATTAATTGAGTACGGCCATCGTCAATCATGTAACAGTTTCCGGTGGATCCAGTTGCGATTGTTTTTATGGTAATTACCATTCGGGTACATTAGATGCCTTAACAGGCTCTAATACCTTTTCTTGTTGCGCTTCGAAGTTGTCTATGATTTCACCTGTATTCACGTCAACAAATTCTTCTTTCCCATTCGTTGCTGGAGTATCACGCTTGTCCTTTTCGGGTTCAGGCGTAAAATCGAGTGCTTCTGTATTGGCTTTTTCATTTATTTCATGCTGAGGGTTAATCTCTTTCCGTTCGTTTTCATTGTCGTACTCGTTTTCAGTTGAGTTATTAATGGCTTGGACAAGTAAATCGCTATCGTCACTTGTGTTAATAAAGGCTTTGGCTGCTCGATTGATTACAGTACGTTTTGCCATTTCTTGTGGGAACTTTTTGTGAACTGCTTGCTGAGTCTTCGATTGACTCCAAGACGCTTCAAACTCTTTTCTAGTCATAACAGTTAGTAATTCTTCATCATCTGCTGTCTGGATCACTGCATACGCTCCAATGATGTTTTTATCTCTGTTTTCAAATGCTGTTTTATGTGTGACTAGCTTTTCACGGCCTCTATCATTTTCGTAATCAAATACATCATCTTGGTAAATTACGTTAGCCCAAATGTCCTTAACGTTAGTTAGGCGTTTGAGAACGGCTTGTGTGCCGAAGTAAGAACGATTCAACTTGCAAACATCGCCGTATTTGATAAAGTAACACTGCGTTTTTGCCGGGCTTAGACCTTGCGTCACCATATCTAATAGCGCATTCGCAACAGAAGCTTTAGAGCAAAGGGTTAGTAGGTTCCCTCCGGAATTGTTGCTTAGTGCGAAGAACGCACTCTTTAAGGCGTTGCTGTAGTTGTAGTTAGCTGGCAACACCAAGCCTTCTTCTTGCAAATTAACTAAGGCATTATTTACATCGTCTGTAATGTCTTTTTGAATTAGTGCTACTGATTGGTTTTGATTAGTCATTTATTATTCCTCCATGTCGCTTTATTTTGTTTTGTCGCTTAATAAATAACTTCTGATTTTCCAAGAAATTTAGTTCATCCAGAGCGACAGGCACCCGTAATTCATCAAGTTCTTTCATCGTTTCGGCATTTTGAATTCGTTCTTTTAACAGGTTCATCAGATTGCCTCCTTGATTTGTTGCACGTCAGTTTCAATCCGTAATTCCTTGTCCTTTTCAGAAACTACCAAACTAATAAGTTGTGAATCTGTATCCGCTAACTTCGTAACAGCTTCGCTATTGTCAACAAAGATTGGAGCGCGAATGCCGAAATGCTCCGTTAATGTATTAATAATGTCGATTCCCACGTTGATTCGAGCAGCGTTGTTCAGACCGCTTGAATAAGGGACTCCTAAATACGTAACTTCACAAACTTCTTGCAAACCGCCATTTACTTGTGTGTCGAACAATTTAAATCGTGCATACTTAAATTTCGAGTTAATCTTTTCAGTTAAAAGTTCAACTTTCGAACGGGTAAATTCTTCTGTTAGGAATAGTTCGCCTTCCAGTTTTTCAAATTCAGCAGCTAAATCTTTCTGTTGTTCTTCAAGTTCACCGATACGTTTAAGTGATGCGGTTACTTGTGCTTGTTTTGCGATTTGAGCATTGAGCTCATTGCGTTTGGTACGTAGTTCAGCAACTACTGTCTCGATGTCTGAAACGGCGCTCTGTGTATTTTCTTGTAGCGACTGGATTTCTTTTTCGATTCCAATTATTTCGGCTGCTTTATTTACGTATTTATCACTTCTTCTAGCATTCACAACAGCTTCTCTCAGCGTGTTAAGTTCAGTTGTTAACTTAGTTAGAACTTTGTCCTTCTCAACGATTTGAGACTGTAGTGACGTTACTGATTCCTTCAATTTCTCGATTTGTTCAAATGTTTGCGACTTATCTTGCGAAATCGATTTTCCAAGTTCGTTAATGCGTTCCAGTACGTTTGCTTTCGAAAGATTAAATACCGCAAGCGCCTTTTCTTTTGCAGCTTCAACATCTTCAACTGGTAAGGATTGCTTGCAAGTCGGACACTCACTATCAGCTGAATGTTCATATACAAGCTCGTTTTCAGTAGTCCAGTTTTTACGAAGTTCTACTAGTTTTTCATCAAACGAAACAACATCTTTTTCTAAAACACTTTTTCTGTGTTCTGCATCATCTTGTTTCCGTTGCAGATTGGCCACATTTGACTGCTCTTCTTGAATTTTCGCCTGTACTTGGAATCCTTTTTCAACTGATTCAGATTCAAGTTCGCGTTTTATAGATTCAAGATCCATTTCAATCTGCCGCAATTCGTTCTGCTTACCAGTTATTGCTGAACCGTTTTTAATGTTGTTAATTTGAGTAGCGTTTTCATCAAGTTCTTTTTCAATTGAAGCAATTTCTTTCTCTATAGAAGGAACGTCGATTTCCGCATCCGATAAAGAGTTGTTTATCTCGTCAATTCGAACCGGAATCATGTTCAACTCTTTGTTGATTTCGGCACGCCGTGCAGCAATGACTTTTTTATGGTCTTCGATTGTGCGCCCTTTTAATATGGTTGGAAGGTCTTTCAATTTGCTGTTATAAACAAGTACATCCTCATCTTCAACATCCCCACACACTTCAATTACCGTGGCTCTGCGGTCTTGCCATTTCAACTGTTCAGTGAAAAAAGTTGGAGATGTAAGCAGCTTGAAAGCTTCTTCTTTTACTACTGAATCCACTTTGTCGGTATACTCTTTTTTCTTGACTGGAACACCATTGATATAGTGATCTGTTTCATGTCCGGTAAATTCAGCCATTGGTGCACCGCGTTTCTTTGTCCACTTTTCTTTGTAGACCTTTCTAAGCGACAGCGATTGTCCATCTACATGGAATAATGCTTCAACCTCATGCTCCAAGTTGTTAATTTCTTTACCGTCAACGAGCGTCTTGATTGCAAAGTCTGCGCGATTGTTGCTGTCTTTGTTAAACAACAACCAATTAAATGCGTCTGGCACAGTAGTTTTACCAGTTCCGTTGTCACCAAATATCTTTACGTCACCACCACTTAAATCAATCGCGAGATTTTTAATACCCTTGAAATTTTTCAATGATAGATTCATTAATTTAATTTCCTTCATGTGGTCCATCAAATTCCCAACAACACCATCAACTACAGTAATATCTTTTTTTTCCATCATTCTTCCTCCTCGTAAATAGGATTATTTATAAATAATTGTTTTCTTGCGTCCGAATTTGTCAAGATCGCTTAACTTAACAGCGTAAGTTCCGTTTGTATCTAATTCGTGAAATTTTTGCCCCGTCCAAAGGAGATGATGATTTTCAATTACTTCCTCTTTAGTGTATTTTTCGCACCCCTCGATATCCATTGTGTAACCACCGAATGAGCGATTTTCATCGTCTTGCGTTTGGTTTCCCCAAAACATTAAGATGTCTTTGTTGTACGACCATTTCCACGAAAGCAGAACATACTCTCTATCCTTACTAATTTCCAAAACATTCCCTCCTTGTCATTTGAGGGATTCCTATGTAATATGGAAATAAGAGATTTATATAGGAACCCGAACTCGCTGCTCTAACAGCGGGTTTTATTTTTGTTTAGATTCACCTAACAACTTTTCTAATCGTTCGAAAATCATTTCTTGAACTTTCACGAAAGTTTCTTTTGCGCCCTCTTTATAGCCAATTTCGAAATCATCGTCTTGTTTTGTGATTTTGATATCGGCATACTTGGATTGAATATCCCTATTTAAAGCAATTAACTCTTCGCTGACTTTTAAGTGGCTAATCCTTCTCACCTCTTCCATTTTCAAATTCAACCTCGCGATCCATTTCTTCTGAATGACAACCCTCACACGTCATTGGATGCCCTGCGCTTTCTCCAAGGTATTCTCCACAAATCAGGCAACAAGAACCTTCCAGAATCATTTCAGCGTATTCACCCATTAAACCACCTCCAAATAATCGATAGTTTCAGATGCTTTACGGATCGAGTAAACACTGACGTTCTCTCCCCAAGTTTCTAAAAACATTGTAGCTGCAGTTAATACGCAATCTTTTTCAGTAGAAACAAAGTAAGGTTTACTTTCTTCCATTGCTTGAATTTCCCAGTGGTATGTTTTTTTCGTCATTCGTTTTCACCTCTCTTTTCTTGCTCCAGTTGCCAGGTAGCGTATTGCCACATCATTCCCAAGAAGAAAGCGAGAAATGGAGCAGCATATATAAGAACAAAACCCTTTTCTATGAGTGTTAGCATTTTAACGCTCCTTTCTGATGGATTGAATCCCATCAAAGCATCCATGAACCAGACCAATATTTGCCGTTAATAAGAGGAGGTAATTAACGACAAGTTCATGGATGCTTTGAGAGGAGCCAAAGCTCTCTCTTTGTGTTATACTTTTAGCAGAAGTTTTATTTCGTTAGCCGATTCGACATTCCCGTGTCAGTCGGTTTTTTTTGTGTCTACAATCTGGAATCATTTGAAACGTGACACCTTTTCTTAATAGCTCATTACAAAGATTATTTAGTTTCGCTTCGTATTCTTTAGCCGATTTCATGACTCGTAATTTTTGAAGTGATTGGTACTGGTTAAGCGTTCTAGCGATTGCTTCGTCTATGGAATCAGACCAAAGATTCATTTCTATCTTTTCGTTCTGATGCAGCACTAACTTCTTTAACTCCATCATTTCTTCGATATCTTCTTTCTTGTAATCTTGTAATTTCATGACTTCCTCCTATTAAAAGAATTTGATAAACCCGCTTATTACTGATGTGCCAAACGTAGCTAAAATACTCGTTAGTATCGTCACACCTTCAATGCCAGCTATAAATGCAACAAGTACATCTTGCGAACCTGTAGCCATTGCCCACCTTTGAAACATCGACATGGGAAGTTCTCTTCTGTCATTTTCAAATCGAGATACATCTGCTTGTTCAATGTTTAGTTCATGTGCTAAATCTTCTTGCGTCCAACCTTTACGCATTCGACAAGCTCTTAATATTGCGCCGTAATCCATATGCTCACCCCCTTTTATGTCAAATCAACATAGGGAATCTACTTATCTCTTGGTATAGTTAAGTTGTAAGTGAGACCCCTCCTTGCAACTTCGCAATACAAACTACTTATAAACTTCGATTCATAAGGGGCTTGCCCGCCCCTCCTCATTCATGCTGCTTTTCTAGGTATCCAAGCGTTGACATATCCTATTGCCGCTTGGAGATCCTGTCGCTTAACATCTTTATATGAAGCAACACCGAAACGATCTTTGATTTCCCGATATAGTTCGCTAAAAAGTTTTGGTCTAAATTGGGGATGTTTTTCAATCTCGTATATTTTTCTAGAAACCGCTTTTTGCAATCCTCTTTGTTCCCCATGGTCCAGCGTGATTTGGTTTTCTACTTTATCCTTCAAAACTGCAACATCTTCTTTTAAGGTTTCTACATCTTCGGACGTTTCAAGGCTTAATCTCATGGATGCTTTTAACTGCTCGTCCTTACTTAAAACTCTTGGAGCGGTGAGTGTCTTCTCCATTTCTTCGAATCTAGTAACATATGTCGCCGTAAACAGAATCCCTTTTTCGCCAGTTAGTTTGTTAGCAACCATATCGCAACCGATTTTAGTAAGATGGTAACAAGGAAATACTTGGTTTCTACTATTCTTGTAAGTAGACTCAACGAAGAATTTCTCACTCCCGTAATCTTGGGATTGAAGAACTTCGACGTACTTTCTAATATCTGCGAGTAGGTGGTCATGTCTTTTCTCGACCATCTCTGCAACATCTCGGCTATCTGTAACTAGTTGTCCATTGATAGAGACTACTTTTAAATTATTCATTAACACTTCCTCCTTTTAGTAGGCTTTCTGACCCTCTCTGTCGAATAGTGGCAAAGGGGGCAACGGAAATCAGGGGTGCCATATGGAAAAATTAGATTTAAACTCTTTATTCGGTGATGAAGAATTAGATATTGAATGTCCTGAATGTAATCATGAGTTCAAAGTGAAATTTAATCTCGTCATGAATGATGGTGATGAAGTGAAGTGTCCAAGTTGCAGCGAGGACATTACCATTGTTCACGACGACGAAACCAAGAAAACTATTTCTGATAGCACTAAAGGTCTTAAAGAATTAGAAGATGCTTTTAAGAATTTCGGTAAATAACTACTAAATAATTAGTTGCCCCCTACCACTATCTTTTTTATCACTTCTGTTTTTTTGAGAATCCGATCAACCTGCCTTTCCAGTTCGTCCAGATCTTCTCTCATTTGTACAGTGTCAATTTTTAAAACTATCTTCGCTTCTGTTTCCATCCCTCTCACCTCCTATATAGAAGATTTCTAAATCCCCACTCATTTGCGCCTGTCAACGCGTTTATTTTTTTATTCCCACTCATCCATGATTTCTTGCATTGCTTTCTTTGACGGTTCGTAAAACCAAAATCGCTTTCCTCTTGGCTTCTGCCTTTGAACCAAACGCATTCGTGGATCGTGTAAAAATTCTTGTTCAAGAAACGATTTACTCATACAAGTTCGCTTTACCATTTCATCGATATCCCACGTAAACATTACTTCGCGAAAAGTTTCATCCAGCTTTTCATTGATTTGATTCCTAATTTCATTTTGGTCAACCACTACGTTGACTTGGGCGATTGACATTCTTCTCACCTCCTATACGACTTCTTCTATTCTCATTTCATCAATAACGGATTCCGTTAGTTCATTACTAAAAAAAATTCCTATATCAATGTCTAATGCTTTCGACAACACTTTCAGCCGTTCAACGTCGATTCTCGATTCACCATTTTCCATACGACTGTAAGTCATCGGAGTAACATTTAACTTATTAGCTAAATGAGATTGTGTGACACCTTTTGCATTTCGAATCTTTTTTAAATTATCGTGAACCATTTCCTCACCTCCATGACTAACGTTATCCGTTAATTAGTACTATACTAACAGTTCCCGTTAATGTCAACCATTTTAATTACTAAACTCTCATATACCGTTAGTTATGTATCTATTTCCGTTAGTTATTAGTATTCTTACAATAAAGGAATGCAGAAAAGGAGACCGCTATGGATATAGGATCAAGAATAAAAACTAAAAGAAAAGAAAACAGACTCACTCAAATAGAATTAGCTAAACGAGTAAGTGTATCTTCCCAAGTGATTTCTAATTGGGAGAGGGGTTATTCGGACCTTAGCTCTGATGATGTTGCAAGACTAGCTGAAGCCCTTAACTGTTCCACTGAATACTTATTAGGCATAATAAATACATCAAAACCGGATTGGAATTCAAAACTTCCGGATTTAACTCCAAAAGAAGAGCGAGATTTGGCTATCGACTTAGAAAAAATGATTAACAATCTAGAACCAAATGGTGCATATTCACAATTTGATGGTCAAACAATGGATGATATGGATGAAGAAGATCGAGAATTATTGAAAGCGTCACTTGAAAACTCTTTACGTCTAGCCAAAAGAATGGCTAAACAAAAATTCACCCCTAAAAAATATAGGGATTAAAAACCGGTTAGGGGTGGAATTCGTTGCCTAAAAAAGAAGCGTTCAACCTCATAAAAAAATATGATACTAACAATCCGTTTGATATCGCTAAACAAAAAGGTATCGTGGTCATACACGAACGTTTAGGTAGCGCTCTTGGATATTATAATTCCTATAAGCGAATACAATTTATCCATATCAATGATAGTATCGATGAAATGCTATGTAAATTTGTGTGTGCGCATGAATTAGGACATGCAATATTGCACCGTGATGCTAACACCCCTTTTTTGAAGAAAAACACCTACCTTTCTATAGATAGAATAGAGGTTGAGGCTAATACTTTTGCGGTTGAGCTGTTATTGCCTGATAAGATAATCTATCAATATGAAGATAGTAGTTTATCAATTAGTGAAATTGCTAGTATATACGGTGTACCAGAAGAAATTTCACACCTAAAGAAACTAGCAAATGTTAGCCCGTTTTTTTAAACACGTATTAGTTATATTGTATCAAGTTAAGTTCATGAGATAAATTGCTTAGGAGGGATGCTGATGGATTTATTCTTATTTGTAGTGGGTTTTGTTATATCACTTATCGCGATCGGTTTACTGCTCGTGAAAGTATTCACAAAAGAACCAAAAAAGAAGATGTTAATATTTCTTGCTACCGGCATTGTATTCTTAGTTACAGGGGCTCTCATCGGTGGAGCGAACATGACACCGGAGGAAATAGCTGCTAATCAGGAAAGAAGTTTAGAAAAGGCTGTGACGAAGGAAGAAAAGATTGAATCAGAACGGCTTGAGAAAGAGAGAGTAATAGAAACCGAAAGAAATAAGCAAGAGGCAGAAAATCAAAGAGAAAAAGATGAAGTATTTAAAAAGGAAGAGAAATTAAAAGTTGAAAAAGAAGAAGAGAAGCAAAGAATAGATGAGTTGGCCAAAGAAGAACGACAAACCGCTAAAAGAGTTGAGGAAGATGCGAAAAAAGAGAAAGATGAAGCTGAAAGACTAGCGACAGAAAAAGTCGAAAAAGAAGCGGACAAGAAAAAACAAGACGAAGAAAAGAGTTCAACTGTTCAAGCAAACTCTAAAAATATTGTTTACGGAGTTTTTAAAAGTGGTGATGACAAAATCGGTGAAACTGTAATGAGTGTCGAATTCGATGAAGATGAAAAAGCTGTAATGATAACCGTTAAAGGAAAAGATGGCTGGTCAGAAAAATCGATAGGTTTAGGATTTTATGAGGATTCCACTGCTGTGTATCGTGAGTTAGCGAAAGATGAACGCATTGAAGAGGCGTGGCTCACGATAACCTTTCCGATGAAAGATACATATGGGAATGTGAAGGTCAAGGAAGTAATGGGTACTTGGATGTCGCGAGAAACCATGGATAAAATCAACTGGAGTAGCTTCGATTATCAAAAATTACTCGATGTTGTAGATGGTAAGAGGATATATCCGCAGTTTGTTCAATGAAACAAATCCAGCACAGCCTTTCATAACATGATTGTGTGACTTGCTACGCTTGAGTGGTTTGAATGATTCTATAATTTAAAGGGAGGAATTGGAATGGAACTACTTTCTTCAATAGGCTTATTAGCCTTTATGGGAGCATTAATGTATTTGGTTTACCACTTTATAAGAAAGATAAAAAACAAAAAACGTAGATTGCCTAAGAAATATTTCTACTCAGTATTAATAGGTGGGTTTCTATTATTTGGGATTACTGATTCATTTACAGACACAAGCGTACAGGATGCGTTAGATGAATCACTGGAAGAAAATATCACGTTAGCCAACGAGAATAAAAAATTAAAAACTGAAAATAAGATACTTGAAGAAGAAAATTTAAAACTTACTACGGAGAATAAAGAGACGAATAACGAGATTGAGGAATTAACATTGAAGTTAGCTGATTTCGATAAAACTCAACAGGAACTTAAAGGCCTGCAAACTGCACATAAAGAAAAAACAGATGCATTAGAGAAAGAAATTGCTACTTCCAAAGCTGAAGTTGAGACTTTGAAGACACAAACTTCTAATAAGAGCGTAAACACAACAGCAAGTTCAACTAGTACTACCCCTTCTGCCCAAGCTAAAACACCAGTATCTACATCTGGTGGGTCCGAATGGTTCCAAAACTGTACTGAATTACGCAAGAAGTACCCAAGCGGTGTTGCCTCTGACCATCCAGCATACCAATCTAAGATGGATCGCGATAAGGATGGCTATGCTTGCGAGAAATAGGTTTGTTGTTCCTCCGCCCTACCCAGGACTTTTCTTTTAATACCTTAAATATACATAAGAACAATTTTAGATTCCGCAGCTGATGAAGCTGTATTAATATCAGATATTGCGGATTACTTTGTTGTAACTGATGAATTTGCTAGTTACCGCATGGAGCTAGTATTTAATCAAAGGGTTGACGCTATTTCTACATTGCGTGGGAGATTGGCTACGCTTGAGTGGATTGAATAACATTAGTAATGCCTAGGGCTTTTCATCATAATCAATTAACTCACAACATAAAGAAAAAAGAGTTGTTGGGGGTTTTACTCCCCGCCCCACCCTACAAACACGACGCCCATCGTGTAATTTTTTTACTTTGCTTGCAGTATATCAAGCTGTTCGGGCGTGGGGATGGAAAATTAAATAATAATAACAATGACTTTTATTAATATTACTTCCCCAAAGTAAAGAGTGCCCTAGAATTTTTCAGGGGATTTACATGTTATTCTACGCACTTAGTTGCAACTCATTAGTTTAAAAAGTTATTATAGGTGGTGATACTATGTTCAAGGCTAAAAACTTACCGTCAAGTTGCCCTCCGGCAGACGTCATAGAGAATGACTTGCCAAACGTCTATAGGCTAGTCAGCAAAATTCCATGTGATCAGGACTTTCTTACAGCTGTCGAACTTGACACTCCCTTTCATGAAAAAAGCAGATGTGTAGCAAACGCCCTTTCGTTTTTTACAACATACAACAGGGCTGAAGATATGAGTAAAAAATTTAAAAAGTTTAAAAAACCAAATCATCACTTGCTACTTGGTAATCTTACAAAAGAATGTGGGATACATAGAATTAGAAACGAGCACATAAGTTTATGGGTATACAAAAATGTAGATATTAAAAACATTTTTATGAAAGGAGGAAATGATAGTGAAAATACTTGACTATAAAAGTTATAAAGACTTGGAAATAGTCAATATTTTCGAGTTCTATGACCAACCACTTTTTTATATAGCAAAGTCAATAGAAGAAGACTTCTTTTTATTTTATTTTATTGACGACAGCCATATTGGTAGTGAGTGGTTCGTAGCCCAAATAACAAGAAATGAGATTCGCAAAATTGTTCATAATCAGATTGGTGCATTGGATTATTTGGAATCTCTACTAAAAAAAGATAGGCTCTTCAAATTGAATCTCAAGACAAAGGATATCGAAAATCCTACCTTGGACTTCCTTAAGGTTGATAAACACAATTTAGATATTAGTGAATTTCCAGATGAAAACTTCTTTGCGGAGTATGACTATTTTACCGAGACTGAATTAGTTTATATTCCGGAAAAAATATCAATAAAGGACAAATTTAAATTAGTATTAAAAGACGAAGTCAATTCCCACATTGTCGATGCAGAATTTCTAATTAGTACTTTAAGCCATATTACAAAATCCCTAACCTCATTTATGCACGATAGTTTGAAAGATAATTTCGGCACTAAGGAAGCCAGCGCTCAAAAAGTGAATTTAAACGTCATTGCCTTTCAACCATCTTCTTTTGGCATCTGGTTTGAAATTGAAAATGAAGCATTTGGTGATTTGTTTGAGTCCTCAAATAAATCCGTGGAATCTTTTTTTGAAACTATTGATCATATAAATAAAAATACTCAAAAGGATTTACATGATGATATTTATGTTGAAGGAAAATACTCTTTAGATTCTTTAAAAACAGTGAATACTTTTTTGAATGATATTAAAAAGAATGATTACTCATTGTCTATTGAAGCTTCATCTTCAGATACTACACTTAATTATGATGAGATCGAAACGGATATTAAGGTCGAATTTAATAAAGAAAACTACTTCCATCTACAAAAAGTTGAAGATATTTTAAAGAGTGAAAGTAGCGAAAAAACAGAGGAAGTAATTTTGGAAGGGACATTTACCTCAGTTAATACAAAAAGAAATGGTTTCAGACTTAGTTTTGCAAACTCACCTGATATTACCGGAAATTTTGAAACTAGTCTTTATAAAAAAATTAAAAACGCGGGACAATATAGTGTTAAAGTTCCAAGTGATATTAAAGCTGTTTTGAGTAAAACAATTATTGAAAATCACTTAATTGATGAACACCAAACAAAATATATCTTAAAGTCATTTACAAGCCTTGAGGATCTTTAATAAATGTACATAGTAATATTTAAACTCTGTTGCTAATTAGCAGAGTTTTTTCGCGATATAATAAGAACGTATATTCCGAAAAGGAGGTGATACAAATTGATATCCCCCACTGTGCGCCTGTCAACGCAAAAGGGAGATAACTATGACAAAAGAGAAGCCAAGTAAGACTCCGAAACGAGTTTATTCAAAGAAAGAGCCAGAGGTATATCACTACCTCAATATTAAAGGTGAAAAACTATGGGGTTTTCGTCATCGGTACTATGATTCCATAGGAGACCGACGAGAAAAATCAAAGCAAGGTTTGAAATCCGAAAATATAGCTATTCGAGCCCTACTAGAAATTAAGACCGATTTAATTAATGGGGATATAAAAAAAGTAGATAATGCAAATTTGACTGTATCTGAGTGGCTGGATCATTGGTTTAAGACTTATAAAAATGATTGGAAAGTCACCTCGTTTATTCAACGAGAAGATGCAATTAAAAATCAAATGAAGCCATTGCTGGGCAAATTTAAGTTGTCGGAACTGAATCGGTCGACTTATAGACGGAAATATATAAATGTTTTATTGAAAAAATATGATCCTGGTACTGTTGTATTGTTTCATCGCCTATTTATAACAGCTATCAACTCAGCTATTGATGATGAAATTATTCCTCGAAACCGATTTACCAAGATTAAGATTGATGTTGATGAAAAAGTAGAGAAATTGAACTTTCTAACTGTAAATGAATTAAAGTCGTTTCTGACATCTGTTAAATCATTAGAAAATATTACAAATTACAGCGCTACATTATTACTAGCCTACACTGGATTACGTAAAGGTGAACTACAGGGACTTACCTGGAAAGATATCGACTTTAAGAAAAAAACGTTAACTGTTGATTGCACTCGTGATAAATACGGTAAACGTCCACCTAAGACAAAAAGAAGTTTTCGAACCATCTTAATTGACGAGATTGTTTTGGAACAAATTGAACTCTATCAAAAATGGTGCAAAAAGACTTTGTTCTCTTTCGGTAAACATTTAACGGATGATGATTATATTTTCATATCTTATCAATCAGGTACTCCAATTGGCGATAATACATTAAATGCTTGCTTTAACCGAATTGAGAAAAAAATAAAAACCAACGGTCTTACCCCACACGGTTTGCGACATACACATGCGACAATTCTTATTAGCCAAAGGGTCCCGTTAAAAACAATCGCTGACCGTTTAGGTAATACCCCAGAAATGGTATTAAAAGTTTACGGTCATTCTTACAAAGAATTGGAAGAGGAATCTGTTGCGGTTTTCGGACAAGTTATGACCATGTAATGGGGTGTTTTGGGGGAGCTATTGGGGGAGGTTTTGGAATAAACAGGTATATAGCTTTGATGTACAAGGGTTCTTAGTTATGGTGGATTCTACAGCAGAAAGTAATACTTTGTAACCTAAAACCCTTAAAGTCGAGTAACAT
Source organism: Sporosarcina sp. So3-204 (assembly GCF_058068165.1). NCBI lineage: Bacteria > Bacillati > Bacillota > Bacilli > Caryophanales > Caryophanaceae > Sporosarcina > Sporosarcina sp. So3-204. Next base: position 2,447,857 of record NZ_CM176485.1, read on the forward strand.
CGACTTTAAGGGTTTTTTCTATTTATCCGCTATGATTCAGTATAAAAAATACTTTTTTAAAATAATATCAAATAGTTGCCTTTACGTTTTCATTAAACTATTATTGTTAGTTGTAAAACAGTAATAAATTAAAGAGTGCTTCAAAAGCATTCTAACTAAAAGGAGATTTTCAGTATGGGACGTTTAGATGATAAAGTTGTTCTGATTACAGGTGGGGCATCAGGTATGGGCGAGAAAATGGTAAAATTATTTGCATCAGAAGGTGCTACTGTAATCGCTACAGACATTAATGAAGCTGGTCTTCAAAAGGTATTAAAACCTAATCAGATTCACGGCATGGTACTTGACGTTTCATCAGACGAAGATTGGGTAAAAGTTTCAGCCGATATTGTCGAGCAATTTGGTCGCATTGATATCTTGATAAACAATGCTGGAATCTCTTCTGAAAAATCTGCAGCAGATACTACACTAAAAGATTGGCAGCTAATGCTAACTATTAATGGCTTCGGTCCATTCCTAGGAATGAAACATGTTGCACCTCATATGGCAAGAGCCGGTAAAGGTTCTATTGTCAATATGTGTTCTTTCACTGCTCAAATCGGGATGGGCTTTAATACTTATACTGCTTCAAAAGGAGCTGTTCGTTCAATTTCTAAAGCGGCTGCAACAGAATACGGACGCTCTGGAGTTCGTGTGAACGCTGTTTTCCCAGGAGTTATCGAAACGCCAATGACGAATAATCTTAATGAGTCAAAGGAACTATTAAAACAATTGATTCAAATGACCCCACTACAACGTCTTGGTCAACCTGAAGATGTTGCAAATGCGGTTCTTTTTCTAGCATCAGACGAAGCTTCATTCATTACTGGAGCTGAGCTAGTTATTGATGGCGGTTATTCAGCACAATAATCAAAAAAGGAGCTGCACCGATAATTTCGGTGTAGCTCCTTTTATATTTATCAAATAAATTTAATCATTTTATATTTTTTCTTCCCACGACGTACAATTGTAAATGCATCTTCTAAACGATTGACAGCACCTACTTCATAAGCGGTATCCGTCACACGTTCCCCGTTCAGAGAAATTGCACCGTTTGTTACATCTTCACGAGCTTGTCTCTTTGAAGGCGAAACACCCGACTCAACAATAAAGTCAACAATATTTTTATCCATTTTCACCATTTCAAAAGTTGGAACACCTTTAAAAGCGTCTTTCATCTCACTTACAGTTAGCGCCTTTAAATCCCCACTGAATAATGCTTTAGAAATACGAATTGCTTGGTCTAATGCTTCTTGCCCGTGAACAAGCTTTGTCATTTCTTCTGCAAGTGTGTTTTGAGCTTTACGTAAATGTGGTTCCTCTTGAACTGCAACTTCAAGCCCCTCAATAGTTTCCTTGTCTAAAAACGTGAATATCTTCAAATACTTTAACACGTCACCATCAGCAGCATTTATCCAGAACTGGTAAAATTCATAAGGCGAAGTCTTTTTCGCATCTAGCCAAACAGCTCCCCCTGCAGTCTTTCCAAACTTAGTTCCATCCGATTTTGTTACAAGCGGGATCGTAAAACCAAATGCTTTCGTTTCCTCATCATGCATTTTGCGGATAACTTCTAATCCAGTTGTAATATTCCCCCACTGATCTGATCCACCAATCTGAACGCGACAGTTGTAATTGTCATATAGATGATTAAAGTCTGCTGCTTGGAGAAGCATATAAGAAAACTCTGTATAAGAAATCCCTTGATCAAGACGAGATGCGACATTATCTTTAGCAAGCATATAATTTACACTTAATAACTTTCCATAATCGCGGAAAAACTCAATTAAACTTATTTCACCGATCCAGTCATTATTATTGACCATTTTAGCACCGTTTTCAGAATTAAAATCAAATATCATTTCTAATTGCTTTTTGATACCTAGAACATTTCGAGCAACTTGATCAGTCGTTTGTAATTGTCTTTCCTCAGAACGTCCAGAAGGATCCCCAATCATTCCTGTAGCACCGCCAATTAACAATATAGGTTGATGGCCATGCATTTGAAAACGGCGCAGCGTAAGTAGCGGCACAATGTGTCCAATATGCATACTGTCCGCAGTAGGATCGACCCCACAGTATAAAGAAATCTTTTCTTTATTTAATAAACTCTTAAGTCCTTCCTCGTCTGTTTGTTGGTATAACAGACCTCTCCACTTTAAATCTTCAAGTAACTCATTCATCTTCTCAATCACTCCTTAATTATTGACATAAAAAAGCCCCTACACAATTATAAAAATTATGCAGGGACGCCAATTATGTAATTAACGCGGTACCACCCAGCTTGAGAATAAATTCTCCGCTTTAAACGCGATAACGCTGCGTATGCGTCGCACTCAAAAGCTGTAATTCATGAACGTGTACCGGACAACTTTCACCAACCGTTATCTCTCTATATCGGTTTAGACGTCACTACTTCGACTTTTTCATAATGCGTTTCATATAATATATCCTTTACTTTATCCTAATTTCTTAAGATGTCAATTAATATCGATTTATAGGTAAAAAAATATGGTATAATGATTAAGATTTAAGGAGGTCGATTTTGTTGAGCGAAAATAAAAAAAATCGGATTAATCTAATAGAAGAAAAGTTAGAAACGTTTAATCAAACAAAGTGGGCAGAGAGATTACGGATTACTTCTGCAGTTTCATGGAACTTATTATTACTCTTTATTGTATTTGGTCTCACACTATCTGTATTCGCAGCTTCAGTTGGCGCTGGTTATTTCGCTTCACTTGTTGCAAAAGAACCATTAAGACCTAAAGACGAAATGAGAAATGAGATTTTTAGTTATGAAGAGACTTCTGAAATTTATTCGAATGGCGTATACCTAAGAAAAGTAAGTTCAGATATCGAACGTACAGAAATACATCTTAATCAAGTTTCTCAGTATGTTATCGACGCCGTTATGGCGACAGAAGATGAATATTTTAAAACACATAGTGGAATTGTTCCAAAAGCTGTATTCAGAGGACTATTTCAGGATGTTACAAATTCAGATAGCCAAACAGGTGGCTCGACATTAACACAGCAGCTCATAAAAAACCAAATTTTAACAAATGAAGTATCTTATGAGAGAAAAGCAAAGGAAATACTACTTGCTATGCGTCTTGAACATTTCATGGATAAAGATGAGATTCTCGAAGCTTACCTTAATATCATACCTTATGGAAGAAATGCTAACGGTAATAATATTGCGGGTATTGAAGCAGCTGCAGAGGGAATTTTTAATGTTACTGCGAAAGAATTAACATTGCCGCAATCTGCATATATTGCTGGTATTCCGCAGGCTCCATTTGCTTACACGCCATTTTACAATGCAGGGCGCGGTCAAAAAGAGGATGAATTTTTACAACCAGGTATTAAACGCATGCGCACAGTATTATTTAGAATGAAAGAAACAGGTTACATAACTGAACAACAATATGAAGAATCAGTCTCTTATGACATTACAAAAGATTTTAGAGAACAAACGACACCATCTAATGAACACTATCCGTATTTGACGGAAGAAATACAAAATCGGACAATTAAAATTCTTTCGAAAATAATTGCCCAAGAAGATGGCATAGACCCTGAACGTCTTAATGTAGAAATCAAGTTAAGTGAAAAATATGCAATTTTAGCAGAACGCTCTATGAGAAATGATGGTTTCCGCATTCATGCGACTGTCGACTTAGAACTTTATGACGCGATGAACAATACAGCTGCTGAATATGAAAAATACGGTTATACATATACCGACGAGAAAAAAGATAAAGAAACTGGAGAAACAGTTATTACAAAGTACCCTGTACAAGTGGGCGCAATTATGATTGAAAATAGCACTGGGAAAATTCTTTCTTTCGTAGGTGGACGTGATTACGAAAATGAAGCCGTCAACCATGCTACACAAAGTTTTAGACAAAATGGCTCTACGATGAAACCATTGCTTGTTTTTGCTCCTGCTATCGAATACGGTTTGATGGGTGCTGGTAGTCCAGTCGTTGATGTAAAGTTGAATCTAAGAGGTTGGAAACCAGTTAACTTTTTGAGTAATCAAGAACTTGGAATTATTCCAGCTAGACAAGCACTTGCATCTTCACAAAACCTTGCAACAGTTAGACTATATGCAGATATAATAAATCGCCGACCAGCTGAATACTTAGCCAAGATGGGGTTTTCAAAATTACAAGATGTTGACTATGAAAATCCCTCGCTCGCCCTTGGAGCGATGAATATCGGCACAACAGTTGAAGAAAATACCAACGCATTTGGAACATTTGCAAATGGTGGTAAATTTATCAAGAGCTATATGATTGAAAAAATTGAGGATCGTAACGGAAACATCATTTTCCAAGAAGAAATAAAACCTGTAGACGTGTTCAGTCCGCAAACGGCTTATATCATTACTGATATGCTACGTGATGTACCAAAATCAGGTACTGCAACAAATATGAAAAATAACCTTAACTTTAACATCGATATTGCAGCGAAAACAGGTACAACTGATTCCTATAGTGATGCATGGCTTGTTGGGTATAATCCAAACGTTTCAATGGGCCTCTGGATCGGTTACAAATACCAAACACTTTCCTTACAAGGAAAAGGAAACGGAAGTTATGGCACATCAAATACTAGAACAACTAAACTTTTTGCTAACCTGTTAAATACAGCGAACAAAACAAAACCTGAACTTATCGGAGCAACTGCAAGATTTCAACAGCCGAAAGGGGTCGTTAGTCGTTCATTTTGCGGCATTTCAGGTCTTGCGCCATCTGCGGCTTGTTCAGCTGCAGGACTTGTTCGATCTGATTTATTTAACGCAAATGTATTTTTACCGAATAAAGCTGATGACAGTCTAATTTCTGGTTCTTATGTTTCAATAAGAGGTTCACGCTATCTCGCCTTAGCTTCAACGCCAAGCGAATTTATCGTACAAGGTGGCACAGGTGTAAACGCAGCATTTATTAAACGTATGCTTGGTCCATTAGGCGGCGATGCTTCAAAATTATTTCCATCAAACTCGATTTTCGCTTCTAATATCGTATCCGGAGCTGAATTTCCTGCTGAAGGCGGTCCGCCCGCAGGTGTTCAAGCAGCGATAAATGGTTCTACCATGTCTTGGGGCGCTTCTCCTTCGAATGACGTAATCGGTTATTATGTTTACAACAACAATACAAAAGTAGGCGTTATAAGAGACCAAGGCGCTAAATCATTTCCAATCGGAAATGGCTCGTATACCGTTCGTGCCGTTGATATTACTGGTCAATTATCTAACCCATCAAATCCAATTACAATGAAAGAGATTGTTAAGGAGGAAGAAAAAGAAAAAGAAAAAGAAGAAGAAATAGCACCTCCAGTAACAGAAACACCTGTTGTTCCAAAACCACCAACCAAACCACCTACCTCACCACCTGGTGACAATGGAAATGGCGAGGATACTAATATTGATCCTCCCACAAACGGGAATGGGAATGGGAATGGCAACAATAGTGGAAATGAAGACAACAGCGGAGATAGTAATAACGGAGAAAATGCGAATGGAGAATAGTTTTATAAGCATATGTACAGTCAAATTTTGACTGTACATATGCTTTTTCCTATTCAATTCACATATTTTTTTAAAATTCAGGTATAATAAAATAAATAAACTGTCTTTTCCGCCAAATTTTTCAGTCCGATTATTAACTAGTTTATAATTTTTTCAACTTACATAAAAGGAAGTATCAACAAGCACGAAATTACTTTATTTAAAAGTTTAAAAGAAAATCATTAAAAGGTGGTGATTGAATTGGAACATAAAAAAGAATACAATGCATTAGAAATTACTCATAAAAATGGTAACGTCGTTGTGGAAGGTCCGATATCAGCAGATGAATTATCTGCGCTTGATTTCCATGAAGATTTAACAGCTTTTAGACTTCCCCACTTACAACATAAAGCGCTGATAAAAATCGCAGCATTTCCTGAGGGACGTATTTTAATTGTGCGTGATAAAAATGAAGTTGTTGGTTATGTTACATATGTCTATCCAGACCCACTCGAACGGTGGTCGGAGGGCAAAATGGAAAACTTGATTGAACTAGGCGCAATTGAAGTTATTCCTAAATTTAGAGGCGGCGGTATTGGGAAAGCACTACTTACCGTTTCAATGATGGACGATGCCTTGGAAGACTTTATCATCTTGACTACAGAATATTATTGGCATTGGGATTTAAACGGGACGGGGTTAAACGTCTGGGAATATCGAGAAGTTATGAAGAAAATGATGAGTGCAGGCGGACTTGAATATTATGCAACTGACGACCCCGAGATAAGTTCACATCCTGCTAACTGTTTGATGGCTAGAATCGGAAAAAGAGTTGACCCTGAATCAATTCAACAATTTGATAAGCTTCGATTTAAAAATCGTAGATAATTTAAAAAGGAGTGATTAGATGTTAATTGAAGAAATAATGGTTAACAATGTTATTACGCTTTCACCAAGTCATACGGTTAAAGATGCTATTCAAATAATGAAGGAAAATAATATCCGTCACTTACCTATAATAACTTCTACTAGATCTGTTGTTGGCATTGTTACGGATCGCGATTTAAAAGAAGTAATTCCATCAAGTCTTTCAGAAATTAAAGACATGAATATTTATAACACTCTTCTCTCAGAAGTAATGACAAGGAATCCAATAACAGGTCATCCCATGGATTTTGTTGAAGAATCTGCTAATGTTTTTTATCAATACAACATCGGTTCGTTACCAATTATCTCCAATGATAAGCTCGTAGGAATCATTACAGAAACAGACCTTTTGTATAATTATATCGAACTTACTGGTGCGCACCAACCAGGTTCACAAATCGAAGTACGTGTACCAAACACTCCCGGAATCTTATTTGAAGTCTCGAAAGTTTTTTATAAACAAAAAATAAATGTATTAAGCGTTCTCGTTTATCCAGATAAACAAAATGAAATGAATAAAATACTAGTATTTCGTGTAAAAACAATGAATCCAATTAGTATTATCGAAAGCATTAAATTCGAAGGGTTTGAGGTATTATGGCCAAATACCCCCGGGATTTCGTTATGAAGAACGCAGTATTTATTTATTCAGAAGAACAACTTAGTTACTCTTTTTCCGAAACACATCCATTTAATCAAAAACGCATCTTATTAACATTGGATCTTTTAAAAAAAATGGGGGAAATTGAAAATACAGATATTATTGCACCAAGAAAAGCAACCGATGAAGAACTTCTTCTAGCACATGATAAGAAGTTCATTAATATAGTAAAGAAAGCAGGAAAAGGCGAATTAAGTAAACAAGCCGGTGAAATTTTCGGCATAGGAACTGAGGACACACCCATTTTCCCTAATATGCACGAAGCAAGTGCAATGCTTGTAGGCGGAACACTGACTGCTGTTGATGAAGTCATGACAGGTCGAGCCCGTTACGCCCTAAATCTAGGTGGAGGTCTACATCACGGATTTAAGGGACGTGCTTCTGGATTTTGTGTTTATAATGACAGTTCGGTTGCAATAAAATATCTCCAGGAAAAGTATGGTGCTAGAGTCCTTTATATTGATACAGATGCCCATCACGGAGACGGCGTTCAATGGAGTTTTTATGATGATCCAGAAGTCTGTACTTTGTCAATTCATGAAACCGGCCGTTATTTATTCCCTGGAACTGGTGGTATAACAGAACGCGGCAACGGTTCAGGCTACGGTACTTCATTCAATTTTCCCATCGATGCATTTACTGAGGATGAATCATTTCTTACTGTTTATAAAACAGCAATTGCTGAAGTTGCAGCTTTTTTTAAACCAGATGTCATCTTAACTCAGAACGGTGCAGATGCGCATTATCTCGATCCACTTACACATTTATATGGATCCATGAATATCTTTAAAGAGATCCCACGAATTGCTCGAGAAATTGCCGAAGAGTACTGCGGAGGTCGTTGGATTGCCGTTGGCGGTGGAGGCTACGACATATGGCGTGTAGTTCCTCGCGCTTGGTCACATATTTGGCTAGCAATGAAAGGCAGCCCAGTTCCAACAGGACTTCTACCAGCTAGTTGGCTTGAATCATGGCAAGGCCAATCCCCCGTTTCCCTTATTAAAACGTGGGAAGATCCAGATAATCTATATGAGCCTATCCCAAGAAAAGCTGAAATAACGGAAAAAAATCTTCAAATGCTTAATCAATCTTTACATATGATTCGTAATAATAAATAAAAGATTGCCAAGAAACCGGATAAATTCCAATTTTTTAGGCAATCTCTTTTTATTTTATTGAATTTCGTTCTTCAAAACTATAAGGTAGTTGAATTTGTTTTTCATCTACCTCTTCATTGTTCATAAGTTTAGTAAGAAGCCTCATTGCAACCGCTCCAAGATCGTAGAGTGGGACAATAACAGATGTTAGCTGTGGTCTAACTACCCTTGCTAGTATAGAGTGCTGAAAACAAATAAGCTCAAAATCTTTAGGCACAGAATACCCAGAATCTTGAATACCATTTAAAAGACCCACCGATAGGGCATCATTTCCTGCAAGAAACGCTGTTGGCTTATTTTCCATTAAGTCAATTTGTTTCCAGGCTTCATAGGCACTGTCGTATGAGTTTTCAATCTCAATGATTAAATCCTCATCCAATTCCAATGAAGCTTCTTTTAAGGCGCGTTCAAAGCCTACTTTTTTATACTCTCTGTTTATATCTCGCGTTAAAGGACCAGTGACGAAGGCGATTCGCTGATGACCATTAACGATTAATCTTTTAGTTGCATTGTAAGCGGCTTCTTCGTAATTAATATTCACCGTCGGAAATTGACTTATCTTATCTACAGTCCCCGCAAGCACAACTGGGGCATTTGCAAGTGACATTTCTTTTCGAACTTCTTCAGTCATTGAATCGCTCATAAAAATTAAGCCGTCGACTTGTTTACCAAAGAGATCTACTAAGAGGTCCACTTCTCTATCAGGTCGCTTATCGGAGTTAGAGATAATAATGTTATATTCGTACATTGTCGCAACATCGGCAATACCTCTAGATAATTCAGCGTAGAAGCTTTTCGACATATCCGGTATTATTACGCCAACAGTAGTCGTCTTCTTACTTGCTAAACCTCTTGCAACTGCATTTGGACGATAACCTAGTTCCTCAATGCAATCTAACACTTTTCTTCTTGTCGAAGGTTTTACATTTTGATTTCCATTAACTACTCTTGAAACAGTCGCCATAGAAACATTGGCCTCACGGGCAACGTCATAAATTGTTACCGCCATCCATTTCCCCTCCTTTTCAAAATAAAAAACCGGGCCCTTTTAGCTGGCCCGGTGTATGATCATGCGATTGGTTCGTGAGCCTTCAGGTATTTCATCATTTGTGAGTAGAACTCGTCAAATTGATCAAAATCCATTTGTTGAGCCGCATCAGATAAAGCAACAGCTGGATCTGGATGTACTTCAGCCATAACACCATCTGCCCCAACTGCAAGTGCCGCCTTAGCAGTCGGAATAAGTAGATCTCGTCTCCCTGTCGAGTGCGTGACATCAACGAAAACCGGTAAATGCGTTTCTTGTTTCAAGATTGGAACAGCTGAAATATCTAGCGTGTTACGCGTTGCACGTTCGTATGTACGAATCCCGCGTTCGCAAAGAATAATTTGACTATTACCTTGAGACATAATATATTCGGCCGCATTTATAAATTCTTCAATTGTGGCAGAAAGTCCACGTTTTAAAAGAACTGGTTTATTATAAGAACCTGCTTCTTTAAGCAACTCAAAGTTATGCATATTACGAGCTCCAATTTGAATGACGTCGATATACTCGAGCGCTTCTTCAATATGTGCTGGTGTTGTAATTTCAGAAATAATTCCTAAGCCCGTTTCATCTGCAACTCTTTTTAGGATTTGTAATCCTTCAAGTCCTAAGCCTTGGAAATCATATGGAGAAGTTCTTGGCTTGTATGCGCCACCTCTTAATAATTTCTCGCCCTTAGATTTAACTTTTTGCGCAACTGATAAAACCTGTTCATAGGATTCAACTGCACAAGGTCCGAAAATAAATGTCGGTTGACCATTTCCAATTGCTACGTCATTCACTGTCACAATTGTATCTTCTGCTTTTCTTTTACGAGAAACAAGAAGTGCTTTACGTTGGTCGTCTTGCTGAACTTCAAGCGCTGACATGAATATCCCTTTAAAAATCTGTTCCATTATGCTATTAGGAATCGGTCCTTGATTATATTCTTTTAGATAATTTAGCATTTCACGCTCTCGGATAGGATCATATCTATTGACACCTTGCTTTTCTTTTAACTTTCCAATTTCTTGGACAGCTGCTGTCCGTTCATTAATTAAATCTAAAACTTGTGTATTTAAACCATCAACTCGTTCACGTAGTTCATCAAGATTAAGATGTCCCATAGTACGTCTCCTCCCTATACATATGATTCCCTTTCAGTAGCCAGGAATATATGTTACATTTTTAGATAATAGAATAAGTATAATGTAGAATATTAGATAAGTCACGCAATATCTTATAACACTAACAATAAATCGAGCTATTCGCGAAAGAAAGGATGAATTTTTGTGACAACAACATTATTCGCACTAGATATCGGTACGCGATCAGTCGTAGGAATTATCTTAGAAGTAGAGGGCGAAAATTATCATATAGCTGATTTAATTTCAATCGAACATAAAGAGAGATCGATGATTGATGGACAAATACATAACATTTTAAGTGTAGCAAATGTCATCACCGAGATTAAAAAAAAATTGGAGGTGAAACATGGCCCTTTAAATAAAGTCAGTGTAGCAGCCGCCGGAAGAGCTTTGAAAACGGTTGAAGGTAAAATGGAAATTGATATCACTGAAAGGTCTTTAATTTCAACCGAAGATATTAATCACCTTGAACTCGCAGCGGTACAAAAAGCCCAACAAAAGCTTTTGGCGAATACTTCGGTAACGAAAATTGATCATTATTACTGTGTCGGCTATTCTGTTATTCACTATAAATTGGACGGTGAAGAGATTGGTAACTTAATAGACCAAACAGGAAGAACTGCATCAGTAGATGTCATTGCTACATTCCTTCCTCGCGTTGTAGTAGAGTCACTTTTGTCTGCTTTAAAACGTTCAGGACTCGAAATGGACGCCTTAACGCTAGAACCCATTGCAGCTATACAGGTTCTCATACCACCTTCTATGCGACGGCTCAATGTTGCACTTGTCGACATTGGTGCTGGAACATCAGACATTGCAATAACCGATGATGGTACAGTAATTGCTTATGGGATGGTACCTATTGCAGGAGACGAAGTTACGGAAGCACTAAGCAGTAATTATTTACTAGACTTTACAGCAGCAGAAAATGTAAAACGTGAATTATCGACAAATGACCATGTTATCATAACCGATATTCTTGGATTCGAAGAAAATTTAGCAACTTCTGAAGTGAATAAAATTATAAAACCAACGATTCAACGTCTTGCAAAATCAATATCTGCCGAAATTAAAAAACTAAATCACGGAAAATCACCGAAAGCTGTTATTTTAGTAGGCGGTGGAAGCTTAACATCAGATTTGCCCAAAGAAATAAGTACATATTTAGATTTGCCTGAAAACAGAGTTGGTATTCGAGGTTTGGAAGCACTATCCGGTATAACAAAAGAAGCAGATATCGGTTCTACTCCTGACCTGGTTACACCAATAGGCATTGCAATTGCAGGCAGGCGAGCACCGATACATTATATGTCTGTAACAGTAAACAAGAAAATGATCCGTCTTTTTGATTTAAAGGAAACTACTATCGGAGATGCCTTATTAGCAACAAATATTTCAGCAGGGCAGCTATACGGAAAACCCGGACACGGAATGACAATAGTAGTAAATGGGAATAACCTAATCATACCAGGCGGACACGGGACACCTTCTACAATTATGTTAAATGGAAATGGAGCAAGCTCAAAAGATTTATTGAAAAATGGCGATATAGTTGAATTAGTTCCCGGAAATGATGGAAGGGATGCAACTGCAACACCCCTTGACTTATTTGAGGATGCATTACCCATTCACATAACAATAAATGGGCAGCCAATATTATTAGAACCAACTATACTAATAAACAATGAACCACAAGCACTAGAAAAACCTATAAATGATCGCGACAAAGTAATTTTCAGGCAAGAGCACACGCTAGCGGCAGCACTTAAAAGTAGTCGTTTACTAACCTTACAAACAGAAAAGACACTCACAATTAAAGTTAATAATCAACCAATAGTTATTCAAAATAGGCCACAACAAGCATACCTAAATAACATACCTATTAAACCAAATCACCTTCTAAAGAATGGTGATGAAGTAATCATTCAAAAGCCAGTAAATCCTACAGCAATGGAAATTGCATTAATAACTGGTGAAAAACTTGGCGAAAAAGTTAGCGTTACTTTTAATAATGAAGTAATAGATATTTCAAAAGATAAACTTAGTTTCAAATTAAACGACGAAATAGTTGAAGGAACTGTAATCGTAAAACCCAATGACCGATTAGAGCTTACTAGGATAAACAAAGGGCCGATTATCTTTAGCGATATTTTCGCATTTACTGATTATAATCTACCTTCAAATACAACCGGCTCGTACTCACTTTTAAGGAATAATCAACCTATCGGATTCACCGACCCAATTTTCGGTGGTGATAGGCTAGAAATTAAATTTATAACGTAACTATAAAAACTCCCTTAAATCGAATTCGATTTAAGGGAGTTTTTACTGTTCTACTTGTTTAATATCTATTATTTAGTCGTTTTTTCTTTCTCTTCAACGGCTTCTTTCAATGCTTCACCAGCAGATGTAACTTCTTCAACAGAATTAGATAACTTCTCTTTAATATCAGCTGTTATCTTTTCGACAAATTCAGTTGCCTCTTCACCTTCTGATGATGTAGTGCCATCGTCCATAGGTACAGAAGTTTTTGATGCTATTGATTTTACTTTATCGACAAGTTGTCCCGATTGTTCTTGTAGCGTTTTAGAAATACCTTCTGTTTTTTCTTTTGCTACCGCTGTGAACTCAGTTGCTTTTTCTTTTGCAACAGATGAAATTTCAGTTGCTTTATCTTTGGCAACTGAAGAAAACTCGGTCGCTTTTTCTTTTGCTACAGTGCTCATTTCAACACTTTTATCTTTTAGAGTTATTGCTTGTGAAGAAAAATCTTCTCGCATTTCCTTACCTGTTTTAGGCGCAAGGAATAATGCTGCTGCTGCACCTATTACACCACCGACTACTGCCCCTAACAGAAAACTACTTGCACCTGAATCTTCGTCCTCATAATAAAAAGAGTCCGTATATCCTCTGTCATAATAATTACTTGGCAAATTAGTAGCTTGTCCCATCTGATTTTCATATTGATTGTTATTCGGGTTAAATTCGTGGTTATTCTTCGGGTCATTATAATTAGGTTTTCCATTATTGTCTTGGCTCATGTCTATTCCTCCAGTTTTTTACTGCTATCTAAATCATATGTTATTTATAAATAAGTTCTTTAATTTGGATTATAGTCTTTCCAACCCCGTGAGCTTGTTCGACTTTCTCTCAACTTATCAATTATTCCAATACCGACATGACTCCATTGAATAACTTGTGCAATTTTGTCACTATTTCTCTCCGCTTCTACCGTCACAGAATTGGATACTCGGCGTACAGAAGAATTAATACTTGTAACAGAGTCACCAACACCTTTTACTGCGTCAACAACTGCATTTAATTTTTCAGACTTTCTTTGAATATCTTCCGCTAAATTATTTGTCTTGTGGAGTAGTGCTGTAGTTTCTGTCGTTACCCCCTCAAGTTGAACAGACAAACCATCCATCGTTTCAGATACGCTCTTCAAAGTACGTTTTAATGAGAATAAAGTCATCGATAGACTGACACATAAGATGAAAAAAGCAACTGCCGCAATAATGGCTGCTATGTACAAAAATGATTCCATGGCATTACCTCCCTTAATATAACAATGTTATACCCGTAATTCGAAAAAATTAATCATTTTTACTTACTACTACTTATTCGACACCATCCATCATTTCCCTTTTTTAAAATAGAAAAAGTTTGATGGTAAAAACAAAACAGCCCTACTCTTTCTATATCAGGCTGTTTTCTCTTTATCCAAAAAGTCTTTAAATGCAAGTAAATATTTTTGTATATCCCCCGCGCCCATAAACAAATAAGCAGAATTTCTATGTTTATCTAATTCTGATATAGATTCAAGCTCAAGGTATTTTGCGTTTGGTACTTTTTCAATTAATTCATTAATCGTTAAACTTCCAGAATTTTCCCGTGCTGAACTAAAAATATCACAGAGATATACTTGGTCTGCCGTTAATAAGCTTTCAGCAAACTCATCTAGAAGAGCTGCTGTCCGTGTAAATGTATGAGGTTGAAAAATAGCAACTATTTCTTTACCAGGATACTTTTGTTTGGCCGATTGTAATGTAGCTTTAATTTCTGTCGGATGATGAGCATAATCATCTACAATAATACGACCTTCGCTTTCAATTACAGTAAATCGTCTTTTAACTCCATGAAATGAATACAATCTCTCTTGAATAATGAAGTTAGGAACGTTCTCATTGTGACTAAATGCAATTACGCTTAGTGCGTTAAGAATTGCATGATCTCCGGTTAATGGAATTGTAAATGAATCGAATAACTCGCCTTTGATATAAACATCAAATGTTGAACCAGCTGCTTCTTTCACAATATGTCTTGCTGAAAAGTCATTCGACTCATCAAATCCATAGTAAAATATCGGAACTTCTGCTTTAAGTTTCCTTAAATTCTTGTCGTCGCCACAAACAATAAGTGCTTTTTTCGCCAGTAACGCCATATCACCAAATGCGTCTAAGACATCATCTAGGTCCTTAAAATAATCTGGATGATCAAAATCTATATTCGTCATTATGACATAATCCGGCGAATAAGCTAGGAAATGCCGTTTGTATTCACATGCCTCAAACACAAAGTATTCGGCATCATATAAACCCTTCCCAGTTCCATCACCTACTAAATACGATGTAGGTGCGTATCCTTCTATAACATGTGATAGAAGGCCTGTAGTAGACGTTTTACCATGAGAACCTGTTATACCGACAGAGATGAAATTCTTCATATAATCTCCTAAAAACTTGTGATAACGAATAACTTCGATACCCAGTTCTTTAGCTTTCAATAGTTCTGGATGACTATCAGGAAATGCATTACCAGCAATAACAACCATTCCAGGTTTAATATTCTTTTCATCAAACAAAAAAATTGGTATTTCCCTTTTACGTAAAGGTTCCTCTGTAAAAAAATACTTATCTACATCAGAACCTTGAATTTGGTGTGCTGAATCAAATAGGATTTGTGCGAGCGAACTCATACCTGAACCTTTGATACCAGTAAAATGAAACAATGTCATATGGCAGCCTCCTGGACCTAATTTAGTCCCTCTTTACTCAATTATCTATACCCTTTTTTACAATCTAATATGCAAACATCTAATTTCCAAAAACTAAAGAACAGATTCCGCAATTTGCACAAGATCACTTTCTGTCAATAAAACGTCACGCGCTCTACTGCCACGCTGTTCTGAAATAAAGCCACGCTTTTCAATGCAATCCATTAATTTAGCTGCACGATTATAACCAATACTAAAGTTACGTTGTAACAGTGAGGTAGATGCGCTTCCTTGTTCAAAAATAAATAAACAAGCATCTTCAAATAATGGATCGGTTTCTTCATCATCTACTGCACTTTTCAAAAGTTCATCTTGCCCAAATAAATATGTTGGGGATGCCTCTCGTTGAACATGATTTATTATACGCTCAATTTCATCATCCGTGACAAATGTCCCTTGTAACCTTACAGGAGAAGATTGACCATTTCCGATATAAAGCATATCACCTTTTCCAAGAAGTCGATCAGCACCCGCCGTATCAATAATCGTCCGTGAGTCTACTTGAGAGGAAACTGCAAATGCAATTCTTGTCGGTATATTCGCTTTAATTGTCCCTGTAATGACATCCACGGATGGACGTTGTGTTGCGATAATCAAATGAATACCACAAGCACGTGCTTTTTGCGCAATTCTACTAATAGAAATTTCAACATCTGCTGGTGCCATCATCATTAAATCTGAAAGTTCATCAATGACAATTAATAAATAAGGCATTTTTTTCGAAAAACTTCTACTTTCAATAGCTGCCTTATTGTAGCGTTCAATGTCTCTAACACCTGCATGTGCTAGTAACTCATATCTACGCTCCATTTCACCGACGGCCCACTTAAGTGCTGCCGTCGCAGCTTTTACATCAGTTATAACTGGACTAATCAAATGCGGAATACCATTAAACGGAGCAAGTTCTACCATTTTCGGATCAATTAGCATCATTTTCAAATCAGTCGGTGAAGCTTTATAAAGCAGACTGACAAGGATAGAATTGATGCAAACAGATTTACCTGACCCAGTAGCGCCCGCAATCATACCGTGCGGCATTTTTCGCAGGTCAAGCGTTACTGGCTTACCTGTTAGACTTAACCCTAGTACAGCCTCTAGTGGCGATTCAGAGCTACTAAACTCCTCCGTACCAATAACTTCTGATATACGCACAGGTCTCGTCGTTCGATTAGGTATTTCAATGCCTATTGAACTTCTACCCGGTATAGGTGCTTGAATCCTAATATCTTCGGCTGCAAGTGTAAGTTTTAAATCATCAGTCAAATTTCTAACACGGCTAACCTTTGTTCCTTGTCCTACTGTTAATTCAAAGCGCGTAACTGTAGGTCCTTGCATAGCCTCAATTACAGTTGCCTGGATACCGAAATGAGATAGTGATTCTTCTAGTCTCTCAGATTGTGAATCTAGCCACTCAGTATCTTCAATCTGTGTTTCAGGTGGAATTAATAAATCGATAGAAGGAAGTACATAATGCTGTTCTACCTCAATCATATCGTTTTCTAAACTAGCTTTAGTAGTAGATTCATCAATAACTTGTTGTTTAACCAAATGTGTTTCCTCTACATGATTAGTTTCTATGTTCATGGACATAACATTTTCTTCGGCAATTAACACCGTTCTCTCTACGTTTTTCTGTCTAGCATACGCTAGTTTTTGTTTATCTGATTTCAACATTAAAACGTTAAAAGGAACTATTTTTTCTTTTCTAATCAATTCAGATTCTGACTCAATTATTTGTTCTTCTGTTTCCTCTTCCAAAACCACTAGTTCTTGTGCTTCAATCTTGTCTTCCAAAACTACTGGTTCCTGTGCTTCGATCTCATCTTCCAAAACCACTGGTTCCTGTGCTTCGATCTCATCTTCCAAAACTAATGGTTCTTGTGCTTCAATTTCGTCTTCCAAAACCACTGGTTCTTGCGCTTCAATTTCGTCTTCCAAAACCACTTGTTCTTGCGCTTCAATTTCGTCTTCCAAAACCACTGGTTCTTGTGCTTCAATTTCGTCTTCCAAAACCACTTGTTCTTGCGCTTCAATCTCGTGTTCCAAAACCACTTGTTCTTGCGCTTCAATCTCGTGTTCCAAAACCACTTGTTCTTGCGCTTCAATTTCGTTTTCCAAAACCACTGGTTCTTGCGCTTCAATTTCGTCTTCCAAAACCACTTGTTCTTGCGCTTCAATTTCGTCTTCCAAAACCACTGGTTCTTGTTCTACGGTTTTTGGCACAATTTCAGATTCCTCAATTTGTTCAATAGCGACTATTCTTTCTGCTCGTTCCCCAAGTTCAAATCGACCAATTAAATCTGAGTTACTTGTTCCTAAATCAATAGATTCATCTGAAAACTCATCTTGATAAATCTCTTCTTTAATCAATAACTGTTTCTTAACAAATTCAGATTTCTTTGCACTTGAAAAACCATGAATAGGAGAAGGCACTTTAGTTGGTATGAATCGCTTGTTGGATCTTTTTTGAATCTTTCTTTCGATCGGCGGCGAGCTTTCTTCTGCACGAATCACTTTGTCCACGATTGACTTATCTCTTAAATTTCTATCGATGTTTTTTGTCTCTGTTTTGAACTTTGGCGCTTCACCAGATCTATATATATTTCCTGGTCTGGCATCCTTTGGAAACCGTTCATTATCATGTAATGGTGTAGGTTCATATTGCAAATTCTGACTTTCGCTCAAAGCGGTAGATTCCACGTATTCTTTTTCTTTAGTTGGTTCATCCCATCCGTATATCTCCGCATCAGTTATTATTGGAAACCGAAATGCAGGCTTAATACGTGATTCAGGAGTCGTTTCTTTTTTCTCATCAATTTGTTTAGCTATTTCTTGATTTTCAGTAAGATCATCTGTTTCACCAAACAATCTATTAATAAATGATTTAAATTTACTCAAGACAACCACTCTTTTCATGTCAATCAATCTATTTTAACAGTAACTTCATAGGGAAATCAAATATAATTCTAAAATAAGAAAAACGTACCAATTGGCACGTTTCTCACTCGCTTATTTAATATATGATTCACCGACTGCAAGATTCTGATCAAGAATTAGTATTCCTGTATTTGCTCGTGCATCAGTTAGTTCCAATTCAGTAGCAGAACAAATCATTCCAGATGATGCTACACCCCGTAATTCAGCATCACGGATAATCATACCTGATGGCATCACTGCACCTACTTTAGCTACAACAACTTTTATACCTTCTTCAACATTAGATGCACCACAAACGATTTGTAACGTCTCGTTTCCTACATCTACAGAACATACATTTAGTTTATCAGCATTCGGATGTTTACTTTTAGTGACGATATGCCCAACTACAAACTTTGGAGTTAAATCAACTTCAAGTTTTACATCAACATTATTTTCCTCAAGCGCTTTTTGAAGTTTATCTACAACTTCTGTTGTCAGTTTAACCGCTCCTACCTTGTTAATGTCCACATATTTAAGAGCATTAAAAAGATTGAAACCAATTAATTCATCGTTCGCTTCGTTATAAATTAATGTAACATCACCACAGTTCTTAGTTGTAACTGCTTCGATATGCTCAGCTGTAAGTTGCGCCAAGATAACATTACCTGCATCATTTTTAATATAAAATACGTTCATTTAGTTTTTTCTATCCTTTCGAGTAACGCGATTTTTCGCCATAATAAAAATAGGTTCTAACTTACTGTCCTCATAGATGAAAGAAAGTGATGTAACAGGTACAACCCCTTGCGTGAAAAAGTGCATAGTCATTTGTGCAAGCACGTCATAACCCGTTTTATTTCGTATATCACCAATAATTAGTACATCTTGATGAGGTACAGAAACGGTCATATCGCCTTCTATTTTACTTCTCATATCTTTTAAAAACGCATTATTTAAAATACGACTCGCATCATAACCATCATTATTATTAACGAAGTAATATATATTTCCATCCACTTCGTCTTTCTTTATAGACGTTTGCAATGATCTTAACCGAAATAACGCTGATTCTATTATCTCTTGAGGTGTCATTACTATTGAATCAAGCATACTTTCATCTATTAATCTGTATGTTTTCCCTAAATCCAATGCATAATATATACGCGTCTCAGCTGTATGATCTTTCATTAAAAAGCGTGCTCCAGCAGATGTCTTTTCTGGAAATGAAGTTGAACGAATCACGGGATATATAACTTGATCGCCTTGAAAACCCTCACTTTGTTCACGTTCCATCGCTTTAAATGTCTCATCAATAACATAAACAATTTCATCAATTGCCGCTTCTTTTTTGTCTTGGTACTTTCCAAGTATTCTTGGCAGGGAAATATCCATACCTTTATTTAGAACGACATGTTCAAGACGAACATTATCTGTTTTTTTATCAAAATTCCACTCAAAATGCTCGGAAGGAAGACGTTCCTTTAGTATTTCTACAAGTTTTTTAGAATTCATTAATCAAACTACCTCCGCCCATTTACATTATAATAAATTTACTTAATCGACCTAACAATTTCCATCATTAGCGACAATTGTTCAACAACATTGCTTTTCTTTGTAATCGTTGACAATTTAGCACCACCAGCGCTGGCAACTAACTCAATTGATTCTTTGTCTTTTTTTAATATGGCAACAAAACCAAATTCGCCATCATCTTCAAACGCTTCCATCTTCAAAATGTTTTTCTTTTGATCATTTAATAATAAATCATAAAAAAGACGACTACTTTTATCTTCATTAGGATTTACAAATAAGATAAACGACTCATTATTCTTTGTAAAAACAATATTTTGAACATCTTTATCATTACTCACAACGAATCTAGCAGGCTTATATAAATTGATACCAGCAATTTCTTCATTGGGTGTTCTATCATTTGCATAAAAGGCTTTTTCAGCCTCATTTACACCGTCTGCTGCTATTTCATCCGGAGATTGATTGCAAGCTGCCAACACTAAAACAGTTAAAGCTATTAGGAACATGAATTTCCAAGAACGGAACATTCGATTCCCCCCAGTCATTAAGATTAATTCGTTATTAATAATAATGTTGTTGCGAAACAGTTGCAAATAATTGGCACCAAACACATCTGCTTTGCTATTTATACTTGTTTCATGAAGTACTTTAACTGCCCTACAAGTAAATGCATGATATGTTCAAATAACACAGTTCGATTAACTGCCCCCATTGTTAGCATGCCAATTGCACCTTCTGAATGACGAATTCCCTGGCCATAATAATAAGCGTCAATCGTTGGACCAAGCTCTTTTCCCGCCCTAATTTCCTGGGCTACTTCTTCAGGCAATGGAATTTGCGCACCACCAGCGGTGAATGTCATTTGATTTTTAAGCGTCAATGCACCCCAGTTGCAAAGATATAATTGTTCACCAAGCTCATATACGCCGCCTTCAAGTCCAATGCCAATTCCCAATTTGCTAGCTGCAATTGATCGGTTCATTGCACCACGCCGTGTTTCTTCTAGACCAAATGGTTGCATTTTAACGCCCGATTCAATGTTTTCGCTAGTTATTATAACATCTCGAAAATGTGATTCTAGTACTATCGTCGCCGCTCTCACCTTTGTATTATTAGTTGAGGCAATTACAAATTCCATCTTCCACGCTCCATATCGTTTGAACCAACAGGATTTTAATAACTGTTCCAACTACCTTTACAACAATTAATTACACATTACTTTTAATCGTTTCAAGCGTCGATCTATCACATGTCGAAACAAGCTTTATAATTAACTCTTTTGCTGCTGCATAATCATCTGTATGAATGATTGAAGCCGCAGTGTGAATATAACGTGAGCAAATTCCAATTACCGCACTTGGAACACCTTCATTCGCAGTGTGTACACGTCCAGCATCAGTGCCACCTTGAGAGATAAAATATTGGTAAGGTATGTTGTTCGTTTCAGCAGTATCAAGAATAAATTCACGCATGCCGCGATGCGTCACCATCGTACGATCCAATATTCTAAGTAGTGTCCCACCACCAAGTTGGCCAAATTCATTCTTATCACCAGAAGCATCATTTGCAGGACTAGCATCTAAAGCAAAAAATAAATCTGGGTTAATCATTGTAGCTGCTACTTGTGCGCCCCGAAGTCCTACTTCTTCCATTACTGTAGCACCTGAATATAATGTATTTGGTAATTTCTTACCATGTAGTTCTTTTAAAAGTTCTATTGAAAGGCCGCAACCATAGCGATTATCCCATGCCTTCGCTAATATTTTCTTGTTGTTTGCCATTGGTGTGAACGGGCAAATGGGTAAAATTTGTTGACCTGGTTGAATGCCAATCTTTATCGCATCCGCTTTATCATCGGCACCAATATCAATTAGCATATTTTTAATATCCATTGGCTTATTACGCATTGCATCACTTAATAAATGTGGCGGAATAGAACCAATTACACCAATGACAGGGCCGTTCTTAGTAATTATTTCAATACGCTGTGCAAGAAGTACCTGGCTCCACCAACCACCTAATGGCTGAAAGCGTATCATCCCATTATCAGTAATTGCGCTAACCATAAAACCAACTTCATCCATATGGCCAGCAACCATTATTCGAGGACCTTTTTCATCACCCTTTTGCACACCGAAAATCCCACCTAGATTATCTTGTATAACTTCATCCGAGTACTTTTCTAATTCATCGCGCATATAGTTTCGCACTGCATGTTCATTTCCAGGTGCTGCTGGTAACTCTGTTAATGTTTTAAACATTTCCAATGTTTCCTTTTGCATTTAATAGCCCCCTATATATGTGTCCATATATCAGTGTAGACGATTTCCATAAAACTTCCAACAAACTTAATTTTTTATTGGTTAACATTAACTAGTGAATTGATGCAGTTCATACCGACTTTATGCTACACTATTACAAAGACATATTTGGAGGTTATCAAGTTATGAAACTTAAAAATTTCTTCGCAGGCGTTCTTACTGGCGTCGCTGCAGGTATCGTTGTTAACGAAGTAATTGACAGAGTAGATCCTAATGTTGCACCAGATTCCGTTTTGAAAAATATAAAAGATTCTTTCAAAAAAGAAGGACCTATTGATGGTTCATGGATAGTCATGAAAGCTGAACCATTTAAAAATAGCGTTATTACATTGGACGTATACCGCGGTGGTGTTTCACGAATCATGAACGGCGAACTCGAACAATTTGAATTTGCAGCCGATGCAAAAACTGGAACTGTTGTAGAATTAATAAAAAATTAAAAGAACCGTGAAGATCCTCTATTATAGGATCTTCACGGTTTTTAATTTCTCAATAAACAAAAATATAATAATAACTTATTACCTAAAAACCGCATGAAAGGTTTCGGTACTTCAGTTCTCACTCTGTAATTTTCGTTCTTTCGACAGAGCTAACGATATTTCGTCCTGTCTCATCAAACATAACAAGACGATATACAGCGTCATGATAAAAACTAAACCAATAGTTTCCTCCAAGTGCTTCTTTCATCAACTTTTCCTTCGCGAAAATAGAATCCATTGGATAATCATCATAAGCGAGAACCCAAAGTGGATTTGCATGTGCATGTGTCGGCATAATATCAGCCATATGAAGAATCGTTTCTTCTTTTTGCGTTAGTTTTATGACACAATGACCGTTACTATGCCCACCTGTATGAATCATTTCAATTCCAGGAATCACAACAATGCGATCATCAAAAGTCTTTACTTGATGTTGTACAGGTTCCCAATTCTCTTTCCAATAAGTATTACGAGATCTAATATTAGGATTTCTCATTTCATCCCATTCAATATTAGTCGTATAAATTTCAGCATTCGGAAAGACCGAAATAAGTTCTCCATCTTCCCATTTAGTTAATCCTGCTGCATGGTCATTGTGCAAGTGAGTCATTAGAACGATATCAATATCCAACGGTGTAAGACCTAATTCTTTTAAACTTTCGTCAACATGCGAATCATCTGTTACACCAAGATTGCGTTTCATTTTTTCGTCGAGTTTATCATTACCGATTCCCGTGTCAATTAAAATATTTTTCCCATTAAACTGTATTAAAATCGGATCAGTCAATAGCTCTATTAAATTATTTTCCGTTGGTGCATATCTTCTTGACCACAACGCTTTCGGTACAACACCAAACATTGTACCCCCATCTAAGTAATTTGTTCCCCCATTTAACCAAGTTAACTTCATCTCATGAAATACAAATTCATCCATTTTTAGTCCCCCTTGTTTTTTCAAAAAAATAATTATTCATGTTTATTATTTTCCTCACTATCATCTTCAAACTCAAAAAATCTGCCCATCGCTGTCGTTTGCCCAACATCTAATATCGCTTGTGCCGTTTTAAACTGGGTTAACTTTAACGGTGTTGAAAACTTAGTTAGCGTTGAAAACCAAGATATATAGTTTCTTTTATCTATAACTTTTACGTCAAATGCAATATTCGGGCAATCAATATACCCGTTCCGAGAAATTAAATATTTCCGTATTGGGAAATCAATTGCTTTATCATATAAAATTTTGGAAATAATCTTTTCATTTCTATTTAAAGAAATAAGTGGATTAAGAAGTTTCAATTCACTTTCCCCTGTTTTTTTAGTCCAAAATCTATCCCCACTACCTATATAAGCTGCTAAATCCTCTTTTTCAAGTACACTGATACACATGCACTCGACAGGTGTCACAATAATTATATCCAATTCGACAGGTGCTTTCATTAATTTAAGTATTGGGTTATAGAACAATAAAAAACTATCAGGAAGCTGTTGTGTAAAACTACGCAATAATGAATCACGCATAAACTTAGCATCAACCTTCGATTTATCAATTAATGTTGAACTTGCCCATTTTAATTGAAAATGAAATAGCTGATCCAAATACAGTTTACGTAATTGTTCTTCTGTTTTAGGAGTATAAATAATTGTAGAATCAAAACTAAATTCATCTTCATCATTTAAATTTAAGCTAGCATCCAATTCTTCATCTGTATTATCTTTTCGTATTGAAAACTTTTTTAGTAAAGTCTTCAGGGTTTTTTTTTCAACAGGAGTCGTAGTTTCGAATTCCGTTTCCCACATGGAGTGTTCT
Source organism: Sporosarcina sp. So3-204 (assembly GCF_058068165.1). Classification (NCBI taxonomy): domain Bacteria; kingdom Bacillati; phylum Bacillota; class Bacilli; order Caryophanales; family Caryophanaceae; genus Sporosarcina; species Sporosarcina sp. So3-204. The sequence continues at coordinate 2,472,446 of NZ_CM176485.1, forward strand.
GAACCGTTTTCCCACTGGATTTTCATCCGTTTCCACTGAGATCTTTTAAGTCTAATAAACTGTGTAGGATATCGCGTTAAATCGTTTTCATAACGTGAAATGTAATCCAGTAACTTAACAAGTTGTGCCATAACTAATCACCCCGATCATGTCTTGTGCACTTGTATCGTAAATAATTGTTAAGTTATATCTAAAACAGAAAAAGGGATTCTCTCGCTAAATGCTTCTTGTAACTTCTTAGTAACTTCCCCACGTTCTCCAGTCCCAATCATATGGTTATCAACTGCTATGATTGGTGTAACTTCTGAAGTCGTTGAAGTTAAAAATAATTCTTCCATTCCAATTGCTTCGTCAAGCGTGAATTCTCTTTCAACAACAGGTATTTGGTGCTCATGACAAATATTTAATACAACCCTGCGTGTAATTCCATTCAAAATTAAATTCGTCACAGGATGTGTATAAATAACGCCATCTTTAACGCCGAACATGTTAGTTGAAGAGCCTTCAGTTACAACGCCATCTCGGTGAAGTATCGCCTCATAAAAACCATCCGCATGCGCTTCCTCTTTTGCAAGAACACTCCCCAACAAATTAAGGCTTTTAATATCACAGCGTAACCAACGAATATCCGCCACTGATTTTACCGTAACACCTTTTTCCATTTGTTCTAATGGTCTTGATGAACTAACTGTATAAGCTAAAATAATTGGTGCAACTGTAGGCGTTGGAAAATGATGCTGCCTGGGAGATGAACCACGCGTTATTTGCAAATAAACATGCCCATCTACTAAATTATTGACTGAAATTAATTCTTTAGCTATATCTATAATCTGTTCCTTTGTTTGTGTTAACGACAATTTAATCTTTTCTGCACTTTCAAATAAACGTTCAATGTGTTCCTGTGAAGTAAATAACTCGCCACCATACACTTTGATGACTTCGTAGATGCCATCACCAAAATAATAACCCCTGTCATCAATTGAAACCTTTAATTCTTCTTTTTCAGTAAATTTACCATCCATAAAATAAAGCATTACTATAAATCCCCCTTTAACCCTTAATTTCAAATACTTATAAGCTTCACTTTTTATTATTCAATACTTTTTTATATCAATACATACTATCATCCTATTTTGACACGTTTCCAACTTAAAATAAAGTCCAAGTTCTTTTAATAATAAAAAGTAGTTCTGTTGTGCAAATAATTCAAATATACGGTATAATAAAGTTGATAGAGAGTTCTTCAAATAATTAATTAACGTAAACAGAAAGGAAGTGCGGCTCAGGAACTTTTTCAATGTGCCAAAGACAACATTCATGCGTCTCATACCCAGAAAGTTTTTTTGGAAAAATGATGATGAAGGAGTGATCTACACTTGAAACCTGCAACTGAACGTATGCTTACTCGTGTTAGGGATATTTATATGTATATTCTTGATAACGGGACTGTATCGACTAAAAATATAGTTGAAGAATTCGACATCACTCACAGAATGGCTCAAAGAGATTTAAACGTATTAGAATATAACGACCTTGTTTCAAGTCCAGTACGCGGTAAATGGACAACGATAAAAAAGGTGTCACATAGTTAAACAGCATTAAAAAGACTGAACCGCATATTAACCGCGATTCAGTCTTTTTTTACTTCGATGTATTTTGAAGTATTTCAACCTCTGCATCACTTAGCTCACGGTAATCACCAAGCTGTAGTGTTTCATCAAGTGCAAGAGCGCCCATCGAAAGTCGCTTTAAGTAAACAACTGTTTTATCAACAGATTCAAACATTCGTTTAACTTGATGAAACTTGCCTTCTGTAATAATTAACTCAATTTCAGAAATGTCGTCTGATTTTAAAATAATAAGCTCGCCTGGTTTTGTAACATAACCATCATCTAGCATGACCCCACGTTCAAAACTTTCTATATCATCCTCGGTAACAACACCTGATATATGTGCATAATACTTTTTGGGCACGCCTTTTTTCGGTGATAATAAACTATGGGACAGTTTACCGTCATTTGTCAAAAGCATAAATCCTTCAGTATCTTTATCCAGACGTCCCACAGGAAACGGCTCGAAATGACGGAACTCTTCACTCAACAAATCGACAACCGTTTGATCATTGCGATCTTCTGTAGCAGATAGAACGCCTTGAGGTTTATTCATCATGATATATATAAATTCTTTATAAACAATTGGTTCACCTAGTAGTGTTACTTGGTCTTTTTCCGTATTTACATGCTTCGTAGCATCCTTAGCTATTTCTCCATTCACACGTACCGTGCCTTTCTTCATTAAGATACGAACTTCTTTCCTTGAACCTAACCCCATATTCGATAAAAATTTATCTAAACGCATAATCATCCTCCTAAAAACCTAACTTATCTGTAAATTTCGTTAAACGTTCACCAAATAACTTTTGCGCCAGACCAGTTTTTAATGATAAATAGCCATAAATAACCGCACCTACAAAAGCACAAATCAGAATATATAATAATGCTTGCATTTTTCCATCTGCTGCACTGAAAGCATTTAGACCTTTTAAAACCCATGTAACAGCGATATACATAATAAAGTTTAAAAGACTAATCAATATAAGCCTTCTAAATACCATTTTAGATTTGTAATTAAGAACACGCGTAATCACTATGATATTAAGTGCAACAGCCACTGTATAGCCAATAGCAGTTGCAAGAATTGCACCATCTGTCTCGAATAGCTTGATTAAAGGTACGTTAATTATTAATTTAATCAATAAACCTAGTAAGGACGTGAAAATAATCCACTTATGACGGTCAATCCCTTGAAGCATTGCAGCACTAATTGTATACAACCCAAAAAGAATCGCAACTGGCGCATAATGTGCTAATATTTCAGCACCCATTGCATCTTTTTCATAAAGTAATTGGTAAAATTCATTTGATAAAACAATTAATCCAATAACTAAAGGAACTGTTAAATACAACATAATTTGGTAAGTCTGATCAAGTGATCGAGTGATTCCCTTCTGATTCCCATTCGTATAGTAAGTCGTTATATGAGGTATTAATGCCATTGAAAATCCTGTTGCAACCAAAACTGGAATCATGACAAATTTATGCGTTAATAAATTTAGCATCCCCAAATAGACATCTGTAACTTCTGCTAAACCAATTGAGCCCATTGCATCATTAAATGTTACCATATCAACAAATTGATAAAGTGGATTAATAACACCAACGAGAACGAATGGTAAGGTATAGGAGAACACTTCCTTATACATAGAGAAAAAAGAAACATTACTGGGCGTGGCTGTACTATTCGTTAGTAAGTAATCGAATTCTGCTTTGTATTTTCTCCAATACCAATAAAGAACAAAACAACTTGCAATAGACCCTATAAATGCTGCAAAAACAGCGAAATTTATCGCTTTCGTAGGTGTCTCTTTCATAAAGTTCACTACAATAAATGCACCAATTAGAACAGCAATAATTCTAACAATTTGTTCCACTAATTGTGAAACGGAAGAAGGCATCATCTTTTGATATCCTTGAAAAAATCCTCGGGCAATTGACATAATTGGCACAACGAGTAATGCAAAACTTACCCATCGAATAACCGCTGTAATATCTTGAATCGTAAAGATTTGTTCGTCTTTTTTTATGACTAAATGTGCAAGGGGTTCAGCCATAAAGAAGAGTACCAGAAAAGCAAGTACACCTGTAACTGCCATGACGGACATACCCGATTTCATCAATCTTCGTCCCGTCTCATAATCACCCTGTGCGTTATACCTTGCTACAAAACGAGAAACAGCAAGGGGCGCCCCTGAAATAGCAATCGCAAGCGCAATATTGTATGGTATATATGCATATTGATATAAAACCATGCTTTCTTTTCCGACAATTGCGTATAGCGGAATAAGATAAAGTAATCCAAGTGCTTTTGATAGAAAAAGACCTATTGTAATTATAGCAGTACCTTGAACAAGTTTTGATGACATTTTTTGATCCTTCCAATCTCGTGAAATCTACTTAACAGTTTACCCCCGTCTAATGTTTTTCACAATAAATAACTGTTTTTCATGTATAATAAAAGAAAAAGGAAAGCGTGGTTTCACAAATGTATGACGTCTTAATAATCGGCGCTGGCCCTTCAGGATTGATGGCTTCTATAGCTGCTGCAGAAAACGGAAGAACAGTGATGGTTTTGGAAAAAGGAAAGAAACCCGGCAACAAACTTGCGATTTCAGGGGGCGGACGCTGTAATGTCACAAACCGATTGCCACAAGAAGAAATTATAAAAAACATACCTGGTAATGGGCGCTTCCTCTACGGTCCGTTTTCAGTTTTCAATAACGAAAATATTATCCAATTCTTTGAAGGTCTTGGTGTTGCTCTAAAAGAAGAAGATCACGGGCGAATGTTCCCTGTCTCTAATAAAGCAAAAGATGTCGTAAATGCTCTCCTAACTGAAATGGATCGCCTAGCAGTAACATTGAAGCTTGAAACACGCGTCGCAAAGCTACTGATGGATAATGAGAAAGTTTTAGGCGTTCGTTTAGATTCCGGCGAAGAAATCCTCGCACACTCCGTCGTCATCGCAGTTGGCGGTAAAGCAGTGCCCCAAACAGGTTCTACCGGAGATGGCTACCCATGGGCAAGTAAAGCAGGTCACACAATCACCACATTATATCCGACTGAAGTTCCTTTACTTTCTAACGAATCCTTTATCCTCTTAAAAGATTTACAAGGACTTGCACTACGTGATGTTGCGGTTTCCGTCCTAAATAAAAAAGGAAAAATACTTGTCACACACCAAATGGATATGTTGTTTACACATTTCGGACTAAGCGGTCCTGCAATTTTGCGCTGTAGCCAATATGTCGTGAAAGAACAGATGAAAAATGATAATAAACCAGTAGAAATTCGTATCGATACTCTTCCATTTATGAATGAGGAACAGACTTTTAAAATGCTTCATACAAAAGTGAAAGAAGATCCTAAAAAACAAGTGAATAATTCTTTAAAAGGTATCGCGTTAGAACGATGGTTGCTCTTTTTATTCCACCGCGCTGGTATTGAACCAGTCGAAACAGGAGCTTCTCTAACCTCTGACAAGCTTCGGTTGCTCGCTAATCTTTTAAAGGCGTTCACAATGCATGTCAACGGCACACAGCCGATTGAGAAAGCGTTCGTAACTGGTGGTGGTGTTTCCATAAAAGAAATCGTGCCAAAAACAATGGCATCACGTAAAAAAGAAGGTTTATATTTCTGTGGAGAAATTTTAGATATTCACGGCTACACGGGTGGATATAATATTACATCTGCACTTGTTACAGGAAGAATTGCTGGTATGAACGCAGGACTTCATGCTGAAGATAACCGATAAAATCTGCTTACGAAAAAAAATGCTTATCCTAAATAACATTAGGATAAGCATTTTTTTATAGTGCTACAATATTAACTAATCTACCAGGAATCCCGATAATTTTCTTTACATCTTTACCTTCAAGGAACGCTAATACATGCTCATCATGCATCGCAATTTCTTCAAGTTGTTCTTTCGTACTATCTTTCGCAACAACAATTCTCGCACGTACTTTACCGTTAATTTGTACAGCAATTTCAACAGTATCATCTACAAGTTTTGATTCGTCAAAAGTCGGCCATGATTCGTAAACAAGTGTATCTGTATGTCCAAGCTTCTCCCAAAGTTCTTCTGTAATATGCGGAACAACTGGAGAAAGCATCTTCAAGAAACCTTCTACATATTCTTTCGGGATTGAATCAGTTTTATAGCCTTCATTAATAAAGACCATTAATTGAGAAATAGCTGTATTATTACGCATACCTTCATAATCAGCAGTCACTTTTTTCACAGTTTGATGATAGACTTTTTCAAGTGCACCACCAGTTTTTCCACCGATTTTAGTACTCAATGAACCATCATCATTGACGAACAATCGCCATACCCTGTCTAAGAAACGACGCGAACCATCTAGACCATTCGTAGACCATGCTTTTGATGCATCTAACGGACCCATAAACATTTCATATAGACGTAACGTATCAGCACCGTGTGAATGAACGATATCATCAGGGTTAATAACATTCCCTATTGATTTAGACATCTTTTCATTACCTTCTCCAAGGATCATACCTTGGTTAAATAACTTTTGGAACGGCTCTTTCGTTGATACTACGCCGATATCATAAAGCACTTTATGCCAAAAACGCGCGTAAAGTAAGTGAAGAACTGCATGTTCTGCACCACCTACATAGATATCCACCGGCAACCAACGTTTAGCAAGTTCAGGATCAATTAGCATTTCATCGTTATCTGGATCTATATAACGTAAATAATACCAACAACTTCCCGCCCATTGAGGCATCGTATTTGTTTCTCTACGACCCTTCAAACCCGTTTCAGGATGCGTGACGTTAATCCACTCTTCAATATTAGCAAGTGGTGATTCACCAGTTCCACTAGGCTTAATATTATCTGTTACAGGCAACTTTAACGGCAATTCAGACTCATCTATTGAAGTCATCGTTCCATCTTCCCAATGAATAATTGGAATTGGCTCTCCCCAATAGCGCTGTCTAGAAAATAACCAATCACGAAGGCGATAAGTTACTTTCTTCTCGCCAGTTCCTTTTTCAACAAACCAAGCAATCGCTTTTTCAATCGCTTCGTCTTGCTCGAGGCCATTTAGGAATTCAGAGTTAACATGTTTCCCATTACCTGTATAAGCTTCTTTTGAAATATCGCCGCCTGAAACGACTTCAATAATCGGTAAATCAAATTTAGCCGCAAACTCATAATCTCGTTCATCATGCGCAGGAACAGCCATAATAGCACCTGTACCATAGGAAACAAGTACATAGTCAGCAATCCAAATCGGCATCTTTTCACCGTTCGCAGGGTTAATTGCGTATGCGCCCGTAAATACGCCTGTTTTTTCATCTGCAAGATCTGTACGTTCTAAATCACTTTTCATTTTTACTTCATCAAGATACGCAGCAACTGCAGCTTGTTGTTCCGTTGTCGTAATTTTCTTAACAAGTTTATGTTCAGGCGCAAGCACCGCATAAGTAGCACCGAAAATCGTATCTGGTCGAGTTGTAAATCCTTCAAACGAAAAATCTGTTCCAGCAATATCAAAAGTTAATTGCGCGCCTTCAGAACGCCCAATCCAATTACGCTGCATATCTTTCAAACTTTCTGGCCAATTTAAATCATCTAAATCCTCAAGTAAACGGTCTGCATAGTTAGTAATACGGAGTACCCACTGACGCATTGGTCGACGTTCTACTGGATGTCCACCACGCTCAGACTTACCGTCTATAATTTCTTCGTTCGCGAGAACTGTTCCAAGTGCAGGACACCAGTTGACGTCAACTTCATCAACATATGCAAGGCCTTTTTTATATAATTGAATGAAAATCCACTGTGTCCATTTATAGTAAGAAGGATCAGTCGTATTCACTTCACGGTCCCAGTCATAAGAAAAACCTAAATCATTCATTTGACGTTTAAATGTCGCAATATTTTTAGCAGTAAATTCTGCAGGGTCATTTCCAGTATCCAACGCATATTGTTCCGCAGGTAAACCAAAAGCATCCCAACCCATTGGATGAAGTACGTTATATCCTTGCTTTCGTTTCACCGAGCTTAAAATATCTGTCGCTATGTATCCTAATGGGTGACCAACATGAAGACCTGCCCCAGAAGGATACGGGAACATATCAAGCGCATAAAACTTTGGCTTTGATGGGTCGTCTATCATCTTATAAGTCTTATTTTCTTTCCAATAGTTCTGCCATTTCTTCTCAATTTTCCCATGATTATAACTCAATAAAAACTCCTCCTAAAATTAAAAAAACTCGTCCCTTAATAAACTAAGGGACGAGATTTATATACTTACTCCCGCGGTGCCACCCAAATTGACGATAAATCGTCCAACTTGATTCCTTAACGCGGAAAACGGCAGCGGTAATTTTTTCACCCTTGCAGACTCAGAGGCGAGTTCAATAATTTGTTCCATCGGCTTTCACCAAATACCGATTCTCTATAGGTTACAAAACCATTTACTAATCCTCATCTACGTCCATACTATTACCTATAATTTTAGCCGAACAATTCACAAATAACAAGCTTTTATCTTTATTCATGAGTATTCACCTATTATTTACTTTCTATACATCTAATTTAAGTTTGGAGGACTCGTACTTTCAAAACACTAGCACCTAAATTAGCCATTAATACAAGTCCAGCAATTGTTTATGATTTATCTAGAAGTTCATAGATAAATATAGCGGTTAACGGCTATAGAAATGAGTTACCTTTAACATTTACTAGCATACCTATAACTAATAACCAAACAACTTTTTCACTAAATTTCGCTCCTTATTAATTCAAACACATAAAGTGGCGTTGGTGTCCAATTCTTTAAGAATAACTTAATACGAGCGACCTCAGCTGAATTAATTATTAACACAATGCTTTCAATTATATTTCTTTATTAAGCACACAACAAGGCCTAGATGATATAATGGTTTTTTAGAGGAGTGAGCAGAATGGAAAACACAACATTTCCTTTCCCTACTGAAGGGAAACGGTATTATACATGGTCACGTTATTTAAAGGACGAATTTGGTTTTAAGGTTTTTAAAGTAGCACTAGATGCAGGATTTGATTGTCCGAATCGCGATGGCACAGTTGCCTTTGGAGGTTGCACTTTTTGTAGTGTTGCAGGCTCTGGGGATTTCGCTGGTGATCGAGTAGATCCAATCGATGTTCAGTTCGCGGAGATTAAAGAACGTATGCATAAGAAATGGAAAGATGGCAAACCAATGGCGTACTTCCAAGCTTACACAAATACACATGCCCCACTGGCAAAATTAAAAGAGAAATTTGAAGCGGCACTTGCGCAAGATGGCGTCGTAGGTATTTCAATTGCTACGCGTCCCGATTGTCTCCCAGACGATGTTGTTGAATATCTAGCAGAATTAAATGAACGCACTTATTTATGGGTTGAATTAGGACTTCAAACAGTCCATGAAAAAACCGCAAAACTTGTTAACCGGGCACATGATTATGACACGTATGTCGAAGGTGTCAACAAACTTCGCAAACACGGAATTCGAGTTTGTTCACATATTATTAACGGACTCCCGCTTGAAGACTACGATATGATGATGGAAACGACACGCGCGGTTGCAAAACTTGATGTTCAAGGGATTAAAATTCATTTACTTCATTTATTAAAAGGGACACCGATGGTTAAACAGTATGAAAAAGGACATCTTGAGTTTTTGAGTAAAGAAGCCTATATTAACCTTGTTGCAGACCAACTTGAAATTCTTCCACCAGATATGATTATCCATCGTATTACTGGTGATGGTCCAATCGAGCTTATGATCGGGCCAATGTGGAGTGTGACAAAATGGGAAGTCTTAAATGGGATTGACGTAGAACTAGAGCGCCGAGGAAGTTGGCAGGGCAAGCATTATGAACAAGCACTAAAATTAACATAAACTAGGATAAAAAAATTATTAATCGTTTCTGCTTTCAATCGATTAATAACTGCAATTTATAGCCCCTAAACGAATATAATAATTAAAGAGTTTGAAGTTTAATTACTTCAAACTCTTTTTTTATAAAATACTTTGTAACGAATACATAACTCGTGGTACTAACATAGTGAAGGCAACGTTCGAACTAAACCTTTGCAAGAAAGGAGGTTGTCATGAAAGAGATAGAGAATATTTACAAAGAAATTCAACCAAAAATATATGCTTTCTTTTATGTAAAGACATCTAATCAGACAGTCGCGGAAGACTTAACACATGATGTTTTTTACTTAGCTTGTAAAAGCATTAAATCATTTGCGGGTAACTCAACAATTCAAACATGGCTTTTTTCAATCGCAGGAAATCTATTAAAAAAATATTATCGGAGTAAGAAATATAGCAATAGTTTGGATACTAAATTAGAAGCGAGTTCGGAATCATTTACGAAGTCACCAGAGGAAATCTTTCTGGTGAATGAGGATACTCGACAACTCATTAAACAAATCCAAACACTTGACGACCTTCCAAAAGACATTGTCATACTACGTACTTATGCTGAGCTCTCATTCAAAGAAATTGGCGAATTAATCGGTAAAAGTGAAAACTTCGCAAGAGTTACTTTTCACCGAACAAAGTTAAAACTTCAAAAAGAAACGAGGCGAGATTATGAATAAAGACTGCTCAATCGTTGAAGATTTACTTCCATTATATGCTGAAGGTTTACTACAAGAAGAAACTATCCTTTGGTTAGAAACACATTTAAATGAGTGTTCAGCTTGTGAAGAACTTGCTAAAATGACTTCAGAACCCGTATCAGATAATCCAATCCCTTCAACTATTAATAATGAAAAAATGCTAGCTAAAATTAACTTTAAGTTATCACTTTATCAAATTATTTTCGTAGGTTTATCATTCTTCATTGCAATTCAAACGACTATATTATATGAAAGTTTTGGTTTTATTTTATCGTATACAGTTCTTGGGCTTGTGACTTACTTGTTTTATAAAAATATTAAAATAGCCATTGTCATTGCTTTTCTTCCCGTATTTGTATGGTCCATATTGGATATGATTCCACACTTTAGAAATAGTAATGATTTTCATATTGGCAAAATAAAACAAATCTTTGAAATCTTATTTAGCTCATTCACAATAGCAATTATTCACCTTGCATTCGCATTAATCGGCGTTGCAATTGGAATCTTCATTTTGAAAATCAAAGAAAGCGAGGCATAACTATGAACAAGAAAAAATGGTTTTACATGATTATAATAATCTTATTAGTCATATCTGTTTTATTTTTTTACAATGCATTTAATGGGAATCCTCTTTCAAAACAAATGTCGAAATCAAAAATAAATAGCTATTTAACAAGTACTTATCCTGATGTTGAATTTAATATCGGCAAACCTTTTTACAACTTTAAAGATAGTGGATATAATTATAATGTTATAAAAATTGGTGATCCAAACCAAACAGAATATGAGTTCACACTTAGGGGATTAATGGGTACGCAAGTAGACTTTGACGGCATCTATTATGCCAACCAGGATACAGCCTTAATCGAAAAGTATCAAAAAGAAGCCAATGCTGAATTAACTACCGTTCTTCAAGAAGCAGTTCCAAAAGTAGTTAATGTGAATACGCAGTTAGAGATTCTAAAAGATCAACACGATATGAGTAGTTCTTGGAATAAAGATTTCAAACCTGAGAAGCCTATGTATATCCATATTGTAATTGATGCTCAAAAACTTAATAAGGAAGATATTATACAAACTGCTAAAAATATTCAAAATGAATTAAATAAAAATAACTATAAATATCGCCATGTAACGATTGATGCAAATATATTGAGTGAAGATAGACAAGAGAATGATGAACAAAACTGGATCGTTAAATATGCAATTTCTTTTGAAAAAGAGTCTACTCTCTCTTTAAAAGATATCAAACAATATGAGTAAAAAAAGGTGTCCTCACTGACTTTTGTCAGTCGGACACCTTTTCTCCTCTTAAAAATCCCGTATATCTACAATTGGACCGACTTCGTTAAAATTCTGTTCATTCATGAACGCAATTAATTTCCGAGCGGTTTCTTCCGCGCTACTTAATAGACCTTGTTCTTTATAATGAATAAATTGATCTAATAACGGAAAGGTATCTCCATCACTCGCACGAATGACTTCCTGCATGCCAGTATCAATAATCCCCGGTGCTATCGATACAATTTCAACTGGGTTCGTCGCATTCGCTTGTTCTAACGCAACAACTCTTGAAAAGTGATCTAGCCCTGCCTTTGTCGTACAATAAGCTCCCCAACCCTCATAAGCACTTCTACCAGCTCCAGAAGATATGTTAACAACTCGTTTTGTACCTTCAAAGTTTTTTAGTTTGCAGACAAACTGATTAATAATTGTCATTGGAGCAGTCAAATTTACTGCAATTGCCTGGACAATAACATCCGTGTCAACAGTTCCAACAGTCCCAACGGGGTCAACTATCCCAGCATTATTAATAACTGTAAACGATGTCGCAGTTTTATAATGCTCATCTATAATATTTTCTATCAAAGAATTTAGCTGACTAGTCTTCGTAAGATCGGCAAACACAAAATCAGTAGCATCTTTAGGACACGTCCGTGCGATTCCGATTACTTTTTTTCCTGCTCCACGAAGTTGTCTTGAAAGTTCAAATCCTATTCCCTTTGAAGCCCCAGTGATAATAAAAACATCCATTTAATTCTCTCCTCCTATATATGCATCAAGCCACTCTTCAAGATGTTCTTTTTCTCTGATAGGTCGCTGAACTTTTTCTTCGAACACCTTTTCATCATCGAATGTAGAGACGTCATCGCCAAACCAATCATTTACCCGTTCACGTGTTATTGTATAGTTTTCATCTATAAAGTTAAAGTCAATGACTTGCATATTTTTAATGAGTGAAAATACTGCAGTAGCATTATAAAGAACGGCTTTTTCTACACGTTCTTTACCAATTCCCTCAACCGATTGCTCATAATTCACCATAAATCTGAATTTATCAGGATCTTGTTGAAACTTACGAGGAATTTCGCTCATCGGTAAATAACCGATGAGATGAAAATTGTTCCCTGCATTTCCCATATACGCATTTTTAAATTTGATTACTCGGCTAAAATCATGAGTTTCTGGTTCAAGTTGGTCTTCGTAATCTAATTTATTGGCAGCTTCCATTTTAGGATGATAATATAACTGAATCCATCCAAATGCTAGTAATCCGAATATGAATAAACCAATTATAACTTTAATTTTCATAAGTAATATTCTCCTCGGCGTTTTCGACGATTCCTTTAAATTTATTAATTATAAGCGGAAGAATGATGGTAATTAACGGCAATACATACCTAATTGCAATATTCGCGAATTCATATGGGCCACCAATTTTAATAGGTCGAGAAAACCAAATGTTACTTCCAAATACCATACCTGTAATACCAGACCAAGTAACGAGTAGAGATGCCCCCCAAACAAACCAGCAAATTTTATTTATACGAGCCAATTTGAATAAATCAATACTGACATTTCTTTTTAGAAGTATATCGCGCGCTAAAAACAATAATAAATACAAACCACCAAACATGAAAATTATAAATAATAGTAAGAAAGAAGTTTTCATTTGAGTCCCAATCATATTAAATGGCATTGTTAAAATCCAAGCGATTAGCAAATAAATAAGTAACCACTGCAACATGTCAAACACAATTTTTCGAATACTAACTAATTTTACGCCTTCGATTAAACTATCTAAACCTGTTGCATTTTTTATACATGAGTTATAGGCTTCCTCAAATGAAAATCCTTTTCTTTCTAAATCTTGAATTTCCGCTTCAAGATTTCCAATCACTTCTTCTTTTAGATCCAAATTTTCAATAGTTTGAGGATACTTTCCGAACATTTTATTTACTTGACTTCTTATCTTATCCATTGTTCCCCCCCCTTTCATTAACTAATAGATCAATGATTTCTTTCGCCCTAATCCAAGCAGCTACGTTTACTTTATAGGCTTCGTTCCCTACATCAGTGAGTGAATAATACTTTCGCCGACCGCCCTGAGTTTCATTCCCCCAATACCCTTTTATTAATTTTGATTTTTCAAGTCGTTTTAAACTGCTATATAATGTCGGCTCTTTTAATATATACTCACCTGAACTTCCTTCAGAAATTGCTTTCATGATCTCATAGCCATAATTATCGCCTTCTTTTAGCACACGCAAAATAATTGTATCTATATTTCCTCGAATCAAATCAGCACTAATACCATTCACAGGCATCAACCTCACCTCTATTTATAACTTACACTATAGTACTATGCGTGTCAATGTACTATGTTTAGCATATATAATTCACATTATTATTTTTTTGACAAAAAAAGCAGCTCCCATATAAGGAAAGCTGCTTTCGCTAATATTAATCTAAAATCGTTATTTTCACATTTTTACGGCCCCATTTATACGCATCACTTTTGTTTGGCATAAAGACATCAATCTTATTTCCCTTGATTGCACTACCAATATCTCCAGCGACCGCATAACCGTAACCTTCTACATATACTTTCGTCCCAAGCTTAATTACATTTGGATCAACAGCAATTACTTTAACATTTGGATTTCTTTTTAAATTAATTCCTGTCCTCGTAATTCCTGAACAACCATTACAATTAGCCGTGTATGCTGATGCTGAAACTATAAATTCTTTACTAACATTATCGTTGGTTGATCTTGACGGTGTTTTAACAGCATTGCTTTTTGATGTAGCACTGCCAGCTACCAATTTAATTTTTTGATTTGGATGTATGATATTACTTTTCATATTGTTCCAACTCTTTATATTTGTAACGCTAACTTTATGTTCCTTAGAAATCTTATACAGCGAATCACCTTTTTTTACTGTATAGATTGAAGATGCAGCTGCACTTTCATTTACAACAGTGACCATTAAAGCTACTGTAAGTATTAGCGCCATGAATAATTTTTTCAATTACATTACCCCTTGCTTTTTTAGTCTACTTACAGCCTAACAGTCCAATGTTACAGGAACATTACATGAAACAACCATTCTGATTACAATATTATGTACTTTATTACAAAAGAGGTGATAATCAATTTGTACTTCAGGCAAGCATCCCTTCGTGACGCACCCTTAATCGCAGAAATTTTAATAGACAGTCAATGGTTCACGTATGAAAATATCTTTGATAAACTCTATATACAGCGGATGATTGATAATTATTATAATATTAGACGTATAGAAGAAGAAATTAGTCATATATCAACTGAGTGGAATGGTTATTATATTGCTGAAGATAGAGGCTCAATTTTAGGCGTGATTGGCGGTGGAATGATCAACAATACAACTGCTGAAATATATGTGTTTTATATGAATCCTCGCTTACGTGGGAAAGGTATCGGTACAAGATTACTAAACTTTTTTACAAAAATTCAGAAGCATAAGTACGGAGCTACTGAACAATGGGTGGCAGTCGCAAAAGGAAATGAATATGGCATCCCTTTTTATGAGGCACGTGGATTCATTTTTCAATATGAAGAATTTTCATACGGTACAAGTCCTGAGGAACAAGACATCTCACTCAAATACAAACGAAGTATATAAACGATTATATAAATTATCACAATAAATCTTTTAACTCCAAAATAAAAACCAGAACCCTCATTTAAAGGGATTCTGGTTTTTCAATATGGCGAGTTGGATTTAATCCAAATAAACGCACAATTATTCCAAATACAACAATAACTATTAAAACCGGTAGTAACCAACCTAACCCTTCTTTATAAAGCGGTAAGGTTTCTTCATAAAATTTGATGATAGGTTGCATCCAAGCAAAGTTTTCTATCTTTAATGACTGACAAAGACTTTTCAGACCATCAATCGTACTAATTAAAAGCGTTAGAAATGTTGCTCCTATATAGACAAAACGTGCATGTCTGAAAAATGGTGATAAAAAAGTTAATAAAATAAGCACAATCGCTAGCGGATATAAAAACATCAAAACCGGGATTGAGTACATTATAATGTTAGATAATCCAAAATTTGCAACGACTAGACAAAATACTGTAAAAATAGCGACAAACTGCTTGTATGAGATTTTAGGCAATAATGTATTAAAATAATCTGCACATGAAGTAATAAGCCCAATACTAGTTGTTAAACATGCAAGTATAATAACAATCGATAGCATAATGGCTCCAAAAGTGCCGAAGTAATGTGAAGATGCACTACTTAATACAATACCACCGTTATCCATCTGGCCGAATAACTCTGTACTCGTAGCCCCTAAATAAGCGATACCAACATATATAACACCAAGTAATATAGTAGCAATAAGTCCTGCTTTTATTGATGCAGAAAGAATTCCTTTTGTTGATTTAACACCCATTGCTCGAATAGCATTAATAACAATAATACCAAAAACAAGAGAGGCTAGTGCGTCCATCGTGTTATAACCTTCTGTAAAACCTGTCATAAAAGCACCAGTTGCATATGCTTTTTGAGGCGCTTCAATGGAACCCATAGGCTTTACGACAACTGCTATCAACAAGACAGACAGAAGAATAAAAATCCCAGGTGCTAAATACTTCCCTACCCGATCCACAATTTTTGCAGGATTTAATGACAACCAGAGTGTAAGTCCAAAAAACAGAAACGTAAAAATGAGCAATGCTAGTTGTTGATAATCAGTACTAATAAAAGGTGCTATTCCAATATCATAAGCAACCGCCCCTGTGCGCGGCGCAGCAAAAAAAGGTCCAATCGTCAAGTACAACATAGATGTAAAAATAACAGCGTAGATGGGATGAATTCTAGATGCTAATTCTTGTAAGTTTCGACTTGATGAAACGCCTAATGCTAAAATCCCCAAAAACGGTAACCCTACACCGGTTATTAAAAACCCGCTTATTGCTAACCAAATGTTTGTTCCTGCATTTTGTCCGAGACCTGCAGGAAAAATCAAGTTCCCAGCACCAAAAAATAAAGCAAATAACATAACACCAATTACTAAATATTTAGAAAACGTAAGTCTGTCTTGCAACATTTTAAATCCTCCTAAAAATAGACAAATCCATCACGCAACATTATTTTCATATAAAGAAAACAATTATACTTTCATAATATTACGCTTCTTTTTATAGTAATTCAAATGATTGCTTTATATTATCACAGGTACTTTTCTCCAAAAGTAAATATCAAACACCTGCCGAAAACAGTTATCGTTTTAACTTCACTTAATTAGAAATTGTGTGTGGCTATGTCCTTCTTTAGATTTCTTGACTTCAAGCGTTGCAGGGAATGCTGCTTTAAGCTCTTCTACGTGCGAGATAACACCTATCATGCGACCAGACTTTTGAAGTTCAATTAGTGTATCTATTGCCCTGTTCAGTGATTCCTCATCTAATGATCCAAATCCTTCATCGATAAACATAGTATCTATTGATACAGCGCCTTGGAAACTTTGAATAACATCTGCCATCCCAAGCGCGAGACAAAGAGATGCATTAAACTTTTCACCGCCTGATAATGTTTTCACATCACGATTTTGTCCTGTATAAGCATCATAAACATCCAGCCCTAAACCACTTTGTCGCCCACGTGTTTCCTGCCGATCACTACGAACTAATTTAAATTGGCCATTCGTCATATCTTTAAGCCGTATATTAGCCGAATGAATAATCCGCTCTAAATAATCGATTTGAATATATCTTTCAAATGATAATTTCATTGCATTCTGCCCTCTTATAACATCATATAAATTAGATACTTTCCCGAACTTTTTCTCAAGATTAGCTACTTTTGTTGAATTAAAAATAATTTTCTCTTTTAATTTAAAGACAGCTTGACCATAATCGACTGATTTATTATAGTCCGTAAGTGCTTTTTCATATGACTCTTTTAGTTCATTTAATCGAATGCTTAACTCTTCCAACTCGATTCTTTCTTTTCCTTCAAGAATTTCTTCTAAATGTTTCAATGTTTCACGAACTGTATGAATTTGTTGATTAAATGTAATCAATTTTACTTTTAACACGTCGCAATTTTTCTCATCCATTTTGGCCTCTATATAGGCCTCTTCATTTTGAAACTTTGAATTACTTAAAGCTTCTATAAATCTTTGCTCAGCTATTTCAGATTTTGCAATTACTTCTTTAAGTATATTCTTTGCGTGTATTTCATCAGATTTAGCAATTTGCGTACTTTCTCTCATTGCTTCACGTGATTTTTGTAGACTCTCCCAAGCTTGATCATTTTTCTCTTTTTGTTTTTTCATTTCAGCAACTTTTTTTGTCAGCTCCGATAAATCCCTTAACTCTTCAGGAATCGCAATTACTAAATGTTCCAATATAGTTTGTTCTTTTTCTAATGAGGCATTACATTCAAATACTTCACGCTCTATCTCGACTTTCTTTTGTGTTAAATTTTCAACAACTTGACTTCTAATTTGAAGCTTTTCTCTAAGTTCTGAAATATTTTTCCGGTCTTTCCTTAGCCCTTCTACCTCGGCCTCTAAACTCGCTTGCCGGTTCTCTATTTCGTTACTTAAAGCGCTTGAATTTTGAGCATCTAACCCTATTTGAATAATTTCATCAAGTTTCAGCGTTTCTTGTTGCAGTGCGCTTTCGTAATTTGCCTTTACTGTTCTAAAATCATTTTCAATTTTAACTAGTTTTTCTTTTTTGATATCAAGTTCATCTTTAGTAATTATTACTTCTCCATCATGCTTAGCCTTATTTGGATGATCAACACTACCGCATACAGGACAATTTTCCCCATCACATAGTTGATACGCAAGGTTTGCCGCTTCATTTAACAACCACATATTAGAAAGCTTAGTATATTCTTCATTAAACTCGTTATATTCCTTTTCTTGTGTTAAATACTGTTCATTAAGAATAGATACTTGTTTCTGAAGCACTAATAATTCTTTTACAATACGAGACTTTTCCCTAGTTTCATTTAATGATTCTAATCTTTCATCAAATATAATAACTTTCACTTCTAAAGTCTCTATCTCTTTTTTCATATTTATAATGACTTCAGTTTCCTCTCCCCAATGAATTGTTGTTTCATCTAATCGCTGTTTATTATTATTTAATACTCTCTTTAATTCCAATAACGTTTCTTTTTTGGATGCTAATTGTGCGACAACAGGCAACGAGTCATTTAAACGCCTTAGATTTTCATCATGCTTTTCGCGTTCTTCTTTTTTATTTTGCTCTATTTTATATTCATTCTCTATAGTTGACAATTTATCCGTTTCCAATATTAAATTAACCTTTGCGCTATCTAACTGCCCCTCTTTTTGTAATACCTCTTTCTTCAACTCTTTAGAATTCAACTCAATTGGTTCAATTGCAATGGCACGCTCTGCGTCTTCTAAGCGCTGTTTTTTCATTTCCATTAGGGGAATTTGCTCAGTTAATTCGTGTAATTCCAATTGACGTTTTTCGTGCTCATTGAATCGTTCATTTAACGTCTTGCCTTCATGGAATTTTCCCGCCATATCACCATGCATTTTATAATGTGAATCGTATTCTTTTTTATCCAAAGCTGTCTTTTCATTATAAAAAAGAAATTCTTCTTCTAATCCTTGAACAACTTGTGAAACGTTATAATTATCTTGTGCCAGACTATTAAATATTGTAGAATCTCTTTCTGGTAATAAAGATGTAATTTGCTTTATGTACTCTTCGCTCGTCCGCATTTCACTTGTTAAAACGAGTTGAACATCATCTTTTTTCTTTTTTAGTTGTTCAACAATTTCACGATAGGGTTCTGTCTTAAATATCTTTCGCATAATCGTTTCTTTATTTTCAGTATCCGACGTAAGAAATTTACGAAATTCCCCTTGCGGCAACATGACAATTTGACTAAATTGTGCCTGCGTGAAACCAATTAACTCCTCTGCTTTTTTATTGATTTCAGAAACGATTTGACGATCTACAATCGGCTTTTCGCCTTGATCAGTTAATTCATAAAACTCACACCTTGCTAATGTTTCACTTTTATTTCCCGTTTTTGTATAAGGAATTTGGCGCATAATGCGGTAATTCCGATCTTTAATTTCAAACACTAACTCTACTGTGGTTTGTGTTTCATTATCCGAAAAATCGCTTCGCATTGCGCGTATATCTGTCCGATCTTCCCCGCTAGCTTGTCCGTATAAGGCAAAACAAATACCATCAAAAATCGTCGTTTTTCCAGAACCCGTTGAACCAGATATAACGAATAGTCGTTTGTCTTCTAGCTCACTGAAGTCGACTGTTTCTGTATCTTTATAAGGACCAAATGCGGTCATCGTTAACTTTTTAGGTCTCATTTTTTTAACCTCCCTTTATTCTTTATTCATCACTTCATGAAGTATATCCAAAAATAACTTCGTCGTTTCATCATCCACAATTTCATCTTTCATTTCTTCGTAAAATGATTTAAATAACTCTACATCGTCTTTCTTTTTAAATTCTGCACCACTATCTCGTTCAATAGAAGATGTTGGTATATGTATTTTCCTTTCAACATGCATCACGTTAGGATAGACGGACCTCACTTTTTCCATCGGGAACAATACAGGTGTTTCATCTAACAACTTGACGAAAACATAATCCTTACTTATAGGATGTGTTTGTATCTCGTCGATGGTTCCTTGAATTGAACGCATATCATGTGCTGGTATTAAATCTCGTTTTTCAACCTCAACGTTACCTTCCCCATCTAATTCAACGACAAAAAAGCCTTTGTTATGATGTTCTTCCGAAATGGAGTACTTCATCGGAGAGCCTGCGTAACGAATCGATTCGTTTAATACATAATGCGCCTGGTGTAAGTGCCCTAACGCCGTATAATTAAAAGGTTCAAATAAGTGTGCAGAGACATACTCAGCGCCGCCAATAGCAATTGGACGCTCCGAATCACTTGTATTATTTTCACTTTCTCCGTGTTTCGTAACGAAAGCATGCCCCACGAATACATGGCGCGCTTCTTGTTTCATATTCTCTTTAATCTGGTCTGTAACTTTGATCATTGCATCATTATGATTGGTAATATTTTCATCATCATGAAGATGTCTTACTACAGAAGGATCTGCAAATGGCACCAGATGAAAATGTACTTCACCGTAAGCATCGTCAAGCACCACTGGTTTTATATCTTTCGTAATCTGTCCTGCAATAAAATAACCATTATTTTTCATTAAACTACTTCCAAAGTGAAGTCGACCCGGACTATCATGGTTGCCTCCAATCGCTAAAACAGGTGTTTTTAAATGTACAACTATCTTTTCCAGAACTTCATCAAGTAAAGCAACGGCTTCTGTCGGTGGAACAGCTCGGTCATATAAATCGCCTGCAATAACAACCGCATCTGGTTTTTCTTCTTTTATCGCTTCAATAAATTGGTCAAGTATATAACGCTGTCCTTCTGTCATATAAACACCTTGAACAAGCTTGCCCAAATGCCAGTCAGCTGTATGGAAAAACTTCAAATTAATCTCTCCTCTCAAACTTCTACTTTCAGTTTACAGGATTTAGGACAACAAATGAAATATCCTCTATATAATTTAATGTAACACCGAAAACTATAAAGGTTTTGACAACAATGTTGATTAGCTAAATACAACAAGAGCAACGACTGGCTAACAAAAAACACGAAAGTGTCTATCAATAAAAATAGGCAGCCACATAATAAATGTGACTACCCACTAAATTACAAATCCAATAATGAAATTACCTCACCTGTTACAGCATCTACCGCATCTGATGAATCTAAAAGGCCACAAAGCACATATCTTTCAAGCGCTGCATCATAAACATATGTTGGATCCAAAGAAATATACGGAAGCATGATTTCAAAAGCTTCCTCATGTGTGATAACTACTTTTTCCGCTTGCTTAAATGAGTCAAATATATCAAACAAAGCACCGTTATCCATTAAATTCAATACCGTCATATTTTCCGGTTCAATAAAGATAACTACCTTCCTTTTAATCGGCGCCATTTCATCGTCGGTTCTGCTACAGTGCGCCTCTATAAATTGCTTACGATATTGTAACTTTTCTAGCATCCACATACCAGTTTCATCCGGATATTCAGTTCGTAAAGCATCGCGTACAACTATTTTACTCTGATCAATTTGCTCCTCTGAAAGCAACAATTTATCATTTACATCAATATTATTAAATGCATCCTCAACAGTTGCAATACATAAAAAAGACATTTCTTCACAATGAAGCTCGCCTTTAATCGGTTCATCCCAATTAATAACTTTACTTATATTCACTTGTGTACGCTCATGTTCTGAGAAAGCAATCGGCTGAGCATCTTGAACAGTTACAAAAACCTCTTCCATTGCATACACAGGAATAAAACGATTTTCCGTGTCAGAAGGATAATGAACAAGTTGAAGTTGTTTCTTAACAAAAGGCTCTATTTCTTCAAGTGTCAAATTAAATGAAGTTCTATTAATTATGCCATCTATTGGAATTACACCATAAGCAAAGTAGCTAGTAAGTTTACCGTCATCATCGAACTCAATTTTAATTGGGTACCCTGGGGAGATTTGAATTCCATCCACATCTGATTCATACCGTTTACGATTTGCTAAATCCTCAACTAGCTTGAAATCCTTACCATATTCAAAACCCACTTCTGTTTCAAGCCAGGATGAAACTTCTTCACTTGTTTTGTCCGGGAAGTGTATCAAAGTAGAAAAAGATATCCCTTGAACAAAAACCACACTTATAAATTGTTCTTTTTGAATATGATATTGTATAACTGCAGTACCATCAGGATTCATATCTTCTTCAATAGACTCAGGTTGATTTGATGGAAACCACTCCATATCCAGTTTGTAAAAAGCTTTGCCGTTATAATCTACCTCTTTATATATTTCATATCTTTCCAATTTATAGTTTTGCAGTCCAAATTTTACTTCTGTTTCATTAACTATTTTCTTTCGTCGCTCGTCCATGACGTCACTCCTCTATTAAACATATTAAAAAGAGCTGATTGCACAATGCAGTCAGCTCTTCATTTTATTTAAAATACACTTTATCCACATTATATTTCGCTTGTTTCGTATTAATGATATACGTTTCAAGAATTTCACGATCCATCGGTTCTTCAATATATAGAAGATGAATTTTCACGACTTCGTTACGGTAATCTTTAATCGGTGATACTTTGTCCTCAAAATGCTTACGCACACGTTGGCGTAACTTTCGTGCTTTACCAACGAATAGTAATTCATCTCTTGTGTTATAAAATAAAATGATTCCACCTTTATCGCGCGGAATTTCATGGAGATCAATGAAACCAAATAATGGTTTAATGACAGGTGTATCACCTTTTATTACTTGCTTTCGTTGAAGGATAGTTAAGTCTGGTTGTGGAATGGTTATTTTAATCAATGCACGTTCACGTCCTCTTCTTTTGTAGAACTAAATGTACCACAAAATAGGACAAATAGCGAAGATTTCTTTCATTTTGATTGAGCCAAGAATAACTTAATAATTGTAACTAATTCCTTTGTTTACTCATAACTCTTTAGAATAGACAACATGCCAATAATAACCGGTTGGCGAAGTTCTCTAGATAAAAGCTTGTTTTAAATCACATCTAAACTAACTAAAACGTTTTCATCAACTAACATTTTTTAATAATTGACTTTTCTATATAATTAGTGTAATTTATTTATTAATACGATGAGCAATGAAGAGGAAAGTAAAATGTTCGATTTTCTAAACAGAGAGCTTTGGTAGCTGAAAAGAAGCGTAAATCTTTCATTTGAATAATGGCCTCTGAGCTTCTTACGTTGAACGTACAGAAAATGTATAAGTAAATGTAAGCGGGAGTTGGTTCCCGTTATCAGAACCACAGTATTGAATTCCTTATGACTGAATTCCGTACTTGTTGAGGTTGTTTATGAGAGTAAACAACGAATAAAGGTGGTTGCGTGAGATAATATCTCGTCCTTTTCAATCGATTGATTGATTTGGACGGGATTTTTTATTTTCAAGCGTAATTCTTTATATGCAAAATGAGTAATACTTTTAATGAGGGGATGGTATTAAATGACAAAAGGTTTATTGGTTTTTCAGTCTGATTTTGGAAATAGTGACGGTGCTGTTAGTGCTATGCACGGAGTTGCAAACTCAGTTCAACGTGAACTTTCTATTTATGAAATCACTCACCTAATTCCACAATATAATATTTGGGAAGCATCCTATCGGTTATTGCAAGCGATTGGCTACTGGCCTGCTGGTACAGTTTTTGTTTCAATTGTCGATCCTGGCGTAGGTTCTGATCGAAGAAGTGTTGCAGCAAAAACGGTTAATGGTCACTATATTATTACACCAGATAATGGCACTTTGACACATATTTCACAGTTTATCGAAATTACTGAAGTTAGAAATCTTGATGAAACAAAAAATCGTCTTCCACAATCAGGTGAATCTCATACATTTCATGGACGTGATATATATGCCTATACAGGCGCACGACTCGCAGCAAATATTATAGAATTCAGTGACATCGGTGATACAGTAGATTCATCATCTGTTGTGACATTACCTTTAAGACATTCAACAATTGAAAATGAAATCATTACAGGCATTGTAGATATTATCGATAAGCCGTTTGGAAATATATGGACGAATATTAGTAGGTCGCAATTTAAAGAACTTGCCGAAAAGTATGGAGATTCACTCGAAGTAACGATTACGACTGATGGCCGTGCGATTTACAATAATATCATGACATATGGTCGTTCTTTCGCAGATTTGCATATTGGAGAACCACTTGTTTATGTAAACTCTTTGGATAATATCGGTATCGCAATTAACCAAGGATCCTTTGCTGATGCTTATCGAGTAGGAACAGGAACAAATTGGCAAGTAGTCATTCGTAAAGCACCAAGAATTATTTATGAGTGAAAAAAAGGAGTCACACATATTGTGTGACTCCTTTTTTGATGCACTCACGAATGACCATTTCTCTGGCACATCATTGAATAACCTCATTTTCACAGTTAGATGTCTTTATTAACAACAACCCACATATAATCCATAACATCTATATTGTATGAAAGGAAGGTAAGCAATGATTGATTTGCCAGTTGCAATTACGCCAAAGAAAATACCGCACTTCTCATCCAAAGTGATTGTTTTTTATCCAATCGTACAAAACTTAAAAAGTCATGAGGCACAATCGAGAATTAATCGTTCAATCGCTACGACAATGAATAACATCTTAATCGAGCAAAGTTTCTATGATAAAAGCCTAGTGGAAATGACAGCAGGCTTTGAAATTAAAAACAACCAACGCAATATTTTAAGCCTCAATCTCATCGTATACTCTTTCACAGGCGGAGCGCATGGCATGACAGTGATAAAATCGCTCACCTTTGATACAACAACTGGAAAAGAGTATACATTGAAAGAGTTATTTAAAGTAGGAAGTGATTATGAGAAAGTACTATCTTCTATCATTAGTAAAGATATTAAAAAATGGAATATCCAGTTGTTAGGGGAATTTAAAAGCATACGCAGTGACCAAGATTTCTATATCGCAGATACTTCCCTTGTCGTGTATTTCCAACTATATGAGATTACTCCGTATGTATGGGGGTTTCCATACTTTCCAATAGCCATTTTGGACATTGCTGATATTATTCGACCTGAAGGACCACTTGACAGAATGATGTCTTTTACTTAATTAAGTGAAAAGGATCCAAAGAGATACTTTCCTCTTTGGATCCTTTTCTATTTTACAGAGTAAGATGAGCATCGATTTCAGTTAGAATCTCACCAATTCTTTTATCATTAATGACAATATCAGCATGATGATCAAATAATGTCGGTTCCATATTAATAATAATTAATGTTGCTCCTTTTTCCTTGGCGATTAATGGAAATTGGTTAGCAGGTGTTACAGTTAGAGAAGATCCTAGAACAATAAACAAATCCGCTTTCTCACTCTCCTCAACCGCTTGCATAAATACACTTTCTGGAAGTCCTTCCCCGAACAATACAACAGAAGGGCGTAATTTCCCGCCACATTCACAATAAAACTCTTCTAATTCATACTTGTCATTTTCGTACTCTTTTCCACATGACTGACAATGTACTTTTTGAAGCGTACCGTGAAGTTCCATAACTTTCCTTGAACCTGCGGTCGTATGAAATCCATCTACATTTTGTGTAATAATACTCTTAATAAGTCCTTTTTCTTCCCATCTCGCTAATATGTCATGACCATTATGTGGTTGGCAATCCTTCACACCGAGAACCCGCTTGCGGTAAAATTGAAAAAACTGCTCTACGTTTTTATTTAAAGCTTCTGTGCTTGCAATACGTGTCGGGTCTTCCTTTTCCCACAAACCTGTTTTCGCTGATCGAAAATCTGGCAATCCACTTTCTGTAGACATTCCCGCACCTGTGTATACAACAGTATGTTTGGCATTCTTTAATAAATCGATTAGCAATTTATTCACTCCTCTTTTTATTTAACCAAATCTCTAACAAATTGACTTGTTTTAATTAGGACATTATTAATTTTCTAAGCATTACTTACCTTGGCATTCTTATAATTAACAGACAGTCTTTATTTAAGTCTATCATAGTATGTAGAACAAAGATGGAGACGTGTTATACTAAAGGAAACATTAGAGAGAGGTGACTATTTTGACAACTAAAACTTATAGCGAGCTCATTCCAAATAGAATATTCGTAGGTGGATTAGATGCGATTGATGACTTATTAAAAACTGAACATATAGATGTTATATATGATTTACGTGCAGAAGTACAAGGACCTCTTGCAAGTGAAATTAGCATACAACCTATTACGAATGACGAAGCAGAGCAAGAACAATCTATAAAAGACGCCACCCAAAAAGTAATTGATGCGTATAATGATGGTAAAAATATTTATTTTCACTGTAACAGCGGAAGAGGACGGGGCGGAATAATTGCGACATCAACATTAATGGCTATGGGGCTTGCTAATTCTGTGGATGATGCAGAACAGATGGCTTTGAAAATTAAACCTGATATAAATGTCAGACCGAAATTTAAAAAGGCTCTGAAAAACTTATACGAAAACCAGTCAGAATAAATTTACGCTAAATAAAAAAGCCGAATTCCATTTAACAGGAATTCGGCTTTTGTTCGGTACTATTTTTTCTTCTTTCTAGCTTCTCTTCTTTTCACTTTTTTCTTAAATTCTTTTTCTACATGCTCAAAATGCCTAACTTCTGAAGGACGTACTGTTATTGGTTCTTTCTTCAATAGTTTCACCATAGAAAACATGAGTAACAGGAGCACCACTGTAAATGGTAAAGCAGATATGAGTGAAGCTGATTGTAGTGCCTCTAACCCACCTGCGTATAATAAAACGGCTGCAATTGCAGACATTAGAAATCCCCAAGTCATCTTAACAATTAAGGGCGGAAACAAACTTCCTTTTGTCGTCATGCTTGCTAATATATAAGTAGCTGAATCAGCTGACGTCACGAGAAAACTCAGTATCAATACGATTGACAATGCAGAAACAATACCCGATAAAGGCACATGTTGAAAGGTTTCAAAGATTGCCGATGTAATGTCGTTATTTACGGCACCAGCAATATCTGTTCCCTTATTTAAATCATTGTATAAAGCGGTTCCACCAAGTGTCGCAATCCACATACAAGCAAATATAGGTGGAATAACCATTACACCCGCGATAAATTCCCGTATTGTTCTTCCCTTTGAGACACGTGCAACAAAAGCACCGACAAATGGCGACCAAGCGATTGTCCAAGCCCAATAAAATATCGTCCAATCTCGCACCCATGTTCCTCCTTGGTACGGTTGAAGTCTTAAGCTATAATTAATAAAGTTTGTAATATAATCACCAATTGCTAATGTAAAAGTATCTAAGATGAATACTTTAGGTCCTACTGCAAAAACAAATAATAAAAGCGTGATTGCCATTGCTAGGTTAAAGTTGCCTAAATAACGTATCCCTTTATTTAAACCAGTTGACGCCGATAGCATATAAGCTACAAATACAAATAATATTATTAAAAGCTGCAAACCAAATGTATTATGTATACCGAAGACTGCTTCCAGTCCACCACCCATTTGTAGTACACCAAGTCCAATTGACGTAGCAATTCCCATGACCGTGGCAATTACTGCTAACGAATCAATCGAGATTTTCATTTTTTTATTATTACCTAAAACAGGTTCCAACGCTGTGGAAATTAACCCATCCTTTTTCTTTCTAAACTGCAAGAAACCAATAACTAACCCAACGATTGTGAAAATGGCCCATTGCGATATACCCCAATGAAAAAAAGAATAGCCCATTGCCACGCGTGCAGCTTCCTGAGAATGTGATTCTACACCACTTAATGGAGATGTAAAAAAATGACTCATCGGCTCTGCAACACCCCAGAATACTAATCCAACGCCAAAACCTGCTGAAAATAGCATACCTATCCATGTAAAGAATGGATATTCGGGTCGCTCCTCATCTCCACCTAATCTAATTGCTCCGAACTTACTAATTGCTAACCCTGTTAAAAATATTATAATAGCAAATACCGACAATAAATAAAACCATCCAAAGTTCTTAGTAGTAAATATGTATAAAGTTTCAGCTACTTGCCCAAATTTTTCAGGAATCATAGCGCCAATTAAGACGAGTATAAATACAACAGTTGATGAAATTACAAATACAGGATTTTTCCAAAACTTTTTTTCCAAAACTTACCGACCCCTAATTTTATAGTTAACTACTTAAATACCCTGAAATTAGCGGTTTAAACTATTATCATGAAAAAAGTTAATAATAAATATAAAACAGACAATCCAAAATTATTAGATTGTCTGTTTATCAATACGTAAAGTATCTATTTCTAGCGGTTAAATTCATTTAACTCTTTCGGCGCTTTCCATCTAATTGAAACAACCATTGTTAAAAGTAATACAACAAGTCCAAGTATAAATGGATATATAATATTAACATCAAATAATAGACCAGCCAAAAGCGGACCTAAAACATTACCTATACTCATATATGAATTATTCATACCCATTGCAAAACCTTGCTCATTCCCAGCAAGCTTTGAAATAAGTGTTGTTAATACAGGTCTCAAAATTGATGTCGACAAGAAAATAATCAATGTAATAATAAAGAACATCACATATGTGGACGCAAAAGTCGAAAATAGAAATCCGACTGCTGTAATTCCTAGAAATATATTTAGCACCATTGATTCACCAAACTTACGAACAACCTTGTCCACGATGAATAGTTGTATAAGTACACTCACAATTCCAGTCGACGTTATAAGGACTGCAATATCTTTCGGCGTAGCATGAAATTGATTATCCACAAAAAGACCAAGCACTGATTCATACGCCATTAATCCAAAACTCATAACCAAGGTAATTAGAAGGGGAATAAAATAAGGCTTACTGAAAGAATGCATAATTTCTTTCACCATCGGCTCTGGCTTTTCTTCACTTTTCACGATTTCAGTATCCATACTTTCCTTCAACATGAAAAAGGAGAAGATAACTGCAACAACACCTACAAGCGCAGAAATTAGTAGTGGTAATTTCAAGCCATATTCAGCTAAAAAACCACCTATTCCCGGACCTATTACGATTCCTAAAGACATCGCAGCAGAAACATAACTATTTCCCTTTGCCCTTTGATCCATCGTCGTAATATCAGCAACATAAGCAAAAATGGCAGGTATCAATAAAGCGGCACCAACTCCACCAATTACACGTGAGATGTACAAAACACCTATTGAATCAGAAAAATAAAAAACGAACATAGATAGTGCAAGTAATGTTAGACCTGAGATTATCATAATACGTCGTCCATACTGATCGGTCCACTTTCCTGCGATTGGCGACATGACTAATTGAGCACCTGCAAATATTGCAATCATTAAACCTGCGGCCATTCCTCCTTGATCTATTGAAACGAGATATGCTGGAAGAATCGGAAGTATAATTCCAAAACTACCTATCGCGATAAACATATTAATCATTAATATTATCATTTTCTTCCATTGTTCTTTCGACAAATACCCACCCTGCTTTCATAATTGCACAGACCCTCTATTATAATAAATATCGAACAATAATGCTAGCTATTTATTATTCCCCAACAATAACTTTTTGATCACGTGGTAACCATAAACCAGCTAGACCAATGATTGGTAAAAATGAAATCACAATCATCGTAGTATATATTCCGATTTTATCCATCAATACACCGATTACAACTGCACCAATCGCTCCCATTCCAAAAGCTAATCCAACTGTAAGTCCTGACATCGTACCAATCTTACTCGGTACTAATTCCTGTGCATAGACAACCGTAACAGAAAAACTTAGCATAATAAAAAAACCGATAAGCGCTAATAAAAGTATAACCATAAACAGCGGAATATACGGTAAAGCAATACACATTGGAATTGGTACTAAAAGAGAAAGGACAATGACATTTTTACGTCCAATTTTATCAGCAATTGGACCTCCAAAAAATGTGCCAACTGCCCCAAATGCCATAAACAGGAAGATAAGCAGTTGTCCTTTTTTAATTGTTAAATCATAAGTTTCCATTAAGTGGAATATGTAGAAGCTAGTTATATTTGTCACATAAAAAGAGCGGGCAAAAATAATAACTAGAAGTAAACCAAGTGCCACACCTATCTGTTTCTTAGTTAAATTGGCCATAGATGATAAAATAACGCGCTTATGTTTATTTAACTTTTCCAATTCTAACTGCTCTTTATACCATTTTGATATTTTGCCCAAAACGAATATACCAATAGCTGCAACAATCATAAATAGTGCTGCGCCTCGCTGACCTAAAGGAACAAGAATGAATGCACTAATTAATGGTGCAAGAGCCTGCCCTGAATTTCCACCCACTTGAAAAATGGCTTGCGATAAACCCCTTTTCGTGCCTGCCGCCATAAAAGAAACACGAGATCCTTCTGGATGAAAGATTGCAGAACCTAATCCTAGAAAAACAACTGAGACTAAAACCATCCAATACTGGGGTGCAAATGCTAATCCTGCAACTCCGATAAATGATAATGACATACCAATTGGTAATGCAAATGGTTTCGGCTTACGATCACTTAAATAGCCTATGACCGGTTGCAGAACAGACGCGACCATATTTAGCACAAAAGCGATTAGTCCTAACTGCGTAAACGATAAATTCATTTCTTTTTCTAGTATCGGGAACATAGCAGGAATAATTGATTGGAGCGAATCATTGAATAAATGACATAACCCAATTGCGAACATAATTTTATAAACAGGATTATCTGTTTTAGACACTTCTTTTTTTCTACTAATTAACCTCACACTCTTTCTACACACGAAATATTAATATATTCTTATTATAACCTATTATTTTAATGGACGGACTTTTTTATTAATTACATGGGAACCTTTATCATGTTAATATTCAAGAAATTCGATATACTAAACAAAGATAGTTTACTTAAATACTAGAAAGAAGGTCATTCAACTGAATATTCATGAAGCGATTAAAAATCGTAGATCTATCCCGCTAGTCACAGATGAACCAATTCCGACTGAACTGATTGAACAAATAATAGAAGCAGGGACATATGCTCCTAATCATCACAGAACAGAACCATGGAAGTTTTTCGTTCTAACTGGCGACGGTAGAAATAAGTTAGGGGATGTTTTTGCAGACATTCTGAAATCCAGACAAGATGATCCAAGCACAGAAGAAAACATAAAAAAAGTAACAAGGATTCAAAAAAACCCATTACGCTCACCTGTCATGATAGCAGTTGGTGTTGAGCCATCTGATAAAAAGAATGTCACAGCTCAGGAAGAACATGCAGCAGTTCATGCAGCTATACAAAATATGCTATTAACCGCCCACGCACTTGGGCTTGGTGCTGTTTGGCGTACAGGTTCGATTTGCTATGATAAACGGGTTAGCAAGTTCTTCAGATTGTCAGACCAAGGAGAAATGGTTGCCTTCATTTATATCGGATATCCTGATATGGAACCCACCCCCTACGAACAAACGAATTATAAACAACTAATTACATGGATTGATTAATTATAGGAAAGGAGCTTTCATATGAATAAAGAAACTAATAACTTATGTGACTTGGAAACCGGAATTTGTGGTGAAGGCGGGAATCAAGCTTCCCCATTTATTGATTTATCTGCTCAGAACAAAGAACCTCTTCCAATAGTAGAAAAAGAAGTAAATACAGAAGACTAAAAATCAACATCAAAAAGGTTACAAGCTGATGACTCAGTTTGCAACCTTTTTCAATTCAAATGTTTTGTACAATTAAATAATGAACATTTATTTGAATCATCATGAATTTCTATTATTGTTAAAGATGAATTGTCTATATTCGTTAGTTTGTATACTGTTAGTTTACTGAGTAATGCACTTATAAACGAACCATGACTTACGATTAACACTTTTTCATCTGGATGCTTTGCTTTAATATCTTCTATAAATATTAACCCTCTTGCAAGAACATCTTCACGCGTTTCAATATTTAGATTTAAAGTCTGCCAAGAAGCACCCCATCGTTCTATTCGCTCTTCTTCTGTCGTTCCTTCAATTAAACCACTACCTATTTCTCGTAAGCGTTTATCAACTTGAAATTTGATTCCTTGATTTCTTGCCGTAATAATTTCTGCAGTAACTTTAGCACGTTTTAATGGACTAGAATAAACAACTTGCCAGCCCTCACTCGATAAGCGATCAGCTAACTTTTCTGACATTCGGATTCCATCATCATCAAGTGGAATATCCAAGCTCCCCTGTTCCCTTCCCGCTTTATTCCAAGCAGTAACACCATGACGTACGAAACCAATAGTCGTTATTATAAACACCTTCTCCTAATTTAAATACTTTTATAAGATTCTCGTTGCCGTTTATTATATTTAAATATAATTAGACTCGTCGAAAGTCCAACAAAAAAAACAGTGGTATAAGACAATATTAAATTAGATGAAGTTATCAACATACACCCAATAGTTACAATGACAATATCAAAACATAAAATAACAATCCCTGGATTTATATTTACTTTTCTAGCAAGCATCTGAGCTAGAAGATCTATACCGCCCATACTAACTTCAAGGCGTAACATTATTCCAACACCTATTCCAATAAATATACCACCAAGTGCAGCACTAAGTAGAGGTGGCAACATTAAATTCCCCCCAATTATATGAATAGGATAAAAAATATCTATCATAATCGAAGAAACTAACATGCCATGAATACCGTTATAGAAAAAAGAACGATAAAAAATCCATGCGAAAATAAAAATTGGAATACTAATAAGAAGGAATGTTAGACCAACTTTTACGTCCAGTAGATAATGAAATACCAAACTAACCCCAATAGCTCCGCCTTCTAATAACTTATAAGGTACTAGGAAAAGGTTTATTCCGCAGGCTATTAGGAAACTTCCACAGAAAATAGTAAGTGCTTTTTTAACTAAGTTCATTTGCTCCCACCTATTAATTCGACTTAATAGATGTATATGTATGGACGGGTTTAGTATTCGAATTTAACATCAGTACAACTATAATTGAAAAATACAATAAAAGTTATCTCGATTTTTCCAATGTGAAAATCGAAATAAATCCATCTAATTAAATCATTTTATCTGAATTTTCAATATTTTTAAAGTATAATCAGTAATAATTACTAATAATTTTTTTACCGTTCACAAGAAATATAATAAATGAAATCAAAAAGACACATCCGAATTTCACACCCGAAATGCGCCTATAATTTTAACGGTACCACGAACCAACTATCGGATAATTATAATCATCACCATTTAGTGTTTTGATAATAGCTATAACTGGAACGACAAACCACATAATACCCACCGCAATAATCATTGGAATACCGATAATAACAAATATAAGAATAATTGAAATAATAGCTAACGCACCCATAACTAGTTGAAATAATACAGCTTGCACCGCTGTTTTCTT
Organism: Sporosarcina sp. So3-204; assembly: GCF_058068165.1. Taxonomy (NCBI): domain Bacteria; kingdom Bacillati; phylum Bacillota; class Bacilli; order Caryophanales; family Caryophanaceae; genus Sporosarcina; species Sporosarcina sp. So3-204. Next base: position 2,506,083 of record NZ_CM176485.1, read on the forward strand.
CACTTCCAAATCTTCAACAAACAAAAATAATGCAATTGGAACTAAATATGGTGCAAAAAAAGCACTAGCATGAATAAACACTTTAAAACCTTTAGTCTCCATTTGAACCTCTCCTCTTTCTTTATCCAATAACTATTATACGAATAAGTCGAGAGAAAGTTTCATATCTGTGTTCTATTGTTCACAGATAAAAATGTATGGTCAACATAGGAAAACTTCATATTACTCTAGACCAATACGTAATTTCAACGATACACTCTGAAAGTAATTGTTCTGAAGATGTTGCCCTTTTATTAGCGATGAACTAGGCCAATAAAAACCACTTTCTAATTTAAAACAAGCTGACTGATTTCCACAGCCAGCTTGTTTTCTTATTGTGTAAAAGACGCTGGCATTACTACGCCAACAACTTCGCCTGTTGCACAAAGTGTTTCATCCGCGAAAACTTCAACAGACACTTTCCACTTCTTAGGATGTATTTCTTCTATCTTACCGACGGCTTTTAGAACAGCTCCTTGTGGTGTCGGTTTTAAATAATTGACGTTCAATGACGCAGTGACAAAACGCGGGGGTGCTTCACCACTACCCGGTTCATGACCATTCTTACGGTGTAATGCCAGGGAGCAAGAACCTGTCCCATGACAATCGACCAAGGAAGCAATTGCACCACCATAAACAAATCCAGGAATAGCTGTGTATTTCTTCGGAGGCGTGAAATAAGTTACTGTTTCATCACCTTGCCATCCCGTACGTAAATGATCACCCTCTTTATTTAATCGACCACATCCAAAACACCAAGCGAAATCATCTGGATATTCATCCTGAATCGCATAAACTACTTCTTCTACCATTCTATTCAGCCCCTTATCAACATAAAAACCACTAGAACATAATTATAACATTCTGACAATATTTTTGCTAATTAAATTCTATTATTAACACACATCGATCACCTTCACCTACTATTTATGTAATCAAGGTTACTTTTTACGTAATAAGATACATATACTACTTAAAAGAGTTTTAGGGGGATTTAATTATGAAAATTAGAGCACTAATCCTAATTATTATTTTAATTGGCGGAACATATTCAATGATACAAACATTCGAAAATGAAAAGGAAAAAGAGCTTACCGAACTTTTTCATTCCATGAATAATAATTCCGTATCCATTGCCTTTACAATACCTTCATCATTGGGTTTAGAATCTCAAAATTGGGAAATCCAAGATAAAGCTGAAGTTGAAAGTCTAATACTTTTCCTACAAGATTATCATATCCGAAAGTTAGCTGTACAAGAAGTTAATTTTGAAAATAAGTCAGAACAATTCATTATTAGTATTCAAGATGATTCCGGTAATATGATAAGCTTAATTGTAGATGAAGCACTAATTATCCAAAATGACAAACATTATTATGAAATTATTGATGGACCTCTTGATACGGAATGGCTTGTCCAATTTTTCGTCAATAACCAACTATGAAGTAGTTCGTTTACTTCGCTTAAAGTCCTTTCTTCCTTATAATAAAGATAGTGTCGATTATGCTATTAAGTTCAGATTTTTTTAGCCTAATACCTATATGATAAAGGTCAGATAAAAGGAGTTTTCACCCATGGATTACGAACAATTAAACATTGATGAACAAATAATAAAAAAGTATCAAGAAGACGAGCAAATCATGGTTCAGTTATTTGTGCAATGGTGCAATAACCACGAACTTAATGCAGCTAAGTTATACTCAAGGGCCTATCCTGAACAACAGAAGAATGTAGCGTTAGAAAAAGTATTAAAAGAAATGGATGAATTCGATAGACTTGAGATTGATGATGATACAATACTTGATGTCTTACAACTATTCGGAAATATAGACTTGGCTTTTATCGTTTCAGAGGAAATTGAAAAGTTATCTAAAAGATCTAAGTAAAGAAGTGTTTTCTTTCCATGCTTTCTTTATCTAGTATATAATGGTAATTCGTTCGAATACCGTAATAATTAGGGAGTGAATTCATTGGTGAAAAGTATGCCTTTACGATCTGAAGTGAAGATAGAAGAAACATGGAATTTAAATGATCTATTTGCAACAGAGGAACTTTATTTAACAGCAATTACAGAACTCGAAAAAGAAGTAGTACTATTCCAAGAAAAGTTTCAAGGGAATATTATAGACGCGAAACTAGTAAATGAAGCTCTTACAAACTATGCATCTATTTTCGGACAAATAGAACCGATTGGAACATATTCAAATTTAGCATTAAGTGTTGACCAAACTGACGATATAGCACAAATGCGAGCGAGTAGTTTCGGTTCAATCTATGCAAAAATCCAAAGCTCCTTGTCATTTGTCGATAGCGAACTAGTTGAATTACCTGTTGCCCTTCTTGAAGAAGCTATGCAACAATCAGCAGAATTCAAAAACTATTTGGAAAAACTCATATTAAAGAAGGAACATCAATTGCACCCTCAAGTGGAAAAGACACTAGCTGCATTTTCTGCAACATTTGACGGACCTTATGAACTATATAATACAACGAAAATGGTTGATATTGATTTCGATAATTTTGAAGTAGATGGCAAATCCTATCCAATGAGTTATGTGTCTTTTGAAGGGGATTGGGAAAGCGAACCGAATACAGAAATACGACGTGCCGCATTCGAATCTTTCTCGTCTAAGTTAAGAGAATATCAACAGACGACTGCAAAAACATACGATATGCATCTACAAGCGGAAAAAACGATGTCCGATTTACGTGGATACGACACTATTTTCGATTATTTATTATTTGATCACGAAGTAGACCGCACAATGTATGATCGACAAATTGATTTAATCATGAACGAACTAGCACCACATATGCGCAAATATGCAAAATTAATTCAAAAAGTACATGGCTTGGATAAGATGACTTTTGCAGATTTGAAAATGCCACTTGATCCAATATACGAACCTAAAATTACAGTTGGAGAGTCGAAACAGTATATTGATGATTCACTTGCAATTATGGGTGATGAGTATATCGCCATGGTTAACCGTGCTTTTGATGAACGATGGATTGATTTCGCACAGAACAAAGGTAAATCAACGGGTGCTTTTTGTTCGAGTCCTTTTGGTAATCACCCCTATGTCTTGATTTCTTGGACGGGAAGTATGGAGGACGTATTCGTATTAGCACACGAACTTGGACATGCTGGACATTTTTACAACGCAAATCATGAACAAAATATTTTTAATGCTTTTTCATCGCTTTACTTTATTGAATCTCCTTCAACAATGAATGAAATTCTAGTCGCAAATCATCTTCTTAAAGATTCAGAAGACTTAAAATTTAAGCGATGGGTTATCTCATCTATTATATCTAGAACTTATTATCACAACTTTGTTACGCATTTACTAGAAGCTGCCTATCAGCGAAAAGTTTATGAACGAATAGATAGCGGTCAAAGTGTTAATGCTGGAATTTTAAACGACTTAAAACGCGGCGTACTTGAAGAGTTTTGGGGCGACGATGTTGAAATTAACGAAGGTGCTGAACTTACTTGGATGCGCCAACCTCATTATTATATGGGACTATACCCTTACACATATAGCGCTGGTTTGACGATTTCTACACAGGTTTCCAAGCGTATTTTAGAAGAAGGTCAACCCGCTGTAGATGAATGGATTGAAGTATTAAAAGCTGGCGGTACAAAATCACCTGTTGAACTTTCTTTAATGGCAGGCGTTGATATTTCAACTGAAAAGCCATTACGAGATACGATTGCCTATATTGGTGACTTAATCGAGCAGCTCGTAACACTAACGGATGAAATTGAAAGAAATTAGTAAGTCAAAACCCCGTTTCAGGCTAATTTGCCTGAAACGGGGTTTTTAAAACTTTAATCTTGTTCAAAATATAAAGAAGCTTTACGGTCATCAAATATAGACATTTCACTTCTCACTTGATTTACAATATCTAACTCTATCTCTACAATCCCTGTCTCTTCTTCATCTTTTCCTGTCCACAATATATCTCCATTAGGTGCAATGACCATAGACTGTCCAGTAAAGTCATTTTTCCGATGATTAAACATAGAGTTAACAGCAATAATGAAACACTGATTTTCAATCGCCCTCGCCTGCAGAAGTATTTTCCAATGATTGATCCGTTTACTTGGCCATTGTGCAGGTACAAATAAAACTTTAGCTCCCTCCACTACTTGCCTCCGCGTCCATTCCGGAAAACGAATATCATAACAAATAACACCAGCCATTGGAATATCTTCAATAATAAATGAGCTTAATTGTTTTCCCGCCGTTATAAAGTGATGTTCATTCGTCATACTAAATAAATGAACTTTATCATACTCGCATATAATTTCACCTTCTATATTAACGACGTACATCGTATTATAAAATGAACAACCTTTTTTGGTTGCAACAGATCCACCGACAATGTGAATGCTTAGCTCTTTAGCTAATCTTCTAAGTAGTCGTTTCGTAATTTCGCCTTCTACATCTGCTATTTCATCAAGGCGTTTCAAATCAAATCCGGTATTCCAAAGTTCTGGAAGTACTACAACGGAAGCTCCTTTTTTTGCCGCTTCTTTAATTTTGATTTCCACATGTTCAAAATTAGCTTTAGGAACCCCATATTGGATAGCAAACTGAATCAATGCAACTCTCATTATTATCACCGCCTGATAGACTTATTATTCAAAAGGTTATATGATTTAATTATGATACGCAACTAATTAGGAATGGGGTTATTGAATGGAACCATCTAAACGATTAAAGGATTTACCTGAACATTTTTTCTCGGAGCTCGTTAAAAAAGTAGAAGCTGCGATTGGAGAAGGAAGAGACGTAATTAACTTAGGACGCGGGAATCCTGACCAACCAACACCCCCTCATATAATAAAGGCATTACAAGAAGCAGTTGAGGATCCTTCAACACACGGCTACTCTCCTTTCAGAGGGACTTGGGAATTAAGACAAGCGGTGGCAGATTTTTATATGCGAGAATACAATGTAACGCTTAACCCCGATACAGAAGTTGCTATATTAGGTGGAACAAAAATCGGTTTAGTAGAGTTGCCATTAGCGGTAATGAATGAAGGAGAATTATTACTACTACCTGACCCAGGTTATCCGGATTATTTATCGAGTGTTAGTCTAGCAAACATTAAATATGATACGATGCCATTACTTGCTGAAAATAATTTTTTTCCTGATTACTCTGCACTAACTGATGAACAAATTAATGATGCAAAACTAATGTATTTAAATTATCCTAGTAATCCAACAGGAACAACTGCTGATATTGATTTTTTTGATAATACAGTCGCCTTCGCAAAAGAATCTGATATAGCTATCATGCATGACTTTGCTTACGGTGCTATCGGCTTTGATGGAAAGAAGCCAATCAGTTTCCTACAAGCTGAAGGTGCAAAAGAAGTTGGGATTGAATTATTGTCCCTCTCGAAGTCATATAATATGGCTGGTTGGCGAGTCGGTTTTGCAGTCGGAAATTCCGATATAGTCAATGCTATTAATATGTTACAAGATCATTTATTCATCAGTATATTCCCTGCTATCCAACATGCCGCAGTCGTCGCTTTAAATGATAGTGATAAATTTGTCCAGGAACTAGTTGCGCTATACGAAGGTCGTAGAGATGTTTTAATTGCTGAATGCGAACGGATTGGTTGGGATGTCGTTTCTCCTGCCGGCTCATTCTTCGCTTGGCTTAATGTACCTGAAGGATACACAAGTCAGGCATTTGCAGATTTACTTTTAGACAAAGCAGATGTCGTAGTCGCTGCTGGAAATGGATTTGGTGAATTCGGTGAGGGCTATGTGCGCGTCGGCTTATTAGAAAGTCATGACCGTATTAGAGAAGCGTTTTCTCGAATTGAAAAGCTCGGAATATTTTCTAAATAATCACAAAAAAACTGACGAGATGTTAATTATCTCGTCAGTTTTCATAGTATTAATGATATAATCTGTAAGTATTCTACTCGGTTAAAACGACCTTCTTTTTCAAAAATTGATTGACAGGATTTTGCAATCCAAGATGCTCGCGGAGTGTATCCCCTTCATAATCCAACCTGAATATACCTTTTTCTTGCAATAACGGAACGACATGCTCAACAAAGTCTTCAAGCCCACCCGGTAATAGCGGAAATTGAAGCATAAAACCGTCTGCCGCTTTTTCAATAAACCAATTTTCCATTTCATTCGCGATTTAAATTGGCGTCCCAATAAATGAATCTTTCCTAGCAGGACTGAAAAACCTTGCGTACAATTCCCCTACTTTTAAATCTTCCTCGTTCATTATTTTCTTCATTTCATTAAAATTACTTTGAATACTATTAACAACTGGAAAATCAACATCTCTCGCTAAAGAATCTAACGCATACTTTGAAAAATCTACATTTCCCATATAACCCGAGACAAACTTTAAGCCTTCATATGGATCTACTAGATTACTTAATTCCTCATATTTCCGTATGGCATCTTCTTCTGTCGCTCCAACAATTGGTGATATGCCATGTAGAATTTGTAAATCTTCTTCATTTCTTCCAAAACCCACTACTTGTGATTTTAATTTTGCATAATAGCTTTTTGATTCCACTATATTATCCCAGCGCGTGAAAACAACTTCAGCTGTTCTGGCTGCTAATCGCTGTCCTGGAACCGAAGCCCCTGCTTGAATAATAACTGGTTGACCTTGCTTAGAACGCGCAATATTAAGTGGGCCTTTGACTGAAAAATACTTTCCTTTATAATTAAGTTCATGTACTTTTTTAGGGTCAAAAAATTGGCCTAATTCTTTATTATAAACGAATGCATCGTCTTCCCATGAATCCCATAAACCTTTCACAACATCAACGAACTCTTCTGCTCGTTCATAGCGATGATCATGCTCCCAATGACTATCACGACTAAAATTCAATGCAGTTTGACCAGTTGCATCTGCCGTTGTTACAACATTCCATCCAGCACGCCCATCACTCACATGATCAACAGAGGCAAACTGGCGTGCCAACGTATAGGGTTCGCTATAAGTAGTAGATGCAGTTGCACCAATACCTATCTTCTCAGTCGCAGCTGCTAATGCCGTAATTAAAATTAGCGGATCAAATCGATTTAGAATTTGCGGATGCGATTCACCATTCACAGCTAAGCTATCCGCTATAAACGCAATATCAAACTTTCCTTTTTCAGCTATTTTTGCAAGTTTTTGCATCGCTGCTACATCTATACTTGCATTTGGATTTGATGCGGGATGACGCCACGACGATACATGCATTCCTGTTCCAACTAAATAAGCTGCTAGTTTAATTTGCCTATTCTGAGCCAATAAAACACCTCCTATTTACTTTAGTTCTTCAGGAATAAACCAGTAATCGTCCTTATTATGTTTGGCTAAGTACTTTTTAAATTCATCTGACTGATAAGCAGCGGCAACATCTTTTGCCCACTTCGTATCTTTATTTGGTTCATCCACAACAGCGACTAATTCTAAATTTTTCAGCACGTCTTCAGAAAGTAATTTAGTTGTAGGGTCTAACTTAGATGAATAAACGATACTGCCTGGTATCACACCGTAATCCAGATCAATTAAAGAACGTGGAATTTGTGCAGAATCCATTTCAATTATATCTAAGTTATGTGGATTCTCTTCGATGTCACTAACTGTCGCCTTAACTAACTCAATCCCATCTGTTAATTTAATCAAGCCAGCTTTTTGAAGTAGCGCATAAGCTCTTGCAGCATTCGATGGATCTTTTGGAATACCAATAGAATCACCTTCTGCAATATCATCTAAAGAAGATTTTCTTCCTGGAAAAATACCAGCCGGAACTGTCGGAATCGGTGTTACTGCCGTCAATTTCGCACCTTTTTCTTCATTAAAATTACTAAAGTACGCAGTATGTTGATCGACATTTAAATCTACAGCACCTTCTGTGATTGCAATGTTCGCAGAAAGTAAATCAGAGAATACCTTTGTTTCTATCGTATATCCTTTTTCTTCTAATATAGGTTTAACAGCCTCTAAAAATAGTTCACTATAAGGCCCAGGTGATGTTCCTACTATGAAAGTCGTTTTCTCCTCCGCGCTTCCTTTTTTATCGTTACCGCAAGCTGTCAAAACCAATGTAAATAATGCCAATAAAATCAATAAAATTTTCGATTTCTTCATTATCAAAATCTCCCCTTATTTGTTTGTATAAGAATCTTTAAAAGTACTTAGTTCTTCTAACGTTATAAATGTCGGAATATAGTTACCACCGTATGTTTCATTTATAAATTTTTCCGTTTCGTCCGATTGATATAACGCAACAATTTTATTAAACACTTCATTATCTTTATCTTCACTACGAGACGCAATGATATTTATATAAGGCTTTGCAGTTTTACTTTCATGAATTAATGTATCTTTTAAAGTTAGCCCTGCTTCGACTGCTGTCCCATTATTAATGACTGAACCAGCCGTATCTTCCATTAAACGTGGTGCACTAGCCGAATCTACTGGTACTATTTCAATATTTTTCGGATTTTCTTTTATTTTATCTGCTCCGCCACTGCCATCAAAATCATCAACAACTGTCAACAATCCCGCTTCTTGCAACAAAAGTAGAGCACGCCCCCAGTTAGGTGCATTATTCGGTACTGCTATCTGTGCACCATCTGGAATATCACTTATGGAATTGAATTTAGAAGAATACAATCCGAGTGGTGCGATAATCGTTGTTGCGATTGGGACAAGATCAGTCTTATTACTTTCATTATAAAAATCTAAATAGGCGATATGTTGAAACGCATTTATATCAACTTCGCCAGCAGCTAAAGCCTGATTTGGGTCAAAGGCAGAAGTAAAATTAACGAGTTCAATTTTTATCCCTTCTTTTTCAGCTCTTTCCTTTAAATACTCCCAAGTGCGGAGCTCCGAACCTCTGATTCCTACTTTTATTTCCTGTTCCTCTGTCTTCTTACTATCTGCTTTTGTTGTATTAGCTGAACAAGCTGCCAAAAATACTCCCAACACTAAAATGATTGGTAATACAAACTTCTTCATCTAAATTCCCCTATTCTATTTTTTATTTTTCTACACTCTTCTCATTTTCCGTTCAAACAAATTTCCAATCGTTTGAACACCTTGCACCATCACAACAAGTATGACTACTGTAATTACCATGGTAATTGTACTAAAGCGTTGATAACCGTAAGTGATTGCTACATCACCAAGTCCACCGCCACCAATTGCGCCTGCCATTGCAGTTGCACCGATTAGTCCGATTGTCGCAGTCGTTATACTCAGGATTAAAGATGGAAAAGCTTCTGGAATTAGGCATTTGAAAATAATCTTAAATGGTGCAGCCCCCATTGCTTTCGCAGCTTCAATAATTCCCTCATCTACTTCTAATAGCGAATTTTCTACTAGCCGCGAAATATAGGGGCCAATATGGAGTACAAGCGGAACAATCGCAGCTGTCGTACCAATCGACGTTCCTGCAATAAGTCTCGTGAATGGAATAATTGCAACAAGTAAAATGATAAATGGAATTGACCGGAATGTATTGACGACTGGATTTACTAATGAAAACACTATTTTATTCTCTAAAATATGCCCCTTCCTTGTAACTACAAGCAATATTCCAAGAAATATTCCTATTATGCTTCCAAAAAAGAGTGATACACTAACCATGTAGAGCGTATCCCAAACTGCTTTCATGATAATCTCGTTGCTGATTTCCATCTAGTACAACCTCCTTTACCGTGACATTTTGACTTTTAATATACCGTAAAGCCTTTTCAATCTCGGTATCTGCACCTGTTAACGCAACAATTAAGTTTCCGAAGAAGATATTTTGAATCTCTGTCGTACTTCCAAATAACACATTAATATCAATTTCATAATTTTTTGCTGCATTGGAGATGATGGGTTGACCGGCACTTAAACCTAAAAAGTCTAGTTTGAAGATTCGACCAATCCGATTATCTTTTTCTAGTAATCTATAGACTCCTTCAGGTATTTCATCTCGTACGACCGACTGAACAAAGTTTCGGGTAGTTTCTGTTTTAGGGTGTGCAAATATATCAAATACCTCCCCTGATTCGATTACTCGACCACCTTCCATAACAGCAACACGGTTACAAATCTGCTTAATAACTTCCATTTCGTGTGTAATTATTAAAATAGTAATTTTAAACTCCTTGTTCACACGTTTCAGCAATTGCAATATTGACTTCGTCGTTTGTGGATCTAAAGCCGATGTCGCTTCATCACAAAGCAAAATTGAAGGATTTGTTACAAGCGCCCTCGCAATTCCTACACGTTGCTTTTGTCCACCAGATAATTGGTCAGGATAGCTTTTCGCCTTATCTTCCAAACCGACAAAACGAAGTGCTTCATCCACCCGACTATCAATTTCTTTCTTTTTTGTATTGCTAAATACTAATGGAAGCGCGACATTATCGAAAACAGTTTTAGAATTAAGTAAATTAAAATGCTGGAAAATCATTCCGATATTTTGCATCGCACCACGTAACTTTTTAGGAGATAACTTTGCTAGATTACTACCTTCAACAATAATTTCACCTGAAGTGGGATATTCTAGTAGATTAACAGTGCGAATGAGCGTACTTTTACCTGCACCACTGAATCCAATGACACCAAAAATATCCCCTTTTTCTACCGTCAAATTAACCTCTTTTAATGCTTCAATTTTTTTCCCACCACTATCAAATACTTTTGATACACCTTGAAACTCAATCAAAGCAGTAACCTCCTTTCCTTTCTTTTTATTTTAAAATGCGGGTACAACGGCTCCGTCATATTTCTCTAAAATAAATTCCCTAACTTTTTCTGTAGTTAACGCAGCAGCTAGCTTCTTAATTGCATCACTATCTTTATTATCTGGACGCGATACTAAAATGTTCACATACGGGGAGTCATTACCTTCAATTATTAAAGCATCATCTAAAGGTTTATAATCTGCTTCTAGCGCATAATTCGTATTTATCGCTGATGCCTCTACGTCATCAAGCGAATGTACTAACATGACCGAATCAACCGGAACGAACTCTACTTTTTTATCATTCTTTGTAATGTCTGATAGTAAGTAATCCGTAGTCTTCTCTTCACTCAATTCAATAATATTTGCTGAAGCAAATAATTGAAGCGCCCTTGAAAAGTTAACTGGATCTTTCGGAATCGCTACTTTTGCACCAACAGATAACTCTTCAATTGAATTAATCTTTTTAGAATAAACGCCAAATGGTTCAATATGTGTTCCGACTACATTAACTAGATCCAAACCCAAATCTTTGTTTATTTGATTCAAATACGGTGTATGCTGGAAAAAATTTGCATCTAGTTCCCCGTTCGCAGTCTGCTCGTTCGCAATAATTCCATCCGTTGTCAAAACAAGTTCTATTTTTATACCTTCTTTCTCTAAATCAGGTGCAATAAATTCTAATATTTCGGCGTGCGGTGTTGAAGATGCAGTAATTTTTAAAGTTACTTCTTTGCTAGCCACTTGATTATTTGCTGAAGCTGCTTTTTCATCCTTGCCGCATGCACCAATTACCAATAAACTTACAGATAAAACAGCTAGCAATAATATTCTTCTCATTATCCTCACTCCTCTATATTTTCATTTATTAACTGGTTCAATCTAACTTTATAGATCAAGTCGATATGATTTTACTACTACTTCCCCTGTACCAAAGTCTTTCGTTGTATCACGTTTAAAGCCGAACCACTCATACAATTTAATCGCTTTTCGCATTGAGTCAGTTGTGTGCAAATAAATAGCTGTTGCTTGAATTGATTTCGAATAAGCAATTGCACTCCTTAACAACTCTTGTGCTACACCAAGACCTCTAGCATTCGGTCGAACGGCAAGAAGACGTATAATCGGTGAAGTAATCCCTAACTCTGGTTTATTATAGGCTTTAAGAGATGACTCAAATAATTGCAAACTACCAAGTATCTTTAAATCACTTTTGGCAACTAGGATCTTATCAACATTTGGGTTATCTACAGAAAAAGTAATATCTTTCAAGTATGATTCCCACATTGTAGGATCTTTATGGTCATATTCATATTGCAGATAACTTTCAACTAATAGCTGCCTAACTTCTTCCTTATCATTCTCTTTTATATCTTCGATTATTAATTTACTTGTCATTATTCTATTCCTCCAAACTTAACATATCAATTTACTAGGTATTATAATTAAAAAATATAACCTAGGAGCTATCTAAATCTTTCAATAATACTCTCCGGTACTTTTTTAAATAACAGAAATCCTCCTAGTGCTTTTCCTACTCCTAAATCAACTCTTTCAGGTGCAAGAGTTGATAATACTTGAAAGTTTTCAGCAACTTTATAAGGACTGTAATGTTGCAACATTACTCCGCCTGAACCAATCCGTATCGAATTCGTTTTAGCGATTAAATGCGAAATCAATACTTATGGGGATTAAGCTGCTATTTGGGCCAAGTGAATCGTATGTTGAAATCCGTAGTTTGCAGAAGTACCAGGAAAAACTGAACTCTGATCGAGTATACCAAGCTTATAGCTCATTCATTTCTCTCCTTCCTTTTATTAATTATACATATCAGTTAACTCGGATTTAAGCATAAAAAAAAGCTTCAATTTAGAAGAGGTTTGAATTGTCTTCCTCTTATCTTTCAAATCCATTCAAATCTGTAGGAAGTAGCACCTTTTCATATAGATCATCTACTGGTTGTCGGGTTTAATTTGACCTATTCCCTCCACCACTCTAAATAAGAGTCTATTAAATTTTAAAAGTACAATTATTTATTTCTTCTGTTGATTAGAAGCTATCATACTACATAAAAAAGTGAATTGTCAACTTCTTTTAAAGAAAACTAGTTATTCTTCAAACTGTGATTTTTTAATAGCAGGCGTTATTACCTACTTAAAATTTACTGTCATCTTTATCTAATCGCATTACTATTTTTTCCATCAAAGTGTTCAGCTTTTCAATATCGGGACTTGTAGTATTATTTGCTCTTTGCTCTTTTTTCAAATCGTCTATTTGGTTTTGTAAATTAGTAAGTTGTTGTTGCTGTTGTGCATCTTCAATTCGCCCTTCTTCTATTGCAATTGCGCCGCCTATCGTTTGTAATGCGTCACCGAATGTAGATATGGCTGAACCCCAAAGTGCAAGAATAACTCCCCTATCTTTAGAGCTATTATTATTTCGGTTCTCATTTTCATTATATTGTGATGGTTGAAACAAGTTCCTCACACCTCCACCATGTTATTATTTAATTCTTTTTAGCTTTCACTGTAATATATGTTATGGATGGGCTTTTAGGAACTATATCAAGCCAATTAATCCATCGCGATCAGCGTATATACCGTTGACAATTTAGGTTTTCTTGAAACTGAAAAAGAGTTGTGCGTCAATAGTAGACGCACAACTTTTTTATGTAGAAATATTTATTTACCAAAGTATTGGTTTCTGAACCATAAGCCAGAGCATAATGATCATAAGACCAATATAAAGCCAGGACGTTCTATTTAACCGGTCGAGTAGTTCACTTTTACGGCTACCTGGTGCGTTCAACACCCGTAAAACTCTTGTAAAGCCTGTTGCTAAGAATACAGCAGAAATACCCATAACAGCAACTGTCAATACAACCCATGACGTAAACCATGGCCATGGTCCATTAAGAATTAAAAGAACACCAGTAACCACAAGCACATGACCTGCATGCATAACAAGACGAATGATGACATTAATAATACCTAAGTACGCCTTTTCAATATCCATTCCAACACCGCGTAAACGCTTGATAATTGGCATTAAAATAAATAATGGACCTATGGACAGAACAGCACTTACAATATGCATAAAAACAAGCACATTATAGAAGTCAAAATTCATTTAGAACATCACTTCTGTGCCGAACTAAATTCATGCACCCATACTTTCATCGTAGGAAGCCATGGCATACCCTCATGCATAGACAAGATCATGTTTTTATAATCGGACATATCTGCATAACCCTCTTGTTTTGCATGTTCGTCTGTCATCTCACCAAGAGTTTGTCTATATAAAGAATTCACTGTAAATTCTTTACCATCAAGAACCATTACTTCTCCAGGATATGCATAAACGCCATTACGACGAGTAGCCGTTTTTTCTCCATTTAGTACTTTTTTCACATCTTCTTCAACTGTCACTAGTAATTCTACAGAACAAGTTTTTTTAGGTAATTCCTTATTATTTTCATTAGTCATTTGAATCCCTCACTTCTATTTATAACTACATCCTTAATATTATCTTTTTCTACAAGCTTTTGCCAGAACTTTGATTATTAGACAAAAACAAAAGACTATCTCAACCAAAATTTGGCGGATAGCCTTTTGTATATTGTCATTGAAGAATCAGATTTAAAAACTTACGAGTGCGCTCTTCTTTTGGATTAGTAAAAAGAATGCTAGGTTTATTTCTTTCAATAATTTTCCCTTGATCCATAAACACAACAGTATCCGCTGCTTCACGGGCAAAACGCATCTCATGGGTTACGACAACCATTGTCATCCCTTCATCTGCCAAATCCTTCATTACTTGAAGTACTTCACCTACAAGTTCAGGATCTAATGCTGATGTCGGTTCATCGAACAACATGACCTGCGGCTCTATCGCCAACGCTCTTGCAATACCAACACGTTGTTGTTGCCCACCAGATAATTGGAATGGGTAAAAATCAAGCTTGTCACCTAAACCTACTTTTTCTAATAACTGTTTCGCATTTTTTCTTGCACTATCTTTTGATAGCTTCTTTACAATAACAGGACCTTCCATCACATTTTCAAGTGCAGTCTTGTGAGGAAATAAATTGTAATTTTGAAATACCATACCTGATTGTTTTCTAATTAAATCTATTTCTTTTCTTGAAACCTTGCTAGAAAAATCAGTACTTTGTTCATTTATCTTAATTTTACCCGATGTTGGTATTTCTAAAATATTTAAACATCTAAGAAGTGTCGTTTTTCCTGAACCCGATGGTCCGATGACAACTACGACTTCTCCTTTATTTACTTCTAAGTCAATTCCTCGCAAAACTTCTAGTTCGCCAAAGTTTTTAGTTAATCCTTGAATTGAAATCATTGTGTTCTCCCTCATAAATCATTTTCATCTAGTTACATAACGATCTAATCGATTTTCAATTCTTCCCTGAAATAATGAAAGTATGAAACAAATAGCCCAATAGATAAATCCGACCTCAATGTATAAAAGTAAAAACTCATAATTTGAAGCAGCTATTTCTTGTGCTCTTCTAAACATTTCTGTCACTAAAATTAACGATGCTAAAGAAGTGTCTTTAACTAGGCTAATAAATGAATTCGATAAAGGTGGTATTGATACTCTTGCTGCCTGAGGCAATACAATTCTTCGTAACGTTTGTGCATAACCCATACCTATCGTTTGTGCCGCTTCCCATTGACCTTTTGGTATCGATAATATTGCCGCACGAATAATTTCAGAAGCATATGCACCTACGTTTAATGAAAAACCAATCACAGCCGCTGGAAATGGATCAATAATTATTCCCACTGTCGGTAATCCGTAAAACAATATAAATAACTGAACGAGTAATGGCGTCCCACGTATTGCAGAAACATATATGCCCGCTACAATTTTTAATGGCTTACTTGTTGAAATTCGAGCTAAGGCAGTAAATATAGCTATAATCAATCCTAATGTAAAGGCGATTAAAGTTAGCGGTATCGTATATTTAATAGCTCCCTCAAGTAAAGGTAATAGTGATGACGTACCAATGTCAGTCAACCTTTGAATACGTTCTGAATCACCAAAAATATTATTTAAGAACATCTTTACCAAACCACTTCTCAGAAAGCTCCAAGTGCGTTCCATCCTCAATCATGTCACCTAATGCTTTATTTACCGCTTCAACCAAAGTGTCGCTATCTTGCCTAAATAATAGTCCTATTTTAACTTCATCATCATAAGTTGCTACAATTTTCAAAGGCGCATCTGGCTTATGTTTCAAGAAATCTAAAACTGATAAATTATCATTAATTGTAACATCCGCACGTTTTGAACTAATCAATTCTACTGTTTGAACAAATCCTTCAACTCCTATTACTTCAGCACCGTACTTTTCAGCAGTTGCCCTGTGATTACTCGTTAAGGTTTGCGCTGCTTTTAAACCTTTAATATCATCAAAGCTGTCAATCTCATTATTATCTTTTTGTGCAACTAAAACACCGACTGATATATTATAGTGATCAGAGAAATTATACTTTTCAAGACGTTCATCATTAATACCTACTTGATTCGCTACCATATCAAATCGTTTTGAATCTAATCCCGCAAACATAGCGTCCCACTGCGTTTCCAAAAATACTGGTTTGACACCTAATCTTTTAGCTACTTCTGTTGCCATTTCAACATCAAAACCTGTAAGTTGCCCCTTATCATCATGAAATGTAAATGGCGGATAAACACCCTCCGTACCAATGACTAATTCGCCTTTTTCCTGAATTTGAGCTAATAAATCTTTGGGTGTATCTGTAGAATTTTCGCTTTTTTTAGGTTCCTTATTATCAGCGCTATCTTTCTTTTCGTTCCCACATGCTGCTAATAAAATAACTGTACTTAATAATAGTAAAAATAGTAATCTAAATTTCTTCAATAATAACCGCCCCTTTAATCCTTATATGTATACTTGGTATTAATAGCTTACTACAAATTATTCTAACCGTCAAAGATTTTTTATCAAGTTAAATTATGGCAAACAAAAAGGAGACCAAGTCAAGCTAGTAAAACACTCTTTGGTCTCCATAATATAGTCTATTTCTTTATCCTTTAATCTGTTTTAATAAATTTGCCATTTCAATAGCGGAACTCCCTGCGTCCCAACCTTTATTTCCTGCTTTAGTACCTGCACGCTCAATTGCTTGTTCAATTGTATCTGTCGTTAGTACGCCGAAAATAACCGGGATTCCCTCTTGCATGTTTATCGCTGAAACACCTTTTGCGACTTCACTACATACATAGTCAAAATGGGGTGTAGCACCACGAATAACTGTTCCAAGCGTAATAATTGCATCGTAATTCCCGCTTGCAGCCATCTTTTTTGCAACGAGTGGAATTTCATAAGCACCTGGTACCCAAGCAACATCCACATCTTCGTTATCAACGCCATGACGTCGTAGTGCGTCTTCAGCCCCACCTAAAAGTTTCCCTGTAATAAACTCATTAAATCTTGCAACAACGATTCCTATCTTTAACCCTGTACCAACTAAATGTCCTTCATAAATTGTACCCATTTAAATTCCCCCTCAATTATGTAACAAGTGTCCAAGTTTGTTTTTCTTCGTTTCCATATAATTCAAATTTTCTTTTTTCAAAGGCATTTCTATTTGTATACGCTTAGTAATTTCAAGGTCATGGCCTGCAAGTCCAGCTATTTTACGAGGATTATTCGTCAGCAAATGAATTGTTGTCAGACCAAGATCACGTAAAATTTGAGCACCAATTCCATAATCTCTTAAATCATCAGCAAATCCCAACTTCTCATTTGCTTCAACCGTATCATAGCCTTCTTCTTGAAGTTTATATGCTTTCATTTTATTAACTAGACCGATACCGCGTCCTTCTTGGCGCATATAAAGCATTACTCCTGTTCCGGCTTCCTCTATTTGCGCAAGCGCTGCATGAAGTTGTGGTCCGCAATCACATTTACTTGATCCGAAAACGTCACCCGTTAAACATTCAGAATGCACACGAACTAATACATTCTCCGCAATTTCAACATTGCCTTTAACCAAAGCAATATGTTCGCGGCCAGTCAATTTTTCAATATAGGTAACAGCAGTAAAGTCACCAAATTCTGTTGGTAAATTAACATCAACAACACGTTCGATTAGCATTTCTGTCGCGCGTCGGTATGCAATCAGATCTTTAATTGTCAAAACAACTAGGTCCAGCTTCTTTGCAAGTTCTAGCAACTGAGGATTTCTTGCCATTGTTCCATCATGATTTATAATTTCACAAATAACGCCAATTGGTTCACTTCCAGCAAGTCTTGCTAAATCGACTGCAGCTTCTGTATGTCCTGCACGTTTTAACACACCACCTGGTTTTGCTACTAAAGGAAAAATATGTCCCGGACGCTTAAAATTTGATGGACGGGCATCTTGCCCAAGCATGTTCAAGATTGTTCCAGATCTTTCAAAAGCAGAAATGCCAGTATGACAAGATTCATGATCCACGCTTATGGTGAAGGCGGTACCATATGCATCACTGTTGTTTGCCGTCATTAAGTTTAAGTCTAACTGTGTAGCTTTTTCCTCTTCAATTGGAACACAGATTAAACCACGTCCTTCAGTCGCCATGAAATTAATCACTTCAGCGGTCGCAAACTCTCCTAGTGCAACAAAGTCACCTTCATTTTCACGGTCTTCATCATCTACAACAATGATAACTTTACCTTTTTTTAATTCTTCTAGTGCTTTTTCTACTGTTGCATACAATTCGTTCACCCCTTAATCTAGAAAACCATTTGCTAAAAGCTTATCCATCGTTAGCCCACTACTTGCGTGAACTTCCTTTTTCGTAAGTAGTTGTTCGATATATTTCGCAAGCATATCGCATTCAATATTTACTTTATCGCCAATTCTTTTACGACCAATTACTGAATCTTCTTGCGTGACAGGAATTAAAGAAATAATAAAACCCATTTTCGTAACACCAAACACCGTAAGTGATGTGCCATCTACAGTGACTGATCCTTTAGGAATGAAATAATTCAGTAGTTCAGGTGCAATACTAATTTCCATATAAACGGCGTTTTCTATTTTACGAACAGTAATGATTTCACCTGTTCCATCAACGTGACCACTTACAAAATGACCACCAAAACGTCCATTTGCCGCCATAGCACGCTCTAAATTAACGACACTGCCTGAACGAAGTGCTTGTAGTGTTGTTGCTTTCACCGTTTCAGGCATGACATCAGCAGTAAAATGACTCTTCGAAAAGGTCGATACTGTGAGACAAACACCATTAACTGCAATGCTATCTCCTTTATTTACATCTTCTATAACTTTCTCACATTTAATTACTAGTTGAAGTGAAGTAGCGCCAGGGGTAACGGATGAAACCGTTCCAATTTCTTCCACAATTCCAGTGAACATCTTCGCTATTCCTCCTTCAAAAATTTAGCATGCAACCTAATATCTTCACCAATTTTCTTCACATCTATGAACGCTAAGGTTTCACTTTCCGACATGACATTTCTCGAGTTATCGGCAAATAAAGTAGAGCCGTTTCCTATTAACTTAGGTGCCATGTACAAATAAAGCTCATCTGCAAGACCAGCATCGATGAAACTCGAATGTACCTGACTTCCGCCCTCTACAAATAAAGTCATAATTCCTTTATTTGCAAGACGTTTTAATACTTCTTCTAAAAAGTTTATTTCCTCAGGTATCGACTCAATTGTAACAAATGGATATGCTGAAAAAACCGTTTCCGAACGCTCGGAATCGAGTGTGAATATAATTGTTTCAACTGCACAATCTGTTACAACATTTGCTGTTTTTGGCGTCCTAAGATGCCTGTCTAAAATAATACGTATTGGATTCTTTCCACCATGGGGCAAACGGGTGGTGAGGAAAGGATTATCGTGAAGTACGGTTTCTACGCCTACCAAAATAGCATCGTGGGTATGGCGGAGGTGATGGACATCGGTTCGTGAATCTGCCGAAGTAATCCATTTGCTGTCCCCAGTTTGCGTTGAAAGACGACCGTCAAGTGTCGCGGCTGCTTTCAAGGTAACGTATGGTTGACCGTATTTGACAAAATGAAAAAATGCTCGATTTATATGCTCTGCCTCTTCTTGTAGAATACCGATTTCTACTTCAATTCCGGCATTTTTAAGCAATTCAATTCCTCTTCCATTGACTGACGGAAACGGATCGATGGATGCGATGAAAACACGACGAATCCCACTAGAGATGATTAATTTTGCACAAGGTGGTGTTTTACCAGTGTGTGCACAAGGTTCTAACGTAACGTAAAGATCTGCACCAACTGATGCTTCTCCTGCCATTGTTAACGCATGTACCTCTGCGTGGGGTGTTCCTGCTTTCAAATGCGCACCTGTCCCAAGAATCTGACCATCTATCACACAAACAGCGCCGACAAGTGGATTTGGTGACGTTTGTCCTTCTGCGCTTCGTGCTAGGTCGAGAGCAAGTTTCATATAAAATTTATGATCCATAAAAATCCCCCCTTTCTAATATTAAGAAAAGAGCAGAACGGATCGAACATAGTAATTGTCTCAAACAACTTCTCCCATCCAGACTTTAACTGTCGGTACTGGAATTTCACCAGTTCAGCCATCTTCCGAAGAAGACAGGTCACGGACTAACGAGTGAACCACTCGATTACCGCCGGTAAGGAATTTCACCTTGCCCCGAAGTGTTTGTTAACAAGAACTAATGCTAATTTATCACACTACATTATTAAAATCAAAAATATTTTTGTTTTTTTGACAGATTCGCTGTATTAAGACAAACTAGAGTTATATCTTTTTAAAAATTATAACGAAATTTAATCCATAATTAACAGTATGCATACAATAATTTAGATTCATAGGAGTGTTTACATGTATAGCCAAATTATATCACCAAAAGAACGACTCTCAAAAGACGTTGTAAAAGTTTGGGTGATTCGTGAGTCAATTACCCATTTAACCGGATTTATTATTCTTGCTGTATTACTTTTTGTAGTTCATTACTTCTCATGGAATATTTGGGTTGGTAGAATTCTCATTGGAATTTCTATCTTGACGTTGTTGTCAGCTGTGTGGTCGGTAGTAATTGAGCCTTATTTAAGTTACAAACACTGGCGTTATGGGGTTGATTCGGAGTTTTTACAATTAAAGTCTGGGGCATTCAATGAAGTACATCAACTTGTCCCTATGACCAAAATACAGTCTGTTGCAACTAACCAAGGCCCACTTCTGCGGAAATATGGGCTCTATTCAATATCTATCGAAACGATGGGATCATCACATGGAATACCCGCCCTTCCTGAAAAAGTTGCATTAGAACTAAGAAATCAAATTGCTCATTTTGCAAAAATAAAGGAAGTGGAATAATGCATGACATTAAACGCTTTAATCCACTTCTAATGCTTTTTGACCTTTGGAATCTAATTAAAAATATTTTTTTCGCCTTCTTATTACTGTTTGTCTTTAAAAACGGATCTGATTCAACTTTTATTAAATATGGCAGATTAGCATTCTTTCTATTTGTTACAATATCTATTATTTGGATTATTTTAAAATGGTTTACACTAAAGTATAAATTGGATGACACTTCGTTTCATTTAAACAAAGGCATTTTTTCTAAATCTCAACGGACAATTCCTTTTTCAAAAGTTCAAAACGTTCAACGTAGAACGACATTTCTTCACAAGTTATTCAAAGTTACGTCTATTAAATTTGAAACTGGTATGACAGGTATAGATTCTTCAGTTTTTTTTGAAGTAGTAACAAAAAATGAAGCCGATCAAATCGAATCACAAGTTAAAAATCCTGAACTTAATGAATCCCTTGAAATCGAAAGTGATGAAATGGATGATTCTTCGGAAAAAATAGTAGAAGATAGACTTATTCACTTTACACCGACTAAAATGGATATCATAAAAGCATCATTTACTTCACTAAGTTTCCTATTTCTTATTCCTTTAATCGCTTCTCTTTTCTTTAAAATTAATCAATTTTTTAATATCGAAGATAAAGCTGAAGGAGTTATTGAGAAGATACTCAGTTCTGGGTGGTTTATCGCAATCGTCGTTATTTTCTTATTTATCATTTCTATGGGATTTGGAATCGTTCGTGCTTTCCTAAAATACGGTAAGTACGAAATCTCTTCAGATAATTTAAGTATCTATATTACAAAAGGTGTTTTAGATGAATCCGCATTTAAAATTAAGAAAGACCGTGTACAAGCCATAGAGATTACACAATCCACAATGAAACGGATACTTGGTCTTGTTGAAATCAAATTAATCAGCGTTGGAAGCGTTGGAGAATTATCACTTGATACTAATTCACTTTATCCTTTTCTGCCTGTTAAACGGGCCTATGAGATGATACATGAACTATTGCCGTCATATGAAGTTACGCAAATGATGAATCGACTTCCGAAAAAGTCATTCTGGGTACGTTTATTAAAACCTAGTTGGTTTTGGGTTATCGTAACCGCAGTACTCATCTATTTTAAACCAACATTATTAAATACTGAACAGGCTTGGTGGATTTTATCTGCAGCACTTTTACTTCTTATTATCAGCTCGCGAATAGCTGATTACGTAAACACACGCTATGTTTTAAATGGGAAATTCATTCAATTTAAAACAGGTATTCTTGAGACATCTACTTTCATTTCAAGAAGAGATAAAATCGTTGAAATTAGCGTTTCAAGAAATAAATTCCAACAAATACTAGGACTCGCATCCATCGAGACGATTAACCAGGCAAAACCAGTTCATCATGCCAGTATAAGTGATATTCCACATGAAATGGCTGTTGAATTTTATACTTGGTATTATGGACGAATGGATGATGTGAATATTGAATAAAACGCACAGACATTTTTATGTCTGTGCGTTTTCCAATTTGCGAATAGAAATATTTATGGATTTCTATTATGAGAAACCCATTTTACACATATAAAATAAGGCGAATTGCTCCATACTTTTAATTACGCTTCTACGGCAAATACTTGTGCCCACTCATCTTTCTTCGCGAGCATTTCTTTTGCGAGCTCTTTCGCACCTTCTAAGCTATGACTCTCTGCCCAACCACATTGAAAAATGTTACACGCTGGTACTTCTGTTGCGAGCAATACATCATTCAATGTATTTTCTAAAATCGTTAATATTTCATCATAATTCTCATGATTAATTACAGATAAATAAAAACCAGTTTGACATCCCATAGGACTGATATCTACTATGTTGTCTGAATAGTTTCGAATTGTTTCCGCCATAATATGCTCTATTGAATGAAGTGCAGGCATTTCTATAAATTCCTTGTTCGGCTGTTTAAAACGAAGATCATATTTGTAAACTTCATCACCATTCGCCCCTTGAATCTGGCCCGCTAAACGCACGTAAGGTGCAGCTACTTTCGTATGATCCAAGTTAAAGCTTTCAACATTCATTTCCTTCATCGAAATCTCTCCTTTTTCTCTATTTTCCAAGTAACCTATTACAGCATCACATAATCCAACCTAACCAATAGGGATTGAATATTTTAATATTATCACATTTCTCAGTAGATTACAATTTCTTCCCAAACATATGAAAAGCCTCCACAACGAATTGAAAAGTTGTGGAGGCACTATTAATTATTCCGATACAATAATTTCATGTATTTCGTGTTCATGTAAGTCTTGGTCATCTTGAACATGAACTTGAATATTAAAATTCCCTGCTTTTTCAAATATATAATTCGCAGTGTATTCGCCCGCTTTAGGCTGTTCTACATCTATCCAATCATGCTTCCCCTCTTCGTCAGCATTCCAAATTTCATAACGTACTTTAGCCGTCTCAAATGCCTTACCGTCAAGTTCTAAATGTACCATTAGTTCATTTTCCGCATTAATTATTACTTCTTCAGGCTTCATGAAATGCATCGAAAAACCATCCGCATGATGACCGTTTTCGTTACCTTCTTCCGCTTCAGCTTCTTCATAATTGCCACCGTCTCCAACCGTTGCAATTACTATTGGCATTGTATGCTGAGCTCTTGCATCTACATGTGACTGAATATTAAAGGTACCATCATGGTCAAATGTTGTTTCTGCAGAATATATTCCACCTTTTTTATTTTTGGATTCAATCGTGATACTTTCGTCCTTTTTACCTTCTTCCCATATTTCAAACGCTACTTTATCAGCATCCTCAACTTTTTCATCACCATAAGTAACAAGGACTTCTATATCTACTTTTTCACCAATAGCTACTTTTTCTGTCGCTGTTAAAGCAGCTTCAATCGCATGGACTTCAACTTCTTCAATTACATCGTCTTCCTCACCTTTATTTCCGCAAGCAGAGAGTACACCCATTATCACTATTAGTAAAGACAACCATAAAAACTTTTTCAATTTACTTCCTCCTCTTTCTAAATACTTACCTATAAACGTTAAGTTCAGTATAATTATAAGAGACAATCACGAACTATTTGTGAAGTCCTTGTAAATTGTTTTTTCACAAGAACTTCATATATTTACTCTAAAGTTAGTACATCAATCAATTTCATAATTGGGTTTTATTGCTACTCCACCACAATATATAGTTGAGTTGAAGCGTTCTCAAACTATATATTGCGTCGTTGTAGCAGATTAAGATCATTATGAAATTGATTCACTTAGTAAAAAACTATTACTTAATGAAATGAGGCATATTAATGAAAGGCTACACAATCATGATTATAGATGATGAAAGTCAAATGAGAGAGCTTGTTCGAAAGTTTTTAGAAACAGAAGGATATAATGTCATAGATGCCATTGATGGTGTTCATGCCCTTTCTTTAATAGAGAAAACGTCGCCAGATCTCTTCATTGTTGATGTAATGATGCCCTATATGGATGGTTTTACATTTGCCCATGAAGTTCAACAAAATTATAAAATCCCACTTATCTTTTTATCAGCTAAAGGCGATGAATGGGATAAAGTGAATGGATTAAAACTTGGTGGAGATGATTATATTGTAAAGCCTTTTCTTCCCGCCGAACTTTTAGCCCGTGTTGAATCTGTACTTAGACGTACTTATCAGAATTTACAACCCCTTGAATTATTAAAAGCTGGTCCTATTATTATTGATATAGAGTCACATACAACAACGATTAATAATGTGACTTTGTCATTAACATTAAAAGAATTTGGTCTACTTCAATTACTTGTTAAAAACAGGGGTCGTGCTTTCTCCAGAGAACAACTACTACAATTCGTATGGGGAGAACATCATAATAGCAGTGAGCGAACTGTAGATACCCACGTTAAAACATTAAGGTTGAAAATGGGTAGTTACGGTGTTTTGATTGAAACCGTTTGGGGAGTCGGATACAAATTCGAGGTGTAAAATTGAAAAAGACAAAACTAACATTGAGTAAGAAAGTTTTTTTACTACTACTATCAAGTATTGGATTTACTATACTTTTTTCTTTTTTCTTCATCCATTATCTATACTCCGCTTTGTATCTATCAAGTATTGAAGAATCTGTCATTTACCAAGGGAAGCGAACAGCTTCAAATTACCATTATGGTGAACTAAGTGATGAAATTATCGAGAAAATTCAGTGGTACAATATTATATCTGAATATGAAGTTATAGTGGTTGATGATTTGGATAAATTATCATCTCATTTTCCGTATAAAGTTAATTATGAAACACTTATTGACCCTAGTGACCAGGCAGATTTGGAAGAAGGAAAGTATGTTGTTAAGGAGGGGTTTGTAGAAGAGTTAGATCGTGAAATCATAGGAGCCATTTTTCCGATTAAAGGTGAGTCTGGATTAATTGGATTTATATATATTTATGTTCCGTTGACAGCGATTCAAGATGTATTCAGGGATAGCATACCTATACTTTTAGTAATCGGTGCATTGTTTTTTTGCATTCTTTTTCTAGTAATCAGTAGATTTTGGAAATCATTATTCAATCCACTTAAACGTCTTCAACAACAGGCTGTTGAAGTGTCACAAGGGGATTATTCGAGTCGCCTTCAAATTGACCGTGATGACGAAATAGGCCAATTAACTGAAGCTTTTAATATGATGAGTCTTTCTTTGGAAAAACAAGAAGAACGAAAAAAAGAATTTACTTCCAATGTTGTGCATGAGCTGCGGACCCCGCTTACCTATATTAGCGGATATACCCATGCACTGAAGCAGAAAATTTATACATCACCAGAAGAGGCTGAAAGTTATTTAACTACAATAGAAAAAGAAACTGAACGTCTAAATAAATTAATAAATGACTTGGTTGAATTGAATCATCTACAGGAAAACATGTACTCGATTGACAATCAACCAATTGCTATCGCACAAGTTCTTTTTGATACTATAGATTTATTTACAATTCGTAGTACTGAAAAAAATATTAAGTTAGAAATTGATATCCAAGAAGATCTCATTATTGTTGGTGACGAACAAAGAATCCAACAAGTTTTTTATAATGTTGTAGACAATGCCATTAAATATTCTGTATCTAATGGAACAATAAATATCAAGCTAACTAAGCACCAAGATTTCGTACAATTTCAAGTAAAAAACCAAGGTGTAACAATAGATAAAGAAGATATCGAACGCATAGGAGAGCGCTTTTTCCGTACCGATAAAGCTAGGAATAGAACGACAGGCGGTACAGGTTTAGGACTTTCCATCGTAAAAGAAATTGTTCGCTTACATGATGGAACATTTTCCATTAGCAGCAATATATCTACAGGAACAACTATAACGATAAATTTAAACGCACTAAAGGAAGAGGTGTGAAATGAAAAAAACACAATATATCATTATTTTCTTTTCTTGTTTACTCCTTCTTTCAGCATGTAGTGAAAAACAAAATAATAAACCGCCCATTAAACATTTTTCTTATACGGATCTAGACGGTAAAAAGTTTGGAACGGATGAACTACAAGGATCTATTTGGATTGCAGACTTCATTTTCACAAACTGCACAACAGTATGCCATCCGATGACTGCCGAAATGGCATCCTTACAAGAATTGTTTAATAAGAAAAACATAAATGTAGAATTTGTCTCTTTCTCAGTTGACCCACAGTTTGATACACCAGGTATCCTAAAAAACTATGCCTTAGATTTTACTAACGACTTTTCAAACTGGCATATGCTTACAGGTTACTCACAAGATGATATCGAGGTTTTTGCTAGAGAACAATTTCAAACGATTGTTCAGAAACCGTCTACATCTACACAAGTTATTCACGGGACAAACTTTTACTTAATTGATCAACAAGGCACTTTAGTAAATGAATACAATTATGTAGATGCAACTTTTGTAGACGATATGCTTAAAGATATAAAAAAGTTAAAGTAATTAAATATGAAGGTTAAATTAGCGAAAAGAATACAAAAAAACACACAACCCACTGAAAATGGTTGTGTGTTCACAAAAATATTTTTATCTAATTTGTCCTGTTCCTTGGATAATGAATTTACTTGATGTGAGTGCTTGCAAACCCATTGGACCCCTCGCATGAAGCTTTTGAGTACTAATGCCAATTTCTGCACCGTAACCAAATTCAAATCCATCTGTAAATCGTGTAGAAGCATTGTGATAAACTGCAGCCGCATCTACAATATTGAAAAAGAGTGCAGCATTTTCTTCGTTTTTAGTAATAATCGCTTCAGAATGTCCTGTTCCATATTTATTAATATGCGCAATAGCCTCTTCTACGCTTCCTACAACTTTAATGCTGATTGAAAGACCTAAGTATTCAGTATACCAATCTTCTTCAGTTGCATTTTTAACTAATTTAGACGTATTACTCACCGTCTCATCACCAAAAATCTCGACTTTGTTTTCTTCAAGCACTTTCAACAACTCTTCACCGTGTGCAGCAAACCACTTTTCATGGACCAAAATTGATTCAATTGCATTACACACAGATGGGCGCTGTATTTTTGCATTCAACACAATCGCCAATGCCATTTCCAAGTCCGCTGTCTCATCAATAAATACATGACAATTTCCTGCGCCAGTTTGTATAACCGGTACAGTCGATTCACGAATAACCATGTCAATCAGATTCTTTCCGCCTCTAGGTATTAACACATCTAAATACGCATTCAACGTAAACAATTCT
Organism: Sporosarcina sp. So3-204; assembly: GCF_058068165.1. Taxonomy (NCBI): domain Bacteria; kingdom Bacillati; phylum Bacillota; class Bacilli; order Caryophanales; family Caryophanaceae; genus Sporosarcina; species Sporosarcina sp. So3-204. The sequence goes on from NZ_CM176485.1 coordinate 2,533,989, forward strand.
TTCGCTGTTTCGCGACTCGTATCTTCAATTAATTGAACCGCATCTACTGGAATTGAACTCTTTTCAAGTGCTTTTTGGATTGAATTCGCAAGAACCATATTTGAATATTGTGCAGATGAACTTCCTCTTAAAATAGATGCATTTCCTGTTTTCAATGAAAGCGTCGCTGCATCAACAGTGACATTCGGACGAGCCTCATAAATCATACCTATAACGCCAATCGGTACTCGTTTTTTATTCATCAAAAGTCCATTTTCTTTTGTAATCGATTCAATTATTTCACCTACTGGATCTTTTAATTCGACAAGTTGTTTAATCGCATCAGACATCGCTTGAATCCGTTCCTTGTTCAGCATAATACGGTCTAGTACTTCTTCAGGTAAACCATTTTCTTTCCCACTTTTTAAATCCTTTTTGTTTTCGACTAAAATAATTGCTTCATCCAATAATAATTGTTCAGCTATTAGAGTCAACGCTGCATTTTTTTCTTCAGTCGAGGCACTCACAAGTATCGAGCTAACCGCTTTTGCCTTTTGACCTTTTAATTGAATTTCACTTAAAGTCTTTACTTGTTCCATCTTTTTTTCCTCCTAATGTTAAATTGCAACCCACTTATCACGATGAATGACCTCAACTGGAGAAGTACTTGCTCGCTTCTTTCGTTCTTCACTACTTTTCCCCATTACTTTTTGTAAATCAATGGAAGAATAAGTCACTTCGCCTTTACCTATTATGCCGTTCATACCGACAACTTCAACAATATCACCCTTATTAAAGTTCCCTGTAACTTTAAAAATTCCAGCTGGTAATAAGTTTCTACTTTTAAATAGGATGGCTTCTTCTGCACCTTTATCAACATATAATTTCCCTACTGCCTCAGAATGAATTGCAATCCACTGTTGACTAATATTAATTAGGTTTCTATTTTTGGCTGAAATATACGTGCCGTCCCCGTTGCCTTTAATAATTTCAAGTAATTTATCAACACCGGTGCCAGATCCAATAAAGATTGGTACGCCAATAGATAGCGCCGTTTTAGCTGCAAGTAGTTTTGATTTCATGCCACCTGTTCCAACTTTAGAGCCTGACTCGTCTGCAAATTTCAACATTTCATCACTGATGTCTTCTAGTACATCAATCTTTTTTGCTGTTTTATAGACATGTGGATTAGCATCGTAAAGACCATTAATATCAGTTAATATTATCAATTGATCCGCATGTATAAATCCACTTACAAGTGCTGATAACATATCATTATCGCCAAACGTTAACTCTCTTACGGAAACTGTATCATTTTCATTAATTACAGGTAGAATTCTTCGTTCTAATAACTCCATTATCGTATCATATGCGTTCTTAAATCGTTCTCTATTTGCGAAATCATCTCTCGTCAATAGAATTTGCGCAGGGATAATATCAAACTCTCCAAATTTATCAATATAGGATTGAATAAGTAAGCTTTGACCTACTGCAGCAGCAGCTTGTCTGCCTTTCAAAGTAATTGGTCTAGAAGAATAGCCCAACCTTGCAAAACCAGCTGCAACAGCTCCAGAAGATACTAATAAAACTTCATGTCCAGCTTGACGAAGCGCAGCTAGCGCCTGAACATGGTCATTAAATTTTTCCTGGTCGATTTCACCTCGGTCATCCGTTAATGAACTGCTTCCAATTTTTACAACGATGCGCTTTTTCCTCATATTTATCAGTTCTCCCATGCTTTTTCTTCTGTACATCTATTTAAAATCGTATTTTATATTTCATCTATATTATACATTCAACTTTACTATAAATACACAAAAAAAGAAAGTAGAGAATGGCTTTTTATTAATAATTGTGTATATTTATACTAGATTTAAATTTAATCTTTTCTGTATCTTATACAAAAAAACGCATCTATTTAAATAGATGCGCCAAACTATAACTTAAACTGTAGCTTTTTTAATTTGCTTACTTCTTAACTGGCCACAAGCTGCGTCAATATCTGTTCCTTGCTCCATACGGACTCCACAATTAATACCTTTGCTTTTTAAGGTTTCATAAAAAGCTTTAATTGATTCCGGTTCACTTCTGCTATATTGGCCATGTTCATCAACTGGATTATAAGGTATTAAATTGACATAAGAAAGATGACGTTTATTTGCAAGAAGTTTAGCGAGTTGTCTGGCTTCTTCAACATGATCATTTACATCGTTTAGTAAAATATATTCAAATGTAATTCTTCTATTTGTCGTCTCCAAATAATAATCAATGGATTCCATAAGCTTCTCTATCGGGAATGCTTTATTAATTTTCATAATCCGCGTACGTAACTCATCGTTAGGTGCGTGAATTGAGATTGCTAAATTTACTTGCATATTTTCATTAGCAAAGTCTTTAATTTTATGTGCTAGTCCACTTGTTGATACCGTGATATGTCTGGCACCTATATTAAGTCCTTTACCATCATTTACAACGCGTAAAAAGTTCATTAAATTTGTGTAATTATCAAATGGCTCACCAATACCCATTACGACTATATGACTAACACGTTCTCCTAATTCTTTTTCGTCTAAATGGTGTTGTACTTTCATAATTTGCTCAACAATTTCCCCACCTGATAAATCTCGGCTTTTTTTGAGTAAACCACTCGCACAAAAACTACAGCCAATATTACAACCAACTTGTGTTGTTACACAGACTGAATAACCATAAGGAAACTTCATCAACACTGTTTCAATTAAGTTTCCGTCGCCCATCTTAAATAGGAACTTGATTGTTCCATCTTCCGATTCTTGTTTAACGGATTGCTCTAATGACTGAATAAAGAATTGTTCATCCAGAAGTTCTACGAGTTGCTTGTTAATGTTTTTCATATGAGCGAATTCAGTAATCCGCTTTTTATAGAGCCAATCCCATATTTGGTCTGCTCGAAATCTTTGTTGTCCGTTTTCCAATAGCCATTCGGTTAATTGTTCTAATGTTAATCCATAAATTGAGTTTTTCACTTATTATCCTCTTTTCAAAAATACAATTCATTTATTATACTACTTGAAAATGAAAAAAGGAACAACTATTTTAATTCAATTTGCAAATAAAACTGCTATACTAACAAAACATACAATTTCTTGGAGGTTTTATAATGTATGAAAAAAAAAATCAAACAAAGATGACAATTTCTTATACTGTCGTTGAACGTTACATCGAAAAATTCGAACAAAAAACCCGGACAAACATTCATGAAATTATTTTGGACTCCTATCAAATTACATCAGCGAAGTACACCTTTCACCTCGATCGTATAAATGATATTTCTTACAAACCTTTCTCTGGAAATAAAGGGTTACTATATTTACACACTGATCAAGGTGTATTCACATTTCAAATAGGCGTTAATCCAAATGAATTTATCGATATGTATAAATCATTAAAGAAACCTTAATTGAATAATATGTACTTTCAGATTTTAATCTTTCTACATTTTACTCTCCTATTTTAATGTTTGAAATACGCATGATGTGTGTATATATAAAATAGAACAAAAAATATTGGAGGGATTATGAATGACAGTCAAACTTATTGTTGAGAATGCGGTACAAGCCAAAGAGGAAATTGATAAATTAGAAGTACAAGGTTATACTCATGACGATATTTATATATTCGCCCATTACAAAGAACGCAACGACAACATTACCGATGCTTTAGATACTGAAAAAATCGGTATGAAGGAACAAGGCTTTATCGATAGCATGAAAAACATGTTCTCGTCTCGCGGAGATGAATTAAGAAGTAAAATGGAATCAATTGGACTTTCTGTTGATGAAGCTGCAAACGCAGAAGCTGAGCTTGATAAAGGTAAATTAATTATACTTGCTAAAAAATAAAAATATATAATAAAAAACAAACCCCAAGTTGATGTGTACTTCACATCAACTTGGGGTTTATTTTTATATACACTTATTTACTCTAACAAACCGGCTTCTTTATAGAAACGTTCTGCACCTGGATGCAACGGAATACCCGCAAGTTCCGTAGTTGCATTTTCGATAGCCATTTGCTCGACAATTGGATGTGTCGCTTTCAGTTTATCTAAGTTTTCCCAGAACACTTTCGTCATTTCGTAGATTGTCTCCTCATCAACTGATGCATCCGCCATTAATACCATCTTAATAGCTAGAGTATCTATGTTTTCATCTTGCTTTTCATACGTACCACTTGGAATTGTAAACTCCGAATACCACGGATACTTTTCCATTAATGATTTTCGAACTTCCGGCTCAATTCCGATTAATTTACCATTTGCTGTTGATGTCATTTCAGTAACTGCCGCTGTTGGTAGACCTGCCTGAATTAGCGCGCCATCAATTTGTTTGTTTCTCATAAGGTCAATCGCTTCTGTAAAACCTACAAAGTTCTCCTTTATATCATCTGGATATGCAATATCATACTCAGGAAGAATAATACTTGATTCAACCTCGGGCGTACTTCCGATTGATCCAGGAGCAAATCGCTTACCTTTTAAATCACCAATTGAAGTTATACCAGAGTCGCTATGAACTACAAACTGGTTCGGATTGTAATAAAGTCCTCCGATAATGCGAACATCCTTATACGCTCTATCTTTAAATCCACGTTCTCCGTTATATGCTTCCCAAACGATTCCCGTTGTTGCAAATGCAATATCTGTTTCTCCTTGTTTCATAGTGTTCAAATTATCAACACCACCATTTGATGCTTGTGCATTCACTCGAAGGCCATCTATTTCCTCGCCCCATAAATTAGCCATCGCCGCTCCAAGTGGGTAAATAGTTCCAGTTGTTGATGCTGTTGAGAAATTCAAATTTTGTTTCCCACCAGATTCTTTCTCACCCGCGTTATCATTACCACAAGCTCCTAACAATAAAATAATCGCTAACATACTTAATGTCATTACACGCTTCAAATTCATTTAATAATCTCCCCTTCGATTTCTCTATTTTACTAGGATACTTTCTTTGATTGATTCTTTTGTTGTTGCTAATTTTTGCCACATAAAAACAAATATTAACAAGGCAATTCCTGTTGCATCTGTTAGATAACCCGGCATAATCATTAAAATGCCTACAGTTAATAATAAAATTCTTTGCAAGATCGAAGCTTCTTTAATTAACCAACCTTGTAATCCAGCAGCTAAAGAAATTACGCCAATGCTCGCTGTTAATAACGGGACTACACTTGCAGAATAAGCAGCTTCACCTAGTAAGAGTGCTGGTTCAAAGATAAAAAAGAATGGCAGGATGAATCCCGTAATCCCTAATTTCACCGCTGTCATCGAGACTTCATGCTGATTCGTTTTCGCGATACCTGCAGCTACATATGAAGCTAACGCAACTGGTGGCGTAATATTAGATAAACACGCATAAATCAGAACGAACATATGAGCAGCTAAAGGTGCAACACCCAAGTTTATTAAAACTGGAGTTCCAACTGTTGCAACAATAACGTAAGCTGCCACCCCAGGGACACCCATTCCCAAAATAATACTCATCAGCATAACTAGAAAACTAGCAACTAGCAAACTATCATTTGTGTAATTCATAACTGCAAAACCAAAATTCAAGCCTAATCCCGTTAATGAAACAGTCCCAATAATAACACCAATGACCGCACAAGCTACACCAACACCAACAGCTCCTTTTGCACCCTCTTCAAGTGCCAGCATTATTTTCTTAATGCCCATACGTGTTTCTTTTCGGAACCAACTGGCGATAATGCATGCAGCTATAGAGAACACTGCTGCATACAGCGGTGTATAACCCATAAATAAAAGCGTTAACAAAACTATGAGTGGTAAAGACAAATGGCCTTGATTTTTAAGCACTTCTTTAACTTTAGGGATATTTTCACGCGACAATCCTTTTAAACCTAGTCTTTTTGCTTCGAAATGAACAACCATTATCAGTGTTAAATAATAAAGAAAAGCAGGAATGATTGCAGCTAATAATACAGTTGTGTATGGTACACCAAGGTACTCTGCCATAACAAAGCCGGCAGCACCCATGATCGGTGGAGCAAATTGACCACCTGTAGATGCAACTGCTTCTACTGCGGCGGCAAACCTTGCTTTATAGCCATTTTTCTTCATTAAAGGAATAGTAAGCGTGCCGGTAGTTGCAACATTAGCGATTGCACTCCCATTAATCATCCCCATCAAAGCACTTGCAATGACTGCAACTTTTGCGGGACCCCCAGGTGAGCGTCCCGCAATAGTCAATGCTAAATCATTAATAAATTGACTAAAGCCACTATGACTTAGAAAGGCTCCGAATAAAATAAACAGAAAAACAAATGTTGCAGAAACACCAATTGCGATACCGAAAACACCTTCACTACCCCAAAATATGTAATCAATAATACGATTTGTACTGAAACCACTATGTCCAAATAATCCGGGGATTAAAGGGCCTAAAAAATTGTACAGTAGAAAAATCAGTGCCAATACGGCTAAATTTCCAACTACCCGTCTTGCCGCTTCAAAGATTAATATAAGTCCAATAGCACCGACCACGTAATCAAAAGGTAGTAAAAAACCGCCTCGTAAAACAATTGTTTTAAAATTTAGTAATAAATAACCAATTGAACCCAGACTTAACGCAATACATAAAAAATCAAAAGCAGTAGGTCGTAAAACCGATTTCTTACTACCTTTTTTTGCTGGATAGATTAAGAACGTCATAACTAATAGAAATAAGACATGTGAACTTCGAAGAGTCATGGCATCTAAGGATCCACTACCAGCAGTATATATTTGGAAAACGGACCAAATAATCGCTAATGCTGTAACAATTTTTGAAAATTTACCAACAAATTCTCGGACTCTAAACTCACTGTCAGCTTTTTCCATCAGTTCATCAGATTCGCTGACTACATTCCCCATTTTTGATCAACTCCTAAATTCTTTTTATTGGAATATATTAACTGATAAAACTAAAATAATTCTATACTAGGAAGTAATTACTGTCAATGTAGTGACATGGGTAGATAAAACCAATCTGATTCTGTAAAATCTAACATGAGAGTAGGTGCAAAAATGGAAAACAATTACGGTAAAGTTGGCTTACTGGCGGGCGCAATGTCTTTTATGCTCCTTGTAATAGGTGTTCGTAACGTTCTAGGAGAATCAATAGAAATTTTAAACTTTGTAGCATTTGCTGTATTTTCAATAATTATTGGTCTGAGTTGTACAGCAATGTTGTTTTATAAATTACGAATTGCGTTCCCTATTTTTATTATTGCAATAATCATTGCCTTTTTTGAAATGTTCCGGAGCTTTATTTTGAACATAAATGATCAAGGGAATGCAATTGGTATATTATCGTTATTTATTTTCACATCTTTCGGACTCGCGATTGCACTCATCGTTCAATTCATAGTCATATACATAAGAAAGAACAAATAATAAAAATGCGAGTCTTCTAATAACTCGAAGGCTCGCTTTATTATTTTATCTTTTATAGGTTTCTGTTTTCTGCTTTTCCTTATTATGCTTAACTACTGTTGTGACAAGATTTAAAACAAATAGAACTGCAAATAATGCTGCGAAACCATATTGTTCATTTATGAACCTTGTGTATGCAAAATAGCCCATAAAAACCGCAATCGCTAAATCAAAATATTTAGAACCCATAATTAGTAATCCCCCTTTACTTCCCTAGTATAGCAGTTATATCTACTGTAACTAGAGCACTTCTTAAGATTTTTTGAGATCACTTAAAATAGTCATAAGTTCCACGAAAAACCTCTCCATATCTGCATCCGTCCCAATTGTAATTCGTAAATAATTATCAATCGATAGTGTATTGAAATATCTAACAAGAACACCTTTTCTTTTTAGGTTTTCGTATATAGTGGATGCACTATACAAGTCATGGGTCGCAAAAATGAAATTCGCTTTTGATGGCATTACTTTGAAACCGAGTTGCGTCATTTTCTCTATTACAGCTTCTCTCGTTGAAACAATCTTCTTAGTTGTTTCTATAAAATAATTCTCATCTTCGAATGCTGCTTTAGCGCCAACTAACGCAAGTCTATCAATTGTATAGGAATTCACTGAGTCTTTAATTCGAATAAGTCCAGCGATTAAAGATGGATTTCCAAGTGCAAAACCGACGCGTAGACCAGCTAAAGATCGAGATTTCGAAGTTGTTTGCACGACGAGTAAATTATCGTATTTCCTAACTAATGTTGCTGCTGATACAGAAGCAAAGTCAATATAAGCTTCATCAACAATAACGACTTTATGGGGATTATTTTTCACAATCTGCTCAATAGAGTCTATTTCTGCATATAGACTAGTTGGCGCATTTGGATTCGGTAAAATGACGCCGCCTTCTGAACCGAAAAACCGCTCTAGATCTAAACTAAAATCGGTATTTAAAGGTACGACTTCATATGGGATATCAAATAATTTCGCATATACAGGATAGAAACTATAAGTGATTTCCGGATAAATAATCTTTTTACCCGGCTCAAAAAATGCCATAAAAGAGAAAGCCAACACCTCATCTGAACCGTTACCAATAAAGACTTCATCTGCTGACAAGTTATAGCAAGAACCAATTGTCATTCTTAAATCATCAGCAGTTGGAGAAGGGTATAACTGTAATTTCCCCTTCACCTCTTCCTCGATTGCAAAAATCACTTTTGGACTTGGCGGATATGGATTTTCATTCGTATTTAATTTTAAAACAGTTGGGTCAGCCACTTGCTCACCAGGCACGTATGGATCAGCCCGCTTCACCATGGTGCTCCAATATTTACTCATCTGCCTTCACTTCACCTTTCGAACGCCTTTTCAATAATTCATTTTTCACATCACTTAGACTAACATTAGCGATTTCCATCAAAACAAGCGAATGATAAATTAAGTCCGATAACTCACTCGTTAACTCTGCTTTATCTTCATTTTTCGCACCAATTATAACTTCACTAGACTCTTCCCCGATTTTTTTAAGCACTTTATCGATGCCTTCACGGAATAGGTATGACGTATATGAACCTTCTACAGGATTCTTTTTACGATCTTTAATTTCAGCAATTACTTCATGAACGACTTGACGATTAGGGTTTTTTTCTTCATAGACTGTCTTAAAAAAACAATCTTCTGAACCCGTATGACATGCGGGCCCCATCGATTCAACTTGAACCAATATTGAATCTGAATCACAATCTAAACTAATACGTTTTACGATTTGTCTATTCCCCGAGGTTGCACCCTTATTCCATAATTCTTGTCTTGATCGACTATAAAACCAAGTTTCTTTCGTTTCAATTGTTTTTTCAAGCGATTCTTTATTCATATATGCAAGCATGAGCACATTTCCAGTAATTTCATCTTGTACAATTGCTGGAATTAACCCTTTTTCATCAAATGAAACATTTTCAAGTTGTACGCTCATTGTTCTTCAATCCCTTCAGTCTGGTTCAGCTATTTTTCTCATTTTGATAAGTTGAACAAAGTAATCTAACTAACCGCTGATTTCCGTTACGAGCGGACGCTTTCCACGGGCATGGCTTCAGACTCCTCATCGCTAAGCTTCTGCGGGTTCTTTAACTGAGAGAGAATGGTTTTCTCTCTCAGTTCTTGGCAATGCTATTCCCGCTGGAGTCGCCACCCTCCACTTCAATCAGCTGGAGTGTTTAAGGTTCACAAATTCAATACTTTTAAATACTCTTTTAAATCTTTAATATTAATCTCTTCGTAATGAAACACAGAAGCGGCTAATGCAGCATCCGCTTTACCTTTTGTTAATATCGTTTGAAAATGTTCCATTGTTCCCGCTCCGCCGCTAGCAATAATAGGAATATTTACTGCTTCAGCAATCGTCTTAGTCAATTCAAGACTATAACCATCTTTTTCCCCATCACCGTCAATACTATTTAAAACAATTTCACCAGCACCTAGCTTTTCTCCTTGGATTGCCCATTCAATTGCGTCCATACCCGTATCTTCTAGTCCGCCTTTATTAAACACTGACCATTTAGAAGGACCCACCTCTTGCACATCCATTGATAATAGAATTCGTTCTGAGCCGAATTTATCTGCAGCCTCTTTGATGAACTGTGGATTTTCAACTGCAATACTATTAATAGATACTTTATCTGCACCAATATCGAATAACTTCTGGATGTCATCTAGTGTACGAATACCACCGCCTACTATAAATGGAATCGGCACTTCTTTTGCTATTTTTTCGATAGTGTCAAAAAATATCGACCTGTTCTTAAATGCAGTAATGTCATAAAAAACAAGCTCATCTGCACCATCTGCAACGTATTTTTTCGCTAATTCAAAAGGATCTGCTACCTCTTTAATATCTTGGAATTTACGACCTTTAACGACTTTTCCTTGATCTACGTCCATACATGGAATTATTCTTCTACTCGTCATTTTTGTCGTCCTCCATTAATTCTATTAGTGATAACGATCCCTCATAAAGCGCCTTACCGATAATTGCACCGTATAAATTCATCTCACCAAGCTTCTTAATATCTTCTTTTGTAGATACACCACCTGAAGCGATAATATCAATTTTACAAGCTTGATCGACAACACTTAGTTCTTCGAAATTAGGGCCCTGCATCATACCATCTTTTAAAATATCTGTATAAACAACAGTTTTCACACCTATTTTCTCTAGCTGTTGCAATAAATCAATGGCTTTTGTATCCGTCGTCTCTGTCCAACCATCTGTTGCCACTAAACCGTTACGGGCATCAATAGATACTGCGATTTTATCACCATATTTTTGAACAGCTTCTTCTAAAAATGCCCGATTTGTAATTGCTGCTGTTCCAATGATGATTCGGCTAACCCCACTAGTAATGTGCTCATCAATCATATCCATCGAACGAATACCACCGCCAACTTGAACTGGAACCGATACCGCATTTGCGATAGCTTGAATTGCTTCTCTATTTGATGAATTCCCAGTCTTCGCGCCGTCTAAATCAACTAGGTGAATGAACTCCGCACCTTGTTTTTCCCACTGAAGTGCCATTTCTGTCGGTGAATCTCCATAAATAATTTCTTTATTATAGTTCCCTTGAATTAGTCGAACACATTTACCATCTCTTATATCAATCGCTGGAAATAAAATCACTTAAATCTCCTACTTTCAGTTTATATTAGAGTGAACCCTTTGTAGAAGGAACCCCGATAACATTTGGATTAATTGTACTTGCTGCATTTAATGCGCGACCAAACGCTTTAAAAATGGCTTCTATCATATGGTGACTGTTTTTCCCATAATCCATGTTAATATGTAGAGTAGCATTTGAATGACTAACAAAGGCTTGGAAAAACTCTTCAACTAATTCAGTATCGAATTCACCAACTTTATCTTTTAACCCATCAACATTGTAAACGAAGAAAGGACGTCCACTTAAGTCTATTGAAACAGTTGCAAGCGCTTCATCCATAGGGACGGATACTGTCGCAAAGCGATCAATACCTTCCTTCGTGCCAAGACTTGCATTAAATGCTTGTCCCAATACAATGCCCACATCTTCAACCGAATGGTGCTGATCCACTTCAATATCGCCATCACACTTTACAGTTAAATCAAATAATCCGTGCTTCGTAAACGCCGTTAACATATGGTCAAAAAAACCAACACCTGTTTGAATATCAGTTTTCCCACTACCATCAATATTAAAATCGAGTTTAATCGATGTTTCTGCTGTCGCTCTTGAAATTTCTTTTTTACGCATAATTATTTATCCGCCTTTCGAATTGCAATTGAATTCGCGTGAGCTGTTAAGCCTTCCGCATTCGCTAATGTAATAATATCATCTGCTGCTTTCTGTAATGCCTGTTCTGAATAATAAATGATACTCGACTTTTTAATGAAATCATATACACCCAATGGTGATGAGAACGCCGATGTTCCACTTGTAGGAAGTGTATGGTTAGGACCAGCATAATAATCACCCAGTGCTTCCGCTGAATAATTCCCAAGGAAAATGGCACCTGCATTTTGAATATATTGCATTTGCTCTAAAGGATTTTCGACCATAAGTTCTAAATGTTCTGGTGCAAATTCATTGACTAGATCATAAGCTTCTTCCAGTGTATCGACAACAATAATACGTCCATTATTAGTAATAGATTTCTCTATAATTGCTTTACGTTCTAACAAATTCGTTTGCTTTATGACTTCTAACTGTAATGACTTTGCAAACTGCTCACTAATTGTAATGCAAATCGCAGTTGCTTGCTCGTCATGTTCTGCTTGTGATAATAAATCCGCCGCCACAAAACTTGGAACTGCCGTGTCATCTGCTACAACACAAATCTCACTTGGCCCTGCAATCATATCAATCGCTACTTCACCATAAACCCACTTTTTCGCACGTGCAACATAAGCATTTCCCGGTCCAACAATTTTCGCGACTTTACGAACTGTTTCTGTTCCGTATGCAAGTGCTGCAATCGCTTGTGCTCCACCCATTTTATAAATTATATCAACACCTGCAACAGATGCAGCAACTAAAACGTGTGGATTAATTTTCCCATCTTTTTGAGGTGGTGTCGTCATCGTTACATTCGGAACACCTGCTATTTTCGCAGGTACTGCATTCATTAATACGGTAGATGGATATGCTGCTTTTCCACCTGGTACGTATATACCTACGCGATTTAGTGGCGTCACTTTTTGGCCAAGCATTACGTTATTTTCATTATTTGTAAACCAAGACTTCTCTTTTTGACCTTCATGAAACGCTTTAATATTTTCATGCGCATTTTTAATTGCTTGCAAAAATTCAGGAGAAACAAGTTCTTTTGCTTCAGCAAATTCTTCCTCAGTTACAATAAGTTCATCTATTTCTACGTTATCAAATCGTTTTGTATAGTCAAATAACGCTTTGTCGCCTCTCCGGCGAACATCGGCAATGATTTCAAGGACAGCTTTATCTAATTTCTCATTAAAATCTTCATTTACTTCTTTATTATTCATTTCTATCTCAAATTGCTTACCGGTGATTATTTTCATCATTTATCACTCCAATACAGCTTTTAAATTATTAATAAAATGCTCAATTCTACTCGTTTTAGTTGCGAAACTCGCCTTATTTACAATGACTCTAGCACTGACATCTGCAACTTTATCTAGCACAACTAATCCGTTTTCTCTTAAAGTCGTTCCTGTTTCAACAATATCAACTATGACATCTGATAAACCAAGTAGCGGAGCCAACTCAATTGACCCATTTAATTTAATTGTTTCAACTCTGATGCCCTTTTGATCAAAAAAGTCTTTAGTAAGTTTTGGATACTTTGTAGCGACTGTTAAAAGTTTACGATTTTGAATTTCTTGTTCAGGAAATCCACAAACAGATAGTTGGCATTTCCCGGTATTTAAATCAACCAATTCATAAACATCAGGCTGTTCTTCCATTAATGTATCTTTACCAATTATACCAATATCCGCAGCACCTTTCACAACGTAAGTCGTTAAATCTGCTGTTTTCACGAAAATTAGTTTCACAGTATTCGTTTGGTCATACATCACTAATTTTCTGCTTTTATTATGATAATCCGGAAAGAATAGTCCACCTTTTTCCAATAAAGCAAGCGCTTGTTTCGAAGTACGTCCTGTAGCAATTGCTAAAGTTAAATAATCCAATTACATACTTCCTTTCAATTTGGCTATGAGTGCAAGCAATTCAGCAATTTCTGTGAAAGTGGTATACTTATCATTATACTGAATCGACTTTTCTTCTTTAGAAATCTTGACTTGGAAAAAGCTCTCCTGCTGACTTCCAACAGATTGTTCATTTGTTGATAGGACACTATAGCCATGCTCACGCAATTCACTAGCAATAGATATTGACTTACTTAAACAATCTGTTTCATATTTAATACTAACATCGATTGGCGTTCGACGTGATAGCTCTTCATTTTCTGAAGCCTGGACAAGCGATTCAACTTCACAAGCAAAACCAATCGCTTCAATTTTTGCACCAAACTCATTGCCTAACTGATCATAGCGGCCACCCATTAACACTGGTTTACCGAACTTTTCAACATAACCTTGGAAGATAATATCCGAGTAGTAGTCCATGTGATTGATGAGTCCCAAATCCAAAACAATAAAGTCTTTTAAGCCATACATAGTCAAAATTTCGTATACCTTATTTAGATAATCAAGTGTTTCATGAAGTTTCATGTCTTGGACAAGTCCTCTTGCCTTTTCAGTCACTTCACCTGGTTCTCCATATAGGAAAGGGATGCTGCTAATTGCTTTTTTGATTTCCGAATCTACACTTAGTGTACCTAGGAGTTCGTCAATATCTACAACGTTTTTCGATTGAATTGATTTTTTAATTTGGCTTAGCTGAGTCGGAGTTAAATTTACCGCTTGAATTAACTGCTTGAAAAAGCCTGCATGGCCTATTTCAATCTTTATCTCATTAAAGCCCAAATCTCTTAATGTATGACAAGCTAGTGCTATGACTTCTGCATCTGCTTCAGGTGAACTTTTACAAAAGTATTCAACACCAGCCTGCGTATTTTCAATAGCTTCTCCAGGATCAGCTGGCTGTCTAAAAACATCTTGAACGTAAAAATAGCGAAGTTCATTAGGTAGTTCTGTATACTGTTCAGCCAATTGGCGCGTTATTGGAATGGTTACGTCTGGACGCAAAACGAGCACACGTCCTGCACGGTCAATTACTTTAATCATCTCATTTTGATTAATAGAGCTATTTACTTTTGAATACAGATCATATTGTTCAAATGTTGATGTTTTAATTCGTTTATATCCGTAAGTCCTAAACCTTTTATATATTTTTCTTATAGTTTGCTCATATTTTTGATAATCTTTGACATTCTTTTCATTCATTTTATAATCATTATACAATTGAATAAGACCGCCTTTCAATTTGAAAAACTTTATCACTTTACTACGGTGAAGTTATTTACTACTATACGAGTATATGTAATAATTGTCAACTAGAAATACTAAAAATGGAGGAGACATTATATGTTTGATTATCATATGCATAGCCACTTTTCAGCGGATTGTAATGTATCAATGGAAGATATGGTTGTAGGATCTATAAAAAAAGGACTTACCGAAATTTGTTTCACCGAGCATATCGATTATGACTATCCTGATGAAACAATTGTTTTCGATTTTGATTTAAAAGAATATGACCAATTACTGAGACAATTAGGTGAGAAATATAAAGACAAGATTCAAATAAAAAAAGGTGTGGAAATCGGACTGCAACCTCATCTGTTAAATCGCTATGAATCACTTATTGATAGCAATGATTTTGACTTTGTCATTTGTTCCATGCATACAACTGAGAAAAAAAGCTTGCATTACGGAGAACTATTTGTGGGAAGAACTGTTGAAGAAGCTTATAAGGTATACTACGATGAATTATTAGCTTGCGTAAAAGACTTTAAACAGTTTTCGATACTTGGACATGTTGACCTCATTAAAAGATATGCAAAAGAACAACCTACAGCGTTATTCCATGATGAATTAACTGCAATTTTCAATGAGATTATCCCTGCTGGAAAAGGGATTGAATTAAATACATCTGGTGCACGCTATGGTATGCCTAACGGATTACCAAGTGATGATCTATTAAAACTTTACAAACAATGCGGAGGAGAAATCATAACGCTCGGATCAGATGCACATAGAGTTTCGGAATTAGCCTATGATTTCCACGAATCACTACACTTACTACAGTCTATTGGATTTGATTATATCGCTACTTTTGATAAACAAGAACCAAACTTTCATCCAATACGTCAGTTAATATAATATAAATAAAGTAAAGTAGCGAGAAGATACATTTTTTTTGCTACTTTACTTTTTTATTTGCCAATTAAGTATGTTTTTAATAACGCTAAACGTTCACGTGTTCTTAATTTTGCTTCAACAACTTTTGGTGTTTTCGCAGAAACGACATCTACTTGCAAATCCAATGTATTCGCAAGTATTTTGGTACGCGCCAGATGGAAATCACTAGTAATGATAGTAACAGATTTAATAGAAGTAGGTAATTTCTCTTTAGAAAACAATAGATTTTCATAAGTTGATGTTGAATTTGTTTCCAGTAATAAACGCTCATCCTTTATACCATTGCTATTCAAGAATCTCTTCATAGCCTCAGCTTCACTAATTTCTTCTCCGGGACCTTGACCACCAGATAAGACGAACTTCACTTGTGGATACCTTCTTGCATAATCTAACGCTGCCTCCAAGCGATAACGCAAAGAGAGTGATGGTATTTCTCCATTTACTTTAGCACCTAATATGATTGCGTAATCATTCTCCCCATTAGCGACTGGTTTTTGACCCTCGTCAATCCATTTTCCTGATATAACCCATAGAATAATGACAAAACCTATAATAAAAATAAATAGTAGATATTTAAATAAATGACGTTTAACAATCACTATCCAAGAACTCCCTTATTAAATAATTAAGTATAGTAAACGCTACCTTTTCCTATACTAGTTTTCGACAAATACAAAGAGAAACCTTCATTATTTAAACAATATGCTAATTCATCAATCAAAAATTATTAAAGAAAAAACCCTCAACTTTTTACAGAAGAAGGTTTTGATTCACACTTATTTTTTCCTATTAATTGTACTATGAACTTCTGTTGGTAGACCCCATAATTTAATAAAACCTACAGCAGCTGTTTGATCAAATTCATCAGCTGAGGTATAAGTAGCAAGGTTTTCATCATAAAGTGAATTTGGCGATTTTCTTCCTTCAACAATCGCATGACCTTTAAATAACTTCACACGAACAGTCCCATTTACATATTGTTGTGTATCTTTAATAAACGCTTCTAACGCATTTCTAAGCGGAGAGAACCATAGACCATTGTATATAAGTTCTGTTAGTCGTTGTGCAACGATTGGCTTAAAATGAGCTACATCCTTAACAAGTGTAATATCTTCAAGCTCTTTATGTGCTTTAAGAAGCGTAATCGCACCTGGACACTCATAAACTTCACGAGATTTTATACCAACGAGACGATTTTCTACATGATCGATTCTGCCAATTCCATGCTTACCTGCCAGATTGTTTAAATGTAGGATAAGTTCGCTTAATTTATAACTTTCCCCATTCACTCTAACAGGAACACCTTTTTCAAAATCAATTTCAATAATTTCAGCTGTATCAGGCGCATCTTCCAGTGCTACTGTTAAATCATAAGCGCCTTCAGGTGGAGTTGCCCATGGATCTTCTAACACACCACACTCGTTAGCTCTTCCCCATAAGTTTTGATCAACCGAATAAGGACTATCAAGATTGATCGGAATCGGAATGTTTTTTTCTCTAGCATACTCGATTTCTTCTTCACGAGACCAGCTCCACTCACGAACAGGTGCTATAACTTCTAATGAAGGATTAAGTGCTTTAATCGCCACTTCGAAACGAACCTGGTCATTACCTTTACCCGTACAACCATGTGCAACGGCAGTTGCATTTTCTTGTTCAGCAATTTCAACAAGTTTCTTAGAAATTAATGGACGTGATAATGCTGAAACAAGTGGATATTTATTTTCATAATAGGCCTGAGCTTGTAAAGCTAAGAGTGCATAGTCATTTGCAAACTCTTCTTTTGCATCGACAATATGACTACTGACGGCTCCTATTCTTAGTGCTTTCTCTTTAATTTCAGTCAAGTCTTTCCCTTCGCCTACATCTAAGCATACTGCAACAACATCATATCCCTCATCCGTCAACCAACGAACAGCTACGGATGTATCTAGACCACCTGAATAAGCTAACACTACTTTTTTCTTTGACATGAAAATCCTCCTCTAATACACACCATGTATATTTAAACGTAAAACAGTATAACCCGAATAACATGTTGACTAGATTATACGATGATTTCAACCTTTTTTTATATCAGAGAGAGTGTTCATCATATTTATTAACTTATTATTTCACACCATGCGCTACCATTGCATTGGCAACCTTTAAGAACCCTGCAATATTTGCTCCGATAATTAAATTACCTGGATGACCATACTCAGCTGCTGCCGACATACAACTTTCAAAAATATCTTTCATAACTTTATGCAGTCTTTCATCTACTTCTTCTACTGTCCATTGAAGTCGCATACTATTTTGAGACATTTCCATTGCAGAAACAGCAACGCCGCCAGCATTTGCAGCCTTTGCAGGTCCAAATAAAACACCGTTTTCCACAAACAAATCTACTGCTTCCAAAGTACAAGGCATATTTGCCCCTTCAGCAATTGCTTTTACATTATTAGCAATTAGTTTCTTTGCCGAGTCTTCATCTATTTCATTTTGAGTAGCACAAGGAAATGCATAATCACAGGTCACAGACCAAATCCCTGAACAATCTTCATAATATTTAGCGGTAAGATGTTCTTTTGTATAGTCTTTGATTCTTCTACCTTCAACTTCTTTTAAGCGCTTTACTGTATCAAGATTTATACCTTCTTCATCGTAAATATAGCCACTCGAGTCACTACATGCTACAACTTTACCACCAAGCTCCATCACTTTTTCCATTGCATATATAGAAACATTACCAGAGCCTGAAACGACGACAGTACTTCCTTCGAAACTTAAGTTATTTATTTTCAGCATTTCTTCAGCAAAATAAATCGTCCCATAACCAGTTGCTTCTTTTCTTCCTAAACTACCACCATGATTTGGATCTTTGCCAGTAAATACGCCAGCCTCATATCCACCATTTAATCGGTTATATTGTCCAAACATATAGCCAATTTCTCTTCTACCTACCCCTATGTCCCCTGCTGGTACATCCGTATCCGGTCCAATGTATTTTGACAACTCTGTCATAAAACTTTGAATAAACCGCATAATTTCACGCTCTGATTTTCCTTTTGGATCAAAATCAGAACCACCTTTACCAGCACCAATTGGTTGTCCGGTAAGTGAATTTTTAAATATCTGTTCAAAAGCTAAAAATTTCATAATACTTGTATTTACAGAGGGATGAAAACGAATTCCACCCTTATATGGTCCTAAATCATTATTAAATTGCACTCTAAAGCCACGATTTACATGGACTTTTCTTTGATCATCTTCCCACGCTACCCGGAATGTAATAATACGATCAGGTTCTGTTATACGTTCAAGAATTCCATCTTTAATATATTCTGGATTTTTCGCGAAAACTAAACGAAGTGAATCAAAAATTTCTCTAGTTGCTTGTAAAAATTCTGTTTCTCCAGGATTTCTTTTCTTAAGTAACGCATATACTTCATGGACATAGTTGTTTGCCAACTGTTTTGGATCCGCATAATCTTTTGAAATATTTGTCATATTAATATCAGTCCTTTCTGAAAACCAAAAGAAAATCCATAGATTCTCCATCAAACCCGATATCTTAACAATTCGAATTCAATATCATTCCTCTATTATAGATATAATTTGATATTTATACAATGTGAAAATTCGGTACAATAAAACATTTTTGTGTATTTTTTAAAAAAACACTATCTTTTTTTTAAAAAAAGAGTATTATTAAATTATTCAAATAACTAGTAAGGAGCAGATGATTATAGTAAAAAACAAATAGAAAGAAGGAGATCTTTATGAAATTCAGGAAAAACGTACGGGCATTCTTTGGCGCAAATGTTTTATTACTATTCACCTTTGTATTTCTCCCAATACTCATTATTAAGCCCGATGTTGAATTGATACAAATAACTCTTGATTATTTAAATAAAGATTAACTCTCCATTAAAACTAATAAAAAAATTACTTGACATGTTATTTTAGTTTGCTATGCTTAAACAAATCTAATATTACTTTTAACTATGTTGATAGGGATATACTTTATCTGAAAATCTTGAGAGAGCTAATGGTTGGTGTAAATTAGCGGTTAACAGATAAAGGAGCACTCTTGAATAGTTGGGTTGAATTTATAGTAGGCCCATCCGGCGCATGCCCGTTATCCATGTTAGAGATTTGTCTTATTTTATTTTAAGACAATAAAAAGGGTGGTACCGCGTGAGTCACGAAGCTTTTCGCCCCTTACATTACGTAAGGGATGGAAGGCTTTTTTTGTTTTTTAAAAATGAGAGGGGAAGATTTTATGTTATCAGATCAGCTAATTTTACGAATTCCAGGTCCAAGTCCTATTCCACCAAGTGTGCAACGTGCAATGAACCAAACAATGATTGGTCATCGCGGGGCAGATACTTCTAAAATGATTAGAAATATCAGTCCAAAACTCCAAAACGTCTTTGGTACAACACAAGAAGTTGCAATTATTAGTGGTAGCGGAACTGCAGGAATGGAAACTGCTGTTGTCAATGTAGTCCAACCTCATGAAGAGGTACTTGTAATCGTAACAGGTGCTTTCGGTGAACGTTTCACTAAAATTTGTAAATCACAATCAATTACAACTCATATTCTAGTTGTTGAATGGGGACAAGCATTAGACCCTTCAGAAATCCAAAAATATATCCAAGAAAATCCAACTATTAAAGCTGTATTCGCTACATATTGCGAAACGTCAACAGGCGTATTAAACCCAATAAAGGAACTAGCATCTGCAGTTCGTAAAGTTTCTGATGCACTAATTATTATTGATGGTGTCTCTTGTGTTGGTGGCGTTGAAACTAAAATGGATGATTGGGGAATCGACGTCCTCGTAACAGGTTCTCAAAAGGCATTTATGTTACCCGCAGGACTTACTTTTGTCGCAGCTAGTGAACGCGCTTGGGCGATTATAGAAAAGAATGAAAGACCACGTTTTTACTTTGATTTATCTACTTATCGCAAGAATTTATTAAAAGATACAACGCCATTTACACCAGCTCTCTCTTTGTTATTTGGACTTGAACAAGTTCTTGATTTATTGGAAGAAGAGGGATTAGAGCAAGTGAACGAGCGCCATCAGTTAATGAAAAACATGACGCGTGCAGCTTTTAAAGCATTAGACATACCCTTACTCGCTAGCGACGAATTCGCTTCACCTACTGTAACTGCAGTTCAACCACAAGATTTTGATGCTGATGAACTTAGAAAAGTACTAAATAAGGAATTCAATCTAATTATCGCAGGTGGTCAACAACATTTAAGTGGTAAAATTGTTCGCATCGGCCATATGGGTTACTGCTCACCTGCTGACGTGCTTCAAATAATTGGTGTCATTGAAATTGCATTGATTACAATTGGTAAGAAAATTGAATTAGGTAAAGGAACTGCAGCAGCGCAAAAAGTATACTTACAACAGGGAGTGCAAAAATAAATGACTTTTAATATATTAATTACAGATCCCCTAAGCGAAGAAGGTATTCACCCTTTACGACAAGCCGAAAATTTAAATATTGTAATTGACACAACAAATACACCTGAAGAATTACTTGAAAAGATTGGTGAATATGACGCTTTACTTATTCGTAGCCAAACACAAGTAACACGTGAAGTAATTGAAAGAGCAACTAACTTAAAAATTATCGGTCGCGCAGGCGTAGGTGTTGATAATATTGACTTAGATGCTGCAACTGAACATGGTATTATCGTCGTAAATGCACCTGATGGAAACACTAATTCTGCTGCAGAACATACGATGGCAATGTTAATGGCTTTAGCAAGAAAGATTCCTCAAGCATTTGCTTCCCTAAAAAATCAACAATGGGACCGAAAATCATTTATGGGTGTCGAATTAAAAAACAAAACACTCGGTATTGTAGGCCTAGGTCGAATTGGCGCAGAAGTTGCGGCTAGAGCAAAAGGACAAAGAATGAATGTTATTGCATATGATCCCTTTTTAACGGAAGAAAAGGCTAAGAAAATGGGTATTTCTTCAGGCACTCTTGAAGAAGTATTGAACCAAGCTAACTTCATTACAATCCATACCCCTTTATTAAAAGTAACGAAGCATTTGATTAATAAAACTGCATTTAACCAAATGAAAGACGGTGTGCAAATAATAAATTGTGCACGTGGTGGTATTATTGACGAAGATGCATTATATGATGCCATCGTCGCAAAAAAAGTAGCTGGAGCAGCGCTAGACGTATTCGAAATAGAACCATTTGTCGGTCATAAACTACTTACACTTCCTGAAGTAATTGCAACGCCACACATCGCCGCAAGCACATATGAAGCACAAGAAAGCGTAGCTGTAGATGTGAGCGCCGATGTTGTTAGCTTTTTAAATGGCGGTGTCGTTCAAAATCCCGTAAACCTTTCTTCAGTACCAAAAGAAGTTATGGTTAAAATCCAACCATTCTTTGAGCTCGCAGAAAAACTTGGTTCTTTCCTCTCCAATTTAATTGATGGCGTCATTGAGGAAGTAAGCATAAAATATTCAGGTGATTTAGCTGGATTTGATGTTCGTCCATTAACACGCAACACAGTTAAAGGTTTATTGAAAAGATATCACGGCACACAAGTCAATGATGTTAACGCAAAATATATAGCCACCCGTAACGGAATTGAAGTAAATGAACACAAAACATCTTCCACAAAAGGATTTACTAACTTAGTAACTGTTACTGTTAAAACAAATACAGGAACTAGAAGCGTTTCTGGGACACTTTTAAACGGCTTAGGGGCCAGAATTGTTAAAGTCGATGAGTATGTCGTAGATGTCATCCCTGAAGGTCATCTTGTTTTCATTAAGCATTTCGATCAACCAGGTGCAATCGGTCGTGTTGGTACATTCCTAGCCAAAGGAAATATCAATATCGCCACTATGCAAGTGGGTAGAGCAAATGCTGGTGGAGATGCCATTATGATGTTAACAATTGATAAGTATGTAGATGATTATGATATAAATAAATTAAAAGAGTTAGAAGATATTTCAGACGTTGTTGCGATAGATCTATAAATAAAAGAGGTCATCCAAATGTGGATGACCTCTTTTATTATAACTTTTCAACTATTGGTAATAACTCTTGTAAGTCTTTAATTTCATACGTAGGCTTTATATCAGCATGTTGTTTATTATTTTCTCTATTAATCCACACAGATTTCATACCTACTCTTGACGACCCTAATATGTCTGTCATCAAATTATCACCAACCATGATCGCCTCATCAACCTTTATACCGCACTCTTCCAATGCATGGTCGAATATCGTCCGGTCCGGCTTACCTTTTCCAAATGCCCCAGAAATAATGATATGTGAAAAATAAGGTGTAATTTCCGGCGTGATTTCTAGCTTCAAATTTTGCAGACTAGGTGAGCCGTTTGTTAGTAATAAAAGTTGATACTTTCCTTTTAACTGTTCAAGAACGCTGAAAGTTTCTTGATAAATAAAAGGATGCTTCTTTCTTTCTTTAGGAAACATTCCCGAAAGCTCTATGCCAAGATTTTCATCATCAATGCCAAGACGCTTTAGACCACCTATCCAGGCATTTCTCCTATAAGCTGGCACTACTTCCTTCATCTTCTGAAAAGACTCTCCCGCGTCATCAAAAGTACCCCAGAGGCCTTCAAATGGGTTAATACCGATCATTTTTGTAAATTCATACACTTCATAAGATGCATATATTTCACTCGCTTCTGCTCTTACCGACTTCTCAAGTAAATCAGGATTTATTTCATATTTCTCAGCAGCATATTTACAAGTTTCACTAAATGCAGTAGCCACACTTTTTTTATCCCACAATAAAGTATCATCTAAATCAAACATTATTGCTTTTAACATAGTGAACAACTCCATTTCCAAATTTGCATTATTAAAAAATCGCCCCTAATACTTCTAGGAGCGATCAAGACTTTAATTACGGTTAAAATAATCAGTTACAGCGCCGATTGATGAACAAGACACATTATGTGCGTACTTACCAAGTACTCCACGTGTATGAAGTGGAGGTGCTACCCAATCTTTACGACGTTTTTCAAACTCTTCTTCAGTAACTGCAACTGAAATTTCTTGTCTTTCTGCACAAATAGTAATTTCATCGCCATCTTGTAAGAATGCGATTGGTCCACCAACTTGCGCTTCTGGCGCAATATGTCCCACTACAAGTCCGTGTGTACCTCCTGAGAAACGACCATCTGTAAGAAGAGCTACTTTTTCGCCCATTCCTTTACCAACAAGAATTGCTGAAATAGATAACATTTCTGGCATACCAGGTCCGCCTTTAGGTCCTACATAGCGGATGACTAATACATCGCCTTCATTGATTTTATTATGCATAACGGCATCTGTCGCTTCAGCTTCCGTATCAAACACGCGTGCAGGTCCAGTATGAACTTTAACCGAAACTCCTGACATTTTAGCAACAGAACCACTTGGCGATAGATTACCTTTAAGAATAACTAACGGTCCATCTTCACTAAATGCTTTGTCAAATGGCATGATGACTTTTTGTCCTTCAGTCAAATCAGGTGCACTAGCTAAGTTTTCAGCAATCGTTTTCCCGGTAACTGTAATACAGTCTCCATGTAGATAGCCAGCTTCTAGAAGCATTTTCATAACAGCTTGTACCCCACCAACATTGTGAAGGTCTTCCATTACATACTGTCCACTTGGTCTTAGGTCAGCAATATGCGGTGTTTTCTTTTGAATACGATCAAAATCATCCATTGATAAGTCGATATCAATTGCGTGTGCCATCGCTAGTAAATGGAGAACCGCGTTTGTAGAACCACCAAGTGCCATAACAACTGTAATCGCGTTCTCAAACGCTTCTTTCGTCATAATATCTTTTGGATATATGCCTAATTCCAACAAATGATACACTGCTTCCCCAGCTGCTTCACAGTCCGCTAGCTTGTCAGCAGAAACAGCAGGATTTGATGAACTACCTGGTAAGCTCATACCCATTGCTTCAATTGCAGACGACATAGTATTCGCAGTGTACATACCACCACATGAACCTGCTCCAGGACATGCGTTACATTCAATCTTTCTAAGTTGCTCTTCATCAATTGTTCCGTTATTTAATTGTCCTACACCTTCAAATACAGACACTATATCAAGATTTTTTCCGTCTAGTTTTCCTGGTGAAATCGTACCACCATATACAAATACAGCGGGAACTTCAGAATTTGCAATAGCGATCATACAACCTGGCATGTTTTTATCACAGCCACCGATAGCAACAAGTCCGTCTAAGCTTTCTCCGCCGACAACTGTTTCGATTGAATCCGCGATCACATCACGACTTGGTAATGAAAAACGCATGCCATCAGTTCCCATTGAAATCCCGTCAGCAATTGTAATTGTATTAAAAATCATTGCAACCGCGCCTGCTTTAGTCGCACCTTTTTTTGAAGCAATTGCTAATTTATCAATATGTACATTACACGGGGTTACTTCACTCCAAGTGCTCGCAATACCGACCATTGGTTTTTTAAAATCCTCATCAGTCACACCAACTGCACGCAACATCGCTCTGTTTGGTGCTTTCATCGAACCTTCACTAAATACTTTACTTTTTATTCTTAAATCTTTTTCCAATGAATATCCACCTCTTTCTTGATTTAATTATACGGCTTTTTATTTATACTTCAATGCTTTTTTTCTATTAATTGTGCCAATTAAGTAAACGGAATATTTAAAACGGCTTTTAATCAAGCAAAAAAGTAAAGCGCCTCAAACTAATGGCACTTTACTATATCGCTTACTTAATTTTTCGTATCGTAAAATTATCATTTAATAACAGCCAGTTTTGAGGGAATGCTAAACCTAATTTCCAATACATAATCCCACGCAAGTCAAACTCCTTAATCAAATCAAATTTCGCTTGAATGCTCCTTGCATCTTCAAACCAAACGACATGATAGACGCCAGCATCGTCATAATACTGAAAAAATGGTGCTTGTGCTACATTATCATATTGTATTTCTGCATTTTCTCGCAGCGCGATGGCTATCGCTTGTTGAGGACTAACCGCTTTCGCTGCAGATCCTCCCTGTGGCGGGAATGGCGTTGACCAATCATACCCGTATAAGTTCTGCCCAAGTAAAATCTTTTCTCGGGGTATAACACTAACCGCATACTCAACAATCCGTCTGACTGGCAAAATAGGACTCACTGCTTGCGGATCACTATACGTATAACCCCATTCGTAAGTCATTAAAGCTACGAAATCGGCTAGCTTACCGTGTTCTGCATAGTCATGTGCGCCGTATATTCCTGTTCTCACATCACTCGCCTTAGGTGCCACTGCAGTCGATAAAGTAAGCCCAGCCGCGTGGAATCTAGTTCTTGCTTTACGGAGAAATTCATTGTACAAACTCCGGTCTTGAGGGTTTATGAATTCAAAATCAAAATGAACATCTTTATAGCCGACATCATTCGCAGTTTGAATTGCATTTCCAAATAACTGATTCTGTGCAACTGGATTAGTAAAAATAGCATGGGCAAGATCTTCACTAAATGCATTATTTTCCAAATTACTAATAACAAGGGCATTGGCAGCACCCTTTAATGTAGCTATTTCTGGTATATTAGCAATCGACGGAGCAACAAGCGAACCATCTCGTTTTGCTTGGTAGCTAAACATAGCGAGGTAAGTTAGTGAGCCTGCCAACTTTCTAACCTCGTCAACCATCGTCTCACTTACCGGCGTTCTAGGCTCAACATATAACAAGACCTCAATTTCCTTCTTGGGTTTTTCAGGAATGTATAAACGCTGTCCAATTCGAAGAATGCTACTTGTAGGTATATTATTCACCTTTGCAAGTTCTTGGTAGGTCATTCCATATAATTGCGAAATTATATATAGCGATTGGCCCCGCTGAACAACATGATAACTTCCAACTATCGGGATTACTAATGCTTGCCCAACAACTAATTTTGAGGGATCAGGTATTTCATTTACCTTTACAACCTCTTCATAAGAAATTCCATAAGCCTTGGAAATACCGTATAAACTCTGCCCTCTTTGAACAACATGTATTTGCATAACTACTCGTCACCCCTTCACAACAATCTCCCCTATTTAAGACTATTTGTGCGCAAGACATATTATGCATAGAATGCTAATTTTATTCTTTATGAGTATATAGGAAACCGCCCGGTGAATGAAGTTCAGTGGACGGTTTCCGTAATTAAACAAAACCAAGAAATGCTACTCCAAAGTCTTTACAGCAATCCTTTGTCTCTTCGCTTTTCTAAAGTGGAATAATTCATAAATGACTGGGATAATGACCAGAGTTAACAAAGTAGATACAGCTAACCCTCCAATAACGACAACTGCTAATCCTTTCGATACAATGCTACCCATTTCTTCTTTCCCAAATAAAAGTGGGATCATTGCAAAGATTGTCGCGAGCGCAGTCATGACTATAGGGCGAAGTCTGGTCGCACCGGCTTCAAGAAGTGCTTCACGGATTGACATTGTATCTTCATTTTGTCTAACACGATCTAATAAGACAATTGCATTCGTAACCACAATTCCAATTAGCATTAAAGCCCCAATCATAGCGCCTATATCGAGAGGCGTTTGCGAGACTAATAACCCTAAAACTGCTCCAATGACCGCTAATGGTAATGTAAACAAGATAACTAACGGGGCACGTAATGTTTTAAATGTTAACACCATGATTAAATAGACAAGACCTATAGAAACAGCCATCAATTGGAATAGCTCTGTAAACTGTTCTTCTTGTGCGTTTGCTGCCCCCCCGGTCTCCAAGGTAATCCCATTCGGCATGACTAAGTCCTTTGTTTTAATATTAATTTCTTTGGAGATTTGAGATAAATTTGTTGAGTCAGCTATTACACTAATCCTTACATATTCATTTCCGTCTTTCCTTAACACAGTTGTAGGTTTATTCGACACTTCAATTTTAGCAATAGATGAAAGTGGTATTATTTCTTGATTGACTAGAACAGATACATCATTCAATTCCGCCTTAGATGTTGGATGAAACGAGTGATCGAGTAAAACCGTTGTTTCCTTTCCCTCATGCTTAATTGTACCGAGCGGAAATGGATTAAGCTGAAGTTGAACTTGACTGGCAACTTCCATAGTATTTGCTTCATCAGAATTAATCACAATTTCATAAACCGGTTTCAGCTCATTTTGATTACTCGTAACTTTCTCTATCCCTTCAATCGTCTTCACTTCTTCAATAACTTTATCTGCTGCTTTTATCAATTGCCTAGTCTCTTTACCTACAACATCTAAAGTGATTGTTGAATCGTTAAAACTAATCATCGATTGGAACACGACTTCTATTTCCGCTTCTTCATAGTTCTCTTTTTGCTGCTCAATTTTCGAGACTAAACGCTCAGTATTTGCTCCGCTTTTCATAACAACATGAAATTGTCCTGAATTTTGAGAACTCATGTTGCCAAACTGGGCATCTTCTGGATTTGTACCAAGGAACAAGATAACCTGTTCCACATCTGTTTGACGTTGTAAAAATGCTTCTAATTCATATGCTTCCTCTTTTACTTTCGCGAAGGGAATGCCTTCAGGATATGTGAATGAAACTGAAACATCATTATCTGAAGCGTCAGCCGTCCCTTTTGGCATGATTGCATACATTCCAATAGCACCTACAAAGATAACTAAAGACAAAACAAGCGGCACCCATTTATGGTTCAAGCACCAATTTAACACACGTAAATATTGCGTCGGCTTTTTATATACAGGCAATTTACCTTTTTGTAATAATCTAGAACTCATTAACGGAACGACGATTAATGCGATAAGCAGTGATGATAACAGTGCATAAGTAATCGTTAGAGCGAATGGTAATAATAAGTCTTGCATTGATTTTACCAGTCCCATTGGTAAAAATACGGCAACAGTCGTTAATGTTGAAGAAGTAATTGCCGAAGCTACTTCCTTTGTCGCATCAACAATTACAGTTTTTGAAAAATCGCCATTTTGAGCCTTCCTAAAAATGTTTTCTATGACAACAATACTATCGTCTACTAGACGTCCAACGGCTACTGCAACCGCACCTATCGTTAAAATGTTTAAAGTAATACCCGACAATGATAGCAATAATAGTGTTAACCCGAGAGATAGCGGAATACTGACTACCGTAATAAAAGTCATTCGTATATGCCTTAAAAAGGCGAAGATAATTATAGTTGCAAACAATGCACCTAATAATACCGCTTGCATCATACTATCCACAGAATGTACGATAAAATCCGAGAAAGAAATCAACATCGATGCTGAAATAGTAGATGAAAACTCATCATTTATTAAAGTCATCGTCTCTTTTACCTCTTTACCAATAGTTACCGCATTTGCATTCGATTCTTTAAATAAAAGAAGCGCAACTGCTTCCTTACCATTCACTCGAGTGAAAAATGTCGCACTAGAATTTGCTACTTCCACTGTCGCAATGTCTTTTAAGCGAATACCAGGAGCAACTTTTAATTCCCTAAGTGCTTGTTCTCCTTCGATTTGTCCAACTATTTTAATTGCGGTCTTCTTTCCATCGATTGTTTCCTCGCCAACCGCAACGGACATGTTTTTCCCATTAAGAAGTCCCATTAACGCTTGAACAGGAATTTCATTTGCAGCCATCTTTTCATGATCAAGTTTGACATTAATTTGTGTTTGTTGACTTCCATAAACTGAAACGTTTGATACCCCAGATATCCCTTGAAATTTCGGCACAATTTCTTCTTCTATTTTTTCCATATCATCTCGATTAAATCCAGCAGGAAAAGATAAACCTATTTGCCATAATGGAATCATATCAATATTCAATTGTGAAACGATTGGACTAGAATAACCATCAGGTAATTGAACGTTATTCACTGCTTCCTGCACTTCATTTTTTGCATCTTTCATGTCAATAGAGGCATCTAGCGCTATATCTACCGATACATAACCATCTGCAGATGTTGAAAAAACATGTTTTTTTCCTTTTACTGACCCAATCGCTTTTTCAATTGGCTTAGTTACTTGCTCCGTCATTGTATCTGCATCTGTTCCTTGCCCTATTACAATGACTGACACCATTGGATTATCTGCTGCAGGTAGAAATTCTTTTGGAAGTGTGAAATAACTTAGTGTTCCTAATCCCAATGACAATACAATCATCAAAATTACTGCGGCCTTATTCTTTAAAGCCCAATTTGTAAACCAAATAATTTTTATCTTCCCCTTTTCAAATTTAATATAATTTTCTAACTAATAGCTAGTTTAGTTGAAAAATAACAAGGATAGAACAGGCCAAAGTTTGAATTGTTCTCAGTACTAAGTCTGAATTGGCTCAAAGGACATCGTGAATTACTTTATTTTTTGAATAGCATTTCTTTATAACACCATACTAATAATGATTTGAAATTTTAATTATAGGAGGAAATTATTAATGACACAAAACCCAATCGGTCAAAATCATCTACAAACAGGCAATGTACCACCAAAAATGAACCACGGTGGTCATGAACTATTTGTTGTGAAAGAAGTACTATCTTTATCCGTTGCTGCTTTAAACCATTCAGTCATACTGCGCCCGCATGTTAAAGATCAAGAATTACTCAGTATTTTAGATAGACAATACCAGTTTGCACTTGACGAGTACAATATTACTGTCGAAGCATTTAGTACTGGAAAAGATCCTTCACACCCTACTAGTAGTTACAAGATGCAAACAGAGAACGATTTTATTTATGGAATAAAACCATCACAACCTAAAAAACCAATCCAAAGCGCTGGGGAAATAACCGATGAGATTATTTCGGGTTATTTATTAGGTTCCGCAAAAACTAGCGCTTCAGGAAAAGCAACGGCCGCTCTTGAAGTAACAAATCCAGTAGTACGAAGAGTTTTAGCTGATTCAGTCCCGAACTGCATTGAAATGGGTTATGAACTGTCGATTTATCAAAACAAACACCATTATTATCAAGTTCCCCAGCTGGATCAACAAGATATGCAAGTAATACTTAGCTCATTTGCACCTGCTACAGGTCAATCCTCCATGCCGGATTCAAATAAACTTCAATAGTAATTGTTTAAAAGCAGTCAAGATAAATTATCTTGACTGCTTTTTTCATTTTTATTTCATTTATTAGAAAATAGAAATAATTACCAGTACTTATTGTGTTTGTAATATAATAACTGTATCATTTACATAGAGAAATAAATTATGATCAACATAAATAAATAAGAATAGGGATAGGTGATAGATGTGCGAGTTGCGATATTTGATTTTGACGGAACAGTGTATGCGAAAGAAACTTTCCAACTTATGATGGAACAGTTAAAAAACCACCCCATTTATAAAAAGAGATATAATCGTTTTTATAGAGGTATTTTACCCCTATATATTGGCTATAAAATAAAGATTTATCCAAAACATAAAATGCGCGAACGTTCAATGCATTTATATTTAGAGGCGCTTAAGAACTTAACTGCTGATGAGTTAGATTTATTTTTCGAAGAATTTGCAAGTAAAATGCAACAAGATTTTAATCCAAATGTAATTGAACGTTTAGAACAGCATGCTTCAAACAATATAAAAGTGATTCTTGTTTCTGGTGCATTTACACCCCTACTACAAGCTGTTACAAAAGATTTACCGTTTGATAATATCATAGGCACTGACATTCCATTACATGGACATATTATTGATACTAAGTCTACACTCTTTTATGTTCAAGGTTTGAAAAAAAATGAAAGAATTGATACATTGTTAGCAAATAAAGAAGTGGATTGGGAAAATAGTTTTGCCTATGCAGACAGTTACTCGGATTTATCCGTTTTAGAACTTGTAGGTAACCCAGTTGCTGTTCAACCCGAACAAAGTTTACGTTCAGTAGCAGAAAAAAGAGCTTGGGAGATTATATAAAGAAGATTATTTTCAAGTATTTATAAAACCTAAAAAGAGCGATACCAGTAAATGGTATCACTCTTTTTAATTTTTGATTTTTAATTAATATTATAAAATGTTTTTGCTTTTTCTAGGAATGGTAAGTCCTCATCTAATAAATCTTCTTCGTGATAAATTGCCTCTACCGGGCAAGCCGCAACACAAGCACCACAATCTATACAAGTATCGGGATCGATTAGATACTGATCATCACCAAGTTCTATACAGTCTACAGGACAAACCATTACACAATCCGCCGCTTTTTCTTCGATACACGCTGAAGTAATGACATAAGCCACATTAACATCTCCTTTTTAAAAACATTTTCGATTAGTTTCTATAGTAAGCTTAATATACTTTCAATTAAATAAAAACCTTTTCTATAAATTTTAATATTTAAAAACAACAAATTATTGTTATGAGTAATGAATTCCTTAAATTTTACACACTAATTGTAGAATAACTTTATTGATTTCTAGAATATATTTGACTTTTCTATTCATATGTGAGATACTATTGAAGTTAACAATATAAGGTGACAAGCAAAATTTGATATATGGCATTCTACGAACAGTTTTTTTAGAATACTTATTCACACTGGCGCGACTATAGGGTCGCAAGGACGCAAAAGAAGGTAGGGTTTGCGTTGCTTAAGATTAGAAGACACCCAGTGGAACAATTACCGCGGTAAAGGAAGCTAACACTTTCTCTGGAAATTTTCCCCGTTAAAGCGGGTTTATAAATTCAAATTCAAATTTATATGTTACCTTCAAATAAAAGGGATGCACTCTATATAGAGTGCATCCCTTTTCCAATTCTATTTTTACTTGATACAAAGTTGGAAAGTATTTCTTTAATTCATTTTAATACAACTTAATTGGATCCAATAAAAATTAGCCCACCTTACTTTCATTACCTTTTCTATTCAGCCTAATGTAATTAATTAGAATGAGTACACCAAGAATATTAAAAGTGATATTCGCAAAAAACAATATGTACTGAAGGAGAGGAAATGAAGTAAGTGTTTTATTCAGGATATACAAAATCATGCCTATTACTATCAAAGCCAAACCAACATTTCTACTTCCCACTTCGCAAACCTCCTTTATCACAGTTACTGTCAAAAATAATTTGCATCTAATTAAATTACTTTTCAATGCAGGCAACTATTATAATAAATTATATTTAAAACCTATTTCCATTCATAAGGCGTCTCTTGATAAACGTAATAGTTTAACCAATTCGAGAAAAGCAAATGGGTATGTGACCGCCAAGTATTTTTAGGTTCCTCACTTGTATCATCATTCGGAAAATAATTCTCAGGCATTTTCACATTTAAACCTTTTTTAATGTCACGCGCGTACTCCTCAGCAAGCGTTGTCGCATCATATTCTAGATGTCCCGTAACCATAATATGTTTTTCATCTTTAGAAATAATAATAAAAGCTCCTGCATCATCTGATTTGGACAGTAAAGTTAATCGTTCATCCTTTTCAATATCCTCTGCTGAAACACTCGTATATCGTGAGTGTGGCGCTTCAAATAAATCATTAAACCCACGTGCTAGTTTTATAGTGGGATCAGACAGACTGTGACTGAACACTCCAGAACACTTCTCAGGTAGTTCAAATTTCCCGATTCCATAATGGTGATACAACGCCGCTTGCGCTCCCCAACAAATATGCAAAACAGATGTCACATTATTTTTAGTCCAATTCATTATTTCAGTCAGCTCTTCCCAATAATTCACATCCTCAAATTCATAATGTTCAATTGGCGCACCTGTAATAATCATACCATCGAAACGACGATTCTTTACATCATCAAATGTTTCATAAAAGCGGTCTAAATGCGATTTGCTAATGTTTTTAGATTTATGTGTCGCAGTATTTAAAAATGTCACATTTACTTGTAATGGCGTGTTCCCAAGTAAACGTAAAAGTTGTAATTCGGTCTTTTCTTTCTCTGGCATCAAATTTAAAATTGCTATATTAAGTGGACGAATATCTTGCATTCTCGCCCTATCTTCATCCATAACAAATATTTTTTCTTGTTTCAATAATTCTCTAGCAGGTAACTTATCAGGTATAGTTATCGGCATTAACCATCTCTCCCTTTTTAGTAGATATCTATAAAGTGACTAATAATAGTATACACTATTTTCTATATATTCTAATGAGTCTTACAAAATAGATAGATGTATTTTATAATAAAGGATTAACATTTGTATTTAAATACAAATGTTAATCCTTTAATTATAAACCTATTTTTATTTCCAGGGCAAAAGTCTGTTTTCTAACCACTGAAGCAATCTATTAAAAGTTAAACCGAGTAGAGATAAGACAACCACACCCACCATAAGTTTTGTAGTAATCATTAAATTTCCGTAGTGTAATACCATAGAACCAATCCCGTTTTGAGCAGCAATCATTTCTGCAGATACAAGCAGAAGTAACGATGTTCCAGCAGCTAATTTCAATCCTGCAAAAATCATAGGAAGTGAGCCCGGTAAAATAACTTTCCTAATAACATTTAAAGGACTTGAACCAAATGTTACTGCAGCTTTAATAAGTATAGGGTCTACATTTTTAACACCTGAAAACGTATTAATAACAACTGGGAAAAACACACCTAAAGCAATAATTGTAACTTTAGATAACTCTCCTATACCTAACCACAAAATAAACAAAGGTAATAATGCTATTTTAGGAATTGGATAAATCGAATAAACAATAGGCGTTCCAATCGCATCTGCCCATTTGGAAAACCCAAGTAATAATCCAATTAATATTCCAAAGGCTGAACCAATCGCATATCCGACAACAATCCTATAAAGACTTGGCATTAAATTTTCATAGATTTCACCGCTTACAAGCATTTCCCATCCAGTCAGTACGATTGCCGAGGGCGCAGGTAAAAATAAAGGAGAAACAAAATTAAAGCTGCAAATAATTTCCCATAACGCTAGTAACCCGAATAGTCCCAAAAATGAAGCGTATACAGGAATTTTCTTATCCAAAAACGCAACTCGATTCGTTATTATCTGCCGATTCTTAGTCAACTTTCCTCACTCCTTTAACGCTTCCTCAGCATCTTGCCGAATCAGTTGCCAGATTTCATCTGCATACTGTTCAAATCTTATTCTGTGCTGTTCTTCGTTTCTACCCATTTTTGGCAAATCAATTTTAATAATACTTTTTATTTTTCCAGGATGTCTAGACAAGACGATAACACGATCTGCCAAATAAACAGCCTCTTGAATATTATGGGTCACATAAAGCGTACTTAATTTTGTTCGATTCCAGATGGTCAAAAGTTCTTCTTGCATTAATGTTCTTGTTTGTGCATCTAAAGCAGAAAAAGGTTCATCCATTAATAATAAATCAGGCTCAACTGCAAGTGCACGAGCAATCCCAACTCTTTGTTTCATACCACCAGATAATTGTTTTGGATACGCATCTTTAAATCCACTTAGACCAACCATATCGATATAAAAATTGCCTATTTCTTTTTGTTGTTGTTTACTAAGTTTTTTTTCTTCCAAACCATAGATAACATTTTCATAAACTGTTCGCCATGGAAATAAAGCGATTTCTTGAAAAACAATTGCTAAATTCGGTGTCCTATTTAGCTCTCCCTCAAAGTATACGGAACCGCTAGATGGCGATAGTAAACCACCGACAATATTGAGGAGTGTAGACTTGCCGCATCCACTTGGTCCCACCAACACAACAAATTCTTTTTCTTCAATAGAAAAATTTATATTTTCTAACGCTAATACTTCGCCTTTTTTTGAGTCGACAAACTTCTTACTTACATCATCTATAACAATTTTCAATTACATCACTTCCCTATTTCTGTTAACGCATTATCAAGTAATTCTGTATTGACAATCTCTGAAGAATCAACAGCGCTGTCTACTAATTTCTCCTTTACATACCAGTCAATTTGCGTTTGAATATCTGAACCTAGTAGTTTTCCGTCTCTGTCTATATAAGGAAGGCCTTGTTTAATGATATCTGGATCTTGGTCAGTATATTTTGCAATAATACTAATTACTTCATCAAAATTTTCTCCTGGTACTACTTCGCCGTTTTCTTTAGTCAGTACAGCATCAAA
This sequence comes from Sporosarcina sp. So3-204, assembly GCF_058068165.1. NCBI lineage: Bacteria > Bacillati > Bacillota > Bacilli > Caryophanales > Caryophanaceae > Sporosarcina > Sporosarcina sp. So3-204. Next base: position 2,569,878 of record NZ_CM176485.1, read on the forward strand.
ATAATAACGAGTAGCCTTCACATAAGCTTTAAGAAACTTTGTAGCAGCTTCTTCATTTTTGGCAAATGCTTGTGAAAAGAAGATTCCTGAGATTTGGTAATCAATTTCTTCGCCAACTTGAGCGATAACTTTACCATAACCTTCATCTAATACTCTTGAAATATTAGGTTCATTTAATAAAACTGCTTCAACTTGTTTACTTTCCAATGTTTCCATCAAACCAGGAATACTATTTAAAGGAACTAATTCGACATCATTAGTCGTTAACCCATGTTCCTCCAATAATCTTCCAGCCATATAATGATATGTAGAACCAGTTTGTGTAATTCCGATTTTCTTACCTTTTAGATCTTCTATAGTTGCAATCTTTGAATCACTAGGCACTAATAAAGCAGTAGAAGAATATCCTTCTTGTTCTCTACCTTTATCTGCGACAATAACTAACTTCTCTCCTCCAGCAACCATATTGTATAAACTTGCTGTAATTCCTGTAGCCCCAACTTGAACGTCTCCACCTACAGTTGCAACAGAAATTGGTTGTGCAGCTTCAAACCATTTTGCCTTTGCATCAAGTCCCTCTTCCTCAAAGAAACCTTTCTCTAATGCGATAAAAAGTGGTGCAGAGCTTGTCAATTTCAACATCCCAATTTCAACAGCTAGTTTTTCAGCAACTTGCCCCGAGTCTTTTTTAACTTCAGTCTTTTCTTCCTCTTTCGATTCTTTACTTCCACAACCAGCTAGTACAAATGTTAATAGAAATACTGAAAGTAATGCGAAAACCATTTTTTTACCCATTTTTTTGCCCCCGATGATAGTTTTATGAGCTCTCTAGTAGTTTTGATGATAGTAAAAATAAACCATTTTCATTAACAAGTTTTGAAATTAAACTATGTATCTCTAATCCTAGAAAAGTTTCTCACGTTTTATTAGAGTAGCACAAATTGTAGTACAACTCTATGCAATATTTCAAGAAATGTATAATAACCAAATTACTTTTATAATTATGCAAGTAAGTTAATTTTACAATTGGGAAATTAAGCGTGAAACCCGAGGACAGTTCAACCACTTTACTTGGTATGACGCGACTCCCCTGTCCTCCTGTATCATTACTCTTCGGACAATAAAAACTTCATGGGCAGATCAGCATAATTACCAAGCAAATCAATATCACAATCGACTAATGCCCGCACAGTTCGTTAAGAGCATTAAGCCTAAAATAACAATTAATACAAAGTCACATTTCCTTTTCTAGTCAAGTATCCAACTACAATTTAGATGAATTAATCAAATAATAGTTCTTTGCGTTTTTAAAAAAAGCGCTAGAGACTACTTAAAAGTAATCTCTACCACTCTTTAATTCAATTTCTCCTTTTTGATTAAAGTTAACAATGCCTGACATCCTTGTGTAACTAAATCATACGTTTGATCAAAATCACCAGTAAAGTAAGGATCCGGAACATCTTTTATGTCACTTGTTTCAACTAAATCTAATAGGCGTAATATCTTGGGTGACGATTTACCTTTGTTAATTTCCAATATATTTTCTGTATTGCTTGCATCCATAGCTACTATATAATCAAAGCTTTCCAGGTCATTGATGTGATATTGTCGCCCAAACATACCATTTGTAGTAATATTATTCTGCTGTAAAATAGCTACTGTTCCTTCATGTGGAACTTTTCCAATATGCCAATCGCTTGTCCCAGAAGAATCCACTTCTATCTGACTTTCGAGTCCTTCATCTAAAACAAGTTTTCTCATTACAGCTTCCGCCATTGGTGAACGGCAAATATTTCCTAAACAAACAAAGTTTACTTTTATCATCTCTTCAATTCACTCCTTTTTAATTGTTTATCTGCATTAATCATAGCATATTTGAAATGGAATAAAAAAAGCTGCCACCGAATTTAGATGACAACTGATGTCGCTTAATATATTTGTCGATTCCAAAAACGTTGTTTCGAAATTGCATTAATAAATTCTTTGTTAAAATCTGTTTTCTGATTCGCAAATATTATACCTGGTCCAACTTTACCATTTGAAACCTCAAAAAAAGGTATTCCAGTAGTAGCTATTCCAATTGGCTTATAATGCATAAATGCTTCATTAATATAATATACGATGTCACTTTGAAATTTTGCAGCATTTTTTGCACTTCCACCTACAACGTACAGTGAATTGTAAAGAACAGGATCCATCGTAAGGAATGTTTCATTTACTTGAACTTTTAGATTGTTAGCCCCCCGAACAAATCCAATCTTTTCACCTACAAAATCGACAGTAATACCCGCTTTTTTAAACGCTTTAACAGCCGCTTTTACTTCGGTACCATCAAACCCTTCGCCAATTAACACACCTACTTTTAAAGTATAAGGATAGTAGAACGTATTTTCTTGACTAAGTGCTGGAGATGTAGCTTCTACGGTAGATTGCTGTCCAGTTGGTCTTTTAACGCCAATCTCATCTGCAATAATTGTCGCCATATTTTTATCGACATTCACAAACATATCTACAACTTGTTGTCTTACACTTTTACTATTCACTTTCCCTAGTTCAAATGAAAAAGCATCTATAATATGCTGTTTTTCTGGGGGTGTCATACTATTCCAAAATAGTCTCGCCTGAGAGAAGTGATCTTTAAAGGAATCACTTTGAGCCTGTATTACGCGTCCATCAACTTTTTCGGCATAATGCACATATCCTCCTTCTTCTCTTGTAGATGTAGCAGGTGTATTATTCGCAAGCGAATTTTTGTGATAGCTCACTTGACCGACATCAATGCGTTGACGACTAAAACCATCGCGTTGGTTATTATGAAACGGACAAATAGCTCTATTAATAGGAATTTCTGCAAAGTTAGGTCCACCTAGTCTAAGGAGCTGTGTGTCTAAATAAGAAAATAATCTCCCCTGTAGCAAAGGATCATTTGTAAAATCAATACCCGGAACTACATTTCCTGGATGAAATGCCACTTGCTCAGCTTCTGCAAATACATTATCCACATTTTTATTAAGCGTCATCTTTCCAATAATCTGGACTGGTACTTGTTCCTCTGGCCACAGCTTAGTAGCGTCCAAAATATCAAAATCAAACATAAATTCATCTTTTTCATCAATCATCTGTATACCAAATTCATATTCAGCAAAATTTCCATGATTAATCGAATCCCATAAATCTCGACGTTGGTAATCTGGATCTTTCCCCGAAATTTTCTGTGCTTCATCCCAAACAAGCGAATGAACGCCTAATAATGGTTTCCAGTGGAATTTCACAAAATGTCCTTTGCCTTCTGCATTGACTAAACGGAATGTATGGACACCAAATCCTTCCATCATCCGCAAATTCTGAGGAATTGACCTGTCTGACATTTGCCACATAACCATATGTGCTGATTCCTGATTGTTCGCAATAAAATCCCAAAATGTATCATGTGCAGATGCTGCTTGTGGCATCTCATTATGTGGTTCAGGCTTCACAGCATGAATTAGGTCTGGAAACTTAATTGCATCTTGAATAAAGAAAACAGGAATATTGTTTCCGACGAGGTCATAATTCCCTTCCTCTGTATAAAACTTAGTGGCAAATCCTCTTACATCCCTTACCGTATCTGAAGAACCTTTACTTCCTGCAACATTAGAAAACCTTACAAAAACCGGTGTTTTCTTACCTACTTCTTGTAAAAACTTCGCACTAGTAAACTCTTTCATCGATTTATACAATTCAAATTCCCCATGTGCAGCATATCCTCTTGCGTGGACAACCCTTTCCGGAATCCGTTCATGGTCAAAATGTGTTATTTTTTCTCTTAAATGAAAATCTTCTAATAGAGTCGGACCACGTCCCCCCGCCTTCAATGAAAATTCGTCATTTGAAACCTTTAATGATTGATTTGTTGTCATTTTAGTCCCCAAATTATTCACTCGATATTGCTTTAACTGCTCATCTTTTTTATTTATATTTGATGATTCTCTCATTTAATCCCCTTCCGGATTACAATTTAAAATTAATAAATTCAACTAGATTCTTAAACATCCGTCCGCTATACTATATGCCCAGCTACTCAAAAGCGTTTTTCTTTTATACTTTTTCACTCGTTGAATTTTTTTTATCTACTTCTTGTAAATTAGAGTGAGTAGATCTCTTTATCAATCTATTAAAATATGAAGACGTGGATAGATAGCCATCTTCAATTTTACCAGCAAGAAAATATGATCTTTCAAATAGGATAGACCGTAGATTTTCTAATTGCCTTGTAATCTTTTCGGTTAATGCTTCATTGTTTTCTAATCGATTAATTATATCTTTTTGGTTTTCTTCTTGTTTAATTATTTTTCCAGTCACTTCTTTTTGTATTTTAAACTGTTCATTCATCACATTCACTATTTCAACATTCAACGTTTTAAATGATTCAACTCGATTTGTTAAATCATTATTCACTTTCCCAATAGATCCGAGTTTATCTGAAAAACCTGCTTGTATTAAGTGGGTATTTTCAATACTCACATGTAAAGCGCTATTTTTTTCTTCTAATTTATTAAGCTGTTCAATAATCTGCTGATTAAATCCATCATTTTCTTTAAGTTTATTTAACTCATCCTTAATTTCATCCCAGCGATCGGACTGAGCTGTACTTTGTTTACTCATCTGACTCTCTAAAACTTTAAAATAATCATAAAGTGAATTGTATGCCACCTTTTGTTCCTTTACATACTCTGTAATAGGATCAATTTTAGACAGGTTTTGATTTGAGCTACTAAGCTCTTTATTATTTTTATAAAGACCTTTATTATCTATTTCATTAATAAATAATTCCACTTTGGGTATTCCTCCCTTGTAGGATTATCTTATGTTCATTTTAAAAAAATGGGCACTATATAAGTTGAATAATTAAATACAATATTAAAATAAGCATACTTTTAAGTTCATTGAATTAGGCGAGTATCCAGTGGGCACAGCAGTGCCAAGATTGAGAGAGAAAGGCCACTGTCTCTTGAACGCTTGGCCCAGTGACGAATGATTTGTATTCTTCTGTGTGTGGAAAACTAGCCGTTTCAACGACTGTCTTGCAAAGTGAGGATCTTTATTTCAACATATATCGAATGTAATTTTAATGTTAAGAAAGTACTTTTAATCCTATGACAGCTACAATGATCAAGCCCACACTAGCGATGCGCCCTTTACTCCTTGATTCACCGAAAAAAACCATGTTAATGAGTACAGCACCAGCCGTCCCGAATCCAATCCATACCGCATAGGCAACACTTATTTGTAAATATTTAAGAGACATATAAAATAATATGAATGAAGCGCTAAATCCTACAGCATATAAAAGGCCACTATTCCATGTCTTCTTTTGACTAAACTTTTTAAGGCCAATCACACCGAAAATTTCACTAGCAGAAGCTATTAAAAGTAAAATCCAACCCATAATTACACAATTCCTTTCAGTGCTTTTTCTTCATCTAGTTTATCGGCGATATTTAAAGTAATAACCCCAATTAACAATAATACGATAAAAAATAACTTTCCAAATCCTAAACTTCCATTAAATAAGAAATAATCCATAAACGCTGTTCCCGCTGCTCCAATTCCCGCAAATACTGCATAAACCGTGCCTGTAGGTAGTTTTTCACAAGCTTTAGTTAAATAGTAAAAATCTATAAGAATAAATCCACCAATTAATATCCAATGCCACCATGAACTTACAACATTAAAACCATAAATCCAAAAAAACTCAAAAAAGCTTGTTAATCCTACGTACAACCATCCTTTATTCATAACTATTCTCCCTTTTGTGACTGACTGTCATTCATTATGTAGCAAAAAGATTTATTCAGCAACACCTAAAGCATGTTTTAAAAACTGAGTGACCTCAGATTTTTGAATAGTTGCCTGCTCCTCTTTTTGCGTATCATATAAATATATTTGTTCAGCTGCCGATTCAATTAAACCAATAGTAATTTTGGTCGTATGATCAACGTTTATTGACTGCCTAATAACCCCAGCTGATTTCGCTTCTTGCAAAAGCTCTGCTAACCACTTATACAATGGTTCATAGACCATTTCCCATTCTTTTAAATGTTCTGTTGAAGCTATTCCTGCGTATATAAGTGCTTGTAACTCATTATAATCCCTTCCAACTAGGAAGATTGCTTCTACAATTTGTTCCAATTTCGTATCAAATGACGCGCCTTCTTGAACTGTTTCTTTCATAGTCGTCATTGTAATTTCAACCATTACTTCTGCAATAGCAGGCATAAGTGATAGTTTAGATGGGAAATATAAATAAAAAGTCCCTTGTGCAATACCCGCTATTTTAACGATATCAGAAATCTTTGTTTTATCGATTCCTTTTTCCCTAAATACTTTAACTGCTGCACTCACAATTTTTTCTCTCTTATTCATTAACTTGTCCCCCTAACCTGCTGACTGACTATCATTCATTTTATTATAGGAAGCTAATTTTGTCAATATGCATTATTAATAAAACAATTATAAAAGCAAAACCAATAAAAATATTGGCTTTGCCTTCTATATAATACCTGTGTATTTAATTTTTACTTTCTTGTTCATTATTTTTAGATGTTTCCCTATTCTTACCAATAACCTTCAAATCTTCAAGACTTTTATCATATCCGTATCCGGGCGTTTCATGATTCTTTATAGGTTTCTTTTTGTTTTGATTAGTCATGATTAATCACCTCCAATAGAGGTAGTTTGTTCTGAACAATCCATTTTATTCGACAAATTCATGGCTTTTATTCAAACATTCTTATTTAGCATTCTTAAACCATTTAAGATAACGAGTATTGTACTTCCCTCATGACCAATAACACCAATTGGCAGATCCACTACTTGTATGAAATTAGCAATGATTAATATAGTTATAACTGTAATAGAGAAAAAGACATTCTGTTTAACGATGCGATTCATTTTTCTCGATAGTTTAATTGCATAACTTATTTGCTTAAGATCATTACCCATTAGCACAACATCTGCTGTCTCTAGAGCTACACCAGTACCATCGCCCATTGCAATTCCAGTCGTAGCAGTTGCCAGAGCTGGTGCATCGTTAATACCATCACCAACCATACCTACAAATTCATATTTTTCTTTTAGACGTTTTAAATGATTTACTTTATCTTCTGGTAAACACTCAGAAATAAAAGAATCGACACCAGTTTCCTTCGCAATGACAGATGCGGTTTTTTCATTATCCCCGGTTAGCATAATTGTTCGAATCCCCACTGCTTTAAGGGCATTAATTGCCTCTATAGCTTCAGGTCGTACAGTGTCTTTAAGTGCAGCGAGGGCAACAATACCATCTTCATCACGCATAAAAATGACTGTTTTCCCATTCTCAGCCAAGCTTGTCGCTACTCCACCTGCAAAACTTTCAGCTTCATCAAAACCGACAAATGCTGGCTTTCCGACAATATACTCTTTTTCTCCATCATTTGCTTTAATTCCCCAACCAGGGACATCCTCAATATCAATTCGAGACAACCTTTCAATACCTTGCTGTCGTGCATAAGCTGTAATTGCAATAGCGAGTGGATGATTTGATTGCGACTCGATTCGTGCCAGCATCTCTAATGCTTGTAATGAATTTAGTCCTTCTTTGACTATAAAGTCCGTCACAATAGGTTTCCCTGTCGTCAGGGTACCTGTCTTATCCAAAGCTATCGCTTTTAGTGATCCTAAATGTTCTAAATGTAGCCCACCTTTAAATAAAACACCTCTCCTAGCACCATTTGAGATTGCTGCAAGTGTTGCAGGCATGATAGATGCCACTAACGCACAAGGCGATGCTACTACAAGTAAAACCATTGCCCGATAAATTGTCGTTGTCCAATCCCAACCAAATACGAAATGCGGAAGAAACATCATAATAATTACTGTAATTAGGACGAATTTAACATAAGTGCCTTCAAATCGTTCTATAAATTGTTGCGATGGTGATCTTTCGCTTTGAGCAGACGTAACTAGATTTATTATTTTTTGAAATAATGTTTCTGAATTTGGTTTTGTCATGCGAACTGAAATTGAACCACTCATATTCACAGTTCCTGCGAATATGTCTGAGCCAATACCTTTTGTAACTGGTAGTGATTCACCACTTATAGCTGCCTCATCAATCGAACTAGTTCCCTCTATAATTACACCATCAACAGGAATACTCTCTCCAGGCTTTACAAGGACAAGAGAACCAATGATTAAAGAATTGATAGACACTTTTGTCGCTTGATTATTTTCATCAATAAGCCACGCATCTTCTGGTTGAAGTGAAATTAAAGAAGATATTTCTTTATGACTTTTATTCAATGTGTATGTTTCTAGTGCACCACTGAGTGCGAAGATAAATATTAAAACAGCACCTTCTGCCCAATATCCGATTAATGCTGAACCAACTGCGGCTAAAACCATCAACATCTCTACATTAAGCTCTTTGTTTTTTATCGTCTCTTCAATTCCTTCTTTAGCTTTCGCAAATCCTCCAATTGCAAAGGCTAGTAGATACAAAGTGACTGATGCAGAGCTTCCTCCACTAAATCCTGTGTACCATGCAATCAAAATCAATATACCTGATAAAATAGCAGCTATGAGTTCACCGTTAATCAATAAGGTTCTTAATCTATTGTTTTTCTCCTCTGTTATAGTTGTCATTAGTACCCCCCTAATCATTTTGAGATAGTAGAAAATAGTTTTCTCTAGTTTGTTAATCAAGTGTATAGTATGTAAAATAAAATGTAAATGATATTGATTATAATTTGATAATCATTATCACTTAGAGTGTTTTTATTTTATTTTTAACAGTTACTTTTACCCATATTTATAATTAAAGTTGAGAAAAAACTGCAAATCCACGGTGAAGAGGATTTGCAGTTCTAAATTAAAATACATTAAGTTTTAACTTGAAAGACTATTTATGAATCCCTCAATCTCACCTGCCGTTTTTCTATCTTTACTAACAAAACGACCAGCTTCTTTACCATCATGAAACGCAATAAAGCTTGGTATACCCATAATACTAAGTTCTCCACATAAATCAATAAACTCATCCCGATCAACACTAATAAAGTTATATTCCGGATAATCTACTTCAAGTCTTGGCATGACTGGTTCTAATACAACGCAATCAGGGCACCAATCAGCTGAAAACATAAAAATTGTTCTTTCTTCATTTTTCAATTTTTCAAATTGCTCCATATTTTTTAATTTTTCCACTTAAAAACCTTCTTTCAATACTTTTTCTATAGTTATGACATAATTGTATCATATCTAAATAACTAAATGACTAAAAACTCTTGCAACGTCTCTTTTAGCTCTATTTAGATTAAATTATATACTATTTTCCGATTAGTCCCCATACGATTACTATGCCAATAATAATAATTGATACTGCAAGTGCAGTCCATTCTTTAATATCAGGATTATCTCTTCTACTATCCGTTTTATTCATTTTTCTTCCTCCATTTAATTTTTACTTTTTTATTATTATTAAACTATAATATTCCCTTTTTCAAACTATGATAAACCTTATTTTTAATCAAACACGCCTTGCCTAAATTGCGTCTAGAATTTTTCTTTCTTTCTGAAAAATTCCTTCTAAAACCCTACGACATTGCCCAAAATAGTACATCCTATTCGTTAGTGCTAAATTAAGAAAAGATAAGCACACAGACATAGCAAGAATAAATCACTAAATTTAATAACTTATCAAAACATTCCCAGGGAAATATTGAATTATATTGTAAAAACGTTTTAGTAACAAAGCAATTAATTTTCACAACAAAAATATAAAAAACCGACTCTATAAGAATATCAATTCCAATAGAGCGGCTTTTATTATATTAATATACATATTTCCAATTTGTTTATAAAACTTTACTTAAGAATGCTTTTGTTCTTTGATTCTTCGGTTGATTAAATACTTGGTCCGGGGTTCCCTCTTCAATAAGTATACCTTGATCAAGAAATATTACGCGGTCGCCCATTTCCCTTGCGAAGCCCATTTCATGTGTTACAACTACCATAGTCATGCCTTCGTTAGCAAGTTGTTTCATAACATCTAGAACCTCATTTACCATTTCTGGATCTAGTGCCGAAGTAGGTTCATCAAACAACATGATTTTAGGTTTCATGGCCAAAGCTCTCGCAATTGCTACGCGCTGCATTTGACCGCCAGATAACTGTTCTGGATACGAATTGGCTTTATCTGCAAGTCCGACTTTCGCAAGCAATTGGTGAGCCAGTTCATCAGCTTCTTTAGGATCCATTTTCCTGATTTTTCTAGGCGCAAGCGTAATGTTTTCTAAGACGCGCATATGAGGAAACAAATTGAATTGTTGAAAGACCATCCCGACTTCTTTTCTAATTTCATTTATATCAGTTTTGGGATCATTGACCTTTACACCATCAATAAAGATATCTCCTTTTGTAATTTCTTCAAGCAAGTTTATACAGCGTAAAAAAGTACTTTTACCTGATCCACTTGGTCCAATTACACAAATCACTTCTTTTTCTTTTACTTGATAATCAATTCCCTTTAAAACTTGTAAATCTCCGAAAGATTTATACAAACCCTGTATTTTAATCATATACTTCACCTTCCAAACTTTGTCTTTCTTGGTGACGGGACGTAACTATTACTAAATCGGTTTTCTGCATACGTAATAATTTTCCCAAAAATAAATGTCAGGATTAAATATAAAATTGCTACCGTAAGATATGGTTCCCAAAACCTAAAGCTAGCTCCGGCGACTACTTTACCCGCATACAAAATATCACTACCAGCAATAACCATTATTAAAGACGAATCTTTCAGAAGTGCAATTAATTCATTACCTAAAGGCGGGATCATACGACGAATAGCTTGTGGAATAATAACGCTTCTCATCGCTGCTCCACTTGGCATACCTAATGATCTCGCTGCCTCCATTTGTCCTTTTTCAATCGATTGGATTCCTGCACGAATAATTTCAGCATTATATGCAGCACTATTTAGTATTAGCGCAAGTGATCCAGAAACAAAATAACCTAAAGAATGTCCAAATATTGATGGAATAAGCGCTGTATGAATTAATAAAATTTGTACTAACAATGGCGTTCCACGGAAGAAATCCACATATAACTTAGACGGGTAGTAAATCCACTTTCTTTTAGATAGTTTCCCGATTCCTAAGAAAAACCCTAAAACAAAACCACCTAAATAACCAACTAGTGTTAGTGCCAGAGTAACGCCAATTCCACGAATAAATAGTTCTCTGTAATCCCATACCATATCAAAACGCATATCTAGGAAATCCATTGTTACCACTCCCAAGTCGAGATTTCATGTATAACAATCTACATTTTCATGTTAAATTATTCTACATCAAAACCTGTGATTTCCTTCAACTTCCCATTCTCTTTAATGATTTTAATTCCTTCATTCAATAAATCGGATACTTCTGTGTTTCCTTTCTTAACCATAAGCCCATAATATTCTTTTTCAAAACTACTGTCTTCTATTGTTTTAAGTTTTACCTTTGGATTATTTTTTTGATAATCTATAATAACTGCGTTATCTCCAACAGATGCATCTGCATTACCATTTATCATTTCTAAAATCGCAATTGGCATTGTTCCAGCTGCAACTATTTTCGAACTTGTATCGCCTAATAATTCCTTTGTTACGATATGACCTGTTGTATTAATTTGAGCAGATACCCTTTTGTCTTTTAGATCTTCAAATTTTTCAACAGTTGAATCTTCTGGAACAAGTATCAATTGATTTGCAATAAAGTAAGGGTTAGTAAAATCAAACTCCTTTTTTCTTTCCTCAGTAATTGTAATCGATGATACCGCAAAATCTACTTCACCATTATTTACAGCTGGAAATAATGGTTCCCATCCGTAGTTTTTATATTCGACTTCAATTCCTAATGCTTCTGCAATTGCATCAACAATTTCAATATCTATTCCAACTATTTTACCACTACTATCCATATATTCCATTGGCGCATAAGTAGCATCAGTAGCTACGACAAGCTTGGTTATTTTACCATCCTCTTTGTCGCCTGTAACTTCTTCTTTTTCATCCGTGCCACACCCAATTAAAATAATACTCACACTAAGTAAAAGTACCCCTAATAATAAAACTCGCATTTTCTTTTTCAATTTTAATCCCCCTTTTTTCGACAAAAATTACTAAATACCTAATCAATATTTTCAATAATTAGAACTATCCCAATTGTATATGAATATAAAATACTAATCAATAGGTACTTCGCTAAATAGACAATGCTTAAATTTGCGTATCAATCAAATAAAAGTATTTATTCTAACTTACAGCAATAATAACAAAAGTATTGTAATCGCTTTCAAAATTATTTTATTGAATTAACTTGCTGATCTTTTTGAATTGCTCACTACCGGCTACTTCAATAAGTTCGAATAATGCCATTTCAACACTTGTCCATGAAATACCATTAGTCTTCATTGCCTCTAGGCCTATTTCTTTGTTTTGTAGTGTACGTGACGATACTGCATCTGCAACTACTGACACTTCATAGCCAAGCTGCTTTAGATCTAAAGATGTTTGATAGACACAAATATGTGATTCTATTCCAGCGACCAAAACTTGCTGACGATTTGTTTCCTTTAAAGCTTTGAAGAATACTTCATCCTTACATGCACTAAAAGACATCTTTTCTATCGGTTCAAGTCCTGATAAATGTTGTGTTAATTCTTCAACGGTTGGTCCTAATCCTTTTGGATACTGCTCAACCCACAAAATCGGAATATCTAATATACGAAGGCCTTGGATTAATTTTTCCAAATTAGTAATTAGTTCGCTACTCTCATGCATCAATTTAGCCAATTTACCTTGAACATCTACTAACACAAATACTGTATTGTTTTCCTTAAACATTTTCCAAACAACTCCCCTGCTTAATAATAGATTTACTTAACATTGATCAGTCTGTACTATAAGCTTATCTTCATCATTACTGCAACACTTATAGACTATGATAACATAAAATATCTATTTATACAGAATCATTAATTACTTCTTATTCATTTTGAATATATTCATAACGTTACTTGACACATAGTTGTGAATATTCAGCTGTTTTTTATATGTTCATTATGTTATAATAACAAGATGTTTAATCAATAACGGAGGTTGTCGGGAAAATAATGAAACTTACAAAAACAGAAGTCGAAAATGAAATTAAACCCGTGTATGTCGAAGATATATTAATCGCCTATCAACTCTTGAAAGATGTCGTCGCCCATACACCTTTGCAAAGAAATGATCGTCTATCAGAAAAATATGATTGTCATGTATATGTAAAAAGAGAAGACCTACAGTATGTTCGTTCGTTTAAATTAAGAGGGGCTTACTATAAAATTAAAACGGTTGAAGTAGAAGCACGTGAAAAAGGTGTCGTTTGTGCAAGCGCAGGAAATCACGCGCAAGGCGTTGCTTACGCTTGTTCTCATTTAGGAATTGACGCAAAGATATACATGCCTCAAACAACCCCTAAACAGAAGATCAACCAAGTAAAAATGTTTGGTCGTGATTTTGTTGAGGTTATCTTAATTGGTGATACTTTTGACGATGCAAAGATCAGTGCGATAGATTGTGCGGAATTAGATGGTCGCATCTTTATCCCGCCTTTCGATGACCCTGATATAATTGCCGGCCAAGGAACTGTTGCTGTTGAAATATTGAACGATATTGAAGAACCTGCTGATTTCTTATTCGCTAGCATTGGTGGTGGTGGACTAATTTCGGGTTTGAGCACTTATTTTAAAAACGTCTCCCCTCATACCACTATTATTGGTGTAGAGCCTTCTGGAGCCGGAAGTATGAAGGCAGCCCTTGATAATAATCAATTAACGGAACTAGGGAGTATCGATAGTTTTGTTGATGGCGCAGCAGTAAAATGTGTAGGGCAGCAACCTTTTGAGATTTGTCGCAAACTGTTAGATGATGTCGTGCTTGTTCCTGAAGGAAAAGTATGTACAACTATATTAGAATTGTACAATCAACATGCTATAATTGCCGAACCTGCGGGCGCTTTAACTATCGCCGCCCTAGATTTTTATAAAGATGAAATTAAAGGAAAGTCTGTTGTCTGTGTTATAAGTGGTGGGAATAACGATATTGGAAGAATGCAGGAAATAAAAGAAAAGTCTTTGATTTATGAAGGGCTACTTTATTACTTCATCGTTGATTTTCCACAGCGTGCTGGAGCACTTCGTCAGTTTCTTGATAAAGTACTTGGTCCTGAGGATGATATTACCACTTTTGAATATACACGTAAGAATAATAAAGAAAGTGGACCTGGTCTAGTTGGTATTGAATTAAAAAATAGTTGTGAATATGCTGGACTAATTCACCGAATGGCTGTAAGTGGCTTCACTTATACAGAAATTAATAAAGATAGTAATTTATTCGACTTACTCATTTAAAAAACCTAGTTTCAAATTCAACTATGAATTTGAAACTAGGTTTTTGAATTATTATATTTGATTAGTTATCAATCAAAAGATCAAACCTGGATATTATGCACTTCGTTTAAATGCGCAATTGGTTGAAATCTCCCTAAAGCGTTTATTACACCCGCATGAACGCCTTCATGCCATGCTAAAAACTGAACAATACCTTCCATATCATCAAAGGTCATAATATCATCTCCTATTACAAGTGGCTCTGACATTTGCCATTCTAGTTTCCCTTCTAGAAAATCCGTCGCCCAATTTAGCTGTTCTCTTAGTGCTGCTAGTATAACAGATGCTGCTGGAACATCGTCTTTCCATTCTTTTGGACTTGTTCCATCGTCAAAAAAAGAAATCCACTCTGGATACTTTGGTTCGTACGAGTTCACGCCTTGCTGAATAAACGTCTCAATTGTCACGAAAAGATGCCCTGCATGCCAACGAATATTGTTATTGAAACCTTCATGTAGGATATCCCACTTAGTATTCTCAATCCTTTTTAAACGTCCTATTGTGTGCATACGCGCTAATTTAAGCTGTTGTATAGTTGCGACTGAAATCCTCTCCCTTTTTTATATTTATCTTTACTCTAAATCATTTAGTTAGTTTTTGAAAATAACTAGCTTATCATCCTATTTAAATAAAAATTTTGGTAATGGAAGTATGCCCTTTTCTTACCTATTGTATTTATAATTTACTACGTGTATACTTAGAAAACAAGCTGCATTGTTCGTATTATAATTAAGTTTTAACCTTTATACTGTAATCGGGAGTTTTACATCGGGATTGGAATGGCAGGCCTTATTTATAAGGACAGACAGGATAATTTCTGCGAACACCCACTTTGAGGAGTGGTGGTTTAAAACTTTCTACGCGAATACGGCAAAGGCGGCTTTCTTACATATTTTTCCACAACCAGTTTCCAATGGAAGCTGGTTTTTTAATTCCAACTATTTGGAGGTGAATTTTGTATGAAGCGTTTAGTGGTAACAGGTTACAAACAGCATGAACTCGGCATATTTAATGACGATCATCCTGGAATCGGATTCATAAAAACTGCTTTAAGAAATCAGTTCTTAATTTTACTTGATGAGGGTCTAGAGTGGGTTATTGTAAGTGGTCAACTTGGTGTAGAGTCATGGGCAGTTGAGGTTGTTATTGAATTAAAAGAGCAGTATTCACATTTGAAATATGCAATAATCACTCCTTTTATAGAACAAGATAAAAATTGGAACGAAAATAATAAAGAGAAATACCGCACTTTAATTGAAGGAGCAGATTATCAAGTTAGTCTAACTTCTATCCCATATGAAGCTCCTTGGCAATTCATCGAGAAAGATAAGTTTCTAATGCGTAACTCTGATGGGATGCTCATTGTATATGATGAAGAAAATGAAGGTTCACCGAAATTCATTAAAAAATCTGCCCAGAGTTATGCAGATGTGTCAAAATATCGTGTTATCACAATTACCGCAGACCATTTACAAATGATAGCAGAAGAAGAACAAATGAAAAATTGGTATTAATAAATCGGTACTAGATTGAATTCTAGTACCGATTTTAATTTGTGTTAATATCATTATTTTAGAACTAATAATTTGACCTTTTATTTTACTTTAAGAACCCAACCGAAAGGATCTTCTATTTTACCTGTTTGAATGCCTGTTAATGTATCATAAATCTTTTTAGATAAATCGCCTGTTTCTCCGTTATTTATAATCCATTTTTCATCATTATAGTTAAATTCTCCAATTGGAGAAATTACGGCTGCTGTACCTGTTCCAAATGCCTCGTCTAAAAGTCCATTTTTATGAGCAGTGTAAATTTCATCTATCGAAATTTTGCGTTCTACAACTGGTATCTCCCAATGTTTTAATAATTCTAGAACCGACTTCCTTGTGATACCTTCCAAAATGCTACCATTCAGAATAGGCGTAATAACTTCACCATTTATTTTAAAGAAAATATTCATTGCACCAACTTCTTCAACATATTTCCTTTCAATCCCGTCCAACCATAACACTTGTGCATATCCCTTTTCACCGGCAATTTCTTGCGCTTTTAAGCCAGCCGCATAATTCCCAGCAGTTTTTGCAGTACCTGTCCCACCCGCTACTGCTCGTACATATTTATTTTCCACAAATATTTTAACCGGACGAATGCCTTCTTTATAGTATGATCCGACTGGTGAAAGTATAATAATAAATTTGTAATTATGAGAAGGTTCAACGCCTAAATGCGCATCAGTAGCAATCATGAATGGTCTTATATAGAGTGATGTCCCTTCAGCTGTAGGAATCCATTCTTTATCTACCAGTAGCAATTGCTTTAAAGCTTCAAGTGCAAGTTCCTCATCTACTTGTGGCATTGATATTCTTTCAGTAGATTTATTCAAGCGTTTCATATTTTGCTCAGGGCGAAACAAACGAATTGTTCCTTCTGATGACATATATGCTTTTAATCCTTCAAAAACAGTTTGACCGTAGTGAAATACTGTTGAGGCAGGATCTAGTGAAATAGGTTCATAAGGTACGATTCTCTTATTTGTCCAACCGAGTCCTTTTGTATAATCCGCGATAAACATATGATCTGTAAAAGTTGTACCAAATACCAATTTATCTGCCATTGGTTTTACTTTTTTTGACTGACTTAAATTAACTTGAATTGTGTTTTCTACCATTAAATTTTATCCCCTTAAACAAATATTTGATTAGTAAAACTTCTATTGAAATAATAATACAATACATATATATTATACAGTTAAAGTAATAGAAGAAATAGTCTATTTTAAAATATTTTTCAGAAAAAGAAAATTACAGCATTCGATAAAAAAGACATACTATAGTTTGAATTGTCCTACAACCTTTTCTAACTCCTGAGCCATTCGACTTGTTTCAGTTGAGCTGTTTGCCACTTCCTCTATTGATGCAGAAGTCTGTTGTGTTGCAGCCGAAATACTATTAGTTGTGTCTTCAATTTCATGAATTGTTTTTGCAAGCTGATTAATCAATGTTACAACTTGTTCAGAGTTTTCCGCCTCTATTGTCGTCATTTCTGAAACTGTACTAATTTCATCCACTGTTTTTGCCACAGCACTTGATATTTCACCCAATGAGACTGCTGTAGAACGTACTGTGGTAGTTCCAGCTTCAATTAGTTTGGTACTTGCAGTTGTAGAAAGTACTACATTTTGAATACCTACAGTAATAGCCTTAACAAGCTTTTCTACTTCTAAAACTTCTTTGTTAGATTGTTCCGCTAGTTTTCTAACTTCTTCAGCAACAACAGCAAACCCTTTACCATGTTCTCCTGCCCTAGCTGCTTCAATTGAAGCATTTAGCGCCAACAAGTTTGTTTGTGCTGCAATAGCAGCAATTGATCCTGTTATACTTTGGATTTTTGCAGTTGATTCATTTAAACCTTCGATTGTATTCCCAGTATCAATTGAAGCTGTTCTAATTTTGTCCATGTCACTACTAATTTCAATAGCTCTTTTTTGACCTTCTTCTGCTGTTTGCATCGTCACTTTAGAGTTTTCAACGCTTAAATCTGCTTGCTCTTTCGATTTTTGAAGGCCATCAGCAAGAATTCCTAATATATCCGATGAGCGTTCAACATGAATAGTTCCTTCTGAAATAGCAGAGACCGCATCATTCATATTAACAGATATTTGATGGACAGTAATATTCATCTCATCCAATGAAGCTGCAGTTTCAAAAGAGTTTCTAGTTAAATATGTGGATGTTTCCTTCATAGTTCCAATCATATCTCTTAAATTTACAGTCATTGTGTTCAAAGTCCGTCCTAAATCACCTATTTCATCATTACTAGTAATTTTTGTATCCTCAATAGCAAGATTTCCATCAGCAATTTCTTTTGCATGAGCAATAAGCAATGAAATTGGTTTTGTTTTGCGTCTAATGAGGAATATCGTAATAAGGGAAGCTAGTAGCATCGGAATTAGACTAATCAGAACACCATTTTTAACAACATCCCAAGTTCGTTCTCCAACAATTGAACCGTCAAAATCAATTACACTTAACGCAATTATATCTTTACTAGGGTCATGATCTTCAAATATCGGTGCATAACCCGATAGTCTATCCATGCCACCAAATTTTTGAAGTTTTGAGTATGTAGAATGTTTCATAGCTAAAAGCATTGATACGGCATCTTCATCCAAGGGAATAGAATCTCCTGGTTTGAATCCTTTTTTACGCAAATTATCATCTAGTGCCAGTATTTTGCCGTCTAAATCAAGCATATATTGCGTTTCAAAAATACTTTTGTGTTCAATCGTCCAATTCAACTGCTTTCCAACAGCCTCCATTGTCGCGCTATCCCCATTTAACATTTTCACAATGTCTCCAGATTGAATTAATCCTGTGGTGATATTTGCGCAACCGTACGCCTCTATTCCAGCCGCATCATATAATTTATCATAAGCTGTTTTATAAGTTGCAAAAGATGTAATAACAAGCATCGCAACAATTATTCCTACAATGATTGTACCAAGCTGAACTGTTAATGTATTTCGCATTATAATTCCCCCAAGTTAAAAGTAGTACCTTTCTCTCATTTATAGCATGAAAAGTGGATAATAGATATAACCGCTCATTTAATCACAGCTAATCTTATCCGATCTACGTTCGATAATTCGACATATGAATATTATTGTAAAACCTTTACTTGTTATGTTGCTTTGAAATTAAATTATTATAAAAAGCAACAACTTTCGTATCTTCTTTATATTCAATTAATCCTTTATCAGATAACTTATATGTACCTCTTTTAATTCTTTCAAACCAACCATAATGATTAACACTTAAGATAGATTGTGTATTATCAACCGTACCCATTTGTCGTAAAAGTTTAGGCGATTGCGGTCCTAATTTATCCAAGTAACAGGCGATATGTATACAGCTTTCTTTATAGGCTGTCATAATCTTTGTTTGTGTACTTCCACCAATATTATTACCTATATGTCGCCCACTAATTTCAGTAATCAGTTTTTTTCTCCTTTTAATACTTCGAGCCATGCTTTTAACTCTATCAAATGGTTCAGGCTCAATTACAACGTCTACTTGATTGCCACTTTCTTCAAATGATACTAATAATAAACCCATTTCTAATCTTCGGATTAAAAAGCAAATGTCTTTCCATTTTTTTGAATGCATACTATATGATGGCCTAGGTATGGCAATATAAACGTGTTTTGTAAGTCGTTGTCTTTTGGCCGCCTGAATCAATAAGTTAATAGATAGTAAAACTTTTAATTCAATGATGATGAGTTCTTCACCTTTTACAGCAACCACATCGCAATCATTAACCTCTCCGTGAACGATGTAGTCATGTTTTGTAAAGTATTGTCGAATCGGTTCATATAAATCGACTTCATAATACTTCGTTTTTTTATTTTTCATAGGAATAAAACACCCGTCTATCATCCTTTCAGAAAGACTATATATCATAAGATTACGACAAACCTATTAATTACAAATATAAAAAAACAGAGCATCCATATATGCCTTCTGCTTTTTAATTTATTGGAGGACTATAACTAATTATTACATCAATTAAAGTTATTATTATAAAATGAATTCATCAATTTTTAATACAAGTTCTGCAATCTCTGGCTTACTCACTTGACCATCTGCACCTACTTTCAAGCCTTTATGCATTAAGTCATCTGTAATTAAAGATGAAAATATAATAACCGGTAACATGGCCAAACTTTCATTTTCCCGTATTCTTCTTGTAAAGTGATGGCCATCCATTTTAGGCATCTCAATATCAGTAATGACTAACTGAACATCGTCAGTAATTTTTTTCCCACTTGCAACAACACTCTCAAGATAAGACAAAGCCTCGCTTCCGTTCTCAAAGAAGTCTAAATTTCCATAACCAGCTTCATTTAATGTGGAATAAAGTAGCTTTCTTAAAAGAGGTGAATCTTCTGCGATGATAATTCTTTTCTCCGAACGCGCTCGCTGGCCTAGTTTCTTCACTTGATTAACGTTTATACCAGTTTCAGGGTTAATATCAAGCATAATTTTTTCGAAATCCAGTAATAATAACATCTCGCCTTCTCGCTTAATAACGCCAATAACTTGAGAAGACTCAGCGTTATAAACATCAGATGGTTTCTCAATTTGATCCCAAGAAATTCTGTGAATTTGTGTTACATTATGTACATGAAAAACTACTTGTTGTTTATTAAATGCCGCAACTATATATTTTTCTTCACTTCTATCTACTTTTGGTGCAACACCCAGTACTTTTTCCATATTAATAACCGGTAAAACCTCACCGCGTAGTTGAATAATACCTTCGATTGAAGGGTGTGTATGTGGAATAATTGTCACTGGGATAGGTAAAATAATCTCCTTAACTTTGATTACATTAATGCCGTATCGGTTATCACCCATTTCAAATTCAATAATTTCTAACTCATTTGTGCCTGTTTCCAGTAATATACCATTATGTTTCGACATAATTATCATTCCTTTCGTTAACTCTATTATCTTTCGCCTATAAATAGTATAACAGTAGTTATGGCCTTTATGAACTACTCTAAATAATAGTTTTTTATTAAACTTTCATGAAATTCACCAGGTGCTTTAATTGCATTTTTATTTTGCTTTCGCACGATTCGTAATATATAAATAAACCACTAATACTTTTTGTAACTTCATGTCTATGAGCACCTAGTTTTTCAGAAAAAAAAAGCCTTCATAAAAGAAGACCAATTCGTACTAGTTATTTAAGAAAATGATTTACTTTCTATTTTGCCTTTTTGATTGCGGAAGCTCTGCAAACTGCTTTATCACCTGTTGAAAAGCATCCTCTACATCTACTGCATCAATAATATGTTGTTCTTTTTCTGAATCTTGTGCGCTTGAATGCTTATACTTAGGATCATAATAAAATTCAAGTAAAAAATTTGTAGCAGATTCATAATCACCATGATTCAAATCGACTTCAATCTGTTTTGCAATTGGTGTGTGAACATTCTTCTTAATAAGCTGAAAGGCATCATTAAACTCTCGGGAATAATTCCACGGCTGATAGTCATCCAAAATATTTTGTATCCGGACTTTTAAAGGTATGTTAATAAATAGTTGCAAAGCATTTTCTTTTTTAGCATATAAAAATTCAGGCAAACTTACTTTACCAATTCGTTTACTTTCACCTTCTATAAATACATAAGGTTCATCTTTAAATCGTATTAATTCATCGACAAGTAATGATTCGAATTTTTTTTGATTACTAGGTTCGCGACCTATTTGACCGAAAATTGACCCCCTATGACCTGCCATCCCTTCAAGATCAATCACTGGGTATCCGCTTTCTACTAGCTTCTCTAGTATAAGCGTCTTACCGGACCCTGTATTACCATTTAAAACGATTAACTCAGGTGCAAACTCTTCTTTACCTAGTTCATGTACTACCCACTGACGGTACGTACGTATCCCACCTGACAATCGCTTAGCATGAATATCCATCAAGTTCAAAACGGTTGCTGCTGTTTTACTACGCATACCACCACGCCAGCAAAATACAGTAATTTGAGTAGTCATTTCTTTAAATGTGGCGATAAAGTTAGGCAGTTTAGCTGAAAATATTTCTAACCCTCTAATCTTCGCCTCTTCCGCACCTACTTGCTTGTACAAAGTTCCAATTTCAGCTCGTTCTTCGTCATTAAATATAGGTATATTAATACTACCCGGTATTGTCGCTTCATTAAATTCCTTCGGCGAACGGACATCTACCATCGTATGATTATTATCATTTCTAACAGCTATTAATTCATTAATTGTAATATCACGAATCATCTATTCACCTTCTCATATAATGTCATTCTTTAACGAACATTGATACGGCCTTGATTTTCCTCAGTAACCTCACCAATGTTTCGTGCGTCTACTCCCTTTTCATGGAGTTCTTGGACAAATGCATCCGCCTCATCCTTCGAAACAGCAATTAACAAACCTCCAGAAGTAACTGCATCACATAATATCCATCGATCGATTTGGTCTAGTGCATCGGGATAAGTGACAATATCTGCAATATGTGCAAAGTTACTCTTCGTTCCACCAGGTACTGCACCGGCTTCAGCTAGCTCCCTTACACGCGGTAATACGGGTACTTGCTCATAATGAATGTCAAGACCAACATTGCTGCCTTTCGCCATTTCAGAGGCATGTCCCAGTAGACCAAAACCAGTTACATCAGTTGCTGCGTGGACATTGTAGTTCGCCATCACTTCCGCTGCTTTTTTATTGAGTGTCGTCATTACTTTAGTAACGTTTTTAATTTCTTCTACTGAAAGCAAATTATTTTTTAAAGATGTTGTACAAATACCTACACCTATTGGTTTGGTTAAGATTAGTTGATCTCCTGGTTGCGCCCCTGCATTCGTTCTAATCTTATCTGGATGTACAATACCTGTGACAGCAAGACCAAATTTAGGTTCTTGATCGTCAATTGAGTGACCACCTACCAGAGTTACACCAGCTTCTATTAATTTATCGCCTGCGCCTCTAAGTATTTCACTTAATATTCCTTTATCCAATGTGGTAATCGGGAATGCAACGATGTTCAATGCAGTTATTGGCGTCCCACCCATTGCGTATACATCGCTAATCGCATTCGTTGCTGCAATTTGGCCAAAATCATAAGGATTATCTACAATTGGCGTGAAAAAGTCCAAAGTTTGAACAATCGCTGTAGTATCATTTATTCGATAAACCCCTGCATCATCACTTGTATCTAGTCCAACAAGTAGGTTCGGATCCTTTACAGTCTGTGGAAGCTTGCTTAATACCTGCGCCAAATCTGCAGGACCAATTTTACATCCACATCCACCTTTTTTTGTCAGTTTGGTTAATTTTACTGTATCGTAATTTTCCATCCTACATCACTCTTCCTTTAAAGTATCTTCATTTATTTTAGCACAAAAATATTATTGACCCTGATTTTAAGAATTATACGGCTAGCTTTTTTCCTTCAGTCTGTTCCTTTTATATGGTTTTAACCACCTAAACCACTTTCCTACAATAGTATTATTAAACATATTTAAAGCGGTTCCTTTAAAGTTAAGGAACCGCTTGATTAAATGATATTATATTATTTAAACAGATTGCTTAATAGCTGGTACTCTTTGAGCGTTATCACTATATTTACCATAAACGTAATATAAACTAAATGATATAATTAGACCTGCAATCCAAGCTATATCTACGCCACCAAGTGTCTTTGAGATTGAACCTTGATATATACCATTATTCGTAAATGGTATTTGACAAATGATTGTGAAGATATAAATTGATAAAGAGCTCATACGTAATCTACCAAAAACACCGTCCTTTTCCATAAAATCATCTGGATGATAATTTTGGCGTTTAAGTATATAGAAGTCTGTTAAATTAATGACACTCCACGGAATAATAAAAAATAAAATAAACCCTAAATACATCTGAAAGTAATTCATAAAGTTTCCAGCACCTACCGTAGCGGCCAAAGCTATAAGTAAACCAATCGTAACTGATGTAATAACACGGATTTTGATTGTCGTTTTAAATTTAATAAAGTTACTTGCAATTGATAAAAGAATAATACCTGCTCCGTAGATGTTTAATGAATTAATAACAATTAATCCAAGTGACAATAGAATTACGATAACAATCCCAGACCCGCCGCCTAAACTCATTATTTGAGACATTACATTACCGTCAATAACCATACTAGCAATTGCAGCACCTAGTAACATTAACCAAGTCGAACTAAGGAAACTTCCTAAATAAGTATATTTAAATGTTTTTTTACTATCTTCAGGCTTCATATATCTTGAATGATCCGATACATAGGGACCATATGTAATTTGCCATGTAATACAAATAGATAAAGCTAAAATAAACTCATTAATTGAAAAAGTTCCTTGACTAAGTGTTTCCATAGAAACTGAACTAATTACGAATACTGTCAATAAAACAAATACACCTATATAAAGATAACTATATATTTTCATGGATTTTTGAATCAACCCTTGTCCATAGATTGCTAAAAGTACCATAGGAATTATGCTAATGAGAATTGTTAAATTAATATTTATTCCCAATGATTCATATAACCCCTGTCCAACTAAGACCGTATTACTTGCACCATATCCGAGATACATTGTTAATATGATAATCATTGGTAATAGAACACCAAAGTAACCAAATTGCGCCCTACTTTGCATGACCTGTGGAATACCTAATTTAGGCCCTTGTGCTGAATGAAGTGCCATTATTGTTCCGCCAATTGCATGTCCGGCTATAATAGCTAAACAACCCCACCAAAAGTTCAATCCAATAATGGTTACTAACGCTCCAGTAATAAGTGTTGTAGATACTGTATTTGCTGCAAACCACGTAAAAAATAATTCTTTAGGATTACTATGTCTCTCATTTAAAGAAATATATTCAAAGCTTTTCGACTCAATTGAGCTAGATTGATTGTGTTCATTCATAAGATTACACCGCCCTTTTTTTGGTATTTCGAGTTTAAACCTTACGGAAACGCTTACATTTATTCAATAATAATATAAGAATAAATGTCAAGAGGGGTGACCCCTCTTGAAGCCATTTTACTTATTATCTCGCAATATACTCCAGTATTCCGATTGAATCTCTATTGCATAATCGATAGCTGTTTGTTGCGTTTCATATACTTTATCCGGATAACCGTTTGCGCCTGCAGTAAATGGATCTTCAACATCTGTTTTTATTTCGCTTAACTCTTCAATAATGCGCAAAGTACAGAAAGGCACATATCCATTGCTATAACCACCTTCGTGGCACAAAACCAATTTTCCATCACAATGTTTCGAGCTAATTTCTTTCATTACTTTAGTCATTTTTCCAAATGCTTCTGCTGTAACGTTCATTCTACCAAGTGGATCAAACATACTTGGATCTTGTCCAGCTGATACGATGACTAATTGCGGTTTAAATTCCTCAGCCAAAGGACGAATGATTGTTTCAAAAACCTCTAAATAACCAGCATCTCCTGTACCCGGTGGTAAAGGGATATTAACGTTAAAGCCTAGACCCTTACCTTCACCTACATCAGTTGCATAACCTGTATTATCAGGAAAACTTAAGTCCTGATGAACAGAAATAAATAATACACCGGGATCATCGTAAAATGCCTTTTCAGTTCCGTTTCCGTGGTGCACATCCCAATCAAGTACTAAAATTCTATCCAGATTATATTTTTCTCTTGCATATTTTGCCGCTATAGCAACATTGTTAAATATACAAAAACCAATTCCTAGGTCTGCTTCGGCATGATGGCCAGGTGGACGTGTAAGCGCATACACATTATCCACAGTTCCTTCCATTACTGAATCAACTGCTGTCAATGCTCCACCTGTTGAAAGTAATGCTATTTCATAAGAACCCCTTCCAACTATCGCATGTTCACCGGCATCTCCCCCTGTTGTATCACTTAGATTTTTTACTTTATCTACATATTTTGGTGTATGAAATAATTCGATTTCATTCCTTGTAGCAGCACGTGGACGAATACGTTCTAAATCCCACATAATGCCACATCTTTCCAATAAGTTATTGACTCTCCTTTTTGTTAAAGGATCTTCAACGAACACATCTCTTTCCATATATCCGCCAGACGGTAGAAATAATGTTCCACTTCCATTATCATGCCAAAAATAACTCTCATCATATATGTATCCTGTTTTCATCATTCATTCCTCCGTTAATTATTATAATTGATATATTTTATTGAGTTTCATAACCATTAAGGGTCTTTAACCGAATATAGACCTTTAATGTATAAAAAAAATGAAAAGCCTTTTTTTATTTTTCTTTTAAAATAATCCAATATCTGAATTATTTAAGTATTGCAAGCCTTGGGTTAATTCCTACTTATTAATATACAGACTAGTTAAGCTATCGTCAATACTTTTTTTGAATATACGCAAAACTTTTTAAAGCAAAAAAATATTTAATTCACAATAAAGGCTACTCATATAAAAAATTAAATTATATACCATTTTTCGGGGACACAACGAACAGATTGCTTAAATCAAAAGTATATTCCAGCGCTAAACTCTAGACATAGAAATTAAAACTATAATTATTCAATTACCCAAAACTATTGTTCCCTAAATAAAACCAAAGGCCTAAAAATTGAAACAATAGTTAATACACAATCGACAAAGCAAGTGTCTACTCCCTAAAAGGAGTTTAACTAATGATAGCACCTGTAGCCACGCAAAAATCGTGATCAAGTTAGACTACAATTTCAAGGCCCATTTCTTATGTAGATAATAACAATACGAGTGTTTGTCTGAGCTTTTTAATAAATTAAAGCCTAAGTAACTATTCTAAAACCGTATTCTCTGTCATAAATTCTATTCCTACTTGATATATGTTTCTTGGCCGTCCTTTTGATAATGGTGCTTCCTGACCAATAATCTCAGCTATTCCGGCAATCATTAAATCATTCAAAATCCGACGTGCATATCGCTCTGTAATTTTTAGCCATTCGGCTATCTCTAAGGCAGTAATCGTTTTTTTTCCTAAACTTTTTTGCACTGACATTATTTTATTAAATGTAGTGATAGATAAACCGCTCTCTTTGAGTTTTTTTCCTAGTTCTTCGTTTACATTTCTAAATTCAAATGAAATACTTTCTTTTTCTTGAAGCGGACCTTTTACAGTCCCATTATCTTCAACTAAAAATGCGCAATTTGAGCTATAATTTTGCGCGTGAAGAAATGCTAGTCTAGAGTTTTCATCGGCGGTGTAAGCGGTGTCTCCATAGCCAATCCCTATGTTTGAATGTAAGTTAGAAATAATTGAAAGCCTTTCTAAAAGACGAATACTTTGTTCTTCAGCATCTTGCAAAGCACCTCTAGTCGAAAAAATACTAAAAACATCTATACCGATTGCTATATAAGAACCTGATACTGATTCTGTAAAATCTAATATAGCTGACTGTAATTCTAAATTAAGTCTATGTAATTCATATGTACGGGAGTGTTTTTTTTCTGCTTTTTCAATATTTACAACAGCAATAAGCATAACTGCTATTTGGGAGTGTTTAAAGTTTAGAGATTCCCACTGTTGGAGTGCAATATTAAAAGTTGATCGTATATTGGAACGTGTAGGACATATTTGGTAAGCAGGAATTTCTTTTTGAAGAAGTTGTCTATAAACATCACTTGAACCAGTAATACAAAACAAAACTCTTTTATTTTCAAATAAATTAATATGAAAGTCATAAATCTCTTCTACTTTTGTAGTATCCGAACATTCAATCCAATGAATATTTTCATTTATTATATCTAAATCTCTATAGGTATCATATACATCTCTTTCTTCTAGCATATCAATACTAATATTATCTACTTTTTTTTGCGTATTATAAGAAACTTCCAACAATGTTTTTATCAAACTAGATCCATTTAATTTTAAATAGAAAAATAGCTGCGTTGAAGAACTTTTTTTAGCTAATAAATATTGGGAACGTCCTGAAAAAATCCATACATCAACTAATTCTTGATTATCCTCAACGATACTAGTCGTTTCCGCTGCATGATTATAAGTAAAATAAACAGGAGTTAATCGCTCTTCAAACTCTTGTGCAACTTCGCTCATTAAATATACGGAATCTTTCGTGCCAACAATACCTACTCTTGTTTTCATAGCTACTCCCCATTCCGGATAAAACTATATAAATAAATTAAAAGATTCAAGCTCATTATTCAAATTAATTGTAACTTGAATTACTTGTTTTTTCAATATATTTCAAGTTAACGTTTAAAGCGAGATTTTCATATTGTACTTTACAAAGCTTTTAATTAATTTTAAAAAGAGGGACTCCTAATAAAACAGGAGTACCCTCTATCATCATTTAATTATTTTGTAACAGTTGACGCAAATTTAGCTTTCGCTTCTACACGTCTGCGATGCAAGATTGGTTCAGTATAACCACTTGGCTGTTCATAACCAAGGAATACTAGATCACATGCTGCCGCGAATGCAACTGAGTCATCATAGTTAGGCGCCATTGGACGATATAGTTCATCATCAGCATTTTGCTTATCAACAACAACTGCCATGCGCTTCATAGTTTCTACCATTTGCTCTTCTGAACAAACACCATGGTGTAACCAGTTCGCAAGATGTTGACTAGAAATACGCAAAGTTGCACGATCTTCCATTAATCCTACATCATTAATATCAGGAACTTTTGAACAACCGACTCCTTGATCAATCCAACGAACAACATAACCTAGAATACTTTGTGCATTGTTATCAAGTTCTGACTGTATCTCTTCCGCAGACCAGTTCGTATTCTCGGCAAGTGGAATCTGTAAAATACCATCATTAAAATCTTTTGAGCTTTCAACAGTTTTTTGTACTGCTTTTACGTCTACTTGATGATAATGAAGTGCATGAATAGTTGCCGCAGTTGGTGAAGGTACCCAAGCTGTATTTGCACCTGTTTTAGGATGAACAACTTTTTGCTCTAACATATCTGCCATTAAATCCGGCATTGCCCACATACCTTTACCGATTTGAGCGTGTCCAGGTAGTCCGCAATCTATTCCAACTGCAACGTTTGATCCTTCATAAGCTGCAAGCCATTCAGTTGCTTTCATTTCATTTTTACGTGTCATAATACCCGCTTCCATAGACGTGTGGATTTCATCACCAGTACGGTCAAGGAAGCCCGTGTTAATAAATGCGATTCTTTCTTTTATTTCATTAATACATGCTTTTAGGTTGAGTGAAGTACGACGCTCTTCGTCCATTAAACCAATTTTAAGCGTGTGGCGTTCTAATCCAAGCAAATCCTCAATACGGTTGAATAATTTGTTTGCAAATGCCACTTCTTTAGAACCGTGCATTTTAGGTTTAACGATATAAACTGAACCTTTTTTAGAGTTTTTAAACGCTACATTTTCACCTAAGTTATGTTTTGCGATTAACGTTGTAAATACACCATCTAAAATACCTTCTGGTACTTCTTGTCCGTCTTTATCCAGAATCGCACTATTTGTCATTAAATGACCTACGTTACGGACGAACATTAAAGAACGACCCGGCAATGTAAGCGTTTCGCCATTTGGTGTAGTATATGAACGATCTGGATTTAAAGTACGAGTAACTGTTTTACTTCCTCTTTCAAATGAAGCATTTAAGTCGCCCTTCATTAAACCTAACCAGTTACGATAAACACCAACTTTATCTTCCGCATCTACTGCCGCAATCGAATCCTCACAGTCCATAAGAGTAGATAATGCAGATTCTAAATAAACATCTTTAACATTAGCGGAATCATCTTTACCAATCGCATGATTTGCATCAATTTGTACTTCAATATGCAAGCCATTGTTAACAAGTAATACAGCTGTCAGGTCATCAGGTTTCCCTAGATATCCTGAGAATTGAGAAGTATTCTTCAACCCTGTAGTTTTACCATTGCTAAGATTAGCTAATAAATGACCATCAACAACTTCATACTTTTCTACTTCAGTATGTGATGCATCAGCCAAAGGTGCAGACTCGTCCAAGAAGTTTTTAGCAAATGCAATTACTTTTTCCCCACGTAATGGGTTATATCCTTTACCTGCAGCTGCATCGTCTTCATCACCAATTACATCCGTGCCGTAAAGCGCGTCGTAAAGGCTTCCCCAACGAGCATTTGCTGCATTCAGCGCGTAACGTGCATTATCAACCGGTACTACTAATTGCGGTCCTGCTTGATTCGCAACTTCGTTATCAACATTCGAAGTCGTCACTTTAAAGTCTTCAACTTTTGGTTCCAAATAGCCAATTTCTGTTAAAAACGTTTTATAAGCTTCAAAATCATTATTTTCTTTGTTCTCTTTATGCCATGTATTCAATTTTTCTTGTATACGATCACGTTCAGCTAATAATTCTTTGTTTTCTGGGGCTAGGTCATGAATCAATATATCAAAATCAGACCAAAACTTCTCACCGTTTAAATCCATTCCCGAAAGAACCTCAGAATTCACAAAATCATAAAGTACCTGTGCTACTTGGATATTACCACTTTTCACATAATTCGACATAATATTAATACACCCCAAACATGTTTTTTTATTTCCCTACCTTTATAATAAAAATAGGGGTTGAACACTTAAATCATTTTGTTTAATAAAAGCACTCCTTTACTCCTAAAAAACTAAATCAAACAATTTCTGAACCTAAATGGTAGCTTAAATGACTTTATTTCACCGTTTAGTAAATCAATATACTGGAGCTAATAAATGGCTCTACCATGCGGTAGAACTGTCCTATTAAGCATAACTTTAATGTCATTATTAATCAACTGAATTGTGAAATATATTTGTTTTACTATCAATTTAGTTGATAAAATAGCAAACAGAAAAACACCGCTCACCATCTTTTTTTAAGATTCAGCGCAATTAAACAATTGCCTAAAATTATCTACTTGTCAGGATATAGACCTCGTAAAAATGAAACAGATTGGACAATCAACTTTTTTAATACATCTATATCTATATCATCCACTTTATTAACATATACACAAGATTTCCCTGCTTTATGCTTACCCAAGTCCGCCAACAGCACCTCACGCTTCGTATCACCCGTCGCGAAATACAAACTAATTTTCGCTTTACGCGGCGAGAAACCTGCAAGCGGTGCATCTCCTTCATGACCCGTTTTATATACGTAATGATAAGTTCCAAATCCAATAATACTAGGGCCCCACATCTTCGCTTCAAATCCTGTAGTCTCAGTAAATATTTCAAGTAATCTGTAAGCATCTTCTCGCTTCTTAGGACTTTCTATACATTCTATAAACTCGTTAACACTACTATTAGTTTCTATCGTTTTTTGTTCGTACATATTATTCACCTCTTTCTACTTTTTTTATAAATTGACTTTAATAATTTATTAAAAACACGTTCAATAGTCCCTGTAAAACAATAAAGTATTCTCCCCAAACTATAACATTAATTTTATCATATTAACTCAGAACGCCTATATCACTAAATTGTACCTCAAATTATTTTTATTTATCACAATACAACATAATTATTATCTAAACAAAAGAAAAGTATACTACTTTTTACATAGAAAAATACCAAAGTAAATTTGTAAACTTTACTTTGGTATATATATATTCACAAATTAGAACCTTTTGTGATTTTTTATTTCACCAATAATAAACTAATCATCGGGATGAATGAAATAACAATAATATCAAGAATCATAATGATGATAAAAGGAATGATCGCCTTAACTACACTTTCAAATTTTGTGCCTGCTATATTAGCTGCAACAAATAAATTAATGCCTACTGGCGGTGTGATGAAACCAATTGCCAAGTTAAAGATCATAATAATACCAAAATGCACAAGATCAATTCCAAGTGCGCTAACAATTGGAACAAGAATTGGTGTTAAAATGATAATCGCTGCTGATGTCTCCAAAAATGTACCGACAAATAGTAATAATACATTAATAATTAGAAGTGCAATTATCCAATTATCTGTAACACCTAACATTAAATCAGTTAACTCTCTTGGAATGCGTGCCCTTGTTAAATAATAACCAAATACTGAAGCACCTGCGATAATAAACATAATGACGGCAGAAACGACTACTGAAGAAGCGAAAATCTCAGCTAAATCAGCTATCTTAATTTCTTTGTATATAAAGACACCCACTATAAGGCCGTAAACTACTGCGACTACAGCGGCTTCGGTTGGCGTAAATATACCTCCGTAAATTCCACCTAGTATTATTACAGGCATCAGCATTGCTAGAAACGCATCAGCAAGTGCTTTTATAAAGTCCATAAAGCCAAATTTTTCTCCACCGCCATAGCCTTTTCTCAGTGAAATAACATAAACTAAAATCACAAGCGAAAGTACGACTAGAATTCCCGGTAGAATTCCTGCAATAAATAACGAACTAATTGATACCCCCGCTGTTACTCCGTATAACACAAGCGGAACACTCGGTGGAATCATTACGCCTATAGTTCCACCTGCAGCCTGAACAGCCGTAGAGAAACCTTTATCATATCCCTTTTTAACCATGGCAGGAATTAATAATGACCCTACAGCAGCTGTTGTAGCAGCTGCTGAACCTGAGATTGCTGCAAAAAATGCACAAGCAACAATAGAAACAATTGCTAATCCACCAGATATCCTACCAAATATTACATTCGCTAAATGGATCAGACGCTTTGATATTCCACCGGTTTCCATTAACTTACCAGCTAAAATGAAAAACGGAATTGCTAATAAAGGAAAAGAATCGACAGAGTTAAACATTCTTTGCATAATGACTATTAAAGAAACATCACCATTTAACAAGAAGATCGCAGATGAAGCAAGTGCTAATGCAACCGCTATTGGAACATTAATAAGGAATAGTAAGAGTAATAAAACAAATAAGAGTATTGTCATTCAATCTTACCTCCTGTTTTAAAGTCTTGAGCAAATGTAGCTAACAAATTAACAATCAAAAGAAAGCCGCTGAGTGGAATTACAAAGTATACCAATCCCATTGGAATTCTTAACACAGGAGAAAGTTGTTCCATCGATTGTCCGACTAAATTATAGCCTTGAAAAATCATTAACGCAAAAAATGCGATACTTGCGAGTGTGGCAATCACAAAAAGTATTTTTCGCATCATCAGCGGAAATAAATCTGTGAAGAATGTCACACCTATATGCG
Source organism: Sporosarcina sp. So3-204 (assembly GCF_058068165.1). Lineage (NCBI taxonomy): Bacteria > Bacillati > Bacillota > Bacilli > Caryophanales > Caryophanaceae > Sporosarcina > Sporosarcina sp. So3-204. The sequence continues at coordinate 2,603,129 of NZ_CM176485.1, forward strand.
CTTTTAGGGACATAGCATAAGCCGCACCTAAAAAGGTTAACCAAACTAAGCAATAGCGTGCCAACTCTTCTGACCAAGCTAATGGCTGCTCTAATACGAAACGAAAAATTACTTGTAAAAATACTGAAGAAGTTAGTACAACCATTAATAAAACTAAAAAGTACTTCATTGCAAAATTAATATAACCGACAACCTTGCTCACTGCTTTCCCCCCTTTACGAATAAAAATAGGGAGAGAAAGTTCTCTCCCCCTATTTCAACTATTTTATTAATTATTGAGCGTCTAAAATTCTTTTCAATAAATCTTGATATTCAACTGTATCATAAACAGGTTTTACAATTTCTCTAAATGGAGCAGTATCGATATCTTCAATAATTTCGACACCATTTTCTTTTAATTTTGCAAGTGATTCTTTTTCCATCTCTACAATTAGGTCACGTTCTTGTGCACCAGCTTTTTGGCCTTCTTCGACAACGATATCTCTTAGATCTTCTGGTAATTTATCATACGTTTTTTGACTCATCATAAACATCGCAACTGAATATACATGGCCTGTCAATGACATGTATTTTTGTTTAGATTCATATAATTTAAACTGATCTGCAACAATTGCAGGATTTTCTTGCGCATCAACAACACCTTGTTGTAAACCTGTTATAGCTTCAGTCCAAGCCATTGGTGTTGGTTGAGCACCCAATGCTTTAAATGCTGCAATATGGATTTCATTTTCCTGTGTTCTAATCTTAAGTCCTTTTAAATCTTCTGGTTTTTCTACTGGATGCTTACTATTTGTAATATGACGATATCCATTTTCGCCCCAAGATAAGCCGATAATACCATTCTCTTTTAATTTATCAAATAGTTCGTTACCGATATCGCCTTCAAGAACTTTTACAGCTGAATCCCGGTCTTTAAATAAGAAAGGTACATCTAGAACACCTAATTCAGGAACAAAGTTTGTTACAGGAGCAGTAGACGATACAACCAGGTCAACCGTACCAAGTGTCAAACCTTCAGTAAGTTCGCGCTCAGCACCAATTTCACTATTAGGGAACACTTCAATAATAACACGGCCATTAGTACGTTCTTCAACATTTTTCGCCATTTCTTCTAGTCCTAGTTGATATGGATGGTCATTTGGTAATGAATGACCCGCTTGAAGTGTATATACTTTTCCATCATCTTTTTCGACTTTATCTCCGCTATCTTTCTCGCCATCTGCACTATCCGAACTACATGCAGCTAGTACGAGCATTACAACTGCTAAAAATGCTACCAAAAAATTCTTTTTCATCTCAATATTTCCCCCTAAGTCTTTGCGAAAATTTATTCATGCAACTAAACATTAATTTATATTACATGTTTCCTATAACGATTATAATGTCGTAGGTTGTAAAATTCAATAGTTATTTACAATCAATACAGAATAATTATACAATTATGAACAACTTATAAACAATTACCCTTTTCATAAGCGCGAATTAATAAGTCAACGATATGAACGGCTTCCATGTTATCAGAAAGTTCCTCACGTTCAATTCCAAGTTTCATTTGGAGTAAACACCCTGGATTTGTTGTCACTATTGTTTTGGCATTTGTTTTTTTAGTTTGTTCCATCTTATAGTCCAAAATTTGCATAGACATTTCAGATTCGACAATATTATATATGCCTGCTGACCCACAGCATCGGCCTGCATCCTTCATTTCAACATACTTCACGCCTTCTATTGATTGTAAAAGTATTCTAGGTTCATTAAATGTTTTCTGACCATTTTTCAAGTGGCATGAGTCTTGATAAGTTACTATTTGATCATCGAGACGAAGCGTTACTTTATCAAATTCAAGCTCAACTAAAATACTTGTAATATCTTTAATTTTAGTTGAAAATTCAGTAGCACGCTCACTCCACGCTAAGTCATCTTTTAATAAATGACCATAATCAACCAAAAATGCTCCACAGCCTCCTGCGTTGGTAATAATATAATCGACTTTTGCTATTTCAAATGCTTCAATATTACGTTTTGCCATTTCTTTAGCTCTATCAATTTCACCACTATGGCCATGGAGTGCACCACAACAACTTTGAGAATCAGGTACTATAATTTCGCAACCTGCATATTGTAAAAGCTTTGTCGTAGAATCATTGGTTGACATAAAAATAGTATCCATTAAACAACCTGAGAAAAATGCAACTTTCTTCTTTTGTGGTATAAGAGATTGAAAATGTCGCGGCCTATCCTTCATCTCTTTCTTCTTCGGAACATCTGGTAACACTTTTTCCATCGTCCTCATAGTTTCGGGTAAAATATTCATGATTCCAGATTTGCGCGCGATTGTTCTTATGCCAGACCTTTGATAAAAACCTAAAAGGCTTACTGCACCAATCATTCGATTTTGATAAGGAAACATATTACCTAAAAACATTGTTCTTGCAGCTTTTTCAATAAATGACTGCTTATTCGTCTGATAAATTGCATCACGGGCTTGCTCAAGCAAATGACCAAACTTCACTCCAGATGGACAGACTGGTTCGCAAGCTCTACACCCTAAGCACATGTCTATAGACCGCTTAACATTTTCATCTGGCTCTATAAGACCATCTACAACGCCCTTCATTAACGCAATTCGGCCACGAGGAGAATGTACTTCATCTTTTCCAGTCTCAATATACGTAGGACAAGTAGGCAAACAAAATCCACAGCGTGTGCAGTTCATTAGTTCGTCATAATCCATTTTCTCTTTAAAGTCTTTCTGAATTCTTTCTTTCTCTTGTGTACTCATCATTTTAAATCACCACACGATTGCGTTCAGATTTCGCAAATATTTTACCTGGATTCATAATATTATTGGGATCTAGTGCATGCTTAATACTTTGCATTGCTTCAACACCAGCTTTTCCTACTTTTAAATGTAAATAAGGTAGTTTCATAGCACCCACACCGTGCTCTCCTGTAATTGTTCCACCAAGTTCAATTGCCTTATGAAATATTTCTTCAAATGCTTGCTCAACGAGGATCATTTCATCTTTATTCCGAGCATCTGTTAAGCAAGTAGGATGTAAATTTCCATCCCCAGCATGACCAAAAGTACATATTCTAAGTTGATATTTTTCGGCAATTTCTTCAATTGCACGTACCATTTTTGCGATTTCCGAACGTGGTACAGTAGCATCTTCTAGTATTGTAGTTGGCATTACTCTAGAAAGCGCAGACAAAGCAGTTCTCCTTGCGCTTGTTAGCGCTTCTGCCTCAGCTACTGATTGAGCAATCTTAACGTCAACAGCATTTTTCTCTCTACAAATTGCTGCAATTTTAATCATATCGCGCTCAACTACTTCAGGTGGTCCGTCTTGTTCTATTAATAAAACTGCGCCTACATCTGTAGGAAGGCCTATTTTAGCAAAATCTTCAACTACTTGAACGGTTTGCTGGTCTAAAAATTCCAAAGTAGCTGGAATTATACGGTTTGCAATAATTGCCGATACTGCTTCTGCAGAAGTTTCTAAATCATCAAACATTGCCAACATCGTTTTCTTTGTTTCTGGTTTAGGTATGAGTTTTAAAATAGCTTCAGTTACAACTCCCAATGTACCTTCAGCGCCGACTATCAACCTCGTTAAATCATAACCAGCTACATCCTTTGCAAGCTTACCACCCGTTCTAATAATCTCTCCGTTTGGCAAAACGATTTCTAAACCCATAACATAATCTCGTGTTACGCCATACTTCAGACCACGTAGTCCACCAGAATTTTCACTAATATTTCCACCGATTTGAGATATATGCATTGAGCCTGGATCTGGTGGATAAAACAACCCCTTCTCCTCCGCTGCCGCTATAATATGACCAGTTATCACGCCTGGTTGAACAGTCATCGTCAAATTTTCTTCATCAATTTCAATAATTTGGTCCATATATCTAAATAGTAAGACAATCCCACCTTTTAATGGTGTTGTCCCTGCGCTAAGATTAGTGCCTGAACCGCGTGGAACAATTGGGATTAGGTATTTATTACAAAGCTTTACAACTTCCGCAACTTCTTTTGCATTTCTAGGCGACACAATACAGTTTGGCATTGCCTGGAAACCCGGTGTTGCATCATATGAATACGCATGAAGTGATGCAATATTATTATCCACATTATTCGCGCCAACAATATTTTCCAATTCAGTTTTGATAATCTCTGTAATCATAGACACTCACCTTTTACCATTCTATTTATCTTCTACAACAATATAATTTACATGAATAGGACCATGTACGCCTACTATATTTATCATTTCTATATCCGCGCTTTTACTAGGTCCTGAAATAAAACTAACAGCAGATGAAACTTCATGCCCAGCCATATGTGCATCATGGATTTGTTTTGTTGCTTGTGTCATTCTAGGCACAATAGTACTCTTTGGTATTATAGCAATATGCACTTTTGGTAATAAACTAATGGAACGGCCATTGTTTTTATCATTAAATAAAGTGACAGTTCCAGATTCTGCAAGCGTTATATCACTAAATGTAATTCCGATATCCGCTCTTTCTGCTAGAACCTGATTTTCTTTCTTTTTAGCTGGATCCCAGAGATTGACTTCAAGACCAGCATTTTTATAATTTTCATATGTTGATAATAAATCAAAATCTTCATTTCTAGAATCATTTGCCGCTAAGACTGATTTACCTTCGTGAAAGTCTATAACTTCTTTAAGTGTCTGTTTTAAATCAGCACTAGATGTTCTATTAAAACCAATTAACAACTTTTCACACTGTGTTTCTAAAACATCGACTAAGTCGTCAATTGAATAACCTTTATACACATCCCACTGCGGACTCAAACTCCATTTCGGTCGCTCTACGCCTTCCGTGATGCGAGGTCTACCTAGTTGTTCCGCTAAATTATCAAGGAACTTATCACGATTTTTAATTGTCATTACGAGAGACCCCCTTTTCGGTTTTCTTTAAACCAAGCACGAAATGTTTGTTTACTTGGTGCAGGAAAGTCCCGTTTTACAGTCCAACTTTTTAAAGGCCCCGGTCCAGAAGTAATCTTTTCATCTTTAGACCATGGTTTTAAAGCTATGCGTGCTAACTTTGTACTAAATTTATAAGCTGCGGGGTTCGATGACCACTTAACGAAGCCACCCATTGCTAAATTCTCACTTGGAGGTGACATATTTTCTCTTTCAACCATGATTTGACGATGACGTATTAGTTGCTTATGAAGTGGTATCTTCACAGGGCATACATCTGTGCAGGCAGCACATAAGGTTGATGCATACGGAAGTTCTTTATGTTTTTCGTAACCATCGAGTAAAGGTGTTAGAACAGCGCCAATCGGACCAGGATATATAGAACCGTAAGCATGGCCCCCAATATGTCTATATACAGGACAAACATTTATACAAGCCGCACAACGAATACAATGTAGTGCTGATTGGAATTCAGTACCTAAAATTTTAGAACGCCCATTATCTACGATAACTAAATGATATTCTTCAGGACCATCTACTTCATCTTCTAATCGCGTGCCTGTTATAGAAGTAATATAGCTCGTTAATTTCGCTCCAACTGCAGCACGTGTCAATAAACTAACCAAAACATCAAGTTCTTCCCATGTAGGAACAATTCTTTCCATTCCCATTATCGTAATTTGAGTATCTGGTAAAGAAGTACAAAGTCGCGCGTTTCCTTCATTAGTAACAAAAGTAATTGCACCTGACTCCGCAACGGCAAAATTACATCCGTTAATACCGATATCAGCTGATAAGAAGTCTTTTCTTAATTGCTCGCGGGCAAATAATGCCAGTTCTTCTGGCGTATTCGTTTTGTCATACCCTTTTTTATCCGCAAAAGTTTGTCTGATTTGTTCTCTATTTAAATGTAATGCAGGCGTAACGATATGAGAAGGAACATCACCATCTAGTTGTAATATCCATTCCCCTAAATCTGTTTCGACTACCTCGGCACCAACTGCTTCAAGCGCTTTATTTAATCCTATTTCTTCACTAACCATTGATTTCGATTTCACTATTTTCTTACCGTTTTTTCGCTTCACAACTTCTTGAATATATTCATTGGCGTCCTCTGCAGTTTCGGCAAAAAATACATGCCCACCACGTTTGGAAACCTGATCACTTAATTGTTGTAAATAGTAATCTATATTTTGCAAAGTATGGGTACGTATTTCTTCTCCTAATGAACGAAAGTCTTCCCAATTGCCCAATTCTTCAGCAGCATTTTTGCGCCCACTTCTAAAACGTCCTTGTGCAGAGGCTACTGAATCTCGCATGAAATCGTTTTCAATGCCCTTTTGAACGCGCTCATCAAAAGTTCCAGTTTTTATCTGAATACTCATCTAGTTTCCTCCTTTTTTAGCGTTGGTTCAATATTTCTGCAAGATGAACAACTTTCACATTTCTACCTTCTCTTGATAAACGCCCGCCGATATTCATCAAACAAGCCATGTCTCCACCAACTAAATACTCTGCTTCTGTTTCAACAACATGGTCTGCTTTCTCTTGAACCATTTGTCCAGAGATGGCAGCATTTTTAATCGCAAAAGTTCCACCGAATCCACAGCAATCTTCACTAATCGGAAGTTCGATTAATTCGACACCTGGCGCATGATTTAAAAGTTGTACTGGCGCTTCTTTAACACCTAGTAATCTGGTCATATGACATGATGGGTGATAGGTTACCTTACCTTTAAATGAAGACCCAACATCTACAACGCCTAATACATCCACAATGAATTGCGTTAGCTCAAAAGTCTTTGCAGCCAATTTTTTTGCTTCTTCTTCCCATTCAAGATCACCGTGAAATATTTCTTCGTATTCACGTATCATTGCAACACAAGAACCCGAAGGCCCAACAACATACTCAGAGTGTTTGAACACTTTCATCATATGTTTCATTGTTTCTTTTGTTTTTGTTATATAACCACTGTTATAAGCTGGTTGTCCACAGCAGGTCTGAGCTTCTGGAAATTCAACTTCACAACCAAGATGTTCTAATAATTCAACTGTATCCTTACCAACATTTGAAGAAAAAATATCACACATACACGTTATAAATAAAGAGACTTTCATCTTCTTTCACCCCCACTAGTTTCTAAAATCTAAATAATCTTCCAAAGACTTTTCAACGTTACTAAGATGTTCCAACATATATTTTTGTGCCTCTTCAGGTTGTCTATTTTTAATGGCTTCATATATTAGTAGATGTTCATCGACTAATGACCTTTTTGATTTATCTGATTCAATTAATATTTCACGTGCATCACGTAAAACATTTATCGTTATCTTAGAAACAGAACGCATCAAACTAATGAGAATCTGATTATGCGTAGCTTTTGCTATGGCTAAATGAAACCGCATATCTGCATCTTCCACAATCTCACCGTCTTTTTTAGCACTTACCATTTCATCTATTGCTTCTTTAAGTGGAATCAAATCTCTTTCTTCATGATGAATAGCAGCTGAACTTGCAGCACCTACTTCAAGAAATTTACGGACCTCATACAATGCTTTTACATCATCTATTTTCATTAATAAACCTGCAGTTACAGGTAAAGAAAAATTGGACGAGTCAAATTTCGTAACAAATGTACCCTCACCTTGACGCATCTCAACTAAGCCCATAGCACGCATTCCACTTAATGCTTCCCTAACAGCCGAACGACTGACAGCAAAAATTTCAGCAAGTTGTTCGACAGATTCCAATTGGTCACCAGGTTTTAATTCTTTTGTTTTTATCATCATAATTAACGAATCTGCTACTTCTTCATATATCTTTTTAGTTTGAATACGTCTATTTTTCATACAACTCTCCCCTTGCATAGTTAGTCTTGCTTCAACTCTAATAGATAATAGACTATTTTGAAAGAATAGTTGTATGAATATTTTTTTTGAGCTGATTCTTTCAGGTCAAAGCTAACTACAACTCTCCCCTAGGATAAGGTCATCTGATGACTTTCATTGGAAATAGAAATCCTTGTATCATAACAGGAAACTTCTAAATTAAGATTATCACCAGCCTGGACACCTGTCAAACAATTCAGTACACTTTCAATCTAAACTATATTCCACTCCCTCATAAACCAAAAGAGCTTCAAAAAATAAATCAAGTTCTAAATATTAAATACCCGAAGTCCACAAGTAATAATGCTATTTTAATATATACTGAAATTACTTTTATTTCTAATTTCCTATCTAATTTAAATCCATTATAGTGTGAAATAAAGATACCCAAGAATGGCTTTGGGCTATAAAAGACCTTTTTTTACGGTATTCAATTTAGTTATAGCTTTATCTAAAACTGTAAAATATAAATGATTATTTTTTAAAACCCCAAAGAGATTTATGATGAAAAAGGTTAATAGTACCATATTGATTATGAACTCTGGTTTCGCTTTTCTACAACTTTTACTATAGATCCATTTATTAAATATCCAAGAAAATAGATCAATTAGCTTAATCCTCAAGCAAAGATTAAAACTTAGTTTTTGACATCCTACTAAATTTGATTTAATATAAAGCCTCTACGAACCGACTTATTTATAAAGTATGATGATTTTAACCTTTGTACAATTAGATATTTTGGTTTATAGGTTGAAACTGTACACTATTCTATTTTATTTTCAGTAACAAAAAACAATATTAAAAGGAGTTCCTTTGTTATGAAGAAGTTTTTATTTGCTTGTCTGGGTATTATGTTATTAGCTGGCTGTGCTGATGATAAAGTAGACAACACAGTAATAGAAAAAGATGAAACAGGCGCAATTGAAGAAAGCACTTTACCTGAAAATGGTAAAGATGGTGTAGTAGAGATAGATAAAGATGAAGTTCAAGTAGAGACAAACGAAAATGAAGAACTTGTGGATTTACCAGAGTACGATATTTTAAAAGAAAAAATTGATTTAACTACACAGTCTGCTGTTATTGAGACTGATAATGAAGGTAACCGTGTCATTTTATATGGTGACAGTAACAATAAGAAAAATTTTAAAAGTATATTTGTTAAACATGATAAACGACTGAAAATCATCGACTTAAATAATAATGATGGTTTAATATATAACGACATTATTAAATAAAAAACTAATGCCATATGCTTGTACGATATAAAATCGTATATGCATATGGCATTTTTTTAATAATAGGGTCTAATTAAGATGTACACTAGCACACCTGTGAAACTGACATATAACCAAAGCGGCATTGTCCAACGCGCAATTTTCTTATGGCGTTCATTTTCCATATTCCAAGCACGTGCCACACTGGTTAGCGCTAAAGGAACAATTACCGCGGCAAGTATAATATGGGTGATTAATATGAAGTAATAAAAACCAGCCATAAATCCTGTACCACCATAAGGTGTTGAAGTTGCTAGATAATGATAGGAAACGTAAGTGATAAGAAATAGAAATGTCGTAATGAATGCTCCATAAATAAAACGGCTATGAACCTTAACATTACCCTTTAGTATTGCGACTAGCGCACAGACTAAAAACACAAATGTAAAACTATTAAAAATTGCGTTCATCATTGGTAAAATTGTAATGTCAAAGGCATCAAAGTCTTCTACACCAGACATTCCGGATAGCACTGCAATTGCACCAATCAAAATTACTGATAACGTAATAATTAAAGGTCTATAATTTCGTTTTGTAAAAGGTTTTCCTGTGTTGTTTGTCATATAAGTAAACACTCCATAAATAGTTTTGTATAACGCTACTTAACTATTTTATCACAATTTGTTTCTTTCAAGTTTAATTCGCATCAGAATTCAATGTCTTGTTGCAAACTTATGACAGAATTAAGAAAACTTATAAGTAATTATCCTTTATTATTGTTTAAAAACCTTTTATATATCGGCATTAGCGATTTTTCTGTAATAGCAATATCGTGTTCATGCGCATATTTAATAGCATGTCCAAGTGCAATCGTCATTCCTGCTGCAACACTTGCCCCGGCTACCATACCCGCACCTGGAACTAATTTCACAATTTGTCGGAAAATTGTTTTACCTATATTCCCAATAACTGTAGCAATAATTAGCTCTTTTGCATTATCCTTAGAAATCGGCTTTCCATATAAAGTAGATAACCTTAACATAAGCCCTACTTGCAATGTTGTTAATGGAATAAAATCTGTCCCAGGAATAGGTAATGCACCTATTCCAGCAGCAGAAGCTCCTGCAGCTAATATCCACTTATTGGCCGTAGCAGATTTATTTTTCATATTAGTGGCCATTAAGATATCCTTTTTTTTTGTTTGTAAAAGTTTAAGTATTTCATTTTGCAATATACTCATATTTTCTCCTGTTCTAGATGAAATTGGTGTAACAGGAAAACGATAATAGGTATGATCTTGAACATATTTAACAAGACTTGCTATATCTTCTGCAGCGTCAATTTTATTCAATACAAGTATAATATCTTCGTTAATTTCACTAATCTTATTTAGTGATGCTAATTCTGTTTCAGAAAGTACAGTTCCCGCGGCATTTAAGAAAAACAAAACTACATCCGCTTCTTTATAAAAACCTAAAGTTTCTTTAGAATGTTCACTTTTAATATCATCCAAACCTGGTGTATCAACGAATATTATTTTGTCTTTATATACATACTTTTTAATCTCAGTCGTTTCCCCAGGTTTAGCGCCTACCTCTGCTACATTCGCTTCCATTAATTGATTAATAGTAGATGACTTACCGGCATTGATATCGCCTATCATCGCAATTAGAACTTCTCGATCAAGTTGTTCATTTATTTCCGCAGTTTCTTTATCAAATATTTGATCAAACTCTGCATCAGTAAAAACGCGATTGTTATCCATTTGACCACCTCTTCTTTTATCCACAATTTGGTATACATATTATAACAGAATTATCTAACGGTTAATAAGTAACTTCTCTTACTAACCCTAAGGTAATTCCATTTATTTAAGTTATTTAAGTTGTTATAATTCATATTCCCATTCATCTCGAACATATAAATAGATGATTAATAGCGTATTCTCTAAATCATATTCAGTCTTCCCTGCAAATTCAATATTTAGTGTCGGAAATAATATATGAGCCATTCTTTGCGTAAATTCAGACCGCTCGTATTGTGATAACTGAACGAAACGCTCACTATAAGTTCTAATAAGCTGCCATTCTTTCTGTCCAATTGATTTTAATGCCCATTCGTCAACTGCAAGGTCTTCCTTCTTAATCCCCCGCTTCGTTATTTCTTTTTCTAGAGGTGTTTTACGCTTATTATTTTTCGCTTTTCGCTCATGAATGACAATTGTACCCGCAACCAGATCCCCTACTCGTTGATGTTTAGAATGAAAGAAAATCATAATAATCCCCACAAAATAACCGCCCGGCAAAGAGTCAACAATCCTTAGTAAATTACGAATAAAACTGGAAAGCAACGTCAAACTATGACCATTTTCTTGCATTGCACGAATCCCTACGATTCTTTTTCCAATTGTTTGACCACCCCAAAAATATTCAAGTACGATAAAATAGCCAAAATTTACGATGAAAATTAATACAATAGCAAGACCGAGTAAAATCGAGTCAGCACCTATTAACGCCAATGCATCTGGCCCCCCAGTTAATACAATGATTAGAGTTACCAAAACCAGTATATTCGCGGCCGTAATAATAAATTGATCAACCATAAAAGCCGCGGCTCTACTTCCTAGACCCGCAAGCTGAAATTGAAGTGAAACGTATTCCGGTGTTTTAATCCCTATTCTCTCTTGTTCCATGATAATCCCTCATTTTCAGATTGGTTTTCAAAAAGTTGTACTTACACATCAGCTATAATAGTATGAATACATTGGTTAAATCGCAAATCTTTAATGATAGATAGTTTTAAATATTAATAAAGTGAGGTAGATAACTCAATGAAGATAAATCACTTTGTGAAGCAACATCGTAATGAGTGGCAGCAACTTGAAGAGCTTATTACAATTTTACATAAAAAAAAATCCAATATAAATGGCCCTGCAATTGATCAGTTTTATCTACTATATCAAAAGGCAGCTCAACATCTATCTTATGTACAAACATACTTTCCCCATGAAGATGTTACACCTTATTTAAACGGACTTGTTTCAAAATCACATAATTTATTATACAAAGACCAAGTATCCAGCATAAAGCAAATTAGTCATTTTTTAAGCACAACATTTGTTAACTTGTTTATTGAACAATGGCGGTTCATACTTGTTGCAACTGCATTATTTACGCTAGGCGCTTTAGGCAGTTTCTTTGCAGTAATAAATGATTCACAATCTGTTTATTCAATTTTACCTACTGAAATTGCGCAAAGTGTTGCCCCTGAACGGCTCGGCAGTTCAGATGGCCAAGTTTATTCTTCAGTAATGTCGGCAAGTATTATGACAAATAATATTAAAGTGGCTATCCTGGCATTTGCAGGCGGCGTCACATTTGGTTTGTTAACAGTTTATGTACTAGTTTACAACGGAGTTTTGGTTGGCGCTCTTGCCGCACTCTTTTGGCAACAGGGAAAGTCGTATGATTTTTGGGCATATATCGTTCCCCATGGTATTATCGAGCTTACAGCTATTTTCATCGCGGGCGGCGCAGGACTTTTAATGGGCTATAAGCTGTTTGTCCCTGGGCATTTCTCAAGAGGCTATCAACTTAAAGTTCAAGCCAAACGATCTGTACAGTTATTACTCGGGACAATTCCGTTATTTGTTATTGCAGGACTAATTGAAGGTTTCATTACGCCATCTGCCATACCATTAGAAGAAAAATACAGCGTTGCAATAATAACCGTATTTGGTTTACTGTTATATATACTCATTGGTAAAAACTTGTTAATAAAAAAACAACTTAAATTAAATTCCGATTCATAATATCAATATAATGGGAAACTGCGGCTGTTGCGAGTTTTTCCTCACGCACCTCTATCATTTGGAGGCCCTGCTTTTCCCATTTGACTTTTCCCCTTTTCTTTATTAAAACTTGCTGTTGCGCAATACTCTTTACCAAAGCAGTTTTTACATCTGACGGTTCTTCAGTAATCCTCTTTAATATCGCTACATCTTCTATCCCAATCATTAAAAACTGATGCCTTTGTCTTAAGCGTAATAAATAGCTTAAAGCACTTTCCTCATGAAGGAATGTTCGTATATCACTAAATAATAAAAGTAAACTGCGCTTCTTTTGCATTGTTTCCATATACGTAAGAACGGCAGCATAATTTGATTCAGCAGCGTCAACTTGTAAATGATAAACAGCTTGAAGAATAGTCTGTAAATGGGCCATACCTTTAGCCGGTGGTACAAAAACTTTCACTTCTTTAGAAAAAGCTAGCACCGATACATAGTCACCTTTTTGTAAAGCTGCTACGGTAACAGTTAGTGCGGCTTCCAGAACTTTTTCAAGTCTATTCCCATTTGTTAACTCAGCGCCCATCATTCTGCCACAATCAATTAAAATGGTTACATACTTGCCCCGTTCTGGTTCATATTGATTCGTCATAACAGTTTGAAGTTTTGCAGTCTGCCTCCAGTTAATCATACGAGGATCATCACCCACAACGTAGTTTCGAATTTGTGCGAAATCTCCAACACCACGTTGTTGCTTTCTAATCTTGGCACCTTCATGCAATAAATACTTTTGCGCGTTTTCCAAAAACTGTTTCGCTTCAGATAAATCAGGTATAACTTTTACTGAATCTTGTAATTCAATAGTCTGCTGCTTTTCCCATAATCCAAAGCGACTTGTATAACGGATAAAAAGTCGTTTAATCTCATAATCACCCCTAACAGGAGCATTCGTCTCATAAGATACTATCGTCGTTTCTTCCATTGAATACCCCTGCAGTAGAAATGGTTGCTTGAATGACTGGGGTAGTCCGTCTACTAAAGTAAATTTATAAGGAAGCTGAGAACGATTCTTCATCTTAATATCTACCTTATAATTAAGATTACGCTCTAACTCATTTGCAATTGTCCTTTCATAAGAAAGGTCATTTTTCTTCGGCGAATTTAGTAAATCCATTAAGCTTGCTAGTATAAATAAAATATTAACCGCTATTACAAATCCCCAAGCAAGATTAGATATACTGCCAATTAATATCAATACAAACGATAAAAGAAGCATAATTATTAGTAATCGTTTTGTCGGTAAAATCCCCTTACCTTGGAACAGGAATCGACCCCACAAGTTCTTCAATGATCTGGTCAACGGCCGCTCCCTCCAATTCTACATACGGTGATAATTGAATACGATGCCTCAATGATGGTTTAGTAACGATTTTAACATCATCAGGCGTTACATAATCACGGCCTGCTAAATAAGCCCATGATTGTGCCGCTTTTCCAATTGAAATCCCCGCTCTTGTACTTGCCCCGAAACGAATTGATTCTGTTTCTCTAGTCTTCCTAACAATCTTCATAATATAATCTAGTACACCTTCGCCTAAAGTAACTTTTTCAATCTGTTTTCTAATTGCCATAAAAGCATTCATATCAAGAACAGGCGAAGTAATTTTTGTGTCAAAACCTTTTTCAATAACTTGTTTCAGAACGTTTTTCTCTTCATCAAATGAAGGAAATTCAATAATAAGTTTAAACAAAAACCGGTCTTGTTGCGCTTCTGGTAATGGATAAGTACCCTCAAATTCAATCGGGTTTTGTGTAGCAGCAACAAAAAACACATCTGGCAGTTCATATGTTGTGCCTTGTATTGTTACTTGTTGTTCTTCCATTGCTTCTAAAAGCGCCGCTTGTGTTTTTGCGGGCGTGCGGTTAATTTCATCGGCTAAAAGAATATTTGTGAATACTGGCCCTTTAAGTGTTTCGAAAGAACCTTCCTGCATGTTGTAAATCATGCTTCCTGTGATGTCACTTGGTAGTAAATCAGGCGTAAATTGAATTCTACGGAAATCACCGCCCAGTAAAGTAGCGAGTGTTCTGACCATTTGCGTTTTCCCTGTACCTGGAACACCCTCAAGAAGTACATGGCCACCAGCTAAAATCGCTGCTAATAATAACCTCAACGTGTTGCTTTGACCAAGAATTCTCTGTTCATAACTTTCCAATAAAGATAAGACTTCTGTTCTCATTTACCTTCCACCTCTTTCCTGATTTCCTCTAATCGCTTCGACCACAACAAAAATTCTTGTTTACTAAGTTGTTCTTTATTTAAAATAGCATTTAATTCTGTTAGCCATGAAACAAGTTTCGCTTTAGGCATTTTAAGACCTTTTCGTTCAAAATAAACGAAAAGGTCAGGCCATTCTTGATTAGCCGGAACTGCCCATCGCTCCTGTATTAAAGTTCTTACATAATCAGCTTGTATAACCAAAGCATCATTATAACGTTTACCTCTCATATACCATGCTGCTAATGCGTTAATCGCTTCATCACTAAAGCGGACGGACTCTTCTCTAGGAATGAAGACTGTACCAAAACGTTTTCCGCGGGACCATAACCAAAGTGAAGCTATAAGAATAGCTTGTAAAATAAACAACAGAAACCATTGAGGATAAACAGTTAAAATAGTTGCCGCATTTTTTTTACTGTGTATGTATTCATCAAATAAGAACGCTTCTCCTTCAACTTCATTAAATAAATCTAGAATTAAATCTAGATGATCTTTTGTTAAAATTTCTTTATTCGTAATCCATTGAGGTGCATTCGCTACAAATAATTGTCCTTTTCCAAATGAACGTTTAAGTGCAATCGGACCCATTTCATCAGACAACAAAACTTCATCTTTATCTAGCATTTGGAGTCTAACGGATATTGGATGCTCAACCTGGTGCTTTGAGTCATTTTGGTCAACTACTGGTAATTCTTTTGCCTCCACAATTTCAGTTCCTAAACCAAACATACCTTTTGGATTACTTTTAAATAATAGAATGGTATTGCCTGATTCCATAAACTTTTCATAGTTTTTTATATCAATACTATTCGGAACAAAATAAGGCTCAACCATTATAAGCGTTTGCACTTTTGATTGATCCGTTAAATTGCTTGGTGATTCTGTCCATCTTTCTACAGACACATAATTATTGCTTAAGTACGTATAAAATGCTTTCACACCTGTTGGTGAAGGTGAATTAGACGCATATATTGGATATTCTTTAGGTTGAGCCTGCGCTAATAAATACTGTGCCCCTAAAATTAATAGTAAAAGTAATACAACCCAAATCAAGGTTTTTTTACCCCTAAGTCTCTTATTCAATACGCCTATTCACCTCCACCGATTTCTTTTTGCTCATTCATCTAAAATGCCTACTATTTTCATTATTATTACCCGAAATTGATTATATCCTTTTTGTTGAACTTCTTTTTCTCCATAAGTTGCTTCTTCAAAAAAGTTGGCTAAATCAAAAAATCCATTTGCCGATACTTGATTGACTTTCTTTAGTTCTTCATAATATTCCCAGTTTGTTTTCCAAACCCTAGCTTCCAGCCATTCTTTCTCGTTATAATAAATTAACAAAGCTAAAAACAGATGCCGTGTAGCTAGTGAATATTTCCCTTCTATTTCATACTGATTTGCTTCACTTATATGTCGCGTTGAAGACCAATCAATCTCCTTCTGAGAATGCAATGGTGTCTTTTCACTGAATTTACTTTTCCTTCGTTTATTAAGTATAATGAAAAATACAGTTGCTCCAACTAGAATTAACAAAACGATAATAATTATAGTTAATATAGGTCCAGCCAATAACGTCGTTTTTTCTAATGAAGGAAATAAGTTTACTAATAAATCCGCTAACCAGGTTTTAATTTTATCCCACCAGATAGTCAGGATATTCACTTTTTCATCCTGGTAAATCAAATACTCAGGACCATTTAAAATTCTTTCTAGCTCATCTTTAGTTTTATTAACATTTGTCAATGATTATCACCTTCGAATCATTTTATTGACTTACATTATAGTCAGCAATCATATCTTTTAAATCATCGGCATCATGTCTCGCTTTTAAATCCAAGAACATGACAGCGTACCCTACTGAATATATTAAAGTCGTCAGGATAGTAGCTAAGGATACTATTAATGTAAGTAATACACTATTCCCTAAAAACAACCCAAATGTAATTTCAATTGATGTACTAATTACTGTAAAAATGACAAAGAATACAATATATAGCCCTATTGATATCCATGTACGTTTTCTAGTGAGTCGCCAACTTCTAGATAAACCCGGGGCACCTTCTCCAAGTACTACTGATCCAAAATAAAAACTTAAACGAGTTAATAAATAACAAATGCCTACAGCGAATCCCAAAAACAAAAGGATGGCAACAATAATACCAACAAGTGGAAAAGCAACCGCGCCAATTACGCTTAGGATTATAATGATAAAAACTGGTAAAAAAATTAAACCAAATACAATTATACCAAATAATAAACTACTACCAATAATAGGCCAATACTTTGAAAATGCTTCCTTAATAACTGAACCCGTTGTATATTCTTCATTATTCTTAATCTTGTTAATTGCTATAAAGATAGCGGCCATTCCAATTGGGTAAAAGAATAAGCCAATAAACCCAATAAAGACACTTCCCAAATCGGCGCCTAAATTTAGTGACTCTTCCGTATCAAAACTCATAATAATGTTTTCAAACCATACACCACCAGTTCCTATTTCTCTAAAAAAACTGACACCTGAAACGAGCATAATTAAAGCTTGGAGTATAAAAAGCGGCCCCATAAAAATTAGAAGTATTTTAAAAAACGTTTTAAAATTATTTTTAGTTAAGCTGAATGTAAGATCCAGAATCTCTCCAAACCCTTTTGGTTTTCCAAGTTTTGTATCTATTTTTCTCATCTCCTTAAAAGTACTAATCAAAACTACTCTACCACAATATTAGTATCCCAACAAAAGATGACTAATTTAATCTTTGCAACAATTGTTTATTCATTTACAATTATTTAATAAATCAATTTTATAGACATTATTAATTTATCCCTGTAGGATTTCAGTAAATAAGCAAGGACGATTTCCAATACGAAAGAAGGTTGAAAGATGATTCGTACGATGGGGTTTACTACTAATAATGAACTAATCTTTGATTTCCCCTTGGACGAAATCGAAAAAAAAGCACTTAAATGGTATTGGGTTGATTTTGACCAACCAACGAAAGATGAAGAATTACTATTACATACATTTTTCAAATTCCATCCACTCGCAATTGAAGATTGTCTTGTAGGATTACAACGTCCAAAACTTGATTACTATGAGGATTATGTATTTTTTGTACTGCACTCGATACGACATGCAACGTTATGCCCTGAAGAACTTAATTTATTTCTTGGTAAAAACTTTGTTGTCACTTTCCATTACGATGATATTGAGGCATTATCACTATCTCGTGAAAAAGTTATACAGAACCCACAAAAATGGGATAATGGCGCCATTTTTACTGCTTATCAAATCATAGATAAAGTCGTGGATAACTATTTTCCAATTGCTTATAAAATTGACGACCAATTAAATGAAATTGAAGATAAATTATCGCCAAAGACTGTTCACTTATCGATGGATTTTGTTTTCGAAGTGCGTAGTGACCTATTACGTCTACGCCGAACCATTTTCCCTATGAGGGACTTATTGTATAGAATGCTTGGTTCAGAACAACTTAGTCTTTCTGCTAGTGAACATCTCTATTTTAAAGACATCCATGACAACTTATTAAGACTTGGTGAAATTATAGAAGAAAATCGTGAACTGACTGCTGATATTAGAGACAGCCAATTATCGATTAACTCCAATCGAATGAATAGCATCATGATGACCTTAACCATTATTTCTTCTATCTTCATTCCACTAACGTTTATCGCCGGCGTTTACGGCATGAATTTCGATTATATGCCTGAACTTCATTGGAAATACGGTTATTTATTCGTGCTCCTCGCTATGATGGGCTCTGGATTTACTATGATGATTTGGTTTAAGCATAAAGGATGGTTTAATATGTTCAAATCTTAATCGAAATAGTAAAATGCCAAGTAGGGAAACAACTACAAGTTGTTCCGTGACTTGGCATTATTTATTTTAACATCATTTATGAGTTACTTCGCAATGTAAATTGGCGTTCAATTTTAATACCTTGCTGTAAGCATTTTTCTTCTCGTATAGAAATTAACGCCGTCTTTTCCATTCGCATGCAAATCACCGTAAAATGAATTTTTATGTCCTGAAAACGGGAAGAAAGCCATTGGTGCGGGTACACCTAAATTTACACCTAGCATACCAGCATCCATTTCCTCTCTAAACTGTCTAACCGCTTTAGCACTGTCTGTATAAAGACATGCACCGTTTGCAAATTCTGATTCGTTAGATATTGCAATCGCTTCATCTAAACTGTTTACCCGCACGATTGATAACACAGGGGCAAAGATTTCTTCTTTCCATATTTTCATATCGATATTGACGTGATCGAATATAGTAGGTCCTACATAATAGCCGTTTTCTTTAACTTCATCATTACGACCATCACGTATAAGAGTAGCACCCTCTTCTTCTCCAATACGGATATAACCTTCTGTTTTCTCTTTATGAGAATCACGAATAACAGGGCCTAAAAATACATCATCATCTAGCCCATTACCAATTATTATCTCATTTGAAGCTTGTACAAGTCTTTCAACTAATTCATCAGCAACATCACCCACTGCAACTACAACGGCACATGCCATACAGCGTTCACCAGCTGAACCGAATGCCGCGCCAATAATATTGGTGACTGCATTATCAAGATCTGCATCCGGCATAACGATTGAATGATTTTTTGCACCTGCTAATGCTTGTACACGCTTATTATTTGCCGCTGAAGTTTGATAGACATATTCGGCAACCGGTTGTGAGCCGACAAATGAAATAGCATTAACTCCTTTATTCTCGATTAATCCATTTACTACATCATGGGCACCATGCACAATATTCAATACTCCGTCCGGTAGACCCGCTTCTTTAAATAACTCTGCCAATCGATTAGCTAGCAGTGGTGTGCGTTCAGATGGTTTTAAAACAAATGTATTTCCAAGAGCAATTGCGAGCGGGAACATCCAACAAGGAACCATCATTGGAAAGTTGAACGGCGTGATACCTCCAACAACTCCTAGAGGATAGCGATACATACCCGACTCTACTCCTGTGGCGATATCTGGTAATTGCTCACCCATCATAAGTGTTGGGGCACCTGCAGCGAATTCTACACATTCGATTCCTCGTTGAACTTCTCCATATGCCTCAGTGTAACTTTTACCATTTTCAATTGTAATAATTTTCGCTAGCTCTCCCCAGTTATCAACCAAAAGTTGTTGATATCGAAATAAGATACGCGCCCGCCTAGGTACTGCTGTTTTGCTCCACGTTTTAAAAGTTTCTTTAGCAACTGCTACTGCTTTTTCTACATCTTTTTTTGAAGATATTGGCACAGTTGCAATAATTTCACCAGTCGCCGGATTAGGTACCTCTTCATATTGTTTAGTTTCTGCTTCAACCCAGTTTCCGTTAATAAAGTTTTTCACTTTTTCTACACTTGTTTTTACTATCAATATAAAAACCTCCTCAGTTTATCAATTAAGCTAATTGCATTTTCGCACTAAAATCATAGTCATAGCACTTTCTATACAATTCTATTATCTCATCTATCGTTGGTATTCTAGGTGTATTATAAGGACTGCCACTTTCAATTGCATCAGCTGCCATTTTTGGCAATGACTTTTCAAATGATTTCTCTTCAATACCATACCCTTTCATATTAGGTATGTTTAAATCAAAACAGAGTTGCTTTATTTCATTAATTAGCCCTATCGCTAACTCTCTATCTGAAAAAGTGTTTGCATTTTTAATCAATCGTCCACCAATCTGCGCAAGTCTATCAATGGAAGCTTCCATAGTAAATTCCAACACTGCTGGAAGTAGCATTGCATTAGAAATGCCATGTGGTGTATGAAACAATGCTCCAACCGGGCGTGACATACCATGGACGAGCGTTACGGATGCATTAGAGAAAGCAGCACCAGCCAACATCGAACCTACCGCCATTTCTGCACGTGCATCAATATTTCCACCATCTTCATAAGCTGTTCGAATGCTTCCCATAATATGATCAATCGCTGTTAATGCCAATGCATCGGTTACAGGATGCGCTTTTCTAGATATATAAGCTTCTACTGCATGACACAATGCATCAATACCTGTAGCAGCAGTCACACTTTTCGGACAGGAAACAGTTAGTTCCGGGTCAACAATTGCAACGGCTGGTAAAAGGCTAGGATCAGCTAACATCATTTTCACATTTGTTTCCGTATCAGTAATGACAGTAATTTTTGTTACTTCAGAACCAGTTCCTGCAGTCGTTGGTATCGCAATGACGGGTATAGGCTTTTCCGTTATTTTCCTATCTGTTCCAAAATAATCAGACATCGTACCACCATTCGTCATAAGAACAGAAACCGCTTTCGCAGTATCAATACAACTTCCGCCACCAATCGCAATAATAGAATCACATTGTTCTTCTAAAAAAATAGCTAGCGCTTCTTTCACATGAATATTTGTTGGTTCAGAATCAACATTCAGATAAGATGCGGATGATAGTCCACAATCATTTAGTTGCTGCTGACACATATCAACATATCCTAATTTATTCATAATAGAATCACTTATAATTAAAGCATTCTTCCCTAATTTCATTGCTTGTTTCCCTATTTCTTTTACAGAACCATTCCCATAGAGGACCGTGCTTGGCATAAGTAACTCATAAATCCCTTTCATTATTTCAACCCCCTTTAAGTTTTATAGTAATTGACAGACCCTATATTACCTTTTAAAATAATGCTTTGTTTTAGAAAATCGAGTTTACTATTTTCTCTATTATTAACCTTTCGTCATATGTTGTTTTTAATCCTTTAATCAATTACATTTCCGCATAATTTCATCAGATATTTTTTCAAGCTAAAGTTCTACTAAGAAGAGTGTATTTGATTTGAAAGTAGATATCAGCTATATTTTTGCTGCGCTAGTCGTATCTATATTGTTATTTAACGATAAACCAAAATAACCCATCCGTGAGCTAGTGGCTCGGATGAGTTATTTAGTGTATCAGCGTCTGTGTATAAAAATTTTATATTTAATAACAGATTCCACTCACTTATCTCTTTTCATTTTAAATGATTCGCTTTCTTTTAAAGCTTTCAGTAATGGTTTCTCGAATACAGAAGCAAAAGTACGTGAAAGTGTTGCTGAAATGTGATTGTTATCGAAGGAAACAACTACATTTCCAACAACTGGATAACAATAATCATCATCACAAATAGAATCTGTAACGTCAATTGTATTTACACCCTCTGGAAGATAAGGAGCACTTTCAAGTGCACTAGGCTCTAGAATAATTTCATCGCGTCGAAATTTGCAGGCCTCAATTCCATTACCTTCTGATTCCCGAAGACATTTCGGAATCATTTTTGGAAAACGAGGCGTATCTCGAATAAGAAATAAAGGAATATTTGCTTCTTCATAAATCTTCCAAGCTTCTATAAAACCATCAGGAACTACTTTCCATTCTGCTCCTGAAATATCCCCAATTGTAACAATTAAATCTGGGGGATCTTCAAGAAGACGTTCCGATACAAGTTCAAACCAATCAACACACTCAGGATTATTAATAGTATCTGTTGTTGAAAAGCGACAACTTGCTTTTAATATCGTCTGAATACGAACATTATTTTTCTCTCCAAATTCTGTCAACATCGGCTCCCAATGGGCAGAATGTGATCCGCCAACGAGTGCAATTGTATAGTCATATTTATCAATCGAACCAGATTCACATTCTAAAATAGCGATTCTACCATTCGATTGAAAACAACTTTTTTCATATACATCTGACATATCAAGTCTTCCGTCATTTAAATCAGGTAAAACAGTTTCAGAATCATAATAATATGGAAAATCATTAACTTGATTAGCAAGAACTCCCGGATGAACACCATAATCACTAACTATTTTTTGATTCGGAATAACTTTTTGGTAATAGACCGTAAGTACTCCGCTTGCCAATACGGTGACACTTATAATAGCCAAAGCAGTTTGTTTAGTAGTTGATTTCAATTTAACAATAGGTGTTTCAACAAAGTAGATGGTAAAGTAAGCCAAAGCGATAGACAACGCTATAATAATAAGTCCTGCTTTTATAGAAACTGTTCCACGTTCAAAATAGGATAAAAATATAACTAAAACCGGCCAGTGCCATAAATAAAAGGCATAAGATACTTTACCAAAAGACACAAGTGGCTTTGAAGCAAGAATATTGTATGCACTAAAGCGAGTACTTGTGTTGCCAGCAAGCAAAATTAGTACAGCCGACATTGTTGGCCATAACGCTGCGTAACCCGGGAAGACCGTCGATACTTGAAAAATGATTCCACCGATTAATATTCCAATTAATCCAAGCCACCCGAATACCCAAGCGACAACTTTAGGCAATTTAACAAGATGAATGGTCATCGCTAAAATTCCACCTAGTCCAAACTCCCAAACACGTGTAAATGTTTGATAATAAGCAATAGGTTGATTAACGTTAGTCAAATAAATTGAATACGTCAATGAAGTGATTACAACTAGTATGAGAGACGTAAAAATAATCTTATAAAAATCAACCTTTTTAAATAGCCATTTTATAAGAAGTCCAATTTTAAATAGAATTAGCCAAATTAGATAAAATTGAAATTGAATACCAAGTGCCCAGTAATGTTGATAGGGAGAAGCCTCGTTATTTTGTGCTAAATAATCAACTGAGTCAAAAGCTAGTCGCCAGTTTTCAAAATAAAAAAGAGACGCAATGAACTCATTAAAAAATTGGGGCCTTGTATGTGGAGGAACTAATATAAAACTAATAATAAACGTACTACACGCAATGAACCAAGCAGTAGGCATAAGCCGTTTTAGTAGTTTAATTATGTATTCAAAAACTTGAATTCTACCCGTCCGTCGATACATAGAGAATATAGAAGTTGTAATTAAAAATCCCGAAATGATGAAAAAAACGTCTACTCCGCCAGAAACTCGATTTAGCCAAATATGATAGACTGCAACGAGTATAGCTGCAATTCCTCTTACTCCCTCTATTTCTAGACGGAATCTTTTTTCTTTTGATACCATAAAAAACAATTTCCTCTCGAAACATATGTACAAAAAACATGTTTTCTTGTAATGAATCCCACTATAATGTGTGGGAATGATAAGACCATCCTATCCTAATTAGTTACTCCATAAATTACTTACAATAAACCTGCGATCATTAATTATTTAAGCGTAATTGGACAAAAAATTTTAGGACTAAAAAGTTCAGGCAATAAAATGACATTATAAAGTTTCGCTTCTCATTGAGGTTATCAGACTAATAATGAGAGGAAGTTTTATAATGGCACTAACGAAGAATACCATACTAAAGCGAAAAAAAAAACATCTATTATCAATTTAACAGAATTAGTGCATATAGGTAAAATTTTTATGTTAGTTTGAATAAACCCGATTTTTCAACTAACAGAAATACTATTGTTATCGGATTAGTATGTCGAATTGGCCACCAAACCGAACAACGAAAATAGAGTAGGCGCATGAATGAATTCATGCGCCTCTCACAGGTCCGTGCGTGCGGGTCGTCACAGTAAAGTAACATTAAAAACATTTCAGTTTTATATGATTCTCTTCATGTCCTAATCCTCGGACTTATCATTATTGTTTTCCCAATACTCCGCATTTTTAATACCTAATTTTATAGGATCAAATGACAGTTTATTCCCTGTTTTTAATTGTTGTTCATAGTCTCTTAAAGCGGCTAATACTGGTTTAATTAAAAAGATAAGGACAATAATATTTATCCAGGTCATAATTCCAAGTCCAAAATCAACCATTATCCAAGCAGTATCAGATGTCCATAAACTAGTAACAAACACAGATATTAGAAACATTAATTTGACAATCCTTAATGCCCATTTAGGGTTTCTTTCCTTCATTAAATAGGTAATATTGATCTCCGCCATGAAATAAAATGCCATTATAGTTGTAAATGCAAAGAAAAATAATGCAATAGCAATAAACGGAGATCCGAAACCTGGCAAAGCATGTTCAACCGAAAGTTGTGCGAATGCGGAATTCTCTGCTTGCCCAACATTATTCATGATAAAGTTCCCATCAGAATCCTCAACACTGTACATGCCAGATATTAAGATAATAAATGCAGTAATTGAGCAAACTACAAGAGTATCTATATAAACAGAGAAAGCTTGTACTAATCCTTGTTCAACAGGGTGGTCAACTTCAGCTGATGCTGCAGCATGTGCTCCTGTCCCCATACCGGCTTCGTTGGAATAAATACCTCTTCTTACTCCCCAGGCTACGGCAGCACCAATTAAACCTCCAAATGTAGAGTCTAAGGCAAACGCACTATTAACAATAAGTGCAAAAACGCCTGGAACTGCATCTATATTGAGAATCATTATTACAATCGCAACTATTATATAAGCTAAGGCCATAAATGGAACAACGACTTGTGCAAAGCTAGCAATGCGTCTAACACCACCCGCGATTATAAAACCCAGTAATACAACGATGAGCAATCCTGTCACGATGCGATTCATCCCGAAAGCGTTTTCAAGACTTAATGCAATTGTATTTGCTTGCAATCCTGCATCAAAAATAGATAAAGAGATAATTAGTAAGATAGCGAAAAGGATTCCAAGCCATCTCATTCCTGTACCTTTTTCTATATAATAGGCAGGTCCGCCTCGAAATTGGCCATCTTTTTTCACTTTAAATATTTGAGCAAGTGTTGATTCAGCAAAAACAACTGCCGCCCCCATTATGGCAGTAACCCACATCCAAAAGACAGCTCCAGGACCCCCTAGCGCAATTGCTGTAGCCACCCCTGCAATATTACCCGTTCCAATACGGCCGGACAAAGCTAGGGTAAATGCTTGAAAGGGAGAAATACCCGTTTTTGAACTTTTGCCGCGAAACATTATTTTTAACATATTTTTGAAATGACGTACTTGAGAAAAGCGAGTTAAAATTGTGAACATTGCTCCAGCAAATAAGATGACATATACTAAGGATGAACTCCATAACAAATCATTTATTCCATTTATAATATCCAACATAAAACCCCTCCAGTTTTTCAATTATTCAGGGAATTAATAATGCAAAACTGCGTTAGAATATGAAATAATGCTAGGAATATTTATTAAGAGAGTGTAATTATAACGCCATCCAAATTAAAGAGGATGACGTTACTGGGCTACCAAACTATTACTTAACAGTTATATTATTTTCAATATATTTAAAAGCCTCTTCGAGATCTGTTATTAAATCAGAAGCGTTTTCAATTCCAACTGAATAACGGATTAACCCTTCTGGTATCCCCATCGCTTCCCGTTCTTCAAGAGTACATTCAGCATGACTTGTTGTATGAACGGGACCGACTGTCGTTTCCACGGCCCCCAGATTGGCAGCTAAATGAGCAAAGCGTAGGCGTGGCAAAAACTCATAGACAGCTTCCAATCCACCTTTTAATGAAAAGCTCAACATACCGCCAAATCCATTCATCTGTTTTTTTGCCAGCTCATGTGAAGGGTCGTCTGTTAACCCTGGATAAAATACTTTCTCTACGAGCGGCTGTTTCTTTAAAAAGCGCGCAATTTCCATTGCACTTTCATTTTGTCGTTCGATTCTGATTTGAAGCGTTTTCATACCGCGGATTAAAGAGTAAGCTGCATTCGGATCCAGCGGTGCTCCATTGATCATGCGGTACTCATATATTTTTTTAAGTAACTCTTCATTGCCGCAAATGACTCCGCCAAGAGCGTCGCCATGTCCTCCCAAATATTTCGTAGCACTATGGAGAACTAAATCTGAGCCCAATTGTAATGGA
Source organism: Sporosarcina sp. So3-204 (assembly GCF_058068165.1). Taxonomy (NCBI): domain Bacteria; kingdom Bacillati; phylum Bacillota; class Bacilli; order Caryophanales; family Caryophanaceae; genus Sporosarcina; species Sporosarcina sp. So3-204. Next base: position 2,630,053 of record NZ_CM176485.1, read on the forward strand.
TTTTGATTAATCGGTGTAGCCATCGTATTATCTGTAATAACAATTGCCCCAACCTGACGCGCCACCTTGGACAATCTACCAATATCAACTAGTTTCATCGTTGGATTTGTTGGTGTCTCTAAATATAGAACTTTACAACCTTTTTTAATTTCTACTTCTAAGGCTTCATGGTCAGTCGTATCACATAAAGTCACATCAATACCAAACCTCGGCAAATGATCAATAAAAAGTTTATTTGTTCCTCCATACGTATCTTTTACAGAGACTATTCGATCGCCGGGTGATAATAGAGCAAATAAAGCATTGCTAATTGCTGCCATCCCTGTTGCAAAACTTACAGATGCATCTGCGCCTTCCAGTATTCGGACTTTTTCTTCAAAGACCTCGACAGTAGGATTTTTATACCGTCCATAAATATATCCATCTTCTTTACCTAAGATTACATTTGACCATTTTTCCACATCATCATAAGCGAAAACGACACTTGAAACAATTGGCACTTGTGTAGCTCCAGCGATTAAAGATTTTTCTTCTCCGCCCCATACAGACTTCGTAGAATTATTCATCTAGTAGTCACTCCTTTAGCTATACTAATTATTTTGTTCCATAATTGGTAAAACAGTAGTAGACTTAATTTCTTCATACGATAAAGTTGTGTTAATACCGATTACACCTGGAAGTGAGCTTAACTTCGTTGCCACAAAGTTTTTTAGATCCTTACTGTTTTTAATCACCGCCTTGATCATATAATCATATTCGCCTGTAATTGTGTGGCATTCCAGTATTTCTGGCATTTCACAAATCAATTTTTGAATCTGTTCATTTTCTTTTTTTTGATGAGAAGTTGTTTTGACTAAAATAAAACATACTAGATCAAAGCCAAGTTTCTCTTTACTCAGCAATGTTACATATTGATCAATTACCCCTTCACTTTCAAGCCGCTTAATTCTCGTATGTGTTGCTGGTGGAGAAAGATTCACTCTTCGTGCCAGTTCAACATTGCTGATATTCGCTTCTTTTTGAAGAATGTCTAGTAGTTTTCTGTCTATTTCGTCAAATCCAACTCTTGTTAATGATTCTATCATATTATCACTCTTTTCAGACTATTTATTTGCATTATAGCAATAATAAAGAATATATGAAAGTTAATAGTAAGTAATTGTTGTTTTTATTTTGTTTATAACAATTAATTATGCTCTTAGATGAATATTTAAAAGACCGCTAAATAAATTAGCGGTCTTTTTCGTGCCTTATTTTATTTTCCACCAATCAATTGAACAGATAATCAATCAACAATTTGATACTTTTTCAAGATTATTTTTTAGCTATATGAACTTTTAATAACTTACCTTTTATTGTTTTTTCTTTCATTTCCTTTAAAACAATAGGTCCTTTACCGTTTAAAATATCAATATAAGTAACTGTGTCTTGGATTTTAATAATCCCTATATCCTCAGCAGTTATACCTGATATGCTTGTAATTGTACCTACAAAATCGAAAGCACGTAACTTCTTTTTCTTCCCACCATTAAAGTATAATTTTAAGATATCTTTGTTTAGACTCTCGCTCTTATCTTTTTTAATTTTCGGTATTTTTTCCATCTTCTCAGTAAATGCATCCTTCATTATAGCTACATATTGTGAAGTCGGTGCATTTTTTCTGTCTATTTGAAAGCCTATAAATGACTCAATTTCATCTAGGAACTTGTCTTCATAAGGTGTAACAAAAGTAATTGCTTTTCCTGTCTTCCCTGCTCGCCCTGTACGCCCAGTACGATGCACATAACTTTCTTTTTCTAAAGGTACATCATAATTAATAACATGCGTAATACTATCAATATCTATCCCACGTGCCGCCACATCAGTTGCAACTAAATAACGGAACTCACCTCGTTTAAATTCGTTCATGACAGAGAATCTATCTTCCTGTAGCATTCCCCCATGTAATTTATCACATGTGTAAAATTGCTTTTCAAGCTGTTCTGTTACACTGTCCACATTATCTTTTGTACGACAAAAGATAATACAACTATCCGGGTTTTCTACAATTGTTACATCACGTAGCAATTTAAATTTCTGTTGCTCCGCAACAACGAATAGGGAATGCTCGATTTGATTCGTCAACGTTTCTGTGGAAGCAATTTCAATATGAAGTGGATCATGCATATATTTCAAACAAAGCTTTTCAACATTGCTCGGTAATGTTGCTGAAAATAACATCGTCATTCTCTCTTTTGGTAATTGATTAATAATGGCTTCCACTTGATCGATGAATCCCATATTTAGCATTTCATCAGCTTCATCAAGTACAACATATTGAATAGCATCTAGTACAAATGTTCCGCGTTCTATATGATCTATTACACGTCCTGGTGTTCCCACAACAACATGACACTTTTGCTTAAGTTCAGCCTTTTGATAATTAAATGGCTGCTTTCCGTATACAGCTGCAGCTTTAATACGCTTAAATCTACCTATATTCGTGATGTCTTCCTTCACTTGATCGGCAAGTTCACGTGTAGGCGTTAATATAAGTGCTTGCGGTTTATTCTCATCCCAATCTACCATTTCACATATTGGGATACCAAATACTGCTGTCTTACCACTCCCAGTTTGAGATTTAACGACAAGGTCTTTTTTCTTTAAAGCAGGAGATAACACTTTTTGTTGAACCTCGGTAGGCGCAGTATAACCAAGCCCATCAAGTGCTCTTATAATTTCTTTACTTAATTGATAATCTTGAAAACTCATTTGTAATCATCCTCACATTCTTAGTGCATTATCTCATGAAACGAGTACTTTCGTCATTTAAAAGCGTTTTCAGATTTTTATAAATTACCAACTCATATATTTGATAATAAACGATTCAAGTTCGACGCCACTGTTTGATTTCTTAAAAGTGGGGTATTCCATCACTAAGTTGTTATAACAAAAACTATTAGGAGGCAATAATAATGGCGGATAAAAACTTTGTAGGAACTTTTCAATCAGAGGATCAAGTATTGAATAGAATTGTAGAGTTGAAGGTTCATGGTTTCACGGACAATGATATTTATATCGTAACCCAGAATGAGGGTACTATTTCATTACTAAGAGGATTAACCGATGTAGACGTTAGACCCCCAGAAGGTAATTGGTTGGATCGTTTTAAGTCGTTTTTAAGTGGAGATGAGCCAGTAATGGGCGCTTTTACGAATATGGGCTTTAGTGAAGATGAAGCTTCTATTTATTATTCAGAAGTAATGGATGGAGGTATTTTACTTTACGTAGACCGCGAATATGGTGATCTATTTCCTGAAACACAAACTTTTTTTCATAATGATAATGTAGACCCAAATATCGGTTCAAACTTAATTGTTGATAATGTGGTTATTGAAAACAACAATAATACGCAAGCATATCTAGAATCAATAAATGAGTTAGATAATAATCATACCCTATCTGCTGAGATGCATATAGGTGATTATGTTGCAGATGATGAAGTCTCAGATACTACTTTAGAGTTAACTCCTGAACAAATACACATTCAAAAGCAAGCTTCAGAAAATGAAATTGCTTCACAACAATTAATTGATAATGGTGATGGAATTCCGATAAATATTTTTAATGAATCGAAAAATAGATAGAGGGACGTGATTTTCTGATTATATAGAAATATATCAGACTACTTAGTGATTATATCAGACAGTTTCACACTTTTATCAAGTTAATTTGTGCATATATCGTCGCTTCTGCCGCATATATGAGCGCGTTTCACCAATATATCGGCAAGTCATGACCTTTCACCTACTCTATTATTAAAAATTAATGACAAAAAACATTCGATAATGCATAGAGGTCACTGAAAAAGTCCTCTTCACCTGAGATTTTCTAGAATTTGTTGATTTCCGCTACAGATGGACGCTTTCCACGGGGCGGGCGGTGAGCCTCCTCGTCGCGAAAACCTGTGCTGCGCTCCTGTGGGGTCTCGCCTGTCCCGCTTCATCCCGTAGGAGTCGCCATCTTCCGCTACAATCAACGGAGTATGCTAAAAACCAGACTATAAAACACTAAACAGCGATTCATTTTCGATTAAATCGAAAATGAATCGCTGTTTTATTGTATAATAAAAGGACTAATTCCAGGCGGTGGTCCCATGATCCCTACTCAAGAAACCTTCAATCTTAGCCCATATATAGCCATCTACGATATCGTTGTACCAAAAGATAATATGCTGCGTCAAATAAATGAACTTGTAGATTACTCCTTTGTTTTAGAGGAATTGAAAAGTAAATATTGTCACGATAACGGTCGCAATGCAGTCCCGCCGATTCGCATGTTTAAATATTTATTACTTAAATCAATCTTTGATTTATCAGATGTTGATGTTGTCGAACGCTCTAAGTACGATATGTCTTTCAAATACTTTCTTGATATGGCACCAGAGGCTTCAGTCATTGATCCCAGTTCCTTAACGAAATTTCGCAAGCTACGTCTAAATGACTTGGATTTATTAGACTTACTCATTCAAAAGACAGTTGAAATTGCACTTGAAAAAGAGCTTATCAAAAGTAAATCGACTATTGTAGACGCCACGCATACAAAAGCGCGATATAACCAAAAATCACCGAAATAATTTTTAATGGAAAAATCCAAAAATGTACGTAAAACTGTGTATTAATTCGATGAAACCATGAAAGAAAAGTTCCCAACGAAAACAACTTCCAACGAAGTTGAAGATGAATTGGCTTATTGTGAAAAAGTGATTTCAGTAATTGAAAAAGAGGTTCACCTTGTAAACATTCCAACCGTCAAAGAGAAGTTAAATGTATTAAAGGAAGTTGTAGAAGATTATACAGAACGGCTCGATTTCTCAACGGATCTAGATGCACGCGTAGGTCATAAAACAGCAGACTCCTCTTTCTTTGGCTACAAAACACATATTGCAATAAATGATGAACGATTGATTACAGCTGTGATTGTGACAACTGGAGAAAAAAGTGATGGGAAATACCTTCAAGATTTAATTGAAAAAAGTCAGGAAACAGGCATGGAAATTGAAGCAGTGCTTGGGGATACAGCTTATTCTGGAAAAGATAATATTCTTTATGCCAAGGAAAATGAACTTGAACTGGTGTCAAAATTACACCCTCAAATTACACAAGGGAGTCGTACGAAGGAAGAGGAATTTGAATTTAATAAAGATGCAGGGATGTATGTTTGTAAGGCCGGTCACATGGCGATTAGAAAAGCGCGTACTCAAAAGAAAAATGTAGAGAGAAATCAATGTCAAACCTATTATTTTGATATTAATAAATGTAAAAGCTGCCCGTTTCGTCAAGGTTGTTATAAAGAAGGTGCGAAAAGTAAAACTTACTCGGTAACGATTAAATCGACAGAACATAAAGATCAAGAAGCGTTTCAAAATAGCGATGAATTTAAAGTCAAAGCCAAATCTCGTTATAAAATCGAAGCGAAGAATAGTGAATTAAAACATAGACACGGGTATGATGTAGCCAAATCAGCGGGTCTATTTGGCATGCGAATGCAAGGTGCCATGACCATTTTTGCGGTCAATCTTAAACGGATTATAACGTTAATGAAAGATACAGAGTAAGAAACAGCAAAGAAAAAAGAGCTAATTCGTTCAAAATCGAACGAATCGGCTCTTTTTTCTATGAGATTTACTACAAATTTAAAAACGTAAGTTTTTCAGTGGCCTCTAATGCATATCGAATGTTTTTTTATTTGAAGTTTAACTTTATAAGTCAAGCCTCTACTTTGTGAATTCAATTTTACTTTCAATCTATACCTACAGCCCTATTCAATATAAGTATTAAATCATTTTCCACTATAAATGCTTCAAGTAAGCGATTAAACAAATCTGGATCAGTGAAAGGTAACCCGTGGCCAATGTTCGGAATCTCAATACCCTTAGAATTTTGATTGATACGTTTCAAGTCTTTAGCGGATTCACGCATGGCACGGTTTTCATTAGCACCAACTGTAACAAGAATTTTACTTTGAACAGACGGAAAAGAAGCAGGAATACGAAATGACAAATTCTCCACTAAAATATAAGTAAGCTCCTCTTTTTCTACACGACAACTTTCTTCATAGTATTGTTCAAAATAATCTGGTCCAATTGCTAGAGATTTTGCTTGTAGTTTAGCAAACGCCCGAATTTGAACTAACGGAAAGGTCATAGCAATAATCGGTCGAATCATTTTTGCCATAAACGGTATTGGGCGCACTAATGCACTATTGATCATCGTATAGCTAATCAGGTCAGGTCTTTGACTTACCATTTCAATCGCTATTTGTGCACCTATTGAAAATCCAACAACTATGACTTCCCTATTCTTCGCTTTATCTTGTATAAGTTCAAGCATCTTTGCGGCACAGGAAGTAATAGAAAATAATTCGTCATTCCCATCGAGCTGTCGTCCAAAGAGTTCAGGAACTAGACAATAATAATCATTAAAATATTTAATTTGCCTGTCCCACATCCATCCGCCAACACCCCCGCCGTGTATAAAGAGAATCATCCTATCATTTGATTTTCCATGTTCACGATAATGTAATCCATTATTAAAAACGATTAGATGTTCTAAATTAGTTTCGATAGCTTCATCTGCACTCCATTCTAGTAAATACGATTATTATGTATGTAAAATCAAATGAATATTAAAGCCAATCTTAAATAAACTCACAATTTAACTCTACTATAATACGACTACTTATAAAAGCAGTATCTTATATGATAACTTTAAAGTTATTATTAATATGTTAAAACTAACTGCGATTTATTTGTAAGCATTTACAAATTTGTATTTAAAAAACCGCAAATTCAATTACGAATTTGCGGTCTTTTTATTGCTTAATATCGATATTGTACTTCAACATTCGCTCGAATAATAAATTGTCCTTGTTCAATTGGTGTGGAAGTGTATTCTGAAGATAATCTTGCGATAGCAACCGGCCCTGTTCCCCTATACTCTTCATTAATTTTAATAGGATGAGGATCCAGCCGTAACCCCATTGTCTTTGCGAGTCTTTCAGCTTTAACTAAAGAATTTTCTAAAGACAAACTCAATGCATCTAGATAAAACTTTCGTTCATTCTCAACTTTGAACTGAATATTTGAAACGTCGGTCACGCCATTTTCGACAGCCACATCAATTACATTTCCAGCATTTGCTATATCCTTAATTTTAACAGAAATTGCATTTGTAACTTTATAATCTTTAAAAATTTGTTTCCCATCAATATAATCATATTGTGGGAAAATACGATATGAAATCGTTTTAATATTAGGTCGATCAATTCCTAATTGCCCTAATGCATTAATAACATTATTCATAAACTCGTTATTCTCGCGCTGCGCAAGACTCAGTTGTTCGTTCTCAGATACGACCTCAAACTGAATCTCTACGATATCTGGTTCTAGACTTAGCTCCCCGACACCTGTGATAGTCATTATCCTTGGCTTTTGTTGATTACTCATCTGTTGGGGATAATAGTAGTACATGTCCCTCCACCTCTCTGATATTCAGTAACTAGTAGATACTATGTTATTGGACAGAGAAAAATAGATGCAGGAAGATTTAATTAGTAATTTTTTGATTTTTCTTAGACTTGTACAGTAAAAAGATTCCTATAGAAAACATAATCGTCGCACTTGAAGAAAAAGGAAGACCAATAACTTCAGCCGCAAGCCCTGAAAGAAACGACCCTACGACAGCGCCTAAAGAAAAGAATGCATAAAATATCCCATAAGCTTTTCCACGATCAATTTTTGATGAAGCATCCGCAACAATTTTATTCATTGAAGGAAAGACAAGTGCGAAACCAATTCCGTAGACCGTCATTAATAAATAGCCAATTGTAATATTAGTTGTAAAGTTTAACATAAGGTGCACGGATGCGATCAGACATAGTCCAATAACTACCAAAGAAATTGGTTCAAAGTGATCGTACATCCTATTTAATGGTGTTAGAAAAACGATCAATGCCACAATACCAAATGTACTTAGTAAAAGTCCCGTTGTTTCGGACGTCAAGCCCATTTCAGCTACTTTCAAAGGCAAAGCAAATGCCAGCGTTCCATTACTAATCATAAGCGCAAATGCTGCTAATGAAGCTTGTAATAGTAATGAATCTTTCAATAATGGCAAAAAGTGTTTGATTGATACACTATTTCTGTCTGCTTTCGAAAATGATTCTTTTACAAATTTTAATAATAATAAATTAGTCATAAAAAATAAAATCGCAATGAAGATGAAAACATAATCTACCTTTGATCTTGCGGCCATAATCCCACCAATCGCAGGTCCAATTATAGCTGCTGTTCCAATACATGCGCCCGTCAATGCCATCGCTTTACCTCGAGTACGCTTACTCGTTTGGTCACCTACATATGCAAAAGCTGCAGGTATTAAAACACCACCCGCCAACCCGTGAATGAACCTAATGACAAATAGTTGTTCTCCTGACTGTGCATAAGGATAGAATAATAAAATGACCGATACAGATAGCATGCCGGTAAACAACATCCTTTTACGCCCAAACCTGTCAATCCAATGCCCACCTATAATATTCCCAATCATATTCGTCAAAGAATATATCGCAACAATTCCACCCGCTAATAAATTTGACGCACCTAATTCAAGTGCATAAGGTGTAATAATTGGCAATTGTATAAATGTATCTAAAAATGAAACCATGATTATAAAATATAACATTTTAGTCATTATGTATTCCCTTTCTCTTCTCACTTCATCATACCTTAGATTACTACCTTTCATATGCAACTTTCAATCTTTTCTAACCTAATTGAGAATAGTTTTTTAAAATTAAAAAAGAAACCCCATTTTTCATTGGGATTTCCCAGTTATTCGCTAAGGTTATGATATAGGTAATCTTCGTCAATGGAGGTTTTACCGCTCGTTAATGCAGGATAAATTTAATCTTCACACGATTAACAACTTTGTTTATAGATATTTTTTGTTTACACAACCATTTTTAATAATGCATCTTTTCCAATCATCCCTTTTCGAATGCCCATTTCTTCAGCTTCAATTGTAATAGATTCTAAAGGTGCATTTAACAACTGTTCAATTGTCTTCACACCAACAGCCCTGCCCGCAATAATTTTCCGATCACTTAACACATTATTCAAAAGTCCAACATCAAGTGCACCACACATTATATAACCAAAGCCATTAGAAATTGTTAATAACGTAGTTTTAGGCAAACGTACAGTTACCGCAGTAAATGGGTGACCATTAATCAAAATAGGTTCTAAAGCAACCATTTAATCCGCTCCTTTTCTCTTATATATGTATGCTTAAAAAGTATAAACTGTTCTATAATTCAATTTATTTTTAAAGATTCCAATTTTAATATGTATTGAAAACAAAAATTGGGGAAAATTACATATAAGGATAAAAATTTAATGCAGGAGGTTAACGTGAAAAAAATTGCTCATATGCCCTACGCAATATTAATTTGCGTTGTTTTATTATCTATTTCTAGTCTCATAAAACCAGCCACTGATTCACCACAAAAAACGGTACAAACAATGGCAAACAATAACCCTAAAGACATGCAAAAAGAGGTTCAAGCTTATGCAGATGAATATGACATTAAACCGATTGATGCAAAAGTTGATCAGGTATGGAAGGCAATACCTGGTTATAACGGAATATCTGTTGATGTTGAGGCAAGTATTCAAAAGATGATGAAAAAAAATGTATTTGAAAAAGAATTACTTATCGTTAAAGAAACTTCTCCTGAGGTCAGCTTAGAAGATTTACCACCTTCCCCTATTTATAAAGGTAATTCAGAAAAACCGATGGTCGCTTTGCTAATTAATGTCGCTTGGGGTGATGAATTCATTCCTAAAATACTTGATACATTAAATGATAAACAAGTAAAAGCAACCTTTTTCTTCGATGGTAGTTGGGTAAAAAAGAATCCAGCACTTGCAGTCATGATTTATAAAGAAGGACATGAGATAGGCAACCATGCATATAGTCATCCCGACTTAAAACTTAAATCAAGTGCTGAAACGTTGGATGAATTAAAAAAGACAAACGAAATCATTGAATCAACAATTGACGTCACGCCAAAATGGTTTGCACCGCCTAGTGGAAGTTTCAAACAAGAAACCATAGATATTGCGCGCAGCCTAGATATGTTAACCATACTATGGACTGTCGATACTGTTGATTGGAAAAAACCTGCTACTGATGAAATGATAAATCGTGTAATTTCAAAGGTCGAAAGCGGCTCCATGATTTTGATGCACCCAACTAAGCCTACAGCTGAAGGTTTGGAAAGATTAATTGTAGATGCTGAAAGTAAAGGTCTTCATATTGGAACTGTATCTGATATTATGAGTGAAAAAAGAATTATTGAAAAACAAAATGAGAATTGAACAAATAAGCCCAATTAAAACCTTACATGAATTGGCTGGTCTAGGACATATTAAGAAAGATCCAGTAACTTATTAGAAGGGAGGTTTTTAATTGGGCAGGGATGATCATAAAGGTTCCAGTAATAATTCAGCTTCCTTACCACAAACACCGAAAAACCAGAAAATAAAATCGAGTCAAATGAAAGAAGAAATTTCTATGGAGTTAGCTGAATTAGGAAATATGAAAGCCATGGCTGAAAAAATGACACGTGACCGTAGGGAAATAAAAGAACGAGACAAGTGGTATTGAGTTTTTAATCCCATAAATAAATAAGTAAGCACATGCAGAACGAACAGTTCCGCATGTGCTTAACATGTATTAAAAAGCTACCAATAATTAACTTAAAATTGCATTAGAAACTTCATATAAGTCAAGATCAATATCTGTTTGCTGATATAAGGCAAGTTGGGCTAATTGTTTACCCAAATAGGGTCCAACTGTTAATCCAGATGCGCCTAAACCATTCGCAAGAAAAAGTCCCTTAACACCCGGTACTTCTCCAATAACCGGCAAAAAGTTTGGCGTTACGGGTCTAAAACCAACGCGTGCTTCAACAAAGTTTGATTCAGATAAACCCGGTGCTACTGCAATCGCTTTGTCGAGTACTTCATGCAACCCACCTGCTGTAATGTGACAATTATACTCCTCATCATCCTCATGAGTTGCCCCAATAACTATTTTTCCATCATCAAAAGCCAAGATATATTGATCATTTGCAGGTATGACAACTGGCCAATCATCCGTTATGGTTTCTTCCAACTGAAGATGAATAATTTGCGCTTTCTGTCCTCTTACTTGGAAGTTCACATTAAGTGGTACTAATAATTCAGAAGCCCAAGCCCCTGCTGTAACAAGCACACAATCCGCTGTATATAATTCTCCATCAACAAGAACCCCTGAAATAGTATTTTCTACTTGAACTAGTTCAGCCGAACCTTCAATAAATAGAACTCCATTCTTCTTAGAAGCATTCACCAAAGCATTACGCAACGCGCGACCATTTACCCGTGCTGCCCCGCTAATATGAATGGCTTCAAAGTCTTTATCTATTGGAGGGAAAAGTGCTGATGTCTCAACTGAGGTAACTCTTGATATATCGCCTATTTCGGGAGCGTCTTCACGTCTTTTAATCGCACGTTCAGCCATTTTATTCAATTTTTCCTCGTCAGTATTTAAACTAATTGCGCCTACACGTTTGTATCCAGTCTCAGTTTCTCCATCTGCTTTAAGGTCCTCGATAAGAGTTGTATAATACTTAGCACCACTTTTGGCAAGTTCATACCATGCCTTGTTTCGTCGTTGAGATAGCCAAGGACATATTATACCCGCTGCAGCGTCAGTGGCTTGCCCTGCATCATGACGATCCACAACAATTATTTGTGCGCCTGTTTTCGAAAGATGATAAGCAGTTGATGCGCCTAAAATTCCTGCGCCTATGATTATAATTTGCTTCATATATGCACCTTTTTCAAATTAATTTTTAAAATTAGGAAATTAAAAGACTGAGTGCAGTACACCCAGTCAAATGATGAATAAGTAATTAGGTCTATCTCTGTGATTAATTAAAGACTAACTGCTTCAAACTTTCATTACGTTCTATTTTAACTTCTTCTGTTGCCAAATCATACTTTTTTAACAGATGAAATAATTCATTTAATGTCTCTTGATTCGGGTTTTCTTCTAACTTTTTACTGCTGCCCTCAAACAAGTCTTCTGGCAAAAATAATTTTTGATCCATCAACTTATTATTCACATCTTCTAATGAATGATCAATCTTACAATTACTCATCAAATATCACCCTTTGAATTATATTTTGCAACTCTATTTATCATATCATTAGTTTAACGGATCCATCTAACTTTCTACAATAAATTAACAATCATATATTTTATCCTAAATTGCAATATTAAGTTAGCCACTCAAATATAGTTCCGTGTATTTATGAAGGTGTAGGTTTTTCTTCTAGCTTAGAAGACTAGTCTTGATCTCGATTGCGTTTATACAATATTAAGCTAGTTTAGCTAATTCTTGTTCGAAAAGGACTGCTGGTTGTTGGTAGTCGAGAATTTTTCTTGGTAAATTGTTGAGCGTCTGATAAATGCGTTTGATCGCTTGCCTTGAGTAATCTGATATCGCTTTACCTTTCGGTATGTAGCGTCTAAGAAGACCGTTGTGGCGCTCGTTGGAACCTCTTTCGTAAGAGGCATAAGGCCGAGCGAAATAGACATCCGTGATATCTTTTAAACCTAACGACAGGTTGGAAAATTCACTGCCGTTATCAGAAGTAATTGTCTTGAATACTTGTGGGAAAAGGTCACCGAAATCCTGTTGTAATTGAGTCATCGCGTAGTCAACTGAGTCATGGTCTTGATCATCAATTTTGATGGCGTGATAGTTTCTTGTTTTACGTTCAATGAGTGTCAGTAATGCGTTATCATCGGACTTTTGTCCTTCAACCGTATCAATTTCCCAGTGTCCGAATTCTTCTCTACTTTCGATTTCGACAGGACGTTCGGCAATACTTGTACCCAAAATCCGACGATGTTTTCGGACGCGCTTGGTCTTTGTGTTACGCCTAGTTTTCATTGGCAAATCAATATTTCGAACGGTTAATAAACCTAGGTCAATGTAGTTATAAAGGGTTTTAGTGGACACCATTGGCTTGCCTTTCCAGTCGTTTTGTTTGTCCGCAAATCCAACAACCGCATCTGGAGACCAACCATGGTTGGTGATTCTGTCGCAAGCAAAATCAATAAAATCGACAGCGGTAAGCAGCTTACTTTTAGCACCACAATTGATTCTGTTCTGTTCGTATACAGCTTGTCCTGTTTCAGGGAAGTAAGCCGTGTATGGCGTACGTCCAGTCTTAAGTTGAGTCGTTGTTCCACGCTTCAGCTCATTGGCAATCGTTTGGTGAACGCGCCCTAAGCGTCTAGCGATGTCACGATTGGAGTGCTTCGCCTGGTGTAAAGCAGCAATTTGACCACGCTCAAAAGCGGATAGGTGTTTGTTTTTACGGTTTTGTATGGTATTCTCGGTGTGTGCCATTATAAAACTTCCTCTCATTGTTAGTCTCGCAACTTCAATGATACACGAAATTTTATAATGGCCATTTTTTTGTCTAAATTTAGGTGGCTAACTTGATTGTACAATTAGCCTCATATATTTTATTCTTGAAATGAAAAAATAAATTAAATGAAGTAGTATGAAACTCTAAAATTAACTAAATCAATGTTTTTGTTTACTCTGGGTATTTTTTCCATTACTTTATTTTTGTTGTAGTCATTAAGTTATGGATTACTTTGCCGATAATAATAGTACTAATATAGTTGCATGCAATGCCATTGAAATTCCAATTTTTTTCTATCTGGAATACTTCCATACGTGCAAATATAAACCATTTCGAAAGGTGTTAATAGGAGTATGAGTTTTAACGAAAATGAAAACAAGAGTAGGCGTTTATGGATTTTTATTTTCTTCGTCGTTCTATTACCTAATATATTCGAAGAGATTATTAGTAGAATATTTAATTTAAAATTCGAGAATGTTATTTGGTATGAAGTAGTTGATACTACTTTATTTTTAATATTTGCTACTCCCTTTTTTTATTATATTACAAAGAAAACAGATGAGTATTCAGTACTTCTGCATTCTCAGTTACATGAAAATAAAAAAATAACCAAAACACTTAGATTAAAAAATATGGAACTTGAACAAAGTGCATATAATGATTACTTGACAAAGTTACCAAATAGGCTCTCTCTTTATAAAATACTCAATTCACTCATTCAAAAAAATAAACGAGTTGCTGTTTTGTATATTGATTTAGATCGTTTTAAATTAATTAACGATACAATGGGTCATCTCTCAGGTGACAATTTCATTATCGAAATAGCTAAAAAACTAAAAGAAACTATTCCTGAAGGAAGTTTACTGTTTAGACATGGTGGAGATGAATTCGTAATTTTACTCGATGATACAGATGAAAAATGCGGTTCTGATATTGCTTCAAAATTTATTAACGTCTTTTCAAATCCATTTAACGTCGGAAATGAAAAGATATCTATAACAGCAAGTATAGGTATTTCTGTGTATCCGAATCATGGAAACAACTCTGAAACGCTTATTAATAATGCAAATAAAGCAATTTATGGCATAAAGAAGCTAGGTGGAAATAAATTTAATTTCTTTACTTTTGAGATGGATTCGAAAAAAGCCCGAAAAACAAAGTTAGAAAAGGGATTAAAAACAGCTGTTGAATGTAATCAACTCAGTCTTCACTATCAACCGATAATTCACTTAGAAACAAATCAAATAACTGGGTTTGAAGCACTCTTAAGATGGGATCATCCAGAATTAGGTTATATTCCTCCTATGGAATTCATTCCAATAGCGGAAAGTACAGGAATGATTATTCCAATTGGTAAATGGGTAATGGATACAGCCTGCCATCAATTAAAAGAATGGCAAACAACTCAATCGCCTGACTTAACCGTAGCAGTAAATGTATCAATTCGACAATTAATGGAAGATAACTTTCTTGAAATAGTCTCATCAATATTACAAAGCACACAATTAAAACCAGAACATCTGGAAATTGAAATTACTGAGAGTATGATGCAAGACAATGACCAATCTATTATTATTTTTGAGAAATTAAAAGGATTAGGCGTTAAAATTGCAATTGATGATTTTGGAACAGGCTTTTCTTCTTTAAGTGTTTTAGCATTTTTATCAATTAATTATTTGAAAATTGATCAGTCTTTCACAAAAGATATGATGAATCACTGCAGTGTTGCTTCTATTGTAAAGACCATTATAGATATGGGTCATAATTTACGTTTAGAAATCAAAGCTGAAGGAATAGAATCCGAAGAACAAGCTATTGCTTTAACAAAATATGGATGTGAATTCGGACAAGGATATTTTTATAGTAAACCTTTGCCTGCATCTGAAATTAGTTTAATACTGCAAGATAAGAATAAAAAAATGTTGCTATCCCATAAATAATACAATTTTAAAAAAAGCAATTACGTTCCTGTAAACCGTTCAGTTCACTGGTATAAAAGCGAAATTAACCGCAAAGAAGATACCTAATTCGAATATGAATTAGGTATCTTCTTTTTGCCTAAGTACCAACCTTTAAGATTGAAAAGAAACAGCTTTAGACACGTTATTGGCAGACCAATCAACAGGCTTACAATAACTATTGTAGCTCTGCTGTTATATGTGTTAAATCCACTGCTAATTTGTAGGTTGAAAACACATTAATATATTTTCATCTCATAAATAACAGGACCTATTAAGGTCCTTTCAAATTTCTTATGCCACAATCGCACCCGAATGTGGCATAAGGGTTACTCGTTTCAATTACTTAATATGAAATTTCAGTCTTCTTACATCGAAGGTTTTTTCATCCTCAGTTCCAAATCCGTAACCATCAAAAATAATTGATTTTACTGGAACGAGTGGAATTGATGCTATTTTCCACTTATTATCTTCTAATACAAGAACCACAAGGAAATAGTTAATCCCATTTATGTTATACTCATTTTCGTTGTAAACCTTATAATCAACCGCAACATAAAATACTTTTTTATCACGATATTGTTCAATATTATGACTTGGCACATAATTCCTAGCATAATCATACGGTAACTCTTTCGAATCTACTAATCGAGCTTTTCTAATATTGAGTAAGCCTAACTTCTTTTCCTGGTTTTCTTTATCATCCAAAAAACCTTTTATTACCTTTGATTCATCCTTAACAAACCACTTATCTACGTTTGTCCATCGACCTTCATTTATATCATTAAAATAGCCCTCCATTACTTCAATTGCGGATTTATATCCAACTTCAGTGAAGCTTTTCCTAATAGAAGGAGAAGTATCTTTTGGATTTGCAATTACTGTTCCATAATTCAACCCACAAATTAATATACCTAATAAAACCAGAAGAAGAAGACGACTTTTGTTCAATTTCATCACCCCTAATTATAATTGGGTTTAGTATATCCAGTTAAATTACAACAATGCTTATTCAAGTAAATGCCTGATTGCGATATAGACAAAATCGCTTATAAAGCAATTGCCCCCGTTAATGAAATTAAATAAATCATTAGTAAGATATTTTTTTACGTTGGTATCTTATAAATTCTAGAGTGTAGAAATTTAATAGTGTTAGCACTGGAATAGAAAACGCAAATACTAGTATTCCCAAACTACTAAAGACTCCATTTGTTTGTTTATGAAATGCTTGAACATCTAATTTATAAAAAAGGACGGTCGCTATTATTAATATTACAGCATTTACAACCAATGCTGTTAGAACACTCAGCCATTTATTACTTTTTAGTTTAAATACCCATATGCAAGTTATGGTGGAGACTAGCAGAGAAACAAGCACTGTAAATAACACTATTGTATTCAAAAAACACCCTCCCATAACTTAATAATCTGACCCGTTTAGTGCGCAATAGTTGTTCAGTTAACGCACCCGATTGCTTAATACTTATTCATACCCACCTTTAGAATCTGGAAGTCCAATAAATTCTTCCTTACTTTTAATTTTACTATATACGAAGTTTCGCAACTCAAGTAATTGTTTTGCATCATCGGTAGGTTCACAGTATGTCCCTGAAACAGAATGGGTTACGGTTTCACCATTGAACGTGATTTTCCATTCATCCTCTTCGTATGGTTCTTGTTCGCAAGTGCTTCCGTTTATAGATTCAGGTACAAGTTTTTTTGTTTCTTTTATATTAATTTCTTTCATTCTTGCATAAATCTCATTCATTTCCTCATCTGTTAAGGCTACATCTGCTGTTGCTGTTCCATCTTCTATTAAATCCTTGGTCACTGTATCATTGAATGTGTTGATTTCGTTTTTCTTTCCAACACCAAATGAAACAGAAAATCCAAGGTCATTCGGCATATCGTCTGACATAGCTTGAATCGTAGAATCAGTTTCGTTTGAAGGTAAATGTTTTTGTGTTGTTGAATTTTTACTACACCCAACTAATACAAGTGCAATAACAATAAATAACATAATTAATCTTTTCATAACATTGGGCTAACCTAAATTAATGAGACAATATAAAACACCTTCGGCGTGGTACACTTGTAAAAAGTACTTACATCGGAGGTGTTTTTGCATGGGCAAAAACGTATATTCAAGTGAAGTTAAATGGGCTGTTGTAAAAGATAAATTAAGTGGTGAGTTGACAAACAAGGAGATTATGGAGAAACACGGAATTAAAAATGATTCACAGATTCAGACTTGGATGACATGGTATCGCAATAATGAAATATATAGATTTGATCAACCAATCGGTAAACAATACACGTACGGTCACGGTCCTGATTTTAAAAGTGATGAAGACAAAAAAGAACGTCAATTATCTCACTTAAAGATGGAGAATGAAATTCTAAAAAAGTACATGGAGATAGAAAGAGGGTTGAAAAAGAAGTAGTTCTACAAATTGTTGAAAAACTTAAAAAAAAGTATACGATTACAGCTATCTTGTCTGCATTAGAAGTACCGCGGGCGAACTATTATAGATGGCGTATTCAAGGTGTCAATCAGCCACTTTCAGTAGAAGAAGAATCCGTTATAGAGCTGTGTAAAATTACTAAGTATCGGAATGGTCACAGGAAAATAAAGGCTTTGCTAAAGAAAAAGTATAAAATAGAATTAAACCGGAATACAGTTCAGGACATCATGCAAAAGCATCACTTGCAGTGTCGGATCAAGCCGAAACGGAAGTGGAAATCCCAAGGTGAAAGCATTGTCATTGCTCCTAATATCCTGAAACGTAATTTTACGGCTAGTGAACCGAACAAGAAATGGGTAACGGATATTACATATATTCAGTATGGCAGTACTACAAAATATCTTTCGACCATTATGGATTTATTTAACAATGAAATTGTGGCTTACAAGTTATACGACCACCAGGAGACACCTCTTGTAATTGACACGCTAAAGGAGGCACTGGCCGTACGAAATCACCCGGAGGGTGTAATTGTGCATTCAGATCAAGGAAGTGTTTACACATCGTATGCGTATCAAGCTTGCATTAAAGATAACGACCTTGTCAGCAGTATGTCACGTAGAGGAAACTGTTGGGACAATGCGGTGATTGAATCTTTTCATTCGAACTTGAAGTCCGAGGAATTTCAATATGTTAAATTTAATTCATTACGTAATCAAGACGTAATTGAGCAAGTCACTACCTATTTAAATTATTATAATGATGAACGTATCCAAGCAAAATTAGGCTACCTTACACCCAAGGAATATGGTGTGGAGGCAGCCTAATGAAGGTGTTTTATGTGTGTCTCATATCGCTATGGCAGTCTACATCGCCCCTTTTTATACAGACGTGATTACTTAACGGAAGTTACAATTACTTCCTTAATTTTTTATCTATTCCGATTTAATAAGCCTTAATAAGTTATCTGGCCCGTTAATGGCATAAAATTTGTGCAACAATCGCACCCGATTGGTGAATTGAGTTAAATTGCTTCTTGTTTCCTAAACGTTTGTCTGTAGACAATTTTCTTCAGTAACACGCATAATAAAAATGCTGTAAATCCACCAATTGAATTCATTATTAGGTCATCTACATTAAAGGAACGGGGTCTTATCAGTCCAATGTAGGTAAAGGAAAATTGAACAGTTTCAATCATAAAGCTAACGAGAAATATAATTAGAAAGGCTTTAATTTTACTTTCCAGCTTAAACAAAAAGGACAGATAAACCCCTAAAGGCATTAACATAATAAAATTAAAAAAAGTTAATTTTAGTGAGTTCCAGAAAGACCAATCAATTCCAACATAGCGATGCATTAAAATTAACTCATCCAAGAAATAGAATGGAACAAGCTGAACGTCTAGTTCATTATCTTTCCACAGAGGGATTGTAAGTCCCCCAATTATAAGTTTGACAACAATCAGTGAATAAATGATAAAGCTATAAAAGAATAATCTTCTTACAAGATTACTTTTTCCGTTCCGTTTAAAGTCAATGGTAATATACAAAAACACAATAAAAATCAATAGACAGATAAAAGCTAAATCGTAAATTGTATACATTACTATCTCCCCTTACTATTTAACAAAATGGCCCGATTAAGGCACTAACCTTCTGCTGTTAATGCATTCGAATGTTGAATATTAAAAATCAGCCAGATACCAAGTAGGTGTAGGGTTTTTCATACCGTCAAACCAAGTTAGAACATCGTTTGCTTGATTTTTCATTATAGTAATTTGATCTTCACCGAAAGGAATTGCCCAATATATTGAGGACAGTGTATTGCTACTAATATAAAAAGCTAAAAGATTAAAAAACTGTACCGGCGGTCTTCCATTGAAATATCCATTAAGTTGTCCTGTCGCAAAGTGTGGGCTGACCGAAGCACTCCACACAATACGATTAAATTCTTCCCATGGGTCACCGTAATCATTACGGTTGAAGTCGATAATACTTAGTTCTCCTTCTGGTGAAATAATCATATTTCCAACATGATAATCACCGTGTTGAAAACATTGTGTTCTTTCTTCAAGGAGATGTCTGTTTGCCTGAATATATTTGATGATTTTATTTCCACCATCTATTTTCAAGCTACACTCATTGTATTTCTTTATTTTGTTGTCTGTTTTGCGATTAAAACGTGTTTCCCAAGGTTCTTGTTCATCTGGTGCAGGAATAGTGTGGATCTTTCTTAATAATTGTCCCGATTTCACGCCGAGTTCATATTGCTCCGTTTTAGTCATCTTTGGTAACACAATATCTGCATCTTCTCCGTCACACCATGTAAAAAGCGAATATACACTTTTGCCATTGTCACAAATACCAAAATCAAGAGGCTGCGACATAGGAACACCGGATTCAGCTACTAGTTTCATCATTTCAAATTCATTGTTCTTTTTATCATACTCTGAAATATCGGCTATCCGAAGAAGCATTTTTTCATTCGTAATGGTTTCAATGTAGTGTTTTTTGTCGCTAGACCAGCCTTTATTTACCGGTTTTATTTTTTCAAATGTTGTGTAACTTTTTATATCGAACATGATTTACCTCCTTTTCATTACTTGTAGCCTGAATACTGGAAATGGGAAATAAACTCAGGGCAATTTTTCAACAAAGTGGCCCGATTAAGGCACTAACCTTCTACTGTTAATGCCCCCCGAATGTGGCACAACAACACCTCAAAAATTGATACTTAATACAAACTAGTTTGACTGTACCTTCCTATTCATCCAATATGCAACACAGGTTGACATAACAACAATTCTCGGCTGTTGATTCTGACAGGCAACCCCTTGTGCAATTTATGGGAAAAACTAGAGGGAATAGCAATAACTATCGAACTTGTACAATAGATAACTTTACTAACGAATGCTTTAATTTTCTTAAACTAGTTGAAAAAGTTTTTCCATCGGAAACTTTGAAAGTCAAATATCTCGGTGTGTATTCCTTCAAATTTTGACAAATTTATGACTTATTATATTTTCAACATAATACGACATTCTTTTTAAACAGTATCTTGTACGATGTACTCATTGCTTCTGAATCTACTAGATATATACCGCATAATTTGAAGCTGAATATATTATATGGAGGAAGATCTGTGAAAAGGCTATTTGATGAAAAAAAGTTATTGTTTCAGATTGGAATTAAAAGAAAAGTCATGTATAGAAGAGCAAAAGTTTTTGGGTATACGCATCCTCTTGTTGTCTCGTACAGTCAAGAATTGGATGTACTGCTAAATAGATATCTAGAAAACTACTCCACCGAAGATTCAAGTCTATCCTATTCGAATAAATGAAATTATGGAAAGTATTTTTATTTAAATCAAAGACCAATCCCACTATCAGAAGTACTGATCCTCTGAATACGGAAACTGCACAAAAGAAAGAGGCTCAGATTTCCCCCACCTTCACAATGTGGCCCATTACTAAAAAAGGGTGCAATTCCTTGTTAAAGAATTGCACCCGATGATTGAAGAAGATCACTAAAATTCCGTTAAACCCCGCCGATAATTCCATAAATAAATGCAATAAAATAAATAATGTATAAAATGGAAAGTAACGAGATATACTTCATAAGCCCTTTCTCTTTCTTAAAGAAAGCACAGATACCAAGTACTATGCCTGTTAGATAAATTCCAATCCCAATGGATATTACCCACCAACCCAAAATATTCTTCGGTATAAATCCCATATATGCAACAAACATTCCAACAACAATTAATAAAATGGAAAACTTACTAAACTTTCTTTTTATGATTTCATCCCCTTCTATTCTATCTATTTCTCTTAGCGATTTAAAATCTCCTTGTTCAAATATAAATTGGCCCTATTGAGGAAGTAGATAGCTAATATTATACGCTCCGGTGCTAGTAGTGCAGGCGCCGACTCCAGGAGGATCAGCGTGAGCCTTGAGACCCTGGACGGAGCGTAGCGTAGGAAGGTTAGAGCTGCCTTAATTTCTGCAAAACCACAGAAATACGGCAAAGCGAACCCTTCGCTGTTCACTTGGCTCAAGCCACGCCCTCCGGAAAGCGTGTGCCGGAACGGAAAGCAACTGTTTTATGTAGCATAGTGACCCGATTGTTGAACTGTGAGCCTCAGCTTACTTTACCATTTATATAGTAGCGTTATTCCAAAAGTCTGTTTTAAAAATCAAATGGCACCGTTAATTCCAATGCCATTTGATTTTCTCAATCGATGTTAATTCGCTTGGTATTTCAGCTTTTGTAACATTCAACTGTACGGGTTATACAATAAAGATTGTATCTATTTTTGTTTTAACATTTTAAATCAATCATGCTTTTCAAGCTTAATACAAAAACAAAGTAATTGTAAAATAAAGGCATCATTAAATTTTCTTGCATCCAAATTCCATATCTTATCTAGTTTTTCCAATCGATAGAGTAACGTATTTCTATGGATAAATAATTTATCTGCTGTTAAACCAATCTTTAAGTTATTTTCTAAAAAGACTTCCACTGTTCGGAGCAGTTCCGAATCGATTGGCTTTTTATCTTTTATTACGTTTTTTTGAAATTCTGATCTAACTTGTTCGGGTATTCTATCAATATATTGAATTACTCCCCAATCCAGAATCGTAGAAGTAGAGCGTGAAGGTTCAAGAGCCGTCATTAGTTCAAGGCTTTGTAATGCTTCATGATAACCATTTCTAAATCCTAAGATACCAGTTTGTAACTTACTAGCGCCGATTTTAACTGTCCAATTCTTTTGTGTCAACGATTGCACTAACGTTTTTAAAAGATCGTTACTATTTTCTTCGGTATTGGATTTAGACTGTACAATAAGTAGATAATCGCCATCACTTACATTTGCTTTTAATATTAAATCTGATTGATGGTAATTAATTGTTTGTAGGAAGCGGGTTTCTTGCAATTTAAATTCTTCATATGTTTCCATACTTTGTTCTTTAGGATGAACTAACTCTTTAACTCGAATTAACATAAGAAATGCTGTTTTATTTATATTTATATTTAATTGCAATGCACGTTCTTCTAGTTCCTGTTGTTTAAGTTCATTGCTTATCAGATCAAATACCCATTTTTCGATACTTTTCTTTTTATATAGTAGTTTTTCATTTAAATATTGTTGTTTTATTAAAGCTTCGACAGAAATTTTTACAAGTTGAGATAGTTTATAAACAACGGCTGGATCCCCTGTAATTCCTACTGCACCAATCACAACTTCATTAAATTCAATTGGAAGATTCACACCCGGTTTAATTTTATTTTCTCCAAGATTATGTGAAGCATGAATAATATTTTCTTGTTTTAATAAAATTGCATCGAGACCTCCGTGATGTTCTTTATATAGTCTGTCCTTATCTCCACTTCCAATTATAATGCCTTCATGGTTCATAATATTAATATTATAATCAATAACGGCCATCATTTTATCGACAATCGGTTGTGCAAGTTCTTCAGTGATAATCATTGCGTAAAACCCCTTTATGGTGCTCCATTAGATTATCTTAAGTATACATTAATCTTTGTAGTAAAGATTTTGGATGTTTTATAAATGAACTCAAACAAAATAAAAAACAAGTAAAGAGAAATGAAAACTCCCTTTACTTGTTTGAAATATGCACTTCAATTATTCTCTGTTAAGTTTTGAACTAGTTTGCAATGCAGCATGATAAACATCATGAAAAGACTTATTGTGTTTAAGTGCTGCATCTATCACATCTTCATATTCAGGTATTTCTCTAATTAAAAGTCCATTCTTAAAGGCCTGCTTTAGCCTAATCTCACCATAAGGCGTTTCCACTGTTACAATCTTACGGTCCAATATCTTTCTAGACCATGTACTTTTTCTAACACCAAGTGTAGTAGTGTCCTGTAGCAAAACATTTGTCAATCTCTCTTCATGATTTTCAGATGAAAGTACAGTAATTAAAATCCCAGGACGATTTTTTTTCATATAAATAGGCGTATAATACACATCCAGTGCACCTTCATTTAATAACTTACTCATGACAAAACCAAAAGCTTCTCCCGTCATATCGTCGAGTTGGCATTCCAACACACTAATCATTTCTTGCTTCTCTTTACTATGATTTCCTGCTGCTAATTCTTCGCCAATTATTACACGTAAAACATTTGGCCTTTTAGGAATATCACGTGTCCCCGCCCCGTAGCCTATAGACGATATTTTCATCGCTGGTATCGTTCCATAAGCATCAGACTGGCTTACAACAATACCCGCGCCTGTTGGTGTTGTCAGTTCATAAGCTAAATCACTTTGAGCAATCGGCACATTTTTCATAATGTCTAATGTTGCAGGGGCTGGAACTGGATAAATACCATGTGCACACCAAACCGACCCTGAACCTAATGGAACAGGCGATGTAATGACTTTTTCAATTCCAAGCTCTTCCAGCGCAATCGCTGTAGCTACAATATCTACAATAGAATCCACGGCACCTACTTCGTGGAAATGGACATCTTCAATTGACTTATTATGAATTTTAGCTTCAGATTTTGCAATAGGTGCAAAGATTTGCTTACTACGCTCTTTGACGCCGTCTGCCAAATTGGAACGATCGATCAATTTAACAATATCTGAGTAGTGCCGATGATGATGGTGATTCGGTGTTAAGTCATCCGTGATAATCACATTAAATTTTGTTGCACTTATGCCTTCTTTCATTACTGTTAACCATTCAAGTCTATAGCCAGATACATCTAGTTTTTTTAATTCTGATTCAATATGTTCTGGAGATGCACCAGTATCTATTAAAGCCCCGACCATCATATCCCCACTAATACCTGAAAAGCAATCTATGTATAATACTTTCACTCGTTTTGCTCCTTCCTACTAAGTGCGGTTTTCACGGCTTTATCAATCGTATGAGTTAAGGTTGCTGCAAAATAGCCCGCGCCAAAACCGTTATCGATATTTACAACAGAAACCCCACTTGCACAGCTAGCAAGCATGCCGTGAAGAGCTGTAATGCCATTACTACTTACACCGTATCCTACACTTGTTGGAACAGCGACGACTGGTTTTGAAACGAGTCCCCCAATTACACTCACGAGTGCACCTTCCATCCCCGCAACAACGATAACAACATTAGCTGCTTCAATGAGCTCAACTCTAGTCAATAATCTATGCAATCCCGCGACTCCTACATCGCATATTCTTTCCACTTTGTTTCCCATTAGCTCAGCAGTAATCGCCGCCTCTTCAGCTACCGGTAAATCAGATGTACCTGCACAGACTACTGCAATATAACCGTCTTTCCAATTCTCTTCATAATCTGAAGCAATCCAATGTAAAGTTTTAGCATCCTTCTGATAATGAAAGACTTGACTTGGATGTAAAATTTGAAGTTGCTTAAGGACATAAAATGCTTTGCCTTCTTCAACTCTAGTCGCAAGCACTTTCTCATGGTGATTCATTAAAGAAGAGAAAATACCAAGAATTTGTTCCTGGGTTTTACCTTCACCATAAATGACTTCAGAAAATCCTGTCCGCTTTTCTCTCTGCAAATCAAGTGTCGCATAATCGAGCACTACTTCAGAATTCAACTTTATCATCGCTTCATCCACGGACATTAAACCATTTCCTACTGAATTCAATACTTCTTTTAAATCTATTTTCATACTGTCATTCCTTCTTTTAACACTTCATTCATACTACCTGAACGATATCCTTGTAAATCGAGTGACACATACGCATAACCAAATGCTTTAAGTGCATGTGTAATGACTTCATGTTGTTCGACTACTTTCATCATTTCATTCTGATCAACTTCGATTCTCGCGACATCACCGTGATGACGTACCCTTACTTGATATAGACCGAGACCAATTAGGAAGTCTTCAGATAAATCGAGTTGAGTTATATTCTCTTTAGTAATGAGTGTCCCATAAGGTACGCGTGATGATAAACATGCAAACGAAGCTTTATCCCAAGTTCGCAGGCCCATCTCCTTAGATAATTCTCTTATCTCATCTTTATAAAATTCAGCTTCTTGTAGAGGACTACGAACACCAAGTGCACGCGCCGCTTTCATACCAGGCCTATGTTCACCAAGATCATCCATAATCGATCCATCCACAATTGTATAGTCTCCACCGTACTTTGTTATTAGTTCTAGTAAATGATTATATAAGCCATTTTTACAATGAAAACAACGATTTGAATCATTTTTAACTAAATCTGGATTTGAAAATTCACTAACCCTTGTTTCAATATGTTTGACGTCTAGTTCTTTTGCAAGACTTTTAGCCAACTGAAACTCTCGATCTGGAAAAGTATCTGATGCGGCTGTCACAGAAAGTAATTTATCACCAAGTGCTTCTTTTGCGATTGCGAGCAGAAATGTACTGTCAACTCCGCCTGAAAATGCAACTAGGACATTATCCATTTCGCGTAAAATAGCTATGAGTCGGTCTTTCTTTATTTTTAATTGCTCATTCATCTCGTACACCCCCAACATCTATTCTATTTAAATCAGTATTTAGCACGTGGACGGGCCGAACTTAATTTACTTTTCTGTATCGACATACGGTATCGTCAAGGGCCCTAATGGTAAAACAGCAATCGACATATTCTCTCCGTATTTGCCTCTTAATTCCTCTAACGTCTTTTCAATATTTCTTGTCGATTTCAACATTGCTTGTGTAACTTGTTCTTCAGTTAACGTTGAATAAACATAAACATCAGACCAAACTTGAATAACGGCTTGCTTTTGTACTTGCCATTGATCGAATTTCTTAAACGAAGGATCACTGATTAAATCGAGAATTTCTTGTGGTGAATTAGCGAGCTTAAATAAGTCTGCGTAATTCCCATGACTTGGTAATCCGTCAGAGCATTCGGAAGCAACAATAATTGTACCGCCCTTTTTCACAATCTTTTGAGCTGCACTCATACCTTTAACTGCTTGGTACAAGTTTTGATCAAGTGGATAACCAGAATTTGATGTAATGACAACATCAAAAAACTTGTCGCATTTAATCATTGCGTGTTCCTTTACATAAGCACATCCTAAATCATGTGCTGCAATTAATTCGCCTGCAAATACATTTGTAATTTTCTTTTCACCGTTCAATGTCACGTTCAGCATGAAATGAGGTTTACACATCATATTAATTTCACGGGTCATATCTTGTAGCGGATTATTAACCATATTCCCCCAAGTAGACAATGGATCGCCAATCATACGCGCATTATGGAATGTCATAATCGTTTCAATTCCTGCAATTCCCGGCATAATTCCTTTTGGTCCACCGGAAAAACCAGCAAAGAAATGTGGTTCAATAAAGCCTGTTACAATTCTAAAATCAGCTTCAACATACTCTTTATTTAAATAAACGTCACAGCCGAATTCACTACGACCTAAATTAACGAGTGTATCTTTATCGTGACAACTGTTATTAATAATTCTTACGTTATCTACAATCCATTCACCAAGCATTCCTACAAATTCTTCTCTCGTTTGGTCACGATGTGTTCCTGTACCATTAATAATGACAATGTTTTCTAAAGGCACGTGCTTCATTTGTTCGATTAAAGCAGGAACAAGTAACTCATTGGGTGTAGGACGCGTAATATCACTAATGACAATTGCAACTTTGTCCGTTTTTTTAACCATGTCTTTTAAAGGCGGAGAGCCGATTGGATTTTGCAGTGCTTCTTTAAGTGCCATTAATTCATCAGGAACACCTGGAATGTTTTTTGGTTCTAAAACTAAAGCATCATCTTGTACTTCTATCGTTAAATTATCTTGTCCATATAGTAAAGTCGTTTTCATGATGTTCTCCTTTCAGTACAAATTACCTTAAATAATGTATATTCTTTAATTCTATCGTAAAATACTTGTTTGTTGTATGACTAACACTTAGAAAAGTAAGTTCTGCAAACTTGTTCAGCTGCATTTGTCAATAAACTTTCAGCTTCTTCCATTGCTGATTCAAGATCCATTGGCCGATTGATAATACTGTAAGCACCTATAACCCCATAATCATACAGCGTTTCAATATTATCGCCAACAGACCCCGCTAGAATGATTGTGGGTACATTATATTTCAAAGCTATTTGAGCAACCCCCATCGGCGTTTTCCCAAATGCGGTCTGGTGATCAACTTGACCTTCACCTGTTATGACCAAATCAGCATTATCCATTACTTCCTCTAGTTTAGAATATTTTACAGCTACATCGATTCCTCTTCTAGTACTTGAAGGAAAGAATGCTTGGAACGCGCCACCGATTCCACCTGCTGCTCCAGCCCCAGGTAAATCATGCAGTCTTACACTCGTTACCTTTTCCACCTGATTGGCCCAGTGTAGTAGGTTCATATCCAACTGCTTCACCATCTCCACTGTAGCACCTTTTTGTGGTCCAAAGATATGTGTTGCCCCGTTAATTCCTATTAATGGGTTATCTACATCTGAAGCAATGAGAAATTGACTTTCATTTATTCTCGAATCAAAATCTTCTACTATAATAGACGATAAACGTTCTAATTCGCCGCCGCCAAATCCGAGTTCATTGCCGTTGCAATCTAAAAGCTTCATACCCAATGCTTGCAACATTCCTGCACCACCATCGTTAGTGGCTGATCCCCCGATCGCAAGAATAAAGTTTCGATAACCGTCATCAAGAGCTAATTTAATTAATTCACCCGTTCCATATGTTGTGGTCTTTAATGGATTATGTTCTTCTCTACTAATTAAGTTCAGTCCCGATGCACAAGCCATTTCAATAATACACGTCTTACTATTGCCAAGAATGCCGTATTCAGCCTCAATTGGTCGCCCCAAAGGATCAGCTACAATATGCTCTACTTTTATACCGTTCGTTGCCGTGACTAAATTCTCCATCGTTCCTTCCCCACCATCACCTAATGGGATTAATACCGTCTCAGCATTTGGAAATGCTTTTTTTACTCCTTTTTCAATTGAGCTTGCCGCTTCTATCGCTGTTACACTGCCTTTAAATGAATCTGGCGCTATTATAATTTTAATTGTATTCTCCTCCTTAAATGTGAGCGCTTACAGTACCTTATATCCTTAATTATAGTTCTAATATTTATATATATCTTTATTCAATCAATACAAAAAGGACTGCTTTTAAATCCATTTTTTTGTGTGCTTTGTCTAACTAACAGTTCTCTATGTGATTTAGATAAACCATCTAAAAATAAATTTGAATGTTGTTAAGGAATGCATTGGTTTTAATTCCATCTTTTCAATTCCCTTATTAATCTATTAATTATTAATAATATTATAGGTTCATCATTTATCATAATCGATTTTGTTGTGTACAATACTAGTACAACTACTGAGGGATTTGATATTAATGAAAATAATCATTATTGGAGGAGGTATTGGTGGGCTTTTTGCCGCCGTCACCTTACAAAGACAAGGTTATGACGTACTAGTTTACGAAGCAGCAGCAACATTTAAACCTATAGGTGCCGGTATCGGCATAGGATCAAATGCGATGCAAGCTTTAGTAGATATGGGTGTAGGAAGAAAGATTTATGATAATGGAAATACATTAAACTTACAACTTTTTCAAAATGAACAGGGTAAAACATTAAATAAGATTGATTTTATTTCAATAAAAAAGTTATATGGACAGGAAAACATAACAATACAGCGTGCTGAATTACACCAGACATTATTAGATGCTTTAAAACCAGGTACTATTAATTATAATAAAAGCTGCATTCACTCTGTAAATAAAAATAACAAAGTCACTGCTTACTTTGAAGATTCAACTTGTATCGAAGGAGACTTATTAATTGCGGCTGATGGAATTCAATCACCCATTCGACAACAATATATTCCGAATTCATTACCTAGATTTTCAGGGTATACATGTTGGCGTGGTATTGTTAAAAATAAAGGGCGTGTTTCCCCGCATACTTCTGTTGAAATTTGGTCAACATCGGGTCGTTTTGGGTACGCACCGTTAAAAGAAGGAAGTATTTACTGGTTTGCTTGTATTAATGCAAAGGAACGGGATGCTTTTTACAAACACATAGGAACGAACGAAGTTGCTAACCTATTCAATCAATTTCCTGATATTATTCCTGCACTTATTCGTGAAACAGCACAAGAAAAAGTTCTTCATCATGATATTTATGACATCAAGCCACTGAAAAAATTTGTTTTCGGTCGAGTAGTTTTACTTGGCGATGCTGCACACGCCACAACCCCGAATATGGGTCAGGGAGCCGGACAAGCTATTGAGGATGCACTTGTACTAGGTAATATGCTAGTTAAATATACTTTGTTTGATGAGGCAATGCATTACTACGAACTAAAAAGGGTAGCGCGTACAAGCAAAGTCATTTCACTCTCACGTCAAATCGGCTGGGCAGCACAACTTTCAAACCGTCCACTGGCAGCAGCGAGGAATTTTTTATTTCCTTTAATACCATCAAAATTACTTCTATTAAAATTAAAATTTTTATTCGATATTGAATTAAAGTAATCTTACTCCAAACAAAAATGTGGAAAGGTAATGTTAGCCCCTTCCGCATTTCTTTAATACAATTAACTTAAATCAATTCATTTTCAATTAGAATTTCGAATAGCCGCCTTATGTTAAGAAAGATGTTCTATATAAAATACAATCAGTACATATGATGATAAAAATTAAAGCCAACAAATTTAATCGACTTTGTGTCCATAAGTTTCTCTCCATGTTTTTGTTTCGTATTCAGTTAATTGTAATTCCATCAATTTATCCCAGCCTGCAGTCAATGTATTCCAGACATGCACATAGTATATGTCCTCCTTTTTATTATAGAGATGATATTCTATACAAGCTATCCAGTGAATTTGAAGTGCTTCAGTGGTCAAAATATTAGTAAGGACAGTTTGAACTTTTTCTGTAATTGATTCAGCCCCTGCTTTTTTTAACGCATTTATTATTTTCTCATTTTCAAGCGACGTAACTTTCCAACTACTAAAATCTTTTAGATAACGATAAATTTCTACTGTTTCATCAGCCTGATTACTAATTTCATTCAGCAAAAAGTTCTGATGACACGGACTAAAGAGTAATTTTTTTTTACTTTTCTCTGGTTCATGCACAAAAATTCCAGTACTTAATTGTTCATCCCCTGCATTTGTTAATTTAAAAGTATTTCCTATTTGTTTAATTAAACCACCTTTTTCCAGCTCCCTAAATAAATCATTAATAAATAGCTGTTCAACTAACAATATATCGCTCAGTTCTTCTACGGTTCTAACCACCGTTTCTTGGATAGAGATTAATATCATCTTCATTAAAATGTCCATTTTTGTTCTAAGAACTGTTTGATAGGTTATTTCAGCAACATGAACAGGTAAACGCCACACGGATGAATCCATTATTTTCACATCAAGATCACCAAGTAATTCTTTACTTAATTTTTCTTTTAACTCATCCATGCATATACTCCTTCTAAATAATCAATTATTAATCTCGTCATAATTCCTTAACCCATTTTTCAAGCGAACATTATCTAAAAGCCGACTATACATTTCTTTCGTACTTTTATTTTTGGGACGTTTTGTAAACATATCAGAACTTCCAACAATAATTAACAGCTCACGTGCACGTGATAAAGCAACATTTAAACGTCTATAATCTTTGGCAAATCCAATGTCTCCACCTTTATGATTATGATTCCGAACGAAACTTAATATAATGATATCCATTTCCATTCCTTGAAACTTATCAACAGATCCTGTTCTACAATTCAAATGCTTAGGTATTATTTCTTGGTCAATTAATCGATTTACTTTTTTCACTTGCTCCCCGTAAAAACTAATAATACCAACACTTTTTTTATCTTCTTCATTCATCTTACCGCTTTGTTTTAATTCACCAGTAGCTGAATCCAAATCAATAAGTATTTTACGAATCATAGTTAATTCTGATTGATTGAAACGACTTGTACCACCTTTAACTTGTTCCTCAAAATAATTATGCTCATTTGGCATGTCAAACCAAAGAAGATGGTCATTTCTTTTCACATATTTCGAACTAATCAAGTGATCCCGCATTTTGTCAGAATCCTTTAAACCACACTGGAGGCTGTAATTTCCTTCTTTATAAAAAGGTGCAATCGTCTCCATAATACTTTCATGCATGCGGTACTGAATTCCGAGCATTGTCTTATTTTCTTTAGGTAATGTTCTGAAAAGGCGTTCAAATAGTGATTCTTGCAACAGTTTTTTCAACTCTTCTTTTACTTCACTGCTATCGTTTTCTTCCAGTAATTCTTCGAGTGTTTCTTGCCCCATAAGTGGCGGCAACTGATGATGATCACCAACTAAAATGACTTTTTTCCCTTTCAGCATCGGTAAAAGTAATTCCGGGGGTGTTGCTTTTGATACCTCATCTATAATAACTACATCAAAAGTTGGATATTCCTCTATAAAATTTCGACTTGCTGAAGCAACGCAAGTCGTCCCAATGACATTTGCATGGCTTACATACATTTTCCTAATTTCATCTAAGTCATACTCATTTGCCTCTGAAAGCATTGTTAACCATTTTTTCTGAAGCGAGTGTGTAACTGGTAACCTTTCTTTTTCAATATTTAGATCTTCCATTTTTTTCGACATAGCATAAAAAGTATCGAGTGTTTGTTGACGTTTTTCTTCAGGATTTTCTTTAAGAGCCTCCGATAAAACAAGTAACTTTTCTTCTTGATTAAGGACCCCTAAAGTTAACAAATCTAATTCCGTTAATAAATGCTCACTTGTTAATGATAGTTCCATTAACTCTTTGGTAGAAACTTCAAGAGCATCCCTTTTATTTTCTAAGTCTTGTAAGTTTTGCATGTGTAGTGCCTTCTTATTTATAAGCGCGTTATATTTAGTCTCAATAGTCTCAAGATCTTCATGCAATTGATTCATTGTAAGATCCTCATCAACATAACCAATGTGACCTGAAATATTATCTGTTTTTTCACTTAAAGAAGCCAATTCAATTTGGCTATTTTCGAATTCTAGATGTATCTCGGTCTTTTTTTGTTCTAATTCAGATATAGTATTGGTCAATTGTTGTGTAACTTCTGTCCTTATCTCTGTATATAATAGTTTGGAATTATCCATATTTCTACATTGGCGTTCAATATATTTTTTTTGACTGATAAGCGTATGCAAAACTTCAGACAACTTTTCTAGATTTTCATATTTTTGCGCAGAGTAATGCCTAGATTCAAGAGCCATTTTATTTGATGGATTAATTAGGTAACGACCAACACGAGTAATGAATTCATCTATTTCCTTAACTGTATTAGATTTTTGTATTCTTTCTTCTGTAACTAATTGTTTTAAAAAACCATTGTTATTTAAGATTTTCTCTACAGTTTTTATTGCAATACCAAGTCTTTCTTCTACTTTCTTCCACTCACTATATGTGTTTGAAGAGCGACTTGATTTAATTAATGTAATAAGCTGTAATAACTCTCCCATTTTTTTATTCGTTTTAAAAGTCGGGACTATTCCAATTTGCTTCATTCGGGAAATTAATAATTCTATCTTCATTAATGATTTGATTTCTGTAATAAAATCATTTAAATGATTCGTCTCAAATGTTATTCTTTCAATTTCCTTTTGCATTAATTCATGTGAACCTTCAATCTGTTGCATCAATTGCAAGGCTTCACGGTGATTTATGTATTGACGTTTTTTCTCTAATGTTTTTTCTAGCTCTTGCATCTGCAATTCAGTTTCAATATTTATATGCAAATTGTTAACTTTTTCTTCAATTCGCACTATTTCTTCCTTTAATTCTACTGTTACCTTTTTTGAAATCATTTCATCATTTAAGGATTTTGCTTGTTGTTGTTTTAATAGATTCAATTTATTTCTAAGTGTGGAAATCTCTTCTTCATGCTTAAGATGCTCTAACTGAGCTATTTCTTTTAAACGTATTTTTTCATCTAATAAATCCAATTCTTCTTGTAATTTTTGAATGCTTAATCGAACATCATCGGATTCTTTAACAATCTGCTCCAAGCGAACTGGATGTTGCTGAATTTGTTCATTAACAGTATTATAAGTTTGATTTTTCCAATGAGAAGCTACATTTTCCTCGATAAATCTTTTCCCTTCTTCTTCAATACTATCTGTCCGTCCATAACGTAAAATTCGAATATCCTGATGTGATAATAATCGGCTAAGTGCATTGTCTACAGCTAAATTTGCCTGTGAAGCAACTAAAGTTTTTAAGCCCGCTTTGACATTCTGATGGCATATTTCAGAGATAACAGTTGTTTTCCCAGTTCCCGGTGGCCCTTGAATCACATATAGATCATTACATGTCATAGCCCCTATTACCGCTTCTTTTTGAAACTCATTTAACTCGTTATGGAAGTCCAACTCTAGCTTTTTCTTTGAAATTTGAACAGTCGGTCGTTCTTCAAATAGTATTCTTTCTAAATTCGCATTAGCCGCAAGTCCATCTTGAAGATCTTTAAATCCTTTTCTTAATCTTCTAACTTGACTAAGCTCTGCAAAATTGCTGAAGACAACTTCTTTATTAGGTGTTGGAAACCAGCCATTTTGTCTAGCTCTTTCTTGATACTTACGATTAAGTTCAATTTCAACAATTTTTTTTGATCGTAATACTTGAGTTACAGTACCAACATCATCAGATTGACCTTTCATTTTCACACTGAAACCAGCAATCGTCTGGCAGTCTTTACTATTCAAGCCGTTGCAAACAAGACTTAATTTACTAAAGTCTTTATTAAAACTAGCTTTGGAATAGGATACGCTTAAATCAGCTACATCTGCATTTCTTTCTTGAATACGTAAATAACCTTCCCAACTCGAGATTCTTTTCTTAACATATTCAGAACGCTCATCTGCAATCGGTAACTCCCGAAGACTTGTATACAATTCAATCGGCGTTGCAATACCTGTACTTCTGCCTACATTAAATTTAAGTTTTGTAGCAAAGCGTCTATTTGTCATTACCGGCTCATTTCTGCCTTTGACTTGAAAACCAGTTGCTAAAAACCCTTCATTTTTATAGATACATTCCATCACCGCTACACGATTGTTTAACTTTTTAGCTAAAGCATTGTTCTTTTTATTATCAAAATATATTAAAAACGTCATATTACCTTGTCTATTTGGCGAACGTTTTTCTATGTATACATCAAAGGCATCTTGTAATGAAAAAAAGGCTTTCTCGTCCTTTGACCATTTCTTTATACCGTTGCTTGCATTATTTGTAATTTCTAATCTGCATGGTATTGGTTTTGATTTACTATTCATAAAATGTCTTCCTTTCGCTACTATGTTATCGTAACGTAAAAAGTTATTAGTTTTAATTAATTATTGGGCCGCTATACAATATTAAGTATTCACATAGCTTGAGTTTACTATACGGAGATTACCCATTCCGTAGAAACGTAATTATACCATACAAGTGTTCTTAATCAATTAAGTCTCAAAGTAATTGGATTACAACTATTTATCTAGCAATTTAAATCCTTATCTTTGAATACCTTAAATTTAAATAACCCATCGTGGAGTGTAGCTCAAAGATGGGTTATTTACGACTGCTTATAAAATTATGTTACATCGGTAATTCCTAGTTCTCAAACACTATACTTTTATTTCGACCACTCTCTTTAGCTTCATACAAACACTTATCCGCTTGCTCAATTAAATCTATGATATGGGCTGCGTTAACCGGAAACCCTGCAATTCCTGAGGATATCGTTATAATTTCTCCGCAAGGACTAATCGTATTCTCAAGCTTTTTGCGGAGTCTTTCAGCAGTTTCATACGCTTCTTTATTTGTCTTATTTGGCAACAAAAGAATAAACTCTTCTCCACCGTAACGACAGCACACATCTTTCTCACTAGCTACTTTCTGCATTTCTTCAGCAAGGTATTTCAATACTTCGTCGCCAACATTAT
The DNA here is from genome assembly GCF_058068165.1 of Sporosarcina sp. So3-204. Lineage (NCBI taxonomy): Bacteria > Bacillati > Bacillota > Bacilli > Caryophanales > Caryophanaceae > Sporosarcina > Sporosarcina sp. So3-204. Next base: position 2,665,963 of record NZ_CM176485.1, read on the forward strand.
GCCCATACGTATCATTAACCCGCTTAAATCTATCAATATCAAATAATATGACCGCAAAAGGTGTTTCTTCTAACAACCACTTTTTCGTTAGTTCATCTATCATTCGCCTATTCACTAAACCAGTTAAAGGATCTGTAGTTGACTCATGAATAAAGTAATTAACCTTATCTCTAAAGAACATAAGACTATTGACGAGCGCATGCTCTAATTGAATAGCTTCGTAATACCACGCATTCACATTTTTAACTTCTTCAAGTCTATCTTTTTTCATGCTTCCCCTGGCGTAATGCGCCAGTTTATTCAATGGAAAAGCGATTTTATTTGAAATAAAGATAATGATAATAAAAGAAATCAGTAAAAAAGGTAATGTTTTTATAATCATTTCGTTTCTCATATCATTTGATGGAAGTAAAGCGACTACTGTAGGTGTTTGGGAAACGACACCCCATTTTGCATGAGGCATATAAGTATAGCCAGCTAACATATCTGTATTCTCAGAATTAACGACTCTTTTGGAACCACTAATTCCATTTGCTAAATCATCAATAACAGGGTTTTCTTTCACTATATCATTTATGCGCTCCTTTTTCGGATGATATAATATACGCCCATTTATATCGACCACATACACATAGGATCCATCTTGATAGAAATGTTCTCCCAACAAGATATTTAAAATATTATCTTCTAATAAATAGATCGTACCACCTACGAAACCAAAGTAATTCCCTTCATTATCATAAATTGGTTGTGATATAAATACAATTAAACGATTTGTAATTGAAATATAGGGTTTTGAAATTAAAGGCTTCCTTTCAGCTAATGCCTGTAGTCCACCAACTGAACTTAATTGCTTACCAACTATACCAAGGGACTCAGGAGATGCCGCAATAACTTCTCCTTCATTTGAAGTAATGACAACGGAATTAAATGAATTTGTTTGATTTAATAAACGCTCAGCCTCATTTTCCAATAGGATATCGCTATCCTCTTTTTCTAAATATCTTGCAATCTCTTTTGAACTGAAACCCAATGTTTGCAGTGTAGTTCCCAAGTAATCATCTGTTGTTTTTGCTAATTTCTGAGAATAAACACGGTTTTTCTCTAAAGTATTTTCAATTAAATTTTCTTGGTTCACACGATATCCGGCGGTAATGCTACTAAAAAGTGTTAATATTACCGAAAGCAATGCGACCATCAATATTAGATGTTTAAGTGACAACTTCATTATTATGAATATCTCCTTCGACCATTTATTAGAAAGTAAAATAAATATATTTATAAAGACGAGTTAATTACGATTATTCACACAATTATTTAGTAATCTTTTTATTAATAGCCTTTACATATCTATTATACAATTGAATTTACTTAATTTGTATTGAATATCATAGATTAGGTAAATATATTATTCATTCATGACTTTCAAAAGATTATGATATACTTATAATGAAACAAAATATGTTAGATCACTAGGGGAGCCATATGGCTGAGAAGAGGAAACTCTGACCCTTTGAACCTGATCCGGGTGATACCGGCGGAGGAAAGTGGCAGATACGTAATTTGTATATGCTGATCACTTTCTAGTGGTCTTTTTTTGTGTCTAAAAAAAGGGAGCTGGAATAATTGGAAATTAATGATCAAGTTGTATTAGTAACAGGTGGAAGTAGAGGACTTGGCGCCGCAGTAGCGAAGGCATTCGGGAAACAAGGTGCAAAGGTTATTGTAAACTATTTTAATAGTGAGGATAAAGCCAATGGAGTTGTAGATGAAATTGGCGGAAATCAGGCTTTGGCAATTCGAGCAGATGTCAGGAATACAGATGAAGTTAAGGCGATGTTCGAGGAAGCTAAAAACCATTTTGGACAATCTATTACGACAATCATAAATAATGCGCTAATAAATTTTTCATTTAATGGCGATGCACGTAAACAATTAGATAAAATTGGCTGGGAAGATTTCAATAGTCAATTTGAAGGCAGTGTTAAAGCTACATTAAACACATTGCAAGCTGGACGTGAGGATATGGCAAACGCTAACTTCGGCCGAATTATCAATATCGGAACAAACCTATTTCAAAACCCTGTAGTACCCTACCATGACTATAATACGAGTAAAGCCGCACTACTTGGGATGACACGTAATATGGCAAAGGAACTTGGGGCTAACGGGATTACGACGAATATGGTTTCAGGTGGACTGCTATTAAAAACAGACGCCAGTGCTGCAACTCCTGATTTCGTGTTTGATATAATTAAAGAAAGTACGCCACTTGGTCGAATCACGACACCAGAAGATGTAGCAGATGCTATTTTATTCTTTGCTTCTCCTTGGAGCCGTTCAGTAACCGGTCAAAACTTAGTCGTTGACGGCGGATTGGTAATGAATTAAATTTAAATAATAATAGCTCCATTTATTAGGAAATGGATAACGTAATGGATCTTGCGCTACAAATAAGGACTGTAATTTATTTGAGTAGAAAGCAAGACCCATTACCGTTAACCAAATTATAAACTTATACTCCCCCTACAGACGTCAAGTTTGTTTTCCGGAATTAGCGAACCAGTAAACTGCACCAACGAAGATAGCTCCACCAATGATATTGCCGATTGTAACTGGTACTAAATTTGCCGCCATTCCTACCAAGGATACTGTTTCAGGATGTGGAACCATTAACGAGATTGATAACAAAGTCATATTCGCAACACTATGTTCAAAACCTGATGTAATAAAGGCAAATAAACACCAAAAAATTATGATTAATTTTGCAGTCTCATCTTTAAGTTTATAAGCACACCAAACTGCTAGGCAAACAAGAATATTACAAAGAATCCCCCGAAAAATTAATTCTACGAACGGCGTCGTCATTTTATCACTTGCCACAGTACTAATATAGTCAGCAAATTCTCCAAAACCTAGCCCAGAATAGAAAAAGAGTACCGAAACGAGAACAGACCCGATGAAGTTGCCGATATAGCTAAATACCCAAATTTGTATTGTCTCATACCAGGTTGTTTTCTTGGATAAAGTACCGATTGTCATAATCATATTATTGCTAGTAAAAAGATCAGCCCCAGCCATCAAAACCAAACTTAATGCAATACCAAATGCTGCTCCCATAATAACTTTTGTTCCAGCAAAGCCAGTAGGTCCAAGTAAACCACCTATTGAAAAAATTAGGATAATACCCAGACCTACGAAAAATCCCCCCATCATAGTTAGAATTAGATATCTTCTTTTACTCGTATGTAATTGTTGAACTTTTAGAGAAGCTGTATCCCCTAAAATAGTAAGTGTTGCTTTCATAGTATTCCCCTTCGGTTATCAAAGGCATCTCTTGCTATTTTCCATATTGAAACTGTTTTGAGGGATTCAATTAGTATGCCCTCTTTACTTTTTTATATGGACAAAGAGTATTAACCTTTACCATAATAGTTTTTATAACATTAATTCAAAATGTATCTCAGACTGACTAATCATAACAGTTTCACACAGTTCAAGGCTAGTGGATTAATTAAATCTATTTTTTATAATTGAATCAATTTCATATTTCTGAGCCCTTGGGGCTCTAGGTGTTAAATCACAAAAAAATAGAGCACCTCCCCAAATCCTGTATAATGAGAGTTACCACACACACATTAACAGACTGGAGAAATGCTCTATGCCTATTATACGACAAGAAAGCCTGTTTGACATGCAAGTTTTATTCGACTTGGAACCTACCCATCGATTTAATTCGATTTTGTCGGTTATTGACATACATCCCATCCTTGACGTGATGATGAAAAAGTCTCGTTTTGGACCTAAACAATCACTTAATTATTCTGCTATGATCTATTCGTTGGTTATTCGAATCACCGAACGCATTCCATTTATTAAGGACCTTGTAAAGCGTCTCACTACAGATTTACGGTTTAAGGTTGATTGTGGATTCTTAGTATCTGATGAGATTCCATCGGAAGCTTCCTATTCCCGTATGATTGCATCCATTAGCGAATCTGATACTTTAGAAATCGTTCAAGAACGTCTTCTTCTCCAAGCGATAACAGAAGGTTTCGTATCAGATGAAACGATAGCTATTGATGCAACACATGTTGAAGCGCGTGATCGTGCTCCATTTAAATCGGATAAAGTTAAAAAAGAACCCAAAAAGCGTGGCCGAAAAAAGAAAGAAGAACATGAACAATGGCTAGTTGAAAAAGCTGAAAAGGAAGCGAACCTTCCGCTCTATGAAAAGAAAATTGAAAATCAACTTGATGCATCCCTATTGGAACTTCGTTCCTCTGTGCCTATTGAACCCAAATGGGGAATAAAGAAAAACAGTGAAGGGAAGAACATCTTTTGGTATGGATTTAAATGTCATCTAGCGGTTGGGACGAAAAGTCAATATATTCTTCAATCTCTATTTTCTTCAGGCAGTCTTAATGATGGAAAAGCTGCAATCTCATTATTAAAAGGTACTAAAGAACGTCTACCTTTATTAAAAATAAACTACGTAACAATGGATGCAGGTTACGATTACAACCCAATTTACGAACAAATTTATCGTAACGGATCGCAATCTATCATTGCTTATAATAAGAAGAATGAACCTGAGCCTATAGGCTTTGATAAATATTTCACACCGACATGTGTTCGAGAACATTCGTATCGTTATGATAGCTTCGACAGTAAGTATCAAACACTGAAATACACACGTCCATTGGAATGTAAGAATTGTCCACTCGCTACTGATACTTTATGTCAGAAGGTTTATAAAAAGAAAATCACTGATGACCTGAGACGTTACACTGCGCCAGCACGTGGCTCAGTAAAATGGGATGAAATTTATAAGGAACGAAGTTCCGTTGAACGTGTAAATGCATACCTCAAAGGATATTTTCTATTAGATCAGATTTATCATTGTACTGGTGAAAAAGCCAAGGTTCATTTTGATTTAGTTCAAATCGCGTACAACGCTAGTAAACTTGCTGTTGATCGACTCCTTCAACTTCAATTATCTGAAACAGCATAATCAGCTACTTCATTCGTTTTTTTAAGAAATCATTTTTAATTCTGTTTCTATATGATTTTTTAAAAGTACACATTATGAAATTGATTCAATTACATAAAATATTACTCAACTTTATTAACTTAATAGATTTATAATAAAATTATAACGATGTAACCTCATCTAGTATTGAATTCTCTAAAAACTGATTAATCATTAGTTAGCAACGAAAACTTTTCTAACCGATAATAGTCTTTATAAAGAAGAGAGGAAGGTTAAACATGAGGAACTTCACAATTATGTCAAAAATTAACGCCACTATTTTATTCTGCCTGATTTTACTATCATCAAGTTGTAATGGGAATGCCACAATATATCATGATGCTGATAAACAGATTACAAAAGAAATTGATGATGAGATTTCAAATTATATCATCCAACATTATACATCTTCAGCCTATCCGACAGAAAAACAATTTGAAGTCCATAAAGTATATGGTACAAGCGAGAAAAATGATTTACTAACAGTCTATTTTTGGTCTTATTTTGGAGGATTTAATAAATCCACAGGAACAGAAAATGTCACGGGCCATTCTCTTCCTGCTGTAATTCAACTGAAGAAAAAGGCAAATCACTACTCAGTCATTAAATATACTGAACCAAAAGATGGCAATTTATATCATTCTTCTATTAAAAAGATGTTCCCAGAAAAGTACTTGAAACTGGTTTACTTAGATGGTGGGAATATAGAAGATTTACAAAATCAAATGGACAAAAAAGTGGAACAATGGATGGGAGAATAATTAATAAAATAGACTAAACTAAAAAACTTATCTCTTTACTCGATATTGTGGAACCTTGTTTACCGTTATAAAAACAAAAAATGAACCGCCCCCAAAGTTAATTACAAACTTTGAGGGCAGTTTTAATTTATTTAACTTATTTTTTAAGCTAGTCTTTACATATTCTATACAGATTCACCATAAATGATAACGTTTACACTTTATAGATTTTTCTGATATTTATAAACGTAAAATCGTTAATTGATTAAGTTTATTTATCAATAATTATTTCATCTTTTGGATCCTTAATTACAGATAGAACTGGATCCTCTTTTAATTTCTTCAACGGAGAAAGGACCGAACCCTCTTTTACTTTCTTCAACGGAGAAAGTACTTCCTTCACCTTTTCCTTCTTCACTGGATTAATTTCTAGCTCCTGTTTCAATCCTTTTAAAGTGGAATAACACATTACAAGCATTAATATGGCAATTGGAATTGCAGTTGCTACGAGGATAGATTGTAGACCGCTTAAACCTCCTGTCATTATTAAAACAATAGAGATAACAGCTATTACGCCCCCCCAAACAATTTTTGTAAAATGCCTTGGATTTTGGTTACCATTTTCACTAATCATTCCCAAAACAAATACTGCTGAATTGGCAGACGTTATAAAGAATACTAGTACGAGTACCATTGCCAAAATAGATAAAAACACACTCATTGGAAAGTACTCAAAAAACTTAAACAACGCTGAAGTAACGTCGGTTGTTACAGCTGTTGCAATTGCTGTTTCACCTGCATTTTGAATAAGTGATAATGCTGAACCTCCCATTACGGAAAACCATAAGAAAGACCCTAACGCTGGGATAAATACCGCACCCATCATAAATTCTTTTATAGTTCTACCCTTTGAAATCCTTGCAACAAAACTCCCTACAAGAGGCGCCCAAGCAATCCACCATCCAAAGTAGAACAATGTCCAACTTGAAATCCATGACCCATCATTATATGGTTCTGTTCTAAAAGACATACTTAAAAAGTTTTGCGCATAATCACCAATACCTTGAAAAAATATTTTCAGAATATCCTGTGTTGGCCCAAGAAATAACACGAAGCCCAATAATGCAAATGCTAATAACATATTTAAATTAGATAAATGTTTGATAGCTCCCTGTAAACCTGAAATAGTTGATACCACATATATAATACTGACGATTATTATAATAATCGCTTGTGTAGAAATACCAACTGGTATACCCCATATGTAATTTAAACCACTATTCACTTGCAATGTACCAAAACCGAGTGAAGTAGCAATGCCGATTACAATAGAAAGTATTACAACAACATCAATAAATTTTCCAAAAGGTCCTCTAATTTTATCGCCAATTAACGGATAAAAAACAGAACTCAATGATGCTGGTAACTTTTTACGGAACTGGAAAAATGCAAGTGAAACACCTACAACTGCGTAACATGCCCATGCAGACACACCCCAGTGTAAAAATACAAACTGCATGGCTAATTTCGCTGATTCTTCTGAAGATCCACTCCCAAACGGAGGGTTAACATAGTAGGAAACTGGTTCAGCTACACCCCAAAACACTAGACTAATACCGATGGAAGCGCTGAATAGCATACCAATCCAAGTAGCAGTTTTATATTCCGGACGATCATCGTCATCACCTAACCGTATATGACCGAACTTAGATATTCCGATATACATGCAAAAAGCAAAGAATATAAAAACACTACCTAGAATAAACCAACCCAAATTATTATAGATAAAACTAAGTGAGGAATTAGAAAAATTCTCTAATTGTTTTGGAGCAAATACGCCAACACTTATTAAAGCTAAACTAACAGCCAATGAGGAATAAAACACAGTCTTGTTGCTCTTCATTTAATCACTCCCAATTAACGATTCTACTGTTGGCAAAACTCATTTCTATTTCGCCATTTAAAGCCGAGTAGGTTTTGTGAAAATTTAATCGGTGCTATTTTAAATAACACCGATTAATTTTTTTACGCTTTCAATGTTGTTGTATTAGTAATAATAGCTGTTATGCGATCACCTACTTGTGAGGTTGAGGCTGTCCCTTTCATGTCAGGAGTCAATATTTCATTTTCTACTAATAGTTGTTCAATGGAATCAATTACTAACTTACCATACTGCTCATATCCAAAATAATCGAGCATTTGACTAGCTGACCAGATGGATGCCAATGGATTCCCTATACCCTTGCCCGCGATATCTGGTGCTGAACCATGTACAGGCTCAAACATAGATGGGAATTCTTTTTCTGGATTTACGTTCGCGCCTGCTGCAAGACCTATGCCTCCAGCAAGTGCCGCACCTACATCTGTTAGTATATCTCCAAATAAGTTTGAAGTAACGACCACTTCAAATCGTTTTGGATCAGTAATCATTAACATCGCTGCGGCATCAACAAGATAAGATGCTGTTTCCACATCAGGATACTCTACGCTAATTTCTTCAAATACTTGATCCCAGAAAACCATTGAATAATTCAAGGCATTACCTTTACTAATACTCGTCAAACTACGTCCTTGCTTTCTCGCTGTTTCAAACGCATAACGAATGATTCTTTCCGTCCCTTTTCGAGAAAAGACACCATTTTGCAAGACAACTTCATTTTCTTTCCCTTTAAATAACCAATCTCCCGCACCTGAATACTCGCCTTCCGTATTTTCACGTATAAACAGCATATCAAGGTCTTCACGCTTGATGTCTGTTAAAGGACAATGCGCACCTTTAAGTAATTTAATTGGTCTAATATTTACATATTGATCAAATTCTTTACGAATAATTAACAGCAAATCCCATAGAGAAATATGGTCAGGTACACCAGGGAAACCAACAGCACCTAGATAAATTGCATCAAACTGTTTTAGTTGTTCCATCCCATCAGTTGCCATCATTTGACCATGTATGGAGTAATATTCACAGCCCCATGGAAAATGCGTAAATTCAAAAGCAAAGCTCGTATCGATTTCAGCAATTCTATTTAAAACTTTAATTCCTTCGTCAATAACCTCTGGACCAATTCCGTCACCAGCAATAACCGCTATTTTATATTTTATCATAACAAATCTCCTTTACCCCTGATTCCATATGATGAGTTTCATTTCCGTCATTTCCTCTATTGCATATTTAATGCCTTCCCGACCTGTTCCACTTTCCTTTACACCACCATACGGCATTTGATCAACCCTAAATGTCGGAACATCATTAACGATAACGCCACCAACATGAAGATTTTTTGTTGCATAAAAAGCATTTTTTACGTTATTTGTATAAATACCAGCTTGAAGTCCAAAACGAGAATCATTTACTAAATCGACTGCTTCTTCCACTGATTTTACTTTATTTACAATAACAATTGGTGCAAATACTTCTTGGCAAGAAACTTTTAAACTTTCATTTGCATTCACAATAATCGTCGGCTGAAGAATATTGTCTTGTGCTTTACCTCCAGCAACGATTTCCGCATTGCTTTGCTTCGTTTCCTCAATCCAACTCAATGTACGTTCTAGTTCTCTTTTTGAAATTAATGAAGAGATATATGTTTCCGGATCAAGCGGATTGCCTAATTTCAGCTTATTCGTAGCTTCTACAAACTTAATAATAAATTCCTCATACTTTTCTTCGTGAATGAATACACGTTGAAGAGAAATACAAACTTGTCCTTGATTCGAAAAGGCGCCCATTGTACAACGATCGATAATCTCATCAATCTCAACGTCTTTATCAATAATTAGTGCTGAATTCGATCCTAATTCCAATGTTGTCTTTTTAAGACCGGATTTATTACTAATACCGATACCAACACTTGGGCTTCCGGTAAATGTAATCATGTTCACGCGGTCATCTTCTATAATTGCTTCCCCTACTACGCTACCGGGACCTGTAATGACATTTAATACGCCAGCTGGAAGTCCTGCATCTGCAAAAATTTCTGCAATTAATAATGCAGATAGAGGTGTTTGAGAAGCCGGTTTTAAAACAATTGTATTTCCCGCAGCAATCGCAGGTCCTACTTTATGCGCAACTAAATTCAGCGGAAAATTAAATGGCGTAATCGCGCCAATAACACCAAGAGGTTCTCTCAATGTATAGCCAATTCTTCCAACGCCCCCAACTGCCGCGTCAAAAGGAATCGTTTCACCGTGAATTCTTTTAGCTTCTTCAGCAGCAAATTTATAAGTTTCTATCGTTCTTGCAACTTCAGCCTTGGCAAACATAATTGGTTTAGCCGATTCAGTTGAAATAACTTTAGCTACTTCTTCAGTTCTCTCTTTTAAAATGCGTGCAACATTTTCTAAAATTTCGGAGCGTTGATAAGCAGGCATATTAGCCATGATTGCTTTTGCTTCAAAGGCTGCAGTGATTGCTAGTTTTGTTTCAGCTTTACCGCCAATGGCAATTTCCGCAATTAATTCGTCAGAATATGGAGAGTAGAGAGGAGAGTAACTCTCAGTCTCTACATTTTCCCCATTAATCATTAAATGCTTTGTAACTGTTAATTTATCTTTTGCTAAATTATTCATTTAGGGCCTCCAATACCATTTCATGAAATTGTACAATTGCTTGTTCTGATATAGAATAATGACCTTTCTTAAATGCACGTGAGCGGAATCCAATCTGTTCTAATTCAACTAGTTCCACATCTTCTTGACGAACTTCCTCAGCAAATGTCATTAAGTCTTTCTCTTCTTGAGATAGTTTATCTAAGCTATCTTCACGGAAGTAATAAGTATAAACAGCTAATGTTGTTTCGTGATCAATTGGAATCATTTCAATAGAAGCCAAATTCCCTGGACCAGGATAGATTGTCAACATTAAGTTCGGCCATAGCCAGTAAAATGAACCGCCTTGCATTTCAGCATCATTTAAATCTACTTCACCATATTGCTTATCGGGTTTTACAACTGACCCCTGAACAGAATAATTATCACAAGTAGTAATTTGATAATCCTCCATGTCAAGTGTTGCAACAAAACTTGGATGCGCTACATGACAGTGATCACATTCCAAATAGTTATCAATAAATGCTTTCCAGTTTGCTTTAATAATACGTGTTTTTCTATGCGTTCTCTGTAAATCTTTAATAAATGGAAACTCACCTAACTTATCAAAGAAATCACCATATGATTCACTAAGTGGTTTTGCATCATCATCTAAATTAACAAAGATTAAAGATTGCATTACTTCCATTCTAACAGGTCTCAAACAAGCATCTTTCACACATTCTGCATCTTCACCACGGAAATTTGCCGCTTTGTTTAATTTACCATCTGTTTTAAACGTCCAACCATGATACATACATTGCAAAATTTTCTTCTTACCATTTTCATTTTTTTCAAGTTTTGTCGCACGGTGAGGACAAACATTATAAAATGCACGAAGTATATCATCGGTTCCTTTGATTACAATAATTGGCTCGTTCGCAACATCAGTTGTAAAGAAAGAACCTGCTTTTTCTACTTGACTCGTATGCCCTACTAATTGCCATGACTTTGAAAATACTAAGTCCATTTCTTTCTCTAATACTTTCGGATCCGTATATTTATCATAAGTCATTGTTCTTTCAAAAGTCCTATTCGTTGCATTCTTCACTTGATTATAAGCCATTTTTTTATTCTCCTCTATACTGTTTTTTGGTAATTGCTTTATTTTTACTTAACTAACTTTTTCTTCATTACAAGAGAAAGGCACTTCTGCCATCTTAATTGAGTCGGTTGGACAACCGTCAAATGCGTCTTCAAAATCTTCAAGTAAATCTTCAGGAACTTCTGTCATCCCTTTATTGTCATCAAGAATCGAATAAGCAACGCCATCATCAAGATAATCAAATACTTCTGGCGCTGTAGCTCCGCATGCACCACAAGCGATACATGTGCTTTGATCCACCATTGTAAAATGAGCCATATCTGACCCTCCTTCAAATTTTTATTTTGTTAATGAGCTTGGCCTACTTGTCACCCATAACACTAGTGCTATGAAGCGGTTGTAATTTTGCAGTCGGGTCTACATGCATTTTCGCGTTACTAACCGCGACAGGCGCTTCACCAAATCCACTGGCAATTAATTTCACTTTGCCTTCATACGTACAAATATCACCAGCAGCATAAATGCCTTCAATATTCGTCTCCATTCTGGAATTTACGACAATTGAGTTTTTCTCTATTGCAAGCTCCCAATCTTTTATTGGTCCTAAAGTTGAGACGAAACCAAAATTCACAAGAACATCATCAACTTCAATTTCAATCATTTCATTCGTTTTTGCTTCTTGTATAATAACTTTTTCGATATTTTCCGTTCCCACCAACTCAATTGGAATATGCGGCGTCAAAACTTCAACTTTTGATGCTTTTAATAATTCCACACTATGTTCATGTGCACGGAATTTATCTCGCCTATGAATTAACGATACTTTTTCTGCAATCGGTTCAAGCATTAATGCCCAATCTACTGCTGAATCCCCACCTCCAAATAGAGCAACTTTCTTACCTGCAAATTTATTTAAATCAGTAACAAAATAATGAAGGTTTTTATCTGCAAAACGTTCCTCACCTTCGACATTCATCTTACGGGCTTGAAATGCACCATTACCCGCCGTAATTATGATTGTTTTCGTATAATGCATTTCTTTATTTGTCGTTAATTTAAAAACGCCATCCCCATCTTTTTCAACGGTTTCAACTGATTGCCCAAGACAGATTGATGTTTCAAATTGATTCATTTGTTCCAGTAAATTATTAACTAGCTCCTGGGCTCCTATTTTAGGGAATCCAGCGATATCATAAATATGTTTCTCAGGATACAACGCGGACAACTGTCCACCTAATTGTGGTAGACTTTCAATAACCTTTACTGAGGCTTGCCGCATACCAGCATAAAATGCAGTAAATAATCCAACCGGTCCACCACCAATGACCGTTATGTCGAATATTTCAATTTTCTTATCCATAACTTTTCCTCCTGAACATTATTTGTCCCACTTTTTTTAATACTCTTTTTTAAAACCTTCAATTTCATTTTATTAACGACATTCATTCCCCCTAATTGATTACTCAATAACTAGGTTTCCTGGAAAGCTATTTGATGATAGAATAAATGCTAGTGAGACATGTTCTACTATTTTTATGTCTAATTTATCTAATGCAATTCCCGTGCCAACTTTCTGACATTGAGGATTTAATACATACTCTAAGTGGTTGCATCATTAATTCGTCACATTCGAGTCACAATTAACTCGCTATTTTTAGTGTTTATTCAAAATAAACTCATTTTTTTATTTAAAAGAAAGGAAGGTTGCCAATTGGAAAACGATATAATTAAGTTAGATACTGAAATTACCTTGGAATCGATTTTAAGAATTTTAGATTACTCTTCCGACGAAATTTACGTTATGGATGGTCAGAAACGTATTGTTTATGTAAACCGGAAATGTGAAAAGCATTACGGTCTAAAACAAAATGAAATAGTCGGAAAGTATAATTATGAACTATTCGAAAAAGGATATTGGAAACCTTCCATTGTTCCAGAAGTTTTTTCGAAAAAAGAAATTGTTTATTTGAAACAACAAACATATATTGGAACTGAATTATTGACTACAGCAATCCCCATCTTAAACGATGATCAGGAAATTGAATTTATCGTTATTACAGCCACGGAAATCCAAAGCTTTAAGAGAATAATCGAGAACAAAGAACCACAGGAAAATGACAATTTTCTAGACGAAGCCCATAGCAATATTGTTACAAATAGTCAGAGCGTGAAGGAAATCATTAATTTCTGTAAAAAAGTTGCACCAACTAATTCAACAATATTAATACAAGGTGAATCTGGAACTGGTAAAGGTCTAATCGCATATTATTTACACCAAATTAGCAATAGAAAAGACAAGCCTTTCTTAACAATTAATTGTGCTGCTATTCCTGCAGAGTTAATGGAGTCCGAATTATTCGGATACACTGGAGGGGCTTTTACAGGTGCCAACAAAATTGGTAAAGTTGGATTATTTGAAACAGCTGATGGGGGGACAGTTTTTTTAGATGAGATCGGCGAATTAGCATTACCTCTACAAGCCAAAGTGTTGCAAGTTATTCAAGATAAGCAGTTTATCCCTATCGGAAGTAATGAAAGTAAACATGTGGATATAAGGATTATTTCCGCCACGAATCAAAACCTACTAAAGATGGTTGAAAATAAGAGCTTTCGTGAGGATTTATTTTATCGATTAAACGTAATCGATATTAATATGCCAGCTCTACGGGACCGTCAAGAAGACATCATTCCACTTGCCTACAGTTTTTTAAATAAATTCAACGAAAAATATGAGTCGAATAAATTTTATACTCCAGAGTGCTTAAATGTACTTTCTTTCTATTCATGGCCTGGTAATATTCGACAACTTGAAAATCTAGTAGAACGCTTGGTAATTATTAGTGGTTCCTTCATTCAAGTAAATGATTTACCCCAAGTTATCCTTGAAACGATAGAAGATGCACCACAATTTATTCACCAAAACTCTTTAGACAACGCATTGGAAGAACTTACACGAACATTAGTTAGAGGTTCTTACGAAAAAAATAAAGCTACTCGTGCAGTAGCTAAGGATCTTGACATTAGTCAATCAAAGGCATCGAGACTTATTCGCGAATATTGTCAAGATTTAACATAGTAAATTATTGTTCGTTAAACTCTTTTTAAGTAATAAGTTTCAAAACTAAAAAGCGTATTCCACTACACTTATCTTTTGTAGGTGAAGACGCTTTTTTTAGTGCTGTTATATTTTATATCGAAAGATCATGGCTGATAAAAAATTTACGTAAAATATCTTTAGGACCAAAATCCACATACTTATCCTCACTAACTCCCTTACCGGTTGTTAGTTGATTGGAATACATCCAATCAATTACATCACGTTCATCTCTAACTTTACTTTGCATAGCATATAAGGCTTTTGCCATCCCATTTGTGAGATTGGCAGGTTTTTTATTTTCGAATTTTTATGTCCTGGTAGGATTATCCCTCGCTTTTCAAATAATCATATTGAACAGCAGATTGGCTTTTAAATGCCACACTTTATGTCAACTTACTGTTTAAATAGCGTGTCAAAACAACTAAAAATTGTGATTTAGTTAACTAATTGACAGGTTTATATGTATTATTAGGATATCCTTTCACTAGTCCTTGCTGAACTGCCCACTGGTTAGATTTAAAACCCAAAAAATCTGCAGTTACGTCTACAAAAGACGTTTCTTTTGCAAATGCAATCCTATCAATTAAAGGCAACAAACAAATGATTTAAAGAATAAAAACTATTCTTAGAAACTTAATCATACAATCCCTCCTTGAAAGTAATAAAGATCATTAAATGGGTCTTTCTATTAAAATACGCACAAACAAAACTAATCCATAAGTTAATATAATAACAAACTTTAGAACTCATTCCCTTAAGTATTTATTGTTTAATAACTATAGGCCTTAATACCTTTCTCGATAGTTTTTTTAATAAAATAAAAAAAGTACCAAATGATACTTCCAATCCATTGGTACTTCTATAGATTTTAAATATCTCTATTAATATGATAAAACGTATTACTTCAATCAATATACTTCCGAAGGTATATTTAACTGTAAAAATAATTGATAACTTATTACAAGACTCACTATAAGTGTTCAATAGTTTCAAGATAAGTATTTAAGTTAAAAATATGACAAAAATACCAAGAGATAATAAAATCCTCTTGGTATTAATATCTTCTATAACAAACACATAAGTTAAGTTAATTTCTTAATAATTTCATGGTGTTCCGGATACTGTGTCAACAAATCATCCTGTTCAAATAATTCAAAGTCCGCAAAATCAAAGCCTGGTGATACCATACAACCAACCAATGAAAATGTATTCTCTTCTTTTACTGACGACCCAAAAATCGTATGCTTTGGTACAATAAATTGTGGCACTTCACCGTTATTGATATCTAGCCCTAATGCTACTTCTTCATATTTTCCATCTGGTGTAATCATATGTACGGTTAAAGAACTACCGCCGTGGAAATACCATATTTCATCTGATTGAAGACGGTGAAAATGCGACACATCTTCTGAACGTAGTAAAAAGTAAATACTTGTATAAAGTGGTCGCTCTCCTTGTGCGCACTCAGTTGTAAGATCTGAATGATATGTTGACTTGTAGAATCCCCCTTCAGGATGCTGTTCTAATTCTAGATGACTAATCAATTCTTGCGCTTTCATATGGCTCACTCCTTTTATTATTACGTTTTGATATTATAACACCCAAATCTACAGCACACTAGTCGAAGTCTTTATCATGATCAATAACACTTGTAATTCTTTTGCTATAGTTCACAAAACAAATACTTACAACAACTAACAATAGCCCTACGATAAGCTTGTAAGTAAGAGGCTCACCCAAAAAAACAGTACTTAAAAATACCGAAATGATCGGAACGAAGAAGGTAAAAGCACCGACCTTACCAGCCTCTCCAGCGTTAACCAGTCTATAATAAATGACATATGCAACTGGAATACCCAATGTTGCGCCAAAGCCTAGTCCAAATAAATACATACTATGCCATTCAATTGCCGCCCAACTTTCTGTAATTGAGCCCATAATAAGCAGCACAATACCACCAATTGTAAACTGCATTGCAACCATCCAATATGCATCTACATCATGACTAACTTTCTTGACGTATATTACGCCTAAAGCCCAGAAAAATGCAGTTAATAATCCTAAAACCACTCCTACTATTGATATATGGGTAGTTAAACCGTCTAAACTAACGACTATAATTCCAATAAATCCAGTTATAAGACCGACTACTTTTATAAAGTTCATGTTTTCGTCTAACCAAATCCAGGCAAATAATCCTAAAAGAACTGGCTGGAAATAGACTAAAACCGAAAAAAGACCACCTGGTAAATGATTTAATCCAACAGTATGCAAACCGAAAAAGAGAATTGTATTTAACAATGCTGAAATACAGTATTTCTGCCAATTCTTCCGCCATTTTAATTTGCAACGCATTTTAAAAATGATAAGTGTAACCAAGACTCCTCCCAACAAGGCACGCATACCTGAAAATAAAAGTGGAGGTGCATAGACTACAGATAACTTATAGATTGGCCAGCTAATACCCCAGATTAGTACTAGGAACATTAAAGCTATCGTAGATTTTGTAAATACCCTATTCAACACCTCATCCTCCTTTCATTCAAATTACACATATTCTTTATCAGTCTATTCTTCAAACCCGTCAAATGCCTTCATCTACTAGAACATTTCAAAACAAAAAAGAAGTGAAGCAAAATATGCTCCACTCCTCTAATTCTAATTATATTTTCAAATTCTATCATTAAAAGTAATGTTTAAAGTTTAAACTTCTTCACTTGTTCATTTAAGTTTTCAGCCAGTTCTACAAGTTTTTCTGAACTATGTGTTATTTCAATCATTGAACTACTAGATTGCTGTGCCGAAGCGGCTACTTCTTCTACACCTGCAGCGGATTCTTCAGCGACAGAAGCAATCTCTTCAAATGACTTAATCATCTCATCACTGTTTTCAGTAAGATTTTGTAAATTCAATGATATATTTTGTACTTTATCTACCATCTTAGTAACTGATTGATTAATACTTTCAAATGTTTGTCCAGTCACGCGAATCTGGTTTGTTCCTTCTTCAACTTCTTCAAAGCTTGACTGAAGTGCAGTTACTGCCTGGTCAGAACCTTTTAATATGCGGTCAACAATTGTCGTGATTTCTCCTATAGAACTTGAAACTTGCTCCGCTAACTTACGGACCTCAGCTGCTACAACCGCAAACCCTTTTCCATGTTCCCCTGCTCTTGCAGCCTCAATTGCAGCATTTAAAGATAACAGATTTGTTTGCTCTGCAATGCCTTGAATAACTTTTACGAGCTGAGGAATATCTCTTGTATCTTCATTTAACACTTTCACACTTTCAACTGCGAGACTTACTTTTTGATGAATATTCTCCATTTGAATAACTGAATTATCCATTAAGGACTTTCCTTCATCCGTCATGGATAATACTTCATTCGATGAGCTAGAAATTTCATCACCATTTCGATTCGCTTCAATTATCTTCGAATTAAAGTTACTCATCATTCCAGTTAAAGCTGTCGCATTATAAGCTTGTGATTCAGATCCGGATGCCATCTCTTGCATCGTTAACGCAATTTGTTCACCGCCCTCATTAACTTCCCATGCAGTCTGCTTAAAAATACTGCTTTGGCTTGTTAGTGTGTTAGATGCAGTAGAAACGTTTTCTATTATATTCTTCAGAGCATCTTGCATTTTATTCATAGCATTTGCAAGTTGTCCAACTTCGTCTTTTGTATTTAAATGAATCGAGCTTTGTGTTAAGTCCCCATTTGCTAAATAATCCATATGTTTTGTAACTAAATTAATTGGTTTAGAAATATAATTTGCAAAAAACCAGATAACGATTGTTCCGATGAGTAAAGCAATTCCAGTTACAATCAAAACTAAATTCAAAATTTGTTGAGCTGGTTTATTAAAATCCATCATATAAGTTCCAGCAGCAACATTCCATCCCCAATGCGGATCTCTGTTTGAATAAGCCACTTTGGAGCCGATTTTACTATCATCCATTGGTAATGTCCACGCAAAATGAGTTAAACCTCCACCATTTTGCGCTGTTTTGATGATTGCTTGTGTAGAAAGAAAACCATTCGGATCTAATGATTCCCAATTATTTTTCCCTTCTGCACTAGGATGTAAAAGTAAAGTGCCAGTATCATCTAGCACAAATATGTATCCATTTTCACCTAAATCAATATTCGGATTTAATGAACGAACACCATCTTTATCTTTTTTATCTAACAGGATAACCTTCATTTTTTCTTGGGCATCCTCTAAAGAAAGATTCCCTTTTTCTACTTCTTCGTTTAAAACATTAATAAATTCTAACGTCATTTCTACTCCGCTTTTCAGATTCGTTGCGCCAAGTTCATCAAGACTGGCTGCACTTTTCTTATAAGCAAGCGTTCCTGTAATAATTAATGGAATTGATAAAAGTAAAAATGAGATAGCGATTAACTTCATCTTGATTGATGATTTAAAAGTAAATAATGATTTCATCTTCAACAAACACACCTTCTTCTATTATTCTAACAGATAATAAAACATTCTAAACTATCGAACTATAATCATAACTTAAAAACTAATCTATTGCTACTAATATTTGTGATTAATCATCAAATAAGAGGTAATAATATTCAATTAAAACAACAATTTCAGTAGTCATAAAGTCCCTACTTGAAACAAATATAAAAAAATAATACCTGACCTAGATATTTTGATACACAGCCTTTGGAATAGTATGGAATGCAATCAATATCTTCTCTTAAAATTTGTTTGATTTTTTATCAAATTAAAAAACGTCAACCTTAAAAATGAGGTTGACGTAACACTATTTAAATAATTACTTATTACGCGATTACTCTCCAACAGTCTCCAATACAGGAATCGCAAGCAGCTCATTCAAATACATATCAATTTGCTTATAATAATCGTCACCCTCGGCACCAAATAATCCGAAGTGTCCGCAAATACTATTAATCACTTTAAGTTCACTATTAGGAATTAGCTTTTGTTCTGCCTCACAATCTCTAACCGGGAAAAACATGTCTTCATCTATTGGCATAACAAAAACTTTTGCTTTGATTCTA
Source organism: Sporosarcina sp. So3-204 (assembly GCF_058068165.1). Classification (NCBI taxonomy): domain Bacteria; kingdom Bacillati; phylum Bacillota; class Bacilli; order Caryophanales; family Caryophanaceae; genus Sporosarcina; species Sporosarcina sp. So3-204. The sequence goes on from NZ_CM176485.1 coordinate 2,685,508, forward strand.
CCTAGCGCTTCTTCAAGATTGCCCTTTGTATTTCCACTAACATCGCCTCGTTGCCATTTCCAACCCATCGTTAGAAGTGCATTGGGATCCATACTTTGGAATAAAGGTTGGAGAAAGCCAGTCGTGAATTCTTCAACGGAACTTACCCCAAATAGACGCCATTTTTCTTGTTGATAAAACTCTGTACTTAATCCTAAAACTGCCCAAATATTTGCATGTCTTTTTAATCCGTCAGCCACATCAGTATGGGAACGGTAATGTCCATCATTCCAACCTGGATCTGAAGTAATAGCTTCCATTAAGGTTTCTGTAAAATAGAAATCATGGGCTGTATTTTTGGCTGTTCCTGCTATTGGTGCCGCCCTCTTAACCATATCTGGATATCTAACTGCCCATTCATATGTTTGCTGAGCACCCATAGATCCACCCACAACGAGTGCAATTTCTTCCACTTCAAATAATTCGGTAATCAGTTGATGCTGTGCACGCACATCATCACTAATTCTCACATTAGGGAAATTTCGCATCGCGATTGGTGCAGGACTATTATGCGGTGAACTTGAAAGACCATTACCGATTTGATTCACAGCAATGATGAAATATTCATTTGGATTTAGTGCTCTATCTTCACCAATATAAGGTTCATAGTTTTTACTTGTCCCAGAAAACCATGTCGGAATTACTATGACATTATTCTTTGAACTGTTTAATTCTCCAAAGGTACTGTAGGCTAATTTGCAATCAGGAATTATTTCGCCACTTTCTAATTCAAAGTCTCCTAGTTCGTAAATTTGGTAAGGCCCATGATTTTCCTGTGAATAAAAATCATTCTTAAGCATCAATAATTTCCACCCTTCCATTTTAGAATACTGTAACAAACTATTTAAACACCTAAACTTCCTACCTATTCAGAATAAACTAATAGTTCACTGAGGTCAATCACTACTCTTGTCGAATCTTCTAGAAAGTTTATTTACTGTAAATTACTAAGTTGAAGTTAGTTAAGTAAATGTTTTTTATGTTTAACTCAATAGATTTGTTTTGCATATTAACTAAGGTTCACTACATATAGTAAAACGAATAGCAATATGTAACACTTCAAAATTTTGGATTAAAATTGGAGGGGTCGTTATTGACTAATTTGGACAAACAATCAGAAGTATATTTAGATATGTTTAAAAATCTGCCTGAAATTCACTCGCTGAATCCTCACTCTGTTCGAGAAATATTTGCACAAGTCGATTCGGAAGATATCGCTTTAGAACTTATCAAAAAAGTTGAGGATTGGACAATTTCAGTTAATAAAGATGATGAAATTAAGATTAGAGTATACACACCTGAAGGACAAGGCCCCTTCCCAATATTCGTTTATTATCACGGAGGTGGATGGGTACTTGGTGACTTAGAAACAGCAGATGCAACGTGTCGCATGTTAGCAAATCAAACTAATCACCTGGTCGTATCTGTTGATTACAGGCTTTCACCTGAACACAAGTTTCCCGTACCTGTAGAAGATTCGTATGCCGCACTTCAATGGATAAGTAAAAATGCATTAAAAATTAATGGAACCCCATCAAAACTTGTCGTTGGTGGTGATAGTGCTGGCGGAAATTTAGCTGCGGTTATGACACTTTTAGCCAGGAATAATAATGGACCAGATATAGCGGCCCAAGTATTAATTTGCCCTGTAACGAATTTAACCTTTGATACAATGTCTTATGAAAAGTACGAAAAAGGCTATGGATTAGATAAAGTCCTTATGAAATGGTTCCGAAATCATTATTTAAACGAGGAAGAAGATCAGATGAATGTCTACGTATCACCTTTAATGGCACACTATTTAAGTGATTTACCACCCGCGCTTGTCATTACTGCCGAGCATGATGTGCTTCGTGATGAAGGGTTCGCCTATGCAGAACGGCTCAAGAATAATGATGTCTACGTTGAATATAAATGCGAGCCCGGCTTAGTTCATGGTTATTTTACCAATATGGCTATTTTCTCTGATCGTATTAAAAGTTCTATAAGTCAAATCGAAAGTTTTCTCGAAAAGATAAATCATAATATTTACAATTAAAAAGGAGATAAAATGATATGACATCTATGAAACCAATAAATGAATTAATTTTACTTGATGCTGTGGTTGTCGGCGCAGGTTTTTCTGGTCTATATATGCTTCATCGTTTACGTAAGGCTGGTTTTTCCACAAGTGTTTATGAAGCCGCTGATGGTGTAGGTGGCACTTGGTATTGGAATCGCTACCCTGGCGCTCGTTGTGATTCAGAAAGTATCTATTATAATTATACTTTCTCTGAAGATCTGTTTAAAGAATGGACATGGTCTTCTAAATACCCTGAGCAACCCGAAATATTAAAATACCTCAACTTTGTGGCGGATAAATTTGACCTCCGTCGGGATATACAGTTTAAGACACGTGTCATATCTGCCCGATTCGATGAAGAAAATAGCAGATGGCTAATTCAATTAGATGATGATTCACTAATATCAGCGAAATACTTCATTACAGGTGTTGGTTGTCTTTCTGCAGCTAATATTCCAGAGTTTTTAGGCTTGGATAACTTTCAAGGAGATTGGTTTCATACAGGGCACTGGCCACATGACAAGGTTGATTTTAAAGGAAAACGTGTAGGTGTTATCGGAACTGGCTCAAGTGGGGTCCAGTCAATACCCGTTATTGCAAAAGAAGCTGGACATCTAACTATTTTTCAACGTACGCCACAATATAGTGTTCCAGCAAATAACCATTCATATGACCCAGAGTTCATTAAAAACACGAAGGAAAAGTATAGTGAAATAAAACAAAAAGTACGCGAATCTATGCGAGGTGTTTCAGAAGAACCCCGCGATATATCCGCATTGGATGACACGCCAGAAGAGCGCCAAAAAATCTTTGAAGAAGCATGGGAACATGGGGGGATTTGGGCGCTCGGCGTGACTTACAATGATTTGTCTACTAATGCAGAGGCAAATGAAACAGTTACTCAATTTATCCGTTCTAAAATTCGTGAGATTATTGAGGATCCTGAAGTCGCACAGAAACTTATGGGGAACTACTATTTTGGTACAAAGCGCCCTATCTCAGACTCTAATTATTATGAAACATTTAACCGGAATAATGTATCTCTAGTCGACTTGAAAAATACGCCTATTAAAGAAATTACAATGAATGGTTTACGAACTTCTGAAGAAGAGCACCAGTTGGATATACTCGTATTTGCTACTGGATATGATGGTGTAACGGGTCCACTTCTTAAAATGGATATTCGCGGAAAAAACGGCGTGACATTAAAAGATAAATGGGACGATGGTGCACAAACTAAGACTTATCTTGGAATTGCAACAGCAGGATTCCCGAACATGTTTATGCTTACTGGTCCTGAAAGTCCATCTGTTCTAAGCAATATGCCTGTTTCAATTGAACAACATGTTGAATGGACAGCCGACTGTATTGCATATCTTCGCGAACAACATATGGATACGATTGAAGCTTCTGTCGAGGCTGAGAATGCCTGGAGCGAGCATTGTAGTGAAATTGCTGAAGCCACACTCTTCACGAAGACCGAATCATGGTACACAGGCGCAAATATTGAGGATAAGCCTCGTGGTTTCCCATTGTACCTAGGAGGTGTCGGCCCATATCGTGAAAAATGTACAGAAGTAGCAAGTAATGGATATGTTGGATTCACTTTGAAATCTGCAATAAAAACTGCTAAACATTAAAGCTTGTTAGTTATTTAAATGTCTAAAAAAGATAGTAATTAAACAGCCGCTCAATTAATCTGGGTTGGCTGTTTTTTGTCATTTTATCAAGATTGAATTAAATATATTGAAGTAAAGTTTCCATGCAATTAGACATTATCATTTACTTAATAGAATTTCTCAAGAATAACTTCAACTAAAATCATGCTATTTAATTGTTAAACTTTCTACTCCTATGTATGTAATCTACCTGAAATGGATACTACTAATTCCGATGATGCCATTTACCCTGGCCGGGGTTTATTTGTTCAGTAAGTCATCTGAATAATTACAATTACAAGGCTTCATCTGGTCAACCACTATTTTCATAATAAAGGAGGAGTTCATAATATGAAAAAACAGATTGCGATATTATTAGCTATTACCATAATAAGTATCGGTCTATTCAATGGACAAGCTTCAGCATCATCTGTTCATACGGTGAAAGCCGGAGACACATTATGGAGTATTTCACATAATAATAATGTAAGTGTTGAAGACTTACAAGCTTTGAATAAATTAGACTCGACATTGATTTTTCCTTCACAACAACTAGTAATTAAATCGGACGATGAAACTTACGTAGTCGAAAAAGGAGATACCCTAGTAGAAATCGCTGAAACTTTTAGCATTCCTGTGAAGGATTTGATGAAAGAAAATACAATATCAAGTAATTTAATACATCCTGGGGACGAATTATCTATAGGGTCGATAAGTAAAACAACGCAAACCAGCACTGCATCATATGAACCCGATCCACCTACTGTGAAATCACCACCCGTCACAAAGTCACCGCCTGTTGTGAATTCAGCACCACCTAGTACATCATCAAAAGAAATGACTATGACTGCGACCGCTTATACAGCATATTGCACGGGTTGTTCTGGAACAACTTACACCGGCATCGACTTAAGATCAAATCCAAATCAAAAAGTCATTGCAGTAGATCCCAATGTAATCCCACTTGGCTCACGTGTATGGGTTGAAGGCTATGGTGAAGCAATCGCTGGAGATATCGGCGGAGCTATTAAAGGTAATATTATTGACGTCTTTATGGAGCATCGACAAGACGCACTTAACTGGGGACGTAAAACAGTGACCATCAAAATTTTAGAATAACTTAGTCTTCACGAAAGAGGACTTTTGTTGTCATATATGCAGGAACTTTAAGTAACTTATTTCTTTGATGAAGCGCATTATAATAGAAGGTTTATTTATGAAAGTTCTCTACAATAAGTGGTAAAACACATTTTAATTGCTAAATACCATATCAATAAGAGTAATTCATTAGCGTAACTATAAATATATAAAAATAAGTCCAGACACTTGTTTACAGAAGTGTCTGGACTTATTTTATACTTTTGTCATTAAATCCAATAGCTTTTCCTTTTTCAAAAATTCAACTGCGATTTCAGGTAACACCGGTTTACTAAAATAGTATCCTTGAATACGGTGAGCCCCCATCTTTTTTAATAATAACACCTGCTCCAGTGTTTCTGCGCCTTCCATAATTGTCGTTAATTTTAAACCCCTTGCAATTTCAAGGACACCATTTAAAATTGATTCGGACTCTCCTTGATCGCTCAATACCTCCATTATAAATGCACGATCGACTTTCATATATTGAAAAGGTAACAATTTTAATATAGACAAAGAAGAATAGCCAGTACCAAAATCATCTATTGCCGTTTTAACCCCCATTGAATTAAGGGTTGCTAATATTTTTGTAGCCGCTTCAATATTTTGAGCAACAATTGATTCAGTTACTTCAAAAACGAGTTTCTTCGGATTTACACCAGTACCTTTTAATATATCTTTAACATCTTCTAAGAAACCATCATGTTGAAGTTGTTTAATTGAAATATTTAAAGTAACTGTAAAGTCCTTATAACCCTCATGCTCCCAACGAATTACTTGTAAAGCAACTTCTTGAATAAGCCAACTACCTACTTCAACAATTGAATCATTCTCTTCTAACAAGGGAATTAAATCTACAGGGCCAACTTCCCCTAATACAGGAGATTTCCATCGTAGTAACGTTTCAAAACTAACGATTCGATCCATCGCAATACTATAAATTGGTTGAAACACTAAATAAAATTCACCATTTTCAAGCGCCTGATCCAAATTGTTCGCAACAAGTCGATTTTGTTCGCTTTCCTTTGCTAGTTTCTCCGTAAAATAGACAAATTGATTGCCGCCATATTTACTTGCTTTATGGCATGCAAACATCGCATCTTGCATCATAAGATTTAAATCGTCCTCATCAACTGATGCCCGAATACCAACACTTGTCGTCATCCAAATTTGCCCTTCTTGTTCCACTCGAATTGGTTGCTCTAACACTTTTACAATATTAGCTGCATAATCAAACCGCTCTGGAATTGCGTCCGCATTAGTTGTCACAACAAATTCTTCATTCCCTACTCTATGTAAATTCAGTTTACCTGGAAGCTGTTTTAATTTCTTACCGATAGCAAATAAAATTTCATCACCGATAAGATAACCAACTCGTTCATTTATCTCAGAAAACCTATCCAATTTAATAAAATATAAAGTAACTACTTTACTTGGTTCTTGTTGTAAATTGTTTGCAAAGTTTTCCTCTAAAGCTAAACGATTGTCTAGCCCCGTCAACAAATCACGCCGCGACTGCATTTTCTCGCGTCGATCCATTTGAAAGAGGTATATACAAATTATTATAGTTACAATTAAAGCCTAAATTGCAATATTAAGTTAGCCACTCAAATATAGTTCCGTGTATTTATGAAGGTGTAGGTTTTTCTTCTAGCTTAGAAGACTAGTCTTGATCTCGATTGCGTTTATACAATATTAAGCTAGTTTAGCTAATTCTTGTTCGAAAAGGACTGCTGGTTGTTGGTAGTCGAGAATTTTTCTTGGTAAATTGTTGAGCGTCTGATAAATGCGTTTGATCGCTTGCCTTGAGTAATCTGATATCGCTTTACCTTTCGGTATGTAGCGTCTAAGAAGACCGTTGTGGCGCTCGTTGGAACCTCTTTCGTAAGAGGCATAAGGCCGAGCGAAATAGACATCCGTGATATCTTTTAAACCTAACGACAGGTTGGAAAATTCACTGCCGTTATCAGAAGTAATTGTCTTGAATACTTGTGGGAAAAGGTCACCGAAATCCTGTTGTAATTGAGTCATCGCGTAGTCAACTGAGTCATGGTCTTGATCATCAATTTTGATGGCGTGATAGTTTCTTGTTTTACGTTCAATGAGTGTCAGTAATGCGTTATCATCGGACTTTTGTCCTTCAACCGTATCAATTTCCCAGTGTCCGAATTCTTCTCTACTTTCGATTTCGACAGGACGTTCGGCAATACTTGTACCCAAAATCCGACGATGTTTTCGGACGCGCTTGGTCTTTGTGTTACGCCTAGTTTTCATTGGCAAATCAATATTTCGAACGGTTAATAAACCTAGGTCAATGTAGTTATAAAGGGTTTTAGTGGACACCATTGGCTTGCCTTTCCAGTCGTTTTGTTTGTCCGCAAATCCAACAACCGCATCTGGAGACCAACCATGGTTGGTGATTCTGTCGCAAGCAAAATCAATAAAATCGACAGCGGTAAGCAGCTTACTTTTAGCACCACAATTGATTCTGTTCTGTTCGTATACAGCTTGTCCTGTTTCAGGGAAGTAAGCCGTGTATGGCGTACGTCCAGTCTTAAGTTGAGTCGTTGTTCCACGCTTCAGCTCATTGGCAATCGTTTGGTGAACGCGCCCTAAGCGTCTAGCGATGTCACGATTGGAGTGCTTCGCCTGGTGTAAAGCAGCAATTTGACCACGCTCAAAAGCGGATAGGTGTTTGTTTTTACGGTTTTGTATGGTATTCTCGGTGTGTGCCATTATAAAACTTCCTCTCATTGTTAGTCTCGCAACTTCAATGATACACGAAATTTTATAATGGCCATTTTTTTGTCTAAATTTAGGTGGCTAACTTGATTGTACAATTAGCCGTTACAATTAAAGCACTTAAAACCAAAATAATACTATTCCAAAACGTAGTAGTAATTTCTTCGGTATCTGGGTTTGAACTTGAATCTACGACGACAACCCAGTCATTCCAAGTATGTCCATATTTAATAAAATGCTTTTCATCATCTTTATTGGCTAAACTACCATTATCATTTTCATCAATTACATTTAAAAGATTATAACTGTTAGGTATAATCTCTTCAAACTTCTTTTCCATATTCGATACAAAAATTACTTCTCTATCCCTCAATAAATAAATAACTCCAGGAAGATTCGATTGTTCAGCTAAATTACCAATGATATTACCCAAATTGATGACGCCTGATAACACACCAATAATTGTGCCGTCATTATTAACTACTGGTACAGAAATCGATGTTACTTTTTGAGTAGAATCTTGATTGAGTGTAAAAACATCACTAAACATTATTTCACCCGTAATCGCCCGTTCAAAGGATTCTTTTTGCTTCACTGGAAACCTCGTACCATCCGCTGCCCTAACTTCACCTTCTGGAGTGATAAACCCAAGGCCTGTAAAATAAGGCATTGCCTCATTTTGTCCTCTTAAAAATGAAACGACATTCTCTTCATTCTCCATAATATAAGGAAGATGTTCAGCCATTAATTGGATTTCAGCGATTCGCTCCAGCGAAAAACGATTGACTTCTATTATAAAACTATTTAATAATTCATCTGTTTCCCTTTCAATCGAATCCAATACAAACTTTTTCGTGTCATTATAATTTTTAATTGCAAAATAAGTAGTTCCTAGTACAACCAAAAATAACAATATATAGATAAGAAATTGACGCTTTTTCACATTCCACACCCGTTCAAAGTTTTCTAGTACAACTTCCAATTGTATCCATACATAACTCTATCTTATACTCAGATTTTTTAATTTACAAGGACTTTTGCAACGTACTCTAATCTAAGTGCTAGTCATTATAATCCAAATATAAACTACTTTTGAACCAAAAAAAAAAATCCCCATTCCTATTTAATTAGGAATGGGGATTTTTTTAAGTGTTCATTTTATTGAAAAGTTTCACCTTTTACAATTACTTTAAAAGCACGAAACGGAGTGCTTTCTTCCATTTCATAATAAGTATCTAACAATTCATAGAACGATTGCCATAGACCATCTTCTTCTTCATAATTACCATTCTTCTCTACATCTAGTATATTCGCATATATTTTTTGCAACTCATTCATGTCATCTTCAACTATATCAAAATCATAATCAGCTATATATTCTTCAAATGTCGGTAGTTGATAAGTAGCACGGAAATATGGATATATTAGCTTATCAAATGCCGCCATTTTTTCTATAGCAACACTTTCATCTTCATCTTCAAAAGACTGATGAAATGCATCATAGGACTGCTTTAATACAGCATAATCCGACTCAGAAATAGTTAACTCCATATCTTCAATATATTCATCAAAAGTTGGCGTCACATAATAGCTGTTAATAATCTCATAAAACAGATCCATTTTTTCATAAGATGCTTCATCACTGTAATCTGTATTTACAGACCATTCATTATAAAGTGCTTCCAATTGAATTAGATCCTCGCTAGTAAAGTCATAATCGAACATACCGATGTAATCTTCAAAAGGCTCTGGTTCCCAATCTGACTCGTAGTAATGGTTAATAATCCCGTAAATACTTTGCCATAATTCATCTGTTTCTTCCCAGGTCTCACTTTTCTCCAAGACTTTTACTTCATTATATAAAATCTCTAACTTTTCCATTTCCTCTTCCGTTACTCCTTCGGGAAGCGACCTCTTAAAATAATTAAAGTCGTATAAATCATCAAAACTTTCAAGCGCTTCACCTTCAACCTCAACTGTATCACCAGGTAAAATATTCATTGACTCAATTTTTTCTGTATTAAATAAATATAACCCTATATGATAGCGATTACCATCTTCCGTTTTAACGATAATTTCTTCACCATAGTGATCTACAACTGTGCCCTTTAATTTTTGTCCGATTTGGGCCGTTGTCTCAGCGGATACTACCTCTGCAAATGAATACGTTGGCATTGACATTGACATAGCCAGCCCAAGTACAAATACTACAGAAATAACAGATCTTTTTTTCTTCTTTCCCCACATAACCTAGCCTCCTTTTATCAATTCTTTTGAAATCAAGTAATTACATACCTATTAGACGGTTTAACACGCATAATAGTTTCAAAATTCGAAAATTTATTTGGATGCTATTTTAATACATAGTACACAAAAAGATTTATTTAGTTCATTTCATAAAAAATGCCTCCCCACACAACAATACAATTTAATCCTATGATTTAACGCATCTAATTATATTCTTGCAAATCTATTTTATTGCACAAAAAAGTGCTTCACTCTTTTACTTAAGAAATTGTAAACTTCATATTAAACTTATCGAAAATGAATGAGAATTAGTTTGCAGTCTATTGTATACTGAATTTAAATACACAATAATTAGGGGGAATATGTGATGAATCTATTGGTAGTTGGCGCAGGTGCGATTGGTGGCTATTTCGGAGGTAGGTTGGCAGAAAAAGGGGAGAATGTTACATTCCTTGTTAGAGAAAAGCGCAAAGAACAGCTAGAGAAAACGGGATTGGTCATACAAAGTATTAACGGTGACTCAAAGGTTATTCCACGTCTAATTACAACAAAAAATACTGGTGAACAATTCGATGTCATACTTATCTCAACAAAATCCTACCATCTTGCTCAAGCAATAGAGGATATTCGTCCATTTATGAAAGAGAACACAATAATCCTCCCTTTGTTGAATGGCGTAGCTCATATTGCAAAATTAGTAGAAGTTTTCGGTGAAAATGCGGTTATTGGTGGACTTTGTTACATAGAGACAACATTGGATGAACAAGGTACCGTTTTACAAAAAAGCCCTGCCCACCAAATTATATACGGCGAGAGATCTGGTGAAATTACGTCTCGGATGAATGAATTACAAAAAGTCTTTGAAGGGACTAATGCGAGGTTTACATTAAGTAGTCAAATTAATGAAGAAATGTGGTCTAAATATTTATTCATCACAGTCTTCTCAGGTATTACCTCACTTATGGAATCCCCAATTGGCACGATTTTAGAATTAGAAACTGGTCAAAATACCGTTTGTGCACTTTTCTCAGAACTAGAAGCTATAATGAGGAAAATCAACATGCCTGTACATGACACAATGACGCAAGACCTTATAACAAAAATAAATAAAATGCCTTATAAGATGAAATCTTCTATGCAACGCGATATTGAAAAATCTTATCCATTAGAAGCGGATCACTTACAAGGATTTTTATTGAAGTATGCATATGAACATAAAGTTCAAGTACCTATTCTAGAAACAATTTATACGAAACTTAAGCTTTACGAACAGAAAACCGGTTTGGAAAAATAATCATATTTTGTTCATTTGAGTACAAATCAAAGACAACGAGAATAATTAAGCCTTCATCAAAAAAAGCCACAACTAATTGAATTAGTTGTGGCTTTTCTCAATTAGTAAAACCCTTATGAATTACTACGGAATATTAAACTTTCAACTATATCAATCAATTTCATAATAGTGTTTTATTGCTACTCCACCACAACATATAGTTGAGTTAGAACGTTCTCGAACAATATGTTGTTCGTTGTAGCAAGTTAAGGTAATTATGAATTTAAAAGTTAAACAAGCCCTATTAACTTTGAATTTTTGACATATTCTATAAGTAGCAATGGGAAAGGGGGAAAATAAATGTCTTCTGAAAAATGTGGGAATACAGGTAATAATTCTGGTTTTACGTTAATCGTTGTATTGTTTATCTTGCTTATCATCGTTGGAGCTTCTTTTATGGGAAATGATAATAATCAAGGTCACGGTGGACCCTGCTACTAATTAATAAAAATAGCAGTCACAGTTATTCAACTAATAAAAACCATTTAAATATTTTTTGAAGCTAAAATTCAATCAGCTGTATTTCACGCTGATTGAATTTTGTTGTTTTAAAAAAGTTCCAACTACATATTAATTGAATATTGACCGAGAAAAAAATGCTGACATTCACGGCTGAACGTGTTTTATTTTTAAATCTATTTCTTACATATCGTATCAATTCTTATGGTCTCTCCAATCATCAAAAACCTTAAATTCTTATCTTCTAATTCTCTCTTTTCCCATTCTGTTAATAATCGATCAATCGCTTCTTTCGGTGTGTCATCCGCTAAACGGTAAGCACCATAATGCATCGGAATCATTACTTTTGACTGCGTATCAATGAAGGCTCTAACAGCATCTTCCGGATTAACATGTTGGGCTGCCATGAACCACTCCGGCTCATATGCACCAATCGGCATTAGACAATAATCAATTTCAAACTTCTCACCAATCGTACGAAACCCTTCAAAGTAGCCACTGTCACCTGCAAAATAAATCGTCTGATACGAATCTTTAATTATATATCCACCCCAATGTGAGCGGTTTGTATCCATTGGCGTTCTTTTTGACCAGTGCTGTGCCGGTACAAAAGTAATTGATAACCCGTTTACTTCATAGACATCCCACCATGAACATTCAACTACTTTTTGATAGCCCCTTTTCTGAAATGCATTGACTAGCCCTATAGGAACGACAAAAGTAGGATCTCCAGTCAGTCTTTTTATTGAAGAAAAATGCAGATGATCGTAATGGCTATGAGAAATTAAGACGATGTCAATTGGCGGCAACTCATTAATTGGAAGGCCTGGTGGCGAGAGTCGTTTATCCATACCAAGATAATTTGCCCACACTGGATCCACTATGATATTTAGTCCATTTAGTTGGATTAAAAAGGTTGAATGGCCAATCCAAGTGATTGTCGGGATTGTACTATTTGATCTTAAGAAGACTGTTTCAGCTTTCTTAATTATAGGAACTTGATAGGATAAATCTTTTCGTTTCCCCCTTCTTTCTTTTCGCCACCTTAGTAAATCCTTGAATGTAGAAGGTTGTATACTTTTATCTTCATTTTCATAACGATTATTTTTCATCAGAATTCACCTCTATAACTGTAAAATGCGCCCTATCGTTCACATTTGAACGACAGGGCGCATTCTCAACTTTTAAACACTTCTATTATTATTAATTAAATAGAAATAATTTTCACCATTACTATTTAATTCCTAATAAATCCGGTAAGAATGTTGAAATTTGGGGAATGAAAGTTAATAGCAACAACACAATAATTGAAGCAAAAACAAAAGGTATAATGGCCTTTGATATTTCACCTAGCGAAGATTTTGAAATTCCACTTGCTACGTATAAGTTGAGGCCGACTGGCGGTGTAAAAAGTCCAATCGCTAAGTTTACTGTCATGAATACCCCAAAGACAGTCGGATCAATTTCCAAAAATATCATTATTGGTAGTAAAATCGGAATAAATATGTAATAAGCTGAAATAGCATCAATAAACATACCGGCGATAAGAAGCATAACATTCACTATTAGTAATATAATTATCTTGTTATCCGTTAATGCAAACATAATTACTGAAATTTGCTTTGCAACTTGCTCAGTTGTAATAATATACGCGTAAACCGAAGCAGCACTAACGATAAACATTACGACAGCCGTTTGAATAGATGATGTTACCAAAATACTGTACATTTTTTTTAGTGTTAATTCTTTATAAATAAAGAACCCTACAAATAACCCGTAAAACACAGCAACAACAGCTGCTTCTGTCGGCGTAAATATACCGCCGTAAATTCCACCTAGAATAATAACGGGAATAAGTATTCCCCAAATTGCGTCTGCAAAAGCCTTCCAACGTTCTTTCGGTGTTGCTTTTTCAAGTGGTACGATATGAGCCAACATGCCGTCTTTCTTATCTTGTTTACTCCGAATATAAATCGCTGCAATAATTAATCCTAGCCCTATTAATAATCCTGGAACAACGCCCGCCATGAATAACCGCGCAATGGATACAGGTAATTGATCACCAGCTACTACTGCAAACACGATAAAAGCAATACTTGGCGGAATAATAATACCGATTGCACCAGAACTTGCAACAAGTGCAGCAGCTGTCTCTTTTTTATAGCCATTTTTCACCATTGCAGGAATAAGAATTCCACCAATAGCCGCTACTGTAGCAGGCCCTGAACCTGAAATTGCCGCAAAGAAAATTGCCGTCATTACCGTTACAAAAATAATACCACTTTTACGATGTCCAACGAGTGCTTGAGCAAAGTCGATAAGTCGTTTTGAAATACCCGCCTGTTCCATAATTACGCCTGCTAAAATAAAAAAAGGTATCGCAAGCAATGTGAACTTAGCAACGCTTGAATACATAATATCCGCAACAAGTTCAAGTCCAAATAGACCACTTCCCATAAAGATAACAACAATCGAAGAAACTGCTAGTGCAACAGCAATCGGCAACCGAAGCATAACAAGCACAATAAATAAACCAAATAAAGTAAGTGCCATCATAACGCTTCTTCCTTCCCAGCGCCGTAGGCTTTGTATTCTTTAAATGTGGCCTGTAACGATCGGTTTAAACACAATAGCGCGCCAATCGGCATAGCTAATGTAAAAATCCACTGTGACCAACCCAGCGAAGGCGTCTTCTGCCCGGTGTCAATTTGATAAAGAACCATTTTTATACCAAAATAAACAAGTACTAAAAATAACAGCGCCATAATTAAACCTACGAATAATATAATTAGTTTTTTAAATAGGCCATTTGCATAATCATATACTAATGTAAAGCCAAGGTGTGCATGCTCTCGCACACCTATGGCAGTACCTACAAATGTTAATAAGACGAATAAATTAATCGTTATTTCCTCCGTAAATGAAAGGGAAAAACTTCCGACTTCTCTGAATATAACATTCAAGAAAGCAATGATAGACATAGTAGAGAAAACAATTATAACAATCCATTCTTCTAATCTGCTAATTGCTTTTTCCATTCACATTGCCCCCTTTTATTACTGATCTCTAAATGCGTCTAAAAGATCTTGTCCCCAAATACTTGCATACTTTTCATAGACAGGTTCAACCGCTTCACTGAATTTCTCTAGATCAGCATCTGTCGGTTCATAAAATTGCAAACCTAGTTCTTTTAGTTCTTCAATTTGAGCAACTTCATTTTCACGTCCGATTTTCACTTGATATTCTCCAGCTTCTTTTCCAAGCTTTTCAAACATTTCTTGATCTTCATTACTCATAGAATCGAACAACTTCTTATTAATACCTAGTACGAGTGGATCGTAGGAATAATTCCACATTGTAATATAATCTTGAACTTCTTGAAGTTTAGAAGAATGAATTACATCAATAGGATTTTCCTGTCCTTCAATAGTTCCTTGTTGAAGAGAAGTAAACACTTCAGAAAATGCCATTGTTGTTGGATCAGCTCCTAATTCACGGTATAGATCCGTATACATTGTAATTCCAGGAATACGTACTTTCAATCCCTTCATATCTTCTGGTGTTTTAATTTCCTTTTTACTATTCGTAATTTGACGGAAACCATTTTCACCAAATCCTAAAGCTTTAACTCCTTTTTCTTCTAGTACTTCTGCAAGCATTTCTCCACCTTTTCCAGAGAACACTTTGTCGACACCTTCAAAATCTTTAAAAAGGAACGGTGCACTTGCTACGCCAAATCTCGGGTCAAGTATAGAATAAATAATTGTTGAGTGAAAACTTAGGTCTGTTGATCCTTTAGATACAAGTTCTACGCCTTTTCCTTGGTCACCACTTGATAATTGTTCATTTGCAAAAACATCAATATTAATTCGGCCATCCGTCTCTTCTTTTACATCTTCAGCAAACTTTTCTGCTGCTAAAAACCATGTAGAAGATTCACTCGTCGTAACCGACATTTTTAATTTATAAGACTTGTCCTCACTATCACCTTTTTTATCGTCTGTTGTACTTTCAGGTTTGCTATCTGAACCACAAGCAGCGAGTAACAACATTGCCGAAATACCAAGCGCACTTAACATTGCCCATTTCTTTTTTTTCATTTTTTCTCCCCCTATTTCTCTGTTATCTAACAAAATATTTCAATTATTGTTTATTAAAGCTCCTCTTAATGTATTACAATATTCCGACATATGCAATCAGTTTTTTAAATAATTATTGTAATGAATACAAAAGAATGAACCGCATTTACTAGTAGGGTAATGTGAAAAATAACAAAAGATAAAAAAGCCTAATCCCTCATTTTTTTAGTGAGAAATTAAACTTATTATCTTTCCACAAAATGGTCCTTTTACGGGGGGCATGGAAGCCTCTATAAGTACGTTTAATATAGGCTGGTGTCATTGGATACTTGTCATCAAAACCCAGTTAAATATATTTTACTCTCTAAATTATAGAGTGTAATGTATTTAAGGACTGTATATTAATTGTGTTAGTGCACGATTAATTCTTCATAATCGATAATATGGCATAAGTCCCTTTTTATAAAGGGAAGCCACGATATTTAAGAAAGGAGTAGGAACTTTCTTCAAAAAGAATCGTTTGTTGTATAATTGCCGATGGGCTTTTTTAAGATTGCTCCATTGCCTGCAGTCTTTTATTTGTCGATAACGAGCAACATCAATGAGCTTTATCTCATTAGTAGAAGTGATGAAAATATTACGCAAGTGAATGTCAGAAGGATTTAATCCCAAATCTGAAGCCAATGATAATGCGTGATCAATTTCTTTAATATGATCCAATGTAATGACTTTCCCATGCGTCATACAATCAAAAAGTGTATAACCATCGATGTAATCCATAACAACATAATTCAATCCGGTTTCATAAATAGATGGAAAATAATTAATATGTTGAAGTGATTTATAAATTTCAGCTTCCTCTTTAGCAATGTACGTAAAATCTGGAAAGAAAACTTTAATTGCTTTATTTGATGACTTAATTCTGAAAACAAATGCACTTCTCCCTGTTCCAACAAGTTTTAAAGATTTATCGGAGCTAATAAGTCGATTCTTCTTGTTAATGATGACTGAATTTACAAGTTCTAGATAATTATTCAAAGCTTAACCTCCAATAAATTTCAAAAAATAAAAAAGAGACACTATAACCAATTCTTGGTCATAGTGTCTCAAATTAAAAAAGACCTCACCAAATAATTGGTAAGGTCTCGCAAACAACGATTGTTGCCAATAAGGCCGAGGATTTAAATCCTGTGTTGACGACTTTTACTGTATAAGCTACTCCCCTTAACGGAAGTTGAATATATTATTTTGTAGCTTTACTATAAATTTAAATAGCTTTAATGTCAAATCTAAAAAATAAATCGTCCTAGAAAGCAGATAGTTATGTGTGTATGTTGCCAATGAGACGTCCCTTATGTAAATTTAAGGGGCAAGGATTTCTTCATTATTGGCGCACAATTATCCAATAAATTTATTAATACGATTATTAATGCTACAGCTACCAGGATCATCTCTGTATTATAAGAAATTGAACTAAAGTATCTTCAACTAAATCGAAGAATTAAGTTTGTAGTGATTTTATAATCTAACCGCATATACGTTTCAAATCGTTGACAAACATTTCTACATGTTCTCTTTTCGTAGCCCAACTTGTACAGATTCTCACAGTACTTTGTGTAGCATCAAATTTCTCCCAGAAAGAAAACGAATACTTCTCTCCTAGTTCTAAAATTACTTTTTCCGGTAAAATCGGGAACTGCTGATTTGATTTGGAATCATAACGTAACATAAATCCATTTTTAACAAACGCTTCTCGAATTATGGTCGCCATTTCTACAGCGTGTTCGGAAATCTCATAGTATAAGCCGTCTTCAAATAAGGTTTCAAACTGAATCCCTAATAGTCTACCTTTAGCTAGTAGACCTCCTCTTTGTTTGATAAAGTAACGAAAATCCGTTTTAAGCGCTTCATTTGTAATAACAACTGCTTCTCCAAACATCGCACCAATTTTCGTTCCGCCTATGTAAAATACATCACAAAGCCTTGCAATATCAGCCAATGTTAAATCGCTATCGATTGAAGCCAAACCATACCCTAATCTAGCGCCATCTAATATTAATGGCACTTCACATTCCTGACAAACTTTACTCAAAGCTTCCAATTCGGCTTTACTATAAGTCGTTCCATGTTCTGTTGGATTAGTAATGTAAACCAAGCCTGGCTGTACCGTATGCTCAGGATTAGCATCATTCCAATGCGCATCAAATAGTTCCTTCACTTGCTCTGCTTGAATTTTACCATCATCACTCGCCACAGTGAGCACTTTATGACCCGTAGCTTCAATTGCTCCAGTTTCATGAGATGCAATATGACCAGTAATTGCAGATACTACACCTTGATGTGGGCGTAAAATTGAAGCAATAATAGTAGTATTCGTTTGAGTTCCCCCTACTAAAAAGTGTATGTCTGCATGCTCAGCATCACACTCTTTTCGGATATAACCTCTAGCATTTTGACAATGTTCGTCCATACCATATCCGGGTGTTTGTTCTTCATTAGTCTCTATCAATCGTTCTAGAATACGCTTATGTGCACCTTCTGTATAATCATTTTCAAACCGTATCATGTGTTTTCACTCTCCAAATTATTTAATTCATTATGAAAGTATAACATAGAAGCTTGGATTTCTTTAATTTATTATACTGTAAATACAATGTTTCAGACGTTTGAACATACACGTCATTTTAAATAGATTCAACGGCTCCGTCATACTGACAAGCTTGAAGACTTCTTGACAATAATATAGGCAACTTACGCTACGCCCACTCGACGTAATCACAAGCTACTACAGTTCCTGTATACTTTTAATAATAAAGTGCTAACAAATCCATACAATTCCCTACCCCTTATAAGAATTGCATCTCACACAGATATCATAATACTTTTCAATTGATCCTAATAAAGAACAACTTTTATTTATTAACTGCATCCGTTTATAGAACTGTTAAGGTGCTACAAGTTCCACTTTTATTCTATCTGGGTCTTCAAAATAAACAGCGTAATAGTCATTTCCACCAGCGAATGGATGCTGATTTGTATAAAGTATAGAAATCCCCTTACTTTTTAATTTTTTAGTTATGTCATTGACGTGTTGACGTGAACCAGCGTGAAATGCTAAATGATTTAATCCCACTCGACATCTATGATAGGGGACGTCAAGAAAACGTTCTTCTGTTTGAACAAAAACGAGATAAGTATCATCTATTTTCCAACTTCGTCCACTTTCCCATTCTTGAAAAGGACTGTATCCTAATTCTTCAAGAAACCAACCCCAAAAGTCAATTGTCCTTTTTAAATCAGAAACATATATCTCAACGTGGTGAAGTATTCCCTTTGACAATAAATAACACTCCTTTATTTTAGCAAACTGCTTGCGGCCCACATATTAGTACAAATTTCATCAAAGACTACCGCCAAAATGACTTTGTTTAATCAAAAAACTGTCCGTTAAATGGCCCGAATCTGGAATAGTGTTAAACCCGTTGATTTCCGTTTCAATCGGACGCTTTCCGCGGGCATGGCTTCAGCTTCCTCGTCACTGCGTTCCTGCGGGGTCTTCGGCTCATGCTATTCCTCTCGGAGTCACCGGCTTACACTCCAATCAACTAAAGTGTACTATTTTAACAATTAGCCCCCAATTGCCAAGCAAATATAGATCTGATTAACTTCTAATAACAGCAATTAATTTGTCACTTGTTATTATCGAAAGTACTCCGCAACTAATTAAAACAATTACACTTCCAATAAAAACTTCAACACCTCCTGCAATTCCTCCTATTCCTCCTATTCCTAAGAGATTCCACAAGAAATTAAACACGGAAAAAAATATAATAAATAAGACAATAATTAGAAAGTACCTTATAAAGGTTTTTATCAAATTAATTTTCCCTTTCTTGGATTGTCAACACTTTTAAGGAATGTGACACAATACTTACTCCCCAATTTCCCCCTTTACTTCAATATAGGGAGCAATGCATTTAAAATTCCTAAATGAATTATATGATTTCCCCAACATTACCTACCGATTATTTTTTCTACAAACCTTAGTTCATAGTCACTTACAACTTCAAAAATACCATCGTTATATATATGATGTTCTACTGAAGGGCCATCTTCACTACCTAACCAAGATAGTTGATCGTACCATTCAATAAAGTCTGAGTTCTCTATTTCATAAATATAATGTGCTGACGAATTTATTAAATGGGTACTATCTGCTACATCAATTAATTTATTTAAGTCACATCTTTTAATTTCATTTATATATCGGGAAGTCCAAATAAAATCTCCCATTGTTTGTGAAACATTATCAAAAATAACCTCTACTATATTTCCGTCTATATCAATAATCAAAAACATCACTACTGATAGCTAATCAGTCTTATAGCTTAAAATTTTTCTTGTCTGATAAATTCCCGCATTATATTTCTCTTCCTTTGAAAAAAAGTAATTAAAAGCGATATTAAAATAAAAGTTTTTTGACTAGGGTAACTTTTTTTCTTTCATTTTAGATACTCAATATATAGATATCCCCGAAAACCTTATTGGGTCCCTATTGATCTAAATAATCTAATATCAACAGTATAATTTAACAGTGCCTTTTCATTAAGAATAAAACTGCCATGTTATAAGCAAAAAAATTAATATAACAATAGTAACGATTGATAGAAGATAAAAAGCCTTCTGTAATTTCATTAAAGTTTCCTTTTTCCAATGAACTAAAATGAAAATAATAAAAACAACACTTAAAATAGTTAAAACATAATTAGCAACTATTTGTGGGAATACTTCAAAATATCCTCGATCACTATTACTCAACATCCTTATTACTAATAATATAATATTTACGATAAATGCTGTACCAACAACATTTAATAGGTAAACCCATTTCCTGATTTTTATAGAAATCTTTTTTCTTCTCCGATTCAAAATACTGATCACGATTAAAACGAATGGGGAAGCAATAAAATATACTAAACAATAAATGAATAATACAGCACTTATTGTTAGCCAAGATGGACTTTTATCTAAAGGTAGATAATCTGAAATCGAAGTAGAAATTTGTTTAACCTTACCATCCTTTATAGAAAAATAAAGAACATTTGTAAGAATAAACATATTACTACCATTTTTCATAATATAAACATTTGGATAAGTTTGGACATAATTAGCTTTCATACCTGCCATGCTTACTTCAATTTCATTCGTATTTAGTGATTTGACTGTAAGTGGTAGTAAATAGTAATACAAATTTAAGAAGCCACTTTTCATTCTGCGAGTAGTAATATACTTTCCTGCTAGTATTTGTGAATTTGGTAATTCCGCCAATTTTACTTTTTGTATCTCTTTTTCTCCAACCAATTCCTTCATCAGTCCATAGGAAATATCAAGCTCTGCAGCTTGATTCGTTAAAATTATTACTGCAAAGTTTTCGTCAGGGACGATATGAAAATTACTTGAAAAGGAAACTGTATTTCCACCATGTGTTAATCCTTTATACTTCCCTTCATACTCCCAAAAACCATGTGCGATACCAGGGACATTTTCATTAGCGGCATAACTTTGCGAAAGCATTGTAATTAGCGTATCCTCATCCTCAAACAAAACGTTTTCATTATCGGATTGTGGCATAAGTGCCATTGCAAACTTAGTTAAATCTGGTGCTGTTCCATTTATTCCACCGCTAGGATACATGGACATATAGTACGGTGTCGATAGTTTGAAATTTCCTTCTTCAAAAAGTTCATATCCATTTACTTTGTTTTTTTCTATCTGCTTATTTCTCCCTAAAGACAGATATGCAGTTGAATCTAGAATACCTAATTTTTGAAATATATGTTCATCAACATATTCATTAAAGTCTTTTTCTGTAATTAATTGAACTATATATGCAGCTAGAGAAGTTGAGTAATTAGAATAAGCAACGACTTCACCTGGACGATATACTTGGCTTGGCTCAGCAATTTTCAATCCTTCTTCTAAAGATTTTACACGGTTTTCGTTAGCATAGCCCAAATCAAAGATATTTTCCTCAAATCCACCAGTGTGATTCATTAAATCCAACATAGTGATAGGAACATCATATGTTAGTTTTGTTAAAAATCCTTGCGGTAAATAGCTGTTTATATCTTCAGCTAAATCGATTTTTCCTTGTTCTACTAATTGCATGACCGACACCCAGACAAACAATTTACTAACTGAACCCCATTCAAAAACAGCAGTATTCGTATTTATTTTAATTTGGTTTTCAATATCTCCATAACCATATCCTTTTGATAAAACAATTTCATTATCTTTCAAAATAACAATGCTTGCACCCGCAGTTGTTTCACCAATATATTCATTTACATAATCGTCTACGAAACGCTCTACATCGGATAATGAAATTCCAGATGGTGTTGTAAGTTCATTAGCATAACTTCTTTCTGTAAAAAACAAAGATAAAGCTATTATCAATAAAATGACAAAATTTTTATTCATGCATTACCCCTTTATAATAAAGATATATTAGCCAGTAATGGAATAGTCGTTATTTCATGTAAAAAATTATATAATGATTTTAGGTTGTTACATTAGAGAACAGTTTTTTCGAATTCTTTTATAATGGATATGCTTTTATTTAACCTTTTCGTGAATACGGGTGGTAAAATTTTAAATGGAATTTGAATCTAAGAACATTGTTCAACTAAAGCACCGGATTGTGATAGTTATTCTATGTCCACAAGAACTACAATACACAGACTACATGAAAAATTTAGAATGTAATTTCCTGAGGCTCATCTCCGGGAGTGGTTAATATCACCTTATTGATCTTAGGGACATAAGAAACTGTATGTAACGTACCAAAGAAATGTTCATAATCCGTATAAAAGACAGGAGATGATTGATCACTAAACCATTTATGAACCTCACTAACAGGCTTTAGAGATTTGGATAAATGAGATAATGCTTTCACCCTTTCTAAAGAAGAGTCAACATTTGCTCGATTATAGGTTTTCATCTTGCCTGTTTGAAACATATTAACACAAGAAAGTGAATCTTTTTCACGGTGAATATTTGTCATTTCGGGGGATGCTTCAAAGACAGCCAAATTACCATTACGGTCAACTAATGAATAGTTATAGCTAGCTGCATGCGGTAATTCTTTTAATAAATCAATAGCTTCTTCCACGTTTTTGCACATTTCTAATACAATTCTCACAATAGTACTTCCGATAAACCCTTTTTTGTGTAGATCATTGTTTACAAAATGCATCCCACAAGTTAAGCCATTATGGTTCATCCCGTCTAACCTTCCAACCATAAGCTCCGAATTTCCACAAGTCCACTGGCTTTCATTATGTCTTTGAATAACGAAGCTTCCGTCGTATATTAACGGGCTGAAATCATAATTACGTACGTAATAATCGCCAGTTATAAAACTTGTACAACCCATTTCTAAAATTGGCATGTCATATCCACCAATCAATCTTAAAACATCACTTTCCGGATAATTCATACCTTCTTGAAGACCTTTTAATTCATCTAAGAGTTTCGGACAAAAATAATTTAACGTACTTCTAATTTCTTCCGTGTTTTGTTCTAAATTTAAATTTTCTTTAATACTTGAAAGTATACTTTGATAATGATCTGAGTTGTTTAGCCTGCGTCCATCTGCTAAACCAACTTCATAATAACTTCCTTTAAATTCTTATATATCTATTTTTCTCATGTTCTCTGCCCTCTCCATGAATTATTTTGAATATAGTTATTCAATCTCAATAAAAACTACTCACAAAATGGATAGTCAACACTAATTCAAACAAAACTATTAAGGGATATTGCTTTATAAGCAACTGGACTTAAGTAGCCTAATGTACCGTGTGAACGGATATTGTTGTACCAATTGACGTAATCAAAAAGTTCAAGCGACAGTTGATCAAGCGTTTGATAGTGCGCGCCGTTAATCAATTCTGTTTTTAAAATCTTAAATGTAGCTTCTGCCACCGCATTATCATAAGGGTTTCCCTTTTGGCTAAGAGATCTCGTAATTTTATAATCACTTAATAGCTCATCGATGCCAACGTTTTTAAATTCTGAACCACGGTCTGTATGAAACAAGTTTACAGTTCCTAGTGGGTATTTAACTGAATCGAACGCACGTTGAACTAGGGCTGCGTCTTTTTGTGCGCCGACGCTCCACCCGACAATTTCACGATTATATAAATCAATTAAAAAACAAACATAATTCCAACGACGTCCAACTTTTACATACGTTAAGTCGCTAACTAACACGGACATTTCTTTATCCACTTCAAATTCTCGGTTTAACACATTTCGAATAGATTCTTCATTAGGGCTTGTCGCCATTGGCTTATACGATGGTTTAGCATACTTCGATTCGAGGCCTAGCGCGCTCATTAAACGGCCAATTCGACGTCTGGAGACCGGAAATAATGCTTCCTCTTTATCTAATTCAATCTTTATTTTTCGAGTTCCGTAGACTTTGCGATTGTCATTAAAAACATTTGTGATTTTTTCTTTTAATACGCATTCTTCTGCTAATTTTTCTTGTTCTTTTTGAGCAGCTATTTCAGTTTCATAATAGAAAGTACTACGTGCAATTTGAAGGACTTTACACATTGCTGATACCGAATATTTGTGGCGATTCTTTTGAATAACCTCTATTTTCGTCCCATGATCAGCGCGGCTTGCTTTAAAATATCAACTTCCATTTCAAGTTGCTTGTTTCGCTTGCGGAGTTCAATTACTTCTTGTTCTTCTAGAGATCTGTTGTCTTTCTCTTTGAAAGAACCAGACGCTCTAAATTGTTTAATCCATCTATCCAATGCAGACGGCGTTAATTCGTATTCTTCAGTAATTGCTTGTCGGCTTTTCCCATTTTCGTAGAGTGCAACGACTTGTTTTTTAAAATCTGTTGAAAACGTTCTTCTTTTTGTGGACATAGTAGATCTCCTCACTTCTTTTGAATGATTCTACATGCCCTTAATTTAATTGTCCAACTAAGTGTAACCTATTCACAATGGCCCGATAGTTTAGGTGTTACTTGTTTTAAAAATGCTTCTTTTATTTTAAATAAAATGGCCGTATGGAGGTGTAGCCTTGCTTAAATGCTTTAATTACATTCTGCTGACTCTACCCATATTGAATAATTTTTTTCAGGTATATTTAGAGCATATTGATTTTTCTTTAGTTTTAAATTGTCAGTTGTGTCAATAAAGCCAGCTTCAAAACAATTCCCTCCAGTTGCGACTACATCATGGTCTGAAGGTTTTCCAATTCCTAGCGATTCCTATGGTAATCCAACCTTTTTCTTGATTTTCAACAAGTGCTACAAAATATTGAGCTTTACTCTCACTATTATCGGTAATTGCTACCTCCTCTTCAAAAGCATATATTTTCCTATCAACACTTACATCTATTGCCTCTATGATGTTCATATTTTCAACAAAGCCAATTTTGGATTCCAATAACTTTATTGCCTTTTCAGAAGTATCCGAATATAAAAATTCATCATTTGTACAAGCAACTAACAATAAGCCCAATATAATAATAAGGAATAACTTCATAATCCTAACTCCCTTTTTTATGTATTTTATTTCATTATACAACCAATTGGAATTAAGTTGAAAAATCTATTGAACAATGGCCCTATTACAAAATAGATAATTTCTTAAATATTATAAATCCTGCAATATAGTCTTATAGCTTAAATATTTTTGAATAGGAACTTCATGGATATACTTTTATCCCTTTGCTGCAATCGATCGCAAAGGATTATAGAGAATAAAGTTCTAACAATTTTTTTGTGGATAATTTATTTGCGTTACTCATATCTACAAAATAGGGCAACTGCCATTCTTGTGTTTTCATCGCTTGTTGACTAGTCGGACTATCCCAACCAGGATAAACTCTTATTGCCATTTTCCCCTTTATTGAACTGGACCTAAGAATATTCTGTTTGAAAATAATTTCTTTTGGAAAAATAAATTGTCCAAACTCATTATCATTTTTAAAAGTAGTTATAACTAATAAATCAGGTGCTTCCTCATATGAATAGGATTGATTTTTATTGTTTTCATCTTTTTCCCAAAACGCAACAAACTGCCCTACTTTGTTAGGGGTTATATTTGCAACTCTGAATCGAACTGTTCTAGAAGATATTTGAAATGTACCAGCACCATACTTGGAATTTTGTTTTTCTTCTTGGATTGATTTTACTGTTAGCTGATTAGGCTCATAAACAACTTTATTTACATATGTTAATGCTGTATAAAAATTATTCATATCCTCACTCCTCACACTTCCAACTATAAAGTAACGAAGGCTATTGCCTTAATAAGAGAAAACTGCCGTCATTAATTTATAGGTCGTTCAGTTTTAAAAATCACTTTTCTTGAATTATAACCTTAATAAAGATTTCGGGGAGATTTCACCCTAATTTCCACCTCGGCTTCTAGATTTCAGTATATCAATGCATTAATAATTCGTGTACAAAATATAGTTTCCAACTGATCAACAATACTTAATTAACTGCCGGTTATCTTGTAAGGACTATTTTTGTCTAGGACGTTCGTAAAAGTACTCTTAGAAAAACAAAGAGGAACAGCAGTGTTAAATCAGCATCGCTCTCCTTCTCATAAGTCCAATAAGTCATAATCTTCTTTTGAGTAATTAAATAAAGCAATGTCAGGCACGTCACCAATAGTTAATGTAAAAGCTGTTAGCTCAACATCAATCCATTCGTCCTCTTTAGTTATTTCTATGTTTTTTTGTCTACTGTATACGTTTCCTCCATTTTTCACCTCTTATATTTTTGATTACTCAAAATTAATTACTTTAAATTCGTGCAATTGAAGCTCATATATTACACATTAAACGCACCCTAATTACTTGAAGAAGATTAAGTAAAATCTAAAAAAGCAATTTGTATAAAACATAACCAACTACTAAAACAACAATTAATATCAGTGTTTCTTTAAAACCCATAGCAGTTAAATTTCCACCAATTCCTCTATTTAATCCATCGTTTAGAGAACCAGTGGGATTATTTTTTAATTCACTTTGTCTTAATCGTTCTCTTTTTTCTTCAGGCGTTTCAAGGTGATTATTCAAACTACTCCCCCCCTGTAAATAATTTCTGCTGTGAAAACTCTATAATTTATTGTAAATACCTTCTTACATATAATCGCCCAATAACGTGATCTAGACACAATCTCTTATACAGTAATTCCACAATTTGATGAATATTGGAAAGTTCATTAACCTTCTACCAATGCATAATATTTTAAGATTTCTCCTTCTGTTTCTACAAGTAAAATAGGACCTTCTTTTTCGATAGTCGAAAAAACCTTTGCCCCAACGGTTTGCTTATTCGACATTTCTTCTTCAAAGTTTGTATCTGTATCGTTTCTTATTTTTATTTCTTCTACTTGCTCATCTTTTGTTAAAGTCAGTTCTTCAACTCTTTATCGTAGCATATTTACTCGTATTATTTCTTTAGTTTTGATACTTCATAATTAATAACTTCTTTTATTTCATCGTTTCCGATGGCGCCACAATTAAATGTATTAGAATCGCTCCAATAAAGTTGCCTAAACGAAACGCCATTATTAAGTTCAATTTCTAAAAATATACGCGTTCCATCTAACTTATCTTTATCAATTAATGACTGGACATCTTCTAATTTTAATTCATAAAATGCGGCTAAGAACTTATCCTTAGAAGACTGTGAGAATGTATGCAATCTCTTTCCATCCTCGGTGCTCTCAATATAAATATTCTTCACCAACTTATCCACAGGGTAAAGTTCTCCTGTAGTTTTCGCCTTTTTATTTGAGTTAGCTATATAGACGACATCATTTGCGACAACAATTAAGGATGTTGGATATCCTTTCACTTCATAAATGACTGTTTCTTTTTCTAAAAATGCCGCATCGCCGTTTTTCATTTTGTGATTACTACATGCATTATCAGCCATTTTGAATGTTACTTTACCAATTTCTTTACCTTTTTCAATCGTTATAGTATGATTTTCATTCGCCGGCTCTGGAAAATGATGCTCGTATTTAATATCATCAATCATCAACATATCTACCCATTCTATTTCTCCATCAGGACATCCTATAAGAGAAGTTAAATTACTACAAGAAGATAATAATAAAAAAAAGGCTGAAATAAAAATTATGTTTTTTAAAGTTCTCATCATAATACCTCCTAATTATTAGACTCTTACCGCAATTATAAGTTACAAATATTTACCAAATATTACGTGTTCTAAATCTATACATTCTTACAAAAAAGTTCCTGTTTACTGGACATAGTAATTGGTGACTGGCACCTTTTGAATATCAACTTGACTATCATACTCCATAAACACATCACCAAATAAAGCCTTTTCAATGAGTGCGCTGAGTACACCAGCGTAATAACCTGGTAAATTATTTATCATTTTATTTTTTGTAGCTTGCACAGCGATTCGTAATACTTGTAGTGCTAAATCTTCAAAAAGCTCGCCTTTATTTTCGTGAATACTGAACTTTAACATTTGCATAGACCGATGACGATAGAAACCTTATACATATAGAAGGTTTTTTTGGGAAAGGATACTATGTAGTGAAAAAAGGTTTTTTGACAGAAGTTTTAAACATAAAATCTACATCAGCTTTAATTTTAAAAAACTAAAAATCCTAATTGCGCCTCCTTTCGAGGAATTTGAATTAGGATTTTGTTAAATTCTGAGTCGTGTTAAAAGCTGCTACCAAAATTTTTAAATATGTTGGACTAATTTTTAAAAAGTGTAGCGCATTTCTCACTTCAGAAATGCGCTCGTTGATTGAATAAGCAAATTTTATATATGATTCTGAATTATGTTGTCCTCGCTATAATTATTCAGTATTTATTGATTTACCTTGGCTTATTCTCCGCATTTGACTTTTAATGTGTGTAATTAACGCTGTACGTTTACTTACGACAAATTTATATTCTTCTCCACTATTTAATTTAATTTTTAATCCGTTAGGGACGATGAAAAGTGTGCTTCGTTTTTCAACTTCCTTAATGTCTTCGATTTTTATCACCAATGATTCACTCTGTATATTTAATTTATGAGCATTAAAAAATACTTCTGCATTTGTAATATTTATTCTCCCACCGACCCCTTCAATCCCTTCAAGTAAATTGGCCCGTGTAGTAAAACCCACTTCTTGTTTCGTCTCTGTCATTACCACTACCCCCATCACTTTTTTAGATTAATAGCGCGTTTTGAATCCCCTACTTATTCCAATCATCTAAAGTCTCTGCCGTATTCTTGCGACTGTTCTTTTAAATGCATTTTTAATAATAGTGCTTTTCCCTTCAATAAACGGCTGCCATATACCTAGGACTGGTTTAGTAGATAACAGAAGCACAATAACTGCCGATAATATTGCAATACCAATGACATCAATAAATCCAGTTACTTTTAAAATATCAACCTCTCGTAAAAGTTGGATGATAAACCCATGCAGCAAATATACATATAACGTCCTTGTGCCCAAATGTGTTAGTCTACTGTTCTTTTGCGGAATCCAAGCAAAAATGCACATTGCCATTAATGCAGAAGTGACATAAACAAGTAATCGAGCGAGCCCTCCAAACGCTGGCATTCCTAAATCCCCATAGGACTTCGATGCCACTAACCATCCCGAATTTAAGTCAGGTGCAAAATAGATTGCGACCCCAACAACAAATAGGACGATCAACGAAGCTAGCTTTACACTTCTACGCTTCAGACGCATAACTTGTTCTTCAGTAACCCAATACCCAAGAAGGAAAAATGGGAAAAAGACGAATGTTCGTGACAAACTAAATGTATGTCCAATTTCACCAAAATATCCCACAATTAATCCAACAAATACAGCGAGTGCCACACCCAACATAGCGGGTACCTTTTTAAAAAAGGCTAATAATATATGCCAGCTAAACAAGCTACACAAAAACCAGAGAGACCAATGTGGATAAAATATACCTGTCTGCCATCCACTTTTTCCGATAAATAAATAATAGACTGTATATAAAAGTTGAAAAATCAGGTACGGTATCAATAACTTTTTTGCTAAGTTAATAATGTACACTCGATTCCCCGAACCCTTTGCGTACAAACCTGCTAAAAATATAAAAGCGGGCATATGAAACGTATAAATCCATGTATATAAAGTGTTTATTCCACTTGACCCACTACTGAAAGGTTGGATCATGTGACCAAACACAACTAGAAAAATTAAAACTAGTTTTGCGTTATCAAAATAGGCATTTCTCTTCAAATCCTCATCCTCTTAACTTTTAGATCATAGTTGTTATAGTCCCAAATTAGCGGGTGATCCTCCCACCGATTGAAGGTTCACTTTAATTAAAACAACCCTCATCACCTTCCGATAGGAGATAAATGAGGGTTGTTTTTTATATTTCCAACTCAATTTCAGCATTTTCTTTTAACTCTTCAACATGCGCAGCAAGCTGCTTTTGCTGATGTTCTTGTTCAATACTACCTTTAATTTCATCACGCACTTCTTCAAGCGGCGGCAATTCTTGTTCAGTATCCTTTGATTGAGCTGCAATTTGATCATAGTACTCTTTAATTTCTTTCTCAGTAATTTTTCCTACTGGTGCTACTTTATTTTGGTACTTTTCAAAAATGATCGACTCGGCAATTTGTGCTTTCAAAGTCTCTACATCCACATTTTGACTTTTGAGCATTTCTTTCATTGCTTTTTCATCGTCAAATTGCTTTACAAATTCTGAATATTTTTCATCTATTTCTGATTTCTCCGCTTTTATTTCCGATTCTTTTGCCTGTTGAAGAATCAATGCCTGATTAACAAGCGTATCAAGTGCTTCTGTTTTTACTTGTTCAGCAGATTCTTTACTAGATGAGTCTTCTCCGATTTGTTCCATTTGATCTTGGATGGACATCGATAGAGCGTTATATTCTGCGCCTTTAAGTTCTTCATCATTTACAATCGCCACAATCTCATTTGGCTCCACTTGTTGTTCAACTGATTCAGATTTTGCTTTATCTTCTCCACCACCACTACAAGCCGCTAGACTAATTGCAAGTGCGCCCGCTATAAACGGTAGTAGAACTTTTTTTACCTTCATCTCGTGGAAACCCCTTTCAAATCCATCGCCCTTTGTTTCTTGAGCTTACAACGCATCTTACCGTTAACTTCTTCACAATTAAACCTAAACCCCTCAACGTCATCATATTGTTATCTAGCTGTCATATGATAATTTTCGTGATCCCAGACTAGTTGCGCTTCAATTGGAATAGAGTTACAGCAGCATTACAAGGGAAAGTAGACATTTCTGTGTTGCTTATTCAATTTTTTTATTTAAAAAACACATTAGTACGTATTGTAAAAAGACGTGGTGGGATTCGGAATTCTTTAAAGGATACTCATTCCCCTAGAAGTTGAACACAGTCACTACTAGAATCTGTTCCTTTTACAATAAAAACCATTAATTTTATAATATATGTAGAAATTGAATAGACTAAAAAAGACCACCGATGTGCAAAATCAGCAGTCAAATTAATAGCAAGTCCCCACAAAGGGAGTCGGCTATTCATGGTAGTGATAACCCATCTGAGCTATCAACTCAAGGATGGGTTATTTTTTTTGGTTAAATGACAATATCGCTACAACTAATGCTGCAAAAGTTACTGCGACCATCAATGATTTGAATACTGACATCAGCACCTACATCCTGTACGATTTGTTCAATATCCATCACATTCGCCACCTATCTTCACCATATAAACGGAACTGAAGGCATTTCCAGTTCACTTTTCACAAAAATAATTTATAATTTTTTCAAACCTTTTAACACATCACAATTATTTTATCAGGTGTCGTCTGTGCTGGGATACTTCTAGTTGTTGCGCCGTAAATAACAATTAGATTTCGATTTGCAGGATTTCTATTATAGTACTGACCATTTTCTAAAAACATTGGCGTTTGCCTGGAAACATTTAATTTCAACATGCCGTCACTGCTTTCAAATTGTTCATTAAAATAATCGACTTTCACATTTTGAGTAGGTGAATCTTTTGTCATAACGACAGCTTGATATTGCGGTGGATATATTAATGGAACAGGTACGTTCGCATCGTAAAACCCGGTTACCCTGTCGCCTTCACGTATCATCACATGGTCAACGAAATAAGTTTTAGGTTCTACTACGAAGTTAACCACTGCTCCATTTCCATTATCCAAAGAAAATAATTTATAACAGCCACCACCATCATTATTTGTCCCTATCCCAAAATCAGTTATTGTCATTACAGTCCCACTGAATGATAAATAATTCATAACTTTTACCTCCATTATATTTTAAATTCATGCCTAGTTAGATTATGTAATGCCAGAGGGTAATGTGCTTTTTTTATGATAGTTTTGATAAGTACTGTGATTTT
This sequence comes from Sporosarcina sp. So3-204, assembly GCF_058068165.1. Classification (NCBI taxonomy): domain Bacteria; kingdom Bacillati; phylum Bacillota; class Bacilli; order Caryophanales; family Caryophanaceae; genus Sporosarcina; species Sporosarcina sp. So3-204. Next base: position 2,717,717 of record NZ_CM176485.1, read on the forward strand.
TTAATATGAAAGAAAATTCATACTTTCTATTTTGCGCCTGCTTGCATCAAGATTTCTTGAATCTCTTTAAATCCTTTTTTCCGTGCATGTTCCAAAGGCGTTACATTGTCATGATCTGGTATATTTACATCGGCACCATGATCTATAAGAATTTGTACGGTTTGTTGCTGTTTTTCATTACCATCGTTAAGAATGATAGCTTCCATTAAAGCTGTCCACCCTAGACGATTAATATGATTAATATCTATTTCTGTTCGAGTTAGAAGTTCTTGAATAACATCTACATAACCATGTTCTGCCGCCGGTATAAGTGCAGTTCCCCCGTATCGGTTCTTAATCGACGGGTCTGCACCTGCATCTATCGTGAGCCTTACTATTTCTAAGTATCCTTCTGCACCTGCATATAGGAATGGATTATTCTTCATATTATCTTGTAAGTTAACATCTGCGCCTGCTTCTATTAGAACTTTTGCTGTTGCGATATCATTATTATAAGCTGCAATCATTGTGGCAGTTCGTCCCTTTGCGTCTTGTGCATCAATATTCACATTTTCTTTAATCAGCCTAATAACAGTATCTGTTTCTGCATTTTCTGCTGCTTGGAGAAGTTTTTCATCCATACTTATTTCCTCCTTTAACTGCTTGTCCGTCACAATTTTTGTATCTGAAACACAGCCTTGCATCAAAATTATGCTGCCAAAGAGGACAGCTAAATATTTTTTCAACCATCACACCTCCAACGGGTTTAGCAACTTTACTTTCAGTTTATCATATTATGACCTTAGCTATTATATAGTCCTCAACTCATTACATCAAAAAGACCTTTCAAATGTTCCATGAAATAATGAAAGGTCTAGCACTGTATTATGATTAGTCATAAATTACTTTCGTAACGTTCATTCAATTTCATTCTTTTACTACATTTTCAACGGTGCTGTTGTCGTATTTAGCTGATTTGCATATTGGATAATGACCATAGCGATTTGTTGAAATTCTTTCAACTGTCGCTCTAATTCCTTAAATTCTCGTAACTTCGCGATATCATTAACGGATTTACATTGATTAAAATACATCATCGCTTGCATGAAATTCTTCGCAACTGGATAAACCAATTCATTAAACCAGACATTAATACTATAGCTCGAGTATGCATTTGTTACGAGAAGACACTCTACATACCCCTGACATCTGTAATGATAATAAGTCCCATCATTAAATGAACGATTAAAGGCATTCCAAGCTACGGGTAAAGGAGCTGTCAATTTCTCTGTAATATGATAAGAGGTATTTTGAATCTCTTGAATCTTTTCGCTGAAATTCACCAATTGACTATATATCTGATCAAAAGTTAACTGAATGGGTGATTTTTGCACGAAATACTTTTCCACCTTTACAATTTGATAGTGTTTTCATTGTATGTGGATTACTAGGTAACTGACACCTCTTGCAAAATCATGAAATTCATTAATGCTTGTCATCTTTTTTCATAAGTCCTAATACACCAACTAATATGGCTAAACAAATAATAAGCGTTATAATTATAATCGGATATTCCCAATTAAAACCTTTATCAGATACATGTTTTACTAAAATTCCTACATAAGCCCAGACAATGACAAGCCCATAAGCTATATCTTTATTATTAACCGTCGTCTTAATTCCGATTATGAGACCGACAAATAAAATAACGATTGTCCATACAACCTCAGTCACCCCAAAACCATCCCAATTAATACTTACTAAATATGCCGTTATATTTGCGATTGTCGCAACTGTAATCCAGCCGAAATAGACACTAAAAGGAAGACGAATAAAGAGTTTCTCTCTCAGTGATAACTTAGTATTGGAAGTTAATCGGTTAATTTTAATTAAACAAAACAAAATGATAATCATTAGGAATACAGATAACCCTAACTTTTCATAATGCCAAGTAAGTATCCATAACGTGTTCGCAATAGATGATATAGAAAAATAAACACCAATCGTATTTAGCAATCCATTATGTTTATTACTTTTCCTGAAAATCCCGAATTGGTACAGTACATATCCAGCTAATAATAGATATATCAAGCCCCAAATAGAAAAAGTATAGCCTGCCGGCGCAAATAGATTAGCATACTTATCAGATATTTCTCCCGTCGTCTGACCATTTATCGGAAGAGTATTAGCTAGTGCATTTGCGACAATCATAAGCAAATAAGTTAAAGCGACAGTTATTTGAATAAAACGATTCGTCCCATTCTCTTTCATTCTAAATCCCCCTTTAACAATAGCCCTGTTTGTACCCATACCCTTTCTCGAAAAAACTATACCATCTCTTTTACTAGACAATAAGCTTAAACTTTTAAAACATTACCGCATACTATTAGTGCATTCTATGCTACAGGCTGTCCAAGTAGGACAAATTAAAGGTTTTTAATATAAGTTGATATATGACAAGCAATTTACATAAAAATGCCAAGCGGATAAACCTCATCCCCTTGGCATTTTCACTATTATATTATTCTATCAGCTTAAGATAATCGGTTTTTAAAATCTTCATAACCAAATTGTTGAATGACTTTCACGCCATCCTCTACTGTGTTTAATACAATAGAAGGTAAATTAACCCCGTTGAATGTATTATTCTTCACCATAGAATAATGCGCCATATCACAAAAGACTAACTTGTCGCCGGGTTTTAATTCATTATCGAAAGAATAATCTCCAATGACGTCACCCGCTAAGCAAGTTGCTCCGCCTAATCTGTACGTAAATGCTTTTTCATTAGGCTTCCCTGCATCGAGAATTTCAGGTCGGTACGGCATTTCCAATACATCTGGCATATGACATGCTGCCGACGTATCCAAAATTGCAATCGGCATGCCATTTTCTAGCGTGTCCAAAACAGTTGCAACGAGATACCCCGTATTTAAAGCAACTGCTTCTCCTGGCTCTAAATAGACTTCTATATCATATTTATTTTTCACAAATAAAATTGTACGTACGAGCGTTTCAATATCATAATCTGGTCGCGTAATATGATGTCCGCCGCCGAAGTTAATCCACTTCATCTGTTTAAGATAAGGTCCGAATTCCTCGTCAATGATTTGAATCGTACGCTCCAATGTATCAGCATTTTGCTCACACATCGTATGGAAATGGATACCATCAATGCCTTCAAGTTGGTCTGCTTCAAAATTCTCAAGTGTTACTCCAAAACGAGAATGTGTAAAACATGGGTTGTACATATCAACTTCAATTTCCGAGTATTCCGGGTTAATTCGAATACCGACTTCAATATCTTTTGAATGGTTTTTAACTTGGTCTTTAAACTTACGATATTGACTAAATGAATTAAAAACGATGTGATCTGAGTAGGAAAGTATTTCATCAAACTCTGCATCTGAAAACGCAGGAGAATACGTATGAACTTCTTTACCCATTTCTTCATGTCCAAGGCGCGCTTCAAATAACGAGCTAGACGTTACACCATCTAAATACTTGCCTATTAATGAGTAAACAGAGAACATCGAAAATCCTTTTTGTGCGAGTAAAATTTTACAACCTGTTTGATCTATAACCGACTTCATCTTTTCTAAGTTTTTGACAAGTAAAGCTTCATCTACAACATAGCATGGGGACGGTAGTTTTTGTAAATCTAAATTCAAAGCAATTCCCCCTTAGTCAATTAAATCTGGATTGAAACTTTCTTGCCATGGTAAGCCGTATTTATTAAGTGCTTCCATAAATGGATCTGGATCAAACTCTTCAATATTATGAACACCCGGCTTAAGCCATTTACCTGTTAAAATCATCATCGCACCAATCATAGCTGGTACGCCCGTTGTGTAAGAAATGGCTTGTGAACCAACTTCTCTATAACATTCTTGATGATCACAGACATTATAAACATAATACGTTTTCGGCTTACCATCTTTGACACCTTGGAAGATACAACCGATATTCGTTTTCCCAACTGTTCTAGGTCCTAGTGAAGCCGGATCTGGTAAAACTTCCTTTAAAAATTGTAAAGGTGAAATTTCAATGCCTTCAATAAGAATTGGTTCAATAGAAGTCATCCCAACGTTTTCAAGTACTTTTAAGTGATTCAAATAATTTTCTGAGAAAGTCATCCAAAAACGAATCTTTTGGATGCCTTTAATATTAAGTGCAAGTGATTCTAATTCTTCATGATGAAGTAAATAGACGTCTTTCTCTCCGATTTCCGGTAAATCGTAAACGCGTTTAATTGACAGAGGTTCAGTTTCAATAAACTCACCGTTTTCGAAATAGCTACCGTTTGCTGTAATTTCACGAATATTAATTTCAGGATTGAAGTTTGTTGCGAATGGATAACCGTGATCTCCAGCGTTCGCATCAACGATATCAATTGTATGAATTTCATCAAAATGGTGTTTTTGTGCATGAGCAGAAAATACGCCCGTTACACCTGGGTCAAATCCACTTCCAAGAAGTGCTGTTAGACCTGCTTTTTCAAACTTTTCTCTATAAGCCCATTGCCATTTGTATTCAAATTTCGCTTCGTCAAGTGGCTCATAGTTTGCAGTATCCATATAATGCACGCCTGTTTCAAGACAAGCATCCATAATTGTTAAGTCTTGGTATGGAAGTGCTACGTTAATGACGATATCTGGTTGGAAACGGTTGATTAGTTCAACAAGTTCAGGCACATTGTCTGCATCCACTTGTGCTGTTTGGATTTTAGTGCGTCCACCATCTAATTTTTCTTTTAACGCGTCACATTTAGATACAGTACGACTTGCGATACATATTTCTTCGAACACGTCAGGAACCTGACAACATTTATGAACAACAACACCAGCGACACCGCCAGCACCAATAATTAAAGCTTTTCCCATTAAAAGCACCACCTATTATTATTTTGTCTTGACTCAGTCAATTTCATAATACGATTTATGTAATTATGAATTTGACTTTATTGCTAATAATAACTCCCGTAAAACTTTACAAGCTACAGCTGTAGAAACACCACTTTGATCATAAATCGGTGATAGCTCGTTTATATCACAGCCAACAATATTGAGCTCACTTGCTTTTAACATTGCTCCGAGTAGTTCCATAAAACTGACACCGCCAGCTTCCGGTGTACCCGTTCCAGGAAATACAGAAGGATCTAGAACATCTAAGTCAATTGTTAAATAAACAGGTTTCCCCTTTAACTTTTCGACGATATCTTCTAAGCCGTTGAAATTAAATTTATTAGTAAAAACATGATCTTTTCCCCAAGCAAATTCGCTACGATCTCCTGAGCGTATACCGAATTGAAAGATTTTATCATCGCCCAATATATCCCATACTCTGTGAATGACAGTTGCATGTGAAAGTGTTTCCTCTAAATAATCGTCACGCAAGTCAGCATGTGCATCAAATTGTATTACATGTAAATCCGGATACTTTTTCGCAACTGCACGAACAGCGCCCAATGTAACTAGATGTTCCCCACCAATCATACAAGGAAGTTTATCGTCTTCAAGTACTTGCGCTGTGAATGCTTCAATTTGTGACAATGCTCTAGATGTATTGCCAAAGCTTAGCTCCAAATCGCCACCGTCAAATACAGAGATGTCCTCTAAATCTTTATCTTGGTAAGGACTATACGTTTCTATTCCAAAAGATTCGCTACGCATCACTTTACTCGCAAAACGTGTTCCAGGTCGGAAAGAAGTCGTTGAATCAAAAGGAGCACCAAAAATGACGATGTCGGATTCTACGTACTCATTGTCACAGCCAATAAACATTTCTATATTCTTATTCAACATCTTTTAATTGCTCCTTTACATAGTTCGGAAGTGCAAATGAACCGACATGGATTTCGGTATTATAATATTTCGTTTTCAAGCCAAGTGCATTCCATGCCGCCGCATTTAAATCTTGAACTGGATCATATTTTTTAGAAGCAAAACCAAATAACCAATGCCCTGATGGATAAGTAGGAATATGCAATTGATAAACGTCACAAATCGGGAAGAATCCTATAATACGTCGATGTGCAGTTTGCATGCCAATTGCATCTTCCTCGTAAAAGGGACTTTCATGTTGATTCACTAAAATACCTTCCGCAGTCAATGCCTTATGACAATTTCCGTAAAATTCCTTTGTAAATAGCCCTTCACCAGGACCGAATGGATCTGTCGAATCTACGATAATTAAATCATATTCATTTTCTTTTCTTCGAACAAATTTAAGGCCATCTTCAAAATAAAGATTCACTCTAGGGTCATCAAGTTTTGAGGCTGTTTGCGGTAAAAATTCTTTGCATACATCCACAACTTGTTCATCAATTTCGACCATATCAATTTGTTCCAACGATTTATAACTAGTTAACTCTCTCACTGTGCCGCCGTCTCCTGCACCAATGACAAGCACTTTTTTGATCAATGGATTCGTTGCCATTGCGACATGCGTAATCATCTCGTGGTAAATAAACTCATCCTTTTCAGTCAACATGACAAGCCCATCAAGTGTGAGCACTCTTCCGAATTCAGTTGTTTGCAAAATATCAATTTTTTGAAATTCACTTTGTCCTGAATAAAGCTGCTCTTCAACTTTCATCGAAAAACGAACATTGGGTGAATGCTGCTCTGTATACCATAAATTCATAGCTCATTCTCCTTCACCACATTAATATTCGAGATATCACTATCTTCTGTCCCTGTTAAAAAACATCCTTTTTCTTTGCAATAGTCTATATAGGATAATATCTTTTCAGTAATACGTTCACCTGGCGCAATAATTGGAATTCCAGGCGGATAGCACATAATAAATTCACTCGCAATATGACCAGCACTTTCTGCAAGTGGCAGTTTTTCCTTTTGTGCATAAAATGCTTTTTGTGGCGTCAGAACGACTTCAGGGCTGATATATTCATGATCAAATATTCTACTTTGATTACCCGAATATCTGCGTTTTATTTCCGCAAGGGCCGCAACTAAACGTTCTAAATCTAAATGCCTGTCCCCGACTGAAATATAAGCTAGAATATTACCAATATCGCCGAACTCAATTTGGATATCGTACTCATCCCTTAGAATATCGTATACTTCAATACCCGCCAAACCTGTATCCCGCGTATCTATAGAGAGTTTAGTGACATCAAAATCAAAAATCGTATCACCATTCAATAGCTCTTTTGAATAGGCATAATAGCCACCTATTTTATTAATTTCTTCCCTTGTATAATGTGCCATATCAGTAACCTTTTGAAAGATTTCTTTTCCATGAAGGGCTAAGTTCCTTCTCGATATATCTAATGAAGAAAGAAGCAAATAGGATCCACTCGTTGTTTGCGTTAAGTTAATAATTTGGCGCGTATAACCTTCGCTCACTTCATTATTAATTAAGAGAAATGAGCTCTGTGTCAAAGAACCACCTGATTTGTGCATACTAACAGATGCCATGTCAGCGCCTACTGACATAGCAGAAGCAGGTAAATCATCACCGAAGTAAAAGTGGGTCCCGTGAGCTTCATCGACGAGCACGAGTATGCCGTGCTGATGAGCCAAATCAGTTAATGCCTGTAGATTTGAACAAATCCCGTAATAAGTAGGATTATTAATCAATATGGCCTTTGCATCTGGATGATCAATAATTGCTTGCTCAACATCTTTTAAAGCCATTCCTAAAGGTATGCCTAATTCATCATGAACACCTGGATTAACGTATACAGGAACTGCTCCACTTAAAATTAGCGCATTAATGGCACTTCGATGTACATTACGCGGCATAATAATTTTTTCTCCTGCTTTACAAGCAGTCATAACCATCGCCTGAACTGCGGATGTCGTTCCGTTAACCATAAAAAAGGCATGTTTGGCCTGAAATGCATCCGCTGCTATTTCTTCTGCTTCCTTTATAACTGAAACAGGATGACAAAGATTATCTAACGGTTTCATGGAGTTTACATCCATCGTTAAACATTGCTCACCAAGAAAACCGGCCAGCTCTTTGTTCCCTCTACCACGCTTATGACCAGGAACGTCAAAAGGCACGACACGCATTGATTTGTATCGGTTTAGTGCCTCCACAATTGGGGCACTTTGCTGAGAACGATGCATCATTTAACAACCTTTCACTCGTCGTATATATTCGTCCCACTGAAAATTTCAATCATTTCTTTCCTCAAGTTGTTTGTAATACGAAGTCTTTCTTTGGGCGGTATTTCGTATACATCTGTGTTAAACAGATAATCTTGAAGATTAATATCTTTAATCAGCAATTTAGTATGAAATATATTGGACTGATACACATTTACGTCGATGGCGTCATATTTTTGCAACGTATTACTGTCAATATAATCCTGGATGGAAGTCATTTTATGATCTATAAAAAACTTCTTCCCTGTTTCGTTGCGCGTAAAACCACGAACACGATAATCAGTTGTAATAATATCCGAATCAAAACTGCCTATTAAGTAGTCTAACGCATTAAGTGGCGAGACTTCACCACATGTTGAAACTTCTATATCAACTCGAAAAGTAGCTATCGAATTATCTGGATGATATTCAGGATAAGTGTGAACGGTAACATGACTTTTATCTAAATGACCGACGACTGAATCCCTTGTTTTTAAAATATCCACTACTCCCTGATTACAAGACTCGTCAATCAGAGCAACCGGTATAGATTCTTCCGAAATAAGAATAGTTACGCTTGCACCTTGTGGTTCATAATCCTGTTTACTAACATTCAATACATGCGCGCCTATAATTTCCGTCACTTCATAAAGAATATTCGTCAATCTTTCAGAATTATATTGTTCATCTATATAGGCAATATAATCTTTTTGCTCCCGCTCACTTTTCGCATAGCTAACATCATAAATGTTAAAGCTAAGTGTTTTTGTGAGGTTGTTAAAGCCGTATAACTTCAGCTTATTTTCCAACCCTAAAATCACTCCATTCAATATGAAAATAATAATAATTATAATGCATAAGTTACCCTAGTCAATACAATTTTATGTCTAAAAAAGTTTCTTATTACATAAATAGTTTTCTAACTATAATAATAGCCAAAATACATTCATTTTTATTTTAAAAAGTCTATATATGACTAGCTTTCCTGTAATTTTAAAGTAATTATACATTGTTAAACTCATGTCTAAAAACCGAATTCTCTTTAGATGATTTACACCGTTTCAAGTAAATTTGTAGAAGTGGTTAATCTGGACTGCATCTTAGTCAATAACCTAAAACAGAAAAAATAAACGCCAATTCCAGGATTATCGGGAATGGCGTGTCCAAAAATACGGTTTAACTAACTATTTATGGAGATTTAAAATCTGCAAACAAGTTGATTTTAGTATAACATGATTTTAACATCACTTGTAGACAGAAAGTAAACTTTATTTATGGTTATTGCTCCCATATAACATCTCCAATCCCCTCTACCCCGTAGCCTAGCGAATGAAGTTCTTCTTTGAACTTAGGTTCTTTTAATATGGCCAAAATATCAGCTATTAATTTCTTATTATGCGGCGCATTTAATATGACTAGGTCATAACTCTCTTCAATCATCGGCACAAAATCAATATTTGCCAATTTCGCCGTTTGTTCAATACCAACACCGACATCTGCGGCTCCGCCTGCTATTACCGACGCAATAGCTAGATGGCTTGAATATTCATTGTCATAACCAGTAATTCGAGATTTTTTGATATCATTTAATCTCAGCTGCTCATCTAAGAGGACACGCGCTCCAGCACCTGATTCGCGATTTACGATTGTAATTTGTTCATTTGATAAATCATGCCATGAAGTGATTTTCTTAGGATTCCCTTTGGCTACATAGAAACCCGCTGTCCTTTTAATAAACTGAATAATTTTAAAAGACTTACTGACTAATAACTTTCGAACATAAGGCACATTATACTCAAGCGTATCCCCATCAAATAAATGTGTACTTACAATATCCGCTTTCCCTTTATACATCGCAATCAAACTGTCCAGACTTCCCACATAAGATCTAAGTGGACGAAATTCAGCTGATTTACCTTCAAGCTTCCTAGCTAAAATATCTAAACAAGTGTCTTGTCCGCATATTACAATTGAACGAACAGAAGAACTAAGCTCCTCTGCTTTAAGGACCTCTTCTATAACCGGTGTTTTAACTTCTTGCCCACGAATCTTGTAATTCTCAAGTTCACGCTCATCGATTCGCATTTGTCTACCTACGCGATAAGCCTTTAGTTCCCCTTTTTTAATTAAATCATAGACGGTTAACTTTGAAACTTTTAATAACCTCGCAATATCATCTGTCGTATATGATTCATTTTGTGACACACTAACACCTCCGAAATTTCTTATATACGTACTAGTTTACCATTTACATATAGAACAAGGCGAACTATACTTAGCTATATCTAGTTATACCTAAGTATAACTAAGTATATTAAGAGGTGATTTGAGAATGAAAAATGTAAAGTTTCTTCTATCAACCCTTATTTTATTACTAGTTATGGTAGGTTGTGGCAACAAAGAAAAAGATGCAGTAGAACCTGCAGAAGAACCGAAGCAAGATGAAGTTGATTCTACAGAAGAACAGAAGTCAGATGAAGCAGATGAAACTGTAGAGATAATGGTATCCGCAGCGGTTAGTTTAACGGATGCACTTGAAGAAATTAAAGCGCTATATGAAGAAAATCAAAATGTTGAACTGACTTTTAACTTAGGTGGTTCTGGAAGTCTTGCACAACAAATTCAGCAAGGCGCACCAGTGGATGTATTCATTTCCGCAAATCAAGAGTGGATGGACACACTCCAAAATGAAGACATGATTATTAAAGATACGCGAAAAGATATTACTGGTAACAAATTAGTACTTATTGTAGGTAAAGACTCAGAGATTAATTATGATTCAGTTGAAAGCATTGATGCTTCTGAAATTGATCAATTCGCTATCGGGAATCCAGAGAGTGTTCCAGCTGGAAAGTATACTGAACAAGTTCTCAAACACTTCAATCTTTGGGACGATTTAGAAAGTAAAGTCGTTCTAGGTAAAGACGTTCGACAAGTTCTTACATATGTTGAAACCGGAAATGTCGACATCGGTTTTGTTTATGAAAGTGATGCGCTATCTTCGGATAAGATTAAAGTGTTAGCAACCGCAACTGAAGATTCACATGATCCCGTAATTTATCCTGGAGCTGTCCTAAAAGACTCGAAACAGGAAAAAGTAGCAACTGATTTTTTAAACTTTATGGCGACGGATGAAGTACAGGGGATACTAGTGAAATACGGATTCAGAATGTAAAGTTAGGTGATTGCCAATGACTGATGTAAATCTATCTCCATTATGGTTATCTTTTAAGACTGCAGCGATAGCTACTGTTATCGTCTTTATTGTCGGTGTGTTTGTGGCGCGTTTAATTGCGCGAAATTCTTTTTACGGGAAAAGTGTTATTGAAGCAATTATTCTTTTGCCTCTTGTCCTCCCACCCACAGTTGTCGGATTTGGGCTGTTGTATTTATTCGGTAAAAACGGATTTTTAGGACGATTCCTTATTGATGTATTTAATTTCCAAGTTGTATTTTCTTGGTACGCAGTTATCATTGCCGCAGTCGTTGTGTCCTTTCCACTAATGTACCAAAGTGCAGCTGCCGCTTTTCAAAAATATGAGCCGAATGTCGAAAATGCGGCATATACGATGGGTGCTTCTAAATGGAAAGTATTTTGGACGATATCCTTTCCACTTGCATGGCCGGGTTTATTAGCAGGTTTGGTCCTTTCATTCGCCCGCGCACTTGGAGAATTCGGTGCTACGCTTATGCTTGCGGGTTATATCCCTAATGTAACAGACACGATTCCGCTCGCGATATACTTCGCCGTTGAATCAGGAAATATGGAGATGGCAACATTTTGGGTTGTAATCATTGTTTCACTTGGGTTCACCGCAATTCTTTGGTTAAATTGGTGGAGTAAAAGACATATGATGCGCTATTCAGAACGGAGAAAATCTTAGTCTTGAGGAGGTAAATGATGCTTACGGTAGATATAAACAAATCATTAAATCACTTTGACTTAAAAACTGCATTTACAGTTGATAAAGATGAAATTGTTGTACTTTTCGGACCCTCAGGTTCAGGAAAAACTACAATATTGAACTGTATTGCAGGTCTTGCTAAAGCGACGGATGGATTTATTCAGTTGAATGATCGTTCTTTATTTGAATCAAAAAAAATAAATTTACCGATACAGAAGCGCAAAATTGCTTATCTCTTTCAGGACTATGCTTTATTCCCCCATTTAACGGCTTGGAAAAATATTGCATACGGCATGAAAACAGAATCCTTCGCGTTTCAATTAATGAAAGAGCTTCGAATTGACCATTTGAAAGACCAGTATCCACACGAGATCTCAGGTGGAGAAAAACAACGTGTTGCTATCGCAAGAGCACTCGCAACGGAGCCTGATCTACTATTGCTTGATGAACCATTCTCAGCCTTAGATGATACGACTAGAGAAGCGAGTCACGAAGAACTATTACGCCTTCATAAGTTATGGGAAATCCCAATTATACTCGTAACCCATAGTCATTTAGAAGCAGAAAAACTAGGAACTAGGATATTGTATCTAGATGAAGGTAGACTAAAATATAATCGATTAGAAAAACAGGAACAAGTATTATCTACTTGATCCTGTTTTTAATTGTTTTCTGTAATTATTCACCATAATTTATTCTAACTATTTTGCGTCTGGGAATATGTCTTTTACAGCTGCTGTAAATTCTTCAAAAAAACCTTCTACCGGTTCACCTGCTCTAATTTTTTCACCATAATCAGTGAATCGCTGGGCAAAGTCCGGATTAACGGATACATATACATTTTGAATATCGCTATTGGTCGTTTTAACTTCATCTGCAATTTGCATTTCTAACTCATCAGTTCCCTCTCCGCCTGTCGTGTCTTTTAATACAGCTGCTACATAAGCATTATTATCTGTAACAATGACAGTAGCACTCTCCACGTTCTCCAAACTAGTCACTTTATCTGCAGCATCATCAGCCACTTCGAGGTTATTTTCTACATCACCTGGATCGTTATTAATATCAGTATCTCCTGTTTCATTGCTCCCATTACTTTCTTCTACAGCATTATTATCAGTTCCCATATCAGTTGCATTTTCTTCTACCTTTTTCTCTTTACTTCCACCACAACCAACTAATAAAATTGACAAGAGAAAAGCTGTGGCAAATAGTGATATTCTTTTCATTTTATTTCCTCCTCTAAATTACTGATCGAGAATAGTATGAACCATACTAATATTTTTATGTACCAAATTTTTATTAGGATGAACTTCGTAATTCAGGGAAATATATATATAAAGCATTTGAGGAGGTTTTATTTTTGCGTCATTGGTTTTTTATGCCAATTTATTTAATGACTTTATTCTTCTTATTCTTCAATGTTGTTTATGCGAAGGATGATCCGACACAAGAGGAAATTTTAGATGCACGAATGAATTTATACGTAAATTCCGAAGAATTGTTTATTCCATGGCACTTTTTAGCTGCAGTTGATCAATATGAACGTAATATACAGCAAGTAAGAAATGATATTCCTAAAAGAAAAGGAAGTCTTGCTTTTCACTATCCTATAGATGAATGGGTCGGTACACTTAATCCAAATAAGGAAGAAACATCGCCAGAAGCAATTGCATTTTTTGGCGGTGAAGGACTTGATGGCAATGGTGATGGTCTTGCCGACTTAAATAATGATGAAGATTTATTACACACAATTGCAACTTATTTTAGTGAATACGGCGGAACTGAAGAGGAATTTAAAACTGCTTTAACCAATCACTATGAACTTGAAGAAATTGTGAATCAAATTTTGACCATAGCAAAGCTTTATAAGGAATTTGAAACAATTGACTTAAGTAAAAACGCATTTCCCCTACCTATTCAACATAATTATAGTTATAAGGGTACTTGGGGCGCTTCGCGCGGATGGGGAGGACGGCGAATTCATGAAGGAACGGATTTATTTGCATCCTACGGTGTTCCTGTACAAGCAACTTCTTATGGAATTATTGAAGTAATGGGCTGGAATGAATATGGAGGTTGGCGTGTAGGTATTCGCGACGCTAAAAATACATACCATTATTTCGCACATTTGGCTTATTTTAATGAAGGGCTTAAAGAAGGAGACATCGTTGAGCCAGGAAATGTTATCGGCTATGTTGGAAGTTCTGGATATGGTAAAGAAGGAACTTCTGGGCGATTTCCACCACATCTACACTATGGTATGTATAAGTTTAACGGGCGAACCGAATGGGCATTTGATCCTTTTCCATCTTTAAGACGATGGGAACAACAAGATCGTACCGCAAAATAAAAAATGGCTCCGCTCAAATTTAAATTGAGTGAAGCCATTTTTTCATACTTTTTGTTTAGCTAATTGAGTAGGTGTTGCTTTACGTTGTGGAATCATATGAAAAACAATATTTAGTGCAATTGCCGTAACACTACCAGCGACAATGCCATTACTCGTCAAAATTTGCAAACTAGTCGGAAGTTTTGCAAATAAATCCGGTACAACTGTCACACCTAAACCAATTCCGACAGAACAAGCTATAATCATCGCATTTTCTTCAGATTCAGCTATTACTTTACTCAACATTTTTATCCCCTGAGAAATAACCATGCCGAACATTGCAACCATCGCGCCGCCCAATACCGCAGGTGGAATAACGGTCATAATCGCCGCAATTTTAGGAATAAAACCAAGCATAATTAACATAACGCCGGCAATCGCAATAACTTTTCTTGAGCGTACTCCGGACATTTGAAGCAATCCAACATTTTGCGAGAACGTTGTGTAAGGTAGTGAGTTAAAAATACCGCCTAGTACAATTGCAATACCTTCTGCACGATAGCCTTTTTCTAAATCTTTTTGCTTTATATCCTTTTCACATATATCCCCTAATGCAAAGTAAACACCTGTTGATTCTACAAGAGACACCATCGCAACAAGAATCATCGTAATAATTGCCGGTGCGACAAATGTCGGTGGGCCAAAGTAAAAAGGTACAACCATATGTACAAACGATGCATCCGATACCGCTGAAAAATCAACCATATTCATAAATGAAGCTACAATCGTTCCTACAACTAAACCAATTAAGATTGAAATGGCACGAACGAAACCAGTGAAGAATTTATAAATTAAAATAATTAAAAGTAATGTTCCAAATCCAAGACCAATATTTGCCAAAGACCCAAAATCACTAGCACCTTGCCCGCCGCCTACATTTGTAATCGCAACCGGAATAAGTGTAATTCCAATAATCGTAACAACTGAACCCGTCACAACCGGCGGGAAAAATCTAACTAGGCTACCGAAGAAACGGCTAATGACGACAACGAATAATCCAGACACAATAATTGAACCGTATATGGCTGAGATTCCATATTCTCCACCAATCGCAATCATTGGACCCACAGCAGTAAATGTACAACCTAGCACTACGGGTAAACCGATTCCAAAAAATCGAGTATTCATGATTTGAAGAAGTGTCGCAACACCACACATTAATATGTCGATCGAAACGAGATATGTCAATTGTGTAGGTGTAAGCCCAATTGCTCCCCCTACAATTAATGGGACAAGAACTGCACCTGCATACATTGCAAGGACGTGTTGAAACCCTAACGCGGACGCTCTCAAATTGTCCTTCACTCTGGGAGGACCTCCTCAAAAAAAGTAACTTGACCATCTTTCATTGATGAAATATTCGCAAGGGATTCTACTCTAATACCTTGCTCACGAATTTCAGCGCCACCTGTTTGAAAACCTTTTTCAATGACAATTCCAACACCAGCAAGTGTAGCACCCGCTTGTTCAATTATATCTAATAAACCCAGAACCGCTTGGCCATTTGCTAAAAAATCATCGATAATCATAACCGTATCTCCAGTTTTGATAAAATCTTTGGACACAGAAATATCATTCGTTTCATTCTTTGTAAATGAGTGAACACTTGCTGTGTAAAGATCATTGATAAGGGTTAATGACTTTCTTTTCCGAGCAAAAATTACAGGCACTTCTAAAATAAGTCCTGCCATCATAGAAGGCGCAATTCCTGATGACTCAATCGTTAATATTTTCGTAATACCATCATTTTTAAATCGAGCAGCAAATTCTTCCCCTATTGCTTGCATAAGTGGTGGATCGATTTGATGGTTTAAAAATGTATCTACTTTTAAAACGGTATCAGATAATACCTTTCCATCTTGTATAATTTTATCTTTCAACATTTTCATTTTATTATTCCCCTTTATAATTATGCTTTTTAAAAAGAAAAAAATAAGCCTATGATTCAGCTACCGCTCAATCTATGAGTGGAGCAAAATCATTCGCGCTTATCAACCGAATGGAATCGAAAAGAGAACCAATCCACTTTTAATTAAGAGGGTAAGGGTCCATCATCTCGCTGCTTCCCATAGTCAATTTGTTTACGGCAAATCGGTAGAAACTTGCAGGCCATATTCCTGCGATTATATGAGTAAATGCTATTATATTGTTTTTAGTATAGCACGGGAATGCAGTTTTACAATGTGGATTTAAAAAGAATAATTATTCTTAAGATTCCTCCCTAACTTATAATACGACATTTTTCGACATTTTTCATTTGATAGAACATTCCCACTTCACCAAATTAATAAGATATAGGTTTAAATTAAAATCATCTGATATACTGGATTAATAGGGGATTTTGAGAAAGACTAGGAGGAATAAAATGCCTAAAAGAATAGTCGCCTATTTATATCTAGTGATTACCTTACTCGTTTTAATAGCTTGTACACCTGATAATACCAATCAAACGACCGTTAACAAAGAAAAGGTCCCTACCACAAATGTCCAAATTGACCAGGATAATTTGCACGAGGAAACTTCTAATTTAGAAGATATTAAAGTGGAACTTGAAGAAAAGCTAGATGTTTCTGAGGCTGTTAAACAACTAGACAAACCATTATCAAATATGGTTGTGCATTATATAGACGTTGGCCAAGCTGATGCAACATTACTTCAATTCAGCGACAAAAATAACGATTACACTATGCTCATCGATACAGGAAATTGGGGTACAACGGACGTTGTTCAATATCTACAGTCTGAAAATATTACAGCGATTGATATTATTGCAATAACTCACCCACATGCTGATCATATTGGTCAACTAGATAAAATAATTGAAACATTTAATGTAGATGAAGTTTGGATGAACGGGGATACTTCAAATTCCGACATATTTAATAGATCCTTAGCCGCTATTGAACATAATGGGGTCGATTATTATGAACCTTTAGTAGGTGAAGTTTTTGACATTGGACCACTTGAAGTCGAGATTCTGCACCCTAGTTCCTTGTCCGGGGGTACAAATGACAATTCGCTTGCCATGCGTATGGAATACGGCGCTGTTTCTTTCCTTTTTACTGGTGATGGTGAAACACAGGCTGAACTTGAAATGGTACAACTTGGTGTTAATTTAAAAGCCAATTTTCTTCATGTAGGTCACCATGGGTCTAAGACATCTACAACAGAATCATTTTTTAAACTTGTGAATCCTGAAGTCGCTATTTATTCTGCAGGTGTAGACAATCAATACAGACATCCTGACCAAGAAGTCGTTGACCGCATTGAAGCGAATAACACGCTCCTTTATGGAACTGACATACACGGAACAATCCGAGTCGAAACGGACGGTGTCGCCTATACAATTCAAACAATGAAACATGGTACGCTTCCTGAAAAACCAGTACCAACTGAAGAAATTAAAGAAACAGAAGCTGTTACAGATAACCACTGCGTAAATATTAACGAAGACGACGAAAGCGTAATTCAGCATATTATCCATATCGGACCTGATCGTTCTAAAATGTTAATTGATGCAAGACCTTTTCTTACGCTTGATGATTTATCCAAAATAAAAGGCATTGGCCCTGCACGTATTGAAGATATTAAAGCGCAAGGTGTCGCCTGTATAGGAGGATAACAAATGTATACAGCTTATCTAGACCGATTTACAGATAACGAAATGGCACTTTTAATTGTTGAAGAGCTGAAAAAGGAATTTTATGTACAGAAAACCGACCTTCCTAATGGGAGCTCGGCAGGAACATGGTTTCTCGCTTCAATCCAAGAAGATGAAATTTACTCACTCGTCATAGATGAAAATAAGACAAATGATATGAAAAGCGAAATAGAAAATCGAATGCAACGCCTTCAATCAAATCGAAAGAGTAAGTTTAAAAGAAGATAATTTAGTATTTACATGCTAATTGATTTTGGTGAAAACGAGCAGTCTAATTTAATTAGACTGCTCGTTTTTTTTCAGTAGACATGCTTCTATAAATGCTTCAAAAATTCTTAGTGAGACCTCATCACCATTTATAGCGAGCTCCTCTGGATGCCATTGTACACCCAAAACAAATTGGTGAATATTACTTTCTATCGCTTCGACAATCCGATCGCTTGCATACCCTGAAATTACAAGAGGGTCAAAAATAGCTTTCACAGCTTGATGATGTAAGGTATTTACTTTTATAGATGCAGCATTTGTAATTGATTCCAGCAAAGAGCCTTTTTCTACTTGAACTTTATGTGATACTTGATTTTGCATACCTTTTTGAAGGTGTTGGTTGACAGGAGTTGGATGAAGGGCTTGAATATCCTGATAAACACTTCCGTTACATGCGATATTTAAGATTTGAAGACCACGGCATATGCCAAGAACAGGTTTATCTTGATGTAGCATTTCCCGTAATAATGCAATCTCGACAGCATCACGCCTCGGAGATACTTTACCTAGCAGTGGATGAGGCTCTTCGCCAAATAAATACGGGTCAATATCACCACCACCTGTAAGCAATAAACCATCAATAATCATAAGAATTCGTGAGATATCTTCTTGAACACCCACCGGTACTAAAACAGGTATACCTCCAGCACGAATAACCGCATTGACATATGACTCATTTACTTGATATTTATTTTCATTACCAATATCAATTGGAATACCAATCGTTGGCTTCATATACGCTCTCCTTTATATCTTTTTCACAAACATTCTTAGACCAAGTAATAATGCCCACGCTTCACTTGTTCCGTAAAAAAAGAACCGGATTGGTTTTTCATTTGGTATTATAATAAGTATTTCACGATTACTAGCCCTAAGCACAAATATTTCACCATCGACCTCCGCTTGTAAAGAGCCATTCCAAAATGAAATAATCACTTTAGAACCATCTCCTGTTTCATACGTACCAAGAAATGTTGCCAATTGGAATTGATTTAGTTCATAGTGAGGTGCAATAAACTTTTTCCGAGTAAGCGGTATTCCAAGTGCCGTGTTAATCGCGGCTAACCAAATCGCATCCGCGCTCACTTGTCTAATATTCGTCAAAACGACTGCGACAATCCCCTTCTCTGGAATAAACCCAAAGTTAGATGAAACGCCAGCCTGACCCCCACCATGCTCCACCAGTGTAACGCCTTCATAATTCGGTGTTATTTGAAAAGCATAACCATAGGAACTATTTCCATGTGTTCGGTGAATAGGTTTCGTCATATGTTCAGTATACCTATTTGTTGGATCAACATAAATTTTACCGTATTTTAATAAATCAGTGACTGTCGAACGAATACCACCACCAACCGCATAATTTCCAAGTGATGGCCAAGGGCATTCTGTAGGTTGCTTATTTTCAATAACATATGGTGTCGTGACATTCCCAAGTCTTTCAAGTTCATTTAATTCAAAAGTAGTTCGGCTCATACCTTGTGGCGTAAAGACTAATTCAGTTATGAGTTTTTTATAATCTTCACCTGTTACCGCTTCAATAATTGCACCTAGAAGTATAAAACTGTCATTATGATAGCAAAAATAGTCACCTGGTTTACCTAAAGGTTTCCAATCGATTTCATTTAAGTAAGCGATATGTGCGTATAAATCTGGAAGCTCTTCTTTCCGTGCTATCGTTGGTAACCCTGTTGTATGTGACAGTAAATGGTGAATTTGTATGTTGTCGTTCACGTGAAACCCTGGAAGATGCTTGTTAACTGGATCATTTAGTTGTAACTTACCTTTTTCAACGAGCTTGATGATTGCTAACGCAGTAAATGATTTCGTAATAGATGCCGTCCCAAATATTGTATCCGTTGTAATAGGTTCATTCGTTCCGATATTTTTTGTTCCAAAACCACGTTCATAGATTGTTTGACCATTTTCAGAAAGCGCAACGGCAACACCTGGAATTTTTTCTTCAATCATGATTTTATGAACAAATTCTTCAAACCGTTCCCACTTTTTCATGTGCAGCATTCCCTTCATTTATTAAGTTTTAACTGTCTATCTATCATACACGTTAATAGACTATTTTGTGAAAACAGTCTTTTGGTTAATTGACATAACAGAACAAAACCAACTCATGTTATAACGAGTTGGTTCAGCATAAATTAATATGTTTTTTATATGTAGACCTTGTAAACAAATTAATAAACCACGTGAATCTGTTGCCCAATAAATATAACGTTACACATAATGTGATGATCGCCCTTTCTCTCACATCAAGTGGATAATGTCATGAAAAAGCTACTATTAATAATTAGCTACCAAACTATTTCTTCCAGCAAACTGGTGAATATTTTTAAATTTGATGATCCGTTGCTGTATTTTATGCTCCTAAGGTGTTACTTCTTCCGAATCCGTCTCACTCTCAATCATTTCATCCGATAAAAATTGCTTAAGTGCAGCTTTATTTTTTTCAAAATTTATGCGTAACACAGCACCCGCAGCAACTCGATCATCCTCAAACGAGCCTTCTATCGGAATGCGTAATGTTTCCACTTTTCCAGACTTGCCGACCAACAATCCCTTACCTATCGATAGAATGGTTCGTTTATCGACATTAGTATCCACATAAGGATCTGTCAGGCCAAGTATTTTAGGCAGATTGACCAGATTATTAACGCTTACGGCTTTGTCTTTCACTTTTGATAACACTTCCTGCTGACGTTCTACTCGTCCAAAGTCACTCTTGCGATCATGTCGAAAACGAACATATCCTAATAACTGATCACCATGTAAAGTTTGGATACCAGGATTTAGAGTCATGCCAATTCCGTGTGACATCTCATAAGGTATTTCTACTTCTATCCCCGTAGGCGCAATTAGGTCGACAATCTTAGGGAAACCTTGAAAATCTACAACCGCGTAATAATGTACATCCACGTCGAAATTTTCCTTAATAGTTCTTCGCACTAATTCTGGACCCCCCTTAGAAAAAGCTGCATTTATCTTTTGTTTGCCATGGTCTGGTATATCTACATAAATGTCTCGCATAATTGAAGCAAGCTTCACCTGATTCGTCTTTTGGTTATAATGGCCAATTAATAACGTATCTGACAGACCACTTTCCTCACCCCTTGCATCACTGCCAATTAATACAATATTGATTTCACCGAATTGTGGTTCTACTCCTTCAAATGGTTCAAATTCCGCACCGTCTTCCTTATATAAACCGTCATCTGCAGCTAATAATCCGCTGTTATATTGCGTGACCCAATAGATGCTTATTCCAACTAAAACGACTGGAACGATTAAGAGCAGATACCATTTTCGCTTTCGCTTCGACTTGTTTCTCTCAGTTCTATTCATCCACTGAACCACCTATACTAAAATGTTTGTTACAAATCAATTGTCATTCCTTTATTCGCCAGTGTAGTCACAACTAGCTTCACCGCAATTGCATCGTCTAAATAACCTATTGGAAACATCGTATCAGGAATGACATCTAGCGGTATTATAAAATATAAAAGCGCACTGCCTACTAAGGCAAATTCATAACGTGACAGATTCTTTGAATGAAAACTACGAAAAAGCCCTTTCAATTGGGTAATAAATGGCCCATCACTTCCTACATTTTCAAGTTTTTCATCAAAGCTATTTATAATGACATCGCTGCCTTCCTCTGTTTGTGCATACTTTTCATAATCCGCTAACGACGATTTGACATGTTTGATAGAAAATGGTTGGTCATATACATCTGAAGCCTTTAGAAAATCCTCGATCATATCAACGGAAGTATGAATATCTATTTGTTGTTTATTAAGTGGTTCCTCTATTGGGTAACCCGCTGCATCCAATAGTTGAACTATAGGGATACCTAAATGTTCAGATAAACATTTAATATGATTTAAATTAGCATTACGCTTTCCGTTAATTATGCGTGATATTGTCGCAGTATCTATGCCAGTCAGTTCACTTAACATTCGCATGGACAAAGCTTTTTTCTGAATGGTTTCCTTTAATAAAAGTCCAAGTTGATGATTGTTTTTTATTTTCAACATTTAGTAGTATCCTTCCCAAATGAATCACTTTTTAGTAGTCAGCTTTAATCATTGCATAATTAACTAAATAATTGAACGATATAAGTTTGTATGCTACATATATATTGACAAAATGTCAACACCGGTACTTTTAGAAAAATGCAGTGATTGCAATTACAACGATGATTAGACCACTAAGTAATGTTCCGAATTGACCAACAGTAAATTTACCTATCCGAATTGTAGCTAGTCTAGTTCCTAGTCTGACGCCAGCCCATATACTAAAATAACTGCCAATCGCTGCTGCTAATGAAATAGCTAGGGGCGAAAAACCAAGTAATCCTGCACCAAGTCCGTTCGTCAATGCGTTTGCAGATAAAGCAACGCCTAGAAAAATAGATTCCTTCCAACCAATATCACCTGATTTATCAACATCCGCCATTTCCGGATTATACAATATCTCTTTATTACTATTAAGTTGCTCACTTTGAACACTATTCTCTTTCTTTTTCGGATTCGCCAAAAGAATAACTCGAATACCAATTACAAACAATAAAAACGCACCCATAATTATAGGTACTTTCCCCGGAAGAATAGTAGTAAGCCAAATCCCTAATGTAATACTTGCGATGCTCATTAGAAAACAAATTACCGCAATCAAAATATTTTCACGTTTTCCAATAACAATATCCCGTACGCCATAAGTAATTCCCACTGCTAAATTATCGATACTCGATGAAATTGCAAATGCTAGAATTATAATCCAGGCCATCCGAACACACTCCCTACTTTATATTCCATCTTATTTTAAAAGACAGAAAAAGGTTCGGGCATATATGACGTTGCTAGGTTTGCTCGATACGTGCATACTCGTACAGAAACGTTGCGAGGTTTCATCAATACGTTGCATTGTTCCGGGAACGTTGCAAGGTTTCCACGATTCGTTGCATACTCGTACAGAAACGTTGCGAGGTTTCAACAATACGTTGCATTGTTCCAGGAACGTTGCTAGGTTTCCACGATTCGTTGTGTACTCGTATAGAAACGTTGCGAGGTTTCAACAATACATTGCATTGTTCCAGGAACGTTGCTAGGTTTCCACGATTCGTTGCATACTCGTACAGAAACGTTGCGTGGTTTCAACAATACGTTGCATTGTTCCAATAACGTTGCTAGGTTTCCACGATTCGTTGTATACTCGTACAGAAACGTTGCGAGGTTTCAACAATACGTTGCATTGTTCCAGGAACGTTGCTAGGTTTCCACGATTCGTTGTGTACTCGTACAGAAACGTTGCGAGGTTTCAACAATACGTTGCATTGTAACTAAATACACAAAACTATTTTACATAGATGTTAAAAGAGCCAATCAATAGATGATTGGCTCTTCCTGAATTTATTTTATATTATTCTTCATCAAAGTCTTATTCCCTTTTGTAAGTAAGTTATCATAGTCGATGTATGCATATATATCATCCGTGATTTGCTCACTAAACTTCGTTAATTCTTCGATGGTTAGGTCTTCAATAGCTTTACCTTGCTCTTCACAATAAATGATTAAAGTCCCAACGATTGTATGCGCATCGCGGAAAGGCGTCCCTTTACTAACCAAGTAATCTGCCACTTCAGTTGCGTTTAAGAATCCAGCTTTTATTGCAGCTTTCATATTATCAGCGTTTACATGTAAAGTGTCGATCATTTTAGACATAATTTCAAGACAATCCATCACCGTATCTAATGCATCGAAAAATTGTTCTTTATCTTCTTGCATATCTTTGTTATAAGTTAACGGTAGTCCTTTAAGTGTCGTTAATAAAGAAAATAACGATCCGTATACGCGGCCCGTTTTACCACGAATTAATTCTGCGGCATCTGGATTTTTCTTTTGAGGCATGATGCTACTTCCAGTAGAATATGCATCGTCGATTTGAATAAATTGAAACTCTTGACTGCTCCATAATATGAGTTCTTCACTTAAGCGACTTAAGTGCATCATAATAATCGAGAAATCGGACATTAATTCCAATAAATAATCGCGATCACTTACACCATCTAAGAAATTATCTACAGGCTTCGCAAATCCAAGAAGCGTTGTTGTTACTTCACGATCAATATTATGCGTCGTTCCAGCAAGTGCGCCGCAACCAAGTGGGTTTTCATCTAATATTTCCTTTGCATTTTCAATTCGTGTTTTATCCCGACCGAACATTTTTGCATAAGCTTCCAGATGATGCCCGAACGTTACGACCTGTGCACGTTGCAAATGTGTATAGCCTGGCATAATAACATTATTCGCAGCAGCTTTTTTGACCAATGATTCAATCAACATTTGAAGTGAATCACTTACTTCATCCGCTTGATTTTTCGCATATAGCCTCATATCCACTGCAACTTGGTCATTCCGACTTCTTGCAGTATGTAATTTCTTGCCCGTCTCGCCAATTCGTAAAGTTAAATTCACTTCTATAAATGAATGAATATCTTCATAATCGCCTTCCACATTCAACTTGCCACTATCAATATCGGCTAAAATTGATCTTAGTCCTTCAACAAGTAGTTCACCTTCATCAGGTGTGACTAAATCACAGTGAACGAGCATTGTGACATGCGCCAAACTTCCAGCGATATCTTCACGATATAAACGGTAATCTACAGGTAAGGATGTGTTAAATTGCTCCATTATTTGGTCTTCACTTTTTTTAAATCTTCCGCCCCAGAGTTTCATTTATTAACCCAACTCCTAATCCGAATTAATATACATATAACTGCATTGTAATAATAAAGTATAGTCATTGCAACATTTAGAGGTCATATTCGTTGTATAATGAAGGGACTGTGAGGTGTTTAAAATGAAGCAAAAACCAATTTATGTAGAAATTCCTATAGAGGCTTCCATTGAAAAAATCTGGGAAGCAACTCAAAATCCAAAACTGCATGAACAATGGGATCTTAGGTTTTCTTCTATTACATACTTACCAAAAGAAGCGGGCGATGCTCAACAATTTACTTACACAAGAACTGTTGGCCCTTTTTACAAAGTTCAAGGATGGGGGAAAAGTCTTGGTGTTCATAATAAAGACGATGGTAATAGGTCATCCTCTCTTCAATTCGGTACGAGTCAGAGACTTTCACCCATTCGAGAAGGTAGAGGTTATTGGAAATATGAACCGCAGGAGAACCATGTTAAATTTTTAACACAATATAATTACGACGTGAATCATGGAAGAATCGGTCAAATTGTGGATAAACTTATTTTCCGACCAGCGATTGGCTGGACTACTGCACTTAGTTTTGATGTACTCAAAAGGTGGCTTGAAAAAGGAGAAGCACCGCGGTCACAATACTTACGATTTTTCAGTACAATGATGAGTACTTTTTTATTTGCTTTCATTTGGATTTATCAAGGTTTAATTCCAAAAATAATTGCCATGCATCCAGAAGAACGTTTGATGGTAGGAAATGCCTTTTCACTTTCTGAAAGTAATATTACCCTTGTCGTTTTTACCATTGGTACGTTGGAAGTACTATTCGGTTTATTGTGGCTATTTTATCGTCGAAAACAACATCTTTTCACATTTCAGCTCATTGTATTTCCACTACTTACGATTGCTGCTGTGCTCACGGCTCCAGCAACTGCACTACATCCGTTTAACCCTGTAACATTTAATATAGTACTCTTTGTTCTCTCAGCTATTGGACGGATGCAGTGCAAAGAAATACCTTCAGCGCAAAGTTGTAAACGTGAAAGGTGATGCAAAACTATGTCTATATACAAAATGGTTTTGGGGGATAACTTTAATCGTCTCCATCCTATGCTTCAAAAAAGATATGATTTAAAAGGAGGGACTAACTTCAAAGCTTCTGGAGTAATGACTGAAATAAAATGTGGTCCAAAGTGGCTTGCTCCTATTTTCTTTATAGGAATACCGTTCAAACTGCTCTTCCCAGAATCCGGAAAAGATATTCCATTTACAATAAAAAACACTGCTTTTTTCGGTAAGAATGGTGAACAACAAGTTCACTGGGAAAGAATATTTCATTTTGGAAAGAAGAAAAGATATTTCAATGCACTGATGAGTCTTGATGCCAAGCGACTTGTAATTGAAGACTATCTAGGTGAGCCCGCTCCTATTTATTCTGATTTGGCTTTTTCAGTATCTAATGAAGGCTTACTTATGATCACTTCCTTAAGTCAAAGGCTTGTTCTTGGAAAAATTGAAATTCCCCTTCCCAAAATCTTTCAAGGATTGGCTACTGTCACAGAATTCTATAATACTGAAACCGCCGAATATGAAATTTCTGTCACCGTACGAAATCCACTTATCGGAATACTCTTTGCTTATGAAGGGACGTTTATCGCTGATGACTAATATACTTTTTATAATCGTGCATTTTGTTTTATTTACATTTGTGGCTTTTCTCAGCTTGAATGCATGGCCTTTTTTACTATTAACAATTGCTCAACTTTTATATGTGCCATTCGTTCTTCGAATGATTGTAATAAAAGATGATTGGTTTGCATCAAATTATTATTATTTTGCCGTACCTGCTTACTTCGCAATTGCTATATTGCAAATGACATCTACGACAAAATGGGATGTGTTATTAGCAGGGATTTATCTAGTCTTTACAATCGCCATCGCGTTTTACGGGATTACTCGTTTTTTCCAAAGAGGATTTACGAATTTTGAGGAATTCGCTATTGATTGTGGGCTCATTTATTTAGCATTAGGCGGTGCATGGTACTTCGCATTTGAAGCAGGTATTAACACAGGGTTTAGTCCTCTTCTAACGTGGTTAACTGCGATTCATTTTCATTACTCTGCGTTTTTACTCCCCATATTCTTAGGACTGCTTGGGAGAATTAAAAAACATCCATCATATACTGTCATTTGTTCAATTTTATTGATTTCACCAATGATCGTTGCAATTGGAATAACTTTTTCAAGATGGGTTGAACTGCTGTCAGTTATTTTATACATAATCGGATTGTATAGTTTAATTTATTTAATAATAAAAACACCTATCAAAAACAAGTTTCAAAAAATGTTCATCATAGCCTCTTTTTTATCTTTATGCGTGACAATTATTTTCTCATTTCTATATGCACTTGGTAATGGCTTTGGACTTATCTCTGTTTCAATTGATTTTATGCTGCGTTTCCACGGACTGCTAAATTGTATTGCTTTTGCCCTACTTGGAATTATTGGCTGGGCATTGGCTCTACCACCATCTGTATATGTTCACCCTAAATTCCCGCTTAGTCAGATAAGGGGAAACGGTGTAATTGGCGAAAAAGTATTGGAGAATTTAAAACATGATAACAAACCTTTAATACGTGGATTAATTGATTCGATGCATATTTATGAACCGCATATTAGCTGCAGGACATTATCGCCTTGTATTATTGATTTTTATGAAAACACTAGTGACTATATTCTTTTCGCTTCAGTGAAATGGCATACATGGTTTAAACCACTTGCCTATTTTTATTCTTTTTTCAGTAAGAAAGTGGAACAAATTAATTTACCTTTAACAGATGAGCAAATTGAAATGACGGGAAATATTTACCCACTCCGTGATGAAGTCGATGGCAGAGATAGTGTACGCGCCTGGATGCGGAAAATTAATGGCAAGCCAGCTTTTGTCGCGCTTTATTCAGCACATATTCGTGATGATCGTGCTTATATGAATATCGCTCTTCCACTCCCTTTTTCATCAATGATTGGTATTCTAGAGTTAAATCAAGTTGGCTTTGATTTGGAATTAACGAGTAAACGTAACTCTTCATTTCTTTCGGACGCTGGTGTTTACTTATCAACTAAGTCAAATCACTTATTCAAATTACCACTTGAAGAAATATTTCATGTCAGTCAAACTAAAGAAGGCAAACTTACTGCTAAGCATCGCATGAAGATTATCGGCATTCCGTTTCTAACGATTCAATATGACATTCAGAAAAACGAATGATTTATTTAATAAAACATATGGGCTATACTGTTATAGGAAGAGGAGTTGGATATTTTGATTAAAAAAAGATTAGAAAAGTATATAGAAGAAGCCTTAAAGACAGATAGTGAAAAGGTTTCTTTATTTAAAGAAGAGTTAGTTTTTTCAGAGCAACATAATTTAATTCCAGAAGGTTTAGAAGTTACTTTAAAATCATCAGCTGATCTTTTTGATGATGCATATATTGAACGTACTGAAAAGGATACAGTCGCACTTATTTTAGTTGAGACACCAAAGTTATTTGAAGATAAAATCAATCACTTGAAAAAGTATCCACGTGAATTTATTTATGTTGAAGCTGCTTCTTTAGACATGATCGGAGTCGACGCAATTTCTTTGGAACTCGACGATGTGTTTGGTACTTATACTGCGATGCTTGGATTAAAATTACAAAAGAAATATGAAGAAGCTATGAAATCCTATTTAGAAGCAAATTTAACTGGCGATGAAGGAAAATATAGCATTGCCTTCTCAATGAAGGACGGCTTATGGGACTTTAATTTCGCCCTAAGTTATGCAGATGGCTTTAATGAAGACATGACAATTTTAGAGGCGTTGCAACTTGTTTACCGCTTTATCTTTACACTTGTTACTACAGTTGAGGACGTCGAATGAACGTTGAAATCACTCAACAGACACATATTTACACCTATGTACGTCATACCGACGAGTTCGATTTATGTCGTTTGGAAATGCGTTCATTCTTCGGTTTTCATTCAACGGAAAATATTGTGCAAAGCACCGTATTAGTACATCCGAGTCGCAGTCCTTTTATGAAAGAGCGTCTCGATGTCTTATACGAAGCAGATAGTTGGGAAGACATTTGTAAGCTTGTTGAACATTTAGATGTGAGTGGCACGACATTTAAAGTTGCTTCTTTAAATACAATGGATTTAGGTGTGACAGCGAAGATTGGCTTTAAGAAACGACGTAAACTTGAACTTGAAATCGCTTATAAGATTGACGGGATACCCGATTTATTGGAACCCGAACGTGTTTTAGGCCTACTTTTTTATGAGGATAAATGGTTTTTTGGTGATTTATCTGAGAGTGAATCAATTTGGTTTCGACACCAGAACAAACCGCATAGTTATTCAACCGCACTCAGTACACGTGTCGCAAGAGCCGTGGCTAATATTGCGGTACCCAATCCATTGGGTTTGAAAGTCATTGATCCTTGCTGTGGAATCGGGAACGTATTGGTAGAAGCACTTTCTATGGGCATTGATATTGTCGGTCGTGACATAAATCCACTTGTCATTCAACCTGCTCGAGTTAATATTAAACATTTCGGTTTTGAAGGCGATGTATGTAAAGGTCCGATTGCTGAAGTTGAAGAGCACTATGATGTGGCTATTATTGATATGCCTTACAATATTTTCTCTGACGCCACACCCGAAGATCAGCTAGATATAGTGAAAAATGCGCGTAGAATTGCAGATCGCGTTATCATCGTAACGATTGATACGATTGATCATATGATTGAAGAAGTTGGCTTTATGATTGTAGACCGTTGTGAAGCGAAAAAAGGATTGTTTATTAGACAAGTTGTGGTTTGTGAATAATTGGTTTTAGGGAGAGATTAGACTGGAATTTAAATATGCGGAAAATCCATTATGGAAAGTTTCCGGGATAATCTGGCTTGTTGTTGGACTAGCCAACGCAGTAATTGTATTATTTTTATTTAATAGCTATCTAAGAGCATTTGGTTCAATCATTGGACCGTTTATTATTATTACTATTTTTATTAATTTCCGTCTAGCTTACTATTATTTTAAGCTAAAAACAACAGACTACTTACTTATAACTGATTCTACACTTTCCCTACATAAAGGTTTAGTATTGCCAAGGAAAGTAATTAACACTGTCGATATTAAAAGTATTCGACTAGTTGGAAATCAATTCTTATTAAGTCTACAAAACGGAAAAGATATGAAAATAACCGCATCTCACTTATCCCACATAGACCGCGATCGTTTCAAGAAAAGATTTAAAAAGGTTTTCACTAAAAATTAATTATAGAAAAAGTGCTATAATCCACATGGGTTATAGCACTTTTACTTTTTTTATGTTAATAACAAATTACTTTGAAATATGGGTTGCAAAATCCGCAAGTAATCGCGCACCGTAACCTGTTGCAGATTTTGTATAATAGCCCTCAGCTGCAGTTTTATCCATAACACCGGCCATATCAACATGTAACCATTTACTCTCTTTAGGTACAAATCTACGAAGGAATAATCCTGCAGTGATTGACCCCGCACCATCCAATGAACTAATATTATTCATATCCGCATAAGCACTATCTAATGAGCTTTCGTATGCGTCAATTAGCGGCATTGGCCAAATGAAATCACCATTTTGATCGCCAAGTTTTTTCATTTCTGTACTTAGAGCTTCGTCTCCAAACACGCCCCCTATTTCAGTACCTAGTGCAGCCATAATCGAACCCGTTAGAGTGGCAATATCTACAATATATTCTGCTTTCCATTCTCCAGCACGAATTAATCCGTCCGCTAAAATCAGGCGCCCTTCTGCATCAGTATTACCAACCTGAACAGTTAATCCATTTTTGTAATGAATAACTTCTCCTGGTAAAACTGCTGTATTGTCAGGCATGTTTTCTACGATTGGAATTAAACCAACGACGTTTACTTTTGCTTTCGTTTTTGCAAGCAATGTTAGTGCACCTGAAACAGCTGCAGCACCGCCCATATCCATACGCATATCGCTTAAATCTTTACCATCTTTTAAACTGATACCACCCGTATCAAATGTAACGCCTTTTCCAACAAGTGCGATTAGTGGCTTCGTGTCATCACCTTTATAAACAAGTTCAACAAACGAAGGTTTATATGTACTGCCTCGTCCAACTGTAAGAACACCCTGCATATCTAACTGTTCAATTTTTTCCTTATCTAACACATTTACCTCTACATCTGTGCCTTTGAAGTTTTCAATTAGGATTTCAGGAAAAGTCTCTGGATTTAATACATTTGATACTTCATTCATTAAATCTCGTGAAAAGGATGTTGCTTCCGCGCGAATCTTTCCTTCAGTGACAGCGGCGGCTGCATCTGTCCCACTCACCTCTAAGGTCGTATAAAAAGGCTGAACACTCGACTTATATTTTAAAAATTGATAAGCTCCTAATTCCCAACCTTCTACAAAAGCCGTGACTACAGCATTTTTTTCTAAGTCTTTGAACCCTGAAGTTAGTACAACTGCTTTAATCTGTGCAGAAGTTGCTTTTCGAGCACTTAATTCACGTGCGATATTTCCAGCAGTTGCGCGAACCTGTTCCAAAGTATGGACTCCTTTATCATCTTCTTTAATGATTACATAATGTTTATCATTAAGTAAAATTGAAAAGTTTCCTGTTGGACCATTTTTAACAAATTCTTTTACAGTTTCATTTTCAGAAACTAATGGATTGCTTTCAAATATAATTTCCACTTCTTTAGACATTGACTGATTCCTCCATTTAGTTAAACTACTGATAGTGTAACACTTAGCATTATTATCTGCTATTTAAAACGACGATAAGCAATGTCGCAAAAGAGCCGAGAATCAAAGAAAAAAGAAACCAATTTAACCCACTTCTATTTTAAACTTCTGCCAAACCTGAATTAATTAAAGTAATTGTACCCCATCCAACAAAATAAGCATTATCCATACTATAATCACTTCTCTCATTATTTCTACTCAACATATTTTTTATTTATTTTTCTGTTCTAATAAATTATTTATTCTTAAATTGTAATTCAAATTAACCTTATTTTAAATCTGACTGATTTTCCGAATAAAAAACACGATTATCAACCAAAATAAAAGAAGGCTATCACCTCTTCGAACTTCCCGAATTAGTAAAAGCCTTCAACTTATTCAAACTAATATACTGTCTTAAAAATGCTTATTCTTATCTTTAAAATTACATGTCAAATACTTCAATTTCAACTTGCTTTAATAGTAATTCATTATCAAAAGACTTTACTTTCAATACATCAAGTGTATTAGCCTGTCTTCTTAATAATTTCGTTTGTTCAACTTGACCTACTATTAAGCCATCTACATTCTCTTTTAATAGCACTGCATCTTTATTTGTATTTATTAATGTTTCTTTTACTACAGTAATTCTGTCAGCACTTTCTAAAACAGCTTGTTGGATCATTGGTAAAATTGCAATGTCTTCTTTCGTTGCCATTGTCTCCTGAATCGTATTAATTTCACCTTTCATTGTTGCGATATCTGACTTCACAACAATCATGTCTACTTTAAGTTCATGTACATCTATCTTCAATTCTTGTATATCTGTTTTTACTTCTTGTATATCTATTTTCATTTCTTGTATATCTATTTTCATTTCTTGTATATCTGTTTTCATTTCCTGTATATCTGTTTTAACACCTTTTAATTCTTCAAATATCTTTTGCAATAATACTTCCATAAGTTCATCTCCTATTATAGTATTGGGGATTAATTACAAGTAAGGTTTTTGCGTGGATTAGTCGTTGGGGAATATTAATTATCTCATATTTGAAGGTAACTTTCAACGAGAACAACAATGGGAAAAGTTTGGTATACTCAAATTAGATATAGCTAGAGGAGGCTCTTAATTGCCAACAATTCTAATTGATGCGGATGCATGTCCTGTTGTAAAAGAAACCATTGTGATTGCCAAACAATATGGATTCAAGTGTATTTTAATTTGCGACACTGCACATGAAATGCATCGGGAAGGTGCTGAAACGATAATTGTTTCAAAAGGTGCTGATGCAGTCGATTTCGTGCTCGTTAATCGCGTAAAAAAAGAGGATATCGTTGTCACACAAGATTATGGTTTAGCTGCAATGGTCATCGCTAAACAAGGACATCCAATTGATCAAAATGGCCGTTGGTATACCAATGATAATATCGACCAACTCTTGTACGCTAGACATACCGCTCAGAAAATCCGTATGGGTGGCGGACGTTTAAAGGGGCCCAAAAAACGCTTAAAGGAAAATAATTTAAAGTTTATCGAAAGCTTAAAAAAATTATGTGAAACAGTAAAAAAAAATAAGTAAAAACACTAAAAGCCTGCAAACTGATTGCAGGCTTTTCATATTTTAATAGGTTAGGGCATAATCTGGAATACGAGGATGTCTGCATCTTCAGCTGCAATCAAGCTATGTTTTTCAAATGGGGAAATATATAAGGTATTATCTTTTGTGACAAGTGCATCTATTCCTTCAACATTAAAAGTTACTGCACCGCTTTTCACAATAATCATCACATCTTTCTTAGAATCATGTTCAGCAATTGATTCACCTTTTTTCAATTGTATATTAACAATGTTTGCATTTTGAAGCGAAATTACTTTTTCGATGTGTTTACTTTTCTGATCAAGTTTGTAAGGTGTAGGTATTATTTTCATTGTCAATCCTCCTATTATCGTTTATCTAATACTTTCAGTTTACACAAGCTATACAAGGATCTCAGTACTTACGCTCATAAAATATAGTTTACTTTTTTATTTATAGGGAATTAAATGTTAAAATTAGGGAGGTAGCCATGCCAAAAATAATATCTGTCACTTCAATTAAACCACCTCATGAAATTAAACAGCAACAAGCGGTCAATTTAACAAGAGCACTATTTAAAACAAAGTTTGATAACATTGAGCGTTTATTGAAGGTCTTCGAAAACGGGGATATTCAGACTCGCAATCTATGCATGCCACTTGAATGGTTTGAAAAAGAACATGATTTCGAAGAACGTAATAACTTATATCTTAAACATGCTGTCGCGCTAGGAGAACGAGCCGTGCAAAAATGTCTTGAAGGACGAGATATGCTTGAGCAACCCCTCGATGCATCTAAAATTGATGCGATTTTTTATATTTCAAGTAGCGGTATTGCAACGCCTAGTATTGAAGCGCGAATTATGAATTTACTACCTTTTCGTGAAGATACAAAACGCATTCCAATTTGGGGACTCGGCTGCGCTGGGGGTGCTGTTGGAATAAGTAGAGCACATGATTATTGCCTTGCATATCCTACAGCCAATGTTCTCGTTCTGTCGATTGAATTATGCAGTCTAACTTTCCAAAAAGAAGATTATACAAAAAGTAATCTTGTCGGTACTTCCCTGTTTTCAGACGGGGTAGCCTGTGCTTTAGTTGTCGGGGACGAATCAGTTGTATCGGCAGTAAAACCGATGCCATCTATCCTTTCTACCGCTTCAAAATTCATGCCTGATTCTGAAGATGTAATGGGCTGGGATGTGAAAAATAGCGGTCTTCACGTTGTATTCTCAAAAAGTATTCCAGGAATCATTTCAACGTGGCTTGGACCTTTCGTTCATTCATTTTTAGATCGAAATGGATTGACAACAGAGGAGATGACAAATTTCGTTGCCCATCCTGGAGGAAAGAAAATATTAGAGGCCTACGAAACTTCACTGAATTTCGATTCAATTAAAACTGATTACTCGAGGAAAATTTTAAGGGAGAATGGCAATATGTCTTCACCGACAGTTCTTTATGTCTTAGAAGAATTTATTAAGCAGGCGCCCGCTAAGGGGGAATACGGTTTAATGGCAGCTCTTGGACCAGGATTTTGCGGTGAACTCCTTTTATTAAGATGGGATGATTAATGATGTTTACACTAATTTTTATTATCGTCATTATTCAACGT
The DNA here is from genome assembly GCF_058068165.1 of Sporosarcina sp. So3-204. Classification (NCBI taxonomy): domain Bacteria; kingdom Bacillati; phylum Bacillota; class Bacilli; order Caryophanales; family Caryophanaceae; genus Sporosarcina; species Sporosarcina sp. So3-204. The sequence continues at coordinate 2,752,751 of NZ_CM176485.1, forward strand.
CTAGTCGAATTAATTATCGCGAAAAGAAATGAATCATGGATGCGCGGTCAAGGTGCATATGAAGTAGGCGCCCGGCATTATCCGTTCATGGTTCTCATGCATATGTCATTTTTCATTTCATTACTCATCGAAGTGACGATAGCCAATCAGCCTCTTTCATCTTATTGGCTCGCTTTATTAACACTATTTATAATCGCACAATTTTTACGCGTATGGTGTCTAGTCTCTCTCGGTAATTTTTGGAATACAAAAATACTTATACTACCCGGTGCAGACGTTGTAATGAAAGGACCTTATCGATTTATTCGCCACCCTAATTATTTAATTGTCACAATTGAACTTCTCGTTCTTCCGCTCTTATTTAATGCATATTTTACCGCAATCATTTTTACATTACTCAATATCTGGATGCTATCAGTGCGAATTCCTACAGAAGAAAGAGCGTTAAAAGAAGAAACAAATTACAAAGAACAATTTAATTTAAAATAATTACTTTCCTCCTCCCTTTTAGCAACTGTTAAGTGGGAGGCTTTTTTGATGGATTTTCACTATATTTTTTTCAGTCCTCTTCATACCACGGATTTATGTGAATAAGCACCTCATCTACATCAGGGTGGTCTATCATAATAGTTTGCTTTATAACTTTCAGAATGTCATGCCCCTCTTGTATGGACAATTCTCCTGCTATGCCAATTCGCAAATCAATTAATACATAGTGCCCGTGTTCTCTTGCACGTAAACGATCAATTCGCTTTACTTCTGGCACGGATAGGATAAGATTAGTAAATTCTTTTAACCTTTTCGGACTAACACTTTTCTCCATCAATGTATCAATCGATTCTCTCCCAATATGAATAGCAAGTTTAAATACCAATATCGTAACAATGATTCCCGCGATTGGATCACCGTAAGCGAGGTAAGATATGTGATAAATATCTCCTAAAAGAGCAAGTCCTATCCCTATAACTGCAGCAAGTGAAGCATAGACGTCAGCTAAATGATCATAAGCTGTCGCAATTAACCCTTTACTATTCTCCTTTTTACCGATTCGAATGGTGTATATATACAATCCCTGCTTCCAAGCCATAGAAAGAATTGCTGTCAAAAATGCAAGAAAACTCGCTTTTACTGGCGTTTCGAAAAATGCAGATATTGATTCATAAGCGATATATATAGCGGCTAAGCCCAAAATCATTGCTACAATTGCGGAACTAATCACTTCAGCTTTCCCATGACCATAAGGATGATCTTCATCGGCAGGCCTTTTTGAAATACGCATTGATGTGAGTGCTGCCCCGGATGCAATAACATCGCCAGCGTTATGATATCCATCTGCTAAAAGAACCGGACTGTTAAAAAGTGTACCGACAATAATTTTTAAAACCGTAAGCACAATATTACTAATCAAACTGATCCAAACTGCAAAAATAGCTTTACTTGTATGATGAACTTGCTTCATATTCTACCACCTCCCAAAATAATCTTTCCCTCAGACAACAAAAACCCTTGACTGGTTCCAGTCAAGGGTTTTCGTTTTGCAAAATTATATTTAGTTCGATTTAGGTTTTTAATCATTATTATCACTCATTCGTTTTTTGGCGTTCCATTATTTTAACATAATTAAAAATACTAAGCAAGTAATTAGCATGGTCAAATTTGCTCTACTGGAGCAACTGTAAAATTACCATATGATACGCCTTTTAAGCTTGTAAGCTTGTGACTTAACTCTTGAATATCTTTTGCTTTACCTTTTACAATAATCAGCTCAAGACAACTATTATGATTCAGATGAAGATGAGTTGTAGCAAGTATTATATCATGCACGCCATGCTGAATATTCGACATTTCCTCGAGTAAGTTTCGTTGATGATGATCATAGAACAAAAGAATACTGCCAGCTATCATTTGTTCATTATCTTCCCAGGATTGTTTTATTATCGCTTCTCGGACAAGATCCCTTATTGCTTCTGAGCGATTTTCATAGCCTCTAAGTTTAACATAATGATTAAACTTTTTAAGTAAATTCCCGTCCATCGAAACACCAAATCGTTTCAAAGTTGAATCATCCATACTTAAACCACCTTCAATTTATCTAGATTCTAATATCATAAAAAGCCTTTTTGATTATAGACCTAATCATACTCCGTTTAGTTAAAACTTACTATCAGATATTGATTGATAAACAAAGTGTTCAGGAGACACCTCAACCATTTTACCATCTGTTGGTAATTCAGTTGAAGCATAGGACAATATCTTTTTATTCCTCTCATAAATCGGGTCTGGTACGGGAACTGCTGATAAAAGTGCCTTTGTATATGGATGAAGTGGAAATTCATACAATTCTTTTGTCGGGGCCATTTCCACTAATTTACCATGAAGCATAACACCGACTTTATCGCTGATAAAACGAATAATTGATAGATCATGCGCTATAAAAAGAAAAGTAAATCCGTATTTCATTTGTAACTCTTGAAACAGCGTAATAATTTGTGCCTGAATGGAAATATCTAGTGAAGCGATAGGTTCATCTGCGATTATCAAATCTGGTCTCATGCCAATACATCTAGCTATCGCCACACGTTGGCGTTGTCCTCCAGAAATTTCATCAGGATACTTTGATTTAAAACTACTATCAAGACCAACTTGTGAAAGTAAGCTATCTATTCTTTTTACCAATTCTTTTTTTCCTTTTATGAGTCGGTGGATTTTTAACGGTTCAGCAATTATTTGTTCTACTGTCATTCTTGGATTTAGTGCCGCAGCGGAATCCTGAAATATAAATTGGACATTCATTTGAATATCTTTTTTATTTTCTTGAAATATCTTTTTATTTGAAATCATATTTCCTTTAAAATGCACTTCTCCTTCAGAAGGCGAATAAATCCCCATAATTGTTCTTGCTATCGTTGATTTACCAGAACCAGTTTCGCCTACTAATCCAAATACTTTTCCCTTTTCAATCGTGAAACTAACATCGTCAACAGCCTTAATTGTTAAATCTTTATTAATAAAAAATTCCTGTTTTAAATGCCGCACATCCAGAATTGTATTCGAGTTCAATTATTTATTACCTCCTTTTTAGAAAAGTGGGTCTTTCCACAGCTGGCGCCCTTTCGTCAAGAAGCCAAGTTGCGGCAAAATGGGTTGGGCTAATTTGAAACATGGGAGGCATCTCTTCATAATCAACTTTCAAAGCGTATTCATTTCTAACAGCAAAGGCATCACCCGGTGGAGGATCTAACATAACAGGCGGCATCCCCGGTATGCTTATGAGACTCTCCCCCTCTTTTGTATTAGAAGGCAAGGCGCCAAGTAACCCCCATGTATAAGGATGACGTGGGTCATAAAACACTTCTTCAGCAGTTCCAATTTCAACGATTTTTCCAGCATACATAACTGCGACGCGGTCCGCAATACGCGCAACAACGCCTAAATCATGAGATATCAACACAATAGATATACCAGTCTTATCTCTAATAGCCAAAAGCAGATCCAATATTTTCGCTTGTACAGTTACATCGAGTGAAGTTGTAGGCTCATCAGCAAATAGCACTTTAGGATTTGATGCCAACGCAATCGCTAACACACATCTTTGTCTCATACCACCAGAGAAAAAATGGGGCTGCAAATCAAATCTGTAAATAGCATCATCAATACCTACTAAATCCAACATTTCAATTGCTCTTCTCTTAGCTTCTTCTTTACTAACTTTATTATGTTTTAGAATAGATTCTGTAATTTGTTTTCCAATTGGAATCGTTGGATTCAATGTCGTCATTGGGTCTTGAAACACCATCGACAAAACTGAACCCCTTAGATTGCGCATTTTCTTCTCTTTGTAATTTGTAATAGCTTCACCTTCAAGAATAATTTCCCCGCTTTTAATCCTAGACGTTTTTGGTAGTAACTTTAAAACGGATTGACTCAGGACAGTTTTTCCACATCCAGATTCGCCTACAAGAGCCAAAATTTCACCTTTTTGAAGTGTTAAATTTACGTTTCTGACAGCTTCAACCTCACCTTTAGAAGTCTCAAAACTTATAGATAAATTTTTCAGTTCTAAAATCGGTTCCATTTCCATTAACTTTACCCCACTTTAGTTTAAGAAGTCATCAGGTTTTCACTTGTACGCCTGGTGATATTTTACTTTATTATAGTTATTTATTTAGCTTCCAATCTTCAATATTCCACATGACACCAACTGCATGGTGACCAAGAACTCTTTTCGTATCAAGACCCTCAAGTCCTGAAATACCTACATAATTCCCATCAAGATAAGCAACTAAAACAATTCCTGGTTGTTCTGCATAGGCTATTTCAAACTGACCATAAATACTTTTTCTTTCATTCTCATCAGCAGTATACCTACCAGTCTTTAATAACTCATCTACTTTTGAATTTGAATAGTTCATCGTATTTCCACTAGCACCTGTAACAAAACTTACATAAGTCATATCAGGATCGAACTGCGCTGCGTTACCATAAAGGAAACCATTATAGCCTGCATCCCAATCAAACTTTGTAACAAGTACAACTTCCATGTCGACGCCCACTTCTTTTAACATATTTGAAACGATATTCGCAATATCTACACGTTCTTCTTCGTAGTCACGAACTTGAATCGTGAAGTGGAACTTTTCTCCATTTCGCTCATAAATACCTTCTGAATTCTTAATCCAACCAAGATCTGTCATTTTCTTATCGAATTCATTTATATCATAAGGATATATATCTGCATCCTTATTTCCAGCAAATGTGTTTAATTGAAGCGGACTATATGCAATAAATCCATTTCCTTTTAGCACACTGTCTACGATATCTTGCTTGTTAATCGCATAGTTGAGAACGCCAATGGAATCTTTATTTACTTTCCAAAAATCCGTTTTGAAATCCATTGACATGCCGCGATAATCTGCCGTCTTATAGTCAAAGTTTATGAATTTATCATTGCCACGGAAGTTTTCAGCATAATTCGCATTCAACCATGCTAGATCTGCTTCACCAGACTGTAGCATCGTTGCTTTCGTACTTTCAACAGATACTGTTTTATAAATAATTCTTTCAATAGTAGGAACCTTATCATAATAATCATCGTTTCTTTCAAGAATAATCATACCACCAGCAGTATCCCATTCTACGAATTTATAACGACCTGTGCCTATTGGATGTTGGTTAACAGATGTTGTATTAATGTCTTCCCCTTCAAATAAGTGCTTCGGAAGAATACCCATTGTAAAATAATTTAATATCGCGGTATTGTATTTGGAAAGCTGAATAATGACTGTATGCTCATCTGGAGTTGTCACAGAGCTGATATCTTCATAATTACTTGTGATACTAGCTGCCAATGTTTCATCATTAGCCAAAGTATCATAGGTGAAAACAACATCTTCTGCCGTAAATTTTTCGCCATCATGCCACTTAACGCCTTCTTTAATTTTAAAAGTATACGTAAATGTTGATTCGTCGTATTCAACACTTTCAGCTAAATCATTAATTGGCTGACCGTTTGCATCGTACTTCATAAGACCAGAGTAAATAATATCCGGTAATTCATCATGATTGTTGAGAATAGGATTAATCGTATCTTCACTTTCTCCTGCGTATACCAATGTGTTGGATGTATCAGTTTCTTTTGTTGTTTTTGTGTCGCCTTTTTTAGTCTCGTTTTTATCTTCTTTACCCCCTAAACAAGCACTCAAGCTAATACATAATAAAACGAGAAGTAAGATTGCTGTACTTTTAGTCGTGATTTTCTTCATATTCATCAATAAATTCCTCCAATATTTTTATTTAAAGAGCCTAGACTCAGAAATCTGTATTTAAAGATTACTCGCCTTTCTGTTTGTTTCTTTTCTAAAATAATTTCCGATATTGGTAATGACGAGTAATGTAATGACCAGAATTAAACCAGGAATAATAATGACCCACCATGTATTAGATAATAACGCCCTATTTGCTAGAGAAAGCATACTCCCCCATGAAATAACATCAACTGGGAGACCCAAACCGAGAAAACTTAAAGTAGACTCCATTGTCATACTCGTACTAATACTTGATATCACTATGAATAGAATGGCCGATACGAAGTTTGGAACTAAATGTTTCAACATTAAATGTGGAAATTTAGCACCCATGCAACGTGCTGCTAATACGTATTCATTATTTCGTATCTGTCTAACCTCGCTCCGCACAATTCTTGCTAACGCAAACCATCCAGTCACACCTATTACAAAAGAAATCTTCCATACGTCTTGCTTACCCATAATAGATACAAGCAGTAATATGAGTAATAATGAAGGAATACTATTAACAATCTCAACTGCTCGCATCATAACAGCGTCAATTTTGGCATTTGCTATTCCGCTGATACAGCCATAAGTCACGCCAATTACTGTTATAATGACCATACTCAGAATTCCAATCATGATAGATGCTCTACCGCCGTACCAAATCATTGAATAAATATCTCTTCCCAATGAGTCCGTACCGAAGTAGAAAGCTGCATTTGGCGCTTCATTAAGATGCTTTAAATAGAAACCACTTGGATCATGATTAGATAAATATCCTGCAAAAATACTACATAAAACAATAGCGGCCAGAACAGTCATAGAAATAATCGGCTTCCCTTTTATTTTCTCGTAAAAGGTTGGCGCCTTTTCCTTTGGTTCATGCAACTTATAATTTGCATGAACCATTACAAATTGTTCTTCGTTTCGTTCCGCCATGTCTCTGCCTCCTGTTCCTTCATTCTCGGATCAATCACTTCATTAATAGATTGCGCAATCATACTGCTTAAAATGACCAATGCACCCGTGAATAAAACGAGAAGTAGTAATAGATTATAATCATGATATTTTGCGCTTTCAATTGATAACGCACCAATACCAGGGTAATTAAACACGGCCTCCGCTATATAAGTTCCACTTAATATATGAGGGGTAGAAATGGCCATGATACTAATGATTGTTGGTGATATATTGCGAAGACAATGCTTCAATATAATTTCAATTTTTTTCAGACCTTTTGTTTTTGCCAAGAGGATATAATCTTTTCTAAATTCATCCAAAAGCTTGTTGCGGAACATATAAGCGTAATACCATAGATGACTTAGAACCATAACGATTAGCGGTAAAACCAAATGTTGTGAGCGATTTAAAATGTCCTGTGATTTCCCAAAATCATATGCGCCACTACTCGGAAACCAGTTAAGGTTAATACTAAATATGAGAACCAAAACAACACCTAACCAAAATGCGGGAATATAATAAGCTGCCGTTCCTACTTTACAAATGAAGCGATCAAATAGTGAATCCTCACTTATTGCACAAATTACCGCTAGTAAAATCGCAAGGAAAAAAACTAAAATATATGCTATACCACCCAAGATTAACGTATTACCAATTAAAGGTGATACAACATCTAATACAGGTTGTTTATATTTTAACGATATTCCAAAATCTCCTTGAAACGCATGTGCAACCCATTTAACATACTGAACATGGATTGGTGCATCAAGACCTAATCTTTCTCTTGCTGCCTGCAATTCTTGCGAAGACATTGATTCAACAGCATCCCCGTAAAATGATTGAAGTGGATCTCCAGGTGCTAGGCGTGCAAAGTAAAATACAACTACGGATAACAGCATCATTGCAACAATGAATCCGATTATTTTTTTAGACATTTTTTTAATGAAAATATTTTTTCTCTTCAATTTTAAAACCACCTTTACATTCAACCAGCTCGCAATGTAATAATTATGCCATTCTTACTGACATATCTACTTCATCCCTCTGACGTCTAGACGATAGCCGCAGTGATATTACAAGGCTTTCTTTGAATGTATAACATTCAACTAAATTATTCTACTATGATTTCATCAAAATAACACGTTTAAGTATTTTCGTAACACTTATAGTCGTAAAAATATGTCGATATACAAAACAGCCTACTCTCCAACCTAAACAATCATATGTTCAATGTGCTACATATATAATCTTTCGTAACACCCATTCACAAAAAAAATATCGGCATGACTAGGCTTTCCTAACTTCTTATATCTAACCTTGATCTCGCCAATTTCCCTAATAATATAATCAATCATCTAACAATAATAAATTCGTCAGTATCCCCTACTATGACAACTTTATTATGGTTCAATTAAATTTATGCTTAATAAATTCAATTAATTTGATTGTGCAAAACGAGTTATCTGCTTTAAGATGTACTGTAATTTACTTTGCGAAATAAAACGCGCACGTAAAAGGACTAAGACCATACGATATACCATCCTAGTCCACTAAAATACCATTACCTTACTGCTTCTCAACAAAACCTCGATCTGTCACATAATCCTCCAATGTCCAAATTCCAATTCCCGATTTCTTGGCACGTTCCTGTGCTTTTTCAAAAATATCCAAATGACGTGTGTTTGGAGGATAAATATACCCAACACGTGCCAATCCTTCCTCAACTAATTTTTCCTGAACACTTTCACCATCTACATATACATAAGCTAGAAGCCTGCCGTATTTGTCTGTACGCTCACCAATATCAAATTCAATTTCTACTTGACCCTGATTCAACAACTCGCGATTACGCTCTTTCGCTTTTTCTCCAAAAGGTTGTTTACCAAGTCGAGGATGATTTGTTTCGGGTGTATCAACGAGCAAATAACGTAGATTTTGTTCCTTTCCTTCATAAATAATTTTAATTGTGTCACCATCAATTGTTTTAACAAGTTGTACAGGTATATATCCAGATGATTTTTCATTATCAGGTGCTTCTTCTAATGAAAAATAAGCATAAACCGCAACTGCGATTACGGCGAGTAATGTAACGATACGTGATTGTTTTTTCTTCATAAACCCATTCCTTTACCTTGTAGACATAATGATATAGCCGATTGATGTAAGTGCCAGTCCAAAAAAGTAAGTTGCCACTATATAGTAGAATGCATTTTTTTTCGAGACAGTCCATAATTGTATAATTTCTTTATTCATCGTAGAAAAAGTTGTCAAGGCGCCAGCCAGACCAGATATATAAAATAAAGTCCAAACCCGTGTTAATTCCATTCCCAATATTAAACCTATTAAGAATGCACCCGCTAAATTAACGACTAGCGTTCCAACAGGCATATTCCGTGAGTCATTCATTTTTGAAGACAGTAAGTAACGAATTACCGCACCTATGAAACCACCAAATCCAATAATTATTAATTCAAGTAAACTCATACGCTCAACCGCTTTCTACCGAGTGCAAAGCCAAGTAATCCAGCACTAACTCCACCGAAAATACTCAAGCTTACATACAAAACTGCTAATCCTATTTGCTGGTTTTCAATTAATAACACTGTTTCCATGCTTAATGCGGAGAATGTTGTAAATGAACCAAGAAATCCTGTCATCACAGCCTTTTCAACTGTTTCATTGCGGTGTAACAATTTCACCACACCTGTTACTAGAAAACATAAAAAAAATGTACCTACTAAATTTACTATTAAGGTCGCCATCGGAAACCCAAAACTACTTGTTCCCACCGCAATTCCAATAACCGTTCGAAGTATAGCACCAAGCGCACCCGCAAGCCCTACCCATATGGTTTTTTTCACGGCACCAACTCCAACAACCGATAATTTAATACAGTATCTATGTCCAACTCTTTCTGCATTTTCGCAAATTGAATTGTTAATCGTTTCCCTTCAAAGGATATGATTTCACCTTGTCCAAAGACACGGTGGATGACAGACATACCAACTGACAAATCCTCACTGAATTGAATACCGTTTGGATTTTCAGGAATGCCATTCACTTTAGAAACGACTGATTTCGTTTCTTTTTCACTCTTTATCGGTTTTATTAAAATACTACGCACTTCATTGATAAACCGAGAATCATCCTTCTTCTTCCCTTCATCTTGTCGATAAGAAAGTAGTTCCAGACGCTCTTTTGCACGTGTCATTCCGACATAAAAAAGCCGTCTTGATTCTTCTAACATCGCTTCATCGCCTTCATCCTCTTCAGAAGGAATAATGCCTTGTTGAAGATCAATCATAAATACACGCCTAAACTCAAGACCTTTTGCACTATGAAAAGTGGACAAAGTAACTGCATTATCCGATGGGTTAAATTTAGCATTTTGTACCGCTTCTTCAAGTTCTTTTAAACGAGTTGCAAACTCCACCATCGATTTCAATTGTTCGGCAATGCCTTCCAGCGTATCCAATATGCCGTTTAAATGGTCATAACGAAATCCAAACTTTTCAGATCGACTTTTTAAAGCAGCTTCATAACCAAGCTCTTTTCGAATAAGTCGAATCACTTCAGCCGGTCTTTTAACAGAAATGGTATCATAAATCTTTTTATAAGTTGCTAAATTTTTAATTTGACTATCTCTTAATTCAACTGAACGCGTGAACGCATCAAACACATTACCAGTCGTTGTTGCATTATTAAACTTTGTCAACATATCCCTAGAAATAAACAAATTCATCTTCATGCAAATCTTGCCAAAAATATCTTTTCGCTCATTATTAAAGCTTAGTCGCATAAAGTTTAAAATATCCTCAACAATCCAATGCGTGAAAAACTTATCATCAGCATCCTTCATATAAAATGGTATTCCTCGACGATGAAGTTCACTTACATACAAAGTGGAAGATGCATTATTGCGGAATAAAATAGCGACGTCATCTAATTTCTTTTCACTTAATAATTCATATGTTACATACTCAAGCTGTCTTTTCGGATCATCCAATTGCTTAAGTTTAACCTGTTCTACAGAAGGATTTTTTGTAAACATCTCCTTCGGAAAGCGTTTCTTATTACGTTTAATAAACTTAGCAGAGACTTCTACAATTTCTTTCGATGAACGATAATTTCGTTCCATTTGCATCACTTCTGCATCTGGATAAACGCGCTTAAAGTTTAATAGATAATCCGGCTCCGCCCCTCGCCATGTATAGATTGATTGATCATCATCAGCCACAACACAGAGATTCCCATGATGGCTTGCCAAATGCTCAACAATTTTATGCTGCACAAAGGAAGTATCTTGACTTTCATCCGTCAACAAATAATCATAGCGGCTACGATACTGTTCACAAAGGGCCTCGTCTACTCTAAGTGCCTCCTCTGCGATGGTTAACATATCATCGAAATCCAACAGTAAATGTCCCTCTTGACGAGACTTATATGCCTCATACTTCTTAGCAATTAAACCTGCTTTGTCAATTGGACCTTTTAATTTCTCCCACATTTCTGGAAGTAACATTTTATTTTTAATCGAACTAATAAAAGTCGAAAGTGTGGAAAGTTCATCATCTGTGCATTCGTCTTTTAAAACTTCTTTGTAAATGCCTTTTAATAAAAATGATTTATTAACAGATGGTTTCCCACTGCCGCCTCCTTCTATTAATTCATATGTAAGCCCTCTTTTTTCCATATAAGAACGTGTAATTTGAAAGGCCAAACTATGAATCGTCGAGAAATCAACCAGCGCACTTTCCGGGAAAAACTTTTTAAATCGTGCCAACATATCTTGTGCAGAAGCCCTACTAAATGTAATTGCTTTAATTTTTTTTGGATTAACTTTTTTTTCTTCAATTAAATAACCGATTCGCATAATCATCGTCGTCGTTTTACCAGAACCAGGACACGCTAACAGTAATAAAGGTCCTTCCGTTTGCAATACAGCTTTTTTCTGTACATCATTTAATTCAATACCATATGTCGTTTTTTTTCGTTCAAAAAATTCACTCATAAATTGGTTCTCCTTTAACTAACAATATATCTAATTTACCATACAGACAGCATAAAGTAGAGATTGAATAATAAAAAACCCCTACAAAAATCGGTTGTACAATAAATGACGTTGGTGAAAGAAAATCCCCATCCCTTTAAAGGGTGATGAGGAGGATCTTCACTAACGTCTTTTTTAATAAATATATTGGATAAGGTAATCCTACTACCCGCTGGTTTCCGTTCCAAGCGGACGCTTTCCGCGGGCACGGCTTCAGCCGCTTCCCACTTCAAGCAGCTGGAGGGTCTGGGTAAGATAAATTCCCTTTATATATAGAGAGAAAAAAAGTGAAATGGCCTTCGAATATATAAATGCGGAATCAGGCGACATATTGGATATCCTAGATAGACGAGATAATCTTACGATTAAGAATCACTTTATTGTGAACTACAATTTGACTGACCGTCAACATGTGGAAACCGTAACAATTGATATGAATGCGGGTTATGTAAGTATGATTAAAGAATTATTTCCACGGGCGAAAATTATCATTGACCGATTCCATCTGGTTCAACTGATTAATCGCTCTATAAATAAATGTCGTATTCAGGTCATGAATCAGCTAAGAACGTCTAATGGGGATAATATGAAGAAATACCGTCGCCAATGGATATAGAAACTTCCAGAACTATAGAAAACGGATTCTATTACACTTCAAGTTAAAACCATCGGTTAAACAGCAGGAACAAGGACAATCCCATTTTGACGCTGCGCAACATTTATGAGAATTTAATAGGCTTGAAAGTCTTTTGTCTATTTTTATATAATTCTCAAGTGCAATACTAGTTGTTTGTAGTGCAAGATGGCGACTCCAGCGGGAACAGCGCGAGCTGAAGACCCCACAGGAGCGTGCTTTTCGCGACGAGGAGGCTGAAGCCGCGCCCGCGGAAAGCGTCCATCTGGAACGGAAAACAACGGAATACATGGAAGACTATATGAAAAAGGACTATCCTAAAAAATCAGCTTTACTGACTTCTTGGGTAGCCCTACAATAACTAAGTTATGGTTGGCTATTATTCTTCACCAACGCCATTTCCTACGTATAGTCAAGTGATTTTTGACAAAGAACCCAAAAATGTAAGGGGAAGTACTTTAATTATTTTGGAATTTATCCAAGAAACAAGTTCTTTTCCTCTTATATATTTTCTTTGCTCCCGACAATTACAATAAACTTTAAAATGACTGATTGTTTCATGAAAATTGTCGCTTAGGCTAGATATTTTGTCAGCTGCACTTGCTACATCATGAATCGCGTTAAGTTGTTCGACAGTTGATTCACTCCCACATTCGGAAGTTATGTATAGAGTAATTCATCTCATTTGATGATAATTCACTAGCAGTTAATATATTTACAGTGGCACTTTTCTCCATTGGGTATTTTAACACTAAATCGTTATTAGATTTGTAAACTTATCTATTCCCTAAATAATATAACCCAATGATTTTAAAGCTGTATGCATAAATGATTCGGTATACGAAAATACTTCTTCACGCTCGGGTTCTTGATAAACATCATGGTATAAACGATTCCATTCTTTAAAATGAAATTCCGACAAATTTTGCTTTACTAGCCATTCTCTTGCATAGGCAATTGAAGTAATCTTATCTTCACTAGCCACATGAAGTAATACCGGTACATTTTGAATTGTTTTTTCACTTTGGCTTACTAATTTCATCATATTTAGTAATTCTTTGAACCAACCTGCAGTAACTACTGGATTATAAAGTACATCTTCACGCGCTTCTATATAAAGGTCATAGTTACGAGTTAATTGTTCAATTTTAACCTCATGTTCCACTTTCATTGATGAAGTTAATTTCGTGAGCATACTTGAATATTTTGGTGGCTGATGTTGCAGATGTAACCACGGGGAGCTCAGGATAACTCCTGCACATTCAATTTTCTCTATTTGTAAAATCCTCATGACTAGCGTAGCGCCAAGACCATGTCCGACTATAAATAACGGTAATCCATCATCTATTCCGATGTTAATCAAATCTTTTACATATTGGAGATATGATTCAAAATGTTCGTCATGAACTTTTCCAGATGATTTTGACCCATGTCCCGGTAAATCACCCATTACAACATGAAAATTGCTATTACGTAAACGCTGGATAAACCATGCATAACGGCTATTATGTTCATAAGCACTATGTACAATTGCTACAACTGCCTTTGGTTGACCTTCCGCTTCCCATTTCCACATGGCATATTCCCCCTTAAATATATTTTGGCTATAATTAATTTAAATTCTTTTTACCTTAAGCTTTGGTATGATTATTATACACTATTGAAAGAAAAGAGGAGAAGTCATGATCTATCCTTATCAAGATAAAGTACCGGCAATTGATCCTTCCGCTTTCATCGCCGATTATGCGACAATTACAGGTGATGTAACAATTGGCGAAGAGTCATCTGTTTGGTTCAACGCGGTCATTCGAGGGGATGTCGCGCCAGTAGTAATAGGTAAAAAAGTAAATATCCAGGACTTGAGCTGTCTACATCAAAGTCCCAATCTCCCACTCGTTTTAGAGGACGAAGTGACTATCGGACATCAAGTCACACTACATAGTTGCACAATTAAAAAGGGTGCGCTTATCGGTATGGGTACAATTATTCTAGATGGCGCTGTAATTGGTGAAGGCTCTTTTATAGGTGCAGGTAGTCTCGTTCCACCAGGTAAAAAGATTCCACCAAACACACTGGCATTTGGCAATCCAGTAAAGATCGTACGAGAACTCACCATTAATGATATAGCAGATATGAAGCGTATCGTAAAAGAGTATGCAGAAAAGGGTCAATACTATAAAAGTTTACAAAAATAATCTATTGTTATATGTTCCTTTCATAAAATTAGTTGTCTATTCAATCATTTTTACTTACACTTCAAAATTGCTAGACTTAGCTATGGAATATGCTGAAACAAGTAATAATTACTATTTATAATTCACAAATACCGAAACAACAATTTAGCTAAGTATCTCATTTCTAGATTGTTGTTTTCATCTTTACGATTTCTGCTATGATATTAAAAGATAAGTTAGTTGGAGATGATTTCATTTTGGACTTAATAATGATTATTTTACCCGTTTTCCTAATCTTTTTTATTGGTTACATAGGACAAAAAATATTTAGTTTTGACATCAAATCTATTTCAACTGCAGCCCTTTATTTGATGTCTCCTTTTTTAGCATTTAGAACATTTTATTCAAACGAATTGACAATGGATTATTTTTATATCGTCCTTTTCAGTTTAGCACTTACACTTATTCTACTCATTATTGTTTGGATTACATCACACTTTATGAAAGCTACCAAATCGGAACGATCAGCTATGATTCTAGGTGGCGTTTTTATGAATAGTGGCAATTACGGTGCACCGGTTGTCCTCTTCGCATTTGGTTCAATCGGGTTTGATTATGCGGTTGTTATGATGGTCTTTCAATCCTTGTTAATGAATACAGTTGGAATCTTTTTCGCTTCTATGGGAGGCGAGCAAAACGCTACACTTCGCGAGTCACTTCAACGCGTTATTCGAATGCCCCTCATTCATGCAGCAGTTCTTGGAGTCATACTTCAATTAATAGGTGTTACAGTACCGAAAACGTTAACGGAGGGCATTAGCTTGATAGCAGATGCATCTATACCGACTGTCATGCTCGTTCTCGGCATGCAACTTGCAGTTATTACTAGAAAAAAAGTCGTTTATAAATATGTTTCTGCAGTTGTCATTATTAGAATGCTAGCATCGCCAATTTTTGCCGTTATTATTTTATATTTCATGCCAATAAATGATTTATTAAAAAGCGTTATTATTATCCAATCTGCTATGCCGGCAGCAGCAAACACAACAATGTTCGCCATTCAATTTGGAACCGAGCCTGATCTAGTTTCTTTCACAACTTTAATAACAACAATTATAAGTATTGCAACTATCCCAATCGTTTTATTCTTATTAGGTGTTTAAATAAAAGTGTAGGCGGCAATTCATTCGGTTGATGGAAATTTGGCGAATAGATGCTTACATTTATATTTTTGTTGTATCACTTTCCCAGTACTCATTTCGCAATTCTATTTTAAGTATTTTACCTGAAGGATTACGTGGAAGTGCGGAAAGAAAATTTACTGATTTAGGTTTTTGATATCCGGCTATTTTCCCTTCGCAAAAATCGATGACATCTTGCTCGTTCAAACTCACACCATCACGGGTCACAACAATTGCTTTGACAGCCTCACCCCAAATTGAATCTGGAACGCCAATGACTGCAACTTCTAATATATCCGGATGCATATACAAAACTTCTTCAACATCTCTCGGATATATATTCACACCACCACTAATAAGCATATCTTTCTTTCGATCGACGATATAATAAAATCCATCTTTATCCTGCATCGCCATATCTCCAACAGAAATGTATCCGTTATAGAATGAAGCAGCTGTTTCTTCTGGATTATTATAGTATTCATCAAGAAGATATGGTCCTTTAAAATAGAGCTCCCCTATTTCTCCTGGCTTGACTGATTCTTTATTTTCATCCAAAATAGCACATTCAACAAATGGGAAAGGTAAACCGACACTACGCTCTTTATTTCTAATATTTTTCGGTTTAATGTTTAGCGTGATGGCTGATTCAGTCGAACCATAAAATTCATGTAAATCTGCCTCTGCGAAATAATTAAGTATATCTTGTTTTAACTTAGTCGCAAGTGGTGATCCAGCCGAAATTAGGACCCGGATTGATGATTTATCAAATTTCTTATCCTGTTCTTCTGTCATATTCACTAAAAAGCTGTACATAGTAGGTGCTAAAAATGTATTGGAAATCTTATATTTACTAATGTCTTCTAATACTTTTTCCGGCTGAAATGCTTCATGAATTATGACAGTTCCACCTACAATAAGTTGCATGACTAAGAAAATCCACGGAGCAGCATGATAAATAGGGCCTCCGACAAGGTGGATATCTGATTCATCAATTTTATACTCATAAGCTGCTACCATGCCTGTCAGAATACGTGAACGGTGTGAAATAACGACACCCTTTGGTTTACCGGTCGTCCCAGAAGTATATCCCATATAGAAAATGTCTTCCTCTAACACATCAATATTCGGGTTACTAACAGATGCTCCTAACATAAAATCCTCATAATCGGTCGTCAATTCATGTTCAACTTCTCCCACAATTAAAATCGTATCCAACTGCTTAAGTCTCTCCAATGAGTTCAATTCTTCTACATAATCAGAAGTAAGAATAATTCCCCGACTATTCGAGTTCTCTATTATATAATCGATGTCTGTTCCAATTAATCGGTAGTTCATTGGCACAATTACTACGCCTATTTTTGAAAGTGCTACTATAATTTCAACATATACAGCATTATTTTTCATCAGAACAGATACTTTGTCCCCTTTTTGATAACCTTGCGATTTAAATGCATTTGCAAGTTGGTTAGACCTTACATTTAATTCACCATAAGTAAGTATTGTGTTTTTAAAAATAACTGCTGGCTTTCCCTCATATTTTAAAGCATTTTGTCTAATAATATTTCCGAATGTTAACATACCATCCATCCTTTCCATATTATCCTTAATAACTATGATACTATACAGTCAGAGTATTACAAATACTATAAGTGATAGGTGGAAAGCGGAAAAAGACCAACGAATTTTTATCGTTGATCTCCTTTGTTGTGTATGTTCTGAGGTAAATAGTCGATGTAAAGTGAGAAGTGTGTATTAAAGATTTAATAAGTTATTTAAATCTATACAATTTTTGAGGGTTTAATAGGTCTCAGCGCGCCAATAATCTGGTCTAAGTTTTCTTTTCCAAAATCATCTATAGTTCTAGCATTCAGTCTAAAGTTTTTATTCAATGCAGCAGATGCAATATTAATCAAACCCGTACATGTCGGCGTTTCAATATCTAACATCTTTCCCAATGATTCTAGTAATACTAATCCTTCTGGAACATCTTCTGTTATGAACCTAGAATTTGGAACTAGCGGACCTTCAGGTGAACTATTCTTCGCATAATCTAAAAATACCGCTTTACTATCTAATGTTAAATCTTCAGAGTTTCGAAATTTGCACGCATCTACATAGGGCATTCTTTTTGCACCTATTTTTTCAAGTACATTCATTTTTTCATTATCAAGATTTTCAACTAAGTTCCATACATGTGGAGTAAATACTTCTTTATACATCCAATATTCTCCGTCAGTGTATTCAATTCTAGGGATACTCATAATTCCGCCAATCGTATGGACAATGAGATTCGGATTATGAAGCGCTGCTTCTATTATGGAGTCAAGATAAACAAAATTGTATTTTAGCTCATCCAACTTTTTCTGAATAACAGAAGAATCTTTCTTTGTAAAAATCGCGACAGGATTTCTTACATTCCTATACAAAACTTTTACCTGCCCAGGTTCAATTATTCTGCAATCAATAGGTGAACTTTGCGCTTCAACAATTGTAAAGTCTAGTCCCTTTTGATTATGCTTTAAAAAGTAAGCAGTTGATAAATATCCGGGTTCTAATAGGACAATTTGATCTTTATTCATGAAAGGTATTATACGCTTAATCACTTGTTCATGATAATTTGTCTGTACATAAATAATAATTAGCTCCGCATCCGTAATCGCAGATTCTACATTTGTTGTGACATCATCTAATTTTACAGATGTATGTCTAGTACCTTCCATGATTTTAATTTCGCCAGCATTATTTTTAAGTAAATCAAAATGTTCATTATGCAAACCCTGCGACGTTTTCAACAACTTTACATAATGACCTTTCTGTTTTAAATCCGCTGCTATCGTTGTTCCACCATGTCCCGCTCCAACAACTGTAATTCTCATCATTCATCCCCCTATTTTTTGAAAATACTAAAAAATGTTTTATAGTTCTAAAGTTATTTTTAAATTCCTATAAATACCATTTTTTTGCATTATTTAATATTATAGCACTAAAATATTACAAAAAGAAGGCGTGCTAGTGAAATAGCAATCTACATATTACGCTTTTCACAATTGGCATTACTAAGTTTATGGTATAATGAACCTATAAAGTACACGAGGTGAATCATCATGGATCCAATGACGGTTTGTTTATTAATGGAAGGCTTGAATGAGCATTCATTAGAAGGAACATCCATTATCATAACCAATCAACAAAAAATTATTTATTATAAACCAAGTAAGCAAGTTGATTTAGGGATTCAAGTTGGGGATGAAATTCATAAGGAAACGATAACTTTTAAAGCGTTACAAAATAAAAAAAGAATTTCAGAGGAAAGAGATAGCCAAATTTTCGGCGTACAATACTATGGTATTGCTGTGCCAATTTTTAAGGATGGAATTGTTGAGGGAGCAGTTACATCCATCTATCCCCGAAAACCACAGTTATTGGTCTCCCCTTTTTTAACAGTTAAATCTTCTGACCGCTGGTTACCCATACATTTCAAAGATATCATTTATCTGGAAGCACAAAATAGAAAAACAAATGTCCATACTACAATTGAAAATTGTACACATAGATATAATATAAGCGAACTTGAATCATCATTGCCAGTAGATACTTTTATACGGTGTCACCGTTCTTATATAATAAATATCAATCATATAGAAGAAATACTTCCTGATTCGCACTCTACTTTTCTCTTAGTTATGTCGGGGAAAACTAAGATTCCCGTAAGTCAAAGTTATGCAAGTTACTTTAGGAAATTACTAAACTTTTAATGCTGTTCATTTTTAGCAATAACAAAATTTACTTCTTTATGTAGTGAATATCTTGCTTTAGTCAAAATAAAAGCCCTTTCAGTCACTTAATAGTTAATTAAGTCTCTATTACTGATATACTAGATACAAAATGATATAAGGTGGATGATGACGTGGAGAAAGATCTTAGTAAAGTTATTCGCAATGCTGCATTTGAAGGCAAAGTAGTATCAGCAGATGAAGCAGCATCATGGATTGAAGATGGAATGACACTAGGTATGAGTGGTTTTACACTTTTCGGAGAACCAAAAGTATTTCCACAAGCTTTAGCAAATAGAGGACAAAATGAAAAATTCAAAGTAAACCTGTATACTGGCGCTTCTATGGGGCCAGCTGCTGACCAATCGATGGCTGAAGCAGGAATTATTAATATGCGTATTCCTTATCAAGGTAACCCTGTTTTACGTAATAAAATCAATACTGGTGAAGTATTTTATATCGATCAACATTTATCACATTCAGCAGAACTTATTCGTCAAGGCGTTCTTGGTCCAATCGACTATGCAATTATTGAAGCTGCAGCAATTACTGAAGATGGTTTAATCATTCCAACAGGCTCAGTTGGAAACTCTCCAATTTTTGTGCAAGAAGCTAAACATGTAATTATTGAACTTAACTTATCTGCTCCAAAAGAATATGAAGGACTTCATGATATCTATATTCCTAAAGACCAAGGCAGTGAGCGTGAAGCAATTCCAGTATATGATATTGGCACACGCATTGGTGAAATAGGTATTCGTGTAGATCCTAGTAAAGTTCGTGGAATCGTATTATCTGAAGAACCAGATATCCCATCTCCACTATTCGAACCTAACGAAGAGACGCAAGAAATCGCTAATAACTTATTACACTTTTTTGAAGAAGAAGTTAAAGCAGGCCGTTTAACTGAAGAATTGGCTCCATTACAATCAGGTGTTGGTTCTGTTGCGAATGCAGTACTTAATGGGATGAAAAATTCAAACTTTAAAGATATTGTAGTTGCTTCAGAAGTTCTACAAGATGGTGTTTTTGATTTAATTGATGCAGGAGTAGTTAAATTTGCATCAGCGACAGCATTTTCACTTTCTAAGAAACGCGTAGATAATTTAGCAGCAGATTTAGTTAAATATAAAGATAAAATTGTATTTAGACCACAAGAGATTTCTAACCATCCGGAAGTTATTCGTCGACTTGGAATCATTTCTTTCAACACTGCGTTGGAAGTTGATATTTACGGAAACGTAAACTCTACTCATGTAAGTGGAACGAAAGTAATGAATGGAATTGGCGGTTCTGGAGACTTTGCTCGAAATGCAAGAATCTCTATTTTCGTAACACAGTCAACAGCAAAAGGTGGAGCTATCTCTACAATCGTTCCATTCGTTTCGCATGTTGACCATACAAACCACGATGTAGATGTAATCGTTACTGAACAAGGCTATGCAGACCTTCGTGGACTTGCACCTACTCAAGCAGCAGAACGTATTATTGAAAATTGTGTTCACCCTGACTATAAGGCACAAGCAAGAGCTTACTTTGAAGAAGCGAAAGCTAGAGGTGGTCAAACGCCACATATTCTAGAAAAAGCATTTTCATGGCATACGAATCTTGCTTCACACGGAACAATGCATGACAAATCAGCAGTAGAAAAGTAATCTATTACTTAAAAAGAGTTGAATGGATAATATCCACTCAACTCTTTTTGTTTTTGAAAAACAGAAAATATAAAAAGCACTATAGTTTGCACGAAACTACTTGCACAAGTCTAAAAGAAATCAAAAAACGCAGATAGGAGGTTCCCCTCACTACCTGCGTACAATTATTTAACTAACAGAGCTACTTTTTCATTTAACAAATTAGCTTTATCTGTTTGCTCCCACGGTAGACTGATATCCGTCCGACCGAAATGACCGTATGCAGCCGTTTGTTTGTATATCGGACGACGTAAATCAAGCATTTTAATAATTCCTGACGGGCGTAAATCAAATAGATCGCGAACGATTTCAACAAGTTTACTTTCTTCGACTGTGCCTGTTCCAAATGTGTCAACTGCAATAGATACAGGTTGTGCGACACCGATTGCATAAGCAAGTTGAACTTCACAGCTTTCAGCAAGTCCTGCAGCGACAATATTTTTTGCCACATAACGAGCAGCATAAGAAGCGGAACGATCGACTTTAGTCGCGTCTTTCCCACTAAATGCACCACCACCATGTCGTGCATAACCACCGTAAGTATCAACGATAATTTTACGACCTGTTAAGCCTACATCACCTTGCGGACCACCAATTACAAAACGGCCAGTAGGATTGATGAAATACTTCGTTTCTGCATCCAGTAATTCAGCTGGAACAACTGGTTCGATAACATACTTTCGAATGTCACGCTTAATCTCTTCAAGCGTAGCATCAGGATCATGCTGTGTTGAAATAACAATTGTATCAATACGTTGCGGCTTATTATCCTCATCGTACTCAACTGTTACTTGTGTTTTTCCATCCGGACGTAAGTAAGTAAGAATACCTTCTTTTCTCACTTGCGCAAGTTTCCGTGCTAGCCTATGTGACATACTAATAGGTAGAGGCATCAATTCTGGAGTTTCATTACAAGCGTATCCAAACATCAATCCTTGATCCCCTGCCCCAATTGCCTCAAGCTCATCATCTGTCATTGATCCTTCACGAGCTTCCAGGGCATTATCTACACCTGCAGCTATATCTGCAGATTGTTCGTCGATTGCAGTTAAAACAGCAGAAGTTTCACAATCGAAGCCATATTTCGCATTAGTATAACCTATTTGTTTTACTGTTTCTCTAACTACTTTCGGAATGTCGACATATGTAGTTGTAGAAATTTCACCTGCAACAAGAACAAGTCCTGTAGTTATAGTTGTTTCGCAAGCGACTCTAGCATTTGGATCCTCTTCTAATATCGCATCCAAAATAGCATCAGAAATCTGATCACACATCTTGTCTGGGTGTCCCTCTGTCACTGATTCCGATGTAAAAAGTCGGCGGTTCGTCATATGATTTCCTCCTAATAACCTACGAGATTGATACGGTACTCACTTTCCCATGTAACACCTGATTTACAGGGGATCGATTTCCAAACCATTACGAGTTACGTACACGAGGTTTAAGGGCAATCGTAGCAAAAAAGCCCTCCGCTCACGTAAAACACATGAGGAAAGGCGTATGTTTGTAAGCACCCTTCACTCTTATCGTCCAAGGATTTGCACCTTGCATCAGGTTTGGCACCTATACACTAACAGTAAATGTTATTGCAGGTTGCCGGGTTTCTCAGGGGCTGCCCCTCCACCAGCTCAGGATAAGAGTATCCGTTCATTAATACATATTACGTAATAAATCGAAATATGTCAAACTTCTTTATGTATAAAATGTGAAAGATGTAATTATTATAGTAAATTAATTTAAATGTGTTATACTAATTCAAGAATAGGATGTTAATCAACAAAGACACCCAAGTAAATGGGAAATCAAGTAAAGGACGGTAAACAAATATGATCTCAGTTAGCGTTAATGACGAGCTTAAAAATCTTCTTTCAGGCGAAAATGTGCACACACAACTTTCAGTTCCACAACTTGTAGAAAAAGCAGTATCACGTGGAGAAGCTGCACTTTCAGCGGATGGTGCAGTAGCAGCACGTACAGGAAAATATACTGGCCGTTCACCTAAAGACAAGTATATCGTCGAAGAAGCAACATCTAAAGACAAAATCGATTGGGGCAATATAAACCGTCCAATTTCTATAGAAGTCTTTAATTCATTATATGAAAAAGTAATTGCTCACTTAAGTAAAAAAGACGAATTATATGTTTTTAAAGGATTTGCTGGTGCAGATACAGCATCACGGTTATCGATTCAAGTTGTAAATGAATATGCGTGGCAAAACCTTTTTGTACATCAATTATTTATTCGTCCAACTGAGGAAGAATTGGCGTCTCATAAAGCACAATTCACAGTTATTGCAGCACCATCTTTTAAGGCTAATCCAGCAGTAGATGGAACCAATTCAGAAACTTTTATTATTGTAAATATAGAAAAGCAAATTGTACTTATTGGTGGAACTGAGTATGCAGGCGAGATGAAAAAATCAATCTTCTCAGTTATGAACTATTTACTACCTGAAAATAATATTATGCCAATGCACTGTTCTGCAAACGTCGGTGAAGATGGCGATGTCGCTTTATTCTTTGGTCTATCTGGTACTGGTAAAACTACTTTATCTGCAGATGGCAATCGTAAACTAATTGGTGATGATGAACATGGCTGGTCTGACAATGGCGTATTTAACATTGAAGGCGGATGTTATGCGAAATGTGTTGGGCTTTCAGAAGAAAAAGAACCAGAAATTTTCAGTGCGATTCGATTTGGTGCAGTTCTAGAAAACGTAGTGCTAGATCCAATTACACGTACTCCTGATTATAACGATACTTCATTAACAGAAAACACACGTGCTGCTTACCCAATTGATGCAATCGACAATATTGTCGTGCCATCTGTTGCAGGGCATCCAAAAACAATTGTATTTCTAACAGCTGATGCTTCTGGCGTTTTCCCACCTATTTCAAAATTAACGAAAGAGCAAGCTATGTACCATTTCTTAAGTGGTTATACTTCAAAACTTGCTGGTACTGAGCGTGGAATTACGGCACCTGAAGCAACATTCTCAACATGCTTTGGTTCACCATTTTTACCACTACATGCAACTGTATATGCTGAAATGCTTGGTAATAAAATTGATGAGCATGATGCACAAGTATACCTTGTAAATACTGGTTGGACTGGCGGTGTTTATGGCGTGGGAAGCCGTATGAACTTAAAATATACGCGTACAATGGTTCGTGCAGCAATAAATGGTGAGTTAAATAATGTTGAAACCGAAGTAAATGCAATATTTGGCTTGCATATGCCAAAAGAGATTCCTGGTGTACCTTCAGAAGTACTTAACCCGCGTAAGACATGGGCAAATGGTGAGGAATATGATAAAAAAGCTAAAGAGCTTTCGAATCTATTCCAAGAAAACTTTAAAAAGTTCGGTAATGTTTCAAAAGATATCTCTGAAAAAGGCGGACCAATAGCATAATAAAAAAACGTCATGTATTTTAATACATGACGTTTTATTAATTTTATTGTGCCTTCATCCAGGCGCATACTCCTTTTAAAACATTTAAGTTCTCAACGGGCGGTATATAATGTGAGTATTTTGGGAAATACCTCGTTTCAACTACCTTCTTTTTATCAAGTAAAGCATTTTCAAGTAATAAAGCTTGTTCAAATGAAACATTTGTATCAAGTATTCCGTGAACAATAAGTACGGGTGCAGTAATATCATTTATTCGAAATAATGCGGTTCGTTCCCGGTAGGCATCCGGGTTATTATTAGGTGTTCCTCCTATCACACGTTTCATCATTCGGCGCAAATCTTTTCGCTCTTTATACATAAAAATAATGTCGGAAACGCCGCCCCATGTAACAATTGAAGTAATGTCATCCCTTAAAATTCCAGTCCACAAGGCCATAATCCCGCCACGTGAAAATGCAAAAAGATGAATCCGATTTCGATTTACTTTAGTACACTGCTTTAGAACTTCAATCGCATTGACAGCATCAAAAAGATCATCACCCGCAAATTCATCCCGTCCTTCTCCCCCTCGATTCCCACGATAATAAGGTGCGAAAACGACAAAACCTTGCGCTGCAATTTGAGCAATTCTTGCCGGACGTACCATACCGACATGTTGTATACCGCCACGTAAGTATATTATACCTTCGTAAGATCCTTCCTTAATTGGTACAGCTAATAAACCTTTTACTTTTACCCCATTCGATAAATACACCTTTTCATAAAGTATAATCGTCGGATTTGGTGATGGATATGGACGACTTCGAACTATTTCACCATTATTTATCATTATTTATCACCCATTTTCGAATGGCTTCCATTCCTTCGTCCTTCATAAAGAAACTTAAATTGTCATTTTTATCAAGTTCATTATCCGTTAACCAAAGCGCACCATCTGTTTCATGTCTCTCATAATTTTCACTCTTATGTAACACTTGCCCAGTAAATACTGTTTTATAGAAAGGTTCAGTATCATAAACTATATACTGGGCAAATACTTTAATATTAGTTATTGTTACACCTGTTTCTTCAAACGTTTCACGAATTGCGGCTTCCTCAATCGTTTCTCCAATTTCCCTTTTCCCACCTGGAAATTCATTTCCACGATTTGGGTTTATAGTGAGCAGCCACTTGCCCTCATGTTTCAAAACAACGAGGACATGGCCGGCATCAGGATTAAAGCATTTTTCTTCAAACGTTAAATCCACATCAAATCGATTTAAATCTTTAAAAGATATCATACAAATCCTCACTTTCACCGAAAATACGGCAGTTGTTCAATAAACCTTTTAGTTTTATTATCAGAATATTCATGAATTAAAGCATAAACCTTTTTAGTTCGTAAATCAATGTCATGATTATCTTTATCATAATGATAAGGCACATAAGGTAAATGCGCCCTGTAAAAATTACGCATTTCTAAATGACTAATCTGTTTAAACAGTTTGTGAAATATTGGGACATGATCATTGTTTATCGCGATTTCATAATCCCAAGGCGAAACATCTGGATGACTATAGACTTTGTGATTTGTAACGGACACATATAATTTTGATTTTCCCATGCAAAACCATCCTTTTTATTGTATAGCATGGTCAATACAAATTAAAACATGCATCTCCTTTTATGGAGATGCATGTTTTTTTATTATGCTTTCACATCAATCGAAGTGCCTTTATGAGGATGAGCAGCAACAGGCTGGTCTGGAAGAGTACCTAGCATTTCAATTGCAGCTGTTTTGTTCATATTTAACGCATTATTTAATACGCTCATTTGCACTGTTGACTGTAAACTTCTAAGTTGGCTCGCCATAATGGAATTCATATCCATAGCTCATACCTCCTTTGACAGTCCTTATATCGGTAAGTACACTATATTTTAAAGGGTTTTATCGAAAGGAATCGCATAACTTTTACTTATTATCTTCTCCAAGAAAAGCATTGAGCATCCATTGGTGCTTTTCAATACTTTGATAAACTGCGTTCAATAAATCTTCAGTCATATCATCACCGATTTTTGCTGCTTCTTCCATACCTTTTTTTAACGATTTCATAATATTATCAAAGTCATCAACAATTGACGATACCATTTGATCTGCTTTTTCTTTTCCAGTCGCTTCTTTTACAACTGATTGATCCAAATGTTCTTTCAAAGTAGCAACAGGATCGCCTCCAAGTGTTAATATGCGTTCAGCAATCTCATCCATATGCAAAGTCGCTTCATCATATAATTCTTCAAATTTTACATGCAATGTGAAAAATTGATGTCCTTTTACATACCAATGATAATTATGTAGCTTTGTATACATAACCGACCATGTAGAAACTTGAGTATTCAGTTCTTTAATTAATGCTGTTGACATAAAAAAAACATCTCCTTCAATTTTATATAGTACCTCTCTCTTTATGTTTACCACATTAGCTTATATAATAAACATATAGAAAACGATTAGGGTGAAATAAATGAAAATAATACTCATGTTTTTAATTAAAATATATCAAAGAACCATTTCACCACTGACACCACCGTCTTGTAGATTTTATCCAACTTGTTCACATTATGGCATAGAAGCGATTGACAAGCATGGTGCATTAAAAGGCTCATGGCTTGCTGCACTTCGCATTTCAAAATGCCATCCATTTCACGAAGGTGGATTTGACCCTGTACCTGATAAAATCAAAAAGTAATGCAGATTCGACTTTGATGTCGAATCTTTTTTTATTTTTATGTTGCTAAATTTAAAACAGTCTTGTATGATAAATAAGAATTCAAATCGTAACCGTTACTATTTAGTAATAAGGAGGAATTATTATAATGAACAAAAAACTTGTTTTTATTTTATCAGTCATTACCGTTTTATTTCTTGCTGCTTGTGGAAACAAAGAGATAGTAAAGGATCTACCAAAAAAGGAGAATGACAAAATAAAAGTGTTCACAACTGTCTATCCACTTCAATATTTCACTGAACGAATTGGCGGTGACGCGGTCGATGTGCAGTCTATTTATCCACCAGGGGCTGATGAACATACTTTTGACCCTACGCAAAAAGACATGATGGCACTTGCAGATTCAGATTTATTTTTCTACATCGGATTAGGTCTTGAAGGTTTTGTAGAAAACGCTGAAAAAACGCTGACCAACGAAAATGTCAAAATGGTCGCGACTGCAGAAGATATTCCAGAAGATATGTTGGGAGAAAGTGAAGGTCACGACAATGACGATGGAAACGAACATGATGAACACGCACATGAAGAAGAAGATAATCTTGACGACCATGCACAAGAAGAAGCTGACCACGATGGACATAATCACGGGCCAATGGATCCCCATGTATGGATTTCTCCAGTTTTAAGTGATGCACTTGCTTATTCAATCAAAGAAGCCCTAATCGAAGCGGCTCCTGATAAAAAAGAAGAATTCGAGAAAAACTTCCAATCTTTGCGTGATGATTTACTCAAACTAGATCGAGAGTTTATTGAAATGGCTTCTAATGCACCAAACAAGACATTTTTCGTCTCACATGCTGCATTTGGTTATCTTGCTGAAACTTACGGACTGGAGCAAGTGGCTATTGCCGGATTAAATTCGCAAAGTGAACCGTCACAAAAAGAACTTGCTGAACTTGTTTCCAATGCGAAAGAAAATGATATAAAATATGTATTATTCGAACAAAATGTTTCTTCAAAACTGACAGATGTCGTTCGAAAAGAAATTGGTGCCGATTCGTTAATGCTTCATAATTTAGGTATATTAACAACGGATGATATCAAGAATAAAGAAGACTACTTCACCCTGATGGAATACAATATTAAAACCCTTGCAAAGGCGTTAGGGAGTAAATAGTGTGGAAGGGCTATCCAGTGATAGCCCTTTTTTATTTTTCATCTATGAGCAACTTTTTCAATTCTCTACGAAGTAATTTGTTTGCCGCATTGCGTGGCAATTCATCTACAAAATAAAATGATTTCGGTATTTTATATCGCGCTAATCGTTCATTAGAAAACGCCTCAAGCTCTTCTTCAGTTATTGCTTCAGAACAGACAATAAATGCAACAGGAACACTTCCCCATTTTAAATCATCCCAACCGCACACCCCTGCTTCTAGCACCTTTTTATGAGACATCAATACGTTTTCAATTTCCGCAGGATAAATATTTTCCCCTCCTGAAATAATTAAATCAGAACGACGATCAACAATATACAAATAACCTTCTGCATCAAAATAACCGATATCACCCGTTAGTAACCATCCGTCTACAAGTGGGCTGACATTTTCAACATGTCCTATATATCCAGGGGTGACATGTGGTCCCCGTATACATACTTCACCGTATTCACCAGCAACTTTGGAAGCATTTATTTTGATTTGATTGAAAAATAACGGTTTACCTGCGGACCCTGATTTACGTACAGCGTCTGATGCTGAAAGTGTCGCTGTTTGAGAACTCGTTTCTGTCATACCATAAGTTTGAAGAACAGGGAGATGGCAATTTTGTGCACGATTTAAATAATCGACAGCAACTGAGCCTCCGCCTGCCAACATCGTCTTAAAGGAAGGATGAGCAATTACACCGCTATTCTCAAAAATACGTATGATTTTATCAAGCATCGTCGTCACAACAGACATACGTGTGACTGATCCACTTCTAATTTCTTCTGAAACTTGCATAGCATCGAATTTTTCATAAAGACGAACTTCCATTCCATATAATACGGAACGAACAAGTATAGAGAATCCACTAATATGAAACAAAGGCATAACACAAAGCCACACGTCCGATTCATCCAAACCTAAATTTAATACAGAAGACAATGCACTAGATGTATGGTTCCCAGCTGTTTGTCTTACACCTTTCGGATAGCCTGTCGTCCCAGACGTATACATAATAGTAATCGTACGCGATGATTCCCAAGTATCTTCTACCACAACATCATATTCTTTACTATTTTTTACTTGCGAAAATGTTAAAGTTAGTATTTCCGATTCTTTTATTAGATGTACTAAATTATCTGATGCGATGACAGTTTTTGCTTTTGAATCAATGAGTTGCCAAGAAAGTTCTTTTTCCGTCAATCGACTATTCAACATGACAATTTCTAGCCCCATAAGCATAGAAGCGTGGATAATCATTACCATTTCAGGCGTGGACGATCCTAGAAGCGCTATTCTATCTCCATTATTCAATCCATTCCCTGCTAATTTCTTAGCATAAGTATTGGCGGCATTTTTCAGTTCTATAAATGACCAACTTTCTTCATTAAATGACAAAGCTATTTTGTCAGGCGTCAAATAAGCGCGTTGCACTAACCAATTTGGTACCATTTAATTCACCTTCCATTCAGAAAAAGCTGCCTTTACTTATAGGCAGCTTTCATTTTTATCATATTATGGGAAACGTGGAAACTGACCGAAATCAGGCTTACGTTTTTCTTTAAATGCATCGCGACCTTCTTTAGCTTCATCTGTTGTGTAATAAAGAAGCGTTGAATCTCCGGCTAATTGTTGAAGACCCGCCAGACCATCTGTATCTGCGTTCATTGCCGCCTTAACAAAACGAAGTGCTGTTGGACTCATACCTAGCATTTCTTCACACCACTGTACTGTTTCATCTTCAAGCTCAGCATATGGAACAACTGTATTAACTAGGCCCATCTCCAATGCCTCCTGAGCGTTGTATTGACGGCATAAGAACCAAATTTCACGAGCTTTCTTATGTCCAACAATACGAGCTAAATAACCAGAGCCATATCCAGCGTCGAATGATCCAACTTTAGGTCCTGTTTGGCCGAAAACAGCATTATCAGCAGCAATCGTTAAATCACAAACAACATGAAGTACATGTCCGCCTCCAATCGCATAACCAGCAACCATTGCAACAACCGGCTTTGGAATTACGCGAATTAAACGTTGTAGATCAAGGACATTCAAGCGTGGAATTTCATCTTCTCCAACATATCCGCCATGACCACGAACGCTTTGATCTCCACCTGAACAGAATGCTTTTTCACCTTCGCCTGTTAATACAATTACTCCAATACTTGCATCATCACGCGCACGTGAAAATGCATCAATAAGTTCTGATACTGTTTTCGGACGAAATGCATTGCGCACTTCTGGACGATTAATTGTTATCTTACCAATTCCACCAAATTGTTCATACTTAATATCTTCATATGTACGAATTACTTCCCATTGACGTGTCATTCTTTTACCCCCTATTTTTAATTACAGTAGAAAGATGCTTCCCTATCATTGTAGCAAATATCGACGGTTTTTCCACATGAATTGCATGTCCAGCATTAGAAATTGTCGTATGAACGACTTTATGAATATATTTCTCCATTTCCCGGGCAATATTGACAAATTTCTTATCCTTTTCACCAGTTATGAGAAATACGGGTCGTTTGATGAATTGAAGTTCATCCCAATATGAAGGCTGACTTCCAGTTCCTATAGCAAGCAGGCTATTAGCCAAGCCAGTTACACTCTGATTTAACCGTTCTCGCCTAACCGCATCTTGTATTTCAGGTAATAACTTTTTTTGCGTTTCAAATAAGGCGAGTTCTTCCCAAAACTCTACAAATGCAGGAATACCTTCCTCTACAATTCTCTGAGATAACAGATTATCAGCTACTGCTCTATTTATACGATCCAATTCTGTCTTTAATCCTGGTGAAGCACTTTCAAGAATAAGTGACGTTACTTTTTCAGGATGATTTATCATATAAGCAAGTGCAATCCGTCCACCCATTGAATAACCGACTAGATTAAAATGTGATAAATTTAGTTTAACAAATAAGGCATCTAGATCTGCAATCTGTTCTTCCATCGTGTAACGAGAATAATTTTCTGGTACAAAGGATAGTCCGTGCCCTGTCAAGTCGACAGCTATCGTTCTAAATTGACCATTTAATTGATGTGTCACTTCATTCCATGTTTCTGAACTACCTGTAAATCCATGTAAAAAAACAATTGTCGGTAATGAAACATCACCATCGCATTTTACGTATAGTTGATTGCCACGTACATCAATTTTTTCATTCATTTTAATCAAGTCTTTCTATTATTTGTTGCCATAATTGACGATGGGCTTTTACGTTTTTACCGCGGTCAGTTTCTACTTCAATAATACGTACATTTTTTGTTTTAGGAAGTAGTAATTCAGCAACAAATTCTTCCTTTGTTCGCACAGCAGCATATTGAGCATCATACATTTCAGCAATATGTCCAAACTTTAAACCCGTAGGTGTCCCAAAGAGCTCTTCAAAATGCTCCGCAGAAGTTGCTTGAGGTAGATATGAGAATATCCCACCCCCATCATTATTCATAATAACAATTGTTAAATCAGTCTCATGAAAACGCGTAACAATCAATCCATTTACATCATGTAGAAAAGACAAATCTCCGATTAGTAACCATGCTGAGCGTTTCCTTTCAGCCTGAATACCAAAAGCCGTAGATACAACGCCATCAATACCATTTGCTCCACGGTTTGCAAATAAATGAACATCCTTCACTGTTTTCCCAAAGAAAGTATCAATGTCACGAATTGGCATACTGCTTCCACTAATTAAATCGGTTCCACTTGGTAAATGGTTCAATAATATTTGTGTAAAAGCACCCTCATCTTCAGTATTAATGTTTTCTGTAACGGAAGATGCTATGTCGTTCGCATTACTCCAAATCGCGTTATAAGGTGTTTCTGATTTGCGCACGATTATGCTTAGTACTGCTTCTGCTTTCGATTGAATATGGTGCGTAACAATATGTATCGAATCACGAAATTCAGGCGACTCATCGACAACAATCATCGTTACGGGACATATTTTTTTTAAGTATAGTAAGAGTGATTTCGACACTGGTTGTGGTCCAAAACGTATAACCGTATCAGGTACAACTTTCGAGCCAAAAGATTCACTTTTTAATAACGCATCATATCTATCAATACAAAGTGGTTTGCATTTTTCAGGTATGTTCGCACGAAGATTTGATAATGGATCGCATAAAACTGGCCAATTTAACGCTTCTGCGAACTTCCAAAATTTATCCTTATTCAAGTATATTGGTAATTCTCCAACAATAATAATCCCTTTTTCAGATGTACGAAGTAAATACGTGATTTCCTCCGTAGTTGATTCGTCTAAGGAATCTATAGTTGTTATCCGCTTTAAAAAAGTGTTCTTAGGCGTTTCCATATCAAAATCGATTAATAGGGGTTCTCGTAAAGGAATATTTATATGTACAGGCCCCTTTGGTGCTGTCAAGGCAACGGATAATGAACGTTGAACATGTCTTTCCATGAAGTCTTCGATATTTTCCTCAGGTATCGGTAAATCAATACTAGATTTAACATGATTCCCATACATCCGAATTTGGTCAATCGCTTGTGGAGCACCTACCTCCCTTAATTCGTGAGGTCGGTCAGCAGTCATGACAATAAGTGGAATTCGTGCATAATGGGCTTCTGTAATGGCTGGGAAGTAGTTAGATGCAGCCGTTCCAGATGTACATAGTAAAACGACTGGCTCAGAGGATGCTTTTGCTAATCCAAGTGCAAAGTATCCCGCTGAACGCTCATCAATTTGCATATAAACCTTCAAACTTTCAGTTGACGCAAATGCATAAGCAAGTGGAGTCGATCTTGAACCTGGACTTATGACAACTGATTTAACACCAGCATTTAACAACGCGCTCGTCATGCGACGTACATAGGTAGTTAGAAAAGTCTTTTTACCCATTTAATTTTCCTCCAAGTGCACGTAGAACAGGTCTAAATTTTACCCATGTCTCCTCATATTCTTGTTCAACTTCAGAATCTGCAACAATTCCTCCACCTGCATATAGATAGGCACTGTCATTTTTAAGAAGTGCTGAACGAATCGCAACAGCAAATTCTCCATTGCCTTCCGTGTCTGTCCAACCAATTGGTGCAGCGTAATAACCACGATTCATCTTTTCTTTATCCCGAATAATATCTAAAGCAGTATTCGTTGGGTAACCACCTAATGCAGGCGTAGGATGAAGAGCCTCGACTAAACTAAAAATATCTGCTTGACGATTGATTTTACCTGCAACAGGTGTAAATAAATGCTGAATATCCCTGATTATCATAAGTTTGGGCTCACTAGGCACAGTAACATCTGTACAAAAATCATTAAATACACCGGAAATCATATTCACTACATACTGATGTTCTTCTCTATTTTTAAGATCTCCAATTAAATCTTCACCTAGTTTACGATCTTCAACAGCCGATTTTCCGCGCGCAATTGACCCAGCAACACAAGTAGAATAAGCATTTCCATTATCTATTTCAATAAGTCTCTCTGGTGTTGCGCCAAAAAACAGCTTATCGTCTTTCTGCAAACCAAATTGGTAACTTTCTTGTTGTTCTTTAGATATATGTTGAAGTGCAGTAACACTCGAAACCGCACTTTCAAAATTCATTTTGATAGAACGTGCGATGACTACTTTTTTAGCTTCTTCACTCTTTATTGCAGAAATCACATCCGATAGCGCATCTTTATAATGTTCTTTTTCTAATTCCTCAACTGATTTAACAACCGGCTTCAAAAGAGGTTCAAATTCATTAACTTGTGCATCATGAATTAAACGGTCTCTTTCATCACGCAAGTTTTGAAACTCAACAGTCGCATCTATATCTGTCGTTATAAGATTGATCGAGATAGATGTTTTTCCGTTTTTTACACATAATTGGAAGGAAGGCACTACGAAATAGGCTGAAGGAAACCCCTCCCACTCAGATTTAATTTCATTTTTAGGATCAAATGAAAAACCACCGAACAGAATAGGCGCAATATCCTTTTCTTCTTTGATTAATGCAGCACAAAGTTTTTTCCAAGCTGTTGATATATCGGAAAACCTGCTTTCCACACCTTCACTTACCAACACATCCGCGTGACCAATTCCCACGAGTGTAAGTGTTTGGTTAGCATTTTGCCAGTAGAAAAGTTCATCTTTATAACGAGCTTGTCCTGCTTCAAAGAATGCAAGTGGCGATATTCGACCAGCATCAATTGTTTCCGTGAAAAAACGCAGTTCACTAATTGCTTCTTGAGTAGATTTATCTTGAATAGCTATGAAGTTTTGATTCATTAATTTTCCCTCCGTACGTTAAAGGATTCGTAGTAATATCACATGTCTTTATTCTACCACACCATCGTATACAAAATAAGCAAGTAGCATGTCCAGAAGTAGAATTTTAGAGTATAATAGATTGGGTTACTACTACGATTAAGGGGCGAATTATTTTGCAACAAACGATAAAAGCCGATTCAGGTTGGCGTATATGGTGGCAACTTACACGGCCACATACATTGACCGCAGCTTTTGCACCAGTGTTCCTTGGAACGATGATTGCTTTGACTTATGGTAAAATCCATTTTCCGCTATTTTTTGCAATGCTCATCGCAAGTATTCTAATTCAAATGGCAACGAATATGTTTAATGAATACTATGACTTTAAACGCGAGCTTGATACCGAAGATTCTATTGGTATTGGGGGCGCAATTGTTCGAAACGGTGTTAAACCTAAAACCGTGTTAAATCTGGCTTTTCTTTTATATGGAATTTCGGTTCTAGTTGGCATCTACATATGCATAGAAACGTCATGGCTACTAGCAGTTGTCGGCATTGCATCAATGATGGTTGGATACTTTTATACCGGTGGACCTTACCCTATCGCTTACACACCATTTGGTGAACTAGTGTCAGGTGTTGTCATGGGTATGCTCCTAATTCTAATAGCCTTTTATATTCAAACTGAAACTGTAACGAAAGAAGCTGTATTACTTTCTATTCCTAGTATGTTCCTTGTGGGAGCTATTATGTTGGCTAATAATATACGGGATATAGAAGGGGATACTGAGGGAGGTAGGCATACATTAGCAATTCTTACTGGACGTAAGAATGCGATTAAAATATTGTTTTTCTTCTTTGTTATTTCATATAGTTGGATACTTATTCTAATTTTTATAGGTGTTTTAACACCTTGGGCATTGCTTGTTTTCCTCAGCATTCGAAAACCACTAACAGCTGTTGCCATCTTCAATAAATATGTTCAACCTTTAAAAGTAATGCCTGCCATGAAAGAAACCGCAATTACTAATACTTTATTTGGTCTTTTACTTGGTATTGGAATATTGCTTGGTCATCTATTTTAACTGAGTTCAGCAGAAGTCTCTCACTTTTATAAGTGAAAAGTTGAAGAAAGCTTGGTCACTCTCTTTTGCTAAATACTTATACGTCATTATTCAGTAATCGTTCAAACTCCAGCAGAAATTATATTCACCACTGATATAAGGGATGTAATTACGCCATCTTTGCCACAGATTTTTCATTAGATTTTTTTGAACGAGGTCGAACAAAATCTGAACGCAGGTACACCGGGGCTTAATTTATAAATAGCACTTTCGATAAGATCTCTAAAAACTATAATTAGTTTTTAGAGTTTTTTTATGTTTAATGTTTAACACATATACTTGTATGGGAATTGAATATAAACTGTTATCAATTTAATTGTTTTAACATCATTCATCTAATAATGAACATACTACTATTAAATAAGAAAAGGTTGTGGTTTATTTTGTTAACAGAACAACAAATAGATACATTAAAAAATAATTTACTTGAAATGAAAGAAAACTCTACAAAAATTGAAGAAGACACATATTCAAAAAAAAGCATTCAAGACGTTTCAGGAGAACTTTCAATGTATGACAACCATCCAGCAGATATGGGTACGGCTTTATTTGAAAGAGAAAAAGATCTAGCTTTACAAGAACATGCTGAATCTGAACTTGGCAAAGTAGAAATAGCATTGGACTCAATGGACAAAGGCACATACGGTAAGTGTTCGGTATGTCATATAGATATTCCATATGAAAGACTAGAAGCTGTTCCTTACACACCCTACTGTATTAAACATGCTGAAGAGTTTGAACAATCAATTGCTGAAGACGTAGCTATAAACTCGAATAGTAATCCGTTTGAAGAAACTAAAGATGGTCGTGCTGTTGATTTTGAGAATAGTTTCGAAGAAGTAGCTGAATTCGGCTCTTCTGACAGTCCTTCCGATTTCACCGATAGTGAAAATCCTACCTATTCAGATGATAACGATGAAACAACAATCGATCAAATTGTAGGTGAAAGTGTAACTGATCAAACAGATGATTGAAAACGTTCGGCTCTTAGTCAAAAGTTAGGGTGATGTGGTTTTCACGTCACCTTTTTTTCTTCTCTTTATATTAAGTGTCTTGATTTGCACTCCTGGGAGACGCTTTCCGTTATAGATGAATACAGTTCCTTCCTTATACGGCTTAATTTCAGTTTACGTCCTGTATATGGTAACTTAAAAGTGAGCCACCATAGCACTTGAAAACTGAGCCACTTTTGATAGAAAATAACCCTAGATCTATATTAGGGGGAATTATCAGGAGTGATTACATTGAATGATAAACAGAAAATTATTAAATTGTATTTGGAAGGTTTAAGTAAGAGAAAAATAGCAAAAGAATTGAAGAAATCCAGAAATACAGTTGATAAATATATTAAGCTTTTCGAACAAAGCAAACATATAGATACTCGTAATCTTCCGATTACTGAAGACATCATGAAGCCTCCGACTTACAAAAAAAGAAAAGGTAGAAAACCAGTTTTAACGGAGGAAATCAAAAATATATTACGAGGTTATATAAAAGAGAACAAATGGAAAAGAAATCATTACATGACAAAGCAACAAATGAAAATAGTTGATATGCATGAAAAGCTCGAAGATGCGGATTTCGCTATTAGCTACACTACTGTACGAAACTTTGTGAATGAAGAGAATGAAAAATCAAAGGAAGTATATATCCGAAGACATTCTAAACCAGGGTACGAAGTAGAATTTGACTGGGGAGAGGTAAAGCTACAAATAGACGGTAAGATTAAAAGTTATTCCCTAGCAGTATTTACTTTAGCCCACAGTAATTATCGATTCGCTATGCTTTATGAATCTGAAACACGTGTCTGCGTTCTAGATGTTCATACAAACTTTATTGATCATGTAGGCTTCATACCGACGGTATTTACTTATGACAACATGAGAACAGTCGTTAAATCATTTGTTGGAAATGAAAAAGTTATAACAGATAGTATGGTGAATTTATCAAACTACTACAATTTTAAAATTAGGTTATGTCAAGCTAGAAGAGGAAATGAAAAAGGTCACGTAGAACGAAGTGTTGAATTTATTCGAAGGAAGACATTTTCTTCACAATTTACTTTTACTAGTTTGAAAGAAGCTGAAGAATACCTGTCAGTTGTTCTGGAGAAGCTAAATAACCGAAAACATCATGAACATAAAATTAGTCATAAGAAATTGATGGAGAATGAAAAAGCTGTATCAAGTCCTGCAATCGCACCTTTCGATGCCACAGACTTCATAGAGTGCCGGGTTGATAAATATAGTACTGTAACAATCAACCAAAATCGTTATTCTGTTCCAGAAGGTCACGTAGGTAAGCATATAAAGGCTAAAGTAGGAGCAAAGAGAATTAAATTATTTATAGACGGAGAATTAGCAACTGAGCATTTACGTAGCTGGGGTTTACATCAGTGGATTATGAATATTAATCACTTTCTAAAAACATTTGAAAAGAAAAAAGGTGCCATAGCTCAAAGTGAATGTTTGAGGCAGGCACCAACGCAAATAAAAAACTTATACAATGACCATTATATCGGAAAAGAGAAAGAATTCATAGAGTTACTTCTTTACATAAAGGAAAATAACAGACTAGAAGAAGTTTTAAGTGCAGTTAATAAACTAAATAATATTAGATTAGGCTATGTAAGTACTGAACGAATCCTTTTCATCTGTGAGCAATCGCCAACGGCGAATATTGATGATTTAAATCGTGATGAAACGACAAACCAATCAGAAAACAATATGCGAGCATATGCAAATATGTTTGAGCAAACAGAGAAAGAAGGCGTTTATTGTGGATAAAAAAGAGAAAGTAATTGAGATGTGTAGGGAGCTTCGTCTCCCTAGTATTAGGAGTATGGCTAAAGATGAAACATCGTTTGAGAATCCTACTTTAGCATATGATGTGTTATATCAAGTGCTTGTACAGGAACAAAAAGATCGTTTCTTACGTGCAAAACAAAATCGAATCCGTGCAGCTAATTTTCCTCAAAGAAGGTTACTAGAAGAAATTGTTCACGATGCTTTACCTGATCAAGCAAAGCAAAAGTTGCCTCATTTAAAATCATTAGATTTTATCAAAGAAGGACAAAATTTAATTTTAACAGGATCTCCAGGCACCGGAAAAACTCACATTGCCATAGGACTTGGAATGGAAGCATGTCTCGCGGGATACAGAGTGTTTTTTGCGACAGTGCCTTCACTAGTGAACCAACTAAAAGAACATCGTTCAGAACGAACGCTTCGATCTTTTGAGATGAAATTTGAAAAATATGATTTGGTTATCCTTGATGAGTTAGG
This sequence comes from Sporosarcina sp. So3-204, assembly GCF_058068165.1. Taxonomy (NCBI): domain Bacteria; kingdom Bacillati; phylum Bacillota; class Bacilli; order Caryophanales; family Caryophanaceae; genus Sporosarcina; species Sporosarcina sp. So3-204. Next base: position 2,791,968 of record NZ_CM176485.1, read on the forward strand.
ATATATTTCTTTTGATAAAGAAGGAGCAGAATTATTATTCTCGCATCTTTCCTTACGAGCAGGAAGAAAATCAACAATTATAACAAGCAATTTATCTTTTTTAAAATGGCAAGAGGTTTTTCATGATCCAGTATTAACCGCTGCATTAACAGATCGCTTAACTCATAAATCTCATGTTTTAAATATGAATGGGCCCTCTTTTAGAATGAAAGAAACGGAAGAATGGATGAAATCTGGTGCTAATTAACGTGGCTCAAAATTGAATTGCGAAATGGCTCACTTTTCACTTGCGAAATACATTACGTCCTTCAGGACGTAGATTATAAAGAGTGAATTGAACTACTTTCGTCCACTGTAGCAAAAGGGTATTAAGAATTCAGACTGCCTTATAGCAAAATTCTGTAAGAAATTGGTTGTACAATAAATGACGTTGGTGAAAGAAATTCCCCATCCCTTTAAAGGGAGATGAGGAGGATCTTCACTAACGTCATTTTTTATAAATATATTGGATAAGGTAATCCTACTACCCGCTGGTTTCCGTTCCAAGCGGACGCTTTCCGCGGGCACGGCTTCAGCCGCTTCCCTCGCTGTGCTCAGTCCAGGGTCTTCAGCTCGCGCTGTTCCCGCTGGAGTCGCCGCTTTCCACTTCAAGCAGCTCGAGGGTCTGGGTAAGATAAATTCCCTTTATATATAGAGAGAAAACAAGTGAAATTCCCTGTAGAATAAAAGTCGACCAAAACCATCATTCAGGAGGAAATTCACTTGTCGTGTTCTAATAGTATTAAATCTTTGCTTGATATTCAAGACCCAAATGTTATTTTTGATGAAGATTGTGTAAAAGAATGAACCTATAAAGGCAAACGGTGTAAATATATTTCCGGAAAATTAACCTATACTCCCACACATTGTGTGAAATGCGGTGTAAAAAACACCGACTTTACAATCTATAAAAACGGGACACAATTATCAAGAATTACCTTACCCATTACGGGTATAAATCCAACCTACCTACTTCTACAGAAACAACGTTTCATGTGCCAAGCCTGTCAAAGTAGTTTTACCGCTAAAACACCGATTGTTCAACGGAATTGTTTTATTTCACAAAATGTAAAAGTACAAGTCATATTAAAGTCTGCCGAAGCACAGTCGCTTACGTCTATCGCGAGGGATTGTTCAGTATCACCCGCAACCGTTCAACGGCAAATTAATCAAGCCGCAAAACAAATTATCCCACACTACAAGGCCCTACCTAAGCACCTTTCTTTTGATGAGTTCAAATACGCAAAAGGTGAAATGGCCTTCGAATATATAAATGCGGAATCAGGCGACATATTGGATATCCTAGATAGACGAGATAATCTTACGATTAAGAATCACTTTATTGTGAACTACAGTTTGACTGACCGTCAACATGTGGAAACCGTAACAATTGATATGAATGCGGGTTATGTAAGTGTGATTAAAGAATTATTTCCACGGGCGAAAATTATCATTGACCGATTCCATCTTGTTCAACTAATTAATTGCTCTATGAATAAATGTCGTATTCAGGTCATGAATCAGTTAAGAACGTCTAATGGGGATGATATGAAGAAATACCGTCGCCTTAAGCGTTATTGGAAACTATTATTAAAAAAACGTACAGAACTATCCAGCGTAGAATATAAGTATTATCCATTGTTTGGCCAACGTACAGGGCAAAGTATTGTAGATGAGATGTTAAATTATGATCCTGTACTAAAAGCGAACTATGAACTTTATCAAGAATTAATGGAATCCATGTCAAATAAGGACTTCGAAGCACTATTGTCCTGTTTAACAAATGCGGTTCCATCTGCAATTTCAAATTATATGAGAACAAGTTTAAAAACGTTGAGAAAACATCTTCCATTTATAGAAAACAGTTTTATTTACCCCTACAATAACGGAAGAATTGAAGGGAACAACAATAAAATCAAGGTATTGAATCGTGTCGCCTATGGATATAGAAACTTCCAGAACTATAGAAAACGGATTCTGTTACACTTCAAGTTAAAACCATCGGTTAAACAGCAGGAACAAGGAAAATCCCATTTTGACGCTGCGTAACATTTATGAGAATTTAATAGGCTTGAAAGTCTTTTGTCTATTTTTATGTAATTCACAAGTGCAATACTAGTTGTTTGTAGTGCAAGATGGCGACTCCAGCGGGAACAGCGCGAGCTGAAGACCCCACAGGAGCTTGCTTTGCACTGGACCCTTAAAATTGGACGCTATTTTTCTAAGCAGCTGATTCGAATATCATCCGATAGCCCGCTGGGCTTTTCCGATTCAATCTGGACTTGATTCTCAAATGATTATAGTAGTGGATATACTCCTCTAGTTCGTGTTTAAAGTGTTCAAGATTATCAAATTCCTGCAGGAACAGGAATTCATATTTAAGAATTCCAAAAAAGTTCTCGATGACGGCGTTGTCGTAACAGTTGCCTTTTCGAGACATGCTCTGTGTGATGTTGTTTTCCTTTAGTAGCTGACAATACTGCGGCATTCGATAATGCCAGCCTTGATCGGAATGGATCAAGAGCTTATCGTCTTCTTTTACGTATTCAAGTGACTGCTTCAACATTGTTTCCACCAAATCAAACGTAGGCCTCGATTGAAGCGTATAGGTAATGATTTCACCATTGAACAGGTCTAAAACAGGTGAGAGATATAATTTTTGTCCAAATAATTTAAATTCCGTAACGTCTGTCACCCATTTTTCGTTGGGTTTTCCTGCTTTGAAATTACGGTTCAAGACATTTGGAGCTGCTTTCCCAAATGCACCTTTATAGGATTTGTACTTCTTCATTCGGACAATACATTGAAGCCCCAGTTCTCGCATAATCCGAAGTACTTTCTTTTTGTTTATCGTGTGTCCTTTTTCGATCAGGACGTCGGTGATCCGGCGATACCCAAGGCGCCCTTTGTGTCGCTGGTAGATGAAGTTGATCCTTCTCTTCCACTTGCGATCGGGATCTGGCTGCTTGAAACTATTAATGATGTAGTAGTAGGTGCTTCTTACCATACCGGCTATCTTGACCATCTTGTTTACTGGGAATTCATGCCTTAGTTCAAATATTACTTTCGCTTTAATCTTTTTAGTGATTTTTCTTCCTGAACTAAGGCTTCCAGCTTTTTTAGATAGGCATTTTCCATACGAAGATATTCAAGTTCTTTTTTCATGGCGTCCTTTGACTGGTCGCCAAGATCTTTGGAAGTGGTTTTCTTTTGATTGCGAGATTTCATTGTAGAAGGCCCCTTTTCTTTCGTTTTAAAGGCACCTTCTCCAGCTGTCTCCCACTTTTTCTTCCACCTGCGGACCATACTAGGATCCGGGATATGGAAAATAGCCGATGCCTCTCGAACAGAGTAATCCGTGTCATTGATAAATTGAATTACTCTAAGTTTAAAGGCTTTTGGATAGTTTGTATAGGGAAAGTCAAACGCATTATCACCATGATGTCGAAACAGAAGCACCCAGTAACGAATTACAGAGTTGTCGACGCCAACCTGTCCTGCAAGATCTCGGTAACTAATATCTTCATGTTCGTAACGTTTGGCGACTAGAAGTTTAAATTCTTTAGTATACTTGGACACTTTTTTAGACCTCCTAATATTAGATGACGTGTCCAATATTAGGGGTGCAGCTCAGCTTTTCGCGACGAGGAGGCTGAAGCCGTGCCCGCGGAAAGCGTCCATCTGGAACGGAAAACAACGGGATACATGGAAGACTATATGAAAAAGGACTATCCTAAAAAATCAGCTTTACTGACTTCTTGGATAGCCCTACAATAACTAAGTTATGGTTGGCTATTATTCTTCACCAACTTCATTTGACAAAGAACCAAGAAATTTTGCATAAATTTTAAAATAGAAAAAACTGTTTTATTTACTGAGTATAATTCAGTAAATAAAACAGTTTTCATTTTTGTTCTAGTTCTTGTATTAATCCGTTACCTATATTACTTTCAAAGTCTGAATTCCGGCAGAGCATTTTCGATTAGTACCTCGAAAATTGCCTTAGTTTCAAAACTTCGTTTTGATAAGTAATTCAAGGTAGACTTTTCAACACAAGTTCTTGTTGAAAAGTCTCTAATGACCCCTACGGGATTCGAACCCGTGATACCGCCGTGAAAGGGCGGTGTCTTAACCGCTTGACCAAGGGGCCAATTTATATGGCGGAGAAGGAGGGATTCGAACCCTCGCACCGCTTACGCGATCTATACCCTTAGCAGGGGCACCTCTTGAGCCGCTTGAGTACTTCCCCATATAAATGGCTCCGCAGGTAGGATTCGAACCTACGACCGATCGGTTAACAGCCGATAGCTCTACCACTGAGCTACTGCGGAATGGTGGGCCTAAATGGACTCGAACCATCGACCTCACGCTTATCAGGCGTGCGCTCTAACCAGCTGAGCTATAGGCCCTAAATTTTGGAGCGGGTGAAGGGAATCGAACCCTCATTATCAGCTTGGAAGGCTGGAGTTTTGCCATTAAACTACACCCGCATAAATACTATGGCTCAGGACGGATTCGAACCGCCGACACAAGGATTTTCAGTCCTTTGCTCTACCGACTGAGCTACTGAGCCAAGTTTATGTAATAAAAATAATATGGCGGTCCCGACGGGAATCGAACCCGCGATCTCCTGCGTGACAGGCAGGCATGTTAACCGCTACACCACGGGACCATTTTGGTTGCGGGGACAGGATTTGAACCTGTGACCTTCGGGTTATGAGCCCGACGAGCTACCACTGCTCCACCCCGCGATAATTTTATAGAGTACAATTTAAATATATGTAGATTGAGTACTAGAAATACATAATACATTTTTAAATTGGTTGCGGGGACAGGATTTGAACCTGTGACCTTCGGATTATGAGCCCGACGAGCTACCACTGCTCCACCCCGCGATAATATCATATAAATATAATTTTTCTTTTAACCAGTAAGTGCATTTTAAAAATGGAGGAGGAAGAGGGATTCGAACCCCCGCGGGTTTTAACACCCCTGTCGGTTTTCAAGACCGATCCCTTCAGCCAGGCTTGGGTATTCCTCCATATGCATCTATAAATAATACTGGTGGACCTTGCAGGACTCGAACCTGCGACCGGACGGTTATGAGCCGTCTGCTCTAACCAACTGAGCTAAAGGTCCTTAAAGATGGCGGTGGAGGGAGTCGAACCCCCGACCTTACGGGTATGAACCGGACGCTCTAGCCAGCTGAGCTACACCGCCATTATAAAAATTAATTTAAAACAAATTTAAATTGGTGGAGCCTAGCGGGATCGAACCGCTGACCTCCTGCGTGCAAGGCAGGCGCTCTCCCAGCTGAGCTAAGGCCCCTTTGTTAAAGATCGGGAAGACAGGATTCGAACCTGCGACCCCTTGGTCCCAAACCAAGTGCTCTACCAAGCTGAGCTACTTCCCGATTATAAGACAAATAAAATTATGGTGCGCCCGGCAGAAGTCGAATCCACAACCTTCTGATCCGTAGTCAGACGCTCTATCCAATTGAGCTACGGGCGCATTATTACACGGTATAAATTTGGTGCCGAGAACCGGAATCGAACCGGTACGGTAGTTACCCACCGCAGGATTTTAAGTCCTGTGCGTCTGCCAGTTCCGCCACCCCGGCAAATAATTATATGGAGCGGAAGACGGGATTCGAACCCGCGACCCCGACCTTGGCAAGGTCGTATTCTACCACTGAACTACTTCCGCATATAAAAGTGCGGGTGAAGGGAGTCGAACCCCCACGCCCGAAGGCACTAGATCCTAAGTCTAGCGTGTCTGCCAGTTCCACCACACCCGCAAGATGCATTTACGACTCTTTCAAGTCATAAAATAGTGTGCCATGTAGGATTCGAACCTACGACCCTCTGATTAAAAGTCAGATGCTCTACCAACTGAGCTAATGGCACAAAAGTGGTGCCGGAGAAAGGACTTGAACCCTCAACCTACTGATTACAAGTCAGTTGCTCTACCAGTTGAGCTACTCCGGCTAAGTGAAAATACAATGAAGTTTATTTAAAACGGAATTCTATGTTTTAAAAAAATTGGTGGAGGATGACGGGCTCGAACCGCCGACCCCCTGCTTGTAAGGCAGGTGCTCTCCCAGCTGAGCTAATCCTCCTGGGTATAATTTAGAAATTATAAACATCTGTATCATTTTAAGAGTTATTACTATGTAATGAATATTACAAGCATGGCAACGTCCTACTCTTGCAGGGGGAAACCCCCAACTACCATCGGCGCTGAAGAGCTTAACTACCGTGTTCGAGATGAGAACGGGTGTGACCTCTTCGCTATCGCCACCATACTTATATTGTCTTTTTAAGACCTTATTCATCATACCACACTTAGCATAAATTGCAAGTACTAACTGAAAGAAAAAAATTATTCTTTCAAAACTGAATAAAACAGATAATTATTACAAATCAGGGGAATCAGCCCACTTGCTTCTTACGTTATTTGGTTAAGTCCTCGATCAATTAGTATCCGTCAGCTACATACGTCGCCGTACTTACACCCCGGACCTATCAACCTCATCATCTCTGAGGGATCTTACTTACTTGCGTAATGGGAAATCTCATCTCGAGGGGGGCTTCATGCTTAGATGCTTTCAGCATTTATCCCGTCCACACGTAGCTACCCAGCTATGCCTTTGGCAAGACAACTGGTACACCAGCGGTGTGTCCATCCCGGTCCTCTCGTACTAAGGACAGCTCCTCTCAAATTTCCTGCGCCCGCGACGGATAGGGACCGAACTGTCTCACGACGTTCTGAACCCAGCTCGCGTACCGCTTTAATGGGCGAACAGCCCAACCCTTGGGACCGACTACAGCCCCAGGATGCGATGAGCCGACATCGAGGTGCCAAACCTCCCCGTCGATGTGGACTCTTGGGGGAGATAAGCCTGTTATCCCCGGGGTAGCTTTTATCCGTTGAGCGATGGCCCTTCCATGCGGAACCACCGGATCACTAAGCCCGTCTTTCGACCCTGCTCGACTTGTAGGTCTCGCAGTTAAGCTCCCTTATGCCTTTGCACTCTGCGAATGATGTCCAACCATTCTGAGGGAACCTTTGGGCGCCTCCGTTACTCTTTAGGAGGCGACCGCCCCAGTCAAACTGTCCACCTGACACTGTCTCCTGCCCCGATAAGGGGCATGGGTTAGAAGTCCAATACAATCAGGGTAGTATCCCACCAACGCCTCCTCCGAAGCTAGCGCTCCGGATTCTAAGGCTCCTACCTATCCTGTACAGATTGCATCAGAATTCAATATCAGGTTACAGTAAAGCTCCACGGGGTCTTTCCGTCCTGTCGCGGGTAACCTGCATCTTCACAGGTACTATAATTTCACCGAGTCTCTCGTTGAGACAGTGCCCAGATCGTTACGCCTTTCGTGCGGGTCGGAACTTACCCGACAAGGAATTTCGCTACCTTAGGACCGTTATAGTTACGGCCGCCGTTTACTGGGGCTTCGGTTCAAAGCTTCGCTTGCGCTAACCTCTTCCCTTAACCTTCCAGCACCGGGCAGGCGTCAGCCCCTATACATCACCTTGCGGTTTTGCAGAGACCTGTGTTTTTGCTAAACAGTCGCCTGGGCCTATTCACTGCGGCTCTCTCGGGCTTTAACACCCTACCAGAGCACCCCTTCTCCCGAAGTTACGGGGTCATTTTGCCGAGTTCCTTAACGAGAGTTCTCTCGATCACCTTAGGATTCTCTCCTCGCCTACCTGTGTCGGTTTGCGGTACGGGCACCTCCCGCCTCGTTAGAGGCTTTTCTTGGCAGTGTGAAATCAGGGACTCCAGGGAATAATTCCCCTCGCCATCACAGCTCAATGTTATAGAAATGGGATTTGCCTCATTTCACACCTCACTGCTTAGACGCGCATAACCAACAGCGCGCTCACCCTATCCTACTGCGTCCCCCCATTACTCAAACGGCGGGGAGGTGGTACAGGAATATCAACCTGTTATCCATCGTCTACGCCTTTCGGCCTCAACTTAGGTCCCGACTAACCCTGAGCGGACGAGCCTTCCTCAGGAAACCTTGGGCATTCGGTGGAAGGGATTCTCACCCTTCTTTCGCTACTCATACCGGCATTCTCACTTCTAGGCGCTCCACTAGTCCTTACGGTCTAACTTCGACGCCCCTAGAACGCTCTCCTACCACTCACATCTAAGATGTAAGTCCACAGTTTCGGTGCTCTGTTTAGCCCCGGTACATTTTCGGCGCAGCGCCACTCGACCAGTGAGCTATTACGCACTCTTTAAATGATGGCTGCTTCTAAGCCAACATCCTGGTTGTCTGGGCAACGCCACATCCTTTTCCACTTAACAGAGACTTTGGGACCTTAACTGGTGGTCTGGGTTGTTTCCCTCTCGACTATGAATCTTATCACCCACAGTCTGACTCCCAAACATAAATCATCGGCATTCGGAGTTTGTCTGAATTCGGTAACCCGGGATGGGCCCCTAGTCCAAACAGTGCTCTACCTCCGAGATTCTAAAGTTTGAGGCTAGCCCTAAAGCTATTTCGGAGAGAACCAGCTATCTCCAGGTTCGATTGGAATTTCACCGCTACCCACACCTCATCCCCGCATTTTTCAACATACGTGGGTTCGGGCCTCCAGTAAGTATTACCTTACCTTCACCCTGGACATGGGTAGATCACCTGGTTTCGGGTCTACGACCTCATACTAATTCGCCCTATTAAGACTCGCTTTCGCTGCGGCTCCGCATTCTCTGCTTAACCTTGCATGAAATCAGTAACTCGCCGGTTCATTCTACAAAAGGCACGCCATCACCCGTGACTCTCCCGAAGGAAAGTCAACAAGGGCTCTGACTACTTGTAGGCACACGGTTTCAGGATCTATTTCACTCCCCTTCCGGGGTGCTTTTCACCTTTCCCTCACGGTACTGGTTCACTATCGGTCACTAGGAAGTATTTAGCCTTGGGAGATGGTCCTCCCGGATTCCGACGGAATTTCACGTGTTCCGCCGTACTCAGGATACATGCTGGAGAGAATGAACTTTCGACTACGGGGCTATTACCCGCTACGGCGGACCTTTCCAGGTCGCTTCGCCTAATCCATTCCTTTGTAACTCCGTATAGCATGTCCTACAACCCCAGGAAGCAAGCTTCCTGGTTTGGGCTGTTCCCTTTTCGCTCGCCGCTACTCAGGGAATCGATTTTTCTTTCTCTTCCTCCGGGTACTTAGATGTTTCAGTTCTCCGGGTTTGTCTCGATTACGCTATGTATTCACGTAAACGTACTACTCCATTACGAGCAGTGGGTTTCCCCATTCGGAAATCTTCGGATCAAAGCTCACTTACAGCTCCCCGAAGCATATCGGTGTTAGTGCCGTCCTTCATAGACTCCTAGTGCCAAGGCATCCACCGTGCGCCCTTTCTAACTTAACCAAAAAACAAGTCTTAACGTCGCATTGCGTCGCTAATTCTTATCTTTTAAATAAACGTGATTTTACAGCGATGTAAAAGCCAACGTTTCGTAAAAAGGTCGTTCTTTAAAATAAACAAAAACATGTTTATCATAGATAAACGAAGTTCTGTTTATCTTGGTTGATTCTTGATTTGTTTCAATTATTGTTTTATCCAGTTTTCAAAGAACAAGTTTTGAATTATTATTAGTAACCATAAAGTGCAAAACAAGTGTAGCTTATTTGTTAAGATATCGTATACGCTAAGCGTATTCCGGCAGTACATTTTCGATTAAACCCTCGAAAATTGCCTCAATATCAAAACGCTGTTTTGATTAGTATTTATGGACGATTAGTTAAGCAAAAAACGCTTAATTAATCTTTAATAAACCTTCAAAACTGAACGCAAAACGTCGATTTTCCGTATGCCTAGCTTTCATACACCAAAGGTGTAATCCGACTATGGACATATATCCTTAGAAAGGAGGTGATCCAGCCGCACCTTCCGATACGGCTACCTTGTTACGACTTCACCCCAATCATCTGTCCCACCTTCGGCGGCTGGCTCCCCTAAGGGTTACCTCACCGACTTCGGGTGTTACAAACTCTCGTGGTGTGACGGGCGGTGTGTACAAGACCCGGGAACGTATTCACCGTGGCATGCTGATCCACGATTACTAGCGATTCCGGCTTCATGCAGGCGAGTTGCAGCCTGCAATCCGAACTGTGAACGGTTTTATGGGATTAGCTCCCCCTCGCGGGTTGGCGACCCTCTGTACCGTCCATTGTAGCACGTGTGTAGCCCAGGTCATAAGGGGCATGATGATTTGACGTCATCCCCACCTTCCTCCGGTTTATCACCGGCAGTCACCTTAGAGTGCCCAACTTAATGATGGCAACTAAGATCAAGGGTTGCGCTCGTTGCGGGACTTAACCCAACATCTCACGACACGAGCTGACGACAACCATGCACCACCTGTCACCACTGTCCCCGAAGGGAAAAGTATATCTCTATACCGGGCAGTGGGATGTCAAGACCTGGTAAGGTTCTTCGCGTAGCTTCGAATTAAACCACATGCTCCACCGCTTGTGCGGGTCCCCGTCAATTCCTTTGAGTTTCAGCCTTGCGGCCGTACTCCCCAGGCGGAGTGCTTAATGCGTTAGCTGCAGCACTAAGGGGCGGAAACCCCCTAACACTTAGCACTCATCGTTTACGGCGTGGACTACCAGGGTATCTAATCCTGTTTGCTCCCCACGCTTTCGCGCCTCAGCGTCAGTTACAGACCAGAAAGCCGCCTTCGCCACTGGTGTTCCTCCACATCTCTACGCATTTCACCGCTACACGTGGAATTCCGCTTTCCTCTTCTGTACTCAAGCCTATCAGTTTCCAATGACCTTCCCCGGTTGAGCCGGGGGCTTTCACATCAGACTTAACAGGCCGCCTGCGCGCGCTTTACGCCCAATAATTCCGGACAACGCTTGCCACCTACGTATTACCGCGGCTGCTGGCACGTAGTTAGCCGTGGCTTTCTAATAAGGTACCGTCAAGGTACGGGCAGTTACTCCCGTACGTGTTCTTCCCTTACAACAGAGCTTTACGATCCGAAAACCTTCTTCGCTCACGCGGCATTGCTCCATCAGACTTTCGTCCATTGTGGAAGATTCCCTACTGCTGCCTCCCGTAGGAGTCTGGGCCGTGTCTCAGTCCCAGTGTGGCCGATCACCCTCTCAGGTCGGCTACGCATCGTTGCCTTGGTAGGCCATTACCCCACCAACTAGCTAATGCGCCGCGGGCCCATCCTGCAGTGACAGCCGAAACCGTCTTTCAGAGTTCGTCCATGCGGACGAACTGATTATTCGGTATTAGCCCCGGTTTCCCGGAGTTATCCCCATCTGCAGGGCAGGTTGCCCACGTGTTACTCACCCATCCGCCGCTAACAAAACTTTGAAGCAAGCTCCAAAGTTTTGTTCGCTCGACTTGCATGTATTAGGCATGCCGCCAGCGTTCGTCCTGAGCCAGGATCAAACTCTCCATAATACTGGCTAGCCGATACGCAGCACATTGCGTTGTCAACTTCTCTCACTCCGTCAGTCACGTACTAATGTACGCTCCTTCCTTCGCTCAATCGTTTCCTAGCACCGCACTACGTCTCGACCGCCAGAACAAGAAGAAAATGAAAGCTCATTTCTTTTTGCTGGCATTAATAGTTGTAGCGTTAACTACGTCTATTGAATGACAATTTTGTTTCATATAGAAACGTTTATACTCAAGTGCGCCGAAGCGTCCTGAGTTGTTAATCATATCGTGTAAACACGAATGACTTATATCGACGTTTTGCTGTTCAGTTTTCAAGGTTCATGTGTTTGTCGTCTTCGTAATGACAACTTCTTAAATATATCAGATGTTAATTGTAATGTCAACAACTTTTGAAAAGTTTTTTATTTTCGTTTTAGTTGTTGTTTGCCTCTCTTGGAGGACAGGTATTAATATAACCCATCCCCTACTAATAAATCAAGTCTTTTTTGAAATTAATTTATCTTTTATTTTTTCGTAGTCAATTACGAACAGGAAAATACCCAAAATAACAATCAATCCACCAATAAATTGTGTTGCTGTTAGTTCCTCATAGAAAATAAAGTATGCAAGAACTGAAGCCCCTACCGGCTCAAATAAGATTGCTATAGAAATAACATTTGTGCTCACCCATTTTAGAGACCAGTTAATAAGAGTGTGCCCGAGTAAGTTTGGTATTAACGCTAGCATTAAAAACCAAAACCAATCAGAACTAGGATAAGGCCCAAACGATTCTCCTTTAGCTAAAACATAAAAAAACAAAGTTATAGTACTGATTGAATAGACAATGAACGTATAAGTAATAAGAGATAATCTTTTACGAACATCTTGTCCTAATAGAAGATAGGCAGTAATTAGCACACAACCTATTAATGCCAACATATCTCCAAAGAAAGCAGTTCCGCTTATTTTAAAATCACCCCAACTAATTATAACGCTTCCCATTATGGCTATTGCAGCGGATATAATTGTTTTAAGCGATAATTTTTCTTTAAAGAAGAAATAGGTTCCTGCAATAGCGAATATCGGCTGAAGGGTTACAAGTACCGTTGAACTTGCAACAGAAGTATAATTTAATGACTCGAACCAAAAAATAAAATGATATGCTAGTAATATACCACCGGTAGCAGAAAGTACCCAATCTCTTCTACTAAGCTTAAAAATCTCGTATCTATAGTAGAGAAGAAAAATCGGCAGCATAATTAGTACCGAAAAAAACATTCGGTAGAATGCAATAACACCAGCATCAGCTGTGGACATTTTAACAAAGACAACTGATAGTGTTATCGAAATAACACCAATGACAATTGGAATATAAGGATGAATGGGTGGTTTAACGATAAATAACACATCACTTTCAATTGCTTAGTTTTTTTTATGTATCTTTGGGAAATAGTAAGTATACCATTTCAAATATATATAGCATTCTAAAGTTGAGGAGGAAGCATGATGGAATGGGTCGCAAATATGGAAATGTATCCGGAAGTACTCATAAAAATTACATTAGCTCTACTTTTAAGTTTAGTAATAGGTGTAGAAAGGGAAATAAAAAAGAAGCCTATAGGATTAAAAACAAGTGCAGTTATTGCAACTTTTAGCTGTCTTCTTACAATTGTTTCTATGGAATCCGCTTATCTAGTACCTGCGCGCGATGATATAAACGTTACGATGGATCCACTACGTCTCGCTGCACAAGTAGTTAGTGGTATAGGTTTTCTCGGGGCTGGTGCAATTTTACGTAGAGACAATGATAATATTACAGGTTTAACAACTGCTGCTATGATTTGGGGTGCTGCAAGCATTGGGATTGCCGTCGGTGCCGGATTTTATATAGAAGCCGCGTTCGCAGTAATCAGCGTTATGTTCGTAATTGAAGTATTAGCACCTTTAATTAACAAATTTGGTCCCAAACGCCTTAGAATAAAAGGAGTGCCTTGCACATTAATTTTATCAGACAAAGAAAAGATTAATGAATTACTTAATTATTTCGAAGAAAAGCAAATGGAAATTGATCATTTAAAAATTAGTCAACTATTGGTGGTTGATGATAAAATACAACATCAACTGGAGTTCCGACTATCTACTACTTCAAAAAAATTAACCGCTAGCTTATACAACGATTTGACAGCACTGCCTTATGTAGAAGCAGTCGAAATCGTAATCATTCCATAATGGAGGAAACTAATGAAAGATCTACTCGCACTCTTAAAAGAAGGAAATAAGTCTTCGTTACTTGCTGCTGTCGTAAATACCATCATTGCTATCTTAAAAAGTGTTGCCTTTTTCTTAACAGGAAACGTTGCTATGTTCGCGGAAATGCTCCATTCATTTGGAGATGCTGCGAATCAATTCTTTGTCTTTATTGGTTCAGCTTTATCGAGAAAAGCACCTACTTCAAAATTCCCTAATGGTTTTGGGAGAATTGTAAACTTAGTCTGTCTAGGTGCTGTTATTATTGTGGCTATAATGTCCTACGAGGCTATAAAAGAAGGTTACCATCACATGATGAATCCAGTTCAATCGAGCGGACTCCTCATTAATCTTTCTGTTCTGGGCACTGCAATTATTCTTGAATTCATTGTTCTTTACAAAGCTGGAAAGGAAATTTTACATGAGGTTGGAATCGATAAGGGTGGTTTCGCGCCGATTACAACAAGTTTTCAACACCTGGATCGGGCAAAACCGGCTACGAAGCTTGTTTTTATGGAAGATTTAGTAGCGACTGCTGGTGGAATTCTTGCTTTTATCGCTGTTCTTCTAGCACACTTCTTTGAACTACTTGTTGCCGAAGGTGTTGCATCAATGTTAATTGGTTTGATGATGTTCTACGTTGTCGGAAAGGTCTTCCTCGAAAATGCACGTGGTGCAATTGGGGAAACAGATGAAGAAATGCTAAATCATATTGCTCAAATTGTCGCAGAGGATGACGATATTAAAGATATCCAACGAATTGAAGTAGTAAAAGAAGGTGAATTTCTGCATGTAGAAGTGGTTGCTGAAGTTACGGCAACACATACTATTGAATATGTAGATAATGTACGTGATCGGTTAATGGAAATTATTCTGAAACAAAAAGGCGTACAAGACGTGATGATATCATTTGATGAAGATGATGGTATTCGAACTTGGACTGGTTCAAATAAGGAAAGAGATAACAAGGCACTGAACTCAAAGTTTCCAAAATAAAAAAATGTCACGCATGGAATGAATATTCCAGCGTGACATTTTTTTATAAAGATGCTTGAAGTATAGCTTCTACATCCGATTTACCTAAATGAGCAAAATTGCCTAAAGGTCCATTTACAGTCGCTTTTTCTGCCATAACTCCAATTTTTGAATCGTCTATATCATAATACGCAAGCGTTTCAGGCGCACCAATAGATGTCCAAAATGCACGAAGATTATCAATGCCTTCATATGCAATTTCTTCTGTAGTCTTCCCTTCAGGATTTACGTTAAATACTTTGGTAGCCATTTTAGCAAATCTTTCTGGATTCACTTTTACATTGTGACGCATCCAATGTGGGAATATAATTGCTAATCCACCTGCATGCGGGATGTCATAAACCGCTGATACTGCGTGTTCAATGCCGTGCGATCCCCAATCACCTTGGTAACCCATTTGCAGAAAACCATTCAAACCAATCGTTCCTGCAAATAAAATCGTTTCACGTAATTCATAGTTTTCCAAGTCGTTAACAAGTTTTGGTCCTTCTTCAATAACCGCCCGAAGTACCCCTTCACACATTTCGTCTTGAATCGGTGTATTTTTCGCATTATTGTAGTATTGCTCAAAGACATGTGACATCATGTCAACTATTCCGTAAACAGTATGATTTTTAGGTACTGATTTCGTATATGTTGGATCGAGTATTGAAAACTTTGGAAAGCTGAACAGGCTACCCCATCCATCTTTTTCTTCTGTATCTTCATTCGTAATAACTGATCCCGCATTCATTTCTGATCCCGTAGCTGCTATCGTCAATACCGTTCCAAATGGAAGAGCTTCAGTAGGCTGGGCTTTTTGACTTACGAAATCCCAGGCATCTCCATCATATTTCGCAGCTGCGGCGATTAGTTTCGTACAATCAATGACTGAACCTCCACCGACTGCTAATAGTACATCGATTTCTTTCTCTTTACATAACGCGGCAGCTTTACGAGCTGTCGAAACGCGTGGGTTAGGTTCAACGCCACCAAATTCATAAACTTCCATACCTATATCATTCAAAGTAGACATCACTTCATCATAAAGACCATTCTGTTTAATGCTACCTCCACCATATACTACCAATACTTTCTTGCCATATTGCGGAAGTTCATTTGCCAGTTCTTTCAATTTACCTTGTCCAAAAATCAATTTAACTGGATTATTAAATGTAAAGCCATTCATCAATCATGCACTTCCTTTCTGTTAGTTGATTATCTAAAACTGGTTAAGGCATTGCAAACATTTAGTACTAGTATGAATGATTATAATCGGGGCAAACTTAAAATGGAGGTGTATTAACAATGGTAAATATACAAAAAGTCGCTTTAACTTTAGCTATAATAGGTGCTTTAAACTGGGGACTTATAAGTTTATTCCAATTTGACGTTGTAGCCCAAGCGGCTGGCGGATCCACAGAGGTGCTTTCACGGTTTATTTATATATTAATCGGTATAGCTGGCATCGTTTCTGTTGCGTCGTTGTTTTCTGATTGGAAAGATCAGAACAATCATGTGCAAACAGTCGAGCTGAAAAAAACATAAGAAAAGGCATCTCCCAATTATTAAGGGAAATGCCTTTTGTTTTTTATTAAGCCCACCCACGGAAACGGGAAGCTTCAGCTGCCTTACGAACACCGACCATATACGCAGCAAGGCGCATATCAATATTACGAGTCGTTCCTGTCGTATAGACATTATCAAACGCTTCAACCATTCTCTCAGTCAATTTTTCTCGAACTTCTTCTTCAGACCAATAATAACCCATATTGTTCTGCACCCACTCAAAGTATGATACAGTAACGCCGCCAGCACTTGCTAAAACGTCTGGAACTAGTAGAATTCCTCGTTTAGTAAGAATCTGAGTACCTTCTGCTGTTGTCGGTCCATTAGCAGCTTCAACAACAATATCTGCTTTAATATTATGTGCATTTGCAGCCGTTATCTGATTCGCTATCGCAGCAGGCACTAGAATATCACAGTCAAGTTCAAGTAATTCTTCATTTGTAATTGTATCTTCAAATAACGTCGTAACTGTACCAAAACTATCGCGACGATCCAATAAATAATCAATATCCAGACCTTCAGGATCATGAAGCGCACCATATGCATCTGAAATACCAATTACTTTAGCGCCTGCCTCATGTAGAAATTTGGATAGGAAACTTCCCGCGTTACCAAATCCCTGAATAACAACACGTGCACCTTTCATTTCAATTCCACGACGCTTAGCCGCTTCAGCAATTACGATTGTAACGCCTTCTGCTGTTGCACGGTCTCTACCCTGTGAACCACCAAGAACAATTGGTTTACCAGTAATAAAACCTGGTGAGTTAAATTCATCAATTCGACTATATTCATCCATCATCCATGCCATAATCTGAGCATTCGTGAAAACATCAGGAGCAGGAATGTCTTTAGCGGGACCCATTACTTGGCTAAGCGCACGTACATATCCACGACTTAGACGTTCAAGTTCACCCATTGACATTTCACGCGGGTCACAAATAACAGCGCCTTTACCTCCACCATATGGTAGATTCACAATTCCACACTTCAATGTCATCCACATTGCAAGTGCTTTCACTTCAATAAAATCTACATCCGGATGGAATCGAACGCCACCTTTAGTTGGACCTACTGCATCGTTATGTTGTGCACGGTACCCTGTGAAAACTTTTATATTCCCATCATCCATGCGGATCGGGATTCGTACTTCAACCATACGAAGTGTATCTTTCAAAAGTTCATACATACCGTTGTCGTAGCCAAGCTTGTCGAGTGCTTCCTTGATGACTTCCTGCGTAGATGTAAACAGGTTCATATTTTCAGTCAATTGTTTTTTCGCCTCTTTGATTCATAATTTTTTCATCGCATATATTGTAACATAAAACAAGACATACATGAACATTTTTTCTAATTAAACAAAGATTTTTTGGATTCTTTCTACAGCCCAATCTATTTCGTCTTTAGTAATTACAAGTGGTGGTGCAAAACGAATTACTGTATCATGCGTTTCTTTACACAATATACCAAGATCTTTTAACTTTTCACAATAAGGGCGAGCTTCTTCTGTTAATTCTAAACCAATAAACAGTCCGCGGCCTCTTACCTCTTTAATTGATGGATGATCGATTTTCTTTAATTCATCCATAAAATAGTTACCTAGCTCAAGTGAGTTCTCTGCAAGTTTTTCGTCTTCGAGTACTTCCAGTGAGGCTATCGATACAGCACATGCCATTGGATTTCCACCGAAAGTAGAACCATGAGATCCAGGATTAAATACACCAAGTACATCTTTATTTGCTACAACACAAGAAATCGGGAATACACCGCCGCCTAATGCTTTTCCAAGTACATACATATCTGGAACAACATCTTCAGCTTCACACGCAAACATTTTTCCTGTACGGCAAAGACCAGCTTGAATTTCATCAGCAATGAACAATACGTTATTTTTCGTACAAAGTTCACGAACCGCTTTCAAATAGCCTGCCGGCGGAATAATGATTCCTGCTTCACCTTGAATCGGCTCTACAAGAAAAGCTGCTGTATTTGGCGTAATTGCTTCTTCAAGTGCTTTAATATCACCATAAGGTACAAGGTTAATACCTGGAAGAAGCGGACCAAATCCGCGCTGGTATTCAGCATCTGATGATAATGATACTGCCGTCATTGTACGACCGTGGAAATTACCGATACAAGCAATTACTTCTGCTTGCCCATCCGTAACACCTTTTACATCATAAGCCCAGCGACGAGCCGTTTTAAATGCTGTTTCAACAGCTTCTGCTCCTGTATTCATCGGAAGTGCCATTTCTTTCCCTGCTAATTTACAAATTTTCTCGTACCACGGACCCAATTGATCATTATGAAAAGCACGTGAAGTTAGCGTGACACGATTCGCTTGATCAATTAATGCATTTATAATTTTAGGATGACGATGACCTTGATTTACAGCGGAGTAAGCCGCAAGCATATCCATATATTTATTACCCTCTGGATCTTGGACCCAAACGCCTTCAGCCTCCGAAATCACAATCGGTAATGGGTGGTAATTATTTGCACCGTATTCTTCTGTTTGCACAATTACTTTTTCTGAAATAGTCATTTACAAATTCCCCCTTAAATATGTAGCCTGCAAACTCATTCTACACGAAAAGTCTGCATTGATAAATCTGATTTTTAAATATATTTTATAGCGTTTCTGATGTTGTTTTTCCTTGCATGAATAGTTGCAAGTAATCAGGGCCACCAGCTTTGGAATCAGTACCTGACATATTGAAACCTCCGAACGGCTGATAACCAACAATTGCACCTGTACAACCGCGATTGAAATATAGATTTCCTACATGAAAATCTTCGCGCGCTTGTTCAATGTGTTCGCGGTTATTTGTAATTACAGCCCCAGTTAAACCATAGTCTGTATTGTTAGAAATTTCAAGTGCTTTATCGAAGTTTTTTGCTTTTGTCAATCCAACAACTGGACCGAAAATCTCTTCCTGCATAATACGTGATTCAGGATTAAGGTCTGCGAATACTGTAGGTGCAATGAAATAACCCTTAGAATCATCCCCAACGCCTCCATATATAAGGCGTCCTTCTTCTCTTCCTATCTCAATATAACTCATAATTTTTTTGTAAGCAGCTTCATCAACAACAGGTCCTGTAAAATTTGAGTTATCTACCGGGTCTCCGTACTTTAGTTTTTTTGTTAATTCTTCAACACGATTTACAACTTGATCATACACATCCTCATGAATCACAGCACGTGAACAAGCTGAACATTTCTGTCCACTAAAACCAAATGCGGATTTAACAATTGATTGTGCAGCCAATTCGAGATCAGCATCATTATCGACAATGATTGTATCTTTTCCACCCATTTCAGCGATAACACGCTTTAACCAAATCTGACCTTCATTTACTTTTGCAGCGCGTTCAAAAATACGTGTCCCAACTTCACGTGATCCTGTAAAAGATACAAAGCGTGTTCTTGGATGATCAACCAAATAATCGCCAATTTCAGAACCAGATCCTGGAATATAGTTCACAACTCCTGCTGGCATACCCGCTTCTTCAAGTACTTCAATAAATTTATACGCAACTACCGGTGTCGTCGATGCAGGTTTTAATAGGACTGTGTTACCCGTTACAAGGGCCGCGGCAGTAGTCCCCGCCATAATAGCGAAGGCAAAGTTCCAAGGAGAGATGACTACACCTACACCGAGTGGAATATAGTCAAATCTGTTATATTCCCCCGGACGACTTCCAACAGGCATGCCATCTTTTAGTTGGAGCATCTGGCGTCCGTAATACTCAAGGAAATCGATTCCTTCTGCAGTATCCGCATCGGCCTCATTCCAAGGTTTTCCCGCTTCTTTCGTTAGTAATGCAGAAAATTCATGCTTTCTTCTACGAATGATTGCAGCTGCTTTAAATAAGATGTCTGCACGTATCTCAGGTTTTACTTTTCTCCATGTATTAAAAGTCTCATCCGCCACAACCATAGCTTGTTTCGCTATTTCTTTACTCGCTTTTGAGACGTAACCAATTATTTCTTCTTTATTTGCTGGATTAAAAGAGATGAGTTTATCTTCTGTTATGACACGGTCTCCACCGACAATAAGCGGGTAATCTTCACCAAGGTATCCTTCAACAATTTCCAACCCTGCTAGATAAGCATTTTTGTTTTCCTCAATCGAAAAATCTGTGAAAAGTTCATGTTTATATGGAATCATATATTTTCCTCCCTATTTACAAATAAGACGCAAATAATATTTGCACTTAGTATGTGATTACCTATATACTAACGCAAAGGATTATTGCTTTTCAAGTATTATTCACTTTATTTTCAATTAATTTATGAAGAGAGGTTTTATTATGTCAGATAAATTCCTTCAACCTTTTCAAGAATTCGCTTTGGCTAATATAGCTATTGGAATCCACGCGATTGATATAGAAGGCAAGACTATTATTTACAATAAAAAAATGAAAGAAATTGAAGGGTTAAACTTTGAAGACATTCAAGATAGAACAATTCTTGAACTTTTCAATTTTGATTCTGAAGAAAGTACGCTTCTCAAAGCATTGCGCGAGGAAAGTGAGTTTTTGAATGTCAAGCAAACTTATTGGAATAGAAATGGTATTGAAATTACAACTATAAACGATACTTTCCCCATTTTTGATAACGATAGCTTAATCATAGGCGCAATAGTACTTGCAAGAGATGTAACAGCATTAGAAAAATTTATCCATCAACCTTTTAAAAAGACGAATACGCCCGTCACTTTCAATCAAATCGTCGCAGAATCTTCTGCAATGAAAACAGTTGTTTCGACTGCTAAAAAAGCTGCTGAATCAGCTTTACCTGTTTTGCTTATAGGCAATGCTGGTACAGGTAAACAGTTAATAGCTGAAAGCATTCATAATATGCGTACCTTTTCAAACATGAATTTTTACACATTACATTGCTCAAGTTCCGACCAAGAGAAGATTCGACTTTTATTAGAATTAGTAGAAACGACAGCTAATAGCACACTATTCACGGAGCGTATTGATTTGCTCTCAATCTCTCTTCAAGAGGAACTATTTAACGCGCTTTCCAATTTAGAAGTACATAACCATCATTTAATCGCTAGTATTTCAGATGACCCTGTTGATTTAATCGCATCAGGCGTTTTGTTGAAAGATTTATACTATCTCTTTGCCTCTTTCTCGATTCGGGTGCCCCCACTTCACAAACGGAAAGAAGATATCATACCTTTTATAAATAATTATTTAAATCGAAGGCGTGATACGTTTGGTACCGCATTAGGAGGAATAACGAGAGAAGTAGAACAACTTTTTCTACAATACGACTGGCCAGGTAATTTACGGGAAATCGAGTTTTTTCTTGATGAAATTACTTCTACCGCGACAACTGAAACAGTTATTACCTACTCTATGTTACCGCTTCATTTCCGTATGAAAACAGATGCAACTGCTAACTCAGTTGTAGATGCAACAAATTTAATCATGCCAACCGATAAAGAAATACTTCCACTTGATAAGTATCTTCGCGTTGCTGAAGCCTATTATGTCGATAAAGCGATGAAACTTCACCATGGGAATATTACAAAAACAGCTAAAGCGCTAGGGATGAGTAGACAAAACTTACAATACCGTTTGCGTAAATTAAAAAAATGAGGGATTAGGCAATAGGCCTTCTCCCTCATTTCTTATTGGCCAGATCGACTAATCCAGTCTTGTAATTTATCTTTCAGCGAGTTAAAACCATCTGCATCTCGCTCTTCAACATGCGCTTGCAATGATTGACGGGAACGACCATCTTTCCCTTTACCAGGCACCTTTTGAAATGCACGAATCGACAAACTAATTTTACCTGCCGAATCATCTATTTCCAATACCTTTACTTTTACTTCTTCGCCTACAGTAAGATGATCGTTTATATCTTTTACAAAGCCATACGTAATTTCTGAAATATGAACTAATCCTTGTGTGTCTTTATCTAATGCAACGAACGCGCCATATGGCTGGATACCTGTAACTTTTCCAGTGAGCTCTTCACCCGTTTCATATTTTCTCACCATTTGAAACAGCTCCCAATCTATTTTTTAAGTACCTGTCTGCCACGAGGGCCGTCACAATTATACCATGATTTAGGATGTTGAGCAAAATTGGGCAGCTCTGACGATATGCAATACTTGATGATTTTAATTGACGGGAATTATACCTTCTATTCGCCATATTTCATCCTGACCATACGTTACCCATACGTAATTTGCTCCACCACCACTTCTACTTATAGCAAGTGGAACATGGGGCTTATCTCCATTCTCTGTTATTGAAGCAGGGTCAAATGATATTATGGTGTTTTCTTTCAGTAATAATGATTCCTCCTTTTTCCAATCGTTTATATACTTTCCAGGTGTCTCCCCGCGACTTTCTTCATCTGACAACAACCACATCATCATTGGATCTTCAATTTCATTCGCATAATAAAATAAACTTAAAATTAAAAGCGGATGCGCATTTACAAGTAGACTTTCATTATAATCAACTGAAAAGTCCTCGTATAAAGCTTTCGTTTCTTCCAACATAGTGATAGGGTCAACAGCTCGCCCTTTGTACAAGCTATAATCAGGTATTACATACTCTAATTGAAAGTTTTCAAGATTTCCTTCAGCTGCCATATAGTAGGCTTCGTGTATTCTATACTGCTCTTTACCAAGGGCAGTAAGAAATTCTGACTGCTCCCAATTCGAGGCCTCCATCTCGTCAACAATTTTCGTCATCAAGCGTCCAACCCCCGACTCCTCTTCAAACGAAGCTAATTGTTTCCATGCTACGCGGTGCACTTCAGTAATTTGCCAATCTGCATCTCTAAAAGGTTCTATCGTTTTGCCGTTAATAATCATTTCAAGAAAAAAGGCAATCATTCCTTCTAAAGAGAACGAGTAATCAGGATCAGCTGTAGTATCTGCATTCATTGTATTTTCCATTTCTTCAATAAAGCCGATAGTTTCATCTAATGAATAAACAAGCTTATCGTCGACAACAAACGGTTCTTTTTCTTGCAACGTAATATAACCACCTACGGATTCATGTAAAGAATTACGCATTTTTTCCAGATGTAATATTCTAGCTGGGTCTGCCGCAAAGTCTAAATCGAAATATAGTGGTAGTACTGGTAAGCCTTGGCTTCTTAAACCAGACATCACACGTTGTGTGCCTTCGTCGAATTCTTTCTCTTTAGATAAAAATAATTCCGCGTCAAAATCAAATGAATTTGGAGAACTCGTTAAAACTTCAAAGTTTTCAAGTTCTGGCAAAATCTCTTCAAAAAGTGCGTTAGAGACAATCGCCATCTTCGCGAAATAGTTTTTAATATATGTCATGCTTTTGTCCACGTCATTATTGAGAGGTGATTTGAACAAGTCATCCGCTAACTCAGAAGGTAATTTCATTGAGTCGATAATGAGGTTAAAAGTTTCATCACCGAATTCTTTATTGATTTTCTGTTCTTTTCCAATTCTCTTTTTAAAATCACGAATCATATTATCAAAGCGTACATTCTCTTCTTCGATGAAAGGAATTTTATTGAAAACCTCTTCAGCAATACCAAGTGTTTCCATCCGCCTATTCTTTTCTTTCTCAAAATCCTTTTTTAATTTTTCTACATAGCGCTCATCTGAAGTAAGTGCCCAGTCATCACCCTTGAAAAAAGTAGTTGCTAATAAACCGATTAGGAGAACACCTACTAAAGCTGAAATCATAAGCCCTCTGCGGCTTCGTTTAGTTTGAACACTTTCTTCCAAAGAACTTTCAGCTTTCTCAATTCCATCTACTTGAAGTGGATGGAAATATAGCGGTAAACGATCATATGATTTACCTAGAAATTGAAGACGCTTTTCTAGTCTTTCTTTTATAATTTCTTCTACTGCAAGCATTAGGATTTCCTTCGCGGATTGAATTTCCTTCTTAATTTCAGACGTTGTCATTTCTGTGATTTTTGCAATTGCATCAATATCTATTTTTTGAAAGGTTGACAGAATTAGCGGCACTCGCTTTACATGCGGCAATTTAAGTATTTGACAATGTAAGTAAGTATCCTCTTCAAATAAAAATTTATCAGTTTGCACCTCAGTCAATTCAATTTGTTCTAATAACATACTCGCCTGTTTAAATAAATGAATAAACAAATCATCGTCAACTTCATTAATTTCTTGATTTATAGAGCTAAAGGCTTCTTCTGTGATACGTTTCGCCTGTTCTTCATTACAGCCATACTGTAAAGCGAACCGCTCAGTGGCTTTACAATAATTTTCTATAAACTCTTCCATACCATCAGACTCCTTTACACATACATACCTATTGTTCTACTATACCAAAATATGTATATTAATTAAGCAAAATTTAGTATCCATATTAATAAATTCACATCATGTTATGAATTTTAACCATTAATAAACGTTATTTAGTTTTTACTGTATGTTTTTATTCATTAATTCAGATACTATTAAATAAGGACAGAAGTATTTGAGCTCTTTCCGAAAAATATATATTAAATGATACAAGAATAATGTTATTCAATAATAAATCGTGTAAGATTAGACAGTGTTTGGAAAAGAAAGGTGATTAATCATGGCCCCACGCGAACAATGGTCGTCTAAAATCGGGTTCATCCTAGCCGCTGCTGGTAGTGCGATTGGACTCGGCGCAATATGGAAATTCCCTTATATGGCTGGAACGAATGGCGGTAGTGTTTTCGTTTTACTATTTATCATTTGTACATTTGCAATTGGACTTCCCATTTTGCTTGCGGAGTTCCTAATTGGACGAAGAGGACAGGCTGATGCTGTTACTTCACTTAAGCGGCTTTCAAAAGGAAGTAAGTGGTATTTCGTTGGTTGGCTCGGCTTTACTTTTGCTATCATTATCCTATCTTTTTACAGTGTAGTTGGAGGTTGGATACTCTCTTACTTAGCCCGTGCAATCACTTTCAACTTAGATGTAACAGACCATGCGGCATTGTTTGCATCAATATCTGCTAATCCTATTCAATCTCTGCTCGCGCAGGCCATATTCATGATACTGACGATTTGGATTGTGCAAGGTGGAATTAAAGCAGGGATT
This sequence comes from Sporosarcina sp. So3-204, assembly GCF_058068165.1. Lineage (NCBI taxonomy): Bacteria > Bacillati > Bacillota > Bacilli > Caryophanales > Caryophanaceae > Sporosarcina > Sporosarcina sp. So3-204. The sequence continues at coordinate 2,817,355 of NZ_CM176485.1, forward strand.
GAACGAGCAAGTTCATGGATGATGCCTTTACTATTCGTATTTTTTATCGTTCTAGCAATACGTTCATTAACGTTGGACGGCGCAATGGAAGGCGTTCGTTTCTTATTTGTACCGGATTGGTCATTATTAACAGGCAAAACATTTATTCTTGCGTTAGGTCAGGCTTTTTTCTCACTAAGTGTTGGGGTAACAGGCATGATGACTTACGCATCTTATTTACCAAAGGAAGTTAAATTAGGACAATCCGCATTAAATGTCGCAATACTAAACATCGTAATTTCAATATTAGCTGGTCTCGTCATTTTCCCAGCTGTTTTTGCACTAGGTCAGTCTCCTGAAGAAGGACCAGGTCTTGTATTCATCGTATTACCGGCTATCTTCGCACAAATACCATTTGGTAATTTTTTCATTATTATCTTCTTTATTTTATTACTTTTCGCGACGCTTACTTCATCCATTTCGATGCTTGAAATTGTCGTTTCTACTGGTATAAAAGCGAAGTATGATCGTAGAAAACGTGCAGCTTGGTTTTTTGGTATACTTATTTTCATCATCGGTATTCCGACAGCATTATCATTTGGCGTGCTTAAAAATGTAACTATATTCGGAGGCACATTCTTCGATTTTGCGGATACATTAACAAGTAGAATTGGGATGCCTATTGGCGCACTTTTAATTTCTATTTTCGTTAGTTTTATTTTAACTAAAAAAGAAACTAAAGATGAGCTAGCTATGCACCCTGTTATGTATGGTATTTGGCGATTTTTAGTTAAGTTCGCCGCTCCAATCGCAATCATTATTATCTTTGGAGCTTGGATTAAAGAAGTTTGGTCATCTTGACAACAGAATTACCAAGCGGAGACCATGAAATTTTCAAAAAATGGTGTATACATTGTCAACACAATGTATACACCATTTTTATAATTTTAATTATCTATTTGTCTAGCTATTTAATACAAATAACAATTATAAAGTCTTCTTAAACTATACTCTTCGCTTCATACTTCAATGCAAGAAGTTTATAAGATATTTGAACACAATTTTCAATTGGAATCCATAGCTTATGTGTGTTTTCGTAAATTGTACGAATTCTTTTCGCTAAATCTGTTGGATAGTCAAGTCGGTGTAATTCTGACACAACCTCAACGATTTCAAGTTCATAAGCCTTTTTTCCTTCATCGAATGGATCCCATTGCTCAAGAATTGTAACCGCTCTCTTATTCATATCAATTATATTCACAACGAAGTCTCCTATGTTTTCTGTTAGTTATATATATGATACCATAAGAAGAGTAAAAGGAAAGAGGGATTAGAGTGAGTGTATTTAATAATGTAATTGAACGTCGAAATACAAATTCTTTTAAATGGGATCAATTAGAATTGGTCTACGGCATTGAAGATGGATCTGATATTTTACCAATGTGGATCGCAGATATGGATTTCGCGGCACCTGCTGTTGTCATTAATGCAATTAAAGAAAGACTGGATCACGGTGTCTTCGGTTATACATTTATTTGTGATGCTCAAAAAGATTCTATCAGAAATTGGTTGTCTGAACGCCATTCATGGGATACACAAAACGACTGGATGCTCTTTCATCAAGGTGTCGTTCCAGCTATATCATCCGTCATTGAAACGTTTACTGAGAAAGGCGACGGTATCTTAATAACAACACCAGTTTACCACCCGTTTTTCCTTGTTCCAGAACGCATGGAGCGGACAATCGTTGAGTGCGACTTAGTAGAGAATGAAGGTACATACTCGATTGATTTCAAAGCATTTGAAAAAGCATTACAGAAGAACGTAAAACTATTCATTCTCTGTAATCCACATAACCCAGGTGGAGTCGTATGGACTGAAGAAGATTTAAAACAAATGATTGCCTTATGTACTAAATATGATGTGCTTATCTTATCAGATGAAATACATGCTGACTTAGTACTTCCAGGCCACAAACATATCCCGCTTGCTAAAGTAGCAGGTGAACAAGTGGATCGCATCATTACGACAATAGCGCCAACGAAAACATTCAATATAGCCGGGGTTCAAATTGCTGTTATTATCGCAACAAACGAGGCTATTCGAAATAAACTAGACACAACAAGAATGTTACATGGTTTAATGGATCCTGGTCCAATTGCCGGTACTGCTTTAAAAGCTGCGTTTTCAGAAGGTGAACCTTGGCTCGCAGAATTAATTGAAATCGTAGGATTGAATATGGACTATGTTATTCACGAACTTACTTCAACAATTCCAAGCATTAAAATTAATAAACCCGATGCTTCCTATTTATTATGGATAGATTACCGGGATACAGGTTTAACTGAGCCAGAAATCATGGACAAGCTATTAAATAAAGGTAAACTCGCTCTTGAACCAGGAACTAAATATGGTGAACGCGGAAGAGGCTTTCTTCGTATGAATGTTGCTTGTCCTAAAGCTACTGTTGAAGATGGTGTGCAACGCTTTATAAAAGCATTAAGTTAAATAAATTCTTCATAGATTTTAGTTATCCATACTTTTTGAACATAAAAACGAACACCTTCAATTATGAAGGTGTTCGTTTTTATTTGCTTCTTGACGTTCTTTTAAAATACGTTCTTCAAGCTCTTTTGTCTCTTCTGCCTGTTTCTTTGAATTCCGTTGTATCCACATAAAAGTGAGTACTAACAAAATCATAAAAAATGCAAAAGAAATCGCAGCTGGAATATATTCTGACTTATCTTCTGGAAAGTAAAGGAACGGCATTAATAGTACGTTCATTTACGTACACTTCCTAACTTTGGATGATTCACAAGGCATATTATTTTTGAAGGATTTCAATCGATTCAATTTTAATATCTTCAACAGGCTTATCTTGAGCACCTTTTTTTACTGTAGCCATTTTGTCGACTGTATCCATGCCCTCGATTACTTGACCAAAAACAGTGTGTTTATGATCCAAATGAGGTGTTCCACCCATTTCTTCATAAGCTTCTATGATTTCATCAGGGAAACCAGCACTCTTTAATTGTTTACCTGTTCCGCGTGGAAGTTCTGATGCTTGAACAATGAAGAACTGGCTACCATTTGTGCCTGGTCCAGCATTAGCCATTGATAATGCACCGCGTAAATTAAAAGCATTTTTTGAGAATTCGTCTTCAAATGAAGCGCCGTAAATACTTTCTCCGCCCATTCCTGTTCCAGTTGGGTCTCCGCCTTGAATCATGAAATCATTAATAACACGGTGGAAAATGATACCGTCATAATAACCATTTTCAGCATGTGTTAAAAAGTTTTCTACTGTCTTTGGTGCAATTTCAGGGAACAATTTAATTTTTATCGGTCCCATTGTTGTGTTCATAACAACTAGTGCTTCGTTTCCTGCTACTTCTTTAGATAACTGTGGATACATAATTATTTCCTCCTATTATTGTGCGTATTATTTTGTTGGTTTTTGAACAATTTCAATCGATTCAATTTTTACATCATTAACCGGTCGGTCGTTGACAGCTTCTTCCTGCGCAATTTTATCAACAACGTCCATACCTTCAATGACTTGTCCAAATACCGTATGTGCTTGGTCAAGATGTGGTGTTCCACCTAGTTCAAGATAAGCTTCTTTGATTATTTCTGCATACTTAAACTCTTTTTCTTGATTAAGGGAAGCATCATCCACGCTTGAATTTTGCACAATGAAAAACTGACTGCCGTTCGTGTTAGGACCTGCGTTAGCCATGGAAAGTGCTCCGCGTAAATTGAATAGCTTATTCGAAAATTCATCCTCAAATGAACTACCAAATATGCTTTCTCCGCCTCCTCCAGTTCCATCAGGATCTCCACCCTGAATCATGAAGTCATTAATAACACGGTGGAAAATAAGACCATCATAATAACCATCTTCTGCATGTGTTAAAAAGTTTTCCACTGTTTTTGGTGCCATTTCTGGAAATAACTTAATTTTAACGCTACCAAGAGTAGTGTTCATGACAACGAGCGCCTCATTATCTGCAACGTCTCCTGATAATTGTGGATAATCACTTACATTCTCACTTAAGCTATCTGTTGCCGGGTCATCCTTTGGTACTTCTTCCTTAACTTTGTCTTTACCACAAGCTGCAAGGCCTGTTAGTAGTAAAACGATTAGTAAAGGATAAACTAATTTTCTCATTCTCAATCACCACGTTTTAGTCTATCATATCGATGTCTCAATTTCGATTATTAAGCACCTTATTTCCTTCGAGTTTCGAATTGTTTTATACTAAGGAAACAGCAAGTCAATGAAAGTGGGTTTACACATATTATGGACGTAAAAAAAAGAAATTTTCTAATCATATGGATATGCAATTTTTTAGCAGCAGGTACGACAACAATGATCATGCCTTTCCTTTCAATTTATATCGATACATTTGGCGATCATTCAGCAGCTTATGTGCAGAAATGGGCTGGTTTAATTTTCGGAGCTACATTTATAACTGCAGTGATTATGTCTCCAATATGGGGACGAGTTGCTGATAAATATGGTTTTAAACCTATACTGTTAATAAACTGCTTTGGTATTGCAACTTTTATTTTCTTAATGGGCTTCGTCCAATCAGTTGAAATGTTTTTCCTTTTAAGATTGGGTATGGGGGTTGTAACAGGCTTTATTCCAACATCTCTTGCCTATATTTCTTCCCAAACGCCTAAGAAAGAAGCAGGTAAAACACTTGGAACACTTCAAACCGGTAGTGTTACTGGAATGCTTTTCGGACCTGTATTCGGGGGATTATTGGCAGATTCATATGGGTTTCAATACACTTTTATTATTACAGGGGTGACTGTGACAATTGCAGCTTTAATTATATTATTTGGAATAAAAGAGACGGTGCGTGTTAAAAGTGTATTGGCGATTAGTTACTCTAGGAAGACTATTTTAAGTGCGTTACTACGCCACCGACTAATGCTAAATGTAATGATAGTAACAGTGCTTATTCAAATCGGTAACTTTAGTATTCAACCTCTTCTTTCTTTATATGTTGCCGAATTGACCGATACAAAAGATGTTGCATTTCTTGCAGGGATTACATTTAGTGCTGCAGGTATAGGTAATTTACTGTTTGCCAGGCGCTGGGGTAAGCTCGGTGATGATATTGGCTACGAAAAAGTGTTATCAATTTTACTTCTTCTCTCCTTCCTCTTTGTCATTCCACAAGCATTTGTTACTCATTTATGGCAACTCATTATTTGTCGTATCTTATTTGGTATTGCAGTCGGGGGTATGATTCCTGTTACGACAGCGCTCGTTAGAAGAGAAGCACCAATTGACGTTCAGGGTGAGGTCATGGGTTATAATACGAGTTTCCGTTTTCTAGGTAATATTATCGGACCAATGTTCGGGGGAATAATTAGTGGTTTCATCGGTATCTCTAATGTTTTCTTTGTAACCGGCTCGCTATTTTTAATCGCTTTCGCTTTCCTATATTATGTGAGAAAAAGACCTCAACAAGACTTTGAAGACTTTCTTATGGAAAAATAAAATTTTAGCACACTCATTTCACTTGAGTGTGCTAAAATTTTATATATGAATCAATTTCATAATGCGTACTTTTAAAAAATCATATAGAAACAGAATTAAAAATGATTTCTTAAAAAAACGAATGAAGTAGCTGATTATGCTGTTTCAGATAATTGAAGTTGAAGGAGTCGATCAACAGCAAGTTTACTAGCGTTGTACGCGATTTGAACTAAATCAAAATGAACCTTGGCTTTTTCACCAGTACAATGATAAATCTGATCTAATAGAAAATATCCTTTGAGGTATGCATTTACACGTTCAACGGAACTTCGTTCCTTATAAATTTCATCCCATTTTACTGAGCCACGTGCTGGCGCAGTGTAACGTCTCAGGTCATCAGTGATTTTCTTTTTATAAACCTTCTGACATAAAGTATCAGTAGCGAGTGGACAATTCTTACATTCCAATGGACGTGTGTATTTCAGTGTTTGATACTTACTGTCGAAGCTATCATAACGATACGAATGTTCTCGAACACATGTCGGTGTGAAATATTTATCAAAGCCTATAGGCTCAGGTTCATTCTTCTTATTATAAGCAATGATAGATTGCGATCCGTTACGATAAATTTGTTCGTAAATTGGGTTGTAATCGTAACCTGCATCCATTGTTACGTAGTTTATTTTTAATAAAGGTAGACGTTCTTTAGTACCTTTTAATAATGAGATTGCAGCTTTTCCATCATTAAGACTGCCTGAAGAAAATAGAGATTGAAGAATATATTGACTTTTCGTCCCAACCGCTAGATGACATTTAAATCCATACCAAAAGATGTTCTTCCCTTCACTGTTTTTCTTTATTCCCCATTTGGGTTCAATAGGCACAGAGGAACGAAGTTCCAATAGGGATGCATCAAGTTGATTTTCAATTTTCTTTTCATAGAGCGGAAGGTTCGCTTCCTTTTCAGCTTTTTCAACTAGCCATTGTTCATGTTCTTCTTTCTTTTTTCGGCCACGCTTTTTGGGTTCTTTTTTAACTTTATCCGATTTAAATGGAGCACGATCACGCGCTTCAACATGTGTTGCATCAATAGCTATCGTTTCATCTGATACGAAACCTTCTGTTATCGCTTGGAGAAGAAGACGTTCTTGAACGATTTCTAAAGTATCAGATTCGCTAATGGATGCAATCATACGGGAATAGGAAGCTTCCGATGGAATCTCATCAGATACTAAGAATCCACAATCAACCTTAAACCGTAAATCTGTAGTGAGACGCTTTACAAGGTCCTTAATAAATGGAATGCGTTCGGTGATTCGAATAACCAACGAATAGATCATAGCAGAATAATTAAGTGATTGTTTAGGTCCAAAACGAGACTTTTTCATCATCACGTCAAGGATGGGATGTATGTCAATAACCGACAAAATCGAATTAAATCGATGGGTAGGTTCCAAGTCGAATAAAACTTGCATGTCAAACAGGCTTTCTTGTCGTATAATAGGCATAGAGCATTTCTCCAGTCTGTTAATGTGTGTGTGGTAACTCTCATTATACAGGATTTGGGGAGGTGCTCTATTTTTTTGTGATTTAACACCTAGAGCCCCAAGGGCTCAGAAATATGAAATTGATTCATATAAGTAAAAATACATACACATATTAATTCTTTCAAATTAAATAAACGCTACGAACGGAGGCCCTCCACTGAAAAAAGTATTCGGCTTTTTAATCATTCTTATAGCCATCCCCACCCTTATTTTTGTCAACTCCGAAATAGTTGTACAGTTGGGGTATGCAGATACATTTAATGAACATATTACCAATTCAATCGAATTAACTGCACCTAGTCAGGATGTTCCAGTAGTGATGAAAGATAAAGATGGCGTCATTTTTTCAGAGGAGTATATAGAATGGCGAAATCCCCTACCACTTTCCGAAATCCCTCTTATTGCCAGGCAATTATTTCTAGAAAGTGAAGATAAGGAATTCTATCATCACCGAGGTTATGATGTGGCCGCAATAGCAAGGGCATTTGTTATGAATTCATCTTCTGACAGTTTCTCACAAGGCGGTTCTACAATTACGCAACAGCTCGTACGTATGCGTTTTTTGACGACAGATAAAACATATGAACGAAAACTAACAGAACTATTCTACTCAGCAGAACTCGAAAAGCAATTAGAAAAAAATGAAATACTAGAGGGTTATATGAACGAGATGTATTTTGGTAACAAAGTTTACGGAATTGGTGGCGCCGCTACCTATTATTTTAGTAGACCACTAGAAGATTTAAATGAAGGAGAGATTGCCTTTATTGCAGCCATTCCAAACAACCCATCTCTTTACGATCCAGTTAAAAGCTTTGAAAAAACGAAAAAAAGACAAGAACGCCTTATAGATACACTTTTGAATAATGGCGTAATACTCATGGAAGAGGCCATCCAATATAAAACAACGCCTATTGTCTTAAAGATTAAAAAGAAGGTAAATTATTCACCTACATACAGCACATTGGTCTTAGCTGAGCTTGAAGAACTGATTGGGAATTCAGAAGGTTTTACTGAAAAAATGGCTGAGGCCAAGGATGAAGATATGCGAAATATCTTACGTAAACAATTAAAATCGCGTACTTCAGCTATTATAGCAACTGGAGTCATGATTGAAACAGCCTATAATTCTTCAAAACAAGTTAGAAATGAACAGGCAATTACCTCTTTATTGCAACCAGAAGATCTTCAAGCAGGTTCCGTTGTAATTGATAATAAGACACGGGAAATCGTCAGTGCCTACGGTGGGAAAAACTATAAAAAAGCTGATTTTCATCGGGCCTTTCAGGCTGTTAGACAACCAGGTTCAGCGATAAAACCACTACTGGTCTATGCCCCTTTATTCGAAAGCGGCAGCTATACAGATAATATGACTGTCAATAGTGGAAGTCTTTGCATTGGAAGTTATTGTCCGAAAAACTTCGGAGGTTATGTATACGGGAATACAAGTATTCGGACCGCTTTTCGAAATAGTTATAATACAGCAGCAGTTCGGCTTCTTCAACGTGTTGGCATTGAAGAAGCCTTCACGTATCTTGAACCTTTCAAATTTCAATCAATAACATTGCAAGATAAAAATTATCCAGCTGCACTTGGTGGCTTTTCTAAAGGTATGACACCTCTTGAAATTGCCGGCGCTTATACCAGTTTCATAGACGGAATGTATACACCGGTACATGCAATACGTTCAGTAAAAGACAACGAAGGAAACGTATTATATGCTTGGGAAAATAAAAAAGTTGAAGTTTGGTCACCAAATACGGTAGCGACAATTAGAGATTTATTAAAAGATGTTGTATTAAACGGAACTGGTGTAGGTATCCCTTACACAACCGCTTATACAGGTGCAAAAACTGGAACCACGGATCAGTATAAAGATCTTTGGGTAGCCGGTATGAATGAGCATTATACGACAGCTGTTTGGGTTGGCTACGATAAGCCTCAATCCATGCAAAAACTAAGTAAAAATAAAATCCATTTACGTATATTTTCTGCTGCCCTTAGTGACTAGTATTAATTATGCCTAGGCGTAATTAATACTAGTCTTTTTTCAAGCTGGAGGCATTTTTGTCAGCACTAGTACATCGTTAGCTTAACTTAATACAGCTCGGGTTTAAACATCCCCCTCTGAATTAAGTTAAAAATGGTAGACTCGCTAAAAAACCGTTATAAAGTTTTAACAATATGTAAATTAATGAAGACAACAATACAGCCCATAATACTATTTCGAAAATAATAAGACCTATTGTGCTGGTAGGCGTTAAAAATTTACTTAAAGAATACACATTATATATAAAATATATAATTGTTGTAATAACGAAAATGATTACTAAAAACTTAATCGAATTAATACCTCCAGCTGTTGTAAGTGCACCAAAAAAATAGACGACGTTACCACCGCGACCAAGATGGTAGGAACTACCTTCATCATCCTTAGAAAATAATAACATTGCTGTTTCATGAATTGTCTCCGCAATTAGTTTTAACGCAGCAAATAACATGAAGTACAGCAGCATATAGATAACAAGTAGAAATAAACGTAGCTGCAGATCTGTTAAAAATTCACGCATGCCAGAATATAAACCAATTTCCCTAAATAAATCAATCGACAAACTTACTGAATATACACCAAATGTTAAACTAAATAACAGTATTGTCACAAATGGTAAATAGCCATATATATATGGATTTTTCATTAGACACCCTCAAAAATTAAATTATTTCATCTGAATCAATTTCATAATAACCTTAATCTGCTACAACGACGCAACATATAGTTTGAGAACGCTTCAACTCAACTATATATTGTGGTGGTGTAGCAATAAAACCCTATTATGAAATTGATTCTTCTACATATACTATAAGATATTAATCTAACTATGCAACACTATTTATCATTGTACTAGCAAATGATTAACAGTTGTATAGACCTATTATTCACTTGTCGGAATACCAATAAACGATATCAATTATGAAATACTTAATTAGTTTTAGGGAAGGAAGGTTAAAATGATTCTTGGGCTCTCCATCATACTTATATTTGTTTTATTTATGCCTTTTACCGTTAAGCTAGTCGAGAGGAACTTGGAAGTATTTCTATTTATTATGGGGATAGCAGCGGTTATTGTGAGCCAAGTTCTTAATTTTGATCTTATTAAAAAAGCATTAGTAGACCCGGTTTATATAACTTTAGCAGTTCTTGTGGCTGGTCTACTTTTTAGATGGCTACAAGGGCCAATAGAAAGAGGTATTTTGACAACAAGTAAAGCTATTCCCTACAGAATTTTCATAGCACTATTTGTCATTATACTTGGTCTTATTTCTAGTATCATTACAGCAATTATTGCAGCAATCGTTTTGGTTGCTGTCGTATCAGTCCTCCGACTTGACCGTAAATCGTCAATACGACTTGTTATATTAGCTTGTTATTCTATTGGGCTAGGCGCTGTATTAACACCGATTGGTGAACCCTTATCAACGATTGCTACTAGTAAATTAAATGAAGAATTCTTTTATTTATTTAAATTATTGGCAAGAGATATTATTCCTGGAATAGTCGTTTTTGCACTATTAGCCGCAGTCTTTGTTAAACCAAATAAGCATGGCTTTAGTAAATCAAAAAGGCTACAAAAGGAATCTTACTCTGAAATAATTGTGCGTAGTTTCAAAATTTACTTATTCGTAATGGCTTTAACATTTCTCGGTTCGGGATTTGAACCGCTTATTAATAAGTATTTACTCAATCTCAATCCTTATATTTTATACTGGATTAATATGATTTCGGCCATATTGGATAATGCAACACTTGCAGCAGCAGAAATCAGTACTTCAATGGATGATAATACAATCAAGGCAATTCTTCTCGGACTTCTCATTAGCGGTGGTATGTTAATACCCGGAAATATACCCAATATTATTGCAGCCGGTAAATTGAATATCACAAGTATTGAATGGGCAAGATTCGGTGTTCCAATTGGCCTAGTTGCTATGGTTGTATACTTCATCATAATTATTGTAGTTCACTAAACTGCCAAATTTTCATATTCTTAATTAATAAAGCCCGGGAATCGAGCATATCGGCTCTTGGGTAATATCTTTATGATAAATCACATAATAATCTACTTCACATTACGCTTTAAAACGCTTACATTTCTAGACAATCGCGTGTATCATCTAATATGCAATAACACTTTAACTTGTTTTAGTTTCCTATACAAAACGGGCTATTTTAAGTTATACTTTAAAACATTGAAATGAATAACGTTTATTCATTTGGGAGGAGGATTTTTTTGGATTTTGTATTATTAATTTTTCTGCCTATTGTGGCAGCCATTTTCGTACCATTCCTTTTCAAAAAAATGAAGTCAATACATACTGGATGGTTCGTTTTGGTAGTTCCGCTTATCCTGTTCATCTACTACCTAAGTTTTATTAAGATGACAATGGAAGGCAATGTAGCGGTTTCTGAGATATCATGGATTCCATCACTCGGCATTTCATTTGTCTCCTATATCGATGGGCTTAGCCTGTTATTCACATTACTCATTACAGGAATTGGTTCACTTGTCGTACTTTACTCTATTTTCTATCTTGATAAAAAACGTGAGCAGCTGAACAACTTTTACGTATATTTACTTATGTTTATGACTGCAATGCTTGGAATTGTGCAATCCGATAATATGATTTCCCTATATCTTTTTTGGGAGCTAACGTCAATTTCATCATTTTTACTCATTGGTTATTGGTACACAAGAGATGGATCACGATTCGGCGCGCTAAAATCGATGATGATTACAGTTTTTGGTGGACTAATGATGCTCGGAGGTTTTGTTCTCCTATCAATAATGGGTGATACATATTCCATTCGTGAATTAATCGCGAATGCGCCTAACCTGATCGAAAGTAAGTATTTCAAGCTTGCCCTCGTCCTCGTATTGCTCGGCGCATTCACAAAGTCAGCCCAGTTCCCATTTCACATTTGGTTACCTGACGCAATGGAAGCACCAACCCCTGTCAGTGCATACCTTCACTCTGCCACGATGGTAAAAGCTGGACTTTATCTAGTCGCACGCTTTACACCGGTGTTCGCATTTTCAGAAGTATGGATTTGGCTTGTGATCGGAATTGGTCTACTCACCTTATTCTGGGGTTCATTCTTTGCTGTGAAACAAACAGATTTGAAAGCGATTCTTGCTTTTTCTACGATTAGTCAACTTGGTCTAATTATGTCACTTCTTGGAGCAGGTGCTATTTCCTTTCATGTCGATGGGGCAAATGTAGACATCTTTAAATTCGCCGCGTTTGCTGCGATATTCCACTTAATCAACCATGCCATGTTCAAAGGTAGTTTGTTTATGGTAGCAGGGATTGTCGACCACGAAACAGGGACAAGGGATATTAGAAAACTCGGGGGCTTAATGAGTATTATGCCTGTAAGTTTCACCGTCGCTTTTATCGGCTCGATGTCTATGGCTGGATTGCCCCCGTTTGGTGGATTCTTAAGCAAAGAATTATTTTTAACATCAATGCTTGCTCTTCCACAATTCGACATGTTCAATTTCGCAACTTGGGGAATCGTGTTACCCATCATTGGTTGGGTTGCAAGCGTCTTTACATTTGTTTATAGTTTTTATTTCGTCTTCAAAACATTCAATGGTAAAAGAAAATCTGCTGCACTTCCAAAGGAACCGCATGAAGCACCATTTGGTATGCTTGTCTCCCCTGTTATTTTGGCAACTGCCGTTGTCGCGATATTCTTCATTCCGAATTGGATTGGGAAAACATTTGTGAATCCAGCAGTTCTCGCTATGCAAACCGGCTTGTACAATCATCCAGATGATATCGGGATTCATGTATTAGCTTGGCATGGTTGGGATGCACCTGAACTTTGGATGACAATTGGTATCATTGTAGTAGGTACCATTCTTTTCTTAACAATGTCAAAATGGCAAAAACTTTACGATGTTCAACCGCAATATTTGTCATTAAATGCATTGTACGATTCGATGATGATGTTCGGTGAAGTGGGGATGAATCGCTTGTCTCGTTTTTATATGACGGGCCTTATCCGCACATACCTTATTTATATGTTTTCGTTTATCGTTATCCTTACAACAGCAACTTTGTTTATTCGCGATGCCTTTATTGTAGATATGGATAGCTTCACGCCTTTGAATGTATATGCTATTTTAACAGCAATCATTCTAATTCTAGGTGTGGGAATGATTATATTTGCAAAAACCAGATTAAGTGCAATTATCGCTTTAGGTGCTGTTGGTTATTCTGTAGCATTGTTCTTTGTTATTTTCAAAGCACCGGATTTAGCACTTACTCAACTAGTCATTGAAACAGTTTCAGTTGCGTTGTTTTTATTGGCGTTTCAACATTTACCAGCACTTAAAAAACATGGTGAAACGAAGGGTGTTCGTTTAGGCAATCTTATAATTGCTGCAGCTGTTGGGATTACAGTCACACTAGTGGCATTATCTGCTCACTCACAAAAACTGATTCCTTCCATTTCACAGTATTATAAAGATACGGTTTTAACAGAAGCAGCGGGTGGGAATATCGTTAACGTTATTCTCGTAGATTACCGAGGATTCGATACATTATTTGAAATTGCTGTCTTAGCAATCGCGGGAATGGGCGTATTCGCTATGATTCGTTTGCGTCTTTCTGGAAAGGAGAATTCTGATGAAAACAAATGATGTCATATTACAGACGACAACTAAAGTTGTATTTTTCATCATCTTTCTTTTCTCTATTCACATTTTCTTTGCCGGCCATTTTGCACCAGGGGGAGGATTTGTTGGAGGCCTTTTAACGACTGGCGCCATTGTCCTTCTTTTATTAGCCTTTGACCTAAAGACAGTTCAAAAAGCTTTACCTTTTGATTTTATGATTGTTGTTGCCATTGGTTTACTTCTCGCATTCGGTACGGCAGCAGGGTCTCTTATCTTCAATGTTCCGTTTTTCACACATGCATTTGGTGAGTTTACGTTACCGCTATTCGGTGTTTCAGAATTACATACCGCGATGGCCTTTGATGCAGGTGTTTATCTAGTTGTTGTTGGTTCAACGATTACGATGATCCAAATGATTGGAAGTGATTCGTAATGGAGTTTTTGATGGCCATTGTGATTGGGATTTTATTTATGGCTGCTGTATATTTAATTTTGTCCAGAAGCCTTTTACGCATCATTATAGGGACAGGCCTTCTTAGTCACGGTGCACACTTACTCATTTTAACAATGGGCGGTCTTGGCGGCACTTCACCACCTGTATTAGCAGATGGTGTGACTGATTATGCAGATCCTCTTCCTCAAGCCTTAATTTTAACGGCTATAGTAATAAGTTTCGGTGTGACAGCTTTCATGCTCGTCCTTTTTTACCGAACATATGAAGAACATAAAACTGATAATATGAATTTAATGAAGGGAAATGACGAACATGATTAATCTTCTATTACTACCGATCATTTTGCCGTTTTTCTTCGCGATACTGCTTCTTTTCTTCAAGAAGCACGTCCTGATACAGAGATTACTGACATTGTTCGGTTTAATCATTAGTTTGATTGCTGCACTTGTTCTTATGAGTAAAGTAAAAACGGATGGCGTGCAAGCGGTAACTTTAGGTAGTTGGTCGGCACCATTTGGTATTTCTATGGTCTCAGATATGACTTCTGTATTACTCGTCACGACGTCAATTTTGATTACGCTTTTTGTTGTGATATATAGCTTTACTGCGATTGGTTCAGAACGAGAAGAGAATTATTATTATCCTGCAATTCTCTTTATGTTAGTAGGTGTGAACGGCGCATTTACAACTGGTGACATTTTCAACATGTTCGTCTTTTTCGAAGTACTACTCATGGCTTCTTATGTGTTAATTGTATTAGGTGGAGAGAAAAAACAACTTCGTGAATCGATTAAATACATACTTGTAAATGTCATTTCCTCAGCTTTGTTTGTCGTAATGGTTGCACTTTTATACTCAGTCATCGGTACGTTGAATATGGCTGATATATCAGTCAAAATTGCAGAAATTGGTCAACCTGGAATCATTACAGTGATTGCTGTTCTATTCCTTCTTGTGTTCGGAATAAAAGGAGCGATTTTCCCGCTTTATTTCTGGTTACCAGGGTCCTATGCTGCACCGCCTATGCCCATACTGGCATTATTCGGAGCCTTACTAACGAAGGTCGGCTTGTATGCGATTATGCGCACGTACACATTGTTTTTCATCCATGATATGTCATTCACACACGAATTACTCCTAGTGCTATCGGTTATCACCGTTATTGCAGGATGTATTGGTGCACTTGCTTATTTCGATGTGAAACAAATTATGATTTACAACATTGTTATCGCTGTCGGTGTTATTTTATTCGGAGTTTCACAAATGAATGAAAACGGCATGACAGGTGCAATGTTTTACCTAATTCATGACATGATTATTAAAGGCGCTCTATTCATTCTGATAGGAATAATTATTGCTATTACTGGTACGTCTAATTTACGGAAAATGGGCGGTCTGATGAAAACCCATGCACCTCTTGGCTGGATATATTTAATCGCTGCATTTGGATTAGCAGGGATTCCACCTCTTAGCGGTTTTGCAGGGAAATTGCTCATCATTAAAGGAGCCTTTGAGGCAGAAAATGTTTTGGGCGCAATCATTATTCTAGCTTCCAGTTTAATTGTTCTTTTATCGGTCATTCGAATTTTCATCTATGCCTTTTGGGGAGAACCTGCGAAATTACCAAATACAAACCGCAAGTCATACCAAAAAATGATGATCCCAGCTGTAATGCTAGTTATTATTTCCATCATATATGGACTTGGGACTGAATTGATTTTGCCGTATATGACGGATGCCTCAGATGTATTACTAAAACCGTCTATCTATATTGACGCGGTTCTAAAGGAGTAGATGACGATGGCTTTCCAAATATTGTTGAACTTTTTCATTGCACTAACATGGATGTTCATGAGTTCTTCGATGACGGCTACGACATTCGTCATCGGTTATTTAATCGGGTTACTACTTATCATTTTAATGAGACGATTTTTCAAAAAAAGACTTTATATCGATCGACTATGGGCGGCTTTCAAATTGTTGATTCTTTTCTTTAAAGAATTAACACTGTCCAACATTTCGGTATTGCTCGTTGTAATACGTCCTAAATTAAATATTCAACCTATGATTTTTGCTTTGCCAATTGATTTAGAACATGATTGGGAAGTTACACTACTATCAAGTTTAATCACGCTAACACCAGGAACAATTGTTGTACATGTCTCTGACGATCAGAAAACACTATACGTTCATGCAATCGATGTGGATGATGTGGATGACGCTGTAGACTCTATTAGAAATACATTCGAAAAAGCGATTAAGGAGGTAAGTCGACTATGATGACGTTTATTTTCATTTCTCTTGTACTTGTTTTGTTATCGATGGTTGGCCTACTATATCGCGTTTTCCGTGGACCTTCTACTCCTGACCAACTTATTGCATTAGATGCAATTGGGGTTATGTTCATTTCAGCCATAGCGCTACTGTCTATTTTATTTAAAACACATTTCTTTATTGAAGTCATTTTGTTAATTGCAATCATTTCCTTCATTGGAACGGTTGCCTTCTCCAAGTTTATAGAGAAAGGAGAGATAATTGAGCGTGATCGCAATAGCTAACATACTCATAATCTTATTAATCTCTATAGGGGTCATTTTCACAGCAGTTACTACAATCGGTATCTTACGACTGCCTGACGTGTATACGCGGGCACATGCAGCATCCAAGAGTTCAACATTCGGGGTACTATGTATTTTAAATGGGCTCCTCCTTTATACTTGGGTTATTGATGGCTATTTTAGCGTTAAGCTCATCCTCGGTATCGCTTTCTTGTTTATAACCGCTCCAATTGGGGGGCATCTCATGGCACGTGCAGCTTATATTTCTGGTGTTAAGCCTACTAATCTAACGGTCGGCGATGATTTAGCAGAAGTTGTAGAAGCTGCTAAGAAAAAGAATTCAAGCATAAATAAAACAGATGACAACCAATAATTTGGTTGTCATCTGTTTTTTCATTTTTAATATCCGCCGTAGTAGCCATATGGTGGATACGAGTAACCGCCATAATATGGTTGATATGGTTGATATGGTTGATATGGATAGTATGGATAATATGGTTGTTGTGGATAGTATTGCTGATTGTTGTAGTTGTTGTTTGGAAACAGAACACTTCCAAGTAAACTACCTGTAAAACCACCTAAAAATGGTCCCCCAATACCAAAACCTTCACCAAAGCCGAAGCCGCGTCCACCTCCGAAGCCCCCTCTATGTCCGTATCCGCGATTGAAATTATAAGAATTACGTGGCATTTCCCTCCCCCTTCCTCACTATCCTATTCTAGGTTGAGCGAGGCTAAGTAGGCGGTTGCCCTTTATTCTTTACTTATACCTAATCGTTCCACAACAGTCGCGAGTGTTCGTACCATGACACCCGTCGCCCCTTTTGGTCCTAGATCATGTACAGATTCTGCATCAGATGTTCCAGCGATATCTAAATGAATCCAAGGCGTATCCCCTGCAAACTCGCCCACAAATCCGCCTCCAAAAATCATATGACCATCGCGTCCAGGTGAATTATTCAAATCAGCTACATCGCTTTTACGAATGCGTAATTTGTCATTTTCAGTGATAGGGAGTCGCCAGACAAACTCATCCGTTTCAATGGATGCATGCATAAACTCTTCAAAGAACGCATCATCGTTCGTAAGCGCACCTGTCTTGTCCATGCCTAGTGCAACAATAACACCACCTGTAAGAGTCGCCACGTCAATTATAGCGTTAGCCCCAGACTGCAATGCATAGGTTACTGCATCAGCCAATACAAGACGACCTTCAGCATCTGTATTTAGAACTTCTATTGTCTTCCCGCTTAGTGAAGTAATTACATCATCTGGTTTAAAGGCTTCTCCAGATACCATATTATCTGTAGCCGCTATCACTGCAATAACATTCTTAGCTGGACGTGTTTCTCCAATAATAGACATCGCACCAAGAACCGCAGCTGCTCCACCCATATCGCCTTTCATACCAACCATGCCATCCTTCGGTTTTAATGAATAGCCCCCTGTATCATAGGTCACACCTTTCCCAACTAACCCTATGACATCTTTCCAGTCATCTGTAGCCATATATTTGAGGACAATAAGCTTAGGTTCTTCTACTGACCCTTTATTGACAGCTAGAATTGCGCCCATCCCTAGCTCTTCCATTTCTTTTTTGCCTAGCACTTCGATTTCAAAATCATATTTCTCTGCTAGGACTTGTGCATATTTAGCCATTTCAGTTGCAGTCAATAAATTAGGTGGCATGTTGACGAGATTTCTCGCTTCATTTACGGCATTAGCATGAATACACCCTATCTCAAAAGCGGCTTTCATTTCTTCTTGATCAATTGAAGCTGTTGTTAAAAATGCAACTATCTCTAGCTCGAAATCACGCTCATTCGAGGTCGTTTTATAATCATTAAATTGGTATCCGCCTAAGCCTAACCCTTCAGCTGCAGCAAAAATAACATCTTCGCATGTTAACTTTTCATTTGTGAAAGGTGCCGTCCAAATTGCAACTGAAGAAGCATTTATTTTTAAAAGCTCCTTACCTACAGCCGCAAATACTTTGCGTAATAAATTATCCGTTAATGATTTATTCACACCTAATCCAATGAATATTACTCGTTTATAAGTATTTGTATTGAAAGAAGGTATTTTCACAATTTCTTTGTAATCGGTTTTTACATCACCTGTTTTTATCCACTCTGGTAAAGCTGTGTGAAATGAAGAAACAAATTCTTCCCATCCCTCAATGTTTTCCGGATTTTTAGGTACACCTATTAAAAGTACCTCTTCTTCTACTTTACTGAAATCTTGTTCCATTAGTTTAATTTTCATGAAAACCCTCCTGGTTTTTTATACACTATTATTAACATACTACATTCATAATTATAATCGAATTCATCACGACCTGTTCATTTCTATATGCAAGCCCATTACATATTAGTCGATTAAATTAACAACAGAAATAGAATAAAATCATATGAATTAATAGATAACTGTATTTCACAATCAAAGGATGTGTTATACTAATTTTATAAATTTTATCAAACATTCAAATGAATTATTTAGAAATGGAGTGGAAAAATAATCGGTATTTTTCAGAATATCCCGCTCCTAGCGGCTTTATTCGGCATCATATTCGCACAATTCATTAAGATTCCTGTTCAATTTATTATTACACGGAAAATTGACTGGAAGCTAATGACTTCAACTGGCAGTATGCCTAGTTCCCATTCAGCTGCCGTTACCGCACTTACTACTGCAATTGCATATGAAGCAGGACTCGACTCACCTCTGTTTGCTGTGTCTGCAATATTCGGTGTCATTGTTATGTTTGATGCTACGGGTATCCGCTATCAAGCAGGACAACAAGCCGTTATTATTAATCAAATGCGAATAGATTTCCAAACTTTTGTTCAAGAAGCTAAAGGTTGGCAAGATAAAAATGAAAAAGAAAAGATGCAAGAGCTTAAAACATTACTCGGCCATAAACCGAGTGAAGTATTTGCTGGCGCCGTAACTGGAGTATTAATTTCAGTTGTTATATACACATTTATTGTCTGAAAAAAACGGAGTATCTGAGCAAAATTGCCCAAACACTCCGTTTTTTCTATTTTAATCTACAATTTAAAACATTTGATAGCCTTGTTTTCGTAAAAGCTTAATGACAAAACCCGCTATAATTGCACCAACAAGACCACTAGAAAGGATTACAATATCCACCGTATGTAAGGCCATAACTTTAGTTCCTAGAAGTTTAAAAGCATATGCTGGTTTCGTAAAATACTCATATAATCTTACTTCATCAATAATGAAAATGACAATAATGGGATAAATAATAGCCATTAGCCAAGTCATTCTTAGTAACATATTTAACAAAAATCCAATACCGAAAAACATGACAATAAAAATCAAAATAGATAACACGACATGCGTCAATGAAATTGTTCCGCCCAATATGATTACCTCCATTTTTACATTCATAATTTTACATGAATCGAGTGTAGCTTACAACTCTATAGGAGAAGTTCAGATATTTGTCGGATTTAGGCTCGGTAATAATAAATTATAATTGACGACCTTATCATTACTTAATTAGTTTGATTCAGTTAAAAAATAATTTATAAGATGTATAGCCAAATATTTCGCCCGGACTCCTCGTTACTATATCTTGAAATCCCAAGTCTATTACCTTTTCTGCAATTTCTTTAATCATAACAGAAGTATTTGGATCTTCTTTTAAATCAATAGGGCTACCCCATTTAACTTCAGCTATTTCTTTTGTTTGCGGTATTAACAACTGGTCATTATCATTTGGAAAGAGTAAAAATATTGCCATATTATCACTTATTAAATCTTTAATTACACCTGTCCTAAATCCAATCATACTATCTACTCGGCAATCAATACCCGTTTCTTCTTTCACTTCTCGTACTGCAGCTAGATCAATCGTTTCGCCTTCATCTACAAATCCAGCTGGGAATGACCACTTTCCTTTTAACCCACCATACTTTTTCTTGACGACTAACCATTCACCTTTATCATTCATAACAAGTCCAGCAGATGCCAACCAAACATTTCCTCTTTTTGATTCAGCCATTTAATTCCTCCAAAAAAAGCATCTATTGTCCATTTATGACAGTAGATGCTTCAAAATAATTTTTTTATATTTTAAAGGAAGTTGAACTTTCCTTTTTTAATGACAAGCGCTGGACCACCGATAATAAATAGAGCACGGTTATCTATTACTTTCTTCATGAATGAAGCTTTTTTACCTGTGATTTTTTTACCAAATACATCACCTATAGCATCATCACTACCAAGTGAACAAACACTACCTTTTAAATCAGGTTCGAAATCAAATGTATTTAAACCTTTAACTAATAAACCAATGTTTTTTGCACAAGTTTCACCTTGTTGCATAGCTATTTGAGCAGTTGGTGGGAATGGACGGTTAATTTCTTCGTTAATCATTAACGCACAATCCCCAACGATAAATACATCAGAATGACCTGGAGCACGAAGATCTTTATCTACTTTCACACGCGCACGCATGTTTTCAATACCAGATTCTTCAATAAGATGATTTCCACGAACACCAGCAGCCCATACAACCGTGCCTGCTTTAATGAACTCGAATTCTTCTTCGCCTGTTTTAATTTTAACGCCTTCAGGAGTTGCTTCAACAACAGGAGTTCCTATTGAGAATTCAATTCCTTTAGCTTCTAATGCATTCACGGCATACTTAACAAGTTCCGGATCAAAACCTGGTAATACCATTGGTGCAGCTTCAACACAAAGGACACGAACTTTTTCAAACGGTACATCATATTCTTTACAAAGTTCAGGCACACGATTACCAAGCTCACCTAAGAATTCGATTCCCGTGAAACCAGCTCCCCCGACGATAATAGTTAAACGACTATCGTCTTTAACTTCATCTAGCGACCATGATGCAAATTGGTAATCAATATGATCACGTATTTGGCGTGCTGCTTTAACATTAGCGATAGACAACGCATACTTATCAAGACCTGGAATTCCAAATGTCTCACCCTCGAAACCAAGAGAGATTACGAGATAATCGTATGTATGTGTCCCAACATCAGTTGTTATAACTTTACCCTTAACGTCAATCGCTTCAACTGTTGCTTGAATAAATTGAACTTTGGTTTCATTAATAACACTTCTAATATCATAACGCACTTGTTCAGGAGACAATGTTCCTGCAGAAGCTTCATGAAGCCATGTCGATTCGTAGTGATAATCATTTTTATTAATGAGTACAATATCAACTTCATCCGTACTGAATGTCTTCTGCAAATTGACGACTGTTGTTAAACCACCGTATCCTGCACCTAAAACTAGTATTTTCGGTCTTTTCACGGAAATCGAAACCACCTTTAATTTTTTTATTTTATTTTATCTGGAATAAGTAAAAATTGATATTTAAAAACCTATACTATTTAACGATTTCTTCCCAGCAATTTACTTAGCCCTAGTAATTGTCTAATTAAGACAAACACACTATGTCTATAATAGACCTTTTGGTATTGCTTTTCAACACAATACAACAAAAGATATAAATATCTTATAACTATTAAACTATTTAACAAATCTGAATATAAATATTCTATTAATGAGTATAGAATATTAAGCACGATTACTTTTCTCATACACATCTAAAAATGAAGTCCTACAAATCATGTCGCAAAAAAATACATAAAATCACCCTTCTAAAAAAAATTAAATTAGAAGGGTGTTTTTATTAACAGTCTGCTGGTGTTCCTTCTTTCTTGGCAGTTCTGAATGATGTTCCGCAACCACAAGATAAAATTGCGTTGGGGTTTTCTATTGTAAAACCGCCCCCCATTAGGGACTCTTTATAATCTATTTGCGTACCTTCAAGGATATCGACATCGTCCTTTGCAACAATAATTTCAATTCCATGTTGTAAAAGCAGCTGATCTTCATCACTTTTTTCATGTTCAAATCCCATACCATATGTGAGTCCGCTGCAACCTCCGCCGTTAATAGCTATACGTAAGAAAGAACCTTCTTCACCATTGTGACGCATCATTTCTTTCACATGAAATGCTGCAGCTTCTGATAAGTCAACCAATTGGGCCATTCAAGTTCACCTTCCCCTTTATGATTAACTCTATTGTAGCAATAACTTCAGACTCTACGCAATCATAAACGCTCAACTTTCCATTTAAATGCGTTATAATAGTATTAGACATATGCTGAAAGGAGTTGGCCTATGGAAATTAGTCCTTTTTATGAAAAAAAGATTAAATGTATTAATTGCGAACATAAGTTTAGTACAACTAAAATCCGTTCAAGATTCGTTCGAGTCATTTCACATGACAACGATTTCAAACCAGTTTATCAAGAGAGCGAAGTAAATCCTGTTTTTTACAACGTCTCAGTTTGCCCACATTGTGGCTTTGCATTCACTGAAGACTTTTCCCCTTATTTTGCTCCGCAAACTAAGGAAGAAATTTCGAAAATAATTACATCTAAATGGATTGAACGGTCATTTGGAGGAAAACGAAGTTTAGATGAAGCTATTGAAACTTATAAACTCTCTTATTTAAGCGCTTTATTAAAAAAAGAAAAATCAATTTCAATAGCAGGGCTAACCCTACGGATCGCATGGATTTATCGGGATAAAGCACAGATTGATAACGAAAAGCGTTTTTTAACAACTGCGCGCAACCTTTATATCAAATCATATTCCGAAGGGGATTATGTAGGCACACAAATGAGTGAAGCACGTATACTTTATATGATTGCAGAGTTATCCAGCAGAATCGGTGATCACGAGGAAGCTGTTCGTAACTTTTCAAGGGTCATTGAACAACAAAAGAGAACAACTGACTTACAAGTTGTAAAATTGGCGAAGGAAAGATGGCAGGAGATAAAAGAGAAAAAAGAAAAGGGAGCCTTATTACAGCCCCCTCGTTAAATAATTCTCTTTTGCTATTTAAAAGACTTGTTCTACTTCTACTACGCCGGGTACTTCTTCAAGTAATGCACGTTCAATACCAGCTTTTAATGTGATCGTAGAACTTGGACAAGTACCACAAGCACCTAGAAGTCGAAGTTTTACAATACCATCTTCAATATCTACAAGTTCACAATCGCCTCCATCGCGAAGTAGAAACGGGCGTAATTTATTTAGGACTTCTTGTACTGGTTCTGTCAAATTCGTATCTGTCATTTAATTTCGTCTCCTTTCCTTATAGACTCATTATAAGCCGAAGGGCAGAAAAAATCCATCTTTAGAAATCGAAAGGGGAAGTTTATATTGGTTAAAAACAACGTAGTTATAGAGATTTTTGGTGCGAATGTCATTTGTGCGAGTTGCGTCAATGCACCTTCATCATTTGATACTTTTGAATGGCTACAAGCAGCTATTGGTAGGAAATATCCAAATCAAGCGTATGACATTAAGTATATCGATATAGATACTGAAGTTACCGATGAAAGACAGAAAGACATTGCTGAAAAAATTAAAAATGATGAATTCTTCTATCCACTTGTCTTGATCAATGAAGTGATGATTGGCGAAGGGCATATCCAGTTAAAGCCTGTTTTCACAGAACTTGAAAAACATGGTTATATACCTCAGGAAGCTAAATCATAAATTAGTAGTCTATTATTTAAATATAAAACCTCTGAATCCATTAGAAATTAATGGATTCAGAGGTTTTATTGTTCAACCATTATGTCTTTTATACATCCAAAGAAGTCCTGATTTTAATAAACGTGCAATTCTCCCAGTTACAGTTCGATCTCCTAGATAAGCGAAACCTTGCTTTTTACCTAAAGATCCTAGGAAGCCTTTCAACTTAATTTCTGGTAGTTCCGCTGGTAACTGCTTATCTGCCCAAACATGGCGCAACACCGTCACAATTTGTTCAGCTTGTGCCTCAGCTACTTGCGCACTTGGTGCATACGGTAACTCAGCGCAATCTCCTACAACATAGACATCACTATATCCAGGTAGTTGGTGATATTTATTTAACAAAAGTCTTCCTGAACAACCTTTTTCAGTTTCAATACTCTGCACAACCGGAACAGGACGAATTCCAGCAGTCCAAACTACTGCATCAACAGGAATTGTTTCCTCATGATTATGAAGGATATTCGCTTCTACTCTTGTAATATTTGATTCTGCTACAACTTCAACATTATGCTCGTCGAACCAGCTTTTAACAAAATTGCTTAATCGTTCAGGAAAATCCCTCAAAATACGTGGGCTTCTATCAAATAATTTAATATTTAAATCTGGTCTACTTTCACGAAGCTCACTGGCAAGCTCAATCCCACTTAGTCCAGCCCCAATAATACCTACAGTACACCCAGCACCTAATCCCAATAACTTTTCATATGTAATACGGGACTTTCCAATCGTCTGAATGCTATATGTAAACTCTTCAGCACCTGGAACGTCATGGTATTTATCAGTACACCCGAGACCTATCACTAACTCGTCATAAGTGATTTCAGTGCCATCTTCCATGTAAACACATTTTTCATTGGTTGAAATCTCCTCGATTTCACCTCCAACTACTTTAAGTTGATTGTGAATTGGCAATGGAACACGTACAACAGAATCCGACACAGTTCCCACAGCAAGAGCGTAAAATTCAGTTTTTATACTATGAAAAGGTGTTCTATCTATTAATGTAATCTCAATATTGGTTGGTAATTCCTTCGCTAATAAACGCTGTAAAATACGCATATTACCATAACCCGCACCTAACAATACAAGTTTTCTCATTTTAATCTCCTTCGCCTCTCAATTTCCGTTAAATTCCCATTTATAATTATAACAGTTTGTGACAAGTTTCACAATGAGCTAATCGAATTGACGTATTTTCAAAAAGAGAGTAAGATTTCAGATAGTGAGGTGATTTTAGTGAATCCAATTGTTGAATTTTGCATGAGTAATCTTGCAAATGGTGCTCACGAATCCTTTGAAATCTTAGAGCGTGATCCAAACCTAGATGTTCTTGAGTATGGCTGCCTAAGCTACTGTACGATTTGCGCTAATTCACTTTATGCTGTCGTCAATGGCGAAATTGTAAAAGCTGATACACCTGAGGAACTAACTAAACGCATCTATCAATTCATAGAAGATAATCCGCTCTTTTAATAAAGTTTAACTATATCCTTAAAAAGAGCAAATTTGCTTTCCGGAAATATTTCGGAAAGCTTTTTCATATCCATTACAGTTCCCACTCTAATAGAGTATCAAGGAGGAAGGTTGGCTGAATTTCCTTAGACTTTAATTCAATTGGAGATGTTACGCCACCCGCCACATGAATCGTGTCAATACCAAAGTGAATTCCGGCAAGTATATCCGTATCATAATTATCACCAATCATAACCATCTCGCCCTTGTCATACCCACCAATTGATTGTATTAAACTGAGCATATGTGGTTCTGGTTTTCCAATAAATAAAGGTTTTTCACCCGTCGCATTTTCAACTAGCTTAACAAATGAACCGTTACCAGGGACTAATCCTCTCTCAGTCGGGATTGCTTTGTCGCTGTTTGTCGCGATAAAATGAGCGCCTGCTCGAATCGCAAGACTTGCATCTGCTAATTTATCATAATTTATATGACGGTCTATTCCCATAATGACAATGTCCGGTTTTTCACGATTTATTTCTATGCCTTCTAACTCAAGCGCTTCTTCCAAACCTCTTTCACCAATCATCATGACAGTAGCACCTCTAAAATTCTCTTTACAGTACTTGGCAGCTGCAATTGCAGATGTCATCACATTGTGAGCTTCCATTTTTATTCCAAAAGACGCTAGTTTATGTTGAACTTGTAAGGGTGTTAGCGATGAATTATTAGTTACAAAATAAGGATCAAGTCCATTTTTTTGTAACTTAGCAATAAAAGAAACTGCTTCAATTATCGGATCGCTACCTTTGTAAACCGTGCCATCCAGGTCAAGACAATAAGCACCAAAATTCTTTGTCTGCATCTGTTATTTATCAGCCGGTAAAAAGGCAGAAACCGGTCCTAACTCATGCTCAAGATAATGACGAACTTTTGTTGGGAATAGGATAAGTGTGTCAATTGATTCATCTAATACAGTAATAATAGTTTTCGTATCTACGTTAATGAACTCACGAACAATCATCGTCCGCAAACCAATGACTTTTTTCAATGGGACTGACATCTCTGGTGTAATGACTTTTTCATCTTCCATAATATCAATAATATCATCATAACCGCCTGGATCTCTCATAATAAATCCATCAATCATTGAGTTTCCTACATCAATAAGTGACTCTATCACAACATGAGTTAGCCTGGAAACTGCAAGAGAATGTGTCAAATCAGCTCCCCATCCATCTTCGGCCTTGTACAAAGTTAGTAATTTCTCCATATGATTCAATGTATATTCAATCTGATTTCGGTCAATAAAATACAAAATTCTCTCCTCCTAGTCAGTGTTCATTCCTCTTTATTCTACCATAGAACTTCAATATTGAATAAGTTACAAAAAAGACCTACACAAAGATTTAATTAATCTTTGTGTAGGTCTTCCACTTCACTCGTTTTCGATAGATGAACTTTCCTTTGGTAGACGCCCAGCCTTTTTTAATACAAAGTGTGCACAACCAAAATTACAATACTCATAAAGATAATCTTGCAATGTACTAATTTTAGTTTCATACGTTGCTTTTTGGTTACGGTCATCGAAGAAGCCTTTCAAACGAAGTTGTCCGTAACCCCAATCACCTAGTATATAATCGTATTTTAATAGCACATCACTGTATCTAGCCAGCAAAGCCTCTTCTTGGAAACCTTCACGAAAATCAGTTATTAGCTCAAAATTCCAATCATCAAATGTTATCATATACTATTTTCACCACACTTAACTTTGCAATGCTGCATTAAATTCTTTATCACCTTGAAGTTGTCTCTCTTTCGCCGCGGCATTTACTTGCTCGTCAGCATGATAGCTTGAACGTACAAGTGGACCAGCCTCACAGTGTGAGAATCCTTTGGACATTGCAATTTCTCTTAATTCACCGAACTCTTGTGGAGAATAATACTTTTGCACAACAAGATGTTTCTTCGTTGGTTGTAAATATTGACCAATCGTCATAATATCCACGTTATTCGCGCGAAGATCATCCATTGTCTCTATAATTTCTTCATGCGTTTCACCAAGTCCAAGCATTAATGAAGATTTAGTTGGAATTTCAGGGTACATTTCATTCGCACGTTTTAACAATTCTAATGAACGATCATAAGTAGCACGAGCACGAACTCTAGGTGTCAGTCTGCGTACTGTTTCAATATTATGATTTAAAATATCTGGCTTTGCATCCATAAGACGCTCCAAATTCTCATAAACCCCACCCATATCAGAAGGCAGTACTTCAACAGTTGCAAACGGGTTTTTTCTACGAATCGCACGAATTGTTTCAGCAAAGATAGCTGATCCACCATCTTTTTGATCGTCACGCGCAACTGCTGTTACAACAACATGCTTTAAGTTCATTACCGCAACTGAATCTGCGACGCGTTCTGGTTCAGCTTGATCTAATTCATTTGGAAGTCCAGTGTTTACTGCACAAAAACGGCAAGCACGGGTACAAGTAGCACCTAGAATCATAAATGTAGCTGTACGACGCTCTCCCCAGCATTCATGTATATTTGGACAGCGAGCTTCTTCACAGACCGTATTCAAATTTTGCTCACGCATTAATTTCTTAAGATCCCTGTAGTTCTCATTCGTATTCAACTTAATATTTAACCAATCCGGCTTTCTTATATGCTCAGATTTATTTCCTTTAACTGGCTTGCACGTCACAAAAATCTACTCCATTCTATATGGGCTTGAGAAGGTTTTAGATGATTTTAAAAATTCCTCTACTATCGACAATGTACCACATTTATACTATTCAAACAACCTTGATTTGCAATAAATCCAAGTAATCAAAAGATTACATTTAACGAAAAATTATCGGTGTCCATATTAATTTAAAGATACTTTAGCCTGATTTTTCTTGGCCAACATTACCAATACCGAAAACAAAGTAGCTAGCAAGACAATTACAGCTAGTAAACCAATCCAAACTGAACCGGTAAACCCTAATACTAAATAACCTAATGCAGCTACCGCTGCACTAATCAATGCATAAGGCAATTGTGTCATAACATGGTCTATATGGTTACTGCCTGCACCCGTTGAGGATAAAATCGTCGTATCTGAGATTGGCGAACAGTGATCGCCGAAAACTGCTCCCGCGAGAACTGCTGCAAGTGCCGGTAACAATAAATCAGGAGAAGCATCAAGCATAATTTTCCCTGCAATCGGTAGCAAAATACCAAAAGAGCCCCATGAAGTACCCGTTGAAAATGCCATTAGACCTGCAAGTACGAACATGATCACCGGAAGAAATGCTAACGGTATATTTGCCGCAGTTACAATTTGTGATAGATATAGACCCGTATCTAACTTATCAATCAAATCCGTCAAACCCCAAGCAAAAATCAATATTATAACAGCAGGTAACATCGCTTTTAAACCACTAAAGAATGCACGCCTCATCAAAGCAACACTCGCTGTTTCATTCTTTTTCAACTGCGCAATGTATAATAATCCCCCTAATACTGAGCCCATTATTCCACCAATGACTAACGAAAAAGGTACATTGGTATTTTCAAAAATTGACCATATAGTAACTTCGAGACCATCTGCAACGCTTGCATTATAACCTGTCCAAATCATCATACCTAATGTCACGACAACAAGCGCTATGATAGGTCCAACTAAATCACGAACGCCGCCGTGGTCATGAATAGGAAAATCATCTTTTAGTTGACCCGGAATGTCTTTTAACGGATCATACAACTGCCCTGTCGTAACCGCGAGTTCTTCGTGTCTCTTCATTCCGAATAGATCTATGTCTGTCCAAGCAAAGAAGAATACCATTATTAGCGTTGACACTGCATAAAAGTTCATTGGAGCCATCAATAGAAACGCAGATAACGGTGAATAACTGATTGCTGCTCCACTAAAAATAATGCCTAACAACCCTATTAAATAAGCGCCCCAACTAGATATTGGAGATATGACACAAATCGGTGCTGATGTAGAATCTATAAAATAAGCCAGTTTCGCACGTGAAATTTTATGTTGGTCTGTAATCGGTCTTGAAATCTGACCTACAGCTAGCGCATTAAAATAATCATCTACAAATATCGCGATTCCAAGGAATACAGTCAGTAGTTTTGCGCCCCTCTTCGTCTTAATTCGGCGTACCGCCCGCTCTGCAAACGCCCGGCTACCTCCAGATAAACTTACAAATGCAGTAATAACACCGAGTAACAATATAAATAACATGATATTGATATTACCTTCATTTAAACTACTGTTGTCCCAATCCCAAAACGATACAGTAATCGCTTTCCAGAGAATGATTACAAAATCCTTTGGTGAAAATGCTGCTACTAAAATTGCAGCTACTACTATACCTGATCCAAGTGATAAAAGAACCCGTCGTGTGACAAGTACCATTACTATCGCTATAATCGGGGGAATAATTGAAACCCATGTACCAATCACTATCAATTCCTCCAATTTGTATGGAAGAGGACTTTTAGGAATTAAAAAACCAACTTCTTTGTACACGACTATAAAGTGTACGAGAAGCTGGTCTATTCTACGTATCGTTTGCTTGATAAAAAACACTATCTAACGAACAATCTGTAGCTCACCATACGTATTATTGCACGCATGACAGTGTCATTCTTATTTAGAATGAACCCAATCTGATGGACTTGACATCATAACATCAGATTTCGGCAAAACTTCCTTTTACACACGGTCATCAATGTCATTCTCGCATGTGTTACTAATAAGCTCTGCAGCCTCTACCCAATCGATATTCTTTCTTCAAGTATAATGTTATCAATCATTTAAAGAAATATCAAGTTCTGAATAACAACAAACAGCTGGATCCGTTTACTAGCAACAATTATATTGACAAACTAATTGTCTGGCGGCAATTTAACTGGAATTTCAAACGAAGGTGATCTTATCCCTTCTCCTTGACTAAAGATATGCGGTACATTGCCTTGCACAAGACCTATCGCTACTGGTATTTTCTGTTCAACAGTACTCATTTTTGTTGCTAATGGAACGATGATTTGCACATTTACTTGAAGGATGATATTCACTTCAATATAGGCATTATTAATACCAAATTCTTTAATACTTGTTTCAACATTCGCTTGAACGTCCCCAATGACATGGAAGCGCATCGGTATTTTCGGACCCAAATTTCCAAGTAATGGAATATTCGTCGCTTGCCCAACTGGCACATAAAAGACAACTCCACCTTGCTCTTCCATCTTTAAAGGGTCATATTCTATATTTTCACTTAGTGGAAGCATATCAAGATTACCAGATTCCGCCTTTTCTATATGCTCTTCAACTAGAAGTTTTGTATCAGCCAACACTCTATTAATAATTTCAGTATTAAACTTAGCTGTCACCATGTTCGGCGTATCTGTAGGAATATGCTCTATCACATCGTTAACGTCAAGGACATTGGCAATTCGATCGCTTACCGCTTTGCTAATAACGTATGAGGCAATCTTTTCTGTCTGTACTTCAGCATATTGAACATATATTGGCGTAAGTCTCATATTTACTGTATAGAAAAAAAATGCAACTGCAATTAGAAGTGCAGGCATGAGCAAAGAAATCAATTTTGGTTTTCTAAAGCGGCCACTGCGTTTCACTTGCCCTTGAAATTTCAAAATGATTCCTCCCTAGCGTAGTTTATGCTAGGCGGGAATCATTCATTCACTAAAATAATCACAACAATATATACCAAAAATATCGCGAATTAATTCGGGCATATAATATTCTTTTTCAGCATCTTTAAGTGAAGGATAGAAAAATCCAAATGTGAACATATCTAGCGTTGCCAATGTATACTTTTCACCTACCACTACTTCTCTATTTCCGGCAAATAAAAGACCATGTCTATTCTTATAAAGCCTTTCATGGATCATTGCGCCCATTAAAGTACCGCGAAAACCTAAACCTTTCACCTTCACTTCTGGCCATTCTTTATTTACTGATTGCTCGTAAATATTCATTAATTCTTCACCATCTAAAGTAATCACACATAAATTAATTGGATGAGGTAGAAGGGAATGGATGTCTCCTTTTGTAACCCAACCTTTTTTAATACTCCCAAGAAATATACCTGCGTTAAAAATGGCGCAATCCGCATTTGAGTGAGCAATTAATGCTCTGCCAAATAAAGAAGATAACGGGCTAGACGCAAAAAGGTTTTGCTTTAATAGGCTCGGATTGTAAAACAAAGGTTCATTCAACTTTTCTTTACCAGCGGCTACAATCTTCTTTAAATGATTAACATCCACCTCATCTATTGGAAGACTGTCCGTAGGGTAAACATTAGCCCCCATAGACGAAATTTCTTTACTTATTAAATTAAAAGTAATTTCCACATGACCTACATATTCTCCGAATTTTCCCGTTGCAGCTAGAAGTGTATCTTCTACCATCTTCCCGTCAATAAAAAGATGATGTGTATGTGCACCAAGAATAACATCAATATGCTCTGATTCAACTGCAAGCTTCTCATCTTGTGAAAGCCCCATATGTGAAAGACAAATAATTATATCAGTTTCTCTTGAAAGGCGCTCCGCTTCTTCTAAAAGTTGTTCACGCGGAGGTGTTATTAACCATCCTAATTTGGAATAAAAGCGAGTATATTCAGCCGTGGCACCTATTACACCTATTTTAGTACCTTTCTCTGTTGTATAAATGACGGATGGGACAGCCCATTTAGGTAACTTCCCGTCTAGAGTAAATAAATTTCCTAAAACAACAGCAAAATCCGCTTCATCATAGAGTGAATTCAGTGCCACTCTAGACATTGTTATTCCTTCATTGTTGCCAATTGTAACCGCGTCATATCCTGCCTCATTTAATAGCTCAACATTCCCTTGACCAGTCGTACCTTCAGTAAGCGGATGATAACGATCTACATGATCTCCAATGTCAAATACATAGAAAGGCTTACCCATTTTTTTATGTACATTTCTTTGTTCACGAAGAAATCGACTAATCTGTGGCCAACTGTCAAAGTGACTATGAATATCATTTGTGTGGAAGATGTGAATGTTGTCTAATGAACGATTCATTTTTTACCCCCAGATTCCGTCAACAATCGACCTAATACCTAGCAAAAGAAGTATAATACGAAGTGCAAACACAAGTGTTTCAGATTTCATTTTCTTATTTAGTCTAGCACCTAACTTTGCACCTAAATAGGCTGCTGGAATAACAGGAATTGTATAAAGCCAAGGTACATTACCAAGTGAAATATGTGTTACCGAATTTACAATCGCTGATAAAAAAACCATAAACATTGAAGTACCTACAGCGACGTGTGGTGGGAATAAAAACAATAAAATCATAGCAGGCACAATAATAGAACCGCCACCGATTCCAAAAAGTCCTGAAGCAAATCCAACTCCGAATGTTAGTATTAGCGCAAACCAAATTGGATAGCCATATACATAAGTATGCCCAGTACTATCCGTAAATTCACGCTTTTTACCATGTTCAACGAACCAACTCACTGGCTTCAAATACTTTCTCACAAGAAGTAGCGTTGATAATACGATAAGTAAAATGCCAAAATATAAATTGAATGAAGGCAAATCTAGCGCTTTATTCACAAAGGCACCAAGAATCGTGCCTGGGATACTACCAATAAAGAAAATAAAACCACTTCGAAAATCAACAGTTTTTGTTTTCATATAAGATAAGGTTGAGCTAAGTCCGATGAAAATCATCATAATAACTGAAAGACCAACAACGCTCTGTGGTGTAATGCCGTCAATCAAACCAAGACTAACACCTATAAACAAAGTAGCAGGTACAAGAATGACGCCCCCACCTAGGCCAACTAATGCACCAATAATACCTGCTGTAAGACCAATAATAGCCAGAATTACAAATTCCATTACCATTCTCCTTCAAATAAACCAAGCTGTTTCGGCGCAAGATTTATAAAAGATATGCCGAGACTTATTTGAAATTGCTTTGCGTTTCGCGCAGCATGTTTGCCTGAGTTATTGTTGAATATTACAAATACTTCTTGCGTATTTCTATTTAATACATTTACAGCATCTTCGATTTCATTAAGTTCTTCACTATTATAATTGTATAAATAGCGTACTTTGCGCCAAGCGTCTTCGTCGCCTGAGGTATTTCTCCATCCAGCAACGTTCCGACCATGTAACCTAACTAATGCTTTCTTAACGTGAGTAGCTTCAGGCACAAGAGGAATGCAGCCCTCTCCTACTTGCGGTTCATCACAAACTGAGTGAATGATTTTTAATTCACGAAGAAAGGCAAGTGTTTTATCTCTGAAACTAGAAGAATACCATGACTGATGCCTGAATTCAACGGCAATATCAAATCCATTCAACCTCTTACGTATATCGCGAATTTCATCAATATTTTCTTTTTGGCAATCAAACCACGGCGGAAACTGAACGAGTATCATTGCAAGTTTCCCAACTTTTTGTAATGGCTCAATAGATTCAATGAATAATTCATACATTTCCGATTTAGATGTAAAGGGTAACTCCCCACGATGATGGCCCGTCATGCCTTTATACGCTTTCACAATAAATTGAAATTCTTTCGGTGTTTCATCTATCCATTTTTGAATATTACGCGCTGGCTGAATAGCGTAGAAGGTTGAATCGAGCTCCACAATCGGAAAGTGCGCGCCGTAATCGAGCAGTTTATCCTTTGCCGTAGAGTTTGGATGAAGGACATCAGGATGATCTCCCCAACCCGTTAAGCCGATTTGTATCATCTGTTACTCCTTTCCGTTGATGAGTTGTATATGATTATTTTAACAGATTTAATACAATTAAGAAAAAAATAATACTAGTTTTAGGGACTGTTTTAGGCGTTGAAACACAATCTATAATGAACCCCGCAATTATTCTCCGATAAAAATAGTGCCGACTTCCATTTACATAGAAATCAGCACTTTGTATATTATATTCGATTTAGGTTAACGCGCTTCTTTAGGAGGTTGGCATACGTCACATTTACGTTGGTTCTTGTTTTTAAATTTTGTAAATGTCTTTTCAAAGTCGTTTCCACAAGCACATTTAAATTGTAACTTTTGTGAGAAACCTTGATAGTCCGTCGATAATAACTTACTATCAGAATTTTCCTCAACGAATTTTTCAATTTTATCAATCGTCCATTGCTTATTCATTCTCTTACACCTCCATACTTTATTGCCATGCGGAGGCTTTTCTTGGCTTCCGTTCAATAATAAGTAAATGTAGTTATTACTATTGGTTATCCATTATAACATGAGCTTACACTTAATTAATAGACGAAATGAATGTTGTTAAACGCTAACCTAATCCAGATTTTTTTAGTAATCATCTCCGGACCCGAATTAGCTATTTTAGTGAGTGATTTTTTTAATTACTCTAATAACTACAAAGTTCTATTAAAGTTCCATCAGTTGATGCTGGATTAATATAAATAAGCCTTCTTCCGCGCGCGTTAGTACGCAATGTATCATCTAAAAAACGGATACCTTTATCCCTTGCTTCGAGTATTGCATTATCCAAATCGCCAACTCTATAGGCAATATGGTGTACCCCTTTTCCTTTTTGCTTTATAAACCTAGCAATTGGTGAGTTCTTATTCGTCGGTTCTAGTAATTCAATTACCTTATCACTTGTTCTGACAACAGCTACATGCACTTCAACACCAGGTGCATCACTTGTATACCGATCCTCTAATACACCGTTTAATACATTTAAGTAAAAGGGAAGCGTTTCATCAATACTTCTAACAGCAATTCCAACGTGATCTAAAATAGTATCCAATTCAGTTCCACCCTTTACTATTATTATTGTTAATAAAAGTAATACCAATAAATTATACTTGTCCTAACTTTAACATCTTCTAGAATGAAATTCCTATTTCACACAAAAAACACCATCCAAGGATAGTGCTGATTTTTCTCTAATTATTAATTTAAATTTCAAATGCAGCACAACTTCCTTCATCGTAAAAACTTTTTATTTTGATAACTTTGTCTGAGAAGGGTTCAACTGTACTTATACCGTTTCCCATTACAAGCGTTAAAACACTAAAATCCTTCTCCACCTTCTTTTTATTAAATACTTCAAGAAATGAACTGCTCACACTATCTTCCCCATCAGTAACAAATACAATATCTGCTTTTTTAAAGCGGCTTTCATTTATTACATCCATTGCCCTATCTAAAGGTGGTGCAAAATTTGTACCGCCACCAAGGAAAGTACGGGCAAAATTGATTATATCCGAACTTTTTATTTTTCCTCTTTCAAATTTCGTTATTTGAGTACTAGTAGAGAATAAGATTAAACAAAAATCCCTTCTTTGTTTTTTTGCAATTGATATAAGGGCTAACGTAAAACCTTTAGCTTGGTTATCAAGATTGTGCATGCTACCAGACTGATCTAGACAAAGTATGATTGGTCCTTTTCCTAATACTTCTTGTCCTTTTTGCTCATATTGCATCGTCTGACCTTCCACAAAGCGTCGAAGGAAGTCGATTCTTGTTATAGGGTGCTTGTATAAGCTCAATTCAATCGGTAGTAGCCTTTCAATGTCGTTACCTAATGTAACGCCACTTCTTTCTACCGAGTCACTACGCTTAGATTTTTGCTTTCTGCAGGCTATCTGTTTAAATCGACCAGCCCAATCTGCAATTTCTTTTACTTGTTTATCCAAGGCAATTTTTTCAGCTAATAAAATTCGCTCTCGTAATGGAACTTTTTTTAGATTTGCGTCCCCGCTCCCAGCACTTGTCCCACCAAGCAATGATTTCAAGCTTTCTTTCACTAGTTTTGTTTCTTCTGTAGCTTGAGCCAATGCTTGCGAAAAGCCATCACTATTTTCATGAATCATCAGTTGTAATTTCTCATTTAATTTAGTCATCGCCTCTTTATAATAGATTTCTACGAGCCGACTTCTATCGCTGATTTCATCTTGCCATTCCAGATTTTGAAGTTGCTTTTGTATTTCATGAATTTCCTGAAGCTGTTTTTGGAAGTTTTCATCTGACTCTTTTTGTTCAGCAAGCCATTGATTCGTCTTCTCTCCAAATTTTACTGTACCAATAGTTGACAATAGATCATCTAATCGAGTGAAGCGACGAAATTTCACAAAAGATTCATCCATCATGACTCTTCGCATAATTGTTTTATTAACCAGTAGAACGCTGTCTTTCTCACATACGATAATTTCAGGTTTCATCTTATATAACGAAGCCCAAATATCACCCAATAATGGTTCGAACAGGGGCAGCTCTCCTTCAACTCTTACCTTTTGAAGACCCGTAGACATCTCAAAAATTTCTTTGAAACGCCTTTTATCAAATGCATCCGTATTCAATACGGAATGATTGCCATGGAAAGTTTTACGAATCTTCACGAATCATACGTCCTTTCATATTTTAAAAAAGATACTCGTGGATTCCCTCTTTTTATTTCGAGTATCAAAATACCACGGCTCTAAAATACTATCTAGAACTTCATGTTGCATAGAAGTCACTTTAACCAGTAGTACATCGATATCAGCTTTACGACTATGATTGTCATTTTTAAGTTTATTCAAATCAGCTACTAAAGCCGTCATTTTTTGGGAAGCCTCCATTCCCGCCTCTGATGATTGGTCCTGCAATATAGTGTAAAAAACTTCATTCGCTTCATTTTGAATTAAATAGAGAGCCTGCGTAATAAAATCTTGTGAGTAATTACGAATAATGTTAGCAACAGTTTCTATTTGGTCTACTGTTTCCCAAAGTGCATTTTCTAGTATTTTGATATCAGCTACTTGAACAACTTTTCTTTCGTTAATCACTGCTTTCGCTTGTAGAACCTTTAACGACTGCTTAAACCGTCGATCTGATGGGCGAATGCCTTCATCCCGTAACGCAATACGAATATCCGAAAGCGTGTCGTATACTTCATCTGGAATGACTACCTGATCTGTCAGCACCTGGAGATGTATCAATTCCTCCATTGTTATTGACGGCATTTGTTGAGTTTGTCCAACATCTTTCATCATAGCTATAAATTTCGTTTCATCTGCAATTAAATCAATTTCAAATCGCAGAAGGAAACGATCGAATAAAGCTTCGAGTCCTTCTCCATCCTCTGGATATTCATTTGAGGCTCCTATCACGGTCATCAACGGAACTTCAATAGGTGACCCGTCATTATAATATAAACGTTCATTAATAAGCGTCAGCAAGCTATTCAAAATCGCAGCATTTGCTTTAAATATTTCATCTAAGAAAACTATATGTGCTTCTGGCATTTTTGTTTTCGTAATTCGTTTATAGATGCCCTGTTCCAAATCTTTTAACGACAATGGTCCGAATACTTCCTCAGGTGTACTGAACTTTGTCAGCAACCATTGAAAATAAGAGGTTCCTTGTACGATTTTAGCCAATTCGCTTGATAAGGCAGATTTAGCTGTCCCAGCGGGTCCAATCATCAGCATATGTTGCCTAGAAAGTAATGCAACAAGGATTCCATCAATTTCGTTCTCACGTTCAAAAAACTTTGAATTAAGTGCCTGCCTAATTTCCGCTAATTTCTTGAAATAAGTAATTGTCATTTGCATAACTCCCTACTTTCTAATGTAAATAGAAAGGAATACAACTTCTTATGCACACTGCTTCCCTTTACTAGAACTTGTCCAATTTCCGGTATAAATAAACTTTCAAATCATTCCAAATTATGTACTTATAGACAGATAAATTAAAAAAATAATTAGTAACCGTAAAATTATATGTTCTATGAAATAAGTCACTCATATTATATTCCATAAAAAAAGATAGTAATAACCCATTTTAGGTATCTATCTATTATTTTTGACAAAACAAAAAACCCTTGAGTATTAACAAGGGTTTAAATGTTTTATCCAATAGAGCCTTCCATCTCAAACTTGATAAGGCGGTTCATCTCTACTGCATATTCCATCGGTAGTTCTTTTGTGAACGGCTCGATGAAGCCCATAACAATAATTTCAATTGCTTCAAGTTCAGGAATACCGCGGCTCATCAAGTAGAAAAGCTGCTCTTCTGATACTTTTGAAACACTTGCTTCATGCTCAAGTGAAATATTGTCATTTAAAATTTCATTGTATGGAATTGTATCGGAAGTTGAAATATCATCCATAAGAAGTGCATCACATTCGATGTTTGCACGTGCACCGTGTGCATTACGTCCAAAGTGAACCATTCCACGATATGTTCCTTTACCACCGTTTTGTGAAATTGATTTAGATACAATTGTAGAAGACGTATTTGGTGCTAAGTGCATCATTTTCGCACCTGCATCCTGATGTTGTCCTTTACCTGCAATTGCAATTGATAATGTCATACCACGAGCGCCTTCTCCACGAAGAAGAATAGCTGGGTACTTCATTGTCAATTTCGAACCAATGTTACCATCAATCCACTCCATCGTACCATGCGCATCAACAACTGCACGTTTTGTAACGAGGTTGTAAACGTTGTTCGCCCAGTTTTGGATTGTTGTGTAACGACAGTATGCATTTTCTTTAACTATAATTTCAACAACTGCACTATGAAGTGAGTTTGATGTAAATACCGGTGCAGTACATCCTTCAACATAATGCACACTTGCACCTTCGTCAACAATAATCATTGTACGTTCAAACTGTCCCATATTTTCCGAGTTAATACGGAAATAGGCTTGCAATGGTGAATCGATTTTAACACCTGGTGGTACATAGATAAATGATCCACCCGACCAAACTGCAGAGTTTAATGCCGCAAATTTGTTATCGCTATTTGGAATAACTGTACCCCAATACTTTTTGAATATTTCTTCGTCTTCTTTAAGTGCAGAATCTGTATCTTTAAAGATGATGCCCAGATCCGTAAGTTCTTGTTTCATATTGTGATAGACAACTTCTGATTCATATTGAGCAGAAACACCCGCTAAATATTTTTGTTCAGCTGCTGGAATACCTAGTTTATCAAAAGTTCTTTTGATTTCTTCAGGAACTTCATCCCAAGAACGTTCTGTTCCTTCAGATGCTTTTACATAATAAGTAATTTCATCAAAGTCTAATGAGTTAAGGTCGCCGCCCCATTGTGGTGTTGGCATCTTATAAAACATTTCTAATGACTTCAAACGATAGTCTAACATCCATTGCGGTTCGTCTTTCATTGAAGAAATTTCTTCAACGATTTCTTTTGTTAATCCACGTTCTGAACGGAAAACAGAGACATCACCATCATTAAAACCATGTTCGTAATCGCCCATTTCAGGAAGTTTTTTAGCCATTACTATTCCTCCATTCATTATATTTTACTTCGTGTCTTTTCCGACGCCTTGCTCCATCGCTTTCCATGCAAGTGTGGCACACTTAATCCGAGCCGGGAATTTAGCTACACCAGATAGCGCTTCTATATCTCCCAAATCGATAGAATCATCATAATCTTTACCAAGCATAATATGTGAAATCGTATCGGCAAGATTAAGTGCTTCTTCCACTGATTTCCCTTTTACCATCTGCGTCATCATTGATGCTGATGACATGGAAATCGAGCAACCATCGCCTTCAAATTTTGCATCTTGAATGGTTCCATTTTCTATTTGCATAGTCAAATGGATTACATCACCACACGTCGGATTATTCATGTCGACAGTTATATTACTGCCATCAAGTACCCCTTTATTTCTCGGCGTTTTATAATGATCCATAATAACCGATCGGTACAACTGGTCTAATCTATTAGTTGACATCGTTAAAATACTCCTTTGCAATGCGGAGTCCGTCCACGAGGCGATCAACGTCTTCTAACGTATTGTAAATGTAGAAGCTTGCGCGTGCAGTGGCCGATACATCCAACCACTTCATAAGCGGTTGTGCACAGTGATGACCCGCTCTTACAGCAATTCCATTCATATCTAGAACAGTTGCAAGGTCATGCGGGTGGACATCGTTAAGATTAAACGTGACGAGTCCAGCACGTTTTTCTGGATCAAGAGGGCCATAAATCGTTAGTCCATCAATTTCCGACATACGCTTCATCGCATACGCGGTAATTTCATGCTCATGCCGTTCTATGTTATCAAGTCCAATTTCTTCAAGATAATCAATTGCTGCACCTAGTCCAATCGCACCTGCAATGATAGGTGTACCGCCTTCAAATTTCCACGGTAATTCTTTCCATGTCGATTCTTGTAGGCCAACAAAATCAATCATCTCGCCACCGAACTCAACTGGTTCCATTTCATTCAGCAAACTTTTCTTCCCATAAAGAACACCAATCCCAGTAGGACCAACCATCTTATGAGCTGAAAATGCATAAAAATCACAATTAAGTTGTTGGACATCTACTTTCAAATGTGGTGCAGCCTGTGCACCATCAACTACCATAACTGCACCGTGTTCATGTGCAATTTCAGTAATTTCTTTAATCGGATTCATCGTTCCAAGCACATTCGAGACATGCATAATAGAGACAATTTTAGTCCGATTAGTTACTGCTTCACGCACTTTATCCAATGACAACGTGCCGTCAGTTTCTAGGTCCACATACTTCAGAACAGCACCATTTCTTTTAGCAAGCTGTTGCCAAGGGATAATATTGGAATGGTGTTCCATATGCGTAATGACGATTTCATCGCCTTCACCCACATTGGCTTGACCATAACTTTGTGCAATGATATTTAATGCTGTCGTCGTACCACGTGTAAAGATAATCTCTTCTCTCGACTGCGCATTAATGAAGTTACGCACTTTATCGCGCGCACCTTCGTAACCTTCTGTCGCACGATTACCAAGAGTATGCACACCGCGGTGGACGTTCGAATTATCATTTTTATAATAGTTATTTACAGCATCAATTACTTGTTGTGGTTTTTGTGAAGTTGCAGCACTATCCAAGTAAACAAGTGGATAACCATTTATTTCCTGTTCAAATATAGGGAAATGTTTGCGGATCTCTTTACTGATCATTAGCGCACTTTCCTTTCAATGACCTCCGTCAATTGCTTCTTAACACTATCGATTTTTAAACTATCGACAACTGGAGCTAAGAAACCATGAATAATGAGGCGTTCTGCTTCTTGCTTAGAAATCCCACGGCTCATCAGATAGAACATTTGCAGTGGATCCATACGACCAACTGATGCTGCGTGACCTGCAGTAACTTC
Organism: Sporosarcina sp. So3-204; assembly: GCF_058068165.1. Taxonomy (NCBI): domain Bacteria; kingdom Bacillati; phylum Bacillota; class Bacilli; order Caryophanales; family Caryophanaceae; genus Sporosarcina; species Sporosarcina sp. So3-204. The sequence continues at coordinate 2,859,330 of NZ_CM176485.1, forward strand.
GTCTTCGTCAATCAATAGAATCGGGTTCGCGTCTCCGCGTGCACGTTCACTTAGCATAAGAATACGAGATTCTTGGACAGCATTTGCTCCTGTTGCACCATTTACAATTTTCCCAATTCCGTTAAAGATTGCTGATGATTCTTCTCTCATAACACCATGCTTCAAGATGAAACCATTAGAATCTTTACCGTAATGAATAACTTCTGTCGTAAAGTTCTGTCTTTGCTTACCACGTCCAACAACAACTGACTTCGTGTTGCAATAAGAACCGTCTCCAATTAAATTCGTACGGTTTTCTGAAATCGTATTACAGTCATTCATTAAACCTAGAGCCCAGTCGATATGACCATCACGCGCAATTGTGCCGCGACGATTTACATAAGTTGTAAAGCCGGTCGGTAGAACATCAACTGCACCATAAGTCAAACGTGCATTATCTTCTACAAACACTTCAGAGACGATGTTAGCTTGTCCCTTAGCTTCTGATACTGTGGAAATGTAATTCTCGATATATGTCAATGAGCTACTCTTATCCGCAACAATAATTACGTGGTTGAAAAGAGATACATCCGCATCATCATGGACGAATAAAGCTTGTATTGGCTCTTCTACTACGACGTTTTTAGGTACATAAACAAAAACGCCGCCATTTACGAGTGCTGCATTTAATGCAGTTAATTTATGTTCTTCTACTTTAACGCCGTCCGTCATATAATACTTTTTCAGGAGGTCGCTATGTTCACGTGATGCCGTGAATATATCAGTCAAAATTACACCCTTTGCTTTTAGTTCCTCAGTTAATGAAACATAAGCCGGCGTATTATTATGTTGAATGTATAAGTTCGAATTATGGTCATCATCAATTAAGCTACGCGCCTCTGTTGGCAATTCGTCAATTGAAGAATAGACAGCACTTTCAACTGAGTGAACAGGGAAGTCTGTAAAATTCCATCTTGTTAATTTTGTTTTATCTGGTGTAGGCATTGGAAGCTGTTCCACTTTTTTAAATGCGTCCGCACGGAATTCAGTCATCCACGCGGCTTCATTCATTTTTTTGGAAAAGGAACGGACATCTTCTTCAGTCAATGCCAATTTAGTTTCAACCGTCATTTTGAATCGTCCCCCCTCTTAAGCTTCTTGCTCTACGATTACTTCTTCAATACCTAATTCTTTATGAAGCCATTCATAACCTTGATCTTCAAGTTGTAGTGCTAATTCAGCACCGCCAGTTTTAACAATTTTCCCCTGAATCATAACATGTACTTTGTCAGGTGTTATATAGTCAAGTAGACGCTGATAATGTGTAATGATTAAACAACCAAAACCTTCTCCGCGCATCTCATTGATTCCTTTAGATACAACTTTAAGTGCATCAATATCAAGTCCTGAGTCAATCTCATCTAGCACGGCAAATTTTGGTTTAAGCATGCTCATTTGAAGAATTTCATTGCGTTTCTTTTCTCCACCAGAGAAGCCTTCGTTTAAATAACGTGTAGCCATATCTTCATCCATTTCTAATGTTTCCATTTGAGAATCTAGTTCACGAATGAATTTCATTAATGGAATTTCATCGCCTTCTTCACGTTTTGCATTTATAGCAGTACGTAAAAAGTCAGCGTTTGTTACGCCTGTAATTTCACTTGGGTATTGCATTGCAAGGAAAACTCCTGCACGCGCACGTTCATCTACTGCCATTTCTAGTACATCTTCACCATCAAGCGTTATTGTACCTGAAGTCACTATATAACTAGGATGCCCCATAATTGCTTGTGCAAGGGTTGACTTCCCAGTACCGTTTGGTCCCATGATTGCGTGGATTTCGTTTGTGTTAATTGTTAAGTCCACGCCTTTTAATATTTCTTTACCTTCAATTTCAACGTGAAGGTCTTTAATTTCTAATGTTGACATTATAATACCTCCAATAAGTTTACGATGAATGGATACCCATTCTCATTTTAGTATCATTCTAATCTTAACTGATTTACTATTGTCTTGCAAATCATTGAGATTCCTTAATTAAAAAGGACTGCGCTTAATTCAGTTCTTAAATCCTAATTCTTTCATTCCTATCCTATTTTCATTTATATCCTTTGTACTGAGAATATTACAGCTGCTTATGTTGTGTCGCGAATGGTTTCTTCATCTTGTTATGAAGATTCGTTAAAATGTACCAATGTGTAATAGACAACAAAAAAAGAATGCGAGCACGTTTCACGCCGCATCCTTTTAAGTTTATTCAGTTTTAGTTGAAACTTTATCTTTTGTAAATGTATCCACAATAACAGCAAGTGCGCCGTCACCTGTGACGTTTGTAGCAGTTCCAAAACTATCTTGAGCCAAATATAATGCAATCATTAACGCAACCATAGATTCATCAAAATGAAGCATTGATCCAAGCAAACCAATTGCTGTCATTACCGCTCCTCCAGGTACACCAGGTGCAGCAATCATCATCACACCTAACATAATAATGAAAGGTAAGAATTCACCAAAAGTGACAGCTTGTCCATTCAAAATTAATACACCAATTGCACAAGTAGTAATTGTAATTGTACTCCCTGAAAGATGTATCGTTGCAAATAATGGGATTGAAAAATCTGTTACACGTTCTGAAGCGCCTGTTTTCCGCGCTTGTCTAAGCGTTACTGGAATCGTAGCAGCCGAAGATTGTGTCCCTAATGCAGTAAAATATGCTGGCAACATTGTTTTCAATAAGAAAAACGGATTTTTTTTGGATAACGTTCCCGCAATTGAGTATTGAATGAGCAGCATGACAATATGAAGTAAAATAACTAAAACAAAAACAACTGCAAATAAAGAAAGTACTTGTGCAACTTGTCCACCAAAAGTCATATTCAAAAATATACCAAAAATATGAATTGGTAATAATGGAATAATAATATAAGTAATTACCTTTTCAATAATGGCATTAAACTCTTCAAATACAGGAAGCATTGAACGACTGCCTATTGAAGCCATACCAATTCCCAAAACAAATGATAAAATTAGTGCAGTCATTATTTCAAATGGCGCTGGTAAAGTTATATCGAAAAAACTGGCTACTAATGACTTGCTTGGGTCATCAAGACCTCCTAATTCCTTACCGCGAAGTAGACTTGGCAGTATTCCTGATGCTGTAAAAAAAGCTAGAAATCCTGCGAGTAATGTAGACATATAAGCAGTCAACGTAGCTACACCAAGCATTTTCCCAGAACCTGCTCCAAGTTTAGCAATCCCAGGTGCGATAAACGCGATAATGATAAGCGGGACAATGAATGATAAAAAACTACCAAACAAACTATTGAAAGTTGCAAAAACACGAACAAATTCTTCTGGAACAACCATACCAAGTAATACAGCAAGTGTAATCGCAATAACGATTCTCCATATTAGACCTATTTTGAACTTCACTTTATATTTCTCCATTCTCTATTTTTTATTTATCCATACAAAGATACCATAGCTATCCTAATATAGCACTTGCCTATTATTCCCTCGAAAACAGTTATAATACCGTGATTATTCTATCTACTTCGAATTAAAAATGTCGAAATTAAAACGCCACCAACGAATTGGCAGCGTTTGTAAAATCTTTATTTATTTTGCAACAGGAACAACCATGCCTTCCCATTCTTCTAAAATGAAGTCTTGAATTTCTTTAGATGTCAAAACTTCAATTAGCGTCTTAATATCTTCTCTATTTTCATCACCTGCACGTACTGTGATGATATTTGCATACGGTGAATTTGTACTTTCTAAAGCGATTGAATCTTCTACAGGATTCAAACCAGCATCAATTGCATAGTTAGCGTTGATGACAATCGCGTCACCTTCATCGTTATTATAAAGTTGTGGTAAGAATGATGGTTCGTAGTTCGCATCAAACTCAAGGTTTTTGGGATTTTCAACGATATCTTTAATTTCAGCTTTAACTTTTTCAACACCATCAGCAAGTTTAATTAATCCTGCTTCTTCTAATATTGAAAGTACTCGACCGTGTTCTGCAACAGAATTACTGAATATAATAGTACCGCCTTCTGGTATGTCTTCAATAGACTCATACTTTTTAGAGTATACTGCCATTGGCTCAACATGAATTGCACCCGCGTTTACAAAGTCATACCCATGATCAGCAATTTGCCCTTCTAAGTAGGGTACGTGTTGGAAGAAGTTTGCATCTAAATCTTTTGATTCAAGATCTTTATTTGGTAAAATATAATCTTGATAGGTTTCAATGACAAGTTCAATGCCTTTTTCTTCAAGTAATGGTTTCGCTTTTTCTAAGATAATTGCGTGTGGCACGTTTGAAGCACCTATAACTAGCTTAGTCGGCTCTTCACTTACAGCTTCTTCAGTTTCTGCTGGTTCACTACCACTTGTATCTGCTTCTTTGTCTGCATCTTTCCCTGTGTCTTTCCCCGTCCCACAAGCAACTAATGTAATCGCTCCTAAAGCCAATAAAAATACCAATAATAACTTCTTCATTTCCCAACACTCCTTTTTCTATCTTACTTTATGATTATCAGGCATAGCCTGGCTTCATCGTTTATCAAGTTTCTTCACGATTATATCTCCAATAATTTGGATGATAAAAACAATAATTAAAATACATATTGTTGCGACTAACGTGACGTCACCTCTACTTCGTTGGAACCCATCGAGGTATGCTAAGTTTCCAAGACCACCCGCACCAATGATACCCGCCATCGCTGTATATCCAACGAGTGCAATCGATGTTACCGTTATGCCAGAAATGAGTGCTGGCATTGATTCTGGCAATAAAACTTTAAATATAATCGTCATTGAATTTGCACCCATTGATTTTGCTGCTTCAATAACACCTTTTTCGATTTCTTGTAAAGCGATTAAAACCATGCGACCGTAGAATGGCGCTGCACCGATAATCAATGCAGGTAGCGCGGCATTTGGTCCCCGTATTGTATCTAATAAAAACTTCGTGAAAGGAATAAGTAAGATAATTAATATAATGAAAGGAATTGACCTGAACACGTTTACGAATATACTTGCAGTCGTATTAATGAGTCTGTTATCCCATAACTGTCTAGGTCCGGATAGGAAGAGCAGAACGCCAAGTGCTAGACCGATAATAAATGTAAGTACCGTTGAAATAGTCGTCATATAAATAGTCTCAACGACTGCCTCCCACATCTTGGCCCAATCTACATTCGGAAAAAGATTCTCAATCATCATTGATTACCTCCGTCCGTACATCTTTTTCGTGAAGATAATGAATCGCTTCTTCAACAACTTTTTCATCGCCGTCTAGTTGTAGAATGAGCGTTCCGTAGGCCCCGCCTTGTGTATGGGACATATTCCCTTGCACAATATTGACATCAACATCAAATTGACGAATTAAACTTGCGAGTACCGGCTGTTCCGTTCTTTCACCTGCGAACACGAGTTTTATAAGTTTCCCTGTAGAAAACTCTTCCTTTATGTGTGCAACTGCTTGCTTCGCTTCCAAAGTTTCTGTAATCTGCGAAACAAACCGTTTTGTAATAGGTTGGACAGGAGATTGAAATACGCCTAGAACATCTCCCATCTCAACTACTCTTCCTTCTTCCATGACCGCAACACGGTGACATATTTTACGAATTACGTGCATTTCATGTGTAATCAAGACAATTGTTAAACCAATACGTTCATTAATCCCTGTTAATAAGTTTAGAATCGAGTCCGTTGTTTCAGGATCTAACGCAGACGTCGCTTCATCGCAAAGCAGTACTTCAGGGTCATTTGCCAATGCACGGGCAATCCCGACACGTTGTTTCTGTCCACCTGATAGCTCTGATGGATATGCCGACTCACGACCACTTAAACCTACAAGTTCAATGAGCTCTGCAACTTTTCTATCACGCTCAATTTTAGGTACTTTTGCAATTTCAAGAGGAAAGGAAATATTTTCTTGTACTGTTCTTGACCATAAAAGATTAAAATGTTGAAAAATCATACTAACCTTTTGTCTAGCATCTCTAAGTTTTTTCCCACTAATGGATGAGATTTCCAAACCGCCGATCGTTACATTTCCGGAAGTTGGTTTTTCAAGACCATTTAATAATCGAATTAACGTACTCTTGCCTGCACCACTATAGCCAATTACACCGAAGATTTCACCTTCTGCTATTTCAAGCGAAACACCGTCGACTGCTGCAATACTTTCTGCACCCGCCCCATAATGTTTTTTCACATCTATTAAACGAATCATTTTTTCCCTCCTCTACATAAAACTGTGCTTTAAAACAAGTATTTATCCATATAAAAAACCTTCCTGCAGAAGAGCCAGAAAGGTTGTATGTTAGTTATTATTAACATATATCCATTCTCTCATCTCCCAAAGCATAGACGCTTTGTGTGAATTGGCACCACTTCACAAATGTGATGGTTGCCGGGCTTCAAAGGGCACTTCCCTCAGCCTCTCTTAATAAGAGTGTTACTTTATTTGATTTGTTAACAAACTTATCATAAGAGCACCATGTATGTCAATCTATTTTATTAAGTAAATCAGGAATCGACTGAAAAGCATAAATCTTATCTTGTACAATTCCCCCATTTACAATGAGTAGACAAGGAACACTTTCTATTTGATAATCAACCGCAATAGCTTGTACATAGTTTAAATCAGCTTTACCCATTTTCAAATTGGGACGCATAACCTCAATAATATTCATCATCTTAGACGCAACAGCACAAGTGCCACACATCGGTGTATATAAATAATACAAAACCAAGTCCGATTCATTTTTGGCCGAGTCCCAGTCTGCTCTTGACCACTGTTCCATTTGATTCATCATCCTTTATTTAAAAATTCAGTACGGATATCAAAAAATGCTGCTTGAAGTTCTATAGCCAAAACTTTATAAGGTGTCGCTTCAACTTCACGATAAAGTTCTTCAGTATATAAGTGTACTGCGTGGGGATAATTTCTTTTAAATAAAGCCCTCGTCTTTTCTCCATCTTCATCTGCATCGACAAAGACAAACAGTTCACACGCTTCATAAGGGGTTAATAATTCTTCCAGCCGGTAAGCACTAATTGTACCATTCGTACAGATGATTTTCACAGATTCGGCAAGTACTTTGTTTAGACGTAATCTGTCTGATTTCCCTCAACAATGATAACTTTTTGACTTTGCACAAGGAGACCTCCTTCATTATAGGTAATAACGAATTAAAATGCGTTACTAAGGTCCTGTTTTGCTAATATATCCGTAACATGCGCTTATAAATTCTTGTATTCAAACTATCAATGAGAATATAAAAAGCGCCGCAACAGCTCCGGCGCTTTAATTTATTAATTAACCAACTGTCATTTTGTTATATTCATCTGCAGTCATAAGTGCTTCTAACTCAGATGGATCAGAAATTTCAACAACAATCATCCATGCTTTTTCATATGGAGATTCGTTTACATATTCAGGATTATCTTCTAGCTCGTCGTTAACTTCAACGACTTTACCAGATAGTGGCGCATACAATTCAGATACTGTTTTAACTGATTCAACACTTCCGAAAGGCTCGTCCGACTTAATTTCGTCTCCAACTTCTGGAAGTTCAACGAATACAATATCGCCTAGCTCTGATTGCGCAAAGTGTGAGATACCAATACGATATTTACCATCTTCATCTTTTACCCATTCGTGTTCTTCAGAATACTTTAACTCTTTTGGTGTGTTCATATCATAGCCTCCAGTATATAATCATTCTATCTAAGTTTGCCATAACTTGCAGATAAACGCAAGACTTGACATACTATTTCCACAGTTTATCAAACTCTTCTTCTTTAAAGCCTAAAGACACTTTTTCATTCCCATAAACAATTGGTCTTTTTATCAACATACCATCTGATGATAACAAAGAAATTTGCTCATCTTCTGACATCGTTGGTAGTTTATCTTTAAGATTTAAATCTCGATAAACTTTACCACTTGTATTAAAAAACTTCTTTAATTCAAGCCCAGAAGCATCAATCATTTCTTTTAACTGAGCCGCAGTCGGTGGGTTTTCAGCAATATTTACCTCTTCAAAATCCATTTCATTCTGCTCGAGCCATTTCTTCGCTTTTCTGCATGTCGTACATTTTGGATAACCATAGTATGTATAATTCATAATACCTACACCTCCATTTTCTATCAGTATAGCAAATAAAGCATCCGAATACCAAAAGGTATCCAGATGCTAAATATTAACTTATTTATACGATAAACTTCTGTGCATCAATCAATTTAACAGATGCTTCACGTTTTTTCAAAATAATATTATACGGTGTAGAACGTGTTAACTTACGAAGTGCAGATACCATCATGCGCTGATTATCTCCATCTACAGCTGCATATAAAGTTTCTTTTGCATCCTTCTCAATTGCTTGGAACGCTTCTTGACAGAAAATTTCTGTATAAAGAATCTTCTGTTGCTCTTTTTCTACGCCATTTTTAGCTACTGCTTTTTCAGTACGAAGAAGTGCAGATTCCATCGCAAAGACATTATTTGCAATATCTGCAATATTAGCTAATACTTCTTGTTCTTTTTCAAGTTCCATTCCGAAACGCTGTGCAGCTAGACCTGCGACAAGAACACCAATTTTCTTAGCGTTTTTCACAAGTACTTTTTCTTGTGCCAAAGCTTCGTCTTCAATTTCTTCAGGCATCATCATAAGCATCTCTTCTTGCAACTCTTGTGCTTTTTGAAGTAAAGGCAATTCTCCTTTTAGTGCTTTTTTCATGAAAGTACCTGGTACAAGCAAGCGGTTGATTTCATTTGTACCTTCAAATATTCGGTTAATACGTGAGTCACGATAAATGCGCTCAACTTCATATTCAGCCATAAATCCATAACCACCGTGTAGCTGAACTGCTTCGTCAGCAATATAATCTAATACTTCTGAACCGACTACCTTGTTGATTGAACACTCAATCGCATATTCAGCAATTGAAGCTGCAACTAATTTACCGTCTTTTTGCTCCTCAAGTGTCATCGCGCTGTTGCGCTCTTCAAAATAACCTACTGTACGATAGATTAAGCTCTCTGCCGCATACAGTTTTGAAGCCATTGTAGAGATTTTTTCTTTCGTTAAATTAAACGAAGAGATCGGAGTTTGGAACTGTTTACGATTATTCGTATACGTAATCGCAAGTTCAAGTGCACGCTTACTTCCACCAATTGTGCCTACTCCTAATTTATAACGACCGATATTCAAAATATTAAAGGCGATGATATGACCGCGGCCAATTTCACCTAACAAGTTTTCAACAGGAACTTGTGCATCTTGAAGGACAAGCGTACGTGTAGAAGATGATTTGATACCCATCTTCTTCTCTTCTGGTCCAACTGAAACACCTGCAAATTCTTTATCAACGATGAATGCCGTGAATTTATCACCATCAATTTTCGCATATACAACAAATACATCTGCGAATCCAGCGTTTGTAATCCATTGTTTTTCACCATTTAATACATAGTGCGTGCCTTCAGCATTTAGTTTAGCAGTCGTTTTCGCACCTAATGCATCTGATCCAGAACTTGGCTCAGTTAATGCATATGCTGAAATCTTTTCTCCAGTTACAGAGTTTGGTAAGTAGCGCTGCTTTTGGTCTTCATTCCCGAAAAGAACGATTGGCAATGTTCCGATTCCAACATGCGCACCGTGGGTAATTGAAAATCCACCAGCAACCGACATTTTTTCTGCGATCAATGCAGAAGATACTTTATCTAAACCAATTCCACCGTATTCTTCAGGTACATCTGCACCCAACAGACCTAGTTCACCAGCAGATTTCAAAAGTCTAACAGAGTTCTCAAATTCATGATTTTCAAGCTTTTCAACAATTGGTGTCACTTCATTTTTTACATAATCTTCAGTTGTTTTAGCAATCATTTTTTGCTCATCTGAGAAGTCTTCCGGTGTAAATACACGGCTGGCCTCAATATCTTCTATAAGAAAAGCGCCACCTCTAATTAATTCGTTCGTTTTCATTTCAGTCATTATAATATCCCCCTTTTTATAAAACGCTTTAGCAATTCAACCTTATAGCAGTTCAAACACGCCTGCTGCGCCCATTCCGCCGCCAATACACATTGTAACAACGCCGAATTGCTTGTTCTGTCTTCTTAATTCACTAATCATACGAATTGTTAAAACAGTACCAGTCGCACCTAGTGGGTGACCTAAAGCAATTGCACCGCCGTTCACATTGACTTTATTCATATCTAATCCTAAATGGCGAATAACTTGCAACGATTGAGAAGCAAATGCTTCATTTAATTCCCATAAATCGATATCTTCTATCGTAAGGCCAGCTAGTTTCAAAGCTTTAGGAACTGCAACAATTGGTCCAATTCCCATTACTTCAGGTGGCACTCCACCGATAGCAAATGAAAGGAATTTTGCAAGTGGTTTCAAACCTTGCGATTCTGCAACTTCACGGTCCATTAATAAAACTGAAGCTGCTCCATCAGATGTTTGTGATGCATTTCCAGCTGTTACAGAACCTGTTACAGAGAATGCTGGACGCAATCTACCTAACACTTCTGTCGTTGTTCCTTCTCGAACGCCTTCATCCATTTTAAAAGTGAATTTGTTTTCACTATAATTTCCGTTAGCATCTACTTGTCTTTGCGTAACTTCTACTGGCACAATATCATCATCAAATTTACCCGCGGCAATTGCTGAAGCAGCTTTTTTATGTGATTCTACAGCAAATGCATCTTGGTCTTCACGACTTACACCATATTTGACAGCAACTTGTTCAGCCGTATGCCCCATGCCCATATAATACTGAGGAGCCGTTTCCGCTAAAAATGCATTTGGTCGGACTGTGTTACCCATCATCGGAACCATACTCATAGACTCAACACCGCCTGCAATAACAGACTGCGCGTGACCAAGCATAATTCTTTCTGCTCCATAAGCAATTGACTGTAAGCCCGAAGAACAAAAACGGTTTACTGTAATTGCTGGTGTCGTATCAGGTAATCCTGCAAGTGCACCAATATTACGAGCTACGTTCATGCCTTGTTCAGCTTCTGGCATAGCGCAACCCATGATCAAATCATCGATTGCCCCACCGTATCCACCGGCACGTTTTAATGTTTCTCTAATTGCGATTGCGCCTAAATCATCAGGACGAACTGTTACAAGTGAGCCTCTGCCTGCTTTTCCAACCGGCGTTCTTGCTCCGGCAACTATTACTGCTTCACGCATTTTTTTTCCTCCTTTAAGAAAATCTATCTCTATAAACGCAACTTTAGTTACGTAATGGTTTTCCTTTTACGAGCATATGTTGCATACGTTGTTGTGATTTCGGTTCTTCTACAAGACTTAAAAATGCTTCGCGTTCTAAATCGAGCATATATTGTTCAGTTACTTTTGTTCCAAATGGGACTTTGCCGCCTGCTAAAACAAACGCAAGTTTCTTCGCAATTTTATGATCATGTTTACTAATCATGCCTGACAACAGTAGACCTTCAGCACCTAATAGTAACGTTGCATAACCAGACTCGCCTGTTACAGGAATCAAATCATGCTTCGGTGCATGATAGCCGTTTTCATAAAGCGCAATAGCCATGTGTTTTGCATCGTATATTTGGTGATCAGCATTGACACTAATGCCATCTGCAAAGTCTAAGAAATTGTTGTCACGTGCTTCGTCAGCTGACATGGATACTTTCGCCATTGCAATCGTTTCAAATACTTTATTTGCGATATTTTGATAATCTACAACAACGCCATTCGGTAACCCTTTTAAAAACTTCGTATAAAGGTTAACGTTACCGCCACCGCCTGGTATTAGACCAACACCTGGCTCAACTAGACCAATATAAGTTTCAGTCGTTGCTTGAATATGTGCAGCTGGGAGACAAACTTCTGCGCCCCCACCTAGTGTCATACCAAATGGTGCGGCGACAACAGGTTTAGTAGAATACTTGATTTTCATCATGGCATTTTGGAATGAACGAATGATGAAATCTAATTCGAAGATATTATCATCCTGTGCTTCCATTAAAATCATACCTAAATTAGCTCCGACACAGAAGTTCTTACCTTGATTACCAATAACAAGTCCTTTGTAATTCTTTTCAACTTCGTCTACTGCGTAATTAATCATTTGGACGATATCTGGACCAATTGAATTTGATTGTGAATGGAACTCAAGTAATGCTATGCCGTCCCCAAGATCTATTAAACTTGCACCTGAATTTTTCTTAATGACACCATGTTTTTTCTTATAACGTTTCAAATCAATTATTTTTTCATTCACAGGAACTAACTTATAATCTTCTCCATCGAAAAAGTAAAGGTCGCCCTCTTCTTCTTTATAGAAAGAATCATAGCCTTTATCAAGTAATTGCTGTGTGAAATCAGGTATTGTAGCCCCCTCTTCTTTCATTCTAGCAACTGATTTCTCTACACCAATGGCATCCCAAATTTCAAACGGCCCTTGCTGCCAGCCGAATCCCCATTTCATAGCATTATCAATTGCTACAATATCATCAGCAATTTCACCGTTTAACTGTGCAGAATATAAAAGCGTTGGCCCCATAATATTCCATAGAATTTCTCCAGTACGATCCTTTGCATAAACAAGTGTTTTCACACGATTCGCAAGCCCTTTTTGCTGCTTCGCCATTTCAATAGAAGGCGTCTTTAACTTCTTCGCTTTACTATATTCAAATGTCTCAGGATCTAGCTCTTGAATTTCTTTGCCTTCTTTTTTAAAGAAGCCTTGCTTAGACTTTGCTCCAAGCCATCCATTGTCTATCATTTTCTTCATGAATGCTGGGAGTTCAAATACCTTTTGTTCATCGCCTGTCGTTTGTTCGTGAACGTTTTTAGCAACATGCATGAACGTATCTAAACCAACGACGTCTAAAGTACGGAATGTTGCTGATTTTGGACGACCAATTAAAGTGCCTGTAACTGAGTCAACTTCACCAATTGAATAACCGCGTTCTTGCATTTCTCTAAGAGACACTAGCAAACCATATGTACCGATTCGGTTTGCGATAAAGTTCGGTGTATCTTTTGCATGAACAACACCTTTACCAAGCACATTTTCACCAAAACTTGTCATAAAGTCTAAAACTTCAGGCGCAGTTGTACTAGCTGGTATAATTTCAAGTAATTTTAAATAACGTGGAGGATTAAAGAAGTGTGTTCCGAGAAAATGTTTCTGGAAATCTTCTGAACGTCCTTCTTTCATCGCTTCAATACTAATACCTGATGTATTTGAACTAATAACTGTACCTGGTTTAAGAACTCCATCAACCTTTTCGTATAAACCCTTTTTGATAGCTAAGTTTTCAACAATGACTTCAATAATCCAGTCAACGTCTTTCAGTTTTTCAAGATCGTCTTCAAGATTTCCAGCTTCTATAAGTGAAAGATTACTTTTCTTCGTTAATGGTGCAGGTTTTTGCTTTAATAGCGCTTGCTTAGAACTAGCAGCGATTTTATTTCGAACTTGGCTACTTTCAAGTGTAAGCCCTTTCAAAACCTCTTCATCTGTCAGTTTACTAGGAACAATATCGAGAAGTAATACTGGTATTCCAATATTCGCTAGATGGGCTGCAATGCCTGAACCCATAACACCTGAACCTAATACGGCTGCTCTTTTAATTTGATAAGTCACGTGAAAAGCCTCCCTCTCATCTTCTTGAATGAACACTCATTCATTTTATAATTAAAAAAATAGAAACAACATCTATGTCCTTTACTATAGTTCATTTCTCTATTTTTCGCAATATTTTATTAGAAATAATTACGGCCCAAAATAATGGACCGCTAATTTACTTCTTAAATATTCCCTTTGCAACAAATGCTACATTTGCAGGACGTTCTGCAAGCCGACGCATGAAATAACCATACCAGTCGTTACCATAAGGTACATAAACACGCATTTTATAGCCTTCTGCGACAAGTTGACGTTGTAATTCTTCACGTATGCCAAAGAGCATTTGAAATTCAAATTGCGTATTTGGTATCGAATATTCTTTCACAAGACTTTTAGTGAAATCAATAATTGCTTCGTCATGGGAGGCGATTGCCGCGTAGTTCCCATTCAATAAATGCGCTTTTATAATCTTTTTAAGATTTTGATCTACATCAGTTTTATTCGGATAGGCCACTTCCGCTGATTCTTTATAAGCCCCTTTCACTAGACGTAGATTTGGTGAATATTCATTGAAATTTTCAATGTCTTTTTCAGTTCTGTATAAATAAGACTGAATGACCGTTCCAACATTTTCATATTCTGACTTTAAGATTTTAAAAATCTCTATTGTTTTCCCACATCGAGCATAGTCTTCCATGTCTATTGTAACGAATACATCCTCTTCTTTTGCGGCATCTAAAATTCTTCTCATATTACACATAACAATTTCATCTGAAATATCGAGACCCATAGACGTCATCTTTAAAGAAAGCTGTGCGTTTAGTTGGTCACGTCCAATTGCGCGTACTGCTTCTATTGAATTGTTTGCGGCATAATTTGCATCATCTTCATTTTCAACGAATTCTCCAAGGAAATCGATTGTGACTGCTAAACCTTCTTGATTTAATGTTTTAATGACGCCGACAGCTTGCTCTATACTTTCCCCCGCTACAAATCTTGAGGCACCAAACTGTAAGCCATACTTTTTCGCTGCTTTTGTTAGGGACTTACTTTTAGATAATAATAAAAAGAAGTTTCGCATAGTTTGTTCAATCATTTTAATTTTGACCCCCTTGTCTTCCACGGTTTATACTATAAGTTAATGTAATCATTTTAACATCATTAGAACACTTAATTCATCAGAATTCTCTTACTTTTGGTATTTAGGTTTCCATTAACATCGTTATTGGTTGAACCTTTGCTCGTTTCGTTTTTGAAAGGGGAATTGACTATGGAGAATGTAATAAAAATAAATGCAATTTCACAGTATGATGAAGCGATTGATTCAAAGTTTCGCAATTCTGCTTGTGGACCAGTCACGGCACTTGTTCTGCTTGACTATCACTTTCCAAATACTTGCTCATACAATGTCAATCAACTATATAAGCTATTGAAAACAACTCGAATTGGTTCATTTAAATGGCGTTTTATTAATACTATGCAGCAATTATTCGGCGCTAATTGGGTTGTCGGGCAATGTGACATTGATGAAGTAAAGCGGCAGATTGATGCGGGCAGACCTGTTGCTGCTAAGTTTGATAAATGGTTTACCCTAAGACATCGCGGTGAATTTGACTTTGATTACCACTGGGTTCCTGTTATTGGCTATGAGGAAATAGGTGATGTTCTGCTTCTTGTTATTCATGATAACGGCGGTAGAAATCGGGCAAGCCAATTGCGAAAAGTTTCTTATTTAAAAAACAAATCTATCCTATCGTTTGTAAAAATCGAGCCAAAAATAGTAAAAAGCACACTTTAAAATCATATTCGATTTGAAGTGTGCTTTTTATTATTCAATGGAATCAAGCGCCTGCTTGAGTGTTGCAAAACTTTTTATTTTACCAAATGACAACCCTAAATGTACAAGCGTTTGGGCAATAATAGGCGTAATGCCGCTAACTATCGGTTTTATGCCTAATAAGGACAAAGCATCGAATAAATTGAAAAGTTGACGGGCAATGTATGTATCTGTTGTTTGTAGTCCAGATAAATCAATAATTAGGATTTCCAATTCTAGCTCCAGCGACTCTGCCAAGACACGCTCTTCAAGTATTTTAGCTCTGTCATAATCCAATGTACCGACCAGTGGAAGTATTGCAGTCCCTTCATTAATAGCTACAATTGGTACTGATAATTCTATAACTGTAGACTGCGATAATTTCAAAACATCTTTTTCATGCTGAACAAACGGGATACTAAAGAAGTATATGACGTCATTTACCGCACTGTCTAGTGTAGTGATTACATCATACATTTCAACCGGGCTAAGTTCTAACGCAAGTGCTTCATACTTCATGACTGTTCCAATCGTATTACGATAATGAGGTACTTCGCGTAACATCATATCGAGCGTAAGCACGTCATGTTTGGCTAACTCCGTTCCAGCCTTACGTCCCCACTCCTTCAACTTATCAACACGATCTGCTTGATTCATAATGAGTGAATTTGCATATAGTTTGACGAGTTCGACCCTAGCCTCATGCAATTCGCCTTCTAATCCATTCATTTCGGGATATCTATCATGTTGGCTGTCTGTAATTACACGTGCTAAATGGGGTGCTTGCTCCATTATCTTTTCACTCATATGTTTTAAGTGCTCATCCATCTGGATCACTCCTTTTTCGAATTAGCTTTGTTTACTTGTACTTCAATCAACGGATCCCGTTATAAAGAACTACATTAATTAAACAGGGAATCAGCATGTCTCTTAATCAGCGAATAACCTTCCTTTTCTAGTAATTCCCTTTTCTGTTCATTATAAACAGGAAGACTTAGCATTTCAATTGGGTCACTAACATCTAATGAGCAATGTATTTCGGCTAACTCTCTTGATATTCGAAGCATATCCAAGCTCTCTGCAATCAGTTTTCTTCTAGCAGGTGTTAATTCATCTAGCGCTTCAATAACACCATCTACTGAGCCATACTTCTTTATTAATGTAAGAGCCGTTTTTGGTCCAATCCCTTTTACACCAGGATAACCGTCACTTGAATCACCTGTAAACGCTTTTTTGTCGATAAACTGCTTCGGTGTAATGCCATACTCTTCTACGAATCTTACTTCTGTATAAATATTGTACTCGCTATATCCTTTTTTCGTTAAGGCGATTTGAACTCCAGGTCTTAGCAGTTGCAGCAAGTCTTTATCCCCTGATACGACTGTAATATTTGCTTTACCTTCCCAAGTCGCCACCATTGAACCGATTAAATCATCCGCTTCCATACCTTTAATTCCATAGTTTTTCCAACCAATTAGATCCGAGACTTCTCTTGTCATATCAAATTGCGGAACTAGTTCCTCGGGTGGTGCTGGTCGGTTTGCCTTGTATCCGTCATATAAATCATTGCGAAAAGTATGTGCGGCCATATCCCAACAAACGGCCATATGTGTAGGTTTAAATAAGGACATTGCAGTCATTGTATGACGTGCAAAACCTTGAACGCCATTCGTCGGTATCCCTGCATCATTACGGAAATACTGGCCCACACCAGCTGTTGCAAAAAATGAACGGAAAAGTAATGCCATTCCATCTACAATTAAAATATGTGGTTTTTCTTGATTATTCATTAAAAAGCTACTCCTCCTGGTTGATGAATCTACTATTACAGTGCTGGTAAGAAAAAGATGACAACTATTATGATAAGTACCGTCGTGTTTGCTGAAGATAGGATTTTCCCTTTACTTGTACCTGTATTCATATTACTATAACGTACGAAAATTGATAGGGTTAGAAAGTAAAATAAAAACAAGAAATACACCATTGACATATCCAGAATCCACTTCATCTTAAGGGACACATCTGAAAGAATTGTAATACCTAGTATGATAAAAGTAACGACTGATAAAAATAAAACAACTCCGACTATCGCAGGCATGATACGCCAAATTTTATGTATAAATAACGGCTTACCTTTCTTCTCCTGCAATAAAAGAATAATTGTAAATCCCCAAATAATGAAGATAACAGAAAAGAAAATTGCGACTATACTAGGTGATATAAACTTATCTGCAAACATGAATGCTTCTTTAATTTCCACTCGAAATAAATTGTTGACTGCAAGTAATATGATGAATGTTATTGTGATTAGTATTTGATAAATCGTCCATTTAGACAAGTAAATCCCTCCTATCACGTATACGTGTGGCATGTTGAAAAAGATTCAATTCAATAAAAAATGCCACGGTCGATTGATTGACTGTGACATTTCTAGGATATTCTAACTTAACTTCTTCCCTATTGATAGCACCTACGCTAGTTTCAAAGGTGATTTCTCTGATTATGAATTAATATACTTCATTTACCGATTACACTATCAAAAGGAATTTGACTGCCATTAGTCCATAAGTGAACCGTATCATAATCAGTTGTACCGCTAATATTATAGAGCAGCTGATGTTTTAACTGGTCATCAGAAAAATCAGAAGTGGTTGTTTCGCTAAATTCTATATTCAACACATGATCTTTCACTTCAAAAGTAACATCTCTGAGGACAACTGCCTCATCACCTTGAATTACATTATTTCGATTTAAAAACAAATATTGTTGTTCTTTGCTACTAATTATATAATTACCGTTTTCATTTGCTACATCCACTATTACTTTTTCTGTTTTTTTTGTTGGATTTTTCAAATCTACTTCCGTAAATACTGGTGCTTGATTACAGCCTGATAATAACAAAGCGAGTATGATAAATAATATCATTTTCTTCACACAATCACTCCTATAATTTACTTGATTTGAATACTGGCATCACCCATAATATAGGATGGATAAGCAGTTAAAGGTAACATAATTGGATTTTTATAGGGACCTTGTAATTCCATACCGTAAATTGTATGTGGCGTTTCATTATCAGTTGTGGACCAAGCCATTATATCGAATGATTTTCTATTAGCATCAATAAAAAGATTAAAAGGACTGCTATAGTATCCCTTCACCCCCTCAAACTCAATCATAACCCAATCCATCCCCGAGGATATGAACTCATTTTCCACTGTTACTTTTTTAAAGCGCCCCTCTTCTGGCTGCTGCAAAATCTCTTTCTTTTCGGTATCAATTAAGACAAATGCTTCTTCTTTGTCCAAAGCCATTATTTTATTAAACTCCAAATACAATTCTTTTGCTTCTTCGAAATAATTACTTTGTAAATAGTATGTGATGATATTCGGGTCCTCTTCTCGCGAACTAGCAGTAACACCATTCTCAATAGAACTCCATTCTTTTCCTTTTTCATCTACAAGTCGTAAGTCCTCAAAACCGAAAATTTCCTTAGTATTAGTAGAATCAATTTTCATCTGAATCGCAGTACGAACCGGGCTAATTGTAATACTTTCAATTGTAATTGTTTGTCCTTCTACTAATACTTCTTCATTAATGGTGTATTTCTCACTTTTTACATCAGTCGTATTTATCATAAACGGGATTTTTATGATTTCTATTTCACCATCTCCACCATTTATATGGAATTCTAACACTAAATCTTCAATTTCTAAAGGCTCTTTCCAATCTATTTCAATTAAATTAGTTGAATTCATACTTGTCTCAAAATTATCTGGATAGCCCATAGATAATGATCCCCAATTTAACTTTTCTCCATTGGCATCTTTAATATCTACTCTTTCAACAAAATCACTTTTATGGTTTTGTTGAAATTCCATCGTGTAGAACAAAACCATATTCATTTCATCGGCAATAGCACCATCAAGTGTTACTTTTACTCCTTCCGATTCCCCTGTGACTGCTAATTTCACATAATGTTCGTTCTCGATGGCAGATTTTAATCCTTGATTGTCTTGAATTAGTGCAACAATCTTATCCATCCCTGGAATTAAGGACACCGCATTTGCCATTACCGGTGAAACACGAATTGAAGTAACAAGTACAATAAACAGGATTGCAGCTACAACAATAGACAAAACACCTCGTTTTACATATAAACGTTTTTTAGGTTTTTGTGCATTTTGGGCTTGCTGGAATCCTCGCTGGATTGCTATTTCCAACTGATTTTCGGGTACTTCTACTTCTTCAATGGATTCCTTCCATTTCTCTAATTTCTTCTCTTCATTTAACATGGCGAATTCCTCCTTTCTCTTCGAAATAAGATTTAAGTTTTCCAAGCGTTTGATAAAGCCTTGTTTTCACTGTGCTTTCTGGTGTATAAGTCATTTCAGCAATGTCTTTAATTTTAATTTCATGCAAATAACGCAAATATATAAGTTCACGCTGCTCTATAGATATCGTTTCTAAAGCTTCTTCAATTTCAATATAGGCATAATCTTCGCTAATTCCAGCTTGCAAAATGATTTCTTCATCAAATACAAAACGTTTTTGTTTTTTTAATAAATCACGGCAGTAATTCATCATAATGCGGATGAGCCATGTTTTTACATATTCAGGTTTTCTTAGTGTTTTTATTTTTTCATAAGCTCGAAAAGTTACTTCCTGTACAGCTTCAAGCGCATCTTCTTCATTTTTCAAATAAGCAAGCGCAGTTCTGAAAAGCGCTTCTTTATGTGTAAGCATTAATGAAAGGAATGCATCATCATTTCCATTTATCGCTTGCATCGTTTGTTCTATGTCCATCAAGTTCCCACCTCCAAATCCTCTTATACATTAGACAGCCAGTTATTGAAAAAGTTTGTTTTTTATTGTCAAATATTATTATAGAATTTTAGTTGGACCTAGGCAAAAGTCCAATCGCTATTAAATAGTGTTGCATACACTGGGTAGAATCGCTTGAAAGGGGAGAAATAGATGGTAAATCACCAACCAGATGGATTTGGCCAACAACAATGGTTTCCACAATTACCTGAAGGTTACAATGGACATAATCAACCAAATCAAAGTTTTCATGGGCAAGGCGGAGGGTTTCCGGGTCAAGGATTTCCTGGGCAAGGCGGATTTCCAGGCCAAGGTTTTCCAGGGCAAGGCGGATTTCCGGGCCAAGGGTTTCCGGGCCAAGGCGGATTTCCGGGCCAAGGGTTTCCAGGGCAAGGCGGAGGATGGAATCCACCTGGACACGGTGGAGGATGGAACCCACCAGGGAATAATTACCCAGGAGGCGGGCATGGTGGCGGGCATGGCGGCGGGCATGGCGGCGGACAGCAAGGCGGACAACAGCCAACCTCGGCACCTCCTAACTATGCACCAGAATACCCTAGCACTCAACTTTACGCCGTAGATCCCGGTGCAATTCGAGGGTGTATGTACCGTTACACGTATGTTTGGACATCTAGACATCAAGGTTTTTGGTTCTACCCGACATATGTAGGACGCACTTCCGTTGCTGGCTATAGATGGCGCAGTAGACGAAGAAGATGGGAATATTTCGGCATAGACTTAAATAATATTGACCGCTTTTCTTGCTATTAATAATCATATAGACGCAAAAACGCTAGTTGCCTTAAAAGCAACTAGCGTTTTTTATAACTTCTTACTAACTATTTTAATGTGAAAATGCCACCATAAATACAATCCAATTAAGGTGATGAACAGTGAGCAAATAAAAAAGCCATCAATCATTAATAGAAAAGATGACTTTTTCCTTGATAATTATAATTCAAATTGCTAATTCTTATACTGTAGCCGGTTGAGCAGCAAGTGATTTTGCAACTTCTGCTACTTTTTCAAGGCCTTGGGCAATCAGTTGCTCCGCTTGATCTGGCATTGCGTTATGACCTTCGATGATCACTTCTTCGATTGACATACCGAATACTCCGCCAAATACATTACGCATATACGTAACAGCCATTTCCATAGGCGCAGTTTCAGGTGTTGAATAAATGCCACCACGTGCATTTAAGAGTATCGCTTTTTTCTCAGGCATTAAGCTAATCAACTGACCTTCTGGGCTATATTTAAATGCATATCCTGATTGATATACATAATCAATAAATGTTTGTAGTGGTGCAGGAATTGTTAAGTTCCAAAGTGGGAAAGCGAAAACTACTACATCTGCAGCCGTTAAAGCATCCATTGCCTTTTGTTTAGTTGCCACAATACGTTGCTCAATGTCAGATAATTCTTCTCCGCTTTGCATTTTACCAAAAGCATTGAATAAGTCTTGACCAAAGTATGGCATATCTTCTTCAAACACATCAAAAGTTGTTACATCAATATCTTCTGCACCTTTTACTTCTTCCATAAACGTTTCATACATTTTGCTTGATATTGCCTCTGTTGCTGGGCGGTTATTTGCTTTTACAACTAAAATATTCATTATATTTTCCTCCAAGGTGTTTTAGTTTATCATTCCGAAAATGTATTTTCTGTTATCGAACCAATTACTTTATTCTACAATATCAATATATCCTAAGTCTACTTATCGGACTTGAAGGTATTTTAAGAACCCATCTTTAGAGTTCAATAAAAACTTAAAATCACCACTACATCAAAAAAGCTGTTTAATTAGGAATTCTCCCAAGTTAAACAGCTTAGTTAAACCGTTGCCCGCACTCGTCCTTAATTGGCTTTCAAACTGATAAGAATTAAGGTAATTCCTGCAAACAAGCAAACCATTCGAGTCAAAGAAACCTTTTCTCCTAAACCCATTAATGCAATTCCCGTTGTAATAATTAACACGCAAGGTCCCACTAATGCCAATAATGTATTGATATAAAAGGCTTTTTCTAAATCATTCAATTTGTACATTAGCATTGCAGCCGTGATATCTACACTACCTGAAAAAATCCTTAACAAGATAATCATCAAAAGTGCTCTTTCAATCAATAACAATGCTCCTTGTATTTAAATTTTTCCATATTAGACATTGTACAGTGTATGTAAGTTTTAATACTTTCATTATAGAAATATGAAACAGATCAGCTTATTACTTCATTCAATTTATACCAGATCCCCCACCACACAATATTCAGTTGTATTCATTGAAACGAAAAAGTACCAGCAATTAAAACAGTATAAAACCGTTTTAGTCGCTGGTACCTATTTTATTCTTTATTTGTTTTCACTCAACCAAATAGTCATTTTGTTTTCTGCATATTCATTTTCGTACGTATACCATTCATCACCAAGATCCAAAGTATGTAGTTTATCCTTAAACTTTTGGATTGGCTTTCGTTCTTTGAGCATTGTTAATAAGTGCTCAGATGTATCTTTATCCTGTTCATTAGCGAAAAGCACCATTAAATCATATGCTTCAGTGGATAAAATTTGTGGTATCACAACTAAATCCTTTGTTGCATCACTATCATCCCAAACAATTATAGGTTCTTCTATGTCCGATTCCGGATTATCTACGACTATCTCTTTTGTAACTCGATTATAAACACTCGACATTTCCTCGTTGTTAAATAAAAACGCTTCAACCAATTCGTTCAATAAAGACATTAATATACCACCTTTTCAATTCTAAATAAAATTTGTAATCATTTCGATTTTGACAAATCAAAAGACGATGTGTTCACCAAATACATCGTTCATTATATCACGTTTCTTCTGCTCTACTATTAAAGTCAAACGATTAATCTCTTCCTGCAGCTTCTTAATCTCATCCAATTCTTCTTGGATATAAGCCTTCGATATTGAATCGCCTTTTTCAAAGTAATCAATTTTCTTTTGCAATTTAGCGATTTCATGATGCCGCCTCATCGAACTGGAAGAACTTGACACTTTATTCTCTTGTAATTGTTCACGTTGCGCATATAGATCTTGTAATTTCTTCATAATAAACCCCCAATTTTTTCAAACAAAAACCCTTCCCTAAAAGAGAGAAGAGTTTTTTGCATACAAAAAATTTCTACTCATCATTCAGGTGTGGTTCCTCCTGTTGGATGTAGCACCTTACCGGCTGGCAGGTTGCTGAGACTTCGTAGGGCCAATTCCCTCCATCTCTCTTGATAAGAAAAGAGTCTGTTGTTCGATTAGCTTAATTATAGGGTGAGTTTAGCTTGAAAGTCAAATGGTTTAAGGATTCTCAAACATTTAAAGTCCTTCTTTTCTAGAAATAAATCTTTATTTCTTAGGAATCATACAATGCAAAAACGAGTGCCCATGCATACTGTTATGTCTAATGGGAATGCAGATTATTTTACCAAACTCGCGAAATTTAATAGTGGGTAAAGGACATGTTAGTTCAGTTGACAGTATATCTTTTAGTATAATTATTTTTATAGTTTAAAGTATACATATATGGGAATAAAATATTCAATGTACATTAATCTAGGGGGAAGAGATTTGGAAAAACTATGGATAGATGAAGATATTAAAAAGTATGTTAAAGATCATAAACAAGATTTTGAAAACCAATTATTAAGTCAAGCTGTAAATGTTGGAGATAAAATTGACGATATCTTAAGAATTGGGGAAGTTGACCTTATTAACAATGCACACAAACTAGTGAATTATGTCATTAATGGAGATAAACTTACGGAACTTCAATTATTTGCCAAACAAGAAGGAATAGCATGGGCTACCCATTCGATACCGTTATCTTTTAAACTGGAATGGGTACAAGCGATTCGCAGGACTCTTTGGAACCTCATACAAGAATATAACAATGAAGAGCAAAAGTTCACGATTGATATGGTTTTCATATTAGAAAAACAATTTAATAGTCAAATAGATGACTTTTTAAATTCGTTTTTCATTAACTATTCAACATATAAAGATTCTTTGATTTTGGCCCAAAGGGAAATAGTTGAAAACTTATCAGTCCCGATTATTCCGATAACACCAAGCATCTGTATACTTCCCTTAATTGGCGCAATGGACTCATTCAGAACAACCATCTTAGAGGAAAAGGTTTTAGAAGAGATTAACAGACTCCATTTTCAAACATTAATCATTGACTTATCTGGCATAGCAAGTATGGAAAGTAATGTAATTGAGCATCTAATGAAAACGATTTATGGTACATCCATGATGGGGTGTCGCACAATCATTACCGGCTTACGTCCAGATGTTGTTAGACAGTTGATCAGTTTAGGCATTAATTTTGATAAAGAAACGAAAACCTTTGGCACTTTACAACAAGCATTAAATGAATTCGTATTAAAATAGTAAAATTGATAATTAGGAGTAGACTCATTTGCTTATGAGTTGCTTCATTGTAACTGTTAGATTTACTGTATAGGTTTCGGGCAGTATTGGACTTCAGTTTGTAATGCAACCTTATCCGACCTAATTCAGCCTTATATCTAGTTTCTGTTGGTCAGTTCAGGAGTTTGCGTCCGACTTCCTTCAGCCACTACCTCACGATAGCCACCTTGTCTTTCGCTAACAGTTCCTACTGCCAAGCCTGCAGCGGACTTTAACCACTGAGTATTCGCCCATGTGGGGTGCACATCAAAAATTGCTAAGAAGCAGTCCTGTCTCTTAGCAATTTATCCTATATTTATAACCTCTCATTGAGGGAAACTAATAATATTGTCAAACTCTTGCATTGTATAAGAGGGAAAGATGCCATGCCTTGGAATCTCTAATAATGGGAGAGTAGGGTCGGCGTATCCTGGTTCAATCGTCGTGAAGCCTAATGTAACCTCCAAGTCCTGTAATACTTGTAGCGTGTCGTCAGTGTAGACTCCGTAAGGTGATGCAAAAGCAGTAGAGTGTCCAATCCATTCCAGTGAGTAAGCGATATCATCTCGTACCTGTTCAGAATTGTAGACTTCTAATAAAGATAAGCCATCTTCGTTTCTTTGGTGAAGAGAATCGGTATGACTACCATAGTCAAAAACATCTGAGGCATTTGTTAATTCGTCGAGACTAGCATATTGAACCATAGAACTATCATATGCCATAGTATCTTGTAGGATCAAATCTGTAATGATAAAATGCACCGCATAAAAACGATGTTTTTTCAACACAGGATAAGCAAACTCAAATACATTTTTAAGCCCATCATCAAATGTAATCAATACACTTTTTGCAGGTACTTGTTTTTGTTTTGTCATGAACAGTTCAAATTCTCGTAATGACAAAACGGTATAACCTTCATCTGCTAAATAGGCCATTTGCTCAGTAAATTGTTCAAGCGTCACAACGGTATCTATCAATTCACCTTTTTCATTCAGATGGTATTCTTGTAATACTTTTTCAGGGAGAATCTGATGGTAAGTCAAAACGGGTACTTGACTTGCGTATTCTTGTACATCTGCGAAATCACGATTCGCATTAAGTGAAGAAAAGTTTTGTTTACTTAATGGTTTGTTAGCTGCGATCACAGTTGAGTCCACATTCAATACATAATTAAAAAGACCTAAGAAGAGAGGTATAATAATCAGTAAAAAAGCAAAGGTAAGTAGTAGATTGGAAACCAAATGTTTTTTCACGCTTGCGATCCTCCCCTGCTTTCTTTGACTTCAAGTCGTTTGCTCTGATTAAGTGTGACAGGTTTTCCAATTCGGTCTGAACGACTCCAACCGTTTTTGTTGAAAAAATAAAGAATGGTGCCGAACGTAACAAATATTACTTCGGTTATTCGGTACAGGACAATTTCCAGTGGAAGGTAAAGAATAATTGATAGAAAATCTTTGGCACTGTATTTGTGCCCCAGTCTTCTAGAAACAAATAAGGTGGCAATATTAAGCGTCAACGCCAGAGAGAATGAAATTGAGAATAAGAACATCATCAATGTGACATGCGTTTGAGTAAATAGTAAAATAAGTGGAATAAATAGTACAGAGTACGCAGAAAGTGTCCCAAGTAATAGTGAATCTATGAGCAAAAAAGTCGAGATATTGAACTTCATTTTTCGATAAAAAGATTTTCGATATGTGATCATACAATCGATGAAAGCTTTTTGCCATCGTATTCGTTGTTGGTACAAACTCTTGAAACTGGCAGGACATTCAGTGTAACAAATCGCCTCATGAACAAATACAATCCGTTTTCCTTTTAACACTGTTCCAATTAATTCTTGGATTCTCAAGGTAATGTCCATATCCTCACCAACGGTTTTTCGATATCCTTTCGTTTGAATAAGAACACTTCGTTGAAACGCACCAAATGCTCCTGCGATGACGGTGAGTGAACCGAGCCTGGATTGCGTCGTTTTATTCATATAGAATCCGGTTAAGTATCGAACGACCTGGAACTTGATTAACCCTGGAATGTTGAAGCTCGGGGAAAAGTGCTTTTCTTTATGAGTAAAAGCTTGAACGATATTCACAAGTCCACCTGCGGCAATCACTGAGTCTTCAGCGAAAGCCTTGTTCATTTCACGTAATGAATGAATGTCTAGAATGCTATCTGCGTCCAGAGTGATGATGATTTCTTTTGTTGCGTAAGCGATTCCTGCATTTAAAGAATCTGCCTTACCACCGTTGTCTTTATCAATAACCCAGACGTTTGGATAGGTTGTCGAATGATAGATTTCTCGGACGTGTTCATACCGTAATACTTCTGTAGGTCGTTTGGAAGAGATCTGCAAATCTACACGTGAACGTAGTATTTCTAGTGTTTGGTCTGTAGACCCATCATTGATGAAGATGAACTCAACGTTGTCATAATCGACAGTCAACGCTCCATTCAAACAATTTTCAATAACAAGAGCTTCGTTATATGAAGGAATTAGGACACTCATCCCTTTTTCTATTGGAGGATTCATACCTTTTTGCTTTTTACTTGTGTAGAGTGGAATAAATATATATAGAAGTTGGAAGAAGGTAAACACACAAAAAAAGAGTAACGTAATGAATAATATCAAAAATTATCCTCCCTTATACTTTATGCTCATCCATATTACTGACTCAGTGAAGATAGTAATTTATAGACTTTCACGTAGTCGATTTCAAAGTGAACGGGAAATTCAGTTGTCGAATTGGGCACCCCTGGCCAATCACCTCCAATAGCGGTGTTTAGATAAAGATACATCCGCTCCTGAGGTATATTGTTTGTAGTTGTAAAGCGTTCAACGTCATCTATCAGCCAGCGAATAGAGTCTGGGGACCACTCAACACTAAATGTATGAAATTCTTTTGAGAAATCTTCTCCTTGGTAAGCGCGACTCTCACTCGTCAACTTACCTGTATTATCTAATGAGTGAATAACCATCCAGACTTCGTTTGGCTTATGTCCTAGCAATTCCATAATGTCGATTTCAGGAAGCCATGTATTTTTCTGATCCGTCATCATCCAAAAAGCAGGAAAAACCCCTTGACCTGCGGGAAGTTTAGCTCGCATTTCAATCTTTCCATATAGCAAATCGAATGTATTTTTTGTATGCACAGCGCCGGATGTATAGTTTCTTCCTTGATAGCGTTCTCTTTTACTTGTTAATCGCAATATATTGTTTTCGACCAGGATGTTATCTGGTTTGTAGTATTGGAGTTCGTTATTTTTTTCAGCAGCCCAATCTTCGACATTCCATTTACCTGGATCTAAACAGCTTGTGTTAAACATATCTTGCCATATCAGTTGCCAGCCAGTATTAGGTGATGATGCATCGGGTAGGACAAGGTCCTCATTTACTTGCATCTCCTTACAAAAAAGAGACTCATTCATTAGGTTCTCATAACTTGAATGTTTAATGGTAGGATGGATAGGATGGATAGGACTGAACTCGGAAAGAGACGAAGCAGTAGAGCCTGTAGAATGGTCGACATTGAGACGATAAGTCAAAAAGGTTATAAAAATCAAGACAACAAGAATTGTGAATGCCCGGCGAGTAATTTAGATTTCCTCCCTCTCGATGACGACTTTTATATTTTATGATGAAAAAAGGTTAAGTATTAAAGAATGTTTGATTATTTGAATAGGTAGAGATAAAAAAGCGCTGCCTGTGCATGATGCAATTCAGATACGGTTCTGACAATTAGACTGAAATGTCGATGTCTGTATATGGTAACTTAAAAGTGAGCCACCATAGCACTTGAAAACTGAGCCACTTTTGATAGAAAATAACCCTAGATCTATATTAGGGGGAATTATCAGGAGTGATTACATTGAATGATAAACAGAAAATTATTAAATTGTATTTGGAAGGTTTAAGTAAGAGAAAAATAGCAAAAGAATTGAAGAAATCCAGAAATACAGTTGATAAATATATTAAGCTTTTCGAACAAAGCAAACATAAAGATACTCGTAATCTTCCGATTACTGAAGACATCATGAAGCCTCCGACTTACAAAAAAAGAAAAGGTAGAAAACCAGTTTTAACGGAGGAAATCAAAAATATATTACGAGGTTATATAAAAGAGAACAAATGGAAAAGAAATCATTACATGACAAAGCAACAAATGAAAATAGTTGATATGCATGAAAAGCTCGAAGATGCGGATTTCGCTATTAGCTACACTACTGTACGAAACTTTGTGAATGAAGAGAATGAAAAATCAAAGGAAGTATATATCCGAAGACATTCTAAACCAGGGTACGAAGTAGAATTTGACTGGGGAGAGGTAAAGCTACAAATAGACGGTAAGATTAAAAGTTATTCCCTAGCAGTATTTACTTTAGCCCACAGTAATTATCGATTCGCTATGCTTTATGAATCTGAAACACGTGTCTGCGTTCTAGATGTTCATACAAACTTTATTGATCATGTAGGCTTCATACCGACGGTATTTACTTATGACAACATGAGAACAGTCGTTAAATCATTTGTTGGAAATGAAAAAGTTATAACAGATAGTATGGTGAATTTATCAAACTACTACAATTTTAAAATTAGGTTATGTCAAGCTAGAAGAGGAAATGAAAAAGGTCACGTAGAACGAAGTGTTGAATTTATTCGAAGGAAGACATTTTCTTCACAATTTACTTTTACTAGTTTGAAAGAAGCTGAAGAATACCTGTCAGTTGTTCTGGAGAAGCTAAATAACCGAAAACATCATGAACATAAAATTAGTCATAAGAAATTGATGGAGAATGAAAAAGCTGTATCAAGTCCTGCAATCGCACCTTTCGATGCCACAGACTTCATAGAGTGCCGGGTTGATAAATATAGTACTGTAACAATCAACCAAAATCGTTATTCTGTTCCAGAAGGTCACGTAGGTAAGCATATAAAGGCTAAAGTAGGAGCAAAGAGAATTAAATTATTTATAGACGGAGAATTAGCAACTGAGCATTTACGTAGCTGGGGTTTACATCAGTGGATTATGAATATTAATCACTTTCTAAAAACATTTGAAAAGAAAAAAGGTGCCATAGCTCAAAGTGAATGTTTGAGGCAGGCACCAACGCAAATAAAAAACTTATACAATGACCATTATATCGGAAAAGAGAAAGAATTCATAGAGTTACTTCTTTACATAAAGGAAAATAACAGACTAGAAGAAGTTTTAAGTGCAGTTAATAAACTAAATAATATTAGATTAGGCTATGTAAGTACTGAACGAATCCTTTTCATCTGTGAGCAATCGCCAACGGCGAATATTGATGATTTAAATCGTGATGAAACGACAAACCAATCAGAAAACAATATGCGAGCATATGCAAATATGTTTGAGCAAACAGAGAAAGAAGGCGTTTATTGTGGATAAAAAAGAGAAAGTAATTGAGATGTGTAGGGAGCTTCGTCTCCCTAGTATTAGGAGTATGGCTAAAGATGAAACATCGTTTGAGAATCCTACTTTAGCATATGATGTGTTATATCAAGTGCTTGTACAGGAACAAAAAGATCGTTTCTTACGTGCAAAACAAAATCGAATCCGTGCAGCTAATTTTCCTCAAAGAAGGTTACTAGAAGAAATTGTTCACGATGCTTTACCTGATCAAGCAAAGCAAAAGTTGCCTCATTTAAAATCATTAGATTTTATCAAAGAAGGACAAAATTTAATTTTAACAGGATCTCCAGGCACCGGAAAAACTCACA
Organism: Sporosarcina sp. So3-204; assembly: GCF_058068165.1. Taxonomy (NCBI): domain Bacteria; kingdom Bacillati; phylum Bacillota; class Bacilli; order Caryophanales; family Caryophanaceae; genus Sporosarcina; species Sporosarcina sp. So3-204. The sequence continues at coordinate 2,889,771 of NZ_CM176485.1, forward strand.
TTGCCATAGGACTTGGAATGGAAGCATGTCTCGCGGGATACAGAGTGTTTTTTGCGACAGTGCCTTCACTAGTGAACCAACTAAAAGAACATCGTTCAGAACGAACGCTTCGATCTTTTGAGATGAAATTTGAAAAATATGATTTGGTTATCCTTGATGAGTTAGGATATATTTCTTTTGATAAAGAAGGAGCAGAATTATTATTCTCGCATCTTTCCTTACGAGCAGGAAGAAAATCAACAATTATAACAAGCAATTTATCTTTTTTAAAATGGCAAGAGGTTTTTCATGATCCAGTATTAACCGCTGCATTAACAGATCGCTTAACTCATAAATCTCATGTTTTAAATATGAATGGGCCCTCTTTTAGAATGAAAGAAACGGAAGAATGGATGAAATCTGGTGCTAATTAACGTGGCTCAAAATTGAATTGCGAAATGGCTCACTTTTCACTTGCGAAATACAGATGTCTCTAAAAACACAAAAATGCTTGGTAGTATAGAGCTAAGAATAGTTGTTAGCTGTTTTAAATAAATAAAAGGCCATTCAGAAGAAATTAAACTAGTCATTGAAAAGATTAATAGCAAAGGCCTACATAGTATGATTAATGACTAGCTTGTCCCAATATCAAACACTCTTTTCCATTACAAATAACATAATGTTTTTGTGGGGTATTAACCTTGAAAATTATTCTATGCATTTACCGACCTCCTAGAGACTATTTCAAGTAGTTAATATTGAATAAAATGGAATTCCAACCGTATCTAGTTATTTATCGCCGTAGTACACTTTATTCAATCTCTTAAATGAAAAGAACTACATTGCAAATTGAAAGCACAGACTACGTCAATAATCACTTTCTAATTCATCTAGTCAAAGTATTGTCTATTTGTAAGTCTTTCATACATGTAAAATAGTTTTATATAGTGAATAATCGGCAAAACAAAAAAAACGACCTCATCCGAAGATGAAATCGTTTTTTTATGTTATTAGCATAAAGGTATTATCAATCTAGGGAATCTAGATGTGACAACAAAGATGGAGACGGCGGGAGTCGAACCCGCGTCCAAAGGCTCCTATACTCAAGCGTCTACGCGTGTAGATTGTCTATTGGGTTTCGCGCATCCATTTGCCAACAATCAAGGCGGCCGGGGCGCTATCCTGCGAATCTCTTCCGGCTGCCTCAGGAGAGAGCAGACGTCGTATCCCACTTAAGTTGAGCCTTATAACCACCACATGGGCGATGGAGCTATAAGGCAGATTCAGTCAGCTTACGCTGCGAATGCTAGGTTGTTGTTTGTTTTGCCTGTTATTATAAGTGCCGTTTATGACGGAGCCGAGCCCTCCGACGCGCAACTCAAGCTCAGACTACCCCTGTCGAATCCGTAACGTCCCCGTATAGGGAAGTCAGGACAGCCTACCAAAGGCTTCCGAACTAATTGTACAATATTTAGTATAACGTAGTTTTAACTGAAAATCAATCTTGCTGTCTGTCTTTCAAAGCTCGCGCCATATCTCGCTTCGCTTCCTTCTGTTTTAAATCCTGGCGTCTATCATAATCTTTTTTACCTTTACCAACTCCGATTAGTACTTTGGCAAAGCCGTTCTTCAAATGCATTTGCAAAGGAACAATACTAAACCCTTGCTGCTTTGTCTTACCAACTAATTGTGCAATTTGACGCTTATGAAGAAGCAGCTTACGAGTACGAATCGGATCATGATTAAACCGATTGCCCTGATCATATGGACTAATATGCATATTAATAATCCAGGCTTCTCCATTACGGATTTGAACAAAAGCTTCTTTTAGTTGCACTTTACTCGCACGAATTGATTTAATCTCTGTTCCCTGAAGAACGATACCACATTCAATCGTTTCCTCAATTGCATAATCATAATTCGCCTTTTTATTTCTAGCGAAAACTTTACCTTTTTCTTTGTCTTTCGCCATTGCATTTCCCCCTTATGAGCCGGGGACAACAAGTGTCACGCCGGCATCATTTTCTTTTTCTTGGTGCTTTTTTCTTTTTCTTTTTCGCTACATTTTCATAATACTTCTTTTTCTCTCCAGATTGACTGTCGGTTTTCCCTTTACTATCAGTCTGGTTTTGCGCTCTTCTTTTCTGTGTAGCTGTACCAGGTTTCTTCGCATGAATAACCTTTGGTGATTCCCTACGCGCACGATGGAATGATGGTTTCATACCGACAAGTTCAAAGTCGATTGCAGACTCTTCAGGTTTAACAGCAGCTACTTTAACAGTTACTTCATCACCAAGTTTAAATTGTTTACCTGTATGTTCACCAATCATCATCATTTGTCTATCATCAAAGCGGTAATAATCATCAGTCAAATAACTTACATGTACAAGACCTTCGATTGTATTTTCAAGTTCTACAAATAAACCAAAATTCGTAACTGATGAAACAATACCATCAAATTCTTGACCTATTTTATCTAGCATAAATTGCGCTTGTTTCAGTGATTCCGTATCGCGTTCTGCTTCAACCGCACGACGTTCGCGTTCTGATGTATGCTGTGCAATTTCAGCTAATACTGCATCCCAATGTTCAATTGTTTTAGGAGAAGTATCTTTCTCAATTAAGTAGGTACGAATCAATCTATGAACGATTAAATCGGGATAACGTCGTATTGGTGCTGTGAAGTGTGTATAAAAATCAGTAGATAAACCAAAGTGACCCAGATTTTCTTCATAGTATTTCGCCTGTTGCATGGAACGTAAAAGCATCGTTGAAATAACTGCCTCTTCAGGAAGACCAGCAATTGATTCAACAATTTCCTGTAGTGCACGTGGATGCACATCGTTCCCTGTTCCTTTTACAACAATACCAAAGTTTGTAAGGAACTCAAAGAACCGTTGAAGTTTCTCAGGTTTTGGATTTTCATGAATTCGATAAATAGCAGGTACTTTTAACCAATGAAAATGTTCAGCTACTGTTTCATTCGCAACAAGCATAAACTCCTCAATCAGTCTTTCAGAAACAGTACGCTCAATAACGATAACATCTGTAGGCCAACCGTCTTCATCTACGAGAATTTTCGACTCTTTAAAATCAAAATCAATCGCACCGCGGTCAATACGCTTATTTTTCAGGATTGCAGCAAGATCCGCCATGTCATTTAGCATCGGAACAACAGCCGCATATTTTTCTGACAGTTCTTCATCTTTTTCTTCGATGATTTTATAAACATCTGTATAAGTCATTCTTGCCTTTGAATTAATAACACTCTCTACGATTTCATGATCAATCACTTTACCGTGTTGATCAATCGTCATCACACAAGACAATGTAAGTCGATCAACACCAGGATTAATAGAACAAATCCCGTTTGACAATCTGTGAGGTAGCATCGGAATAACACGGTCAGTTAAATAAACACTTGTGCTACGTGCGTATGCTTCGTCACCCATTGATGTATTTTCGGTTACATAGTAACTGACATCCGATATATGAACGGAAAGTTTATAGGTACCATTATCATTTTTCACGACTGAAATTGCATCATCTAAATCCTTCGCATCTGCACCATCGATAGTTACAAGTAGTTCTTCACGTAAATCCCGTCTATTTAAGAGATCCTTTTCTTGTACATCCTCTGGTATCTTATTTGCTTGAGCAATTACTTCTTCAGGAAATTCAATAGCAATTCCATGCTTATAAATAATCGATAAGATATCAACGCCAGGATCATTTTTATGCCCTAAGATTTGGGTAACCATTCCTGTTGCTGATCTAGAATCACTTGGCCATTCTGTAATTTCAGCGACAACTTTATGACCATCTGCTGCGTTAAGTGAATTTCCTTTACCGATAAAAACATCCATTGGAAGCTTTTTATCATCAGGAATAACGAAACCAAATCCTTTGTTATCTTGATACATCCCAACAATGCTTGTTGTCTTTCGTTCACAAACTCGAACAATAGATCCTTCTTGTCTATCCCTTAAACTATCATTCGAGACACGAACCAATACCACATCACCGTTCATAGCACCATTTACTTCATTTGGCGGAATGAATATATCATCCATTCCTTCTACTTCAGGTGCAACGAATCCAAATCCTTTAGCATGCCCGATAAACTTCCCGCGGATTAAATTCATACGTTCAGGAATACCATACCGGTTTGATTTTGAACGAATGACGAGACCTTTTTGTTCAAGATGCACGAGCATTTTTACCAGCTCTTTAAATTCAGCTGCCTGTTCATAGCCAAGTAGTTCTTGAATCTCTTGAACAGTCAGTGGCTTATACGCCTCTTCTTTCATTACTCGCAATAACTTTTCTTGTAAATCTATATCTGAATGACTCAATTGCACCCCTCCATTTCTTCTTTAGCATGACCTATTTTCATCAATTTCACACGCTCCAATCAAGCGATTCTAGAAACCCATAAATATCTTCATGTAATTGTTTCTTTTCAGGCCCAAGTGTGATGACATGACCTGATTGTTCGTACCATTTAATTTGTTTTTTGTCTGATTGAGCAAGGTCATAAATTACGTTAGCCGATTCAGGATCAATTATTCTATCTAATGAAGCCTGCGTTACAAAAAGTGGTGCATATATGTAGTCCACATGATCACGCACATCATAAACCAGTTCACGTAGTTCACTTAATGAAGGCATAGAATGTTCTTTTAATGCCTCTACTTCTTGTTCAATAAGAGCCTTATCTTTTCCTTCATAACGCTTATATTCTTTCGCGTATTCGAGTACACCTTGATACATTAAGTCAGTCGTTTTCATCGACATCGGTGCACACATCGTCACAATACCCTTTACTGGCATGTTATACCCTATTTTAAGTGAAAATACACCACCAAGTGATAAACCAGCGATGGCGATTTCATCGTAACCAGCTTCTTTTAACTGATTATACCCAGCAACGACGTCTTCCCACCAATCTTCGGGTCCTGTCAGAATAAGTTCTTCTGGAGGTACACCATGCCCTTTATAATGAGGCGCAAGAGATGTATATCCCTTCATTTCCAGGAAACGTCCAAGCATCCGTACGTCTGCAGAAGTTCCAGTGAATCCATGGAGAAGCAATACTGCACGTTTTCCAGTTTGTATAAAAAATGGTTTAGGTTGATTAATCTTCATATTAAAAACCTCCGAAAAAAAACGCCCGACCATACGATAACGATAGGTCGGGCGATTATAGTCTATTTAAATTACAATTTCATAACAGCGATTGACAATACAAAAAACAAAACTGCAAGGACAATCGTTACCCGTTGAAGAACTAAATCTAGCCCACGTGCTTTCTGTTTCCCAAAAAGCTGTTCAGCTCCACCAGAAATTGCACCTGAAAGACCTGCACTTGATCCAGATTGTAATAGAACGACTAAAATCAATGATATTGCTACTATTAAGAGCAGTGTCATAAACAAAGCGTGCATTTTGTTCCACCTCCTGATACAAACTTCACATCAGTACTATATTACCAAAAATACGCTATTGTTACAACCCTTATTCTTCATCAGGAATTGATAGTTAATAGTATATTCGTATTAATATATAAAACATTGTAATTATAAGCTTGGTTTTACTTATTCAAATTATAAAATGTTTTCATACCAGCGTAATCTGCTGTTTCCTCAAGCTGATCTTCAATACGTAATAGCTGATTGTATTTCGCAACACGGTCTGTGCGTGAAGGTGCACCTGTTTTAATTTGACCAGCGTTTGTCGCAACAGCGATATCTGCAATCGTTGTATCTTCTGATTCACCTGATCGATGCGAAATGATTGCAGTGTAACCTGCACGTTTAGCCATCTCGATTGCATCAAACGTCTCCGTCAGTGTACCAATTTGGTTAACTTTAATTAGAATTGAATTACTAACACCTTCTGCAATTCCACGTGCCAAAATTTCGGTATTCGTTACAAACAAGTCATCACCTACGAGTTGAATACGGTCACCAATTCTTTCTGTAAGTGCTTTATGTCCATCCCAATCGTTTTGATCAAATGCATCTTCGATTGAAATAATTGGATACTTATTGCAAAGCTCTTCGTACCAATCAACCATTTCAGCAGTTGTTCTTACTACGCCTTCTCCTACTAAATTATATACACCTTTTTCTACATCATAAAATTCGGAAGATGCAACGTCTAATGCGAGAAGAACTTCTTCCCCTGGTACATAGCCAGCTTTTTTAATTGCAGCAATAATTGTTTCAAGTGCTTCTTCACTCGAAGCTAAGTTCGGTGCAAATCCGCCTTCGTCACCAACAGCAGTATTCAAGCCTTTTTCTTGTAGCACGCTCTTCAACGTATGGAATATTTCTGCTCCCATGCGAAGTCCTTCACGGAAAGAAGAAGCACCAACTGGCATAATCATAAATTCTTGAATGTCTACGTTGTTATCCGCATGTTCGCCGCCGTTTAGAATATTCATCATAGGTACTGGCAATTGCTTCGCATTGATGCCGCCTAGGTATTTATAAAGTGGTAATTCTAAGTAGTCTGCAGCCGCATGTGCAGCGGCGATTGAAACACCAAGAATCGCGTTCGCTCCTAGATTAGCTTTATTCGGCGTTCCGTCTAGCTCAATAAGTGCTTTGTCTATACCAACTTGGTCCATAACTGAAAATCCTTCTTCTAGTTCATCAGCAATAATACCATTAACGTTTTCAATTGCTTTTAATACACCTTTTCCATTGTAACGACTAGCATCGCCGTCACGTAGTTCAACCGCTTCGTATTCACCCGTTGATGCGCCTGAAGGAACGATAGCACGACCAAATGCGCCGCTTTCCGTTAATATTTCTACTTCGACTGTTGGATTTCCTCGTGAATCTAGTACTTCTCTTGCTTGTATGTGTGTAATAATTGGCATGTTATATCTCCCCTTTTATAGTAATGAAGTTCCTGTCATCTTAGCAGGTTGTTCTAATTCAAGTAAGGTAAGCATTGTTGGTGCTAAGTCAGCAAGAATACCGCCTTCGCGTAACTCAACACCCTCTTTCGTAATAATTACAGGCACAGGATTTGTCGTATGTGCTGTCATTGGTGTCCCTTCAAGGGTCATAACTTCATCCGCATTGCCATGATCAGCAGTAATTATCGCAAATCCGTTTTTTTCATGTATTGCAGAAATAATTTTCCCGAGGCATTCATCCACTGTTTCAATTGCTTTCATCGTCGGCCCCAGTAGTCCACTATGACCTACCATATCCGGATTTGCAAAGTTAAGGATGATTGCATCAAAAAGTTCTGCATGGATAGCGTCTACTAATGCTTCGGTCACTTCATAAGCACTCATCTCTGGCTTTAAATCATAGGTTGCTACCTTTGGAGAAGCGATTAAAATGCGTTCCTCTCCTTCAAATTTAGCCTCCTTACCACCACTCATAAAGAATGTAACATGAGGGAACTTTTCTGTCTCCGCAATGCGCAATTGTCTCAAACAATTTTTTGAAATGACTTCACCTAGCGTATCCTCTAAGTTATCACCACTAAACACGACATCCGCAATAACATCGTCACTATAATGAGTAAAAGTCGTAAACTTTAAATTTTTAAATGATTTCTCACTTGTCTCAAAGTCCTTAAAAGCAAAATCTGTAAAAGCGCGAGATAATTGAATTGAACGATCAGGCCTGAAATTAAAACTTATTACCGCATCGTCGTCATTAATCGTAGCAACTGGTTTTCCCAACTCTTCAATAATAAACGGTTCGATAAACTCATCATGAACTTCGCGTTCATATGCCGCAAGAACACCTGCAGTTGGTGTAACAGCTGTCCGTGCAACGCCGTCTACGATTGCACGATAAGCCTTTTCAACTCGATCCCAACGTTTATCTCTATCCATCGCATAATAGCGTCCAGACACTGTTGCAATTTTACCTACACCAATCTCCGCCATCTTTTCTTCAGTTTGTTCAAGATAATTAAGCGCAGACTGCGGATTGACATCTCGTCCATCTAAAAAAACATGAACATACACCTTCTCAATGCCGTTTAATTTAGCTAGTTGAAGTAGCGCAAACAAATGCTCATAATGACTATGTACACCACCGTCCGATAGAAGACCCATTAAGTGTAAAGCCGAGTTATTTTCCTTCACATGCTCAATTGTTCTTAAAAGGGCTTCATTTTCGAAAAAGTCTGCTTCTCGAATTGATTTATTAATTCGAGTTAAACTTTGATAAACAATACGACCCGCACCAATATTCAAATGGCCAACTTCAGAGTTACCCATTTGTCCATCTGGTAGTCCAACTGCTTCCCCGCATGCTGTAAGTGTCGTATGTGGATACGTATTCCAAAGTCGATCATAGTTTGGTTTATATGCTTGAGCGACTGCGTTTCCCAACCGCTCTTCTCGTAGTCCAAATCCATCCAATATAATTAGCGCTATCGGTCCATTACTCATTTGCAGCAGCTTCTATTAATTGCAAAAATGAGTCCGATTGTAAGCTAGCGCCTCCGACAAGTGCCCCGTCGATATGTTCCGTTGCAAGTAGCTCTAAAATATTGCCAGGGTTCACACTGCCCCCGTACTGGATACGGACAGCTTGTGCAATTTCTTTGCCGTAAACTTCTTCAATTGTTGAACGTATAGCACCGCAAACTACATTAGCATCGTCAGCAGTAGCCGTTTTCCCCGTTCCAATTGCCCAAATCGGTTCATAAGCAATGACAGTTTTTGCTGTATTATCATCACTAACTGTTTCAAGCGCTTTTTTAACTTGGTCAGCTACTTTTTCAACTGTTAATCCATTTTCACGTTCTTCAAGTGTTTCACCTACACAAATAATAGGTGTCAAATCTGCGTCAAATGCAGCATGCACTTTTTGATTAACACCGCTATCCGTTTCACCGAAATACTGACGACGTTCTGAATGGCCTAAAATGACATATTTAACACCTATACTATTTAACATCGTGGGACTCATTTCCCCAGTAAAGGCACCTTCATTTTTATGATGCATTGTTTGAGCGCCAATGCCTACTGAACCTTCTGTAAGTTGAACAAGTTCTAACAAATAAGGTGCAGGTGGACAAATTACCGCTTCTACAAGTTCAGATGTCGATACTTTCCCTTTGATTTCTTCTGCAAAATCACGTACTTCTTCTAATGATTTATACATTTTCCAATTCCCTGCAATTATACGTTTACGCATAATATCCACACCCTTTTATTTATTAGTTAACGCATTTACGCCTGGCAATTCTTTCCCTTCCATAAATTCAAGGGATGCGCCTCCACCAGTAGAAATATGGTCCATTTGATTCGCAACATTGAATTTTTCGACAGCAGCAGCAGAATCACCACCACCGATTACTGTATAAGCTTCTGTTTCGGCCATTGCTTGGGCAACAGTTTTCGTTCCATTTGCAAACGGTTCCATTTCAAACACGCCCATTGGACCATTCCAAATGATGAGTTTAGACTGTGAAATAACCTTCGCATAGAGCGCTGCGGTTTCAGGTCCAATATCAAGACCCATCCAATCACCAGGTATTGAATTAATTGGCACTGTATCTATTTTTGAATCTACCGCAAACTTTTCCGCTACAACTGCGTCAATCGGTAAATATAATTTCACGCCTTTATCAATCGCTTTTTGAATGAAAGACTTCGCAAGTTCCACTTTATCTTCTTCTACAAGTGATTTACCTGTTTCATGTCCTTGCGCTTTTGAAAATGTATAAGAAAGTCCGCCACCAATTAATAAATTATCTACTTTATCTAATAAATGGTCTATTACGCCAATTTTATCAGCAACTTTAGCTCCACCGATAATTGCAGTAAATGGTCTTTCTGGATTTGTAAGTGCTTTCCCAAGAACATCCAACTCTTTTTCAAGTAGCAGTCCAGAAACAGCTGGAATATATTCTGCAATGCCTGCGGTTGTGGCATGAGCCCGATGAGCCGCACCAAATGCATCATTTACAAATATATCTGCAAGGTCAGCAAACTGTTTAGCCAGTTCCGAATCATTTTTCTCTTCTCCAGCATGGAATCTAACATTTTCAAGAAGTATGATATCCCCGTTTTCCATAGTTGAAATGGCCTCAACAACGCCTTCACCAATTGAATCATCAAGTTTCTTTACAGGTTTACCAATTAACTGTGCAAGTTTTTCACCAGCACTTGTTAGTCGCATGTCTTCATTCACTTCGCCTTTAGGACGTCCAAGATGGCTTGCAAGAATAACCTTTGCACCTTGTTCTGTTAAATAATTAATCGTCGGAATTGCTGCACGAACTCTTGTGTCATCTGTTATCAGCCCGTCTTCCATTGGCACATTAAAATCTACTCGACAAAATACACGTTTCCCTTCAAACTGTAAATCCTTCATCGTTTTTTTCGATACCATGAAGAATGTCCACCTCCTGATTATTTAAATAAACCTTCAAGTTTTTCATTTATATATAAAAATAAGGAACGGGAAACCCCGCTCCTTTACCCACTACCATTATAAGGGTTCGTGGTAGTGTTGGCTATACTTACAGTCCTTTTTCTTGCATATAAAGTGCTAAATCAATACATCTTGCAGAATAGGCTGTTTCATTATCATACCAAGCAATAACTTTAATCATATTATCTTCAAGTACCATCGTAGATAAACCGTCGACTGTTGATGAAGAAGTATTGCCATTATAGTCACTAGATACAAGTGGAATCTCGTTATATACGAGGAATCCTTTTAATTCATTATCAGCAGCTTCTTTGAAAGCATTATTCACTTCTTCAACTGTTACATTTTGCTTAAGTTCAGCTACGAAGTCTACAAGAGAAACGTTAGGCGTTGGCACACGAACCGCCATGCCGTCAAGTTTTCCTTTTAGTTCAGGAATAACTTTAGTTACTGCTGAAGCAGCACCAGTTGTTGTCGGAATCATTGATTCTGCAGCAGCGCGTGCACGTCTGTAATCCTCATGCGGCAAGTCCAAAATACGCTGATCGTTTGTATAAGAATGTATTGTTGTCATTAGCCCACGCTGTATGCCGAACTTATCATTAAGCACTTTAACAACAGGTGCTAGACAATTTGTTGTACAAGAAGCGTTAGAGACGATATCATCCGTTTCAGGATTATAGCTCTCATGATTCACACCCATTACAAGTGTTGTAATATCTCCTTTTGCAGGTGATGATAAAATTACTTTCTTAGCACCGGCTTGCAAATGTTTGCTCAAGCCTTCTTGGTCACGGAAAATACCTGTTGATTCGATTACGATATCAATTCCAAGTTCTCCCCATGGAAGTGCTGATGGATCTTTCTCGGCATAAACTTTAACCTTTTTATCATTAACTACAATATATTCACCTTCAGCGCTAACATCCGCGTCTAAAACACCATGTACAGAATCGTACTTAAGTAAGTGAGCAAGCATTGCTGCATCTGTTAAATCATTTACCGCTACTACTTCAATTTCTTTTGATTTCATTGCCTCACGAAATACTACGCGTCCAATACGTCCAAATCCATTAATCGCTAATTTTATAGTCATTATAATTCCTCCAGTTATTGTTTTTTATATTAAGCATTACGCAAACCACTTTTAAAATGATTGTCGTAAATAAACACATATCAATAGTTATGCCTTAATTTTCAATATTTCATTCGCTGCACCCTCATCTGTCACAAGAATCGTTTGCTTTGGCGCTGTTGCCATATAGGACAAAATCGCCTCTGCTTTACTCTTGCCACCTGCTACAGAGATAATGAAAGGGACTCGCTTTAATTGTTCCGTCTGGATGCCAATTGTTCTGATGCGATGTACTACCTTGCCCGTAAAGTCGAAGTAATACCCAAACGCCTCACCTTTTGCATTCAAACTTTTTAGTGACTGCTGCTCTTCCTCAGAAGAACCCCTAAGTGATGCCATTTTTTCAGCATTTCCAATACCATGTATTACACAGTCTACTTCATCATAAAGTTGGTTCATTTCTATTACAGAAGGTTCTTTTTTAAATGCAAGATGCGCTTCTTTACTTAAAGCTTCTGGATAGTAGAACGTTTTATACGTTCCACCACAAACGTCCGCAAATGAAGCAGCAATTACATTTGCCTGCAAACCAATATCCTCTCCAACACCACCTCTTGCTGCAATAAACCGCAAGTCTTTCTCGGTATTAAAGTTTTCAATGTATTGCGGAATGGAGGCAACAGTACTTCCACCTGTTACAGCGACTGTTTTCCCTTCACCTACAGTTGATATAAATTCGTTAGCCGCTTCTAAACCAAGTAAGGATTTCGCAGCAGCATTTGCATCAGAGTTACCTGCAACTATTTTGACTAATTGAATGCCAAGAATTTTTGCAAGTCTTTTCGCAATCGTTGTACGTCCTGACCATTTTTCCATTGTCGATTCAAGCGTTTCAAGTACATCAATACCTTCAGTTGTAATAGAAGCACCACTCCTATCAATATTGAGTAATTTTTGTGATCGTAATAAATCAATCAATGTTCTCGTTTCACGTTCAGATAAACCAGCCATTTCACCCAATGTACGCCTACCAATTGGACCTACCATTTTGACGTACTTTAGCATCCTGTACCTATCTTGTAATAAATCAAGCATTTCAGGCACAAGTTTGTTTTGTGCTGCTAATAAATGTTCCAAAGATTTCACTCCTAACCAGAAAGGACATTTAACGTCCCATCGAAACAAAGAACGTCCCACTAACAACAAAAAAATAGAACTTACTGTTATTATAGATGTAATTTATATAAATATCAAGCAATACTTTATATTTTCAGAATAAACCAACGACATCAACATAACCTATATTGCCGTATAATAACACAGTTCCATTCTTTTCAATAACAGGTATCATCAGTAAATACTCTTCATGGATCTCATCATCAGAACGGATATCAATTTCTGTCCAAGTAAATGGAAAATCTTCCTGTGCTAATTTCATCATTCGTTTGGCATCCTCGCAAAGAGTGCAACCAGGTTTCGTGTAAAAATTTACATGCAAAGCAAACACATCCACTTCTACATATTCTTAATCTCTACTAGATTATAAATGAGAAAAGGATGAAATGCACAACATACACTGCGTACCATCCTTTTCATTAGCTTCAGTTATTACCAGCTTCGACCAGCTCCGCCACCACCACCGGATCCTCCGCCGCCAAAGCCGCCAAATCCACCGCCTGAACTTCCACCACTTCCTCCTCCGAAAGAGCCGGGGAAAAAGATTGGACCACCACTATTACGTCCACCGGGACCTCCGCCTTTACCACCGCCGCCTTTTCTGGACATAAAGCTAATGATGATAATTGCGAAGATAATGACGAAGATAAAAGGAAACCCTTCATCGGACTCTTCGTAAGCACCGTAAACAGTATTCACAGGCAACTCATCACCTTCTAAACCATATTCCGCAGCGATTGCATTATAATAGGATTTATATGCCTCTATAATTGCTGAATCTGGTTGCTCATCCTGTAAAAAAGGTACTGCGACTTCATCCATAATACGACCAATTTTACCATCAGGAAGTGCACCTTCAAGTCCGTAGCCTACAGACAAATAAAAATGTCTTTTGCCACTCGAATTCTTCTCAGTCGTCACAACAAGCAAAGCACCATTATCTTCTTCCTTAGTTCCCAATTTAAATTCCCGCAACTTCTCAACAGCGTATTCTTCAACTGGTGCATCCCCGATACTCGGAATGGTTAACACGGCAAGCTCCGAAGAAGTTGCATTATATAAACGTTCTCCTAATTGTTCAATTTCAGCTTTTTGTTCAGCTGTTAATATATTTGCAGTATCCTGAACAATTGGAACACCGTCTGCAAATGCAATAGTTGTAAAAGATGTTAACACGATTAAGCATAAAGCGATTACAACGCTTGCGGCCTTTCTAATCATTCCTTGTCATCTCCAAAATCTACATTAGGTACCTCACTCGCGGCTGCATCCGCTTTAAAATATTCCTTTTCGTCAAATCCGAAAATGGAAGCAACAAGTTTTCCTGGAAAACGTTTTACTTGTTTATTAAATGAAGAAACTTCTTCATTATAGTCTTTTCTCGCAACAGCAATTCGATTTTCAGTACCCGCTAACTCATCCATTAATTGCGCGAAGTTTTGGTTCGCTTTTAAATCAGGATAATTTTCAACAACAACCAGTAGTCTCCCTATAGCGCTTTCTAATTCACCATTTGCAGCAGATTGTTCCTGTGGACCACTTGCACCTGCTAGTCTAGTGCGTGCGTCAGAAATATCACCCAGTACCTTCTCTTCATGCTTTGCAAAACCCTTAACCGTATTAACAAGGTTAGGTATTACATCTAATCTTCTTTGTAACTGCGTCTCAATTTGTGAATAGGATTGATCTACATTTTCTTCACCTGTTACGAACTTATTGTAACTCGGTACTAGTATTAGACCGAGAACGACTAATATGATGACAATTGCAGCTATTGGTCCAAGTATTTTTTTCAAACAAATCACTCCTTAAATTTATATTAATATCTTTCCCTTATTTCAATAAATAAAAACGTAGTACATATTATGTATACGCCTGACACATTAAAAAGTTTCAATGTTACACAAAAAAATATCTACACCGCTTGATTTAAAAGCGATACAGATATTTCATTCCTACTAGTACTATTTAATAACATTTCGCTTATTCACCTTAATTTCATCTCAGTTATTGATTGCCGTTTTAACTATATATCTTTTTCACTAAAATCTTCTACGTGTTGATTTCATAATGAAACTAACAATTAAAATAAAAATAATTGCACCGATAATTGCTGGAACAATATAGAAATCAGAAAACTTAGGACCCCATTGACCTATCAATTGACTGCCAATCCACGCCCCAATAATTCCTGCAATAACGTTACCAATAACTCCACCCGGTAATTCCTTTCCTAAGATAATCCCCGCGAACCACCCAACAATACCACCAACGATCAAGTTCCAAATTAGAATCAAGATGAACACCTCCCTTTCAATAGTTTTTTACGTAGGTGATCAGTAATTTATTTGTTAATAAATTAATACGTGCCGTCACCTCTAAATATGCCCTTGTTCTCAACATAAAAAGGCGCGGATTTTCTCCACACCACACACTTTGCTATATGCGAATCAATACAATTGTTCTTCAATATTTCAATCCCTTTAATATTGTTACAATTCGATTACTCAAGTTTAACGCTCCTAAAATAGGTAATAGACTAACAAGTAAGCAAAAATCAATTAAAGGGAGAGATTTTAAATGTCAAACTATACAGCAGTAGAAAATGTCGTACAAGCAAAAGAGCATGTAGAAATGTTAGAAGCGAGAGGTATTTCACGAGATGAGATTTATATTTTTGCACACTCAAAACAAAGGGATTCGGATATAACAGATGCTTTGCATACGAATGATGTCGGTATGGCAGAACAAGGATTTTTTGATAGTATGAAAAACATTTTCTCTTCACGCGGTGATGAATTGCGTAATAAAATGGAAGCAGCTGGTTTATCAGCGGAAGAAGCAGAAGATGCCGAAGCAGTGTTAGATACAGGAAAACTAGTTATTATTACGAATTAACGACTTTGCAGAATGAACAGACGTAAGCAACTCCATAATGGAAAAATTAAAACCCAAGACTTTTTACTAGTCTTGGGTTTTATAATGTATTGAATTATGAGGTATGATTCCACGGATAATTACTTGTTAAGAATGTAGCTAGATCTTTACTTTGCATTTTTCTCATTTTCCTAATTTCTGCACGTTGTGGTGCAGTTTCATGAAGCCTTTTTTCTTCATTTGTTTCCGGCACCGCTTCAGGTACTTGAATCGGTTTATTATTTTTATCAAGTGCTACAAAAGTCAAAAGTGACGTTGCAGCGATTTTACAATCTCCAGTAGATAAATCTTCCGCAATAATCTTCACGAAAATTTCCATAGAGGAAGTACCTGTCCACGTTACATACGACTCGAAACAAACTGAATCTGTGGGACGGATTGGGTGCAAGAAATCCACTGAATCCATGGAAGCTGTTACACACTCACCCCGACTATGACGCGCAGCTGAAATAGATGCAATCTGATCAATGTCACTCATTAAGCGTCCACCAAAGAGAGTATTTCGATTGTTTACATCATTAGGGAATACGCGACTCGTTCTAACAACTCTTGATTCTCGACAAAATTTGGCTTTAATACTCACTTATTAAATGCTCCCTTAGTTTCCCTAAACGGTTTTTTTTCGTGAAATATAGTACTAATGATGGCTTAAAATTGATGTTTAAAATGATATTTAGCCAATAACAAAGCAATATTATGCCTTTTTCGTTTCTATGTCAATATAAATTTATATATTAAAGTTCAAATTCAACTTTTACTATTTCAGAATAGTTGTTTTTTTACTTGATATTTCTAATTAACTTGATATAATTTGGAATGGAACTAGTGTTGAAAATGATTCTCAGTATCAATTGAATTAAATTGATAGGAAGTCTATTTTTTCACAAAGTAATTTAAAATAGTAATCATCTTTATACATAAAATGTAGAATGAGGAGAGATATGCATAATGATTAAATTTAAGAATTCATTTCTACTAGCGTCACTGTTTCTACTTTCAGCATTCCTTTTAGTTGGATGCGGAGCGAAGGAAGAGCCTGCTGAGAAAGAATCACCAGTAGCAACTGAAAATGAATCAGAACCTAGTGCGGAAGTAGAAGAGCCTGAAGTTAAAGAAGAAGAAACAGGTGGCGAAGTAAATGTTTATACTGCGCGTCACTATGATGTAGATGCAGAATTATATGCTCAGTTTAAAAAAGAAACTGGTATACAAGTTAATGTAATAGAAGCTAAAGCTCCTGAATTAATTGAACGACTAAAACGCGAAGGTGCTAACACGACAGCAGATTTATTTGTCACAGTTGATGGCGGCATCTTGAATTCTGCGAAAGAAGAAGGATTACTTCAACCTGTTGAATCGGCTATTATAGATGATCAAGTTCCTAGTGATCTACGTGATACAGATAGTAACTGGATTGGTCTTTCAACAAGAGCACGTGTAATCGCTTATGCAAAAGACCGTGTAGATCCTAGTGAACTATCAACGTATGAGGATCTTGCAACAGATAAATGGAAAGGCAAATTACTAGTTCGTTCATCAGATAGCTTATATAACCAATCTTTACTGGCTTCATTAGTTTCAATAAATGGTGAAGAGAAAGCTAAGGAATGGGCTGCTGGTATTACTAACAACTTGGCACGTGCCCCAGAAGGTGGAGATCGCGACCAAGCGAAAGCTGTTGTTGCTGGAGTCGGTGATGTAGCCATTATGAATAGTTATTATGTCGGAAGACTATCAGTTTCAGAAGAAGCTGAAGAAGTTAAAGTGTTCGAGCAAATCGGTGTATTTTTCCCTAACCAAGAAACGACTGGTACTCATGTAAACATTAGTGGTGCTGGCTTAATTAAAGATAGCAAAAACAAAGAAAATGCAATAAAGCTAATTGAATTTTTAACAGCAGTACCTGCACAAGAATTGATTTCACAAGAAAACTTTGAATTCCCCGTCAACAAAGATGCAGCACTACCAGAGGTGCTGGCTAGCTGGGGTACATTTGAAACACAAAAAATAGATTTCGCAGAATACGGTATACACAATCCAACTGCCGTTAAAATAATGAACGAAGTCGGCTGGAAATAATCAATGAAAAAAATCTCAGTCTTCCGTAAATCCGGACGAAGAATGAGTGTTTGGTACATTCTAACGCTAATTGTAGCAGCACTTGTACTGTTACCGACTGGTTATGTAATACTGGAATTAGTTAGGCCTGAAAGTGAAAACTGGGCACATGTGAAAGAATATTTACTCACAGATTATGTCATCGGCTCCCTACAACTCGTTTTCGTTGTAGGGATTTTGGCTACTACGATAGGGGTCGTTTTTGCTTGGCTAATTGCGGCATATGACTTTCCAATGCGTAAAGTTTTCAGATGGGCACTTGTACTTCCTCTGGCAGTACCACCGTATATCGCAGCATATACTTATAGCACAATGACAAGTTATACCGGATTTATACAATCCTATTTTCGCAATACATTCGACTATAAATTTGTTCCTGGTACAATTGAAGTTATGTCTACTAAAGGTGCGATTTTTATACTGACGCTGTTTTTATTTCCTTATGTATACATGATCACGCTCGGTTTTCTTGAAAAACAAAGTGCTTCCTATATAGAGAACGCAAAGTTATTAGGCGTCACTGGCTTCAAATTATTTATTAAAGTAGCCCTCCCTATTGCGCGGCCAGCTATTATTGCTGGTGGGATGTTAGTCGTATTTGAAGTATTAAGTGATTATGGGGTGTCCAGTTTTTTCGGTGTTCAAACCATTTCTACGGCAATTTTCCAGACTTGGTTCGGACTATATGATATTTCCTCAGCAATGCGCTTAGCTTCATGGCTAATCATTATTCTAATCGGATTATTTGTAATGGAACGATTTTTACGTAAACGACGAAAATACCACATTACAACATCTCAAAATAGACAATTAAAACTTAAAAAATTAAATAGAAGTAAAGGCATTTATGCATTTCTTTCATGCTCATTCCTTCTATTAATTGCTTTTATAATTCCTTTACTACAAATTATTGTTTGGACACTTATGACTTATAAATCTGTCTGGCGTCCTGAATTCATTCAGTTATTGATAAATAGTTTAACAGGTGCATTTTTCGCTTCTATGATTATTATCATCATCACTTTATTAGCAGCAAGAACGATTAATGTATTTCCTTCAACTTTTTCAAGTATACTTGCAAGAATGATGACAGCAGGATATGCAGTTCCAGGTGCAGTAATCGCCATTGGTGTGCTCGCTATTTTTATTAAAGCCGATGAAATTCTACTATCACTGAAAGAAACGTATTTCGGAGTAGAAATGAGTGGAATGGTATTAAGCTTATCGCTCGGGATGCTAATAACGGGGTATGTAATTCGTTTTATCGCACCTAGTTTTAATGCTGTGGATGCAGGATTCGAAAAAATTCCTCGGACATACCGTGAAGCATCGCAATTACTAGGAAAAAGTGCCACTCAGACATTTTTTAAGATTGAATTACCATTGCTTAGAAATGTCATTTTGATTGGATTTGTACTTGCATTTTTAGAAATCATGAAAGAATTACCCTTAACTTTATTATTAAGACCGTTTAATTTCGATACTTTAGCTACAAGGACCTATCAGTATGCCATTGATGAACGAATTTATGAAGCGGCATTACCATCTTTAATCCTAATTATTTTAAGCATACTTTCCGTTTTCATTATTTTGAAATTCGAAGAGAAGGTGAAATGATGTTCGTATTAATTGAAGACTTAACTTTCCAATTCGCAAAATTACAACGTCCAATTGTTGAAAAATTTTCAATGACTGTTGAAAAAGGTGAAATCGTCGGTATAATCGGCGCAAGTGGCAGTGGGAAAAGCACTTTACTACGATTAATTGCTGGACTTGAGGAACCAAAAGAAGGAAATATTATTATTGATGGACGCGTAATTGTTAATAATAAGACGTATATTGAGCCTGAAAAAAGAGGTATAGGTATGGTCTTTCAAGACTATGCTCTTTTCCCACATTTGACAGTTGCAGGTAATATAAGCTTCGGCTTACACAAATTATCACGCAAGGAACGTCAAAGTCGGTTAGATGAAATGTTAGAACTCGTCCAATTAAGTGATTATAAAAATCGATACCCGCATGAACTCTCTGGAGGTCAGCAACAACGTGTTGCCCTAGCACGTGCGCTAGCTGCACGCCCATCTATCCTGTTGCTAGACGAACCATTTAGTAATCTTGACACAGACTTAAAAACGACAATACGGCTTGAACTGAGAGAGATATTAGAAAAAGCAGAAATGACATGCCTTTTCGTTTCACATGACCAAGCAGATATTGATGCAATCTGCGACCGTGTTTATAGGACTTCGAATGAAATGAAAAAGGAAAAAAAAGGTAATAATTTAAAAACAAATCACGAAATGGTGCCAACAACTTCTTGATTAAGTACATCTGTTTCTAAGCAATTTATTATTGCTTGGCAACAGATGTTTTTTAATACGTTTAAGTCAATATTAAGAATAAAAAAATACCTATGCAACATTGAATTTACCATTCAATGTTACATAGGTATTGCCTTTTATTGAACTGTATAACCACCATCTAATACAACTGCCTGACCAGTTATGCCCCTAGCACTATCACTTGATAAATATAACACTAGATCAGATATTTCCTTTAAATCGATTAAACGTTTTTGTGGAACTAATGGATAAATAACTTCTTCCATTACTGATTCTAATGGAACATTTCTTTCACGTGCTAAGTCTTCCATCTGATTCCGAACTAAAGCCGTATCCGCATATCCTGGACAAATGGCATTGACTGTAATTCCATCAGTTGCTGTTTCTAAAGCTGCTACTTTTGTCAATCCAATTAAACCATGTTTAGAAGAATTATAAGCAGCTTTCCCCGCAAATCCAACAAGCCCATTAATTGATGCCATATTGAATATTCTACCAAATTGTTGTTTTTTCATATGTGGCAATACTAATTTTGTCGCTATAAATGGTGCTGTTAGCATGATTTTCACCATTAATTCAAACCGTTCAGTTGAAAAATCCTCTAGTTTCGAAACATGCTGCATACCGGCATTATTAACTAATATATCAATTCGGCCAAAACGTGATATCGTTTCATCAATGGCATTTTGAATTTCCAGTTCACTTGTAACATCACATTTAATCCCAACTACATTTTCACCTATAGCTGCCGCTGCTTCTTTTACTTTTTCTTCATCTATATCTGTAAGGACAATTATTGCTCCTGCCGAATAAAAGTCCTTAGATATTTCAAAGCCTATACCTGAGGCCGCTCCTGTAATTAATAAAACTTTATCTTTTACCAATGTAATTCCTCCCAAAGTCCAACATATTAATAAAAATATTAAATCTTATCAAATTCCAAATCCAAACGAGAATAAGATAATCGCTATAACGACCCCAATTGCTGGCACAATTACAGTAACGGCTCCCACTGCACCATATGCCGCCTTATGTGTTTCTCCTGCGATAGACTGAATTGTTGTTACTACATATCCGTTATGTGGAAGTGAATCAAGTGCACCAGATGAAATTGCTACAACACGGTGCATTGCTTCTGCATTTACGCCCATATCCAAGTAATGAGGTGCAAGTAGCGGCAACGCAATTGCTTGACCACCTGAAGCTGATCCAGTCATACCTGCAATCACTGATACTGCTATAGCAGCACCGATTAGCGGTGACCCAGGAATATTCGTCATCACCTCAACCGCATTTTGGAATGCAGGAACAGATTTCGCCACGCCACCAAATCCAACAACAGCTGCAGTATTTCCAATAGCGACCATTGCCCCCAGAGTACCTGCTGAAACAGCTGCTCCGTAGTTCTCCGAATACTTTCTGCCAACAAAATAAGTAGCTATGATTCCACCTAAAAGTGCTAGAATCAATGCAGATTGAGCTAAAGCATCATGGAAAAAGAATGAAATTGCAAGTACAATTACTAATGGAATCATTGATAAGAACGGATTTGGTAATGCACGTGTTGTATCGAAAGTCGGATCCGTCTTTCTGTCAACAAATTTTTCACCTTTGTTAACTGCTTTCGTAATCATACGTTTCAACCACCAATAACCAAATAGCGCCATGAATATAGCAACAATAATACTTACTTCCCACCCTGCATAAGGCGTTGTATTTAAAAACTCCATTGGAATCCAGTTTTGAATTTCTGGAGAACCGGCAGAAGTCATTGTAAATGTAACAGAACCAAGTGCAAGTGTTGCCGGTATAAATCTTCTAGGCAAGTTCGCTTGTTTGAATAATGAAATCGCCATAGGATACACAGAGAATGCTACTACGAATAGACTTACTCCACCGTATGTGAGAATTGCACAGGCCATAACAATGGCAAGAACGGCATATTTCATACCTAACTTATCTACAAACCATTTTGCTACCGCATCTGCTGCTCCACTATCTTCCATTACTTTTCCGAAGACAGCCCCTAGTAGGAACATTAAATACCATGACATAATAAAGCCGGTAAAGCCCGTCATATAACTCGTAACGAAATTCACTTCACCTTCCGCAGCTAGTTGTGGAAACAATGCCATACCACTTAATAATGCTACAAATAATGCCGATATTGGTCCTGCAATTAAAATATTTACACCTTTCATCGTTAAAGTAATTAGTAATGCCAAGCCCCCAATAAGTCCAATCATACCTAATACACCCATTAAAATTCCCCCTTTAAAATCTTTCTAATTTTATCCCTATTAACCTTGATCAATTTCTAAGATTCATAAAGTCTTATTCTACGTTTGAAAAGTTCAGTGATTTTCGTATTCCATTACAAAACAACCCTTTACATATTGTTTCCTCCTATCCAATCTAACTTTCAAAATAGTAATTGAAGCGCTTTCAATAATTAAAACAGAAAACAAAAAAACTTGCAAACCCACTTACAATGGGATTTACAAGCTTCTTTGTCAATACTTGTCCGAAAAATCGGAAAACTTTTAGTTTATTCTAATAAACCTACATTTCTAGATTGTCAAAGGTTCCGATATTACGGACAACATTCCTAAAAATCGGAAAATAGGTCATAACTCATATTTTTTTATTTTTTCGTAAAATGTACTCTTACTTAATCCTAAAATCTTTGCAGCTTCCCGTTTATTGGGATATTGTTGAACCGTTTCGATAATAATATCTTTCTCTACTTCTGACATTAATTCCGCAAGTGTTCTAGAGCCGCTCTTGGAAAAGGCATGTCTCTTTTTAACATGTGGCGGTAAAGCATTTTGTAAAATCGTGTTCCCAGTTGTTAAATAAACAGATGCTTGAATAACGTTTTGTAATTCACGGATATTTCCTGGCCAGTGGTACGTCTGTAATATGTCTAACGTTTCTTGCGCAAAAGCAAGTCCTCTTCTCCCTGCCTTTTCTACGACTTTATCAAACATATAACGAGTGATTTCAGGAAAATCTTCCATTCGCTCACGTAGGGGAGGAACTTGTAAAGTGATGGCTTGTATCCGGTAATATAAGTCTGTTCGAAATTGACCTAACTCAATTAATTCTGTTAGAGGTTGATTTGATGTTGCGATTACCCGTATATTAATTTTTTGAATTTGATGCGTATCCTGTGATTCAATTTCACCATCATTTAACACACGCAATAACTTCACTTGTACCGGTAAGGGCAAACTACCAATATCATCTAAAAATAAAGTCCCTTCATCTGCTAAATGAATTCTACCTTTTTTATTCGTTAACGATAACGTCCCACCGATTCCAAACAATTCTACTTCTAATAAATCTGATGGAATAGCTGCACAATTCACCATTATTAACGGCTTTTCCGAACGATCAGACAACTGATGGATACTTTGAGCGAATAACCCTTTTCCCGTTCCACTTTCACCTTCTATTAATACAGGAAGATTACTTGGTGCAATCATTTGTATTGTTTCTTTAATAGATCGTATTGCATTAGATGAACCTTTGATATCACTTAGCGGATTAGATGAATCGATGTTATCAACAGAGCCAATATGAATTTTCTTTAATGTTTGTTTAACATGTGAGCTTAAATGATGCCAATCATGAAGGTCTCTGAAAATGACGCTACCAAAAGCACCAACAATTTTACCGTCTACTTTTAACGGAACTCTATTTGCGAGCATATAAGTCCCCTTAATAAAATGAGGTGAAGCTATATGTACTTCGCCCGATTGAACTACTTCATGCATACGCGTATTTTCTATGACCTCGTTCACAGGCATTCCTATAGCTTCTTCCCTAATCACTTTTAAAAACTTACAATAATCTTCATTGATATATATAATCTTGGAATCACTATCCACAACAACAAACCATTGGAAAGCATTTTCAAGTATTTGCGCCAAAACATACTCTGGTAACTTTTTAGGTGTCGTTTCCATATCTATTATCCTCTCTAAACAAAGCTTCTTAAATATAGTTATGATCATATTAATTGATTAATTAAGATATATCTTCTCATTTACATTAGGTTTATTTTTGCATAACTGCAAGTTTTTAGTTTATAACGAATAAAGTGCCTATGTAGAATTGAATTATAAATTCAATTCTACATAGGCACTCATACACATTATTTTATTTCATCAAATCCAAAATAATCCACAAGCTTACCCATATTTTTTCTGCGCATCTGTTCTTCAAATAAATTAAATGACATATCCAGACTTATATTTTCTAAAACTTTATGATACTCCATATGCTGTACCCATTTGATATAATCATTGGCTTTAACTTCGCCATTATATTTTTCACGGTAAATCGATACTGGCGGATTTTAATTTGTAATGATTGAAAATCAAAGTTATCAGGAACAGGGCCCACTCGTTTGTCTTCATTCGTAGTATCGATTTTCTTCATTTTCCCCTAAATGATTCGGTACTAAAGAGGTTAACAAATCATAAAACCCGAATGACGACGTTAGATCGCATACCGTAATATTTATTGCATGATCTAATAACCTAATTAAAACTATGAAGTTTAGTTAATATTACGCTCCATTATTCTACTTAGGCTGTTTCTCCAGTTTTCTTGGATTGCTTTTATTAACTTTAACTTATCTTTATTTTTTAAAGCTTCAATAATTTCATTATGCTCATCAATAGATTTTTCACCATTTCCAGCTAGACCAAAATAATGAATCTCCATACGCTGTACTTTTATCTTCAAATTTGTAAGTAAATTATTAAGCTCAATGTTATTAGACATATTTACTATTTTCCCATGAAAATAGTTATCAAGTTGGAAAGCAGCCACCTTATCGCCTTCCTTAAGCTTGTTTATAAAGCTATCATTGAGTTCTTCAATTTCTTGAATAACTTCTTTTGAAATATTAGGAAAACCTTGCTCAATAGCGAGACATTCTAGTGTTTCAACAATCGGATATATATTTTCAGCTTCTTTGAAATAAACAGGTGTAACTGAAGTAGAGCTATTTGCCTTTGTAACTACTAGACCATCTAGTTCTAATCGTAAAAGCGCTTCTCGAATAGGTGTACGACTAATCCCCAGTAATTCGGAAAGCTCTTGATCTTTAAGTAGTGACCCTGGCTCCAGTTTCCCAATAATAATCCAATTCTGTAGAATGTCATAGGCCTCATCTCTCATAAATGTTCGTTTTATTTTCACGGTATTACCAATAGCCATTCAATCCAATCCTCCTATTCATCTCTTTAAATGTATGAAGATAAAGCAGATAAACATTATTTTGCTTAAACTAACACAACTTGACATGGAATATCCACTGGGTAAGTCTCGCTTACTAATAAAGCTATCCTACCCCATGTTTTAATAACTTAATTTTATTATAATCGTCATTAGTTGAGATTTCGTTTTAGTTCATTTCACCTTATATTTTTCCAACCTATATTTAGTATATCCCATCGTGTGTACCTTACGTTAGATTCAATTTCCTAAGACTACTTTTAATTATTTGAAGTAGAGCAATATCCATCCCAAATAATCTTTTCATAGCCTTCAGGGTCCGTATTACCTTCAGTATTAAATAGAAGAATAATTGAATCTTTGTTAATTTGCAATGCATCTCTCATTGATTTTCCTTCATTACTGACTAACATTGAAATCAATCCAACACCAATTGATGATCCAGATTCACCTGATATAATCCTTTCGTCATCTCCTAAAGGACTTGAAAGAACACGCATCCCTCTTGCCGAAACATAATCAGGTAAGGTAACATAAGCATTTGTAATTTTATTTAGTGTTTCCCATGCCTCTGTATTCGCCTCTCCCACTGATAGTCCCGCCATGATTGTTTCTAAGTTCCCATTAACTTTAGTATAACTGCCTTGTTGTATTGATTTAAAATAACATGCTGCATTTTCTGGCTCTAAAATAGTCGTATGGGGTTTCTGATCCATGTATGCATCTGCAAAATAACTCACTATTCCAAAAGCAAATGTACCTGCTCCCGCTTGTATCATAATATGAGTTGGCGCATTAGTATTGTCATCAAGCATCTGTTCTTTTGCTTCATGTGCAATTAACATATACCCTTGCGAAATCCAGTTTGGTATTTTAGTATAATTCCCCCAAGCTTGATCTTGCACATGATACCAATTATTTTCTTCTGCTACGACTTCCACTTTTCTCAATGTATCATCATAATTTGAATCAGTTACATGCACTGTTCCGCCAAGCGATTCAATGGTCTTCACACGTGAAGAAACTGTGTTCATAGGCATATAGATGACACATTTACATCCTAGTTTATTTGCCATCCAAGCAATACCTTTTCCATGGTTACCATCAGTAGCTGATATAAAGACCATATCTTTTATTTTTTCATGAACATCTTTCGACAATAAATAATCGAAATCTATGTCATTAATATCTACTTCTAATTTCTCACAAATTAACAATGAAATACCGTACAAACCTCCTATCATTTTAAATGAATTGAGTCCCATACGTTTAGATTCATCTTTTACATAGATCTTTTTCACTTCAAGTTTTTTTGCAAGCGAATCTAATGAAACTAAGGGAGTTGGTTTGTAGTCTTCAATTGTACCGAAAAATCTACTTACCTGTTTTGCTTTTTCTACTGTTAAGAAATCATTTTTTTCAAATTCACCAGGTATTCCATCTATCATTTTGCAACCATTAAATTCAATTTTGTTCATTATTAATATCCCCTTACTCTATTATATTTGAAAATACAAACAATCCACGTATGAATTGTTTGTATTTTATCCTTACTTTTTAAAAGGTTAATTATTTCATAGAATTGAATGAAGTTCTCTGCTTCCACCGGAAAGAATTTCAGAACCGTCTTTTGTAATTACAAAGTTTTCCTCAAGATTGAATACGCCCAAATCATTTATTAAGCCAGGCTCCAAATTAATAATCATTCCTTCTTGTAAAATCGTATCATCATAGATGGTAACAGATGGTGGCTCCGTACTCATTAGGCCCATTCCGTGTCCTAATCTACCGCAATCAAAATTAGCATTAATGCCTACCCGTTCCATCTCTTTAAAACAAGCTCTTGCCACATCTGCTACTGGAACACCCGGACGTATGTTTTCTGATGCACGCATTGTCACTTCATGTATTTTCTGTTGATATGTTTTCCTTTCCTCACTTACTACCCCAATAACACCTGTCCGACAAAAATCCGACCAGTATCCATTATATTTTGCTCCGATATCTAAAAAGATATAATCGCCATCAACTAAAATACGATCAGTAGCCGTTTTACTAATACGATCATAGTTCCCTTCTCCCGAGGCAAGTATCACAAATCCAGGAGAATCGGCGCCGCCCTCTAGCATG
This sequence comes from Sporosarcina sp. So3-204, assembly GCF_058068165.1. Lineage (NCBI taxonomy): Bacteria > Bacillati > Bacillota > Bacilli > Caryophanales > Caryophanaceae > Sporosarcina > Sporosarcina sp. So3-204. Next base: position 2,917,202 of record NZ_CM176485.1, read on the forward strand.
TACATTTGAACCATTCTAGAAATAGCTAACTCTGACATTCCTTCTTTAATATTGGCAAAAACTTTATCGTGAGCATAACTCGTTGCATCGCAAGCTTTTCTAATACAAGCAATCTCTTTAGACGATTTAATCAACCTTTGACTCCAAATTAAGTCAGATGCATCTTTAAATTTAACCATTGGAAGTTGTGCTTTTAACTCTTCATATAAATTTAGTTGGAAACCGATTAACTGCTCATAACCCATTTCCAAACCAACCGAACCGCTTCCCATTCCCAACTCGTCCATAATATTTCTTAGCTGTATCGCTGTCGGTCCCGTTAAGCTTTCAAACCCTTTAACTTCACATGCCTTCGTAATCTGCTTGGCATTAGGTATTTGAAAGTCATGAACATATAGCACTGGTTTACCTTTAAGAGGAATAAATAGAAATGTTGACCTCGTAAATGTCGCCCATGGTGCATGTGTATGAAAATTACTATAGTATGTTAAATTACTTTCAGCTGACAGAACAAGGCCATTAAAGCCTTGTTCTTCGAGTTTTCTTTGACACGAAATTACTCTTTCTGCAATATCTTCTTCTACAAAGTTAATATATGTCATTTTATTCTCACCCTTCAAACTTTATTAATCTATCTCTTGGCTCTTTGCATTACTCAAAAGACGTGCAAGCATTATAGCAAAGCCTCCAAAAAAACCGCCCAAAATTATAATCATCATTACAATTGCGTTAATCGTCATCAAAACTCCTCCAGTCAAACGGATTGGTGTATTACTCGGAATAATCGTTTTTAGGAATTTCAGGAAACCCACTTCCAGTAAAGTGTTTATCCTTTATAGAATCCGAAACTCTGTTATTAAAGATAATACTTATTAGAATCATTAGACCACCTTGTACGATTAAAGTACCCAAACTAAGTGCTGCAAAAGGATTCCACCATTGATCATCCCAACCTATCGATTGAATTGACCACCAAACGAACATAATAATTATTATTATAGGAGCAAAAAACTTAATTGAATACTCCCACCACTTACCAATCGGCATCCCTGAATATGGGTTATTAATAAATTCTTTTCGCACCCTAGAAACACCAAATTTATACAATGCGAAACAAGATAAAAATGCTCCGAATACCATCATTTGACCAACTACCCAATCTTGATTTGCTAAAAACTCCGGGTTCCATGCTGACGGGATTCCCCAAACAAGAAGAATTAGGTACGTCCATGTAATCGCTTTCTTCTTAGATATTCCTGAATCCGCCATAGGAAGTAATACAATCATAACGGATGCAATTACAGAAGAGAAAGCTGCTAATGCAAGACTTAAGAAAAACAGAATTCCTATAAAGTAACCACCTGGCATTTGCTCAAACAGACTTGTTAATGAAATAAATGTTAGTCCAAAATTATCTGTAGTATACATTTCTTTTGCTGCTTCGACATTTGGTGCAATAGCAAATATTGCAGGTAAAACAGCCATCCCAGCAAGAAGTGCTACCATTCCATCGCCAGCAACTTGCAGACTCGTCGTTAAGGACACATCTGATTTTGCCTTTGTAAAAACTGCTAGTGTAATTACTAACCCCCACCCTGCTCCAGCAGACCATACTGCCTGTGTTAAAGCCTCGAGCCAAATTTTAGAACCTAATAACAATGCTGGATCAAAAGAGAATAAATAGTTTAATCCCTCTGAAGAGCCAGGTAACATAATTGCGTAGATAGCAACAACTAATAGACTTATAAAGAGTATCGGTAAAAATATTTTCGATACTTTTTCAATTCCTTTTATACCTTTATATGCTATGTAACATGCCAAGGATATTAGCCCAATGTAAATTAAAACTGTAATATAATTACCACTAGAAACTGAATCGAAAAGTATAGCTTTATCAACATTTTCGTATCCTTTGGTTACTGATAAACCCAAATAGTAGACTACCCAACCTGTCAATACCGTATAGTAAGCATTCAAAGCGAACATTAAGATGACAACCAATGTTCCCATCCACGTATATTTCTTGCCGATAAAATCCTTAAATGCACCAGGCATTCCATGCCGAGTTGCCCGTCCCATTGAGTGCTCTCCTAGCATAATTGGTAAACATACTAGAATCATCATAATTGCCCAAGCAACAATAAACGTACCCCCACCATTTTGTGCAGCAATACGTGGGAACCTCCATATATTACCGAGCCCTACTGAACCTGCAATGAGTGTAATAACTAATCCTAACTGTGAAGAATAACCTGCAGCTGTCTTTTTCAAATGTAAGCCCCCTAGATTTTTATTCATTTAATGTTTGTAGTTCTATTCCACAGTTCACTTTGTTTACCCTAAGCGTATTCATTCAATTTTCTCAGATAGGATATATACCGTTCCAGACGACATTTCGGTAATGCTCTTCATCTGTATCACCTTCAGTATTTATCAATAAAACGTTAGAATTTTCATCAATACCGAGCTGTTTTTTTATTTCAACCATGTCTGCATTTGTTGCTAAGTAGTAAAGTAATCCCGTTGTAACGGCCCCGGACTCCCCTGATATGACAGCCGTATCTCCTTTTAGTGGATTTCCTAGTACTCTCATTCCTAAAGCAGCTATATTATCATCACATGAAAATGTGATATCAGCATACTGTTTTAATATTTTCCACGCAGTTGGACTTGGTTCACCGCAGGATAAACCAGCCATAATTGTATTCATTGCACCACCAACGGCATGTATCTCGTCATCCGACTCCTTAAATGATTGATAGTAACAGTTTGCTAAATGTGGCTCTGCGATAATGATTTTCGGACATTTCTCTTTATATTGTTCTACTAAAAAAGCGACCATTGCTGCTGCATAAGAACCTACCCCAGCTTGTAAAATTACATGTGTTGGTGGTTCAGTCGTATGCACACCCATTTGTTCCACTGCTTCTTTTAGCAATGAAGCGTAGCCTTGCATAATCCAATATGGGATTGTTTCATATCCCTCCCACGCTGTATCTTGCACTAATACCCATCCATTTTCTTCTGCCAACTTAGCAGTATAGCGAACAGTTTCGTCGTAATTAAAGTTTGTAAGTTCTGCCTCAGCGCCTTCATTACGTATCGCTTCTAATCTTCTCTGTGTGGATCCTTTCGGCATGTAAATTATCGCTTTATGTCCTAACTCCCTAGCAGCCCAAGCCAGTCCTCGTCCATGATTACCATCAGTAGTTGAGATAAAAGTAATTTCCCCTGTAATTGCTTTTATTTCAGGTGTTTTTAATTCGTCAAAAGAAAGTGTATCAATATCTCTACCAATCTTCTCAGAAATATATTTGGCTACGGAATAAATGCCCCCAAGTACTTTAAATGCATTTAAGCCAAATCTATACGACTCATCTTTCACAAATATCTCTTTAACACTTAAGTACTCAGATAGTTTAGTCAATCTCACTAATGGCGTTTCGTTATAATCACTATAGCTACGTTGAAATTGATATACTTTGTCAACTTCTTCACGTGTAAAACCCTCTAAAAGTTCATTTACTGAAGAATTTCCTTTCATCCTATTAAATTGCCATTCAACCGTTTTGTATTTTGAATTTTCCAATGCTCTATTCCTCCTCATTATTTGTAAGATATTAACTTTATCTTGCATTAATTTTATGGTCTTCTAAAAATGACTTGGCAGATTCTATGAGTATTTTTGTATTCATCATTACAGAGTCAAAATCCACCCATTCTACAGACTCATGAAGACCAAAACCAGATGCACCTATATTCACTGTTGGGATGCCTGCTTGATTGAAAATAGCGGCATCTGTCCAAACGCCCCAGCCTATTTTTTCAGGTTCAGCACCTAGCAAATTTTTATATGCATTCGTGACATGCCGAATGATTGGCTCATTTTGATCACATATCAAAGGCTCTCTTTGAAAATACCAATCAACTTTTGAACCTTTAGCAGCTAGTTGTACGACACTTTCGATTTCAGCTTTTACAGCATCGATATCTTCAGCAGGGAGTGTTCTTCTTTCAATGTGAATCTGACATTCTGGTGTATAAGTCGAAATTCCAAGCCCCCCATTAACAAGGCTTACGTGCATAGAAGCAGGCCCAACAAGTTTATCTTTTCTTTCTCTTAGAACATTTCTATCTAACTGATCCAAACCAACAAGTACCGGACCCATTTTCGTTATTGCACTTTCTCCTATATCCCATCTAGACCCATGCGCACCACGCCCTATCGTTGTAATGTTCCCCCATATAAACCCTCTATGAGCGACAACCATTTTCAAATCGCTAGGCTCTGTAAGAATACAAGCATCCGCTTTATGATTTAGTACAAAATGATCTGCCCCAATACTTCCATATTCCTCATCACAAACTAATGCCAAAATCACTTTTCCTTTTATCGTTCCTCCTGCAGCAAGCGAAGCAACAGTACTCATGATTGCTGCGATTCCGGCTTTCATATCGCAACTTCCCCGACCATAAACGCGATTCCCATCGACATTAGGTTCAAACGGATCAATCTCCATACCTTCAGTTCCTACAGTATCCAAGTGTGCACATAATCATAAGGTGGGACCATCTCCATCACCAACTTCTGCATATACATTAGGCCGACCAGGTTTTACATACTCTATTTCTGCATGGACATTATGTTCACACAACCATTGAACCGCGAATTCAGCTATTTTGACTTCGTTATGGCCTTCTTCTGGTGCAAGACTAGGATTCACGGATGGAATTTTAATTAAATTACGTAGTAAATCTAAAACACTCTCATTTGTAAGCGCTGCCACGGTATCCCAACTCCTTTACAATTTCATAATGACTGAACGGATACAATATATGAATTTCATCTAATCTAAATTGTTCCGAAACTTTGATGATAGTTAGTCTAAAGGCATCGCATCTTTGAGACAAACACTTATTCACTCTTGTCTTACAAGCCAAAATCACGCGATATCTATTAACTAAATATTAACCACATAGTTATTTCTGCAAAATCAATTTATTTAGTTGTTAGTAAGTAATATATCACATATCAAATACTAGTCAATAAAAATTTATATTTTAAATTAGTCAGACTCCATTTCCTTAAAAATTTAGCTGTAATCAAGAACGGGTTTTCATCATTACAAATTAAAAAAACCATCAATTCGCCCATAATACAAAAATAGTTCTATCAGGGCATGATGTGCACCCAAAAAGTTAGAGTTTCAATCTAACTTCTAGGAATCACATCAGCATTATCTCCTGATAGAACTATTTTATAATTTAATTACCTTATATCACGATAAATGCATGTAGGTTGATTCAATTACCCAACTTTTCAGTGCCTTCAATACAGTTCCCAATTATCACCTTAAACAATACACCGCTTGGTTTATCCATCAAAATGATATCGCCTTGATGCAATTCCGTTATTCGTTTTGCAATTGATAATCCCAGACCATGTTCACCATCCTCGCCTTTTGTAAAGGGCGTGAATAATTTAGCTTTTGTTTTAGGGTCAATTTGTTTGCCATCATTATAAAAATAGAGGACAATCTTTCCATCTTCCTTTACGCCATTTATTTCTATATATTGGTTAGCATATTTGTATTGATTATCTATCATGTTTTCCAATAAAATCTCTAATTTATACTTGTATCCAATAACCGATAATTGTTTAGCCATTTTCACATGTAGTAATTTACTAGTATCTTTCACTTTCATATGTTCGACGACATCTTCCACAAGTTCATCCACGTGGACAAGCATTATTTCTCCATCGCTATTCTCCACATTTTCTGCATTGGCCTTCGCGATAAACAATAAATCTTCAACTTTACGTTCAATGCGTGCGGCTTGATTTGTAATCGTCTCTAAAGTTGCTTCAATACTACCCTTAGGATAGATTTGATCTTTGGCAGACTCAGCATAGCTGTTAATAATCATAATCGGTGTTTTCAGTTCATGAGAAATATATTGAAGCATGGACTGTTGTGCCACTTCTTTTTCCTGCAAATTGCTTTTCATTTGCGTAAATGAGGTTGCCAACTCCTCTATATCTTTATCTTCGGTTTGCAACATAAGTTCAGTATTCCAATTATGATTTCCCGTTTGTTTGATGTATAACTTTAATTTCCGAATATCCGCATAAAGTTTATTCGTAATTGATCGCGTCAACAAAATAGAGAGTAAGAAAATGATGATTGTAAATGCCAGAAGCCAAGCAAGCATTTTAGGAAGAATTTCTTTGTAAATATCTTTCACTATGGAATACTTATATACTTTCTCACCATTTTCGTAATCCAACTCAATTTGATAAAGTAAATATTTCCCTTCTACCTCTTCCCTATACAACCTGCTTGCTTGATTTTGTAGAATTGCTTGATTCAGAATATGCTCCGCTGTTTCTTCACCATGAATGGCCTCCACGACATCGATACTATGGGCAGTGACGCCGAGAATCCACTCATTATATACGCCGCGCTCTGCATTTTTTTCATAAGTATACTCATCTATAATTCGATCTTCGAAGATTTTTCCAAAATAATAATAAGACCAGAAATAAACAATACCTACAGTTACTAAGATGATTAGCGTTATAAAGACAGAAATTAAAATCGATATTTTGGAAAAAAGCCAAGTCTGCGTCCTTTTCATAAATTACACCTATACCCAAAACCATATATCGTCTCAATCTGAAACGCCGGCAATTTACTTCGTATTCTTTTGATATAATTATCCACGACTCGTTCACTGCCAAAGTAATCCATTCCCCAGATTTGCTGTAGCAATTGATCCCTAGGAATGGCAGCAGCATTATGCTTAATAAAAAAATGAATTATATCAAACTCTCTGCTCGTTAAAATCAACTCATCCCCGTTCTCCCTAACGACCCTTTTTTCCGTATCCATTGTATAGGTGCTAAATCGAATAACGGTTTTCTCACTTTTACTTTCAGTGTTACTCAGTAGTTTTTTAACACGGAATACGAGTTCCGCAGGTAAAAATGGTTTTGCAATATAATCATCACACCCGATTTCAAAACCAATGACCCTATCAATGCTTTCCCCCCGGGCTGAAATTAAAATTACGGGAATTTGCGGGTTTAACCGCTTTACCTCTTTTAACAACTCAAATCCACTTCCATCTGGCAACATGATGTCTACTACCCAGCAATCTACGTCCATATCCAGTTTTGTCATTGCCTCTTTTAAGTTATTGCAAGACAAGACTTTCCAATTGTTATTTCGTAAATAAATAGAAAGTATTTGAAGCAAATCTATTTCATCTTCCACAAGACAAATTCTTTTCATGTAAACTTCTCCTTTTCGGATAGTTCTTAAAGTAAGTATACAATTCTTAAAAGTAGTTATTGCGGTTTATGCATACTTGACATAATTAAACACAATTCCATGACAATCGAATATTTCCTGGTGACCTCATGATCATAATACCCCTTTATCATAGAATATGAACTTGGATTTGGAACTACCGCTTATGTCGGTTGTAAGAAAACGCATACAAAACTAATTTTTAGGGGGGGTTCTCATGAAAGAGAAGAAGAAGTTTCAGTTACCTACTGCCTTTACAACATTGTTGTTTATTACATTTTTCATTGCATTTTTGACATTTATTATACCTGCGGGTGAGTATGACTTTAACGAAAATGGAACACCAATTGTTGGCACTTATGAGCAAGTCGAAAATAATCCTCAAGGTCTGTGGGATATTTTCTCCGCACCAATAAATGGATTCTTTAACGCGACTGAAATTATCATATTCGTACTCGTCCTAGGTGGTTGTCTTGGGATTGTGTTTGAAACAAAAGCAATTGATGCCGGTCTTTCCAAAGTAATCTTCTCGTTAAAAGGACGAGAAAAATTGATGATTCCAATTTTAATGACAATATGCGCAATAGGAGGATCAACGTATGGAATGGCGGAAGAAACGATTGCCTTTTACCCAATTATCGTACCAATTCTATTAATGGCTGGTTATGATGTTGTTACTGCGGTTATGGTAATTTTCCTTGGTGCCGGCGTTGGCGTTGCCGCAGGGATCACAAATCCATTTTCTGTTGGAATTGCGTCCAATTTAGCTGGCATTTCTATTGGAGAAGGAATTTTCCACCGGTTAATACTGTTCGGCTTGTTCCTAACTTTCGGAATTATTTTCGTCATGCGCTATGCTGCAAAAGTAAAACTTCATCCCGAAAAATCGATTGTATTTGATATAAAACATAAAGTTGAAGCACCATTTAGTAAAATTGACGCAAATGATATACCAGTACTTACTGGAAAAAGAAAAGCTGTATTAGCTGTTTTCGGCAGTATGTTTCTATTGATGATCCTTGCCCTAATCCCATGGAAAGATAAGTTCGGGATTACCTTTTTTAATACAATTCATGATGCCATACAGAATACACCATTCCTCGGTGTACTTGTTGGGAATTTAAAACCTCTTGGCGACTGGGGTTTCGGCGAACTAACTGTCATGTTCTTTATCGGCTCTATTATTATCGCTAAGATTTATTCCTATAAAGAAAACGATATGGTTCGCTTATTTATTAACGGTGCGAAGGATCTCTTAAGTGTTGCTTTGATTCTTGCTGTAGCAAAAGGGATTTCAGTAATTATGGCAGATGGACTCATTATCGGTACGATATTGAACTGGGGTGAACATTTATTGGCTGGGGTGAGCAGTACAGTTATCGCACCACTGGCTTATATCCTATATATACCATTAGCTTTTTTAATTCCATCATCATCAGGTCTCGCAACCGCAACAATTCCAATTCTTGCGCCACTTGCTGATTTTGCAGGTGTAGGCAGAGAGTATATCGTGACAGCAATGCAAGCAGGTTCTGAAACGATGAACTTCTTTTCACCTACCCAAGCTGTACTTGTCGGTGCACTTACACTAACCAACATTCCATATGAACGTTGGCTGAAGCATATCATTCCATTTGTTATCGGAATTATTTTAATCACAATCGTCGTATTAACTTTAGCAGTATTAATTTAATTAAATCTGGAGGGATTTTTATGAATAATATTACAATAATTGGAGCAGGAAACGGCGGTTTAACAGCATCCTATCATTTATCTAAAATAGGTCATAACATCTGCTTATTTGATTCACCTAAATTCGACACTCAAATAAAAGCTGTAAATGAGCTAGATGGGATTAAAGCATTGGCTGAAGATCACGGAGCGGAAATGATGTTCCCAGGATTTCAAAAAATCGAGAAAGCGACAACAAATATAAAAGAAGCAATGGACTTTGCTGAAGTCATTATCATGATTTGTCCATCATTTGCTCAAGAGATTTTCTTTGAACAAATGATTCCTCATCTGCGTGATGGACAAATAATACTTGTAATGCCGGGAAACTACGGCGGTTTAGTATTGAATAAAATGAAAAATGAATCAGAACAGAAAGATATCAATATTACTTTCGTAGATGCAATTAGTATTCCATGGGCAACTCGAATTGTTGAGCCTGGTGTCCTGACAATTATGGGAATAAAGGAATTCTTGTCAGTTAGTATTTTCCCAGAAAAGAACGCAACAGAAAAAGTGAAACAATTAATTGAGGAAACATTACCTGTTCCCGTGAAGTTCCTTGCAAATCCACTCGTTGCAGGATTGGAGAATATCAATTTCGGTGGTCATCCACTGCTTACGACACTAAATATGGGCCTCCTTGAAAACTTTGAAGGTGACTTCAATTATTACCGAGACTGTTGTAGTCCTGCAACTGCCAATGCTGCTGCAAAAATGGATAAGGAGCGTCTTGCTGTCGGAGAAGCATTCGGTCTTTCATTACAAACTGAGCTAGAAGCAATGAATGCATTGTACGGATCGAATTACGACTCTGTCTATGACTTCAACCGCGATTCTAAAACGCATGGTAAAATAAATAGCGCACCAAATAATTCAAAAAACCGCTATATCACAGAAGACGTTCCATATCTTCTTGTCCCATGCTTCGAACTTGCCAAAGCTGCTGGAATTAAAGTACCTATCGTCGAATCATGCATCCACATTGCTTCTGCTTATAATGACACCAACTATTTCGAAACAGGACGCACACTAGAAAAGATGGGGTTTGATGATGTGTCAAAAGAAGAGATTATTGCTTTTTTAAAATAAGAAGTAGGTATTGAAAAAGCTATCCAATTGGATAGCTTTTTAACATCGATTATTATCAATTACGCCTCGGCGTAATTTCGTTCAGATTTTTTCGAGCTTGCTTGAAAAGCTCCCTTAAAAAAATATGTGACATCTAACTGAATTTAATTAAAAATCAAAGTTATCCGGATCTGGACCTACTCTTTTATTTTCATTCATAGTATCGATTTTATTCATATCTTCTGCTGATAATTCAAAATCAAAAATATCCGCATTTTCAGCAATCCGATGTTCTTTTGTTGATTTGGGAATTGTGATGACTCCATTTTGTAAATCCCATCGCAGAATAATTTGCGCCACAGACTTAGCGTACTTATCCGCAACTTCTTGGAGCGTTCCGTTATTCAGTAATTCGCCTTGCATGAGCGGTGACCATGCTTCTAACTGGATATCGTGTTGTTGGCAAAATGCTAGTACATCTTTTTGTGTTAGACGTGGGTGGTATTCCACTTGGTTCACCATAGGTTTGATTTCAGCATATTTCAACAGATCTTCTAGATGATGAATTTGAAAGTTACTAACGCCGATTGCCTTTACTTTTCCTTCTTTATACAGTGTTTCCAATGCGCGCCATGCTTCTTTATACTTTCCAGTAACTGGCCAGTGAATTAGATATAAATCCAAATTATCTAAACCTAGTTTTGTTAAGCTCTCTTCATAAGCCGCAATAGTCGTTTCATAGCCCAACTCAGAATTCCACACTTTTGATGTGATAAATAACTCTTCTCTCGAAAGTCCGGTTTCCTCAATTGCTTCACGGATACCCTGTCCTACACCAACTTCATTTTTATAAATAGCGGCTGTATCAATGCTGCGGTACCCTTGTACAATTGAAGTCTTCACAGCGTTTACAAGTTCTTGACCCTCTTCAACTTTAAAGACACCAAGACCTAGCCAAGGCATTTTCTTACCGTTACTCAACGTTGCTGTAGACTGTAGATTTTCCATTAGTTTATATCCCCTATCCCTTAATCAAACAGAGTTTTTTTATAGATACCATTATTATTTAATATTACTATCGTTTCCCTATCCTTCTACGAATTAAATTTTTAAACTCACCTATTGCTAATCTACAGAATTCATGATAAATTTAGTAATAGAAAATTTCATTATAGGAATCATCATGTATAACCTCGATAATATGGTTCGAGGGTCTCTACCAGGAACCGTTAAATCCTGATTACAAAAGGAATTTTTGTAATTGGGATTTTTCTATGTCAAAAATGGGTCTAGAACCCTTTCAGGAGGAGATATTTTGGATTTTCGTATCTTATTATTAGCCATTTCGACCATTACCGTAGGATTGGTAGAGTTGGTCGTAGGAGGTATTTTACCAGTGATTGCGGATGATTTACAGGTCTCAATTGCATCAGCCGGACAACTTATTACGGTTTTCGCACTAGTATATGCAGTATCTGGACCAGTTTTGCTAACATTGACTGCAAAGATGGAGCGTAAAAAGTTATATTTGATTTCTTTATCTGTATTCTTCATTGGTACAGTCTTCACTTATTTCAGTTCAACTTTCGCACTAATGATGGCAGCGAGAGTTTTAACTGCTGCTAGTGCAGCTTTGGTAATCGTTCTTTCCTTAACAATTACCGCTCGCATCGCAAAACCGGCTCATCGAGCGAAAGCTTTAGGTTATATTTATATGGGACTTAGTTCATCACTTGTACTCGGTGTTCCCCTTGGAATTATCGTCACCAACGCATTTGGCTGGCGCTCAGTCTTTTTAGGAATTGGGATCTTAACTATTGGTTCCATTGTGTTAATCGCAAAGTTTCTAGGAAAAATTCCAACCGGAGAAGTGCTTTCTATCTCTGCACAATTAAAAGCCTTGACCAATAAAAAGATTTTCTTTGCTCATTTAGCGACGACATTCATGTTGGCAGGACACTATACAGTTTATGCTTATTTCACTCCTTTTCTGGAGACGACGATGCAGCTTAGCCCTTACTGGATTAGTATTTGTTACTTCTTATTTGGATTAGCTGCAGTTAGCGGAGGGGCTTTCGGGGGCGGACTTGCTACGCGCATTGGCCCTAAAAAAAGTATTTTATTTATTTTAGGAGCCTTCGCGGTAAGTTTGTTTATTCTTCCCTTCACCACTTTCTCACTTCCAATTTTCTTGATTGGCATGATGATATGGGGCGCACTAAGCTGGAGTCTTGCACCTGCACAACAGGAATATATTATTCAAAGTGATCCAGTTTCATCGGATATTCACCAAAGCTTTAACAATTCTGCTTTGCAAGTCGGCATTGCACTAGGCTCTGGTGTCGGCGGAATAGTCTTTAGTCAAACAGGTAACGTGATGAATATGCCTCCAGTTGGTGGAGCGGTTGTATTAATCGCCTTTATTTGTGCAGCTATTTCACTTTCTATAGCTGTTAAAAAAGTAGATTCTGGGAGCAAAAATAATTTACTTTTTAGTAATCAATAAAGTGAAAAAAGGGCTTATAATTTAATCGTTTGGTAACAAATATTTCTTTATTAAAATAAGTAAAAAAGACAACTCTTTCATAATAGAATGAGTTGTCTTTTTTCATGTTGAAGTCACTAATAAATAGTATGAATACTATACTACCAAAGAGTACTATGATTGTTAAATTTATCTCTAAAAGCTATAGTTTCGTAAAGTATTTTTCATAAAAAATTGCGCTTGACTCATGTTATACGATGGTATCCGAATTTGATAAGTTTTGCTTAAATAATAGAAGCATTGGCGTTTACACTAACCTTTTAAATCATTTAGAACATATTAAAAGAACGAAACAATACATTTCAGAGTATACTTATGAATCATCAAAATAACAGGAATCCTTGGCGCTCATTTTAACTTTTTAAGTCATCTTTAAAAATGATTTATTTATCTTTACCGCACATTTTCTTCATTCATAAAGTCCCCCGGTATACAAGTCAGTAAGCGTTGTTGCAATGTCCTTAATGTCGTCCGAAATTTCGTCAAGCACTAGATCCCACATAAGTTGCTCATTCATATAGAACCATCCTTTTGCGATGAGAGCTGCATCTACCTTTTTTCTTGCCAAACCACTTAATTGTACGTGTTCGATATCTTTCATTATACCAACAATAAAGCGCAAACGAATATTACTCCACTTTTCTCGGACAGTTTTGGATACCCCAATTGCCTCTTTAATTACTTGCATCAGTTCTTTTTCTTCTAAAGCTGATTTCAAAAAAAGATAGGTTTGTTCAATAATTTGTGAATAGGCTTCTTGTTTTGTTTCAGGTTGAAAAGGTAGATCTGCCACCACATACATTTTCCTCATAACGTTTTCCATCAATACCGTAAATAGTTCATCTTTACTGCGGAAATATAAATAGGCAGTGCCGTAGCCTGTTTCTGCAAGTTCATTAATTTGAGTCATAGTTGCTTTCTGGAACCCTTTTTCTAAGAATATGATGCGGCCAGCGTTCAATATATTTTCTCTTGTTTGCAATGCTTGAAGCTGCCGTTTAGAAAGGTGGTTCGTCTTATTCACTCTTATTCATCCTTTCAATGTCTAACTTAATTTTCGGACCTGGATAATTCAATAAAAAAACTATTTTAAAGAACCAAAAAAGTTAGATGAACCCTTATTTCAAAAGGCTTTTAAGTATAATTAAGGTATGACTCAAAATCATGCAAAAAGTGTTTTAGAAATCGAAAATAGCTTCAATTCCACGATTTTTCTATTTATTCTATTATACAAAATGTAATGAAGGATTTCAAATTCCCTTCCGTTTGTCATTGGGGTGGATTTAAAAACTATATAGACATTCAGTCACTAACATTTTATCGGTATTGTTGCTACTGACACTCACGCTAATCAATAGTGTTAATACCCTCTATAAAAGTAATAATCAACTTATTTTTTTAGATTATACTATTGATTATTGTATAAATTACATAATTATATAGTTTTTATTTTAAAAAAAGCTCTAGCAATTCTCTCGGTGACATAATGTCATTGACTGTTAGTAATAAGTGCTGATATAGTGTTAGTATACTTAAAACTAAGCAGTGAAGGAGTTGGCTAAAGTGCTAGTGAATGAACAATTAACAAGAGAATATTCAAAAGAACTTGATCAACAAAATGAATTGAAACAATATCGTGAGGAGTTCTATATTCGGCCTGGCGTTATTTATTTTGATGGCAATTCACTTGGTTTACTATCTAAGCGGGCAGAATCAACGTTGCTTCAATTGTTGGATTCTTGGAAGAAGTACGGAATTGACGGTTGGACAACTGGTGATCATTCTTGGTTTTATTTATCTGAAAAATTAGGCGATTCATGTGCTCCGCTCATTGGCGCAGATCTGAAAGAAGTAATTGTGACTGGCTCTACTACTACAAACTTGCATCAGCTAGTAGCTACTTTTTATAAACCAGAAGGAAAAAAAACTAAAATATTGGCAGACGAACTAAATTTCCCAACGGATATTTATGCTTTGAAAAGCCAACTGGAATTACATGGCTATGACCCAAAGGAGCATCTTGTTCAAGTAAAAAGCCGCGACGGCAAGACGCTACAAGAAGATGATATTATTGCAGCAATGTCCGATGACATTGCGCTTATTGTGTTGCCAAGTGTGTTATACCGTAGCGGACAGCTATTGGATATGAAACGCTTGACGCAGGAAGCACATGATCGTGGAATTATGATTGGCTTCGATTTATGTCACTCGATTGGTTCGATTCCTCATGCGCTTAGCGATTGGGATGTGGATTTCGCTTTCTGGTGTACGTACAAACACTTAAACGGCGGACCAGGTTCTGTTGGTGGTTTATATATCAATAAGGAGCATTTCGGAACTGCTCCAGGATTAGCTGGCTGGTTCAGCTCGAAAAAGGATAAACAGTTTGATATGGAACATACGTTGACAGCAGCTTCAGATTCGGGTGCTTATCAAATGGGAACACCTCACGTGCTTAGCTTGGCTCCCCTTCTAGGGTCATTAGATCTTTTCAACGAGGTAGGAATAGAAAATATTAGATCACAGTCATTACAATTGACAAACTATCTGATGACATTAGTTGATGCTGAATTAAGCGAATATGGATTTTTGATTGCAAATCCAAGAGATGATGTATCAAGAGGCGGTCATATTTACCTTGAGCATCCAGAAGCTGCTAGAATTTGTAAGGCGTTGAAAGAAAATAATGTTATTCCTGATTTTCGTACACCAAACGGTATTCGTTTAGCTCCTGTAGCTTTATACAACACGTTTGAAGAGGTGTGGGAAGCTGTTCAAATCTTGAAAAACATTATGAAAGAAGAGCAATACAAAAAATTTGAAAATAAGCGCGACGTGGTTGCATAAACTAAAGCAGATCCATGATTCGAATCAAATAAGTTTCATACGAGTCATGGATTATTTTAATAGCAATGGTAGGAAAAATTCGTTCTATAAAACGAGAAAACGCTTCCATCCTTAAAAGTTAATTAGATTTACAGACAAGAAATTGAGTATGTATATCAAAAGGAGGAAACAACATGTCAAAATCAATAGCAGATCTTCATAAGAAATTGGAAGAAGAAAAAAATATCCATACAGATTTTAAGGATAATATGACATACGGTGAATATTTAAACTTGGATTCCGTTTTATCTAGCCAGAATAGACTTTCGGGTCACCACGATGAAATGCTTTTCATCATTATTCACCAAGTAAGTGAGCTTTGGATGAAGCTAACGTTACATGAGATGACCGCTGCTATCGAGGCGATTGAAGCTGGCCAAATGCAGTCTGCTTTTAAAAAATTGGCGCGTGTGACGAAGATTCAGTCACAAATTATTCAGGCATGGGATGTGTTGTCCACGATGACACCAGCCGAATATTTGGAATTCCGCGATGATTTAGGAAAAGCATCTGGTTTCCAATCGTTTCAATATAGACAGATTGAATTTGCTTTAGGTTATAAAACGCCTCATATCCTTAAAATTTATGAAAAAGATCCTGCTGTACATGAAGTACTTGTAAAAGCCTTCCATGCGCCGAGTATTTATGACGTTGCAATCAAGTCGCTTGCTCGAGCAGGATTTTCGATTAATCCGGAATTACTGACACGTGATTTTTCGCAGACATATGCTGGTGATCCAACCGTTGCTGCTGCATGGGAGGAAGTCTACCGAGATGTGGATAAGTATTGGGAATTGTATCAGCTGGCTGAAAAATTAGTAGATGTGGAAGATTGGCTACAACAATGGCGATTCCGTCATATGAAAACAGTGGAACGGATTATTGGCTTCAAAGTAGGGACTGGCGGTTCTTCAGGCGTGAATTATTTGAAGCAAGTACTGGATCACCGATTCTTCCCTGAGCTATGGGATTTACGTACGAAATTATAAGAGTCCAGCGCCAGATTCTGGGGGAATCTGGCGATATATAAAATCTGTTTGATTTGGGGGAAATATGATGAACGAAAGAAAAGAACAATGGTCGTCAAAATTCGGGTTTATCCTGTCTTCAGCGGGGGCAGCCATTGGACTTGGGGCGATATGGAAGTTTCCATATGTCACAGGGATGAGTGGTGGAGGGGCATTTTTCCTCATCTTTGTTGCTTTTACGTTATTGATTGGGCTTCCGATGCTCTTATCTGAATTCATTATTGGTAGAGGATCGGCGAAAGAAGCGATTAGTGCTTATAAAAAACTTGCGCCGGACAGTTTATGGGTATGGATTGGTAGGCTGGGTGTAGTCGGTTGTTTCTTACTTTTATCTTTTTATAGTGTTGTTGGTGGATGGGTACTTATATATAGTGGTCTGTCAATCCCAGGTAAGATTATTAGTGAGGGAGCCAATTATCCAGAATTATTTGGCACTATAACGGGCTCTCCATGGGTTACTATAATGGGATTACTGATTTTCACACTTGCGAATGTTCTTGTTATTTCTTCAGGTGTTCAAAACGGGATTGAAAAAGCGAATAAGTATATGATGCCTCTTTTGTTCATCTTCTTTATCATTCTTGTCGTGCGTTCGTTGACACTTGAAGGAGCAATGGAAGGGGTTAAATTTTTCTTAGCACCTGACTTTTCAAATATAACAGGACAATCAATCTTATATGCATTAGGACAGTCGTTCTTCTCTTTGGCTGTTGGTTTTTCTTGTATGGTGACATACAGTTCTTATTTAAAGAAAGATGTTAGTTTGACATCTTCCGCAGGGACAGTTGTAGGTTTAAATATTTTCGTTTCGCTATTAGCTGGTTTAGCAATTTTCCCTGTAGTGTTTGCTTTTGGCTACGAACCTGAACAAGGGCCTGGTTTGTTATTCATGGTGTTACCTTCTGTCTTTTCACAGTTACCGTTAGGTGGATTATTCTTATGCATGTTCTTATTGTTATTCCTCTTTGCAACGTTAACATCGTCATTCAGTCTATATGAAATTATTGTTGCTGCGCTAACGGCTAATGGTAAGAGATCGCGTAAATCAGCTTCTTGGTTAACAGGTCTAGTAATCTTTATTGCAGCCATACCTGCGGCTTTGTCTTCAAGTAGTCTTTCAGGGTTCACGATATTTGGTAAAAGTATATTTGATGGGACGGATTATCTAGTAAGTAACTTGATGCTTCCCTTCGGAAACTTGTTAATCGCCATTTTCATTGTACATAAAATGAACCAAGTGATTGTCAAAGAGGAATTCTATCTCAGTAGTAAAGTATCTCCTGCTTTGTTTTCAACATGGTCATTCTTAATGAAATGGATTGTGCCAATTACAATTGTCGTAGTCTTCTTGAATACGCTAGGTATTATTGGATAGGATGGTGAAATTAGATGCAAGAACGAAAATGGATTGATATTTCGCAGCCATTGACAAATGCGATTGGTACGTGGCCAGGAGATGCGCCGTTCACCTATCAGCTATCTTATACGAAAGAGCAGACGGGCTCCGTCAATATTGGAAAAATCACGACCAGTTTACACACAGGTACTCATATTGATGCGCCATTCCATTTCGATAATAATGGAAAAAAGGTCCACGAATTGGACGTAAATCTTTATGTAGGACCCACGCGTATTATTGACGTGACTGGTTATAAAAGTGTTGGTAGACAAGAGTTGGAGTCATTTCAGTTAGAGGGAGTTACGCGGCTGTTACTACGTACGGTAACTGAAGTCGCCCCAAACGTATTTCCGGAAAACTTCACTTATTTGCGGGAAGATATCGGTCCATTTTTAAAAGAAAAAGGGATTCGGTTACTGGGGGTGGATGTTCCATCGGTTGACCCGGCTGATAGTAAATCAGTGAGTGCTCATCATTCGCTCCATAGAAATGGTATAAATATTTTGGAGAATGTTATGTTGGGACATATTAAGCCTGGGAATTATGAATTAATTGCATTGCCACTGGCAATCGTTGGGGCAGACGGGAGCCCAGTGCGTGCTGTGGTTCGACTGTTAGATTAAAGTGTGATGAAGAGACACCTTGGATCGGGATTTTAACGGTTAGTTCCATTTCCATAAAAAGGTAATGTTTCACTCCTAATAGAGTAAAACATTACCTTTTATATGTGTAATTAACACACAGTTTTCAGTGCTCTTTAATATTTGAAAGTCTTCCCTATCTCATTTACTCTTTCTTAACTTTATCATCATAATCGTAATGAATAAAAAAGCGACCAACGATAAGAATGGTATTGTTATGAATCCAAACCAGTTAATATATTCCCCAGAACACGGTACGCCACTCGTACATGCACTGAATTCTTCTAATGAAGGGACCTTTTGCAAGGCGTAATGATAGCCAGATACGAGTACCCCAATTATTGACATTGGAAGTACATATCTATAAATATCCCGGTCATTCCTATAAAAGGCAGTCCCCAACAAAAAAACAAGTGGGTACATTAAAATCCGTTGATACCAGCAAAAGGTACACGGAACAAAACCCATTCTCTCACTAAAAAACAGACTCCCTATCATTGCTGTAAGGGACACAACCCAAGCAAAAAGAATAGATTTATTTACCACTCTTTGCGGCCTCATCCACCATTTTTGTAAAGTCATCCATTGTACTTCCCTTAAACTCTTTGCCGCCGATAAATATTGTAGGTGTTGAAGAAATGCTTAGACTTTTTGCAGTTTTCATATCTATATCCCAAGCTTCTTTTCCTTTACTTTCCCTATAAGCAGCCATTACTTTACTCGTTTCTTCAGCACTCGCAACCTCCATCAACATTTTCTCCATAACTTCATCTGTAAATACAATGAGTTGCTCAGATGTTGGTTGATTGGCAAATAGTAGGTGATGAAAAGCCCAAAAAGTTTCATTGCCTAGTTCCTTGTATACCGTTTCAGCAAACTGTGCGGCTGTCGTTGAATCTTCAGCAATAAATGAGTAGTTCATAAAGTAAAACTTCGCCTTCCCTGTTGCAACAAACTGCTCTTGAATCACCGGAAAAAGTCGATCATTGAAATCCTTACAACTCGGACATTTATAATCGCCAAACTCAACAATTTCCACTGGGGCTGAAGCTTCACCTAAAAACGGCTGCCCTTCATAGTCAATTGCGACCGACTCTTCATCGACGTTTGTTAATACAATGATTCCAATGATACAAACTGCAACTATTCCTACAAACCAAAAAATTTTCTTAGACAAATTAAACACTCCTAATTTATTCTACATAATGTAATGATCATACCACCCAAATGGGAATTCTATCGATATATCTTATTTTTTACAAGTAGTATCTAATACAAATATAATTCAAACACTTTCGTTACTCGCCCAATTACAGGTTACCTTAACTCGACTAACTCACATTATTCATTGTAATTTGATGTGGCATGAACCGTCAATAAATTAGGTACTATCATGTGTTTGTTATAAAAGTGACTAATAATTCTTTCTATACTTAAAATATTTCTATAACTGGACAGGTTACCAAGTGTATTCGGCATATTAATAAGCCCATCCAAGGTGAGAACATAGTTTTCGCCTCAATCTATCAGCTTAATTTACTAAATTCCAACTTCGGTAGAAAGGGCTTTGCTTCTTTTTTAAAACTCACACAATTGGATATAATATAAAGCGCGCTTTCCTAGGTACAGATATTCACGATTCGCTTCCTTTAGATTCCATGTCACCATAGACACACCCACGTCGGTATGACTGTTAATTTTGACTACCCAGTTTCGTAATTATACCTATAGACTAACCCCATACTGGGCGCATATAAACATCCTTCACTACGAATAGTGAAGGATGTTTTGCAATTATATTTAGAATTTGAATTCTAATAATTTATGATTTTTTGCAGGTCACATAAACCGTCAACCTAGAATAATCTCCTATTAGATTATACTTTATGTCACCAAAGGTTTTTGTGAATGTTTCCCTACACCTTTTAAAAGTAAAAAAACAACACCCATCAATACCATCAAAAAGAGCCAACCATTTGAATATGAACCACTTTCATCTATGATAAAACCAAATAGTGGCGGAATAAAGACAACACCCCATGAACTAATCGTAACAGTTATACCAGTTGCTAATCCTGAACTTTCTCTAGGAACGAGTTCAGTAACTATATTCATCCAAATCCCATTATATCCCGAGATGCAAAAACCAAATAATAAAACAATAATAGTTATTACTAACAGTGGCGTGTCAATTGTTAGAATCGCAAATATAAGTGCGCTCAAAGCCGTCAATATAGTAACAATAAACATAATGTTCATTCTTTCACCTTTGAAGAAAGTATCACTAATTGCACCCCAAGCCACTCTGCCTATTGATCCACCGATTTCAGCAACAACCAATAGTAAGCCTGCCACAATAAGTGAAAGTTCTAATTTGTGAAAAGCAAAGAGAACTATGTAAGTTGTTAAGCATAGTTGAGCTCCTTGTAACCCCATTGCACTAATACTAATTAATATTAATGATTTGTTTTTCATAATTTCCTTTATTTGATTAAAAATTGATTTCCTCTTTATCGAGGATTCCCTAACCTCATTAATTTCTGGATCTTTATAATAATACGAAGCAAGGATACCTACTAACACTAATACTAGACAACTAATAATGAGGACAGGTCTCCATCCGATATTGTTTGCAAGAGGTAATAATATTAATGCCGCAAGTGCCGCCCCAACTGTAATACCCATTTGCTTAATTCCCATTGCAAGGCCTCTTTTTCTCTGTGGGAACCAATAAAGAATACCTCGATTCGTAGTCGGATGCATCGCCCCATAGGCTGCACCACCTATCACAATCGAAATTAGTAAAAGGTAGAAATGACTCGATAACGCAATCATGCCAAAAGCTATGCATAAACATATTATCGTCCCTAACAATTGTCTTTTCGATCCAATTCTATCCACTAATATGCCAGATGGTATTGCACTTAAAGATTGACCGAAGAATAAAGCTGCGGGCAACATGCCCATTTGTGCATTACTAAGCGTTAAATCTCCACCTATTAATATAGTTAAAGGGGCTAAACTTCTTCCTACAAATGCAACCATCATTTGGGCTACTAAGAGCCATAAAAGCATTTTCCAAGCCATTGTAACCGAAAAAAAACCTTTTTTCTCTTGTAAATGCCCCATATATTATCACCTCTTTTTCATACAAAAAAGAGAGTTGCTAACTAGGTAGCACTCTCCTTTTTCTTTTCTAACTTATTCGCAAAACATTGAAACGCTACCCAAACCATCAAATTCTGCAATTACGGAATCACCTGAATTAAATGCTATCGCCTCAGACATTGCACCACTAAGGATAATATCTCCTTTTTTAAATCCTTTTCCACGAGCAGCCAATTCTTTAACAGCCCAAACAATCGCTGTTATAGGATGCCCCAATACAGCAGCACTGGAACCAGTTTGTTCTACTTTTCCATTCTTCGACATCACCATACCAATATTTCCTAAATCAATAGCATCTGGAGAAATCCACTTACTACCTACTACAAATTTAGTCGATGAACAATTATCAGCAATAACGTCCACTAATGTAAAACGAAAATCTTTATAGCGACTATCAATAATCTCAAGTGCAGGTGCTACATATTTTGTGGCTCTTAGAACATCTTCCTCAGTAACATTTTCCCCTTGCAAATCTTCTGCTAATAAAAAAGCGATTTCCGGCTCTACTTTTGGATGAATTAGCTCAGACGACTTTATCGCTTCCCATTCAAAAGCTAACATATCATCATGTAAATAACCGTAGATTGCTTCATCGACACCCATCATTTCTTGTTTGGCTTTACTCGTTAAACCTAGCTTTACACCAACGGTTTTTGTACCACTCTCTTCTAGTTTCTTAGCGAGTAAACCATCTTGTAACTCATAAGCTTCTTTTATTGTTAACTCAGGATATTTATCTGTTACTTTAACAACTTCACGTACATCGCGTTCAGCATTATATAAATAGTCAATAATTTCATTTTCTTTATTTGTAAGTACAGTCATACTTTATACCCTCACTTTATGTTTTTTTGCTAATTCAGCTGCTACATCGAGAATCATATCCTCTTGCCCGCCAACAACTTTCATTTTACCCAACTCTATTAGAATATCGCGTGGATCTATACCAAATTTTGCTCCAGCACGCTCAGCGTGAAGTAAGAAACTAGAATAAACGCCTGCATAACCTAATACAAGACTACCTTTTTTGATTTCCTGCGTATCTGGAATTAAAGGTCCTACAACATTTTCTGCTAAATCCATCATTTTATATAAATCGATGCCTACATCCATACCCATTCTATCCAAGACAGCAAGTAAAACCTCTGTTTGCGTATTCCCAGCACCGGCTCCCAAACAACGCACACTACCATCTATACGCGTTGCACCTTCTTCAATCGCGACTAACGTATTCGCAACCGCAAGTGATAAATTATTATGCGCATGGAAACCGATTTCAATATCTAAAGAATTTTTAAGTGCTCTAATTCTCTCACGCACTTCATTCGGCAGTAAAGCTCCTGCTGAATCCGTTACGTAAACAGCTTGTGCACCGTAGCTTTCCATCAATTTAGCTTGTTCTACTAATTTTTCTACTGGAACAGAATGTGCCATCATCAAAAAACCTAATGCATCCATTCCTAGTTCCCGCGCTTTATTAATATGCTGCGCAGAAACATCTGCTTCAGTAGAATGTGTAGCAACTCTTACTAATTTAGCACCCAAATCACTAGCTTGTTTGAGCTCCCCCATTGTTCCAATACCCGGTATAAGTAAAACAGCAACTTTTGAGTTTTTACATTCATCTACAGCCGCTTCAATTAGTGACATTTCGTCAACTAGTGATTTTCCATACTGTAAAGTAGAACCACCCAAACCATCGCCATGACTTACTTCAATATAATGCATTCCAGCATCATCAAGGGCTCTTGTAACATTACGAACTTGCTCTACAGTATATTGATGTGCAACAGAATGACTACCATCTCGTAAGCAAACTTCAGTTATTTGTATAGGTTTGTTAGACATTTAGCTTCCCCCTTCAATCAATTTATATTAATGATTCTTCTTCTTTCTTCTTTAACATTTGCAGGGCAAAGTCTTCTGCAACACGTGTAGCTGCTGCTGTCATTATGTCTAAGTTACCCGCGTACTCTGGGAAATAATCTCCGGCACCTTCAACTTCAATTAAGACGGTCACACGGTTCCCGTCAAACATCGGGTCTTGTCTAAGACGATAACCTGGTACATATTCTTTTACTTTCTCAACCATTTCTACAATCGATTTTCGAATAGCTGGTTCATCCATATTTTTCACTTCACAGTAAACAGTGTCTCGCATTAAGATAGGCGGATCAGCAGGATTTAAAATAATCAACGCTTTTCCTTTATCGGCACCGCCAACTTCTTCTATCCCACGTCGTGTTGTAATAGTGAATTCATCTATATTCGCTCTCGTTCCCGGTCCAGCACTTAAACTAGAAATCGTAGCAACTATTTCGCCATATGTAACATCTGCTACTTGATTAATAGCGTGAACAATCGGTATTGTTGCTTGACCACCACAGGTAATCATATTCACATTGTCTATTTCTAGAGAAATTTCTACAGAACTAACTGCAGGAGAAAAGAATGGTCCAATCGCAGCTGGCGTTAAATCGATAGCAAGTTTACCCAAATCTTTTAAAACCTTCGCATGGTGAATATGCGCTTTAGCAGAAGTAGCATCGAAAAATATCTCCGCTATATCTGGATTTTCTACAATCCCCTGGACACCATTAGAAAGTACTTTATATCCTTTTTCCTCAGCCCTTTTAAGCCCCTCGGATTCTGGATCAATGCCAATCATTGCTGTTAATTCAATCACATTACTTCTTTCAAGTTTATACATTAAATCTGTTCCGATATTACCTGAACCGATAATTGCAGCTTTAATTTTCCCCACTGTCATACCCCTTTCTAAACTTGTATTGATAAGTAATTTTATTACTCGAAATGAACAGTAACTGATCCAAGGGCACCAAAAGTAGCCTTAATCGTATCTCCAGCTGCTACAGCTACCGCACCAGATAATGCACCAGGTAAAATTAATTCGTCTTTTTTTAATGTAATTCCAAATTCGTGTAACTTATTTGCAAGCCAAGCAACCGCATGTGCAGGATGACCAAGTGCAGCAGCACCAGCACCTGTCGCTAATAATTCATCGTTTTTGAACAGCACCATACCATTTGTTCGTAAATCCACTGTTTCTAGCGTAGTTTTTTTATCCCCAACGACCACTTTTGCTGACGAACCATTATCAGCTACAGTATCTATTAACTTTATTTTCCAGTCATTGACGCGACTGTCAATTATCTCAAGTGTAGGGACAACATATTTTGTCGCCATTATCACATCTATATAAGTTACATTTGGTCCGACTAAATCTTCTTCAAGGACAAATCCAATTTCAGCTTCTATTTTAGGTGAAATCATTGAATCTACCTTAACAGTCGTCTCATTATCAAATAGCATATCATCAAATAAATGACCATAATCAGGCTCATCTACATTTAACATTTTCTGCATCGCTACACTCGTTAAACCAACTTTTTTACCTATTATTTTCTTTCCTTCAGCAAGTTTTAGTTTCACAATTTCCAATTGTATCTGGTATGCATCTTCCACAGTGAGACTTTCATCTCTTTCCGTCAAAGGCGCAACTCCTTGGCACGTTGTTTCTGCCTCTAATAATTCTGTTGCAAACTGTATATTCTTTACCGTCACTTTAATGGCCCCCTAATAAAATAAACTTAAAACAATAAAAGGTGTGCATAATGCCACCTTTCATTGTTTGCTTATTTTTTCACTGTAATTGTTTTCGCATCCGTATAAAAATCAAAACTATGTCGTCCGCCTTCGCGTCCTATTCCACTTGCTTTGGATCCGCCAAACGGGGTCCGTAAATCGCGAACGTACCAGCAATTTACCCAAAGTAATCCAGAATCGATTAGTGACGTTACACGATGACCACGACGCAAATCATTGGTCCAGACAACGCCAGCTAATCCATAAATAGAATCATTCGCAATTTCTATTGCTTCTTCTTCTGTTTTAAATTTAATAATTACTGGAACAGGTCCAAATATCTCTTCTTGTGCTACACGCATTTTATTATCTACATCATATAAAACGGTAGGTTCATAGAAGTTACCTTCAGGTAAATCCGCTATGACCTTACCGCCATAAGCAAGTTTCGCTCCTTCAGCAAGACCGATTTTAACGTATTCATCAACCGACTTTAAATGACCTTTAGAGACAAGTGCGCCCATATCTGTTGATTCATCCAAAGGATCACCAACTTTGATATTCTTCACAGCTTCTACGAACTTTTCTAAAAACTCATCATAAATCTTTTCTTGTACTAATATACGAGAACCTGCTAAACAAATTTCTCCTTGATTACGATAAATTGCCTCTATAGAACCAGCTACCGCTTCTTCCAAATTAGCATCGTCAAAAACAATGTTTGCCGATTTCCCACCAAGCTCTAAGGAAACTGGAATTAAGTTTTCTGCAGCATTCCGCATAACCGTTTTCCCTGTATTCGACTCACCAACAAATGATATTCTACGAACAGATGGATGAGTAGCCATTACAGTTCCAACAGTACTTCCAGGCCCTGTTAATATATTCAAAACGCCAGGAGGTAATCCAGCTTCATTCGCAATTTCACCTAATAGTACAGCACTTAAAGGTGTGTAAGATGCTGGTTTAATAACGACAGTATTCCCTGCTGCTAATGCTGCGGATGCTTTCCAAGTCATTTGCATGAATGGTAGATTCCAAGGTATGATCAAACTCGTTACCCCTGCTGGTGCATATTGTACATATGACATGTGATTGGCCATATCAAAATGCTCATGCACTCGGAATTTCGCCATCTCCGCAAAGAAACGGAAGTTAGCTGCAGCACGCGGAATATCAAATTCACGGCTTTCTTTGATTGGTTTGCCAACGTCTAATGTTTCGATATAAGCAATCTTATCAACGTTTTCCATAATTAAGTCTGCCATTTTGCAAAGAATACGTGATCTTTCTTCTACTGGCATTTTGCTCCAGACACCGCTTACAAATGTGCGGTGCGCTACATCTATTGCTAATTTAGCATCCGCTTCTCCACCATTTGCAACCGTGGCAAGCTTTTCATTTGTTGCAGGATTAATCGTATCAAACGTTTCTCCAGAAATAGCATCAATGTATTTACCATCAATAAATAACTGTGCATTTTCTACTTTTATAGTTTCAGCCACTAGCTCTTTTGGCACAATTATCCCCTCCTACTTTTAATCCTCAACCTCAATAATCATCTCGATTTCAATTGCAGTGTTATTTGGTAACTGCGACATACCGACTGCAGATCGACCGTGTTTACCTTTTTCTCCAAACACTTTTCCGATTAGATCAGATGCCCCATTTAACACTTTGGGCTGATCAGTAAAATCCTCTGTACTATTTACCATACCAAGAATTTTCACGAATTGTTTCACTTTACTTAACTCGCCAATTTCCTCTTTAATAACACTAAATAAGTTAAGCATAGATTGCTCTGCAGCTAAATAGCCTTCTTCTACAGTTAAATCTTTACCTAACTTACCGTGGTATTGATCCACGCCTTGACCAGCAGTAAAAATAAGGTTCCCAGCTCTAACACATCTTGCATAATCACCTAATGCAGGTCGTAAAGCCGGTAACTCTAATCCTAGCTCTTTCAATTTCTCTTCAGGTGTCATTATTTAATCTCTTCCTTTACATGAATATTCAAAAATCTAAGCGCGTTTTGGCCCAATATTGCTTGTCTTTCCTCATCAGTTAAATCGACTGTATCATCAATCACTTTCCCTGGTGGAACTTCTCTTAATAAGAATGGATAGTCAGAACCCATAACTATTTTCTCGTATCCAAAACGATCTATTAAATACTTTAAATTTAATGGATCATAATTTAATGAATCAAAGTAAAAATTCTTTGCATAATGACTTGGAGGTTTAGTTGTTTTCCTAAGATGTGGCCATACTTCCCAACCTTTATCTAAACGTGGAAGGATATATGGGAAAGATCCACCGCCATGGGCAAAACAAACTTTCAAATCAGGAAACTTCTCCATAACACCTCCATTTATTAAACTAGCAGCAGCTAATGCAGTTTCACTTGGCATACCTACCGTATACATAAAATTATGGCGTGGCATACGTTCAGTTCCTAATGTTTCCCATGGATGAACAAACAATGGGACTTCCCATTGTTCAGCCATTTCAAAAAACTTTGTGAACGCTGGATCGTCTAGGTTATTTCCATTAATATTCGTACCAATTTCTATTCCTTTTAAGCCAAGCTCATGCATACAACGATCCATTTCTCGAATCGCTACTTCGACGTCTTGCATCGGCACAGTTCCTAGGCCAATAAAACGATCCGGATACTGTTTCACCGTATCAGCAATAAAATCATTTTGAATTTTCGACATTTCTTCTGCTGCATCAGCATCCGCCCAATAAGAAAACGTAACTGGAATAGGTGATAACACTTGGATATCAACACCTTCAGCGTCCATATCTTGAATCCTTTTTTCTGGACTCCACGCTTGATCTGTTACTTCACGAAAGACTTTACCAGCTACCATGATATTAGCACCACAAGAACATGTTTTTTCTAAAGTTGGCCAACGTCCACCACCATATTTTTCTACGAAATCTGGAATATCTTCTGGAATAATATGTGTATGAAAGTCTACTCTCATTTCCATAGTCCTACTTCTGCTGGCATTACGTGGCCACAATTACCACATGTACGAAGTTCTTCACTACCATTGAATTCTTCAATTGCACCTTTTACCTGTGTTTCAATATCTGTTAATTGAACAGTGTTTTTATGCATTTCATGATCACATTCATCACAGAACCAAACGAAGTCTTCTAATTCCCCCATATCTCTTTTACGTTCAATAACTAAACCATACGTATCAGCAATACGGTGTGGTGAATGCGGTACCATAGCTGGTAACATAAATACTTCGCCCTCTTTAACTGTCACAACTTCACGCTTTCCTTCGTCGTTAATAACTTCGACAAAGCAGTCACCTTTTATTTGATAAAAGAATTCATCTGAAGGATCTACGTGGAAATCACGGCGTCTGTTTGGACCACCTAGGATCATACAGATAAATTCAGAATCCTCCCAAAGAACTTTATTATTAACCGGCGGCTTAAGCTGATCCTTATTTTCTTCAATCCATTTTAGTAAGTTAAAAGCATTAAATTTTGTCGTTGTAGATTTTGTCATTTTGTAAAACCTCCATTTTTTTATTAGTAGAAAGAAATGCGAGTCTAAAAATATGCACTAAATTGGAGCATGAACTACTTAACGTTTTCACCGCATTCTGATTTATTACTTAATGCTGTGTCTCCATTATAGTGAAAACTACTTTAGGATAAAACCTTGTTTTTTCACCATGTGAAATTGCGGGAATATTTTGTAATAACATTTTTTTAAGATGAAACAAGGCGAAGTTATGATAACTAATTAGAAAAATTACTTCTCATCTAAATCTCTTTTGATTTCATTCATTGTTTTTGTTCCCACACCCCAATGTGTATCTTCAAATTCTGTTACTAGGATTCTTACCTGTTCTGGTCGAACTGATAAATTCTTCACTGCCGCTTCTGTTAAATCTGCAATTAGACATTTGATCTGCTCATTACTTCTACCTTTCAGTACTTGAACTTGAATAATAGGCAACTTAAATTCCTCCCAATCTATGCAAAATTTATTAGTAAAGTAATTTTAAAAATATTTAAAACATATGAGTTCGTTATGTCTTTACTGGTTCAAGCTTTTAATAAGAATATTTATTTCCTGTAAATCATTAGGCACTATTCTATCACCAGAAAAATACATACTAGCATAGATAT
Source organism: Sporosarcina sp. So3-204 (assembly GCF_058068165.1). Lineage (NCBI taxonomy): Bacteria > Bacillati > Bacillota > Bacilli > Caryophanales > Caryophanaceae > Sporosarcina > Sporosarcina sp. So3-204. The sequence goes on from NZ_CM176485.1 coordinate 2,946,753, forward strand.
ATTCTCCCTCAGTATAAATACCTGGAAGAAAGTGTGTTGATACTAGTTTTCTAACATTTTATTCTTAAAAGACTATTATTATTTAATTTTTAAATCACATGTTAGATGGTAAGTACAACAATACAATCTTTGGAAAAATAGTAATAAGAAAAAGACCTATCACTAACGGAATTATAAAAAAATAAAGATTTTTTTATTATTAGAAAGCCTCGTCTCAGGTAAAACAGACATTGACACAAATATATTGAAGATCATTGGAGTTTTGCCGCCCGCTCCCTTTAGATTCCGCGTCGCCACTGACACCCTTTGGTTATATAAGCTGTTATTTCCAGCCTTCACATAATTCTCTTTGAGAATAGTTCCCTTTATTTAACAAATGAAGAATTTGTAGTTTCTCTTCAACGGAATGTTTACTTCTGGCCAAAAAAAATACTCCCCCTAGATAAACAGATTTTTTTTTAATCTGTCTACCTTATGGGGAGCATATCATTGAAAGCGGGCAGCCTTTTAAATTCACTTAGTTATTCAATACTGATTCAGCAGAAACGAACTTAAGATTTTGTGCTTCTGCGACAGCTTTGTATGTTACATGACCATCAAATGTATTCAGCCCCTTCAGGAGAGAAGGATTGTCCAGAAGTGCTTTGTTTACACCTTTGTTTGCAATTTGTAATGCGTATTGAACTGTGTTATTTGTAAGTCCCATTGTCGCAGTGCGTGGAACTGCACCAGGCATATTTGCTACAGCGTAATGTACGACACCGTACTTCACATATGTTGGTTCGTCGTGCGTTGTAATGCGATCAGACGTTTCAAATATACCGCCTTGGTCAATCGCGATGTCTACAAGGACAGAGCCTGTTTTCATCGATTTAACCATTTCTTCGGACACAAGTTTTGGTGCTCTTGCCCCTGGAATTAGGACAGCTCCAACAACAAGATCAGCATCCCTTACAGCTTCAGCAATGTTATACGGATTTGAAACAAGAGTTTGAACATCGTTACCGAATAACTCTTCTAATTGACGTAGACGATCCGTAGATAAATCGATTACAGTAACGTGTGCACCCATTCCAATTGCAACACGGGCTGCGTTCGTTCCAGCCATTCCGCCGCCAATAACTGTTACTTTACCGCGAGATACACCCGGGATACCACCAAGAAGAATCCCTTTTCCACCATTTGTTTTTTGTAAGAATTGTGCTCCAATTTGGGTAGCCATACGTCCTGCAACTTCACTCATAGGTGCAAGAAGTGGCAGTGTATTGTTTGGTAGCTGTACTGTTTCATACGCAATTGCAGACACTTTCTTTTTAAGCAACGCGTTTGTTAATTTAGTTTCTGGTGCAAGATGGAAATATGTGAAAACGATTTGTCCTTCGTTAAAAAATTCGAATTCAGAAGCTTGTGGTTCTTTCACTTTCATAACCATTTCTGTATCCCATGCTTCTTTAGCAGTTCCGACAATTTTTGCTCCTGCTTCAATGTAATCTTCATCCGAAAAACTCGATCCTAGTCCTGCACCTGTTTGGATGAAAACTTCGTGACCTGACGTTTTTAGTGTAAAAGCTCCCGCTGGCGTCATAGCTACACGGTTTTCATTGTTTAATATTTCTTTTGGGACACCGATACGCATAATAATGTAACCTCCTGTATGTTAGTTAATTCTATTAAATTAGTTCTACAAAATAAATATCTCTGTAAGTATAAACCAATTCCTATTCACTATAGTACATTCGACTCTATTACACTGTATATAATTCAACGACAATAAAATGTATTTAATTTCAATTAATTTTTTCTTGAATCCTAAACAATAATCTATAAATTTTTTATTCTAAAAGACTTCCCGAATACTTAAAAACCTTTCGAAATATTTTTATTCATGAAAAACTAGTCTACATTTACACACACTACTTCTGCAATTGATTGTTCTAAAATATTCATCGCTTCTTCTAATTGCTTTTCAGTAATAATTAGTGGTGGAGCAAGAGTTAATACATTACCTTGCGAAACTTTAAAACTTAGTCCTTTTTCCATACATTTGTACATTATCTGTTCTGCCTCTGAGATAGCTTTTTCCTTAGATTCTCGGTCCAGTACTAATTCAACCCCATATAATAGACCAATTCCTCTAAGGTCTCCAATAATGTTAAATCGTTTTTGCATCATTTCGAGGCGCGTATTCATGTACTTTCCTAACTCGTTAGTTTTCTCAAGTAAGTTATATTCTTCAATATAATCAAGGGTGGCTAATGCTGCAGCGCAACCAAGCGAACTTTTTTCATGCGTAAAATGACCTAATGCAATATTCTGGGCAATGTCTAATTTATCGTGTACCATCAATGCAGCCATCGGGAAAATCCCACCCCCTAAACCTTTACCTAATAACACTATATCTGGCACAATGCCATAATTTTCAAAAGCAAACATTTTACCAGTTCTTCCAAGTGCTGTGGGAATTTCATCGAAAATCAATAGTACATTATTCTCATCGCAAATTTTACGTAATCGTTGATGATATTCTATCGGGGGGACTTGCACATCAGTACACCGAATCGGTTCTAGAATAATTGCACCTACATCCCCTTCTCTTTCTAACACATATTCAAGATAATCCAGGCTTTTCGTCTGAGAATCTTCGCTTTTTCCGAATAAACACCGGTATGAATTAAACGGTAACACATGGATACTTCCAGGCATTAGTGGTCCCATTCCATTACGAAACATAGCTTCTCCACCTACAGAAATTGCGTCTAGAGACGCACCATGAAAAGAATCCCACATTGAAATTGTTTTAAACTTTCCTGTGGCCTTTCGAACAATCTTCAATGCCATGCTCACGGCAGACGTTCCTCCCGGAGCAAAAAGAACCTTATTCAAGTCACCTGGAGCTAGATCAACAAGTTTCTTGGATAATTCTATAGCTTTTTTATTCGTATAGCGACGTGGAGAAAATGGCAGTACGTCTAATTGCTCCTTAATTGCTTTGACAACATATTCATTTCCATAACCCACTTGGTGAACGCTATTTCCGTGAAAATCCATATATTTTCTACCATCGATATCTTCAATAAAAATTCCATAACTCTTTTCAATTACGTTTAAGCAAGGTGTAGAAAGTGATTGGTGTATATAGTACTTAGAATCTTCTTCTAATAGCCTAAATGCTTCTTCACTTAAATGATTTTGCTGCCATATATCTCGATTTTTAGATATATTAATATCTCCTTCAGTTCTTAAAATACCCGCAGTCATTTTCATTGTCAATCACTCCCTATTTTGCTTCAACCTAACAAACCAAGAATAATGATACCAATTACAATAATACACGAGCCTATTATCTTTCTTATTCCTTGTTTCTCTTTCAAAAATATTACAGCTATTAACACGCCAAACACAATGCTAATTTCCCTAATTGGTCCAAGTTGCGAAACTTGGGCTAATTGCAAAGCATATAAAAATAATACGTATGCTCCAGGTACAAATAATGATCCTAACAAGATAATCTTCCAATTAGAAACCCATTCGTCTTTCAGTTTTCCAGAACTAAAAGACCCCCAGGTAAGAGATATTACATGAATAAAATTTTGGAACTGAATAATTAGCAATGGAGACATATAATCCAACAGAATTTTATCACTTAATGTATAACCTGTAATTGAAAGGCCGCCTGCCAACGCTATTAAAACCGAGAGTTTTAGTTTCTTGTCAGATTTATAATTAAAATTACCTATTAAAAAGATCCCTATCAAAACGATAAACAGACCTGTCCATCCCAATGCAGACAACCTATCTCCAAAAATAATAACACCCATAATAGGAATCATTAAAGAAGCAGATCCACGTAAAATTGGATAAATTACCGAAAACTCTCCTATCGTATACCCTGTTATCAAACTAAATACATAGAGTACTTGAAAAAGCATAGAAGCCATTATAAGAACAATACCTAGTCCGTCTAACTGGACATTTTGAATTTCAATAAAAAAGTAAGGCATAAGAACAATAAAAGAAATAAGATGTATTGACCAAAGAAAAGTAATCTTACTAACACTATTCTTTGTAAATACATTCCAAAGTGCATGGATTAATCCTGAAAAAATAACAAGTAAAAATGCTATTAGTAACAATAAGTCACCTTCCTTTTAGCATTCAAAAAATAGATATTGTGCCCTTAACACAATTTTCCACCTCCTACTATCTAACATAATTAGTTACCCAATTAATTTGATCAGTCTTAACTCTTCCATTGATTTGCTCGATTCCTCATTTTCTTTGTTAGTAATTCATAACCAAAGCGAACTATAACATTCGTTAAGAGAATAATAATAGCTAGTGCAGCAGCAGGAGCCATCTCACCTGCTCCAACCATGTCAACTATTGCCACGGAAGCTGGTCTAGTGCTTGGTGCATATAAAAAGATAACTGCTGATATCGTTGTCATTGAATTCACAAAGAAGTAAACAGCCATTTCTAGTATTGCTGGAAGTGACATAGGAAACGTGATCCTAGTGAATGTTTTATAAAATGGAATATTCATCGACTCTGAAACTGGTTCAAACTCTTTATCTAGTTGCTTTAATGCTGTAGTTGCAGTAAAGAAGTTAACTGAATAAAAATGTATTAAATTCGCAAGAACGAGAATCCATATTGTTCCATAAAGTCCGCTTAAAGGATTTGGAATTATAATTCCAGTAAATGGGATAGAGAATTCCGGTTGGTTAAAGAAGAAGATATAAGCCAAACCCACAACTAACCCCGGTAAAGCCAAAGGGATTATCGAAAGAAAATACCCTAGTTGTCTAGTCCATTTCATAAAACGAGACTTTTCAATTAAGTATGCTGCAAAAAATACCATAAACGTACCCAATATCGCCGTTGTAAATGCAATGAGGAGACTATTATAATAAGGCTGAAAACCACCAAGTACATTTTTAAAAGTATAATGCTCTAATGTGAACGAGAAATTATATGGCCAGTACTTAACGAAAGTAGGTGCCAAAACCGCTATAATTAGCAAGAAAATAGCGCCTGCAATTATTAAGCAGTATGTAAAATATATACGATCACGTAATGAATTTGGTTTGATTTTGTAAGAAACTGATTTAGATGATATTCCCGAACTTTCTTTTCGTTGCACTAACCTATCGGCAAAAAATGCGAGAACTGCTGGAATAATTAATACAACTCCGACCGTTGCTCCCATAGACATATTAAACTGCCCCACCACTTGTTGATAAATATCTACTGCCATTACCTTAAAGTCACCACCAACGACTATCGGTGCACCAAAATCAGTAAAACTCAAAATAAAACCAATGATGAAGGCGCTAAAAAGGCCAAATTTTATACTCGGCAGAGTTACGGTGAAAAACTTCTTCACTATTCCCGAACCAAGGGAATCTGCTGCCTCATATAATCTATAATCCGTATTCGAAAGAGAAATAGTTAAAAGTAAAAAGGTTTGAGGAAAAGTATAAAATATTAGCGAAATGATTATGCCCACAGGCCCGTATAAGTTAATATCGATTCCTTGAAAAAAACCAAAGAATCCTGTCGTAATAACTCCATTATTCCCAAACAAATTAACTAAACCAATACCATACATCATCGTTGGAGCAAATAACGGTACAAATGCCACATATTTAAAAAAAGGTTTCCATCTTATATTTGTCCTAGTTAAGGCGTAGGAGTAGAAAAATCCAAGTGTAACAGCAATTAAGCCAGTAGTCACCGCGACAAACAAGGTATTATACAGTGGCTGGATTAAAGAAGCTGTTGTGAAATATTTAATAAAGTTCCCTAAACCAATAAAGTCTCCACTTCTATCCTGCATAGATACCAGTATTAACTGAATTAGAGGTAAAACAAGAGCAACCCCAAGTCCTGCAACTACCAACAAAATCAAAAGCTTCTGCAAAAGATCTACAGGACTCGTTTTTTGTCGCACTATTTTTCTACTATTTGTTATCTTCGTTGCAGAATCTACAGAAATTCTTTTTGTCATGCGATGATCCCCCTTCTATTTTAAAGCCCGTCAGCAATGGCATATTTAATACTTTCCTCGGTTTCTATACTATTCTCATAAGTAATTAAGTCATCGTTGGGAAACTCTGCAAAGACTATTTGCCCTACTTTAAGGTTTAACTTCCTAAATTCACTCGTTGAGACATCTGTCATAAGTAACCCACTCTCGAAACTATATGGCCCGCTGTGCTCAACCTCAAGATAGAGTCTATAAGAGCTGCCACGAAACTCCATCGTGCTCAACGTAGATTTAACTGTATTTTGCGACATCTTTTCTCGAATCCTTATATGTTCAGGGCGAATTGCAACGTAAGAATCCATGCCACGAAATTGATTGATAGTACCAATAAAATCGGCAACAAACGGCGTGGCAGGCTTTTCATAAATCTCTTGAGGCGTGCCGACTTGTTCCACAGTTCCGTTGTTCATTACAACGATTCTATCACCCATTGTTAATGCTTCCTCTTGGTCATGAGTAACCATAATCGTAGTAATCCCAAGTTTTTCCTGTATCTTACGAATTTCTAGCCTTAACATTATCCTAACTTTTGCATCTAATGCTGAAAGGGGTTCATCGAGCAAGAGAAATCCTGGGGATATCGCTAAAGCCCTTGCTAAAGCGACCCGTTGTTGTTGTCCACCCGATAACTGTGCTGGATAACGTTTACCTAGATGAACCAAATTAACGGCGTCTAATGATTCGTTTACTTGCTTTTTAATATCTTCTTTTGAAACTTTTTTATTTTTCAAGCCATAAGCGACGTTCTGAGCCACAGTCATATTCGGGAAAAGCGCATATGATTGGAAAACAATTCCGAAGTCTCTTTTAGCAGGAGGCAACTGTGTAATATCTTTATCGCCCATTATTACTTTAGATCCTACATTTGGTTCTTCTAATCCAGCTATTACTCTTAATAATGTCGTCTTTCCACATCCACTTGGTCCAAGTAAACAAATAAATTCACCCTTATTAATTGTGATATTAATATTATCCAAAGCCGTATAATCTCCAAATTTTTTAGTTACGTTTTGAATTTTCAAGAATTCCATGCTAGTCGCCTCTTTTCATAGTTTTATTAAAAGTGATTTACTTTAATTGTGGAAAAAACTTGGGGCTGTTGGATAATATACCAAACCAACCCCAAATTAATTCAATGAAAACTGACTTCTAAAACTCTTTATTCTGATAATACTATGTTCTCTTACTAACTTACCTATGGTTATCTATCTTATGATTCCGGTTCACTTTTCCCATCATACTTTTCAATCCATTTATCTACAATTTCAATTCTATGATCCGCAGCCCAATATAAATCATTTTCGAGCAATTGCCCCATTGGGTCTGCTGGATAACTTGGATGAGGTTTATTACCTAAATCAATTCCTGTAATAGCAAATTGCTTATTATAACCTTCCATTGCATTTTTACTATTAGCCCAATCTAGGAATACTTTAGCGTTATCATTAATATTTTCTTTTTTCATTAAAGCATTGGCTTCTAATGTCCATCCAGATCCTTCTTCTGGGAATACTGTCACTAGTGGCGCTCCACTTTCTTCTTGTTTAATGGCACGTCCATCAAAAGATATTCCAATTGGGAATTCTCCAGTAGCAGCTTCTACAGCAGGTTTTGAACCAGAATGAGTATAAGTTCCAATGTTCTGATGAAGTTTGTCCATATACTCCCAACCTTCTTCTTCAGTATCAAAAAGTTGTAATATCCCGGATACTGTTAAAAATCCTGTTCCGCTTGAAGCAGGATTCGGCATAGAAATTAATCCTTTATATTGTGGATCAATCAGATCCTTATACGACTTAGGTATAGGTAAACCCAACTTTTCCATTTCTACAGTGTTAACGGCAATAGCAGTCATATAAGCGGCTATCCCAGTCCATCTCATAGGATCGTTTTTCTGATCAGCAAAAGTTGGAATAATATCTTCATATCCCTTGGGATTATAGCCCTCTAGAAGACCTTCAGTATCAAACATTATAAGACTGTCAACACTTAATCCCCATATAACATCGGCTTTGGGATTACTTTTTTCTGCCAATATGCGGGAAATGATGATACCACTAGAATCTCTAACAATATCTAATTTAATTTCTGGATGATCCTTTTCAAATAAATCAATGTAATCTTGTAGATAATCAGTTTCTATCGCAGTATAAACTACAAGGTTCTTACTTTTATTTCCACTACTTGTATCGGTTTCACTATCTGCTCCTTCCTTTCCCTCATCACTACCTCCACATGCGGCAAGCATCATTAAAACAACTACAGTAATCGATAACCAAATTAGCTTCTTTTTCATCTCAAAACCCCTTTTTTTTAATTTTTTAGAGAAACCTTCTAAACAAAGTATTTTAAGAATCAATACTTCCGACTTAATTAAACTATAAATAATGAATTAAACAAAATTGCAAACGCTTACCATTTTGTCTATTTTGAATATACCATATTTTCAGTTATTTCTAAGAGGATTTATATTATTATTTTTATAGGTAAATATATTTTTTCCAATTTCATGCATCCTACTTATAGAAACTATGAATCAGGCCACATCGCTTTAACGAGATAACGATAATAAAGACCTGCATTCAATTCTGCATCTTTTTTTCTTTATTCACTAGGACTAGTTATTTCTATTTTCACAATAGTGACATAACTTCTTTTACAGATTCAACGGATCGATGTAGCATAGACTTTTCATCAAACGTAAGATCTAATTCAATAATATTTTCAATACCTTCTGCACCTAAAATTGTTGGAACTCCTAAATATATATCGTTGTACCCGTATTCACCTTGCAAATAGGCAACAGAAGGAAGTATTCTCTTTTTATCTCGAATAATGGCTTCAGCCATTTCAACTAAAGAAGCTGCCGGAGCATAATAAGCACTGCCGTTACCTAATAGATTAACAATTTCACCTCCACCTTTTCGAGTACGATTAACAATTGCATCAAGGCGTTCTTTCTTTATCATTTTTTCGAGCGGTATTCCTCCTGCATATGAATAACGAACGAGTGGTACCATTTCATCACCATGACCACCCAACACAAATCCAGATACATCCTCCACAGAAATTTTTAGCTCTTCAGCGACAAATGCGTTAAATCTAGATGTGTCTAAGACACCTGATTGTCCAATCACTCGATTTTTCGGAAAGTTTGTTGTTTTATAGCACACGTAAGTCATCGCATCAACAGGATTGCTTAAGACAATAATAATACAGTCCGGTGCATATTTTACAACTTTTTTGGAAATCGAACTTATGATTCTTGCATTTGTCGATACAAGATCATCCCGGCTCATTCCAGGTTTTCTAGCAATCCCGGCCGTAATAATTACCATGTCAGAATTTACTATATCCTCAAAATTAGATGTTCCTTTAATTCGAGAGTTGAATCGCTGCACGGCACCCGCTTGTATCATATCAAGTGCTTTACCTTTAGTCGGGTTTTCTTTTTCAGGAATATCCAATAATACAATATCACCTAAGTCTTTTTGTGCAAGCATTAAAGCGGTCGTTGCTCCTGTAAATCCAGCTCCAATTATTGTGATTTTATTACGTTTAAATGCCAAAGTTATCACCTTTTTCCATTAGATATGACAATTCAAATGATATTAATTGTTAGTTTCTATCTCACACTTTAACAAAATGACCCCTATATAAATCACGGAGTCATTTTATATGTGTTTTAAGTAAGAATGGGAACCTCTACTAAAAAACAGTCATTAATTCACTTCGAACGAGTCCACAATACCTACTACGGCAGCATCTATTGGAGATTCTTTTACACCGGTTATCTTTTGAGCAGGTAAACCTTGAGTGATAATCACTAATTCGTCAACGCCTGCTCCTATTCTGTCGATTGCAATTATGACATTTCCTACCGGATCTTTCTGTAAATTGAGTGGCTGTGTAATAAGAAGCTTTAAATTTTCCATTCCTTTTTCTTTTTGAGTTGTCCAAACACTTCCTACTACTTTAGCTAGAAACATGACTATTCACCCTCAGTCAATTACTTTTATTGTCAATTTTCTATCCTTAATAAGATCTTTTGCAAGAGGAGAGATAATGACACCTTTAGGTAGATAAATCGTATTGTTTAAAATATTTGGTTGTGATTGAATCCACCCTGGAGTAAGTAATTTTTTGTTGAATATCAACTTATCACCAGTAGATAATTCAGTGTTTAGTTTTGGTATTTCAGTTTTAGATTCAGATAGCTGTTCTTTTATACCTAATTTAGTGCCTACGATGTCAGTGAAATCTTTTAATGGCACAAACTCAATACCTAGCTCATTCAGCTGGCGAATATAGTTTTTAAACATTTTTTGATAAGGTGCAGGTAACGATACTGTTTTCAAAGTCTGACGATCAGCGCGTTTAATCCCTGTAACGTCATCTCCGATTAATACAAACTTTTGCTGAAGTAAGGCCGAGAAAATAATCTCCGCTTTAATACTTCCTTTTAATCCAGTAGCAACGCGGGCAGCATTATCCAAATCAATTTCTGGAATAATAATACCATTATAGGATTTAGGAAGTTCCATTGGTGAGGGAGCATTGCCATCTGCAATAATCACTTTTCCACAACCACTAGATTCAACTTGATTCATCCCAAGCCACGATGAAGTTTCACCATCTAAAAATAAAGAATCATAGCCAATATTCAGTCTTTTCATCTTAATAAACTGATCAGCGTATAACTCATGGGCTGAACTATCACAGAATACAAATAATACTTTTCCATTCTTTTCTTTTTCCTTTTCGGCTTTCACCGAATCTACTACTTCTCGTATAACTGATTCAACAATTTCACGAATATCTATCTTCTTCACCTCCCCATGTCAAGTAAGGAACTCACCATTTTTACCAATTAACTTAACTTGGTCACCTGTTTTTAATCCTACACTGTTTCCTTCATCAAGATCCACATGAAAGTCTAATAGGTAATTCGCATTAACACGAACGATCACATCTGTGAAAATAACAGATCGATCACCTTGTGTTTTTAACATTAAACTCATTCCATCAGAAACCTCGAACTCTTTAGCATTTGCAGGCGACATATGGACATGACACTTTGCAACAATCACTCCTTGTTGAAGGGAAACAACGCCTTTAGGACCAATAAGTGTTAAACCTGGAGTTCCTTCAATCGATCCTGACATTCTAACCGGAGGATGGATTCCTAATTGAAATCCATCCGTAATTGACACTTCTAATTGTGTAGCTCCTCGCGCTGGTCCAAGTACTCTAACATTTTTTATAAGGCCTTTTGGTCCAAGTAACGTAACTTGTTCTTTAGCCGCAAATTGTCCAGGTTGGGATAATTCGCGAAGAGGAGTTAACTCATAATCTTTACCAAATAGCACCTTAATGTCATCACTTGATAAATGAATATGCCTGTTTGATACACCCACAGGAATCATTAAATCCTTTTCTTTTTTCACCGATGTTCGATTTGAATGAACAGACCTTTTATTGTCTAATTCAATTTTTCTGTCCCTAAGAAAATCAATCGCCGCAGGGGTAATTTTATCTCCCTTATTAAGCGGAAAGGGATTTGGAATCCCCTCTTTCAACATCGCTCTCAAATTATTTTCCGTTATTAGCGCCATAAACTATGATTTACCCTTCCAGCTTTGGAAGTATAAGCTCAATATCCGAATGAGGGCGTGGGATTACATGCACAGAGACCAACTCGCCAATATTTTCTGCTGCAGCTGCACCAGCATCAACCGCAGCCTTAACTGCGCCTACATCTCCACGTACCATTACTGTAACTAATCCCCCACCAACATGTACTTTACCAATTAATCTTACATTTGCTGCTTTTGACATTGCGTCAGCAGCCTCTATAGCCCCAACTAAACCTTTTGTTTCTATCATTCCTAGTGCTCCCATTTCTAAACTCATTCTTTTTCCTCCTCAGTAAATTTTATAGTTTTAATTCTTGTAATACTGTTTTTACAATATCCATTATTTCTTCTCTCGAAATACTCGGTCCATTATTAATAACTGGAATTGCAGGATTTGAATAATCAGATCCATTCGTGTTATTTTCTATTTCGCGAATACCAAAAGCCACTCGTTTCACATTTAGTAGATGCTCCGCACTAATATTATCAGATGTAATATTATTGCCATATGAACCACAGCCCAATGTCATTGATGGTTGAATTCCTGTCGTAGCTCCAATTCCTCCAAATGTTGTACCCGAGTTAACGACTATACGAGATGCTTGTTGTGTTAAACTGAATCTTTCAATAGATTCAGCATTTTCACTATGGATTCCTGCTGTATGGCCAAGACCACCTAATTCAAGTAGCTCAGTACATATTGCGTTGGCCTCCTGCTCATTTTCAACCGTGTAAAATGCTAAAATTGGTGACAATTTTTCAAGTGAAAATGGATAATCTTTACCAACTTTACTTTCTTCAGCTAGTAACAATTTACAGTTATCTTCAATTACAATGCCAGCCATCTCGGCTAATTTTTGTGGTGATCTACCTACAATTCCTGGGTTCAATCTACCATTTTTCAAAATTATTCCTTCAATTCTTCCTTTTTCATATTCATCAAGGAAGTAGGCACCTTGGCCTTCTAGTTCTCTTCTTACTTTGTGCTTGATTGATTTCTCAACAACCAACGCCTGCTCTGATGCACATATAGTTCCATAATCAAATGTTTTACTATGAATAATTTGTTTGACAGCTTTTCTCACATCTGCACTCGGATGAATAAATACAGGAACATTACCTGGACCCACTCCGTAGGCCGGTTTCCCCGAACTATAAGCGGATTTCACCATTGCTGATCCACCAGTTGCTAATATTACATTTGTAAGGTTATGCTCCATCAACTCATTTGCCGCAGCAAGAGTAGGACTTGAAATACATGAAATTAAACCTTCTGGGGCACCCGCTGATTGAGCAGCATTCTTAAGTATTTCAACCGTCTCATTCGTACATTTTGCAGCTGCAGGGTGCGGACTAATTACAATCGCATTCCTAGTTTTCACTGCAATCAGGACTTTAAAAATCGCTGTAGATGTAGGATTTGTCGAAGGGACAATCCCAGCAACTATTCCAACCGGTTCTGCTATTTCCCAGACCTTTTTTTCATCATCACGAGAAATTATACCAACTGTCTTTTTATCTTTAATAGATTCGTAAATATCTTTGGCAGAAAACAGGTTTTTCGTTAACTTATCTGCAACCTTTCCGAATCCTGTCTCTTCTACCGCTAATACAGCGAGTCTTCCAGATTCTTTCACGGCAGCTTGTGCCATATAGCCTACTATTCTATTAATCTCTTCTTGCGACATTTTTCCAGCTATTTTTTGTGCATCTTTGGCTTGCCCAAGAAGGTTTCTTACTTCTTGAATTGATTCAAGTTCAGTATCCATCTTCATTTATTATCGCCGCCTTTCCCAACCTGTGTTGCAGACAAGTGCTTAATTAATTCTTCTCTTTTTGCAGATTGGATTTGTTCTGCAGTTAAAGGAAATTTCTTGACAGTGCCGGCAACTTTTCTCAATTCCTGGATATTGCTTTTCAGAAAATCTACCGAATTATTATCGATTGCCTTACTGTCACTAATTTCTTTATTCACTTGTTTTTTTGGCTGTACTTCCTTTTCGTCTATTTTTTTTTCAATATTTTTATCTTTTTCATCTGACAAAATTCGGAAAATCATCTTTTTCACGTTTTCATCGGGTCTTGCAATGACATGGTAATGATGTAAGCGGCCTACCTGTTCGGCAGCCTCTTTCCCAATTAATACAGCAGCTTGGACAGAACCAACATCCCCAACAATATAAATCGTAACAAGACCAGCGTCTGCTCCTTGATATGTAACAACCTTTACATCTGCAGCTTTACAAGCAGCATCTGCAGCGGCTATAAGAGCCGGATAACCGATTGTCTCAATCAAGCCTAGTGCATAGTTCTGGTTTTCCACCTACTATCACCCCTTTAATTCTCAATTTCACCATTAGCAAAACGATTCTTTAGCTAATGGAATGAAATAGATTAGCACAAAAACATTTATTGCCGGAACCTTAATTACCGTTTATTAAACGCGCATTGATTTTCGGTATAAGTTTGTCCAGGTCACCGATACGATCAATAATATAATGCGCACCTGCTTTTTTAAATTTCGTAGCAACCGCTTCCATTCTATCAGCCAACTCATCGGGAGAAAGTGCATCTGCTTCAGCTTCTTTTAATCCCATTTCACTACTTCCTAATAGTACGCCAACACTCCACGTACCTGAACTAACGCCTTCTTTAATATCACTTAAAGTGTCACCGACTTTTATGATGTGCTTCATAGGATAAACGCCTAAATGCATTGCATTTAATTGAACCATCCAAGGCGCCGGACGTCCCGCCGGTAAATCATCTGGCGTAAACAGTGTATCAGGAGAATAACCTTGCTTTTTCGCTCCTGCAGCGACAACTTCCATCATTTTTCCAGTATAGCCAGTTGTAGAACCTATTTTTAACCCTTGGTCTCTTAAACGAGCTACCAAATCTACTGCACCAGGTATTGGTGTACAATAATTAGGTAATATAGAGAATAATAGGGGTTCAAAATCTGCATATAACGCGTCTACATCTTTCTCTTCTGGTAATCTTCCAAACTTTTCTTTCCATAGTTGTGCAATTCTATCCATCTTACACATTTCATTTATATGATCCCATTTCAGCATGCCCATCGGTTCGCGTGCCTCTTCGTCTAACACTTCAATACCTCTTTTACTAAACACTTCTTTAAAGACATCTAGTGGTGCGAAGCAACCATAGTCAACAGTTGTTCCTGCCCAATCGAATATTACCGCTTCAATCTGGGAAGATTGTTTATTCAAAACATTGACCTCCTTCATTAGAAAACTCAACTATATTTATATTAGTAGTGTATCTTTACTTTTTCTTCGAGAAAATAAATTACAACTTTAAATGGTCAGTTCGTCCATTACTTCTTCAGTAACTACATCAATCTCTTCATGAATATAAATCTTTCTCTTTTTCAATTGTTCAAAAATCTCTTCCGGATCAAAAGCTTCTTCTGGAATAAGTACACCCGTCTTTCTAACTCTTCCTTTGGCTAGTAGTTCTGTTGCAATCGCCATTGGAATACCCACATTCCGAGTATATGCTCTTAGCTTTTCCCAACCTTCTACAGAACCATCGCTTGCAGGATGTGTATGATATAGGACATGGCGTTTTCTCACACCATCTTTTGTGCCAATCACTTCTATATGAAGAGAATAACCATATAGTTCAGTTTCTTGGCCTTCCTTCGAGTCCATTAGGTAATCTCCAATAACATCCATTAAACCTACTTCTTTACCGTTAACCGTGATTTGTGGGTTACGCATAATACCATAATCATAAAGTCCACGTACTAGGTTCATATTTTGTTTTGGCCAAGTTCCTCTTACTTCTATTAACTCGATACCTTTGTGAGATAGTGCTGTAGCTAATGTTCTTGTTTCAGAGTGAGGTATAATATATTGAATTGTTTCTCCATAGGGTTCAGGTAATTGAATCGTTCTTGGTCTTGCAAATGGTGGAACTTGTACAAATTGACCTTTTTCAAAAACGATACGACCGGGAAGGTCTGGATCATATTCGTAAGTTGTTGTTTCAGTAATCGATTTGGAGAATGCAAACGGTCTAAATGAACCGTGGCTTACCCTTACAATTTCTACTGTATCCAATTGATTAGCAGCATGCATAGCCATCATCTGAGTTACCCCAGGAGTCATTCCAAATCCAGGTACCGCCGTTTTGTTATTTTTCTTAAATGTTTCTGAAAACTCGTCTTCTGCTCCAAATCCATTTAAGTTAATTCCATGACATCCGGCTTCTGCGATACAAGCTGTAGATAGACCATTTAACGTAATGGTTGTTCCATCCATTACTACATCATAGCCTCTCATTTGTTCAACTGTTTCTTCGTGATTCATTACATTTACTTTTACGAAGTTCACACGGGAGTCATTCAGTTCATTTACTAGCTCCTGTCCAATTAATTCGTTAAAATCACCAATTGTAATAACATCAAACTCGGAATGTTCAACAAGATCAAGTACAGCTTCTCTGGCAATTCTTCCTGCCCCACCCAAACAAAATACTTTCATCGACAACATTACCCCTCTCTATTTATCAGAATATTCATTACAATCGAATCTTACCACAACTTATTTTGTTTGTCTTGCTTTTTTTTGATAAAGTCTTTATTAATTTGCTTTTACTTGTATTTTATTGACTTGCTAGCTCGTAGAAATAGTATGTAAACCAATTCTATTACAAGAAAACACAAATTATAATAACTAAGTAGGTTTCACTTAAACAAATAAATTATTTGCTTCATTATTCTGTTCATATCCATAATACATTGCTAATTATTATTACTTAAAACATATCAGATTGCCTGTAATATATGCAGGGTACCAATTTTCGACATTAATAAACCTTTTTTATCCATCATTATTTTTGCAGTTCAGTACGCATAATAACCAACAAGCGTAGTCACATTCCTCTCTAGTATTTTAATATAAATAACAGCACTAGCGTCGCATAAATAGGTTCCGAATACTCTGTTTTCGTTTTCGGTCTTTCTAAAGAAAAAACGAATACACCATAATAGAGGTAGTGAGCATCCACTTTTTAACGATACCTTTTGACGAGCCCAACAAAGATTAAACGATGGGATTATGGTACGTATTTCCCTTCTACTTTTCGGATTCAAATATGGGCTGACTTCCATAAGTATGCCTTTAGGTAGCGGCTAATTTGCAAGTATGTTCACTTACTTCATGAATTTGTGCAACCAAATCAACAAAGATCGACTGGAAGAATTCAGGCGACAGTTGACGTAAGCATCTGCCGTTTCAGGAGAAACTGATAGCATCCAAGTTTGTCGCTTCTGCCAGTTCCTCAGAAAAGACGCTATCGCTGATTGCACGTAAACTTTCTGTTTCAAGAAGCTGCGCGTACAATAGTAATTTCGTAAATGAAGCCATATGTAGTTTCTTTGTATAGTAGTCAAGGCAATGGGTTTTCACTAGATTTTCAAATAAATCGTTCGTAATCGGTGTAATCCACTGCTCAAATGCAGTTTTCCGTGTAATCTTATCCATGCGTGAGTCCTTTATTTTAGATTTGGATAGGTTACTACCTGCCAACCAATATAAAGGTTTTTTTGGGTCACAGTTTAATTAAAGAGTATTCAGTTTCCATTAAAATAGTATTTTATTTTAATGCGACACTAGTGAAATAATAGATATAAAATAATTAAGTACGTCGTTCCACCCTCTAACAAAACCAAGTAATAACTAGATAAAACAACCAATACAAAATTAATTAGCTATTTTCCCAATAAAACCATTCACAATTTTCTGAAAGCATGATATAGTATTTCTCAAGCGGTGTTTGAAAACGCTTTAAATTAAAAATAGTTAATCAGAAAGGTGTGAGAGGTGTAATTTAATTAGTTAATTTCTTAAAAACACCAATTTAATTAAAGTAGTACATTAACGATATAAATATCTGGTTCAAGTATTAATCCGAAACACAACTCACAAATAAAATCTATCTCATTTTGAAAGGATGATATTAATTATGAATCTAGTTGAATCTACAAATAACCCTTACCTCTTATTGACACCTGGTCCACTAACGACAAGTGACACTGTACGATTAGCAATGATGAAAGACTGGTGCACATGGGACGATGAATACAATAAAATCGTTCAGAGTATTCGACACGACCTTCTTGAACTAGCGACTACCAACACTGATAAATATTCAACTGTTTTAATGCAAGGAAGCGGAACATTCAGTGTTGAATCTGTCATCGGAACGGCCATACCACCTGATGGTAAGTTACTAGTAATTGGAAATGGTGCTTACGGTTACCGTATCGCTGAAATTTCTACAATGTTAAACATTGACACTGTTATGCTAGACAGCGGCGAAGTAGATGATCCCAATATTGATGAATTAAACGAACTGCTTGAAGCTGACAAAGACATCACACACGTCGCAGTTGTACATTGTGAAACAACGACAGGAAGGCTTAATCCGATAGAAAAAATTAGTGAAGTCATTAAAAAACATAACCGGATATTCATATTAGACGCGATGAGTAGCTTTGGCGGGATCGAAATGGATATCGACCAACTCGGCGTGCATTATTTAGTGAGTAGTGCCAATAAATGTATTGAAGGTGTACCAGGCTTTGGATTCATCATCGTAAACAAAGAAGAGTTTGAAAAATGTTGGAATAATGCACGCTCTTTATCCCTTGACCTTTATAGCCAGTGGAGAACAATGGAAGAAAACAACGGAAAATGGCGCTTTACATCACCTACACATGTTGTACGTGCTTTTGCTCAAGCTATCCTGGAATTGAAGGAGGAAGGCGGAGTTAAAGCCAGAGCTGCTAGATACAAAGAAAACCAAACTACACTCGTTAAAGGCATGAGAAACCTTGGTTTTAAAACTTTACTTGCAGATGAAAACCAATCTCCAATTATTACATCGTTTTACTTCCCAGAATCTGATGATTTCACTTTCGGTGAATTTTATAACAGATTAAAAGCAAAAGGTTTTGTTATTTATCCAGGAAAAGTTACAGATTTAAATACGTTTAGAATTGGGAATATCGGCGCGGTAACACCCGCTAAAATTAATGCATTATTAACTAGCGTTGAAGAATCTAGTTATTGGAAAAGTCCTGTTTAATAATATTTCATAAATATATGATACTTGTGACTTCTATTGTTATTCCTTATACTATATATACTCTTAAGCTTATAGATCTTTAGGAATTAATAGTTAAATATCACAAATCATGAGGTGTATTAGTTTTGTCATTAGCCAGTATAGATAGAAAAAGAAAAATTCTTGAATTACTTGAAATTGACGGCAAGGTGCAAGTGAAAGACCTTGCCGTCATTTTAAAAGTATCTACTGAAACGATCCGTAATTATTTAAATGACTTAGAACAGGAAGATAAGTTAAAGAAGGTTTATGGCGGAGCTATTAATCCTACATTCTTTAATAATGAACCTCCCTCCCAAGAAAGGGAGATAATTAATATTAAGGTCAAGGAAAAAATAGGGAAAATGGCTGTTAATTACATCAATGATAATGATGTAATAGCAATCGATGATGGGAGTACGCCTCTCCAACTAGCTAAAAATATCCGAGATAAAAATAATTTAACGATAATCACTTCATCAATTAATTCCATGAACGTTTTAATTGATCTATTAACTCGAAACGTTTTTACTGGGAAAGTAATTTTATTAGGTGGCCTAATTGATACTGCCCATTACAGAGTAATTGGTGAGCTTACGTTGGATATGTTAGATAATATTCATGTAGATAAATATTTCATTTCTGCAGATGGTCTTTCACTAAATGGCGGAGTCACTAGTTTTGATCTTTCAAAAGGCATGGTAACTAGAAAATTAATCGAACATGCGAATAAAGTAATTTTATTAATTGATTACGATAAAATCGGGAAACGAACACATTATAAGATGGCAGAACTTGAAGATATAGATATAATCATTTCCGATAAAAAACATCCTAAAAACTGGGAATTAATTTTGAATGACAATAACGTGAGATGGCTTACTGAAGATAGCCAAAATAGAAAAAGCTAAATAATAGAACAATTAGTTCTCCACTAGATAAGCAAGCTACTTATCTGCAAAGGAGGAACCAAATAATGGATACACTAGGGATTTTTTATGAAGAACAAATAGTTCAAAACTTAGAAATATATTTTCGGATTTTAATTAGCGCATTTCTAGGAATGTTCTTAGGTTATGATAGAACTTCTAAAAGCAAACCTGCTGGTTTAAAAACATTTACTTTTGTTTCCGTATCTTGTACGTTAATTACACTTATCTCAATTTATAGTGCGGAACAATTTGGCGGAACAAATATAAATAATAGAGTGGACCCTATGCGTCTTGCTGCACAAATCGTCTCCGGTTTAGGATTTTTAGGGGCAGGGTTAATTATGAAAGACGGATTACGTATAACCGGATTAACAACTGCCGCTATGGTATTCTTTGCTGGCGGAGTAGGAATCGGTATCGGTGCCGGATTTTATGGTATAGTATTTTTCGCTGTCCTAATTACCTTTACTTTGGCTAAAATTAGTAATGTGATTGAAAAGAGAGAACAAGAATTAAAAGAAAAAGGACAAGCGAAAAAGAAAGAATTGAAAAGTAAAGTCGGATAATCATAAATTTATCTCAATATATATTACACAAAACAAATGTAATGTACTGATTTTTTTGTATACCTGAAGAAGTATAAAAGAGTTTCCCTATTACCCGTAAACTATCGGGTTCGGAAAACTTTTTTTTGTTTTGATAATAAATTTTGGTGTATCTAAAACTATTCACGAAAAATGAAATACATTAATTCATCCGTCCTCTTATAATTAAAACCACTTTCTCTCAACTGAAGACCCCAGACTGATCGCCTTGCCAGGGAAAACGGCTGAAGTTGCCAAGTTTATTAAAACGCTCACCTAAGCGGCACTTAGTATCTACTGAGGCTTTATTCGAAGCGGAAATCAACATTTTTTTACCGAATAAAATTAAAGAATAGGCATAATCAGAGTATACTTAAAAGAAATACTTTGACTATACCTATTAATTATTTTCAACACTTACAAGAAACTGCTATCATTTTTGTTTAATCAGTTCGAAACTTTTTCTTTTGACATTTCAAGTGAAGTTTTAAGTGCTTCTTCTACCATTGGATATGTCGGATTATTTCTCTTATGTGTATTATAGAACATGCCCATCTTACGAATTGGATCTCCAGAATAATAGCGCTCATATTGAACTAGTCTTTGCCCAAATGATTCTCCACATAAATCCCAAGCAAGTTTAAAGAGACGAACTCTATCGTCAGCAGGTATACCTTCACGACCGCCATAATATTTATGCATATCTTCTGTTAACTCAGGATTTTCAAAGTCAGCTCCTGTTGGAGACATTAACAAACCACCAGCACCAATTATTTGCAAGATTTCAATTGCTCTAGGATACAGTGTAGGTAATATACCACGAACCGTTTCTAGTGGAACAATTGCTGGAACTGCTTCGCCATTTGGCGTCATAATAAATTCAATTTCAGAGATACGAACTAATGCCCTAACCGTTTCTACACCTTGTATAAGTTCAGATAATTGATTCTGAACATTTAAAAATCCGTCAACACCAACTGCATCTGCAATAGAACATGCAACTTCTGTTGCAAATTGAATTTTAACAAGTCCTCTAATGCCCGATTGATGCGATGGTTGCAAATTTATACCCGTTTTCGGATATAATAAATTGCCCGCTTCTACGTTCTGATTAATGAAAACGCGTTCCCATGGAACTAATACATCATCAAATACCAATACTGCGTCCATCTCTTCAAATCTTGAAGCTAACGGATGATCCCATGTCGACCTCAGTCCACTTTGCGTTTCCTCACGACAAAGTATACGAAGACCCGGTGTATCTATAGGGAGTGCAAATGAAATCGCATATTTCTCATCACCTGGCTTAAAACTTGGATACGAATAAATAATTACTTCATCAGTTAACGGTGCAAGCGTTGCCAACATTTTAGATCCGCGAACGATTAAACCTTCTTCTGTCTCTCTAACAACGCCTAAATGTGTGAACATATCTTCTTGGTCATTAGAAGCTTTACTTCGATCGTTTTGTGGATTAATAATTGCATGAGTTAAGAAAAGGTCATTGTCTCTAATATATTTATAGTAGTTTACAATGTTATCTCCCCATTTTTCTCCATACTGTCTAAAGAACCAATCGTTCGAAGCCATTGCAGTTACAACTGTTCCTAAAAAATCTGGTGTTCTTCCCATTAAACCAAATGTCGCTCTTGACCATATTTCAAATAGTTGACGGCGTGCTTGTAGATCTTCACCATTGCGTGGATTTAAAAAAGAATTATTTACACGTTCTCCTGTTTCTTCACAAACATGTGTAATCTTCTCTTGAAATTCAGGATCATGTTGCATGTCATATAATCTAGCAAGCTCTTTTATTGGCTGTTTAAAAACCGGTTCCTCAGTTAAATCAGTTAACTTTCTTCCTCCCAACCAAACTTCTGGTTGTCTTGACTTTACTGCGTTAATATAATCTGCACCTGTTCTAATACCCATATTATTTATTCCTCCAATAATTTAGTTTTTTACTTTATCTTCTGTGCTTTGCATTTTCAAACATTTTCCTCTAAAGAAAAGAAGAGCTTCACCTTCTCTAGATGAGAAATCCACTACTTCACCTAGGAATAAAACATGATCTCCACCGTCATACTCTTTCCATGGGTTACATTCAATCGTTGCAATTGTATCTTTCAAACGCGGACCAACTTCTGAATCTTCATCCCATTCAACAACTAGGTTTTCATCTGACTTTCCAGCAAATTGCCATGCATATTTCTCTTGCTCATCAGATAATATATTAATGACAAACGGACGATTTTTTAATCCATTTAACGCATTTGCTTTCTTATCAATAGAAACAAGCACAAGTGCAGGATCTAAGGATACTGAAGTAAATGAGTTTACAGTTATTCCACTCTTTTCCCCATTATCATCGTTCCACGTAATTACCGTGACACCGGTTGCAAATTGGCCAAAGCAATTTCTTAACTCTCTTAAATCCATATTCAACATCTCCTTTTCTACTTTCAATGTGATTTAAATATACCGAATCAACTTTTATCTCTCAACTCAATTATTTCACTATGTGAAATAGTTAGAATAATCGTTAAATTTATTAATGAAACTATTATGTATTCAAATCCTAATGTTTGATAAAATAAAAAACACTCAGAATTAAGATCTGAGTGTTTCTAAATTATACATATTTATTTTTAATCCCTATAAAGATTCGGAATCCACATGACAGCATCTTCCCAATAAGTCAGTATAAGTAGTACCAATATAGCCATCCCTAAAAATGGCATAATCGCTTTGACAAGGTCCTCAAACTTAACTTTTGCGATAGATGATACTATAAACAACCCTGTTCCAACCGGTGGTGTTAGTAGTCCTATCGTTAAGTTAATACAAACGATAACCCCGAAATGTACAGGATCTATTTGATAAGTTGCAAGTAAAGGTAACATTACAGGTATTATAATAATTAGCGCAGCAATTCCGTCCAATACCGTACCAATTAAAAGTAAAAATATATTCACTAATAATAAAAACACAAGTGGATTGTCAGAAAGATTGAGCATTGACTCTGCAACAAGTTGCGGAATTTGTTCAAAAGCAATTATAAATCCAAACAAATTTGCCATAACAATTAGGAATGAAATTGTCGCTGTATTGATAACGGTATTTACCAGCATTGTAGGCAGATTCTTTAGTTTTAATTCTCTATATGCCAATCCAATAACGAATGCAATTACACAAGCAATTGCTGCAGATTCCGTAGGTGTAAAGACGCCACCTAAAATACCAAATATAATAGTAAAAGGAATAAGCATAGCAGGAATAACTGAGATAAAGGTTCTAAATATCTTAGCAAAATTCGCTTTTTCACTTTTTGGAAACTGCTCTCTGCGATTCATAATCCCGATAACAATAACAAATCCTATTCCTAACAGTATCCCCGGAATGATTCCCGCCATAAATAGATCTGCAATAGAAGCACCTGTTAATGTTCCGTAAATAATAAATAACATGCTTGGAGGAATTATTGGAGCTACAATTGATGACGCAAGTGTAATAGCTGATGAAAACTCACGAGAGTATCCTTCTCTTTCCATCTCCGGAACCATTACTTTACTCATCATTGCTGCTTGAGCATTTGCCGACCCTAAAATAGAAGCAAGGAACATGTTCGCAACGACAGTAACATACGCTAAACCGCCTCGATAATGTCCAATTAAAACTTTAGCAAAGGCTACAAGTCTAGTAGTAATTCCGCCACCATTCATTAACTCACCAGCAAACATGAATAAGGGTACTGCCAATAGTCCAAAGTTATCTATCCCTGAAAACATTTTTTGTGGAGCCGAACTCATTAAAGTACTTAAATCACCTAACAATAAATAACAGAGTGAAGTGATAGCTAGAACAAGTGAAATTGGGATTCCGAGTAATAGGAATAGAAAAAATAACGCAATAACTACATATGTCATAATGGTTCACTTCCCTGCTTTTTATTCTTAAACAGGTTTATTAAATGACTTAATAAATGGATAAAAGCAAAAGTTAAACCAGTCGGAACAGATAAATAAGGAATCCACATCGGAATTCTCATTGACGTTGATTTTTGATGAGATGCTGCTATCAACCATTGATAGCTTAAGTATATTAATAAAAGCATAAAACCTAAAATTATGATATAAGAAATTATTTCAATTATCCTTTTTCCCTTTTCTGAAAAGCGATCTACCATAAATGTAACAGATGCTTGGGACTTATTCTTAAGTCCCAAGCTTCCGCCAATAAATGTAATCCAAGCCATCATAAAAATACTTGCTTCGCTTGCCCAAAAAATCGGGTCATTAAAGAAATATCTAAATACAACTGCAGTAGCAATTACTATAGTCATTGCAGCAATTAATATCATTGCAACAAACTTCTCTATTGATTCAATCCAACCACTTAATGTTTGCATAAAGCTAGCGCCTCCTACTTACGGAACGTTTCGATAAACTTTTTAATTAATGGATCTTTAGCTTTGTATTCTGTGTCAAACTTCTCTTTATATGGATCGAATAATGACTCGTCCATATCATAGAGTTCCATACCTCTATCTGTAAGTGTCTTTTTGTACTCATCTTCTAGTGAAGAACGTTTCATAGTACCGTATTCAGATGCAGCCGCCATAGCTTCTCTAATAATTTTCTGATCTTCTTCTGGCATTGCATCGAATTTTTCACTATTTGCAATCATAACTGATGGCCAAACCATATGATTTGTCATTGCGGCAAACCCTGTAACTTCATTAAAGTTCGATGTTACTGCAGCATCTAGATCCATTTCCATACCGTCGATTACACCTGTTTGTGCTGCTTGATAAACATCTGGCAATGAAATTGATTCTGGATTTGCACCCATATAACGGTAAAAGTCTTGTAATGCTGGACTAGGTGTTACTCGTAAAGTTAAACCCGCAATATCTTCTGGTGTTTCAACTTTCTTACTAAACATCATTGTACGATTTCCTGAGAAGAAGTAATCCATTGCATGTATACCTTGACCATCAAGAGTTGCTAAAATTTCTTTTGCAACATCAGAATCTTTTGCTTCAAATGCTTCTTCATATGAATCAAATAAAAATGGTGCAAACCAAGCACTAAAAGCATCTGATCTTGATGTTAGAAAAGCCGTTGTTATAAATCCGAAATCTAAAGATCCCGTTTCTAGTTGTTGAACCATATCAGGCTCCCCGCCTAATTGGCCACCAGGATATAGATCCATTTTCATTCTTCCATCGGAACGTGCTTCTAGTTCTTCCGCAAACTTTTCAGCTGTTTCATTCCAAATATGAGTAGGTGGTGCAATATGAGCTAACTTAAAATTGTATGTTTCACCTTTAGCATCTTCGCTTTCACTTGCCTCACCACTTGTTTCGATAGTTTCTCCTTCATCCTTTTCAGCAGCTTCATCTTTGTCCTTTTCACCACAAGCAGCTAAAACAAGCATCATTGCCATCACTAGAATAAAGATATATAAGCTATTTTTTTTCATCATCTATAAACACCTCTTCTAAGTTTTTTTACCACTGTTAATATTTTTTTGCATACATACAACAATAAATATTAAAATAATTTATTTTAATAATGAAATCGTTTACATTACTGTAAAATTTTATTTAAATCTCACCTCCTATTACTCATATGATACGACATATAGTACATTTCATAATTTACTAGAAGAGTAAACAATAACTCCCTAATAGTTTTATTATTCTGATTATACTAAACTCGTTTTTCAAACACACTCTCATTATTTCACATTATGAAATTTGGGAAAGTACTTAAATTTATTGTTGCATGAGCATAGGCTAAATTAGTTAGAAAAACTGTTAAACTTCAATATATCCTAACTCTTGAGAGATTGAGTGAGCGGTATTTAAAATGCTTCTAATTATGTTTTCACGATTTTTACCTTGCATATAAGAACTAGTACCAACTAGATTGACCGCAGCAATTGTTTTCCCAGAATACGATAGAATAGGTGCAGCAATGGCATAAGTACCTGTGCTATTTTCATTATTACTAATTGAATAACCCTTTTCACGTACATTTTCAATTTCTCGTTTTAGCAATCCGATATCTGTAATCGTATTAGGTGTTTGCTGTAACAATCCTCTGTCAATTGTTTCTTGTAAATAGGATGAATTAAAAGAGAGTAAAACTTTTCCAGTACTGGTTGCGTAAGCAGGTTTTCTTGAGCCGATATACGTATGAATCGGCGAGGCCTCTTGTGATGATATCTTAAGTACAAAAACTACTTCCCCTTTATCGAACATGCCAATATGAGCCGTTCCATGGAATCTATGTACTAATTCCTTCACTAATGGAATAGCTTTATCGTAAATATCTTGCTGAAACATCACATTATTATTCCATTCAAGCAATTTCCAACCTAGACGATATTGTCTATTACGATCCCTCATCAACACTCCTTGATTGCAAAGCGTGCTAACTAAATGGTGGGTTGTACTGGGATTCATTCCAAGCATTGCAGCAATTTCTCCATTTCCCAAAACAGGCTCTTCACTAGTAAAACAACTAATAATATCACATGCCTTTTTAACTGATTCTATCAAGTAAGACCCCCCTCTCCCTTAACAAAAATATCAATTAGTTCTTGCAAACCGCCTATTCCGAATAAATAGAATAGATTGATACTTTAGTATACTTAAGCTTGTTATAGTATACAAGAACATATTTTTTCATTCTTCTAACTTTAAATTTAATTTTGTTTGAAGAATTCATTTTGTAATTAATAGATTGAGGTCATTCGATTTCATTACGGATAACAGGTCAAAAAACTATTTATCATAAAAGTACATTTTCAACCAAAACTCAGATAAATTACTATTTGGCTTTCAATTATACCCAACAAAAAAAGCATCCATAAACATCAAAATAATTAAATGTTTAAAGACACTTATAATTTTCAATAACTTTAAAACGTTTTCAGAACCGATACTAACAGCCAATTCAAGAAAAGGTTGAGTTAAGTTATTACGGTACTCGTTTAATTTTTGAGCTAATCATGTTTTCATCAGAAACATAATTTATCTAAATTTACTAAAAAATACTGGTTAAGATTCTGGCACTTAACTATTTTTACTATTTAAGCAGTCGGCAACATTTCTTTTTGCCTTTGTTTCATTTGTTCAGCAATTTCTTCAATCTTTTCCAGTGCCTCTGTACGACTTTTTTGCTGTTGCTTCACTGCTTCTTTACTAACTTCCTCAAATTGTTTCTGGGATTTCGAGAATAAATCCATCATTGCATAGCCTGGATTCCAAATCGACGTTTGTGCATTTTTTGTAGCTTCTTCAACAACATTCACCCAGTTCATAATTGGTGCGGGTTGTTCTGTAGCAGAAAAATGTCCTTTAAATTCATCAGTTAGCTGCTTCGACTTTAGTTCCAGGTCATTTAAAGCTTCACGTGTAGAAGTAAGCAACTCTTTCTGTTGTTCAAATACTTGTAAAGATTTCTCTTCAATTTCATTTTGAAAACCTTGAAGGCTCTTAAAACTATTTAACCAGCTATCCCAAATTAGCTCCGACCCGTTAACTACTGATTGACTTGCATCGATGTTCTTCGTCATGATTAATTCCCCCTTAGTATTATATCCGTGAATGATGTCATTATATTAAATACGATTTTCCATATTTAATCCGAATTTCAGTCTGTCTTATTTTCTTCTTTCGTTTCCTTTGATGGCATCGAAAATGGATTATAGAACGGATTATATAAGTTGAAAAACTGATTCAACATTTTTTGATAGTGTCCAAGTGAATCAGCCCATACTTCTAAATACTGTTCTCCACCATCTGTAATCGAATAAATTCTTTTTGCCGGTCCGCCTGATGAAGTATCCCAAATGGATGTGACAAGCTCATCTTTTTCAAGTTGTCTAAGAACCCTATAAAAGTTTCCCTGATCCATTGATTGAATGCCAAATTGAGTGAGCTTTTCCATCAACTCATAGCCATGGGCGTTTAACTCTCGCAAATGTAAAAGAGTTAAAGGAATCAAAAAGTTTTTTGGCGTTCCCAAATTATTACTTTTATCTTTTTTAGTATCTTCCTGATTTAAACTAATTATTTATCACCTACCTTTTACATAAATTACCCATACATGTAATTTACACCTATATGCACTTTTAGTCAATTGACAAGTTTTTTAGTTTCGCTAAAAAGTAGGCCTTTAGAATATCAATTGTGTCGAACATTGTAGAACCTAAGTGAAAGGCAACGAGACAATCGTCCCACTATCCTATTTAGAAAATACTGAATGGTTGCTATGCTTATAGATGCAATACTTGAGCGAACATGAAGGGGATGAAGTCGTATGCCACAATCAAAGTTTATGGATCCATTTACGATGTGGAAAGATATGTATGAAAAGACTGAAGCAACATGGAGCGATATTATTCAAGAATCAATGAAAAAAGAAGCCTTTTCACAAGGTCTTGGGCAGACGTTAAATAACCATCTACAAAGTACTGAAATGATTTCTGGTATGACTGAATCCTATTTGAAACAACTTAATATGCCAACACGTGATGAAATTGCAAGCCTTGCCACACTTGTTATTAATTTAGAACAAAAAGTTGATGATTTACAAGATAATATAGAAGAAGAGGTTTTTAAAAATCAAACGAGTAAAGAAATTAGCAATCTAAAAGATAGTGTTTCAAATTTAGATTTAAAATTAGATCAGATACTCGAGGTAATGAACGAAAAAAAGAAAGCCCCGGCAGCAAAAGGAAAGTAACAGTCGAAAGAATTGAATTTAATGCAGAGGTCCGTCAATTACTTATTAACTTTTATAAAAATATTATGATGACTGGAAGTGTTACTCAACATGACAATTAATTTAATCGAAGTACCAAAAACAGAAGAAAATTCAAGGCCGCTAGAAGGAAAAGTAGCAGTTGTTACGGGTGGATCACGTGGAATAGGATCTGCAATTGCTAAAATGTTAGCTAAAAAAGGTGCACAAGTTGTATTCACCTATCAATTCGATGCTACTAGCGCTGGAAGTGTTGTGGACGAAATTGAAGATGATGGCGGCTCTACTTATGCGTCTCAAGTCAACGTCTCCGAATTAAAAGAAGTCAACATTTGTTTGGAGGAAGTCATAAAGCGTTACGGAAAAATTGATATTCTTGTCAATAATGCTGGGATTACAAGAGATCGTTCATTCCGTAATATGTCCATAGAAGAATGGAATGAAGTCATCAATGTAAATTTGAATAGCGTTTTCAATACAACTTCTGCAGTTATCAATCAAATGTTAGCGCAAAAGTTTGGTCGTATAATTAATATCAGCTCAATTGTTGGGCAATCTGGTGGATTTGGTCAAACCAACTATGCCGCTTCTAAAGCTGGACTTATTGGTTTCACAAAATCACTTGCTTTGGAAACAGCTAAAAGCGGGATTACTGTCAATGCAATTTGCCCTGGTTTTATTGAAACTGAAATGGTGGCAGAAATGCCTGAAAATATAAAAGATAATATAATTTCAAAAATTCCATTGAAGCGTTTGGGTCATGTGGATGAAGTTGCCGAAACTGTCGTATTCCTTGCCCAAGCAAAATATATAACTGGGCAGGAGATTAATGTAAACGGCGGACTTTACATGTAACCTTTCTATATTGCTGATATTAAAAAAGGAACTCCCAAACCAGGGGTTCCCTTTCAATTACTAGGAGGAGTAAGATGATAGATTCAAATGTAATCGAACTTGATAAATGGATGGATTCAATGCCAGAGGATATAAAGAATAACTACCGACGGATGAAAAAAGTGGCGGGTGTTCTTACCACTGAAGCCGAACCCCAAGTTGGTCAAACGCCTAAAGAAGTAATTTGGAAAAAAAATAAATCTAAACTATATCGTTACCAAACATCTTTAAAGAAAACAAATAAAATTCCTATTTTAATGATCTATGCTTTGATTAATAAACCGTATATTCTTGATTTGACGCCAGGTAATAGTTTAATTGAACATCTTACCAATCAAGGTCACGATGTATACTTACTCGACTGGGGTACGCCCGGTTTTGAAGATAGGCATATGAAGTTAGATGACTTTATCTTGGATTATATTCCGAAAGCTGTAAAAAAGGTATTACAAACGTCAAATGCCGAAGAGATCAGTTTGTTTGGCTATTGTATGGGTGGAACAATGACCTCAATTTTTGCAGCCCTTCATCCTAATTTACCAATTCGAAATTTAGTATTTATGACAAGCCCATTTGATTTTTCTGCGACGGGTTTGTACGCAAATTTCTTGGATAAACGTTACTTTAATTTAGATAAATTAGTCGATACACTCGGTAATATTCCACATGATATGATTGACTCTGGTAACAAAATGTTGAATCCAATTGCAAATGTCTACGGCCCATTCGTCAATCTTGCAGACCGTGCAGATAATGAGGAATTTGTTGAAAATTGGATGCTCATGCAAAAATGGTTAAATGACGGAATCCCTTTCCCTGGTGAAGCTTTCAGACAATGGATTCGCGAATTTTATCATGAGAATAAATTAATAAACGACGAGCTATATATAAGAGGTCAAAAGGTGGAACTGAGCAACATTAAAGCGAATATTTTAAACATCTCAGGATCTCGGGATATTATTGCTAGTCCTGAGCAAGTAAAACCACTTCTTGATAAAGTGTCTAGTAAAAATAAGACATTTCATCTACTGGAAACGGGTCATGTATCAGTCGTCGTTGGTCGTAGAGCAATTAACGAAACTTATCCGCTCATCGATGGTTGGTTAGTGGAAAACTCAAAGTAATCGGTTCTTAAGATAAATCTAAAATAAATAAGTTTCCGCCCTAATTCAATCTTAATTGGGGCAGACGCTTATTTTTTTTACTTACCGGGGAAAACGATAACTAAAAGATAAAATCTGTACAGTTTTCCGTGAAGCGCCTCACCCGTACTAAAAGTGGCAGCATTAAAATTTTAAATACTTTATTCCACTTGTATGTCCTCTAACACTGATGAAATATCCTCACCAAAAGGATTCTGATACACTTTATAATAAGTCAATAACTCGTTTCATAGTCGTACTCTTTTTTTATTTATAAAGTTGCGGTGAATTGTCTGAGTATTACCGAGCACAGGCACCTAAATTCATTTTACAATTGTCTTTTAACCTCCATATTCTTTGATGATTCGCATTGCAATGTCCTTCAATTCACCGTGTTCAGTGAATCGTTCACTGAGCATATCAGTAAGAATATTTTCTAAGAAGTAGGCTACACAGTTCATATCTTGAAACAGCAGTATAGTCCTTAACGCTTCTTCGTATATCTCTAAAAATAATGGCTCCGGATTATCCTTTTGTATCTCACCAAATGATTCATAAAGCAAATCAACTTTATCTGCAACAGATAAAATGCGCCCTTCCAATGTCTCATCTTTGCCTTCTTTCAATCGCTCCAAATAAATGCTTTGAAACTCAGATGGAAATTCCTTTTCTACAAACTTTCTTGTCATCTCCTCCTCTACCTCACTGAATAATTGTTTTAATTCTTTCGAAGCATATTTTACGGGCGTCTTTATATCTCCAGTAAAAAGTTCTGCATAATCATGGTTCAATGCCTTTTCATATAGGATTCTCCAATCCACTTTCTCTCCAGATTCCTCCTCGACTGTTCCAAGAAACTGAGCAATTTTCGTCACCTTAAATGAATGACTAGCGACAGAATGCTCCTGATATTTGAATTTTCCCGGACAACGAATAATTTGTTCTAAATCAGATAAACTTTTAAAATATTGATGTATACCCATCAAATTCATCACCTAACTATATTTTTTTATATGACTATAAAATACGCTTATATTTTTGTAACAGGGGTGGATTTACATATAACATTGTCTTTTATTACTTTCCCTTATCCAGACTAAAGTATTCAGGAATGTGTCTTCTTTTTATTAAAATAAAATGAGCTATTGTTTTTTATTCGTTTTATACACTTTCCGATGTGAGTCCAATGATAATAATAAATAGAAGACCAAATAATGGCATGTTTATTTATGAATTAATTCGCTATGGTAGACGAACGCATGCCGATAACGAAACGTTTATACCCATAACAACTGATGCAAAAGAGTAGTACCAAGAAGAACAGAAAAAATATGATGAATTCGAAGAAGTAAATATTTAAAAAATAGCTGTTAAAATGAATGCGTTATTTTATCTAATGCTTCACTTCTTGAAATCTCAATGCAAAATCATCGCTAAATCAATTGCTTAGGAGTAAAAAAACAATAGATACTAATAATAATTTCAATACTTATCTAACCTCTTGATATTCAAGGTAGCTACATATATCGAATTACAACCAATCTTTTAGAGTTGAAAGTAATGGAAAATGGGTACATGGAACACTTCAACTGTAAACATAAGCAACGAAATTTAAATAAGATGACTCCGGCCCAATACCGAAGTCATCTCATGTAGTATAGATTAAAACGTCGATTTTTCAAACTGTCCATCAAATGAGGCTCAATTCTTAGCTGGATCAATAGACTTTTAAAGTATATATCACGCAAATAATACGTAAGTATTTAGTATGCTTCCAACAATTTTTCTATGCATGTACTGTTATTCAATAACGCCACACACGATGCGATCGCCCGAATCACCAGATGGTTGGGTTTCTCCATCGTCTGCTTCAGCGTGAATAATAAGAGCAGTTCCACTTTCTTGCAGCAGTGAGTTTTCTTCTCCGCTCTTAAGCGTTACATGTTCAGCTAAGAACTCTTCATTTACCTCTCCGTCCTCACCTACATTAAGATTCGGCAAATCACCGGCATGCGGACCTTCTTCGTGATCCAATCCATGGTTTGTGTCAGCCGGATTAAAATGACCCCCTGCTGATTCAAAGGCAGGAACTTCACATTTCCCCACTTCGTGAAAATGGATACCGTGCGTGCCTTCAGGTACACCTTTCGCATTCAATTTAACTTGAACACCGTCATCTTCATTAGTCAATTCTGCTGTTCCAATCGAATCCCCACTGCTATTCTTCAAATCAACATTAACTACAAGTAGGTCTTCATCTACAGCCACCTCATCTTCTTTAGATGGACTTGCATTATCTGTGTCGGTCTTTCCTGTCGTCTTATCATCCACCTCATCAGTTTCGGACGATTCGTTTTTATCCCCACATGCAACAAGAACAAAAACGAGAATAAATCCCGGAATTAACAAAAGCCATTTTTTCATCATAATCCTTCCCTTCTATTGAAATGTTCCAATACATATACATTCCACTAATTGCAAAAGTTAAACCTAAATGGACGCAAGCTCGAAATTGTACCCGATTGTAGTACAAACAATGTAATTATATTTTTTTTAAAAAGAATTTAGAGATAAGCGTTCTGTCATTCTTTTTTCTTCTGTAGATATTTCCATACAGTTCTCTGGGCTAGCACTTTCGGATTAAGGCCTAAACCTTCGCAGGTGGGACATAATGTATGTGTGGACAAGTCTAAAACATCCTCTCAAGAAGTCTTGTTCAACTTGGAAACATCTCGATTGATTTTAAGACGAGTGAATGTAGGCACCAATCCACCCTATGAATATTCCCTAACCATTCATCTAATCAAAATGCTATGATTCTTAATTAACGACAAATAAAAGAACCCATTTTGAAAGAGTATTACTCAAAATGGATTCAACCTCAGATTTTTGATTTTATTTTAATAAAGCATTCATTCAAACTCTCAAGGTTGCTATATCATTTTTGTGCTTTAATGGAATAAAACTTCTGTCATCATTCTATACCTCAATCAAATTCATAATAGTGTTTTATTGCTACACCACCACAACATATAGTCGAGTTAGAACGTTCTCGAACAATATGTTGTTCGTTGTAGCAAGTTAAGGTAATTATGAAATTGATTCACCTATTGTGTTAATTTGATAATGCAATTTTTATATGGGCTAAGTGATGTTCCTCGTGCCAAGCCAATTTTGCAACTTTTTTCGCAACAGTTATTTCACCGTTTACCTGGTGAGTAAAAGTCCGATTTAGCTGCTCTTTAGTTAAACTATGCCCTAAAGATACGATACGCTTATTTATGCCTTCTAAAATTTTAATAGAACTTTCTATTGGACTATTTGTATCTGGTAGAATAGCCCATTTATCTTGATCAAAAGCTGTTGCCGTAGGATTCTCATCTGTTAAAGCAATTTTCAAACGTTGATACATGTTCAACTGAGAATCAGCAATGTGATGAACAAGTTGACGAACTGTCCAGCTACCATCACGGTATGTTCTGATTAATTCCTCTTCACTTAATGAGTCGACAGTTTCTCTTAATCGACTTGTGTATGTTTCAATTTCCTTTAACCATTGTTCAATATTTTCTAATGTTACGATTTCAGGAACTTGTAATTTTCCGATTGGAAATCTTACATCCATTGTCAATCCCCTTCTTTCTAATCATTATTTTTTACTTATTTATACATTGTCTCAAATCTTGTAATCAATAGCATTATCCCTAAACCAAGACTGCTATTATTGTGGTTAACATGTACCATGAATATTTAATTATAGCACTTAACGTCAGAATAAACTATATATTCAATAACCTTATCGTTCTTCACTCCAAGTATTTAAACAATCAGGGTTAACTACCCTTTATATTTATTAACACAAAATACACGGCTAATTTAGCTAATTCCACTTCAAAAGTCAATGTTGTTTGTTTGTAGTCTATAATCTTTCTTAATAAATTATTGATTGTCTGATAAATTCGTTGAATTGCTTTTCCAATCGTTGTGTCGCTCTGCTTATCCCACTACCACGTCAGGTGACCAGCTATGAATCTTGATTTTACGACAAGCCTGTTCAATAAAGTCATATGCAATTAGTAACTTACTTTTCGCTCCACAGTTTCGTATTTTTTTCATATACAACCTGTCCCGTTTGAGGAAAATAGACTTTGTAAGACTTTCGGCCAATCTTTAGCTGTGTCGTTGTTCCACGCTTAAGTTCGTTAGCAATCGACTGGTGAATCCGCCCTAAGCGTCTTACGATTTGCATATCCCGCCCTTTTTGCAAGCACCAATTTGCCTACGCTCAAAAGAGGATAAGTTTTTATTTTCACGGTTTTGTATGTTATTCTAAGTGTGTGCCATTATAAAATTTCCTCTCATTGTGAGTCTGTCAACTTCAATGATACACGAAATTTTATAATGGCCTTTTTTTTGTCTGAATTTAGATGGCTAACTTGATTGTACAACTAGCTTTAAGGGATTGTAATGACAAGTTTTCCGCGGGCGCATCGTGTACTTTTTTTCTGTAAAGCTTCGAGTCCTTTTTCGAAAGGATACTCGCGTTCAATAACAAGTTTTATTTCATTCGTAGCAATCTTCTCCATTAGCTGAGTTAATTCAAGTTTCACATCAGCCTGATAAGGAAATTGCTTAATTACAATGTTATTTTGCGACGAGAGTTGGTCTCCCGATACAGCTACAATCCTACCGTCATCTTTGAGTACATCCATACTGACTCGGCCAGTATTTGGTTGAATGGCCATTACCGCATCCACTCCAGAAGGCATCCACTGTCTAATTTGCTTTGTCCAGTTTGCGTCGTTGTAATCAACCGCTTTCTTGGCACATAGGGAGAGCATGTACTCATGGTTTTTTTCTGAAGCAGATCCTGCCACAATACATCCTCGCGCGGCAGCTATTTGAATAGCAAACGTACCGATTGCACCCGATGAGCCTGCAATGAATAGTGAGTCGTTCGCTTTCAGTTGAAGCGCGTTCAGTGCCTTTAGTACCGTGTTCCCAGCGACCGGAATTGCTGCAGCCTCTACATAGCTCATTCCTTTTGGTATAGGTATGATTAGGGAACTATCAGCAACAACTGCATACTCTGCCCATGTACCTCCTTTAATTTGCATCGAACTGATAAATGCAATCTTGTCTCCCTTTTGAAAATCAGTGACGTCGGATCCTATTTTTTCTATAATACCAGCTGCTTCAATACCGAGCGGATACGGGTATTGAATATTTTCCGGTAAAAAGTAACCATCATGGATCCCTACACCAACTGCTTTCACGCGAATGAGCATTTCATTTCCGCTAATTTCTGGAATCGGCACTTCCATTAAAATAAAATCATTAGGTTTTGCACTTTTTTTAACAATTGCTTTCATATTATTCATTGATTTCCCTCCTAAGTTGTAATCAGTTTAAATTTCGGCTTATATGCGTTCATATTATTTCAGGCTCATTTAAAATACTACTTTAAAATCCAGTGAAATAAGGAGGAATCAAGTTTCATTCCTACCTGCAGACTTAACATAATTCTTCTTAATTCGCTTCCGTTTCTTGACCTGATGACATATTCAAGGATAGTATATTATACAGACGACATTAACGGACAGTTGTCCGATTGGCAATAAAGGGAATTTTTTATTAGTTTGTACTCTTTTGAAGGTAGGGGAAGAATTTGTTGGATCAAGATAAACGTAAATTACGAAAAGATGCTATACAAAATCAATTTATTATTCTAAAAGAAGCGCGTACTCTATTTAAGGAAAATGGTATCGCCAAGACAAGTATGCATCAAATTGCCAAAGCAGCAGGAGTTGGTCAAGGAACACTTTATCGGCGATATGCCCATAAAGGAGAGTTGTGTCTAGATTTGTTACTTGATGCTGCTCAAAAAAATTGTGATGAGATCCTTACATACTTACATGATTATCACGAAGAACCTATTGAAGTAAGATTGAAACAGACCCTTTCTTATTCACTTGATTTTATAGAGGAGCAATGTCAATTACTAAGTGCGATAAAAGCTCCAAACTGTGAGGATGATTTAACACTTATATATCATTCACCTATATACAAATCTAAGCACGATATATTTCGTAATTTGCTAGAAGAGATTCCCTGTAAAAATGAATTTCAGCCATTCGATACAACATATGTAGCCGATTTAATTAACGCAGCGATTGCACCAAATTTATTTCAATTCTTGCGTGATGATCGTGGCTATTCAAAGGATGAAATTGTGGATAATATATATAATGTATGTATTCGACCATTACTTGTAAGTTGTAATGAGAATTACAACTACAGGCATGGCCATTACTAGCATTGTATGGCATAAAGTATATATTAAGTAACCTATAGATTCGCAAGCTAACCCAATTTATTGTTACGCCCTGAAAATAAAATAAGCAACAAGATTTCTGCCATAATCGGCTAAAATCTTGATGCTTTTTCATCTGCGCTGTTAAAAACGGAAGCTGTCTACATTTTCATTTGGGACAGCTCTTTTTTATGAATAGGATATGCGGTTTCGCATTCACCATCGGCATTAGCAAGTAACTTTGATAGAACCTGTATTTATAAAAAAATACCGATTATGCTTTTGGAGGTGTTCCTTCAGCATTTGATACAACTACATCAATTTGGATTAAAGCATCTTTAAGTAAAGCTGATACGCCAACTGTTCTTCGTGCAGGAATACCGCCAGGGAAAAATGTCGTATAAACTGCATCTACAGAACTAATATCTTCGATGTTTTTAAGGAAGATATTTACTTTAACCACATCTTCCATAGCATGGTCGATACTTTCTACAATTGCCTTTACATTTTTCAAGCACTGTTCAGCCTGTTCTTTTACACCACCAGCTACCAATTCACCAGTTTTTGAATCCAAAGGTAATTGAGCTGAAAGGTGGTTGTAATGAGAAAATGCTACAGTTTGCGTAGATAGAGAACTCTTTGGTGCATTTTCAGTGTTGTTTGCCCAGATAACGATTCCAAGTCTATCCTCGACGGCTTGTGGAGGTGTACCATCTCCGTGTGAAACAACTGCTTCAATTTGTACCAAAGCATCCATAGGTAAAGCTGAAGCTGCAACTGTCGTCCGTGCAGGTACATAGGCTACGGTCCTGGCGATAGCCGAGTCTGGGAAAAATGTTGAATAAACTTCGTTTACGGCTTCAATATCTGAAAGGTTTTTAAGGTAAATATTAATTTTAACAATATCGTCAAATGGAACGTCGATACTTCCTAAAATTGCTTTAATATTTTTTAAGCACTGTCCAGCCTGCTCTTTAACACCACCAGCCACCAATCTACCCGTTTTCGGATCAATAGGTAATTGAGCTGAAAGATTATTGTAATGAGAGAAAGACACAGTTTGTGTAGATAGAAGACTTGTTGGTGCATTTGACGTGTTATTTGTTAGCTTTATGAGGTCGCCTGATTGTGGTGCGTTTGGAACTGTACCTTCACCGTGTGAAACAAGTGCTTCAATTTGCACCAAAGCATCCATAGGTAAAGCTGCAACTGCGACTGTAGTCCGTGTAGGAACATAGGTCGGGAAGAATGTTTTATAAACCTCGTCTACAGCGTCAATGTCTTTAATATTCTTAACGAATACAGTGATTTTAACAACATCGCTCATAACATGATCGATGCTGTCTACAATTGCCTCGATATTTTTAAAGCACTGTTCAGCTTGCTTTTTTATACCACCAGCTACCAATTTCCCAGTTTCCGGTTCAATAGGTAATTGAGCTGAAAGATTATTGTAATGAGAAAAAGCGACAGTTTGTGAATATAGACCGTTACCGTTTGGAGCATTTTCCGTGTTTTTTGCTACTACTGCGTTATAGCCGCTCATGATAGTGTTCCCCTTTTAGACAATTTTTTTAATAGATTGTTTTATCAACTCTTATTTCGCACCGAAGAAAACGGACTAAACCATGGTTACATGATTGCAAAGACGAAAAATGGATTCGCCGTGAGAATCGTGTTCGTACAAAACCGCAAAAAGTGAAGCGCTAGGTGTACTCAGTACCGATGCGACCCTTTGCGATGCTGAAATCATTTAAATATATGGCATCCACTGAAGCATTCAAGTTTTCTTCAAATCGACTATGTCGCCGCTTCGCCTTGCAAATGAGTTTCAATGTAACAATGGAGGTGCGCTCGTCGCGCACACCTCCATTGTTTTTTCACAGAACTTGTTGTTGGAGTGAAAACGATGACGGAATCATCGGACTTTTTATGATGAAGTCATTGATAAGGATTTGAAGGCTGCTTAAGTTCAACCGAAAGAGTATTAAATACCATATAATAAATAATGTTACCACGAAAATTACTTAAATCCAATAACTTTACTGAATGACAAAACTGATTTTTTTATTCTTAAGTAGTATCTCACACTAATATGTAATCCTATACCTTAACGCAAATATCTCCTGTCCTGCGTAATTGCGAGACCCCTTCAACAAATAATCCCCTCCCCCCTTAGTCTGAGGGAACATAAAACACACTTCAATATTCACTTGTTTCGCTCAAAACCTTTGATACAAGCCTTTTCTTCACTACCAACACCACACACTCCCTGTGTCAGGTATGTATGTAGCAATAGAATGCTGGTGATGAGAAGAAATTTATAACTAAATCAATGAAGCCATCATTTCTGAATACCTTGGGATTTATAATCCTAGGTTAATTTCTTACACGTTTAGGAGTAATTGGTTTTATTTTTATTCAAGTGATATTCTTAATCAATCTGTATTGATTTTTTAATTTCGGCATCAATAAAATAAAGACGAAGTTGTTTTAGTTCTTTAGCGCAAGAAGCTATCGTATACTCTGATAGCCCACGCATATCGGCGTAGTCTGAAAACTCATTTATAGCCGCATTGTGCGATATGACAGGACTTTCTACAGTACGTCATGCTGCATTATTGATTGCCGAAAAAAGCGATGAATCCAATTATTTTTTTATTAAAGAAAAAAACCATCCGCTCTACGTATTTCCACGTAAATCGAACAGAAGTTTTCAAGGTTACGTGCTACTACGCAAAAACCAAATGCCTATCCTTTCGCACTAAGTTTCGCGCTACAAAATCCTTACCTACTCATTCCGGGATGCCCTCGGCGGGAGTCGAACCCACATTTTAAGCTTCGGAGGCTTACGTGCTATCCATTGCACCACGAGGACGGATATCAAAAAACAAATTCCAACGAACACTCTTCATTATACTAATAGCACTAATTGAAAGCAAGACTTATTTTAGAGCGTTATATTTGACCTATATTGACCATAATAGGTATGATATTATTAGAGTTGAAATGAAAAGTGTTTCAACAAAACTGTTTTAATTAACATTTAAAAATTTGTTGCGTTTAAATACTTTTTAACTTTATTCAAATCAAAGTACTTT
Organism: Sporosarcina sp. So3-204; assembly: GCF_058068165.1. NCBI lineage: Bacteria > Bacillati > Bacillota > Bacilli > Caryophanales > Caryophanaceae > Sporosarcina > Sporosarcina sp. So3-204. Next base: position 2,987,318 of record NZ_CM176485.1, read on the forward strand.
CACCTCTGTTACATTACAAATTTTTAAAAACAACTTAATATCCACCTTGAAGGAGGAAATGGAATGAATCTAATACCAACAGTTATTGAACAAACAAGCCGTGGCGAGCGTGCTTATGATATTTACTCTCGTCTATTGAAAGACAGAATTATTATGCTTGGAAGCGGAATTGACGATAATGTTGCAAATTCTCTCGTTGCACAACTTTTGTTCTTAGAAGCAGAAGATCCTGATAAAGACATTTCAATTTATATTAATAGCCCCGGTGGTAGCATCACTGCTGGAATGGCAATTTTTGACACAATGCAGTTTATCAAACCAGATATCCAAACAATTTGTATCGGTATGGCAGCATCAATGGGTGCTTTCCTTCTTGCTGCAGGTACAAAAGGAAAACGCTATGCACTCCCTAATGCTGAAGTAATGATTCACCAACCACTAGGTGGCGCACAAGGTCAAGCAACTGAAATCGAAATTGCTGCGAGACGTATTCTATTCTTACGTGAAAAACTCAATACAATCCTTTCAGAGCGCACGGGACAGTCTGTTGAGGTTATTGGTAAAGATACAGAGCGCGATAACTTCATGACAGCGAACCGCGCGAAAGAATACGGCCTGATTGACCATATTATTACACGTAGTGATATGAAAAAAATCGACAAAAAAGACGAAAAGTAAATATAAAATTAGTTGTCTATATTTTCTTAGCCAACAATCAGAAAAACCGCCAGATCGAAATCTGGCGGTTTTTATTTATTTTAACTAAATTTAGCAGAAGTCCACCCTACTTAAAGTGAAATGTCGGAAAGAGGTTGTTTACTCCCTCTTGGACTAAATCAATATTATTTCCTTAACAAAATGGAGGGTCAAATTTCGGCTGAATTAAGTTTAAACACCAATGTACATTATGTACTAGTGCCAGAAAAGCCACAGGAAGTGGCCTAACTGATTAATCATCTCTCATTTTGCACAAGCGTCGTCAATGATGCAATAGCCTGCTCATCATCAATTCCATTAGCAATAAGCGTTATAGTTGTGCCATGCGCAATTGCCAAGCTCATAATGCCCATAATGCTCTTTGCATTTACTTTACGATTATCTTTTTGTAAAAATATATCTGATTCAAAACGATTTGCCTCTTGAACAAATAATGCTGCTTGTCGAGCTTGTAATCCCGGCTTCATTTTGACTTCTACAATTTGTTCTGCCATTCAAGAATCTACCCCTCTTCCCCATGTAAATTAATCTCACTTTAACATATAGTTAGTTTACCACTTATTAAAGTATTATTTTATGTAATTCCTGTTCCTCCATTACGAAGATTGTCTGCAATCTCCTCAATCTTCCTAAGGCGGTGATTTACGCCTGATTTACTCACTGTTGTACCCGAAACAAGTTCACCAAGCTCTTTTAAAGTAATATCCTGATGTTCAATGCGCAGTCGAGCTACTTCTTGAAGTCTGTCTGGTAATTGTCCCAAACCAATCGTTTTTTCGATAAATTGAATATTGCCGACTTGACGCTGAGCAGCACCAATCGTTTTATTCAAATTGGCAGTTTCGCAGTTAACAAGTCTATTGACGCTATTTCTCATATCCCTTAGAATCCGAACATCTTCAAATTTCATGAGTCCAACATGAGCACCTACAAGACCTAAAAAGTCGGAAATTTTTTCCGCTTCCTTAATATAGGCAATATAACCGTTTTTACGTTCAATGGACTTTGCATTCAAACGATATTTATTCATTAGATCTACGAGTGCTTCACTATGCTCTTTATATATTGAAAATATCTCCAAATGATATGTTGATGTTTTAGGATTATTTACTGAGCCACCTGCAAGAAATGCGCCACGTAAATAAGCACGCTGACAACAGGTTTTTTTTACTAGAGCTGGTGCGATTTCATTTTTGAATTCGAAATTCCCAGTTAAAATGAGTAAGTCTTTTAAGATTGTCTTTGCGCCTTCGCGAATTCTACAAATGTATACATTATTCTTTTTCAGTTGCATTTTTTTCCTTACAAGTAGCTCTATTTTATAAGGATAAAGTCTTTTTAAATTTGTATATAGCCTTCTAGCAATTGCAGCATTTTCTGTTTGAACATCAAAACTAAGCTGTTTATTTAAAAAGGATAAAGCTCCGTTCATTCTAACAAATGCGGCTACTTCTGCACGCACACAACAATCATCGGCTTCAAATTGAGTAAGTTCTTTTTTTGTTTTTGCAGCGAATGACATTTCTTTGCTCCTTTCTCACCGAATCAATCTTAATGATTTACAGTCGAGTTTTGCATATATTCAAAGAGCCAGTTCGCAACTACATCTGACTTATGTCGAATATTACCTTCTATAATGACTGCAATATCTTTTAATACGACTTCAGGAACTAATTGCTTTAGACACTCTATATCAATATCTACAGGCTTAAGTTTTCCTTCATGGACAGTACCTTTAATTAGCGAATTGAAATCATTATTATTTATTAGTATTGTGTCAATGAAGTCCTTCCCAGCGTGGGCATATAGTGCTTGAACATGTTCAGATGCTGAATACTCCGTCGTTTCCCCAGCTTGTGTGGTTAAGTTACAAATATACACCTTTTTTGCATTACATGATAATACAGCTTCTCGAATTGCCTGCACAAGTATCGTTGGTAATATACTCGTATACAAGCTACCAGGCCCAAAAACGATTAGATCCGCATCCATAATAGCATCTATTGTTTCAGGAAGTGGTTTTACTTCTTGCGGCGATAAATACACTTGACGTATCCGACGTCCATAAACAGGGATTTTGGATTCTCCAGTCACAATTGTTCCATCTTCAAGCTCGGCATGTAAGGTGATACGCTGATTCGCAGCAGGTAAAACTTTTCCTTTAATATTTAAAATGCGGCTCATTTGTTCAACAGCACGTGCAAAATCTCCCGTAATATCTGTCATTGCCGCTAACATCAAATTGCCCAATGAATGGCCTTTTAAATCCTGTGTACTTGCAAAGCGATATTGAAACATCTTTTCAATAAGTGGTTCAACGTCTGATAGCGCAGCCATTACATTGCGGACATCTCCCGGTGGTGGAATTTCATACTCATTCAAAAGTCTGCCCGAACTACCGCCATCATCAGCCACCGTAACAACCGCGGTGATATCAACAGGATACGTTTTAAGACCCCTCACCAAAGTTGCAAGGCCTGTACCTCCACCAAAAATCACTATTTTTTTTGTTTCTACGGAGCGAAGCATAGCATCACCCCTTCCTTTTCTCGATATCGCGGTGCGTTATAAATGTTTTGTATTCGGAATGAAAGCGTTCTCCAAAGAACTCGGCAAGTGTTACAGATCGATGTTGTCCGCCTGTACAACCAAACGCAATTACTACTTGTGATTTACCTTCACTTTTATATTGTGGAATGAGGAACTTAAACAAATCCGTTAGTTTTTCTATAAGTATCTGGGTTTCACCCCATTTTAGTACATAATCCGAAACCTCTTTTTGAAGACCTGTTTTCGGTCTTAATTCCATACTGTAAAAAGGATTGGGTAAGAATCGTACATCAAAAACAACATCTGCATCGATTGGCATACCATGCTTAAAACCGAATGAAATGAAGTTTACAGTAAATATTGAATCTGAACTAGAAGAAAATTCAGCTATGATTTTCTCTCTAAGTTGGCGCGGAAGCAAGGTTGATGTATTGTATATTGAGCGCGCACGCCCTTTTAGTTCTGATAATAACTGTCGTTCTTTTTTAATACCTTCGAGCAGCAATCCACCATTAGATAGTGGATGTGATCTTCTGCTTTCTTTGTAACGCTTTACAAGATTTTCATCATCGGCTTCCAAAAATAAAACACGTGACGATATACGATCCCTTAACAATAAGTCATCTAGCGCACCAATTAAAGAATCAAATAAATCTCCGCCTCTTGTATCCATAACGGCCGCTATACGCCGCATTCGATTATCTGATTTCATCATCAAATCAAGAAATGTAACAAGCAGTTCTGGAGGTAAATTATCAATACAGTAAAACCCTAAATCTTCAAAACTTTGCATTGCAACGGTTTTACCGGCGCCCGACATGCCCGTAATTATGACTAGCTCCATATCCGGACTATATGATGTCTCATCTGTCATCGTCAATCACCCTTCCAATGAGTTCTGGATTTCTGCTTTTAAAAGTTTAAATTGATCTGTGTAATAGAATGTTCCATATTGTAAGCCCGGCTGAGAAACGGCAAACAATAAATTAGTTCGGTCTCCTTCAGCCATCGGTAGTTTTTTTAAACTCTCGACAGAATGCCATTCCAGTATACCCTCAACCGTTGTTTTAAATGGCGTTCCAATCAAATCGGTCGCAACAAAAGTATAAAGCATCCATTCATCTTGTATGACTACGTCTGCTTCATCTTTGATGATCATTGTATAGACACCCTTTAGATGTGGATTAACCGGCTTCGCACCCGTTTCTTCAACAAATTCTCGTATCGCCGCTTCGTAAATCGACTCTCCCGAATTCATTTTCCCACCAGGTGCCACATACCAATTACGTCTTGGTTTTTTTAATAATAATATTTGATTGTTTTTAACCACTAGTAAATTTGCAATTCTTTGCATCTGTATATCCCCACACTTTCGTATGCATACAACTATTATACATCTTACCAGTATAAAACGTCATTAGAAAGGCATATAAAAGTCAATTTATGAACAAAAAAAGCCATCTACCAGTAAAAACTGGTAGACAGCTTGTAGGAAATACTATATCAAAAGGGGGGTCAATTGATAATTCTCCTTAACTATACGCTTTTGATATTGCATTCCTGTTACAGCTGTGTTAAGGATATATTAAGTTAGCTTATGCATTGACGCCTAATTTATCCATAAGTTCCTCAACATACTTTTGTACAGCTTGAGCAGCAACACTACCATCACCTGTTGCGGTTACAATTTGACGTAATAATTTCTCTCTAACATCACCGGCTGCGTAAATTCCTGGCACGGTTGTTTCCATTATTTCATTCGTGTTAATATAGCCATTTTCATCTAAAATACCAAGCTTCTTAAACGGAGCTGTGAGCGGATCCATTCCGATGTAGATAAATACACCATCTGTTTTAAATTCCTTCTCACTGCCATCTTCTGTTGATACTATTGTTACGGAACCAACTTTACCATCTTTTTCATTTACTTCTTTAACAGTTGAATTCCAAACAAAACTCATTTTTTCATTAGCAAAAGCACGGTCTTGAAGGATTTTCTGCGCACGTAACTCATCACGTCGATGAATAACGGTAACTTTTTTTGCAAAACGCGTTAAATATGCACCTTCTTCAATTGCAGCGTCCCCTCCGCCTACTATGACCAATTCTTTTTCTTTGAAAAATGCACCGTCACAAACCGCACAGTAACTTACACCACGGCCTGTTAGTTCCGCCTCACCTGGAATACCCATTTTTCTATATTCCGCGCCCGTCGTAATTATAATAGCCCGTGCTTTGTATTCCGTTTTACCTACTACAATTGTTTTAAACTCTTCGCCATCAATGACGTCAGTTACGTCACCATAAGCATAATCTGCACCAAATGTACGTGCATGGTCAAACATTTTCGTAGATAAATCAGGTCCTAGAATATGTTCAAATCCAGGGTAGTTCTCTATATCTTCCGTATTCGCCATCTGTCCGCCAGGTGCGCCTCTTTCAAGCATAAGCGTAGTCAAGTTCCCACGTGAAGTGTAAACCGCTGCAGTTAAACCAGCAGGGCCTGCACCAATAATAACAACATCATATATTTTCTCTTCAGTCATGTTAAATTCCTCCTCTAAACATTACAACTAAACAAATCGTATAAGATTAGCAGTTTCTGTTCAACTTTCTTGCCTACACATCAAACTGGGGTAAAAATTCAATCAATTCATTTACATATTTAGTTAAAGTTGGCGTAGAAATGCCATACTTTTCTGCTATTGACTTTTTCGTCACACCTGAGTAGCGTGCCGACTGAAACATATAATCAGCGGCGCAAGCTAGTCCAGCAGGGTTTTTAAATGGATATGCTCGTGTTAATGCACTTTCACATAATGTAAACCACATTTGAAAGAGATGCGTTGCCTGCTTGGTTAATGGACTATATTTCCCGTAAAGTAATTCTGTTGTCTCTAATGCGCGTGCGAAAGATTTATCGAAAGACGTTTCTGGCATAAATTCATAATTAAGGCCACTTGCAAAAAACAAACGCTCCAGCGAACTAAGTTTATCAATTTCAATATAAGAAGGATGTGAAATAATCTCCTGCTTATGACCAGACTTCCCTAGTAAATAAAAACCAAGCATTCGCTCACTTCTATATTCGTTCTGAATTTTCTCAAGTAAAAAATCCCTGTCCTGCTCAACAGAATTTGCTGTAATATTAACATCTACGCCTTTCCAAGGCTCATATCCTTCTTTTGTCGGATCAATTTCAACAAGATTCGCATATGCAGTTTGAGCAATTTCTTCATGCCCCGTAAAATAAGCTGAATGGGATAGCCAGAAGTAATAGCCAGTATCTTTATCAAATCCCTGTTTTTGTAAACTTCTCAAACAATTAAATGCCTCTTTATGTCTACCAACAAGGGCAAATGTCGCACCTAGTTTATATCGATTTTCAACCGAATAAGGCTTAATTTTTAAAAGTAGTTCAAGCAAGGATTCCAAGTCTGTTTCTTTCTTTTCGTAATAATAAAAGACAGCTAAGTTACACAACGCATGAAAGTTTCCTTTATCACGGCCTAAAACATCATGAAGGAGATCACTCGCTTTTTCAGTTTCACCTATGTAGAAATAGGCTAACGCAAGATTATTATACGCTGCCCAGAAATCAGGATGATCCTTCACAATCGATTCAAGTAATGCAACAGCTTCTTTAAATTCACCTGACTCCATCAGACGACGTGCTTTTTCCTGGATGAAAAATATTTCCCCATCCTGCTCTTCGCCTTCTTCGTAATCAGCTGCTTTTTGCTCTGCAAAATCAATTATCTCCATTGACTCATCTCCGAAAGGACCGTCTGGATTAAGTCCGATATACATTTCTGCGTATGATTTCGCATCACATAATAAGCCAAGATGCGCATGAACCTCAGCTAAATAAAACACTGTTGACTCATCTTTAGGATTGTGTTTATAGGCCGTCATAAGTAGCTCGTGAGCCTCTTCAAAATGACCTTCCTCCATAATTAGAACACCGTATTGCATTAAAATAAGCGGGTCCTCTGGACTAAGTTCAGCAGCCCTCATTAAATATTTTTTGGCAACATCAAAACGTTCTTTTTCCAACGCTTGCACGGCTTTTTCATAGTAGAATTCGCCATTGGGTATGAACGTAATTATTTTCTTATTCTCATTTGATCTTTTATTATTCAATCATATTCCCCCGAAAAAATAAGAAGGAACGTATCTGACGTCCCTTCTCTTAATTACAACTATTATATCATATATAGCGTTATTACCAACTCATACTAATTAATTTCATCTAATGTTGATATTTTCAAACGCTCTGCCATCTGCTCTTTTGTAAAAATTATTTTCACCGGATTTCCTCCAGCAAACACACCAGGAGGGATATCCCGATTCACAAGTGTCGCTGCTGAAACAATCGCGCCATCACCAATTTCGACTCCTGGCAGAATAGTTGTATTAGCACCAATTAAAACATTTTTACCAATTATAACTTCACCAATGCGATATTCATCGATTAAATACTCATGCGCTAGGATAGTTGTATTATACCCAACAATCGAATTATCACCCACCTTGATTAGTTCTGGGAACATCACATCGGGCATCACCATAAGCGCAAAGGAAGTCTGTTTGCCCACTTCCATTTTCAAAAAAGTTCGAAACAAAAAATTCTTCATTGATATAAACGGTGTATACCTGGAAATCTGAATGACAGCAAAGTTTTTTGCTACTTTGAAAAAAGGTACTGTTTTATAAATATGCCAAAGTGAATTTGCCCCACCTTTTGCTGGAAACCTTTGCGTCCTTCTCACACTTCTTCTCCTTGGATAATTTCAAGGAGATCTGAAATATGTTGTAACATATAGTCCGGATTAAAAGATTGTAAAAAGTCCTCACCTTTAGCCGTCCATGCTACACCTGCAGTACGTACACCAGCATTTTTTCCGCCTTCAATGTCATGGTAATTATCACCAATCATTAGCGCTTCTGCTTTATCTGCACCTAATCGTTCAAGTGCAAGCAAAATCGGCTCTGGATCTGGTTTCGGATTTGTCACATCATCGAGTCCAACAACAACATCAAACAAATCGGCAACTTTTAAAAGATTAAGTCCTCTCATGACCATATCATTTTTCTTCGTTGAAACAATGGCCATTTTCAAACCTTCTTCTTTTAATAAATGAAGCGTTTCCGTGACACCATCAAATTCACTCGATAGTTCATCATGCATCGATTTGTTCCACGTTCTATATTCAGCACATAGCAACTCCGAATTATTTAAATCAACAGTATCAAATGTGTCTTTCAACGTTGGCCCAAGAAACGGCAATATATCTTGACGGTCGAACTGACCAGGAAAATGCTTATTTAATACATACTCAAAGGACTGAATGATTAATTCATTCGTATTTAATAAAGTACCATCAAAATCAAATAATAAAGTTGTTATTTTTTTAACCATCTGTCGGAACCTCCATTCCTTTAGCTTGTTCTGCTTTTCTCCAGACATAAGCTACGGTTATCGTTAGTACGAATGCTGTTATAAGTCGAATGACGAGGAGTGGCAGTATTGGTATCCCTAGCGGAAGAAAAATAAGTGTGTCCTCAATGACCGCATGGCAAGCAATAAGAAAAATAAAGGCCAGTGTTGCATCTTTCTTACTAACTCCGTCCTCTTGCACCGCCTGAATCATAACCCCTGCACCATAAGCTAAGCCGATGACCAATCCCGCTACAAGTGTCATAGAAGCATTCGGTTTCACGCCAATAAGTTTCGTAAAAGGAGCTAGTTTTTCTGAAAACTTCTGTAGAAAATTCAAATCTTTTAAAAGTTGAACAATAATCATTAATGGAATCACAATGAGTGCGAGTTGTAACACACCATAGGAGGCCTTTTGTAAACCTAATATGACAATCTCTACCCAACCATCAGGAATTGCAGTTACTTTAGGTGACATACCGTAAACCGCTGTTTCTCCGCCACCCTTCCACATTAAATTAATAATAATACCGGAAAGAGCAGCCAGACCGAATCTGACTAACAGTACAATCCATAACTTCACGCCAACTTTTAATGCAACACTCGTCTCAATAAATAAGTTATGTGAAAAAGAAAGCATAACAGCAATTATAAATACTTCTTTGACAGAAAACTCTAGTGACAATATCCCTGCAATTGCTGCATATAAATTTAACCCATTACCTAACACCAAAGGAATTGCGGCTTCTCCACTTAAGCCAAACAACCCCATAAACGGTGTAATTAACTTAACTATCCAAGGTAAAACCGGCGTATGTTGCAGAATTACAACGAGGATCGTAATCGGAAAAATAATTTTCCCTAACGTCCACGTTGTTTTTAATCCTGCCTTTAATCCATTTTGTAGCGTCCCCATTTCCTTAATAGTATTTCTACTCATCTTGATATTTCACATCAACTTTCTGGAAAAATCGCCTCATAATGAAAACCGACACGGCAACGACAATCGTAATAATGGATACAAGCTGTGCTGCTCGTAGCTCTCCAATCACATATAAACTATCTGTTCGCATACCTTCTATGAAGAACCGCCCTGCAGAATACCATACTAAATAAAACAAGAACATCTCGCCTCGTTTTAATGGGACTTTACGTAGCAATAAAAGAACGACAAGCGCCACAACATTCCACAGTGATTCATAAAGAAATGTCGGATGATAGGTTATACCTTCAATCGTCATTTGGTTCATAATCCAATCAGGAATAATATTGTTATTTAAAAAATGTTGAGAAACAGGTCCACCGTGAGCTTCTTGGTTCATAAAGTTTCCCCAACGACCGATTATTTGACCTATCAAGAGTCCAGGAGCTGTGATATCAACGGTTTTCCAAAAGGATATACCACGCCGTTTTGTAAATACATACGCAGTGATAAACGCGCCTATTAATGCGCCATGGATAGCAATTCCACCTTCCCATATTTGGATAATCTGTCCTAGATGATCCTTATAATAATCCCAAGTGAAAATGACATAATAAATCCGCGCGCTAATAATTGAAATAGGTACTGCCCAAACGAGTAAATCTGTTAAAAAGTCTTGGTGCATCCCACGCTTTACCATCTCACGTTGTACGACGATAAATGCTAGTATAATTCCAGTTACAATTAAAATACCATACCAACGAACTTCTAACGGACCAAGCGAAAACGCTATTGGGTTAATTGCAAGTAAATTTAGCATTGTCACTCAAGCCCACCTCCATTTATCAAGTTCGATTTTTCATCAATTTCATCATCCAAGCGTCTTGCAAAGTCTTCGGCAGCATTTACGCCCATCCTTTTTAATCGGTGATCCATGGCAGCTACTTCAATAATGACTGATAAGTTTCTACCAGGACGAACAGGGACGGTTAGTTTAGTCAGCTCGGAATCAATAATTTTCATTTTCATTTCATCCAAGCCAAGTCTGTCATATTTTTTTTCAGGATCCCATAATTCTAGTTCAATCGCCATTAAAATACGTTTGTCTCTCTTAATAGCACTAGCTCCGAACAAGGTCATGATATCGATAATACCGACGCCGCGTATCTCTAACATATGCTCGAGTAGTTTCGGCGAATTTCCAATCAATATATTTTTAGAAACTTGTCTAATTTCTACAAGATCATCAGCAATAAGTCGATGTCCTCTCTTCACTAATTCAAGTGCAGTTTCACTTTTACCGATACCACTTTTTCCTGTCAGTAATATACCAATACCATAGACATCAACCAACACCCCATGTATAGCTGTCATAGGTGCAAACTTACCTTCCAAATAATTCACCAACATGCCAGAAAACTTAGTAGTCGCGACATCCGTCATCAAAACGGGAATATTCATATTTTCAGCAGCTTCGAGTAATTCATGTGGAACTTCCATGCCATGAGCGGCAATAATTGCTGGAGTTTCACTGGAGCATAGCTTTTTCATTCGATCCATCCGGGTTTCTTTATCTAGTTTCGCAAAAAAGGACAACTCAGACTTTCCTAATAGTTGAACTCGATCAGAAGTATAAAAATCAAAATAACCGGCCATTTCTAATCCCGGCCGCGAAATATCACTTGTATGTATTTTGCGATTCAAACCAGCACTGCCAGCAGCTATTTCAAGTCCTAGTCTATTTTGAACATCTATCACAGTTACATAAGACACGATATATCCCCCTTCTATTTATTCATAAGTCATATTTTAACACAATATCGAAAGGAGTAGCTGTCCAGCTGATTATTTTAGTTTAGTTTAACAATCTCAATTCTTTTATAAATCTAAAAAAAATAGTCTAAACAACCGTTATACATCCAGTTATTAGACTATCTTCTATTCACCTATTATTATTTATTTTTTTGCGTTATAACAAACAAGTACTGAGCCCGTTTTAGCCTCTCCGAATAAATAAAGCGGTGTATTACTTTCTAAATCTTTCTTAAAACGAATCGTTCGCTGAAGAAGCTGCTCAGTTTCTGTAGTGCGATCGACATCATTTAATTTCAGATTGAGGCGGCCCATATTAGACGTTATTTCGCCCGACAATGCGATGTCTGTCGGAATATATATTTCAACTGAACCACTCATCGTCTTCGCTTCGATTTTCTGCGCATTTGGATTTGTTGTTGTCACAACAACATGTCCGCTTAACGACTGTGCTTCTACTTCTATTAACTCACCGTCCACGTAAACGCGCCCGTTAAGTGTTTCCGCAGAAAGTTTTTCACCGACAAGTTTTTGAAGATTGATTGAACCATTTGCTGCTTCGAATTCGGCATCTTTAAATGAAAGTGAGGAAGCATCAACTTTTCCATTTGAAGTTTTAACACGTATTTTATCAAAAATCATATCTTCCATATCAAATGAACCATTCATAAGACGAGCTGATAATTTTTTATAGTTCTTCCGCGGAATATATAAATCTACATTTACCTTCGTCATTTTCATATCACTACATACACGCAGCTTATTATCATCTGTAACGAAAATCACTTTACTTAAAAATGTTTCTTTCGCAGTTTCTTCTGATTCACTATTGGATGATTTAACGGAAAACTCAGCACGCGCTTCATCGCCATCTGTGCCATGAACCGTTACTTTTCCATTGTCAACATCAATTATGATTTCATCGATTCCATCTAACCTTTTAGTCATTGTATGATCAAACTCAAATGAATGTCCAAACGGAGAATCAAAGTCAAATTCTTTTACTTTTTGAACAGCGGTTTGCATGAACTGCATGAACCGATCTCCTACATGAGTAAAGTCTTTCCGTAAATCTTCAAGAAATTCATCCATTGACGGTTCACTTTCTTTGGATTTCTGAGATTCTTTTCTAGTTTGACTATCTGGTTCTTCATGACTTGTTGAATGATCCTCAAAAGAAGTTTGAGTCGCATCTTCTTTAGTTTCTGATTGATCCGCTACTGAATCATTTCCTATGTTCTCAAGAAGTGTTAAAGCTTCTTCTGTCGATATCGTTCCATTTTCAAGCATGGCTAAAATTCTTTTTCTTTTGGTTTGCATAGTGACGCCTCCTAATTTTGTTTATTCGTAGTATTAATATATATACGATTGACATGAAAAAAAGTTTCATTTACTGGCAGTTTCTGCTTCTTTGATTAACAAAGACATTCTATTCTTATCGCGTTCTAGAATAGACTTTAAATATTTACCTGTATAGGATTTCACTGATTTAGCTACTTTCTCCGGCGTACCCGTTACTAATATTTCTCCGCCTTTATCGCCACCTTCAGGACCTAAATCGATAATATAATCAACGGTCTTAATTACATCCAAATTATGTTCAATAACAAGTACTGTATTTCCAGAATCAACAAGGCGTTGCAACACGACAAGTAACTTTTCTATATCGTATGTGTGAAGTCCAGTTGTTGGCTCGTCAAGGATGTAGAATGATTTTCCATTTGACCGCTTATGCAGTTCTGAAGCTAGTTTTACACGTTGGGCTTCACCGCCTGATAAAGTAGTGGCCGGCTGTCCTAATTTAATATAGCTTAATCCTACATCAACAATTGTTTGTAATTTACGGCTTATTTTCGGGATGTTTTCAAAAAATACAAGTGCATCTTCTACTGTCATAGCTAGGACATCTGCAATATTCTTTCCTTTGTAAAGTACTTCTAGTGTTTCTCGATTATATCTTTTACCTTGGCACACTTCACATGGTACGTAGACGTCTGGCAAGAAATGCATTTCTATCTTGATTATACCATCTCCGCGGCAAGCTTCACATCTGCCACCCTTGACGTTAAAGCTAAAGCGCCCCTTTTTATAGCCGCGTACTTTTGCCTCATTCGTCGAAGCATAGACATCCCGCACATCGTCAAACATACTCGTATAAGTAGCAGGATTCGACCTCGGTGTTCTGCCTATTGGGGATTGATCGATTTCAATTACTTTTTCAAGTTCCTCAGTACCTGTTAACGATTTGTGTTTTCCAGGTTGTTGTTTTGAGCGGTTTAATTTTTGCGCCAAAACTTTGTATAGTACTTCATTCACAAGCGTACTCTTACCCGAACCCGAAACTCCTGTCACCGCGATGAACTGGCCCAGTGGAATATCGACATTTACATTTTTTAAATTATTTTCTGCTGCACCTTTAATAGAAATTTTTCGACCATCTGGTTTACGTCGTTCAAGCGGAAGTGGGATAAATTTTCTGCCACTTAAATAGTCACCAGTTAACGATAACGGATCATTCATTACTTCTTCTGGCGTGCCGGCCGAAACAACTTCACCGCCAGCCTCTCCAGCTCCAGGACCCATATCAATTAAATGATCTGCCGCTAACATGGTGTCTTCATCATGCTCAACAACAATAAGTGTATTGCCAATATCTCTCATACTTTTTAAAGTCTCAATCAGTCGATCATTATCACGTTGGTGCAGACCAATTGACGGTTCATCTAAAATATAAAGAACACCAGAAAGACGTGAACCGATTTGTGTAGCTAGTCGGATTCGTTGCGCCTCCCCGCCCGAAAGTGTTCCAGCAGCTCGCGACAATGTTAAATAATCAAGACCAACATTAATAAGGAAACCTAATCGTTCTGCAATTTCACGTAAAATAAGTGCTGCAATTTGCTGATCTTTTTCAGACAGTTTAAGTTCCTTGAAAAAGAGATCCGCATCTTCAATTGATAAATCGGTTACTTTCCCTATGTGGACATCATTCACTTTTACAGCGAGCGTCTCTTCCTTTAAACGGTAACCATTACAAGATGGACAAGGTCGTTGCGCCATATATTTCTCCATTTGATCACGGACATAATCTGAAGCTGTGTCCTTATATCGTCGTGCAACATTGGAAAGCACACCTTCAAAATAGACGTCACTGTCCTTTGTCCCACCAAATTCATTCGTATAACGAAAACGAATTTTTTCGTCCTTTGAACCATGTAAGATTTTATCGAGATCTTCTTCTTTTAATTTGCTGACAGGGACTGTCATTGATATCCCAAAATGCTTTGCGGCTGCCTTCAATAGTTCCGGATAATATTGTGAACTTGTCGGTTCCCAAGGCGCAATTGCATGATTTTTTAAGCTAAGCGAGTAATCAGGAATAACAGTTTCTGGATTCACTTCAAGCTTCGTTCCAAGTCCATCACATTCACCACAAGCACCAAATGGACTGTTAAATGAAAACATCCTTGGCTCTAGTTCACCTATTGAAAAACCGCATAACGGGCATGCATGGTGTTCGCTAAATAACAATTCTTCTCCGTCTATTACATCAACTAATACAGTACCTCCGGCAAGACGAAGCGCAGATTCGAGTGAATCACTTAGTCTTGAAGCGATATCTTTATTAATAACGATACGATCAATCACAACTTCAATATTATGGCGCTTATTTTTATTTAACTCGATATTGTCGTCCAAATCGATAATTTCACCATCTACGCGAACACGAACATATCCTTCTTTTCTAGTGTCTTCAAATAGCTTCACATGTGTTCCTTTACGCCCAGATACAATTGGCGCTAAAACTTGAATGCGTGTGCGTTCAGGCAGTTGCATCAATCGGTCTACCATTTGCGAAATCGTTTGCGAAGATATTTCTGTGCCGTGAATCGGACAAACTGGTTTTCCGATTCTTGCATAAAGCAAGCGAAGATAGTCGTAAATTTCAGTTACTGTTCCAACTGTTGAGCGCGGGTTTCGACTTGTTGTTTTTTGATCAATCGAAATTGCTGGCGACAACCCCTCGATTACATCAACGTCGGGCTTGTCCATTTGCCCTAAAAACTGCCTAGCATAAGAGGAAAGTGATTCAACGTATCTACGCTGCCCTTCAGCATAAATGGTATCGAAAGCAAGTGATGATTTCCCCGACCCTGACAATCCAGTCATCACGACAAGCTTATCGCGGGGAATATTAACATTAATATTTTTAAGATTATGCGCTCTAGCGCCTTGTATGACGATTTCTTTATTTCTCATGAGCAATCTACCTTTCTGTCTTAAGCTCTAAAATTGCATCTCTTAATTCAGCTGCCAATTCAAATTGTAAATCTTTGGCTGCCGCTTTCATTTCTTTTTCAAGTACAAGAAGGACTGAATCTTTTTCTTTTCCTGTCAGTTTCTTACCTTTCGTAATCTTTTCTAAATAAGTTTCAGTTTCTTCGGCAACCTCGGTTGCTCGAATAACATCATGTATATCCTTTTTAATTGTAGTCGGTGTGATATTGTGTTTTTCATTATATGCTTGTTGTATTTCACGTCTGCGATCAGTTTCACTAATCGCTTTAGTCATCGAGTCAGTCATTCTGTCTGCGTACATAATTACATGACCATTTGAGTTTCTAGCTGCTCGTCCAATTGTCTGGATAAGTGCACGTTCAGAACGCAGAAAACCTTCTTTATCTGCATCAAGAATTGTGACAAGAGAAACTTCTGGAATATCAATCCCTTCACGTAAAAGGTTTATCCCAATGAGCACATCATAAACGCCTAATCGCAGGTCGCGAATCGTTTGGATACGTTCTAACGTTTTAATTTCAGAATGGAGATATTGCACTTTCATGCCGATATCTTTTAAATAATCGGTTAAGTCTTCAGACATTTTCTTCGTCAATGTGGTAATTAATACACGTTCATTCTTTTTAACGCGTTCATTTATTTCATCAATTAAGTCATCTATCTGACCTGTAATAGGACGAACATCAATAGTTGGATCAAGTAAGCCGGTTGGACGGATAATTTGTTGAATCATTTCCGGCGTATGCTCAATTTCATATTGCCCAGGCGTCGCAGAAACGTATATCGCTTCATGTACACGACCTTCAAATTCCTCAAATGTGAGTGGACGATTATCCAAGGCCGAAGGAAGTCTGAAACCGTAATCCACTAGATTTTTCTTTCTAGCTTGGTCGCCGTTATACATCCCCCGAACTTGCGGTAATGTAACATGACTCTCATCTACGATTAATAAGAAGTCTTCAGGGAAATAATCAATAAGCGTATAAGGTGATGCACCAGCTGGTCGAAGTGTTAAATGTCTTGAATAGTTCTCAATTCCAGAGCAAAAACCCATCTCCCGCATCATTTCCAAATCATAGCGTGTACGTTGCTCGAGTCGCTGCGCTTCTAGTAATTTATCCTCACTTTTAAGCACTTTCAATCTATCTTCAAGTTCAACTTCTATATTTACTATTGCCTTTATCATCTTCTCTTCACTTGTAACGAAGTGAGATGCGGGGAAAATAGCGATATGTTCGCGGTCTGCAATGATTTCACCAGTCAAAGCATCTACTTCACGAATTCGATCAATCTCATCTCCAAAAAATTCAAAACGGATACATCGCTCATCTCTTGATGCTGGGAATAATTCTACAACGTCTCCTCGGACTCTAAAAGTACCTCTCGTAAAACTAATATCATTTCTATTATATTGAATCGCCACAAATTTTCGTAATAACTCGTCACGACCAATATTCATCCCTTTTCGAATGGAAACGACCATGTCACGGTATTCTTTAGGTGAACCAAGACCATAAATACAAGACACCGATGCCACGATTAACACATCATTACGTTCAAATAAAGAAGAAGTAGCGGAGTGGCGAAGCTTGTCAATTTCATCATTTATGCTTGAGTCTTTTTCAATATAAGTATCTGTATGCGCCACATAAGCTTCAGGTTGAAAATAATCATAATAACTAACGAAATATTCCACTGCATTATCAGGAAAAAACGCTTTAAATTCACTATATAATTGTCCAGCCAATGTTTTATTATGCGCCATGACAAGTGTTGGTTTATTTATTTCCTTAACAATATTAGAAACGGTAAATGTTTTTCCTGTTCCCGTTGCGCCAAGTAATGTTTGGTGTTTTTCCCCTTTTTCTAATCCTTCTAACAGCTTTTTAATCGCATAAGGTTGATCGCCTTGCGGAGTATATGGGGCTTGTAAATTGAATTTCTCCACCATTCGTCTAACACCTCCTCAACTCATTTTTATAGTTAGCGTACCTATTCCCTAAATTGTCCAAGCTTAAAAGGGAACGTATGTTTTAATATACTTTATCATACAAAAAAACGCTACACATATACCTTCGTGTAGCGTTTCCTTATTTGCTAATCGATATCCACAAATTTCAAGAGTTGCGCAGAATACTTTAGAAATTCACTTTTATTCTTGTTGTCTAATGAACGATCAACCTCTTCTACTAATCGTTTTCGTATTTGTTTTCTGTGGATATGTTGCAAAAATAAATCCATGTATATCTCATTCAACATTTTCTCAGCGTGAATCGAAGAACTATTTCTTCCAACGGTTTTCATGAATTCAGCATATGAATAACTTTTTTCCAATACGCTCACCCCTGACGCCTTTTAATAAGTATATAGAATAATACTCATTAGTTGCAAGAGATTTTTGAATTTTCTTTATTATTTATTTTCTTTAACCATTTGGATTGTAACTTCTGAGACGATTAAGACAACAACTCCTAATAGAAATGGTGTAACTGTTAATCCAAATAAAAACAAAGCAGCTATCGTCACTACCAACGCTTGTAAATATTGTACACTTCGAACAGTTCTTCGAATTGCTACTGAACGCGAATTTTCATTAATAGGAAAAAGCATATCCATCCTGAATTCATACCCTGCACGCAACGCATAGACAAGTTGAATCGACGACGCAAATGCCAATGCCCCCGAGAAGATATAAACGACTATTGGAAATGGAATAAAAGATGCACCTATAATAGATAGTACTGTCAACCTTACCCATAACCAAAATGTATCATCAGTTCTAATGAATGTCCGACGAATTAAAAACGACTGTGCATTTGCGTTATTAATATTCGAAGTACCCATAAAGAATCCAAGCCAACCTCTTCTACTAACAGAACCTTTTAAATGTGGAACGTCTGTAAAATAATTTGCAAATCGATAAAAACGCATCATTCGATTTTGCTCTACTTCAATGAAATGATTATATGGAAACGGTACTTTATTCTTCCTCTTAAGCCAATAAGTAAAATAAAGACCAATCACAATTGCAACAATTAAAATTAAATAGGGATATGGACCAAGCCATAAATAAATGAGTAATCCTGCAAGCACAAAGCGAACTGCCCGGTCCACCCATACTTTTTCACCACTTAAGACATGTCGCACACAATATTCTATATCTACAAATATGAATTTTAAAGCAATAATAAAAATAGCAATCCATAAGTACAGCATTTTTGACGTTGTCCCAGTAGCAGCAAGTAACGGTATCGCTACAACAAACAAAATAAGCGGCAAACCAATTTGAGATACGACTGACCAACGAAGTGCACTTTTTAAATACATGTGCAACTTAGTCTCTAATGGCAATAAATACACTGCATCTGCAGGCTTTAACAACGTGACGGGTGGAGAATAAGCTAAAGCTGCAGCAATTAAAAATGCAGTCAGTAGCGCTGCTGGAAAATCAGCTGGAATTTCCTTTAACCACTCACTATAGGCATATCCGCCAGCACCTAGCATAAAGACAAACACAATCGCCAAATGTCCCGTAAATACATATTTCATGTACCTTTGGAATTCGGTCATATAATTAATAAATCTATTTCCCCATAACTCATGCAAATTTTTCATCGTCAGATTCCTCTGTCATCGCAATATATAAGTCATCTAATGAAGCATTAGGCAAACCAAATGCCGCTCTTAGTTCATCCATCGTACCTTCTGCACGTAATCTTCCTTCATGAAGAAGAATAATGCGGTCACAATATTTCTCTGCAGTAGACAAAATATGCGTCGACATCAAGACAGATGCGCCGTCCGCTTTGCGCTGTGTCATCTGCTCCAATAATGATTTTATCCCTATTGGATCAAGACCGACGAATGGTTCATCAATAATATATAATTGTGGATTAACAAGAAATGCACACATTATCATTACTTTTTGACGCATTCCTTTGGAGAAGTGTGATGGAAACCACTTCAACCTTTTTTCCATCATAAATTCTTTTAACAAGGCAGCCGAACGCGCTTCAAAAACGTCTTGTTCTAAGCCATAGGCCATCGCAGTTAATTCTAAGTGCTCACGTAGTGTTAACTCTTCATATAAAATCGGCGTCTCCGGTATGTAGGAGAAAGATTTTCTATACGTTTCAGGGTCTTCACTAAATGTGACACCATTTACTCGTATTTCTCCGCTATGTGGATTCATGAGCCCAATAATATGTTTAATCGTCGTACTTTTCCCGGCACCGTTTAAGCCAATTAAGCCAACAAGTTCGCTTTCTCCGATTTCAAATGATAGATCATGCAAGACAGGTTTACGTGAATATCCACCCGTCACATCTCTTAATTGTACAATCGCCATCTTCATCCTCCGTTCTAATTTTATTTTAACAAAGTTTTGGAAAAAATACCTTGTCCATCATCGAATCATTCTTATAAAATATGCTACACTGACCTTAATCATGAAAGGAAGTGTCTAAATGACTGACTGTATTTTTTGTAAAATCATTGAAGGAACGATTCCAAGCGCAAAAATTTATGAAGATGAACATGTTTATGCCTTTATGGACATCATGCCTGTAACGAAAGGACATGTACTTTTAATTCCTAAAAAACATATTGAGAATGTTTATGATTTTAATGAAGAACAAGCTTCTCGTTTATTTGCGGCGGCGCCTAAGATTGCTAATGCGCTTAAAGATGAATTCAAACCAGCTGGAATGAATTTACTGCAAAATAATGGTGCACCCGCCGGGCAAAGTGTTTTCCATTTCCACTTGCACTTTATCCCACGTTATGATGAAACTGATGGATTCCAACTTTCTTCATGGGAACCAAAAACAGACGAATTTACACTGGAGACTATTAAAGTTATGGCACAAAAATTTGAAAATACATTAAAAATGTAAACTTGCAAGAAGTCTATAAATCATGTAAAATTATAAATAAGTTTTCGCTATCGATCATGAGGATACGATAGGAAAGTAATATCAGACGAGTCGAGGAGAGATGAGAAATGAATACGAAGAAACTTGTATTAATGGCTTTATTAGTTGCGGTAGGTACTGCATTGTACTTGGTTATACCTGGTTATAACGGTGGGATGAAACCTGATTTCATGTTAACAATGATGTTTATTGGGATCTTTTTATTCCCAGATATACGGAGCGTCTTTTTACTAGCCATTTCTACTGGTGTTATATCAGGACTATTTTCAACTTTTCCATTAGGATTTTTCCCAAATATAATTGATAAATTTATTACTGCATTCGTTGTTTTTGCAGTTGTTGTTGCATTAAAAAAGGTTACACAAAACTTAATTAGTGCAACTATACTTGTCGGGTTTGGTACTTTACTTTCAGGTGCAATTTTCCTCGGTGTCGCATTTTTCATGTTACGCGTGGAAATTCCCGGTGTTGAAAATCCATTTCCATTCTTCTATGTAACAGTGGTACTACCAGCTGTTGTTCTAAATGGGATTGCATTTTTCATTATCCAGCCTATCGTAAAAAAATTAATGGTGCGTTCTTCCATAAAGTCACCCATAATAAACTAAATTCGGGTTGTACAATAAATGACGTTGGTGAAAGAAAATCCCCATCCCTTTAAAGGGAGATGAGGAGGATCTTCACTAACGTCATTTTTTATAAATATATTGGATAAGGTAATCCTACTACCCGCTGGTTTCCGTTCCAAGCGGACGCTTTCCACTTCAAGCAGCTGGAGGGTCTGGGTAAGATAAATTCCCTTTATATATAGAGAGAAAACAAGTTAAATTCCCTGTAGAATAAAAGTCGACCAAAACCATCATTCAGGAGGAAATTCACTTGTCGTGTTCTAATAGTATTAAATCTTTGCTTGATATTCAAGACCCAAATGTTATTTTTGATGAAGATTGTGTAAAAGAAGGAACCTATAATGGCAAACGGTGTAAATATATTTCTGGAAAATTAACCAATACTCCCACACTACAAGGCCCTACCTAAGCACCTTTCTTTTGATGAGTTCAAATACGCAAAAGGTGAAATGGCCTTCGAATATATAAATGCGGAATCAGGCGACATATTGGATATAGAAACTTCCAGAACTATAGAAAACGGATTCTGTTACACTTCAAGTTAAAACAATCGGTTAAACAGCAGGAACAAGGACAATCCCATTTTGACGCTGCGTAACATTTATGAGAATTTAATAGGCTTGAAAGTCTTTTGTCTATTTTTATGTAATTCACAAGTGCAATACTAGTTGTTTGTAGTGCAAGATGGCGACTCCAGCGGGAACAGCGCGAGCTGAAGACCCCACAGGAGCGTGCTTTTCGCGACGAGGAGGCTGAAGCCGTGCCCGCGGAAAGTGTCCATCTGGAACGGAAAACAACGGGATATATGGAAGACTATATGAAAAAGGACTATCCTAAAAAATCAGCTTTACTGACTTCTTGAATAGCCCTACAATAACTAAGTTATGGTTGGCTATTATTCTTCATCAACGTCATTTGACAAAGAACCTAAATTCGCAAAGATAAGCTTTTCGTCTAATGACGAGAGGCTTTTTCTTTTTATTCATTAGATTGAAGATTAACTTTATATTTGCTCATCTTCACATTGCGTGGTTTAATTAAACTAGTAATAGGATAATACTTAAATAGAGAGGAGTGCGTTACTTATTATGAAAGTATCTACTTTTTTTCTCGGCCTTGCTACTGGAACAGTTGCAGCAGCAATAACTGTCCTCTATTCTACTCCAAAGTCTGGCACTGAGCTTCGCACATCTGTTAAGAGCGCTTCAGCAGACATGAAAGAAAAGTTTAGTGATGCAAAAGAGAAACTGAATGACTTAAAAAGCTCAATCTCAAAACTTACAAAAGAAGCAAAAGAGACAGTCCCTGAAGCAGTGGATGGACTCAAAGAATCATTTGAAAACTGGCAACAATCTACTGAACCAAATCGTAAACGAATGGAAAAAGAACTTTCTGCAATTCAAACAGCACTGGAGAATTTAGAACAATCAATTGCTTCACAACAGAAATAAATAATTTAGATTATCCTTTTTCCTAAGGATAATCTTTTTTATATGCTGATTTTTTCTGCAATTCTTAATATTTACTTCTCCATAGTTTTCTTTTCTGCTATAATAAAAGAAACTACGTTTAATGGAAGTTGGTGTCCTCATGACAGAAGAAAAGTATTCATTGAAAGATGCAATGATTTTTAGCCAACGCGTTGCACAGATGTCTAAAGCACTCTGGAAAGCTGTTGAAAAAGACTGGCAGCAGTGGATTAAGCCCTATGACTTAAATATTAATGAACACCACATCTTGTGGATTTCCCATCATCTGCAAGGCGCTACAATTTCGGAGGTTGCTAAATTCGGCGTTATGCATGTATCTACTGCATTTAACTTTTCTAAAAAGTTAGAACAACGTGGATACTTACAATTTTATAAGAAAGACGACGACCGTCGAAATACATATGTTTCAGTAACAGAAGAGGGAGAAAGTCTTTTATTTGAAATGAATAAAAATTATCACAATACAAAGCATGGCATTTTGGATGGTGCTCTCCCACTAAAAGATTTATATGGTAAGTTTCCTGAGTTTCTAGATGTGATGTCTGTCATTCGTAATATTTATGGAGATGATTTTATGGAAATTTTTGAACGCGGCTTTGACTCAATTGGAAATTCATTTGATGATGCGTCCGGTGCTTTATTAGCAATAAAAGAAAATGAATATGAGGAAGAAAGGAAAGTTAAGTTAACCTAGATAATTTCTTTCTCTATCTTCTTCTGCTATAATTATTAATAGCAATGATTAAAAGGGAGGTACTAATTTGATCATTATAGGCACAGTGATTTTTTCGTTATTTTACTTATTCCAAATTAATCGTATGACATATGCACTTTGTGAATCAAGAGAGATTCCTGAAGAGAAGCAATCCAAAATATTTGGTACAGTTAACATACTCGTTACTATATTAATCCTGTCCTTCTTCTTAGAAGTGTTATTAGCATCGACATGAAAAAAAAGTCCAAATTCCTTTTAGGAAATGGACTTTTTTTATCGACTACATATTATCGATTAATATAAATAGGCTGCACCGACAATAATTAATAAAATGAACAACACGACGATTAGCGCAAATCCGGAAGAACCTTGGTTATATCCGCTCACGGTAGCACCCCCTCTCTCTCTATGTATCCTATGCAATAAATTAAAAGGTTTATGGGCAAATCATCTACAGTGAAACCTTTTTGTTTTATAGACGTTCTTATGTTATAGTATCTACTGTTACACATTAATGTTAGGGGAGAATAACTATGAGAAAAACGATATTAGCATTAACTATTTCAGCATCAATTCTAGCACTATCAGCTTGCAGCGATAAAAATGCCGGCGATGAGGTTCTTGTTACATCAAAAGCTGGAGACATTACAAAAAGTGAATTATACGAAGACATGAAGAGTGAAATTGGTGAACAAAAATTACAACTTCTTGTTATCGAAAAGGTACTAAGCGATAAATATAAAGTTACAGACAAAGAAATCGATAGCGAATATAAGAAAACTGAAGAAAAGCTTGGCGAGAACTTTGAACAATCTTTAGCTCAAGAAGGTCTTACACCAGAATCTTATAAAGACGTTCTTCGTCTAAATGCATTACAAGAAAAAGCACTTACTGAAGGCGTTGAAGTATCAGATAAAGAAATTGCAGAACGTGTAGAATTAATGAATACAGAAGTAAATGCACAACATGTACTAGTAGCTGACGAAGAAACTGCTCTTGAAGTGAAGAAAAAAATTGAAGGTGGAGCAGACTTTGCTGAAATTGCAAAAGAATACTCTACTGAACCTGCTGCAAAAGAATCAGGTGGTGACCTTGGATGGTTCGGTTACGGTGCAATGCTTCCAGAATTCCAAGATGCAGCTTTCTCACTTGAACTTAATAAAATCAGTGAACCAGTTCAAACACAAGAAGGTTTCCATATTATCAAAGTAACTGACAAGCGAGAAATCAAAGAAGATAAAGTATCTAAAGACGATAAAGATGTTCAAAAAGCTTTATTAATTGAAAAAGCTGATCCTAACACAATCGTTGAAAAGATTTCGAAACTCATGAAGGAAGCGGATGTTAAAGTTAAAGATGCTGACCTGAAAGAGGCGCTTGCTATGTTCTTGCAAGATGAAAAAGAAGCAGATACAGAAAAAGAAGCTAAAGAAGATAAAAAATAATCAGCACAAAAAGATCTCCACGAGGCTTATGTCTCGCGGAGATTTTTTTTGTTTAAGTTATGTTATTTTCCTAGTTTTATTTTATTCAAATGTCGGCTTATAAAATGAGCGATTTTCAAGCGGAAAAATGCGCTCCGAAAACTCACCTGGATTAGTCTTGCTGAGTGCACGATCAAGCATTGTCATCTTCGCATCAATATTATCAATATAATGAAGCATTTCAGCCTCTCTTAACATCGGACGTTTTGGACTTCCCCATTCTTCTTTCCCGTGATGTGACAACACCATATGCTGAAGTAACATCACTTCTTCGCCGGCTATATCCAATTCATCTGCCGCCTTCGATATTTCGTTTACCATAATAGAAATATGGCCAATTAAATTTCCCTCCACAGTATACTGAGTGGCGATCGGCCCTGTTAATTCAATGACTTTACCTACATCATGCAAAATAATACCCGCATACAATAAATCTTTATTAAGCGTTGGATACAGTTCCGCCAATGCTTTTCCTAATTTCAACATAGAAACAACATGATCAATAAGACCGGACACATAATCATGGTGATTCTTCATTGCTGCTGGATAAGTCGTAAATGCCGCCTCATGCTTCTTCAATAAATGACGTGTAATACGCTGAATTTGTGGATTTTCCATTTCAAAGAAATACCCCATTAATTCTTCCAGTAAAACTTCTTTACTTTTTATAGATGACGGAACTAATTCTGCAATGGTTACACCCTCTTCATCTTTAACCGGGCGTATACCTTTAATGCGCAATTGATTTTTCCCTCGGTATTCATGAACTTCCCCGTTCACTTTAACGATAGTTGCAGCCGCATAGGTCTTCACTTGCTCTTCTTTCGTATCCCATAACTTCGCTTCCAAATCACCACTTTTATCCTGCAAAATGAGCGTCATAAACGAGCTACCTTGTGTTGTTACACCCGGGATTGATTGTTTAATTAATAAAAAAAGATCAATTGACTCTCCAACTTTGTAATCCATTAGCATTTTCATATAATAACTGCCCCCTAAACGTTTATAATGACTGCATCTGTCCACTTATCTCTCATTTTTTTATGACAAGTAAAATAGATGAACTGATGGTCATTCGCTGTACGTAATACTTCAATCATACTAGAAAGTCGCTCTTCGTCAAAGTGTACGAATGGATCATCCATCATTATTGGAAAAGGCGCCGTATCCAAAACTGAAGATGCAAGTGCAAACCTTAAAGAAATATAGGCCTGCTCCTTAGTCGCTTGGCTCAATTCCGCTATTGGATATCGTAAACCATTATTTGCTACCGCAATGAAAAAACCTGCTTCTGTCACAACTAACGCTTCGTATTTTCCACCTGTTAGTTTTTTAAATAATATTTCAGCTTGCGTAAGTACTTGAGGTAACTTTTTCTCTTTCAATTCAAGCATCGTCTGTTTAATCGCTTCTGTAACTGCAGTTCTAGTCGCCCATTTTTTTGCTACCTCCGCAAGCTCAGCTTTTTTCATCTCAAAAATCTGTAGCTTTACTCCATAAGTCGCATCAGTTAACAACTGTTCAGTTTTATTAGTGAGAGCAGCTTTTTCATTAATTAAATGACTTAATTCTTCATTAATAGATAATAAATGTGACGCCATTTCAGCAACTTCAAGTACTATTTCATCATCAGTTATATCGACAGTTGTAATGAATGCTTCGCCCGTTTCAAGTTGCTGCACAACATCCGTAAGCTGGTCATTGTAACGAATCGCTTCTTGATAGGTATCGTACTTTTTATAAAAAGCATCTTCGGTTTTAACATCCGCTGTGCCTAATAACTCACTTAAATTCGACTGCTGAGCATCTTCAAGTAAAGCTATTTCTTTTAAAGTAGTTACTAAAGCAATTTTTCTAGTCTCAAGCGAATGTATTTTTTCCTGTGCCTCATGCATCCTTAGAAATTCTTTTCTCAACGCCTCATATAAAATCTCTGGTGGGACATTTTGTTTCAAAACATTACCAGCATCAGTCATTCGTTCCGCCACAGCTCTTTCAATAACGCTCTTCTGCACTTCGAAATCCATAATATCCCTCGTAACTTCTTGCACTTCCCTTATCATTCGGAACAGTTCTGGGACAATTGCCATTGATGGAAATCCGTCGAAGCCATAACCTTGTGTAAAACTTTCGAAATTGGCAGTAGCTTCTAAACGATCCTTTTCCAGCATATCTAATTTCGTCTCAAAGTTACCATATTTAATGCGTTGGTTATGCAACCCTTCCTCGTATCGCTCTTTGGCACGTCGATAATCCTCAACGTACTTAACCAAACGCTCCATATCTGCTTCCTGTTCACTATATGCCGCTATAATTGCTTTCATTTTGTCCATTTTCGAATCCGTACTTGGTTTCTTTTTTAAATAAAAAGACAAACCAATTCCCCCAACAACAGCACCCATTATAACGATGAACCACTGCTTTTGAATAAAACCAAAGCCAATTAGTGCCAGGGATAGAAATATTAATATTAGCGGAATTAATTTTGAACTTTGTGCAAGAGGACTTTCTCCAAATGACATATACGCTCTTGCCTCCGCAAGCTGTTGACGTATCGTAGGCCACTCACGCGAGTTTTCAATTTCCTTGCTAGACGGCACTTGTAGATCCTTTATATTAGAATCTATTGATTTCAATTCATCTTTTACAGCTTCTAACTGTGAACCTACAAAATCTATTTCTTGATTTAATCTATTTGTTTCTTGAATTAGCTCATGCATTTCCTCTTCTTTTCGAATGGATACATCTGCATTAAATAAAACTGATTTCTGTTCCATCTGGATACCTAGACGGTCAAAAAGTCTGTACTGAGACCCATCTAAACGCTTTAATTCACCTTCAATTGAAACAAGTTTAGCTCGCCATCCATGCCATTCAGCTTCCTTGGCCAACAATTTTTCAATTTCTGCTATTCTTTCTGACATCTGTTCACTTATCGAGTCATTATTTATCTCAGTTAACTCATTTTCAATTCTACGCTTAGTTGCCTTTGTTTCATCCAATTTTCCCATTAACGATTCAAAGCGTCTAATTCCATCAGCAGGGAAATTAATAATACCTATTTCCTGGAGATGATTTTCGATCTCTTCTTTCTTTTTATAAAGCGGTAAGTATTGCCGTAATCGTGAACGCTGTTCCATAGACTTTTTAATTTCATTTTCTGATTCACGTAAAAACGTCACTTGCTCATCAATTTTCTTTATCCGCTCAATTGACGGTCCATATTGCTCAACTTTCCCTTGTTCATCTTTTAGTTCCAACTCTATTTCACGCAGCTCTTTCATCATAAGATTCATCTCAGGATTCTTCCCAGATTTCTTAAATAAATCCCCACGCTCTTTCTCCAATCGCTTCTCAAGTTGTAAAAGGGATTCAACGCCAGTAGTTCCCGATGCAAGCAATGTTCTGCTTAATTCTTTTTCATCCATTTTCTCAAATCCTTGTAATTGCAATAAAGAAAACGAAAATATCGATTCAAATGAAGCACGGTCATACTGTCCCAAAATCATATTTAATGTTTCCTCATTACCTGTCTTACCATCTTCGAAATAAACGGTTACATCACCCGCTGACTTCCCTTGTACTCTTTCTATGATGCACTTCCCGTATCTGTCGTCCGTCAAAACAATTTGTCCGCCATATCGACCACCTGATTTCGGTTCATAACGCAGTATTGTACTGTTACGCTGAGGAAAACCAAATAATATATGTAAAATAAATTGCTGTATTGTCGTTTTCCCAGCCTCATTAAGTCCATACAACACATTCATTCCAGGACCAAATTCCATTGTTATATTTTCATGTTTTCCAAATCCATAAATGTTGAGTTTTTCAAATTTCACTCTCTCACCTCATTCCGTTTTCGACATTTCATTCATAAGTAAACTTGTTGCTTCAATTTTAATTAAATTAATTTCTGTTTCATCTAACACATCTAAATACTTAATCCCCTGCTTATGTTGATAAGCTTCTTTTAAAATTATTTTCCAATCATCAGTTGTCCATTCGTCTATTACAGATAGTACGGATTGCGCAAATGCACTCTTACCAGCTTCATTTCCGGACCGCTTCTCAACAAGCATTTTTTGCACAAAAACAAATGGTTCATTTTCCTCTACAACTTCACGAAGTAAATCGAGCCACTCTCCCTCACTCGATTGGCGAAACAACTCCGCAGCACCTTCGTCAACTGC
Source organism: Sporosarcina sp. So3-204 (assembly GCF_058068165.1). Classification (NCBI taxonomy): domain Bacteria; kingdom Bacillati; phylum Bacillota; class Bacilli; order Caryophanales; family Caryophanaceae; genus Sporosarcina; species Sporosarcina sp. So3-204. The sequence goes on from NZ_CM176485.1 coordinate 3,016,503, forward strand.
TGTCATCGTCAACTCTACAACTCCGGCACCATATGTCTTCTTGAACGACTCAAGTACTTCCAGACAAGCCTCCATCCATTCATTCGCATGTCTAATGCCCCCACACGGAACATTCAACCGTTCAAAAACAAGTGCCGATGTGGAAATAAACTCAAACGAAGCACCCAACTTGGATAATTCCACTTCATAAAAACCCTTTACACCTCGTTCATTCTTATGGCGGCCTTGAATATTCCCTGGATATACAATCGGTGGTTCTGCATGAAGTTGTTGTCGCAGGTGAATATGCCCCAAAGCCCAATAATCATAGCGTTTTTCAAGTAATTGTTCTTTCGTAAACGGCGCATAAACTGCATGTGACACATCTCCTGCCAAACTACCATGCAACATACCAATATGAAATGCATCTGTATTTGCCACAGGAAAATGTTCAACCATAGCCTCACGAATATGTCTTTCTTTATAACTGAACCCGTAAATAGAAACATCTAATCCGCGCACCCGAAGTCTCGCTTCTTCAACATTTTCTTTAAAAACATGTACATTAATAGGCAGCTCAAATCGCGTCCAACGACCACCTAAATGATCATGATTCCCGTAGGAAATAAAAACCGGAACGCCTGCAACATTTAATTTTTCCATTCCTTCTTGAAACTTTAATTGTGCCCGTAAACTCCGGTCTTCTCCGTCATATATATCTCCGACTATTAACATGAAATCAGGTTTCGATTCGACCGCATAGTCTACTAATCTAGTAAATGCTGTAAACGTACTTTCACGCAACTCATTAAGTCGATCAAGCGGAAGCCCAGTCATCCCTTTAAAAGGACTATCAAGATGCAGATCTGCCGTGTGGATAAAACGGATTGTCGACAATTAAAAACCTCCTCAAATAACGAATACTTGTTCTTATTTTACCATACAAAAAAAGACTCTGCTAACTATTTCAGCAAGTCTTTGAGAAATGTTTTAAACAGATAGGTAGACAGCGTCTGTGAACAAATGCAAGCGGAGTACGCAACGTTTTCGTAAAACAATGCAACATCGGGTGCAAACTATGCAACGTTGCCGGGAAACAATGCAACGTAATAAGAAGTACGCAACGTTTCCTCAAAACAATGCAACATCGGGTGCAAACTATGCAACGTTGCCGGGAAACAATGAAACGTAATAAGAAGTACGCAACGTTTCCTCAAAACAATGCAACATCGGGTGCAAACTATGCAACGTTGCCGGGAAACAATGCAACGTAATAAGAAGTACGCAACGTTTCCTCAAAACAATGCAACATCGGGTGCAAACTACGCAACGTTGCCGCAAAACAATGCAACGTAAAAAGAAGTACGCAACGTTTCCGCAAAACAATGCAACATCGGATGCGAACTATGCAACGTTGCCGGGAAACAACGCAAACTCATTCACTCACAACAATCATTAGTACAAGAAAAGATCACCAAAATGATCCAGAACCATCTTTTTTTGTAGATTCTACTCTTTATCATACCTAGCCAAATCATCAAGTAACTTCTTTATAAATGAACGAATAACAGCACTACAAATGTAGCGCTGTATTTTATCACTTATTCTTTCCCTAACTGAATTGCTTTCTTTAAATCTTTCAACGAACGCGATGGACCATACATCAAAACGCCACCACGATAAACTTTCGCACCAAACCAACCAAGGATAAAAATCGTCACAAGCATAATTCCGATTGAAAGTAACGGCTCCCATAAGGGCAAATCAAGCATACCTACACGTAAAAACATGACAAGAGGCGCAAAAAACGGTACATAAGAAGCATATTTCAAATATGCAAGCTCAGGATTTCCAAGCCCCGTTGCAGCAATCATAAACGCCGCTACAATTAATAAAGTCATCGGCATAATCATCTGTTGCACATCTTCTGCTCGACTCACTAGAGATCCTAAAAGTGCCGCAAGTGTTGCATAAAGGAAGAACCCTAACAAAAAGAACACAACCGCGTAAATAATCGTTGCAATATTCATGTTTGAAAAGCCAAAACTCGAGAAGACACCATCTACCATATCTGAAGAAGAAGTTTTAAGCGCTATAAATCCTGCAATTCCGAATAAAGTCATTTGTAACAATCCTAACGTGCCAATGCCAAGCACTTTTGCAAACATATGCTTCACTGGTGAGACACTTGAAATCAGAATCTCCATCACTCGTGATGACTTCTCAGTTGCGACATCTGTAGCTATCATGCTCGAATAAAGAATAACAGCAAAATAGATTAAGAACATCAATACATAAACAAGCCCACGCGCTTGGCCTAATTCCTCTTCTGATTTCGAAGATGGTGAGACAGATTGCTGCTCGAACATAATTGGTGCGAATAATGTCTGCACTTGATCTGCTGATAATGATAATTCATTCGCTTGCATTTCCGTTTGAATCGACTGCAAAGCATCTTCAATTCTCATCGGTAAAGCGAAGTCCCTAGCACTCATTGACGTATATTTTGCAGATATCTTATTAGCTGAATCTAGTCCAACCATTAGGAATGAATCTATCTCCTCTTCTTCTACTTGCTTCGTTAGCGCTTGCTCTGATTGATCAGTAGTTTCAATTGAAATTCCCGATTCATCCGTAGATAATTCTGTCTTCAAACGATCAAGAATCACACCACTATCATCAATGACAAGAAGAATCTCTTCTTTATCCTTTTCACTACCAGTAACATCTTGCACTATATTAATAATGTTAGATATATTCGCAAAAAGAAATACACTAGCAATCATAATCGCTGTCGTAATAATGAATGATTTTGTCTTCGCTTTCGTTAAAAATGCTTGTTTGAAAATAATCCAAAACTCACGCATATTCTTTCCCCACCTTTTCGATGAAAATATCTTGGAGTGAAGGTTCTTCAATAGCGAAATGGCGAATCGGTCCTGATTTTAAAGCTTCCGCTAGGAGTACTTCCGCAACTGCTTCCGTTTCAACTTGGTAAATCGCACCTTCTACGGATTTTTGCACGGCAGTAACACCTGAAATCCCATCAAGAAGTGATAAATCATTGTCTGAATGAATCCTTACTTTATGCTTACTATACGAACGCTTTACGTCCCGAAGCGTGCCACTCACAATTTGTTTTCCATGATGAACAATACTTAGTTGCTCACAAAGTTCCTCCACATGATCCATTCTGTGACTAGAAAAAACAATTGTTGCACCACTATTTCGGAATTCAATAATCGCTTTCTTTAACATTTCAACGTTCACTGGGTCTAGTCCAGAAAATGGTTCATCTAAAATTAATAGCTTTGGATTATGCATAAGTGAAGCAATGACTTGTATTTTCTGTTGATTTCCTTTGGACAATTCCTCCACTTTTTTATTTGCATATTGAGGAATTTCCATCCGTTCAAGCCATTCACTCAAAGCAATCTTCGCATCATTTTTTTTCATACCACGTAACTGGCCTAGAAATATAAGCTGTTCCTCCACTTTCATTTTTGGATAAAGTCCACGTTCTTCTGGTAAATATCCAATTTCAGGACTCGTCGAGTAGTTTATAGGTTTATCATTCCAAGTAATTCTTCCTTCATTTGATCGAAGAAGTCCTAAAATCATACGAAAAGTCGTCGTTTTCCCCGCACCATTTGCCCCAAGAAAACCGTACATCATACCTTCTCCAACGGAAAGAGTTAAATCATCAACCGCTGTAAAATTACCAAAGCGCTTCGTTACATTTTCAATTTTTAAAGACATTGTCATTCCCCTTTCAAAAAGCTACTTCTAATCTATACGAATCTAGCAAACAGAAGTTTCAAATTATCTCTTTTTATTAAAAATCACACAGAACATGAATCATTATTCATTTCTTGTTATTTCATAGTATAATAAATGTACTAGATTAGAAAGGGTGAAATCATGAGAGTCTATAAATTAACGGCATTTGAACCAAAAGGGAAATTAATAATAGAAGAAACGCTCGAAGCATCAACAGATGAAGAAGCAAAAGAAAAAGGCCATGCAATCCTTAAAGAAAAAGAATTACTCGATAAAACACATCGCCTTGCATCACCAACTGGCAAATTAATATTATTCCATTCTTGAAATGGTAAAAGTGTAACTAAGTGAATTTTTCGCTCCGTTACTCTTTTCTCAACTTTCAATAAGTAGAAACGGAAAATTTCTATGATTTAGATTAAAGTAGGATTGCAAAGTGTAATTTCTGTTATAATGGAGTCGAATGTAACAATGGAGGGATGAACAGTGGATATAGCCTTAATTGCCCATGATGAAAAGAAAAGTGAAATGGTGAACTTCATGATTGCTTATGAACACATCTTTTCTAAACATACACTGTACTCAACTGGCACAACCGGACTTAGAATTATGGATGAAACTGATTTAGAAGTTAATCGATTGATGTCTGGACCTCTTGGTGGCGACCAACAAATCGGCGCAATGATTGCGACTAGTAAGTTGGATTTAATTCTTTTTTTCCGGGATCCACTTACTGCACAACCTCACGAACCTGATGTTAGCGCACTACTCAGACTATGCGATGTTTATGGCATTCCGCTTGCTACGAATATCGCAACTGGCGAGCTTCTCATTCGTGCAGTTGAAAAAGGCTATTTTGCATGGCGTGAAACCGCGGATAAATACAAATAAAAAACACCTAACTCAATTTTTTATAATTTGAGTTAGGTGTTTTTTTATGAATGAAAACATCGGCTTAAATTATTAATTTTCGACTCATGCCTACCAGTTTTGCGGTTTAAATATATGAAATAAATAAAGTTATCCAGGCTATACCCCACAAGCTGGTTACTGTCTATACATCCTATTATTTCCCTAAGAATACAGGTTTTCGTTTCTCAACAAACGATATAATTCCTTCCAAATGGTCTTTCGTTTCACGCATCGCAATCTGCGCTTCACTTTCCATTTTCAATACTTCACTCAGTTCAGCTATTTTTTGTGCATGTAAGATTTTCTTCGTTGCCATCATCGCAGCGATTGGCGAATTAAGGAGCTTAGCCGCCAAAGCATCTGATGTCGCCCCCACCATTCCAGCTTTTACAACTTCATCAATCAAACCTTTTTCAAGCGCTTCATCGCCACTCATTACTTTACCCGACCAAATAAGATGTTTCGCTTTCGGCACGCCTACGCGTTCGCTCATGAAGAAGTGCCCAGCACCATCCGGAACAAGCCCTATGCCGATGAAATTCATCGCAAGTTTACTCTCTTCTTCCGCAATAATCGTGTCGCAACCAAGTGCTAAACTGAACCCTAGTCCCGCAGCTGCACCATGCACTGCTGCAATCGTGATTTGTGGCAATGTATAAAGTCCTTTTGCAAGTCGTGTTATATCTACCATTACTTTACTAATATCCATTGGGTTATTCGGATCAACCATTTTCTTAATGTCCCCACCTGCAGAAAATGCTCGACCTGCTCCCTTAATAACTAGCACTTGAACAGTTTTATCATTTTGTAATGAATCAAATGCATCGGCAAGTTCTTTCATCATGACATCGTCCATCGCATTCATCGAGTCAGGTCTATTTAATGTCAATCGTGCTAGACGTCCTTCTTTTACTAATTCAATCGTGTTATACAAAATTAACACCCCTTTTATTTTAAAATGAATAACCATTCACTTTATCTATTTCTAGTTTTTTTTCAATAACTCCTTTATTTATTTATTTATTTATTTATTTACAACTTCAGGGAAAATTGAATCTAAATAAGCAAGTTTCTTCTCAATCGATTCTTCATAAGTCAAAATATAGGCTGCTGGATCTTTTGGATTGTAGAACTGAGTAATTTTACCCGTTTCAGGATGAATAAACTTACTAGACGCACCACATCCGACACCGATAATCGTCTGCACTTCTTCCATGATGATGATATTATAAATACTTTCTTCACCAGGTTTTGCATAACCGACGTTTTCTAAATTACCGAGGATGTTTTTCTGCCGGTATAAATAATAAGGATCGTAGCCGTTTCTTTCATTCCATTCTTCCCCGAGCTTCATCATTTGCTCGACAGTTTCACGGTCCGCGACTTTATATTTTTCCCTATTTTGCGACATTTCAGATGCACGTTTAAATGATAATGTATGGACAGTAAGTGATTCAGGTTGCATTTTTTCGGTTTCAGCTAAAGAATTAGTGAACTCGTCCATCCCTTCATTCGGTAATCCAATAATCAAATCCATATTAATATTTTTCATCCCCATATTACGAGACAACCAGAACTTATCAATCGTTTCTTGTACCGTATGATGTCTGCCAATCGCTTTCAATGTTTCATCCGTATAAGACTGTGGATTTACACTAATTCGGTCAATGCCCCACTTTTTCAAGACTTCAATTTTGGCAGGCGTAATTGTATCTGGACGACCCGCTTCAACCGTAATCTCACGCACACCATCCATATTCGGGAAAGAGGCATACATTGTCTCATAAAGTGCATCCATTTCCTCTGCTTCTATACTTGTAGGTGTTCCACCACCAAAATAGATTGTTGTAATCTTCATGTCTTTTTCAGTAAGCCATTTCCCCATCTCACGAATTTCTTCATGCAAGCCATCTAAAAAGGTTTCGACTCGTCCACTTTTCCGATTGATAGCATACGCCGGAAAAGTACAATAAGCGCACTTAGTCGGACAAAAAGGAATACCAATATAAATACTTACTTCTTCTCTCAATTCATGTAAATCTGGTACAGCCCGAAGTTGTATTGATTCGATTTTAGCTAGTAACTCACTTTTTTCACGGGATACACGATAATCTCCCATTAATTGCAGAACTGCATCTTGTGTACTATAGCCTTCCTGCCTATATTTGTGGTAAAGTTTCATAGGACGTATTCCGGTTAGAATACCCCACGACTGCTTCATGCCAGTCGCTTGTTCAAGAACTTCCAGAAATATATGTGAATAAATTCTTTTTAACTGGCGAGTCGTAACTTTTTCGTCACCAACTAATTCTATTTCTGTAAATTCTGATGAATAATTCACACCATCTTTAGTTAAAATAGCTTTTCCTGTTAATCGACCTTCAATTTGACGATCCAAAATAAAATCAACCGTCATTGCGCCTTCTTCATCTTCTGTAATAATTTTACACTGTTCGAAGAATAGCGTGGCTAAGTGGGCAAACATTCGAACCCAGCCCTGGCTAAATTCCTCTTTTATTGTGATTTTCTGCATTAAAAATGACCAACTTTCTTTTATCTATATTTTTTCACTCAGCTTCAGCTAGTAATTAGGAGGATATATCAATGAATTCATTTTTCAAAAGAAATGCAAACGCAGTTCAATCACTCTCAACCTTATCTTCTAAAGAACTATCTAACGTACTTATCTCTAAGGAATTAGACAAAGATATTCTAACCCAGTTAAAGATGATTGGTCTTTATGAGGATGATTTAGCTTTACTACGCGTATTAAAACCTCTCCTAGAAAAGAATGTAGAATCCATTGTTGCTAACTTCTATGTGAATCTAGAAAATGAATCATCACTTTCTACAATTATTAATACGAATAGCACAGTTAACAGGTTAAAAGTGACGCTTGAACGTCATATCGGTGAAATGTTTAATGGTACCATTAATAAGGAATTTATCGAAAAACGACACCATATTGCGGTTATTCACGCAAGAATAGGTCTGGAACCAAAATGGTACTTATCAGCTTTTCAAGATTTATTAAATAGTTTCTTTGTCATTATCGAGAAAACCAGTTTCACAGGAGAAGATAAATTTAAAGCGATTCATGCGATTTCAAAAATACTTAATTTTGAGCAACAGCTTGTATTGGAAATTTATGAAGCAGAAAACGAAAGACAGATATCTGCTGAAAGTAATCATAAGACCAAAATCATGCTAAATATTCACCAAAGTACAACTTTTCTTAAAGAATCTATCCATAATACAAATGATGATATTAGTGAAATGACAGACGTTCTTCAGAATGTACAAAAGCTTTCAAATGATAATTCAACTTTAGCTGATCAGATTTCTAATGGCGCAATAAAAGAACAGCATAAGCTTGCTGAAACAGAAAGTCAAAGTGAAAATCTTCAATCTAAAGTGAAAAATATTCATAGCCGTACTGAACAACTCAACAAGTTAACTGATAAAATTACTTCGATAGCAGGAATTGTGACTCAAATTGCCAACCAGACAAACTTACTCGCTTTAAATGCATCCATAGAGGCAGCACGTGCTGGAGAACATGGTAAAGGATTTGCTGTTGTCGCAAATGAAGTTCGAAAACTGGCTGAAAATACAAAGTCCTCATTATCAGAAATCGATGGGATCCTTCAAGATACAGAACGAACAACAGCAACTATTTTGATTGAAGTTGAAGAGTTACGAAAGCTAATTGAAAAGGAACATGACCAAATTATAGACTCGGGTAAGTCATTTTCCTCTACTGTAGATTCTATGGCTGTTTTAAATGAAAGAAATAACCAACTTCACTTAGATATCCAAAGACTTCTGGCAAGTATTAACTCCATTCACCATAACTCAGAAGAAATCGCCGCCTCTGCAGATAGCTTAGCTAATATGTAAAAAAACTTATACTATTTTACATAAAAAAACCGGCCTAGGCCGGTTTTTTTTAGATTGATTCGTACATATCTTGTACTGGTTTCATAAGCACGCGATTTACTTCTTCAATCAAACCACTTAATTTCATTTCAGCTTCTAACATCGCTAATATTTTAGCATTTGATTGTGCAAATTGTGCTGTTTTCTGTGCATTCTCAAGCTCTGCATCATCAATTTCTTGTCCTGCCATTTGCTTCTCTTGAAGTACCATTTGAATTTCACGGAAGTTTTTAAAAAGTGTAAGTGATTCTTCATCTGAACTTACAGCAGCAATTGCTTTTTCTACTTCAACGAATTCCTCTGTCTTACGAAATGTTGATTCCAACTTGTTTAAATCATCATAAATATTTACTGTCATGATTATTCCCCCTAAGATAAATTTAATGCAAATACGATTATACCTTGAACAACACCAATTACGCCACCCAACACTGCCCCTAAAACAGTTATCATCTTGAACTCTCGTCTAGATATTCCTAGTACAAGATCTTCCAATACGGCAACTGGGAATGTATCGACTTGTTCTTTAACCATATCGTCTATTTTCAATTTACGCAATGACGATTCTAATTGAATACTTGCTTGTTTAAATGCGAAATCTGTTAAGGCAGGTGTCACATTTAGAGCAATCCAATTCGAACCTTCTGGCCAATAATCTTGTATTGATTTGTCTAATCTGGATTCAATCGCAAGTTCTTTTAATGCATATGACTTAACTGAATCAAACATGCCATCCCAATCAAACCCTGAGAGCAATTCATCAATAGGACGTTTTTGTAATTTATTCCACTCGTTTATTATAACATTGTTCACTAAATCATATGTCCCTGGAGCAGCAATAAATTTCAGTGCTTCTTTTTGCACTTTACCAACAAGTGATTCAGATTCCCCGAAAATCATATTCACCATACTACCAAGTGTCCCTTTTGAAGCAAGGAAATCATCAATTAATTTCCTGAACATATCTTTTCCTTCTTCTGATGAAAAATAATGTTCTGATTGACCTAAAATGTACGTCGTGATTTGAGGTATACGTTCTTCGGCTTCCACGCGCCATTTCATAGGAAGTACTTCTTCTACCGTACCTGTCGTCAATTTCCTTCGAACTGAAGCCAATTGCACATCGAGGATTTCTAACACTTTATGCTCTACTGTTTCTGATATTCCTGATACACCAGCAACTTCAATCCAATCATTTAATGATTTATCCGATTGAAAAATATGTTTTTCAAGTTTGTTTTGAAGAAAGTTTTGTGCTTTGTCCTGCATCGCCGGGGTCAGAAGTTTTTTCTTAAATGTTTCAGGCGTCAGTAAATATTTGGTCACTGTTTTCCCAAATTGTACCGCAAGTTCATCACGTCGTTTTGGGATAAGCCCAGGTGTAAATGGCACACGCCACGATCCGATATATTTTGCTTCATGCGGTCTAAACAGCATTTTTATCGCTAAGTGGTTCGTAAATCCACCAATTATCGCGCCAATGAATGCCATAAATAATAATGTCCATAAAAAATTCAATCGCTTCACCTTTTCCCGTTTGTTTACGTTTTTATTATAACAGAACGTTATGAAACGGAAAAACATTCAGTGCTAGTCGTTTAAACTATTTCTGTATTTCATAAATATAGCCAGTTATTCTTAGGTTGAATCAAATCTGCTTTTATGGTACTTTTATAAAGGAAATTAACAGGAAACACACCCCATATAATCCTAATAATTTGGTTTAGGAGTTTCTACGGAGCGACCTTAATTGCTTCACTATGGATGGTACATAAATTCATCTATCGATTAGGATACTTTGTTTATCCGTTTTTTTAGATAGAACTTTAATAATGTTTAATTAGATTTGGTGCAGAAATTTCGTTATATCTTCCTTCACCGTTTCCCTATATTGATCATAAATTTATTATTGTATCTTCATAAGATTATTTCCGTAGGTATGGTGTGTATGAATATATTTGGATTCTAATTGGAGGATAAAAATGAATACTTATACACTACAAATTGCTGGTTTGGAAAGAGAATTGCCAATTATCCCTATCACTGACACATTAAGCATCGCAAGCTTTGTTATTCTAGGTGATACGGAAATTGTCGAAGCAACTGCACCATTACTTGCAAAAAAACTACCACCTATCGATGCCATAGTCACTGCTGAAGCAAAAGGAATCCCTTTTGCTTATGAAATTGCAAAGCAACTCGGATTAAGCCGTTATATCGTAGCAAGAAAAAGTATAAAGCCTTATATGAATAACCCACTCGTAACAAAAGTTGTTTCAATCACAACTCAAACCGAACAATTTCTATGTCTTGATAAAGCCGATGTGGATCATATTAAAGGCAAACGTGTTGCCATTATAGATGACGTGATTAGCAGTGGTGAATCACTCCGCGCATTATGCTTATTAGTAGCAGATGCTGGTGCTACTGTCGTAGCGAAGGCAGCTATACTGGCTGAGGGTGATGCCGTAGAAAGAGACGATATTATCTTCTTAGAACACTTACCTCTTTTTAAAACGGATTCAACAAAGTCATAAAACTTTAAAAGAGCTATAAACCGTAGTGGTTTATAGCTCTCTTTTTAATTATAAAAGCCAATGAAAGACAATAAAGTTCTATAATGATAAGCTAATGCTACAAGTTCAAACTTTTAATACACCTATTCATTTTCGAAATATAAATAGAAATTAAGGAAGTGATACGATGAAAAAAGAAGTCATTGATCAACTTGGAAGAACCATCCAGTACAATTTTCCACCGAAAAGGATTGTGACGCTTTGTCCGGGTATTACAGATACATTATTCTCGCTAAATTTAGAAAATGAGATTGTCGGTCGCACCAGATTTTGTATTTATCCTAAAGATAAAGTTGAAATGGTTCGAACCGTTGCAGGTACTAAGGATATTAATCTTGAAGCAATCCATGAAGTAAAACCTGATCTAATCATTATTGAAAAAGAAGAGAATACACTAGAAATCATGCAAACACTAGAAAAATTTTACCCCGTATATGTCGCAGAAGTACAGTCTATTGACGAAGCCTACACCATGATTCATGAAATAGGCCTATTAACAGACCGGGAAAAAGAAGCAACAAGTTTGGTGGAATTAATTCAAGCCCAATTCATGTCCTTTCAAAACGTTGAAGGAAAACGCGCGGCTTATGTCATTTGGAAAAAGCCATATATGGTTGTCGGCAAGGATACATATATTCAGTCTGTGTTAAATGAAATGGGTTTTATCAATCCTTTTGTTGAATTTGAAGGACGATATCCATCAGTTACTGAAGATGATTTTGCAAATGCTAAGCTTGACTATGTATTGCTCGCTTCTGAGCCTTATCCATATAAGGACAAGCACAAAGCTGAATTTTTAAAGATGATGCCAGACGTTGAACCCAAAGTTGTTGATGGCGAAATGTTTTGGTATGGTCCAAGAATGCTAGATGCTATTCATTACTTAAAAAAGTTAAGGTTCTAACACATAAACTGTATTAGAACCTATTATTCACGCAATTTATAAAGCATTGTATATTGTTGAAAAACGTATAGCATGTTCCATATCATCGTGTAATGCGATAAACAAAGGGTTATATGCCTTTTGTGTTGGGATTGTAAGAAGCATTACTTTAATCGATTCAACAGATTCAAGTTCATTCACAAGTGCTTGCTTCGAGCACTCTTTCAAATCATAACACGGGAGTGGTTGTCGAGGATTTTGTACAAACTTCCCTGTCATCATATAATAAAGTTGTTGAAACATTTCATAGTGACTTTTTTCATCTTCATAGACGTGTTTAATAAAATCTTTCCACAGTCGATCGTTCGTTAGCTCAAACATCGATTTATACAAATGAAAACTCTTGTATTTGTCCTCAATGGACTGCTTTAATTGTTCTGTAAACAAATCAGCATCCTTTCGCATTTCATTATCTTTATTTTATGCGGTTGGACGACATGTTATGAAAGGGGAATTAATTTGCTTCAACATTTCAACTACAAACCAATGTATGAAAATAAACAATTACCAGGCTGGACTTTTTCATTTTTCTTTAAAAACACCAGATATACAGGAGAATACTTACCTGACGGAGAGATTAAATGGACAAATGAAACACCCACCGATGAAGAAAACCTAAAAAATATGGTCCACGAATTAATGATTTTTCACGTCTATGATTGATTTCGACTAATATCGGAGATACTAACTTCAACTACATGGAGGAGGTTTCCAATGGATAAAGAAAAATCGCCAGAAGAACTTCGTAAAGAACAAGACCAATTAAGGGTACAAAATCAAAAAACAGAAAATGTATTCGAAGACAAAGACCACATTCCAAATGAACAAAACGCTTGGAAAGAGACGCAATATAAAAGAGGCGAATAAGCGAAAGCTCCCTACAAGTTATTTATGTAGGGAGCTTTCTCAATTTATTATGACTCTTTAGACGTTCCTGCTTGGAGCTTGTACATGTTAGCATACTGTCCGCCTAACGCTAAAAGCTCATCATGTGAGCCGCTCTCAACAATCTCTCCGCGTTCTAACACGAGTATTCTGTTTGCATTTTTAATCGTCGATAATCGATGTGCAATGATAAATGTCGTTCTCCCCTTTTTCAGTACATCCATCGCATGTTGAATGATTTCTTCCGTCTCAGTATCAATATTCGACGTTGCTTCATCCAAAATGAGAATTGCAGGATCAAAGGCAAGTGCTCGAGCAAAGGATATAAGTTGACGTTGGCCAGATGAAAGTGTGCTCCCTTTTTCAACTACTGGCTCCTCAATCCCCTTCGGTAAATGTTTCAACACACGATCTCCACCAACCGCATCTAACGCCTGGCGTGCTTTCTCACTTGTTATGCGAGCATCGTCCAAAGTGATATTTGATTCCACAGTTCCGCTAAATAAATAAGGATCTTGTAGCACTATCCCCATATGGGCACGGATCACTTGTCTCGGTAGCTTGTTAATATCCATCCCATCAATCGTAATGGTTCCTTTCGATGCATCATAGAAACGGAACAATAAATTCATAATTGAACTTTTACCTGAACCGGTATGCCCGACAAGTGCAATAGTCTCCCCTTTTTTCGCTTCAAATGAAATATCTTTTAATACATACTCATCATCTTTATAAGCAAACCAAACATCATCAAATTTCACATTTCCTTCGTAGCGCTCAATCTTTTCATCACTAACTGCTTCACCAGTTCTATCTAGTAATTTAAAGACGCGGTCCGCTGCAACAAGTGAATGCTCAAGACGTGCAAACTGATTGACTACACCTGTAATTGGGTTAAATAATCTCGTAATGTAATCAACAAAAGCATAAAGCATCCCGACGGAAACAATGCTTTCTGCACCAATTGATGCACCACCGAAATACCATATAAAAAATACAAAAGTCAACGAGCGTATCATGTCCACTAGATTATGTGACGTCGCCGCTTCTACATTTAATAACTTATTCTGGTAACGATAATGTTCATCATTCAACTCCGCAAATTCATCATCCATTTGTTTTTCACGGCGAAACGCTTGAACGATAGTCATGCCGTTAATCGATTCATTAATCATTGCATTCATATCACTTACTTTGCCTCGGATAATGTGATTAACCTTAGAAGCAAACTTCCTATAAGTCTTCATCCAAATATACAAAATTGGTAGGATAAATAAAGTAATGGCGCCCATCTTCGGATCCAAATAGAATAAAGCGACAAAAATTCCAACCATATACATACCACTAATCGCAAATTGCGATACAACAGTTACATAAAGATTCCGAATGGCTTCAGTATCATTCGTTATCCTTGCGACTACTTTACCTGCTGGCAAATCATCAAAATAACGAATTGGCAATGTTTGAATATGTGCATATAATTCATTACGCATCTTTTGGATTATACGATTAGCAGCTTGCTGCAGTAATAAATACTGGAAGTACCTTAACACAGCTGTTATTACTGCGAGTATGAAAAATAACGCTAACAGTTTTAGGATTGGTGCAAATTCAATTCCGCCATTAGCAGCACCAGCAATATGTTCATCTATTATTTCTTTAGCAATTAACGGCCCCATCAAATCAGCAACTACAGCAAATGCTAAAAGAACCAAACCAATCATTAATATTTTTTTATAATCAAGCGCATAGCGCACTAAACGTTTCCCAGTACTCACTTTATTCAACCTCCCCAATCTGCTGACGGTCGAATTGTTCCTTGTACCAGCCGTTCATTGCGAGCAGAGTCTCATGGTTACCTTCTTCAATTACCCGTCCATCATCCATTACAATAATCCAATCTGCATGCTGGACCGCTGACAAACGATGTGTCGTAATGATAGTTGTTTTACCAGCACGTTCAGTTTGTATATTTTCAATTATTTTCGCTTCAGTTTTCGCATCAACAGCAGATAAAGAATCATCCAATAATAGAATTTCAGGATTTTTCACTAAAGCACGTGCAATTGAAATCCGTTGTTTCTGTCCGCCAGATAAAGCAATTCCCTTTTCCCCGACCAGCGTGTCAAGCCCTCTAGGAAGCATCTCAAGATCTTTCTCAAAATAAGATAGTCGAATAGATTGTTGAATTTCTTCTTCAGTGGCATCTGGACGTCCGAACAAAATATTATCTCTCACTGAACGCGAAAACAAAACATGTTCTTGCGGAACATAACCAATCCAATCCCTTACTTGATCTTTCGTCATTGATTGAATTGGCGTTCCATCAAATGTTATTTGACCTTCACCTAGTGGATATTCACGTAACAATTGTTTAATAAATGTCGTCTTCCCACTTCCCGTTTTCCCCACAATGCCAAGTGTATCGCCACGCAACAAATTCAATTTTATATGATCTAAGTTTACTGACATTGAAGTTGGATACGTGAAGACTACATCGCGAAACCCTATGTCTCCTGGATTATTAGCACTTTCTTGCGCTTTTTCAGGATCTTTTACATCTTCTTCATAATCCAATGTTTCCATCACTCGGTCTAGGGACGCATTCCCTCTTTGTAAAACGTTAATTAATTCTCCTATCGCAAACATTGGCCAAACTATTAATCCAAGATAGACATTGAATGTAACCAAATTACCAAGCGTTATTTCTTCTAACGATACGAGATAAGCCCCGTATCCAAGTCCAATCATATAAGTTAATGCCGTCAGCACCTTAGATATGGGCATAAAGAGTGCGTCAATTTTCTCGACATGCATGTTTTTTTCATAGACATCTTCCGTCATTTTTGCAAACACGCTTTCAGTGGCACGTTCTTGCACATAAGCCCGAACAACTCGAACTCCTGCAACTGCTTCAAGTACTTCATCATTCAAATCGCCGAAAGCTTTTTGCGAAACCATATATCTCTCATGAATTTTCTTCCCTAGTACTTGCATGATAAATGCAAGTACCGGTAAAGGGAGTATTGCGAAAAGAGTCAATTTCCACGAGACGACGAAACCCATTGTCAAAATCAGAATTCCTAAATATGCTGTTGAATCAATCAATGTCATAATTCCAAAGCCTGCAGTTTCTGATATTGCGCGTAAATCATTCGTTGACCGTGCCATTAAATCACCGGTCTTATTTTTCTCGTAAAAAGTTGGTGTCATTTTCAAAAAATGGCGCATTAAACGAGTGCGTAACTGTCTCTCAATAACGTAAGCACCACCGAATAACTGATATTGCCAGACATAATTACTCACATAAGATATTGTCATTATTGCAAGCATTGCTACGATAAAAAACATTAGCATCTTCGTTGTTAATGACTCTGTATAGATTGAATCTATTACATTTCCTATTATTAATGGCGGCAAAACAACAAGTACATTTGTCACTAACAATAACATCAATGCAATTGTATACCTCTTACGGTTCTCTTTAAAAAACCATTTCAATTTAAATAAAACATCAAACATCAATATTCCACTCCAATTCTTTTAAATCAAAATAGAAAAAAGCACACGCTTCTATACTTAAGCGTGTGCTCAACTAATTGAAACGGCAACCATGCCCCTTCAATTTATAAATAATCAAAAGTTATAAAACAGAGAGATACGGATAACTATTAAATTTATACAAACAGTATTAATATTATTCATCATCCATACCTCCTATTTATTTCGAGTCCCTAATAATATTAGATTACCATTCTCAATTTATAATTGTCAATACATTTAGAAATAATTAAAGAAAACAATAATGGCTATTATTTATCTTTCAATAGAACAAAAAAATAAGAGGTTCCAATTGTGTTTTTCCTCTAAGTAATTTATCATAGAATTTATCTAACGATTTATCAATACAGGAGGTGTACACTTTGTTTCCCCTGTCAGAAAAATTGTATTTATTCTCTTTAAATAGAGTAAATCAATCTATCTCAGGTTTGAAACAAAGTAACTATTTGGAAATTCCCATACGATTGACAGCATTTGCTGTCTTGATCGCTCTCACCGCATTTTTTGTTGCGAGTGAATTTGCAATTGTAAAAATTAGAACAACAAGAATTAATCAACTCGTCACGGAAGGTAATCGTCGTGCTTTAAGTGCTAAAAAAGTATTAAATAACCTAGACGAATATTTATCGGCATGTCAACTAGGCATTACCATTACAGCACTTGGACTCGGTATGCTGGGAGAACCAACTGTAAAACTCATGCTACAGCCATTGTTAGCCGAATTTGATGTTTCAGTAAGCATGGCTTCCATTCTTTCCTTCGGTATAGCATTTTCATTTGTGACGTTCTTACATGTCGTTGTAGGAGAATTAGCACCTAAAACGATAGCTCTTCAAAAAGCGGAGGAAATTACACTACTCTTTTCTAAACCGCTTATTATATTTCACAGCCTTATGTACCCAATCATTAAAGGCATGAATGGTTCCGCACGACTTTTAATAAAAATTTTAGGCTTTAAATCAATATCTGATTCTGAAGTTGCCCATTCAGAAGAAGAACTACAGATGATTTTATCAGACAGCTTTAAAAGCGGCGAAATTAATCAATCAGAATATAAATATGTTAATAAAATATTCGAATTTGATGACCGAGTTGCTAAAGAAGTAATGGCACCCCGGACTGAAATGGTATCAATAGAAAACAAAATGACCTTACGTGAAGTTTTCGATATGATAGGCGTCGAACAATTCACACGCTATCCAGTAACAGATAGGGACAAGGATCATATTGTTGGACTCGTTAACATGAAAAACTTATTAACAGAATTTATTAAGGATCCTTCAACGGGAAATAAACCTGTTACTGATTATATCCAACCTATCATTCACGTAATTGAAAACATTCCAATTGGTGATTTACTACTAAAATTCCAACGTGAACGAATTCATATGGCTATTCTAGTTGATGAATACGGAGGCACAGCAGGATTAGTTACGATGGAAGATGTTTTGGAAGAAATCGTCGGGGATATACAAGATGAATTTGACACAGATGAAGTACCCGAAGTACAAAACATTGGTGAAAGCCACTTTATATTAGATGCAAAAGTGCTAATTGAAAGCGTAAATGATATTCTTAACATCTCTATTGAAGAAGAAGACATCGACACAATTGGTGGCTGGTTTATGACCAAACGTTTTGAAGCAATAAAGGGTGAAAAGATAATTGAACAAGGGTATGAGTTTATGGTAAAAGATATGGATGGACACCATATTCTCTACTTAGAAGTATTAAAATATGTTCCTGAAGAAGCCAATATTGTTCCTGAAGAAATTATATAGACTTAGATATATTACGACTCTTTTAAAAGGAGTCGTATTTTTATGTCAATTCATACAGGGAAGATTAATTTACTTGTATCCGTCTACAGCTTATAATCGTAGATGTAACTTTAATGCAGGAGAGGATTTTATGCAAAAACGCTTTGAAAATGGACTTCTTCTCATTTTCACACTATCACTTATTGCCACTCTAGGTTCTTTGTACTTTTCTGAAGTGCGTGGATTTAAACCTTGCACACTTTGTTGGTATCAGCGAATTATTATGTATCCAATCATTCTAATTTCAGGAATTGCATTGTTCCAAAAGAATGCTCGTATTGCTTTAACAATAGCAGTTTTTGCTTTCATTGGATTTGGCACTTCGCTTTACCATTATGGTATTCAAAAATTGAGCTTTCTAAGTGATAATGCCCCATCTTGTGGGTTAGTCCCGTGTACTGGTCAATACGTAAACTATTTAGGTTTTATCACTATTCCTTTTCTCGCATTAGTCACATTTTTATTTATTGCAATTACTAGCCTATTCATAATGAAATGGCAAAAGGGGTCGAAATAACTTGAAAAAACTATTTGCTATTGCAGCTGTAGTCATCGTCATATTTGTTCTTATCATCGTTCTTACAAACAAATCAAATGATGCAAAATTGAAGGACAATCCTTATGGTACGAAAGAACTTGAGCAATCCACTATAGGTTTAATTGGTAATGATGATTACAATAATATTATCTTACCTAATGATCTTAAAAAGAAAATTGATTCTGGAGAATCTGTTACTGCTTACTTCTTCAGTCCTGAATGTGGCTATTGCATGGAAATGACACCAGTCATGATGCCTATTGCAGATGAAATGAAAGTAGATGTCCTTCAATACAATTTACTTGAATTTAATTCAGAAGCTGAACCTTATGAAATTGAGGCTACACCTACACTTATCCACTTTAAAGATGGGAAAGAAACGGGTCGCACAGTAGGACTTCAACCTGAAGAAAATATTCGTTTGTTTTTCGAAGAACATGAGGCTACAAAATAATGACATCATTCCAATATGAAACACTTGAAGACCGCTTAACAATCGAAGGTATACTAAGAGACCAATGGCAAGCTGGAAAAAAGATGGTTCACTCAATGCGTATGGAGAAAAGTGTTACAGGCGAAGACGGCGAGCCCATTGACTGGCGTTTACCCCTCCCTGCTGGAACAACTTTAAACTTTGTATTTCCAGATACTAAATCTACGTATATTCCAGAAGAAACATCAACACTCAAAGTTATTTATGAAGATGAACATATTCTTGCAGTGAAAAAACCAGCTGGCATTGCTACTCACCCAGACGATAAACTTAAAACTGGTACGTTGATGAACCAGGTGATGGCTTATGTAATAAAAAATGGTGGCGTATATGCTGAGCATATCCATCGATTAGATAAAGGAACAGCGGGCGTTCTACTTATCGCCAAACATCCTGTTGCAAAAACACTCTTTGATCGTATGCTTGAACAAAATGAAATTGTGCGGACCTATCAAGCGGAAGTGGACGGGTTACTCAAAAAACCAAAAGGCACAATTAAACTCCCTATTGGAAGAGACCGTCATCAAACTGCTAGGAGGCGGGTTTCCCTTTCTGGCCAATCTGCAGTTACACACTTCCGCATTATTGAGCGTAAAGAAGATACAACAATGGTTGAGGCCAAACTTGAAACTGGTCGTACACATCAAATTCGCGTTCACTTGGCGCATCTTGGTCACCCAGTTGTCGGTGATGTTCTTTATGACGGCAGCAAAACAAAAGATGGCAAATATCGTTTGAATGCTACATCACTATCATTCATCCATCCGATTACTCTTAAAAACCTGACAATAGAATAATAAAAAAATGCCTAAGAGAATTTCTCTTAGGCATTTTTTATCGTCAAAACTTATCAGGATTTGTACCTGTACGCTCATCTAAATTTAGCGCATCTATCAAGGTCATATCCTCCACTGATAACTTAAAATCCCCTACTTCTATATTTTCAGTAATACGTTCGGGTGTTACAGACTTAGGAATAACAATTAAATCATTTTGTAAATGCCAACGAATAATTATTTGTGCAGGTGTTTTCTCGTATTTTCTCACTATATTTTGTAACGTTGGTTCATTTAACAACTGACCTCTTGCAAGTGGTGACCAAGAAGTTACTGCAATATTATGCTCATGACAAAATTCACGAAGTGGCACCTGTGTTAGTCTTGGATGAATTTCAATTTGATTAACCATCGGTAAAACATTCGCTTTTAAGAATATCTTTTCAAGATGGTGAGCGTGATGATTAGAAACCCCAGTCGCACGAATAAGTTTCTCATCGTATAGTCGCTCAATCGCTCTATAAGTATCCAAAAAGCTATCTTTAACAGGCCAATGCGTCAAATACAAATCAAGATACTCAAGTCCTAGTTTTTCAAGTGATGATTCGAAAGCACGTAATGTTGCATCATATCCTTGATCTGTATTCCACACTTTCGACGTGATAAATAATTCTTCACGAGTAACGCCTGAATTCCTAACTGCTTCCCCAGTTTCTTTCTCGTTCTCATAAATTGCCGCCGTATCAATAGCGCGATATCCATTCCGTATAGCGTAAGTAATTGATTCATATGCCTCCTCTGAATCAGTCATTTTATAAACACCTAGTCCCAGTTGTGGTATTGTAATGCCGTTATGAAGTGTTTTTATTCCATTAAACAATTTTGTCATTATATATGCCCCCATTTCTAGATAATCTAATTGTACAATTTACTTAAATATATTGTAAAGATTACTCGTTTTTTCTTGCAGTCATGAACAAAAACGAATATTATTGTTAATGTAGTTTATATCGTTCGTCTTTTAGGAGGAAAAACCTTTTGTTTCATTTGAAAAAGTTAAAAACAAACGTAAAAACCGAAGTACTAGCAGGAATGACGACATTTTTGACAATGGCATATATTGTTATTGTAAATCCAATCATACTTGCCGATGCTGGTGTACCATTTGATCAAGTATTTCTAGCAACAATTATTGCAGCAGTAATAGGAACACTCTGGATGGCTTTATTCGCTAACTATCCGATTGCAATTGCACCCGGCATGGGATTGAATGCTTATTTCACTTCCGTCGTCCTAGCATCCAATGGACAGCTTGATTATATGACTGCTTTTTCTGCCGTATTCGTCGCTGGTATCCTATTTGTTATTCTCTCTATGACTAGCTTCAGGGAAAAACTTATTGAAGCCATCCCTGAAAATTTAAAGCACGGAATTACAGCTGGTATTGGACTCTTCATCGCTTTTATTGGTTTAAAACTATCCGGTTTAGTTGTTGCTCACGAGACTAATTTAGTTAAACTCGGAGAGCTAACTTCTCCACCAGTTCTACTGGCATTATTCGGACTTTTTATTACTGTGATTCTTATGACACGGAATGTTTACGGCTCTATTTTTATCGGCATGATTTTAACCGGTATTCTAGCATTCTTTACAGGGCAGCTGAAATTTAACGAACGTTTATGGCAAATTCCAACTTTACCAGAAGGCATAATAGTTTGGAACCCAATTGTTGCAGTCCAAGACGTTATCTCACATGGTTTATACGGAGTTGTGTTTGCATTCTTAATCGTAACGCTTTTTGATACTACAGGCACAATGATTGGTGTAGCAAAGCAGGCAGGTTTAATGAAAGGGAAAACTTTACCACGTGCAAGACAAGCCCTTCTAGCAGATTCAATCGCTACAACAGTCGGTTCAATGTTCGGGACTAGTCCAACGTCTGCATATATAGAATCATCTTCCGGCGTAGCAGTAGGAGGACGCACAGGTCTTACAACGCTTACCGTCGCTATTTTGTTTATCATTGCAGCATTTTTCGGTCCATTTGTAAGTGCTTTATCAGGCGTAGCCGCAATTACGTCTCCTGCACTCATAATCGTTGGGAGCTTAATGATTGGTAACGTTAAGCATATTGATTGGGATTCATTTGATGAAGCATTCCCAGCTTTTCTAATCATCTTGACTATGCCGTTGACGTCAAGCATTGCAACAGGAATTGCACTAGGCTTCATAGCATATCCAGTTATGAAAGTAGCAAAAGGTAAAGGGAAACAAGTTCCGCTACTTCTTTATATCTTTGCATTATTATTTATTTATCAACTTATGTTCTTACCTCATTAAATAACGCTCAGTATGAAAGATGCGTTTAGAATAAAATATTTCTAAACTCTGTCACAACTTTTCCAACAGAACATTACAATTTTTTATAATATAGGGTATACTAAGCATAGTACAATTGAATTTATAGGAGGTTTGCGAAATGAAACTTATCTTAATTTTAGGAATTTGTGTTTCATTCCTAGTTGCAATACTGACTGGTGGATATGAAGACAAGCCTGGTGCAAAGAGCAAAAAAGGTCACCAACCAACATAATTTTAATAGTAAAAGGTACATGCCAAAATGCGCATGTACCTTTTTTTAATCTAAACCTGGAAATGATTGCTGACGAAACGCCTCATAAATTAGTATAGCAGCTGTATTTGATAAATTTAGCGACCGAATATTTTCATTCATTGGTACACGTAAACAATGCTCTTCATTATTCTTAATGACAGCATCAGGCAGACCTGTCGTTTCTTTCCCAAAGACAAAAATGATATCTTCATTAACATTCGAGAAATCAAAATCCGAATATGTTTTTTTTCCGTGTTTTGTTAAAAAGTAGAATTGAGCATTTGGAAATGCAGTAAATAACTCATTTATTCCCTCATGATAAGTAATATCTACATGCTGCCAATAATCAAGTCCAGCGCGCTTCAACATTTTATCTTCTGTAGAAAATCCCAATGGTTTCACAAGGTGAAGTTTTGCACCTGTACCTGCACAAGTTCTTGCTATATTCCCAGTATTCGCGGGAATTTGTGGTTCAAATAATGCTACATGTATAGCCATTTCAACACGTCCTCTATTCTAAAGTCTACCTATTTCATTGCTTCCATTAATTCAAATCGTACATCAACGTCGTCCTCAACTAAAAGTGCTTCCTTTATTGCAGCATAACAATCCTCTGACCCAATTCTCCCAAGCGCCCAGGCTATTGTCCCACGCATCACGGGACGAGGATCACTCATTAACATTTCAACTAGTTCTGGAACAGCTGCTGCTTCTTTAAAATGAGCTAACGCTAAAATTGCATTGCGCTGAATTGGATTCTTTCCACGCCAAGACCCCGACATATGACCGAATTCTTCCTTAAATTGTCGATTCGATAATCTTAGTAGCGGCTGAAGAAGTGGTTTCGCAAGTTCCAATTCAGGTTGAAATACATTTTGATGTAAATTATGTTTCTTTCTATTCTTCGGACATACTGTTTGACAAGTATCACACCCGTAAACACGATTCCCAATCTCCGCGCGAAACTCTTCAGGGATAGATTTCTTGCTCTGCGTTAGAAACGCAATACAGCGTTGGGCATCAAGCTGTCCACCTTGTATAAGGGCGCCTGTAGGGCATGCATCTAGACAAAGCGTACAATCACCACATTCATCTTCCATCGGCTCGTCAGGGGCAAATGGGATATTCGTAATCATTTCGCCAAGATAGACATACGAACCAAACTCTGGCGTAATAATTGAACAGTTTTTTGCAGACCATCCAATTCCCGCGCGCTCTGCAACCGCTCTATCAACAAGCTCTCCTGTATCAACCATCGAACGCAATCTCGCTTCCGGGACAAGCGTTAAAATAAATTCCTCAAGTAAATTCAAACGTTCTTTTAAAACAGTATGATAATCTGTCCCCCAGGAAGCACGGCAAAAAATACCCCGTCGCTCCCCTTTTTTTCCTTTTGGCGAATTACTCATTCGCGATGGGTAAGCAATCGCAATTGCAATAATACTTTCCGCTTGATCCAAGAGTAGCGCCGGCTCAGTTCTTTTGTCCAAATCTTTCTCTTCAAAGCCTGACTGAAACTTAAGCTCTTGTTGACGCTTCAATCGATTTTTCAGCTCTCTAAATGGTGCAGCAGTTGTAAAACCTATCTTATCGATTCCTATCGATTCCGCATAAGCCATTACCTCATGCTGCAACTCAACGATATTCATACAGAACCACCTTCTCTATGTTAAAATTAAATCATATCAGGTAAAGGATGATAACCATGAAAATTCATTTAGATTCATCACTATTCGAAAAAGTTCCAAATCTAAAAGTAGGCATTAATCATTATACCAAAATTACCGTAT
This sequence comes from Sporosarcina sp. So3-204, assembly GCF_058068165.1. Classification (NCBI taxonomy): domain Bacteria; kingdom Bacillati; phylum Bacillota; class Bacilli; order Caryophanales; family Caryophanaceae; genus Sporosarcina; species Sporosarcina sp. So3-204. Next base: position 3,041,109 of record NZ_CM176485.1, read on the forward strand.
CAGAATCTCCTCAAATGCTAAAAGGTCGACTACAATTATTTCAAGAACATCTCTATTTCGATCTATTAGATAAACCTATCACGAATTTCTTGGGAATAAAAGAATGGCGCGAAGTATGTACTTTATTAGATATTGACCCAGATCACAACCAACTATATACGGAAGCATTACTGAAGCAAATTAAGAAACAAAATTACTTAAATACTTATAACTCTGCAATCGATTTAAATAACTTTTTCACATTACAATACGAAATACCAATTGGTGTTTACGACGCTAATAAAATTCAAGGTGATGTAATCCTTGAATTAGGTACTGAAGATGTTGAAAGTAATAGTTTAACATTAAAAGATGATATCAATTCCTTTGGTAGCCCATTCATCAATTCTACTCGGACAACATCAACGGAAAATACAACTGAAGCAATACAAATTGTATTTCTACGCCCCTCGATGGGCATCGATGAATCATTCGTACTAACAACTAGATGTGGAAAAATGTTCACGGATATTAGCGGTGGGGCTAGCGAAACGCATATCTTACATCACGGACAGCCTTCTCTTACCCTATAATTAATTACGCCTCGGCGTAATTAATTAATACTATCCTGAGTAAATATATCGAGGATGCTTTCAACGAAAGCTTTATTTTTTTCTTTAATACCCGTGGCCGGTTTCTATTAACGTCTATGGATGCTGTAAGTACAACACTCTCGATAATTCTTGTGTAAAATTTTGAAAGATCATTTTAGTGTGTATTGTAGCCGTTTACTCTTTTGACAGAGTAAACGTTTTTTTATACAAATATCTCCCTAAAATATTCGCCAATGGGGTTTTTAATAAACAAGTTTTTTATTGCATGTGTTATTTTACAACATGCCGAAATATGTTAAAACATATAAATAGTTAAGCTTCGTTTGAATAACTTTTATATTAATTATTTTTCTTCACTAAGGCAATTATTAAGCCAGTTGATTTCTTCCTGTGACAAGGATTGTTCTTTTTCTTCTTTAGCAATTACATTATGCCAATTCTTTTCTTCCCATTCTAAATGTGCTTCCCAATCCCGCATAACTTTAACTGCATTTTCTGTTTCTAATTTGTGTCTAGTTTTTAAAAGGAATTATAATCGCCATGTTCCCCATCTCTTTCGATTAAACATGTTCCTTCTATTAAAAGAGTTTAAATTGAAAGAATCAAAAGTCTTGAAATAAAGTAGTTCAAAGTCGATCCTACATAAAATTATCTTTTTCTAGTTTGTCTAAATTAATTATGGTAAATAAATTGAATGTATTGAAGTGTTTATATAATGTATAATGGAATCAATATGCCGCAAACCCGCCATTGACAGGAGCCTTCCTAGAAGAGTTGCTTTGCGTTCCGGCGCACGCTTTCCGGAGGGCGTGGCTTGAGCCGCTTCCTTCGCTTCACTCCGTCCAGGGTCTCAAGGCTCACGCTGATCCTTCCGGAGTCGGCGCCTACACTTCAAGCAACGGAGAGTATTATATATATGACTATTCAACAAACGGGCCATTTTATGGATTCATTACTTAATTAGGTGTGTTCTTAAGATAGATAAATGAACGTTTGTAGTGAAGGTTATTATGAAAAGGTTTTCAGCAGTTGTATTAGCAACTACTGTTTTTGCTAAATGCTTGTTTTATCAAACTAAAATAAAGAAAAAGTGATCCAAATGCTGTAGTTAGGAAATAACAGAAGTTTGTAACTTTATCTATTTTTAAGAGTCTAAAAAAGAAAGGAGGAATGTTGAATGAAAAATATTACTTTAATAATAACAATTGTATTGATGACATTTGGTTTGTTGGGTTGCCAACAAACAGAGCAAGTGAAAGAGAAGCCAGAGTCACCTAATTCGAAAAAACTTAGCAACAAGGCAGAAGCAAGCGAGGGTGACTTTATCTATAGACTCGTTGCTGAGAAAAATCACTATGACGAGGGTGAAGATGTGAAGATATACGCTGAGTTGGAGTATATAGGAAAAGGAGATGAAGTTGAAATCAATCATGCTAGTTCAGCATTTTCCTTTCCTATGACTGAAACAACAAGAAATTATGAAATAGAAAACCCGGTAGGTTTGCAATTAGTACGTACAAAACTAAAGAAAGGTGAACCGATGCGTCAAGAAGTTAGAGGTGTTGGAGGCTATGCTTACGACGATAAAGAAGAGTACAAGGAGTTTATGAAACAAGTTATGAAACATGAGTACCCAAGTGGTCATTATGTCGTAAATGGACGTACAAATTTCACTCTAACAGACAAAGATGAAGAAATATCTATGGAAGCACAAATTGATTTTTATGTGGATAGTGAAAAGTGAAAATCAGTTGCAGCATTACTTAAATGCAGCACATCAAATACGCTTATTATGATAGGAAAGTTATAAGTTAACCCTAGCAAGTTAGAAAAAAGCATCACAATGGTACTGCTAATTACTGAACACTATCAGTGTTGAAAGAATGTTTGAATCCCTGTTAATTTGTGAACTTTTTGATAAATAAATTTGAATTTTGTACCACTCAACTAACGGGTGCGATTGTTGCACAAATTTTATGCCATTAACGGGCCATTTTGAGGCACTATGATAGTTTGATAAAAAGGGGTGATTAAATTTTGAAGATTAAACAGTTGATGTCAAAGCAAGGAGTTGCAATTACAATTTCAACTTTGATGGTCGTAGTTGGTTTTTCAGTAATTTCACAAATGTATTTTACTTATAGCGAAAATCGTGCAATGTCTAATGGTTGTTACGACAAAGGCGGTTTACCTATCGTTGAAAAATCAGTGCTCAGTATAACTTATTTTGATTGCGATATGAATTCGTAATACCAGAATCAGGGGCTATTCTTCAATAAGAAGAGTAGCTTTTTTAGTTCGGGTAATTGTTTCATAAATGAGGAATATCAATTACATAAGCTTTGATTTTGTCTTTTATCACCTTTTACTCAGACTGTAAAATTCCATGTTTTAATTTTCTTTTTTTTAGTTGTAAACTTTTTCAATGACAAAGACTCTTTATTAGTGAAGGGCGTTAGAAAGGAGGAACTATGGATTCTCAGTTTTTATTAGAAATATATAACAAGCAGGCGAAAATGATTTATTTTTATTTAAAAAAGAATGGCTGTAGTCATGAAGATGCGGAAGATATTGTTCAAGAAAGTTATATGAAATATATCGCCTATAGTAGCGGTGTTTCATCCGATAAAGCCCTTTCATATATTTTCACCATTGCTCTGAATGAATTCAAAAAGAAGTTGAAGAAAAAAGGAAAAGAACAAGTGATTTCAATTAATGATCATCATTTCTGGAATAACTTTACGGGTGATCAAGATACTGAGTCAAGTGTCTTAAACTTCGAAATGAATCTGGAAATCTCACTTACGTTAGAGAAAATGAAAGAGGTTTATAGACAGCTACTTGTATTAAAATATGAGCTTGAGCTTAGTTATAATGAAATCGCCTTATTATTGGGAATGAAGAAAGAAACAGTTAGAACCTACTTATTTCGAGCAAGAAAAGAATTTCAAGAGAAGTGGAGGGATTTACATGGATGAATTTACAGAGGATGTTTTTGATGAGAAGAAGATAAAAAAGGCAATAAAAAAAGGGAAAAGAAAATCCGTTTTAACGATTGTTTTCGTTTCAGTTATTGTGTTTATCGTGCTCACTATAGCCAACTTTGCTATTTCTGTTTACTTTAGCGAAAAGGCATTTAAACAATGGGATTCTTACGTCCGTCTTAGTACGCCCAACGGCTACATCAGTGAAACCAAGGATTCGGCAGGACTTCTAGGAGGACAGAGTAACTATAAAGTTTCTAAAGACATGAAAATAAAGCCAGTCATTATCGAACAAAACCAATATTCATTCGGTTTGATCCCGTCACACTTAATTTCAAGAGGTGCTGGCGGCAATATAGGAACCAATGGAGAGGACTGGCAATTCGGCTATAAAGAAAATGGCTGGCGAGAACTGCTATTTTTCCACCCAAATATTACGTATAAAAAATATAAAAATGATGAAGATCTGATTAATCGTATGGAAGGTGATAAAGTTTACGAAGTAGCACTCTCTTTTGATAAGCCATATAAACAGAGTGAAATACCTTTATTTGAACTTCCTGCTATGACTTGGTTTTGGATAAATACCTATGGTGATCGTCAACTAAAAACATTCAAACAAGAAGCGAAAGAACACGATTGGTCTTCAACTTTTATTGGAGAGAATGAAGCCTTAGGATTTTCTACAAACTCTGCTATCTTTTCAACGATTAAATTGGATTATGAATATAAAGACTTCTTAAATCATTTACGGACAAGTTTTTTTCATGAACACAAAAACGCCTACAACATACTGAAAGATATAAAGATGAATGACGTAGAAATATTAGGAATCGTCATTTATGGTACAAAGAATGAAATAGAAGAAATCATCAAAAAGCCATTCATTAAAGCATCTTCATTGGGCGGCGTCATTGATAATTATTGATGGATTTCATGTTTGAAGGGCACTGGAATAATGATTCTTTTATTAATATTAGATATGTTATCTTCTTTCATTAAAAGGGGCATTTATTTAAGTAGTAGACTCTTAGTTGATTGAAGTGCAAGCCGTCGACTCCGGGAGGATTAGCGTGTGCCTTGAGACCCTGGATGTAGCGAAGCGAAGGAAGCGGCTCAAGCCACGCCCTCCGGAAAGCGTACGGCTGGAACGTAAATCAACGGGTTTAACGCTATTCCAGATTCCGGGTGCGATTGTTCAACAACTAAAAGCCGAAGCATAATTGCTGGGATGTATAAAACCAATAGCCACGACATCTTCGATATTGACAAATGTCTAATCCAAGATCCAATCGCAGATCCGATCATGAAGACGATAAAAAGCATTATGAAAAAATATAAAATGAAACATTATAATGAAGATACCGGCCAGAGATTTTTAAGGCATGTGCTAATTAAGACCGGCTACGCAACTGGAGAAGTGATGGTTGTTTTAATTATATCGGACTCTATGTTCCATGGCAGGAAAAACTTTGTCAGTATTTTGAAGAAGAAACATCCTCAAATAATAACGGGCATTTAAAATGTAAATAAGAAAGATACATCCATCCATGATTTTAGGGGAAACCGAATCCGTTATCTATGGGAAAGGATTTATCGAGGACATCCTTTGTGGGCTGCGTTTTCGAATTTCATCAAAATCATTTTATCAAATCAATCCAACACAGACAGAAGTTTTGTATAAAAAAGCGATAGAGATGGCTGATTTTAAAGGGCATGAAAAAATAATCGATGCTTATTCAGGAATTGGAACAATTTCTTTAATCGTTGCTGATCAAGTCAAAGAAGTTATTGGAGTAGAAATCAATAATGATGGTGTAAAAGACGTGGTTATGAATGCAAAACGGAATAACATTAACAACGTACGTTTTCACCGAGCAGATGCTGGGAAATTCATGGTCAAACTGGCAATAAAAAACGAAGCGGTTGTTGCAGTCATTATGGATACTCCAAGCAGGTAGCGACGAAGCGTTTCTAACTTCTATGTGAAAACTAAAGCCGAAAAAGTCGTTTATATTTCTTGCAATCCAGAAACACAGGCGAGAGATTTAGCATTTTTAGTTGAACACGGATATCAAGTTAAAGGCATACAGCCTGTCGATATGTTTCCGCAAACAAATCATATTGAAACAGTCACTCTCCTAACGAGAAATGACACGACATAATAATAAAAGCCTAAACCTCGTTTCTCTGTTTTGTAATTAGAGGGTCGAGGGTTAGGCTTTTTACAATTATTTTTGTATTTAGAACGTTTTAGTTCTTACGCTTTACTTCGATTCTATAGCCGTCAGGGTCAGTAACAAAGAAGTAAGAAGGTGTTCCACCTGAAAGTCCTCTCAATTCACCTGTTTCATAAGAAGAAGCTTTACAAATTTCATGCATTTCTTCTAAATCATTTACTGTTACGCCTAAATGACTGAAGCCATCTCCTATAACATATGGATCTGCATCATAATTATAAGTAAGTTCTATTTGTACTGAAGAACCTGGTGAATTTAGATAGATTAAATCAAATTTATCATCAGGGAATTCTCTGCGACTGGCTACTTCAAAATCAAAAAGCTCAGTATAAAAATCTAAAGTAGCATCAATGTCTCTAACACGTAAACAAATTTCAACGAGCACTTGGTTCATTGTATCATCCTCCATAATTTTATTGATCTTATCTTATCATAGATACTATATAAGTACACTTGATGCGATTTCTTCCTGGAAGGTACTGTACCTTTTTTATAATTCTTGTCTTTTCAATTTTCGTTATATATCATTCGGCAAAAAGCAACCCAGTAATTGTTCTAGAAGTCATCACGGGCTTTACGCAATTCGATAAAGTCCTCCAATGTTTCTGCTTGCAGAAAAAGGTTTATTTCCTTCTCCCTGCCGATTGTTGTCGGAAGTGTTGGCTGTCCTTTAGCACGCAATTCCTGGACTTCTTCCAATGATTTGGAAATTTTTTTATTTTCCGGATGCATGTCGTATGCAAAACGTAAATTAGTATCGGTATACTCGTGACCGGGATAAACACTTATATCATTATCTAAGCGCTTAAATTTCTGCAAAGTTTCATATTGAGCTTCGTAATTGCCGGTAAAAACCCGACCGCATCCAGCTGAAAACAAGGCATCCCCGCAAAAGAGATTATTGTCCATTAAAAAACTGATATGGCCTTGCGTATGGCCTCCTGATTCGTAGACTTGGAAAGTTTGGCCCAACAAGTTAAAGAAGTCCCCTTCCTTTACAACGCTATTCACCAAGTCTTTCGTTTCTTCCGGTCCATAAACAAGACTTTCCGGATGACTGGCTAGAATCTCCCGTACCCCGCCGGTATGATCTTCATGCATATGAGTTAAAAGTATGGCCGCCAAACGAAGCTGCTTTTCTTCAAGGTAATCAAGGACAACTCTTGCTTTTCCTGGATCAACCACAACTGCCTCTGTTTCTTCTTGAATGCACCATATATAATTATCAGAAAAGGCTTTGATTGGATGAATAATCACCTTATGATTCCTCCTCTTTTATATATTTAATTTGCGGTTTGGAGACTATTTTTCCCCTTGCACCGACAAGTTTTAGTTTAGCCTACTATCATAACACAGAGATTATTAATATACATGAAGGAAACAACTTCCTCTGTCTGTAATTCAATCCTTAATCCTATCATTTTGGAGAGAACCACAAATGATTTGAGAAAAGATTGAACCGCTTTAATGAATATTAATAAAAAACATCTTTTGTACATCCACTCTATTAGAAGGAGTAAACCTTCCAGCAAAAAACATTTTCATTTTAAGTAATGCCATTGGTCTATCGAAGTTATCAAGCGTTTGATATTTCGCGCCGTTAATCAATTTAATTTTTAAAATCTTGAATGTGGCTTCTGCCACCGCATTATCATAAGGGTTTCCCTTTTGGCTAAGAGATCTCGTAATTTTGTAATCACTTAATAGCTCATCGATTCCAACGTTTTAAAATTCTAAACCGCGGTCTGTATGAAACAAGTTCACACTTCCCAATGGATAGTTAACTGAATCGAAGGCACGTTGAACTAGGGCTGCGTCTTTTGTGCACCAACGCTCCACCCGACAATTTCACGATTATATAAATCAATTAAAAAACAAACATAATACCAGCGGCGTCCTACTTTTACATACGTTAAGTCGCTGACTAACACGGACATTTCTTTGTCCACTTCAAATTCTCGGTTTAATACATCTCGAATAGATTCTTCATTAGAGCTTGTCGCCATTGGTTTATAAGATGGTTCGGCATACTTTGATTCAAGGCCTAGCGCGCTCATTAAACGTCCAATTCGACGTCTGGAGACTGGAAATAATGCTTCCTCTTTATCTAATTCAATCTTTATTTTTCGAGTGCCATACACTTTGTGATTGTTATTAAAAACTTTCGTAATATGTTCTTTTAATAGGCGTTCTTCTTCTAATTTTTCTTGTTCTTTTTGAGCGGATATTTCAGTTTCATAATAGAAGGTACTACGTGCGATTTGAAGGATTTTACACATTGCTGATACCGAATATTTGTGGCGATTCTTTTGAATATCCTCTATTTTCGTCGCATGATCAGCGCTGCTTGCTTTAAAATATCAACTTCCATTTCAAGTTGTTTATTTCGCTTACGTAGTTCAATTACTTCTTGTTCTTCTGCAGTTCTGTTGTCTTTCTCTTTGAAAGAACCAGACGCCTTAAATTGTTTGATCCATCTATCCAATGCAGATGGCTTTAATTGATATTCCTCGGTGATCGCTTGTCGGCTTTTCCCATTTTAATAGAGCGCGACGACTTTTTTTTTAAAATCTGTTGAAATAGTTCTTCTTTTTGCTGGACATAGTAGATCTCCTCACTTCTTTTGTATGATTCTACATGCCCTTAATTTTATTGTCTAACTAAGTGTAGACTATCCAGAGGTACATAGGAGAATAGTGAATTGTTTATGCTAGATAAGGGTGCTGATTATTTAATAAGGATCGTACTAAAATCGGGCCATTTAGTTCGATAAAGATAAAACTAACGGGGGTAATAATTATGAATCAAGCTACACAAGCATACTGGGATGAATATTGGGGGAATCAAGAAAAACCACAATCTGTTAGTTCATGGCAATTCGGGGTTTCACCTGATTACCTTGCAGGTTTAGTAGTTGACGGCATTAAAACTGCAACATGTTCAGGTCACATTTTCTATGAACTTGAGAATGAACCACTTCCAGCAACGGAAGCTTACAATATTATTTTAAACAGTGACGATAAACCCGTAGCAATCACTAAGACTGTAGAAGTTACGATAACTCCAATGAATAAGGTCAGTGAGGTATTTGCTATTGCGGAAGGCGAAGGAGATAGGACTTACCGATATTGGTGGGAAGCACATGAGGAATTCTTTAGAAAAGAACTAAATTCGATTGAACTTGAATTTTCGGAGGATATGCTTCTTGTTTGTGAACGCTTTGAAGTGATTCATGTAAAAGATGAACAGCCGGTTATGCCTTAAGCATTCGGGGGCGATTGTGAAGTAAGCTAAGCTTCATTCTTAAAAAAGCATCAATGAAATCATAATTGATTTCATTGATGCTTTTTCTTTATATTTTTGAGACGTTTCGCAGCATTTTTATAAACTTCAACGTTCCTACATTTTCCAAATGATAATTCAAGTTTCCAATTAACTAATCCATTAATTGTGGTACTTGTTCAGGTGATTCCCTTGAGAATTCTACCCCTTTTATATAATTATCCTCAGTTTTAAATTGCCCTTTATCATGTTGCAACCAATCCGTTAACTTTTCATATATCTCTTTTATGATAGAGACTGATAAAGGTTTATTATTTTCTATCGAATGCACAAGATACTCAAATGCTTGTTGGTGAGAATATACTTCGTAAAATTCTCTTCTAGTTATGTTTGCGTTATTTGGAAGCGTGTCATTTAGTATGATTGTCACTGTTTCTGGTAACGTAATTGTATTACCCTCAATTGCACTTGAATGATGTGCTAAACGAACCAAAAAATCCTCTAAATATTCATATGTCATCTTTTCTATTAAGTGGCTCATGTACACCACCACCCTTATTTCTGTATTTTAATTATACCATTATTAAAATTCTGAAGGTATTAGTGTACAACTACTTTAAATGAAAGGAGTTCAACACATTTCGTGAGATGCTCATGCAACACTATATTAAGCTCCGAATAGGAATTTTTTTTGTTCTTCAAATAACACTGATTTATTCATCATCATTAATCAACTTTTTTAAAAATGAAAAAGAAGAGCGGTAAGTATTACTACTCACACTCTTCTTCCTAAATACTCTGATTAGGTTTTCATGTTGCTTGCCAACGACTAGCAATCGAAGTCCAGATAGATTATCAAGTTTTCACAGTGCCTAATCAACACCATTGTTCTACTACCAGGATATCATAAGTAATACCCAATGTGCACGGCTTACGTCACACACATGCAAGTGTGCTTCTATATTGTGGTGAATCCAATCAAAAGGTTTCTATGAACTATGTGCGAATGACTTGGACATAAGGATGTAGAGACAACTTGGAAGACCTATTCGCAAACCTTAGATGAGATGAGAGAAAAAGATAAAGAAGAAACAATTTCGATCTTTGAGAACATGTTTATGTAATCCTTGTGCAGAATTTGTGCATAAAGTCTTCAAAACCTATCGTATTCAGCCAAAATAAAAAGCATCTACAAACGCTGTGTTATCAACGTTTGTAGATGCTATAGGCCTTTCTCAACTTGACTAGAAAAGACCAGGCTATACCCGAGGCCGGACTTGAACCGGCACGCCTCGCGGCATCGCATTTTGAGTGCGACGTGTCTGCCATTCCACCACTCGGGCTTAACAATATATATTTAGTTTTATAAATAAGTTCAATATGGAGGCGGCAACCGGAATCGAACCGGTGGTAAAGGTGTTGCAGACCCATGCCTTACCGCTTGGCTATGCCGCCATAATTTAAATGGAGCGGAAGACGGGATTCGAACCCGCGACCCCGACCTTGGCAAGGTCGTATTCTACCACTGAACTACTTCCGCGAACTTTACTGGGGTAGCTGGATTCGAACCAACGAGTAACGGAGTCAAAGTCCGTTGCCTTACCGCTTGGCTATACCCCAAAAATCTAATGGGGCGGATGAGGGGAATTGAACCCCCGAATGTCGGAATCACAATCCGATGCGTTAACCACTTCGCCACAACCGCCATAATATAAGTATTTAATTTAAATGGGGCGGATGAGGGGAATTGAACCCCCGAGTGTCGGAATCACAATCCGATGCGTTAACCACTTCGCCACAACCGCCATAATAAAACATAAAAATGGCAGGGGTAGTAGGATTCGAACCCACATCGAAGGTGTTGGAGACCTTTATTCTACCATTGAACTATACCCCTGTAATATAAATATTATATTAAAGCATTAATAATAATATACATAAAATTAATTCTTAAAAGCTCTCACTTTATCCAACAGTTTTTTGAAAAGTTGGTGGTGGGGGGCAGATTCGAACTGCCGAACCCGTAGGGAGCGGATTTACAGTCCGCCGCGTTTAGCCACTTCGCTACCCCACCATATTATAATTGCAATAAGCTTCATAATACTGCGTCAGCTTTATTATTCTACTCGTGCTTCTCTCAATTTTATAAAGAGCTGCGATAAGCTTCACATTACTGCGTAGCTTATACTATAAGAAATGGTGCCGGAGAAAGGACTTGAACCCTCAACCTACTGATTACAAGTCAGTTGCTCTACCAGTTGAGCTACTCCGGCTACTTATTTTATTGTATTTAAATGGTGGCTCAGGACGGATTCGAACCGCCGACACAAGGATTTTCAGTCCTTTGCTCTACCGACTGAGCTACTGAGCCACATATTATTATTTAAAAAAATGGCGGTCCCGACGGGAATCGAACCCGCGATCTCCTGCGTGACAGGCAGGCATGTTAACCGCTACACTACGGGACCTATTTGGTTGCGGGGACAGGATTTGAACCTGTGACCTTCGGATTATGAGCCCGACGAGCTACCACTGCTCCACCCCGCGATAATAATAAAACTAATACTAATTAAAATGGTGGAGGATGACGGGCTCGAACCGCCGACCCCCTGCTTGTAAGGCAGGTGCTCTCCCAGCTGAGCTAATCCTCCTGGGTGTTATTTGAAATCCATTTCAAAAGATACCTTTTGAATGTTTTTCTTTGTGAAGTTTTCCGGCAAGTACATTTTCGATTATTGCCTCGAAAACTGCCTCAACTAACAAAACTTAGTTTTGATTAGTGCTTCAAGGTAGGCTATTTTCAACGCAGATTACGCGTTGATAAAGCCTTAATGACCCCTACGGGATTCGAACCCGTGATACCGCCGTGAAAGGGCGGTGTCTTAACCGCTTGACCAAGGGGCCTTAATTAATAATAAACTGATACGACTTTGGCGGAGAGCAAGGGATTTGAACCCTTGAGACAGCGTAAACCGCCTACACGATTTCCAATCGTGCTCCTTCGGCCACTCGGACAGCTCTCCAATATGGCTCCGCAGGTAGGATTCGAACCTACGACCGATCGGTTAACAGCCGATAGCTCTACCACTGAGCTACTGCGGAATAGTATATAACAAACTGTATAATTAAATTAAATTTGTTTAAAACAGACCAGCAACGTCCTACTCTTGCAGGGGGAAACCCCCAACTACCATCGGCGCTGAAGAGCTTAACTACCGTGTTCGAGATGGGAACGGGTGTGACCTCTTCGCTATCGCCACTGAACTGTTTTACACACAACATGATTAATTATAACAAACTTACAATAAATGTCAAGCGAAATTAAAATATAAATATTTTTTATTCACTCAAAACTGAATAAAACAGATAATCTTCACAAATCAGGGGAATCAGCCCACTTACTTCTTACGTTATTTGGTTAAGTCCTCGATCAATTAGTATCCGTCAGCTACATACGTCGCCGTACTTACACCCCGGACCTATCAACCTCATCATCTCTGAGGGATCTTACTTACTTGCGTAATGGGAAATCTCATCTCGAGGGGGGCTTCATGCTTAGATGCTTTCAGCATTTATCCCGTCCACACGTAGCTACCCAGCTATGCCTTTGGCAAGACAACTGGTACACCAGCGGTGTGTCCATCCCGGTCCTCTCGTACTAAGGACAGCTCCTCTCAAATTTCCTGCGCCCGCGACGGATAGGGACCGAACTGTCTCACGACGTTCTGAACCCAGCTCGCGTACCGCTTTAATGGGCGAACAGCCCAACCCTTGGGACCGACTACAGCCCCAGGATGCGATGAGCCGACATCGAGGTGCCAAACCTCCCCGTCGATGTGGACTCTTGGGGGAGATAAGCCTGTTATCCCCGGGGTAGCTTTTATCCGTTGAGCGATGGCCCTTCCATGCGGAACCACCGGATCACTAAGCCCGTCTTTCGACCCTGCTCGACTTGTAGGTCTCGCAGTTAAGCTCCCTTATGCCTTTGCACTCTGCGAATGATGTCCAACCATTCTGAGGGAACCTTTGGGCGCCTCCGTTACTCTTTAGGAGGCGACCGCCCCAGTCAAACTGTCCACCTGACACTGTCTCCTGCCCCGATAAGGGGCATGGGTTAGAAGTCCAATACAATCAGGGTAGTATCCCACCAACGCCTCCTCCGAAGCTAGCGCTCCGGATTCTAAGGCTCCTACCTATCCTGTACAGATTGCATCAGAATTCAATATCAGGTTACAGTAAAGCTCCACGGGGTCTTTCCGTCCTGTCGCGGGTAACCTGCATCTTCACAGGTACTATAATTTCACCGAGTCTCTCGTTGAGACAGTGCCCAGATCGTTACGCCTTTCGTGCGGGTCGGAACTTACCCGACAAGGAATTTCGCTACCTTAGGACCGTTATAGTTACGGCCGCCGTTTACTGGGGCTTCGGTTCAAAGCTTCGCTTGCGCTAACCTCTTCCCTTAACCTTCCAGCACCGGGCAGGCGTCAGCCCCTATACATCACCTTGCGGTTTTGCAGAGACCTGTGTTTTTGCTAAACAGTCGCCTGGGCCTATTCACTGCGGCTCTCTCGGGCTTTAACACCCTACCAGAGCACCCCTTCTCCCGAAGTTACGGGGTCATTTTGCCGAGTTCCTTAACGAGAGTTCTCTCGATCACCTTAGGATTCTCTCCTCGCCTACCTGTGTCGGTTTGCGGTACGGGCACCTCCCGCCTCGTTAGAGGCTTTTCTTGGCAGTGTGAAATCAGGGACTCCAGGGAATAATTCCCCTCGCCATCACAGCTCAATGTTATAGAAATGGGATTTGCCTCATTTCACACCTCACTGCTTAGACGCGCATAACCAACAGCGCGCTCACCCTATCCTACTGCGTCCCCCCATTACTCAAACGGCGGGGAGGTGGTACAGGAATATCAACCTGTTATCCATCGTCTACGCCTTTCGGCCTCAACTTAGGTCCCGACTAACCCTGAGCGGACGAGCCTTCCTCAGGAAACCTTGGGCATTCGGTGGAAGGGATTCTCACCCTTCTTTCGCTACTCATACCGGCATTCTCACTTCTAGGCGCTCCACTAGTCCTTACGGTCTAACTTCGACGCCCCTAGAACGCTCTCCTACCACTCACATCTAAGATGTAAGTCCACAGTTTCGGTGCTCTGTTTAGCCCCGGTACATTTTCGGCGCAGCGCCACTCGACCAGTGAGCTATTACGCACTCTTTAAATGATGGCTGCTTCTAAGCCAACATCCTGGTTGTCTGGGCAACGCCACATCCTTTTCCACTTAACAGAGACTTTGGGACCTTAACTGGTGGTCTGGGTTGTTTCCCTCTCGACTATGAATCTTATCACCCACAGTCTGACTCCCAAACATAAATCATCGGCATTCGGAGTTTGTCTGAATTCGGTAACCCGGGATGGGCCCCTAGTCCAAACAGTGCTCTACCTCCGAGATTCTAAAGTTTGAGGCTAGCCCTAAAGCTATTTCGGAGAGAACCAGCTATCTCCAGGTTCGATTGGAATTTCACCGCTACCCACACCTCATCCCCGCATTTTTCAACATACGTGGGTTCGGGCCTCCAGTAAGTATTACCTTACCTTCACCCTGGACATGGGTAGATCACCTGGTTTCGGGTCTACGACCTCATACTAATTCGCCCTATTAAGACTCGCTTTCGCTGCGGCTCCGCATTCTCTGCTTAACCTTGCATGAAATCAGTAACTCGCCGGTTCATTCTACAAAAGGCACGCCATCACCCGTGACTCTCCCGAAGGAAAGTCAACAAGGGCTCTGACTACTTGTAGGCACACGGTTTCAGGATCTATTTCACTCCCCTTCCGGGGTGCTTTTCACCTTTCCCTCACGGTACTGGTTCACTATCGGTCACTAGGAAGTATTTAGCCTTGGGAGATGGTCCTCCCGGATTCCGACGGAATTTCACGTGTTCCGCCGTACTCAGGATACATGCTGGAGAGAATGAACTTTCGACTACGGGGCTATTACCCGCTACGGCGGACCTTTCCAGGTCGCTTCGCCTAATCCATTCCTTTGTAACTCCGTATAGCATGTCCTACAACCCCAGAAAGCAAGCTTCCTGGTTTGGGCTGTTCCCTTTTCGCTCGCCGCTACTCAGGGAATCGATTTTTCTTTCTCTTCCTCCGGGTACTTAGATGTTTCAGTTCTCCGGGTTTGTCTCGATTACGCTATGTATTCACGTAAACGTACTACTCCATTACGAGCAGTGGGTTTCCCCATTCGGAAATCTTCGGATCAAAGCTCACTTACAGCTCCCCGAAGCATATCGGTGTTAGTGCCGTCCTTCATAGACTCCTAGTGCCAAGGCATCCACCGTGCGCCCTTTCTAACTTAACCAAAAAATAGGTCTTAACGTCGCATTGCGTCGCTAATTCTTATCTTTTAAATAAACGTGATTTTACAGCGATGTAAAAATCAACGTTTCGTAAAAAGGTCGTTCTTTAAAATTAACAAAAACATGTTTATCATAGATAAACGAAGATTTGTTTATCTTGGTTGATTCTTGATTTGTTTCAATTATTGTTTTATCCAGTTTTCAAAGAACAAAAAAATCCAATAAAATTAATTTGGTGGAGCCTAGCGGGATCGAACCGCTGACCTCCTGCGTGCAAGGCAGGCGCTCTCCCAGCTGAGCTAAGGCCCCTAAACTTTAATGGTGGGCCTAAATGGACTCGAACCATCGACCTCACGCTTATCAGGCGTGCGCTCTAACCAGCTGAGCTATAGGCCCCCTTTCGGGAACTTTAAGAGAAAAATTCAATTAAATCATTTATATAAAAGTATATTATATAAATTTATTGAACCTTCAAAACTGAACGCAAAACGTCGATTTTCCGTATGCCTAGCTTTCATACACCAAAGGTGTAATCCGACTATGGACATATATCCTTAGAAAGGAGGTGATCCAGCCGCACCTTCCGATACGGCTACCTTGTTACGACTTCACCCCAATCATCTGTCCCACCTTCGGCGGCTGGCTCCCCTAAGGGTTACCTCACCGACTTCGGGTGTTACAAACTCTCGTGGTGTGACGGGCGGTGTGTACAAGACCCGGGAACGTATTCACCGTGGCATGCTGATCCACGATTACTAGCGATTCCGGCTTCATGCAGGCGAGTTGCAGCCTGCAATCCGAACTGTGAACGGTTTTATGGGATTAGCTCCCCCTCGCGGGTTGGCGACCCTCTGTACCGTCCATTGTAGCACGTGTGTAGCCCAGGTCATAAGGGGCATGATGATTTGACGTCATCCCCACCTTCCTCCGGTTTATCACCGGCAGTCACCTTAGAGTGCCCAACTTAATGATGGCAACTAAGATCAAGGGTTGCGCTCGTTGCGGGACTTAACCCAACATCTCACGACACGAGCTGACGACAACCATGCACCACCTGTCACCACTGTCCCCGAAGGGAAAAGTATATCTCTATACCGGGCAGTGGGATGTCAAGACCTGGTAAGGTTCTTCGCGTAGCTTCGAATTAAACCACATGCTCCACCGCTTGTGCGGGTCCCCGTCAATTCCTTTGAGTTTCAGCCTTGCGGCCGTACTCCCCAGGCGGAGTGCTTAATGCGTTAGCTGCAGCACTAAGGGGCGGAAACCCCCTAACACTTAGCACTCATCGTTTACGGCGTGGACTACCAGGGTATCTAATCCTGTTTGCTCCCCACGCTTTCGCGCCTCAGCGTCAGTTACAGACCAGAAAGCCGCCTTCGCCACTGGTGTTCCTCCACATCTCTACGCATTTCACCGCTACACGTGGAATTCCGCTTTCCTCTTCTGTACTCAAGCCTATCAGTTTCCAATGACCTTCCCCGGTTGAGCCGGGGGCTTTCACATCAGACTTAACAGGCCGCCTGCGCGCGCTTTACGCCCAATAATTCCGGACAACGCTTGCCACCTACGTATTACCGCGGCTGCTGGCACGTAGTTAGCCGTGGCTTTCTAATAAGGTACCGTCAAGGTACGGGCAGTTACTCCCGTACGTGTTCTTCCCTTACAACAGAGCTTTACGATCCGAAAACCTTCTTCGCTCACGCGGCATTGCTCCATCAGACTTTCGTCCATTGTGGAAGATTCCCTACTGCTGCCTCCCGTAGGAGTCTGGGCCGTGTCTCAGTCCCAGTGTGGCCGATCACCCTCTCAGGTCGGCTACGCATCGTTGCCTTGGTAGGCCATTACCCCACCAACTAGCTAATGCGCCGCGGGCCCATCCTGCAGTGACAGCCGAAACCGTCTTTCAGAGTTCGTCCATGCGGACAAACTGATTATTCGGTATTAGCCCCGGTTTCCCGGAGTTATCCCCATCTGCAGGGCAGGTTGCCCACGTGTTACTCACCCATCCGCCGCTAACAAAATTTGAAGCAAGCTCCAAATTTTGTTCGCTCGACTTGCATGTATTAGGCATGCCGCCAGCGTTCGTCCTGAGCCAGGATCAAACTCTCCATAATACTGGCTAGCCGATACGCAGCACATTGCGTTGTCAACTTCTCTCACTCCGTCAGTCACGTACTAATGTACGCTCCTTCCTTTGCTCAATCGTTTCCTAGCACTGCACTACGTCTCGACCGCCAGAACAAGAAGAAAATGAAAGCTCATTTCTTTTTGCTGGCATTAATAGTTGTAGCGTTAACTACTTCTATTGAATGACAATTTTGTTTCATATAGAAACGTTTATACTCAAGTGCGCCGAAGCGTCCTGAGTTATTAATCATATCGTGTAAACACGAATGACTTATATCGACGTTTTGCTGTTCAGTTTTCAAGGTTCATTGTGCGTCCTACAAAAGCAACTTCTCAACAATAACAATTCTTCAACGAAGTGTCAAGTCTTTTTTTTTTCTTTTTCAATGTCGTTACTGCTTCAAGCGACAAGTAATAGATTACCATGGTTCTGCTATATCTGTCAACACTAATTTAGGAACGATTTTAAATCGTTCCTAACAATACTGTTACTGCGCCTTTTTATCGGTATTCACACTATAAGTTCTATGTGATATATGATGGTTTTTTGATTCATTCTGTACAATTTTGATAAAACCTTTTTCAACTAAAAATTCAATGAACACCTCTAAATCAATAGAATACATGCGTAAAACATTATTTTCATGAAGCTCTTGAATTTCCCATTGATCTTTCGTCGACATAACTTCTAGAATATGTTCAGCACCATCTTCTGTTCTATTATGAATAAAAAAGTCACTTGCAAGAAAAAGAAGGCGCAGTCTTTTCTCTAGTGGCTCAACACTCGTTGTTAGTTCCTCGTATAGTTTATAAATAGATGGATCAATTTTCTTTACTTGAGACCAAACGGTTACTTCAGGAAATAACCCGTTATCGATTACGGCTAACCTAGCAAGATGTCGCAAGGAATTAACTACATGATTATAAGCGTCCATATAGTTTTCCTCTTCAAAGAAAGACTTTCCTTCTATATAACTTCTAACTAACTTTGAAAACTCTAATCCCATTTTAATTTTCCTATCTAAGTAGTTAGATTCCTGTAATTCTTTTTTGAGGTTCTCTACGTATTCATTACGATCAAATAAAATTTTACCGTAATAAATCCAGTCAACGACTTTTCTTTTTGAACCGATTAGCAGCCATTTTCTTAATTGGTCTTCGCTAATTACATGCATTGTTGCCTTCCTTATACCTGCAGAGTAATGTTTGGTATAGATCGGTACTTCTTTATTGGAAGTAATGATAAGGAGGAGCGCATCAAATGTATCTGTAATCGGATCAACTTCTTCTCTCTTTTCAACTAAGATAACACCGAGCGTATCAGCGTCACTTGCTCTTTCTTGATAGATAGACCTTAAAACTTGTTCCATTATTACACCTCCGTTATCTCCCTTTTTCGACGACAGTCTTACAGAATCCTCTAATCAAGTATGAAAAATATCAAGACAATTAAAAATATGCTATAGTAATTGAGGATATATAAGGAGGAGTTCGAAAAATGAAGCCATATAAAAATAAAATCAACCGTATACGTACTTTTGCGCTATCGTTAGTATTTATAGGCGTTGTTATAATGTACCTCGGTATTTTCTTTAGATCAAATGAAATCGTTATGCTAATTTTCATGCTGCTCGGTGTTCTTGCCATTATAGCTAGTACGGTAGTTTACGCATGGATAGGCGCATTATCAACGAGAGCGGCACAAATAACTTGTCCTAATTGTGGAAAACAAACTAAAATGCTTGGTAGAGTCGACATGTGTGGTCATTGCCGCGAACCTTTAACCCTTGACCCCACTCTAGAAGGTAAAGAATTCGATGAAATCTATAATAAACCAAGCCAGAGAAACAAAGAAGTTAGTGTTGATGGTGATAAAAACTAAAAAGCATCCAACGAGTCTAAGGACTCGTTGGATGCTTTTATTAATTTAATCCGTTGCAGTATTCGCCGCACATGTTGGACATGTTCCATATACTTCTAGCCGATGTGAGTCCACCTTGAATCCTGTCACATGAGAAGCAAAATGTTCTACTTCTTTTAAGCCCGGATAATGGAAATCGACAATTTTCCCGCAATCATTACAAATAATATGGTAGTGGTCATTTGTCACAAAATCAAAACGACTTGAAGCGTCCCCATAAGAAAGCTCCTTAATAAGATTAACGTTACGAAAGACTCGCAAGTTATTATAAACTGTTGCGACGCTCATATTAGGAAAGCTACTTGACAGCGATTTATAAATGTCATCTGCTGTTGGGTGTGATTTAGTAGTGACTAGATATTCTAGAATAGCATGTCTTTGCGGGGTAATTCTAACACCGCTTTTTTTCAACGTGTCCAGCGCGTCTACTATTAGTATTTCAGACATCGCTTTGCACCCCAATCCTTATAAAGATTATCACTTTATAATCATTATCATTAGTGTACTTAAAATAGCATATGCCTGTCAACTAAAACGGTAGCTTGAACAAAATCAGGTTTTCAATTAAAGAGCCTTTTTTATTGTCACTTTGTCAGTTCTTTCAAAGTCTTAAGAACTTCCTCGATATGATCTTTTACTTTTACTTTTCGCCATTCCTTTACTACTGTTCCTGTTGGATCTATTAAAAAAGTAGATCTTTCTATTCCCATATACTCTTTACCGAACATCTTTTTTAATTTCCAAACACCATAATCTTCTGATACTGAATGGTCATCATCAATTAGTAATGAAAATGGCAATCCTTGTTTTTTAATAAATTTTTCATGTGAGACCGCGTTGTCAGGACTAATACCTAAAATCACGGCATTTAGATTACTAAAGTCATCATACGAATCTCTAAAATCACAAGCTTGCGTAGTACAACCAGGCGTTGCATCTTTTGGATAGAAATAAAGAATAACGAATTCCTTACCTGAAAAGTCCTTTAATGTCACAGTTTCCTGTTTTTCATTAAGAAGCGAAAATTTTGGTGCATGCATTCCGACAAGTGTTGTCATAAATTATTCCTCCTAGTTTCTTTCCTCAATCTTATCTATCTAACTCAATTTTATCAATTTCTTTGGCGTATTGAGGAGATTTTGTTTAGAATAGAGAGTAGATATATGAAAACGGAGGAATTAAATTGATAAGAACAAATTCAGAAAAAGTATTTAATGAAGCAAACAAACATATTGTAGGAGGCGTAAATAGTCCTTCACGCGGCTATCACGCGGTTGGCGGAGGTTCACCGACAGTAATGGAACGTGCAAAAGGTGCTTATTTTTGGGACGTAGACGGCAATAAATATATTGATTACCTTGCTGCATACGGTCCAATTATTACTGGGCATGCGCACCCTCACATTACGAAAGCAATTGTTGAAGCTGCTGAAAATGGCGTACTATATGGTACACCGACACCTCATGAATTAAAGTTCGCAAAAATGCTTAAAGCAGCAATGCCTAATATGGATAAAGTACGATTCGTAAACTCAGGTACAGAGTCTGTCATGACAACGATTCGCGTTTCTCGCGCCTATACTGGCAGGACTAAAATTATGAAATTCGCTGGCTGTTACCATGGCCATTCAGATTTAGTCCTTGTTGCAGCTGGCTCAGGGCCTGCTACACTTGGAACCCCCGACTCTGCAGGTGTTCCAAAGTCTATTGCCGAGGAAGTAATTACAGTTCCTTTTAACAATCCAAATGCTTACAAGGAAGCAATGGACAAATGGGGTGACCAAATTGCTTGTGTCCTAGTAGAACCTATCGTCGGTAACTTCGGAATTGTTGAACCAAACGAAGGCTACCTAGAACTCGTCCACGCACTGGCAGCTGAAAAAGGAGCATTAATTGTCTATGATGAAGTCATTACCGCTTTCCGCTTCCACTACGGCGGCGCACAAGATATGCTAGGACTAACACCTGACTTGACAGCTCTCGGGAAAATTATTGGCGGCGGACTACCTATTGGTGCTTATGGTGGAAGAAAAGAAATTATGGACCATGTTGCACCACTTGGACCTGCTTATCAGGCTGGTACAATGGCCGGAAACCCAGCTTCAATGCTTGCAGGTATTGCCTGTCTTGAAGTACTTCAAGAACCAGGAGTATATGATGAAATGAATCGACTTGGCGCTTTACTAGAAGAAGGTGTTGTTACATCTGCCGCAAAGCATGGTATAACAATGACTACTAATCGCTTGGGTGGTGCACTTACTTTATTCTTTACAGATGTAAAAGTCGAAAACTATGAGCAAGCCGAAGCAACAGACGGCGACATGTTTGCAAAGTTTTTCAAGTTATTGTTAAAGAATGGCATTAATATCGCTCCTTCGAAATACGAAGCTTGGTTCCTAACGACTGCACATACTGAACAGGATATTATTGATACGCTAAGCGCAGTAGATAAGTCATTTGAAGAACTTGCGACGATGTAATTGTAAACAACAAATTGATTTAGAATTAGATAATATGCTAAAAATAAGTTGCTAATTAGAAAGGAATAACTTTATGAAACTTGGTGCCCGCATTGTTAAAACGGGCGTTGCGATCGTGTTTGCTTTATTTATGGCGGATTTACTTGGTCTTCCTAATATAGTGTTCGCGGGGATTGCGGCTATTTTCGCGATTCAGCCCTCTATTTATCGGTCATACGTGACCATCGTAGAACACTTGCAAGGTAATATTATTGGGGCAGTTGTTGCAATAGTTTTCGTGCTAGTATTTGGAAATCAGCTTGTCGTTGTCGGTCTAGCAGCAGTTGTTATTATTTTAATAATGATTAAGTTAAAAATCGAAAAGTCAATTTCAATGGCATTAGTCATGATGATTGTAATTATGGAGATAAAAGATGATAACTTTTTATCATACGCGCTCATTCGCTTTTCAACTATTGTTGTTGGTGTTCTAGCAGCATTTATAGTTAACCTTGTATTTATGCCACCTAAATATGAAACAAAACTTTTTGATTCAATTCATCTTGCTCAAGATGAGATTATACGTTGGACACGACTCGCCGGAAGACAGGCTTCAGAACATATATCTACAAAAAAGTCTTTAAAAAAAATGAAAGAACGTCTTTCGCAAATCGATATTACCTTTTTACTTTATAAAGAGGAGCGCAGTTATTTCAAAAAATCTTCACGTGCTAAGATTAGGAAATTAGTTATTTATAGACAAATGATCGCAACTTCCAAAAGTAGTTATGAAGTACTTAGTAAACTTCACAAGTATGAAAACGAGCTAATTGATTTACCCGAACATTTTCGACTCATGGTTCAAGAACGTCTTGATACAATTTTGACTTATCACGAACAGCTTCACCTTAAATTTGCTGGTAAATTAAAAGCGGAAAATATGACGGTTGATACAAGTGTGGAATACATTCAAAGACATGAAGTAATGGAAATATTCGTCAAGGAAATTTCATTAGCTAAGGAAAGTGAAACTTTTTCATCGTATCACTTATTACATGTTCTATCTGCTATTTTAAATTACGAAGAACAACTTGAACATCTTGATAAACTCATTGTTAGTAATAGACGTCATCATGAAAATGAGATGGATATTAACCAAATAGAAGATGTTTATTGAATCAACAAAACCTGCCTGTCTATGAATAATTAGACAGGCAGGTTTTGTTATTGCAAATGAATGTTTAGTTTTTCTTTCAATGAACTATTGCGTACTTTAAACTATAAATTATAAAACTAAATTCGAATACGTTAATCTTTAAAAATGTTGCACTTGGAATAATCCGTAATAAATCCCTTCCAATGCCATTAGTTCATCATGTGTACCCATCTCTTTTATTTCACCATGATCTACTACTAAAATTTTATCAGCATGTGTAATCGTCGACAATCTGTGCGCGACGATTAGCGTCGTTCTTTCATAGGCCAAACGCTCTAGAGAATCTTGAATTAGCGCTTCACTTTCAAGATCAAGCGCAGATGTTGCTTCGTCTAAAATTAATAATGGAGGATTTTTTAAAAACACACGTGCTATAGCTACACGTTGTTTTTGTCCACCAGATAACTTCACACCACGCTCGCCAACAGTCGTATCATAACCTTCTGGAAGCCCAATAATAAATTCATGTGCATTTGCGGCAATCGCAGCAGCAATGACTTCTTCATCCGTTGCATCAGGTTTTCCCATAAGTATATTACTCTTTACAGAATCACTAAACAAAATACTATCTTGCATAACCATACCTATTTGCTCTCGTAATGATCTTACTTTGATATCACGTAAATCATATCCATCAATATGGATCGAACCATCTTTAACATCATAAAAACGAGGAATTAACCCTACGATTGTCGATTTCCCACCACCGCTCATACCGACAAACGCCACAGTTTCTCCCTTATTCACTTTAAAACTTATATCTTTTAATACAGTTTCATCACCAAGTTCATATGAAAAACTAACATTTTTAAACTCAATTTCTCCGTTAATTGTAGGAAGCTCAACTGCGTCTTTTTTATCTGTAATATCATAATCTTCTTCCATTAACTCAAAGACTCGGTCCATTGAAGCAAATGACTGCGTTAGAGAAGTTGATGAATTTACAAGTCTACGAAGCGGCCCATATAAACGGTCAATATAAGCGATAAAAGCAACCATAGTTCCTATTGATAACGGTCCATTGATTACTTGATAACCTGCAAACGCAATGACAAGTAATGGCGCTACGTCAGTAATCGTATTTACGACAGCAAACGCCTTCGCATTCCACTTTGTATGATCAATTGCCTTATCTAAAAAGTTTCCATTTGTCTCATCAAATCGCTTTTGTTCAATTTCTTCAAGAGCGAAACTTTTGATAACGCTCACTCCGGAAATCCTTTCATGTAAATAACTTTGGACATTCGCTAGTGCTTGTGAACGCTTCCGAGTTAGTTCACGTAGCTTTCCAAAAAAGTGCTTTACGCTATAAGCATAGAATGGGAATGCCAAGAGCGTTACAAGTGTAAGTGGTACATCCATCGTCAACATAATAATAATTGCGATAACGATTGTTGCCAGATCTAACCAGACATTCATCAAGCCAATCATAACAAAGTTTTTCGTCTGCTCTACATCATTAATCACACGTGAAATAACCTCGCCTGCACGTGTATTCGAATAATAACGCAGACTCAATTTTTGTAGATGTGAATAAAGACTTGCACGTATATCAAAAAGTATTTTATTGCTCACAAGCTGTGCATAATACTGTCTATAATATTCAACAGGCGGTCTAACAAGGAAAAACACGAGCGCCGTACCGCCTAACCAATAAAATAATTCCGTTGTTTTTTGCGCATCGTTTAAGGTCGGGGAACCTATGATATCATCAATAACGATTTTGATAAGTAAGGGAATAAATAACGGAATCGCAAACTTCACGACACCAATTAGTACAGTAAATATAATTTGCCAATTATATGGTTTAACAAATTTCATGTAACGTTTAATACTGTCACCCAAAGGACTTCCTCCTAACACAAAAAAACCTGCCGCTTTTTAGCGATCAGGCATTTACTTATTTTCTTTGACTTGCTTTTGAAATGCATATCTTGCAGTCCACACTTCAATAAAATCAGGAGCAAATGGCCCACGACGGTCTTTTATCCAACCGAGTAGTCTATCTAAATTATTACGTAATATTTGATCAATCACAATTGGGTAATTCATTTGTTTTTTATGATCTGCATACTCATCTTCGTCTAAAATCATATAGCTCATATCAGGGAATACTTTAACATCTAGATCATAATCGATATATTTAAGTGTTTTATTGTTATAAACAAATGGAGAACTTAAATTAATGTAATAGTAGACACCATCTTCACGCAACATACAAATGATATTAAACCAAAGCTCTGCGTGAAAGTAACAAATTGAAGGCTCACGCGTTAACCAAGTGCGTCCATCAGATTCAGTTACAAGTGTTCTTTCATTTGCTCCAATAACAATATTACGAGTACCTTTTAACACAGTCGTTTCTTGCCAAACACGGTGTATATTACCGTTATGCTTGTAACTATGTACTTGGATTGTTTCCCCTTCCTTAGGAATTGCCATATGTAGCCCACCTTTTAGTTGCCAAAAAATTAAACAACATTTTATCTTATTCCATTAGTATAACAACTGCATTCTTAATGTCTAAGTGTTTGCACCCGCTTTGACTATTTTTTATATGATTTTATAATGCAAAAACTGGCAGAAGCGATATCGCTTCTGCCAGTCGGTGATGTACATCCATTTACTTAGAACCGTTTTCGTATTGATTTGCACGTGCTCCAGAAGCATTTTTCTTGTTGGCTTCAGCTTGCTGGTTCTGCTTTTTAACTGTATTCACATCAGTTTCAGATCCAAATTCCTCTTGCATTGCATTTGGGTTCTGATTTTGTTGATTTTGTTGATTCTTTTGGTTTTGCTGATTTTGGTTCTGGTTTTGGTTTTGGTTTTGGTTTTTTCGCATGGATGTTCACCTCCGTCATGACTACTATGTGCAACATGACGTGAATTTATTCCTTGGAAATATTTACATATAAGTTTAATAATTAAGTCATTTCCGCCATTTCATTAATGAATCCCATAGCTTTAATACAGGAACTGGCTTTGGGAGTAGTTCAGCTTCTTCTTCAGTAAAGTATTGAAAGCCACCTGGTATTACATCTGTTTGACTTGCACATACATAAAAACCCTTCATCTCCCAAGTTAAATGTGTGAAAATATGTTTGAAAGCAATCGTTTCGGTAATCATGTCGTATTCTAGACCGTATTCTTTGTTAAAAAGTTCCTCTGGTAATTGGTCTCCCATTAGTTCAACCATTGGGAATTCCCACAGATTCGCCAGCAATCCTTTTTCCGGACGCTTCCTAAGTAACCAATCTCCATTTAAATTTTGCACAGCGAATGCAGCCATTGGAGTTACTTTCCCTTTCTTTTTCTTTGTCCGTACTGGAAACTCCTCTTGTCGTCCCTCTTCAAAAGCAACGCAAAAGTCTTGCACAGGACATAACAAACATCTCGGTTTTGGCGTACAAATCGTTGCGCCAAGTTCCATTAGCCCTTGATTAAAGGAAGAAGGATCCTCTTTGTCAATTAAATCCATAACGACATCTTCAAAGATTCTTTTTGTACGTGGTATTGTAATATCTTCCTTAATAAGTAATATTCTCGACAAGACACGCATTACATTACCATCAACTGCATGCTCTGGAACGCCATAAGCAATACTTAACACCGCGCCAGCTGTATATGGACCAACACCTTTTAAAGTTGAAATTTCTTTACGTGTGTTCGGCACTACAGCATTATAGTTTAATACAACTTCTTGAACACCTGCTTGCAAATTCCGTACACGCGAATAATAACCCAAACCTTCCCACATTTTTAATAAATCAATTTCCTCCGCTTCTGCAAGTGCATTAATTGACGGATACTTTTCAATAAAACGTTCATAATAGGGTATCACTGTATCGACCCGTGTTTGCTGTAACATGACTTCAGATATCCATATATAATAAGGGTTTGTCGTCCTTCTCCATGGTAAATCTCTCTTTTCATTCCTATACCAAGTCAGAAGAGATTGACGAAAACCAGTTTTATTTTCAATTATTTTCATGTCATTCTCCTTAATGCGTATGTTATGATTAACTCGAAAAGGGTATACATAAATAGTGATGATTCTTTTTAAATTGCCTTTCCAAAGTGTAGGAAAGAGTCAAACCACTCTTCCGACAAAAGGAGCTGATTTTTTTGGATACAGGAACACATATTGTTATGGGTGTCGCCCTAAGTGGCCTAGCATTGTCTGACCCTGTCGTTTCATCAGAAGCGATTACCGTTAGCGCTATTTTTACTGGGGTTATTGTCGGATCTTTAATTCCCGATATTGACACCGTTTTAAAACTCAGAAACAATGCTGTATATATTCGACACCATAGAGGTATTACGCATTCAATCCCAGCAGTAATCCTTTGGCCAATACTCATAACGTTTCTACTTTCAATATTAATGCCGGGTATGTCAATTTTACATGTTTGGGCTTGGACTTTTCTAGCTGTTTTCCTTCATGTTTTCGTTGATATATTTAATTCATACGGAACACAAGCTTTACGACCATTTTCCAGTCGCTGGGTTGCAATAGGTGTTATTAATACATTCGACCCAATTATTTTTTCTTTGCATGTCGTTGCACTTACTATTTGGGCTTTAGGTATGAATCCCTTCTATCCGATAGTGACAATGTATTTTGTGATTTTCGTTTATTATTTATTGCGCTTCGCAGTAAAATCAGCAGTAAAAAGAGCTGTTGCCAATACAATTTCTGATGCAACAGAAATAATAATTGCACCAACAATTCGTTTTTTCCAGTGGCGTGTCGCCGCATCTTCTGCTACAAGTCATTATGTAGGTCGTGCTTACGGGCGATCAATTACAATTTACGATCAATTTAAAAAGGAACCACTGCCAGACTTTCCTGAAGTAAAAGCAGCCCTTTTGGATAACAACGTAAAAGCATTCACTTCATTTTCGCCGATTTATCGATGGGAAGTTACGAAGATTGGTGAATTATGTGAGGTGCGTCTAATTGATTTAAGATATCGCAATAAAGGTCACTATCCATTTGTTGCAGTTGCTCATATCGACTCGGAGCTAAATGTAGTAAACTCCTATACTGGATGGATATTCTCAGAAGATAAGCTAAACAAAAAGCTCAATTTCATATCAGAATGATAAGAAATTAGTATATTACCTTAATAAATCAAAAGGCTATGGACAAGTTTTCAGTCCATAGCTTTTTGTTATTCACTTTCCAACTTTTACTGTCTTGAGCATAGATATAGGTAGTGCTTCATCAGCTTTTTCTCCACCCAATCGATGTCCCCATGCAAATCGTCCCTTTAGATAATCAACTTGAAAGAACATGCCTTCATCGCCCTCAATACGGTAGATTTCACCTGGCAGTATTGTTGCAGGGTCTACTAAATAAGCTTCTGCCATAACGACTTTTCTTTGGTAAACAGCATATTCATTTAAAATACCAAGTGTTTCAGCCTTACGTGCTTTTTCACGTAAACGAGCGATTTCAGTGCGTAATTCATGCTCGTTCATCTCATTATATTTTTTTTCAATCGACATCTTCATTCTCCTTTTTCTCTATAAACAGGTCAATTCGATCAAAAGGAATCCCTTTTTGATACATTGCTTGTTTTACACGATTATGTAAATCCCTGTCACTATATTTAGGACTGTACCTTCTCCATGCAGTTTCGCCAATTGAATTTGTAACTTTATCCCATTCATCATCTTCAATACCAAAATCAATGTCTCTAAGTGCTTCTTTAATGATACTGAATGAATACCCGCGACGCAGCAACAAATTTTGGATTCTTTGTTCTGTTTGTCTTGGTGACTGCGATCGATTACGCAATGTTTCTTTCTCCGCTAGAGATCTTGCGATTGCTATTTGCTCTTCTTCAGAATATGATTCAATCACTTTATCCAACAACTCCTTCTTAATACCTTTTTGTTTCAATTCTTGTTGAATCGCACGCGGGCCCCGTCCAGTTTTTCTTTTTTGGGTTTCCAGTAATGCTTCTGCAAAGTTTTCATCGTTTAAAAAGCCCAATTTTCTTAATTTCACAATTGCCTCAAGAACAACTGCTTCTCCGTACTCAAGTTCAAGTAGCTTAGACTTAACTTCATGTTCACTCCGCATTCTAAATCCCAAATAATGTAGCGCGCGGTTAAATGCCTTGTTTATCTCTTCTTCATAAACCATTTCACTAAGAGACCAATCTTCAAGCGTCATTCCTTTAGTCAAACCAAATTTAACGAAAACAGTTTCATGTACGCTAAAAGCATACTTCTCATCTAAATAAATATTATATCGTTCGAGATCTCTTTTTTGCTGTGTTATCTTTGTAATAACAGGCATTCATATAACCTCCTGTACTTTCTTACAGTATACATGTTCTATTCACTCGAATCAGCTTAATAGATTCATTATAAGGGTATTGACTTATAAAAGGAGGCGCTAGGGATGAAAATTGTGATAGCAGGTGGGTCAGGATTTATCGGCAAAAAAATAACTGAAGTTCTTATTGCAAGTGGACATGAAATCATTATCTTATCTAGAAATAATAATAAAAACGAAGCAAATATTACCTATGTAAAATGGCTTCAATATAATGTCTTTCCAGAAAATGAAATCAAAGAAGCTGATGTCTTTATTAACTTAGCAGGTGTCTCTATTAATGAGGGGCGTTGGACGAAGGAGCACCAAGACAAAATCTACAATAGCCGTATGACAGCAACAGATGAATTATTAAGAATAATTAGCGCTTTACCAAAGAAGCCATCTGTCTTAATTAACGCAAGCGCAATCGGAATTTATCCGGCTTCGGAAAAAGCAGTTTATACCGAAAAGTCTACAGAAGTAGCCGATGACTTTCTAGCTAAAACAGTATTTGATTGGGAGAAAAAAGCTTCAACCGTTACATCTCAAGGTATACGTGTCGTTTTAATGCGTTTTGGTGTTGTATTAGGAGAAGATGAAGGCGCACTACCTCTCATGGTACTTCCTTACAAGCTATTTACGGGCGGAACGGTTGGTTCGGGTAAACAATGGCTATCATGGGTACATGTAGAAGATGTCGCGCGTGCGGTGAAATTCGTCATGGATCAGAAAACTATAAATGGTCCTGTTAATGTAACGTCACCATGTCCAAAACGTATGAAACACTTCGGCCGCACTATCGGCTCGGTTTTACATAGACCACATTGGCTACCTGTTCCTTCATTAGCCATGAAACTTGCGCTTGGAAAGAAAAGCGCACTTGTTTTAACTGGTCAACATGTCTTGCCGAATGTGTTAATTGACAATGGGTTTAAATATTCATTTCCCTCATTAGATTCAGCTCTTAAGAATTTATTAAAAGAATAAGTATACTTCTCCAATAACAACGCATCCTACCTAAAAAGGAAGGGTGCTTTTTATTGATTAAATGGCATTGGCGTGGATTTTTAATTGCTTGCATTATTGTTGTTTCTGGTGTCTTATTTAATCCTTTTACAGCAGATGCACAAGCCTTACATTGGGGATTTAAAAAATCTGTCGGTGGTGAGCCACCAAGTGCTGGAGCTTCATTAGATGCTTTGCTTGATAAGCATGGAGCGATTTACAAAGGTAAACCAGACGAAAAGATTGCTTATTTAACTTTTGATAACGGCTATGAAAATGGATTTACCGAATCTATACTTGACACATTAAAGAACGAAAATGCTCCTGCAACATTTTTTCTAACGGGACATTATCTAACAAGCGCTACCGCACTCGTTAAAAGAATGGTTTCAGATGGACATTCGATCGGAAATCATACGTATGACCACCCTAATATGAGCAACTTATCTGCAGCAAAAGTAGAAGATGAATTATCTCGTTTTGATAATAAACTCAAGGAATTGACCGGTATTAAACGAACAACTTATTTCCGACCCCCTGAAGGTGTTTTTACAGAAGATTTGTTAAGTACCGTAAACGGCCTTGGATATAGACATATATTTTGGTCCGTTGCCTTCATTGATTGGCATAAGGATAAACCAAAAGGTAAAGCTTATGCATATGGTGAATTGATGAAGCAACTCCATCCAGGCGCAATTATCTTAATGCACACAGTATCTCCGGATAACGCAGAAGCACTCCCAGATTTTATCCGAGATGCTAAAAAAGAAGGCTATACTTTTAAATCTTTGGATGATCTTGTAATGGAATATGAAAACATTAATTCGATTTTGAGATAATGACTATGCGTTCCAAAATTGGGAACGCTTAGTTTTTTATATTACTCGAACATTTTTCCGCTTACCTAATACTAAAATTATAAATAGGAGAGCTAATAATAATGAAATAAGCATTAAAAAGCTAAAATCATTACCGTACTCCAAAAATAATCCTCCGAATAAAGGACCTGTTAAGCTTCCTAGACTAAAGAAAATACCACAGAGTAAATTACCAGTTGGCAACAATTCCTTTGGCGTAAGATCAGACATATAAGATATTCCTAGAGAATAAATTGATCCCACAAATAAACCCGCTACAAAAACGAAGAAAAGTAACACAGAAATAGAAGCTTCAAAAAAACTTGCAATAAAAAAAGAAACGGCTCCGCCGCCAAGCGCCACTAAAAACACTGGATGTCTCCCTTTACGATCTGAAAGCATTCCAAGCGGTAATTGCGATACGATTCCACCAACTGAAAATGTAGCTAGTATAATCGAGACAGAAGTAACTCCTAAACCCTTTCTAAGTGCGTATACTGGAAAAATCGCATTAAGGGATGACTCTAAAAATCCATATCCAAATGGACCTAAAAAGGCTAACCACGCAATAACAGTAGCTGCCTTGAAACGTAAAATTAATCCTACTTGTTTAGTCGTTCCTTTTATCACATCTGGAAAATCATTTTTTATTAAAAATACAAAAGACCAAGCGATAAGACAAAGGAATCCCGAAACGATGAATGGTAACCCTTCAAATATATTTACAAGCGGAATGAATAATGGACCAACTGCAAATCCAACCCCAAAGGACAAACCATAAATCGCGATATTACGACCTAGTCTTTTTTGTGGTGAAAAACTCGTCACCCATGTTTGTGTAGCAAAATGAAGTGCATGATCACCAATTCCAATAATTAATCTTAATATATACCAAAACACGATGCTCTTCCATAAAGGAAATAATAATAGCGATGTAAATACAAGTATACCTCCGGCAACAATGACTGGCTTATAGCCAAATCTGCGAAGTGGAGCTTCCATGAATGGCGATATAAGAAGTGTTCCTATGTATAAGCCTGTCGCATTTAATCCATTCAACGCACTAGAGACACCATCTCGCTCAAATATGACTGAAATTAACGGTAGCAGCATGCCTTGCGAAAACCCTGATATGGCTACGATAATTACAAGTACCCTAAATCTTTTTACATCCACATCTGAAAAATCATGCATAAGTCGTTTTCTCCCTAATACAACTGCTGTTATATTATAATTCTATCATAATAGGAGGTAATGCAAAATGAAATTTACTATGAGAGAACATGGCTTCGAAACTGAAACAGAGTTTGGTAATTTAATAATCTCAGGAGATGATCAATACGGTTTTCGTCCCTATCAATTGCTTGTTTCGTCTATCGCGGTATGCAGTGGCGGTGTATTGCGGAATATATTAGAAAAAATGAGAATGCCTGCAGGAAATATTACAATTGAAGTAAAAGATGTTGTGAGAAATGCAGAGCAAGCAAGCCGAGTAGAAAAAATTCACCTCCATTTCATCATTGAAGGCAATGAAATTGATAGCCCTCAGATGCCTAGAGTTATGGCACTAACAAAAAAAAATTGTTCGATGGTTCAATCCGTTATTAACTCAATTGAAGTTATCGAAACTTACGAACTTAAGTAACTGCAAATAAAAGGCTTAGTCCATATCTGAATTCCAGATTACGGCTAAGCCTTCTATGTTTGGATTAAACAATCATCATCAGTTTTCATAAATCGTATATGTCCTAATTAATTATACTAAGCGGACTTTTACGAACCGCCTCCTTTATCTATAATTTTGAATTTGGAATTCTTCTTTACAAAAATACTACAACCTCCCTCTCAATTGGAGTCCCTTCAAACGTAGACTACAGCCTCCCTTTCAATTGAAATCCCTTCAAACGAAAACTACAGCCTCCCTTTCAATTGAAATCCCTTCAAACGAAAACTACAGCCTCCCTTTCAATTGATTACCCTTATTATAACATACTATTTAACATTTGCAAATATTCCAAATAAACAATTATAATTAATTA
This sequence comes from Sporosarcina sp. So3-204, assembly GCF_058068165.1. Classification (NCBI taxonomy): domain Bacteria; kingdom Bacillati; phylum Bacillota; class Bacilli; order Caryophanales; family Caryophanaceae; genus Sporosarcina; species Sporosarcina sp. So3-204. Next base: position 3,074,530 of record NZ_CM176485.1, read on the forward strand.
TATAATTCTTTTCAAAATTAATAATGTAATGTTGTCAGTTGATAACATTACTTTTCACTTTCGCATATACTGCTTCTTTACGTTCGCCCATAACTGCATTTAATTGTCCACCGAGCATTAATATAATAGCTGAAAAGTATAACCACATCATCAGTACAATAATTGCACCAATACTTCCATAAGTGCTCGAGTAACTTCCATAACTACCAACATAATAAGAGAATGCAAGAGATGTAATAATCCAACCTAGAGTTGCGAAAATGGCTCCTGGAATGGCGCTCGTAATGCGAATTTTCACGTCCGGAACTAACCAATAAAGGATCGTAAATATAAAAAATATTAGAACCGGTGGTATTACCCAACGCAAACTATTCCACAAAATAAGAAAGCTTTCTTCTAAACCTAAATACGAAAATGCAAAAACACCAATTTGTTGTCCAAATACTGGTAATACCAGTGCTACAACTAGCACTGCAATTAAAAGTACTGTGAAAACAATAGACATACCGCGTGATACTATAAATGAACGAGATTCTTCGGTGAAATAAGACCGATTTAATGCTTTAGTTAATGCGTTCATTCCTTTTGAAGCGGACCAGATCGTGGCAATGATACCAACTGATAGAAGACCGCCATTTCTGCTACCTAATACTTCTCCTATAGTATTTTCTATAAGCAAAGCAACACTTTCAGGTGCAAAGTCTCTAATAAGCAAAAATATTTGAGCTTGATCTAGATTTAAGTATGGCAAAAGCGTAAAAAGAAAGATTAGTAGCGGGAATAACGACAACAAGAAAAAGAAAGCTAATTGTGAGCCGAGCCCTGTAACATCTACCTTCTTTATTCTTGTAATTAATTCCTTAATAAAACCATTCGTAGTCGTAACGTCAAACTGATTAAGTTCCCCATCTTTTATATCATCAACAAATTTCATAATAGTCGAATCTTCCATAAAGGCTGATGACTTTTTATTATTTCTTTTTACTTTACTCTTATTCACATTTTTGTTCATTGAAGTTTTACGGATATCCTTCTTCAAACCAATGTCACACCCTTCTACATCAATGACTTTCCCAAATCCTTACTTGTGGAGTCTTCTACTATAGATTGATATTCATCTTTCGCCTCCGTAAAAGCATCTTTGGTATCCACAACCATTTCTTTTACTTGTGGACTCAGTTCTTTTATTTCATTTACTTTTTCTTTTAGGTAAAATGCATCGTCTGTAAATTGTTTATAAAGTAGTTGTAATTTATCATTCTTCTTTTTTAATTTGATTTTTAATACATCGGGATTTTTGGAATAATAGCTGATATCTCTTGAAACATTTTTCGTCATCCTTTTCATTTCATCCCGAGTTCCACGATCGAATAAACTTACAGCTGCACCAACAATCGATCCTAAAATAATATACATACCAAATTTGTTTTTCCTCATATAAAACCCTCCATTACTACTTTTTTTAGATAGTTTCATTATACCCTAAACGATATATACAAAACCTTTTTTCGGCGCTTTTTAAAAAAAAGCTTGACTATTGGTCTCAAGTTTCGGAAGATTGAGAATAGGAATACAACCACTGTATGCAAAAAGAGGGTGATATATGTAATAAAGTGGATAATAATGATGAAAGCGCTAACATCTTTTAAAAAACTGGAGGGAACAGTAATGGATGCAATTCAAAACTTCTTAGACCAAATTGGTGGGATAATTTGGGGACCACCACTTTTAATACTTTTAGTAGGTACAGGTATTTTCTTAACTTTTAGACTCGGACTACTTCAATTACGATTATTACCTTATGCTTTAAAACTCGTATTTACCAAAAGTAAAGATAAAAATGCTGAAGGAGATATTTCTCACTTCCAAGCTCTAATGACAGCCATGGCAGCTACAGTCGGTGTTGGTAACATCGTTGGTGTTGCAACAGCAGTTGTGCTTGGTGGACCTGGTGCAATTTTCTGGATGTGGATGGCAGGATTCTTCGGAATGGCAACAAAATATGGTGAAGCTATCCTTGCAGTTAAGTACCGCGTAAAAGATGAAAACGGCCAAATGGCCGGTGGACCCATGTACTATCTTGAACATGGTCTCAAACAGAAATGGCTTGGTGTTTTATTTGCAATATTTGGTGCTCTAGCTGCATTTGGTATTGGTAACGGAACACAATCCAAAGCTGTTGCAGATGTAATGAACCAAACATTTAGCGTTCCACACTGGATTACTGGTGTTGTACTTGTTCTAGTTGCAGGCGCAGTTCTTCTCGGTGGAATTAAGACGATTGGTAAGGTTACTTCTTTCTTCGTACCAATTATGGCGGGCTTCTATATAATCGCAGGAGCAATCGTAATGGTTATGAACTTTGAGTTAGTTCCAGAAGCTTTTGCGACGATATTCAAATTTGCATTTACTGGTGAGGCAGCTGCAGGCGGAGCCATCGGAGCTGCAATTCGATTCGGTGTTGCTCGTGGACTATTCTCCAACGAAGCAGGACTTGGATCTGCACCGATCGCAGCTGCAGCAGCAAGAACTGATATGCCTGGTACACAAGCACTTGTTTCAATGACTCAAGTACTTTTTGATACACTTATCATTTGTTCTATCACTGGTGTTACGATTGTTATGTCAGGTCAGTGGAAAGATACATCTATTGAAGCAGGCGCACTAACAGCTGCTGCATTTGGTACATTCCTTGGCAGCGCAGGACCTCTAGTCGTGTCTATTGGTCTTCTATTCTTTGCTACTTCTACAATTTTCGGTTGGGGCTATTACGGAGAGAAATGTTTCCAATACTTATTCCCTAACAAAACAGCTATTAAAGTTTATCGTCTAGCATTCGTTCTGTTTATCTTTGTTGGTGCAACTGCATCTCTTAACGTTGTTTGGGCTTTCGCAGACGTATTGAATGGTCTTATGGCTATTCCTAACCTTATTGGTCTTCTTGGCTTATCTGGTGTTATCGTCTTTGAAACAAAAAGAGTTCAAGATAAAATTAAAGCGGAAAAAGCGGCTAAAGGAAAAGCTTAATTTAATTGAATGTTCCTATACAAACAATTTGACACATCGGGCAAATAATGAAATGATAAGTATTATGCAAATGAAAGGCGGCTATTACTTATGGATTTAACAAACCCGACAACAGAAAATGTTTCGTATATGATTGAGCAGATTCAAGAAAAACTTCGTATGGTTAATGTGGATGCAATGAAGCCAGATAGTTTCAATACATCTAAATATGAAGACTTGCACTATATGTATAAAATGATTATGAAACGTGGGCATATTTCTTCTAATGAAATGGAAGCAATTGCAATGGAACTTGGTTCCTTACGCAAATAATATTCAAACGGGTATACTATACTTTATAGTATACCCAGAGATTAATAATATTAGACCCGGAGTATAGAATCCTATAAAGTGATTCTAAATTCCGGGTCTTTTTATTGCATAAAATTAAGAACTCAACTAAAAAAATCCCCCGCAAAGCGTTGTTTATAAATTCCGCTTTGTGAGGTGTCAATTAAATTATAATTAACCTTTTAATCGAAATCTGACGACTCCTAGGTTAACTTTATTGTGTAACTTCAAAAGCTGTACCATCTTTCAAGACAAGGGGTTGTATCAATATTTCAACACGTCTATTTTTACTCCGACCTTCTGAAGTATCATTTGATTCGATTGGCTGAAACTCCCCGTAACCTTTTGCACTAAATAACAATGGATTAATCTCATCATTCTTCACAATAATCTTCAAAAAATTCACTGCTCGCATAACACTTAGTTCCCAATTGGAAGCAAACTGCTGACTGTTCATTGGTATGTTATCCGTATGACCAGTAACAACAATATGTCGTGACGGATCGAAGGTCAGCAGATCCGCTAATTCTTCACCAATAACTAAGTACTCTTCTTTTATATCTGCTCTACCAGGACTAAAGAGTATGCTATCTCGAATCGTGACTAGAAGACCTTCATCGGTAAGCTTCGTTTCGAATTGATTTTCCAACTCATGGACTGCAATATATTCATCAACACGGTCCTGTATTTCCTCAAGTGATCGCTGATCCTCTAAATATGGAGTATCTATATCTTCTTCACCTTCTGTTGGACTTTTAATCGGTACTTCGAATGGTGAATTATTTTGCATAATGCCTGTGCCACTTTCGAATATTTCGCTGAAAACTGCTGATAACTTACTAAGCTTCGATTCGTCGACTGTACTCGATGCAAAAAGCACGATAAATAATGCAAGTAATAACGTCATTAAATCTGCATAGGGTAACAGCCAAGATTCATCTATGTGACCAGAATCCTTTTTCTTTTTACGTCTTTTCGGCACCCTTTTCCCCCTCCTTGCCTTCCGAATCCCCTTTGGCTAATTTGAGGCGTTCTGACATTGATATGTAAGATGCTAACTTTTGCTCAATGACACGCGGTGCTTCACCTTCTAACACAGAAAGAATCCCCTCAATCATCATCATTTTTTGACGTGACTCTTCTGCAGACTTTCGCTTCAATTTATTTGCAAATGGATGCCAAAGTACATAACCCGTAAAAATTCCAAGTAGTGTTGCTATAAATGCTGCTGAGATCGCAACACCCAATTTATCTATATCATTCAAGTCAGATAATGCAGCAATAAGTCCAACAACCGCTCCTAATACCCCTAGCGTTGGTGCATATGTACCAGCTTGTGAAAATATAAGCGCACCTACAACATGTCTATTCTCCATTGCTTCGACTTCTTCGCTTAACACATCTCGAATATAGTCCGCATTTTGTCCATCAATTGCAAGACCAAGTCCATTTTTCAAAAATGGATCGTCAATCTCATCGGTCTTCGCCTCTAATGATAAGAGCCCTTCACGTCTAGCAATATCTGCCCAACCAGAAAACATTCTTATAATAGCTGCATCTGAAGCTAATTTTTTCTCTTTAAATATGATACCGAAAAGCTTTGGTACAGTTTTTAATTCGTTCACAGGAAATGCAATAACAACTGCAGCCACTGTTCCTACAATAATTATTAGAATTGCTGCTAAATTAAATAAACTACTTGCCGCGACACCTTTCATTAACATCCCAACAAAGAGTGCGACAACTCCTAGTACTAGTCCAATTACTGTTGACAAATCCATACATAGAACCCCCAAATACATTCTTTCATTTATTCATTCTATTCTATATTTCGGCATATTTTTCATTTTCTTTAGAAATCAGCGGAAGATTATAAAGCATGCTGTCACTAATCTGCAACATAAGCTAAAAATTATTAAAGTTACAGTACTTATAATTAAAAACATACTATCATTGCAAACTTTCCTCCCTAATTGGTAGTATAGAGACACAACAGAAAGGGGTAATTAACTATGTATACATTCAATCAAAAAATGTCAAACTACGCTGAGTTGGCAATTAAAATCGGCGTAAATATACAACAAAATCAATACCTCTATATAAGTGCATCTACGGAGACAGTAGATTTTGTCCGCCTATTAACTGAAAAAGCCTACGAGGTAGGTGCGCGTCAAGTTTTCGTAGATTTCTCAGACGATGAAATCTCACGTCTTCGATACGAAAAGGCACCTACTGACTCATTTTCAGAATTTCCAGAGTGGAAAGTAATGGAACGTGAACAACTTGCTCAAAAAGGGGCGGCATTCATCAGCATCACTTCTCAAAGCCCAGATTTATTTAAGAATGTTGAACCATCACGCATTGGTGCATTCCAAAAAGCATCTGGACTCGCACTTGATAACTTTCGTCAAGATATGCAATCGGATAAGTTTAGTTGGACAGTCATTGCTGCTCCATCAAAAGATTGGGCTGCAAAAGTTTTTCCTGAACTACCCGAATCAGAACAAATCCCCGAACTTTGGGAAGCTATTTTTAAATCCGTTCGTGCTGATACGCAAGATCCGATTCAAGCTTGGTTTGATCACGACAGAAAACTACACGAAAAAGTTGATTACTTAAATAACAAGAAATACGTAAAACTAAAATACCGTGCCCCTGGGACAGACCTAACTATCGAACTTCCAAAAGGCCATTTATGGTGTGGTGCAGGTAGTGAAAACAGTAAAGGCAATAGCTTCATGGCCAATATGCCAACTGAAGAAGTTTTTACAGTACCCCATAAAACAGGTGTGAATGGTCATGTTTCAAGCACTAAACCTTTAAGCTTTGGCGGCGCTATAATTAATGACTTTAAAATCACGTTTAAGGATGGACGAGTTACTACCATTTCAGCCGGACAAGGTGAAGATGTTTTACAGCGACTTCTTGACACGGATGAAGGCGCAAAATACCTGGGTGAAGTTGCGTTAGTTCCACATAATTCACCTATTTCACAATCAAACGTATTATTTTACAATACATTATTTGATGAAAATGCATCGAATCATCTAGCGCTGGGAAGTGCCTATGCATTTTGTTTAGAAAATGGGAAAACTATGTCAAGGCAAAGTCTGGAAAGTCACGGCTTAAATCAAAGCATTACACATGTCGACTTCATGATTGGCTCTGAGGAAATGGATATTGACGGCATTCATCATGATGGTACGGTTGATGCTATTTTCCGCAATGGGAATTGGGCTTAATAAAATCGTCACAAGTTAATTACGTATTCAACAAAAAACCTTATTTTTATCCTAAACTTATAGTATAATGAAAGTAGCTATTATTACTGTAATTTAGAGAGGAGTCTTTCACATGGGCTTGATGTATACAACTGTAATCGGATATATGATTGTTCTAGCTATAGTAATGACATTAGTAATGTACTTTCTCGTTAAAGCGTTCGATTCTTCAGAATCAGTAACAATTGATCCAAAACCCGAGACAAATTATTAAGGGCTGCCTGTTGGCGGCTTTTTTATTATAAAATATATACTTATATCTTTAAATATTTGAAAACAATACAGATTGGGGAAAACTACTTTGACATTACTTACAGAAATACTTAAGTTTAATAAGGAATTTGTTGCAGAAAAACAATATGAACAATATAAAACGACTAAGTTCCCTGATAAGCGTGTTGTTATTCTAACTTGTATGGATGCAAGATTAACAGAATTACTTGGTAAGTCAATGAACCTTAAAAATGGTGATGCAAAAATCATCAAAAGTGCTGGTGCAGTCGTTACACACCCATTCGGTGGGATTATGCGTAGCCTAATCATCGCTGTCTATCAACTGAAGGCTGATGAAGTATTTATTATTGGTCATCATGATTGCGGGATGAGTTCAATTAATACTGATGTAATTATTAAGGAAATGGTTGGACGCGGAATTGACAAAAGTTTATTTGAGACATTACGATATTCAGGTATCGATATGGAGGATTGGCTACGTGGATTTGATGATGTAACCGAGACAGTGAAAATGAGTGTTGATCTCGTTAAAAATCATCCGTTGATGGACACTTCTGTTCCTATACATGGATTAGTTATTCACCCTACTACCGGAGAACTAGATATTATCGTTGATGGGTATGCTGGTGTAACTACTCGAAATTAATTCGACATATTTCCTGGGGAATAAACACATACTTACTTAACATAATTAAAGTCGATTCCTTCTTACAGGAATCGACTTTTAATTATTTCTATAAGTTTCCGCATAGCGGTCTTACCCTTTCAAAAATCTTCTTCTAAAATCGCATACATAAAATGGTCTTCCCAAACACCGTTTATATATAACAATTGCCTTAGTAATCCCTCTCTTTCATACCCTGCTCTTTCAAGCACAATAATAGAACCCATATTTCGCGGTGATACGTACGCCTCTACCCGATGCAAAGCGACTTTCCTAAACGCAAATTCCGTAACGAGGCGAACCGCTTTCGTTCCAATACCGCGCCCGACTTCTTTTTCGTCTATTGAGTAGCCAATAAAGCCGCTAGAAAAAGGTAATCTTTTAATACTATACAGAGAGATATGGCCAATTAGCTTATTCGTAGCTAAATCAAAAATACCAAAGTTATACTCTCTTCGATCCCTCATTTGATATAATGATTCTCTAATCTTTTCTCTTTGAGTTGCAACCGTGAAGAAGCCCGCCTCTTGTCGAGGCTCAAAGACAGACCAATAGCTTCTATTCTCAATTAACACCTTTGTAAAGACGGTAGCATCGTCCTCGGTCAATATTCGTAAGTAACAGCTATCCCCTTTTAGTAAAATCATACTCAGTCAACCTTCTTCATTCATCAATAGCATAAAGTCATCTACGTCTTTTACGCAAAGTGCTACACCTTTTGCCCAAAATTCTTGTTTAGTAATATCTTCTTTTAGATGTTTCATTGCGAGATCTTCCACTGTCATAACAGCTGTATCTTGAAGGAGCGCTATATACTTATCTTCAAAACCTTCCCCTTCTTCAAGTGCTTTTGCATATATACTTAACGAAAATAAGTAACCAAAAGTATATGGGAAATTATAAAATGGAACATCTGTAATATAAAAATGTAACTTTGATGCCCAGAAATGAGGATGTACTGTATCGAGCGCATTCCCGTATGCTTCTTGTTGGGCTTCAGCCATTAACTCATTTAATCTCGATGCCGATACAATTCCGTTTTTCCGTTCTTCATAAAATCTTGTCTCAAATAAGTACCTAGAATGGATATTCATTAAAAACGCTACACTGCGCTGAATCTTATCTTCTAATAACGCTATCTTTTCTTCTTTTGTTTCTGCCGCTTTTACCGCAGCATCAGCAACAATCATTTCAGCAAAAGTAGATGCTGTTTCCGCTACTCCCATTGCATACTGCTGATTCATCCAATGTACTGGGCGAAGTACATGTGAATGGAACGCATGCCCCAGTTCATGAGCTAGCGTTGCAACATTAGACATAGAGCCGTTATAAGTCATGAAAATTCTGGACTGTTCAGAAATTGGCATATCTGTACAAAATCCGCCTGGACGCTTATTCGGACGGTTCTCTGCTTCTATCCAATTATCTGCAAAGGCCTTACGAGAAAAAGATTCAAGTTTATCTCCAAATTCCCCGAAATGATCCAAAATAAATTCCGCACCCTCTTGATAAGATAGTTCCTTGGTAGACGCTGTCACTGGTGCATCAATGTCATACCAGTTCATTTTTTCCGTACCAAGCATTTTAGCCTTCACATTCAAGAAATCTATAAAAGGTGCTTTTTGTGCAACAATAGCTCCCCACATCGCATTCAGAGTATCTTCACTCATGCGATTATATGATAAAGGTTCTTGTAATACTGAATTCCATCCTCTTTTTTTATAAACAGCAAGTCTAAAACCTGCCAAATGGTTCAATGTTGAAGCAAAGAAATCTTCCTTTTCTCCCCATGCAACTTCCAATGCTTCAAAAGAGTTTTTGCGAACAGCTGGATCTGAGTGGGTACTTAAGTTGTCCGCCTGTCCTACTGATAAAGTTTTCTCTTCACCGTCAACTATGGTCTTTATCTTAATTTCACCAACAAGTTGATCATATAACTGTCCCCAGCCATGGTAACCATCAATGCTTAAAGACGTAATTAAGTTCTCCTCTTCTTCCGATAACTTTAACTTAACCTCTTCACGCCATTCATTTAAAACAAACTTAAATTCTTTTAGTAAGACTGAGTTAATAAGTTGCTCCCATATAGCTGAATCAATTTTTGAAAGTACCTGTTGAATTTTAAGTAATGCAGAAGTAAATCTCGCACCAATTTCACTGACTTCTCCTTCGAGTATTAGCGCTTTTTTATCAGTTATATCGGCCGCAAGAAAACAGCCGATCACCGCGCCTGCTTGCGATAGATTTAGTGCGACATCTTTAATTCTTTCAATTAAGTGAGCAATTTTACTTTGTTCCTCTTTAATCGTTGGAACCTCAAAATTTATCGCTTCTTTCTCTAAAGAATCTATGTTTGCTACTAATTTATCAAGATGTGATCTTAACTCTGAGGACTTGCTTCCACCTTTAAAAAATACATCAAGATCCCATATATCAGAATACAATTTTTGTTGCATTAGACTTCCTCCTTTATCTTTCTAAGTTTTCTAAATACACATCTTCATTGTATCATGAATCATCTATTTACCAAAAAAATCACTTTGTGACGAAAGGTTCATACTTTCCAGCGCAGAACAGGCGATTCCTCTGTATACTATGCTATAGGAGGATTCGAAAATGCTACGATTAATTAGTATGACCCTTTCGCTTATTACTATGGTTGCTTTTTATTTAATTGCTAATTTAGTACCACTAAATGGAAAAACGACAGTTGAAATAGCCAATAGACTTCCAGTACTTTTCACACCATCAAACTACACTTTTATCATTTGGGGAATTATTCATACATTCCTTGCTATCTGGTTATATGGTTTTTGGACCAATCTAGGGAAGATCAACTTGCCTATTATGAAAAAAAGATCGATTTACTTTAATTTTAGTTCCTTATTCAGCGTCTTTTGGATTTTGCTTTGGCATTATGGTTTTTTTAATTGGTCGATTGTTGTAATGGCTGCACTTCTGGCAACTTTAACGGCATTGTACTTTACGTATCCAAAAACTGAAAACCGCTTTTTGCAAAGAGTTCCTATTTCACTTTACTTAGGCTGGATTATTATTTTATTTATTGAAAATATGAATTATGTTCTAACACTTTGGGAATGGAGCGGTTGGGGCGTAAGTATTTCCCTTTGGACTGTTATTTTCTTAACCGTTGCAGCTGCAATAGCACTACATTTCTTATATCACCATAAAGATATACCATTAAACTGCGTATTCATGTGGACTTTCATTGGAATTGCAGTAAAGAATGGTTTTGATTCATTGTTTGTAACGTCTGTAGCCCTATTCTTAACAGCAGTTATTGGGATAAGTTTTTTTCTAATCAAACAAGACAAGTTTGAAAAATCGCCTTCCCAATAAGGGTTGGCGATTTTTCTATGTACGTTTCAAGAGGCGTGGGGCTGTTGTAAACAAGAAAACAGCAACCATTGCTGATAATATTGTTGCTGGAATCATATAAGAACCATTGTAAATAAGTGAATACTTCCAAACTGGCGTTCCCTCGGGTGCGTAACTTCCGAAAAAAACGATACCACTTATAAAGTGAATGATGTAACGAAGGATCCCACCTAATACTGTTCCAACGATAATGGCAGTTGTTACCCCTCTTTTGCTGCCTTTTAACCGACTTCTAACTAGCCAGCTTCCCGTCAACGCAGCGACGCCTACGAGCGGATAAGCAACAAAATAATCTAGGAACGCTTGGAGTGGTGTAAAAACAGTTCCACCAGTAATCGCTTGTAATAAACCACTAACAAATCCTGTTAATACCCCACCTGCAAGTCCCCAACGAAAAGCCATGACGATTATAGGTAGCATCGAAAGTGTAATCGCACCACCTTGTGGAAACGAAAAGCCAATCTTATCAAGTATCAACGAGATAGCCCCTAAAATTGCAACTTCTAGTAAAAAAAGTAAACGTTTTCTATCCAATAAATTTCTCTCCCTATCTTTTACGCAGGGGTTTGGGAATAAAAAAAGACATCCCAGATTGAATGGGACGTCTAAAATAAGTCAGGGAAATACCCTCGTTATTTCATACCGGTTTCCATCCACATCCCTACGCAAGAATTATCTTACAGGTTTAAAGGGTCAGGACATAATGTCCTATCTCAGCTAATAAAGCTCCCCTTGTGGGTTAATTACTTCTTCCTATATTGTATAAGACCACCAACTATTAAGCAAGCTGACTCTATACTACTTGTATAGGAGCGAAGACACTATGACAAACAATAAATTATTATCCGCGCTATGCTATTTTAGTTTTTTCTTCTTCCCCTTACTACTGCCTTTTATCATTTATTTAGTTACTGATGATAAAGAAGTTAAAATACATGCAAAACGTTCATTTATTTCACATCTACTTCCTGCTATTGTATTAATTTTAGGTTTTATTATTTTTTCAATTTCATTATTTTCAGTCGAACGTAGAATGACTTCCATAATGACTGGTGAATTTGACCTTTTAAGTATAGCTCCATTTATATTCACAATTTTATATGGCCTTTTATTTTTGGTCATCCTAATTTGGAATGTATTTCAAGGAGTTAAAATACTGAAGTAATGAAAATTATCAACACAAACTCCCTACTTTTTTAAGTTAAAGTAGGCATTTTTGTGTTGTCTCATGTGATATAGTATAAGATGAAATAAAATGAGCGGAAGAAAGGATTTGAGCATCATGATCGCAAAAACTGATCAAGACTTTGAAGGTCTAAAAAAGATTGGAAAAATAGTCGCTGAAATCCGGGATACCATGAAAGAATCGACTAAACCCGGAATGACAACGAAAGAAATCGATGAAATTGGAGGACGTCTATTCGAAGACAAAGGTGCGCTCTCAGCCCCTATCGCTGAATATGACTTCCCTGGCTATACATGCATCAGCGTCGACAATGAAGTCGCACATGGCATACCAGGTTCACGTATCATAAAAGATGGAGACATCGTCAATATAGACGTTTCAGGCTCTTTTGAAGGATATTTTGCCGATACTGGTATCTCTTTTGTAGTTGGAACACCAGATGCTAAAAAACAACTATTATGTGATGTTGCAAAAAGTGCATTCGATATCGCAATGACAAAAGTGAAAGCCGGATCTAGTTTAAGCGGCATTGGAAAAGCGGTAGAGCGTGAAGCCAAGAAGAATGGACTTGCTGTCATTCGAAATCTTACCGGCCACGGTATCGGAAAGTCGTTACACGAAGAACCTCAGCATATTCTTAACTATTATGATCCTTGGGATAAAACACTACTCAAAGAAGGTATGGTTCTTGCAGTAGAGCCCTTCATATCACAGAAAGCTGAAAGTATCGTTGAATTAGATGATGGGTGGACATTCGTTACGCCAGATAATTCACTTGTTGCACAAATTGAACATACGATTATCGTTACAAAAGGCGAACCAATTATTTTAACAAAACTCTAATTAATTTTCAAAAAAGAGTCGTTACAGAAATCCTCAAGAAGAGAGTTCTGCAACGACTCCTTTTTAATTATTTTTTATTTCTAGGTCTCTCTTTATTCGGTCCTGCCGTCTGAAGCGCACCGTTACGCCAGATTTTCTCTACCGTTGTTATTCCTTTTGTTACTTTCCGATAATCACGTTCTTCTGATGGCGTCAATAAAGCCAATACTTCACCTGATTTTCCTGCTCGACCAGTTCTTCCCGAACGATGCAAGTATTGTTCAACAGTACGTGGGATATCAACGTGAATAACATGTGATAGTCCATCTATATCAAGCCCACGTGCCGCAAGATCAGTCGCAATTAAAATTCTGTGTTCTCCTTTTCGGAAACTTTCCAATGCCTGCTGTCTATCGTTAGCACGCATATTGGAATGTAGAACGATGATTGGTGCTTTATTATATTGAAGTTTCATTTCTTTCATTCTAATTTGATCAACATTACTAACAAAAGCTAATGCCCTTATTCCTTCTATATGTGAAAGCCCTCTGAGTATATCCGTTTTATCACGTAGTGGTGTCTTGATAAATGACTGAACGACTTCTCCTGATTTCGGCATATCTTTTTTACCGAACTGTATTCGAAGTGGATTATCCATAAAATCCTCGGCAACACGTTCAATTTCTTCTGTAATCGTAGCTGATACAACAACTACTTGTCTATCATGATTAGCCCCATCAATCATGTTTTTTATGAGAACTCTGTGTTCGCGAGCTAATAACAAATCACCTTCATCAAGAACCATATGCCGAATATCAAATAATTTTAATTTTTTTAATTGTACAAGCTCTAATAATCTACCTGGTGTCCCAACAACAATTGTCGGTTTCTTTTTCAAACGCTCTACTTGGCGCTTTACATTAGCCCCACCGATTAATGGTGCTACGGTAATTTTAGTCCCTGAAACCCAATCTCTAATAACATCCGTAATCTGGATAGCTAATTCTTGTGACGGTGCAATGATAAGAGCCTGCGTTTGTTGCTTTGAACCATCAACTAAATGTAACAACGGAATTACATAGGCAAGTGTCTTACCCGTTCCAGTCGGTGATTCAGCAACGATATCTTTTCCTGCAATCATTTCTGGTATCATTTTCTCTTGAATGGGTAACGCCTTGTCAAACTTCCATTTCTCCTGGAATACTTCATCCATTTTTTCTACAAAGGACATCGCCTTCACCACTTTCTCTCTACTCTATTTAGTGTACCATAGCATTACATTCAACACGTTATTCTAAAATGAAAAGACATTCAGAAGTTACGAAGATTACTCCTGAATGCCCCCCATTATTTTAATTTATAGCCACATCTTTGGATTGCTGTTTCAGCTAGGACCATCAATGAATCAATACAATCCACCAAATGAAGCTCTTTTTTCACAATTGATAATTCTGTGCATCCAAGAATCATTGTGTCGCAACCAGCTTCACGCATTGAATGTTCCATCATCATCCACTTCTCCGGATCTATCGGCATGCCAGCTTTCACATCATCATAAATTAGTGACATTAATACTTTTTGTGTAGATTCATCTGGAATAACGGGTGTTAATTCGTTACGTTCACAAGCTGATTGATAAATCCCTGTTGTTATTGTCCCAGTTGTACCAAGAATTCCTACCCGGTTTGCACCAGCTCTTTTTGCATACTTCACTGTTTCATCAATCATATTAATAACCGGCAAATCAGTACCAGCTTGAATCTGCTCATAGAATGAATGGGCAGTATTGCAAGGTATAATTAATACTTCAGCACCAGCAGCTTTCAATCGATTTGCATCTGATAATATGAATGGCACAGGATTATTCGTACTTTCTCCTAATATAAATGCAGTTCTATCTGGTATATTCGTATTATTGGTGATTGTCATATTTACATGATCCTGATCTTTTTCAGCATCAGTTCTCCGAACAATCATTTCTCCGATAAACATAGTCGCCAGTGGTCCAACGCCACCTATAATTCCTAATGATTTTTTATTCATCTGATTTTCAAGACCTTTACTATGTGAATTCTTCAACGGTTCACCGCCGTCTAAGTTTTTTTCTGAAATTCTTTACTAGTGGGATAAACTTTTCTAATACATTGTACATTAACGGGTTATATACTTTGTCAATCTCTCCGATATATTGCGCAGGTTCATCCTTGTTACAAAAACTTTTCTTGAATTTATATAACCCATCATTGCTACTTAATTCGAACACACCACCGAAATCATATTGTTCGGCACCTTCTTCAATCGCCCACTTAATGAGCTCATAATTCATCACATGATTCGGATTCAAATTCCTTTTCACATTATTACTACCTGCATAAAGATAGTAAAATTTACCATTGTAATTAATCGTAACACTAGCAGCTAATACATCTTCTTCATGATATGTAAGGTATACGCGCAAACTATCGAATGAATCTCGCATTAATTTAAAATAGGCAACTGATCTTGTTGTAATTTTGTTTCGCAACGCCATCTCTTCGTATATTTTATGAAAGATTTCAATATCTTCATCTGTACGTGAATAACGCACTTTCACACCTTTTCGAATAGCACCTCTAATACTACTGCGGCACCCTTTCGAAAACTTCGACATGATTGTCTCTTCATCATGATCCTCTAATTGTAAAATCATATTCATCCGAGGTTGAATAAGCTTATCTTGATCATCATCTTTAGATATTAAACGGAAACCAGCATCTTTATAGAGATTATAAAGTTCATCCGAATATGACACTTCAGGATCAAATTTCAGCATAATTGCTTTATTTTTTTTAGCTACTGCTTCCGCTTCTTTCAAAATTGCTTGAACTAATTCCATATCAAAAATATCGCACACAGGACCTCTTGGTGCATATAAGACAGAGTACCCTAAAGGTAACCGTTTAATAAGTATAGACATTGCAGCAATGATCTCGCCATCTTCCTCAAGATAGACATGTTCATTTCCCCAGTCATCTTTAACTTCTGACCAACGACGATCCTGTGTCACAGAACGAAACTTTGAATGAAGAACGAAATCGTCGTATCGATTCACATCTTCTTTATTCGATTTGTCGAGAATTGCCATTTACCAAAAACCTCCACTATATTTCATGCAAACACCTATAAATAATGCCGCATTCATCAATCCTTCAACGAAAAATACTTTTCAAACCGCTCATAATAACCTTTATAATAAGCATTCACTTTGAATCGTTTTAACAAACCAAAGTCTTTTGAATAGTACAATGTGTTTGAGGATTCACCTTTTTTAAATCGTTCAACAACCTGTTCTTTAAGTTCTTCATCCATCGTGTACTGAATAAGAAGATCCTTTGGAATTGTATGCCATAAATGCGTGTTTTTACCGTATTCAATTGGTGATTCACGGTTATAAACACGGTCTTCAACAAGGTACTTAGCCATATTATAGCCGTTTGCCGTAACAAAATAACTACTTCTACCTTGACGAATATTCAATTCAAATATTTTATATTTCCCATCACGTCTATCATATTTTAAATCTATATTTGCATAGCCTATAAAGCCAATTTCTTCTAGAAACTTTTTATATTGCGCATAAATTTTATCAGTATCTTCATTATACTCGCCGATGATCCCGACGTAATTGCCTATTAGTACTGGTGTGTAATCTTCTAAAATAACACGTCCCAGACACATCATTTGGACTTTCCCATTTTGATTAACGTAGGCATTTAATACACGCATTACTGTGTCATTTCCTGGTATATAATCTTGAATAATTAGAGAGTCTTCATAACTCGATGAATATACTTTTTGGATTGTGTCTATAAAAGAAGCCTTATCTTTAAGAACGTAAGCCTTCTTTTTCCCTTCAAATTGCGCATTAAAATAAGTCATACTATCAGAAGGTTTAACGACAATAGGATAATCAAATGGAAATTCCATTTCAACATCCATACCTTTTTTAAATACAACAGTGTCTGGGTAATCCAGACCGTATTCTTCACACATTTCATAAAATCGTTCTTTATAAACAACTTCATCCATTAGCTTTTCGCTAATAAAAGGCAAAAT
This sequence comes from Sporosarcina sp. So3-204, assembly GCF_058068165.1. NCBI lineage: Bacteria > Bacillati > Bacillota > Bacilli > Caryophanales > Caryophanaceae > Sporosarcina > Sporosarcina sp. So3-204. Next base: position 3,091,568 of record NZ_CM176485.1, read on the forward strand.
AAAATGAGGCTCTAGTTGATCTCGATGGCGTATAGCAAGTTCAGCATAATTTTCATTACTTGCAATCATCAACAACTTGTCCGCTCTATTTTTTAACTCACCATGTAAATCAAGTAAACTTTTAATAAATATTTCTGGTTCATCTAATTTTTCATATAGTTTCTTTTCTATTATTTTACTATGCATAGTCGGTAAGATATGACCTTTCGTGACTATGATGCTTTTTATTCCATATTCTTCATGAAAAGCCCTAGCCATGCCGTATGCATTATCATCAGAGCCAAGTATTACTGGCAGAAAGTCTACTTTTTCCATCGTTAATTCCCCTTTTCCCGCAACATGTTCCCGTGAAGGAAATAGTTCAATTAAAATATAACATATGCACTTCTTTTTAATGTTAGAAAGTGTTCATACAGCATTAAATATACGTGATTAAGCATTTTCTGTCAATTTATCCATATATCCAGAATTAAGTGGAAATACTTTATTTATAAATTAATAGTCACTCTACAGAAGTTTAATTTCCTAGTAATAGGGAAGAATAAAAAGGTAAATAACAAAATATTGGAGGTCAGTATAATGAGTGGGGAAAGCCATGAAAATAATCCCGAGGACTGGGCAAAAGCTGCAGATAATGCAGAAAAAAAAGCAACAGAAGAATTAGAGAAGTTAAAGCGTGAAGCGCAAGAAGAACTTAATAATACTAAACAAAGTTATAATAACCCAGATGATAACTAATTTAATACAAAACAAATCCAATACTTGCCTAACCGGCGCGTATTGGATTTTATAATTACTAGGTATTCCCGAGGGAAGTTGCTATACAGGGTAACCGACGTTGCATTGTTTTTGCCTAACGTTGCGAGGATTCAATATAACGTTGTATAGCTTGGCCGCGACGTTGATAGGTTTCCCATTTTTGTTGTGAAGTTCGGGCGACGTTTCATTGTTTGCGCCTGACGTTGCAAGGTTTCAATATAACGTAGTATAGTTTGGCCGCGACGTTGCTCGGTTAGGCGTTTTTTAATAAAGTCGGGGTCCCCGAAGTTCCTAAGGTCACGTTCAATGCCTTATCATTTTAATACAAAAGCCGCCCGAAGTTTTGGATGGCATTTTTCACCTCATGTACTGATTGACTAGTTCATAACACCTTTGCTTGGTAAGTTGGCCTAACGTATCTAAACGTTGAACACTAGCAAATGTGCCTCCCTCATAATATGCAGCATCTTCATCCGCTTGTTTGTCCCTATCCTTAATCCATTGCCTTTGTTTGTCGCGTAAAGACTTCATTTCTTTTTTTGGTAATTGCTTTTTTAAAACACCATAAATTTCATTTAATGCTTTGTCATATCTATCGTAAACTTCAGCCGTTGCCTCTACCAAATTAACCGTGATACCAGTTTCGAATAAATAATCTAGGTCACTCAAACCTTCTTCAATTTGACTTAATTTATTCAAGTAATCATTTTTCGTACTATTGGCTTTCGACTTTTCAGTTTTTTCTTCTTTTAACTTTGCTTGTTCCTCCTTTGCCACAATCTCTGCTTTAGCCTTTTCTTCCGCGTCAATTTTTTGTTGTTGAACGCCTGCAACTATTGTGCTTTTTATTTCATCAACTTCAACTGTGAATTGGGTTAATCCAATTTTTAGTTCTTCGTTATTTACTAATGCATCTAATTGATTTTGCGCTTCTTCGTAAAACATGTTATTAATTTGACTTTGAATTTCCTGTATTTTATTCGTAATCGTTTTACTTTGCTCTTTGTTTTCTTCGGCTAACTTTATAAAAGTATCAAGTTCTTTTTTAAGACTAATAGGTAATTTTTGGAGCCCTATTATTATTTTTGCTTTTTGTAAGGCTTCGTCCCAATCAGCTTGTTCAATTGCCTCTTTCACTTCATTAATATCGGTTAATTGTTGAAGAGCTTTTTTCGCTACTTCATCTTTCGGTTTTTCATCTAACGCCAATTCATATAATCCATATGCCTTATCGATTTCCCCACTAGCTAAGGCTAGTTTTGCATCCTCAATTGCTTTATCATAAACCCTATTTCCACATCCAGCTAAAAGGAAACTTAACATAATAGCTACAGCTAACTTCTTCATAGATCGCACCAACATTCTTACTATTTTTCGGCTACAATTACTTACTATTTCAAATTATTACTCGTACTAGACTTTTGCATCCTCATTTATATGTGAACTGAAAGCCAATTTCAATTCATAAAGTCTTTTTTAAAAGCAAGTTGAAGTGAACTAAATGATTCTATTTTAGAAAAATTTACACCTAACTGATTTGCGGTTTGTGCAATTTCTGGCCGTACTCCTGTAATAACTGATTTAACACCTAATAACTGTAGAACTTTTGTTAGTTCATAGATCTGATGAACTACTGTCGTATCAACAAAAGAAACACCTGAGAGATCTATGTATAATTGGGTGATATCAGCTTTCAAGCATTTTTCTGGGATTAGATCCATGACGCTTTTAGCACGCATTGTGCCCATTTCTCCTATTAATGGTAAAACCCCTATTGACGAATTGATGAGTATTACCGGTGAACCAAGTTCTTCAATTAAGCTTTCTTGGATTCTAAACTTACTTTTCATCATTTCATAATATGTCTTTGAGAATTTAATCGTCAATTTATCAAATGCCGAATGAATAATCATCCCCCATTTTAAGAGGTCTGCATGTGTAATTTCTTCCATGTTCGAATCCACAAATCGTTCCAAAAACGTCCAATACGCTTTTCTGGCATTAGAAAGCGCATCCAACACTTCATGTATGGGCGTATTAGTACTTACCCTACTTTTAGCTAAATTCAATGCCCATTCCTCTTTATTATCATCAAATACTTTTTTATCATTCAATAAAATACTTGTTACGGTCAAATTAGTAAATCGATTTTGTTCACGTAATAATGCTTCTACGGATTGATCCGCATTTATTGAATAAATGGACGATCCACTATCGTTCCGGTGAGAAAGCCATTCATCAGAAATCGCAGATAAATTGTCCATAATATAATTGTAAAGCTGTGAATCTATTTGACTCATTAGCCTTCACCTCTCTTACTGTGTAGTTGTTCATCTTCTATATTTCATACTTGCTATAAGTTTATCAGAAATTTGTTCTTTCAACAAAAAAATGAAATAATTGTGAGCGTCGAATAGTTAAATTTAAAGTGATATTCTACTATATACAGAATTTATTCAAACGCCATGTTCAAACACACAATCTTTTATTACTTACATTCGAAATGTTAATATAGAGTTGAAAGTAAAAGCATGAAATAGAGGAGGTCTTATATTTGTTATTGGAATTTAATGAATTAAATTATTTGGCTATTTTATTTGGAGCGATCTTGTATATGATATACGGCGGAATTTACTATTCTATTCTACTCTCTGACAAAAGAATGCAGAATACCGCACATATTAAAGATGAAAAGCAAAACAGCAGTTCGTTTAAGTATATTGTCTCGGTTATCGTTGCCTTTATCAGCTCATTTATCATGTACACGCTTGTTCATATTATAGGTTCAGACGGCATATTAGACGGCTTAGTGGTGGGCTTCATGGTTGGTATTGTCATTGCACTTGTTTATTTTAAAAACACATTATTTGGCCTAATTAAGAAAAAATCATTTATCATTGCAATTGGGGATCATCTCGTTATCTTTACGCTGTTAGGCGGGTTGCATGGTTTAATGATGTAAGTTGTATGAGAAAAAAGATACGCCATATCCGTAATGGATGTGGCGTATCTTCTTTTATTTCCACTTTTTAAACATTGTCAAGAAGAAGAAAAAGGTGACTGAGCATACCACACCGAAGAAAATCAGCACTATATATTCTGAGAAACCGTAATTTGCAGGACTAAAAATAATTAATCCGTAAAGAAATCCTGATACGATTCCTGCAACCAGATAAAGTAATAACTTCTTAACAGCTGGCAATGCCTTTGTTTTTCTAGAATAGTCGACAAATAAAGCGAAAGGGATAGCGACTAAACCGAAGACAGGCAGTGTAAAAAGTATAAATAAAAAAGCAACATCAAAAAATCCCCAAGAATCCTCTGAAAATGAGACATCATATAAAGCAGCAAGTACTCCAGATAATATTGAAGCGAGAATCCCACTTAACAAGTATATTGATAACCCACTTACTGTTTTATTGTATGTCTCTTTCAACTCTCTTACCCCCGAACCACTTTTATTCCCAACCTTTACAAACGTCTACCCACTCTTGACCTTTAGCATATGTATATAATTCATCACAAGTCAGCTCAATTGCACTATTACTACTCCCACATGCAGGGAAAATAGTATCAAATCGTTTTAATGATTCATCCAAATACACTTTTACATTTTCAGGAATACCAAACGGACAAACGCCACCAATTGCATGCCCAACGTGTTCCAGCACTTCATCAGGAGATAGCATTTTGGCTTTGACACTAAATGTTTTTTTGAATTTTGGGTTGTCAATTTTCGTATCTCCCGCAGCTACTACTAAAATACATTCGTCACCTTTTTTAAAAGACAATGTCTTCGCAATACGTGCTGGCTCTATATTTAATGCTTGTGCTGCAAGTTCAACTGTTGCACTCGATGCTTCCAATTCTTGTATTCTATGTTCAATTCCTAAATTTGCAAAATATGCTCTTACTAATTCAATAGCCATTTTCTGCCTCCTGTTTTTTACGAATTTTGAATTTCCTAATCCCAATAGTTAATAGTAATTTGTTCTAGTGCTTCAGGTTTTTAAATGTTTTAGTTAATAAGTAATCATAATATTCAACCAATGACTATAAATGTTTGAATCGTCGTACTGAATAATCCAATCAGATTTATTATTCATTGGCAATATCCGCATATTTTTTCATTTTATACATCGATAAATCAGCTTGTCGAACTAACTCCTCTATGTCTTCCCCTAAATCTGGGAAAATAGCTATACCAATAGAAACTTCAACTGAAGGGATTAAAGGAATTTCACTATGTGCTAATTCTTTTTGAAGTCTTTGCACATAATATTTTTGAAAACCTTCCTTAATGTTTGATACGATGTGTAAAAATTCATCGCCACCCCAACGTATGACGAAATCATCCTTGTTTGCATTTTTCTTTATTACGTTTGCAACGTAACTTAATAACTCGTCACCTTTTTGATGTCCAAAACTATCGTTAACTTCTTTAAAGTTGTCAAGATCAATAATAACTACAGCAAACTTTTTGTTTTTATTTCGGAAAAACAAAACATTTTTTTGAAACGCTTTTTTTATCATTCGTCGATTATACGTATCGGTTAATGGATCTTTCTCTGCGTAGTATTTAGCTAAATCATATTGCTTACCACCCACCCAAGCAACCATTAAAAATACACTTGTTAATATAAAAAAGCTTGCTCCAAATGGAAGTCCGAAGTATTTATGGTAATAAAAATAACGAAGAATATTGAACAAAAATACTACTCCAACAGCAAAAGCTCTACCTTTATATCCCATTAATTCGCCTCTTTTTTTAACTATCATTTATTTGTCTATAATAAATATGCCTCATACTTACCTAATACTTGTACAAATGCTTCTCCGATAAAGCGAATAAATGTATATTAATTAAACAGCCCAAACTACTCCTTAACTGTAGCAGATTTATATCCAGGGCTAAAGAACTGTTATTTAGAATAATAAATAAAACCTTCTAAAATATAAAAAAACTTCAATATAGACCAGATTGTTCAGGATAATAATCCTACCTTTATTATACTGGATAAGTATTCCAATTCAAAATATATTAGTGATTGTGCACCCAATCATTATGTTCTAAGACAGCACAGGCTAATTAATTAGGTGCTCCATAAAGACAGTACATATACAACTCAAGAGATTAATCTTACTAAAAACCTGTCTATTAACCTATAATAATTCACTACTTTCATAACAATTGATTCTAAATAACATGGTGCACAAGAACTACAACTGTTGTATGATTGAATTAATTCGGATAGTACAAGTATGATTGGAGTAATTGACATGAAAAATGATAATTTGATCCAACTTCAACAGAAGGCTTCATTATTAAGAGTTGAAGGTAATTATAAAGAAACGATAGAAGTTTGCAATCAATTACTGGAACTCGGGCTCCAATCTGAAAATCATAAATCCATCTTAATTGCACATATAAATAATGCAGCATCTTATTATTGTCTAGGAATGATTGAAAGAGCATTTCAAAGTATTGAAGCACATGTCGATTACAGCTATAAGTATGGGGATAAGGCAGATCAATTAAATTCTTTTAATATCTTATTTTTATTGCATGAATATAATAAAGAATATGATAAGGCTAAAGAGACACTTACCAAAAGTATTGCACTTGGGACAGAGCTCAAAAAATTTAATATTGTGAGCAATGGCTATAGTAATTACAGTTCCATTTATTCCAAAGAAGAAAACTTTGGTGAAGCGCTTAAAATGGGCTTATTAGGATTACAAGCGGCAAAAGCACATGAGCCGCAAACTGAGATACTTGAATTAAGAGTAAAATTAAATATAGCAAATGCTCATATTGGATTAGGAAACTTAAAGAAATCTAAGTATATGATTGATGAAATGATTCAAAATACGATTTTAGAATCATTTATCAGAGAAAAAACACATGTTTATGATTTACAGGGGCGTTGGTTTATGCAAAGTAAAGACTATCAAAAGGCATTTAATTCGTTATCAAAAGCTGTTGAACTAGCAACTAGTTACAATGACATTTACTTACTAAAGGGACTTCATGAAAAGCGTATGGAGCTATGTGAATTAATGGGAGATATTCACGCAGGCTTTCTGGTGCAACAGGATTATATTGCACTTTTACATCAATTGAGCGAAAGAGAAATTGCATTAGAAGCAAAAAGGTTAGATGTTAAAATTAATATTTCTGAGGTAAAACGTAAAGCAGATATTGATTTCCTAACTGGATTGTACAATCGGAGTTATATAGAAACGGCTACAAACGCTTTATTAACCGAAGCGCGTCGGAATGATAAACAAATAGTATGCATTGCTCTAGATTTGGATAATTTAAAAACTATGAACGATACATATGGGCACCTCTTTGGTGATAAACTGATTCAACTAGTAAGCAAAACTTGCGTATCGCTTGTGAGAGAAGATGACTTAGTTGGTCGTTTCGGTGGTGATGAATTCGTCATTATTCTAAAAGGTCTATCTCTAGATTTCGGTAAAAAGAAAGCCGAACAGCTGTCGAAGGCCATTCGTGACTTAGTCATTGAAAAAGATGGTAAACGAATAGTACTTACAGTTAGTATTGGAATTGCAGATAATTTGAGCGGTTCAATTTTAAAATTCAAGGATATATTTCATAATGCTGATGTTGCATTATACAAAGCTAAAAAGAATGGAAAGAATCAAGTTTGCATATAAAATATCTGCACAATTTTTAAAAATAGATGCCCATACAACACTATATTAAAACTAGTGTTGTATGGGCATCTATTAAAAACTTATTAAAATGACATTGATTGCCCGTTCCTTTCTAAAAACTTTTCTTTTTCTTTATAGTCCGGCATGATGCTTCCGACACGTCTCCAAAATGAACGATCATGGTTCATATGAAGTAAATGACAAAGTTCATGGATAATTACGTAATCAATGACGTCAACTGGCGCCATAGCAAGACGATAATTAAAAGTGATTTTTTTATTCGTATTACAACTACCCCACTTACCTTTTGATTCAACTATCTCGATGATTTTAGGCTTTACTTTCAGTTTTTCTTGATATATTTTTATTCGTTCCTCTACAATCGTCTTGCAACTATTAAAATAAAACTTTTTGAGATTATTTTTGAGTGCCTCTTCATTGAACTCACCTATTTCAATTAATTCATGAAGGAGATGCTCTTTCCCTAGATATAGAAAAATCCCTTGTTCATCATACTTCCTATGATTAGAAGTTACTTGGTTCGCCTCGACTGAACGCATTTTCTCTACTATCCATTCCACTTTACTTTCTACTGCACTAATAATCGCTTCTTTACTAGTATTGTTGGGAACTTTCAACGTTAGGAAGCCAAACGAATCAAAATGAATGGACATCTTTTTCCTTTTTCCATACTGTACATTAAAATCTATTACTTCATTTCCAATTTTAACTTGCATAATTACCCTCATTTTTAATTATGTAATATTTTAATTACAAAGGGGTAACTAATTATAATTAGCTACCCCTTCATAAAATCTTCAGGTTATTAATCATATATCAGTTTTTTTAGAACCTGGAGCCCTTTTACCAATGACGTTTTCTTGAAGTTTCTTGATCTGTGTTAATACTCCTAAAAGATGATCTAGTAGTTCCACTTGGCATCTGACCGTTCACACGCGGATCTTGAGAAATCATTTCCCCAAGCTCTGAAGAACCCGCTTTCCTTTTTACTTTTCGTATTTCATCTTCAAAAAATAATGACATGTCCAAACCTCCCTCCACTTTATGCGAGAAAGGAATCATGAAAGCATTGTAATTTTACCCCCGATACTTTCCCCCCTCTTCGTATAATACGTTGTCGTAATGCGGGGACGAGGGGTAAGTGCACATTGTCGTATAAATATTTTTTAAATTAAAACTATATTATAAGAATGTTTTATTACTTATTTCCACCTTCTGACCAATTAAAATTAAGTTGCCACACAAAAAACACCGCAAACCCGCATTCCTTCGTTTCCATTTATAATAAAGTCCCCATACCTTTCCCCCGTTTTCACCCTTTTCCGTTCACGTTTTGACCGCTTTTTCACCCTTTTTTCACGCTTTTTGTTCACGTTTTTCTCTCTTTATAATAAAGATAGTAGAGATAAGGGTTCGAAGAAAAGCAGGTGTGGTAAGGGTTAAAGAGATTTTGGATAAAGAACTTTGTTTTAAAAAGTTGAAAATGGATGGTGCGAGTTTATTATAAAGTGCTGGAGTTTATTTTGGAGCTACATAGAAGAAATAAGGGTTAAGGCTTAGTAGGTAAAGTAGATTAGCAAATAACCTCGTAAATTTTTTAAGTAAATATCATAGTTTTCAATTAGATTGTATTAATAATCTTAATTTCTGTGTGTTTTTTGCCGAGGTAAGATAAACTTCATCATCCCCGATGTACATGAGCATGCTCTTTTCATTTTCCTTAGCCAGCCACAAATGAATACCATGTGTTGGCAATTGGCCTTCCACCGATGTGTATTCAACCATCACATCATATTCTGGTTCCGATACATCTACTTTTCCCACTTGTTTTTGAGCGGTTGTGATTGCATTTTTAAACGTTTTAATTGATTCGACATCGGTATAGGATTGCATAATGTCTTCATTCATTCCGCCAAATCCGTTTGATTTTGAAATCTTCACTTCTGAAACCTTTTCATCTAAAAGAACCATCGTTTCTGCTGTACTTAATTGACAACCTGTTAAAACCAGCATTCCTAAAATAGATATTATTAAAATTATCTTTCTCAATTTAATCTCCCTATATTACCTCTTAGCCTCATTGTTTCAATCTCACACTATAAAATCTCATGGCCCTCAGACTTCCTTCCGACTCAAATTCCCCTGCATCTATTAGCATTCTAAGCCGATATTCTAAAAATGAGTCACCTACATGTTGTTCCAAATGGCCCAGAACGTCACCAATTAATCTTGCAGATTTCATGAAGCCATTCAGCTCTGGTTGTCTATGTAGATATCTCGCTCTTTGGATAATAAATTGGTCATAAAAGTCTTCAGGAACGCTCTGTATTCTATCATTTTTCCATATTCTTAATGTTTCTTGGTTATTTGAAAGAGAAAGCCATTCATTCTCTAAATCCTCTCGTTCATGTTTTGTAAGAGGAGCTTTATTTTTACTATGCTCATATATAACTTGAAGTTTTTCAGGATGAATTTCTCCTGTATGTAATACAGTATATTCTATATCTTCTTTATTAAAAAGTTCGCTATGTTTCTTGGTCGTATTGATGACCATGATATCGTTATCCCTACTCTTTAACAGATGGAGAACGTAACGCAGTCCAGTCTGCTCATGGGGGTTATCAGCAATCCATATAGTAATCGTTACGTCTTCTGAAATAGATTTTATTTGATTTACAGATTCTTGAAAGCTCTTTACAAAGACATGAAAATCTTCATTTTCATCATTCATAACATTTTTCATCCAATCAAGTCTTGCGTTTACTCCCTGTTCTTCATGCAACTGCCAGATTGGCCCAATAGAGAACATGTCCCAAAAGGATATAACTTTCTCCATTTTGTATCTACCTAAACCCTTTAAAGCTACTCTTAAACTGCCCGCAGAGGCATCACCGAAAATAATATGGATCATTTGAAAATTCCCCTCCTGTTTCATTTCTAATCGTTCTTATTAAAGCAAAAGTCTTCAAAAGATATTGTATTGAAAGTTGACCTTTTTCTTTAACAAGCACATACAGGTGATGGTTATTTACACTCTCATTGTGTGAGTACTTGATACCTTTTTAAAGTTTCTGCTTTTTAGCTTCAATTTTTCTAACCTTTCGGTAGTTTGGAACTAATTAGTTTCTCTTTATCGTTAGTTGTCAATAAATTGTCTGGGTATTTTTCAGAGTCCTTAATCCAATTGGATTTGCTTATAGCCCAATTATATTCATCCGAGGTTTCATCCATTTCAGACACAATATATTTTCCCACTAATTGCGAGTAGAAGTGGTGAATTGACTTTTGCATTAATTCCTCTGTACGCTTGTACTCTCGATCATGTCGCTCTTTTATAACCGCCCTTTGTTCTTCCTCTTGTCTTTTTTTCTCTTCTTCAATTTCATGGGCTCTTACTTCTTTATCAATTTTTTGGGGCAGTGAAAAAATATAGAGAAATACTTTCTTTAACAAGGTATCAAATGTGTCTGTTTTGGTTTGTTGAATAAGTTTTTCATGTTTACTCCACTTCCGCCATTCAAGATAATACCCTACTTCAACATTCATTTTCCCAGTTGGAACAAATTTGTAGTTCTTATATGTCGAATACTCTTTATCGTCAGATGATAACATCACTTTATTTGACGGTAATTTGAAGTTTAAAGTAAATACGTAACTTTTAAATAGCACCTGTGTTTCATCATGCGTATTGTTAATTTTTGCTCCTGCCTTTTCAATCGCCTTAAATAAGCTATCTATAAAAGGAAAGGTCTCAGGAATAATCACCCCAGATGAAGAGTTTATTTGTAGTTTTGCCTCTCTGCGATAATACGAAATACCGTCCTTTTTCTTTTGACGATATTTAACTATCTCTTTGTGCGGGTTCGCAGACAAGGTTTTATTGACTTTTAATGAATTGAAAGTCTGAATGAGTAGCGATTGTTCGGCTTCGAGATACGAGAAGTATAGTTGGTGTTTTGCTATTTCATTTTTTGGAGAAGCAACCTTATTATTGGCAGTCGTTTTAGAGTTATTCTCTATTTGAGGTGATAATACTTTTTGCGGAGGTGCAGTTTTCATTTTTACTTCTTCTATAATAATTTCTGGGTTATCACTTGGATTGGGAAGTAATGATTGTGTAGGTTTTTCCTTTCCCATGTGCAAACGACTCCAATATGATGCTGTGGGCAGAGGAATCTCATTGGAAATACAAGCATTTTTAAGCTTATTATATGGAACATTTAATTCCTTGGCTGTTTTTGAAGTTCCAATCGACCAGAGCATTTCATAAAGATCTTTTCGGGATATAAGTATCATAATTTCAACCTCCTTAGCACTCTCTATATTACTGATTGTTGCCTTTAACTATTTAATAATTCTCCAGCGGTTTTTATTATGGATAATACCTCTTCGTAGAACATGTAAGAAGGAGGGCTAAGTCGATAAAGTTTTAGAACATCCCGTTTAGTAAATCATCAATACCTGTTTAATATGATATCATTGATTTAATTATAGCAATATTTTTACATCGGTAATGGCTTTTACGAACATTAATTATACGAGGGGGAGTAATATGAAAACAGCGGTACATTTCTTGTATGAATGGGCAGACGGAGAGATGTGGAAAATACACATTATTAATGAAGTCGTAAGTAAAAGAGAAATTGATTCACCTCGACTGTTAGAGGATGTGCTCCATTTGATAAATACCAAAGAAACGGTTGATATATTTTCTGACACAGAGAGCGAACAACTCGATAATGCAAACCTAATTATAAATGAAATAAAGTCCCCAAAAAATATTAACGCCCTATCCAATGAATCACAGTTTTATTTAGGTAAAGGTCTTAATGTTTTTTATGGAGAAAATGGTTCAGGAAAGTCATCATATGTTCGGATGTTTCGTAAATTAGCAGATCACTATTTCACTTCCGAAAAGGATCTTACAATAATACCTAACGTTTACGACGAAGAATCCATAGGAGGACAGACATCACAAACGGTCGAAGTCACATATCTACTTGGTGAAAATGAAAAAAGCGAACTTGTAGACATTAATAAATCACATTCTGATTTACGCAAGATAAATGTTTTCGATAGTGAATCGGTTCTACCTTTGATTAATAGTGATCTTACATTTAGTATACTTCCTAAAGGGTTCGAGAACTTCCAGGTTATTTCAGATTTATTGGACACGCTCCGCCAAGAAATTTCCAGGTCTATTGATTCGCTGAAGACAAGACAAGTTAAAACTTTTGCTGATTCATCTTATGATTTTATTCAGGAAGAGCTTGATAAAATCAGGAAAGAAATAACAGAATCCAAAGATGTAAAAGGCTTTCTTAACAGTAACTATCCACGAAGCGAATCATACGAAGAGGTGATTGAAGAAACCGAATTACAAATTAAAGAGTTGGAATCTTCTAATCCTAAAGATAAAATCACTATTTTATCTGCACAAAAATCAAGACTTCATTCAATCAAAGATTCGTTTACTACATTATCTACAGTGCTAAGTCGGGAGAATATAGAAAAAGTAAATGAACTAATCAGGGATTATGAACAAAAAATACAAGAGGAACACGAGTATAATGAAAAGTTCCAAAAGAATATATCTTTTCTCGAAATTGTCAATGATGAATGGTTTTCATTTGTCAAAACGGGTAAGAGGTATTACGAATCCATCAAGAAAGTTCATCCCCAAGAAAGTGAACCATGTATTTTTTGTAGTCATCCCCTTGATTCAGCTGGTGTCAAAACGATCGAGAACAACCTAAATCATATTTCTAACAGTAACAAGGGATTATTAAATTCCATTGAAAAGGAAATTATGAAACACAGTATAGAGAATATGATGATTAATTTATCCGAGGAGGAGGCCGCCTTATTTGAAAGTGAAAAGTTTTTGGAAAGAATCAAGACAGCTATACAGTTAGTGAACCGCAACAAAGATTTATTTAGTTCCCTTCTTATTTCAAAAGAAATTATCACTGATCAGGCAATATTTGATGTTACGGATATATTGACGGAAATTATTGGGGAAATAAAAAATACAGATGACAGAATTCTCAATCTAAATAAAGCAAGTAATGGAACAGAAGAAACTATTCTTACTCTTAAAGCATTCAAGAAAACAGTGAAAAAGAATGAAAAGCTTCATACATCAGTAAGTTCTTTAGAAGAATGGTATGAAATGGAGTATTCTATTAATGATTACAACAAAATAAAAACAAAATTCTCAACAAATTCCTTGACTCAAAAACAATCCATGGCTTTCAAAAAGATTGTCCAGGCTAATTATATTAAAACATTTGAACACTTTACACAGGAACTCAAAGTACCTAATGTCGATTTAAGGATTGTGCCTAAGAAAGGGAAAACATTGCGAAATAAATTTGTTTCCCCTGAAAAGTTTAAGGTATCTCAAATTATGAGCGAAGGTGAACAAAAAGCTGTGGCAATGGCCGAGTTTGCTACGGATTTAACCATGCGTAAAGATTATAATACAATACTACTTGATGATCCAGTAACTTCATTAGACTATAAACGGTCAGAAATGATTGCAAACTTAATTTATCAATTATCATTGGAAAGACAGGTTATTGTTTTCACACACAATATCATGTTTTATTACTATTTGTACAACACCAGTGACAAAAATAAAGAAAACAAATTTTTTAAGGTCGATGAGTTTGACCAAATGAATAAGGGAATCGTATCGGAGTCATTTAGTGGTAGGTTGGAGAACTTAAAAGAGGTAATGGGTAAAATAAAAGTACAGGAGCAAACAATTAATTCCAAAGCATGTTTCGGCGACGCATTAGAGGAAGCGTTGAAAAAAGCATACGCAGATATTCGAACTTGGTGCGAATTAATTGTCGAAGAGGGTTTCTTTAAATCAGTAATACGGAGATATGAGCCAAACATAATGTTTTCAAAGACTAAGTCCATAAAAGGGGAGTTTGTTGGAGAATTAGGTCTTGTAAACGACCTATTTGAAAAGTCTTGTCGTTGGATGGCTGGCCACAGTCAACCTACTGAAACCCAGCACAACCGAGCAAATAAAGAGGCATTCAATGAAGATTTGAAGTATATACAACAACTCTATAAGCAATATAAGTAAATAGTAGAATATAGGGTTGAGAGATTCTGATTCCCGGGGTATTGAAGGACTGTTGATTTTTATATCAACAGTCTTTTATCATTGTATAAAAAGGCATTTACAGCATTATTATAACCCAATACACTAAACTGCTTGATAACAGAATAAAAGGGTAAAGTTCCTATTAATTCAACTCCACATTCCCTTTATATAGCCATTCCGGAACTTCATATCCTTTTAATCTTGGATGGTTTGCCAATACTAACCGCAATGTCCTAACGGCGCTGTATGCATCTATTATTATTTCATTTTGCATTTTGAAATACTTTTTATTAAATACATCTTCTTGAAAAGCGTGCGCAGGTTTTTGCCTTTCTTTTCTTACTTTCCTCAGTGTAGTAAATATCTTTTTTTGAGGTGCAGGATCTTTTGGGATGAAATTCTTTGTAAACCACTCTTCAAGCAGTACAATAGTTCCTTTATTCCTTACTTCAATCTTGCCATCTTTCCTTTCAAAGTCTGTTTCCAAGGAAATTTCGCCTTTAAAGAAATCTTTATTCAAATTATCCGAAAGCATTTTATCTAAGGAATGTACGAAACTATTATAATTTTTTAAAGTTGGTCGCAAGAAGATAGAAAACTCTTTTGGTCTATTGTCCTTAAAGTCACTTCTAAATAACTTAGGCTTTCCAATAATTAACGACATCTCGTTAATATGGTGTAATTCTTCTAAAAAGGCAAGAAATATTGAAACATTATCAGCCCAATATCCTAATGTATTTTTTAAATAGTCAATGTTTTGTTTGCAATTTCCACTATACTCGAACCTCTTCCAGTATTGTTGCTGTTCGGATGATAATTCATTTAGATATCTAAGATAAACAATAATAAACCGTTCCAAGTTTTCATTGTATGCCAAACCAAATGTTTGTAGGTTAATCTTATCCTTTTCATATACCTCTTCATCATATTCACTTTTAACAGAAACACTACCCGAATAATCATCATTATGAACAAGGTATCTTGGATCATTGAAAAAACTCTCCAAAACAGACAATTCAAAATAAACTGGTTCGAATTGGGGCTCGCCCAAGGAGAGCCGTTTCGTATATGGTACATCCCTCAAATTATCTACATTTATAAATTTCTCTAAAGATGTAGTGGATGGATATATGCAAATACCATGAGTTGACTCATTTCCGAGTAATTCAAGTTGATTTTCAACAGATAAATCTTTGAATGCTTTTATATGCGGATTAATAAAAACACTTGAAAAGGTAAATGTAATTTCATTTTGCTTTAATAACTCTATTAATATATCCGTCAGCTCTTTTTCACCTACTTTAAATATGTTTTGAATACTTTGAAATGAAACACCATTAAAATCATTTGATTTTAAATAAAGCATTCTTACCTCATTTGCAACCTCAGCCATTAAAGTCTCACTATTTATTGAACTCACTCCTATCTATCAATGGAAACTATGCCCCTACGATTCAAGTCTACAAGACTAATATTACTATGAATTACACACAACTGCATCTTCCTTGCTATAAGTGGTATAATATTCAGTAAATATATATTAAAAGGAAGCGATGTATAGTGTCTGATGTGACTATCCCCTTCTCCATCCCCTTGGATGACGATGGGAATGTAACTCTTCAATGTCCATTTTGCGATAATCATTTTAAATTGACTGGTAAAGATTCTAAAGACGAAGCCGTTTACGAATTGTTTTGTCCATATTGCGGATTAGTCACGGAGCCGAGTAAGTTCTATACGGATGAAGTAAAAGAAAAAGCTTTACGTTTAGCGGAAAATCATATGTATGAATTGCTAAATGGTTTTATTGATGATACGAAGAAGGCATTCAAGAACAGCAAAGCAATTAAGGTGAAAACAGGATCAAAATTTAATATGAATGCTCCGAAAACCATTATTGAGTCTGATAATATGGAAACCTACCATCTAACATGCTGTGATCGTCGAATAAAGGCATCCCTTATTGATGATACGTTGTATTGCCCTTTTTGCGGAGGTGATAGACATGGATCTATTGATTGATAAAAAAGAATTTCAAATGCTATCGACCGAGTTTCGTAGAATTGCAAGCCGTTTGTTAAAGACCGATCAGGATGACGGTTTAAATAATGTGAAAAGATTTCTAATGTTTATTGAGGGTAATCCCTTAATTTTGGGCTTCATAGTGGAACATAATACTTTTGACTTTGACATAGAAAAAGAAGTTCAAACAAGGGAAATACACGATGGCTACGCAATTGAACCCGATAAAAGTTTTGAGATATCCTTTATCTATCAATTATTAAAATACTGTGCCGAACATTGCAACGATTATCTTTCTATCTGTCGTTTTTATGGATCAAGCAGAAAGTTTCAAGATATGGTAGACACCTTTAATAACAGGGTAGTTAGCTTGTTGGTGGGACATATTGAAGTCTATTTAAAAGGGGTGTGGTTAGGATTGGGTGATGATGAAAAAATTCATATTAATGTAAATGGCGGACAAGTTGCCATTGCACAGGGCCAAGGAACAGTAAATGCAACACAAAATAACCACTACGGTCAAACCCATGAACTAAAAAAATTAGTTGAAACATTCTACAAGTTGTTAGAAACAGTAGATTTGGATCAAGAAGTAAAGGAAGATACGAAAGAAATAATTGAGGTCGCCATTGCCGAGATTGTATCTGATAAACCTAAACGCTCACTTATTAGACATGCCATTGAAAAAGTTGAATACGCTGGTAAATTAGGAACTGGACTTAATGGATTAAACAATGTTGGGCAACAATTAATAGAGCATTTTAGACACTTCATATAAAAGTCGAAGAACCTGCCAATTTTGTATAATCGGCAAGTTCCTCAATTTCTAATAAAGGTGATCAACGTAGTCGTACCAATTACAGATTGGTCACCTTTTATAAATATTCCTTCAACTCCTTCACAATCAATTCCCTAACATCCTTACCTTGCCCGCCAAATCCCGCATACAGTTGCACCTTATAAGCGGTAATGCTTTCATCCTGCTTGCTCATTTCATCGATGGCCCATCTGATTTTTCTAATACGAAAATCATTTATTTCCTCTTTTGCTTCTTGCATATATTGCTGGGTTTGGGTCAGCTTCTTATTACTAAACCAGTTCCTTGCCCCCACAGTCATTCTAATGCTCGAGGGAGTGACCCTTATCGGCTTCCCCTGACTTTGAAGTATTAGTTCTACTGAGTCTATTGCAAGCTGTAAGCATTCGCTGTCACGCTTATTCCAATCTATCAGATCCGTCTTCGGCTTTCTGACTCTTACTCTTGGAGTGACCTTTTCATACCAAGCTCGATCGTGTCGAAAAATCCATGTATGCAATCCTTTCCCCTTTTCCCTCAGTTCTTCCCTGGAGGCCCCTTGGTTCTCTATCAGTAGTTTCAGCCACAACGTTCTTCTTTCCTGAACATCAAAAGATGGAATATGTTTTTGTATTACTGCCCTCTTCCCCACTACTTCATTGGCAGAAAAAAGTTCATCCAAATCCACTTCAAGAAATTGGAGATATAGCAAATGTCGTAGTGGACTTCTATTCTTATTGTTATTTCTAACGAATGCTCGTAGCCAATTCGTTGCCACCATCGGATCAACCTTACTTTGCATGATTTCTAAGTATTCGGCTGGATAGTGGTGCAGAAATCGTGATTCCACATCGTTCATATACAAGCTTCCACTATTAGATGCTAAACCCTTGTCCCTTAATTTATCAATGTAGAAATTAATAATATATTGAAGATCCTTTCTTGGATAATTACCTTTTAATAAACGTTCTGCGTCTTGGGTATATCGGAGATTCAACTCCTTCGTTTTTAATGCAAATGAATCGGGAGGAACTTCGTCATTGCAAACCTCAGCATCCGCACAAATAAAATCCAGCCCGCTCTCTGTACTTAACACCGAACTGTCTTTTAATAGGATTTGGTGTTTTGAACAATACATCGCTCCAACGATTTGATGGGTTCTTCTAAAGTAACTTTCGCCAAGTTCTGTGATGTCGTTTTTGAAACAGACTGGACAGTATCTCAAATAACTTTGTATTTTCACCTTGCTCCCGCCGAAACCAATGGCACTTTCTATCCCTTTCCCGCACCCTTCCGCCATCTTTTCAAATATTGATTGTGCTTTCTTCTGTGATAGAAATGATGTATAGAACGGAAACATCGTGTGATTCATGATTAATTCTTCAGTCGTTAGCTTGGAATTTGGAGGTAGATTGTTAATAAAGGCATCAATATGTTGTGGGAAAGACGTTGATCTTAAAACAACCAATTTCCCAAACATATCTTTTAGTAGAGCTCGCTTGCTAATCATCCCACAGGCTCGCTGATAACGTGCAATGACACTGTATAACAGTTCATCGTCATAAATAATCGGAAAAAAGTTAATCACGAATTACAGCCTCATCCCAGCTCACCATGTCGTCAATCAAGCCACTATCCAAGAGAATCTCGTAAGGGGACTTTTCATCTTTAGTACCGTTTTTTAATAGTGCCCTTAAATCCCCGTCTGCAAGTTCTATACTTCGCTTCACTTTCTTCACTGGCGGAAGTGTTTCTATTGCTTTCTTCTCTTGCCCTTCCACTTCCTTAACTTTTTTAGTTGGCTCACCTTCTACTTGCATTGTTTTGGATTCTATCCTCCTGATATCTTCGTACTGGGCAATTTTATAAGGATTACCTGAACGAATCGCATCCAACATCTGTTTCATCAATTTAAACTTTTCACTTGCGACATTTCTAACGAGTTCAACGGTCAATTCCTCTTTCCCCGTTGATATAGCGATTTGCTGTGAATAGGCGAAGATTCTAATAATCAAGGATGAGATTCCTTGCGATTCATCAAAAATGACTTTTTCCATTTCCTCAGTCAAGGGAGCAAACTTTTTTGTCCATTGAAACTGCCACATTGATTCCAATAGAAATTTGAATTCATTGTTATATTCCATGTTGTTGAAAATAATTTCCGCATTCTCTGTTAATCGACGGGCGATTCTTAATTCATCCCCGAATAGTGCATATGCCCCTGGTGTCCCAACTACGGCAAGATTCACACCTGAATTAATTAGATTTACAAAAAAGTTCATGATTTGATCTGCTCCACGACCCTTTATGTTTTGCGTTTCGTCGATAATAAGTAATCCCAGTCCGATATTTTGTGATAGCTGACCAATTAGTGGGAGCATCATATCCACAGATGAATTTCGTGATACATGTTTCTTATAACTGTTCGTGCCAAGCAATTCGTCTACCTTTAAAAAGAACTGCAAACATAGGGCTTTCAATGAGGACGTAGGTGGGGCATCTAACTTTAACCAGACAAGTTGGATTTGATTAAAATGCTGTCCTCTATACATATTGTGTACAATAACCTGGGGTATATTGCTCAACACACGATTGACCGATGTCGTTTTCCCCATTCCCGAAAATCCAAGCAACGTACCGCATCCCGCTGTTGTACGGAAGTTTTTTCTACTGTTAATATCAAAAGAACGATTAATGATCTGCTTGCCTGACTCATTTAGATAACGTTTATAATCAGGATCGAATGGGTTTCTCGCCAAATATCCCTGCCTTAACATACTATGTATCATTTCCCAGACTTCCAGATGTAGCGGCAGTGGCTGAAAAAACTGATAGAGTCTATGGGTCATATGCAAGCGATAGACACTGTCCATATTCCTTTCTTCTTCAGAAAAAGCTGGATTCACCGCAAGCATTTTTATAATCGTTACCTTATCGGCTAATGGAGGCAATGCCTGGATAAATGGATTCTGATTAAATTCTTCAAGAGGAGATTCGGTATATTGTGCTTGTACTGCTTCCATTCCATTGGGCAGATATATTTTTTGCACCAATTGCCATTCCCCCATCTTAGTCTCTCAAATTCTTAAACAATGCCAATTCATCATAATCACCAATTTCGGTAACATCGGGTTCATATGATGCGACATGCTCTTCAAAGTCTTTTTCCCTTTTCAGTAATTCACGCTGTAACTCCCGTTCAATTCGTTGATTCTCTTTTATCCCTTTCAACTTCCGTGTTTTACTCACGCTATCATCCCGCTCGGAATCGGTCTTTCTTTTTCCCACCGCAACAATTTCTTCAATATCAGCAAACAGCTTCATCTTTTCTTGAAGTTCTTTCTCCTTACTT
This sequence comes from Sporosarcina sp. So3-204, assembly GCF_058068165.1. Lineage (NCBI taxonomy): Bacteria > Bacillati > Bacillota > Bacilli > Caryophanales > Caryophanaceae > Sporosarcina > Sporosarcina sp. So3-204. Next base: position 3,112,325 of record NZ_CM176485.1, read on the forward strand.
TTCGTTTCCATTTCTTTTTCAAATTCGATTATCCGCACGATCTCTTCAATTCCTTTTCCACTGTATTTCATAAGATGATCTAAAAGTTTTAATTTATGAAGACTACCATCTTCATTTATTGTATATATCTCGGATAAGTTCCTTGCATCAAATTTAATTTTTATCCGTTTGCTTCCATTGTTTCTTGCAGATTCAAACCAATTATTTTGCAAACTATATTCAGATGCATAAAGTAGTTTCTTATAACGCACCCCTCGAGAAGTGATGGTTGCCATATCGGATTGATACAGATACATTTTTATAACTTCCTCTGGTAGTGTTCGCAATTGACCTTTCTGATGTCTTAATCCAAACTCCCAAATTTTTTTGGGTATTTTCTCAACACCCTCTTCAATCATTTCCTTTGTTAATTCATAATCCTGAAGAACGTGAAAATTGTTATGAAAAAGAATTAACTTAATGAGAACCGCCGTCAGCTCTTGAATCGATAAATTCGCTTGTAATCGCAAATCACTTTCCCCACGCTCACGAACTCTTTTTCCGCTGATTGAAGCCCCATCAACATGAGGGGCCAATTGTAGTTGGATTTGATTCAGAGCCTGTTCGACACACCCTTTTAGTTCGGGTCGATAACTTGGACTGTTTTGAATAGATATTCCCAATCCCTCTATTGCACTTTCAATTTGAGTGCCGTTAAGCTCTCCCCTATCCGTAAATATTCGATTTGGAATGCAGGCCACATCCCAACCACTTTCTTCTATTTCAATTCCAAATCGTAAACAAAATTCTTTTTTGGCTGTCATACTATTGAGTAAAGCAATCATGGCTCCGCTATATGCGTTTAACGATTCGAATGATAAGTTAAATCCTACAATCAAACGTGAATATACATCGACTACAAGGTGAAGCAACGGTTTTCCTACCAGAATACTTCTATTCATACTTGAAACGCATGTGATATTGAGCGGGGTAGAATCTGTCTGCCACAACGTTGCTGGCCCTAATCCGCTATCTTGGGTTGAGTCCCCAATAATTCCTCGGTGTTTTTGGTGATACACTCTGGAACCATGTCGCCTTGAAATCTCATGTTTAAGATTATTAATAGTCCTATACCAGTAGTAGAATTGATGATACGTCGGTATATTTGACTCTAATATAGGAACGATTAACCCATTTTGTTCAACCTCCTCTATGGTGAAGAAATCATTAAGCATCAATTCATACGCAGTTTTCAACGAATTCTGCTTCCCAGTATAATAATAGCGATTGAGACCAATCATAAAGACTTTTTTGATCTTTTCATCTACATTGACACCTTTCTGTTCACCATACTTTCGTGGTCTTCCCCTTTTCAATTCGCTCACTTTCTTTTCCTGACCTTTTGCACCGCATTTATAGTAAGCGGGGAGTAAAGCATTACGAACCTTGCCACCTCTCCAATATTCAATAAAATAACACTTCACTCTATTTTTACTCACTTGATAAGTAACAACTGTGTTATTAATCGCCTTCTGTCGATATTTACTCAAATAGATATGCTGGTCATGCTCAATTTGTTGCAAAACATGTGAAATCACATCCCAAGCACGATCTCTCCTTTGCTTTTCAGCATCACTCAATTCTTCTTCATTAACATGTCGAAAATAAGCATCATCCTTCAACAAATTTATTTCACCGGCCGCAACTGCATTAATTACAACATCTTTTTCCAACGGATACGGCCATCGTCTTCCTTCATCCATATCAATGACATATATAATAGAAGAAAGTCGATTACAGCAAGTGACCCTTACAATTCTTCCATCGCTGTACTGAAGCAACATATTCTCCATTAGCTCCATTCGGATTCCCCCCTTATAAAGATAGATTCTTAACAGTTTCAGAAAGAACTATCACCTGACTCATATCCACTCGAAATTCTTTCTTTGCAATTAAATAACGAAACAAGAATAGACCTGACCCTTTCTGCAACCCTACTTTTTTATCAAATATTTTTAAAACTTGTTTCACGGGCTGATCATCATTGTTATAAAGTTCTCGAAGTAACAGAATAGACAATTCCTCTTTATCCACGCTTTCCTCGCTTCCCTCCAGCAAGGTCTCTCTTACCCATTCGAGATTTTTTGCCAATTGTCTTGGCAACTGTTTCTCCGTAATGATCCGCCAATTAATTCCCTTACGTTCCCAGTATCTCCTTTCAATTTCAAGCTTCTCCCATGTGATTTTTCTTTTTAATTCGGACGTATTCTTTACTGTTCGGGCTACATATCTTTCTTTTCCATCTTCTCCCTTAACCGTCAGCAAGAAGTTGGTCGTGATTACAAATGGTTCATTTGTCTCCTTATCTCGAAACTTATCAAACCTAAGATCATTAGTATTTATCGTTTCGTGAACATCCAAAAGGGGATATGTTTCACGAATGTCAATGACCTTACAGGTGTTTATGTTGTTTGATTGAAATTCAAATAGCAAAAACGCTCTATATTGGATATCTGATTGCAAATGAAAAACCCTTGAAATTGCAGTCCCTTTTAAACGGGTGGCTCTACCCAAGGATGAGTAGTCATGCGTCGTTGTCCATGGTCGATAGTTTATTCCAAAGCCTTCTCCTCGTCCCTCTTTTATGAACTTTTGGATTTTTGCACTTGATGAATAATACGATGAAACCATTGCTCCGCCTCCTGCCAAAGGGCAAAATAAAAACCACAATTTCTTTTAGTCAATGCCCTTTGTTTTTTTTAAGGCTTTGACTAAGAAATCGTGGTTTCTTTAAGATTATTTAGTTGACGTATTCTTTTCATGAGTATTCCTTTCTTCTAACTCTTTGACTTTACGATAAAAAGTCGTTCGAGATATGTGTAATTTTTTATAGGTTGCAACGGCTGTTTGCTCCCCATTTTTCCATAGGTTATATTCTTTACAGAAGCTTTCATCAATCTGAATTGGCGGTCTTCCAAATTGAATGCCTTTTTCTTTGGCAATCAATATTCCTTCCATTTGTCTTTGCTTGATACTTTCCCGTTCGAGTTCATATAACGCCCCAAAAATAGTGCAAATAAACTTTCCTTGGGGTGTTGTCGTATCAATTGATTCTTTCAAACTAATAACTTCTATATTCCGATCGGTTAATTCTGTTACAATATTTAAAAAGTCCCTTGTATTCCTGGCTATTCGTGAGATTGACTCAATAACCAAGGTGTCCCCTTCACGAATAAAACCCATCATCTCTTTCAATTGCGGACGATTAGTATCTTTTCCGCTTAGTTTTTCTACAAATATCTTCTCGACCCTATTTTCCTCCATCGCACGAATTTGTCGATCCAATTTCTGTCCGACAGATGAAACACGACAATATCCTATTTTAATTTCAATCCACTCCACTCAGAATATACGTTTGCATTTTATTATAAACTGTTTCAAAATGTATTAAAAGGGCCAGTGATGTCCCTAAAGTACATTTACGATATTTAGGGACACCTTTATGCCTAATCTCTAAACCTACACATTTTGTGACACTAATTCTTCACATTTTAATATACACCGCCTAATTCTTTTATAGAAAAACTCCTAATGCAATAAAACCCACAGTACGAAGTGATTACTAATAATCACGTTCTATCATCCATCCATTTTTTTATATAATTCAACGCACCTCTAATGATAATATCTCTCACTTCTTCTTTTGTTAAAGAAATAGTAAAAGTATCTAAATTCCCCTCCCCCATTGTATAAGTTGAAAGTTGAGAAGTTTTTTCTTTTGGGATAATACACAAATTTGAGTCTCCTGAATTAGTAGGAAATGTAAACATCCAGTATATCCCTTCATGAGCAACCATATTTCTAACAGTATTAAACATGTCAGCTACAACTTGAATAGTTGTTGTTTCCAAAGGAGATGTGTGTTTACTAACATTTCTTATTAGACTTTTCTGATCGCTATCGCTAATGCTTTCCTTGAAAAAGTCTCTAACAATTTGGATTTTTTGTTTCTTTAATACAGGAGTGATAGCTTTATTAATCGCCTCAATTGCCACAATCCAAAAAAATATTTGAAACCCATCTTTAACAGAACCCGTTTTTATTGTTTCAAAGTCATTAGATAATGACATAAACCTATACAGCTGGTGTAATGCCCGCTTCGATTCATGAGTAGGGTTCTTGTAACATTCAACAACGAAGTCCATTGCACTTTGTTCAGTTTGAAAATAAGGTATTAAAAAAATCACCAATTCCTTTTCAAGTTCCTTATTTTCCTTTTCCTTATCGTATAGACCTTCTAATATATCTAACATATGAATCACCATCCATAATATTATATTGTGGTTAAATAGTTTATCTAATAAATACTTACATCAGATAATCATCCTGTATTTATGATTCTACTAATTCTATTATATTATCAGTTTCACTTCGATACACAATTTTGAGGTAACGTTTGTTCTTTGCAAATGAGCAACTTTGCACATATTTACCTCTATATTTTTAACACTTTCACTATCCGACTGTATTCTCTCCTTAAACGTTTTAAAATTATTTATTTACTAAAAACTTATTAGTACGTTTATCCATCGCTTCTTTATACTTAAAAGAGAGACTTTACATTGTTTGATATAGCGTAATAAATATCATTAGGAACTTTACCGAAATAATCTAATAATTCTTCCTTATCAAGGATAGTCAAGCCGTTAAGAGAAATAGTTGAATCCTTTGGCAATAGTGGTATTTTCTTTTTTTCCAAAGGAACATCCATTTTTGTTCTCTTTTGAATGACATTTGAAGTTAGGGGAGCCACGAATACCTTCCTTGGGTTTAAAAATCCCGCTACATAGACTGGTCTAATGGTTTCGGCAACATTGGCCAGATACACTCCTCCTTTTGTTATGCTTTGTTGCACTTTGTCATAGTTTTTCTTATATGAGGATGTTTCTCTCATTTTCAATATCAGTTGCGTTCCATTAACAGCAATGGATTTCAAGTTAGGCAAACTATCTAACCTTAATTGGTTGGATGCACTAAATCTTAAGGTCACACTTGATGTATTTCCCCTCCAAGAAGGATTATTTTTTTCAAGAACCTCAAATATGTGATGTTGCATCCACAGATAATACGCTTTTTTTCCAGGTATGTCATGCACAAGTAAAATTACTGGTTGATCACAAAGAAAACAGAACCGAACAAACTTTGCAGGTGCTTCATACACAATCTCTTGTTTCTCAATACTAATCTCTGGACTGTCAGTAGACTTTAACTGTACTTTAATAAACTTTGCAGTAGTTTGAGGATGCCCCCCGCTTTGTACATCAAATATTTCGATTTCACCGTCTATATCATTATCCTGCTGATAAATGTCTCTGAATTTCCAATCTGTTTCTTCATCAAAAAACGAATGGGTTCTTGATCTTGATTTTGCCTCCTTTTTATCGTTTCCACTGTATTCTGACGTATTGAAGTTCACACAGATTCCTCCTCCACGATTTACATATAATGAATCTATTATTATTTTATCACATCTACAAACATAGTCTGAATATTACAATACGGGCTACTTTGTAATCATCAGTTATGAAGAGAGTTATTGTGTTTGCAAAGCTGAAGCATGCGTACCTACTCCTCCTCTGACACAGAATAAGAATACAAAATCTCTCTACATAACTATTAAAGTCCTTTTACCTGAATTTTATAAGCTTGTTCATGTATTATCTTTCATCTTCTATCATTCGATTTTATTGGTACAATTGAATCGGTAATAGCATTTTTTATTACATTGGAGGGTGAGATAAATTTGGATTGGAAAGTAAAAAACGTAGTTATTATTGGATTATTAATTTTCGTTACTCCAATAATATTAGGATTAATTCTAAATATCCCTGGTGGTAGATTTACAATTGGTGATGAAAGTTCTTGGGTTGGATTTTTCGGTAATTATTCTGGTGGGATAATTGGTGGATTTGTGGCATATTTTATTGCGAAACAGCAAATGAACAAAGTAGAGCAGGCTCGAATCGAGGATAAAAAGGAAAGTTCTGAGAAAGATGATGCGGAGACACTGGAAAAACAAAAGTATATAAACAATATTATTTCGTTTTTTCTGAACGACGAAATAGAAAGAAATATAGTAACTATTTACAAAGAAGTCAGCTTCCTTGAAGGTTTAGAACAAAGGACAAAAAACAATAAGGCTATTCATTCAAAGTTCAATCCGCCATTATTTTTTTCCGAATTTGATCAAATTAAATATGAGTTAATAAAATACGATAGTGCAGAAATAAGGAAGTTATTCACATTGTATTCCACTTTTAAATTATTGAATATAGGGTCAGATTCAAATACATTTTCAACAGAAAAAGCCTCTGAAATCTCAGATATTCTAATCGAATTTAAAAATAACATATCATATCCATTGTAATAAAACTATTAATAGTTGGATAAATATTCAGTTCATTTCTAAGGTAAATAGTGGGCTGTTATATTTCAACTTGTATTAATAAACTTGTTGCTTGGGAATTTGGTGATCGAAAAAGATGTAATCTTTATGTTCAGAGTACATCTTTTTTGTGTTTAAACAGGTTTACGCATTCTACCAAAATAGTTATTAATCAATGCAAGAACCTGGGAACAATAGTAAAAGATAATTTGTCCTTCCGAATCACCAACTCTACCCTCTGCCAATAATTTCTGAAACTTGTTAATCAGTTTTAGGAGTTGGCTTTTTGCCTCGTTTATTCTTCTGAACTGTATTTTGATATTTTGCTGACCGATAGCAGATGCGATTTTTACTGGTATCGAGCTTGCTAATTTTCTAAGTTCTTTAATTTCACATTCAAGCAACATTTGGTTTTCAGCAAGAAACTTATATATTTCAACACGAAGATCTGATGAACGACCATATAATTTACTTTTTCGGAAATTCCCTATCCACATTTCCTTTGGCCCCTTACATTGTCTTGACGGGTTTGTAATAGTTTGGCTAACTTTCGATATATAACATTCGCTATATTATCTAATTCACGATATTTTTCTTTGGAAATATACCCTTCCATCACCATAGTATCGAGAAACGACTGACACTCCGCAACGCTCCCTAAAGAAGTGTTAGCAGAATTGTAGACCTGATTATTAGATTGCTCTTCCAAGCCCTTCAGGTTCTCTACCACAGATGAAGATGCACGTTCAAACTGATCTATTAATATATTCTTTTCGTGTTTCGGCAAATTCATCACAACTAAATCCACCTTACCTTTAAACAAGCAAGCATCTTTCATCACTTCTAATTCTACAATGGCAATAGCTAAATTCGCTTTAATTGAATCGGAAATACTCTCCTCACTTTCTTCAATTAACCTTTCGATACGATTGAGCATACCGATAATCATTTTAATTATTTCTTCTGCTTTTCCATCGAGCGTTTCGTAATTCTCCTTTGATATATATTTTTCTTCATACGCTATATCAGATAGAGACCGAACTCCTGAAACAGCCATTAACGCTGTATTGAGACGATCATATTCTTTACCATAGAAGAAATTAGCGTTCCCCTCTGGCAGGTTAGCTGTTGCAGATACCGCCTTTTTTCGAAATTCTTCACTTATATTTTCCTCTTCGAATTCAGGAAACGTTTTTACAATGTTATATACCTCCTTTCGAAATAGAAGTAATTTTTTATATACTACTAATTTACGAAAGTCCCCCACATATTCTTTCCTTTTCACCACTAAACCTCGCTCCTCTCCACATTGTCTTCTGACTCTTTACAGCTTCAGTCGTATCAGTAATTTGTTCGGATCATTTTTTTGGTCAGCCTTCATGGTAATAGCCGAAATCTGTGCGATGTGTTAAAGAAACTGTCTGCCTTCTCCCAGTTTGGGTGTCTTGTACACGAAGTGATAATAATTGTGAGCCTTCAATGATTGAGGCGTTAGATCGAAGTCCTGTAGAAGTGTCTGTTGACCTGATAGTACATTTACATAATCTTGCCGATTCAAGTCAAAAGTCGCTATTATAACAACCTCTAACCTTCCTGACAGTAAGCACTTGCAGGTCGGATTGTAAACCAACTTTTTGATCGTTCGTTCGCATTATTTCTAACTTCAAGCTCAAATTCATAGGCAATTCCTTTAGAGTCGGATAAGGAATACAGATTGGGATGCTTCGAGTGTAGATGGAGGGAGGATTGCAGAAATGCGGGTAATAGCAGGTTGTTGAACTTCTCTGTGGAAACTTTTGAAGTGAGTAAAATAGTAGCTTTATAATTGGATGCAATCCTAACTAACTGTGGTATTAGGTTGGAAGAATAAAAGAAGTCTGTGTGGCTGTCTATTATTACGAATTGATTTAAGGGTTTTTTTTCTAATGATTGGCGAATGAGATTGAGGAAATCATTGGGATGCTTGGAGTTCGAAGAAATGATTGATATTCCTTGGTCATAATCATTGGGTAGCTCACTAAACATTTGAGGAATTAAATGCTCTTCTTCGTGTTTGATTTTTGATAGGGAGGGAAAATCGTGAGGGTTTTGTTTGAATAGGGTACGACATAGAAATAAATCTCTGAATGAATACAGATCGGACTCCTCTTGAACAAATAGGGTTGATAGACCTTGGTCAATGTAATGCTCAGCCAGTTGGCTTATAAAGGAATCTTTCAAGTAGGAGTCATGATATTCAAGCAAATATATTCCTTCTTGCTTGCCTCCCTCGAATATCGTATTAAGGTGGGGGAACTTTGGATGGATGTTTAATTGGTTAATATGATTTAGTGGATTCATTTCATTTTCTCCTTTTCATAAATAGAAATCTGATTTACTAATTTCATTGTAAAGGATTTTGCAACACCTTGAAATAGCCTTTGGGTTCGAGCTTGTTCGAGCTTAACATTGCAATTTCCAGGTCACGATTTCTAATAGATGTTGAGGTGTTTATCAACTTGGTCAAAACATAACCCTATATATACGCAAGAAAAATTTGATTGCCTGCAAATCCTTGTTTACCGCAGAAGTTCTAAACGAAATTATCCATTTCAAATTCAGATTGATAATTGCATAACGCAATAATATCCAAAGGATTCTAAGTAAATCCGTTTGCACGTGATTGAAGATTCCATCTGTTACTCGCAAATTCTTTAACACCAAATTTTAATCACAAAGCTATGCTTTGAAAGAACATCCCTAAGATGGAATGCACTTTCCTATGGATGATTTTATCGCAACGTAGATCACCTTACTTGATATGGAGTTAATGCCCATCACATCTAAAGTTGTCTCAGACATTCGATTAGAAAAAACACTTGAATCTATTCAGTAAACTTAAATGTTCCAAAAAGTTGTTTGTTCTATTCTTTATAAGGAGGGTAGCAAATTCTGTACAACTTTTATTCCTTGCAGTCAAGTAAGGATAAATATATTTGAACTCCGATTGCAACTGGAAATATTCTTTTCCAAAGAAAACTGAACATTGTTTTCAAACTCCACTTGTAATAAAAACCTAATTTTAACGTATTCCTTGTATTTGGAATAAAAACATTCTTCATACTCCATGGTTTCGGAATACCGAAAATATTTGCGAGCTCACCCAACATCCCCATCTGTATTGTATGTTCGCAGTTTCTTTCCATCAATAAAACTTATTATTCAAATGGACTTTGCAGTAGTCGCTTGCAAAAAGGCGAAAAGAATTGACATATAATATATTCCTCTTATTGGTTAATAGATTACCTGCTTACGCATACATGGGAATACAAAATGAAGCAATTTGAAGTCTCTATGAATTTTCTACTAACGGAACTCGCTTATACACTATGGAATTTTGCCCTTTTACAGATTTTAATTAAATGTTGTATTCCCTCCCCCAGAGCTAATTGAAAACGCAAATTATTAGTCATCAAGGGAATACGGTTCTTCCTGACATTGAAAATAAACCCATTGTAAGCACAAAACTTCGCCATACTTCTTAGGTTATTACATACCCCCCCTAAATCCCTCGCAGACAAACAGAGCTTCTATAATTCAATTTTCATATAGCATTACTTCATTTGATGTAGTAAATCGCATATTGAATGTTTCCCTTTTCAGACGAATGTCCTTTACAACTACTGTTCAATAGAAGAAAGACAGAGTTTAGTCACTAAATTTTAATCCTATGACTCTACATAAAAAAATTAGCACTTATAGAAATGCCTCTTCTCAATGGATTATTTGTTCAAAATGATGCGGTTATTCGTAACTTCAATGTTATGTTGCTTGAAAAAAAGGGCTAAGTTGTTCAATATAGTGCGTTTGAAATTCCCACTGTCAACAATACCAACTAACTCTTTAATATCCTTTTTTCGAACATCCTTTACGCCTGCCTCCATCTGATCAAGCAAGAACTTTTCTGCTTTAGCCACTCTTACTACGGTTGAATTTTTAGTTGGCTCCTTCACCTTTTCTTTATTTATCTCCAAAGTATCATTTTCATATTGAATGTTTGGTAATTGTTCTAACACCAAGTCCACTGCCTCTTGATAATCTGTACACACAACAAATAGAGCTGGCTGGCTGTTATTGCGGTTAATTCGCATCATGGCTTGATAGATTTCACCTGCAACCATTGATTTTCTAAGCATCTCAACTACATCGTTTTTAAATACCTCTACATTCCCCATATCAATTTTTTCCATGGATAAGAAATAGAAGTAGGTTATGGCATAGGAGAGATAGTCGTAGAATGGCGTTTTCAATATGATAACGGTTTCGTATTCACGATACGTATTGACACCTATGAGGTTTCCGAAGTGATCAATTTTCACCTTGTTTTCTACCTCTCCTTTATTGAATCCATATGAAGTTAAATACTCTATCACTATAGTCTTTACCCTATCTGAATTGTCCTTATCCGTAACAATAAGAGTTTTCCCTTTGTTTTCAAGAGCTATCTTTTCGAAAACTTTGTTAGCTAAGTTGATTTGTTTTTTCAATGATGTTTTGTCTGTTTTTATTTGAAAGTGTTGGAGTTTAGAAGGTGAGTAGTCGTAAAACTCTTCTTGTATCTTTACGATGAATTGAGAGGAAAGGCGATAACGGTAATCAAATTCGCCATTTGCATCCAAGATGATATTATTCTTTAAGGGATATAGTTTTAGTTGATTATTGAAGGTGTGGAAGGCATTTTCATAGAAGAGACAACCGTTTGAGAGGATTTGTTGAAGTTTTTCCAAAAGTTGTTGACCGATAATCTTAGCAATCTTGTCAGTCCTACCAGAAAACATTTTTTTGAATGGCTCAAATTCCTTTTCGCCAAAATCAATATGTTCCATAATATTTTGCATTACCTTACTATTGCATTCATATCGTTTCTGTCTGAGTAGGTGTGCCATATTTTCTAATTGATAATCCCCATAACTCAACATCCATAGATTGCCGATATCATCTTGATCAAGAGTTATTTTTTCAACTAAATCTGGATACTCGTCAATAATGAGTACATCACGACCTTTCACCAGCTCCGACCTGTTGCCCTTACATATCTGTAAGTACATCTGATGTGATATACACATAATTTGAGCATTAATTACCTCCTTTTTAGCCCTCTCTCCCATTTTGGAATGAAATCCCTCAGCTATTCTCTTACCCGCATGATGATTGATTGTAGCGACCGTATTGTCCAGTTCTTCATCTCTTACAAATTTTTGTACATACAATATTCGGTGCGGCTTTTCATTGGCCATCTCCGCAATAAAGCGGAAAGTATTTCTCGACTTGCCACTCCCCGCCCGATACCCAAAAACGACAAACTTATCTTCTAACCATTTTTCTTCATTCATGATTTGTTCTCTCAAATCTTTAAAGTAGTTAATCATTTCGCTTTCCATTCTATTAGACCACCTTATGTTTTTATAGGTCTAATAATAGGTGGTATTACAAGCCTTAGAAACACAGTTTTGGTTCTACCCTGTTCGATACCTTCCCGAAAGCAGATAAAACATAGTTTATGAAAATTCATCAATTTAAGCAGTGTTCGACATAAATACTTATGAAATTTCTTATATTTACGACGTAATTGCATATGATAGATGATCAAAGTTATTCTATACTTGAAAGGAGCAATGATATGAAAGAAAAACTACTAATTGCCTGCGATGTAGGTAGGCACACCAGTAAAGCAATAATGAACTATAATGGCAAAACCTACATCTCAATGTTCAGAACAAAAATCATGGAGGTTGAGAGGTTTGGTTTAGATATCCAACCTGCTTCATTCTTTCTCACATTTAACGGTAAGAGTTATCTGGTCGGGGATATGGTAAGTGAGGATTACTGCCTATTTGACCTTGACAAGACCTCACCGCAACAACAGATCGCTACGTACACTTGTATTGCTGATCTCCTGCAAAAAGCCCGCCTAAACCCTCAATATTTTGACATCCGTTTGTGTTGCAATATCCCAATCAATATGTACAAAAATGCTGATCTTAAACAGAAATATAAACACTTCATTGAAAACAATGGGGAACAAATTTCAATCAGCATAAACCAAAAGAAATTTGTGTTTCAGCTAACCGATGTAACGATAGCTTTTGAAGGAATGGGAGTAGTGTATGAACAAAACCCCAACCATTTAACTGTTACAAACGTGGTGGATATCGGAGGACTAAACGCAACACTCTGTACTTTTTCTGGCATTCAACCAAACTTTGACAGCATGAACGTATCAAATTTAGGGATAAATATAATGAAAGGGAAAATTGGAAAGGCATTAAATGAAAGACTTGGAATCTCTGTTTCTGCTAATGATTTAGAGCAAATCTTACACAACGGATTCCTCACACTAAGAGGGAAAGTTAATCTTGAAAGCAAAGAACTTATTACCAAGATTAAAAGAGAGCATTTCGAACAAATTGTTCAGTTTGCCCAAAGTAGAGGCTACACCTTTGTTGGCAATATAAATTTCTGTGGTGGGGGATCTTTGGCACTACAACAATTCATTAAAGAAGAGTTCCCAAATGCCATCGTCATTAATCCACAATTTGCCAATGTCCGCAGTTTCCAAAAAATCTTAGAGGTTAAATATAATGTCCAAGCGAACAAGATACACAATTAGTCTACTTCCCTCTGATATTGACATTATTGAACACTTGGAAAATATAAAAAAACATACCACGATTAGTAAGTATGTTAGAAACCTCATTAAAAGCGATTTGAATGGCAGTTATCGTGGCAATGTCGATATTGACCAAGTAGTGGAGAAGGTTATTCAGAGGATTAGAGAGGATGATGAATTTTCTCCCAATTTCACATCCAAAAATGAAGAAATTACAATCAGCGACGATCAAAGAGACATTATTTCGTCTCTATTTTAATCTTATAAATCGCAAAAGGAACTGGTGTATAATCGCCAGTTCCTTTTTCCTATTATCCCACACCCAAAGCCTTAAACACAGCATCTATCGGATCCGAATAAAAAACGGGTTGCACCTTCACCAACAAATCAGGTGGAACTGTCTGCAAGTCCATTACTGACGATGCTGGAATCAACACTTTCTTCTCTCCTGCATCAACACATACTTGCAACACGTTCGCAAACTCTTCTACTTTTGCAATCGTTCCTCCAACAGTCATATTACCGATAACAACGGTGCTTTCTTGTACAGGTTTGTTCAATGCACTTGAACATAACCCAATCAACTCAGCAATAGCCAGTTCGTTCGTTAGTCCGATGCCTTGAAGATCGCTTATATGCATGAGGTAATCTTTCGTTTTCGTGCTAATTACATTACTAATGCTTTTGCTTTTGCTGTTGGCTGTGAAGTAACGGAATGCAGTATCCAAGCTTTCTTTTGCTTCACGATAGGAGCCAACCCCCGACTTATCAAACTTCTCTGTTCCGCTTACAACCTCATTTTCAAGGAGTGAAATCATTTCATACGGAGATGATCCCAGTCACCGAATGAAGAATAGGAAAACACTTTTTGATTGAAAAGTGGTCAAACTTATTTGTCGAAAAATGATCAAATCTACTTGACGTTTACACACCTTCAAATGGGGACAAACACCGTAGCGAAGATATAGATTTGCTTAACCAATTGTTTTAATGAGCATTGAAAAAGGGAGACCGTAAATGGCCTCCCTATTATCACCTTTATTCCATACTCAATGGGCATCGATAACAGTATTGAGAGACACCACAAGGTCTTTTTGCGTTTTATAAGAAAGCTTACCTGCTATTGATACTTTATTTTAATCTGTATGCGGAAAAGTGAAATTGTTATTGATTCTTGTTCGACTTTTCCAAAAATGAATTGAGCTCTTCTCGAAACTTTTCTAATAGGCTTTTCATTGTTTTTCCCGTTTTGATACTATGTAGTAAATGTAGCTTCTCGTGTTCATTTGCAACATCAATCCACTCGTGTGAATCATCTACATTAGAAATTTCTTCATAAAAGAGGTTTTTATTTCCCAGAAGGTATTCTTCAAAGAGATTTCTTTCCAATTCATCTTTAAAAATAACTATTCCACTATATAGCCTATCTCTTGCCCAAATTGCTTCATGATTGTCTGCACTCAGAAATTCATGAAGAATATATTCCAAACTATCTCTCACAAAGTATTTATAAGAATAAGTTTCATCCCGATTATACTTGTCAAAATCCATAAATCCCCATTCAGGAACTGCTGTAATATATCGTCCACTGTCCAGTACGACAAACTGATGCCCGAACAACTTTGTCCCAAAATACCTTAATTCCAGCATTCCGTATGATGTGCTTGAATTCATCATTAAGTACGAATAGAATTCTGGATGTCCCCTATCACAATCGTCTTCCATATTCACTGTATATTCTGGATTGTAGACGTTGTAATACATATCACCGTCACTTTTCCACTCATTTTTATTCCGAAGCTTTTGTTTGATTTGTTCTAATGGTGGCCTGTTTAGCAAAAACCGCTTTCGCCATAAATACTCAATATGATTGATGTCGGCACTTTTATCAATATCTGTATTCGTATCGCCTACTCGGGTGTATATATAGTTTGCACAGACTTTCCTTTTCTGATATTGAAAATCATCAGTCAGGAAATATGGCGTATCTGTACTATTCTTTACGACTAATACATCGACTTCCTTTTCTCGTATGTATATAGTGTGCAATTCAATTGTCGGTCTTATGCCCCCACCGAACTTTTTACCCTTTAGAAAGTCAATTAGATTCTGCTGTGTTTTCCGATTAACGTCCCCATAAACTCCCTTTACAACATAATCATCACTCACACCAAAAATAATAAACGCATCTCTATCAGCCCTGTTATTTGCCATACAGATAATATCATGTAGCAGATCAGGATTCTTCTCATGATACATTTCTTTGAAATCCCAGTAGTCTCCTTCTCTTTTGGATACTATGAGCATTTCGATTTCGTATACGAGTTCAGAATCGTGCATTTCATTCCCTCCTCAAATAACCAAAATAAAAATAGTAAATCGTTTCTTGATAAATTTTATTTCACTTGAATTTTTAGATATTACATAAATTTAATTTATACCGTCTGACCCGCTTTCATCATCTTGCCGTCTATGTAACGTAAAATAATACGGGCTGTATTTATGACAAATTGAGCCTCTTCTTCGGGAAGGAATTCATCATTTGGATGTGCCATACTTCGTTGGTTTCTAATTTCATTTAGATTTTCAAGTAGTTTTGAAATGCTTGTCATCATTTGATTTATTGGTGCAATGTACGGTAAGTCATTTTTAAAGACTGGATGCTCTTGTCTAAGCTTGCTATAAACATCCTGAATTTTCGGCTCAGTTATCGTGAAGTGTATATTCGCTTCCTTACAAATGTGCAAGAGATATCCATGAAGAGCAGTGTGCATTCGATCTAATGCACTGTAAGAATCGTGACCCCTTAATAGTGTTTCTGCTTGGCTAAGTGCCTCTTCAACAAAAGAAGCTGTAATATGCAGTTCTGGGAGATCTACAAACCCTTGCTTTTCAAGCAATTCAATATATCCCGTAATTCGATCCAGTAATCTTATTTTCTGCTTTAGTTCTGTCTCATCCACCCCCATGTCTTCGAAGTATTCTAACGGGTATTTATCTAACACCCCTCTCAAAATTTTCAGTTGATCTTTTACATTTACACTGGATAAAATCGTCATAAATCGATCCCTTGTTGTACCCTCATACTCATTTGGATTTATCTCCAAATCACAATATAATGGATAAAATTCAGCATGGGTTCTATAAGAGAAATTCCCCAAGTAACCCCCACTCCCCCCGATATAAGCAACTACATTTTGAACATCAATCATTTTAAGTGTCATTTCAATACTTCCTTTAATAAGATAATTTTTCTGTTCATTTGTAGAAACAGTAAATGTATTACATATGACAACAATGGATCGGAACACAAGTCCCGACCCATTGTTTTTTCTTCTTTATTTAGTTTGTTTCCAAACTCAACTGCTCTGACTCTATTGGCTCCATCCAGTCATGACTTTTCCCTGTTACAACCCTATAATTAACCCCAATTTTCTCAAAATATTTCATCGCACAAAGGATTTTCCTTTTTTCATGTGGGAAGCGTAGCTCGTCGAGTTTGACCCCGCCTTTCGTTTCCCTCACCAATTCCAACTTCAATTTATCTTCGTATTTCCGTACAATTGCCCAGTCAGGGTTGTAATTCCCGATAATTTTCGGAAGGAGTATTTTAAATTTTGGCGGAAACTTGAAATAAAGAATAGTGTTGTCTTTTTCAACATCAGGCCGCACAAGTTCTTGAATAAAATCACGCTCAACATCTGAATCCACTTGCACCTTATCATATAACCCAGCTACCCCTGCTTCTATTAACTCACGTTGCGGTTGTTTGACCATTTCAGGGAATAATTCTTCTGAATCATAGATTTCTACGTTTTCATCAATTTCGAATTCAATATTATCAACAATATGATCACTTAAAGTAATTCGAATCTGGGACAGAAACTCAGAAATCCAGCCTTCAGGATTTGAAAAAATCTTCTCTTTCTGCTTCTCATTCATCCGCTTGAAGATTTCCACTATCGTCTTCTTCGTCAATTTTGTCTCGTTCGCAGTACGGGTTATGAAATCTGGGATTGAATAAGTAGTCTTATCGGCTTGTTCGTGGGGGAGCTTTTTAGGCTTTTCTGCTCGTTCGGTATGGAATTTGTATGGTTCAAACTTTTTCACAGTCACTTCATTTGTGAATTTAACATATGGCTCTCCATATACCTCACCTAAATGAAGAACTTTAAACCCTCGTAACCGATCATCCTTTGTTACATTCTTTAAATCATCATTTCCCTGTACATAAAACTCATTTTCAATACGGCTTCCCTTTGAATCCTCCATCTCTATTTTTAGCTTCGCTCGCTCTCCCTCGACTGCCGTAAGTGAAATCTTGTATTCACAAATGATAAAGCGTCCCTTTGTAATTTCTATAAATGGTAATGGGAATTTTGTAATGTTAAGACGATCCACACACTCTTCAATCAATTTGTCGGTGTTGACTTCCACTTTATAAGTCATTTTTTTATTTAGCTTTTGCCAGAATTCCTTGAACTCGTCGGAATTGTAAACTTCTTCTTTTCTTCGCACTTCGCTTTGCTCGGGCTTTTTGGGTACTGGAGGTGCGTTCGTGCCATCCTCGATGTACTCTTTCTGTAAACGGGACACGAAGGACTCATACTGTTCATTAGCTACAACAGTTAAAATATTGATGTCATGATTTTCTGTACGTTTTCCTTCCTGATTCACCGCTAACCGAAGCCCACGTCCAATTTCCTGACGCTTTTTCATCGTTGAACTTGTTTGATTTAGTGTACAGATTTGGAAGACATTCGGGTTGTCCCATCCTTCCTTTAACGCAGAGTGAGCGAAAATGAATGATACAGGTTCTTCAAAGCTTAAAAGACGCTCTTTCTCCTTCATAATTAGTTCAAATGCCAATTTCTCCATTTCTCTTTGGGGCTTCGTTCTTCCTTCCGTATCTACTGCATCCTCTTCAGGTGAATCAGCTTTAGGTTTCGCAAAATAACCTTCCCTAACCTCATTTGCAAAAAGGTCTTTATACTCAACATAATGACGCTTTAATCTTTCAAAACTTTCATCGAACAAGCGTTTAATTAAGCCATCACGAGCTGTATAGTTTTTCACCCTGTCTATAAAAAACAATGACAACACTTTGATTCCTTGTGCCTTCAAGTCTTGTTGGCGTTGCATATGAACACTAATTGTCCGTTCAATTTGAGCCCTAAAAATACTCTCTTTGGATAGCATGGAATCGCTCACTGATAAAATAATTCCATTCTCAAACGAGATAATTTGTTCATCATCCTGCTTACCATAACGTATTTCTTCTACTTTAAACCGCTTGTAATCAAGATTTTTCGTTTTGGAAAATAAATCATCACCTTGTTTTAAAGTAATATCTTTTTCTACCGACTCGCCTTGATCAAGAACAACAGCTCTTACAATAGCTGTTAAAGGATTTCTCTTGATTTCTAATAAACGAAGCATCTGTTCATTTAGATTATCCAGTTCCGAAACGCCAATCACTTCAATCTGTTTGACAAGATTATTTCTAAAAGCATCGATTGGAGTCAAACGATAAACTAAGTTCGGTATTTCTCGGTGAGTAGCGGAATATCGCAACACAAATAGAGGCTTCAGAGTTCTGATCGCTTCTTTTGCCTTACTTGTTTCGAAGTTCTGTGCTTCATCCAAAATAATAATGGGTCTTGTCGCTTGAATGTACTCATACGGCTTCCACTCGCCTGGCAATTTCTCAGTATGCTTAAAAATATTATTGCTTGCTTTGTTAAATGAATCAATTGTCATGACCATTACAGTTAAATCACTGTCACTTGCAAAGCTATTTAATTCTCCGATTTTACCACTGTCATATGAAATAACAGAGACATCTTGATTATCATATAACTGGCGAAAATGATTCCTCATTGTGTCCAAAGACTTTAGTACGCCTTGGTAAATTGCAACACTCGGCACGACAATAATGAACTTTGTGAAACCGTACTTTTTTTTCAATTCGTATAACGTACGGAGATAGACATACGTTTTACCCGTACCAGTCTCCATTTCTACAGTGAAATTAGGTACACGAATTGAATCATTTCCCGCTACTTCAAGTACCATACCATCGTCTACAACAAGCTCGCTTGAAAACTCCAACTCACTGCCACGGCTTTCATCATTACTCCGCTCTTGAATCATCTGTAGATTTTCAAATAATAAAATCTCGTCCAATATTTCATCAGATGAATAGTTGGGGATTATATCATTGACAGTGCCTGATAGAAGCTCTTTTTGCTCTTGATATGGCACTCCTTCAAATAAATCGACCACGCTGGAGATGGCATCTAATTGGAATTGTTGATCAGCATTATATTGTAACGTAAGTTTCTTAGCCATTTAGTCCATCTCCTCTAAATTGTTTTGACATTCATTGCTTCACTTAAAAGAATTTTTTGCTTATTGGTCAAAGAATCGTCAAGACAAATGAATGTTGCTTTTTCGAAATTAGCCGACAGGAAAGCCTCTGATTTCTCATCTAACTTCTCATCCAGGCAAATGACTAAAGAGAATGGAACATCCTCATGTTGAACAATCCAAAGCAAATTACCATAACTTTCATTATTCTCAATCCTACTGTCGAGGGGAAAGCCCTGATGGAGCATTAGTTCAGTTACTACATCTACGCCTTCAACATCTTCTTTAAGTGGAGCATTGGTAAATAAATCGATTTTGCTATCAAGACTTACAATACTATCATTTTTAAATAGTTCCCATTTTCTAATGTTCGTTTGATGCATCTCATACACTTTGAATCCCCGATCAGAATTACTTTCACTATTATTATTGTCGTAAATTTTGTTAATAACTCGACGTATTCGCTCTTTTGTTACATCTGCAATTGTTTCATAAAACTCGTTACCAGTAGGATCTGGTAGCTGAATTAAGATAAATTTTCTATTACCTTGATCTTCCTCATTCATTTCCAAAACAGCCTGAGCTGTCGTTCCCGATCCAGCGAAAAAATCTAATACTATATCTTTTTCATCATTACTTGTCGATAACTGCAGGATTTTCTTAATTAATCTTACAGGTTTCGGAGTTTCAAATGGCACACCAGTATCTTTAAATAATTCCCTTAATTCCTGCGTTGCTTCCTGGTTATCCCCGTTGTCTTCCCTTTTCCACCAAGTTGTGGGCACAGTACCATCCTGGACTTCGCTCAGGAATTTTTTTAAGGAAGGTACGTTATTACCTTCTTTTCCGAACCATATCCTATTTTCTTTGATGAAAGTATCGAAGTTTTCTTTAGAAGTAGTCCAACATCTGCCACTCGGCGGTTCTACAGTTCTCCCTCCAGGGGTGATAATTGGATAATCATATTGGGATGTATATGATTTAACTGAGAAATCAACCGCCTTCCACGGCCCTCTTTCATCATCGTCAGGATTTTTGTAAGAAGAATTTTGCTCATCAGTTCTGGGTAGTAAATTTCTCACCCATCCCATCTTTTCATTTTTACTATGTCTTTTCTTTTTTGCATAAACCACAATAAAATCGTGCATATCACTGAAATATGTAGCATCATTTTGAGGGGAGTATTTCTTCTGCCAAACTATATTAGCGACAAAATTTTCTTCCCCAAAGATTTCATCCATCACTTTCTTCAAGTTTGCATGCTCAGTATCGTCTATACTTACAAAGATTACCCCATCATCTTTCAGTAAATTTCTTGCCAATTTCAATCGGGGATACATCATATTTAACCAGTTTGCATGATATCTTCCACTTGCTTTTGGATTGCTCGTAAGCATGCCTTCTTCATCAGTTTGTTCTGTTTTTTGCAGATATTTTTCTACTGGATCTTTGAAGTCGTCCTTATACACAAAATCCCTGCCCGTATTGTATGGGGGGTCTATATAGACGCATTTCAATTTTCCAGAATAACTTTTCTGTAAAATACGAAGCACCTCTAAGTTATCGCCTTCTATAAGGATATTTTTTGTATCCTGTTCATTTACACCTTCACCCTCTGAAACTTTCAATGTACCTTGGGGGGAGAGGAAAGCAAGTTTTTTTGCTTCCTTCTTTCCAGACCAATTAAGTGTGAAAAACTCATCATTACCTTCAGCTATACCTTCTCCGTTCAGTGCTGTGATTTCTTCTTTTAGTAATTCAAAATTCACTTGTCCATCCGCAAAGGCCTCTGGAAAAAGCCTCTTTAAATTCACAATCCGTTCTTCGTCAATCCGTTCTGGTCTTTTCAAATCTTCAATTGACATTCCTTACACCTCTTCTTCATCTAATGTTGCTTCGGTTATCTCTACCCGCTCCTGCTCAGTTCCATAGTCATCGTAAAAGGCCATAAAATCGCTTCTTGCACGACTTGATGTAAAAGCATATTCCTTATACGATTCACATGAGAAACGCACATCACAGTTTCGACAAGCATGCTCTATAAAAGTTTTATTGTCTTTCATTTTTGTCTTTAATTTTTCAACAGGGGGAGCTTGGAATAAATGCTCCTCTATCATATCGACAACTTCACCAAAAGACTCAATATAGGTTTCTACTCGCCCAGGATCTAATTCGATCGGCACTTCTGGGTTCCACTCCTCAAATGCTTCTTTTAAAAACTGCTCATTGTTTGACTGAAAAGACCGTTGCTTTGCTTTTCTTAACGCTTCTGTTTCGCCTGTTGCAAGAATTGATGTACCATATAACTCTTGACCACGAGCAGACTGCCAAATATGGGCATAGACATTCAATTGTCCTTCGTAATCTTTTTTATTGTTTCTCACAAAATCAACATCATGTGTTTTAATATCGTACATCACTATTCGGTCGTCTTCTTTTACAACGTCAACGACACCTTGAATGGTATACGGTCTACCAGTCGGTGTTTTTTGTTGCGGAAGTGTAAGTTTCACTTCTGTATCTGAGACATTCTCTGCAACGTTTCGAAACTTTTTCCAATAGTTTTTCACTTGCTCCAATGCCAATTTCTTCACATGTGGTGAAAGGGAGTGACCCCCATCCAATCTTAAAAGTTCGTAGTTCTCTTCAAACGCTTCCTCAATGAAACGCAACATCTCATCATTATTCATCATTCCCACCTCGCATTGAAATGATTTGATTATGAATATCTTCAATTGTCTGATGTACGAGATTACCAAAAAGCATTGTTTGAGAACGTGAAGGCACAAATCCATACCTTTTAAAGACCATATAATTTCTCGGACACTTTATATACAAAAGATAATCGCTTGTATATGAGTAAACCTTGGGAATTTCATCTTCCTTCACTTGTACATCCGAAAGCTTAGCGACATCAATATTTGGGATCATCGGATAGTTCATTTCAGTGAATAGCTTTTTGAAAGCGGGGTCAACCACCTGACCTTGACCTCTTAGGTGAGTGATAATCAAACCATTTTCCGCCCTGGATAAAGCGACATAAAACAGCCTCATTGTATCAAATTCAGGGACTCTCTCCAAAGGTTCACTGTCTGCTTCAATTAATGGTCTAACAAGTTCCTCCACCCTTGGTACACCCCAGTTTCTTTTACCAGGACTTCCAAGCACAACATACGGAAACTCCAATCCTTTTGACTGATGGATCGTTAAAAATGGTATTCGTCCTTTTGGAAATGGTGTCTCTTCGTTCTCTACTTCCGATTCGCCTACCCTAAATAAACCATATACATAACGGCCAAAAAAGTCATTGGCAAAACGGTCTTCGACTAACCTTGCACCTGTAAGCATTGACTGAGATTGCTCCATATAACGTGCTAAATACTCCGAAATCATCGAGAGGTTCGAGATTGGCCCCTCGTCTTCACCATTTTCCGCCAGCTTGAACATGTGTGTAAAGTATGGAAAACCACAAAGTCGATAAAACAAGTCCAAGATGTTCCAGTCAACTGATGTTGCCCGATTCAAAATGTATTGAAGTGTAAATGGTTTTCCACCTTTTATTCTTTGCTCAATAATTTTGTCTAAGCGATCTGTACCAAGTCCCTTTAGTGTTTGTTGTGAAATAAGCGGTGTATTAGAAAAAGCCCTCTTATGTGTCTTTGGTACATAGATGTCACTCAATGACCATCCATTATCATTGGCAGTTTTCAGAAGACGAATATAGTCGTCTTTACATCTATTCAATTCTTCTACCTTAACATGAACAAATCGTTCTAATCGCTCATCTCTTTCCATGAGTTCCTTGGCAATTCCTTCAGTAACCTCCAGCCAATCATGGTAGTCTTTATAAGCACCCGAAAAGTCTTGTCTTGCTGGCTTCCCAAATACTTTTGTCAAGAGCCCAAACATCGCTACGGCTTCTTCGACCTCTAAAAATCGCCCTGCCCTTGGAGCGTATACATTGATCCCTTCGTCTTCCAAAGCTTTTTTCATTCGTTTTACATGCACATTGTTTTTTAGAGCTGGAAATAAGAATGCAATTTGGTTCGGATCTTCAACCTTTTTTTCATCAATCAAATTTCTAACAAATTGTGCAATCTCTTTCGCTACATCCTCAGATTTAGCAGGTGTTGTTGTTATAACTGAAAGGTCATTATCCTGGTGATGGGGTTGTATATCTTTTTCGTGCAACCGATAATAACCCTTCCCGTCTTCCCGTACCCAGCTAATCTTCTCGATGAACTTTTTGTAGGTTGTAACTATTTGCTTCTTAGAGCGATAATTAATATTCAGCTTTATTTCTTTTGGCGGTGTTTGCAAATATAATTCAGATCGCTGTGGGAATTGGACAAAGTTTTCTACTGTCGCTCCACGAAACCGATATAATGCTTGATCATCGTCGCCAACGACGCAAAGGTTTTTACGTCCTTTTGCGAGTCGAAAGAAAAGCTGTTCTTGAATTCGATTTGTGTCCTGAAATTCGTCAATGATAACATGCTCGAATTCATTTGTAACGTGTTCACTTTCAAGTAACTGGGTGAATGCTCTTTGCTGTAAAAGTGCAAAGTCGACCATATTAGTCGTCTGAAGTCGCTTTTTGTACCATTCATATAGCCTTGCAATTTGATGCAACATTTCGTCTTGCCCACTTACTGCATGGTCAATAATCTTTCCTACTTGCAGACTTTCTTCTGAAAAACGATTAAATATTGAAATAAGCGATAAAGTCGTTTCGTGTCGTGAATCTGATCGCCTTGAAAAGTATTGCTTCATTTCTAAACGCCATTCATTCTCATTTACATATAGTATTTCTTCCGTCACTTGCCAAAACGAGTTTGAATTAATAAAAAAGTATTGATCTAATTCATCCATTAGAATTGGCGGTTTCATCCTTGAACGATGTTTGACAAAACGTCTATCCGCAATTATCCTCTGGCAAAGAGAATGAACGGTTCCAATGTACATCCTTGAAATGTCATATGGTACACCCGTAATATTCGTAACTGAACCTAATATCGACTGCAAGCCATCCTTTAGTTGTTTAGCGGCCTTTTCCGTAAAGGTAGATAAAAAGATATTTTCAGGAACTACACCCTGAAACACAATGGCATTTACAGTTCTCCACAATAGAACACGCGTTTTACCTGAACCTGGGCCTGCCATCAGGAATAAAGGGCCATCTAACGACTTGATTGCTTCCATTTGACCGTCATTCGGAGTAAATCCATGTTTTTCAAATAAATCATACAATGTAATAGAAGTTGTTCCCATACTATCGAACCCTCCCTAAGCCGTTTCATATAGTATCATTCTACCATTACATGCGATGGATTTCTTGGAAGTTTTCAGGGAAATAGCTCCGCATCAACTAAGATACGAAGCCATTTCAATAAGATTATAGTGTAAATGAGAGTTGTTTCGAAAGTTCCTCCATCATACTGCGATAACTCTCTTTAGTTGGACAAGGTTGCTCGGGCAACTGTGCTTGAACTTGAACGTACCGCTTTTTGGTTGAAACTTTTCTATCCATTTCTACTTTTTGATGATTGATGATTTTTTTGTTACCAAAAGTATACGGCGAGAAACCATCAATCATCTTTTTAAAGATGTCTGCTATCTTTTCAAATGTTTTATCTTGATTGGGTGAAGGCTTAAAGTAGACACCGATTCGTCTTTTACCAAAAGAGATATCGGGATGTATGGTTGAACGAATTTCCTGTTCATTACACTTGAAAGATTCATACCAGTCTGCACACGACTTGTCAAAGAACAACTCTACAAATGCAGTATAATTGTTACTTCTGGCCGAGCAACGAAAAATGATACCCGATTTACCTGCCCCTATCGTCAGGATGCGGTCATGTTGATTCGTCTTTTTTCCATAATGAAGGTTAAGGAAATATGGGATGCGTATTCGCAAAAATTCCAGCAACTCACGTTTAACATCTTCAGGGCGATTGGAGTCAAGGGGTAACGGGGCTGTGTGCATTTGACCACAGTGAAACTGATTTAGCTGTTTTTTCATATACCGAACGCTAAACAGTTCGTCTATTTCATCCATTAAATGAAAATGATCATATATATCGAGCTTATACATTTCATTGAGTTGCTTTAATACGGGATGGACAGCTGAATTAAGTGCCAAAGCATAAAAGTCAATATACCTTTTATCATTCTTCTCCATCCAAGTCATTAAGTCTTTAAGCAATTGGTCATCGAAGGATTCGGCAATCCAAACTATAGATGATTCGGGGTAACTCTCCATCATTTTCTTTATCCTTTCCAAATATGATTCATTGGCTTTAGTCAACTGAACTTCAACATAGACACCGATTCTACGTTGCGGATCAATTCCATGAATATCAATGTTTCGATTAGCATGTCGTTGTTCCAGACTTAAATTTCCCACATGAAAACCAAGCGTTTCAGATAGTATGGCGGGGTTTTCCTTTACATATATCGAAAATATGGACTCTCGTATTGATCCGTTTTTGCTCATTTCTTACACCCTTTCATCATTGGAGGTAGGTTCATTAAAGGATTTGGTAAATAATAATTTACAAAAAAAGCACTCACCAAGTTTCTCGAATTGGTAAGTGCTGATTTTTTTCTGATGTAATTGTCATTTATTCGTATCAATCGCCTCATAAAAGGACTCACCTCTCTCGACAGTGTGTTACCGAGGATTATAAATGGAGATATAGGCTATAGTCAAGGATTAACAACGATCATTCGTTCGTCGCCTTTTGTATATAACCCCTCTATACTTTTTTACATATGTAACGGCGAACAGATGAACTGTCCCCGCTGTAAAGGTTATTGCACTTTTAACTCACTGATTAGTTCTCCAATTACCTGGGTTTCGGACAATATTGTTTCAAGACTCCATTCAGCATTTAAGATTATTCCTAATATCTCCAATAACAATTCCTTTTCATCGGAAGTTAGGGTGATTCCTTCGTGTTCAACTTTGTGATTGAACAAAAGTTCTTTTATACCGATAGGTTCCCCTTCATTCCATTCCAAGCTCGAACCTGCAAGTACCCACACTTCAACGTTTAACGCTTCTGCAAGGGCTACAAGTTTCGTAAATCCTGGAGACCTTCTTTTCGACTTTTCAAGACGATTTATATAGGACGGGGATATTCCAGTCATTAAAGAGAGTTTGTGAAGCGAGAACCCTCTTTCTTCCCGAAGCCCCTTTAACATTTTCCCAAAGTCGTCACTCATTTGTTCCTTTTGCAAAACAACCATCTCCCTTTTCTCTGTTTTCCTGTAAGGAAATCCTTTTTCATAATCATTTTGATCCTTATATTGTAGATAGAGGGGAGGTTTTTATAACGTAAATAGTAAATAGTTTGGTTCCTTTGCTATCACAATAGACAACGACACAGAAGGGATTGAAAGGGACATCTGGATAAATGAAAAAACTCTTCAGGTCTTAATTGAAAGGTATATATACATATAGCCTTCACAACAGAATGACTCTTCCCTGACTAATATGCCATAATTTCCGACATTCTCTCCAATTTGGACGTATAACTATCCTCAGTTTCATACGGGCTTTCTTCTACAAATTCAGCATACCCTTCATCAACTGGAATCCCACTTCTCACCCATTCCCGCATCATATCAATATCTCTTTCTTTCACTTTTTTCTCCCCTTCTTTTCGTCCAATAGCTTTTATGAAATTGTTAATATGCATATCTTTGTATTCAGGTAAACAAATAGCTTTAAAATTGCATCGATTGCATTGTTCCTTGTTTTCCGTTTTGTGAAACACATCCATAACTTCATCATCTGGTTTATTTAATTTTTCTTCTAATTCAGCCATTCTCTCCGCACTTTGGAGAATTATATCTCGGAGATTTTGAGTATGATATTCCTCTAAAACGTATGATTTACTTGTACCAGTTTCTAAGTATTCATTTGTTACAACGATGTCTGATAAGTTTGCACCAAATGTTTTTTCCAGATACATTGCATATAAAGTAAGCTGTAATATATCTTTACCCTGCGACTGCTTCCCTGTTTTCCAATCAACGATTCCCCATATATCATTTTCGTCGTCATGGTATATAAGATCGGCTGAAAGAACAACTCTCACTCCATCCAAATAAAATGAGCGAAATTTCTCCACCTCCATTATTTCGACATTTCCATTAGTGATAAGATTATTCCTTGTGTCAGAGTGGATGAACCCGCTAATGCAAGCATCCATTTTTTCCTTTATGAACTGAACAGTAATATCGCTTAACTCACCAGAATAATAAAGTTCAAAAAGCATTGGATTTACTTTGGGGTCTTTATACCATAAAGCTAAACTTTTCGATTGGCTGTATGATTGATTAAGCATATCGCTCAGCCTTTTCTTTATTGTAGTTTTGGATAACACTTCTCCCGTTTCAAAAAGGATGTTTATTTCCGTTTCAATCATTCGGTGCATCAAATCACCAAAGAGCAAATACACATTTTTAAGGTGCTTCAATCGCCATGCAAGTTGGAGGTATGCTGGTCTACTCTCAAATTTACCCCTATTCGATAAATAGTAATTTAGAGCCCATTGCATCTCGCAATTCATCAGCATTTTATGTTTTGAAAGTGACCATAATCCATAGTTATTTCGCATTTAACTACCTCCTTGTTTAATGTGGTTGTCTACATAACAGGATTAAAAAAGACACCTTCCATCCATTGGAAAGTGTCTTACTTTTTGATGTAAAGTTGGAAGTTTCTTATTTAGCACACTCATTTCCCATTCCTCCTCCTGTTATTTCCAACAGAATACCACAAGAACATTCATTCGTAAACATACTTTTTGACTTGTAGTAATTCCTATTAACAATACGAATGCCTTAAAATAATCCAGGATTATCAACAATTTAGTAAGTAGATCGCATATCTCTATCTAAAGATTCGCTATGCACTATCTATTTACTATCAAATGAACGGCTAACAATCGCTGTTAATCATGATTAAGTTTAAGCACTGGTTACATAAATAAAAAATAGGCAAGCGGGAAGGAACCCAGTCACCGACCTATATTTCTGTCCATATTAAGAATATGTAATAACAAACTCACCATTGGAAAGGGCTTGTGGCAATAAAACAAGATTGATTCCTTTAAGGTATTGACTATATTTACTACGAACAATGTCAAACGTCTTGGATTCAGTCACAAAGAAGTATTTAAAGTCAGCTACGTTTTGCTGTAACTTCTCAAAGTCTTTCATGAAAGTATTCTTCTGATTAGCACCGAGATCATTTTCTTTATATGGATATGTTGTTTTAAGCTCACCGATTATCCTTTTTCCATCAGTTGTCTTTTCATCTACATCTAATCCTGGTGAGCCTTGTGGCTTCAAAGCCATATTTAACTTAGAAAATGAATGCCTTTGATTGAGAAACTCTTTTATTAGCAAGCAACCTATGAAGCCCATATCATTATCTATATTACCGATGATTCTTCTAAAAGTTTTCATTGACTCATACTGTTCAATCAAACTTTCATTGGAAAAATCCGATGGCATATCATTGATTAGAAAGTCTCTAACTTTATCCACTTTTTCAGATAGACTTTCAATATAGTTCATCTCTTCATTGGATAACCCATCCCTAATATCCAACTCTTTTACTGCATCTTCTTTTTGAGTTTGCATTTCCGCATTTTCTTTTCTTATGAACTCGACATATTCACCAAATTTCACATTCCCTACTAAGTAACCCGCTTCCAACCATATTGAAGCATGGGAATGAGCCTTTGGACTGTTCACCCACCAGGCCTGATATTTATATGCAGATTGGGGTAATGGGACATTCAAAATGGCTTCAAGTTCACTGAAAGACAATGTGACGTGTGATAATGTTAATCGTTTCAAATAATTTTGTAAGGGAATATATTTTCCTTTTACTATCTTATCCATTTATGATCACCCCCGAAATGGTATTTCTCTCTTTTCAATAACCTCAGGTTACCAAGCAATACCTCCCTTTGGACATAGTCCTTATCAGCCAAAATGCAGTTCTCTATGACAATTTGGGCAAACAGCCTGAGCATTTTCAACTGTATCTTCCCCGCCATCTGCTAATCTCTCAATATGATGGACTTCTAAGTATGGGGTTCCGTCAGTAGCCCTTTTAAAAGGGGCTACCTTCCCACACTTCTCACAATAACCTTTTGCTCGAATTAAAACTTCTGCAATTACATCAGCATTACGCTTAAACACCTTAGTTGTTACTTCATAATTGTCAGGATAAACGGAGCTCCTTCTTTCCAATCGAGCTTCCCTTTTCTTGCTATCATCTTTCATTGCCCGTTTTACAGCTTGGTAAAGTTCTTCATCGGTATCTACAATATTGTTTATCTCTCCAACCATTTGCACTTTATATTCAGGCAGAACGAAATATTCCCCTCTACCGACCCTTTTAAAGTATTTCCTGTATGTTGGACTGTGAGCATTCTCGGTAGCATTTGAGAGAATAACTCTCATATGATTCTCACTTGCATCTATTTTATTTTTTTCACAAAAGCGTTTTACTTTTTCAAATGTAATCGGTTCAATGATATCCCCATTAATAACCGCTTTTACAATCTCATATCCTAACCCACTGTCTCCATGTTTCGCCATTCACGTAACAACTCCTACACTTAATTAATCTCAATATATAACCCTATATTGGGTCTATTCGACAAAAACATACAAAACCCTTGAACCATGGGAGGACTTAAAGTCATTAAGTATAGATGAACAGCAAGAAATGATTCTTGATAAACTCATGAAGACAATCAACTCACGAAAAAGGCAATTTAGGAAGTGCCAATTTTGCGGTGATAAAGTTGCGATCGAACATCGCTTTGACAATGATATTTGCCATGGTTGTGGAAGTGAGCGGTTTGGCGTTTTATTTTAATTGATACCAATCAAAAAATCTCCCATAGCATTAAAGGGAGATTTTCTTGTATACACAGTAAAAGGACTATTCAATAGCCCCTCAAATGTTTGATTAATTGCTCATTCTGTTTTGAGACTTTAGATTTATAATTTGCTGGCAACCTGGTAATGCCTCTTGGAATTGGAAACTTCTTTTGGTTATTTACCACCTTATCTAAATCCTGGCTCATTTCGAATAAAACATAAGGATCTAAAACCACGCCATTTACCCATTGAATTGTTCCTGCAATTTCATCTAATTCAGCCGACATAAACAAATCTATATCGCCACGTATGTCTTCCATTAACCCTTCTTCGTTTTGTAAAAATTTTTGTATATCTAAGATTCGGTATTCTTTATTTTCAAATTCTATGATTAGCTTGAACGTTTTGGTCGGGTAAAACGATAAAATCCTCATGTAACCCTCCACCTTTAATAATTTTCGTAGTCACCTGGGTAAGACCACTCACCTTTTATCATAACAACAGTTTCTTTGCATGAACTCGAATTAAGTTGAAGTCATCATCTAACTTTATATTAGGATAAATGCTATTTTCTAATGCTTTCTTCCAAATATCACTCCTCTTCCAGAAAAGTTTTACTTCTTCTTTAAATTCCTCTACCGTCAGATCTTTATAAGTTTTTCCTCAATAAACTCAGACAGTTCTTTCATTCCACTATCATAAATCTCTTTTAATTTAATTGGATCAAGTTCATTGTTTGTACTCAAAACGGCTTCCTCCATTTCTACAATTAAGCTATCTGAATCACAAATTTTATCTTCTTCTATAAATCAATTCTATCGCCCTGTTGATTCGTGACAAGATCTTATCCGTTCCCCAATCTTTTATGGTTGTTTTGGGAAGATTGGGGTTCTTTAATTTCCCGCTTTTAATTCCCGCTTTCTTCCTACACCCATTCTTGCTTTCCTTATGTTTCACCTTAGATCACTCCTATTCAAATACGAATCGTTTCTTTGAGATTACTTCCATATCCATACCTTCTCCAACCTTATACCATCCAGAAAACACCAAGAGCTTGAAATATCCAAAGTTTTATGAATGCCCCCACCAGTAACCCGATAATAAGAACAATTAAATTACTTATGTGTTCAGCAAAGAATCCACGCATATATTCATGTGATCCAAACTTTTCAGCTAAATACCTCACTTTGTTTCTCCCCCTTCACACTGAATTTGTAATACTGTTACCTTAAAAACGGCAGAAAAAAAGTCACTCGGAATTTCGAGTGACTTGGACAACTTTTATATTCAATTATAGCTGGTAGATAAATCAACATATCAATCACCTATAACCAATTATTTTTATTGCATTTACTTAATAATAATTCATACCAGTGAAATCGTCAATAATATCCTTGATACTGACTTTCCTACTGCCGTCTGACGGTTGAAGGGGGTGAAGGAAGGATCTGTATCTTCTACTATCTAACCCATCATTTGCCCTCTTCATCGGCTTCGTAATGTATCTGCATGAGCCTTCCTAACCCACTCTTCACCCATTTACCGTCCTCGGTTATTTCACCAAAAAACTTGTCCACTGGAAGTTCAAAAAGTTGATAAGATTGCCTCTGGGGTAGTAATGCTATTTGTTTCTCCGCCTCTTCTTTCGATGAATAAGCCCCGAGCGAAACAAAGTTTGATAATATAATCCCCTCGTCTATTAAAAAATCATCCATATCGTTTTCGTCGTATGCACCTCTTCCTATCCGCTCTTTCTATTCCCACAAATATTTCAAGTCAATTTGACACTTAAAAACAACATCATGATTTTCCTACCTTCAATATCGTAATGAGTATCCGGATTTCGCTCAATCTTTTCCTTTTCCCTTAAACCTTAAAAATTGAAATTACCCGACAAACCAATTCCCAAATATATTTCTTGATTCTTTCAATTACTGTCCCTTTATCTCCCCAGTTTTCTTCAGTATCTTTTCTTCCTTTTTCCTTCCTTCAATAAATTTGTCTATTTCACTTAAATCTTCATGCCAAAATAAATTTGTATATGTTGCATTCGGAGCTGGAATTAGTTTATAAAAGTATTCCAATGCGGATTCCGAACCTACTATGTAAGTAGGTATATCTGGCTTAGCACAAAATGCAGTATGTCCATTTAATAATACATTTTTCGCCACTATTGAAGAAGGTAAGGGATCTATCATACTGGAATTCAATATCATTGCCATTAGTTGTGTTGCTCCATGTATATAGCCAGTGTTAATGTAATTTCCCGCAAAGCAATAACCTGGAGGAGCATCTTTCCATTCCTTCAACAATGCCTGCTGATATGATTTAACTAACATAGACTTATAGCCTTTATTGACTCTCGATGAAAAAGAAAATGAATTGTAAGCATAAGCATTAGCTAATGCTTCCTCTAATGGGTCATGTTTATGAACACCCAGACCCATTGCTTCATGATAATTCGAGTAAAAGTAATTAATATAAAGCGGTTTTGGCTTACCAAAACCAGATGATATTATTTCTAACGAAGTGGCCGCTGATTCCACAATATGATGAAAAAATTCATGATGAAAGATTTCAAAAATAATGTAACCCAATAGAATATCACTTTGGAAAAAGACATTATTTAAACCTAACCTAATTCGAAGTCTATTATAGTATTCTAATATTTTGTCTACTAATAAATATATCCCCCATTCCTCATAACGATAGAAATGGAATGGTTTGTAGAATCCAAGAGCATCGGGAGAAATTTTATTTACATCATAAAAATGAAATGACTTAGGGTTTTTCAAATGAATCCATAGCTCTTCCATTTGTTCTTTAGAAACTTCATTTTCAGTAGATATACTTTTAAATTTTTTTAAGATTATATCTATCTCTGATTTAGGCATCTTCTTAGCTCTTTCTGTGGAAAGTCCATATAGCAATTCCTTGGCTTCTACAAATTCCTTACCATTTCTAACTTTTAATTCCTTCGCATGTTTCATTAAACCATTTGTAAATAGCCAAGGGATACAATAATCAATAGAAGGAATTACCTTAAAATCTTTAAGCAATTCACTTTGTTCATAAAAATATCCCTCTTCGAAAAAAGTTTGATTTGCCAATAATGTCACCCCCTATTTTGATAATAGGTTAAACTTCTATTAAATAGAACAAAACCCTTCACAATACTTTTCCACTACTTAGGCTACTAAAAACCTTTCTTCATCTAACTAAAAAGTCCGAAGGATTTCTAATTTCGCATCAAGAGCGGAAATTTTTAGGAATACGACAAACCTACCATTTTCTCAATCACAATTCTTCAGTAACATAAGAAATTACTTGGTTTAACAACAGCATGACCCTCCCAAACCCTTAAACCCTAAAAAAACGGAAAAAAGATTCAACTTTTTCCCGTTTTTCATTCCTACTATGACCAATTAAAATTAAGTTGCCACACAAAAAACACCGCAAACCCGCATTCCTTCGTTTCCATTTATAATAAAGTCCCCATACCTTTCCCCCGTTTTCACCCTTTTCCGTTCACGTTTTGACCGCTTTTTCACCCTTTTTTCACGCTTTTTGTTCACGTTTTTCTCTCTTTATAATAAAGATAGTAGAGATAAGGGTTCGAAGAAAAGCAGGTGTGGTAAGGGTTAAAGAGATTTTGGATAAAGAACTTTGTTTTAAAAAGTTGAAAATGGATGGTGCGAGTTTATTATAAAGTGCTGGAGTTTATTTTGGAGCTACACTTCATAATCCATGTAGCATACACACTCCACATGTGAGGAGTGTGGGAACATATCAACAGGCTGTACTTCCTGCGTTTTATAACCACCATCTTCAAGTATACGAAGATCACGTGCTAAAGTTGCTGGGTTACACGATACGTAGACAACCCGTTTAGGTTTATATTTCAATATTGTCTCTAATAACTCTGCATCGCAGCCTTTTCTCGGTGGATCTACTACAAGGACATCAAACCGTTTTCCTTCTGCATACCAATTTGGAATGACAACTTCTGCTGGACCTGCTTCAAAAAATGCATTTTGGATACCGTTTAATTCAGCGTTACGCTTCGCATCTTTAATAGCTTGTGGAACGATTTCTACACCGTATACTTCCTTTGCCTGCTGAGCGAGGAATAAAGAGATTGTGCCAATACCACAAAACGCATCAATGACAGACTCGTCCCCTGTTAAACCAGCATAATTCAGCGCTTGTTTATATAGAACTTCAGTTTGTTCTGCATTTACTTGGTAAAATGAGCGCGCAGAAATTTCAAAGTCAATGCCGCCGATTGTATCAACGATGAATGACTTTCCATCAAGTAAAATCGTTTCATCACCAAAAATGACATTCGTTTGTTGACTATTTACGTTTTGCATAATAGAAGTGACTTCAGGTACAACACGTTTAATAAGTGCTATCGCTTCTTCCTTTTGCTTAAACTTTTTAGAGCGTGTGACAAGGACGACCATTAATTCGCCCGTTGCACGCGCTTTACGTACGATTAAGTGGCGTAATAGACCGCGGTTCGTTTTCTCATCATAAGCATCCATACCAATCGCATGCAGTTCATTTTTCAAAGTAGCCATCAGCTCATCGGCTTCTTCTCCTTGAATGATACACACGTCAGTATCGACAATATAATGCGTACGCGTTTGATAAAATCCAGCGACCACTTTGCCTTCACGTTCGTTAAAAGGTATTTGTGATTTATTGCGGTAACGCCAAGGATTGTCCATCCCTTTCACAGCATGAACCGGCACGTCTGGTAATTTTCCGATACGCTCTAGAGCATCACGAACGGTTTTCTGTTTTTGGATAAGTTGTCCTTCATAAGATAAATGTTGAAGTTGGCATCCGCCGCATTCAGAAAACACATGACAAGGTGGTTCCACACGATTTGGCGATGCTTTCGTTACTTCTATTAACCGCGCAAAACCATAATTTTTCATTGTTTTTTGCACATGAATCTCAACTTCTTCACCTGGTAAAGCACCTGGAATAAACAGCGGGTATCCTTCTACCTTCGCAACTCCTGCACCGTCATGCGTCAAATCTTCAACTATTACATTTAAACGATCATTTCGTTTTACTATAAAAGACATATTTTTTCCTCCATATTTCATATGTCTTTAGTTTACCACGCCTTCGGTTAAAAAACAGACACTGGATTAATTTTAGCATTACGATAAGCATCAGATTGAATGCAGAAAAAAGTTAATTTATCAATTAATATCCTTCAAACGAGAACAAAGTAAATATATAAAAAAGAGCTTCGCGTAATGCGATGCTCCTCCTGTATATTACTTATTCTTCCTCTTCAATTTGCTTCAAAACAGCTTCGTCTTTAGGCGCAATGAAGAAGGCAAAAGCGATTGCTAGAAATAAGACAAGAAAAGGTGCATAGAACATTAAAAAGTGATTCATAAATGACTCCTCCTTTATGCGTGGTAATCGCCTTTTCCGCGGACATAATCTTTATCAAACAAGAATAAACGCATGAGCAAGTATAGTGATGGAATTAATAACCCGAGTCCTAGTAGGAATACAACGATTAAGGAAATCGCCATTGCGGGATTCGTAAAACTATCGTATATCGTCAAATAAGGATATAACAAATACGGATAATGTGATGCACCGTATCCGAAAAAAGCAAAAATAAATTGCCCTACAAGTAATAAAAAAGCAAATCCGTATTTACGACGTTGTAATATTAGTACTACTGTTCCAATGAACATAAGAAATGAAATTAAGAACATCGGCCAAAAGTTTTGTATATTTTCGTAGTGTAAAGGATTATGTTTTCTTAATTCGAATATTATACCGCCCGCTGTAATCATCGTTGGCAATGCCCAGATAAGCGCGTATTTACGTAGTAAATTTGTTGCTTCTACGTCTCGAGCTTTATTTGCATACCAAGTTAAAAACACTGCTGAAATATATAATGTTGCTGCTACACTTAACACAACGATTGCCCATGTAAGCGGACTTGTAAATAACAACCAGTAATCAAGCACTGGATTACCGTCCACAATTGTTACGAAACCACCTTCTGATATCGTCAACACAATTGATAAAGAGGCAGGTATTAATATTCCCGCAAGTCCATACATAAATGAATATCCTTTATGCCCTCGTGTACCATAATTTTCAAACGCATAATAAGAACCGCGTATTGCTAACAGAATAATCCCAAAACTGACTGGGACTAGCAAGACCGTTCCGTAATAAAAAGCAGTTTTCGGGAAAAAACCGATAATGCCTACAAAGAAGAAAACTAGAAATACATTTGTAACTTCCCATACTGGTGATAAATAGCGCTGAATAATATTTGTTAATATTCTCTGGCGACCTGTTAGTACACTATATGCATTGAAGAAACCTGCACCGAAATCGATTGCACCC
Source organism: Sporosarcina sp. So3-204 (assembly GCF_058068165.1). NCBI lineage: Bacteria > Bacillati > Bacillota > Bacilli > Caryophanales > Caryophanaceae > Sporosarcina > Sporosarcina sp. So3-204. Next base: position 3,149,083 of record NZ_CM176485.1, read on the forward strand.
ACCAGTACATAACCAAATAAGAAAGTCCATAAGACTGTTATTCCTATAATTTCAAGTGTCATCTTACGTCACCGCCTTTTTCCATTTCACGATCTTCTATTTCACGTTCAACTGGATTGTTACGGAACATCCGTCTTAGAACTACGATGCTACCGACTCCGAGAACAAGGTAAAGCAATGCAAACAATACAAGCATTGTACTCACTTGACCACTCGTCGTTGCTGCATCAGACGTCTTCATAATGCCTCGTAAAATCCAAGGCTGTCTGCCGACTTCAGCCAACCACCAGCCAGTCTCAATTGCTAAGATTGACAGTGGGCCTCCGAAAAAGATTAACCAACGGAACCACTTCGTCGTAACCATTTTCCAACGACGTTTCGTACCGAACCAGAATACCGCAGACAATAATACCATCCACATACCAATCGTTACCATAATATCGAATAAGTAGTGAATATAAAGCGGCGGAACCTCATCTTCAGGAAACTGATCTAGCCCCATTACTTCTGCTGTTGGGTTAGCATGCGCTAAAACGCTAAGCGCGTAAGGTATTTTAATCGCATACTTTATTTCACCATCAGATAGTACACCGTATAAAATAAGTGGTGCATTTTTTTCAGTTTCAAAATGCCATTCTGCTGCCGCTAGCTTTTCGGGCTGATACTCTGCCAAATACTTACCTGATAAGTCACCGATAAGTGCGGTCGCAATAGCAAACACAAGCCCAACTTTCATCGTTAGATAAAGTGCTTTTTTATGGTATTCATGATTGGAACCTTTTAATAATCTAAATGCTGCAATAGATGCAAGTACAAACGCAGATGTCATATAAGCTGTAACAACAACATGAGCCACTTTAGTAGGCATCGCAGGATTAAACATCGCAAGCAGCGGATTAATATTAATTAATTCGCCATTTACTAAATCAAATCCTCGAGGTGCGTTCATAAATGCATTTACAATCGTAATGAATACTGCAGAAAAAGATGCCCCAACTGCGACTGGAATCAATATAAGCAAATGTTTTTTTTGATTTTCGAATCGATCCCATGTGTATAAATATATTCCTAAAAAAATAGCTTCAAAAAAGAATGCAAAAGTTTCCATAAAAAGCGGTAACGCAATAACATTTCCGGCTAGTTCCATAAAGTTTGGCCATAATAACGATAGCTGCAAACCAATTGCTGTTCCTGTTACTACACCAACTGCCACTGTTATGATAAATCCACGTGCCCATCTTCTTGCGAGCAATATATAATGTTCATCGTTATTCTTTATTCCGACCCACTGAGCAATCATAATCATAAGTGGAACACCAACACCTATTGTGGCGTAAATAATATGAAATGAAAGGGTTAATTCAGTTAAAACACGTGAAAAAAATACAGCTTCCTCGTTTCCCATAGGAATAAACCTCCTTAATTTTCAAAACAGTCTGCCGACTATTGAAAGTAATATAATTCCCGCTATGATAAATGCGAGCCACATTAGGCGTTTTTCATGCACCTTATACATCTTGCACTTCCTTTCAGTAACAAGCTCTCTTTTAATTTATACCCATTTCCACCTTAATATAACGATAAATAATGACCTTTCAAGTAAGGTTCAATGAATTTTGTATGAACTTCTTACTTGTTAGTATTTGAAATATTGTGTAATATGTAATAACACAGTAAAAGAGGTGAACATATTGGAAATAAAAAGAAAAGTATTAGGTTACATTACCCGAGGTGAAGAACCGAATTTGGAAATCCTTGTGTTCAAGCATAAGGATAATGAAGAAGCTGGAGTGCAAGTTCCAGGTGGTACCATTGAAAATGATGAGTTAATCATTGATGCCCTCTATAGAGAAATCGAAGAGGAAACTGGGATTACTCGGAACGAGCTTGAACTTAAAGGAAAAGTAAATAAAACAAATCACTATCCTAAGAGTAAAAATAAAATATACGAACGAACCATTTTTCATCTCTCCTATATAGGAGAGAATCGCACAGAATGGGAATACCGTGTTGAAGGCGATGGGAAAGATGCTAAACAAACCTATTGCCATTATTTTGTACCCATTAGTGAACTCCCTAAACTTGCGTTAAATCAAGATCAAGCTATCGCGCTTATACTTTAAAAAAAGAACTGCATGTACCCGTGAATACTCACGGACATGCAGTTTTTTATATTAAATCTTGTTTTCGTATTTTATCCAATGGTACAAACATTTCAATATGACGGCACAAGTTTTGAAATTCAGCTGGCAGTTGTCCTCCGTATTCACCATCCAAGTTCAAAAGCACTTTCTCGGGTGATGTTACTGTAATTTTTTCTGCTTTACTAGAAATAATAAGCGGATCATCTAAATGATCGCCGCGTAATGCAAGCGATACAATACGTATAAATTCCGCAATATTACACTTTTTTAAAATAAGCAAAGTAAACTTACCGTCATTTAAGCTTGAATCTGGGGCAAGTCGTTCAAATCCACCGACTGAATTCGTTAATCCTACAAGGAACAACATCGCTTCGTCATCAAAAACTTCTCCATCATATTCTATTTTTACACGAGAAGATTTAACTGAAGGTAACATTTCAATCCCTTTTAAGTAATACGCAAGCTGTCCTAGTACTGTTTTTAATCTACTTGGCACATCATAAGTAAGCTCCGTTACTCTTCCACCACCAGCAATATTAATAAAATGACGACCATTCATAAGTCCAACATCTACCGGGATTGAGTCGCCTTTAATAATAATATCTAGCGCTTTATCAATATCGCGGGGTATCTTTAACGCACGTCCAAAATCATTTGTCGTCCCCATTGGAATAAGTCCAATCTTCGGTCGATTTTCAAATGGACTAACACCTGCAATCACTTCATTCAACGTTCCATCTCCACCGGCCGTAACAATAAGGTCAAAGCCTCTTTCTACTGCAGCTTTTGCAGCTTCTGTAGCATCGCCTTCACACGTTGTTGCATGGCATGATGTTTCATAGCCTGCAAGCTCTAACTTCTCTAATACATCGCCTATATTCTTTCTAAAAGCTTCACGACCGGCTGTCGGATTATAAATGATTCTAGCACGTTTCATAAGAATTCCCTTTCTCTCTTCACTATATTAGTGACTTTTAAATTAAATAGTTATGTTAAACAGCCTTTTGTAATACCGGAAAAAATGTTTTACGTATATCTTCGTAAACAGTTAACCAATATTCAGGTTTGGATGTATATTCTGCCGTAATTCTTTTAATAATTTTTTGTTGCTCATCTTTATATTCAGGGGCATCAGCCGCTGGTAATGATTTGCGCAATTCTAGTACGTAGTCTTGAATTAATGAAGCACGTGGCCCCCACTTCGCAATGACTTCCCCTTCAGGATTAAGCATTAAATATATCGGTATTGACTTACCACCATTCGTTAAATGTCGATTAATTAAATCAGGGTTTTCGTCCCTATATACCACGCGGACATCTAAATTAGAAGCTTCAGATATTTTCCTTAGAATTGGATTGTTCATCATCGCATCACCACACCAATCTTCCGTAATGACAAGGATATTTGGCTTAACGTTTTTTAATGTTGCAATAAATTCATCGTCCTCTGGACATTCAAATTGTTCGTATATCAATAAAGAATTGTCCTTATGTGTAGTCATTTTAGTCATATATGTTACGAGTGATATTGCTTCATCGAAATATTGTTTTTCTGACTTCATTCAACAAACACACTCCTTTTCTTTTATTGTACGATTCCAAACTGATTGTAGCAAATTCTTGAAACAGAATTATGACTGATTTTAATTTCTTTAACATAAAAAAACGCCCTATGTCGCAAGCTTCTGCTTACTACATAGAACGTTTCTAAAAGGTTATCGTTTCCCTATTTCTTCTAAAAGAATTTTATTGACGAGTTGTGGATTCGCTTGACCTTTCGACGCCTTCATAATTTGCCCAACGAGGAAGCCAATTGCACGGTCTTTTCCTTCTTTGTAGTCAGCAATCGATTGTTGGTTTGCATCGAGTGTTTCAGAAACCATTGTTCGAAGTGTGCCTTCATCTGAAATTTGAACAAGACCTTTCGCTTTGACGATATCGTTAGCGTCTCCGCCTTCTTCGATAAGTTCCTTAAATACCTTCTTCGCAATCTTCGAAGAAATTGTACCGTCTTTGATGAGCTTAATCATACTTGTTAATCCAGCAGGAGTTAATGCGGTCTCAGCAAGTTGCTTCTGTGCTGAATTAAGATACGCAGACACTTCACCCATAAGCCAATTGGAAGCAAGTTTTGGATCAGCACCGGCTTCAACCGTTGCTTCAAAGAAATCAGCCATTTCCTTCGTTAAAGTTAGAACCATAGCATCGTATTTTGGTAGATCCCAATCATTTATATAACGTTCTTTACGAGCGTCAGGAAGTTCTGGAATTTCAGCACGGACACGCGCCATCCACTCTTCATCGATATGAACTTCTGGAAGATCCGGATCATTAATGAAGCGATAATCATCGGATGAACCTTTAATACGCATTAGTGTCGTTTTTCCAGTAGCCTCTTCATAACGACGCGTCTGTAGAACGATTTCTTCTCCTGCTAATAACAGTTGCTTTTGACGTTCAACTTCAACTTCAATACCTCTACGAACAAAATTAAATGAGTTCATGTTTTTAATCTCTGTCTTTGTACCAAACTCTTTTTGTCCAACCGGACGAAGGGAAATATTCGCATCACAACGAAGTGATCCTTCTTCCATACGACAATCTGAAACGCCTGTATATTCAATAATTGCTTTTAACTTTTCAAGGAAAGCATATGCCTCATCTGCAGAACTGATATCTGCCTCAGAAACAATCTCAATAAGTGGCGTTCCTTGACGGTTTAAATCGACAAGTGAATAGCCATAATCTGTGTGGTTTAGTTTCCCTGCATCTTCTTCTAAATGAATTCGATTTAGTCTAATTTTCTTCTTTTTACCATCTACTTCAATCTCAACCCATCCACCTTTACCAACTGGACGATCTTCTTGTGTAATTTGATAAGCTTTCGGGTTGTCTGGATAGAAGTAGTGTTTGCGGTCAAAGTGCATATCTGTTGCAACATCACAGTTTAGAGCCATTGATGCTTTCATTCCGAATTCAACAACCGCCTCATTGAGTACAGGTAAAACCCCTGGATAAGCAAGATCTGTTAAATGGATATTTTCATTTGGTTCAGCACCAAAATGAGATGGCGCTGATGAAAATATTTTAGTGTTTGTTTTAAGTTCTACATGGACTTCTAGTCCAATTACAGTTTCAAAATTCATATTTACTTCTCCTCCCATATGGCCGGAGTGCGGGTATGAAAATCAGTTGCTTTTTCATATGCATGTGCCACTTTATAAATCGTTGCCTCATCGAAATGGTTTCCGATAATTTGCAAGCCAAGTGGTAATCCGTTTGAAAATCCGCACGGTACTGAAATTGCTGGAACGCCGGCAAGATTGATAGGTGTAGATAGTACATCACCAGCGTTATGGATTGTTTCGCTAACAGTTTTGTCGCCTAATTTTAATGCAGGCGTTGGTGTAGTTGGTCCGATAATGAGATCATATTTTGCAAATACATCCGCAAAATCTTGTGCAATCAATGCACGAACACGCTGTGATTTTTTATAAATAGGATGATATTGATTTGCACCTAAAGCGTATGTGCCAAGTAAAATACGTCGTTTCACTTCTTCGCCGAAACCTTCATTTCGAGATAGTTTATAAACCTCATCTAAACTTTTTGCATTTGGAGAACGGTAACCGAAACGAACACCGTCAAAGCGTGCAAGATTCGATGATGCTTCTGCTGAAGAAAGAAAATAATAAACAGAAGGTGCATATGATGCATGTGGAAGAGATACTTCTTCCCAAACAGCACCTAGTGATTCGAGTACTTTCAATGCATCAAGTACTGCCTGTTTAGCTTCTTCTCCCATTTCATCACTCATATATTCTTTTGGAACGCCTATCTTCAAGCCTTTAATATCGCCAGTAAGTTGTTCTTTATAATTCGGAACTTCCTTATTTGATGACGAGCTATCTCTTTTATCGAAACCAGCAATTGCGCTAAGAAGTAGTGCATTATCCTCAACTGTACGAGTTATCGGTCCTGCTTGATCTAAAGAAGAACCAAACCCAATTAAGCCTAAGCGCGAAACACGACCATATGTAGGTTTCATTCCTACTACACCACAATATGAAGCTGGTTGTCTTACAGAACCACCTGTATCTGTTCCGAGTGAAAATAGAACTTCTCCCGCAGCAACTGCTGCAGCTGAACCACCTGAAGAACCACCTGGAACGTAATCTAAATTCCATGGATTATGTGTCTTTTGGAATGCTGATGTTTCTGTAGTAGAACCCATTGCAAATTCATCCATATTTAATTTCCCAATTGTTACGAGCCCTGCCGCGTTAACTTTCTCCACAACTGTTGCATCATATATAGGCATGAAGTTTTCCAACATTTTACTTGCAGCTGTTGTAATAATTCCTTTTGTTACAATATTATCTTTTATACCAATAGGTAAACCGAAAAGTGGTCCGCGGTTTTCCATAGGTTCATTGTCTAATCTTTCTGCTGTCGCTAAAGCTTGTCCTTCATTCACGGACAAAAACGCCTTTACATCGCCATCAATTTTCGCAACGCGAGATAATGATTCCTCTGTTAATTCTTTAACGGAAACTTCTTTATTATGTAACAACGACTGAAGTTCTGTTGCTGTTTTAGAAAATAATGTCATCTTTTTCCCTCCTATTTCTACTGATTAAAGAACCGCTGGTACTTTAATCCCGCCAGATTTATGTTCAATAATGCCTGTCAACATTTCTTCACGGTCTAGTACTTCAGCGACTATGTCCTGACGCATCACGTTTACATTTTGCTTCACATGCATCATCGGAATGACTTCTTCTGTATCGAGTTCATTCATTTTATCTAGATGATTACTTATTTTAGGTGCCAACTGTGCTGTATAGACTTCTGCTTCTTCATCTGAGATGAATATAAAGCTAAAACCAGCAACAGTTAGTAGTTCTTCTTTTGTAAATTTAGTCATTTCTTCTCCTCCTCTTTATTGCATTGTACGTTCAATTATAGCATCAAAAAAATATGATGGAAAGTCCTACTGTTTTAGTAGCCGTATATATGGACAAACGGTTTATCTTCTCCGACTTTTTTAACGATTAGCGCTTCTGGTCCATTTACAGACGTCACACTAACTTCTGTATATATATTCGGGAAATATTTTATAATTAGCCCTGTTAAGTATTGTGTAAAGCCAATTGTTTCGCTTGTTCCGTAAAACTGAATTGGGATTTCAATTTCTAAAGAATTGACTGTTCCATTTTTATAAAATCCACGTCCAATTGTATTTACAAAGCTAGGGAAATAATCATCAATTGCTTGCTTAAAGTTTTTGAATGAAGTGTTCATTTCTCGGTATTTCTCATCATTATTCCCAGTTGGAAAAAGGACGTATTTCTCGTCTACGAGCTTCCAACCTGATGGTGCCTTACCTTTTTCAGCATATGTCGTTGCAAAATAATAGCCCGGAACAATTGATTCTCGGCTTTCTTGCTTAAATAGACCTATGACGATTGGTATTTCTGAGAGGCCTTCTTGTGAACGTAACCGTTTTACAATTTCTTCTCCTATTAATGTTCCTTGTTCCTCTAATACTTTATCGGGAATATCGGTTTCTTTTCCACTTCTCGAATAATAGATTGAATTAAGTGCAAGACCGATTGATATACCGTCTAATCTAACTTTCTTATCATCTGTCATCACAAGGAAATTTTGTTCGACGATATGCGCAAGGTAATTCGGTGCTTCTTCCGCAATTTCTTCTTCTGACATTTTTTCAGTTGTTTCAGGATTCAGTCCTTCTCGATTGTCGGCAGATTTTCTTCTCAGCCAAGAGGTTGCCATTTCTTCATCAATATGTTGCCCTTCTTGGAAAAAGTGGTTCTTAGGATCAAAATGTTGTGTAGAAAGGCGTAACAAACCTTCTTCTGACTCTTGAATATCGTACTTAGTTCGAACATTGTTAAGTATTAAGCCACGACTTGCACTTTTCTTAAATGGTAAAAGCGTACGGTAAAATTCTTCTTTCAGCTGTATATCTGGAATAATTACCGTTTCTTCTACACTTTCTTCGTTGTCTTGAATCAATTCTTTATCTTGTTCACCGAATGATGGAATACATCCACCTAATAAGAGTACAGCGATTAATCCTAGTAACACACTAATTTTCTTCATTAATCCGACTCCTTTTTACCTAGTACATCAAGTAACTTTTCTTCATTCCACACTGTAATTTCTAATTCTTCGGCGCGGACAAGTTTTGAACCAGCATCTTCTCCTGCAACTACAATATCTGTATTCTTACTAACACTGCCCGTTACTTTTCCACCAAGCATTTCAATTCTTTTTTTAGCTTCTCCACGTGTTAGCTCAAATAACTTTCCTGTTAAAACAATCGTTTTCCCAGCAAGGACACCATCTGTTGGTACATTTTCTCTAAGTTGCCCCTTGTATGCCATATTCAATCCATATGATTCTAACTTCCGCAGAACTTCTAGTACATCTTCATTACTAAAATAAGTTGTAATAGACTCTGCAACTTTATCACCGATTTCGTGAATTGAAATTAGTTGTTCTGGTGTAGCTTGCATGAGCATATCAAGTGATCCATATTCTTCAGCAAGAATAGTTGCCGCTTTTTCACCCACATGCCGTATACCCAATCCAAACAACATCTTTTCTAGCGAATTTTCTTTAGATCTTTCAATTGCTGTCAATAAATTAGAAACCGACTTCTCACCCATTCGCTCCAATTCAATCAACTGTTCCCTTGTTAAAGTGTATAAATCAGATATATCATGAACAAGACTTTCCTTATACAACTGGTCTACTACTCGTTCCCCTATTCCTTCAATATTCATTGCGTTTCGAGAGACGAAATGAAAAATCGCTTCTTTCATTTGTGCGGGACATTTAGGGTTTACACAACGAAGCGCGACTTCTTCTTCAAAACGAATAAGTGTAGATTCGCATGCTGGACATACCTCTGGCATCGTAAACGGTTTTTCATCGCCAGTTCGACTATCAATAATAGGTGCAACAACCTCTGGTATGATATCTCCTGCTTTTCGAATAATAACGGTATCTCCTATACGGATATCTTTTTCTTTAATCAAATCCTCATTATGAAGAGAAGCTCGTCCAACTGTCGATCCTGCAACGAGAACTGGTTCGAGTATCGCTGTCGGTGTGACAACACCTGTCCGTCCAACACTTAGCTCAATATCAAGTAATTTTGTCAATACTTCAGTTGCTGGAAATTTGAATGCAGTTGCCCACTTCGGGCTACGCGCTGTGTAACCGAGCTGTTCTTGGTCTTCAAAACTTTCTACTTTAATGACAATCCCATCAATATCATAATTAAGAGATGTCCTATGTTCAGTCCATTTTTCAATGTATTTAATTACTTCATCAATTGACTGACATTGCTGTCGTTCTTTATTCGTTTCAAAACCTAACCTATCTACATACTTAAGTGCATCTAAATGGCCATCCAATCCGTATTCACTAGCATCCCCACCGATTGCATAAACAAAAATTGCTAAGTTGCGACTTGCAGCAATTTTTGGATTGAGCTGGCGAAGTGAGCCAGCCGCTGCATTTCGAGGATTAGCAAATGGTTCTTCGCCTGCCTCATCACGTGCTTCGTTTAATTGAACAAAAGACTTTTTCGGCATATAAGCTTCTCCACGAACTTCGATTGATACGGGTTCAGCTAGTCGAAGTGGTATCGATCGTATTGTTTTCAAGTTCTCGGTTATATCCTCACCAATAGCACCATCACCACGCGTTGAACCTTGTGTAAATACCCCATCTACATATCTAAGTGAAATCGCAAGTCCATCAATTTTCAACTCACATATATAAGACACTTTAGGTCCTGTAGCTTCTTGAACACGTCTATCAAAATCACGTATGTCAGCTTCATTAAATGCATTCGATAAGCTTAGCATACGCGTTTCATGTGTCACTTTACCAAATCCAGTTAATATTTCCCCCCCAACACGACTAGTCGGGGTATCAGGAAATATTAAATCTGGAAACTCGGCTTCAATTCTAAGTAATTCTTGCATATAGTCATCATAAGTTGAGTCTGGAACGAGCGGCTTATCTAGTACATAATATGAATGGCCATACTTATGGAGGAGACTATTTAGCTCTTCCACTCGATTTTCAAGTTCAATCTTTTCCATTTACCTATCTCCTCCTTGGCAAATCATGCCTTATCGATTGGGGCAAATTTTGCGAGCAGTCGCTTTACACCTACAGGCTCAGGAAACGCGATATCAAGCTCAACTTCCTCGCCAGATCCTCTAACGCTAACAATCATGCCTGTGCCCCACTTTTTATGGACTGCTTTGTCACCCGCATTCCATCCCATCTTCTCTCCACCACTCGTTTTATATACAGGTTTTGTAACTGCGGAACGTCTTTCAGTAGAAATTTGTCGTCCCGGCTTCTTGTTACTACTAGCAAAGCCATCATTTTCTGAAATCTCTTCTGTTATATCATCAGATATCTCCGCTATGAAACGTGAAGGTCTATTATAACTTGCACGACCGTAAAGTGTTCGATACCTTGCAGATGTCAAGTATAACTTCTGCTCTGCACGTGTTATCCCTACATAAGCAAGACGGCGCTCCTCTTCCATTTCTTCGTCATCACCCATTGAACGGGAATGCGGAAACACATTCTCTTCCATTCCAATAATGAATACGACTGGATACTCAAGTCCCTTAGAACCATGCATTGTCATTAAGACGACTTTTTCAGCATTTTTATTTTCTTCTTCGTCAAGTGAATCAATATCTGCGATAAGTGCTAAGTCTGTTAGGAATGCAACAAGTGATTTATCCTCTGTTTCAGCGTTGCCTTCAAATGATTTTGTAACCGAAAGAAACTCTTCAATATTTTCAAGTCTGCTTTCAGATTCAATTGTTTTCTCACGTTGAAGCGCCTCGCGATAACCGGACTTATCAAGTACTTCATCAACTAGTTCTGAAACCGATAAAAATTCTTGCATTTTTGTAAATCCAGCAATCAAATCGCGGAATTTTGCAGTTTCATTTGCTGCTTTTCCTGTTACGCCCATGAAGTCGATTTCTTGAAGCGAATCAAATATAGACCGGTCCTGCATAATCGCAAAGTGTGCCATTTTCTCAAATGAAGTCGCACCAATTCCACGCTTTGGCTCATTAATAACACGAGCTAATGCCAAGTCATCTTCGTTATTCGCAATAAGCCGTAAGTAAGATAGTAAGTCCTTAATTTCTTTTCTCTCATAGAACTTTGTTCCACCAACAATCGTATAGTCAATATTCGATTTCACTAGGTATTCCTCAATTTGACGAGACTGAGCGTTTGTCCTATAAAGAATAGCAAACTGATCAAGCTTCAACTGCTCTTCTTTTTGAAGTTCTAAAATTTTTCCTACAACGAATTGTGATTCATCTTTTTCATCACTCGCTTTGTATATGTAAATCGAGTCACCCTCGTCATTATCCGTATGCAGTTTTTTATCATAACGTGTCCTATTATTAGTAATTACGTCATTTGCTGCTTGTAATATCCGCTTTGTAGAACGATAATTTTGTTCCAGCATAATAACCTCAGCATCTTTATAATCTTTTTCGAATGATAAGATATTGCCAATATCTGCACCACGCCATCTATAGATTGACTGATCCGAGTCTCCAACTACACAAAGATTATTAAATTTCGACGCTAACATATTCACAAGTCGATACTGCGCATTGTTCGTATCTTGATACTCGTCAACATGTATATACTGGAATTTATTTTGATAAAATTGAAGTACATCTGGAATACTTTCAAATAAAACTAAAGTCATCATAATCAAATCATCAAAATCGAGTGATTGGTTTTGACGCAATCTTCTAGCATAAGCATCGTAGACATCAGCAATCGTTTTCTCATATGGATTAAAGTTATTAATTTGTGCACGATACGCCTTTGCATCCATACATTCATTTTTTGCAGAACTAATGGCGTTGAGCATAGTGCGCGGTTCATTTTGTTTTGGATCCAAGTTTAATTCCTTTAAAACATTTTTAACGACTGTCAACTGATCCGAAGAATCGAGGATTGAAAATGATGTTGAAAAGCCTATTTGGTCAATATTACGACGTAAAATACGGACACACATAGAGTGAAATGTTGAGACCCACATCCGCTCGCCCGTTCCTGAACCTAGTAGCCCATCAATTCTATCTCTCATTTCACGCGCCGCTTTATTCGTAAATGTAATGGCAAGTATATTAGAGGGATACACTTCCTTTTCAACGACGAGATAAGCAATGCGATGCGTAAGTACGCGTGTCTTCCCAGAACCTGCACCTGCCATAATAAGGAGGGGGCCCTCTGTCTTTTTCACTGCACGTGCTTGTTCAGGATTCATACCTATAAGTAAGTTTTCTGCAATTGTTTTCATATTATATCGCCCTTTCGGAACATTTGTTCTTTTATTGTATACTTTCTTACTTATAAAATCAATTACGCTTTGGCTTAATTGCGTCCAGATTTTTTTCGAGCTTGAGGACTACAGGAAGTAGGTCATGCAGTCGTTGCGACAGGATGTCGCGAGCTTAGACTACCTTCCAAATCTCCCCTGAAAATCTGTGACATCCAAGAGGAATTGGGTTTCATTCCTCTCCGGAGGCTTTAACTGCTTTTAGCGGGGTTTACCCCCCGCTGAAATCAGTTAAAGCAATAGATTTCACAGCTTCAACAGTTAAGAGTGCATCCTTTAAATTTTCGTAAACGACATTTCCGACTATAACTGTATCTGCAATTTTAGCCATCGTTTTAGCATCAGCTACATTTCTAATTCCACCGCCGTAAAACAACTTCGTGTTGTTCAACACTTTCGAAGCGGCTCGTACAATTTCTGGGTCGCCGTAAGTTCCGCTATACTCCATATAAAAGACGGGTAACTTGAAAAGATGTTCCGCCATGCGTGCATATGCAATAACATCTTCTTCATCCGGTACACTTTGAACACCAGTTAATTTTGCAGCTTTGCAGTCAGGATTTAAAATACAATACCCTTCAGCTATAATTTCATCCCAATTCATCATATGTCCATATTCCCGAAGCGCACTGTGGTGAATACCGTTAATCCATTCAACTTTTGTTGCGTTCAGCACTGTTGGAATAAAATAAAAATCAAATCCTGGTGTAACCGAATCAACAGTCGATACTTCTAATGCAACTGGAACGGCATATCGACGAATTCTAACGAGTAAATGAAGCACATTGTCTAATGTAATATCATCAGTTCCGCCAACAATAATTCCGTCAGTACCAGATTCAGCAATTTGTTCTAACGTTTCATCTGATAATTCCTTAGCAGGATCTAATTTAAAGGCATGACGCCATGTTGTATACTCCAATTTTAGTAACCTCTCCTTATTATAACAAAAAAACCAAACGGATTCTTGACCCGTCCGGCTGTTATTTCAAATAGGTATTGTCGCTATTAAGTATTTAAATCTTCATCATTTGAAGAAAGTCTAGTTAATATTTTTTCATATCCACCTGAACCATAATCGACACAGCGACGTATTCGTGAGATTGTAGCTGTACTTGCACCTGTCTCATGCTGGATAGTATCATATGTTTTTTTCGTCATCAACATACGCGCTACTTCTAAGCGTTGTGTAAGCGATTGAATTTCACTAATTGTGCTGAGATCATCAAAAAATTGATAACACTCATCTAAATCTTTTAGTTCAAGAATTGCTTTAAATAATTGGTCAGTATGAGGTCCGCGTATTTTATCTACTTGCATGATTTCTCCCTCTCTCTATTTGGTTTTTTCAAGGGGTGAAAGAAACGGCTGATTCAGTACCTGGTGTATTTGAAATGATATGGATCCATGTCTTTCCAGGGACAAGTTTTGCAGGTACCCCATTTTCAATCGGCACGAGAACGCCGTCAATATTTGCCCAATCTAATTCTGTTGTAACCCCTGCTTGGAATAGCAACGCTTTGCCGCCTAATTCAATATCGACAGCTTGGCGCCCTTCCGTATCAATGGTTTTATAATTTGTTTCAAAAACTAGAATATTTGCTAGTTCCACCTGTTTATTATTTGCTTTGTCTATCGTTAAAATATCATTTACTGACCGATTATACATCCCAATCGCATCATCATACGTATATGTACTCGTGTAATTCGGATGCGTTCCGTTCTTAACAACTATCCTTTTCGCACTATCACCTATTTTAACACTTCCAAGCGCTTCATGGAAAGAAAGAGATGGCATCTTACTTATTTCCATTGATACATCCAAGTCTTTCATACCAGTAAGAATACTTTCATTTGATGTATAAGAATTATGTGGTGCTTTACGTTCTTTCGACCTTTTAAACAGTGTCCCATCATGCTGCATACCATTTATATGGTCAACGTATTTTGATTGAAGGAGTTCCAACGCGTCAGGGCTATAACCATGTGCCACGTAAAATGCATCTAAACCTTTTGCAGTATAAATAAAATAATCACGCGCACTTCTAATTGGTCCGATTTCTTCAGGTAATTCACTTTGGTATAAAGCGAGTAGACGGGTAACATTTCCCTCTGCAAGATATTCATAAACTATATCTGCATCACTTATGCCAGATTGCGGTCTTGCTTCGGGATGATTATTAATTGTCGCAAGTACTGGACGCATTTTATTTTCTTTATCTGTCATCACACCTGTAAGAGGCGCCATATATTTAAGTCCTGCTTCTTCAGGCTCTTCTGCTTCCTCTTGATCTTTTATTACATTTTCATCATTTGGAGGTAATAGATCAGGCTTCTCCCCTTGCTCTTCTTTTGAACAAGCTACCAATAAAAGCATTACAATCATTATGTAAATCCACAGGCCCCTTTTATTGTTCATGATTTCCCCAATCTTTCCGTAATCGGAAAATGTATTTTTTATTACACCATGTCTAACACTACCCTGATAATTTTAATCAAGAAGAATCCATTTTAATCTACTTCATTCTCTTCAATAGTAGCATAGCAGTCATCATAAAAGTAGAGTACTTCACTGTTTAATCCTAATAACTTAAAGTCTTTTTTATGTCATTAAGTCGTGACTTTTTTAACCCGATTCTATCTATTTAGGGTTGAATTTCTATAATTTCGGACAACCTATTTATGTTGAACTAATTCCAGGCAGAAAAAAGGTATATCGACAGGAGGTCTGTTAAACATGAATCGTTCTACAGATGAACAAAAACCACCACAACTAGTACTAGACCTAGTTGCTGAACTACAACCTACAATTGATATTATTCAAATCCCTTTAAAAATAGATGAAAAACAGGCATTTCTCTTTTACCTTAAATCGGTAGTTGATGGCGATAAAATACAGGACATGATTATAAAGCCTTTTTTTGAAATGTCTTCACAAGAACATTTTGAAACGTATATCAATTTACTTCCAGATAAAACAGATATACCACCCAAAGAGGAACTTATTTTAAGACTAACAAGAGGTTTCGTTCTCATAGTAATACAAGACAGACTTGTTCTTCTAGATTTAAAAAAAGTTAACTCAGACACTGTTTTAGATACCGTTATGGAATCAACAATCCATGGACCACAGCTTGCGCTAAGTGAAAGCTTAGAAACAAATATAAATATATTAAGACAAAGATATCACACACCTAACTTGGCCATGGAAGTAATGGAGCTAAAAGATAAATCACATCGGGCTATTGCAATTCTCTACGATGAAACAACAGTTAACAGAAAGGTTTTAAAAATAGTTCAAGACAAACTGAATAAATTAGACGCTCCACTTGTGCAATCCGCAGGAGAACTCAACCTCTTTTTAACTAATGGAAGGTTCAATCTTTTTCCAGCAACTATATTAACCGAACGTCCCGACCGCATGATTTATAATTTGACAGCCGGGAAAGTCATTATTTTAGTAGATGGTAGTCCTCACGCCATTATTATGCCCGTCGTCTTTTTTGATTTTATGGTATCTATGGAAGATAACTACCATACGTATTGGATTTCATTATTTGGAACTGTTCTTGGTTATTTTGGACTATTCACTTGCGTACTTTTACCAAGTGTATATGTAGCAGTCACTTCATTTTCTCCAGAAATTCTTCGAACAGAACTTGCATTAACCGTTACAGGAAGTAGAATTGGTGTTCCTTATCCTTCCTATATTGAAGTACTTTTCATGCTCATTTTTATGGAACTTTTAACTGAAGCAAGTATACGTCTTCCAAAAGCGATAAGTGCTACTGCTACAACTGTTGGTGGTCTAATATTGGGCACGGCAGCAACTGAAGCAGCACTTGCATCGAACATCATGATTATCGTTGTAGCTGCTGTAGCGATAGCAACGTTTGTAATCCCTATTAATGAATTAAGTTTTGCTGTTAGAGTAGTTAGATTAATACTGATTGTCTTCTCATCACTATTTGGAATTATTGGATTGATTCTCGGATTTGTATTTATCATCATGTATCTCGTAAATTTCGAAAGTTTCGGAGAACCTTATCTACAATTTTTTAACAAGAATAAAGATGAAGAAAAAAAGGTGAATAGCGGATGAATCGATTTATTTATTATATAATCCTCGTCAATATGATATCGAACATTTCATCTGTCGTGCCAAGGGTTTTACTTGCTAAAAGCAAAAATGGCGCAATCATCTCCATGGGACTAGGCTTAGTCACAGGGCTGATTCTAATATATATCGTTATTCTCTTCTTCAACAAGTACCCGGGTAAAGGTTTACCAGAATTAATGAAAATGAATACACCTAAATGGTTTTATACACCTATCCTTTTTTACTTTGCAATCACGTGGTATCTCGCAGGTCTCATTACACTTATTACTTATACCTTTATGTTAATCACTTTTTTAACACCTGAAATGTCACTCATTGTTATGACGCTTCCTTTTTTGATAGTTGCGTCATACGGCGTCTTAATAAAATCAAAAAACTTACTACACACGATTGAAATTATACTAATCATGTATATTCCTATTGGTGTTTTAATTTTTTTAAAAGCATACAGTAGCAAACAGTTTAGCTGGGATTTTGTAAAAGTAGCCATGATGCATGTCAATAATTATCCAGATTTCAGCTCTATTACGGCTTCAACATTCCTATTTATGGGTGTCTTCAATCTATTTATTTTTAATCGTTACTTTTTGAAGAAGCAATCTATAGGCATGAAACACCTAACCCTCGTTAGTTTATTAGGTTTACTCGTCCTATTTACAACGTACTTTATGCCAATAGGATTAGGTGGATTCGATAATATAGACAAACTACTTTATCCCTGGATTTCAACTACCGATTCAGTCAGGATGCGATTTGGTATTATTGAACGACTTGTTTTTATCTTTATGTTCTTTTTCGTGTCGATTTCATTTATTAGTATTGTCATTCATTGGCATATAAGCGCTCAATTACTAAAAAGTATCTTTCAATTTAAGAAATTAAAGTGGAAAGATAAAAATCTTACTCTACATTTATTTACTTTATTATTTATCATAATTTCAATAATCATAACTAAAGAAATAACTGCAACTGAACTCTTTCAATACGGAAGGTATTTTTATAATACACTGCCTATATTTGTCGTTTTGTTTTTAATATCTATCTTAGCTGTAAATAGGGGGGCAAAATCATAATGTCTAGTTCTCGTAAAGTTATGACCATCCTTTTCTCTTCTATTATTTTACTGTCAAGTTTCCTTCTTTCTGGCTGTAGCTTCAAAGATATTGATAAAAGAAGTTTCGTAGTGGCAATTGGTATTGATCCTGCCGAAAATGAAAAGGGGAAATTCAAAGTCACTTTAAAGCTTGCACTACCTATTGGCTCTATTAAGCAATCCGCCGGTCCCGCTTATGCCTATATGTCACATGTAAGTGATTCTATGTCAGATGCTATTCGCATGATGGAAACGCATAACGATAAAGTAATCGATTTTGGGCACACAAGACTTATCGTAATCAATGAAAAGGTATTAGCTGAAAGTGCTGATAATATCGGAATTTTCATGGATTATTTTACAAGAAGGGGTGATATTCAGCTTATTTCATGGGTAGCCGCTGCAAAACCTACGGCAGAAGAGGTTTTAAAAGTGGAACCTAAAACTGAATCTGCAGCAACTGTAGCGTTATTTAACTTCTTTGATAATAACGGTACAGATAGTCCTTTCATCTTAACAACATTTCTTTTTGAATTTAGACGTGATTTTTTTGCAGACGGAATAGATGCTGTTATTCCTATAGTTGAAGCGAATGAAGAAAAGACGGAGTTAATTATTAATAAAGCAGTCATTATCAAAAAAAGTCACGAACCATTTGAATATAATTCAATCCAAACGCTTTACTATAATTCTCTTGTAAATGATGCAACTGGATATAGTTATAAGGCAAATTTAGATGACAAATCATTGTTGTTGTATGTTAGTAAGTTTAAAATGAAATATAAAATTAAAACAGAAAAAGGTCGACCGCCAACAGCTGATATTAAAATCAATGTTACCGCAAATGTAATTGAATCAAGTAAACGCTTATCCATTCACAAATTAGATGAGTATAATAAGTTAGCTGCTGAAGATTTGAAAAAAGTAGTCATGGATGTATTTACATCCGCGCAGGAAAAAGGACTAGACCCAATCGGTTTTGGCCTCAGGTATAGAGCAACTAGATTAAATAACAAAAATTCCGTTAAAAAGTGGGAAGAGATATATCCGGATTTAGAATTCAATATCGATTTTAAAATGGATATTCAAAGTATAGGTGCCGTTGAGTAATACGCTTTGAAAGGGAATCTAAAAAGACCCTCAATTACTTGGAACTTTTAAGTTATAAAAACCGAACATCAAAACAGGCGATTCCCCATAAATGGGAAATCGCCTGTTTTCATTCAAACGTGCGCCAACCAATATCTTTCCGATAAAAGAATCCGTCCCACTCGAGTTGAGACAATCCTTTATATACTTTTTGCTGTGCTTCTTTTAAAGTATTTGATTTTGCGGTAATAAGAATAACACGTCCGCCATTGCCTATGAAATGTTCACCATCAAATTTTGTGCCTGCATGGAACACGTCAAGTTCAACGTCTGCCAAACCATCTAAATTCGGAAGCGATGCGCCATTTACAATATCTCCTGGATATCCATTAGATGCAATGACAACTCCTAATACTGCTTCATCATGCCATTTTAATTCGAATGATTTAGTTGCCATTAGTGCGGTCATGAATTCACCAAAATCTGACGCCATTCTTGGTAGCACAACTTGTGCTTCAGGGTCTCCAAAACGCGCATTAAATTCAATCACTTTAGGACCGTCGTCAGTCAATATTAATCCTGCATATAGAATCCCCGTGAATGGTGTGCCTTCTGCAATCATCGCTTTAACTGTTGAAACGAGGACTTTTTCATATGCTTCTTCCACAATACTATCTGAGATTTGTGGAACAGGTGAATAAGCACCCATTCCGCCTGTGTTCGGACCTAAATCACCGTCAAAGGCACGTTTATGATCTTGTGCAATAACCATCGGATGAATTTGACCTTCATGAACAAAAGCCATATAAGAAAACTCTTCACCGTCAAGAAATTCTTCAACGACAACCTTGGATGATGATTCCCCAAACTTTTGATTGCCAATCATATCATCGACAGCATCAAGTGCTTCATTAAGCGTCATAGCAACGATAACACCTTTACCAGCCGCTAAACCATCCGCTTTGATCACAATAGGTGCCCCTTGTTCCCTAATGAATGCCTTTGCTTCTTCAGCATCTGTAAACGTGCCGTAACCAGCAGTTGGAATATCGTATTTTTTCATTAACTCTTTTGCAAATGACTTGCTTCCTTCTATTAGCGCAGCCGCTTTCGTAGGACCGAAAACATTCAATCCCTTATCATTGAAGTAATCAACGATACCTTCCGAAAGTGGCTGCTCAGGTCCAACAAATGTTAAATCTATATCATTTTGTTTCGCAAATAAAGTAAGTCCTTTAAAATCATTAATCGCTATATTTACACATTCGGCATCACTTTCCATACCGTCATTACCAGGTGCTACAAATACTTTGGCAACAGACGGAGAATTGTTAAATTGTTTAGCAATCGCATGCTCACGACCTCCACTACCAATTACAAGGACCTTCAATGAATTCACTCCTCAATGTTTGAAATGACGAACGCCTGTAAACACCATTGTTATGCCATATTCATTTGCTTTTTTAATAGAATCTTCATCTTTTTTCGATCCGCCTGGTTGAATAATTGCTGTAATTCCAGCTTTAGCTGCCGCTTCAACCGTATCATCCATTGGGAAAAATGCATCTGAAGCAAGCGCCGCCCCTTTAGAACGTTCACCAGCTTGTGTAAGTGCGATGTTTGCTGCGCCAACTCGGTTCATTTGACCCGCGCCAACACCAAGCGTCATTTGACTATCAGTTACAACAATTGCATTTGATTTTACATGTTTCACTACTGCCCAACCTAGTTTTAGTGCTTCCCACTCAACTTCAGTAGGTTCACGATCTGTTGCTACACGAATATCTGCATCTTTAAAACCGTAAGCGTCTGGTTGTTGAATGAGTAAGCCACCTTCAACTGAAACAGTATTCCATTGATCTTTTTTATGTTGATCAAATGAAATCGTTAATAGACGAATGTTTTGTTTCTTTGTTAATACTTCAAGTGCTTCTTCTGTAAATGATGGTGCAATTACAATCTCAAGAAATATAGTCGATAGTTTTTCAGCTGTTGCCACATCTACTTCACGATTCAAAGCAACAATGCCGCCAAATATTGACATTGAATCTGCCTCATAAGCTTTATTGAAAGCTTCGGAAATTGTCTCACCTGTACCTACTCCGCAAGGATTCATATGCTTAACTGCAACTGCTGCAGGAAGATCGAATTCCTTAACGATTTGAATCGCTGCGTTAGCATCTTGAATATTATTATAAGAAAGTTCTTTACCATGTAATTGATTCGCATATGCGATAGAGAAATCTGAACCAAGTGGACGGCTATAAAAAGCAGCTTTTTGGTGCGGATTTTCACCATAACGAAGTGGTTGTTTTAATTCATATGTATTTGTAATTGTCTCTGGGAATTCCTCACCTGTGAGGTCAGTCAAGAAACCTGCAATAAGTGCATCGTATGCCGCTGTGTGACGGAACACTTTTGCCGCAAGTCGTCTGCGTGTTTCATCTGTTGTTTTACCATCTGCTTTTAGTTCTACAAGAACTTGAGTATAATCCTCTGCATCAACAATAACTGTAACGTACGCATGATTTTTTGCAGATGCACGAAGCATTGCTGGTCCACCAATATCAATATTTTCAATCGCATCGTCAACAGATACATCTGGCTTTGAAATCGTTTCTTTGAAAGGATATAAATTTACACAAACAACGTCAATTGGTTGAATACCATGTTCTTTCATTTGAGCAATGTGTGCCGGATTATCCTGCTTCGCAAGTAGTCCTCCGTGAATCATCGGGTTAAGTGTTTTTACGCGCCCTTCCATAATTTCAGGGAATCCAGTTACGCTATCTACAGCCGTTACTGCAACGCCGTTATCCGCTAAATGTTTCATCGTTCCACCTGTAGATAATAGTTCATAACCAAGACCAACAAGTTCTTGCGCAAATTCTAAAATACCACTTTTGTCTGACACACTAAGCAATGCACGTTTATTCACGAATAAAATCCTCCAATTGTCTTCTTTTATTAACGACCAAAAAGCTCGTTTAATGCTTCCTTATACAAGTCATGTTCTACAGCGTGAATAGCTTCCGCCGTTTTTTCTATATTTCCATCTACAATATCAACAGCACGCTGCGCGAGAATAGGACCAGTATCCATACCCTCATCAACTAGATGTACAGTAACCCCAGTCACTTTCACGCCATGTACAACAGCTTGACCAATGGCGTCTTTTCCTGGGAATGAAGGAAGAAGTGACGGATGAATATTTACAATACGTGAAGGATAAGCAGACAAAAGTGTCTGACCTACAAGACGCATATAACCAGCTAGCACAATCCACTCAGCACCTACTTCATGAAGTACGGTCAGAACTTCTTCTTCATAAGCTTCTCTCGTTTCAAATGTTTGCGGTTGAAATGAAGCAACTTGAATTCCTGCTTGTTCTGCACGTTCAACAACATAAGCTTCAGGTTTGTTCGTCACCATAAGTACAACTTCCGCGTTTAATTCCCCAACACTACACGCTTCTTCTAGTGCGCTAAAATTACTGCCGCTTCCAGATGCGAAAACGGCAATTTTAGGTTTCTGAATCATTTCGTAAGGCTCCCGTCATGGCTACCGTTAAATACGACGCCATCACCCTTTGCGACATGACCAATAATAAATGCTTGTTCACCATGTTCAGCGGCAATTTGAATCGCTTTATCAGCATCAGCTTTTGGTAATGCAACAACAAAACCTATTCCCATATTGAAAACACTATATAAATCTTTATCAGATAGCTCGCCTTTTTCCTTTAGCATGTTGAATACTGGAAGAACTGGCCATGAATCTAAATCTATAGTAGCTGCGAATCCTTCAGGTAACATACGCGGTAAATTCTCGAAGAATCCGCCACCCGTAATATGCCCCATTGAGTGAACATTTAATTCTTTATGCATTTGAAGAACTGGTTTTGCATAGATTTTTGTTGGTTCTAATAATGCATTACCGACAGTTCCGAGTTCTTCATATCCTTCGATAATATCTTCAATTTTATAATTATTATCTTCAAGCACTACTTTTCTAACGAGTGAATAACCGTTGGAATGAATACCGCTCGATGCGATCCCAACAAGAACGTCACCTTCAACAATTTTCTCACCTGTAACGACATCACTTTTTTCACAAGCACCTACAGCGAACCCAGCTAAATCATATTCATCGATTTTGTAAAGACCTGGCATTTCCGCCGTCTCTCCTCCGATAAGTGCTGCACCCGATTGAACACAGCCATCTGCTATTCCTTTAACTATCGCTTCAACCTTTTCAGGAACTGCTTTTCCAAGTGCAATATAATCAAGGAAATAAAGTGGCTCCGCGCCTTGTGCAACGATATCATTGACACACATCGCAACACAGTCAATACCAATTGTGTCATGCTTATCAGTCATAAAAGCTAACTTTAACTTAGTTCCAACACCGTCTGTACCCGAAATAAGAACAGGTTCTTTAAATTTGAGTGCAGAAAGGTCGAACATTCCACCAAAGCCACCAAATGTTCCGGCAACCCCTTTACGTACAGTTCTCTCAACATGTGATTTCATTCTTTCGACTGATTCATACCCAGCCTCTATATTGACACCTGCTTTTTCATATGCATTAGACATCGATAATTCCCCTATCAAATAATCTCTTTTTTATATGGTAAAACGGTATCCGAATAAATCTCCGTCGGATATTCTCCAGTGAAACAAGCCAAACATTGACCACAATTTTTTGTTTTATCTGGACGCCCTATTGCATTTATCATTCCTTCAGGAGATAAGAATGTTAGTGAATCTGCTTCGATTATTTCACAAATTTCTTCAATCGTTTTCCCAGTTGCAATTAATTCAGAATCCGTACTAATATCCACTCCGTAAAAACATGGACTAACAAGTGGGGGGGAAGCAATCACAACATGCACCTCAGTCGCGCCCGCCTCTTTTAACATATTAACAATCCGTTTAGATGTTGTTCCGCGCACGATGGAATCATCAACCATGACTACTCTTTTCCCGTTCACGACTTGCTGTACAGGAGAAAGTTTCATCTTAACGCCTTGTTCTCGTAACTCCTGCGATGGTTGAATAAAGGTCCGCCCCACATAACGGCTTTTGATCAACCCAAGTTCATATGGAATTCCACTCTCTTCAGAAAATCCAATAGCTGCTGAAATACTTGAATCAGGTACACCAGTTACAACATCTGCTTCAATTTTCATTTCACGCGCAAGCTGTTTACCACAACGCTTTCTTGCCATGTGAACGTTAATATCATCAATATTAGAATCCGGTCGTGCGAAATAAACATATTCCATCGAACAAATCGCACGGTCAGCGGCTGGCGCAAAGCGATCCGAATGTAAACCTTTATCATTAATCGTAATCAGTTCACCCGGCTCAACCGAACGGACTGTTTCTGCACCAATAATATCGAAAGCACATGTCTCAGATGCGACCACCCATGCATTACCTATTTTCCCTATTGATAGTGGACGAAGACCATTCGGATCCTGTGCAATCATTAATCCATCATCTGTTAAAATGACAAACGCAAATGCACCTTTAAGCATCGCCAACGCTTTCTTCACACGATCGCGTTGATTTAAAGAACCACTACTTTTTTTAATTAAATGCGCTAAAACCTCTGTATCCGAATTAGTCTGAAAAATACTACCTTGACGTTCAAGATGCTCCCTTAATTCAACTGCATTTACAATGTTCCCGTTATGAGCAACGGAAAGACTTCCAGTTGTTGAACGGAAAACGAGTGGTTGAACATTCTCAATGCCACGACCATTCTCTGTTGAGTAGCGAACTTGTCCAATTGCAGAGTTTCCTTTTAAATCATTTATTCCATTGCCAGAAAATACATCATTGACTAGACCTTCGCCTTTAATTACATGAAATTTACTACCTTCTTTAGTAACAATTCCGGCTCCTTCTTGTCCGCGATGTTGCAATGCGTGCAGACCATAATAAGTGATCTGCGCCGCATCTACACGACCCCAAATACCGAACACGCCGCACTCTTCGTTTAAACCTCTGAGTTCAGCAAGCATTGAATAGCTCCCTTCCAAGCAGAACGGAATTCTTCCACAGATCCATCTATAAGTACTGCATTTTCATTCCCATTAATTACAACACGATTAGTTGCTGTTACGAGACCAATCTTCAACGCATCTGTCACTGCTTTTTCAAACGCAGCAACATTCTCTTCTTTAACAGTTACAAGGAAACGAGATTGTGTTTCGCTGAATAAAGCAGTAACTGGTGATTCAGATAGTGTTACCTCTACACCTAAACCTTCTGCACCAAACAATGTCTCACAAAGTGCGATTGATAATCCACCTTCTGACAAGTCTGTTGCTGATTCGACTAGATGGTTTTGAATTGCGGCTAAAAGTGTTTGTTGACGAGCTGCTTCAACATCTAAGTCAATTGATGGGGCTTTCCCTGAAATCTTACCATCCAACATTTGTTGAAGTTCACTACCACCGAAATCAAGTGCTGCTTCACCAATAACATAGATAACATCTGAAGCATTTTTTGCCTCTGTTGTAATTACATGCGACAAATCGTGAACGAGCCCAACCATACCAATCGTCGGTGTCGGATAAATCGGAACGCCATTTACTTCATTTGATAATGAAACGTTTCCACTAATTACAGGTGCGTTCAATTTAATACACGCCTCAGATATACCATCTGCAGCTTTCTCAAACTGCCAAAATACTTCTGGCTTGTCCGCACTACCAAAGTTCAGGCAATCCGTAATCGCAATAGGCTCTGCTCCAGAACAAATTAGATTACGAGCAGCTTCTGCAACTGCAATTTTACCGCCTATTTCTGGATCCAAATAAACAAAACGTGAATTACAGTCAGACGTCATCGCAAGACCTTTATTCGTTCCATCCACACGAATGACACCTGCAGATGACCCTGGAGCTACGACAGTATTGCGTCTTGCATGTGTATCAAACTGATTATAAACCCACTCTTTAGAAGCAATAGTTGGACGCTTTAATAGCGCTTTTAATGTTTCACCTAAATCATCTACAACCGGCTCAGTCATTTCCATCGCTTGAAATTCTCTATAATAAGCAGGTTCCTCGGATTTCTTATGATAAACCGGTGAGTCTTCAGCAAGTGCATCGGCCAACACTTCCGCTACAACTTCCCCTTTATGAAGAAGACGAAGCATTTTATCGTCAGTTACTGTACCAATCGCAACAGCCTCAACACCATATTTCGCAAAAAGATCAGTAACTTCTTGTTCACGGCCTTTTTTCACAACAATTAACATACGTTCTTGAGATTCAGATAACATCATTTCATAAGCCGTCATACCTTCTTCACGTTGCGGTACAAGGTCTAGATTCATCTCTACACCATGTCCAGCACTGGAAGCCATCTCAGCTGATGCAGACGTCAAACCAGCCGCTCCCATATCTTGTATCCCGATAAGCATATCTGTTTTAACAAGTTCAAGACAGGCATCCATCACTAATTTTTCTAGGAACGGATCCCCCGCTTGCATTACAGGTAACTCTGCATCTTCATCTACTGTAAGTTCGACAGAAGACATCGTCGCCCCATGAATACCGTCGCGTCCTGTAGTCGCGCCAGCATACATAATGATATTACCAACACCTGCCGCAACACCTTTTTGAATGTCTTCATGATTTAATAAACCAACAGCCATTGCATTTACAAGTGGGCGTTTTGAATAACAATTATCAAATTGTACTTCTCCTGCAATTGTTGGAATTCCAATCGCATTTCCGTAACTCGCAATACCTGAAACAGCTTTTTCAAATAAAAAGCGATCCCGCGCATCCGTTAAATCTCCGAAACGGAGTGAATTAACAAGTGCTACTGGTCGAGCTCCCATTGAGAAGACATCACGTAATACTCCACCTGCTCCTGTTGCAGCACCGATGAAAGGTTCAATTGCTGACGGTGAGTTATGGGATTCCATTTTAAATACAGCTGCTTGATTGTCTCCAATATCAACGATACCTGCACCTTCACCTGGACCTTGAAGAACACGTTCACCAGATGTTGGAAACTTACGAAGGACTGGTTTAGAGCTTTTATATGAGCAATGTTCAGACCACATTGCAGAGAATAAACCCGTTTCAGTATAATTCGGAAGGCGACCTAACATATTTACAGCGCGTTCAAATTCCTCTTCAGTCATACCCATTTGAAGATATAGTTTCTCGTCTATAATTTGTTGAGTGTTCGGTTCATGCATTGCTGACATTTTTTTCACTCCACCCTTTTAAGATTGATTTAAAGAGAGATAACCCATCTGTTCCTCCGATAATTTCTTCGACTGCACGTTCAGGTAATGGCATAATGCCTAGTACATTTCCTTGTTCATTTAGAACACCAGCAATATCTGCTATACTGCCGTCACCATTTCCATCTACATATGTAAAGGCAATTAAATTATTTTCTTGAAGTTCAAGTACAGTTTTTTCATCTACATAATAATTCCCAAATTGATGTGCGAATGGAATTGTAATCTCTTGATCCTTATCGTATTGAGATGTAAAAGCTGAGTTAGCGTTTTTAACAGATAACTTAGCTCTTCCAGACCTGAATTTGAGTCCTTCATTCAGAATAAATGCACCTGGTAAAATATTAACTTCTGTTAGAATTTGAAAACCATTTCCAACACCTAAAACTGGCTTACCCGAGGCTGCGAATGTTACTAAACTTTCAATAGCAATAGAACCTTTTGCAAGTGCACCCGGGCGAAGATAATCGCCATAAGCTGCGCCGTGTGGAATAATTACTGCATCAAAATCTACGAGCTTATCAGCCTCTAAATGCCATATATATTCAACTTCTTCTCCAAGAACAACACTAATCGCGTGGTGCATATCGATGTCACAACTTGATCCCGGGAAAACTAGAATAGCGAACTTCATTTGCTCGCAACCTCCCCGATTTCGTAACGGTAGTCTTCAATCACTTTATTAATAAGTAGCTTATCGCACATCTCTTTAACACGTGCATCTATATCTATCGTTTTTCCATCAATCTCAAGTTCAATAAGTTTACCAATGCGAACACCTTCAACTTCTGTAAATCCTAAGTTTTGAAGCGCATCTTTAGTCGCAATCCCCTGTGGATCTACTACACTTTCACGAAGCGTTACATATACATTTACTTTAGTCATTTTTTTTCCTCCTAATGGAATGATATTAAATTAATTAATATTGGGGTTCTAGAATAACTATTCATCAAATGCTTTTAATTAGTCCAAATTCCAGTTGATTCAATTTCCTCTAAGGTCTTATCAATGTCGTTCGTCATTATTGTTACATGACCCATTTTACGTTTTTCTTTAGCATCTGCTTTACCATATAGATGAAATGACCAATCCGGATAATCCGTAACAACTTTGGATAGCGGTTCTACATGTTCACCTAGTATGTTTACCATTATGCTTGGTCCCCATAATTTAGGTTTCCGAAGAGGCCAGCCACAAATTGCTCTAATATGTTGATGGAACTGTGATATATTACAAGCCTCAATTGAATAGTGACCTGAGTTATGTGGCCGTGGTGCTAGTTCATTAATGACTATTTCTCCATCTGGTAATACGAATATTTCGACAGCCAGTGTGCCAACTAGTTGTAAGTGATCTGCAATTTTCAAAGCAGCTGCTTCAGCTTTCTCTAAAACAAATTTATTTACTCGAGCAGGTACAATTGATTCATGTAAAATATGATTTACGTGAATGTTTTCAGCAATCGGTAAACAATAAGACTCACCAGCCGCATTGCGTTGAATAATGACAGAAATTTCTTTATCAAATGGAACGAACGCTTCAGCGATACAAGCCGAATGAGTGAATAACGATTGTGCTTCTTCAAGCTCTTCAGCAGATTCCAGTTTTACTTGCCCTTTACCGTCATAACCACCAAAAGCTGTTTTCACTATACAAGGATAACCAACTACATCTATTTTATTTTTTAATTCTTCGAACGTCTGTGCAGTAATATAGTTAGCTACTGGAGCACCCGAAGCTGTAATTTCTGCTTTTTCATTTATTCGATTTTGTGTGATTCGTACAAGTTCAGCCCCTTGTGGAACATTTGTGGATTCACATAATTTCTTCAAGCCTTCATAGTCAATATTTTCAAACTCATATGTAATCACGTCGCTCACATCACTTAATTCTTGGAGTGCCGCTTTGTCATTGTAAGAAGCAACTATGCAAATATCTGCAATTTGTCCACAAGGCGAATCTTTAGTAGGGTCTAATACAGCAATCTTAAAACCTGCTTCTTTAGCTGCCATACCCATCATTCGCCCAAGTTGACCACCACCGATAATACCAATCGTTTGACCTGGAAGGATTGTTTTCATAATAACTCATCACTACTTTCAATAGAGACGTTGCGCATTTCCATTCGACGTGATTGAATACGACTTTGCAAATCAAAATCCGTTATCGCTAATATTTGAGCAGCAAGTATACCGGCATTCGTCGCTCCAGCTTTTCCAATTGAAACTGTTGCAACAGGAACTCCGCCTGGCATTTGTACAATTGACAGTAGAGAGTCCATTCCATTAAGTGCTTTCGATTGAACTGGAACCCCAATTACAGGAAGTAATGTTTTGGAAGCAACCATACCCGGAAGATGAGCTGCCCCTCCTGCACCGGCTATAATGATTTTTAAACCACGCTCTTGTGCGGTATCGGCATATTCAAACATTAAATCAGGTGTACGATGTGCAGAAACAACTTTCTTTTCATATGGAACCTCAAGTTCATCTAAAATATCACATGTATGTCTCATTGTTTCCCAATCGCTTTTACTGCCCATAATAACGCCAACTTTAGGCTCCACTAAATATCCGCTCCTTTTTTAATTAAAAAAATCCTCGAATAACCTACTTTTCATCTAGCATGAAAAGCAGAGTATTCGAGGAAGTATTAATATGCGTTAAGTTGAGTGTACCCATCGGCCAGTTCACACCTTCCGCAATAATTCCTGAAAGTCGCTTTCCCGCATAGTCCAGACATTAAGGTGTCTTGGTAGAAACACTGTGGCCAATTCCACAGTATATATGGGGATCTAATACCTTATTTACTCTTATTATTTTAACAAGTGAAAAGACATACGTCAACAAAAACCGAACGTTTATAAGTTTCTTTTTTAGATCGTTCGTCTTTTGTTTGTTTATTTTTCTATTAACACACCACTAAACCTAATGATTTGTTGAATTGGTATATCTTCACCATTTACCTCCGCAAATACCGGTATTTCTTTTTTACCTGTAACAGAATATCCTTCGCTTGCGATTCTGTTTAAACAGTTACTAATAGTTTCACCTTCAGACACTTCAAACCACACTGTTTTATTTGGTTTCATTTAAATAACTTTCCTTTTCTAACAGATTTAACCCAAAATCCACCATGGATTGTCTTTGGCTCATAAGAAATAATAAAAGCTTTGGGATCTAATTCCTTTATTTTCATATAAAGCTTCAATTCATATTTACGAGGCGTTAGGATTTGCATAGCAGACCGATCTCCGTCTAGTCCACTTGCGGACCAATTAGTCACGCCATAACCACTTTCACGTAGGATTGCAGGTAATTTGTTATTTACATCTGCAGTAATTACATTGACAGTAATATAGCCAAGCGCCATCTTTTCTTCAATCTTTGTCCCAATAACTACACCACAGCCGTAGCCTATTGCATATGCAACTAAGTTTTGAATCTCATTTAGATTATCTAGCACTAACCCTAGTCCAATTACGTAGATAACAACTTCAACCATACTTACACCGGCCGCTATATACCTATATCCTTTAAGTGTTAAAATCATGCGTACGGTAAAGAATGTGACATACACTATATTGATGGAAAATATTATTAAAACCATTTGCAAGATAACCATTCCTTTCCGTATTTAATTAGCGTATCTTGAAAACAAGAAGACTTCAAGTATTAATGATTTTATATGATAAAGTATTGTTTTTTTGTTAATTAGAAATTCATTTTTTAAAAAAATTGAGAAATGTAATTTGTTTTGATTACAATATATTCTCGTTTTTACTTTCATCCATCCTTAGAGTTTAAGAAATAATTCTTTATAAACAAAAAAAGCCAATACCAGTTAAGGTAATGACTTCTTTAGTGCATGGCAACGTCCTACTCTTGCAGGGGGAAACCCCCAACTACCATCGGCGCTGAAGAGCTTAACTACCGTGTTCGAGATGGGAACGGGTGTGACCTCTTCGCTATCGCCACCATACTTATATTGAAAGAATTTAATTGTTCTTTCAAAACTGAATAAAACAGGTAATCTTCACAAATCAGGGGAATCAGCCCACTTACTTATTACGTTATTTGGTTAAGTCCTCGATCAATTAGTATCCGTCAGCTACATACGTCGCCGTACTTACACCCCGGACCTATCAACCTCATCATCTCTGAGGGACCTTACTTACTTGCGTAATGGGAAATCTCATCTCGAGGGGGGCTTCATGCTTAGATGCTTTCAGCATTTATCCCGTCCACACGTAGCTACCCAGCTATGCCTTTGGCAAGACAACTGGTACACCAGCGGTGTGTCCATCCCGGTCCTCTCGTACTAAGGACAGCTCCTCTCAAATTTCCTGCGCCCGCGACGGATAGGGACCGAACTGTCTCACGACGTTCTGAACCCAGCTCGCGTACCGCTTTAATGGGCGAACAGCCCAACCCTTGGGACCGACTACAGCCCCAGGATGCGATGAGCCGACATCGAGGTGCCAAACCTCCCCGTCGATGTGGACTCTTGGGGGAGATAAGCCTGTTATCCCCGGGGTAGCTTTTATCCGTTGAGCGATGGCCCTTCCATGCGGAACCACCGGATCACTAAGCCCGTCTTTCGACCCTGCTCGACTTGTAGGTCTCGCAGTTAAGCTCCCTTATGCCTTTGCACTCTGCGAATGATGTCCAACCATTCTGAGGGAACCTTTGGGCGCCTCCGTTACTCTTTAGGAGGCGACCGCCCCAGTCAAACTGTCCACCTGACACTGTCTCCTGCCCCGATAAGGGGCATGGGTTAGAAGTCCAATACAATCAGGGTAGTATCCCACCAACGCCTCCTCCGAAGCTAGCGCTCCGGATTCTAAGGCTCCTACCTATCCTGTACAGATTGCATCAGAATTCAATATCAGGTTACAGTAAAGCTCCACGGGGTCTTTCCGTCCTGTCGCGGGTAACCTGCATCTTCACAGGTACTATAATTTCACCGAGTCTCTCGTTGAGACAGTGCCCAGATCGTTACGCCTTTCGTGCGGGTCGGAACTTACCCGACAAGGAATTTCGCTACCTTAGGACCGTTATAGTTACGGCCGCCGTTTACTGGGGCTTCGGTTCAAAGCTTCGCTTGCGCTAACCTCTTCCCTTAACCTTCCAGCACCGGGCAGGCGTCAGCCCCTATACATCACCTTGCGGTTTTGCAGAGACCTGTGTTTTTGCTAAACAGTCGCCTGGGCCTATTCACTGCGGCTCTCTCGGGCTTTAACACCCTACCAGAGCACCCCTTCTCCCGAAGTTACGGGGTCATTTTGCCGAGTTCCTTAACGAGAGTTCTCTCGATCACCTTAGGATTCTCTCCTCGCCTACCTGTGTCGGTTTGCGGTACGGGCACCTCCCGCCTCGTTAGAGGCTTTTCTTGGCAGTGTGAAATCAGGGACTCCAGGGAATAATTCCCCTCGCCATCACAGCTCAATGTTATAGAAATGGGATTTGCCTCATTTCACACCTCACTGCTTAGACGCGCATAACCAACAGCGCGCTCACCCTATCCTACTGCGTCCCCCCATTACTCAAACGGCGGGGAGGTGGTACAGGAATATCAACCTGTTATCCATCGTCTACGCCTTTCGGCCTCAACTTAGGTCCCGACTAACCCTGAGCGGACGAGCCTTCCTCAGGAAACCTTGGGCATTCGGTGGAAGGGATTCTCACCCTTCTTTCGCTACTCATACCGGCATTCTCACTTCTAGGCGCTCCACTAGTCCTTACGGTCTAACTTCGACGCCCCTAGAACGCTCTCCTACCACTCACATCTAAGATGTAAGTCCACAGTTTCGGTGCTCTGTTTAGCCCCGATACATTTTCGGCGCAGCGCCACTCGACCAGTGAGCTATTACGCACTCTTTAAATGGTGGCTGCTTCTAAGCCAACATCCTGGTTGTCTGGGCAACGCCACATCCTTTTCCACTTAACAGAGACTTTGGGACCTTAACTGGTGGTCTGGGTTGTTTCCCTCTCGACTATGAATCTTATCACCCACAGTCTGACTCCCAAACATAAATCATCGGCATTCGGAGTTTGTCTGAATTCGGTAACCCGGGATGGGCCCCTAGTCCAAACAGTGCTCTACCTCCGAGATTCTAAAGTTTGAGGCTAGCCCTAAAGCTATTTCGGAGAGAACCAGCTATCTCCAGGTTCGATTGGAATTTCACCGCTACCCACACCTCATCCCCGCATTTTTCAACATACGTGGGTTCGGGCCTCCAGTAAGTATTACCTTACCTTCACCCTGGACATGGGTAGATCACCTGGTTTCGGGTCTACGACCTCATACTAATTCGCCCTATTAAGACTCGCTTTCGCTGCGGCTCCGCATTCTCTGCTTAACCTTGCATGAAATCAGTAACTCGCCGGTTCATTCTACAAAAGGCACGCCATCACCCGTGACTCTCCCGAAGGAAAGTCAACAAGGGCTCTGACTACTTGTAGGCACACGGTTTCAGGATCTATTTCACTCCCCTTCCGGGGTGCTTTTCACCTTTCCCTCACGGTACTGGTTCACTATCGGTCACTAGGAAGTATTTAGCCTTGGGAGATGGTCCTCCCGGATTCCGACGGAATTTCACGTGTTCCGCCGTACTCAGGATACATGCTGGAGAGAATGAACTTTCGACTACGGGGCTATTACCCGCTACGGCGGACCTTTCCAGGTCGCTTCGCCTAATCCATTCCTTTGTAACTCCGTATAGCATGTCCTACAACCCCAGGAAGCAAGCTTCCTGGTTTGGGCTGTTCCCTTTTCGCTCGCCGCTACTCAGGGAATCGATTTTTCTTTCTCTTCCTCCGGGTACTTAGATGTTTCAGTTCTCCGGGTTTGTCTCGATTACGCTATGTATTCACGTAAACGTACTACTCCATTACGAGCAGTGGGTTTCCCCATTCGGAAATCTTCGGATCAAAGCTCACTTACAGCTCCCCGAAGCATATCGGTGTTAGTGCCGTCCTTCATAGACTCCTAGTGCCAAGGCATCCACCGTGCGCCCTTTCTAACTTAACCAAAAAATAGGTCTTAACGTCGCATTGCGTCGCTAATTCTTATCTTTTAAATAAACGTGATTTTACAGCGATGTAAAAATCAACGTTTCGTAAAAAGGTCATTCTTTAAAATAAACAAAAACATGTTTATCATAGATAAACGAAGTTCTGTTTATTTTGGTTGATTCTTGATTTGTTACAATTATTGTTTTATCCAGTTTTCAAAGAACAAGTTTTGAATTATTATTAGTAACCATAAAGACACAAAAAATGGTTTTATGGCCAATTAATTAAAAAAATCTTAATTAATCTTTAATAAACCTTCAAAACTGAACGCAAAACGTCGATTTTCCGTATGCCTAGCTTTCATACACCAGTGGTGTAATCCGACTATGGACATATATCCTTAGAAAGGAGGTGATCCAGCCGCACCTTCCGATACGGCTACCTTGTTACGACTTCACCCCAATCATCTGTCCCACCTTCGGCGGCTGGCTCCCCTAAGGGTTACCTCACCGACTTCGGGTGTTACAAACTCTCGTGGTGTGACGGGCGGTGTGTACAAGACCCGGGAACGTATTCACCGTGGCATGCTGATCCACGATTACTAGCGATTCCGGCTTCATGCAGGCGAGTTGCAGCCTGCAATCCGAACTGTGAACGGTTTTATGGGATTAGCTCCCCCTCGCGGGTTGGCGACCCTCTGTACCGTCCATTGTAGCACGTGTGTAGCCCAGGTCATAAGGGGCATGATGATTTGACGTCATCCCCACCTTCCTCCGGTTTATCACCGGCAGTCACCTTAGAGTGCCCAACTTAATGATGGCAACTAAGATCAAGGGTTGCGCTCGTTGCGGGACTTAACCCAACATCTCACGACACGAGCTGACGACAACCATGCACCACCTGTCACCACTGTCCCCGAAGGGAAAAGTATATCTCTATACCGGGCAGTGGGATGTCAAGACCTGGTAAG
Source organism: Sporosarcina sp. So3-204 (assembly GCF_058068165.1). Lineage (NCBI taxonomy): Bacteria > Bacillati > Bacillota > Bacilli > Caryophanales > Caryophanaceae > Sporosarcina > Sporosarcina sp. So3-204. The sequence goes on from NZ_CM176485.1 coordinate 3,184,236, forward strand.
GTTCTTCGCGTAGCTTCGAATTAAACCACATGCTCCACCGCTTGTGCGGGTCCCCGTCAATTCCTTTGAGTTTCAGCCTTGCGGCCGTACTCCCCAGGCGGAGTGCTTAATGCGTTAGCTGCAGCACTAAGGGGCGGAAACCCCCTAACACTTAGCACTCATCGTTTACGGCGTGGACTACCAGGGTATCTAATCCTGTTTGCTCCCCACGCTTTCGCGCCTCAGCGTCAGTTACAGACCAGAAAGCCGCCTTCGCCACTGGTGTTCCTCCACATCTCTACGCATTTCACCGCTACACGTGGAATTCCGCTTTCCTCTTCTGTACTCAAGCCTATCAGTTTCCAATGACCTTCCCCGGTTGAGCCGGGGGCTTTCACATCAGACTTAACAGGCCGCCTGCGCGCGCTTTACGCCCAATAATTCCGGACAACGCTTGCCACCTACGTATTACCGCGGCTGCTGGCACGTAGTTAGCCGTGGCTTTCTAATAAGGTACCGTCAAGGTACGGGCAGTTACTCCCGTACGTGTTCTTCCCTTACAACAGAGCTTTACGATCCGAAAACCTTCTTCGCTCACGCGGCATTGCTCCATCAGACTTTCGTCCATTGTGGAAGATTCCCTACTGCTGCCTCCCGTAGGAGTCTGGGCCGTGTCTCAGTCCCAGTGTGGCCGATCACCCTCTCAGGTCGGCTACGCATCGTTGCCTTGGTAGGCCATTACCCCACCAACTAGCTAATGCGCCGCGGGCCCATCCTGCAGTGACAGCCGAAACCGTCTTTCAGAGTTCGTCCATGCGGACGAACTGATTATTCGGTATTAGCCCCGGTTTCCCGGAGTTATCCCCATCTGCAGGGCAGGTTGCCCACGTGTTACTCACCCATCCGCCGCTAACAAAACTTTGAAGCAAGCTCCAAAGTTTGTTCGCTCGACTTGCATGTATTAGGCATGCCGCCAGCGTTCGTCCTGAGCCAGGATCAAACTCTCCATAATACTGGCTAGCCGATACGCAGCACATTGCGTTGTCAACTTCTCTCACTCCGTCAGTCACGTACTAATGTACGTTCCTTCCTTCGCTCAATCGCTTCCTAGCACTGCACTACGTCTCGACCGCCAGAACAAGAAGAAAATGAAAGCTCATTTCTTTTTGCTGGCATTAATAGTTGTAGCGTTAACTACGTCTATTGAATGACAATTTTGTTTCATATAGAAACGTTTATACTCAAGTGCGCCGAAGCGTCCTGAGTTATTAATCATATCGTGTAAACACGAATGACTTATATCGACGTTTTGCTGTTCAGTTTTCAAGGTTCATTTATTTGTCGAAGAATGTCGTTAATTGCTCGTCCTCTTCGGCGTTCATTAAATATAACAGAGTGTGATTCGAATGTCAACAATTACTTTTAAAAAGTATTGTTCGAAACGCGTTCGTCTTTCTAATGAAATCTAATCATAACATATGTGATAAATAAGTCAAGCCAAAAAACATAATGTTTAAGATAGATTTTATTCAAGTTAACATTTCATGCTTTTATCCCCATAGATTAAACAACTGTATTCAAAACTCTACTATAGAGTATCACTACATGCCCATAAAAAAAACGTAGTCCCCTTCGCGATCAGGAACTACGTGTTAAAACTAATTCTGTTTAATAAAGATGAAGTATAGTATAAAGATGATAAACAAACCATACATAATAGGATGTATTTCTTTCCTACGACCACTTAATATCATTGTAATAGGATAAAAGACAAAACCAACCGCAATCCCAGTAGCAATACTATAACTAAGTGGCATGACGATGATTGTAAAGAATGCCGGAACAGCTATTTCAAAACGATTCCATTCAATATTCCCTAAAGTAGATACCATTAGAACACCTACTATAATTAATGCAGGCGCAGTAACTGCAGGTGTAATGACTAGCAAAAGAGGCGAAAAGAAAAGCGCAAGCAGAAACAGTAATGCAGTTATAACAGAAGCGAAACCAGTTTTGGCTCCAGCGGCAACCCCAGCTGTTGATTCTATATACGAAGTTGTCGTTGATGTTCCTAAAATGGCCCCTGATACTGTTGCAAGTGAATCTGAAATCAATGCTTTACCAGCACGTGGCAACTTATTATCCTTCATAAGACCGGCCTGATTTGCAACTGCAACTAGTGTGCCTGCAGTATCAAAAAAGTCTACGAATAAGAATGTAATGACGATGACTAAAAATTGCGCTGTGACCAATGAAGCTGGATCATCAAAAAATACATCAAACGCTGCTCCAAAGGTTGGTGATATAGGAGGTACTTTATCAATAATTTTATGAGGAAGCTCAATTAGTCCAGTAGTCATTCCTAAAACGGTAGTTGCAATCATTCCATAAAATATTGCTCCTCCAATTTTTCGCACCATTAAGATAACAGTTAAGACAAGACCAAAAATCGCAAGTAACGTCGATCCTTTTGATAAATCGCCAAGACCGACTAATGTATTAGGGTCGCCTACAATTATTTCTGCATTTTGGAACCCAAGAAACGTTATGAACAGACCTATTCCTGCTCCTACTGCATATTTAAGCTGGGCGGGAATGGCATTTATAACCGTCTCCCTTAATCCAGAAAGTGATAATATGATAAAAATAAGTCCAGAAAAAAGTACTCCAGTTAACGCCGTTTGCCATGGTATTCCGTATCCTAATACCACCGTGAATGCAAAAAATGCATTTAAACCCATACCAGGCGCCAGTGCAATAGGATATTTCGCAATAATACCCATTAATAAAGAGCCAATAGCTGCCGCAACTGCTGTCGCAACAAACACAGCACCTTTATCCATCCGCATTGCATCCGGTAAATCTGGTACCGCTTCAAGCGATAACATAATAGGGTTTACTACTAAAACATAAGCCATAGCCAGAAATGTAGTTAAACCACCAATTATCTCCTGACGATAACTTGTCCCTAACTTGTCAAACTCAAAATATTTCTTCATGAATATCTTCCTTTAATTCTTATTTTTTGAATTTAAAAAAGCATATGACATTAAGCCATATACTTTTCCAATATAAACTCTTTCGTAAATAAAGTATTCTTTTAGTTACATACGGAGTTATTGTAATTGATTTAAGTTGTTAAGTACAATGGAAGTTTGAATTTAGTGCGTTCGCATCCGTTTGAATTTAGTGCCATTCAAACTGGGTAGGAATTATTAAATTCATGGTAATTTGAATTTAGAGCGTTCGCATCCGTTTGAATTTAGTGCCATTCAAACGGATGCGAACTAAATTCAAATTTATTCAAATTTATTTAAACTTACTCCCACTCTATTGTTGATGGTGGCTTGCTCGTAACGTCGTAAAGAACGCGGTTAATATTTGGAACCTCTGAAGTTATTCTAGCACTTACCTTTTGCAGAACATCCCAAGGGATTCTTGCCCAATCCGAAGTTACGCCGTCTACTGAGTTAACTGCACGAATACCAATTGCATATGCATAAGTACGTTTCCCATCAGTCATACCAACACTTTGAATATTAGGTAGTACTGTGAAATATTGCCAAATATCACGATCAAGACCAGCAATTTTAATTTCTTCACGTAAAATCGCGTCTGATTCACGAACCATTTCTAGCTTTTCATCAGTAATTTCTCCAAGAACACGTACACCTAAACCTGGACCCGGGAATGGTTGACGCCAAACGATTTCATCCGGCAAACCAAGTTCAGTACCTAATGCACGTACTTCATCTTTAAATAAAGCTTCAAGTGGCTCAATTAGTTCGAAGTCCATATCTTCAGGTAATCCACCTACATTATGGTGAGATTTAATTGTTTGTGCTGTAGCCGTTCCACTTTCAAGGATATCTGTGTATATAGTTCCTTGCGCAAGGAAATCGATTCCGTCAAGTTTCGCTGCTTCATCAGCAAATACATAGATGAACTCGTTACCAATCGTTTTCCTCTTAGTTTCTGGGTCAGATACACCGATTAATTTATCAAGAAAACGTCTTTGTGCGTCAATTTTAATTAAGTTCATATTAAACTGCTCACCAAATGTTTTTACAACGCCATCTGCTTCACCTTTACGAAGAAGTCCGTGGTCAACAAAGATACAAGTCAACTGGTCACCAATTGCTTTATGAAGTAAAGCCGCAACAACTGAAGAATCGACACCGCCACTTAGCGCCAAAAGGACTTTTTTGTCACCGACTGTAGCACGAATTTTTCCGATTTCGATTTCTGCGAAACCTTTCATTGTCCACTTTTCTTTCACTCCACACATTTCAAAGATAAAATGCTTAAGGAAGTCATGTCCATGTTCAGAATGAAGGACTTCAGGAAGAAACTGTAAACCGTAAATATGGCGTGAATCATCGCCAATTGCAGCAATTTCACAGTCATCACTACTTGCAAGTGTTTTAAATCCTTCTGGTAATGAAGCAACACAATCTCCATTGCTCAACCAAACAGCTTGTTTTTCAACTAAGCCTTTAAAAAGAGTAGAAGTTGTATCTAAAGTCACTTGTTCTGTACTATAAGTACGTTCTCCAAGTTTCTTACTAGTTCCCTCAAAATGATTAACGATAAGTTGCATACCGTAACAAATACCAAGCAATGGAATACCCGCTGAAAAAATTTCTGGATCGATGCCATAAGCATCTTCTTCATTAACAGAAACTGGTCCACCTGATAAAATAATTCCAACAGCATTCATCTTTTTGATTTCTTCTGCTGTTGTTGTATGTGGGTGTAATTCACTATACATTCCCAATTGACGAATCGTGCGGGTGAGGAGCTGGTTATATGGGCTACCATAATCCAAAATCACAATTTTTTCTTGTTCAATTAATAAAGGAGCTGTTGACATAAACTCCACCTCTTCCTCATTATTCCAAGATTGCTTACTATAATTATTCAAGTCATTTCCGTTAACTTAAAACAATCGATATGCGTACTATCAAAGCAATTCTTTTACTAATCTTACTTCTAAAAGTGCAGAAAATCAATTCGTAGTATTAATGATTAAATGTTCCCACACCTTCTGTAAGCGTTGCCAATCGTGGCTTACTTTATCCTCACCGTATATTCCTATTTCATATGCATTTGTAAATTCTTTCATCATTTGTCCATCCAGATGCGCATCAACACGGATTGCATAAACAGACAACGTTTCACCACTCTGTCGTTTTATTCCGCAACGCTCCAATTGCTTTAAAAGAATCTTAAATTTTTTCTCGAATGTATTCCAATTTACAATTTGTGCACTTCGATTTAAAACTAGGATTTTCGGAATCCATTTTCTTCTATAACTATAAAGGACAACACAAATAACTATTAATCCGATACCGAAACCCATTACTTGCCATAGATTACTACGTAACGACGGCCCTAGAGAACCTAACATTTTATATAAATCAAACTCTTTTTTCTTTTCCACTATTTTTTCTGTCTTCTCGAGTTCAAGTCTTTTCTGTTCAGGCATTTCTTCCACTTCAGGATCGTTCGCTTCTAGCTCGACATCATAATCAATACTTGCTGGACCTGAAAAGCCAATTGTCGGTTCAAATGGCATCCAACCAATTCCAGGCATATAAGCCTCTACCCATGAATGTGCTTCATTATTTGTAATTTTATACACACGCTCATCATTCGCATTCCGTCCAAGTTCACCTGGTGCAAAACCTTTTACCCACCGTGCCGGTATACCAAGTGTTCGTAGCATTACGACCATTGAAGTAGAAAAGTTATCACAATACCCTATCTTCGTATCGAATAAAAACTGATCGACATAATCGTCCTCTTCATCAGGTATCGCTACTTTTTCTCGGTCGTATTTAAAACCACTTCTGCCATAGTAGCGCTCAATCGCTTTTGTTTTATCATAAACACTTTCAGTTGACTCAGTTATTGTTAAAGCTAATTCAGCGACTCTAATAGGAAGTTCCTCCGGCAACTGCAAATAGTCCGCAAAGTTATCTTCCTCTTCATTAAATGAATCCATTTTTGTCGCCCGTAAAGCTTTTAAACTAAAATCATGGTCGGTATATTCTACTTCGTAAGATGGGAGTGCGTAAGCTTCATCTTCAGCTTCAGTTAAATAATGACCACTTCCCTTTAAATAAAGAAAAGTAATATCTTCAGTAGTATTCACTTTCGACATTCCGTAAGGGTAAACTAGAAACGGAAACTTCTCAAACAAATTAATTTCTACCAATTTATTTTCTTCGTTTTCAATATTTCCATTTGATACATACTCGCCCATATTATGCCCAGAACTATAAATTGTAACATCTGAATTATCCATGGGCGCCCAACCCTTGGATGTATACGTGTTTTTCGTTTCAATTTTCCAATATTGTTTTTTATCAACAACCGACTCAAAAACGAGTGTATCATCTTCCACAAATGGACCACCCAACGTCGAGTCATCAGGGTCATAACCGCTTTTTGCTATACCAGATTCAGCAACTTTATCTGAACCATCTACAGCAGCCTGCAAATAAGGAACCGGATCCGGCCACACAGGACCACGTTTAGGCAATAAAACTACAAATAAAATACTTACAACAACAATTAATAAAAGCGGAATCGACATTGACACCAAAACCTTTAAATTAAGTACTGTATCATGCCTGTCAGCAAGTTTAATAATATAGATATAACCAATGAGCAATAGCCCTGTTACCATAATTCGAATGATAGCGCCACTAGCTGAATATGCAGTAAATGTATCAATAATAGCAATAAAGATGACAGTAGAAATATAAAAAAACAGGACCGTCTTCTTCGTTTCAATCCAATAACTTAGAAGATATACCACCATCCAAAGTAATACAAAAAATAAAATTGTTCTAAAAGGATTTGAAATGCTTTCCCAATCACCGCTGACAATAATAGAATAGTTCGATAATAAATCTTTTATTATAAGATTGGCTATTTTAAAATTAGGTATTATTGTTTCAAAATAAATAGGGTGGATAACCCAAAAAATATATAATGCTTTTAGAGTTAGAGATAACCACCATTTACTTCCAATTGACTTTAATAAAAATGACAATATAATAAAATATAAAAAGAGCGATAAACCGCCCGTCTTTGTAAGCATCATAACGGGAATTAACCATTCACGAAGCAAAATAAAAGTAAATATATAAAGGATTAATATCAGCAACTTATTCATTCGTTTTTCACTCATAGGCTTGTCACCTCTTTAAACGCTTCTGAAAATCGTTCCTGTGTTAAAATATGTACAACAATTCCCTTCGTTTTTGCAAATTCAACTTTCCTTAAAAAATCAATTTGCTGTGAATCTTCCTTTTTTATTACAGCAAAACAAATAATAGACGATGTACTTTTAACATTTTTAACAATTGATTCAAGAAATGTCCAATTCGGACTTCCTGTAACGACAATAGTACTTCCACCTGTTTGGAACATACTTCCGTAGTTACCCGTTTTTGTTGTTAATTCTTTTTCAGAAGGTTTTATTTTAGCTAAGTGAATTTGCGCTTGCCTAAAATCTTCCTCAAATTGAAGCGACGGAAAAGCTGTATGACCATCCCCAATTGAAAGAAAATCCGTAGTTATCTGCTGTCTTGATACATCTTTCAAAATCGAAGCCGCCAAAGTAACTTGCTCCTCAAATGATTTGGATGGGCGACTATCAAGAATAATCGTTAGTTCTCGTGACCTCTTATCTTCAAATTCCTTTGTCATTAATGTCTGCGTACGAGCGAATGATTTCCAATGAATCCATGACATACGGTCGCCTGTCTGATAATCTCTTACACCTGTAGCTAAGTTCATATCCTTTATTAAATTAAAAGGTGCAGTCATCATGCCTTGTTCATTTTGGGTACCTGCCTCGGTGTAATGAATTTCCGCAGTTTTTGGATACACCAATAAGGTAGTGGACATCTGAACGAAGCGAGTTTTACGAATCCAACCAAAAAAATCAGATACCTCAATGTTTATCCCTTCAATGACATGTTCTCCACGCGGCACCTGATTAATTTCATAGTGCCAAGTTATTTCTCTCCGGAAGCCTATTAAAAACAACTTATTTCGTGTTTCTTTTGCCAAGAATGGTTGACCTTCATCTCGCCACTTCTCGGATATGACAGTATATAAAAGTGGGAAATGCCATTTCCTTTTAAAGCTTATTGCTACGACGAGCTTTCCGCCATTTTCTATAACTGGAACTTTAATAACTCTACCTACTTGGATGTCTATAAGCGGATATATAAATAATAAAATGGAATATAAAACGAATGGTAAGATACTATAAAAAATTGTCCAACTCACTTGCCCACCTTGAAACATCGCAAAGACGAATGCAGATATGAGAACGAACCAAACAAATAAGAAACGACCGATACTAGAAAAACGTTTTAGAGTCCTCTTCATTCAAGTGCAACCTTATCAATCGGCACTTGCACTCTGACTATAATCCGATCAATAATTTCCGCAGTCGTAATCCCTTCATATTTTGCTTCAGGACGTAAAATCATGCGGTGTTCAAATACAAATGGTGCTAAATATTGAACATCATCTGGCGTTACATACGCTCGCCCTCTCATCAGAGCATAGGCCTGACAAGACTTCATAAGTGCTAGTGACCCCCGTGGACTCACACCTAAATATACATAAGGGTTCGTTCTTGTTTCATTAACAAGCCTAACAATATAAGACTTTATAGTATCTCCTACAATCACGTCTTTTACGGCACTCTTTAAAACTTTTAACTCTTCGATTGACAGAACTGTTTCTAGTTTATGAAAAGAGATTTCTTTTTCTGCACGATTTAACACTTCAATCTCCTCAAGTACTGTAGGATAACCCATTTTCAACTTAAATAAAAAACGATCGAGTTGTGCTTCTGGTAACGGATATGTACCTTCATATTCAATCGGATTTTGTGTTGCCATTACAAAAAAAGGTTGTGGAATCTGCATTGTTTCTCCATCTATTGTCACAGTTGACTCTTCCATTCCTTCAAGTAGCGCAGACTGTGTTTTAGGTGATGTTCGATTTATCTCATCCGCAAGAACGATGTTCCCCATAATAGGACCTGGTCTAAATTCAAACTCCATCTCTTTTGGGTTATATATAGATACACCAAGAACATCTGATGGCAATAAATCCGGCGTAAATTGAATGCGCTTAAAGTCTGCACCGATTGATTTCGCTAATGCTTTTACCATCATTGTTTTTCCAACGCCAGGAACATCCTCAAGTAAAACATGCCCACCCGCGAGAAGTGCGAGAAGACTTAATTCTGATATATTCCGTTTACCAATAATTACTTGTTCAATATTAGCTATAACTTTTTCGATCATTTCTTTATAATTCATTTTCAACCCCCTAAATATCTAGTAATTACTATTTGGCGGAAAATTTACACAATCAATTTTATAATACAGGATATACCATTCCTCTTCAACTTAAGGACAAAAAAAGACCCCTCGAAAGGAATCTTCTACTTCCAAAAATCATCAAATATCGTAATCGGCATATGCCTCTTATGAGCAGAACGAAGATAATAGCTTTCAATTCGCTCACGCGGCTCTTGAGGAACTTCTTTTCCTTCTAAATAATCATCAATATAATCATATGTCACACCTAAAGCTAACTCGTCAGCAATTGCTGGGCGATCACCTTCGAGATCTGCAGTCGGAACTTTTAAATACAGATGTTCAGGGCACCCTAACGCCTGAAGTAATTGCTTGCCTTGTCTTTTATTAAGTCTGAAAATAGGCATTAAATCTGCACCGCCATCACCAAACTTTGTATAAAATCCTGTAATTGCTTCAGCCGCCTGATCGCTTCCTAGGACAACACAATTATGCATTGCTCCGATGCTATATTGGACTTTCATTCTTTCACGAGCTTTTTCATTGCCCTTTGCAAAATCTGTAAGAGTCACGCCTGCAGCTAACAATGCTCTTTCACTAGCATCAACAGATTCTTTAATATTTACCGTATAACACTTCGAAGGTTGAATAAATTCAAGCGCGTCTTGACAATCATCTTCGTCAAACTGCATGCCATATGGTAGTCTAACCGCAATAAAATCATAATGCTTGGATCCATGCTCACTATTTAATTCGTCGATAGCTAGTTGCGCAAGTTTACCAACTAGCGTCGAGTCTTGCCCACCTGAAATACCAAGTACAAAACCACTTAAAAAGTCATATCTTTTCGCATAGTCTTTCATAAAGTCAACGGATTTCCGGATTTCTTCATGAGGATCAATTACAGGTTTAACTTTTAACTCTGCAATGATTTTCTCTTGGAGCTTCATTATGCCACCTCCTTATTTATTACTAAAGTTCTCTACCATTTCTTGGACTTCTTCAATATTCCGCATTTTATTATCCCAACACTTTTGACTTAAATCTACGGGATATTCTTCCGGATTTAGAGAGCGCTTATATTCATCCCATAATAAATCCAGGTTTTCTTTCGCATAGTCAGTCATTTCTTTAATTGAAGGATTTTCATAGATAACCGTACCCTCTTCAACAACTTTTACATGTAAATCCTTCGCTTCAAAATTTGTTACGAACTTTGATATGAACGTATGAACAGGATGGAACATTTTAAGACGCTTCTCAGATACCGGATCCTCATCATGCATAGTAATATAATCACCTTCTGCCTTACCATTTTCTTTATCAATAATTCGATATAGTTTTTTTCGGCCAGGTGTGGTTACTTTTTCTGCAGTTGATGAAATTTTAATCGTATCTTCCATTTCACCAATTTCATTTTCAATGGAAACGACTTTGTATACTCCACCAAGTGCCGGCTGATCGTATGCAGTAATAAGCTTTGTACCAATTCCCCAAATATCAACTTGTGCACCCTGTGCTTTCAAGTTTAGAATTGTATACTCATCTAGATCATTAGAAACAACGATTTTCGCATTCGGGAAACCTGCTTCATCTAACATTCGACGCGCTTCTTTCGATAAGAATGCAATATCGCCACTATCCAAACGAATTCCAATAAAGTTAATGCCATCGCCTAATTCTTTCGCCACTTGAATAGCAGTTGGTACGCCGATTTTTAATGTATTATATGTATCCACTAGAAAAACACAATCTTTATGACGCTTTGCATAAGAATGGAATGCTTCGTACTCACTTTTATACGCTTGTACGAGTGAGTGGGCATGCGTTCCCGAAACAGGAATGCCGAATTTTTTGCCCGCTCGCACATTACTTGTAGCATCGACACCACCAATAATCGTTGCACGCGCACCCCAAATTGCTGCATCCATTTCATGTGCACGGCGTGTCCCAAACTCTAAAACCATTTCATCCTTCACGACTTGTTTTATCCGACTCGCTTTAGTACAAATTAGCGTCTGGTAATTAACAATATTCAAAAGTGCCGTCTCTAATAGTTGCGCCTCTACTAAAGGTGCTTCCACGCGGATAATTGGCTCATTCGCAAAGACAAGTTCTCCTTCCACCATTGAATAGACATCACCCGTAAAACGAAGCTCTTTTAAATATGAAAGGAAATCCTCTTTAAAACCCAATTCCTCTTTTAAATAAGCTATATCACTATCACTAAACTTAAATTCTTTAAGATAATCTAGAATCCGTTCAAGACCGGCAAATATCGCATAGCCATTACCAAACGGCAATCTTCTAAAAAATAATTCAAAAACCGCTTTTCGATTATGAATACCATCGGCCCAATAGGATTCAGCCATATTTATTTGATAAAGATCCGTATGTAAAGCGTAGCTATCATCTGCATAATTTGAACTCATGTTAGTCTCCTTCTTCCAGTTACTAAGTGTTGACCATTATACACCATCTACCCTAAAACTAATTATGTTTAACATTTTAATTAGGAAACCTCAATAAATATCTTATTAGCGTCCTAAAACTTTCGCCAAATGTTTGCGCACAGATTCTTCATCTGCGTTTACAGTTCGTTCACGTTCATCATCCAGTTTTAACTTTTCAAGTGCGCTATTTTTCACTTTTTCTATATCCGCACTCGGAATTACAACAACGCCATCTATATCTGCCACAATCAAATCACCTGGGTGAACGATGACACCACCGCATTGAATTGGAACATTCACTTGTCCTTTACTTGCTTTCCTTCCCGCTGCCGGAACAGTACCTTTACAAAATACAGGAAAGCCTAAATCTATACTTGCAGCTCTATCTCTAATAACACCATCAACAATCATGCCCTGAATTTTAAGTTTTTTCGCCATACCCAATACAAAATCACCGGCAAGCGCGTTATTCGTATCGCCTTTTCCGTCAATAACTAGCACATCTCCAGGGCTCGCTTGTGAGATTGCTTCCAAAACCGAAAAGTTTTCACCTGGTGGAACTTGTACTGTAAAAGCTTTACCAACCACATGCCAATTTGAATCTAGTGGTTTTATTGCTACGTTCATATGATTTAATCCACCTAACGCATCAGAAACACATGTTGAAGCTAATTTCTCTTCTATTGTATTCAAATGTCATCTCTCCCTAAATCAATTTAATACTTCCATTATACTATTAGTTAACTTTTTTGTCTCTTCCACCTTTAATACAGTTGACCATTTATTTTTCTATATCTAATAATTGTTTTTTCATCTCCAAGCCACCCCGAAAACCTGTAAGTGCGCCACTTTTGGCGATGACACGATGACAAGGGATTGCAATTAACACCGGATTCGCACCAATCGCACCGCCAACAGAACGTACAGCATTAGGCTTTCCTATACGGACTGCGATATCCGTGTATGATACTGTCTTGCTATATGGAACTTCACTTAAAACCCGCCATACAGATATCTGAAACGGTGTCCCATAAAGATCAAGTGGCACACTAAAGTTTTTTAACCGACCTTCTAAGTATTCTACTAATTCCATGGTGTACGGCTTCATTACTTCGGCATCCTCAACCAGAGTCAGTTCAGGAAGCCATTTATTCGCCCATTCCATTAACTCTTCAATTGTTGCATTTTGCGGACCGACATATGTAAGTCCTTTCTCTGTAGCAGCTATATGTATATGCCAATTATTACAATGTAATAAAGTCCAGTAAATCTTATTTTCGGTATTTTCCACCAAAGTCATTCACCTCAATTATCGTTTCCTTCTATTATATCAGTATTTAATCTTTACTTTAAAAGATAATATTATTTTCTAATTAAAATAGCACTCAAAGCAATGGATAACTTGAAAGACCATTTAATAAAATAACTCGACTTAAATTTAAAACCCCTCAATCTTCCGCCATTTACCATATTTATAATAAAGAAAAGCGATTAGACTACTAATTACAAAGCTGAATCCTATTCCAAGCGCAATTCCCTTCTCACCATATAAACTTGAAAGAGTATAAGTAACTGGGTATCTCAGCACCCAAAAGGAAAAAATATTAAGTACAAGAACTTGGAACATCGCACCCGCGGCCCGAACAGCGCCATTTAAGATAAAATTTATTCCTAAGAATGGATAAAAAAATGCAATCATCGTCAAGTATTCTGTTCCAAACTTGACAGCTTCTGGTTCTTGTATAAACAGACGAATTCCATGTCCCGAAAACAAAAATACAACAAGTGCGATTACAACCATTACGATTAAATTATAAAGGAAACCATATAAAGTGATTTTACGGACTCGTTCCCACTTACTAGCGCCAACATTTTGTCCCGCCATACTATTAACCGCTGTACCTAGTGCTTGTGCAGGTATAACAATTAAACTTTCGAGCCGCTGGACAGCCCCATATCCTGCAACAACCGCTGGACCAAAAGAAGCAACAATACTCATTATTGCCAATATACCAGCTGAAATGACACTCATTTGTAATCCTGCCGGAATTCATAATTTAAAAATATCTGAATCTTCCTTCCTTGCAGGAATATGAGGGATAGTAAAAGGAACGAGTCTTTTTCGCACAGTATAAACAGCGCCTGTCACAAAGGCTAACCCCTGTGAAATAACCGTCGCATAAGCCGCTCCATCGACACCCCAACCAAATATATGAATAAAAACCGGGTCTAAAACAGTGTTCAATAATACTGCAACTAACACAAAATAAAGCCAATAATCCCAAGCATAATAGACATCCCAGTAAGTATAACTACAAATGCATTCAAATAGCGTTGGAGTCCAGATTCACTCCCTTTACCTATTTGTTGCGATAATATCGTAAGTGCAGCATTATTAAGCCCAATTACAAATGAAAGCATTGTAAAAATAACAGTACCAGAAATAGCAACTGCACCAAGTGCGTCTGCACCAATTAGGTTCCCCATCCAAAGACTATCAATAAGCTGATAGGAGACCTGTAGTAGATTGGTTAAGATAATAGGAGCAGAGAAGATGATTAACTGTTTAATATACTACCATCTGTAAAATCATGTTGTCTTGCCATCTCTTGCCTCCTAGAACTAAATAACATTTCTTCAACTAAAAACCTTTAGCCCAACTGCTCCCGCAATGATGAATATTAAAAAGACAAGGCGTTTCCAGCTTGCTGGTTCTTTAAAAAATAAAATGCCCATTAAAACAGCACCTGCTGCACCTAAGCCTGTCCAAATCGCATACGCCGTTCCCATTGGTATTTCACGCATAGCCAACGCCAAAAAGATAAATCCAAAAGTAAATGTGACAACAACTAGCCCTAGCCTTGCCATTGATTTCTTCTGAATATACCAATTTATGCTTATCACACCAAATACTTCACCTAAACTAGCAATCACCAAATAAAACCACTCCAATTAATTGACCTCCTGTTCTGCATCTTCAGCTACATTATCAACGTTTTCTGTCGTCATCTTTATGCCAATAACACCTACGATAATTAAACCAATAAACAGAAGTTTCATAGTTGAAAAACCCGCACCAAAAACAAGAGTATCAATACAAACAATTGCAGCAGCACCTGAGCCAGTAAATACAGCATAAACAGTCCCAGACGGCAACTTTTCACACGCTTTTATTATAAAATAAAAACTAAATATAATCATAATAGTAGTTCCAAACCACTCTAGAAACGAGTCTGAATAACGTAAACCTATAACCCAAAATATTTCTACAATCGCGGCAAATAGTACATAAAGCCAAGCCACAATATCCCCCCTTATTAAGACATTCATAAACTTAGTATAGCAGATGAATATTTCCAAAAATTCTCCAGCAATTGATCGCCTAAAGCCTCGTTTTTTTTCATTTTGCACCTGTACGGTATCTTTTTCAAATAAACCCATCTAATATGTGCAGCTTCATTTTACTGTAATTGCCAAATGAAGGTGTGTATACTTAAGCGAACAAATAATTCTATTAATTCAATAAAGGAGTCTATAAATGAAAAAAATTATATCTCTTACTCAAGTATTTTTAACTAGGGGTGGCAACAAAATTTTACAAGATATTAGCTGGGACATTAAAGCAAGTGAGCAATGGGCGATTCTTGGATTAAATGGCTCCGGCAAAACATCGCTCCTCAATATTGTAGCAGGCTATCATTTTCCAACTACTGGTGATGTGGAGGTCCTCGGCAATGTCTTCGGTAGAACGAATTTACCAGAGCTACGTAAAGAAATTGGATTTGTCAGTAGTTCCCTAGATCGATTTTCTCAAATGGTTAACAATGAAACTGTAGAACGGGTCATCGTCAGCGGAAAATTCGCTTCTTTTGGTATCTACGACAAAGTATCTGATGAAGATTGGGATAAAGCAGATTCATTATTAAAGAGTCTTCGTTTATATTATTTGAAAGGTAAACCGTATCATTTATTGTCCCAAGGAGAACAAAGAAGAATACTCATTGCACGGGCATTAATGTGTGACCCTAAAATTCTCGTACTTGATGAACCTTGCTCAGGATTAGATATCCTTTCAAGAGAAGAACTTTTATCTTTAACTGAAGAAATCACTAAGAGAAATTGCCATATCATTTATGTAACGCATCATATTGAAGAACTAGTAAATACAATTACACATGTCCTTCTGCTTCGTGACGGTAAAATTGTCGCTTCTGGTCTCAAAAAAGATGTCCTAAATGACGGTTTTCTTTCAGAGACATTTAAAGTTCCTGTGAAAGTTCGTTGGGAACAAGATCGTCCATCGTTAACAATCACAGCTATATCAAATCCGATATGACTTTTTGTGGAGAGGGTGGCAAGTGATGTATGAATTTGTAGTTAATCCTGTGGCAGTAATTGGCTGAGATTGAGAAATTAGTGCCTCTAGCAGACTAGATCTCACTATTCATGAAAAGGCTCTACGGATTCATTTAACTACATAACATAGTGTTTCCCATATAATGAAGTGGATTGTTTTAGAGTTTATTTGAATTAGGATGCATGAATTGAAGAGTAAAGTTATTAAGTTTAGAACCACTTGTAAATTTATCATGCATAACAAGTATAGGCACCCCAAAAAAGGAAACCGAAGCGTTATAGTACCACTAACACTAATAAGCAATAACATTTACCAGTACATGCCGCTTCGATACACTTGATGAAGAACATATGAAGGGGGAATTAAATAGTTTGAGTTTAAATAAATGGTTTGATAAAGGTATAACTGCAGATGAATATATCGCAACACTTGAAAAGCATGAAGAAGCTTTTACGCATATTAATAATACGCTAGATTTAGCAAGTTTTGAGAAAGACGAAAAATTGTTTGAATCCCTAAAAAACAAGCAATTGCGTGTTATTGTACTCGCAGAACCTTGGTGCGGTCATTGTATGTTGACTATCCCAGTACTGTTGCATCTTGTAGAAAAAACAGAGATGCCTGTCCGTTTCCTAGCACGGGATGAAAACTTAGAGCTCATGGATCAATATTTAACAAACGGCAAATCTCGTACGATTCCAATCTTTATATTTATTGATAAAGATGGTAATGAGGTAACTAAGTGGGGGCCGATTGCTGATAAAACAAAACAATTCGTTCAAAAACACAAAGAAACGCTTCCTCCTAAAGAAGCGGATGATTACGAAGAAAAGTTTGGTGAATTAATTAAAATCACCTCGAAATCATTTCGTGATAACAAAGCGTTTTGGCAAGCTTCTTACGAAGGTATGAAACAAGCTTTAACTAAGTAAAAGAAACCTTGCTATCGAACTGTTTGAAAGTTCAATAGCAAGGTATTTTTAATTAACTATATTTCAACGTCACTGCTTACTCAAAACTGTCGTAAGTGATTTATCAATAATCGAGATAATCGTTCCTACCTCTTCTTTATTAATACAAAATGGTGGTGCGAAAGCCAGTGTGTCTTGCCCTTCGTATACTATAGCTCTCCCTAATAGACCATGATTCAATGCTTCTGCAGTCACTTTAACAGCAACCGACTCGTCAAATAAAGCATTTGTTTCCTTGTCTTTCACAATGCTAACTGCTCCTAGTAAGCCCTTACCACGCATACCTGTAATAACATCGTGTCGATCTGCTAACCATTTAAAACCCTTTTGTAATTCCTCGCCCATATTACGTACGTTTTCTAGCATATTTTCTTCTTCAATAATTTCTAGATTTTTCAATGCTACCGCACAACACATTGGGTGACCACTATAAGTGAATCCATGCATGTAAACACCATCAGACAAGTCAATTAGTTCATCCCTCAGCCTTTCAGTAATGACCATTCCTCCTAGCGGCGCATAACCACTCGTAATTCCCTTTGCAATTACCATGACGTCAGGTACTACACCGAAATTATTCATACCGAATTGTTCTCCTGTTCGACCAAATCCAGTAATTACTTCATCCGCGATAAAAAGTATATCATTTTGCTCACAAAGCGCTTTAACTTCTTTAAAATAGTTTTCAGGTGGTAGATTTACTCCCCCAGATCCTTGAATTGGTTCTGAGATAAATGCCGCAATTGTATCTGCACCTTCTTTATCAATCTTTTCCTTCAATGCTTCGATTGACGAATCCACATAGTAGAAATCCGGCGCTAATGAAGTAAATGCTCTAAAAGCTGGTAGTCCAGTCGCACTTGCAGAACCAACTGATACGCCATGATAAGATTTATTTCGTGAAATGATTTTCTTTTTATTTGGTTGACCTTTTAAACTCCAATAATAACGAACCGTTTTAAATGCTGTGTCGTTCGCTTCTGATCCACCAGAAGTAAAGAAGGTAGTCGACAAATCTCCTGGTGTTAAGTGAGCCACTTTTTCAGCCAAACGAATAACAGGTTCATGGCTATTCGTTGCAAAGGTGGAGCTAAACGCTAGTTTTTTCATTTGCTCCATCGCAGCTTGACCAGGTTCTTCTCTTCCGTGTCCTATATTTACATTCCATAAAGAGGAAAGTCCATCGATAACTGTTTTACCACGAATATCCTTCAAATATATCCCTTTACCTTCAGTGAAGATAAAACTTGGTCCTTGCTCCTGTTGTTGTTTTAAAGAAGTCGTTGGATGCATAAAGTGCTTTTTATCAATTGCTGCTAATTCCTCATATTTAGCTTGCATATTTTCAGTTGGTTTCAATGTCATTGTTGTCTCCTCCAATTTTAATCAAAAGTAAAACGTACATGAATAATTGAACTTTCTATTCTATTCATCAATTGAATCGTTTATGTGCCAATTTAAAACTTACGACTTTAGGTTCCGTCATATCTTGTATGGTAAACTTAACGCCTTCTCTGCCTATCCCAGAACCTTTAACGCCACCAAACGGCATCCCATCAATGCGGTAATCACTACTATCATTTATCATAATTCCACCAACATTTAGTTTGCCAATTGCTTCAAATGCTTTTTCAATATTTTGCGTAAATATGCCCGCCTGTAAGCCAAAATCCACATCATTTGATTTTTCAATTGCCGCATCTAGATCCACAACAGAATAAAGTAA
This sequence comes from Sporosarcina sp. So3-204, assembly GCF_058068165.1. NCBI lineage: Bacteria > Bacillati > Bacillota > Bacilli > Caryophanales > Caryophanaceae > Sporosarcina > Sporosarcina sp. So3-204. The sequence continues at coordinate 3,203,081 of NZ_CM176485.1, forward strand.
GACAACCGGACCAAATACTTCTTGATGTGCAATCGTGCAATCTGAGGGAACGTTGATTAAAACTGTAGGTGAATAAAATGCGCCTTTTCGTTGTCCACCAATTAATAACTCCGCACCCTTTGTAATCGCTTCATTAACCCAATTTCCGACTCTGATTGCTTCTGCCTCATTAATCATTGGACCCATATCTGTAATATCTAGCATTTTGTCTCCAACTTTATAAAGACTTGTGCGTTCAGTAAATCGACTACTAAATTCTTCATATATATCTTGCTCAATGTATATACGTTGTACGCCAAGACAGTTTTGACCTGCTGCATAAAAAGCGCCTGAAACGGTTGCTTCAACTGCTTTACTTATGTCCGCATCTTTTAAGACAATAACAGGCGAATTCGAGCCGAGTTCCATACTAAGCTTTTTCAAACCAGCTTTACGCGCAATTTCTTCACCAGTTTCAAGTCCGCCTGTAAATGAAACCATCCTAACAGCTGGATGTGTAACGAGTGGATCTCCGATAATACTCCCTTTTCCTGTAACGACAGATAATACTTTAGGAGGCAAATTCGCATACTCAAAAGCTTCAGCTAAGAGGAGTGCACTTAGTGGTGTCGCTGTCGCAGGTTTAACAATAATTGCGTTACCAGAGGCGATTGCAGGGCCTACTTTGTGCGCAACTAAATTCAAAGGATCATTGAACGGTGTAATAGCAGCAATTATTCCTATAGGGAAACGATAATAATAGCCGACCCGATCTTCACTACCTTCTGATTGATCGAAAGGTATAGTCTCTCCATGAATACGTCTTGATTCTTCTGCACTTATTTTCAGCGTCTGAATACATCGCTTTACTTCAGACCTTGATTCAGTAATCGTTTTGCTACCTTCTAACGAAATCATCTCTGCAAAGCGAACCGCATTCTTTTCAACATACTCTGCAGCTTTATTTAAGACCTTTATTCTTTCGTGAACAGGCATTGCAGCAGCAATTTTAGCACCTTCTTTTGCTTCTTCAATAGCATGCAACATATCTTCTTTTGATGCTGAAGGAACGCTGCTAATAAATGAATTATCTTGGGGGTTCAATACCTCTATAACATCTTCTTTTTCAACCCATTTTCCTGCGATGAACATAGCGTTTCCAAGCTCTTTCGTCTTCATAATCAAGCCGCCTTTCTTCTGTAAAACTCAATTCCAATTCTTCTTATGAAATTAGCAGTTTTATTGCAGATTCAGCATTCCTAACTATTAAATTCTATATAGCTAGATTTATTTGATCCTTGATGATTAGTTCTCTTTGAAACTCTGTTAATACTTCACAACCGTTCTCTGTTACTCGAATCGTTTCACTTATTTCAATTCCGTAGTCGTCAAACCATAAACCAGGTATAAGATGAAATGTCATATTGGGCTGTAAAATCGTTTGGTCGCCTTTTCTAATACTTGCAGTTTTCTCGCCCCAATCAGGTGGATAATTTAAACCGACTGAGTAGCCTATTCTTGAATCCTTCACGATACCGTACTTAGATATCACATCATTCCATGCTTTTTCGATATCCTCACATCTGACACCTGGTTTAACAACATCAATCGCAGCATTTATTCCTTCTACGATAATATTAGAAGTCGTAAGTGCTTGTTCAGTTGGCTTCCCGATCGACAAGGTTCTTGCTAGTGGTGAATGGTAACGTTGGTGACAACCAGCTAATTCAATAATGACCATTTCTTCATTCGTATATTTTCTATCCGTCCATGTTAGATGAGGTGTCGATGTGTTTTTTCCCGCTGGCAATAAAGGGACGATAGATGGATAATCTCCCCCATAAGCACTTGTTCCGCTAATTAAATCATGGTAAATATTCGCCGCTACATCGCATTCTCTTACGCCTTCTTGGATTGAAGAAATTGCTGTATCCATGGCGTTACCTGCTATTTTCGCTGCTCTTTTAATATATTTTAATTCCGTTTCTGACTTTATAATACGCTCATAATTTACAAGTAAACTTGCATCTGAAAACTGCGCGTTCGGCATGTTCTTTGTTAGCTTATTGTAGGCAAGTGCCGAGAAATAAAAAGAGCTCATTTCCAGACCGATTCGTCTCCCCGATTGATTTGCATGAGTTAAGACTTTAGCAATGTATTCCATAGGATGTTTACTATCGGAGTGGACGTGGTCTTCAGGATAAGCAATAATGTTTTCATGTTTTAACCAAGTAGTTATCTTTGCAGCGCCCGCATCCATTTCTCTGCCTATCCATATTGGTTGCTCTTCGTCAATAATGACCATGAGCATTTGATCGACATAGAATGACCAAGCATCATAACCAGATAGATAATTCATATTTGCTGGATCTGAAATTAGAAGCACATCAATGCCTCTCTTATTCATACTAGACTTTGTTCTATCCACCCTATGTTGATACTCTTCTAAACTAAATGGTAGTTGCATCATCCGAATCCCTCCTCATATTGTTGAAAACATTATTTTGAAACATTCAATTTATTTTACTCTTATTCTTATTATAGTAATGAACTTCGCTTAAAGCATCCGCACTATTGTATGAATATTATAAAAGTTCTTCATACAGTTTTTTAGACAAAAAAATAGAGTTAGAAATAGATCATTTCCAACTCCATCTTATTTGATAATACTTTTAGTTAATCTGCATTTTTGTTAACAATCCCAGTAGACCAAATTTTAATACTGAAATCTAATAAAAATAAATCGTCTGGGTTTACTAATGATAGCTCCGTTAATGATTCAATTTTTCTTAATCGATATAAAAGTGATTGTCGATGAAGATTTAAATCTCGAGCAGTTTGGCTAACATTTCCGCCATTATTCTTATACGAAATAAATGTGTTTACTAGATCCATTTCCCTCTTCTTATCATATTCAACCAAAGGTGTAACTGTAGCTATTGTAATGTTTTGTACATCTTCGTTTATAGCTAAACTTAGTAGAAGCCTATTGATTTGGGTTTCTTCAAAATTAGTTCTAGTGCCAATGCCCCTTTGACTTCTCCCCATATCTAATGCAGCTTTAGCTTTTTTAAAACTTTTTTCATAATTCCAGACACCTTCTTCATGCTTCCCCAATCCCCACGAGAAAGTGACCCCTGGTAGTAAATGACTAAACCTTCTTTCAACTAAATCTAGGAACTGATTTACCGTATCAGAAGCTGCGAAATTCGATGTTTCTAAAAATATTATTACTTCATTATTTTTATATGCATATAAAATTTTACGCTGTATACTATCAGCAGCGTATAACATACCTTCTTTTATATACGTATTCATTCTCTCTAAATCAGATTTTCTTGAGACAGTCCGACTAGGTTGTTGCTGAATCAAATCCTTTAAATTTTCAGGAAAACCTACGATACAAACATAAGGTAGTTTTAGGTCATACCTAAAAAATTCTGCATGCGAATCAATATGCTCATCCGACATTTTTTCACCTGTAGCCAAGCTTAATAAAAACTCATTTTGCATACGACCTTCTGCTTCCATAACAGCACTATTTCGTGAGAACCATAATGCAGCAGCAACGACAGCTTGTTCAGAAATGGTAATCTCTTGCTCTGTTAACCCATCGCCAACTTCAGCTAAAATGAAAAAGTCTCCTTTATATCTATTGTTATATTTAATTGTTAAATGGAAAAGTTCTATATTGCCACTTTCCAATTTTTTAACTTCAGAATGCATAGGATGATGAGATTCTTGTATCTCGACGCTTTTTCTTTGTTGATTCCACATCGTGAAAACCTCTTTATGGTTTGCAGTGCCTGCAACCGAATCTCCTTTTTCATTACAAATTAAGACAGGTCTTTTTAATTCTTCTTCTATATACTTTGTAATGTATTCTATTGTTTTTCCTTCTAATATCATTTGTATTAAATGTTGCTGAATATCTTTAGGTCGATCTGTTTCATTTTTTCTAAAATCAACCAACTGACTCATAATTTCATGTACGATATCAGCAAATCGAATTTCCCATGGTACGTCAATAATCACAAAATCTCTATCATTTGCAAACTCAATTACTTTTTCAGGTAGTTCAAAAATATGCCTCCCTGTAGCAATCGCTAAGGCCGATGCACCCGAGTTATATACGTCATTTACAAATCGCATTAGCTCATCAGTATTGCCATAACATCCTATACCTGTGCTAAGTACAAATTCATTTTCTCTAACAAAATTTTCCACAGGATTTTCAATTACTGATACCCATTCTACAAATTTATCTGTAATCGTATCTTCTCCCGTTAAAATGGTAGATTTTTTTAATAAATTGAATTCTAATATTTGATTAATTTGTATACCCAGAATAACCATCTCCCTCTTGTTAATTCACATCGAGTTCTCAAGTAGAGACATTAGTGCTTGTTTTTTACTTACTTATTTTGGATTTTTAGTAGCATTATTCAGTAAAAATAACTAAGTAGCTATTAACACCGTGTCTATTTAATCTTCTCATATTTCATACTAATATGATAATTTATTGCTAGAAATTAGTATAAGAATAATTGCAGTTTTCAGCATGTCTACATTTATGCTTCTGCTTTATTAATTAACTGAAATAGTTCTACTAAAAAAGCCTTTCCCACATCAATAGTAGGAAAGGCATTCATCATATAACTTATTTAATCTCAGCTAATCGTTCTGCTCTAACTTCTTTTGCTGCTTCTACCATTACTTTTAAAGCAGAGATAGTTTGTTCTTCGTTTCTCGTTTTCAAACCACAGTCTGGGTTAATCCAAAATTGGCTTGGATGAATCGTTTGAAGTGCACGGTTAATATTTTGCTTCATTTCTTCTTTACTTGGTACACGTGGACTATGGATATCATAGACACCTAAGCCGATTTCTTTATCGTACGTATTGTTTTCAAAAGCAGCGATTAATTCTCCATGACTTCTAGATACTTCAATCGAAATAACATCCGCATCAAGATCACTAATAGATTCAATAATTCCGTTGAAATCAGAATAGCACATATGTGTATGAATTTGCGTGTCATCTTGAACTGAAGCTGTCGATAATTTAAATGCATGTACAGCTGCATCTAAATATGCTTTTTCCTTAGCTGGATCAAGTGGTAAACCTTCTCTTAGTGCAGGCTCATCAACTTGGATCATGTGTATGCCATTTTCCTCTAATGCTTCGATTTCATGACGAAGCGCATAAGCGATTTGATTCAATACATCAAAACGAGGTATATCATCACGCACGAATGACCAGTTCAAGATTGTTACAGGTCCTGTCAACATTCCTTTTACAGCTTTTTCTGTCAGTGATTGTGCGTACACACTTTCTTTTACAGTAATTGGTTCGCTAAATGCGACATCACCTAGAATGAGTGGTGGCTTAACGCAACGTGATCCATATGATTGAACCCAACCGAACTGTGTAACTGCGAATCCTTCAAATTTTTCACCGAAGTATTCAACCATGTCCGTTCTTTCAAATTCACCGTGGACAAGAACATCAATGCCAATGTCTTCTTGAATCGCAATCCACTTATCAATTTGCCCTTTAATGAATTGTTCGTATTGCTCTGTTGTATTTTCACCTTTACGCCATTTAGATCTTTCTCTTCTAACTTCAGGTGTTTGTGGTAAACTCCCAATTGTAGTTGTTGGAAGTAGTGGTAGATTAAAACGCTTCCGTTGCTTAATAATTCTTTCAGCAAATGGGTTCGCACGATTCACATCATCCGCAGTTAGTTTTTCAATATTCCCTTTTACTTCAACGTTCTGGCGATACTTGGAATTATTTAACGTTGATAATGCAGTGCGACTTTCGTCGAGCTCAGCAGCAACCGAATCTTTTCCACTTGAAATACCTTTTTGCAATACGACGATTTCAGCTAGTTTTTGGTCAGCGAAAGCCAGACCGCCTTTAATAATAGAATCTATTTTTTGTTCAGGCGTAGTACTAACCGGAACATGAAGAAGGGATGATGATCCTTGTATTACAAGACGCTCTTTATCTACGTGATTCACAATTTCTTCTAAAAGAACCAACTTAGCATCTAAATCTGCTCTCCACACGTTTCTTCCGTCTATTACACCAGCAAAAAGTACTTTGTCTTTCGGAAAACCATTTGTTTTGATTAATTCAAGCGAATCACCGTGTACGAAGTCTAAGCCTAATCCATATACTGGAAGTGCTGCAAACGCTTCGTAATTTGCGACTTTCTCAAAGTACGTTTGTAAAATAATTTTTAATTGTGGAGCTGCGCTTGTAATTGCTTCATATGCTTTTTGTATTGCTGCAATATCTTCTTTTGATTGCTCAAAAGTGAAGATTGGCTCGTCAATCTGAAGATACTCCGCGCCAGCTTCTACTAGTTCTTGCACTAATTGTACATAAAGTGGTGTGAACTTCTCTAGTTGTGCAACAAAGTTTCCTTCTTCAGAAGACTTCGCAAATTTAATGAATGTAACCGGACCTAATACAACTGGTTTACCTTCAATACCGAGTTTTTCTTTCGCTTCTTTATAGAATGTCAAAGGACGATTTTCAACTAATTTTGGTGTTACATTGTCTAGTTCCGGTACGATATAGTGATAGTTTGTATTAAACCATTTCGTCATTTCTGATGCAACCGCGTCTTTGTTTCCACGCGCGATGTCAAAATAAGTAGATAGTGGAACTTTTCCACCCTCATATTCAAATCTTGTAGGCACAACCCCAAACATAACTGAAGTATCCAACACGTGATCATATAAAGAGAAATCGCCAACTGGAATCAAATCAATGCCAATCTCCTGTTGCTTTTTAAGATTATCTAGACGAATATCCGTTGTTTTTTGTAGTAATTCTTCTTCTGATATTGCACCACTCCAAAAACTTTCCAATGCTCTTTTCCATTCACGCATTCCACCGATTCTCGGGTATCCTATGTTTGTGCTGATTACTTTAGTCATTATAATCTCTCCTATTTCTATTATAATTTTTTATTTTTTAAATCTTTATTCCGGTATCTTGAATAACTTTAAACTCTTCATTCACGCCTACTTTTTCGTTAATGTACTCAGTCAATGCTACCGTCATATCATAACGAGTAAACGGTGTTATTAAATAAATACCACGGAAATACTTCAATGCCACGTCAACTAGTTCTTTCGCAACTTCTATTCCAGCTTGCGTTGAATTATCCCGATGGCCCGCAGACAAAGCCATTCGCGCACGAACTTCATCCGTCAGCTTTATACCTGGTACTTCGTTGTGTAGAAACTCAGCATTTGTCGATGAAGTAAGTGGCATTATTCCGATATAAATAGGTACTTTCAAGTGTTTCGTTGCTTCATACACATCCACAATTTTTTCAACACTGTAAATTGGTTGTGTAATGAAATAGTCTGCACCCGCCTCAATCTTCTTCTCTAGCCTTATCGTTGCACGGTCCAAATGACGTACGTTCGGGTTAAATGCCGCGGCCACATTAAAGTTGGTTTTTTCCTGCAATGACTTGCCTGACCAAGAAATACCAGCATTAAATTTTTGTATTAACTCTAATAGTTCGAATGATGTCATATCGAAAACAGAGGTCGCTCCAGGAAAATCTCCAATTTTAGTAGGATCACCTGTTATTGCAAGTAGTTCTGTTATTCCAGTAAGGTGTAAACCCATTAAATGCGATTGCAGTCCAATCAAATTTCGATCTCTGCACGTTATGTGGACAAGTGGTGGCATATCGTATTTATGCTTAATTATCGATGCCATAGATGCATTGCAAATCCTTGGACTAGCTAAGGAATTATCCGCTATCGTTATTGCATCAACGCCTACATCTTTTAAGGCTTGAAGACCTAAAAAGTATTTCTCAGTATTTAAATGCTTCGGTGTATCAAACTCAACAATAACTGAATGCCTTCTCTTTACAATATCCACTAAGTTTTCTGCACGCGTCTCCTTTGATTCAACAAATTCAACTTTCGCTTTCTTCTTTTTCACTTGCTTTTCGGTAATTGGCTTTCGATTTGTTAGTCCTTCTACCAACGCACTGATATGTTCTGGCGTCGTCCCACAACAACCGCCCATCAGACTAACGCCTGCATTCCTGAATTTACTCGCATTCTCTTTGAAATATTCAGGTTCATTTTCGTAAAATAGTTTCCCATCTCTATAACCTGGAAAACTAGCATTTGGATATACTGCTAATCTTGCACGCTTAAGTAGTGGAACCGTTTCTAGTGATTTAAGCATATGATAAGGCCCAAGACGACAGTTTATTCCAACTACGTCTGCACCTAAATCATCTAACAGCTGCAAAGCCTCGGCAAGCTCCATCCCATTTTGGAGCACACCCGCTTCATGCATGGATACGTTCGCTATGATTGGTAAGTCTGTCACTTCTCGTGCTATTTTTAGCACAGTCGATAGTTCTTCAAAATCATAATACGTTTCCAAAATAATGCCATCGACACCTTCTAAAAGTAAGCAATACAGCTGTTCACGGAAACTCCTCTTGATTTCCTCTTTTGTACCAATTAACGTCTGAGATCCGTGAATACCTCCAATCGTTCCTAATATAAACGTGCCATCTTTCGCAGCATCTTTTGCAAGTTTTACAGCCGCTTGGTTAATTTTCTTCACACTATCCTCTAAACCATAGCGTGAAAGTTTAATATAATTTGCGCCATATGTATTCGTTTGAATAACATCGGCACCTGCCGCAATATAAGCTTGGTGAATTTGAAGTACTTGATCGGGATGTGTAAGATTCAATTCTTCAAAACATCGATCCACGCCATGTGAATAGAGAAGCGAGCCCATTGCACCGTCCCCTATTAAAATGCGTTCTTTTAAAGTATCTAGCAAGTTCAATAACTACACTTCCTTCTCCTAGACTTTCTGTTTCAACAAATCTTTACATACCTCAAAAGCTTGTTCAAAATCTATAATCAAATCATCTACATGTTCAATCCCTACTGATACACGTAGTAAGCAATTTGTTAAACCATATTCATTTCTTTCTTTTTCAGGAATATCTGTATGGGTTTGAGTCGCAGGATAAGTGATAAAACTTTCAACTCCACCTAAACTTTCTGCAAAAGTAATTAAATCTAATGATTTTAGAAATGTCGGGACAAGTGCCTCATCCTTAATTAAGAAGCTAACCATACCGCCTCTACCAGGATAATAAACATCAGTTACAAGCGAATGAGCAAGTAAGTATTCTTTCACTTGTTTAGCATTTCGTTCATGTTGCGCCATTCTAATCGCTAACGTTTTTAGACCTCTCATTAAAAGCCAACAATCAAAAGGTGCTAAGATTGCGCCTGAAGCATTGTGCAAGTATTCCAGTTCTTCTCCTATCTCTTTACCTTTTGATACAACGACACCAGCTAGTAAATCATTATGTCCGCCTAAATATTTAGTAGCACTATGAATGACAATATCAGCACCTTCTTCAATTGGACGTTGAATATACGGACTATAAAAAGTGTTATCAACGATTAAAAGTAAATCATTTTTTTTCGCGAATTTAGAAGTCTCCTTAATATCCGTTTCTTTCATCAATGGATTTGTCGGTGTTTCAAGGAATATTGCTTTTGTGTTTGGTTGGATTAGTTTCTCCAACTCATCTGGATTCTCACCGTTCCAATAAGAGAAAGTAAAGCCATACTTCTTCTCAAATATTTCGAACATTCTATATGAGCCGCCGTAAATATCTCTGGATACGATGAAATGATTATCTTTTTCAAATAACATAAATACGAGTTGAATTGCACTCATCCCTGAGCTGCAAGCAAATCCATTGTCACCATTTTCAAGTCGTGCTAATCCTTCTTGTAATACGTCCCTGGTCGGTGTTCCCGTTCTAGAATACGCATAACCGTTACCTAATCCTATTTCATCATGTCTATATGCTGTTGAAAAATACACAGGGGTGTTAATTGAACCTAAGCTTTCGTCTTTCTTATTGCCAATTTGCGCTAACTCAGTTTCTTTTTTATAATTAACCATCAACTAATCCCCTCTCAATAATAAAAGCAAATAAAAAAATCACCTTCCGTATTTCGCTAGGAAGATGATTCTAAAAAATAAATTAGAGGTCTGCTCATCTTCCAAGTCATTTTCAGACTTGCTGGAATTAGCACCTTGCCAAAACTTGGCGGTTGCTGAAGTGTCATAGGGCCAGTCCCTCTACCTCTCTAGATAAGAAAATCTATTAAGTTGTGTGATTTGTTTATTAACATCACTTTACATCAATGTATTTTAATTTGCAACACTTTTAAGAAAGAATAATCAAGTCTATATAGTCAATGTATTTAATAAATTCAGACTTCGATAGTATTCATATTTACACATTCGTTTTTAATTAAGGTAAGATTGCAAAAGATCTTACAGGAAATCCTGATGCTTTTTCTGGTTTCGGTACGATATTAAAGATAATTGCACCAGTAGCTGGTAATTGATCAAGATTCGTTAACAATTCTACTTGGAACGTATCCTGTTCAAGCACATAGTATTCACCATGTAGCGCTTTATTACGTTGAAAATCAATACTCGAATCAGTATCGTATGTTTCATGTCCAACTGCTTTTATATTTCTTTCCTCATATAAAAACTTTAAGGCATCTAGCCCCCAACCTGGAATACGGTTATTTCCTTCGGCATCCTTATTATTAAACGCCTCTTCGTTTGGCCAGCGTTTGCTCCAATCTGATCTAAGCGCGACAAATGTCCCTGCGTCAATTTTGCCATGTACTTCTTCAAAATCTAATACATCTTGTACTGTTAGCGTAAAATCATGATTTTCAGCAGATTCACTCGATTTGTCAATAACGACAAGCGGTAAAACCAATTCCTTTAAATCTAATTCTTCGACATATCTGGTGTCTCTCACAAAATGAATCGGTGCATCGATATGTGTTCCGTACTGTCCTGCAAATTTGAAACTTTGCGCAAAAAATCCATCGTCATGATCAAATAACGTCGTAAACTCTGCTGCATCAAACGCTGCAAAATGTGGTGAATCCGGTCCAAATGTATGTGTTAAGTCTACCCACTTTTTTCCTTTTAGTAAGTTAACAGCCTCTAATAATTGATTCGACATTAAATCCCCTCCAATTTTCTGAACAAAAAAACTCTCCTTATGTAAAAGAAGAGTTTAGCGTATACGCTCATTTCTCTTCTCATCTCCAAGTTAATACACTTCTGGAATTAGCACAGTACAAATTGTCTGTTGCTGAGGCTTCAAAGGGCCAGTCCCTCCACCTCTCTGGATAAGAAAGTAATCTATTAAGTTAATGCTTATCACAATACACAAACTTTAAAGAATTGTCAAACTACTAGAAATTTAATTCTAAAAAAAAAAAAAAAAGAATCAACATAAATCCACTCTAAATTTCTAATACCTAAAAATTAGTACTTAGATTGTATGATTTATATCATCGGAACATAGTCATATCAACCTTAAAAAACTCGGCCATGTTGATAACCGAGTTCTGTTCATTAATATTTTCTTAAGAAACTGGGTTTCTTATTAAACCACTCTTGGCTGATTAAACTATGGCATGCAGTGAACATTCTTTCAATAGTTTGCGTCTTATTTGCAAATACTCGCAGTGTGAATCCTGATATAGGTAGCTTTGATATACCAATTTTATTATCTGCAGTTTCTTCATTCAAAGTTTTATATAACTGGTCAATTAAGGCATCATCCACCTGTTCACCGACGACAATCATAGACCCTAGATGTGTAAATCCCTCCATAAATCCAAGCTCATTCATATTTTGGTTTAATGGATTTAATCTTACATGATCATAAGCAATTAACTCATTTTCACTATAGATTTCATTTATAAGTTGGAGCGTATCATAGCTGAAATTTTCACCTTCAGGAGACCAACCTGGGGTAAGTATATCTGTATAAAGGAGTACAGCACCCTTCGCCATTCGGAATACGTTTTTTTGCTTATATCTGGCATTTTTATAAGCAATTAACGGGTCAGGAATGTACTCAAAATAACTTCCTTCTTTCAGTTCAACTTCAGTTTCCTGATACGCTTCTGTACGCGGTGTTTTATATACTTTTGTTGCTGATTGCGTTGTCAAAGTTAGTTTGGCGTTTTTCTCAAGCGTAATTTTCATGCGATAACGATCTCCATCTAAATAACCGCCGCCTGGATTTAATATATAATAACAAGCTTGACCTGAACCATCATGATAAATTGGACGCATCACTTTAAACGCACCTTGAAAGTACACATTTTTAGGAACAGTTTTACCACTGCGTTCTTCTACATCTAAATCTAAAAGCCCAGTCCACTCTTCCACTTTAATCCAATCCCTTTAACAGGACATTTTTTCTAATCCAATCTATAACTTGATCAAGTCCAGTATTATCTTTTAAATTCGTGAAAACAAAAGGCTTATTACCTCGAAACACCTTCGTGTCAGACTCCATCACTTCAAGGCTTGCCCCGACATAAGGCGCTAAATCAATTTTATTTATAACAAACAAGTCTGACTTAATCATTCCTTGTCCACCTTTTCGTGGAATCTTCTCACCTTGGGCTACATCAATTATATAGATTGAAAAGTCTACAAGTTCCGGACTAAATGTCGCGGCTAGATTATCGCCACCACTTTCGACAAATATTATTTCAACATCCGGATGCATCTCGGTTAGTTCATCGATAGCCGAGAAATTCATGGAGGCATCTTCACGTATTGCTGTATGTGGGCAGCCACCTGTTTCTACACCAATGATGCGATCTGCCGTAAGTACACCATTTTGGATTAGAAATTTGGCATCTTCTTTTGTATAAATGTCATTTGTGACAACGGCCATGCTAATTTCATCTTTTAAATGACGAGTCAACTTTTCAACTAACATTGTTTTTCCCGACCCAACAGGTCCTCCAACGCCAATTTTTATTGGTCCCATAACGAACACTTCCTTTTTATAATTAAGACATAAATATTCTAATTCTGACACGTTCATGATGCATTTGTGATAACTCTAAACCAGGCGCAACAATTCCAAAATCTTCTATCGTTAATTTTAAAATCTTTTCAGCTGTTGCCGCCAAAGTTTCTTGAAACTCCTGGATAATTTTCTGCCCTTCTGTTTGTCCTAATGGAATGGCCCGTACACCATTTTGCACCAAGCTTAAAACGGCTGAGTATAAGTAGTAGTTTGTCGTATCGGAAGATGACACTCCTAGGTAATGACCTACAATCGTAAATACAATCGCGGGATGCGCAAAAGACTTTTTTTGCTGAACTCGCTCTGTATACATTTCTAATACGGGAATCTTATATAGAGACTCAACAAGTTTCAACATTCGTTGTCCTATTTTTTGAGTTCCTTCCCTTGATTCACGCGGTAGATTTTGAACAGTTAAAAGCCGATCTAAATGCCATATCGCTTCAAAGTCATCTCTTTCCAATGCTTCGTAAACTAAATGAGAAGCAAGCCCATCCGAATAGATGAGCTGCTCATTTAAATAAGCATAAAGCCATTGCTGAAACGTTTCTTTGTTTTGCACTACATCTTGTTGAATGTACGTCTCTAGCCCAAAAGAATGACTAAACGATCCAGTAGGAAAATTAGAATCGCATAGTTGGAATAAGGAAAGTGTGTTTTTAGTCATGGCTATGCCCAATATGTCTGAATGCTTGTTTCACTTTCCGCTCATCTCGCTTATAAGGAATTTGCAGCTTTTTCAATAAATCTTCGACAAGGTAATCATATTGAACAAGCATATCCTCCTCTACAAATTGTGCAGGTAAATGGCGATTTCCTAGTTGATGTGCAATGCTACCCATTTCTTTAATGTCTCGAGGACTTATAACTAATAAATCATCTGAAAGCACATCAATAATGATTAAGTTTTTATCATCCATAAACAAAACATCGCCAGCTATTAAATCTTTCGGTCTTTTTAAACGAATACCAATTTCTTTACCGTGATCCGTCTTCACTCTCTGAACTCGCTTCATTAGAAAAGCACTTTCAAGATACACTTTTTCAATATGGCGCTCATTTATCTCATCTTTACTCATTTGTTCAATATTTGTTACAATTTCTTCTACAATCAATGCACTCACCTCAAAATAAGAAATATCGTTGGCCCATTGGCACTATATCTAACGGTTCACAGGTTATGAGCTCACCATTTACTTTCACTTCATAAGTTTGTGGATCTACTGTAATTTCAGGTGTTTCAAAATTTAGCTTCATATCTTTCTTTGTTAAATTACGGATACCTCGGACAGGAAGAATCATTTTCTGCAAGCCTAGTTTCTCATGCACTTTATTATCAAAAGCAGCTTGAGAAATAAATGTGATTGAACTTGAGGAAAGCGCCTTACCATATTGTGCGTACATAGGGCGGTATATAACTGGTTGTGGTGTCGGAATCGACGCATTGGCATCACCCATTAAACTTTCTACAGCAAACCCATTTTTCAAAATCATTTCGGGCTTTACGCCGAAAAATGCAGGTGACCAAATGACGAGATCGGCAATCTTTCCAACTTCAATTGAGCCGACATGTTCAGAGATACCATGTGTAATAGCGGGGTTAATCGTATATTTCGCTACAAATCGCTTGACACGATTATTGTCGGAATGCTCGCTATCGCCTTCCATTATCCCTCTTTGTTTCTTCATTTTATCTGCTGTTTGCCAAGTGCGTAAAATCACTTCTCCCACTCGTCCCATAGCTTGCGCATCAGAGCTAACCATACTAAAAACACCCATATCTTGCAGGACATCTTCCGCAGCAATTGTTTCACGTCTAATCCGTGAATCTGCAAATGCTAAGTCTTCCGGAATAGATGGATTTAAATGATGACAAACCATTAACATATCGAGATGTTCATCTACTGTATTAACCGTGTATGGTAATGTGGGGTTCGTAGATGATGGTAATACGTTCATATAACTCGCTGATTTGATTAAGTCTGGGGCATGACCGCCGCCAGCGCCTTCCGTATGATACATATGAATAACACGATCTTTAATTGCCGCCATGGTGTTTTCCATAAACCCACCCTCATTCAAAGTATCTGCATGAAGGGCTACTTGCACATCATATTTATCTGCTACTCTTAACGCATAATCAAGTGCTGAAGCCGTTGAACCCCAATCTTCATGTACTTTCAAACCAATTGCACCTGCGAGTACTTGTTCCTCAAGTGGCCCTTCGGATGCAGCTTGTCCCTTACCCGTAAAACCTACGTTAATAGGCATTCCTTCTGCCGCCTCTAACATACGATGTATATTCCATTCACCTGGTGATACGGTTGTTGCTTTTGATCCTGCCGCTGGTCCTGTACCCCCACCAATTAGCGTTGTAACACCAGATGCTAATGCAGTCTCGATTTGTGCTGGATTAATAAAGTGAACATGGGTATCTATTCCGCCAGCTGTCACGATAGTACCTTCCCCGGCAATAATTTCAGTTGAAGCACCGATAATAATATCTACACCATCCATGATTAGTGGATTACCAGCTTTTCCTATGCCAGCAATTTTCCCATCACGAATTGCAATATCTGCTTTAATAATCCCGGTATAGTCTAAGATAATTGCGTTTGTTATGACTACATCCGCTACACCATCTGCTCGCACCGCCAAAGGATGCTGCCCCATACCATCCCGAATTACTTTTCCACCACCAAAAACAACTTCGTCACCATATTTGGTATGGTCTTTTTCAATTTGGATAAATAAATCTGTATCTGCTAAGCGAATAGAATCCCCTGTAGTTGGTCCATACATTTGTGCATACTGCTTTCTAGGAACATTAAAACTCAATGACTACACCCTCTTTCAACTGAACCGTCAACTTTATTATTAAAACCATAGACCTTCTGTTCACCTGAATAACATATTAGTTCAACTTCTTTTTCATCACCAGGTTCAA
The DNA here is from genome assembly GCF_058068165.1 of Sporosarcina sp. So3-204. Classification (NCBI taxonomy): domain Bacteria; kingdom Bacillati; phylum Bacillota; class Bacilli; order Caryophanales; family Caryophanaceae; genus Sporosarcina; species Sporosarcina sp. So3-204. The sequence continues at coordinate 3,218,976 of NZ_CM176485.1, forward strand.
AACGAACAGCTGCTCCAGCAGGAATATTTAAACGTTTTCCGAATGCATCTTCTCTGTTGAATTTTAGCGCTTCATTCACTTCATAAAAATGAAAATGAGATCCTATTTGAATAGGACGATCCCCGGTATTTATAGCTGTTACATGGTGAATCAGCTTTCCCTCATTAATAATGATATCTTCATCTTTCAAAATATATTGTCCCGGTATCATTAAGTAGTCCTCCTGTCACTTTTTATTTAATCGGTGTGTGTACAGTTACAAGTTTGGTTCCATCCGGAAAAGTTGCTTCTACCTGAATATCATGAATCATTTCGGGTATACCATCCATAACATCATCGCTTCCCAAGATTCTTGCCCCGTACTCCATTAACTGTGCTACGGTTTTTCCATCGCGGGCTCCCTCAATCACTTCATACGTGATGAGTGCTACAGCCTCAGGATGATTTAATTTAAGTCCTCTTTCTTTTCGTCTCTTCGCAACATCTGCTGCTACGACAATCATAAGCTTGTCAATTTCACGCGGTAATAAATGCATTGATAAATTTCCTCCTTTGGTAAAAAAATAAATTACTATGAAATAGAATTACGTTTAAAAATAATCATACATTAGTCAATTTGCCCAGTTTGGCCGCGCTTATACCATTTGGCAATATTAATTAATTCTAGGAACTTGGAACTATTTACCCTTTCAATGTGAATTAAAAGCGAGTAAAATAAAAAGGTTCCTTTATACAGTTTATTGACGGCATAGATTTAATCGCCTTAACAACATAAAAACATTTATAAAGGAGTACTAACCAATCAGAAGGGAAGAGTGTTATGCCAAACGAAATACGAAAGCCACGAACCGGAGGTACACTTGTTTCATTCCTTTCAGCATCATTTAAAGGAATATCACAAGTAATGTTTATAGATAATGTTATTACTGGTATCATTATTCTACTTGCAATCACCTCTATGTCATTTAAACTAGGAATTATAGCGCTTTTATCCGCTTTAATAGGAACTGGCGTAGCAAAAATAGGTGGCGCAGATGAACAAAGTATAAACTTGGGTCTTCATGGATTTAATCCTGTACTAACTGGACTTGCCTTAATGTTGTTTTTAACAGGACCTAATCATTGGATTATAGCTCTATTTGGGGCGGCACTTTCAGCAGTTGTTACAGCTGCTATGATGCATGCTATGAAAAATACAGGTATACCAGTATTAACTTTTCCATATATTATTGTTTCATGGTTAGTCCTTCTATCCGCTTATAAACTACAAGCGTTCAAAATATCACCCGATTTGGCTCCACAGGATTTATCTCACTGGCAATTAGATATCGCCGGCAAAATCGACTTGCTACAAGGAGCAATGAATGGCATCGGACAAATCTTTTTCCTCCATTCGATTTTATCTGGAATATTGATATTCGTGGCCATATTTTGGGCAGGCTGGAGATTTGGCGTGTATGCAATAATTGGTAACGCAACTTCTCTTTTAGTTGCTTATGGACTAGGTGCTGAGAATACTTTAATCTATATGGGGCTTTACGGATACAATGCGATTTTAACAATTCTTGCTGTTACTGTTGTATTCAATACAAGCGAGAATCGCTATGCAATATTAACAGGCGTCATAGGTGCCGCATTAACCGTACCTGTAACAGCTAGCTTGTCTACCTGGCTCATCCCATTCGGACTTCCTGCATTTACTATGCCTTTTGTTCTTAGTACTTGGCTCATACTTTTCGCTAGGAAAGTTATGCCAAACTTTTAATAAAGAAGAGCCCCACGCCATTTTTTCTGTGTGAGGCTCTTTTCTTTATTGTAAGTAATTTTTTATTAAATCGTGAACTTTAGATTCAATAACGTCAATAACCGCTTCTTCAAGCGATTCTTCGGGTTTTGGATGATACCATTTAATCTCCCCTTCTTCAAAAAGACCTTGGTAGTCATTTCCTTCATATACAAACTTAAACTGGAGCCGTTCATGTACTTGTCCTTCAAATAATGGTTCTACTTCAAATAGCTGCATACTTATATCACCTTCCAATATTTTTTCTAACAATCTCTATTATGTGCTAGTTCTAAGCTTAATAACCCTAAAAAATTGATCAAAAAAAAACAGGCTTTATATACGTCTAAGAACGTATATAAAGCCTGTTTCTACTTAAATTGGCCCCAAATTTATAAGAAAATGACGTTAGTGAAATTCCATCTCTTTCTCCTGTTTCGTGGAGAGGCGATTTTCTTTCCCTAACGTCATTTATTGTACAACCAAAATAATGAAGCTTTATAGTGTATCACTTTGTAGCATTAATGAGCATTTTGCTAAATCTCTTTGGAATATAGAATTTGTTATAAACAAGGGGATACTTTTCATTTTGATAAACACTTTCGGTAATTAGATCACATTGCTCACCACCAAAGATATGATACTTTTGCGAAGGAGCATTACCTGCCGTCGATCGTTTAATATCTATAGAAGCGTGGTTCGCAATATTATAAATATCTTTTTCTAGCATATTTAGCACTTGATTATCATCTTGCAAATCCAAGTCTAATTCGGCTACAGTTTCAATGGCCATAAATGTAAAGGCATATGCAACAACTTTATCATCACTTTTATACCAACGCTCTATGGCCACTACAGCTGCCATTTTTCTTTTCAACACTTGCCGAGTATAATCACTTTCTAAATCAAGTCTAAAATTCATTTCCACTTCGTCAATTGTTTCACTATGACATTTGTGTATCGGGTTTCCTAAAGTTTCCAAACCTGGCAGTACAGAGTCTTTTTTATTTTTAATAATAAAATTCCCTTTACCATGAATATTTTTCACCAATCCATCATCTTGAAGTAAAGCCAATGCTTGTCTTAATGTCATTCTGCTGACGCCAATCATTTTTGCCAATTCCGGTTCAGATGGCAATTGACTCTCAGGGGGATATACCCCATCCATAATCAGTTTAAATATTTTGTCATACACCTTTATATAAAGCGGCTTTTTAAGACTATGATTATTTTTTATATCACTATTCATTTTTATCACGCTCATTTCATTCAACTAATTAAGCTTTTTTTGTTTTACGAGCTACTAAAAGCCAGTATACCATTAATGATACAAGTGAAATGAAAGTAAGAATTAATAAGATATTACTATAGAGACTTGCGTTTCCTTCCCCAACAAAACCAAGGACATTCTGTTTAAGTAATTGACTATCCATCATCGCCGCTACATAAGCAATCCCGATTGAAGCAGCAATATTTAAGCATAAATTATAAAAACCAAGAGCTGTGCCCGATTGTTCCGGTGATATTGTACTGATCAACGTATCAAGCATAGGCGCGTACATTAATGCAAATGAACCTGAGAATAAGATCATAGAGAAAACAAATATCCACATCGATGTTTCAACAAATAATCCACCAAGTAGTAAACTTATTGTTATTAATGAAATCGCAAGAGTGATACATTGTCTATTCCCTAAAAACTGAGCAATTTTACCGGACATTGCACCTATAATCGTTGCTAACACATAAGCAGGAATAAATAATAGTGATATCTTATCTAGTTTCATTCCATATATGGATTCAATAAGGAATGGGAACATGAAGATATATGCTAGTTGTAGCGTATATATGATGAATGCCACACCTAAGACTGATAGCATGCGTTTATTTTTAAAGAATGTAATTCCAATGAAAGCTTTGGTGCTTTTACTTATATACAGAAGAAACAGTACTAATGATGCAATGAATAAGCCGAAATTTATCCAGTTAAACTTCGTTACATATAATATTAATGCAGCAGCAACTACAGCAACTAACAATAATCCAATTATATCAACTTTAAAGCCTTTAGATTTTTCTTTCGGAAGATACTTGAGTATGAAAGGCAGTATTAAAAGAGTCAGCAATGGGATTAGAAACAATGTTGTCCAATTCAAATATGTAGATACATATCCGCCGGTCAACGTACCAATCACAAGTGCAATGGAATAGGCGCTTGTACTAAATCCCAAAAACATTTTCTGCTGTTCTTTTGGCATATTCTTTGCAACAAATATAATATACAAAGTTTCAGTTGCAGCTAAACCCGCAGATTGTATAATTCTCGCTAGTACAACAAGAGCAAACGAATGTTGTAGAATAAAGCCCATAATGGAACCGATACAAATCAACAAGATTCCGGCGACCAATAAAGTTCGCACACTAATTGTATCCGCAAGCGTCGCATAAACGACTGCTCCAATGCCAATCACAAGTCCTGCTAAAGTTACTTGCCAACTGACTGTTGTAGGTGACAGACCAAAATCTTTAGCCAAATCAACTGAAATGATTTTAAATGAGTTGTCTATGATTAATGAGAATACAAACAAAATCAATATGACAGGAATTGCTTTTTTCACATTTACTATTTGTTCATTATTTGCTACTTGTTTTACTTTAGTCATCTCTACACTTCCTCGCAAAGTTTATATTTCATTTGTATATGCGTATTAAACAGGAGATAACAGAAATGAACAGACTTAGATTTAAGCTAGTTCTAAAGCGATTTCCATCATTTTTGTAAATGCGGTTTGTCTTTCCTCAACCGTCGTCTGCTCATTTTTGAAAATAAGATCACTTATAGTTAAAATACAAAGTGCGTTAACACCAGCATGTGCAGCATTCATATAAAGACCAGCCGCCTCCATTTCAACAGCTAAAATTCCCATATCACTCCATTTTTTTAATGCCGTTGTGTCAGCACTATAAAACACATCGCTTGAAAGAACGTTTCCAATTTTCACCTCAAAGCCTTTTCCATCTGCTACTTTTTTTGCTTTCTCAAGCAAATCAAACGAAGCAATATTTGAATAATGCCCTGGTAAATTATATTGGTCCACATAATTGGAATCAGTTGATGCACCCATTGCAAAAACAATATCATACATATTCAAATCATCTTGAATTGCTCCAGCAGAACCGATACGAATTAAATTCTTCACACCGAAAATATTAATTAATTCCCAAGAATAAAGACTCATACTCGGCGTCCCCATACCCGTTCCCATAACTGAAATCTTCTTGCCGTTAAATGTACCTGTATAACCAAGCATATTCCGAACTGAATTAAATTGCTCAACGTTCTCCAAATAGTTTTCAGCAATAAATTTAGCTCTCAAAGGATCACCTGGTAAAAGAATTGTCTCTGCAATCTCTACCCCGTTTGGTTGAATATGTGGTGTTTGTTTATGTTCTTGTGCTGTCATTTTGCATTCTCCTCTTTTTTTATTTCTTTGTTTTTTTGGAAATTAGTGAATACGCTTTCATAGCATATCCAATAAGTTGCATGTCATTACCCTTAAATAAAAACAACTCTGTACACTTGTCTAATTAGTTGTATAATTTGTTTACATTCATATAATATCACGTGAATATGTACATGACAAGTTTAAAAATCAAGTTTTTTTGTGCTTCTTATACCACTTTGAAAAATGACCTTTCAAATACATAAAAGCCGATTCCTATATGCGCTAGGAATCGGCTTTCTGTATGGCAAGTTGGTCATCATAACTACACAAGCCATTCTTTATTTAATAAAACGAAAGCGGTACAACATTTAAATCAATACCCCAGAAAAGTGGCATTAAATAATAAGCAGCGAGTACAATTAATACCAACACAAGTATATTAACTACGAAACCCACCCTTACCATCTCAACAATTCTCAGCTTTCCTGTTCCAAATATTATCGCATTCGGAGGTGTGCCAACAGGTAGCATAAATGCACAGTTTGCCGCCATAGCAGCAGGAACCATCAAAGCATAAGGATGAATATCCAATGATAATGCAAGAGCAGCTAGCACAGGCAATATCATTGTAGCAGTCGCCGTATTAGACGTAAACTCAGTCAGTACAAGGACGAGTAAGGCTGAAAATGCCATGATTATTACTATATTAAAACCATCAAGAACAGTAAGTTGTGTGCCTATCCACTCAGAGAGACCTGTTTCACGAAAACCTGCTGCTATTGCAAGTCCGCCCCCAAACAGTAGAAGAATCCCCCAAGGTATCTCTTTTGAATCCTCCCAATCAAGAATTCGCTTCCCATATTTTCTAGACGTAGGTATAGCAAAAAGTAGAGAAGCTGCAAGAACTGCAATCATACCATCCTTTAAATCTGGAATAATATTTATCCATATAAATTCACGTGTAATCCACATAAATGCCGCAAATGCAAAAATAGAACCTACAACTTTTTCTTCATATGTTGTCTTTCCGAGAAGAAGATGCTCTTTCTCTATAACTTCCTTCCCACCGGGCAATCCTTTGATAGTCATCTTAAATGCAAACCTACCTAAGTAAACCCATGCAAAGAATAGAAGCACAACAACTATAGGGACTGCAACTAACATCCAGCTTGCAAAAGAAATTTCTACATCAAATAATTGTTTGACTTGTGCTACCAAAATAATATTTGGAGGAGTACCGATGAGTGTACCGAGACCTCCTATTGTTCCTGCGTATCCTCTTCCAACTTTTGACAACGTCGGAATAGGATGTTTAAATTGTTTTTTGTTATCAACTCTTAGTATTTACTTTCTGAAGACGTAACGCATTCAACACGACAGATACTGAACTAAACGCCATCGCTGCTCCAGCAACCCACGGTGCCAATAAGCCAATTGCAGCAATTGGGATTCCAATTATGTTGTAAAAGAAAGCAAAAAATAAATTCTGCTTTATATTTCGCATTGTTTTCCTACTCATAATAATAGCATCCACTACGCTATTTAAATCCCCACGCATCAGTGTAATATCCGCAGCTTCAATCGCAATATCAGTACCTGTTCCGACAGCCATACCGATATCCGCCATAGCAAGTGCAGGTGCATCGTTAATCCCATCCCCAACCATTGCCACTTTTTTACCTTGGTCTTGAAGCTTTTTAATCTCCTCACTTTTCTGCTCAGGTAAAACTTCGGCAATTACTTTCGTGAGTCCAACTTGTCGAGAGATTGCTTCAGCAGTTCGTTGGTTATCGCCTGTCAGCATGATGACATCCAAACCCAATTCCTGCATTCTCGTAATTGCTTCTTTAGATGTCTCTTTCACTGTATCTGCTACAGCAACGACTCCAGCAATTTGCTTATCCACGGAAATAAGCATCGCTGTTTTCCCTTCACTTTCAAATGCTTCCATCGTAGATTCTACATCCAAAAGGTCGATTTGATGTGAATGCATCAATTTTCTTGTCCCTACATAAATTTCTTTACCACCAACTACAGCCCGAATGCCATATCCCGGCAACGCTTCAAAATCAGTCGTTTCAAGTAGCGAAAGACCTTTTTCTTTTACACCTTGAACAATTGCTTGTGCCAATGGATGTTCGGATTTATTTTCAGCTGTCGCGATTAGTTGCAGTATTTCATCTTCCTTAAACCCATCTGTCACTGTGATATTTGTCAAAGCAGGTTCACCTTTTGTCACTGTTCCTGTTTTATCCAACACAACGGTATCAATTATCCGTGTATTCTCCAAATGTTCACCGCCTTTAAACAAAATCCCCATTTCAGCAGCTCTACCTGAACCCGCCATAATCGATGTCGGCGTTGCCAAACCAAGTGCACAAGGACAAGCGATGACCAAAATAGATATTGTTGGAATTAAAGCAGAACGGAAATCACCTGTCACAAAATACCACACGATGAATGTTACGACCGCAATCATAACTACTATTGGTACAAACACACCTGAAATTCGATCCGCCAAGCGTTGAATATCCGCTTTAGATCCTTGTGCTTCTTCAACCACTTTCACAATTTGTGCTAACGCTGTATCTTTCCCTACTTTTATCGCTTTTATTTGCAAAGAACCATTTTTATTAATTGTTGCGCCAATCACTGTATCTCCAGAAACCTTATCAATAGGAACACTTTCACCTGTAATCATTGATTCATCAATTGCGGAATATCCTTCAATGATTTCTCCGTCCACCGGTATTTTTTCACCTGGCTTCACAAGAATAATATCCCCAAATACGACTTCTTCAATTGGAACTTCTTTTTCAATTCCGTTTATCAGTAATCGGGCAGTTTTAGCCTGCATACCTAGTAGCTTTTGAATTGCCTGACTTGTTTTCCCTTTTGCACGGGCTTCAAATAATTTACCGAGTACGATTAATGTAATGATGACAGCAGATGCTTCAAAATAGAGCTCTGGCATTCCGACGCTTCCTGCCTTTACCCATTCCAACGCAAGATATAGACTATAAAAGTAAGCTGCGCTAGTACCAAGCGCAACTAATACATCCATATTTGCACTTTTATTTCGCAAAGCGTTGTATGCTCCTTTATAAAATTGACCACCAACAATAAATTGAACCGGTGTTGCGAGCACAAGTTGTAACCACGGGTTCATAAGAATAGCCGGCAAATAAATAAATGATAGAAAACTAAAATGGGCAACCATTGTCCATAACAACGGAATTGTTAATACAAGTGAAAAGATGAACTTTCGTTGTTGCTTATGAATTTCTTCCTCTTTGTGATCAATGTTCTCTTTACTATCTTGTTTAGGCGTCAACTCGAAGCCCATTTTTTTTACAGCCGTAACCATGTCAGAAGGTTTGATTTCAGTATCGTTGTATTCAACAACCAGTGTTTCAATAGCAAAGTTAACCGAAGCATTTGAAACACCATCCATCCTATTAATTCTTTTTTCAATTCTTGCTGCACACGCCGAGCACGTCATACCTGATATATCAAACGTCTCTTTTTCTTGTATGACGCCATAGCCCAATTTTTCAACTCTTTCTATAAATTCATTTACATTTGTTTTCTCTGGGTCATAAATGATTGTCGATCTTTCTAAAGCAAAGTTTACATTCGCTTTTTCAACACCCTCTATTTTGGAAAGTCCCTTTTCAATACGGTTTGCACAAGCTGCACATGTCATCCCATTAATTTGCAATGTTTGTTCAGTCTTCGACATCTATCTTTCCTCCAATACTATATAGGGGTATAATTCACTCAAAAAGAATAATTACACCAAATGGTATAATCATTTCTCTCAACCTACCCCTAAGTTATATTCAAATGATTCCAACAGTTTAATTGACGTCGAAACCTTGGTCTTCTATTGTTTCTTGAATCAGATTCAATGTTGTCAATTCATTATTAAAATCAACAGTAACCTCACCGCTACTAAGCTCGACTTTTACAGAAGTAACACCTTTAAGATTACCTACGCTTTCCTCAATTGCATTCACACAATGGGCGCAAGACATGCCTTGCACTTTTATTATTTCAGTCATTTTAATGACCTCCTATATTGTAATTTATTTAAATAGCCAAAATAGCTTACATTTTATTTCGTCATTGTTTTCATAACAGCCATTAGTTCTTTTATGGCTGCTTCTCCATCTTGGCCTTTAATCGCATTTGCGACACAATGATGCGTATGATCCTCTAAGAGAGCTAAAGAAACCTTATTCATTGCTGATTGAATTGCACTAATCTGATGTAAAATATCCACACAATATCGGTCATTCTCAACCATCTGATGTATTCCTCTTACTTGTCCTTCAACACGCTTTAAGCGGTTGAGAAGCTGTTGTTTGTTTGGTTGGACAGTTGTTTTTGTTGTATTCTGCATAATGCCACTCCTCACCAAGTACATATACCCTGTACCCCTATAATATCAAAGATATAGATTAAGGTCAAACAATAAAGAAGAAGCCGTCTATTCGATTAAAAAATCGTAATAGACGGCTATTCTTCGTGCGCACCGAAAAAGTTCCCTATTTTCACACAACTCGTGTTTACTCTAAGGATACTTGGTCTATTTCCACCACACCGAGCTATCGTACATTTGTTGGTCATGTTTAAATGGAAAGGTTGGATAGGCATAAACAGGACCATAAGGCATGTTTGGATATACCCCTCCATAGTTAGTTTCTCCTGATGTGGGATTAGGAAGTAATACACCATAGTTTTGATATGACTTGCAAATTGGATCCCATCTCTTCCTAATTATAGACTCCCCTAATCCATTATTTCCTTGCGATTGAACATTATTTGTGTTCATCCTAAACACCGCTTTCATATATTTTTTGATACTCTCCTATTCTATTCCCCACTATTCATTTGGGTGTGGGCAAGTAAAATAGAGGGAGTTGTCCGCCAGGGATTCAATTGAATTCTTAACCCTTCATTAATAAAGAAAAAAAGTGATTGAACCAATTGGTTCAATCACTTTTCGTATATGTTGTAACTTCCGGGTTAAGCATTTAACGAAGTACCTTTTCCTCAAGATTCTTCCATGTATGGTGGGCCTCTCTTGCGATATGCTCTAACAAATCCGGTGGTGCTGTCGTAATTAATGCACACCTTTTTATTAAGGCATCGATTCCAAGCCAATCCATTTCTATTTCCTTAAGGTTAGTAATAAGCATTTTATCAAAGGTTTCCTGTGCAGGTGATATTTCATTACGTGGATGACGTAACATCGTGTTCATTGCCTGCGCTTGAAGCAGAAAGTTGTTAAACTTTTGTATCTTTGCAAGCAATTCTTCATGCAGTTGATAATTTGTTGTATCCAGATAATGACGTATGAACCCAAGATGATCGGACATTTGCCTTAACCACATTAGACTGGTATGCATATTCGCATTCGCAGGCGTGAGTTCCTTACCCGATTCTAGCACTGCAAAGATATTCAATGACTCTTCTGCTTCCCGAATCATATGGTCAAGAAGTGAGGTTGGCGTTGAAATGATAACATTACAATGTAAAGCCCTATCCATCGTGTAGGAAAGTAAACTGACAAACTCATTGGTAACATGCTTAGCATCATGAAGTAATGTACCCAAGTCCTCCTTTTTCTCTTCTACCCTAGTGAATACATTGCCCAACTGCACGAGCATATGCTGGTTTGCTTTTGCAAGTTCTGGTTCATGATAACTAATTTCCCTGTCAAAGAAACGACCATGATCATAATCATTCCGTAACCAAAATGACATGGTACCATAGACATCCCTTTCGTAATTATCCGTGTATGCCAATAATTACAACCCCTCTCCTGTACTAGTGAAATACATATAGGAAAATTCCCCGTATAAATAGATTCTATGCCATTTCCTGCTAATTATGCCAAACGATTTAGAGAGTTGAATGAAGGAAAACTAGAACCCTTACTTAAAGCCATCACTAAAGGAAATGTATTCTTCATAAAGATAATGATAGACTACTCAATGTTTATAGGGAAATTAATAGGAATAAATTCAAACCACGTAAATATAAACATCAAATAGCGCCCTCCTATCGTACGAAGGGCGCTACTCTTAATTAGAAATATTATCAGAGCACTGAATTTAACTAAGTATTTTTTTAATTTAAATACAACAGCAGTAACTTCTCCAAAAATCTCTGTCCCTTATTTGAGACAGACTAAGTTACCATAGTTTACTCTTCCGTAAATTGTCTTTGTCCAAGCTCTTTTTCATAAATAAACAGTGCGTTTTTATCTTCACGAATTCTTCTTAAATATTCAATATGTTTATCAAACGTTGCCTCTTCTTCAACTTGTTCATCAAGGAACCAATTGAGGAAAGAAATTGTTGCATGCTCCTTCTCTTCCCACGCCATATCCATAATTCGATAAAATGACTTTGTAACCTCTTTTTCTTGTGCCAATGCAACTTCAAATGTATGGAGTATACTTTCAAACGATGTTGCTGGAGCCGGAATAGCTGAAATTACAGCATGGAAGCCACGATCATTTAAATATGAATAAACTTTCATCGCGTGCATCCGTTCTTCTTCTACTTGTTGCAGGAAGTAATGTGCAAAACCGTTATAATTGCTGTGTTCGCAATAAGAAGCCATTGATAAGTATGTTTGAGCTGCCGCGAATTCATTATTCATTTGTTCATTTAATGCACCTGCTAATTTTTCACTAATCATTTTTACCGTCTCCTTCTAATGAATTGTTAGTTTATACCATAGTTTTCGATGTTTAATACGGCATAATACTACAAAGCTATATAACTCAGTATACCTTCTAGTAAATATCTTGCAAATGTCCAGTTTTCATTTCGTTAAAATAAAAACAAGCTACTTACCTAATGAAATTACTAGGATAGTAGCTTGTTTTTTCTTTTATACTAATCTTTCTAGAATTTATTTACCTCGGAACGGCCACCATACACCTCTGCCAAATGATACAGTTATCGCTGGTATTAGTAACGGGAGAATAATGAGTCCGTACAAAAGTAAACCTGTGATAACAATAGTTGCAATTTGTGCAAGACTTAATACACCAGAAGGCATCATCGCCCCAAACGTACCAGCAAGTATAATCGACGCGGTAATAATAACTGTTCCCATTTTCGCCATGGCAGTTGTAAGCGCATCGCCAATAGTCAATCCTTTAATACTTTCTTCGCGGAAGCGGTCAAGTAGGAATATAGAATAATCAACGCCTAGCGCAATCAACATGATAAATCCAAAGAATGGCACTGCCCAACTAATTCCATCATACCCTAACCAGTTAACAAAAATAAGCTCAGTTATAGCGATAGATGAATAGTAAGTGAGTAACAGCGAACCTATCATATATAACGGCATGATTGCAGACCGGAATAAAACTGTCAAGACTACAAACAAACTAATTAGCATAATTGTAACTGTACGCGTAAAGTCTTTTGATGAAATATCATTCAAATCTAAATTCATACTTGAAACGCCACTAAATGCAAGTTCAGCATCAGAATACGGTGTTCCGATTACAGACCGATTTACACTATCTTTAATATCCTGTACTATTTGAATCGCTTCAGGTGAATAAGGATCTTCATCCAAAATAACTTCAAGTAATACCCCTGACTTGTCTCCAAAAGTATATCTATCAATTACAGGTTTGAATTCTTCGTTTTCAAATGTTCCTGACGGAATGAACAATCCGGTAGCGCGCACACTTTCCGACTCACTCATTTCTTTTAAAGTTGTAGATAATACTTCCAAACCTGAACCAATTTCATCAAGTCCTTTATTAGAAGCATCTACGCCTCCAGCCAGTTGACCGATACCTTCTGCAGCTTGTTGAACTCCTTCGCTACCTAATTCTACCATTGAAGGATTACTAAACATGCCGGTTACTTGTTCTAATCCACCTTGAACTTCTGCAAGCCCTTTTTGAACTTCTCCAACTCCACTAACAGCATCGCTACCGCCGTCTCCCATTAATCCAAGTTGATAATCGACATACAAGTCTTCAATTATTTCACCAGTTGGTCGTGTAATCGTTCGAACCGTTTTCACACCTTCAACCTTCTCAAGATTCCTACTTATTTCTTCTAAATAAGTTACATCTGTTTCATTAACAATAGATGTATCTTTTTTCAATAATACTTGAACTGGTAAAGAATCTCCTTCTCCAAACCCTTCTGAAATCGCATTAAGCCCTATTACAGATTCTTTACTAGCATCAATTTCATCAATTGTATTAAACGACAAATCATTATCGTATGACAAAAGAAGAGGTAACGTTATTGCTAATACGATCAACATCGCTGTGAGCGGTCTTTGGACTGAGATTTTACTAAAACCAATCCACAATTTACTATCTTTATGTGCGATAGCCTGTTTTGAAGGCCAGAATAATTTATCTCTTAATAGAAGCATAAATAACGGAACAATCGTAAATAGTACAATAAGCAGTACAGCTATCCCAACTGCTACGGCCACCGCAGATTTAAAGATAGGGAAATCTGCAAATCCTATTGCCGCAAAACCAATAAATACCGCGAGTCCACTAATAAAAAGCGTGCGACCAGCTGTTTTATACGTGTTGATAATCGCATCTTCTACTTCATGACCCGCAAGAAGCTCTTCTTTATATCGACTTAATAATAGTATGCAATAATCCGTTCCAAGTCCGAAAAGGATGGCTACTAAGAATATTTGTGTGTAATTTGAAACAGGAAAACCAAACCAATCAATGAAAAATGCTACGAGCGATTGACTTAGTAGATATGAAATTCCAACTGCAAGAAGTGGAACGAACGGCGTGACGATTGATCGAAAAACAATCAATAGCAAACCAAAAATTAGCACAACAGTAATCATTTCAGTCTTCTTTAATCCATCTTGTGCGCTTTGGTTCACGTCATTACTAATAATGGCTTCCCCTGTTAAATAGACTGTCTGATCTTTCGGTATAATTTCGTCATGAATCTTATCTGCGAGGGCAATAATTTCGTCAAATGATCCATCAACAGTAATGGGAACAAGCACCGTCAATTGATCTTTTGACACCAGTTGTGCTTCCATTTCAGCGCTCTCAAACGGGTTAAGTATTGATTTAACTGGCTGACCCAATGCTTCTAACTTATTTACAACTGCTTGAATTTCTTGTTTAGTTTTAGCATCAACTGGTTTTTCCAAAGAATAGACGAGTGAAATCATATCTTCAGAGGCTCCAGCTTTCTTAAGCATATTTGCAGCTTTTTGTGAATCTGAGGTAGGCGGCAATTGTACACTACCAGCATCTTCCGCTTGTTTTGCTAAATTTGGTGCTAGAACGAACAAAGCAATAGTTAGTGCAAGCAGGCCGATGAAGATAGGCCATCTAAATTTTAATATAGTTCTCATAAATTACATCTCCTTCATTTGCAAAATTTCTTTAAGCTTTTGGAACGTCTTAACAAATGCTTCTAGTTCATCCTCGGCAATACGACCCATAATTAGGGTTTCAATATTCTCAAAAACTGCCTGATTTGAGGCTTGTAAGACATCAATTCCTTCTGTAGTAAGTTTACTTATTTTGGTACGCTGGTCATTTTTATCACGCTCAGATAGGATAAGTCCTTTTTCTTCTAACTTTTTTAAGCGACTCGATATAGCACTTTTATGTACGCCCTGAATTTCAGCAAGTTTCCCATTCGACAGTTCCCCGTATGAAGATAGAATTTTTAGTACTTGGATTTGCTCAGGTGAGTATTCTTTCCAAATAGGATTATCCATATTTTTGATAACATGTTCTGTACCGTAGATCATTACTTCTTCAAATAACTCGACTGCTTCCAATAATTTTTCTTTCATAATCGTCTACCCCCTCAACCAATAGCTTTAGTTTAGGGGGTAGACAATTATATGTCAACAAATACATGTTTTCTATATAAATACACTAAGCGTCATCTCGATTATAATATTTGAAAATCTAAAAAGCATCGACCATTAATTTGGTTGATGCTCTTTTAGTAGATTAGCAGAAGGGCTAGTATCCCTGAAATCTAGCCATTTACTTTTTCTTTAAACGCCCCTGTATAATACTGATAATAGCTGGCAGGACAGATACAAAAATAATTAATAAAAGGACAGTTGAAAAATTGTTTTTGACAATATCAATATTACCGAAAAAGTAGCCTGCAATTGTAAATATTCCTACCCATATCGCAGCACCCAAAACATTATAAATCAGGAAATAACGATAGTTCATCCTGCTGGCATCTGCTACAAATGGTACAAACGTGCGAATAAACGGCATAAAACGAGCAATCAATATTGTTTTCCCACCATGCCGATTAAAGAAGTCCTCAGCTTTATCCATTTTTTCTTGATTAATAAATCTTCCCAAAAAACTTCCGGGTGAAATTGTATACCCAACTTTCTTACCAAAATGATATTTTACCGTGTCGCCGATAACAGCCGCAGAAAAGAAGATGATGAGTAGAATGACAATGTTAAATGCACCCATCGCCGCAAGAGCCCCACTTGCAAATAGCAGAGAGTCCCCTGGTAAGAAAGGGAAAATAACGAGACCCGTCTCAACAAACACGATTAAAAATAAAATTGCATATGACCATAAACCAAAACTTTGTATGATTTCAACCAAATGTTTATCAATATGCAATATGAAACTGATTATGTTTTGAATTATTGTCATAACGTTGCTTACTTTCAAACTTTTTTCCAAACAAACGTACAATCCTCATTCATCATACTTCTTTCATCTAGAGTTGTCACGGAACACATTATAAACTGCTAGCTAAAGTAATTACAAGCTTGCTGCTATACAGGTTATCGCCTTCTTTTTCTAATTAACAGCGTGATTTGCGCCATTGTAAACGTTAACGAAGACTTTTTTCGGTACGCTAAATACTTTGATTTCCAAAAATCCGCATACTTTAATTTGAAGTTTTTAAGTCCCTTGAAATGATAAAAGTATTGGCCGTGTAAAAATATTTGCGCTGCGACTTTTTCACTTAAGAAGGAATACTTGGACTGACCGACATTTGATAGCGGTGACATCCCAATATTGAAAACTTTATAGCCTTCTTTTCGGATCTTGTCCAGCATATAGACATGTATCACCTGTAACTCTGATTCTTTTACTAAACCTAAACCAACACCGCATTGATGCGTAACAACAAACACATAGTCGAATACTTTATTCATTTGGTGAATCGATTCCGTAACGCCAGTTAAAAAATACAGTTTATCTAGAAGATTTACATACTTCACTCGGTCAGTAAGCACCTCAATAATAATACCATCCCGATCGTAATAGACTGCTTTTTTAAAGAATGACCATTTCCCAATTTTATATTTTAAAATGGTATGTACACATTTCCTATTGTAATTCTCCTCAGACACTTTGAAAAATGAAAAAGTTTGTTGTCTATCATTCAATTTTGGCATATATGTGCATGATTTTACCGTGATTGTGCATCATACATTTATGACAATTAATAATATTGTTTAGCTATTCGATAATTCAATTACGACATCTATTATTACTATGCTTCACTTTCCAATTTATGTAATCAAAAAACCGCACTCAAATAATCAATAAATTTTTTATAGTAAATTAACCACAAACTTATGAAACATGTCTAGTTTAAATTAAGTACTGATTTATTATAGGAATGATTAACTAAAAAGAGGTGATAAATTATTCGTGGTACACTTACAAACTTTTGAACTTAAAAAAAATATCCCATTAATGGCTGTTTTACTATCCGGTGCGTTTATTACAATACTGAATCAAACCCTTCTCGCCACAGCCTTGCCGCCAATCATGAAGGACTTAAAAGTTTCGGAAAGTACCGTCCAGTGGCTCCAATCCATCTTCATGCTCGTTAACGGAATCATGATTCCAATTACGGCATTTTTAATCGGAAAATATACAACGCGGAAGTTATTTATTACAGCAATGAGTATATTCGCAATTGGAACATTTATCGCAGCAGTTTCTCCTAATTTCTCCATCTTGTTACTCGGACGGGTTTTTCAAGGAGCAGGCGCAGGGATTATGATGCCACTACTACAAACAATTTTGTTCCTCCTCTTCCCCATTGAACAACGAGGGAAAGCGATGGGTATGTTTGGTCTTGTCATTGCATTTGCACCGGCAATTGGACCCACCTTATCGGGTTATCTCGTGGATCACTTTGCATGGAGAAGCGTCTTTTATGTTGTTTTGCCAATTGCTTTAGTAATTATAATTGCAGCCTCCTTATTGCTAAAAAACGTGACGGAATTAACTAATCCTAAAATGGATTTCTTATCCATTGTTCTTTCCACGCTTGGATTTGGCGGACTCCTTTACGGCTTCAGTATCGCCGGTAACACGGGATGGTTTCATGTGAACGTTGGCATAGCCATTATAGTCGGAGCTGTTTCACTTTATTTATTCATTCGGCGACAATTGAAGTTGGATGAGCCAATTCTCGAGTTCCGGGTTTTCAAAAACAAAGTGTTCACGCTTGCAACAACACTCGGTATGATCGTATTCGCTTCGATGATTGCAACAACTGTGATTTTACCCATCTTCATGCAGACCCTTCTTGGATTCAGCGCCTTACATTCCGGACTAATGCTTTTGCCCGGCGCCATCATAATGGGTATCATGAACCCAATAACAGGTACACTATTCGATAAGTTTGGAGCAAAGTGGCTGTTGCGCACTGGATTTGTCATCCTTACAGTGACAACATTCATGTTTACAAACTTATCTGAAGAAACGACTTTCACATATTTAGCAGCCTTGAACGCGGTTCGGATGTTCGGCATCGCCATGGTAATGATGCCATCTACAACGCTTGGTCTGAATCAGTTGCCAAATCAATTAATTTCTCACGGTACCGCTATGAACAATACGTTCCGTCAGATTTCAGGTGCAATTGGAACTGCAGTTCTAGTCGCTATCACAATTACACATACGATTGATGACGGCACGGTTTCAGGTGCCATTCACGGAGTCAATGTAGCTTTCCTGGTGGCAGGATATATTGCTGTTTTAGGACTTCTAGTATCATTTGCTATTAAAAATCCGAAGCCAATTAAGGGTTCTACAGAAGTATAACGTGAAAAGTCTCTCACGTGATTTGAAGCCACCCAAAAACATACGTCTTTTAACTTTATAAATGTTTGTAAAATTGATTAGAGCGACAATTTGACGTTTCAAAACCATCGGGACACCACTTTATTTTTAGTATATTTTTCATACAATAAAATGAAGTCCATTTTTAGATTTGATAAAGAAATTGACCACTAATTATGATACTGTCCGAAAAATGAATGGACTGTATTCTTCTCTTGCAGAAAGCGTCCTATTTGAACAGAAAACAGCAGTTTGGGAATGCAGAAAACCGTTATCAATAATAGATTTTTCAGTGGCTTCCCAAAGCATCATATAGCAAACAATATAGTCTCCTATTTGGTTTTATAAAACATAATAGGAGACTATTTGTCATGCGTCCCAAAATGATTGTGTATATTGGAATGGGGTATTTTTAATAATTTTACGATTTTTTTCCGAGCTGTCAAGACTTCTTTAATATATAAGTTATCTGATTCTCATCCTTTCCATCGCTATCCATTACACCTCACTTTTAAATAGTTGAATACTTGGTTTAGCAGTCTATTTACTTCTGTTACACAATATCATTATATTAAGAAGGTATCTGATGTAAAAAAAGAAAGCCCTCTAGGTGGCTTTCATGTTTTTAACAAATTAATATAAATTAACCATCTAATTTAACAAATCGATACTTACTTCCATAATTGACTTAGCAATTTTTAACTCTCTGGACGATTATCTCATATAAAATAATCATTAGGTCTAACTTTCATCTCTTTTCATGCAGTCAGTACTTTGACGTGCGTTGTTTCTGCCTCTGAATCATCAAATTCAAAACCATTAGCACGGTAAAACTCATCTGCAATAGATGATTCCGTTCGGACTGAAAGAGAACTAAAATACTCTTTCGCATGTTCAGATATTACATGTAGAAGGAGTGATCCAACTCCATATCTTCGTGCATCATCTTTTACATAAAGTCTTTGTAGTCGGCCTACTTTTTGGTTTTCACTAAAAGGAGAAACGTTGATGCCACCAATAGCTACCGTACGCCCGGTTTCGTCTTTAACACCAAACAAAGCTTCGCCCGGTTTATTAAAAGTATTTATTCCTTCCTTATAATCTTCAACTAGCCTAGTAAGGAATCGATATCCGCCCTGTTCACTTTCTTTTACCATTCTTTCTACATCTAATTCCCCAAGGTTCTGTATACGTTCTATTTTATATATCATGACACGTCCTCCATTCTATTTGTAAATACCTGCTTCTATAGTACATTCGTTAAAGAAGTCAGCATTTCCTTCTATTACTTTTCATATTTAAACAAATTCAATAAAGAACATAACAATTTAAATTCCACTGCCTTTTTTTTGATTCTTTTGTAAAGTAATACTTTAAATTAACGATTTCGTATTTTCCTACACCATTCTTCTTTATTACTTTTTGCAAAAATATTCCAAGATAGCCAAGCCGGATACCTTTGACAAATGGACATTTAAGACCAAAACCGGGAAATATAAAGGGTTGGCGATTGCAGTATTACTTACTACAACTATTGGATAAGCCGAAATTAGACCAAATTATTGAACAACTACCTGCAGATTTATTGCCAATGGCAGAGCAAATCGTTAGCAATGTCAAAAATGTCTTTAGTGATGCACTGACGACTACTTTCCTTACCGCTGCATTCATCATGTTGGCAGGCGTAATCGCAGCGTTATTTTTAAGAGAAATCCCACTCGTTTCAGCAAAAGATAAAATGAAAGCAACTCAGAAACGCGAGTAAATTTTTAGATTTGAAAAACTATATAAAATGTCCACACAACGTTAAAATTCAATGTTGTGTGGACATTTTTTTCATGAGAAAAGATATCGGGGTGGAAGTAAATGAGACTCAAAAACCAATTTAGCATTGGATAGAACTTAATAGGCGATGTTGTTTAACAAGGCACAATTAATGACCACGATTAAATTGTGAATGCTGAAAAAGTATTCAAGTGTTGAGAATTTAACGATTCGACCGTCACCCCGTACCATCAACTACTATCCCTCAAAGTTATTTAGCAAGTCCCGTACTTCAATTGTTGACTTCGCATTCATCAATTGATTTCTTAATTCTCCAGCCCCAGGGAACTCACGTACATAAATCTTGAAAAAGCGAAGAAGTGGTTTGAATGGAAGTGGCTCTAATTCAGTTGAATATTTATCATGGAGGTCTAGATGTAATCGTAAAAGATCAAGCAATTCCTTACTGCTATGTTCTCTCTGCTCTACTTCAAAGGCAAATGGATTTTTAAAGACACCCCGTCCAATCATTACCCCATCAACACCGTATTTTTCGGCGAGCTCCAAACCTTTTTGACGATCAAGAATATCCCCATTTATCGTTAACAATGTATCGGGTGCTATTTCATCACGGAGCTTCTTAATTTCTGGAATTAGCTCCCAATGCGCTTCTCCGTTGCTCATTTCTTTTCTAGTACGCAGATGAATGGATAGATTTGCGATGTCTTGCTCAAATATATGTGTCAACCAGCCGCGCCACTCGTCTACGTCTGTGTAACCAAGTCTTGTCTTCACACTAATAGGCAATCCCCCTGCTTTTGCAGCTTGTATGATTGCTGCCGCAGTTTCAGGGAAACGAATTAGACCACTTCCTTTTCCTTTCGACGCTACGTTAGGCACAGGGCAGCCCATATTGATGTCCACACCTTTAAACCCCATTTCCGCCATACCAATACTCATTTCCCTAAAGTGATCGGGCTTGTCTCCCCAAATATGTGCAACGATAGGTTGTTCATCTTCTGTAAATGCCAAGCGCCCGCGCAAACTATAGATCCCTTCAGGATGACAATAACTTTCCGTGTTCGTAAACTCTGTAAAAAACACATCCGGCTTCGCTGCTGCACTCACTACATGGCGAAAAACAACATTTGTTACATCTTCCATCGGGGCTAATATAAAAAATGGTCGTGGTAAATCACGCCAAAAGTTTTCGTTCATCTTTAAATTCAATTCCTCTCATTATGGGATGCCAAGATAACACTTCATCCCCAAAAATCTTATTGGATTTATACTAGTAATAAAAAATCAACTTAAGTTGAAGCAGTAATTTTGGTGTAGCCTTATTTTTTTATCAACGTTATATATTTTACATGAGTAGCGTGTATGTGGAAAGAGAGGAGTCTTAATGGAGATAAAATAACAAGGAGCTGTTTGAGAATCAATTACAATTATTTAGAGATTGAAATTGTTTATTCTAAATTAAAATAAAAAAACCATCTAACAATTTATGTTAGATGGCCTTTTGTTGAATCATAGCAACTTCATAACGTCCTGGACAGTTTCTACAGAATGATCGAGTGCTGCTTTTTCCTCGGTCGTTAGTGGCAATTCAATAATACTTTCAATGCCATTTCCACCAAGAATTGTTGGTACACCTAAGTACAAATCATTATATCCATATTCTCCTTCTAAATAAGCAATTGAAGGGAGAATACGTTTTTTGTCTCGGATAATCGCTTCAGCCATTTCCACTAGAGACGCAGCCGGAGCATAGTATGCACTGCCGTTGCCAAGTAAGTTGACAATCTCTCCGCCGCCTTTTCTTGTGCGTTCAACAATGGCCTCAAGTCGCTCCGCTGGAATAAGTCTTTCCAACGGAATTCCACCTGCATAGGAATAACGGATAAGCGGAACCATCTCATCGCCGTGTCCACCTAATACAAATCCAGAAACGTCCTCAACCGAAATATTTAGTTCTTTCGCAACAAAAGTATTAAATCTTGCCGTATCAAGAACGCCTGATTGACCAATTACACGATTCTTTGGAAACTTTGTTGTTTTATAACAAACATATGTCATTGCATCGACTGGATTGCTCAAAACGAGAATATAGCTATCAGGTGCATAGTGGGCTACCTTTTCTGAAATTGCACGCATAATCCCAGCATTAGTTGAAACTAAATCATCACGGCTCATTCCCGGTTTCCGAGCAATTCCAGCAGTGATAATAACCATATCTGCACCAGCAATATCTTCGTAATTAGAAGTGCCTTCGATTTTAGAATTAAATCGTTGTACAGGTCCAGCCTCTAATAAATCTAGCGCCTTCCCTTTAGTCGGATTCTCTTGTTCAGGTATATCGAGGAGTATGATGTCACCTAGCTCTTTTTGAGCTAACATTAAAGCAGTCGTTGCACCGGTAAAACCAGCACCGATGACTGCAATTTTAGGTCGAGTAAATGTCATTTTGTACCTCTTTTCTTCTTTTGTTTTACATTGATTTTTTATCTTTTTTAGCGATTACTTTTGCAACTTCTTTTACCGGAGCCTTTTTGATTGCTGGCTTTATTGACTTTTTAATCATACTATAAGTCTCACCATCTGCACGGGGTATAACGTGAGCCGAAATTAGCTCCCCCACTCTTGCAGCGGCCAACTTTCCTGCATCTACTGCAGCTTGAACTGCACCCACATCTCCTTCTACGAAGACCGTAACGAGTGCACCATCTATTTTCTCTTGATTAATAAGCTCTACGTTCGCAGCTTTCAACATTGCATCCGCCGCTGCAATCGACCCTATTAATCCACGAGTTTCAATCATTCCTACTGCTCTCACCATCTGTCTCACCCTTTCTAACTGACTAGACTTCCGTCGAATCGACAATACCGATGATGACAGCGTCTATTGGTATTGAGTTATCAGGCGCTATGAAGCGTGCTGAACTACCTTCAGTAACAATGACCCTGTCTCCCATACCTGCGCCGATTCGATCTGCAGCGATGATTGGAGAATTAATCTCCGTTCCATCAGGATATATCGGTTGAACAAATAATAAGGTTAAGCCAGTTAGCCCATCTTCTTTTCTAGTTGCCCATACGTTGCCAGTTACTTTACCTAGTTGCATAACATCACCGCCTTATTCGTCAATCATTTCTATTTTCTTACCTAAATCTCTACTTTTATCTTTAGCCAAAGGCGTAATAATCGTCGATTTACGAACGCGTATAACTGAAGACGTGCTATTCTCTACATCTAGCTGAGTAAGCAATTTACCTTCAAATAAACTACTTACAACTTTTGATACAGGTATTTCGGGTGTCGCTAAGCTAGGTGCAACCGGTTGACCTTCTATAATCAGCTTCCCTGGTTGACCAGTCTTTATAAAACCAGCGTTTGCTTCATCCGTATCGATATGCATTTCCAACCTGTACGAGGGTGAAACTCGAACTAAAACCTTATCAAAAGTAATTGGGCGTTCTGTTTCAGCTTTCACTTGAACATATTGTCCGTTAATAATTCCAAACCGTTCAGCATCATCTGGTGACATATGAATATGGGATTGGGCAATAATTAGCCCTTCCTCCAAGTATAAACTACCTTTCGGTCCAATGATTGTAACGGCCGATGATCCCACAATATCTCCGGATTGACGAAGTGGAGGTTTAAGTCCAATTGCAAAAGCATCTGTTTGGCTTACTTCCACTTGGGTCAATTTTCTAGCTGGTCCGAGCACTCTTACTTTACTAATAGAGCCTTTTGGTCCTGCCACCGTCACTGTTTCTTCCGCCGCAAATTGATTCGGCTGTGACAGTTCCTTCAACTTCGTTAATGTATGTGAAGGACCGAATAAAACAGCAAGGTCATGTTCAGATAAATGAACATGACGGGCTGATACTGCGATGGGAACCTCGGACGGCTTCAACGTCGAACCTTTTTCATTAATTTGCTGAAGCACTTCTTCCACAATTGATTGAATCCACTGTGTATCCATTAAGGTTTACCCCGCTTTCCTTACGTAGTAATTCGTTTGCCGTTTAAGCCTAAAGAATAATTAAGTATTTTTTTAACTTTGGCAAATCTTAGAGGTCTTTTGTATTCATAAACTATTTAACAAAGCTGTCTTAATTATTATCTGATAGTTGTGGAAGAATCAATTCAATTTCATTATGTGGACGTGGGATTACGTGAACTGAAATTAGTTCTCCTACACGTGCTGCTGCTGCTGCGCCTGCTTCTGTTGCTGCTTTTACAGCTCCAACATCACCGCGCACTAATACTGTTACGATTCCGCCACCAACGTGAACTTTTCCTACCAAATTAACACTTGCCGCTTTCACCATTGCATCTGCCGCTTCAATAGAACCTACCAAACCTTTTGTTTCAATCATTCCTAGTGCAGTCATTTCTCTAGACATAATATATTCCTCCTAATAATTAGTTTTTATATTGTTTTAGTACTTGTGAAACCAATTTTGATACTTCTTCTACATTTATTTCTCCGCTATTCCCCATCGACTCAATGACACTTTTCACGATTTTACCAGTATCATCTTCTTTTGATGTGTTATTAGCTGGAGTCGGTGTTGACCCTTTTTTAGGTATCGTCACCTCTTTAATACCATATGCCATACGTTTAATATTAAGCAGATGCTTCGCTGTAATATTATCTGATGTTATATTTCCACCAAATGTTCCACAACCAAGCGTCAGAGATGGCGCTAATGCGGTCGTACCACCAACTGCTCCAATTGACGACAGTGTGTTGACTAGTATTCTAGATACCGGTAAGTCGAGTGAAAATTCTCTTGCCACTTTGTCATCCTCTGTATGGATTGACAAGCTGTGACCACGACCTCCTAAATCAAGTAACCTGCTGCACAGCTCTTTGGCATGTGGTGTATCTTCTGCCTGATACAAAGCAAATATAGGCGAGAGTTTCTCTAGTGAAAACGGAATTTCTTTGCCAATCTCAGTTTCTTCAGCAACGAAGATCCGAATAGAATCATCTATTTCAATTCCTGCAAGCTCAGCAATAAGTGCAGGACTTCTACCAACAATTTTAGGATTCACTTTTCCTGGTACTGGAGAAATAACTTTCTCCATTCGTTTCTTTTCTTCGGCATTTAAGATGTATGCGCCATTATTTTTCAATTCACGAATAACCATTGAAAAAATGTTTTTGTCAACGACCATGGCCTGTTCCGTTGCACAAATTGTACCATAGTCAAACGACTTACTATCTACAATCATCGATATAGCTTTTTCTACTTTTGCAGTCTTCTCTACGTATACAGGAACGTTACCTGGACCAACCCCATAAGCAGGTTTACCTGAACTATAGGCAGCTTTTACAAGAGCTCCACCACCTGTTGCAAGAATTAAATTTGTATCTTTATGAGTCATTAATGCTTGTGTAGCTTCCATTGACGCCAAGGATAACCAACCAATCAATCCTTCAGGTGCACCTGCATCCAATGCCGCTTTTTCACATACTTTCAAGGCTTCAATTGTACACTTCACCGCATAAGGATGTGGACTAACAACGATAGCATTTCTTGTTTTAAGTGCAATCAACGTTTTAAAGAAAGCAGTAGATGTTGGATTTGTTGTTGGAATAATTGCTGCTACAACGCCAAATGGTGCTGCGATTTCCACTAAGCCTTTTTCTTTATCTTCAGAAATAACACCTACTGTTTTCAGGTCTTTAATTGATTCATAAACATCTCTAGAGCCAACATCATTTTTAATCTTTTTATGCTCAATAACGCCCATTCCTGTTTCTTCAACTGCCAAAACAGCAAGATCATAAGATTTGGCATATGCTGCATCAGCAACTGCCTTTACAATCTTATCTACTTGTTCTTGTGAGAAAGACATATATTGAAGTTGTGCGTCTTTCGCTTTTCTTACCGCATCCCGCATTTCTTGAAGGGCTAGTAAGTCTTTATCAGCGATTACAGACATATTATCACGCTCCTATTCAATTTCGCCTTGGCATAATTGCGTCCAGATTTTTTCGAGTTTACTCGAAAAACTCCCCTAAAAATCTGTGACATCCGCCGGAGGCTTTAACTTAATTTAGCCGGGGTTGAACCTAACTGACAGAAAAAATGTTCGCTTTCATCTCACCACTTATAGAAGTAGAAGACTTCTGCTGAATTCAGTTGAAGAATTCTAGTTTAATTAGTAACGCAAAGGATTTTGAGTTAGTTCTATGATAGCTTCCCTAAATGCATCAGCAGCTGCCTGACATGCAGATTGACTGCCTGTTAATAAACCTCCACCAAAATTGGTTTCTGAAGGTGGTTCAAATAACACTTTGATATCTACATTTGCCGCCTTTAACGCAGCGTCTAGACCATATATAGACTCAAGCGGAGGAGCAATTAGATAAGCGAGTGCATCTCCCTCTGTCACACCTGCAAGTTCAGATAAATAACTGCCTGTCCGGGATACAACATGCGCATATAACACATGGCTCGCATCCTCATTTAATGACTCAAAATGGGCACCTGATTCAACCATCGTTTCGACTGCTTCAAGGCCACTTCGCACTTGCTCAGGTGTAGGACCTGCAATTACACCGATAAATTCACCAGATAACGGACCGGACGGATTGCCGGAACCTCCATAGAATGACTTTGCATAGACTACTTTTACATCAGCATACTTCGTCGCTTCGTCTAGAGCCGTATAGCCAATATCATCTATATTAAGTGTAAACATTCCAATACTACGCTGTTCACTATTCAAATTATATTTCTTAGCCAAACCTGCATCAACATTCGGTATAATTTTCACAGCTAATAATTCTGCTTTAACTTTAGGCAGATGCATAAAGTAAACCACATCCTTTCTACTTTAGTTCCTTAACCAGGAGATACGTTATTCTTCTTTATCCACAAGTTTTACACCACTTGCTTGATACTTCAATACTTTTTGAATAACCGTTCCTAAATATGCACCCGCTTCTACAGGTGGTATGCCGCCTTTGTGAATATTTGAAATAACCATTCGATCTGCTTCAATAGCTCCCGATCTTGGTTTATAGCATAAGTAAGCACTCAATGAATCTGCGCTTACAAGACCTGGACGCTCACCAATGAGGATAATTACAACATCTGGTGTTAAGACATCGCCTATTTCGTCCATTAAGGCTACTCTACCTTTATCAACATAAAAAGTTGTTCCAATAGGAATATTCAAGTTGTTCAGTGATTGTTTTAATGACAAATAGACATCTTCAATATTCGTCTCAATCGCACTAGCACTTAATCCATTTGAAATAACAATTTGAACAGTAGGTGACATTTCACACCGTTCTAAAATAGTTTTTTTCGATTCATCCGAAAGCTTACGCCCAAGATCCGGACGCCGAATGTATTCTTCCTTATCTTTAACTTTAGATTCTACTGAAAAGATATCCAAGTTTTCCAATATAGAAGGATCAACTTCACCGTATACAGCATCTACAGCAGCTGCATGGTCATAGCGAAATTTAAGCCAAGTGGCTGTTTTCGGTCTACTTCCTAAACCTGTTCGTCCCACGGCAATTCTAGAAGGTGTCTTTTTACGCATTTCTTCAAGTTGCTGCTCTTTTTTAGCAGCCATATCATCTTTTTTAGTATCATTGTTTTTAATTTTATTTACATTTGCGTTATTCTCGTTCTTTTTATTTGAAACGAGTGGCTTAATTGTAATTAAAGAGTCGGCAGATAGTTTATTACTCTGTTCAATAATTGGTTTCCCAACGGCTTCACTATCTCTCAACTTAACTTCTGGTTTTTCGTTTTGTTTTTCCATATTCAAACGTTCAACGACAAGTTTCGTAATTGACGCAATTAATTGTTCGTTCAATATGAAAGCCTCCTATCTTGTGAAAATTGTCGGATCTCCAGCGCGAGCACTTAGTCGACCATTTTCAAAAATCCCCATTTTCTCAAGCCATGCTGCAAATTCCGGAGCGGGTGGCTTACCAAGTGTATGTCTTAAAGTGGCAACATCATGATAGCTCATCGACTGATAATTCAACATACAGTCGTCACCCATAGGTGTGGCAATGATAAAGTTCACTCCAGCTGCCGTCAATAAAACACCAAGATTCTCGATATCATTTTGATCTGCTTTTATATGGTTTGTATAACAAATATCGACACCCATCGGTATGCGATGCATTTTACCCATGAAATGATCTTCAAGTCCGGCACGAATTACTTGTTTACTATCATATAAATATTCTGGTCCAATAAAGCCTACCACGGTATTTACAATATACGGATTATAATGTTTTGCGAAGCCATAGTTTCTTGATTCCAATGTTAATTGGTCCATTCCATAATGTGCTTCTGCTGATAATTCAGAACCCTGTCCAGTTTCAAAATACATTCGTTCTGGACCTGCACTTGTACAATAAGTTTTCGCCATATCTGTAGCATCTTGAATAAGTGAAGCACTAATACCGAATGAACGATTCGCTTTTTCGGTTCCCGCAATACTTTGGAATATCATATCTGCCGGAGCACCTTTTTCAATTGCTTTCATCTGCGTCGTTACATGTGCAAGTACACAGTTTTGTGTCGGTATTTCCCATGTCTGTATAAAGTCATGGCTAGCTTCTAGTAGCCTTTTAACGCTTTCCACCGAATCGTCCACGGGGTTAATTCCAATAACCGCATCACCCATACCATAAGACAGTCCGTCTTTTAATGAAGCTAACATACCTTCAATATTGTCTGTTGGATGATTAGGCTGGAGTCTTGATGGCAATGTTCCCCTTTGACCAATCGTAATATTACAAGTGGATAGAATCTCAATTTTCGCAGCCGCATGGACAAGATCAAGATTCGACATTAATTTCGTTGTTGCCGCAATCATTTCACTTGTCAAACCATTACTAATTCTTTTCAATTCCCTGTCGCCATTGCGGTCATCTAAAATAAATTCCCGTAGCTCCGCAACAGACCAGTTTTTCATACTGTTATAAATAGGCTCATTTATATCATTTTCAATAATGAACGAAACTTCATCTTTATCTGGATCAAGGAAAGGATTGTTTCGAATTTCTGAAAGTGTAATGTCACTAAGTACAGTTTTCGCGGCTATTCGTTCTTGAACCGTTTCAGCTGCAATACCAGCCAGTCGATCACCTGACTTTTCTTCATTGGCTTTTGCAAAAACATCTTTTAAATCTCTAAATTGAAAGGTTTCTCCACCCATTGTTGTTTTAAGATTCAATTCTTCACGCCCCCTTACTTTATGAATGAAAGGTCAGTGTTTTGATGACAACAGGAACAACACCTGACTGCATGATTTGACCAATATCCATATAATCACCGTGCTCTACATCTATTTGATCTACACATAAAATACTTTGCTTCCCATCTTGTGCTTGTAATGTCTGACCAAGCACTTTTGCATGGTCACTCTGCAACACAATAATTAACGGTTGCTCTGGATTAGGCTTCAACAAGCGTGCCTCCAGAAGTTCTTTCGCCATTAATTGAATATCTTTAAAGCGAAGGTAGGGTAAATTCGTCAAGTATAAAACGAAATTTTGTCCTTCACTTCCAGGATCATAGACCTCAACGGCTTCTTTCATACCAAACGTTAACTTATTCATGCCTACTGAAAAATCGTCTTCAAACGAAATTTCAAACACAGGAAGGTTTTTTTGTGGTAAGTCATTGCTATCAACTTGGATTGTTGCACCACTAATATTTGTCGTTTGTGTACCTGCACCTAATACTGTTGCACGAACAGTTTCGTCTGGCACTCGCCATTCAAATTGCTCATTGTTCATTTCATGCCGCAATGCACTAGCAAGTTCCATACCAATATCATCATAAATCGCATCTAAATCAGATTGCTCTTCTTGATTATAGATACATTCTGATATACCACCTGAAACAAAAACAACTTCCACATTTCTAACCCAATTTGGTTCGTGGCCTAAGAGAAGTACTTTATCTTTAGATATCGTTTCTTTAGATAAAGTTCTAGTTAGAATACTTACCATTTCTTCAATAACTTTTTTTATTGTTGAAGAACTTTTATCATCACCGATGCAAAGATGCCATCCGTTTTGATCAATAAGTTGTTGGATTGGTTTTGAAATACTTCTTATTTTCCCCCGTTCAAACTCGATTAATCGGCCACCAACATGCAGCGTTGCTGTACCGGCAAGAGTTGCACCATCATAAACAGCTATATTTGCCGTACCGCCGCCAATATCAACATTGGCAACCATTTTATCAGTTCTTTTCGCGTACTCATAAGCACCTGAACCCTTTGCAGCTATAATACCTTCAAGATCAGGTCCAGCAGTAGCAACTAAAAAATCACCAGCTGTGTCAGACAAATGATGAATCATCTCTTCTGCATTCTGCTTTGTAGCTGTTTCACCAGTTATAATGACTGCACCTGTCTGAATCTCTTTAGGGGATACGCCAGCTTTTTCATATTCCGTATGCACAATCTTATCAACTTCTTTTAAATCAATAACTGTTGGGGATAAAAGCGGCGTACGAAAAATCGGACTGCGATAAAGAACTTCTTTATCAACAATTTCAATCCTTGGTACATGCATACCACCTGCCATGTTCATCAGCGTAAATCGACTGATAACCAACTTTGTCGTACTCGTTCCAATATCTATGCCTGCACTTAGTAGCGTTTCTTCATGAGATAGTAAGCCTCTCAAATCCTTACACCACCTTTAAAAAGGAAAAGCGCCCCTATAAAGCAGAATTTGCATTCTGTTCACAAGAGGCGCCATTGCCTAAATACTATTCTTTTCTAATTGATTCTATACTAAACATAACGTAAAACAGTTCCATTGTAAAGGCTTTCACCAACATATCGACGGATCTTCTACATGTTTTTCAAGATAACTGTTTATTTCATTTTTATTCGAACATAAAACCAAGTCTCTTAACAATTGTATACCTTGTCCAGTAACGGAAGAAGACTTAATTATTGGGCCACCTGCTACTACTTGCTTGAGACGCTTAATAGCCTGTTCGACATTTGCATTCGGATGATCTACCTTCGTGATAACGCCAACAGGTATTTTTGAAATACCTGCACTGAAACCTGGAGGGAAGATTAACTTATCCCCAGTTGCATCTTGAATATAAAATACATGCGTCACTTCTAATGCGGTAGCCATAATACTCTTATAGAACATTGGATTTTCCGTGTATTCTCCTGGAGTGTCAACAATCCAGTCATTATAGACAAGTGTTTGCGTTTTCGTAGCATTGACCTGTTTACCCAGCAAAGTATTTGTAAGTGTGGATTTCCCAGCGCCAATTGAACCGATTAACATGACTCTATTTTTCATGTCAGCGACTCCTTTATGATTTCGTTATAGGAGATGTTGTAAAACCTAATGTTTCCGCTAAAAATCGAGTCACTTCAATCATTGCCATTTCAACTTCTGATACCGTTCCTACAATTACTAAACTCCCTGTAAATCGATCTAGAAAACCGATATCAACACTTGATGCTTTTGTCGCGATATCCCCCGCTATAATAACAGTTTCACTCGGTGTTAATGTTAAAATACCAAGCGCACCCTTTTTTTCAATACCCAATTTGACGAACATATCAGGATCGGCATTGGCTATTATATGGCTAAGTGTAACTTGCTTACCTGGTACAAATTCCTGAATAAAACGTTGTTTTTCTTCACTCATTTTTGTCCACCCCTATAATTAGGCTTGTACACCATTTTTACCTTCAACGTTCATTTTTGTCAATTATTCTTCACTATTACATCTTCTTCTAAGTATTCGCCTGGTCGAATTACACCACTATCACGGTCTTCTTGTTCAAGACGTAGGGCAGTTGGAACAGATAACCAATATGCAAAACCGATTGCGATAAAACCTGCAGAGATTTTACCGATTAGAATTGGTAGTATAAGTGTTGGTTGAAAGTTTGCTGTAAACGATAAGTGATCTCCTAGAAGGAAAGCAGCACAAACCGCAAACGCTATATTAATAACTTTATCTTTTGGACGCATGTAACGCACAAGTTGGAACATTGCTAATATATTAGCGATTGTTGCTAACATACCTGCACTACCTGTAGAACTTAGACCAATCTTTCTACCTGCTGCCTCCAATGGTCTAGACGCATATTTACGCAAAAGATAGACCATCGGGAACGCACCAGCAAGCATTATTCCAATATAACCAGCAGTTTCAAGGGCACGGAATTGGTCTGCTTTGTCAGCCATAATTGGGTCGAATCCCCATGCACCAAATAATGTAGAAAAAAGACCTGTGAATATTTCAACGATAGAAAAGACGAGAACTAACTTAATAGCCGCATCCATTACACGACCAAAAATCATGAAACCAGTAATCATAATATTAGGCGCAAATTTTAGTCCTGCGGCAAGTACAACAACAAATATAAATAATGGCGATAGATTAGCTAATATTTTGCCGTAAGATAATGCAAACTCGAAGGTAGAAGCACTGGTCGTATCAATTACTTCACGAACTTTCGTATTAAAGACTAGCGTTAACACACTTGCAATTAGTGCTCCAATTGGAATTGACAAAACACCTGCCATTATTCCAAGTGCCATAAATTTATGATCGCGCTTATCTAGCATCGCAAGACCCATAGGAATTGAGAATACAATTGTAGCACCTGACATAAAACCAACAATTAATGCCATAATAAGTCCTTCTTGTGTATCTTTCAAAACATTTGCAAGCTGATATCCACCCATATCAGAAGCGAGAATCGTTGTTGCAGCAAGTGCAGGATCTGCTCCGATAGAATTAAATAGTGGTCCTAGTACTTTATCAATAAATTGAGATAAATACGGAATAGATGCCATAATTCCAGCTGCAGGTACGAAAATATGACCAACTGCATGAAGCCCAGTCATAAACTCTTTACCAATTCCTTCTTCAGCATTTCTGATAGCACCAAATGCTCCTAAAACAGCACAAACCATAATAATGTATACTACGTAGTTACCTATATTCTCCATTCCAATACCATTCCCCTTTTGTTATATTAATATATTAAAAAAGACGCATCCCGTTGATAAATAAACCAACGTGAAGCATCTTTGCTCCCCTACTATTCACTTGTAGTTAAAACAAATTCACTTCATATCAGAAATAATACCCGCAGCTATAGTAGCCATTGATTTGTGGCCATCCATACTAATCTTTCGAATCTTTTGATAGGCCTCATTTTCAGAAAGGCCTTCTTTCTCCATCAATAAGCCTTTGGCTTTTTCAAAAATCTTTCTTTGTTCTAATTCTTTTTCCGCTAAAATTACAGCATCGCGAATCTCTTGAATTTTTTCAGCCTGATTCAATGCAACCTCTATAGCAGGTATTAAATTCACCTCTGAAACCGGTTTCACCAAGTATGCAACTACGTTCGCGTATTTGGATTGCTCTACAAATTCCTTTTGACTATACGCTGTTAATAAGATAATTGGAACATCTATTTTTTTAGATATAATTTTGGATGCCTTCAAACCATCTAATTTCGGCATTTTTATATCCATTATAATTAAATCGGGTTCTAATGAAAATGCTAATTCAATAGCTTTTTCACCATCTCCTGCTTCTCCAATAACTTCATAACCATTCTCAGAAATAATAGAAGAAAGGTCTAATCGAATAATCGATTCATCCTCAACAATTAATATCTTTTTTTTCATACTATGTAAAATCCTTTCCTTCTTTTGGAAGTGTTACAATCATTTTTGTACCTTCCGCTGAAGAGTTAATAGTATATTTTCCAGACAAGTCATGCTCTATAATCATCATCACAATATCCAACCCTAGTGAATTTTTCACACCCTCTTTAATACCTGAGCCATTATCACTAACTTCTAACACTATTTGATCTATTTTATTATTAAACTTTACTAAAATATGTCCCGAT
Source organism: Sporosarcina sp. So3-204 (assembly GCF_058068165.1). Taxonomy (NCBI): domain Bacteria; kingdom Bacillati; phylum Bacillota; class Bacilli; order Caryophanales; family Caryophanaceae; genus Sporosarcina; species Sporosarcina sp. So3-204. The sequence goes on from NZ_CM176485.1 coordinate 3,253,031, forward strand.
TGTCTATCTTTAAATGCATGGTTAATAGAATTTTGAACCAATTCATTTACCACAAGTGCAATTGATACAGCTTTTTTTGAATTCGCAATAATTACTTCATCACTAACCGTTAGTCCAATTACTTTCTCTGTGTCATTATTTTGCAAAAGCATACCCGCTATTTTGTTTGATAACCTGACAATATCAACTTGATCTTCATCAGTATCTTCTCCAGTTAAAACAATCTCATAAACTGCTGCAATACTTAACACACGGTTCAAACTATCCGTAAGATAGCCTTTGCTCTCTTTTGAGACGCCTCTTCTTATTTGTAAATTCAACAGACTTGCAACAGTTTGCAAATTATTTTTTACGCGGTGATGTATTTCTTGGATCGCTACAGATTTTAAAACAAGTTCACGTTCTTTCATTCGCAAATCTGTAATGTCGCGTAATAGAATAAGCATGCCAAACACATGGTCATCTTGATAGATGTCAACCTTTCTAACTTCTAAAAAGGATGTCCCCACTTTTATTTCTTCTATAATTAAATCTTTTTCAGATTCGATAAAAGGCGTAATAAAAGGAATAACCTGAGTGACTGATTTTCCAACACCACCTTCTACCCCCCACATTTCTGAGAAGTAGTTTTGTGCTGATGGATTTGCATAGACGATATGAAGCGAAGAATTAACAAGTATAAAATGCTCCTTCAATATATCAGAAAGTCCCGGACGTCCATATTCTGTTCCGAAGTACAATTCCCATAACAAAGTCTCAGATGTTTTTGCATATTTCCTTTGCGATGTCATCAATTTATTCTCAAATTTAAGCTCTTCTTTAATTAATGTAGCGATGACAATATCTGAATCATTCTTAATAGGTACAACGCTTTGCTGAACAAGTTTACCATTTTGCGTTACAGCATTATTGAAGAACAGTTTCTTCCCCGTTCGAAACGATAAAAAAACACTTGGCTCAAATTCTTCATACACCATGGTTCCTACATAAGGATTACTATAAATTGATTCCCCTGAACTCGGCGAAGCTTCTGCCACAACAATTGCATGTGGCGAGTCCTTCACTAAACAGTTAATGAACATGTTGGTTCTCGTAATATCAGCCATTAATGTTAGTTGCTCTGCTGCTCTTTCTATCGTTTCAATATCCTTTTCAGATAACGACGTGAAATCTTGACAAAGCTGCCTAACTTGTAATTTGTTTATCATCTAATCAACACACCTTCAGAATATCCTTTTAAATATTTATATACTTTATATTACCATACTATTATTAGAACCTCTAAACACTTTTATTAGAATTAATACTTATTTAACAATTGTAACCGGACAATTCACGTGTTTCATCGCTTTATGACTGACACTACCAAGAACCATTTCTTGAAAAGTGTTCAAACCACGACTTCCGATAACAAGCTGATCAGCTTTTTCTTGATTCACATACTTTATTATTTCTTGGCTCGGATTCCCTTTTAACATCGTAACCGACGTTTTTACCCCTGCTTGTTTCGCTAACTCTAAAATAGGATTTACTTTTTTCTCTCTTTTTAAAGATAAGCTTTCCGGGCTTTGAGTTAATAATCTCTCATCTTTGGCTTTACTATAGTCAGCTACATAAATTATTTCTAAATATGCCTCTGGTAAGTACTGTGCGAGCGTAATCGCATGCTTTGCTGCACGTACAGCGTTTTCTGATCCATCAATTGCTACAGCAATCTTCATTTAGTTTCCCCCTTATATTAATTTCTCGTATAATTGTTCACTTGAAGAATTTAATCCTTTAATCAGTACTACTATACCTTTTTCTTCAAGTTTCTGTTTCACCTTTAATATGGCTCCTACTGCAGATTCATCCCATAGCTGACTATTTTCAAAATTAATTGTTATTGTTTTCTCTGTTACGTTATCAAAAGACTGTATAAACTTTGTCGTTGACGCAAAAAATAAAGGTCCTTTTACTTTATATTCACCTAATTCTTCCGTTACATTGACACGTGAACTTTTTGCAACAAAGAATAGAGCACTTAATACAACACCAATTACAACACCAATTGCTAAATTATGTGTATATAAAATAATAGCAACCGTAATGAGCATAACGAGAGATTCTGATTTAGGCGCTTGTTTTAGAAACTTAAACGAACCCCAATTAAACGTTGTAAAACTAACCATAATCATTACGCCAACAAGAACCGGCATTGGAACTTTGATCACAATATCACCTAAAACGATGATTAAAAACATGAGAAATACACCCGAAGTCAATGTCGATAAACGACCTCGTCCACCTGACTTAATATTGATGATTGATTGCCCTATTAACGCACATCCTGCCATTCCACCAAAAAAGCCTGTGATAAAATTCGCAATCCCTTGTCCACGCGCTTCTTTGTTTTTATTACTAGACGTATCCGTCATGTCATCCAATACTTGTGATGATAGAAGTGATTCTAGTAAACCAACAATTGATAGTGCTAAAGCATATGGAAATATAATTTTAAATGTTTCAAAATTAAGAGGAATATCCGGGAGGAAGAATATCGGTAATGAATTCGGCATTGTACCCAAATCACCTATCGTCTGCATCTTCACACCACTTATAAGTGCAATCGCAGTCATAACGACTATCGCAATGAGTGGTGCAGGTATTGCCGTAAAAAATCGTGGAATCGCATATACTAAGATTAAAGTAATAATCGCAAATATATAGGTAATACTGCTAGAACCAAGTAAATAAGGCATTTGCGTAATAAAAATCATTATACCTAGCGCATTAACAAATCCAAGCATGACGGAATTAGGGATGAAGCGCATTAAATTAGCAACACCAAGTCCTCCGAGTATTAATTGGATGACTCCTGTTAAAACTGTTGCTGCAAGTACATATTGTAGGCCATGATTCGCCATTAAACTGACAAGGACTAAAGCCATCGCACCAGTTGCAGCTGAAATTAAGCCAGGACGACCACCGACAAACGCTGTAATGACTGCAATTGTAAACGAAGCATATAACGCGACACGTGGGTCTACTCCCACAATGAACGCAAAAGCCAATGCTTCAGGAATAAGTGCTAGTCCTACAACGATACCTGCTAAAATATCGGCACGCACATTCCCAAACCATTGTTGTTTTAAAGTATGCATATTGTTCCCCTTTCATGTTACATAAACTTACAATAATATTATTCCAATGTTAGAATGTTAGTAGTATAACATTTAAAGTCCCATAAGTGAATAGTTTTGGGAAGTTAGGAGCTAAAAAATATGAACTATGGATATGCCCGTCCGATTGTCCAAGATCAGCAATGCAAAAACCAATTGAATGTAGGGGTTTTCATTGACACTTTATTTAAAGAAGCCCATGGACTTGCTAAAAAAAGAAAAGAACTTGAACGTTTATTAATGACTGTCCAAAAAGATGATGAAATATTCGTCCAAAATATTGCAGTACTAGCTGATTCTTTGCAACAACTTCTAGATATATTGCGATTAGCGAAACGAGATCAAATTATCATTCACTTCGTTGATGAACAATTAACGAATCAAACGATACAACAAGTATCACTACTTCAAAGCGCGACTTTTTTCACAAGTTTACAATCTACGTTACTGAGCCACTCTTCAACATTCACATTACAAGCTGCGAAACAACAAGGTAAATCTATTGGTCGCCCAAGGAAATCAGATGATAATTTACAGCAGGCTTTTGCGATGTATGATAGTAAAAGATATACGCTTTATGAAATAAAAGAAGCGACAGGAATTAGCAAATCAACATTATATCGTTATTTAGATGACCGCTCCACAATGCAATTAGATGATGGGGAGTAGATTTAAAATACCTGAGCAATATTGCATTCAGTATTGCCAGGGTATTTTTTAACTAGACACTTCAATACGGGGTAACATTAAAAAACATTAACCACTTTCTTACTTGATTATTACAGGAACTAAATCAACATTTGTTCTTTTTTGTAACTAATTCCATTTAGATACGACTAATAGATTGTGATACAAATTATTTCTATATATTAGGAGGATTTACATGAAGAAGTTTCAGTTGGTTACTACAATATTACTAGTAATGCTAATGTTAGCCGCATGCGGATCAAAAAAGGAAGAAAATACATCTGGTGCTGAAGAAGTATCATTTGATAAGACGTACGCATCTGTTGAAGATGCGATGGTGGAAAACTTACAAGAAGGCGATAATTTAACAAAGGAAGAGCTGCTAAATAATTATTTCATTGAAGATTTGACGCAAAGTGATGATAATCCTGCTGTTGAAATACTTTTAGAAAGAATGGAACTTGAGCAAGGTTTACTTGCAAATGGTAAAGCAATGTTTGCTATGATGAATGTCAATGCAGATGAAATTATTATGCTTGAAGCAAAAACAGAAGAAGATGTAGAAGCTTTAAAAGCAGGTCTTGAACGCGAATTAAAAGCACAAGTCCAAACATGGGAACAGTATTTACCAGATCAATATGAAAAAGTGAAACAAAATATTATTAAAACAAATGGTAAATATCTTATCTATGTCACTTCTACAAATCCTGAAAAAATGGTAGAGGCATTCGACAATAACTTTAAGTAATTTTTAAAATGAACACGTCTTTAACTAGACGTGTTCATTTTAAAATAGACAACCACTAATTGGATGTGATCATTTGGTTTTCAGCAGTTTAACATTCTTGTTTTTTTTCCTACCAGTCGCTCTTTTACTTTATTATATAAGCCCCCGAAAATTAAAGAATCTAATCTTATTAGCGGTCAGTTTATTTTTTTATGCTTGGGGAGAACCCATTTACATCGTCTTATTAATATTTTCTTCTGGTGTGGACTATCTTCACGGACTTTATATTCATAAACATAGAGAAAATTCGCCTTTAAAAGCTAAACTGGCACTTATTTCATCTATCATCATAAATTTAGGTGTGTTAACTTTTTTCAAGTATGCGAATTTTTTAGTCGACAACTTGAATCATTTAACCGGGATTGGTATTTCCCCACTCGATTTGCCATTACCCATCGGAATTTCGTTTTTTACCTTCCAAACGATGTCTTATTCGATTGATGTATACCGGGGTATACTTAAACCACAAAGAAATCTAATTACTTTCGCGCTTTATGTTTCTTTATTTCCACAATTAATCGCAGGCCCTATTGTTCGTTATCAAGACATCGAACAGGATTTAATGCACCGGAAATGGAACCGCAGTCAATTTTACGAAGGTGTTCAAATTTTCACGATAGGCCTTGGAAAAAAAGTGCTCATTGCCAATTCAATTGGTTCTCTTTGGAATGATACACAGTCGCTTGGACCTGGAGAATTAACCGTGTTAGCAGCTTGGTTAGGAATTATCGCTTTCACATTTCAAATATACTTCGATTTTAGCGGCTACTCGGATATGGCAATTGGATCGGGCAAGATGTTTGGCTTCAATTTCCCGACAAACTTTCGATATCCATATATAGCAAAAAGTGCGACAGAGTTTTGGCGAAGATGGCATATTACACTTGGGTCATGGTTTCGGGACTATTTGTATATTCCACTAGGGGGTAATCGTAAAGGTAAATTTAACAACTATCGAAACATTTTCATTGTCTGGGCCGCAACAGGACTTTGGCATGGCGCAAGTTGGAACTTCATGTTATGGGGATTGTATTTTGGTGTCATTCTCACAATTGAAAAAGCCGGGTTGTTGAATTTCCTAAAGAAAATGCCTGCATTCTTTCAGCATACGTATTTACTATTTGTCGTTATCATTAGTTGGGTATTATTCGTCTCGGAAGACTTTAGTTTAGGGATTGACTATTTGAAAGTGATGTTTGGTTTTGCGGAACTTTATGACACACAGTTTCTATACAACCTTTACACAAACTTAGTACTGTTTGTCATTGCTGGAATTGCGGCCACACCTGCTTGGAAAATTGTCGATCAAGCATTGCTTCGAAAAGAAAGTATTTTGTGGTTGACTACTCGACAGTTTATTAAATTTATCGTATTAGTCTCTATATTATTGTTAGCAACTGCTTATTTAGTAGATGAATCGTTCAACCCGTTTTTATACTTCCGATTTTAAGAGACAAGGAGTGACAAGATGAAAATAAAAGAATATTTATTAATCGCGACATTCCTCTGTTTTATCGGCGGTGTAGGGCTGTTCAATTTTTTGAAGGAGGATACTTCTTTCTCTGAATTCGAAAACCGGCCCCTTGGTCAGTTTCCAACTTTCACAAAGGACCGCTTTTTGTCCGGGGATTTTAATCGAGATTTTGAATCGTATATGAGTGATCAATTCTTTAACAAAGAATGGTGGACGGGCCTAAAAGTGAGGGCAGAAAAAGCAGTACTTAAACAGGAGAATAACGACGTCTATTTTGGTAAGGATGACTATCTTTTCGAAAAAAATGAACCTTTGACGACCCAACTTGATAAAAATATTGCGAATCTAAATATATTTAAAGAAAAGAATCCGAATACGAATCTTTATGTAACATTAGTACCAACATCTATTGAGCTTTATCCCGAAAAACTACCGCTATTTGCTCAGTCAGGTATTCAACAAGAAGCGACTGACCGAGTCGCGTCTCAATTGGACTTTTCCATACAAATGGTCGATGTCTTCACACCTTTGGAGAAGGTGAAACAATCATCAATTTATTACCGAACAGATCATCATTGGACAACTAGAGGGGCATTTTACGGTTACTTAGAAATTTCAAAGACAATGAACCTAAAACCCCTTCAAATAGAAGACTTTACCACCGAAACAGTAGCCAATGACTTTTATGGGACGTTTTATTCGAAGGCAAATGATCATCGCATCGAACCAGATACAATTGAAATTTTCAAACCTAAATTTCCAATAGAATACTCGATTACCTTTGAAGATGGTACTCGTTTGGACTCACTATACGACAAGGACTTCCTACAAAAAAGAGATAAATACTCATTTTTCACAGGCGGTAATCATGCACAGGCAGTAATCAAATCTAATGTAAAAAACGGCAAGAAGTTATTGCTCATTAAAGACTCTTATGCTCATGCAATGGTCCCATTTCTCGCCAACCATTTTGAGGAAATTCATATGATTGATTTGCGCTACTATCATGCGAGTATGCAGGCATATATAAAGGAACAAGCAATTAATGATGTTCTTATTCTTTATAACACGACCAATTTTGCGAAGGATAATTCAGTTATTTACCTAAAGTATTAAATACTTCCTTATAGCGTTATAAATACGGCCTTGATTTAGATTCATAAATCAAGGCCGTATTTATTTTCACTATGAGCTTAAATAGCATTGCAGGTTTATTAAATTAGATTCCGCTTCTCTTAGCTGAAGTCTCTGCTTTGTTTTTTCACTTTACATTTATACCTTCTATGTACAAAAACAAGCGTGCATAATATCCTTCTAAATCTTTAATCACGATACCAGATTGCTTCACTAGTGAAAGAGTATCCCGATTTAATTGACAGCCATCACAAAGCTTTGACCAAATAGGCGTAAGGATATCTTGGGCTTTCGCTAATAAAGGCTGATCCATACAAACATGTTCAAAGAATAAAAGCTTCGCATCTTTTTTACTTACTCTCTGAATTTCTTTCAACGCCTTGATTGGGTCAGGAATCGTACAAAACACTAATGTTGCCACTACGGTATCAAATGTATTATCTGCAAATGGAAGATTTTCTGCGGAAACCTCATGCAATTCAATCGGGACATTAGAAAGTTTCGCACGCTTTAAGGCGCGTGCATTCATAAGCAAATTAGGTTCGACAGCATCTACTTTCGCTGCTTTCTCATAATACGGGAAATTAATACCTGTCCCTGATCCGATTTCTAACACTTTTCCCTCTGCATTCTGAACAAGCTGAGTTCTAATTTTTTTAAATCGCGTGGCCTCTAATGGTTTCATTGCCAAATCATAGAACTTCGGGAACCATTTTCCCATATTATCCCCATCTTTCTAGTTCAATTATATTACACTATCAAATAATCCGACAAATAACCCCTCTAATAAAGGCATGCTGTATGTAATTAGGATTTATTGTTAACTTCAATTCCTTGTAATAACTCATATGCTTTAATCGCAATTTCCAATGCAATTCGATTTTGGGGTTCCATAAAGTTATCGCCTAATAGCTGCTCTATTTTATCTATACGATGATACAACGTTTGCCTAACAATGAATAAACGTTCAGCAGCTTCCTTTTTAGAACCCATTTGTTCCAAGAATACTGTAAGTGTTTCTAACAGATCACTTTGCATTTTTTCATCGTAATCAATTAATGGAGCTAAATAATCATTAACCAATCTTTCAAGATAACCTGCATCTAATAATGGTTGTAGAATCTTATATACACCAATCTCTTCATAAAAATTTGAATTCAGCGTTATTGCATCGTGCATTTGTAGCACCGTGGTTGCTTCCTCATATCCTTTTTTTATATCTTTAGAGTCCTTGTAGACAGTACTAATACCGAAAACAGATTTATGTCCTTCTATAAAGCTATTCTCTTTAATTTTAGTGATTTCTTTTGTAACTTGTGAAAACCTAGCAGTTTCTCGTTTCAAATCCTCAGATGCAATAAAAGAAGCAACTACTGCAATTTCATTTTTTTTAATTGATACGGCAGGAAAAAAACCATTTCGTTTGAAAAGAGACCTTATAAGCATCGACCTTTGAAGTTTCACTTCATCCCATTCTTCATCTAGAAAATCTGTTTCGATAAAGTCTAATTGAATAATAAAAATCCGGAAATGCATATTACGACTAGGCGTAGGAAAATAATTGTGCATATCATTCGAATCATATTCCTGTCCATTTAATAATTTCCGTATGAACTTCCCTTCCAAATTTTGTTGGCGTTCATCAATAGTCCGATTTCGCAATAAAATTTGCATAATAGCAAGACTAGCTCGATCTAAGATAATAAATATAAACTCTTCAGATAGCGGCTGTTTAACATGCATGCATAAATAGCCCCAAATTTGACCAAGTCCACGAACCGGCATAATTGCAAATGAATCTTCTCCGATTGTGAAAATCCCTTGCTCTAAGTTATCTGATGGAGAACTTTCAATTTTGTTTCGAATTAACAATTCTAGTTCTTTGCCTTCTAGAGGGAAATAATATGGTTTTGGATCGTCATTTATAAAGAAAGTATTTGATTGGAAATATTGGTGTAATTCTTGAAGGATTTTTAAAATCCCGTTATGTGTAAGTGATAGTGCACCAAACTTCCTTGAAAGTCCGTCGAGTTGTGAAAGCATCTCGTGATGTTGATTAATGATAAATGTATGTAAATCCTGGGTGATATCTACAAATTTAACGATTTCCTCAAATATAATGATAGGAAAGTCATTTTCGTTTGCAATAGATATGATTTCAGATGATATTTTTTCGTAGTCTCTGCCTACCTCGATACAAATAGCAGCTGCGCCTTTTTCTATAAGTAGTTCCATATACTGTATTTGTGCCGATTTACTTAGCTCAATAACTGCACCCGTTGTCAGGATGAGCTCGCCACCATTTATTAGTGACTCAAATTCCGTTGTTTCAAGTATGTGAGACCATTTCACATGCCTATCCAAACCTCCTGCTCCTGCAACGACTTTTGCGTTGTTGAATAGATCACGAGAAATGACATTACCTACAGTTAGTTTTAATTCATTCATTTAAAATATCCCTCCAGAATGTTAAATTAATACACAATTCATTTCACATTATGTAAAGTGACAAAATTCTAAATAATTTGTAATATATAGAGTGTAGTGTAACGAAAACTCATTCAACTAGCAAGTACAATTAATAGGAGGAATATATATGACTATCGTAGCAATAGAAAAAAAAGAGCTTTCAAATTTCATTAATGGACAATGGGTAAAGTCAACGACTGAAAGATACGAAGACGTACCAAATCCAGCAACTGGAGAAATACTAGCAAAAGTACCAATCTCGACAATAGATGATTTAGAAAAAGCAGTAGAAGCAGCAAAAACTGCATTTTCTACTTGGAAAAAAGTCGCTGTTCCACAACGATCAAGAATACTATTCAAATATCAACAGTTATTAGTAGAACACTGGGAAGAACTCGCAAAAATCATTACGACTGAAAATGGGAAAAACTATACTGAAGCATACGGCGAAGTGCTTCGCGGTATTGAATGTGTTGAGTTTGCAGCAGGCACTCCTACACTCATGATGGGAAATCAATTACCGGATATAGCAACAGGTGTCGAGTCAGGTATGTACCGTTACCCAATTGGTGTAATTGGAGGGATAACTCCGTTCAACTTCCCAATGATGGTACCGTGTTGGATGTTCCCACTAGCCATCGCGAGTGGTAATACATTTATTCTCAAGCCATCTGAAAGAACCCCTCTTCTAGCGAATCGGCTTGCAGAATTATTAAATGAAGCCGGACTTCCAAAAGGTGTCTTCAATATCGTTCACGGCGCTCATGATATTGTAAATGGCATTTTAAGTCATCCGGATATTCCAGCAGTTTCTTTCGTTGGTTCTCAACCAGTTGCTGAGTATGTATATAAAACAGGTACTTCTCATGGTAAAAGAGTTCAAGCGTTAGCGGGAGCAAAAAACCACTCTATTGTTATGCCTGATGCAGATGTGGATTTAACAGTTACCAACATTATTAATGCAGCCTTTGGATCTGCTGGCGAAAGATGTATGGCTTGTGCGGTAGTTGTCGCTGTTGGCGATATAGCGGACGAATTAGTTGGAAGACTAGTAGATGAAGCGAATAAAATGACAATCGGGAATGGTTTGGAAGAAGGTATATTCCTAGGACCAGTAATCCGTGATTCACATAAGGATAAGACGCTTGGTTATATTGAATCTGGCATTAAAGAAGGTGCGAATCTTTTATTTGATGGACGTAACAGCGAGTCAACATCAGAAGGTGGTTACTTTGTTGGTCCTACAATTTTCGACAACGTCACGTCAGAAATGAAGATTTGGAAAGAAGAAATCTTTGCACCTGTTTTATCTGTCGTACGAGTTGAGACATTAGAAGAAGCAATCGAACTAACTAATCAATCTGACTTTGCAAATGGTGCATGTTTATTTACTGATAGTGCAAAAGCGATTCGGTACTTTAGAGAAGAAATTGATGCGGGAATGCTGGGCATCAATCTAGGTGTTCCAGCTCCAATGGCATTCTTCCCGTTCTCTGGATATAAAAAGTCTTTCTACGGTGACTTGCACGCAAATGGCCGTGATGGAATTGAGTTTTATACTCGCAAGAAAATGTTGACTGCACGTTATTAAGCTAGAAATTGCCTTTTAAAACAAGAAAGGAAGTAGAAAAATGACTTTAACACAAAATGAAGCAAAATCATTGGTGAAAAAAGATAAGGATAATGTTTGGCATCATATTTCCGCCTACAATGAAAAGAATCCACCTATGATTGTTGAAAGTGGAAGTGGTGCATGGATCACAGATCATAATGGAAATCGATATTTAGATGGTATGTCTGGACTTTGGGCTGTAAATATCGGTTATGGTCGAGAGGAACTTGCACTTGCGGCTTATGAACAAATGAAGAAAATGGCTTATGTGCCGATGACACAAAGTCATGGTCCGGCAATTGAACTTGCGGAAAAGTTGAATGAAATGCTCGGTGATGACTACCAAATTATTTACTCAAACAGTGGATCGGATGCCAATGAAGTAGCATTTAAAATTGCTCGCCAATTCCACCAACAAAACGGAGAAGCATCTCGTTTTAAATTCATTTCACGTTACCGAGCGTATCACGGTAGCTCAATGGGGGCACTTGCCGCAACTGGTCAAGCGTTACGCAAATACAAATACGAGCCACTTGCACCTGGATTCTTACACGTTGCACCCCCAGATAATTATCGCAGGCCAAAAGGGCAATCTATTGAAGAATACAGCATTCAAAGAGCACAAGAATTTGAAGAGAAAATTATTTGGGAGCAAAAAGAAACAATTGCTGGGATTATTATGGAACCACTTATTACAGGTGGCGGCATTCTAATACCTCATCCAATTTATCTTGAAAAAGTTCAAGAAATATGTAACCGTCACGGTGTTCTACTTATTATCGATGAAGTCATTTGCGGATTCGGACGAACTGGAAAGGCATTTGGTTTTCAGCATTTTAATCTAAAGCCAGACATCATTACTATGGCCAAAGGATTAACAAGTGCTTACTTACCACTTTCAGTTACGGCTGTTCGTAAAGACATTTATGAAAAGTTCGACACTGGAGAAGAGAATAGTCACTTCAGACACGTAAATACTTTTGGTGGAAACCCAGCAGCTTGTGCTGTTGCACTAAAAAATATAGAAATTATGGAAAATGAAGAACTTTTTGAACGTTCAGCTCAACTTGGCGAACGACTTCTAAAGGAATTAGCAGACTTGAAGGACCATCCATTTGTAGGGGATATTCGTGGACTAGGATTTTTACTAGGTATTGAACTAGTAGAAAATAAAGACACAAGAGAACCTGCAACTAATGCGCGAGTAGTAAAAATTATTGGTGAATGTAAAGCAAACGGTTTAATCATCGGTAGAAATGGTGACACCGTTGCTGGATTTAACAATATTATAGCACTTAGTCCCCCGCTTTCTTGTACAGATGAAGATTTTGACTTTATCGTTTCAATTATGAAAAAGGTATTTAAGGACAATGAAGATTTCGAAGGATAAGGTATTTTCCTACTTACCTGAATCAATTTCATAAAGACCTTAATCTGCTACAACGACGCAATATATAGTTTGAGAACGCTTCAACTCAACTATATATTGTGGTGGAGTAGCAATAAAACCCAATTATGAAATTGATTGACCTATTAAAATAATGTTATAGGGGTGCGCATTTGCACCCCTATTTTTAATGGGGTAGATAGACTTCCACTGTTGACCAACTCCTGACCTTAAACTATATTAGCATGGCATTTAAAGCCACGAAAACAGCATATTGACTCTTTAAATTACGAAAAATTCCAGTATCGCTAAAAGTTAGCGGTCCTGGGATTTCCGAGTTCGTGTTACTCTATTTACTACATCAAATGTGTAGCAATTCTTTCGAATAATATTTCGCCATCAATCATTGTCATATCAACATCTATATCCTTTATCTTTTCTTTTTCAACTGTTAGCAAGCTTTCATTTAAGACTACAAGATCCGCTAACTTACCTACCTCAATGCTTCCTTTTATTTGCTCTTCGAAACTTGCATATGCACCCATCAAAGTATAGGCTTTTACCGCCTCCAAAACGTTGATACTTTGACTTACACCGACTCCTTGCCCGCTTTTGGTCTTTCTGTTCACAGCTGCATGAATTCCTAACAGCGGTTCATAAACTATTACAGGCGTATCAGACGCAAAAGCAGCAGGAATTGATTGGTCAATATAGTCTCTTGCAGGGTACATAACCTCGACTCTATCCCCATAATACTCTATATACGAATCTCCATTTACATACATAAATCCAGGATTTGGAACAATAATAACTTCCAACTGCTTCATACGTTCCTGTAGGTCTCGTGAAGCGATACCTGCATGTTCAATCCTGTGTCGATGATTTTCACGTGGGTTTTCATCTAAAGCGTTTTCAATACAGTCCAAAACCATTTCAATTGCTCTATCACCTTGTGCGTGCGCAGTTATTTGAAAACCCTTTGCATGGGCTTCTCCTAAAACCTTATTCAGTTCATCTTGGCTGAAATAAAGTATTCCTTTGTTAGTTGGATCGCTATCATACGGTTCTCTAGTAGCAAGTGTCGGACCTGTACTACTGCCATCTGAAAAGAGTTTTGCGGGTCCAATTTTAAACCGTTCATTCCCTATCCCCGTTACAAATCCGGCATCAATCGCTTCCCTGATGAATGTTTTAGAATCAGTCAAAGAACCAATCATTGCATAAACCCTAACCTTGATATCTCCTGAATTAATACTTTGCTTCATAATTTTAAGAATATCCATGCCCGAACCATAACCTCCGGCATCATGCACACTTGTAATTCCAGCTTTAACAAACGTATCCGATGCTAGCCCCATCGCTTCCTTAAGTTCAACATCTGAAAAAGAAGCAACATTGAATAAATGCATATGTGCATTTTCAATTAGTTTCCCTGTCAGTTCTCCTTGACAATTCTTTTCAATTATTCCGCCTTCTGGATTAATCGATTGTTTTGTAAATCCTGCCATTTCCAATGCTTTACTGTTAGCAATTGACGTATGGTTACAAGTACGTATGATAACAATTGGGTGGACTGTGGATATAGTATCCAATTCTTCTTTCGTTGGAAAACGTTTCTCTTTAATATCATGTTCATTAAAGCCCCACGCTCTAATCCACTCCCCAGGTTGTTTATTTCCAGCCTCTTTGCTAATTCCATCATATATATCATTCAATGACTTGATATGAGGATCGACACAACTAACCCCAAGAAGATTTGTACCGTAAATCGTCAAATGAAGGTGAGAGTCTATAAACCCCGGAACTAATGATTTCCCTTTTAAATCAATAACCTTTGTATTACTTCCAATACTCTTTTTTATTTCATCAGACGTTCCTGTATTAGTTATTATATTTCCTTTTACCGCAACAGCTTCTAATATTGACTGGTTAGAATCTACAGTAATCACTTCTCCGTTGATAAACACAATATCCGCGGTCATTTATTCTCCTCCTATTCAATCCCCATAACTGGAGGACTCTAAAAAGTTCTTAACTGCGCAAATAAACATCTTCCTCTTCATTTCCAGGTGATTTCGTAATTAAACTAATTCCTACCAAAATAATTACGTTTGCGATTAGACCTATTATTCCTGCATGGATACCAAATGGTGTGGATTCCGCAACAAGCTGAAAGTAGAAATTAAGTACCGCGCCTACTAGTAACCCACTTACTACACCTTTGGCAGTTGCCCCACGCCAATATAAAGCACTATAAACCCCTGGCGCAAACTGAACGATTGCACCATACGCACCGAGTAGAAGTGCAACTAATCCTTGTCCTCCAAAAACAGTAATGAAGTAAGCAATTCCTCCGATAACGAAAACGCCAATACGCATAATACGAAGTACTGTTCTATCCGGTATATCTTTCTTAATGTTTCGAATTATACCGTCAGTTGTTTCTAACGATGCACTGTGAGTGATTGCATCAGCCGTAGACATTGCAGCCGCTAGCGCTCCTGCTCCAACAAGCCCATATAACCAACCCGGAAGATTCATCACCGTTGTTATGAGGTACGGTAATATTTGATCCGCACTTTCCAAAACGTTTGCATCGACTACACCCTTTGCAGCAAAACCTACTAGAAGAAGTGGAATTAAGAACAATGCAAATACTGGATAAACAAGTACTGTTTTCTTTATTGTCTTGGCATTTGAAGCGTAAGATTTTGAAAATAAATGTGGCCACATTAGAAAACCAATGACCGACACAAGAATTGTTGTCGTAAATGGTATTTTCCCCATGTTAGAACCTTCTTTTCCTATTTGTAGGAACGCAGGGTCTTCTATCGCAATAGTTGTAAACATACTTCCCATCGTTTCATGAAGCTGAAAAACAATAGCCAAGCCAACAACCCATGAGATTACGATCATAAGTAAACCTTGGAATACGTCAGACCACGCGGCAGCACGAAGACCACCTGTTGCAACGTAAATAACAACAATTCCGTAAGACAGTAATGCACCGAGCCAAAAAGGAATTCTGCCTTCAGTCATAATATCAAATATGATTGCCATACCTGTTAGCTGCGTCGCCAAGTACTGAACAGATGCTAATAATGCGATTAAACCGACAATAACGCCTAAAGTTTTACTACGATACCTTAATTTCAAAAAGGAAGATAGTGTATAAAGGTTAAACTTTTTACCGATTTTTGATATCTTTGGTCCAATAAGATACCAAGGTAGAATAGCAAAAGCAGTATAGATAATAATATAAAATGCTGGTGCCCCTTTCTCGAACGCCCAGCCTGGGGCTCCTAAGAATGAAAATGCACTAAAGACAGCGCCCCCCATTAAGAACCACATAACGATGAGACCAAGTTTACCTCCTGCAACAGCAAATTCATCCAATGAACTTGAATCTCTTCCTTTACCTGCAAGCATACCAACAGCAAGGGCAACTACTAAATAAGCAATCATAATAACTAGTGCTATTTGCCAATGAGCCATCATTCTTCACCTTCTTCCAAATTAGATGGATCAAATTTATGCAAGATTAATATAGCTATAAATGTTATTACAATCCAAAGAATAACCCAAAAAAATGAAAATGGCAGTCCCATTACTATGGGTTCAGCTTTGTTAGCAATTTCATATAATGGAAATATTAACAGTAAAAATGGAATAGTAACTGTCACAATGAAGATAGTATTAAACTTCTTTTTGCTCATACAATCCCTCCTAAATTTGGAATATCTTTATCCGACATCGTCTAAGCTTACAATTTTCAATACAATTCTAAAAAGCGATTCTACACCGAGAGTAATATCATCTGGAGACGAATACTCTTTTGGGTTATAAATAAATCTATCTTTGATCGAATGAAAATCATTTTCGAATCAAAAATATAAGAGATAAAAAGGAAGTCATAGAAGGCGCTACTTATTAATTCAATTGGACTCAATTCCGTCTTCTTACTTTTCAGCTCTCATAACATCCATTACTTTCAAAACTTCGTATCCCTCCTCAGACTATTATAAACTACTATTAGAGCTATAACGACATTATATTCAGATTATTCGAACCTTTCACTTTACAGCAAGTTAAGTAAGTTAAATATAAAACTAACAGTTTGTCCAATATCAATAAATCCCTTTGCATCTGTTTCTAAAACATCTACATAAAGTAAGTAAATGATTACTTCCAAAGAACGATTTAGCTAGCTTAATTTTATAATATTATCCACTATATGCGTTTTAATCAGCATAAGAACTAAAGTACGAAAGAAATTTCACCTAACTACTTTCTATAAGGACATTATTATTTAAGAACTGTTTATCGAATTGTTAAAATAGCAATCAACAAAAAGATCACAACCCGCTGAAGTTTCGCAGGATGTGACCTAATAATTCTCTTTTGTATCTTAAATTTATTTGTATAATTACTATTTTGTAGAGTTTTTTTCATTTTACGGGTTCGGAACATCCATACTAGCTTATCAACCAATTCTATAATCTTTAAATTTTTTTCACATGTAGGTACTTGGGTAATCAAGAATAGGATTTTCGCAATTCCCGCTACTTGACACTTTGGATATTAATTCAAAATTATTTGTACAGATCTTTCGCATTATTCGTAAATATAAAATAACCTTTCATTTGAATCAATTTCATAACTCAAATCTTTCCAGATCAAAGTTATGAAATTGATTCATATTATTAAATTCAGCTTATTTTTTTGATTTTAGGCAACATTTTTCAAATCTGCTTTCCTTTTTAATCTATCTTCTTTTTGTTCAATCAAATTGCTGACTTTCGTTAATAGGAATGTAATAATTACTGTGAAAAATACCAAACCATAAAAACCCGCCCCTATACCTATACCAACACCGCCCGCAAAGAAAATCATTGCTGCACTCGTCAGGCCTTTGACACGTAGACCATCCTTCATGATTAAACCAGCACCTAAAAAACCTAAACCCGTTACTATTTGTGCGGCAAGGCGCATTGGATCCATTCTATTATTAGGATTAGATGCCCCAAAAAACTCTGCACTATAAATGGAAACTAGCGTTATTAATGTACTTGAAACGGATACATAAGTAAATGTTTTTAATCCTGCAGGTTTGTTTTTGGAAGTTCGATCCCATCCAATAAACATACCAAGTAGTGCACTTATAAGTAACCTTAAGTATACTTCCAGGTTCTGGATTATTTGTTCTTCATAGATAAGTCCCAAATACTCCATTTACAATTCCTCCCTCATCCATTCTAGGTAAAACGACTAACTCTTTGCTGCTTTTCATTTAAATAAAGGCTGCCCAAAAAATATATTTAATTATTCCGGACAGCTTTTTAAATCTTAATTGGGATATTTCTATGTTTATAATTTCTTTAAAACTTTTTCACGATTTTCAAACGTTACAAGATGCGTTAATCCAAGCCCTTTTAAAGTTTCCAAATTTTGTTTGGTATAATTCCCTAAGTCATCAGGATAATGGGAATCAGAAGAAAGTGTAAATTGAACTCCTTTGTTAACTAATATCGATAGAAACTCCGGCCCAGGACACATCTCTTTAACAGGATAACGATAATAGAGTCCTGCATTAACTTCCGTTGCAGTATCCGTGTCAACCAAAGCTTGAGCGATTCTTTCATACCAATAACGATTAAACGAATCATCTTCAACTCGAACATTAAACAACTTTAAATTGTCCAGATGGGCCACAAAATCAAATAGGCCAGATCGGATCATTCTCTCTACAGTCTCAAAAAAATGTGTATATAATTCTTTAACATCCCATTCATTAAACACATCAATTGTTTTTGGGTTATCAAAACCCCAACCATCAACAAAATGAATTGAACCTACAACAAAATCCCATGGATAACCTTCCAGAAGATTAATTAATTCCTCTTCTCCTCCATAAAAGTAATCAGCTTCAATCCCTAGTTTTAAAGTAACGCCTTCTTTTTCCCACGTTTTTTTTGCGGCCAAAATTATTTCGGTAAACTCCTTCATATTCTCAGTCATAACATTTGTAAGCCATTCATTCTGTTTGCGTCCAATTGCATCATTCAGATTCACATTCATCCACTTATTGAAGTAATCAGAAGTTTCCTTGAATCTGTACAAATGATCTACAATACCGACTTCCTTCAATCCAATATCTTTTGCCTTTTGTAAATATAAGTTTAGCCACTCTTCCCCATAACAACCATCTTGTATTCTTCTTTGTAATCTTTCGATTTGTTCTGTAATCCGTTCTTTAGTGCCCACATCTTTTGAAGATTCTTCTTGAAATGTTTCCAGTGCCTTTATTGTCCTTTCCATCCAACTAAATGTATAAGGTCCTTCTTCCAAATGCACATGATAGTCTATAAGCATTATTTATTCCCTCCTAAACTAACTGTCGTCCATATAATATCTTTCTGAGCTAATATTTCTTGCCATTCAGTAGGGCATGAACTATCACTAATCACTTCACTTACTTTTTCAAATGGACAATTGCCCATGCATCCGGCATTCCCACAGAATTAATTTGTCCTTCCTCTTTCGCTTTCTCAATAATGTGTTCAAGCTTCAGATTACTTGTATCAATGTCTTCATTTTTGCAGCATCGTAATTTGAAGCACAGGCAGCTAGCATAAATAAACATAGAACTATTCCTACCAATAGAAAGCACTTACTATAATGTTTGATTGACATTTAAATCTATCCATTTGTTGTTTGTTTCATGTCTTATATTATATTATAAGTAAATAAGAGTAAACAAAATTTTCTTAATTTTCTGCTCAATCTTTTTTTGTTTACTATTGCCCATCTTAATTACATTATTAGACAAATAGTAAACTGGCAACTACGTGAATTATAATAGGCTTTGGAATAATTGACACAGCTCTAAGATTCATATAAAACATTTCAAATGTCCCCCCTACATGATTAGATAATTATCAATGTAATCTTCTAGTATGAATATAATTGTGAACTAAGCTTACAACAATGGATTATTTCAATATATAAAAGGACAACAAAAAGGCTTCTCAAAGTTTTAGTCAACTAATGAGTAGCCTCCAATAAATCTATAAGTTATTATATTTGGCAATTAAGTTTCCGGAAACTCCAAATGAAAGTAACGGTCATAACTTACTAACCCCACATCCGAAAAGATATTATATACCACTTCTTTTTAGATTTATCTTTGATTTAGAAATTGTATAAACTTCTTAGCTTTTCGACATTTCTATTTCAATCTAAAGCAATCAAACATTACTTTCCTGCTCTTTTTGAGTTAGTGCGCCGCCTTCACTCAAGAACTTATTTATTCCTTCAGCTGCACGATAGGCAAATGCTCCAATAGTTCCAGTAGGATTATAATTACCGGTATGTGGAAAAGAAGAGCCACCTACCACAAATAGATTTTTCATATCCCACATTTGCGAATAAGTGTTGACTGCGGAGTTATCAGGACTAGCGCCCATAATAACACCTCCTAAAAAGTGATCAGTATAAAATTTGTGGTCAAATTCTACATCATCAGCAACTACGTCTACATCAATAATATCTGCACCCATTTTATTCATTATTTCTTCACATTTAGCTACACCAGCTTTACTTCTATTACGATCATCATCCAAATATTTAACAGTAACACGTAATAGTGGATTACCTAGTGAATCTTTATAGGTTGGATCTAAATCCAAATAGGTGTACTTATTTGGTAAAAATCCAGTTTGTGATGTTATAAATAAGTTTCGATTCGTATAGTGTAAGGAGTTTTTCTTAAATTCCTTCCCCCATATAGGTGTTCCATTTGGGACTTGGTTATTGGAGATCGGTCTCGCTCCTAACTGACTAAAGTGGACTTCGAAACCATGCAAATAATCAAAATTTGTATGATCTTCATTATCACCTGCAAAATCATCTATAGTCACACCAAGTGCACCAGTTCCCATAAAGAGGTTAAATTTCTTATCTTCAAAGTAGCCGCGTGCACCAATATAGGTTGAAAGATTTGAGAAATGACCAGTAAAGTTTTTACCGATTATTCCTTTACCAGTTTGCGGATTGTAGGGAACACCAATTTTTGATAGTAAAAGTAATTTCGTGTTTGAAAAGACGAATCCAGCAAGCACGACGATATCAGCAGGTTGTTCGTATTCTTGTCCAGTATTCGTATCGACATAAACCACACCCGTCGCACGCTTCCCATCATGGCTGACTCTTGTTACATTCGCCCCGTTTCGAAGTTCCATATTCCCTGTTTTCTTAGCGGTGGCAAGTACCGTTCCGATAGGGTCAGCTTTCGCACCAAAATCACAACCGTATTCTTCACAAAATGCGCAGTATACACATCCATTTAGCTTTTCTCCGTCAGGATTTTCATAAGCTTGCGATACATTAGCAGAGGGCATTCGATAAGGATGATAGCCTAATTCTTTGGTTACCTTTGTAAATAAATTAACAGCTGGCGTAGTTTTTAGTGGCGGATTAGGATACTTATCGGAGCGTGGCGGTCCGAGTGGGTTTTCTTCACCTGAAATTCCAGCTGTTTTTTCAAATTTGTCGAAATAAGGCTCCAACTCATCGTAAGTGATCCCCCAGTCTTGGATTGTTGAATCTTTCGGTAGTTTGTCCTTACCATAACGTTCGACTGTTTTGCTATATATTTCAAAATCATAAGGTAGCCAGCGAAAACTCCATCCATTCCAATGAACGCCAGCTCCGCCCGTATTTTCACCCAATCTCGCATTCACATTGTTTCTTACCGGAAGTGCTTTTTGGGATATATCACTTCTTGATGTTATGGTTTCTTTATGAAGGTTCTGCATCAAATCATAACGTTGCGAGTAACGTAGTTCGTCCTTTGTACCAATAAAATCTTCATGTTTTTTATCTTTACCTCGTTCAAGGATCACGACTTTGTGACCAGCTTTTGTAAGTTCTGCCGCAACAATTCCACCGGTCCATCCTGATCCTACAATTACTACGTTGACCTTATCTAATTTATTGACCATTTTATTTCCTCCTAATGAACTTATGATTAATGTCCCTGATAGTTTTTCAAACTAACTGGATCCATTTTCACAAAATCTTCACTCTCAATTACATTTGCATATGAGGCCTGCGCTCCAGGAAATTCTTTCATTTTCCAACCAGCCATATTTCTATTACCACCATATAGTGGGTCTGAATACGCACCTTCTATTGTAGTTCTTTGAAGCAAGAAGAAGAATTCGGATGATAATAAACCATTCATTTTAATCTTCCCATCTTGTAAATCCTGCAGAACTTCAATTTGTTGCTCTTCAGTAGCTTTATCAAAACTAGTATTAAATCGTTTCATACTTTCATCATTCATTACCCTAATGCCAAGTAGAAAAATACTACCCCGATCCAAAATCGATTGTTCGCCCCGCTTTTCCTCAGCTCTTTCGCTTGGTTTAGTCTTTGGCACGAATGGACCTAGCCGGTAGTCTCTAGCATTTACCCCCCATTGACCCGCTAACTGCTTGTCAATAAAATAGGGAACTCCTAATTCAATTGCACCTGGACCATTCTCATCTTTCGGATAAATTTGCTCAGTTGCCGCCTGTAGCACCGCAAAATCTTCATGACGCGTAAAAAACTGTAACGCTTCTGAAAAGTCTACCGTATTTTCCGTTCCCGACTGGGTACCCGTTTCATTTTTAGTCATGAAGTTGTTTGTTAGTAATCCGCCTAGAAATGAACCTCCTACGACTCCACCAGCTACCAATCCTGTATTTTTCAAAAATTTTCTACGACTAGGGTCATATGTTTTATCATTTTTCTTTTGCTTATCGTCTTCCTGATAATCTTCAGTCATTTTTATCCTCCTCTATTTACTATTTTTGATTGCACATCTATCTTCATTTAAATACTAATTTCTTAGTACTATAAAAACCCATCTCTATTATTATGAGATTACAATCGAATATTTATACAATTCCCCTAAAAATACCCATACATTCTCTTTTATGAATATAGTTTCTGAAAAATTATTACAAATAAAAATAAGTTAACGCCGACCTATCGAAAATAGGTGGGCGTTAACTTACTTTTAAAGCATCCTTAATGAATTAATCGAATACTATGAGAGGTTTTGGCAACCATTCATATTATTATTGTTTAAATATAATTTCTTTTTTATCTTTCTTCACAAAGATTTCCCAATAAGCTTCAGCAATTAGATCTGGATCAAAAAAAGTATCTGGTTTTACTACGCCTCCTATAGTAACAGTACCTACCGTAATACCATGTGGTAATAGTTCATCTGCAAAGGTAAATGCTAAATTTCGTAATCCTGCTTTACTTATTGAAGCAGAAGCCCTTGAGTTAACAGGATTCAATGCGAGCATACCACCTGTGAATATAATCGTCCCTTTTTTCCGCTCAATCATTTCTGGAATAACTTGTTGGGAGCTTAATAAAGCACCTGCTACATTCACATTAAAGTCTTTTAATAAATCTTTTACACTTAAATCTGAAGGGGTATTAACAGTATTAGAACCTGCATTATAAATCAAAACGTCGGGCGTGCCGTACTCTAATTTTATTTGATCAAATGCTGCTGTTAATGCGTCTGACACTAGGACATCAGCAGTTATTCCATAGGCTTCTATGTTTTTCTTCTGAAGTTCAGAAATTTGTGAGTCTAATGATTCCTGTCTTCTTGCAAGAAGAATCACTTTAAATCCTTCACTACCGAATTTTCTTGAAATACCTGCACTTACCCCAGGGCCTGCCCCAACAATTACTAATAATGGTTTACTCAATTTAGTTATCTCCTTTTTATTTAATTACTTGTCGAAATCAACATACTAAACATTATACCCATTTAAAATGAACTTCAAGCTAAAGCGATTGTTATCATGTTATTCCCATATCTTCACTAACTGTTTTCCAAAACTTTTACTTTGGAAAAGATCTGCGAAAGCTTGAGGCGCGTTTTCAAGCCCATCAACAATGTTTTCTTTATATTTAAGCTCGCCTGTCCTAATCCAATGCGCTAATTTTAAAATAGTTTCTTCGTTTTTATCTGCGTAATCGTACACGACAAACCCCTTCATCATGGCACTGTTTGTTATAAGTAAATTAAGGTTTCTTGGACCATAATCAGGTTTTTCTAAGTTGTATTGGGAAGTCTGCCCACATATCACAATACGAGCTTGATAATTAATTAAAGTTAAAACGGCATCTGTAATATCTCCACCAACATTGTCGAAGTACACATCAATACCATTTGGGCATGCTTTTTGTAAATCGGCTTTAATATCTATTGTTGTTTTATAATTAATAGCTACATCAAAGCCCAGTTCATTAATTAAATACTTGGTTTTATGATCTGACCCAGCGATTCCAACTACGTGACATCCTAGAAGTTTCGCAATTTGTCCCGCAATCATCCCAACGGCTCCGGCAGCCCCTGAAACAACAACAGTTTCACCTGGTCGCGGCAAACCTATTTCAAACAAACCATAATACGCACACAATCCAGGAACTCCAAGTACACCGAGATAAGTCGAAATTGGCGCTATATTTGGATCAACTTTTTCCGTTTTTTTCCATCAGAAACTGAATAATCTTGCCACCCTAGTCTTTCATATACAATATCACCTGGTACAAAGTTCAAGTTATTGGATTTAATGACTCGCCCGATGGATCTTCCCGTTAACGCTTCATTTAATTGAAATGCCGGCGTATACGATTTTTGATCCTTCATCATCTCTCTCATTCCAGGATCAACAGATAGGTATAAGCTTTGGATTAAAAATTCCTCATCTTTAAGTTCTGGCACGGCTGTTTCAACCATTTTGAAATGACTAGCATTAGGTTCCTTTTCTGGTCTTTTTATTAAAGTAATCTTTCTATTTATTAATGCTCCCATATTACTCTCCCTTAATTTATATTGATTAATAATCCTAACCATTATATTTGTTTTTAAGAAATTTAGCTCTGTGTTTCAAATTCAATTTTAGTGTAATCAACAACGTTTTTCAAAACATTAAGGGCTAAACTTGATCGCTTTTTGATTGATTTTCCACTTTTGTTCGTCATTTAGAACACCCTCTTTCTGGTACATATTAATTCACACTTTGGAATGATCATCAATTTATATTTTCTTATAAACCGAAAAACGTTGATTTATGCATATCTTAAAAGGATGTGCTCAATGAAAAAAGTCTCTGTCAGCAATGTAAGTAGTTACCGTTTGATAAATAAACAAATAGCTAGACGGAGAACTACTAGTTGAAGCATCCGCGGATACTCATCCTTTATTTTACAATAGTGTTACATTTAACCACTTAGTATTGTATGATTATTGTGTAAGTAAGCGAAGACGTGTTTAGATTGCTTGGTTTTTATTTTATAAGGAGGTTTTTGTATGATAGACACTTTACCAATGACCTATTCCAAACAGACTAGGCAAATTATAAAAAGTACGCACCGAATAAAAGAGGATCTATCAGAATTAGAATTAAATAACTATATTAATAAGATGACTAGGATAGAAATAATGGACCTGTACATTGATTGGCACAAGAATGGAATAACTAGCTCAGTGATATATGAGGCTGTTAAACAAGCTTTCAAATTCAGTTTAGAGCCGGTTCCTGTTTTGACTAAAGAAAAACTAGGTACATTTGAAGTTCCAACATCTACGGATATTGACTCGCCTAGTATTCCTCCGTCAAAAATCATCTTAGATTTGTATCTAGATCATCATAACAATAAAGTTACGAGTGCTGAAGTTCGATTGATGATAAATCACTTTTTTGGTATGAATTTAGTTGGCATTGCTTCACTAGGAAAATCAAGAATTTCATTATTTTCAAAAGAGCAATGGCTTGTTAAAAACGAAAAGGATTTATTTGTTATTCATACAGGAACCAGAGATGTAGATGTAAAAATTTATACAACAAGCTATTTCAAAAAGCAAACTGGATTAGAAAATCTTCCTATTGAATTGCAACATTCTTTAACAAAGATTGGATTTGCCTATAATGAAGAAATCGGGAATTTTTATTTTTTGAATCCCTCAGGTCAATCTGTTTCCAATGCATTTAAGGGGCAAACAATAGGCGCAATTATTGAAGTCACGAACAAATTATACAATCATTTATAATAATAATGAAAAAATCCTAGAAGATAGGTTACTAACCTGCCTTCTAGGATTTTTTCTATTTCATTTTCCAAAAGATGATAAAAACTTCACGCGGTCGCCCATAGGTGGTGTCGTATTATCTATTAAAGATATTTCTAAAATAGATGGACCCTTTAAATTAATTAGATCGTTAATAACATCTTGAGTCAGGTCTTCCATTGCTTCAATTCTTCTGCTCGGTATGTTCATTGCCGAGGCCATTGCTGCAATGTTTACCGGTTCCTGTTCAAATGCTGGATGAGAGCGTTTATACTGTAACGAGTGTCCATGATAGACCATCCCCAAACGCGCATTATTCATTACAACAAATATAATCGGCAACTTATTTTCTTTCGCTGTTAATATTTCCATTCCATGCATGAAAAAACAACCATCACCGGTAAGACATATCACCGGTCGTTCAGGTTCCGCTAGTTTTGAGCCAATTGCTGACCCTATCCCACTTCCCATTGCACCAAAATGCACATTAATATCAAATGAATCAGAATCTAGCACATTCATATGATGAATAACATATGCCATAAACTCGCCAATATCTACTGTATACCTAGTTCCATGAGGTGCATATTTTTGTAAACGCATCAATACATTTTTAGTGTTGTAATCTTCAATACTCTCTGGATCTTTCTTATGCTTTACAAATGAAGTACTTTTTCTCGATATGCCCAGCTCTTTTAATTCCTTTATCAATACTTCTAAACTTAAATTAATATCACCTAAAACAGGTACATTAATCTCATACTTTCGATTAAAAACCGATTGATCATAGTCTAGTTGAACGGTATAACGGTCTTTAGTAAGATTTAAATTCCAATTATTCGTTGCTGTCTCTCCTAAACTTGAACCCACAACTAGTAACGCTTCGCCATCGCCCTCATTTATTAATCTAGAGGCCTCTTCATGACCTGCAAAGCCGAATACACCAGCTAGAAGAGGGTGTGAATCTTGAATATACCCCTTAGCTTGAGGCGTTGTAATAATTGGCCAGTCTAGCATCTCAGCTAACTCTAGTAATTGCTCTACTGAGTTTCTTACTCCCTGACCAACAAAAACATAACCACTCCGCTTATTTACTAGCTCTTTAGCAACAATTTTTATTGTATCTATATTTGGAACAATTGGTGTTCTTTTCGTAGGTCCAGGTATTTCAAGACGCTCAATTTTATCGAGTTGGACATCAATCGGCATAGCAATGTGAACCGGACCAGGTACACCAGTCATAGCTATTTCAGTTGCCTTTATCACTTCTTTGAGTAAATCCTTTGAATCTGTAACTGTTACACTATACTTTGTCACTGATTTAAAAATTGATTCAGCATCTAATTCCTGGGAGGCATTTAAACCGACAGTGTTGACCGGAACTGCACCTGTTAAAAATAAAACAGGAATATGTTCTCGCATTGCATTTGCGGCACCTGTAATAAGATTTGTTCCACCCGGCCCACTGCAAGCTATACATACACTCATGTTGTCAGTATATTTAGCGTAAGCAACTGCCATATAAGATGCTGCACCTTCATGCTTTGTAACGATTGGTGTTATTTCAGGCATGTCATACAGTTCATCAAAAAAAGCATTTACTGAACCTGCTGGGATACCAAAAACATGCTTTACGCCACTAACTTTTAAATAATCTAATACCGCACGAACTGCTTTCATGAAAACTCCTCCAAATTAATCAGATATTTTTCTTCAAATTTTTCAGCCTTCATTGGTGCATCAAAGTAATAGCCTTGCATTAAGAAACATTCCCTTAAAGCTAGGAATTTCGCTTGTTCTTTTGTCTCTACGCCTTCAGCAATCACATCAAGATGCAGGTTATTCGCCAAAGTAATAATCGTACTTGCAATTGCCGAATTATCGTCATCACTCTCTAATTCTTGAATAAAAGATTTATCTATTTTCAATATATTGATTGGTAGGTTTTTCAGATATCCTAAAGAGGAATAGCCTGTTCCAAAATCATCAATGGCTATTTTTATTCCTAATCCCTTTAATTGCTCCATCGTTTGTATCGTTAATTCTGTATTTTTTATGATTTGATTTTCGGTAATTTCTAGACATAAAAATTCAGGGGACACCCCTACGCTTTCTAGAATGTTCTTTACGATTTGGAATAAATTATTTTGTTCAAACTGACGAACTGATAAATTTACTGACACGCTAATTAACGCATGTCCTTGTTCCTGCCATTTTTTTATTTGTTCGCACGCACTTTTAAGAACCCACTCCCCAATAGGAACGATTAAGCCCGTCTCTTCTGCTATAGGAATAAATTTATCTGGTGAAATCAATCCTTCTGTCGGATGATTCCATCTTAGTAATGCTTCAACACCAACTATAGTTTTTATTTCATAGTCAATTTGAGGTTGGTAATAGATTTCAAGTTCGTCACGATCTAATGCCTTATATAGAGCATTTTCAAATTTAACATTTTCAAATGTTCTAGTATCCATTCCAACTTTATAAAAGTTATAGGTATTACCCGATACTGTTTTCGACTGATACATCGCAATATCGGCATTTTTAATTAATGATTCTGCAGTATCGCCATCTTGCGGGAATAAACTAATACCAATACTACTATGAATGTGTATTTCATTTCCCTTTAAGTTAAAAGGTTTGTTAAATTGTTCAATTATATTATTAACGGTCTCTTCAACCTCTATCTCACACTTAATAAACGGTAAATATATGATGAACTCATCTCCACCTTGCCGAGATGCAGTTGCACCTTTCGGTATACAAGAACTAATTCGCTTTGCTACATCTGCCAACAGTAAATCCCCATAGCTGTGCCCCAACAAATCATTAACTGATTTAAAACGATCTAAATCCATGAACAGAACTGCCAATTTCCCCTCATGAATTTTAGCATAACTCACCCCTTGTTCAAGCCGATCTTTCAATAGAACTCTATTAGGTAAATTTGTTAAACTATCGTAATAGGCATGATATCTAATTTCCCCTTCCATCTTTTTCCTTTCCGAGATATCTTTAAAAGTCACGACATCCCCGACAATAATATCTCCTTCTTTAATGAATGATATTACGTATTCAACTGGAAAACTAGATTGGTCTTGTCTAAAAAAGTTAACCTCGCCTTTTTTCTTATTGTTTCTATTGAAAATGATACTTTCAGGCTTTCCGATTAGCTCGTTCTTTATTTTATAACCTAGCATGGATTCTGCAGCTGGGTTGCAGAACGTAATCACGCCATTTAAATCTAAACCAAATATTCCTTCTCCCGCTGAGTTGAGAATTAGTTCCTTTTCTCGACCAAGTCGCTGTAATTCTTTCATTGTACTTTCAAGTTCTTTATTCTTTTCTGTTATTTCCGACGTTCTTTCCTCGATAATTAAATCTTGTTTTTCCATATTTAATAAGTTTGATAAAGTAGAGGCAGTCGTATCAATAATAGATTGTGCTAACTGTTGATTAACTTTTGAATAATTAAGACCCTTTTCATGAAGATCCACAACAACGATAAGCCCCAAAACTTTCCCCATTGAAACAATAGGAAGAATAAACATAGACTGAATACCGAAGTTACGACAAACATCATGATTAACTCTTTCATCTGCAAAAACATCTGGAATGTGCATCGCTTTTTTATATTTGATTACTTCTTTAAATACTATATCATTTTCCTCATCGAACTTTATTTCATCGTGACTTTTTATCCATTCTTCTTCAGTCCAGTCACTATTTTTACTTAATGTTGTTGGCTTAATTCTCATCTTTGCCACAGGATCAAGTAAATGTAAGCCTATATTATTATTATTTAATACTTTCGCGATATAAAGAAAACACTTATTAATTGCCTCTTGCATTGAAGAACACAATGATAAGTCACGCGCTACATCAAGTAATAATTGCTTCTCCTTAATAAGAGCCTCTTTATTCGTTAAATGTTTGGCATTTTGAATTGCAACTGCAGCCATATTAACATATGACTGGACAGATTGAATTTCCATCTTCGTTAAATTCATCGGTATGCCATAATCAAATAAAAAAACAAGTCCGAATAATTCATTGTCACCGGAGATAGGGAGTACCAAAAGAGACTTTATTTGAAAACCCTCCACCGCCCTTTGATCCGGCCGATTATCCTTTGATGTATCCGGTATATATATCGTTTTTTGTGTTTCGATTACTTGCTTTGCTAATAAATCGTAATCAGTATCAATAACATGCATATCAATTGTCATACCATTAATAATTTCGGGTTTACCGACGAAACCTCTAAATAATCCATCTTCCTGAGGCAAATAAATCCCGACCGAATCACATTGAACGATTTCCTCCGATATGGCTGTTGTAACCTGATTCAACACTTCTCTTAAATCAAGCTTTGTATTAATTAATTTAGTTATATTCGCAAGTCTAAGGTACCTTGTTTGTTCTTTCAATCTTCACACCCCATATTCTTACTTCATCTATCTAGCTTAATGTAAATTTTTTTTGAATCTACTATTTATGTAAATCATACTTTAGCTTTCGTATGTGGGAATATACTCCGGTAATTTCGCTAATTATTTTTTAAAAGGTAAACTTTTCAACTGTAGGAAGTTCTATTATAGGAAGTTAATCTGACCTAACTTTACTTAAAAATTAAAACCTACCTAAACTCTTTATTCGACATTAAACGCAGTAATCCCTTTATTATAGAGTATTCATGCGCTTACAACAATAAAAAACAAGGCCCATTGCAATATAGCGGGCCTTGTTTCTCTATTTTTGTCTTACTATATATTCTTCATTATGTTCTTCATCATAAAGATGGCAAGCTACCCAATGTTCTTTCTTATACTCTTTAAGTTCGGGTTCTACTTTACTGCAAACATCCATTACGAATGGGCATCTCGTTCTGAATCGACAGCCGCTAGGCGGGTTGATCGGACTCGGTAAATCACCTTCAATGAGAATTCTTTCACGACTCCGTTCAACTTCAGGATCTGATATCGGTATCGCACTCAACAATGCTTGTGTATAAGGGTGCATAGGATCTTCATATAAATCATCACTTGTTGCTATTTCGGCCATATTTCCTAAATACATAACGCCTACACGATCACTAATATGTTTTACCATCGATAAATCATGAGCGATAAATAAATAGGTTAATCCCCTTTCTTTCTGTAATTTCCCTAACAAGTTGACTACTTGAGCTTGAATAGAAACGTCTAGCGCAGAAATCGGTTCATCTGCTACAATAAATTCTGGGTCTACGGCTAATGCACGAGCTATTCCAATTCGCTGACGCTGACCGCCACTGAATTCGTGCGGATACCTGTTTCCATGTTCACTATTCAAACCAACCGTTTCCAATAATTCATTGACTCGCGCTGTTCGTTCTGCTTTCGTTTTCACCAATTTGTGTATATCAAGACCTTCTGCAACGATATCTTTTATCGTCATTCTAGGGTTTAAGGAGGCGTAAGGATCCTGGAAAATCATTTGCATACTTCGATTAAACTTTACTAATTCTTTTTTCGATTTTTTCGCATGTACATCCTCACCCTTAAATATTACTTCTCCCTCGGTTGCCTCATAAAGACGCATAATCGCACGCCCGGCAGTAGACTTTCCACAACCTGACTCTCCGACTAAGCCGAAAGTTTCCCCTTTATAAATGTCAAATGTGATTCCATCAACTGCTTTCAAAACACTACCACGTTCAATATTAAAATGCTTTTTCAACTGTTTAATCTCTAATAACTTTTCTCGGCCTTTATCCATGTGTTCTCACACCTCCAACAACTGCCGAGTCAGGTATTTCCACTTTCGGCGAACGTTCATCTAATAACCAACAAGCTGTTTTTTGCGTCTCTGACAATTGTGTGTACCAAGGCATGTGAGCTTCACAAACTTTCATGGCATATGGACATCTTGTCACAAAAGGGCAGCCTCTAGGTGGATCAGCTAGGTCTGGCGGCGATCCTGGAATCGCTTGTAACTCCTTACCTTTACTATCCAACTTCGGCATTGAACCAAGTAATCCCCATGTATAAGGGTGTTTTGGGTTATAAAATATTTCATCGACATTGCCTGTCTCAACAATTTTGCCACCGTACATTACCGCTACCCGGTCTGCAGCATTCGCCACAACTCCTAAATCATGGGTAATCAGAATAATTGCAGTACCAGTTTTGTCTTGTACATCACGCATGAGTTCAAGTATTTGAGCCTGAATTGTTACGTCCAAGGCAGTTGTTGGTTCATCAGCAATAAGTATTTTAGGATTACAGGCTAGAGCAATTGCTATCATTGCTCTTTGTCGCATTCCTCCCGAGTATTGATGCGGATACTGCTTAATTCGAGTTTCAGGGTTTGGAATCCCTACCAGTTTCAGCAGTTCGATGCCACGCATATGTGCTTGTTTTTTAGATAGTTTCTGGTGCTTGATAAGACCTTCAGCAATCTGTGCTCCGATTCTCATCGTCGGATTAATAGATGTCATAGGGTCCTGGAAAATCATACTTATATCTTTACCGCGGATATTTTGCATTTGCTTTTCTGATTTCTGTGTTAAATCTTCACCTTCGAATAAAATCGTTCCCCCAGCATATTTACCTGGTGGCATTGGAATCAAACGCATTACAGAATAAGCGGTTACACTTTTTCCAGATCCAGATTCACCGACAATTGCTAGCGTTTCTTTTTCATGTAAGTCGAAAGAAACACCACGGACCGCCTGTACGTCGTTTCCGTATGTTTCAAATGAGATGGAAAGATCCTTTACTTCAAGTATTTTTTTCATTTATAGTCCCCCCATTATTTACGATCTTTCGGATCCACTGCATCTCTTAACCCATCACCAATGACATTAAATGCAAGAATCGTCAAGCAGATGAAGAATGCTGGAAAAAAGAGTTGATATGGATAATATTGAAAGGAGGATAAAGCATCATTTGACATCGTACCCCAACTAGCCCGTGGTGCAGGTACACCTAAACCAAGATAGCTCAAAAATGCCTCCGTAAATATTGCAGTTGGAATCGTTAATGTTAATGTTACGAGAATTGGGCCAAGTGTATTAGGTATGAGATGCCTTACGAGTAGCCTCGTGTTACTAGCCCCGAGGGAGCTAGATGCGAGTACATACTCCGACGATCTCAATTGCATAACCTGGCCACGCACAATTCTGGCCATACTAATCCACCCGGTTATTGTCATGGCAAGTATCATGGTCCATAATCCTTTCGGCATGATGACCATTAATAAAATAACAACAAGTAAATAAGGGACACCGTACAAAATATCAGCAATACGCATAAGGTATTCATCAACTTTTCCCCCAAAGAAACCTGCTAGTGCACCCCAAATAACACCTATAATTAAATCAATTAAAGAAGCCATTAGTCCAATAAATAAAGAGATTTTCGCACCATACCAAGTTCTTGCGAATACGTCTCTCCCTAGGTTATCTGTACCAAACCAATGGACGCCTGAGGGCGCTTTATTTGCATTCATTAAATTCGTTTTATCATAAGTATGTCCTGAGATCGGCTCACCAATTAGGGCCATAATTGCTAACAGGATAATAACACCAACTCCGAAAAGGGCCAGTTTGTTTTTCTTAAAACGACGCCAAGCATCCTTCCAAAACGATGTGCTTTCACCTACTATTTTTTCTGCTTCTGCATAATTTACTTCCAATCTTTCGAAATCTGAATTCTTAAGTTGGATTTGTGACATTAATGATTGGCCCCCTTTCCGGTTACTTTGATTCGTGGATCAATTAAACCGTAAATAAGATCCACTATCAGTATGGAAACGAGTAAAATCATACTAAAGAATACTGTAGTTCCCATAATAACGGTATAGTCGCGGTTTGTAATACTCACTACAAACTCATTTCCTAAACCGGGTATAGCAAATATCTTTTCTATAATAAAACTTCCTGTTAATATACCTGCAACTAATGGCCCTAAATATGAAACTACCGGTAATATCGCATTCCTTAATGCATGTTTATAGATAACAACTTGCTCACTTAATCCTTTTGACTTCGCTGTTTTAATGTAATCTGCACTTAAAACATCTAACATACTAGAACGCATAAGTCTCGCGATAAAAGCAAGTGGGGTTGTTGCTAAAGCAAATGCTGGTAATATCGTATGAGCAAAAGTTTCAAATCTAGCAATTGGGAGCACTCCCAATTTAATTGAAAATACATATTGAAGAATGGTTGCCATGATAAAACTTGGTACTGAAATACCAAGTATTGCAATAACCATCACAGTATAATCACCCATGCGATTATGCCTTATGGCGGCTATCACACCGAATAATACACCCAATCCTAAAGCTATGAAGATTGCCTCAAATCCTAAAATCAGTGAGTATGGAAAACTTCTCTTTATAATATCCATAACTTCTTGACCTTCATACTTAAATGATGGTCCAAAATCTAGTTTAACAGCATTTATAAGATACTTGAAATACTGTTCGTGAATCGGATCATTGAGTCCATAAGCTTCTTTCATTTGCTCTTCAATTGCAGGAGAAGTTTTTCTTTCGGAAGTAAATGGTCCCCCAGGAGCTAATTTCATCAAAGCAAACGTAATTGTTATAATAAAAAAGAGTGATAGTAAAATGTAGCCAATTCGTTTAAGCAAATATCTAGTCAAACGATAACACCTCCGTAATCCTAAGAAGTCTAATTGCTCTTTCTTTCTTATCTATTTAGACAAAAAATAGGAGGTGAGAATAAATCACCTCCTATGATTCTCTATAAAAGTCTACTAGACTTTATTACTTTCCGTCGATATAGCCCCACTTGTACTGAACTTGCCCTAGAGGTGATACTTCAACATCTTTAACATATTCTTTATTCGTCCACACGTTTGTGTAGAAGTAAACTGGTGCAATTGGTAACTCTTCCATGAAGATTTCTTCAGCTTGACGTAATAAAGCATTCCGTGCATCTGGGTCAGTTTCTGCGCGTGATTGTTTCAAAAGATCTTGATACTCAGCACTTTCCCAGTTGGTATAGTTATTTCCACCAATCGTTTCAAAGATTTCTAGGAAGTTAATTGAGTCATTAAAGTCAGCTAACCAACCCATACGACCCATTTGGAAATCTCCTGCACCCATCGAGTCAAGATATACAGCCCACTCTTCGTTGTGAAGCTCAATATCTACGCCAAGATTTTCTTTCCACATATCTTGAACCGCTTGTGCAATAGAAGCGTGTGCTTCACTTGTATTGTAAGAAAGCTTAACAGTTGGTAATTTATCCAAACCTAATTCTTCTAAACCTTTTGCTAGGTACTCTTTTGCTGTCTCTAAATCATTATCCTTAAAGTAACCTTTCGAATTCTCTTCGAAAATTGAAGGCGGTACTAATGCCATAGCTGGTTGTTGTTCAGCCTGTGTGATATTCGTAACAATACCTTCACGGTTAATTGCTAAAGCAAATGCTTTACGTATATTCACGTTTGTAAATGGCTCTTCTTTTACGTTAAATGCGTAGTAGTAGACGCCTGCAAGTGGAGATATATTTAAAACACCTTCTTCTTTATATGCTGGAATTGCTGCCAATGGGATTACATCTGTAGGCAGACCTAGCCAATCTAATTCTCCTGCATCATACATTTGTTTTGCTGTGTTTTCATCTTCAATCATCAACATATTAATTGTCTCTAATTTTACTGTTTCTGCATCCCAATACTCTGGGTTTTTCGTAAGAACAACTTTATCTTTATGCTTCCATTCAGACATAAGGAATGGACCATTTGTTACGTAATCATCAGTCAGGTCATTTGCCCAACCTGCATTTCCTGCAGTAACCTGATGGTTAACTGGGAAGTATGTGTAGAATGCTGTTAATTCAAGGAAATAAGCAGTTGGTTGTGCCAACTCTACTACTAATGTTTGATCATCTTCTACGATAATACCTACATCGTCTAGTGATCCACCATTTTCCTTAGCATCTTCAGCACCTTTAATCATATATAATTGGTAGGCATAGTCTGTGTCAACATTTGCTGGGTCTAATACCCATTTCCAAGCGTATTCGAAATCTTTAGCTGTTACAGCATCTCCATTTGACCATTTTGCATCTTCACGGATTTTGAAAGTATATGTCAATCCATCTTCAGACATTTCAGCACTTTCTGCCATTGCTTCTTCGATTACATCTTCTTGGTTTATACGCATTAAACCTTCAAATGTCTGATACAATACAGCACCTGAAGTAGTATCCGTTGCTGAACCTGGGTTTAGTGATGGTGGTTCTGATTTAATGTTCACGGTTAGTGTCTGATCTGAAGGTCCTGCTGCTTCGCCTTCATCTTTCTCTTTATCTTGGTCCACTGTTTTATCAGCTTCATCTTCTTTACCCTTGTCCTTGTCCTTGTCATCCCCACTACATGCAGCTAAAAACAAACTCATTACCAATACTAGAGCTAGTAAAAACGACCACTTTTTCAATTTCATGAATTAAAGCCCTCCCCTTTTTTGTACTATTCATAGTAAAGGC
This sequence comes from Sporosarcina sp. So3-204, assembly GCF_058068165.1. NCBI lineage: Bacteria > Bacillati > Bacillota > Bacilli > Caryophanales > Caryophanaceae > Sporosarcina > Sporosarcina sp. So3-204. Next base: position 3,289,402 of record NZ_CM176485.1, read on the forward strand.
ATTATTCGCCTTAAAGACTATCATACTATTAATGTGGCAATATTCCAACACTTTTAAGTATTTTATATTTTTAAAATATGATTCCCAGCTAAATAAAAACTGGATAACTGTTTTATAAATTTACTTACTAAAATTTAACAAATAAAAAAACCATTATATATTCAATGGTTTACTTTAAAAATTTTTACTACAAATTCACATTGGACTAAAATCTTTCAACTTATATAAGGGCCTGACAACGAATTGTTAAATTTACTGACTTGCAAACGAATTTTATCACTCGCACTCAGATTGCGCATGTAACAAAGGAAAATGTTATGTGTTTAATTGTTACTCGTCCGAGTACAAAAGATTATTTTTATGCGGCATTTAGTCAAGTCAGTTTTTATGGAAGAGATAATGGTATTGTGCTGAACGCTATGCTAGATATACTCTTGTATATCGCACGCAGTAGTACAAATTCCGCGGAAACAAAACAAGTAGTACTACAAATGAGTGAATATATTTGGAACCGCTTCAATCATACTGTTCTTGAACCAATGGACAAGGAAAAGCTAGAGGATAAACGACGCTTAATTTTTAATACTGTTTAATTTGATTTTTAGTTTAGGGCTTATATAATGTCAAATTAATTTCTTCCCGATCATACTCTAGTATGCATTCATTATCACCTTCATAACTAGAGTGTCTTCTTTTTTTGTTCTTCTCGTAGCCTAGTGAAATATCAATGTTTATAATACCTACTTTGCGTATAAATATAAACTTTTAGATAATAAGAAAGAAGCTATATATGTTCAAATTATGACAGCAAATTTAAAACTTCTTCTATATATGACAACTGTCACTAGTACACTATTAATCTGTAGTGTAAGTTATCGGTAGTAGATAGCTGATTCCGATATGAAATTTGTTTTTAGAGGAGAATTTTTTTAATGAAGAAAATAGCTTGGATTACGGATACAGCTGCGCAACTGGATGATGCTTTCATCCGAAAATATAATGTACATATCCTACCCCTTGGTGTTAGTTTTCCCGATGGATCATATAGGGAATCCATCGATATTACACAAGGTGAGTTTTACGATAAATTGCACTTATCAAAAGCTTCACCTAAAACCTCACAACCCGCAATTGGAGAGATGCTTTCTATATACGAAAAGCTGCAGTTAGAAGGATACGATTGTGCGATTGCATTACACTTATCAAGTGGACTTTCAGGCACATTTGAAAGCGCACAGACTGCAACCAAAATGACAGACTTCAAAGTCTATCCTATTGATTCAAAAATCGGTTCATTTCCAATGGTTAAAATGATTGAAATCGGCCATGAACTGTTGGCAAAAGGGAAAGGCGTAGAAGAAGTTATTGCAACCATTAATGAAACAACAACTAAATCGAAATTGTGTTTTATTCCTGCTAGTCTAAACCAATTACATAAAAGTGGACGCGTTTCTGGAACACAAACATTCTTAAGTAATTTGCTGAACATTAAAGTAGTCATTAATTTTGAGAATGGTAAAACTGTTGTGAAAGAAAAAGTCCGTTCAAATAAGCGAGCAAAAAACAAAGTGACTTCTTTACTTCTTGCGGATATGGATAAAGGTACTGTGCCAGAAGTTGCTGTTGTTCATTGCAATAATGTCCTTGACGCAGAAATATGGAAGAATGAACTGTTGCAAGATTTTCCAACTTTAAAAGTACAAGTTGTTTCACTTAGTGTTTGCGTGGGCGTACATGCGGGTGAAGGAACTACGGGATTAAGTTGGATTACTTATTAATTTTTTTATAAACTTCAAACAAGTGAGAAGGGGTACGAACCCGTAATGGTTTCGACCCCTTCTTACAATTGCGTTTAAGCATTTTTAGTTAATAATATCTTAATAGATTCACACTCATTAAATCAATTATTTATTTTCACTAGTTTCCTTAATGCACAACCAGTAAAGAGTACTTTCTTTTGTAATGACAAATAAACACTTAATTAGTATCTCATGCTAGGCACACAAAAAAGACCAGGGAGTCCCTTGCGGATTCTCTGGTCTTCTATATATTCTGCTTAATAGTTAATTTTATTTAACTAACAAACCCCTAGTTTCTCTAAATTCCACAATATTTTCATCAAGAATATGACCTTTTTCTATGACAATTGCTTGCCGAACCATATCTGACCAATCGCCACCAGAAAGCATATCTACCATTCCTGAGAACCCTTCACTTAACACTTTTGTAACTGTATGCGGAAACATTGCAGGCGTATTATCCACAGCATAATGAATAATTCCGTCTACTGTATAAACTGGATCATCAATGCTTGTAGGATGTGATGTCTCAATTTCTAAATTAGGATCGCAACTCACGTCAATAATCATGGCACCTTTTTTAAGGTTTTTTAAATCTTCTTTATAGATGATTCGATCTGTTCTACTTGTATCCCACATCACACAGTTTACGAGTACATCATAATTATTCATATTTTTTATGAATAAAGACTCCAATTTCCTGCCGTAGACGTCAACATCTGCTCCTAATCCATGGAGAATTCTTAAAGCACCTTTTGTAGTATGACCATTCCCCAGAATTGCAACCTTGGTATCATACGGCATCTTGCCACAATATTGGTAAGCTTGAAGAATAGCAGCTTCTCCGGCGATTTCTCTATTGCGATAGAAGATATATCTTCCACCTTCAAACATTTCTTCCCAAGCAATAACTGTATGATTTCCAGCTAAAACAGCATCTGTAAATTTAATATCTTGAACTGCATGTGCCCAACCAATCAACAGTTTGCCAGGAGTCAACTGATCAAAATAATCAGCGTCGCCTAGTTTAACATCGACGATTGCATCACATTCCAATACACGACTTCTAGAAACAACATTGGCGCCAAGGGCTTTATATTCTTCATCAGAACAACCTAAATCGATTCCATAACCCTCTTCAAAAAATAACTTTTCAACGCATTTAATTTGCGGTATGTCCTTGGGAAGTAACGCTCTTCTTTTTTCATTGTTCTTATGACTTATTACAAATCCAATTGTGTAAATAGTATAGCCCCCATATAATTAGTATTGAATAAAATTATTACCACGTACTTTGGCAAATAATAAATCTTTTATATAGAAGTACCATGTCAATCAATTTCATAATAGTGTTTTATTGCTACACCACCACAACATATAGTCGAGTTAGAACGTTCTCGAACAATATGTTGTTCGTTGTAGCAAGTTAAGGTAATTATGAAATTGACTCTGTAGAGAGGAATAAATCTTTTCATTGAAAAACGTTCAGGTTTACAAAGAATCTGAACACTCCTAATCTTAACATATATTTGAAGGTTTTCGCGATTTACGTACTTAGGTTCGTGTAAACACAAAGAATATTGCTCTATAAAATTCACATATAAGTCTTATTTTACTTTACTCTTATAAAATAACTTATATTTTCACAGCATAATGTCAATTGCTGAGGTACAGTCTGAAGCAAAGTTATTTAGTGGATAGGTATTTTCTCCACTATCGGAGATTTCCCATTCCAATATACACTTAATGTAAAAAATGGTTAATGGGATCTAAAATAATTTTAAGCTTCACTTTAGATGATAAAGACACTTTTACTCACTACAAGGTACATACGGGATGACTGTAGAAACTGGTGAGCGCATAGTTTTTGTTTAATTAAATCGTCTAGTCCTTCTGCAACCTACGCAGTAAATAAACTGTCATTACTTATTAATTCCTTGTTCTCCTGTAGCATAATGCAACAATTTTTCACCAGTATTTCCTGCGGCATCTGTAATAGATACTGTAACGAAATCCTTTCCAGCCTGATATGAATCTAGTTTGACTGAATATGTACCGTCTTGATGCAGCAAGAAAGGTACTCGAATACCTGGTTTTCCGTCACTAGTTACAATATACGAAGCGTGTAGTTTTTCATTCAAATCAAATCCATCGCCGATTTCTGTCAAAGCATTATTAAAATCAATGTATTGATCTGTTATTTGTCCTGAAATGTTTGAAGAATGGATTGAACCAGTTACTTTAGGATTTGTAGATTTAATAAAAACGGGTCCAATACTATTTGTAAGTGATGTAACTTTCGCCATTCCCGCAAAATCGATTGTATAGATTCTATCCTCAAGCGTCGTGTCTTCATTAGTCCAGCAAGAGGTGTATTTGTGGAGAATTGGAAATTTCCGTTTACCTAAGCTTAGCCCGTTATTATAGAACAAGCTGTCAATTGGCGCTTTCGTAAAATAGTCAATGATTTCAAGGGACGGGTAGGATAAATCACTATTAATTGATAACGTTACATTCACCTTAGCTTCCAATCCACCTGCGTTAAAGGATACGTCTTTCCTCGTTATACTAAATTCTTCAATGGCCGGTGTAACAATTGCTCCGTTGCTAAAGTCTGCTGCGAACGGTAGTGAGATTTCAACTGTATGTTCACAATTACTAATATGAATATAACCTAAGATTTCATCACGATATTTTGGGTTTTCATTTTTGGAAGCTGTTAACGTGACATGAAGCAAGCACTCACCGTTTAGTGTGAATGAAGGCTGATCGACCGTTATCTTTGCATGAGCAAATGGATGCGTTACATGAATTATTACATCGTAAACGCCACCGTCACCTTTTATATCTTTCACGATAATCGGTTTTGTAATTGAAACATTTTCATTTAATGTTAGGCCTCCGAAAGTAACTGCGCCCTTTCTATTTTCAACGATTTCTCCCTCACCATTTATATCTACTTCCTCTATGGTGTAAGCGAGTATTGTAGGATGGACAGCGGCATATGGCTGAACTCGTCCTGCTCCTTGATCAAATACATTATGCATTTTCGTATCGAGTACTTTAGCAGTATTTGAAATGGCCACTTTAATATCAAAGGGTGTCCAATCTGGATGGGCTTGCTTAATGAGTGCAGCAACACCTGCGATATATGGGGCTGCTTGGGATGTACCTGTTTCAATTTTGTATGCATCCTTATACGACGTTTCCGGATTTCCTGCACAATAACTTGGCATTGTGGAAAGGATTTCTGTACCGGGCGCCACAATATCTGGCTTAATATCAAAATTTGGTCTTGAAGGTCCACGCGAGCTTGAGCCATCTACTTCATCTGATAAAGTCGAGTTCCCCACAGAAATACCTAATCGAGCTGTTCCTGGAGCCCGCACCGATCCCCGAACCGATCCGGCATTTCCAGCAGTGCTTATAGCAACTACTCCGGCTAGGACTGCGTTGTTAATAGCAATGGACAATGCATGACTTTCTAAGTCACTGTCATCGCTCAACGAAAGATTAATGACATCCATCTTTTGGACAACTGCTTCTTCAATGCCTTTTATGATGGTGGATGTGTTTCCACCAGTATAGGCACCTAGTACGCGGTAAGCATACAGGTCAATTTTGGGAGCTACGCCTTTGACACCGTTCCCATTTTTACCGGCGATAATACCGGCAATATGGGTTCCATGATAGGTTTCGAAAGGAGCGCCAGTTGTCGGATACTTTTCAGGTGTTTCTTTTGGACGTTCGTCAGGGGATGTTTCCGAAGGATCATTGTCATCCCTTGGACGGCTATATTCCTCAGGGTTTGACTGATCGACAAAGTTTTTCCCACCCTTATATGCGTCTTTTAAATCGGGGTGATTTTTATCAATCCCTGAATCAAGCACTGCTACCTTTACGCCCTTTCCATCAATACCTTCGGCCCAAAGAGCCTTTATCTCCGAATAGATGGGATCAACTTCTGAATCAAAAGAAGCTTCGCTATGTGCTGAAGTCATTCCCATTGCCTTGGCCTCCAAATTAGGTTCAATAAAGCGTACATTTTTTATAGAAAGGATTCGATCTAAATCTTTTGATTTAATGATAATAGAAATGGCATTCAGCACTGTTCTATACGTAAGTATTTTTTTATATTGAATATTTCTTGCGTCCATTTCGTTAATGACTTGCTGTTGCTGTAAGTTTACTGCCGCTTCTACTTTCTCTGAGTCTTCCATAGTGAAATGGATTCCGCTCATTTCCGCCATTCGTTTTTGCAAGACAACCGGCTCTTCTGTTAAGTGAACGATTACATCTATTTCTTCCTTTATTGACGCTAGCTGATAGATATTGTGCATGATACGTTCTCCTTTTTTCTAGAAATGATTTTACTCCACTTGTAACATACTTATTTTCGACCTAACTTGAAAAAGGACCTTTTCAGGTCCTTTTTTTGTAAGAATGGTGAAATTTTATGAAGCAAACATCTTCGAAACAGACATCTGATCTTCTGTCACCCAATTCTTCACGAATGCATTCAGCTCATCCAACGGCATTTCTTGGATAGTTGGGATAAGTTCAAAGAAATCAAGTCCGAGACGTTCGTATCGCACATATTCACTGGCGATATACTCCAAGGAATTCATCGCACGAAGTAGTTGTCCGATTCTCTTTTTCTTCATGCGGTCAAAGGACTCCGCTGAAATCTCTAGATTGTTCGTAGACAGCAATAATTCTTTCACTTTAACTGCGAATGCCTCAGGATCTTCCGTGTTGCTTCCAATTATACTGTACCCATGATCCGCTTCTACTGCAGTTTCTATAAAGTATGTGCGGTCGATTAAACCTGTATCGTACAGCTCCTTGTAAAACTCGCCGCTTCCGCCAAAGTAATATTCCAATACCATGGACTGTAACAGAAGTCTTGATTGAAGCTCCTTTTTGTCTAGCTTGCTCACATATTCCTTGAGTCCAACGTTACATTTAGATGCTGAAACAGGCATATCGATTGTCGTTTCTTTTAGGGCGACTTCTTTTGGCTCTTCAGGCATAAAACGATGAATTTCTGACGGCTTTTCAAATGTTTTACTCGCTTGGTTCTCTTTAATTAAAGTCATGATTGCCTCGACTTCAAAATTACCTGCAATGAATAAAATCATATTATCCGGATGATAAAATGTATTGTAACTTGTGTATAAATCATCCTTCGTTATGGCATTGATTGATTCCTCAGTTCCAAGCACTTCATTTCGAACGGGATGATTTTTAAACATTGCTTGCACACAACCCATAGTTAAACATCTATCGGCTTGATCCAAATACATTTGCAATTCTTGAACAATAATACCTTTTTCCCGTTCAACTGTTTCCTCTGTGAAATACGGCTGTTGGACAAAATCGAGCAAAGTTTTCAGGTTTTGTTCGATATTATTTGTTGCTGTGAATAAATAAGCTGTTTCCGTTGATGATGTATACGCATTCGCAGATGCACCTTGCTTCCCAAAGTCTTCGAACACATCACGGTCTTCTTTTTCGAATAGTTTATGTTCTAAAAAATGCGCGACCCCTTCTGGTACAGTCACTTTTTCGCTCTTGCCAATTGGCGTAAATGTATGGTCAAGAGATCCGTAGTCCGTAGTAAAGAAACTGTAAACTTTAGACATTTCTTGTCTTGGCAATAAAAACACAGTTAAGCCATTTTCAAGTTTCTCCGTATATATCGTTTCATCAATCGTAGTGTATGCTAATTTTTTCATTCTGATTTCTCCTTGCCTGTTAAGAAATAAACCGTGTCCGCAACTACTTCATTTGCCATTTGGACGACGTCTTCTTTAGTGACCTTTTGAATCTCCAAAAGCAATTGCTCAAGTCCTACAGTTCTTCCACCTAATTGGTTTTGATACAATAATTCGATTAAACCTTGCGCATGATCCATAGCTTCTAAGAATTGGCTCGCAGTTAAGCTTTTGATTTCTTCCACTTCTAAATCTGTAAAGTCTCCATCTTGCATCGCTTGAACTTGGTCGTCAATAATGCTCCTTGTTTTTTCATAATCCGTTGAAGCGATACCGCTTGAAACGAATAAAAGACCATTATAACTATCAAATCCAGATCCGACGTAATAAGCCAAACTATGCTTTTCTCGTACGTTAATAAATAACTTCGAGCCAGGATATCCGCCGAATAAGCTGTTAAAAATTAACAAAGAAGCGAATTCGTCGTCTTTGTATGTGATACCCGTTCGATAACCTAGGTGCAATTTCGATTGTTGTAGATCTTGCTCCTCAATTATCTCTTTAAGCTTACCTGGTTTTTTATCCGGGCAGCTAGTAGTCGGGGATTGAACTTCAGGCTTATTTCGGTTGATAATTTTTTCAACTGTATTCGTAATTTTTTCTTCATCAAAATCACCTAAAATATAAATATCTAATTCATCTTCACATATTAATGACAGATGATAATCATATAAAGTCTCAGGTGTAATTTCAGCCAAGTCCTCTTCATAACCATGCGCATGAATCTGATATGGTTCACCTGCGCACATTTCATCTACCAAACGCATTTGTGCAAAACTATCTTTATCATCGATGATTGAACTGATTTGTTGTTGCAATGCTTTTTTCTCTCGCTCGACAACAGATGCTTTAAATGCATTGTTTTCCGTATTCGGATTAAATACCACTTCATTTAATAACGCAATTGCATTTTCGATAATCGAGGACTCATCGTTAATGTACTTTTGATTCGCAATTTCCATACGAACGCTGATGACATGATGATCCCCAACCTTAGAACCGTCAAGTGACAATGATGCACCGTAAAGATCATCCAATTTAAATTGCAAATCAGCCCTTGTTGGATAACTCTTTGTACCCTGTCGTAAAATATAAGGCAACAAAACTCTTTTCGTAATTGTTTCACGGTTCAATGGTGCTTTAAATTTCGCGACAATTGTAATTGTTTTATACTTTTTGCTGGGCACGATATGAAGGTTCAGACCATCGATTTCAATTTTCTTATCTATTATTGCATTCATTTGTTTTCCTCCTTTACCATGATAGCTTTTGCTCTTTCGCAAATTGAATATCAACCAAATCACGGTACAAATCATTGCTTTCAACTAACTGTTCATGTGTGCCAATACCATTTACTTTCCCATCGTCAATAACAGCGATGAGATCGGCTTTTCGGATTGTCGATAAATTATGGGCAACAACAATTGTTGTTCTACCTGTCATTAATTGATTTAATCCTTTTTGTACATTGCTAGATGTCTCTGCATCTAAGCTTGATGTCGCTTCATCTAATAATAGATATTTAGGATTTTTCAAGATTGCCCTAGCGATTGCGATTCTCTGCCGCTGACCGCCCGAAAGTTTAGAACCCATTTCTCCAACTTCAGTATCGAGACCATCAGGAAACTCAGTGATAAATGCCGAAGCATTCGCTTTTTCCGCCGCAGCCATTACATCCTCATCACTTGTAAGCGGATCAGATCCGTAAACAATATTTTCACGAATTGTTCCTGATAATAAAGGACTGCCTTGGGACACGTAGGAAAATGAATTCCGCCATTCATCAAGGTGAATTTTCTCAGCAGGTGTATCTCCAAAAATAATCTGTCCGACATTCGGCTTATAAAAACGCTCAATTAATGAAAGGATTGTCGTTTTACCACTTCCACTAGGTCCGACAAGCGCAGTTACCTTGCCTTCAGGTATTGTGAAATTGAGATTGGTTAATACGTTTCGATCTTCATAGCGGAAAGACACATTTTCAAGTTTTATATCGCCAGACGATTTTTCAAATACGTCCTTAAATGACTTTTCACGCGTCGGCAATTCGCTATCCGCATCGATAATTTCAGAAATCTTATGTGAGGCGCCTTTTGCCTCTTTAAGTTTTTGCCAAAACGTTCCATAACTGATGACGTTGTTTTGAATTCCGTTGCTGTATAAATAAAATGCGACCAGAGATCCAATTCCAAGTTCACCCTTCGCGGTTAAATAACCACCGTAAATCAAGATTAGTCCTGTGATCAATGCTTGAACACTTTGTAGCAATGGTTCCGCATATAAATCTACAAATGCTCTAGAAAAATCTGCTTTATATTGCTTCTCAATAACGATTTCACCTTGCTCAACTTCTGTTTTCTCTTTACCAAATGATTTTACCAACCGTATTTTAGGCAATCTTTCGGCAAAGAATGCGGTCATACCAGAATACTCTTTTTGTACACCTTCTTGAGCCCTTTGTGTAAAATGACCGACAACAAAAGAAACAATTAATATGTACGGAATAACGGGCAATAAGACGAGCGTCAGCTTTGTATCCATGCTCCACATAATCGCTATCGCACCAACAAGAGCAAACGTTGAATTGAGAACGCCCAAGAGCGAATTGACCGCACCGCTTATATGAGTTGGGTCATGGGTTAACCGACTAATTAACAATAATGATGAGTTTTTATTAAAGAAAGGTAAAGGCACTCGAATAAACTTTGACCATATTGTATTTTGTATATTTCTATTTGTTTGCGCTACAGCATATACACGAATAAACCCAGAGATGCTCACAAATAATGCAACTGCGATGGATAAACCGATAAACAACATAACAATTTTCTTATCAAAAATATTACCGCTCATTATTTCTCTTAGTACAAGTGGAGAACCTAAGGAAACTGTTGAAGTTAAGAGCATGGCAATAAACGTCAGTAAATATAAGCCCCATGGCAATTTAGATTTTAATACGAGACCGAAAAAGTCTTTCCAACTATGTTTTTTACTTTCTTCCAATCTTCTCACCCCTTAAAGTTCAAATTGTTCAATTAGCTCGTTGGAGAATTTGAATGCAAAGTTACAAATAACCGATATAGTTCATTTTCTTCCATTAGTTCTTCGTGTTTGCCAATGCCGCTAACCTTTCCAGCATCGAGTACAATAATTTGATCGGCATCTCTTACTGTAGTCAAATCATGCGCAATAACAATCGCCGTTCGACCTTGCATTAAATTATCCATTGCTTCTTGAACAACTTTTTCGGAGCGAGTATCTAGACTTGACGTTGCTTCATCAAGTAAGATAAATTGCGGATTCCTTAAAATAACTCTTGCAATCGCAATTCTTTGACGTTGTCCACCAGACAGTTTTCCGCCGCCTTCACCGACATCCGAATCAAAACCATGCGGAGTTTCTTGGATGAATTTAAGAGCATTCGCTTTTAGAGCTGCTTCATTCAACTCTATATCACTTACTTCACGGTCTACACCGTACATAATATTTTCTCGAATCGTTCCACTTAACATCGTGCTGTCCTGAGCAACATATCCAAATGCATCGCGCCATTCTTTTAAATGAAAGTCTTCTATAGGTGTATCGCCTAATTTGATTGAATTTGGATTCGCTTGATAAAATTGTTGGATTAGTGAAAGAATCGTCGTTTTTCCTCCTCCACTCGGACCAACAATTGCAGTGAGTTTGCCATGCGGAACGGTAAAGCTCACATTCGACAACACTTTCTTGTCGCCATAATTAAAATTCACATCATTAAATATAAGGTCTTGTTCTACATTTGTTAAGGTTTGCTTTCGAATATACGCTTCTTCTGGATGTTCCACGATTTGTGCGATGCGAGCTGTAGCACCTTGGCTTTCCTTCAACATGACATACAAGGATCCAAATGTCGCCAAAACGCCATACAATAAATCAACATAGATGAAATATGCGACCCACTGGGAGAGTTCAATACTGCCGTTCGATATGAGCCAAACACCTAACCCAATAACGAGAACGGATTGAATGACACCTAATATTCCAGTCATCGGATGTTCAATCCACGTAATGAGTCCTCTATTTACCGATGCTCTATAGAACGACTGAATATTCTTCTTGCCCCGAACATCTTCTTGCTGTTCAGTAACAAATGTTTTAATTAACGGGATATTTTGCAACAACTCGGATAAGAATTGTGTCAATCGAGCTAATTTACTTTGAACGGTTCTATTTACACTATAGCTCCATCGGCCATACCAAAAGTAAAAGCCTACGTAAATGGGTACAAAAATGGCCTGTGCTAACCCGAGTCTCCAATCATACGTAAAGAGAGTCGCGATGACTCCGACCGTCATGAATATAATTGAAATGAATGAGGGCACAATATAGGAGAAGATAATGCTGATTTTAGAAGTATCCGTTGTTACACGGCTAATCATTTCATTCGGTTTCACTTTGTCATATAACTTAATTGGCGAATGCATAAGCTGTTTCCATATTAAGTTCCGGTAACTTTTATCAATTTTATACATCGTGATTTTTGTAATAAACCTGGAGACGCCTGTCAGAACTATCCTTCCAACAATTACCGCAACTGCACCGAGTACTATTGCTCGTTGTACATTCCCTCCGACAATTTTTTCTATGTATTGCGGAAACATTAGCGTTAATGCTGACTCAGACAACATAATAACAGTAACAACAATGATCCAAAAGTAAGGCAATTTCGCTCTAAACAACAATTTAATAAAAGGTTTCCATGTTTTCTCTTTTGTATCGATATCTTTATTTACTATATGATCTTTCTCATTCCGCTTTTTCATGACAATCTCACCCCTTCGTATGCCGGAAATTACTTTCTCTAAAATCAATTCAAGTAAAAAGCCTTTAAAGATCAAATCAAGATAATTGGCCACATACCCCATACATCTACACCACTTTATTGGCAGATGCACAGGGAACGACCACTAAAAATTATTTATCTTAAAAATCTTTAAAAGCTTCTACAATTTCTTTGCCTTTATAATGGTCTTCATGATTCGCAAGTCCAAAGTTGCCATTCACTAATACTGGAATCGGAAATTCTTCTCCGCCAATATCGATTGTGATAATGCCGTCTGTTTTAGCTCCTGTATACTTCTCTTCATCATAATTAGGACCTTCTGGATCAAATAGATAAAGCTGAACTTCAATCTCATCTACAGGAATTAGAATACCTTTCTCTGCGCCTAGTGATTCAGCTACTCCTTCTACTTGCTCGACAGGATCGCCCATTTCAAAACCCATTGCTTCCATATAAATAATCAAATCTTCAAAGCCTGTTTCGCCCTCGGCAGCTGCACTCTCATCTGCTTTGTCTTCCTCTTTTGCTACGTCTTCTTTTACAACTGGATCTTTTTCTATATCTTTATCCGTTTCTTTTGCTTTATCGTTTCCACAAGCAGCAATTCCCAGAGCCAAAAGCATAGTGAATAAAATCAACATTAATTTACGCATCATTTGTTCCTCCTTTTAATTTACAAGCTATTCAGTACATGTTTGTCTATATTTTTTTAGTTATCAATCGCTTCGAGTGCCTCGAGTAAAGTACCCATTGTTTGACTGCCTAATAATGAGTTCAAAACTTCACCATTTTTAAGTATGAGTATCGTAGGGAATCCCATCACGTCGTATTTATTCATAACTTCATTTGAGTTAGCTAGGACTTCCTCTATGCTTACATAGAATTTTGTCATATAAATCTTACCTGCATATTCTTCAGATAACTCTTCCAGTAATGGTGTTAATGCGGTACATGCCCCACAATCATCTGTGTAAAAATCAACTAAAACCGGCATGGCAGATTCCATTACCTCTTGTTTAAAACTGTCTTTTGTTACTTCTATCATTCTAGACATCTGATCCCCTCCAAATTATTAATCTTTATGGTACAAATAAGTAGTATTGGGTATAAATATTCATCTATTGTTTTTTGGGCGGATCACTACTTTATACTTTCATCTTATCGAACGAACGTATACCTCCTTGACCTGTTTCAATATTCACTTTATTAACCCAAAAGTAATGTCCTAATTATCTTTCTTGCGTCTATTAATTTCAATAGCATTTCATTATCTGGGTAGTTTTCGTGTTTATCTGGGTATGTATTCTAACTATTCGGGATAACTGCCCAATTTTGATGCAGATGTTTATTATACTTTTTAACACCAATCTGCTGCAGAATGCATGACATGTTTTTTGAGACAACATCATAAATATGGTATAATGAGCTTTGTTCTTATTATAAAGTTATAGGTGATTGGATGGATTGGAATCTTGCTTTAATTCTTATTTCTATCGTCAGTTCGGCAATTGCAATACATACGAGTCTTTTAATTGGTTTTTCATTAGTAGAAGTAAACCTTTCTAAAATCGGAAGATACACTATTTATCTCAGTTTGACGTTTGGGGTACTCTATTACTTAGCCCAGTTAATAATTGACAGCAACCTACTTTTAATAGCCTTATACGCAGGTTTAATTCCTGTTATCGTTTTGCTTCTAAAAGTTCCTTTCTCACAAACGATTTTGGCGATTCTTCTAGCCCTTATATACGATTTAGCGATTATTAAACTATTCGCCCATAATTTGTTCGATATCGCTTTACTAAGCAGCGATGTATCCAGTGACCCTGTCATTCAAGTGGCGCTCACTGTTTTCGTTATGATGAGCAATATATTTATATCCTTAGTCGTGTACAGACAAGCGCCTGTTTTATTTCCAAAAAGATGGTTGTTTCCTTTAAAAGAGGGTGCACAATCTAATTTATACAAATTTCATCTTGTTTTCATTATTTTAATTCTAATATCCGTAAATCTCTTTCTTTATTACACGTACACTCAATTACTATATTTCACAATAAATTACCGAATTTTCGTCATGTTTTGGACGATCCTGACGTGTTTTCTCTTGTTGTTCTTTTCTAGAAATATTGTGGTGCATAATATTGAGCGTATCCAATTTACATTGGACAAGGAATATCAAAAAGATTTATTATCCTTTTATACAATTATTCGGTCACAGAGACATGACTTCAATATTCATTTAAACTCTATTTATGGGCTGATCAACAACGATAAATATGAGGAATCTCGTAACTATATCGAAGACGTCGCAGAAGAAGCACGGCAAATTAACGCGTTACTGCCTTTGCATCATCCTGCAATCGGAGCAATGTTATCGACCTTAAACATCATATCTATGCAAAAAGGAATTACATTGAACTTTCATCTACAAGATGATTTGGAAGACATGCCGTGCACGATTTATGAAGCGAATAAAATACTTGGAAATTTAATAAATAATGCAATGGAAGAAGTAGAACAAAATATAATAGAAAAACCTATAATTGAAATTGAAATATCCAAAGATCACGACTACATTCGGTTCGCAATCACAAATGAAACAAATATGACGGAACAGCAGTTGCAACATATGTTTGATCTTGGTTTCTCAACTAAATCGTTACATGAAGGAATTGGATTGCCGACGATTGCTGATATTATTGCTCACTACGGGGGAGTTCTATTTCCTATACTCAGCGATGGAAAAATCACGATGAATGCACGAATTCCAATAACACAAAATTGAAAGTATCACATATATACAGTGCGATGTTTATCAGTAAGGTAATTTAATACATTCTACCCGACATTTTGAGCATCCACTCATACATTAATTTCTGAAGGGAGGATGGAAACGCTATGCAAATTAACGCGTTAATCGTAGATGATGACCAAAATTCTATTGACACTTTAACAGGGTACTTACAATCCTTTTCTTTTATAAACGTTATTGGCATAGTAAATAGTGGAAAAGGTGCCATTGCATTTTTACAGGAACACGAAGTCGAGTTACTGTTTTTAGATATTGAAATGGATGGTATGACAGGAATCGAACTTGCAAACCACGTGCAACCACTATATCCATCGGCTTCCATCATCTTCATCACAGGACATGCAGGCTTTGCTTTAAAAGGATACGAATCCCATCCTGTTGACTTTTTAACTAAACCCATCGACGTCTTACGGCTAGAAATAGCATTAAACAGGGTGAAAGAAATCAAGCAACCTTCGTCAAGTCCACAAAAAGAACAGAAAATCGGCATGAAAACTGCAAACGGCATTCAAATTATTAGCATAAATGATGTTTTATACGTCGAAAAAAAAGGAAGAATTCTTTCTATCATTTGCAAAAACAACAATTCTATTGTTTCCAGCGACACAATGAAAAATCTTGAAGTCATCTTTGAACCTTTCGAATTTTACCGACCCCATCAATCCTTTTTAGTACCGATCCACCAAATTAAGGCAATTTATCCTGATCCCTTCTCAAGATCCTATTCCGTTGACTTAATCGACACCGACTCCAAGTTGCCACTTAGCAGAAACAGATATCCAGAGCTAAAGGGATTGCTGGAGAAGAAGGGAATACCGATTTATTGAGGGTGGTTTGTGTGGTGCCCCCTGTTAAATTCATAGAACCAATTTCTAACTACTATCCATCTAACTGTAAGAGAGTAGTAGTAGTAGTAGTTAATTGAAACACAAAAAAGGCCTCTCACCAATTGGTATGTCAACACTAAATCAAACAATTTTATTAAGGGCTGAATTTTTATAAGTAACCCCACTTAGGTAGCCCAACGTGCTGTGCGAACGGATATTATTGTACCAATTGACATAATCGAAAAGTTCAAGAGACAGCTGTTCAAGGGTTTGTTAGTGCGTTCCGTTGATTAATTCTGTTTTTAGAATCTTAAAAGTTGCCTCTGCGATCACATTATCATAAGGGTTCCCCTTATGATAATGTGATCTTTTGATTTTGTAACCACTTAATAATTCATCAATCCCTACGTTTTTAAACTAAGAACCGCGATCTGTATGAAACAAGTTCACATTCCCTAATGGGGATTTAACCTAATCAAAGGCATGTTGGACTAGAGCTGCGTCTTTTTGTGCTCCGACGCTCCACCCGACAATTTCACGATTGTATAAATTAATTAAGAAGCACACGCAACTACAGCGGTGTCTTACTTTCACGTAAGTTAAGTCGCTTACTAATACGGATATTTCTTTGCCCACTTCGAATTCTAGATTTAGAACGTTACTAACGGATTCTTCGTTTGGTCTTGTCGTCATTGGTTTATAAGACGGTTTAGCGTATTTTGATTGAATGCCAAGTTCACCCATCAATCTTTCAATTCGACGTCTGGAGATTGTAAAGTCTTCATTCTATTTATCTAGTTCTATTTTTAGTTTCCGTGTGCAATAAACTTTAAAGTTGTTTTTAAAAATTACATTAATTTTTTCTTTTAGTATTCGTTCTTCTCCAATCTTTCGCTGTTCTTTTTGAGCCGATATTTCAGTATCGTAATAAAAGGTGCAGCGTGCTATTTGTAAGACTTTACACACTGCTGATACAGAATATTTGTGTCGGTTCTGTTGAATCACATCTATCTTCGTCCCATAATCAGCACTGCTTGCTTTAGAATATCTACTTCCATTTCTAGCTGTTTATTTCGCTTACGTAGGATAACCAATTCCTGCTCTTCTGGAGGTTTATTATCTTTCTCTTTGAAAGAACCAGACTGCCTGAATTGTGTAATCTACCTATCTACTGCAGATGCTGTTAATTCATATTCTCGAATAATATCTTGTCGACTATGACTGGCTAAAGTAAGTGGAAATAAATAGTCCGGTTCACCATTGATTTTCTGTTCCAGGCTGACGCGTTCTGCGGGGTGGGCGGTAAGCCGCATCGGATCGCTTCGCTCCCGGCTGGGTCTTACCTGTCCCCGGGACGAATTTGAACTACATTCGTCCTACCCGCCAGAGTCGCCGTTAAGAGCAGAAAGATATAGTTCAATCTTTCTTGCTTGCACGCCAATCAACTAGAATAGCTTAAAACCTAGAGCCGTTAGGCTTCAAAGCAGATTTATCCTGCATTGGAGTAGAAGGGTTTTTGATGTGTGTTAATAATTTTCGAATCAATTGCTTTCAGCTTAAAGTGAATATGAATCCGCTTTTTTCTAATTCAAGAAATTTCTATAGCCGTAAGCAACACGGTTTAAAACCTTGATTTGAGTATTAATGCCTTCAATTCGACCATTAGTATAAGGATAAATAAAGCTGTTTTCGATAAACGGAAGCTGTTTTCTTACTGTCTTTAAACTTGTTCTCATATAGGTTGAAATGAGTGCTGTCGCGGGTTTCGCTAAACAGGCATTGATTGACTTGAAATCACGCGTAGACATCGCTTGTAACAACACTTGATAAAGAGTGTAATTATCCTTTAAAACAGGACTGTAGACTAACAGTTCTTCTACGATACTACTTTCTAGTCGCTGCCCAAACAGCGTATAATAGTTGGATTCTGTACTCGATCGATTAGATGCATTTGTAAGTAACAGGTGCCAGTAACGCTTCAATTGGCGATCCTATTTCATGTCTTCGTGATTCATGACTTGTATGTGCCATTGATTCATCGAACGATTAATCAATTGAACTAAGTGGAGCGAATGCGACCGAGGAGACTTACCACCCGCCCCGTGTAACCCGTCCGCTGGGAACGGAAATAGAGCATGTAGAAGGTAGTATTTGTAGTTCACTATCACTATATAAGAAAAAGACGTTAGCGAAATTCCATCCTCTACTCTGTTAAAAAGAGTAGTGGATTTTCTTTCACCCACGTCATTTATTGTACAACCTTTTATTATGGATGCATCCAGTTTCTATTTAGTAAGCATGAATTGACATTTCATTATCTTAATATCGGAAAAAAGTAATCCAATGCCAACACAATAACTACAATGACAATAATTTCAATGGCTGTGCCTAACACAGTCGGTTTTTTTTTCTCTTTTTCCCACATGTAATTTTTCACGATGATAAAAACTGTAAAAAGAATGATGATTTGTATCGGTCCCATTCCGTACCTCCTTTACTAATGCACCCTACTCACAAATTAGTTCACTTCCCATTTATGCGGAGTGACCTCGCCTTTTGGGCTGATCTCGAAACGGACCCTTTTTGGCCATTTATCGCCGTCTTCACTTATATAGAGAATCACTGTTTTTGAACCTACAGCTGGAACCGGGGTACCAATGAGTTCACCCCAAACAGGAATCCTTTTCTGAATTTCATATGAACCAATTGTTTTCGTCCCTGAGCCTACATGTGGAGATTTCTTATTTATGGCGTCCGCAGCTTTATTGGCGCCAGGGATTTTACCAAGTACTTTGAAAATCCCACCCGTTCCAATTAGATTGGCTGTCGTTTGGGCTACTTTACCCGAGAAGTAGTTGAACTGCCCCTGCTCAGCTCCCTGTGTATAATAATGTAAACTTGGGTTATCTTTAAAAACCATGAAATTACCGTCCTTAACAGTGTAATGTACGTCGTAGCCGTATAAATTAATCTTATCCGGCTTCACACCCAAGTCTTGATAATTGATTGCGCTACCTGTACTAACAACATGATTGCCGTCATTGCTTTGCCATGATATATTTCCATTAGCCAGCTCTTCCAAAGGTTTATCAACGGAACTGATTCTCTCTTTTGCAGTTGTGGTACCCGCTTCCTTTTTCATGCTCTTCAGATCCTCCAGATTAACGTAGCCATTTCCGAATTCTTTCTGCTCACCGCTCGACAACGTACTACCTCCAGGTGATAACCGATGTTCTGTAACAATCTGTAAAGGTGTCGTTGGAGCATATTTTGCCCACATGTCTGCTGGGAAAGATACATCTGTCAAATTTCCCTGCATCAAAGACTGGATATCCATTATCCAGAGCTCCATTGTTATCAAGTCTGATTCTACGCTAGTTAAAGCGTTTGTTTGAGAAGAATCAAACATATTTACATCAGCAACGGTGCCATCCAGGTCTTTTTGTGCAGATTTCACCCCTCGTTGTACATCTTCGTCATTTAGTAGTGGAAGGGAAACAATATCAGAAACTTTACCCATAATGACATTAGCTTCATCGGTTAGGCTTTCCGTCAATTTCGCAATCTTTATAAGTTCGGATCCCACTTCACCTTCCAAAAAGCTGATTTGGATATATCCATCCGGATTCGGTTCGAGTGTATCAAGTGCAGATTTCATTTGTGTAAGAACACTATTGAAGTTGCTTCTAAATAAAGACAGAAATTGGAGGAATGGTAAATGGCATTCGTTATAAAACGTTCTAATTGCATTTCCTCCCTTCCCTTTCAGTGACTCATCCATAACAACCAGTTTCTCGATAGAAGATTCGATATTTTTAGTATCTGTTTGGAGACGATCCAGTAATTCTATATTGTTTTTAATTCCTTCTATAAATGTACTGACATTCACTATTTTCATTTCATTGCACTTCCCCTTCCAGTTGCAGCGGCGCCGACACCAGTGGCAACTTTCTCATCCGATTCACGGATAAATTGAACAGATTGTTCAGTCGTTTGAATATTACTGATCAATATTTTCTGATAACTTGCCAAAATTGTTTCTAACTGCGTGGACAACTCTGTCAGTTTGGTAACAACATCCAATGTATTTCCTGTAATAGGGGGAGCTGCTTTTGGATTTATCGCCTCAGTAGTCCCTTGCATTTCAGCTAATTGATTTTCTACATCTGCATAAATGACCTTAATTTCTGTTGACATCCATATTCCTCCCGTCCATAAGATTATTGAATCGCATTAGAATTCCGTGCCTCGATTTCAGCAAGTAATCTGTCAATTATTTGTTGAATGGATACAATTTCAGCGTTTAACTCTGTGATTTTCGCAGTAATTGCTTTAAAGACATTTGCAAATTGTTCCCCTGCAATCTCTAGATATGGAGAATGAATACCCGAATTCCGAATGTCCTCAAAATCGTTAGCATGTTTTCCGTGCCATGTCGTTGTTGTCAATTCTGGATTCAAGCATTTCCACGTATTATTAGTAAACTCGCTTTGGTTCGTTTGCAATTCGCTCTGACATGCATTTAACTGTTCCACATCTTTTTGTTTTTTTGCTTTCAAGGCATAGTAGTAAAAAAGCATTATCGAACCCTCCATTTCCTTTCATCATTAGGAGATACTTGAACGAATTTAGGTATGAAAAAAAAGAACATTACAACCATACTGAGTATAATTAAACGCAGAAAAATGAGCGTCCTTATATTATTTCCGTTCGGGGAGCCATATGAACATGAACATTACAATTACCGTAATCACGGTCTTTACTTTCATACGTTTACTCCATCACGAAAGTTTCAATTTCCTGATTTCGATTTAAAAAGTAGATATTTGTTAACATAGTAATGGTCACGGTTGCGGTACTAATGATTCCCCATATAAATAAAGTTTCAGGCTCATATTTAATAGAAGTTCTTTCTTAATCTTTGGTTCCAAATCTTTTAAAAAAGATAAAACAGCAATACTTTTAAGACCAATTCGTTCTTTTTGAAATACGAGTGTAACTCTATTCTCTTCGCTATTTAATTCTGCATCTACTAAACCTTTCAAATAGGTTATCATTTTTTTAGACATTTAGATTTCCCCTTTAGACGATTTCAAGTCTGTCTCCTGTCGTGACCCCACAAACTTCTAACGTAAGATGCCCTGGGCTTGCCAAGCGATATCAATTAACTTTTTCATTGAATGATAATTGGAATGCCTAAGATCGAATATATCTCCATTGTAATTTGTTAAGTCCACTGTAACTTCTATGTACATTTCATTCACCTCATTAGGAAGAAGCGTCTTCTTCTAGAGAAAAAGACGCTCCTGAACTCTTTTGTATTGATTGGATTAGCCACGAATTTGACTGGCAACTTGCTGATCTGCATCCTGTAATGATTCGCCTGCACGATTCAACTGGATCCCCACTTCGTTTAACAATTCTCTCATTTCATTGAAATGTGGCTTAAGACGTTCATATTGTTCAGCAAATGCTGCACTTGATGCACCTTCCCACATTGACTGCAATTCACCAATCATGCCGTCTAAACGGCCAATCTGTGATGCAACTTCGCCTGATTCATGATTATAGCGGTTTGCCATTGCTGATAGCTCTGCGGGTGTTACACGAATAATTCCTGACATTAAAAACATCTCCATTTCATTTATAGTATTTATAAAATAACTGATTGAAACGAGGGTTTACTATTCACCATTCCAATTCAGGTATTTCCTGTAATTCAAAAGACTTTTTATTAGTCCATTTAATGTAAGCATAGTTTTGAATTGATTGTCAAAAAAAATCATTATTAGACTATAAACGACTGGGTATATAGACACTACGCCTTATGGTGTTATCCAAGATTATCCATAATAAATCGTTTAGACGATATTCAGTTAAACTATTCCTTATAAGTAATTCATTACATAAATATCTTAAATGAAATCAGAACCGGTACCTTAGGACTGTTTTTTTTGAATAAACCAGAATTATTGAATTCATGAATCGTGAACTGAAAATATTTATTAAATTCGAATGAATAAATACTGAATATTACTTCATATCATTCATGATAAATAAAAAAATACGAAAATAAAGATAGTCATTTTTCAACTTTTCAAATAACCCCTAAGAGCTATTTCCAAGTAGTAAAAACCTCTATAAAAAAACGCCAACCTTAAATTACAAGGTTGACGCTGTAAAATATCTTTTAGACAGTATGGCTTACATCATGCCGCCCATTCCACCCATACCGCCCATATCAGGCATTCCACCCATGCCGCCTTCTTCTTTAACGCTAGCAATTACAGCTTCAGTCGTTAAGAACATAGCTGCAACAGATGCTGCGTTTTGAAGTGCGTAACGTGTAACTTTAGTTGGATCCACGATACCTGCTTCAATCATGTTAACCCATGTGCCTTCAGCTGCATCAAAACCGATACCGATTTCTTCACGCTTAAGACGATCTACAACGATTGATCCTTCAAGACCAGCGTTGTTAGCGATTTGACGAACTGGCTCTTCAAGTGCACGAAGTACAATGCGAATACCAGTAGCAACGTCGCCCTTAGTAGATTCTAGTAAAGTTTCTACTTGCTTATAAACGTTTACAAGTGCAGTACCGCCACCAGAAACAATACCTTCTTCTACAGCTGCACGTGTTGAGTTCAAAGCATCTTCAATACGAAGTTTGCGTTCTTTAAGTTCAGTTTCAGTAGCTGCACCGACTTGAATGACAGCAACGCCGCCTGAAAGTTTAGCAAGACGCTCTTGAAGTTTTTCTTTATCAAATTCAGAAGTTGTTTCTTCAAGTTGCGTACGAATCTGATTAACACGACCTTGGATTTGTACTGAATTTCCAGCACCTTCAACAATTGTCGTATTATCTTTAGTAACAACAACCTTCGTTGCGCTACCCAATTGCGTAATGTCAGTTGCTTTAAGATCTAAACCGATATCTTCAGTGATAAGTTCTCCACCTGTAAGAATCGCAATATCTTCAAGCATTGCTTTACGACGGTCACCAAATCCTGGTGCTTTAACCGCTACAGCATTAAACGTACCGCGAAGTTTGTTTACAACTAGTGTAGCTAGTGCTTCACCTTCAACGTCTTCAGCGATCATTAGTAGTGGCTTTCCTTCTTGAACAACTTGCTCAAGTACAGGTAGGATTTCCTGGATATTAGTAATCTTTTTATCTGTAATTAAGATGTAAGGGTTGTCCAATACAGCTTCCATTTTGTCCGTATCAGTAGCCATATAAGCTGACGCGTATCCACGGTCAAATTGCATACCTTCTACAACGTCGAGTTCAGTTGTGAATCCTTTTGACTCTTCAATTGTAATAACACCATCGTTACCAACGCGCTCCATTGCTTCAGCGATTAGTTTCCCAACTTCTTCGTCACCTGATGAAATAGCAGCAACTTGTGCAATTTCTTCTTTTTCTTCAATTGACTTAGAAATGCTTTCTAATCCAGCAACAGCAGTTGATACAGCTAGCTCAATACCTTTACGGATTCCAACTGGGTTTGCACCTGCTGTAACGTTTTTCAAACCTTCACTGATCATTGCTTGAGCAAGAACAGTGGCAGTCGTTGTTCCGTCACCTGCGATATCATTCGTTTTTGAAGCTACTTCGGCAACTAGTTTCGCACCCATATTTTCAAACTTATCTGCAAGTTCGATATCACGAGCAATTGTTACACCGTCGTTCGTAATTAGTGGTGAGCCAAATGCCTTTTCCAGAACTACGTTACGTCCTTTTGGTCCAAGTGTTACTTTAACTGTATTTGCAAGTGCATCTACTCCACGTAACATTGCGCTTCGTGCATCTTCATTAAATTTAATTTCTTTAGCCATTTATAAGTTCCCTCCTGAAATTTCACGTTTTTATTTTCATATAACCTTTAATTAGCCGATAATCGCTAAAACGTCGCTTTCACGTAGGATTAAGTATTCATTACCTTCGTATTTTACTTCTGTTCCAGAATACTTTGAGAAAAGGATGCGATCGCCTTCTTTAACTTCAAGCTCAACACGCTGGCCATTGTCAAGAACACGTCCAGTACCTGAAGCGATTACTTTACCCTCCTGCGGTTTCTCTTGTGCAGAGTCTGGTAATACAATGCCGCTTGATGTTTTTACTTCAGCCTCAACTAGCTCAATTACGATACGGTCACCTAATGGTTTCAACAAGTAAAACAACCTCCTCAAATTTAATAAATCATTTTTTAGCACTCATCCATATGGAGTGCTAACACATTTCTAATGATAGTAAACATTTGCTTAATTTGCAAGTAAAGCACTCATATTTTGTTCTCTTTGCTTATCTTCTCTAAAACAGATAAAATAACATCATCCATATAGCAAAAGTACAAATCTAAACGTCATAAGTATTCACATGCGAAAAGACTTACAGTTTCACTTAGTTATAGGAAAGGATGGAAAACTTGAAAAACTGGAAAATCTCTATTTATCTCATTATGACATATATCGTTATGCATATATGCAGTATTATTTTCGCCAAACCCTTTATTCAATTTTTCACCGGAGATGCAAATTTAACATTAGAAGAAGCAAAGTACCACGGTGTTGCATGGGCATTATTCAGTGTGAATCTGGTTGCGGCAATAATTTTTATTATTTTAATCTTAAAAAACAAAAAGTTTTTAAACGTTTTCAAAGGAAAAGAGTATTCATATGGTAAAACAATTTTATGGGGTGTCATTGGCTTTTTCTTAGCATTACTTGGTCAAGTAATTGCTGCCAACATAGAGATTTGGTTCGGCATAGAGGCTGGTTCTGATAATACGGCAATGCTCTCTGATATCGCCAGGGTTTCACCTATTATTATTTTGTCCATGGTCATTTTCGCACCACTACTGGAGGAAATCATTTTCAGACGGGTTCTTTTTGGTGGGTTATATCAAAAAACAAACTTCTTCATTGCGGCAATAATTAGCGCTATTGTATTCGCTGCAGTTCATGGTGAGCTTGAACATTTACTAGTTTATATGGCACCAGCTCTCGTTTTCTCATTCATTTATTATAAAACAAAGAGATTGTTAGCACCTATAATTGCCCATCTCTTAATGAATGGTTTTGTTGTTATTATTCAACTTAATATCGAAAAGTTAGAGCAGTTCCAGAAATTAAACGAAGCATTCTTCAACTTATTTCAATAAAAAAATTCTTCCACCCTTTATCGGATGGAAGAATTTTTTATTGTTCTTCAACTTCATCAATTTGACGCTGTTGCTCCGCCTTCAAATACTTTCGATATCCAACACGGGATATGACAATACTAATCTCATAAAGGATAAACAGCGGAACTGTCACAAATAAATGTGACACAATATCTGGCGGTGTTATAAAGGCTGCGATAACAAATAAACCAAAATACGCATACTTTCTAAACTTTACTAGTAACGTGGGATTCAATATACCCAACCTCGTTAGAAACAAAAGAACAACAGGTAATTGAAACACCACAGCAAATGGAATCGTTAACTGAAATAGAAAGCTAAAGTACTCGTTAATACCGATTGTTTGTATAATCCCCAAGTCATCTGATAAGTTCATCATAAATTTCATTACATAAGGGAGTAAAACAAAATAAGAAAACGAGATGCCGCCTATTGAAAGTAAAAACGTAAATGGAATATAACTAAGTGTCGCTCGACGCTCTTTTTCATGAAGCCCTGGTGAAATGAATGACCAAAACTGATACATAATAACCGGTGAAATAATAATGACCGCAATAAAGATGATGACTTTCAAGTAAATCATAATTGGATCGACAACATTAAATGCATTTAATGAAATATTTCTAACTTCACCGTCAATCTGAAGAAATTGAATTAGCGGCTTAGCCAGAAAGAAACTACCAAGTACTGCAATAACAAAGAAAACGACGATAACAAACAGCCGCTTTCTAAATTCATCTATATGTTCAATGATTGTTAAATTCTTTTCATTCATCGGACTAACACCCTTACTTACTTCACTTCTTCTTTCTTATCTTCTATCTTCTTCACAGTAGTATCATCGTCATCTTCGACGAGACCCTTTGTAGCGCTTTTAAATTCGCGCAATGAAGAACCAAATGCTTTTCCGATTTCAGGCAACTTCTTCGGACCGAATACAAGTAACGCAATAATCGCGATAATAATTAGACTCATTGGACCTGGCATAATCGGACACCTCCCTATTAGAAGAATTGAAATTCAATCTTCTGTATGATTATATTTTACATGAAAACTGTTGTTTTAGCTATGAATGAACGTTTGTAATTATGAATATTTTACGTCATTTTTCATGTAATAAATAAGCGTTTGTAATTCCACTGACAAGTCAATTGTGTGTACGCGAATCGTATCTGGAACCGACAATCTAACTGGTGTAAAATTAAGAATACCTTTAATCCCCAAATCAACCAAACCATCCGTAACTTCTTGAGCACTATGAGCTGGCACCGTTAGAATAACTAATTCAATTCCGTACTCTTTAATCTTTTCTTGAATCAAGTCCGGATGGAAAACTGCTATTCCACTCGTTAACTTTCCTTCTATAGGTGCTTTCGGATCGAATGCAAGTACAATACGTGTATTGTGGTTTTTATGAAAGTTATATTTTAAAAAAGCACTACCGAGACTACCAACGCCTATTAACGCAACGTCCGTCTCTTCATCTTGGTCAAGTGTGTTGCGGAAAAAGTCTACAAGATAATCGACATCATAGCCATATCCCTTTCGACCAAGCGCACCAAAATTAGAAAAATCCCTTCGAATCGTTGCCGCATCTATTTTCATTACTTCGCTTAATTCGCTTGAGGATACACGCTTCTTCCCGGCAGCAGCAAAGTTTTGAAGAAATCTATAATAAAGTGGCAGTCTTTTTGACGTCGCCTGTGAAATTTTAGGTGTTTCTTCAATCATAATACCCCTCCAGCGTGCTTCTAAAATCGTTTCTATCGTACCGTAAAAGCTTATTATTGTAAAGCTGACTATTGCGAGCAGATTGCAGTTATAATAGACTATATAAGAATAGAGGTGTTCTATGTGATTGTATTACAAGTAAATGGATTAACTAAATCATTTTCGGGAACGACCATATTGGATAATGTACAACTTGAAGTTCACCAAAGAGACCGTGTTGCTCTTGTCGGTCGAAATGGTGCTGGGAAATCTACCTTATTAAAAATAATAGCAGGTGAAGATACTTCAGACTCTGGTGACTTAATTATCCCCAAAGACATCAAAGTTGGCTATCTAGAACAGCATTCGGGTATTGATTCAGCACTCACAATTTGGGATGAAATGATGACAGTTTTCGAACCCCTTCGTGCAATGGAAAAACGAATTCGCTCACTTGAAGAACAGATGGCTGACGCTAAGGTCTATTCGGATCCAGATGAGTTTGCTCGTGTTTCATCCGAGTACGATGAACTTCAAACTGAATTCAAAGATGCAAAAGGGTATCAATATGAATCTGACACACGTTCTATCTTGCACGGTATGCGATTCTATCCTGAGGATTATGACAAATCCGTGAATCTACTGTCTGGTGGTCAAAAAACAAGGCTTGCCCTTGCGAAAATGCTACTGCGTAATCCAGATTTACTCATTCTCGATGAACCGACCAACCATCTAGATATAGAAACGCTTGGCTGGCTTGAAAAGTATCTCACGGGCTATGAAGGAGCACTACTTATTGTTTCACATGACCGCTATTTTCTAGATGAAATTGTAAATGTTGTTTATGAAGTTTCAAGAAGAAAAGTAACAAAGTATGTCGGAAACTATTCGACTTATCTTAATGAAAAAGCGAAAAACTATGAGCGTGATATGAAACTGTTTGAACGTGAATCTAGTGAAAAAGCGAATCTTGAAGACTTTGTTCAACGGAATATAGCAAGGGCATCTACTTCTAAAATGGCGCAAAGTAGGCGCAAAGTGTTGGAAAAAACAGAGTGGATGGATTCCCCTGATGGCGACGAGAAGTCAGCTAATTTTAGATTTACAATTGATAAGCAAAGCGGCAACGACGTTCTGGCAATTGATAAGCTCGCCATTGGTTATTCCGACAAGCCTGTATCAGAAAACCTTGATATGCGCGTGTATAAAGGCGATCGTATTGCGTTAATTGGACCAAACGGTGTTGGAAAGTCTACTTTGTTAAAGACAATCTTTAAGATACAAAAACCACTGGGCGGAGAAATTCGCTACGGTACAAATGTCCAATTCGGATACTATGATCAAGAACAAGCAACACTAATGGGGACAAGCACTGTCTTAGAAGAACTTTGGAGTGACTGGCCGACTATGAACGAAAAGGATGTACGCGGTATTTTAGGGCGCTTCCTATTTACAGGCGATGATGCTGGAAAATCCGTTACTTCATTATCCGGAGGAGAAAAAGCACGACTTTCCCTTGCTAAATTAATGCTACAAAAATCGAATACACTTATTCTAGATGAGCCAACAAACCATTTAGATTTGGATAGTAAAGAAGTACTTGAAAATGGATTAGATGACTTCCCAGGAACAATAATGTTCGTTTCGCATGATAGGTACTTCATTAACCGAATAGCAACAAAGGTAATTGATATCTCAGCAAACGGCGCCGTAGAATATCTTGGTGATTATGATTACTTTATTGACAAAAAGCAAGAGCAAGCCGAGCTTCTAGCAGACAAAAATGCTGCACTTGCTAATAAAACACAAACCAAAGAAATTGTACTGGATGATGATAAAGAGTTAAAAAAACAGAAGAGAAGACTAACTCGGGCAATCACAGAAATCGAATTAGAAATTGCAAATCTAGATAAAAATATTTCGCAACTTCAAACCGAACTTGAACACCCCGATTTCTCAGACGACCATCTAAAATTAATGGAAATCCAAGCTAATATAGATAGTCTCCAAACGGAGCATGATATATCAGCTGAAAAATGGCTTATCTTACTAGAAGAACTCGAAACTTTATAATTTGAAAAGCGCTACCCTAGGACTCATTTATGGGAAGCGCTTATTCATTTTGTTGTCGAATACTGTCACTCCAGATGAATCCTTTTCCACAACCTTATACACAGGCCAAATGTTATTAAAACAACATATCAACATAGTTATGCACATAGTCCACAGAAAACAATTTACTTGCTAACAAAGTTATCCTAAAACCAACGTGTTTATCACTACACCGATGCTTTCTATCCACATGTTATGCACAAATTGTTAATAAGTACGAATGTTCCTCTTGACAAATGAAAACTAACCACAATCAAAAAAACACGGAAATTGTCTGAATACGACAAATTCCGTGTTTTTATTAATTAACTATTCCATGACTCTAGTTCCATGCCCGGTCTTCCATTCATCTCAAGTGTACCTCGAACACCATATGAGTACATTGATGATCCCGCAGCGGCTATCATTGCTGCATTATCAGTACAAAGTGAAATTGTCGGTACGAAAAATGGAATAGATTCGTTCTTAAATACCTCATCAAGCGAATCGCGCAATTGTCTATTTGCTGACACACCACCTGCAGCAATAACTTGATTTACGCCAAACTCTTTCGCGGCTTTCAATGCTTTTGTCGTTAGCACATCAACTACGCTATTTTGAAAACCAGCAGCAACTTGCGCTTTGTTTATTTTCTCACCGCGCTGTTCGATATTATGTTTATAATTAATAACCGAAGATTTTAGACCACTAAAACTGAAATCATATGAACCCGCTTCAAGCCAAGCTCTTGGGAATACAACTTCCTCTTCACTGCCCGAAGCTAATCTAT
The DNA here is from genome assembly GCF_058068165.1 of Sporosarcina sp. So3-204. NCBI lineage: Bacteria > Bacillati > Bacillota > Bacilli > Caryophanales > Caryophanaceae > Sporosarcina > Sporosarcina sp. So3-204. The sequence continues at coordinate 3,319,218 of NZ_CM176485.1, forward strand.
CCACTTCTGGTCCACCTGGATAAGGTAAGCCTAGAACCCGAGCAACTTTATCATATGCCTCACCAGCAGCATCATCACGCGTTTCACCTATAAGTTTAAACGAACCATGCTTCTCCATTAAAACGAGCTCAGTATGGCCGCCTGACACGATAAGCGCAAGTAGCGGAAATGTCATTCTTTGCATTAATTCATTTGCATAAATATGACCTGCGATATGATGAACGCCTATTATCGGTAACCCATTGGCAAATGCAAATGCTTTTGCTGCATTGACACCTATTAATAATGCACCAACAAGTCCAGGCCCCTCTGTAACAGCAACGGCATCAAGATCCTTTGGCTCTAACATTGCTTCTTTCAAAGCCTCTTCAATAACAATTGTAATTTGTTCTACATGATGACGTGAAGCAATCTCTGGAACAACGCCACCAAATCTTTTTTGACTGTCAATCTGGGAAGCAACAACATTTGAAACAATTTCAATTCCATTTTTCACAATTGATGCCGCAGTTTCATCACAACTTGTCTCAATTCCCAATATATATATATCTTTTTTCATTTAAACTCCACCCACATGACGAGCGCATCTTCATGGTCGTCCGTATAATATTTTTTTCGAATGCCGCCATCTTGAAACCCTAGTTTACGGTAAAGACTTTGAGCAGGTTCATTACTTACCCTGACTTCTAGCGTCATCAATGTAACACCCATCTCATCGCTAAAAGTAATCGCCCGTCTCATTAGTCCCTCACCAATACCTCTCCCCCGTAATTCCTTGCGAACTGCAACATTCGTAATTTGACATTCATCAAGCACAATCCACATTCCGCAATGCCCAATTATTCTATCTCCATCTAAAGCAACAATATAATGAGCATAATCATTACCATTCATCTCGTGTTCAAAAATCTCTTCAGTCCATGGCGTACCAAATGATTCTTTCTCAATTTCTACAACTGATAAGATATCCTTTTCCATCATTTCTCTGTACTCAATTACAGTTTTCACTCGCTACCCTTCCCTTTCGCATTAAGCCAGTTTGCCTCTGCTTCAGCAATGCGTCTATATTCCGGGACGAACGCATGAACACTTTGATGTTCTTCCGTTTTCTCAGCTATATAAATTAAAGATGATGCACGCGGAAGATTATACTGAAAAGGTGCTATAACAACCCGTTCCCCAAGTTTATTAAGCAATGTATCTTTGTGCATATGGGTATCCTTCCCAATAAACAGTACAGCATCATCATACTTTTGAAGACCTTTAATTAGTTCATCCATTGAATAGTGCCCATCTTCAAGTATTGAAAATAGTTCTCCATTTGTATACTGATAAGCTCCTGAATAAACATTAAATCTTCTAGCATCTACAATTGGACAGATTAATCCATTAAAAAATATTCCATTAGAAGCAATCACTTTCAAACTAGAAACACCAACTAGCGGTACATTAAGCGTCCAAGCTAGTGTCTTAGCAATTGTAACACCGATTCGAACACCTGTATAAGAGCCAGGACCCTCTGATACCGCAATGGAATCAATTTCTTTCGGTGTAATTCCTACCTTTTCCATCATCTCAGCAATTGCCGGCATCGCACGTAGCGAATGGTTAATTGCGATTGAAGCCGTCTCTTCAATAAGTAAGACTCCATCCTTTACAATTGCGACGGACAACGGTGTATTAGCTGTATCTATTCCAAGCCAAATCATAAATAAATCCCCTCACAAATCTTTTCGTATCGTTCCCCTAGCGGTGTTACTTTAATCTGCCGTGTATTATCACCTTTATGAATCAACTGAATCTCTAAACGTTCTTTAGGCAAATCATCTTCTATTAAGTGAGCCCATTCAATAACAGATATTGCATCTCCGTAGAACAACTCGTCCCATCCAAGATCTTCATCACTTCCAGCTAATCTATACACATCAAGGTGATTAAATAGATATTTACCCTCATACTGCTTCAAAATTGTAAACGTTGGACTACTAACCGTTCGTGTAACTCCAAGGGCTTTAGCAAGTGCTTGTGTAAATGTGGTTTTTCCAGCACCTAAATCCCCTTCAAGTGTAATTACATCTGGAGGCGTGAGCAGTTCTGCCAATTTTATCGCAAATAATTGTGTTTCTTCTATAGAATACACATTAAATTCTTTCATCATTTTCATATTCCTCTCTGCAAAAATGAAACTTCTGTTGCAGCCTCACTTATTCAGCTATATATTAATAGTGCCAATCTCTAGTTGTATTGTCAACTTCAGTTTCCTATTATTTTTAAACAACAAAAAAACCGATTTAGGAAATGACTCCTCAATCGGTTTTTTATAAAGTTAAATGACGGTCCCGACGGGAATCGAACCCGCGATCTCCTGCGTGACAGGCAGGCATGTTAACCGCTACACCACGGGACCATAGTATGTAAAAGAGAAATAAAATTTAAATATGTCTCTTTACTTTTGACAATGCAATGTAGATGAACAATTTTGAGTCCTCTTTACCTACATATAAATGTCAAAATAATATACAAGCATGGCAACGTCCTACTCTTGCAGGGTTAAACCCCCAACTACCATCGGCGCTGAAGAGCTTAACTACCGTGTTCGAGATGGGAACGGGTGTGACCTCTTCGCTATCGCCACCATACTTATATTGAAAGAATTTAATTGTTCTTTCAAAACTGAATAAAACAGATAATCTACACAAATCAGGGGAATCAGCCCACTTGCTTCTTACGTTATTTGGTTAAGTCCTCGATCAATTAGTATCCGTCAGCTACATACGTCGCCGTACTTACACCCCGGACCTATCAACCTCATCATCTCTGAGGGATCTTACTTACTTGCGTAATGGGAAATCTCATCTCGAGGGGGGCTTCATGCTTAGATGCTTTCAGCATTTATCCCGTCCACACGTAGCTACCCAGCTATGCCTTTGGCAAGACAACTGGTACACCAGCGGTGTGTCCATCCCGGTCCTCTCGTACTAAGGACAGCTCCTCTCAAATTTCCTGCGCCCGCGACGGATAGGGACCGAACTGTCTCACGACGTTCTGAACCCAGCTCGCGTACCGCTTTAATGGGCGAACAGCCCAACCCTTGGGACCGACTACAGCCCCAGGATGCGATGAGCCGACATCGAGGTGCCAAACCTCCCCGTCGATGTGGACTCTTGGGGGAGATAAGCCTGTTATCCCCGGGGTAGCTTTTATCCGTTGAGCGATGGCCCTTCCATGCGGAACCACCGGATCACTAAGCCCGTCTTTCGACCCTGCTCGACTTGTAGGTCTCGCAGTTAAGCTCCCTTATGCCTTTGCACTCTGCGAATGATGTCCAACCATTCTGAGGGAACCTTTGGGCGCCTCCGTTACTCTTTAGGAGGCGACCGCCCCAGTCAAACTGTCCACCTGACACTGTCTCCTGCCCCGATAAGGGGCATGGGTTAGAAGTCCAATACAATCAGGGTAGTATCCCACCAACGCCTCCTCCGAAGCTAGCGCTCCGGATTCTAAGGCTCCTACCTATCCTGTACAGATTGCATCAGAATTCAATATCAGGTTACAGTAAAGCTCCACGGGGTCTTTCCGTCCTGTCGCGGGTAACCTGCATCTTCACAGGTACTATAATTTCACCGAGTCTCTCGTTGAGACAGTGCCCAGATCGTTACGCCTTTCGTGCGGGTCGGAACTTACCCGACAAGGAATTTCGCTACCTTAGGACCGTTATAGTTACGGCCGCCGTTTACTGGGGCTTCGGTTCAAAGCTTCGCTTGCGCTAACCTCTTCCCTTAACCTTCCAGCACCGGGCAGGCGTCAGCCCCTATACATCACCTTGCGGTTTTGCAGAGACCTGTGTTTTTGCTAAACAGTCGCCTGGGCCTATTCACTGCGGCTCTCTCGGGCTTTAACACCCTACCAGAGCACCCCTTCTCCCGAAGTTACGGGGTCATTTTGCCGAGTTCCTTAACGAGAGTTCTCTCGATCACCTTAGGATTCTCTCCTCGCCTACCTGTGTCGGTTTGCGGTACGGGCACCTCCCGCCTCGTTAGAGGCTTTTCTTGGCAGTGTGAAATCAGGGACTCCAGGGAATAATTCCCCTCGCCATCACAGCTCAATGTTATAGAAATGGGATTTGCCTCATTTCACACCTCACTGCTTAGACGCGCATAACCAACAGCGCGCTCACCCTATCCTACTGCGTCCCCCCATTACTCAAACGGCGGGGAGGTGGTACAGGAATATCAACCTGTTATCCATCGTCTACGCCTTTCGGCCTCAACTTAGGTCCCGACTAACCCTGAGCGGACGAGCCTTCCTCAGGAAACCTTGGGCATTCGGTGGAAGGGATTCTCACCCTTCTTTCGCTACTCATACCGGCATTCTCACTTCTAGGCGCTCCACTAGTCCTTACGGTCTAACTTCGACGCCCCTAGAACGCTCTCCTACCACTCACATCTAAGATGTAAGTCCACAGTTTCGGTGCTCTGTTTAGCCCCGGTACATTTTCGGCGCAGCGCCACTCGACCAGTGAGCTATTACGCACTCTTTAAATGATGGCTGCTTCTAAGCCAACATCCTGGTTGTCTGGGCAACGCCACATCCTTTTCCACTTAACAGAGACTTTGGGACCTTAACTGGTGGTCTGGGTTGTTTCCCTCTCGACTATGAATCTTATCACCCACAGTCTGACTCCCAAACATAAATCATCGGCATTCGGAGTTTGTCTGAATTCGGTAACCCGGGATGGGCCCCTAGTCCAAACAGTGCTCTACCTCCGAGATTCTAAAGTTTGAGGCTAGCCCTAAAGCTATTTCGGAGAGAACCAGCTATCTCCAGGTTCGATTGGAATTTCACCGCTACCCACACCTCATCCCCGCATTTTTCAACATACGTGGGTTCGGGCCTCCAGTAAGTATTACCTTACCTTCACCCTGGACATGGGTAGATCACCTGGTTTCGGGTCTACGACCTCATACTAATTCGCCCTATTAAGACTCGCTTTCGCTGCGGCTCCGCATTCTCTGCTTAACCTTGCATGAAATCAGTAACTCGCCGGTTCATTCTACAAAAGGCACGCCATCACCCGTGACTCTCCCGAAGGAAAGTCAACAAGGGCTCTGACTACTTGTAGGCACACGGTTTCAGGATCTATTTCACTCCCCTTCCGGGGTGCTTTTCACCTTTCCCTCACGGTACTGGTTCACTATCGGTCACTAGGAAGTATTTAGCCTTGGGAGATGGTCCTCCCGGATTCCGACGGAATTTCACGTGTTCCGCCGTACTCAGGATACATGCTGGAGAGAATGAACTTTCGACTACGGGGCTATTACCCGCTACGGCGGACCTTTCCAGGTCGCTTCGCCTAATCCATTCCTTTGTAACTCCGTATAGCATGTCCTACAACCCCAGGAAGCAAGCTTCCTGGTTTGGGCTGTTCCCTTTTCGCTCGCCGCTACTCAGGGAATCGATTTTTCTTTCTCTTCCTCCGGGTACTTAGATGTTTCAGTTCTCCGGGTTTGTCTCGATTACGCTATGTATTCACGTAAACGTACTACTCCATTACGAGCAGTGGGTTTCCCCATTCGGAAATCTTCGGATCAAAGCTCACTTACAGCTCCCCGAAGCATATCGGTGTTAGTGCCGTCCTTCATAGACTCCTAGTGCCAAGGCATCCACCGTGCGCCCTTTCTAACTTAACCAAAAAATAGGTCTTATCGTCGCATTGCGTCGCTAATTCTTATCTTTTAAATAAACGTGATTTTACAGCGATGTAAAAATCAACGTTTCGTAAAAAGGTCGTTCTTTAAAATAAACAAAAACATGTTTATCATAGATAAACGAAGTTCTGTTTATCATAGATAAACGAAGTTCTGTTTATCTTGGTTGATTCTTGATTTGTTTCAATTATTGTTTTATCCAGTTTTCAAAGAACAAGTTTTGAATTATTATTAGTAACCATAAAGACAAAAAATGGTTTTATGGTCGTTTAATCAAGCAAAGCTTAATTAAACTTAATAAACCTTCAAAACTGAACGCAAAACGTCGATTTTCCGTATGCCTAGCTTTCATACACCAAAGGTGTAATCCGACTATGGACATATATCCTTAGAAAGGAGGTGATCCAGCCGCACCTTCCGATACGGCTACCTTGTTACGACTTCACCCCAATCATCTGTCCCACCTTCGGCGGCTGGCTCCCCTAAGGGTTACCTCACCGACTTCGGGTGTTACAAACTCTCGTGGTGTGACGGGCGGTGTGTACAAGACCCGGGAACGTATTCACCGTGGCATGCTGATCCACGATTACTAGCGATTCCGGCTTCATGCAGGCGAGTTGCAGCCTGCAATCCGAACTGTGAACGGTTTTATGGGATTAGCTCCCCCTCGCGGGTTGGCGACCCTCTGTACCGTCCATTGTAGCACGTGTGTAGCCCAGGTCATAAGGGGCATGATGATTTGACGTCATCCCCACCTTCCTCCGGTTTATCACCGGCAGTCACCTTAGAGTGCCCAACTTAATGATGGCAACTAAGATCAAGGGTTGCGCTCGTTGCGGGACTTAACCCAACATCTCACGACACGAGCTGACGACAACCATGCACCACCTGTCACCACTGTCCCCGAAGGGAAAAGTATATCTCTATACCGGGCAGTGGGATGTCAAGACCTGGTAAGGTTCTTCGCGTAGCTTCGAATTAAACCACATGCTCCACCGCTTGTGCGGGTCCCCGTCAATTCCTTTGAGTTTCAGCCTTGCGGCCGTACTCCCCAGGCGGAGTGCTTAATGCGTTAGCTGCAGCACTAAGGGGCGGAAACCCCCTAACACTTAGCACTCATCGTTTACGGCGTGGACTACCAGGGTATCTAATCCTGTTTGCTCCCCACGCTTTCGCGCCTCAGCGTCAGTTACAGACCAGAAAGCCGCCTTCGCCACTGGTGTTCCTCCACATCTCTACGCATTTCACCGCTACACGTGGAATTCCGCTTTCCTCTTCTGTACTCAAGCCTATCAGTTTCCAATGACCTTCCCCGGTTGAGCCGGGGGCTTTCACATCAGACTTAACAGGCCGCCTGCGCGCGCTTTACGCCCAATAATTCCGGACAACGCTTGCCACCTACGTATTACCGCGGCTGCTGGCACGTAGTTAGCCGTGGCTTTCTAATAAGGTACCGTCAAGGTACGGGCAGTTACTCCCGTACGTGTTCTTCCCTTACAACAGAGCTTTACGATCCGAAAACCTTCTTCGCTCACGCGGCATTGCTCCATCAGACTTTCGTCCATTGTGGAAGATTCCCTACTGCTGCCTCCCGTAGGAGTCTGGGCCGTGTCTCAGTCCCAGTGTGGCCGATCACCCTCTCAGGTCGGCTACGCATCGTTGCCTTGGTAGGCCATTACCCCACCAACTAGCTAATGCGCCGCGGGCCCATCCTGCAGTGACAGCCGAAACCGTCTTTCAGAGTTCGTCCATGCGGACGAACTGATTATTCGGTATTAGCCCCGGTTTCCCGGAGTTATCCCCATCTGCAGGGCAGGTTGCCCACGTGTTACTCACCCATCCGCCGCTAACAAAACTTTGAAGCAAGCTCCAAAGTTTGTTCGCTCGACTTGCATGTATTAGGCATGCCGCCAGCGTTCGTCCTGAGCCAGGATCAAACTCTCCATAATAGTTGACTACCAATACACTTCGCATAGCGTTATGTAACAGAGGCCAACAACATAAAGAAAATGAAAGCTCATTTCTTTTTGCTGGCATTAATAGTTGTAGCGTTAACTACATCTATTGAATGACAATTTTGTTTCATATAGAAACGTTTATACTCAAGTGCGCCGAAGCGTCCTGAGTTATTAATCATATCGTGTAAACACGAATGACTTATATCGACGTTTTGCTGTTCAGTTTTCAAGGTTCATGTGTTTATTGTCTTCGTAATGACAACTACTTAAATATAACACTAGTTGTTTATGTTGTCAACAACTATTTTTAAATAATATATTGGAGCGAGTGAAGGGAATCGAACCCTCATCATCAGCTTGGAAGGCTGAGGTTTGACCATTAAACTACACTCGCATTTTATCAATGCATCCTACAGTGATTTTTCAATCAAAAGCGGGATATTGTATCTAATCAAACTCTTTGCTATTTAGGAAGTATATGGTGCGGTAAAGAGGATTTGAACCTCCACAGGGTTAACCCCTACTAGGCCCTCAACCTAGCGCGTCTGCCGTTCCGCCACTACCGCATTAATTTAGCGACAAGTTCTATTCTACACGTTTGTAATGAATTGTCAATTGTTTTTTTGAAATAAATGGTGAGCCATGTAGGATTCGAACCTACGACCCTCTGATTAAAAGTCAGATGCTCTACCAACTGAGCTAATGGCTCTTTATTATAATAAGGAGATATTCGGTTGTACTAGTTGCATAAAGACATTTTCTTCGAACGCTTCGCGTCCTTCGCAAATTTTTCTGATTGCTTTAGCAATCTTAAAAATTGGCTGGGGTAGCTGGATTCGAACCAACGAGTAACGGAGTCAAAGTCCGTTGCCTTACCGCTTGGCTATACCCCAATGTAATGAGATATGAAGTTTATTCTTCGTTATAAGCTCTTTTGATTTCTTCCCAAATTGCATAAGGTTAATGAAAAGAACGTTTTAGATATTTTCAGCACAGTTTCGTGTTGTTTCGGTAAACAATTTCCGGTTAGTACCCCGGAAATTACCTTAAGTTCAAAACTTCGTTTTGAATAGTGATTTAAGGTAGATATTTTCAACACAGGTTCGTGTTGTTTCGGTAAAACGATTTCCGATTGGTTCCTCGGAAATTACCTTAAGTTCAAAACTTCGTTTTGAATAGTGATTTAAGGTAGATATTTTCAACACAGGTTCGTGTTGAAAAATCTTTAATGACCCCTACGGGATTCGAACCCGTGATACCGCCGTGAAAGGGCGGTGTCTTAACCGCTTGACCAAGGGGCCTTCTATAATAGAATTATCTCGAAGAAGATTTATGCTTTATATTTGTTCTGAGCAACTTCTTATTCGACTTTTCCTATTATAGACAGGAATATCGTTCTCGTCAACCTTATATTATAATTATCTTTTTGGACTCTTGGTATTGCCTTTAAGACCGGGGTTACAGATGAAATCTCTAACTATTCAATCCCCTCGAAGTGTATTCCGTTACCCTATTAGGACACTTTATTATCCTTCGAAAACAATAGCCCCACCACATTTTCCACATCTATACTTATCAACATTCATTCGTCTCTTTCGCACATATTGCAAATTACAAGATGTACAAATATATAGATGTGCTGAAACCATCTTCTTATTTCTTTCGGCAAGTGGCATGCAAAACCTAGGTGAGGATGTCATTGTTAATAGGTTTTTAAAATCTGCATCCCTATGTTTATAACCCTTTCCTTCTATATGAAGGTGATAATGACATAACTCATGTTTAATTACGCCAACCAACTCTTCAATGCCATACATTTTTAAAACTACTGGATTTATTTCAATCGAATGATCAGCAAGCATGTATCGCCCACCCGTCGTTCTTAATCTTGCATTATGATGAGCTTGATGTAAAAAAGGTTTTTTAAAAATGTTAACCGAAATCTGTTCAACAAGAACTTGTAACTCGTTGTCCATCATCACCAATCACATCCCTATTCATACATCCACTTTCTTAGGCGATAGCATTGTTAATGAAATTCTACCCTTTGCTTTATCCACACCGTCAATCCACACAGTCACAATATCTCCTGAGGCTACGACGTCTAACGGATGCTTTACAAACCCTTTTTTTAATTTAGATATATGAACTAGTCCATCCTCCGTCACCCCAATGTCGACAAACGCGCCGAAATCAACTACATTTCGAACAGTTCCCTGCATTTCAAGCCCTTCATATAAATCTTTTATGTCTAGGATATCCGCTTTCAATAAAGGTTGTGGGTAATCATCTCTCGGATCACGGTTTGGTCTTTGAAGTGTATCAATAATGTCTTTCAATGTTACTTCTCCTATATCCAATTCCGTAGATAACTCGGTAACATTTAATTTAGAAAGAGCTTCCGTTGTTTCTATTTTTCCAAGTAACTTTTTCCCAACGCCGGCTTTCTCAAGTAACTGATCTGCAATTTTATAACTTTCCGGATGAATTCCGGTAGAATCAAACGGATCTGTTGATTCCGGTACTCGTAGGAAACCAATCGCTTGTTCATATGTCTTAGCACCAAGGCGCGGTACTTTTTTTAGTTCATTTCTTTTTTTATATAATCCATTTTCTTCTCTTGATTTCACAATATTTTCGGCAACTGTTTTTGATAATCCCGCCACATATTGTAAAAGCGAAGAAGATGCTGTATTGACATTTACACCTACACGATTGACCGCAGTCTCTACGACGAATGAAAGCGATTCTGCTAGTCTTTTCTTCGCAACATCATGCTGATATTGACCAACGCCTACAGAACCTGGATCAATTTTAACAAGCTCAGAAAGTGGATCTTGTAACCTTCGAGCAATTGAAACAGCACTTCTTTCTTCGACTTGAAGATTCGGAAATTCATCTCTCGCTTGTTGAGATGCCGAATAAACACTTGCTCCCGCTTCATTTACAATGACATAAGATACATTTGATTCTGCCTCTTTTATGCAGTTAACGATGAATAATTCCGTTTCACGCGAAGCAGTTCCATTTCCAATTGCAATAATAGATACATCATATTTTTTTAAAAGCGCTAATATAGCCTGCTTTGATTTCTCTTTCTCCGGTTTTGGAGGATGCGGAAATATAACCGATACTTCATGTAGCTTTCCAGATTCATCGACGATTGCAAGTTTACATCCTGAACGAAATGCTGGATCTACGCCAAGTACAATTTTCCCCTTTAAAGGTGGTTGTAATAAAAGACTTTTTAGGTTTTCTGAGAAGACATGGATTGCTTGTTCTTCCGCTTTCTCTGTAAGTTCCCCTCGTATTTCACGTTCAATAGAAGGTGCAATTAACCGTTTAAATGAATCCGTAATTGCCTCTTTTACTTGCGTTGCTGAAGGTGAGTGCAGCTTTAAAATTAATTCTCTTTCCATCACGCCAATAATTCTATCTTCTGGAAATGAAATACCGACCCTTAAAACATCTTCCTTTTCACCACGGTTAAGCGCAAGCGTGCGGTGCGGAACAATTTTTTTCAAAGGTTCATCGTATTCATAATAATTTCCAAATACTTTCTTTTTGTCTTCTGCATCTTTTCTAACCGCTGAAACAATTGTACCGTCTGCCCATGCGATTTTACGAATTGTTTCTCGAATTGACGCATCATCAGCAAATACCTCTGCTAATATATCTCTTGCTCCCGCTAACGCATCTTCAATTGTCTCTACCTCTTTTTCTGAATCTACGAAAGGCTCTGCTATGGTTTCTACATTCGTGTCGGAAAGTACTAATAATTCGGTCGCCAAAGGTTCAAGTCCTTTTTCTTTAGCCATTGTTGCACGAGTTCTTCGTTTTTGCATATATGGACGATATAAATCCTCTACTCGTTGAAGAACTGTCGCTTTTTCTATCGCACTCTTAAGTTCATCATCTAATTTACCTTGCTCATCAATAATACGAAGTACTTCTTCTTTTCTTTGTTCTAGGCCTTTTACATAGGCATATGCATCCTCAACCGCTTTAATCTGCACTTCATCTAACGATCCCGTTTCTTCTTTACGATATCTAGCTATAAATGGTACTGTATTTCCGGCATCAAGTAGGTTAATCACCTTTTCAGCTTGTTGCGCACGAACAGCCGCTCTTTCAGAGGTAAGTCTCAAAATATGATTCATTTAAATAACTTCCTTTCTTTATACTTTCTATTTTAACACAAAAAAGCTTACCCCTGTCTTACATGAGCAAGCTTCCTGCTATAAACGTAGCATCGTCGCCGTGTTCAATTGAATCCAGAACATTTCGATAAAGCTCGTATGATCCAGCACTTTCCATCAATACCGACTTTGGACTTCTTAGTACAACGCCATCCGAATGTAGAAAAAATAAATCTCCTACGTGGTAATCATACTCCTGAGTGTTTAAATTTTGAGGCCGACCAGACAAATAGCCCATAACCGGAAGTGGGTAAATCATTTTCTCGCCATTTTGAAGCATATAAAAACGAACATTACCAACACAACTATATTGAATTGTACTTTTTTTATAATCAATCTTAACAATCGCGACTGCAGCGCCACGTTTCTTAAACATATATTCATTGCAACGGCTTAGTAATTCATCAATCGATTCATTATGATGTTCTTTAAGAACATTTGGTATTATTTCTGCTGACTGTCTTGCAATAGGACCGTTCCCAAGACCATCTGCAATTGCAAAGATAAAGTAATCATCTTCTGCGTGCGTAAAATACGTATCCCCAGACTCTATATTCCCATGCTTTGCTTCTTGATAGATATATAACTCAACATGTTTAGTTCGAACTTCTTCCATCAGCTTACACCGCCACTAGATTCAGTTATATTCTCCTGTAACTTCTTTATTGCTTTACGTTGTAGCCTTGAAACATGCATTTGTGAAATTCCGAGTAAATCTCCTGTTTCTTTTTGGCTTAATTGTTCTATATATGTATACTGTATAACTTGCTTTTCTCTTTCCGACAAAACGACGAGGGCATCTGCTACGAGCATGCGTTGATCAGTTGCTTCATAGCCATCATCATTTGAGCCAACTAAGTCGAATAACGTCACAGTTCCACCTTCTGAATCAGCTTGTAATGTGTGATCCATAGAAAGCGCTTGATAACTTCTCCCCATTTCCATCGCCTCTAAAACTTCTTCTTCATCTACTTCTAAATACTCTGCGATTTCACTGACGAGTGGCGAACGTTGCATTTCAATTGTTAACGTTTCAACTGTAGCTCTAATTTTCGGTCCAAGTTCTTTAATTCTACGGGGAACATGTATTGCCCATGTTTTATCTCTCATAAATCTCTTTATTTCACCTATTATTGTGGGTACCGCAAAAGCTTCAAAACTTCTTCCGTACTCAGGTTCGTATCTACGAATTGCGCCTAAAAGACCAAGCATACCTACTTGCACAAAATCTTCATGATATGGCTTTCCCTTTGAATACTTGCGAGCAAGCGAATGAACTAAGCGCTCATAATTCATCACAAGATTCGTCTGCGCTTCTTCGTCCTGAGTTTCCTGATATTGTTTTATCCACTGAAGAACTTCTTCTTTAGTACTTGATTTAAGAGGAGATTGTTTCGACATCACCATCCACCCGCTCTCCACCGAGATACTTGGTCATAAAGATTGACACGCCCTCCTTGTGATAAACTTTAACTTCATCCATTAAAGATTCTATTAAATATAAGCCAAGTCCACCCTCACGGAGAAACTTAACTTCTTCTTGATCATTATAGCGACCAACATGCTTTTTCGTTTCTTCAAAATCAAAACTTGAACCGTTATCCGCTACCATTACTTCAATTTTGTCTTCAAAAAGAGCACATCCCACAACAATTTCTCCATTTTCTTCTTCTTTATAAGCATGCTGAACAGCATTCGTAATCGCTTCACTTGCAGCAATTTTCAAATCCTCAATTTCTTCGAATGTGAAATTAAGTCGGCTCGCCAATCCAGAAATTGTTAATCGGGCAACTCCAACATATTGGGCTTTAGCCGGTATCTTTATTTCAACATAATCATAGAGTCTCGTCACTATTAGCACCTTCTTTCCCAACAATTTCTAATACCCCATCAAGGCCAGTAATTTCAAATAAGCGTTTGAGCCTTTTATTAACACCCGTAATTTTCACATGTCCACCATTTCCTTTTAGTACCTTATAAAATCCCACAAAAATACCCAGTCCAGTACTATCTATATACTCTACCTCAGAAAGATCGACTTCTGCTTGAAGTCCAGGTATATTTTGGACTGATGTCAATCGTTCTTTTAAAATTGGCGCTGTAAAAGCATCGACTTCACCAATAACCTTAAAAATTTGGACATTATCCTCTTCTAGTAAATTAACTTGTAAGTTCAATTCCGCACCCCAATTCATATTATCTCTTAAATATATAAAGTTTCTAATCTATATAGCTTATGTACCACTTACTTAGATCGTTTAAACATTATCAGACATCTTTTTTAAATATAACAATTGTAAAATCATCGCGTAATTGAAAGTTTTGCATTCCGCCTAGATGCTGGTAAACAGTATCTACGATTGTTTGCGCATTTTCTTCTTTTACGCTTTTTAAAAGCGTCTTAATAAGTTCTTCATCAATAAAACCTTCATCAGTCCTTGTTTCAGTTACGCCATCTGTCATCATAGCTATAAAGTCACCGTCTTCTAAAACGATAGAACGCTCTTCATACTCTACATTAGGCTGAACACCAAGTAGAAGACCTTTTGCCTCTAGTTGAACGAAAGTATCTTCCGAAGCTCTGTAAAGTAAAGCTGGTTCATGTCCAGCAGAGGCATAGGTAAACACCGAGTCTATAGAACTGTATTTCCCGTAAAACATTGAAATAAACATTGAATCGTCAATACTTTCTTCTACAACACGGTTAACGACACCTAAAACAGTTTTAGGATATGTTTTTTCATTTTGCAAACTATCCATTCCAAATTTAATCATAGACATGCATAGAGCCGCTGGTATTCCTTTGCCAATGACATCCGCGATTGCAACACTTGCATATTTTTCTTCATCACTAACAAAATAGATATAATCTCCATTCATTTGTTTTGAAGGAATTGAAATTAAACCTATATCCAAGCCTGAAAGTTTCGGAACATTTGTTTTCAATAATGTATCTTGAACTTTTGCAGCTATATTCATTTCCATTTGGATTTCTTCTTGCTTTCTAATTAGACTCTGGTGCTCCTGCAAAGCGAGTCCATAATGAACCATCATTTCAATTAAAAAGTCATATGAATGCCAAACTTTTGATGAGAGTTCCGGAAAAGATTCTTGTAGCGCTGTTTTATGAATACTGATAACTTCTTCAGGTGATATCTCTTTTTCAATAAAGTCCCTGCTAATTTTTTGACCCGCGTATAAATCTTCTTCACTTTGACTTTCAATATACTGTTTCACAATTTCTTTATATCTACTTCCTACTTCGCGAGGCATTCAGTGTTCCCCTTTCTACCGCAACCACTTCTTTGCAGTAACCGTTGTTCCTACTCCTACCTTTGAAACTAAATCAAATTCATCCATTAAACGCTTAACGCCTGGCATTCCTGCACCAAGACCGCCAGAAGTTGTGTATCCATCAGTCATCACTTTTCGATGATCTTCTATTCCAGGTCCATCATCTGATGCGATTACACACATTCCAAACTGTCCATTTTCATAAAGTCTTTCAATTTCAATCTTTCCTTTTCCAGCATACAGATAAATATTACGAGCCAATTCACTAATCGCCGTCGTTATACGCGCTTGATCAACCGTCCCAAAACCGATTGCCCTCGCTTCATCCCGGCCAAGCTGACGTGCAGCCACAATATCCCACTCTGTATATATATCTACAGAAGACCGGTAATTCATATTTAGTCCTCCAATTCTGTCTGGAGTTTATCCAATCCATTTTCCAGATCGAGTGCTGTCATAACATTTTCTAAACGAATACCTAGTTCTATAAGTGTTATCGCTACAGCAGGTTGTATACCAGTTAGAACAACTTTGGCCCCCATTAACTTAGACATATTAATAACATCACCTAGTACTTTCGCAATAAACGAATCGATGAAATCAATAGATGTTAAATCAATTAGAACACCTCTTGCAGTTGTCTTATGCATTTTATTCAATAAGTCCTCTTGAAATTGAAGCGCTGTCTGGTCATCAAGTTCCCACTGAATTGATACAATTAACGTGTCTTTTAGCTTCAAAATCGGAATACGCATGTTTTTCAATTTTCTACCTCCACTATTTTACGATTCGTAAGCTGCAATGCTTCCTCCATCCCACGTTGCAATGTGCTGGTCGTAGTGAAATCATTCAAGTCAATACCAAGTGCTACAATTGTTTGCGCTATCTCGGGGCGAATTCCAACTAGCATGCATTTTGACCCTATTAGACGAACAGCATCTGCCGCTTGAATAATGTGATGTGCCACCATAGTATCCACAATTGGAACGCCTGTTATATCCAACAAAACCACTCCCGCGCGCTGCTTTACAACACCTTCAAGTAAGTTTTCAATAATTAACTTTGCACGCTCTGTATCAATTGTACCGACAAGAGGCATGACGGAAATACCTCTGAATACTGGTATTAAAGAGGCTGATAATTCTTGTAACGCCACTTTTTGCAAGCTCACTTTACGTTCCCATTGAACTGAATACGCTTCAATTATGCTTTCGCGAAGTGGTGTAATCCACTTTTGAAAGATACCAATATATGCCCTCAAATTTGATTCATTAATAATTCCTTTCTCTTCAAGTACAGAGAAAGTAACTTCTGAAAAGTTATCAATTGCTTTATTAACAAACTTTATTGACCACCCAAAGCGCACAACTTTTCCAGTGAAGTCGGATAGTATAGCAATGCTAATATTATCGCTTTCCAATAGATTTGATGTCATTAACTGAGCAAATTCCTTACTCGTTTTATCAATCAGATCCTCTGGCATGAAGTGAAAGAACCTGTCATCACTGCTTTCCTTCATCATGTCCTTCCAATTCTCCAGAAGTTCCTCCATATGAACATTTACATTTTCAGCCATTTTTTTATTCATCTATTTTCCAGAATCCTCCTTGCAGTTACATTTGATTGTATATATGTAATCATTATATCGAATACTTAATAATATTTCACTCTTTTTAACATTAATGAAAAAACACCATAGGCATGAGCCCATGGTGTTTCTATTATATGTATTATTAAAATTTGACGAGGCCGAAGCTAACTTCCAATGCTTCATCAACCTGCTCCATCAAAAATTCATCTAGTTGTGTAATTTTATCAGTTAGTCTTGATTTATCAATCGTACGGACTTGTTCGAGCAAGATCACAGAATCCCGCTCGAAATGGTAACGTTCCGCATCAATTTCTACATGTGTCGGCAATTTTGCCTTTTGAATTTGTGCTGTAATCGCTGCAATAATAACAGTCGGGCTAAACCGATTACCAATATCATTTTGAATCACAAGAACGGGTCTTGTTCCTCCCTGTTCAGAACCAATGACAGGCGACAGATCTGCAAAAAAGACGTCTCCACGTTTTATTGCCAAATTCTCATCCTCCGCTTACAAGACGTTCCATCGTATGTTGCGCTTCAAACTCAATGTGCAAGCACTCATGGGCGATTGTTAAATTAATTTGCGACATTTCGACATAACCCTTCATCATAGCTTCTCTAATAATGTTTAGTTCATCTTTTGTCGAAATATAAACAAAATCCCCGCGCTCCAACTCTTGATGGACGACCGTATGTTCATTTTCATTTAGCATTCGTTTTGGAATCTTCATTATGACTTCCCTTACGCTCTTCTTCTCACGCAATTGTCAGCACCTCCAACAAACCCGCTCTTCATTTTTCTACACCTTCATCTTAACATTTAATGTCCACAAAGAGAAGACATCAAATGAAATAGATTGACAGGAATCAACAAAAAATTATAAGGTTTGTCGAATTTACTCACATTCATATCGTTATAATTTAATTATATATAAACTCTTGGTACTCTTTTCGTAATTGAAACTACGATTTCATATGGTATTGTGCCTAAGCGTTCGGCCCATTCTTCAATCAAAATTTCTTCGTCTTCTTGTCGTCCAATTAAAACCACTTTTTCACCGACCGCGAATTCCTTAGTGAGTTTCACCATACATTGATCCATGCAAATCGTGCCTACAATCGGCATTCTTTTGCCACCTATTAATACTTCCTGCCCTCGAAGTCCACGACGCAAACCATCTGCATAACCAATTGGAATTGTTCCAATCCATTCATTTTCGGATGTTTTATACGTTGAACCATAGCTGACCGGGTTATTTTTTTCAAGTAATTTTACTTGCGCTAATTCAGTCTCTAACGCTAATGATCTTTCCAGCTCAAAAGGAAGTTGTGTTCCTACAAAGTCTGATGGCGGAATGCCATACACACTAATCCCAAAACGGACAGCATCGAGTGCATAATCTGGATAAAGAAGAGTAGCTGCACTATTAGATGCATGGACAAGTCTCGGTTTTTCAATTAATATTTTTACCAAGCCTATAAACAATTTAAATTGTTCAGATGCGCTAGTAGGATCCTTTGTATCTGCACAAGCAAAATGTGTAAAGATGCCATCTATAATAATCTGTTTTGTACTTCTCGAGATTTCTTCAAGTGCCTTTAGCGCTTCTGCATCGCGCAATCCAATCCTTCCCATTCCACTGTCAACTTTGATATGAATCTTCAGTGGTTTTATAAATTGGCTTTCATTAACAAGTGCCGCCTGCAACCATTCCGCATTTGGCACCGCAATAATAATATCAAGTCTTGCAGCCACTTTCGCAAAGGAAACAGGTGAAGGACCCATGACTAGGACATCTCCAACTACACCGCTATTTCTAAGTTGAACAGCCTCGTCTGGCGTTGCAACTGATACCATATCGGCACCAGCTTCAAGCGCTGCATTCGCAACCTGGACTTCACCGTGACCATAGCCATCCGCTTTGACAACAACAATAATCAATGTACCTGTATTTAAATACCTTTTTAGAGACCTAATATTTTCTTCAATTGCTGACAATTTAACAATTGCTTTAGTCGGACGAAAATTTGTCGAAGTCTCCATAATAACCCCTCATTTATACTATAGTGGTTCTATTATGAGTCTTTCTCCCTTTCTTCGTCAAACAATTTTATCTTATTTCATTTCACTTGCGGACATAGACGTTGCAACTTCAATCATTTCATCTTTAGACAAAGTTTCAGATGCTATGAAAAACGAAATACCGTTACTCTCCCAACGTATTGAATTATCCGTAAGCGCAGCAACTGTGAATCCAAGATCAACTGGGTCACCTACAACAGAAACAGGTAATCTTGATTCAGATTTAGTCGCACGTTCCTGAATAATCGTGTATTCTTTTGTTCCACTATAAGTTAAGAATGAACGTGCTCCTACTTGTTCTTCTTCCAATGTAACGCCTTCCCACTTAACTGTTGGATAGTATGCACTAAAACCCGTTGTATCTTCAGACGCATCTTCTTCTTTTCCATCTTCACTTTCTTCTCCAGCTTCATCATCTTCTTTAGCCTTAGGTTCTTCAGGTGATAACTCAACATCATAATCTGCTGCTTTCCGCTCTGTCCCAAGTGTTATCTTTTTAAAAGTAATACGAATCTGCTCTTCCTTATTTTCATCTAATACGGAAACATAAGTCGGTAAAAGCGTCTTCTTATCAATATGAATTTGCTGTGTCGGAAGTATTTTCTTATGATTGTTTCTTGTTTCTGTCTCAAAAATATACATTTTGTCTTCTTCGGTCATAGTAGCATTTTTGTCCGCTTTAATATCATCTGATAATGCACCAATTAAGTACGCTTGACTATTTTGTGCAGGCCAATCACTTTGGAACTTATAAGTCTTGCCCAGTGATGGCGTTACGACAAATACACCGTCTTTATTACGGACAATCATCTGAGAATCATCATTACCGCTTTGCGAGACATTAACTCGATAAAAATCAGGTTTTGTATGCCAAACATCCACATCATAGATTCTCGGCTCTGATCCCGTCTTAATCTCCATTGTCGCCTGTAACTCATACCCTTTCGTATCAGTCCATTTCCCGCTGAGCTTCTTCATTACATCCTCTTTCGATGGTGCTCCACATCCTACTAAGACAATTGCCATCACTGCTAATAATAAAACTAATATTCGGCTTCGCAAATTGTTCATCCTTTCTCATTTCAATCGGGTATGTCATCTTATGAGAATGGTTACACAATTATGCAAGAAGGATTACTTGAGCAGCTGCAACTGTTTTCGTATGTGTTATTGAAATAAATCCATTAACTTCAGTTCCCTTAAAATAAAGTGTCGGTTTTCCTTTCAAATCAGGGATTATACCAATATCTGTGAAATTACAATCTACACCAATTCCAGTACCAAGCGCTTTGGAAAATGCTTCTTTACCTGCAAAACGACCAGCAAGAAATTCAGGTCGACGAAAGTCTTTTAATAAATTATATATTTCCATTTCATCTTTATTAAGTATTCTAGATCTGAACTTAGTCGATCTTGCATCTATTTTCTCAATGCGTTCTATCTCCACAATATCCAACCCAATTCCTGAAATCATCGAACCTCTCTCCTTTCCTTTACGCATTAAATATATGTATAATAGACTAACGGATTGAGGTGAAAAAATGTTTACCCGTAGAGAAAGCTTTTCCGAATATATCAGATTTTATCCAATGGTTACAACTTTTCTAGTATTAAATATAACTATATTCTTAATCACTCTAATCCCGTTTATCGGCGGCGAGATTCGTTTTGCAGGAATGGGGATTAACTACCTTATCTCTGATGGAGAGTGGTGGCGTCTTTTAACGCCTATGTTTTTACATGCCGGGATTACACATATTCTATTTAATATGTTTAGTCTGTTTGTATTTGGACCTGAACTCGAAAAGGTTTGCGGAAAGATGCGGTTTTTCACACTTTATATGCTCGCAGGTATTTTCGGGAACATAGCCACTTACTTTTTAAAAGAGCCTAACTATGCACATGTTGGTGCCAGTGGAGCGATTTTCGGTATTTTCGGTGCGTTCGGTGCACTTATTTATTATACGAAAAAGTCAATTCCTGAACTCCGTCAAATAATTTTGCCTATAATAGTAATAAGTCTTGTCATGACCTTCCTTCAACCAGGAATTAATGCAACAGCACATATTGCTGGGCTCATAGTTGGTTTTCTAATCGGCCTAAGTTACTTTAATCCTAAGAGAATATTGAGTTGGAATAAAAGATAAGAGAAGGACAGATGTGACTATTCTGTCCTACTGTCCTTTTCTTCATTTTCACAATCAAACATTGACGGTTCATACCATCCCAAAATACGTTCAGCTTCAACTTCCTCCATATGGCTAACCTGCGCATTAAAAGCCCTCATACCCGATTTTACACGAGCGGAAATAGTCGCCACACCTTTTTTTCGGTGAAAGTAATTTTGTTTCATTTCCATAGACTGAATTCTATTTTTCATTAAATAAGCGGTATTTAAATTAAATCTTCTAAATCGCATCGTTAATTGATTACCGTATATCTCGTACGAAGCAGATCGGTGTTGCCACATCCCCCATAGAACAATAAAGGGGCTAAGTAAAAGGGAAAGTAAACCATACGGGTAAAATAGATAAGTTAATACGCCCACTATTGGCAGCATCCAAAGAAAGTTAATACGATAGAAATAGCGCCTACCCCGAATAGGTAACTTTCGAGCAGGCTCCTCAATAATTAATTCTGAAAAGATTTCTTTTAACGGACCATTAATAGCAGACTTTTTAACAAGCGGAAATAGATTAATGGTAGCACCATCACCGAGACCCCCACCTGCATTTTCAATGACGACAGTAGCATATCCAAAAAGCTGTCTAAAAGGATTTTCAATTACACGCACACATTGCACACGCTTCAACGGAACTGTCGCTCTCTTTTTTTCAATCAATCCTCTTGTTATAATGATATCTTCTTTATCTAGAGATACTGAATAACTGTAATAAGCCAAATAAGTCATCACGACCGAGACCCCCCATACAATGAAGAATCCCAGAAATACTACAATTGCAACGATAAGTAAACCACTTTTAATAAATCCAGAAATCTCCTCATATATCCAATTAAATGGTATCATATTCGCAAATTGCGTCATAAAAATGGCTACACCAGACAGAATTAGGCCAATACCACCTGATGTTGTTGCCAAAATCAATAGATCTTGTGTAGACATCGTGAAAACCTGATTCGTTTTCGTCGGGAATTCTTCAATTACCTGCTCTTCAATCCCAGCATTTATTTTTCTTTTTTTGGCTTTCGACATCTCTTTTTCAACCCGGTCTGCAGCTTCCTTCGTAATTGCCGTCAATTCCGCTTCAGCCTTTAACGTTCCAGAATTCCCAGCAGTTTCAACCTTCACCTTTACCAGCTTCAATGGACGATGAAAAATGCCTTCTGTATAGTCCAGGCTTTGAATCCTGTCAAATGGAATATACCTTTTTTTCCGAATAAATAAACCCGATTCGATTCTAAGTTCATCCTCTTCAAACCAATACTCAAAGCGTTTCCATTTAATTAGACCACTTACAAGCAAGATAACTATAAGTCCACTCAATAAAATAAAAGACCAATATTCTTGATACCATGGACCTGAACCACTAGCTCTCCAGCCATCTGCAAATATTAGTATAATCAACGGCAAGAACATCTCTTTCACAGTCTTTAATGACTCAATTACTGCTGTAACCCAGTGCAACTTAAAACGTTTCTCAGACATCGTCTTCCGCCACCCTTGCAAGTGCAGAAATTCGGCTCCTCAATTCATCTGCTTCTTCTGTAATGAGTGCTGGAATTTCGTGATTTGTAGCAGCAGTCGAAATCGTGATGCCCGCTAAATTATATTTGCGTAAAATCGGTCCTTGTGATGTATCGACATGTTGTACACGAACCATCGGGATTAATGTCCGCTTCACGATAAACAAACCATGTTGTAACTCTATTTCAGATTCACGTACTTCGTAACGCCAACGCAACCACTTAATCTTCGGGAATAAATAAACAAATAAATAAGCATACATAATTACAACACTTATACCTAGAATATAAATCCACCATTGCCATTCAAATATGTATGTTAGAACCCCAGCACCAATCGCTAAAAGCAACACAAAAAAAGTCTGTATAATACCATATAACCGCCAAACTCGAAGTCCTTTCTCAGAAATACGATTCACTGGTCTCTCTCTCAATATAGTCACACCCTTTCCCCTATATACACTATACGATTAAAAATTGATAACGTTTCATTTAATCCACTTTTCCACGACAACTAAGCTATACATAATATCGTTAAAATACGCACTAAATCAATATCTTTTTAGAATAAAAACTTTTTATTAAAATAAATTCACTGTATAAATAAGAAATTATTCAGACACAACGTTTTTTTAGTCTTATATACATAGATTTTTTCTATACAAAAAAATTCGAGAAACGCATAATGCGCTTCCCGAATTCAATAATAATTTAACTTGCTTTTTATTAACCGCGAGGACGACTTCCGCCGCGCGCCCCGCTTTCACGAGTACGACGAGCTGCACCGCCACTGCCGCCGCTTCCCCCACTACTGCGAGTTCCACTAGCACTACGACTTGCACCACTGCGTGGTGGACGACTTCCGCCTCCACCGCTTCGGCTTCCACCACTACCACTGCTACGGTTACCTTTATAACCACCGCGACCGCGACTTCCGCCACCGCCACGACTTGGAAGTGGACGTTCTTCAGAAATCGATACAGGCGTATCACTTGGTTCACGTGTCATGTTTTTAAGCGCTGCTGCAACAAGATCTGTCGCATCAAACTTAGCTAACATTTCAGTTGCAAGTTGTGTATAGTCATTTAAGCCATTTTTCTCAACTATTTCAGAAAGTTGCTCAACAGCTAGACGTTGTTGCCCAACAAGTGCTTCATCTGAAGATGGTGGCACTAGAGCCGTCATAGCCTTTTTAGTTGTCTCTTCTACAATACGTAAGTATCCCATTTCACGTGGCGTTACAAATGTAACAGCTACACCGCTTTTTCCAGCACGACCAGTACGACCAATACGGTGAACATAGCTTTCTGGATCTTGTGGAATATCAAAGTTATATACATGAGTAACGCCAGAAATATCAAGTCCACGAGCAGCAACATCTGTCGCAACTAGAATATCAATTTTTCCTTCTTTAAATTGACGAAGAACCGACATACGTTTAGCTTGCGTTAAATCACCATGAATTCCTTCAGCGATATATCCACGAATCGATAAAGCGTGTGAAAGCTCATCTACGCGACGCTTAGTACGACCAAAAATAATTGCTTGTTCTGGCTGTTGAACATTTAAAATACGAGAAAGGACGTCAAACTTTTCACGTTCTTGTGCTTTCACGAAAAACTGCTCAATATTATCAACCGTCATTGCTTTTGATTTAATTTTAACCATTTCTGGGTTTTTCATAAATCTTTCTGCAATTTTACGAATTGGACCTGGCATAGTAGCCGAGAACAATAGTGTTTGACGATTATCTGGAACGCTTGAAAGAATCTCAGTAATATCTTCAACAAAACCCATATTCAACATTTCATCCGCTTCGTCTAGAACGAGCGTTTGAACATTATCAAGCTTTAAAGTTTTACGCTTAATGTGGTCAAGAAGACGACCTGGCGTACCTACGATAATTTGTGGATTATTACGAAGTGCTCTTATTTGACGACCAATTTCTTGTCCGCCATAAACTGAAAGTACACGAACGCGTTTGTCACTACCGATTCTATAAATTTCTTCAGAAACTTGAATCGCTAATTCACGTGTTGGTGCAATAACAAGCGCTTGTACATTTTTATCAGATGTGTTTACTTTTTCAATGATTGGAACGCCAAACGCAGTTGTTTTACCAGTACCTGTTTGTGCTTGACCGATAATATCTCGGCCTTCCATACCCATTTTAATAGTACCTTCTTGGATAGGTGTTGCCTCTTCAAATCCCATTTTACCTAAAGCGCGTTGTGTTGATTCACTAATATTTAACTCTGAAAACTTAGTCAAAATTTTTCAATCTCCTTTTTCCTCATTTGACAATTGGTTACATTTGCAAATGAAAGCGCGGCAAAGTCGAGCCTGAAAGGGAACGTTTCCGATATTTTACAATCTCTGTATTATTGCAGAGGTTATGGTTGAAAGGGAAAGCCCGGTTTTTGCCGAGCGGTTTGGCCAAAGTACATTCGTTAATTAACGAAATGAACAAACCGTTTTATTCAAAAAAAAGTACTCTCCAATAAGTGAAGAGTCCCGTGAAATGTATCCAATGCTCTTAATAGAATAACATAAATTTAGCTTCATTGCAATTATTATGCTTGAAGAACAATTCCGTTGATAACTAATCGTCTGATTTCATAAATGCTAAAACCTTTAAAAACCAGTCATTACAATCTGCGCTATAGCATATATGGTGTTGTCCAGTCGGTGATTTTATTAACTTCTTCTCCGACGATCCAAGTCTTTTATAAAGATGCTCCGCTGCCGAAGCCGGCACAACTGCATCTTTTTCTCCTTGTACAATACAAACTGGCATTTGAATGGATCCATAATAAGGCTTTACCATTTCAACTATTCGAAGGAACTCAAATGTTGAAAGAAGTGGTGTATTCGATAATTTATACTCAAACATATGATAAAACGTGTTCGGTGCATAGTTTCGAGTAATCGACTCCGTCAACATAATACGAACATCCGCAAGAAGCACACGAGGACTCACATATTTTACAGCTGCGCTTAATAAAACCAGGCGGTCAACCGGATACCGTAGTGCTAAATATATTGCAATCAAACCACCCATTGAAAAGCCAACAATTATGACACGATCCACCCTTTTTCGCAGCCTTCTAAGCGCTAGCTCCGCTTCCATCATCCAAGATTCAGCTGAAAGTTTAGCCAAGTTAAGCGTTACACCATGCCCAGGCAAAGTAGGTGCCTCGACTTCCCAATCTGTATTTGCTTTCACAAATGTAATAAGCGGCTGTACTTCATAGGTCCCCCCAGTAAAACCATGGATAAATAAAACGCCCGTTTTCAATCGGCATCACCAATATGATTCACGGAAAGGATAATTTGTTCTAGCGCCATACCTCTTGAGCCTTTTACTAAAATTAATGAATCTTTGTCTGTTTCCGTTTGTATCACTTTAACTAGTGATCCGTAGTCGTCTTCTGACCAATTGAGTTGCGTGCCAATATTTTGTCTAGAAAGTTCGTCATATAGCCACTTCATTCTTGGTCCATAAAGGAGTATCCCTTCAAGATCCATTTCTTTAATATCAAGAGCAAGTGATTCATGATAAACCCTTTCTTCTTCCCCCAGCTCTAACATATCCCCAAGCACAAGCCATTTCTTCTTACGCAAATCAGTTTCTTTAATAAACGAAAGTGCAGCACGTACGGAGGTTGGCGCTGCATTATAAGCATCATTTATAAAAAGCGCACCATTTATAGCTTGAATGGGTTGCATGCGCATATCAGTTAATTTCGCTTGTTTCAAAGCCGATTCAATTTGAGTTATATCCAAGCCAGCTTCCAATGCAATTAAGATTGCTGCAAGCGTATTTTTCACTTGATGAGCGCCATAAACTGGAATTGTAAACTCCCCATCAATTAATCCTTGCGTCTTAAACATACTTCCCTCATCTGTTGATTCGACACCATAAAGCGACAAATCATTATTTTCGCAGTTACCAAATGCAACAGATTGAACGATTGCTTGCCCTTTAATTAGCGAACGTAATAAAGGTTCATCCCCATCATAGAAAAGCTTCCCACCATCTATAAGTCCATCAATAATTTCGTATTTAGCTTTCGCGATTCCTTCACGCGAACCTAGATCAAGCATATGTGCTTCTCCAATATTCGTAATGACAACGGAATCTGGTTTTGCCAACATTGATAAAAAGGAGATTTCACCGAAACCACTCATCCCCATCTCAAGAACTGCATATTCAGTTGCTTCATCAAGCGATAAAATAGTTAACGGAAGACCGAGTTCGTTATTAAAATTCCCTTCAGTTTTCCGCACATTGAAATAGGGTGCCAAAACACTTGCGACTAAGTCCTTCGTAGATGTTTTACCATTTGAACCTGTAATACCGATAACCTTGCAATGAAGTTCTTCACGGTAATTACGCGCCATTTCTTGTAATGCAATTTCAGTGTTATCTACGAATAGAAGCGGTATATCTGTTGGAGGATTTGGTTCATCTTTCATCCAAAGGGATGCAACTGCCCCCTTTTCAAAAGCACTTATTACATATTTATGGCCATTTACTTGTTCACCGCGAAACGGGATAAATAAATCACCCGCTTTAATAATTCGCGAATCAATTGAAACGCCATTAATCATAACTTCGCTCACTTTTTGCCCGTCTGCATGTAGCCAGTCTGCAATATCTCTTAATGCTTTATTCAAGTTAGAAAACCTCAATCCATCGTATATTGTATTTTTGCTTTTTCAGCGTGACGCGCAAGTGCAAGTTCAATTAAGTTATTAATTAATTCAGGATAAGTTAAACCCGTGTTTTGCCATAGGAGTGGGAACATGCTAGTTGGTGTAAAACCTGGCATCGTATTCACTTCATTGATTAGTACTTTATCATCCGCGGTTAAAAAGAAATCTGCACGGACAAGTCCAGCGCAATCGAGCACTTTAAATGCACGAATTGCCATATCTTCCATGTTGTTTTTGACTTCAGTCGTTACTTCAGCCGGAATGACAAGTGCTGTATTTCCATCGGCATACTTTGCTTCATAATCATAGAAATCAGTTACTGGTTTTATTTCACCTGAAACTGAACAAGCAGGCTCATCATTTCCAAGTACGGATAATTCAATCTCACGTGCTACTACACCTTGTTCAACTATTATTTTACGATCAAACTTCAGTGCGAACTCCACAGCAGTGACTAAACTTTCTCGGTCATGCGCTTTACTTATTCCCACACTCGAGCCTAAGTTAGCCGGCTTCACAAACATAGGCCACCCTAGTTCACGCTCCATTCGTTCAATAAATAGTTCACTATCTTTCCGCCAGCTACTGCGAATGAAATGGACATAAGGCACTTGTTCAAGTCCAGCTTGTGCAAATAATTGCTTCATAACTACTTTATCCATACCTGCTGATGATGCAAGAACACCGTTTCCGACATATGGAATATTCATTACTTCAAAAAAACCTTGTACAGTACCATCCTCACCGTTAGTTCCGTGTAGTAAGGGGAAAATGACATCTGGAGCTCCAGCATCGCCGTTTAAAAAATCATGAATACTATCTGATTTAGTACTTCCATCGCCTAGTAAACGTAGCTCTTCAATAGTTTCTACAGGTTTTTCAAGGGGGTTCCCTTTTCTCCATTCACCTTCGTATGTGATATAAACAGGAATTACCTCAAACTTGTTAAAATCTACGGCTTGCATAACAGCACGTGCAGTTGATAAAGAAACTTCATGTTCCGCTGATTTTCCACCATAAACTAATCCTAATTTCAATTTCATTTTATTTCCTCCCAAGATTCAATTTCTTTGTTCCTTTAGTTTACCACGAGCAGCACGCTGGCATGAATGATTAACAAAAAAAATCTATGTACTAATAAAAATAGCAACTTTTCAACAAGCACAAACGTCTCTTTTGTTGTATAGTTATTAGATAGATATAACATATAGTTCGGTAATATATGAAATCAATTATATGTATAAAAAATTAAATAATTTAAAGGTGATAAAAGTAATGAAAATACCTAATAAACCTTCGGACCGTTTTGATTGGACGCTTGCGTTTATCTTATTGCTGTTTTGTATCGTCAGTTTGTTTGCAATTTCTTCCGCACAAACATCAGGTGTATCCAGCGTCAATCATGCTGCAGCACAAGTTCGCTGGTACATTATTGGCGCATTTGTTGTAGGTATGGTGATGTATTTTGACCCAGAACAATATAAAAAGGCTTCTTGGTACTTATATGGATTCGGCGTTTTAGTATTAATATTTCTTCATTTTGCCCCTGGTGGAGAAGGTCAAATTGCAGAAATCCGAAAAGGAGCAAAAAGATGGCTTCACCTTCCGGTTATCGGACAAATACAACCATCTGAATTTATAAAAACCGCCTTTATTTTGGGAATGGCAAGGCTTGTAAGTGATCACCATAAAAAGCATATAGTGAAATCATTACAAACCGACTCTTTTCTTCTCGGAAAAATTATGTTGGTCCTTCTTGCACCTGCCTTTTTTATCGCTAAGCAGCCCGATTTAGGAACAGCACTAGTGTTTATCGCGATTACCGTTGCAGTTATTATAGTTGCAGGGATTAGCTGGAAAATACTAGTTCCTTTATTTATTGGCGGAGCTACTCTAGGGGGAGTATTTTTATACTTAGCACTATATGCACAAGATTTTATGCAGACCCTTGGTTTTCAACCTTATCACTTTAAAAGGATATACTCTTGGTTTGATCCCGAATCTTATCCTTCGAATGAAGGCTATAACTTGCTAACAGCTATGACAGCAATTGGTTCTGGTGGCATGTCCGGTAAAGGATTTCAAGGGCGTGAAGTGTACATTCCAGAAAATCATACCGACTTTATCTTCGCAGTTATTGGCGAAGAATATGGTTTCATAGGTTCTAGTATAGTTATCGGATTGTTTTTTGTTCTTATATATCATTTAACGAAGATTGCCCTTGAACTTAAAGATCCATTTAGCCTTTACGTTTGTACAGGTGTAATTGCGATGATTACATTCCATGTGTTCGAAAATATCGGCATGAACATTCAACTACTTCCTATTACAGGGATTACGTTACCGTTTATTAGTTATGGTGGTAGTTCAATTATGAGTAACATGCTCGCAATTGGTCTCATCTTCAGCATGAAATTTCATCACCGTACTTATATGTTCGAATCGGGCGATGAAGAGTAATTGCTCAACCAAAAAAGCTCTGCACAGAATCATTGGATTCTGTCGGAGCTTTTATTTTTCCTTTACACAAGGACAGTTGGTGGGTAATTGAGATAAACCCAAATATTGTCGTTCACTTTATGTCGATTGAATGTGCGGGTCATGTACAGGCGGAACTAAGGCTTTCAGCATTTCCAAACGAGATTTTGTTATAGTAGCCGAAACACCTAGCTTCGCCAAGTTGGAGATGATTTTTTTTATATCATTTTCTTTAGCCATCTTTATCCACCTCGACCTTTCTTTTCTCTATTTTAAAACGTTTTGAAATTAATAATGTTGCACACCTATTTTTAATATCGCAGATTTTTAACGCCGCGATAAGTTTTGTTAATAGTAGTATACCACTTTAATACATTTTTAAATCTTTCAATTATGTTACAAAGTAAACCTATTGTAAAATATTTAATCTTTATTGTAAAAAAGTATTATAAGTCAGACTATTTGACATACCAGCAGTAGGTGTATTACGTTTAAGTACTGTAGTTAAGATTCTACTTATAATTATATGTGCCATACTTTATTATATAATTCTGCATAGAATACTGCTCCAAAGTTCGTGCTGTTATGTAATTTTACGAAAAAAACAAAGGAGGTTATTATTTTGATAGAAAAATCATCATTACAAGTAGAAGGTATGACTTGTGCACACTGTGTAGAAGTCGTTGAAGGAAATATAAATAGAATTCCAGGTGTTACTCGGGCTATTGTTGACCTTGAGGCAGGAAATGTAGAAATAGAATATAATGCAAGCATTGTAGGATTGAAAAGAATTACAGCTATGATTGAAGATAAAGGCTATAAGGTTACAGGTTAATAATTCTCACTTAATTTTCAAAACCATTTTAATCGAAAATGCTTACCGTGTAGATATTACACGGTTTTTTCATGTTTAATAAAAAGAAAATAACAAAATTTTTGAGAGGTATAGTTAGGTGTTGTCCAAATATCGTGAAGTTCCACGAATATGTTATGTACTTTGATTGTTACGTTGTAAGGTTTCGCGAATACGTTGCGTACTTATGGTTTCGTTGTGTGGTTTACCGAAAACGTTGTGTACTTCAACTAACGCGTTGCATGGTTCCACAAATACGTTGCGTACTTCTGATTTTGTTGCGAGGTTTACCGAAAACGTTGCGTACTTCAACTAGCACGTTGCATGGTTCCACAAATACGTTGCGTACTTATGGTTTCGTTGCATGCTTTGATTAACGCGTTTTGAACTTTCACAAATTTGTTACTTGCTTCTAATTCATTGCGAACTGGAGTCCGCGCCCTTTTCCTTTGTTTGAATATGTATCAAAGAGTAGAATGAATGTAGCGAATTAAAAGAAAGTAGGGTTTACTATGAAGAAAGCAATACTCTTACTTATGTCTGTGCAATTTTTCGTTTATCTCGGATTCGGAATTGTTATCCCTATTCTTCCTGAAGTTATATTGGACCAAGGTTTTTCCGAGGTTCATGTCGGCGGGCTTCTAACTGTATATGCACTTTCCTCATTTTTCACTGCGCCACTTTGGGGTTCATTGTCAGATCGGACTGGAAGAAAAAAACTTATATTGATCGGCC
Source organism: Sporosarcina sp. So3-204 (assembly GCF_058068165.1). Taxonomy (NCBI): domain Bacteria; kingdom Bacillati; phylum Bacillota; class Bacilli; order Caryophanales; family Caryophanaceae; genus Sporosarcina; species Sporosarcina sp. So3-204. The sequence goes on from NZ_CM176485.1 coordinate 3,350,541, forward strand.
TTATTGGCTTCAGTCTTAGCTTCTTCCTTTTTGCGCTATTCATAGAAAGTTTACCACTTCTTTATGTTTCACGAGTTGTCGGAGGCGTATTCTCGGGTGCTCTCTATACAGCTGTCACTGGGTTTGTTGCGGATATGACAAATGAGGAAAATCGAAATAAGTATATGGGATTGCTCGGTATGTCGATAGGACTCGGCTTTATCTTTGGACCTGCAATTGGCGGCATTTTAGGCCATGTTAGTCTACAACTTCCGTATTTAGCATCTGGTTTACTAACCTTGCTCCTTCTCGTATATGCAAGCATTATTTTGAAAGAACCTAAACGTCGCGGTGAAGGAAATAAACGCGCAATTATCCCTAAAGGCTCTACTGTTTTCTGGAAGTACCGTATTCGTTATTTGTTTTTATTTTCATTTATGGTCACTTTCCTTCTTGCGGGACTTGAAGCGACGTTTCAACTTTTCCAGATTGATAAAATCGAAATTACCCCTCTTCAGCTCGGTTATTTATTCATGGCGAGCGGGTTCGTTGACGCAGCGATTCAGGGCGGTGTTGTTCGTCGTGTAAAAAATGGTTCAGAAACGAAGTGGATTATTGGCGGACAACTTGTCACAGTTATTGGACTTCTACTCATCCCGTTTACTTCAAATCTCTTTTGGGCAGGTGTCGCACTCAGTGTCTTCACTGGAGGTAATGCGCTTGCACGTACTGTCTTAGTTTCATTGACAACGAAGGAATCTGGTGGAAAATACGGCACAGCTGCTGGTTTGACGTACTCTATGGATAATATCGGGCGTATCATCGGACCACTTCTGTTTACGTGGGTTTTCACACAACAAGCAGGTAATATGTATTTCTTATCAGCGGTTCTTGCGGTGTTGTCAATTGGTTTAATTTTCGCGTTTAGGAAGTCAACAAAGTCGTTGCGTAATGTTGAAGTAGCGGCTGAGTAATTCTTTCTAACAATCAGAATTAAAAGATCCGCCACCTCCTATATAAAGGAGTGGCGGATTTGCTTTTTCATTTCAATTAAACTTTACTTAGCCAATGCAGCATAGTTCACGAAAATTTTCGCTGCATGACTACGTTTCGTTGCGCTACCCGGCATAAATTTACCGTCCACTCCATCAACAATGCCAAATGCATGGAGCATAGATATCGCATTTTTTGCTTCTGTATCATAGTTAGCGATGTCAGTAAACGGTGCTAATTCAGTAGGAATATAAGGCTCTTTTTTCACAAGTTCGTAAGCACGCTTCACCATAAGCGCTAGTTGCGAACGTGTAACAGATTCATTCGGTTTGAATTCACCATTTTTGCCTTTCACAATGCCAAATTGATAAGCGGCTGCGATTTCCGCTTGTGTTTTCGGTGCATAATGTAAGATGTCTTGGAACGGAGCTGGCTTGTCAGCTTTAATTTTTAGTGTTCGCACAAGAATTGATGCAGCTTGTGCACGTGTTAACTCTTTCTCTGGTCTAAATGTGCCATCTGAATAACCTGAAACGATGCCTGCTGCCACTGCTTGCTCGATAAACTCTTTCGCACCGTGACCTTCGATATCTGAGAAGATTGCAGGTGCTGATCCTAATTTAATGGCCACGTTAGGATTTAAAATACTTTCATTTGTTGCCTCATCGACCGCTGAAACTGTAAATGTGTAGTCTTTATTCGCAGTAAGATTCCCCACATCAAACGCATGAATATCCCCACTTACTCGACCTACTTTATCTTTTCCGTTATAGATTACATAGCCGGTTACTGCTTTATCATCGGCTGCTGGCAACCAAGCTAGTGAAACTGTTGTATCATTTTTAACAGTAGCTGTTAGCGTATCTTTTGCAATCCATTTATAACTTTCTTGTAATTGATTGCTAAATTGCGTTGCTATAACTTTATAACCCGCTTCGCTTAAGTGAATATTTTTCGGGTTCGGTACGTGAGCCATAAAATCAGTAGCAATTGCATCTGCTGTTGGAACAAAAACAGCACTTGTTCCTGTCATACCAGCACGAATTGCACCATTTAACCCAATAAGCAACTGATTAAGCTGAGGCTGAAGTTCAGCATCTAAATGAGGAAACGGATTGTAGTAGCCCATTACATAGATTTGAACATTAGGGTTAATTTTATAGATTTCTTGGAAAATCGAATTATAATCTACCCCTACTTGGGTAACCGCTGCAGATATACCAGGAAAATCAATTTGTGTTTTTCCAGTTACAGGGTCAAGCTTAATATACTTAAGTACATCATTTGCACCAACGCTAATTGTTATCAAATTAGCTTCTGTGATAGATTGATCCAATTTCAAGTTTTGTCCTTCTTGACCAATGCCCATAACAGGTTTTGTAACATTATCTTTAAAGTCTTTCAAAACATCATTTGCTGTATAACCTGGGTATGAAAAACCTTTATTTGAGAACTTCAGTACATTTGTCGCTTTTAGTGACTGTGCAAGATAGTCAGGATACCCTTCACCCGGTAGCCCATCGGAACTGATACCGAATGCAAGAGAATCGCCTAGTGCCAAATAATTGACAGGGGTAACCCAAGACGGCGCCTTCGTATCAGCTTCTTCAGCTACTGATTGTAAAGGCAATGCAACTAGTTGAAAAAGAAGTGCGAGTGCGAAAATGAGTCTAAATTTCATCATTGATTTAATCATAATCTACCTCCCATTTAGTTTTTTGTACCGTTTAGATTACCCTTCTAGGATAAAAAACTGCGTACACTATTATTATAATAAATTTCACTTGTTCGCACTACTGATAATTTCAAATAGTTTGATAACTACGAAAATTATTTATCTAAGGAAACTAAAAATATAAATATTACGAATAAGTAATAAACCGTAACTTAACTTAAAGTACTTGATAAAATGAATTAAAAATTTATATAGATTTATGGAAATCTTCCTATTCCTTCATTATCTAGGAAAGCTTGAGCTATACTAGATATAAGGTCTATTTAATTAACTTATCGGGAGGCATATATGACACAATTTATAAGTTTTACTGTAACCTTTGTTCTTATATTGAACTTATTCCTTGCGATTGCTTTAATCTTTCTAGAACGTAGAGATGCTACATCGACCTGGGCGTGGCTCATGGTATTATTTTTCATCCCATTATTCGGTTTCATAATCTATCTTTTATTCGGAAGACGATTAGGTAAAAGACATTTTTATCGCTGGAAAGATCAAGATAAAATCGGGATTGACAGTCTAATTGATTATCAAATTGGAGCCATTGAAGACAACACACTGGAATTTCGAATTAAAGAGACCGTACAACATCAAGACATGATTTATCTCCATCTTCGTAACAATCATGCTGTTTTTACTCAGGATAATGATGTTCAAATATTTAATGATGGAAAAGCCAAATTTGAAGCCCTTATTCATGATTTAGAAATGGCAAAAGATCATATTCATTTCCAATATTATATTGTGAGGCTAGATAATTTAGGTTCAAGAATTTTAGATGTACTTATCCGAAAAGCGAAGCAAGGTGTTCAAGTTCGGGTATTGTATGATGATATGGGATCTAGAGGTCTTCAAAAGCGGCATTTTAAAGATCTTACAGACAATGGTGGCCAAGTTGAAGCGTTTTTCCCTGCAATTTTACCTCTTATTAATCCCCGGATGAATTACCGGAACCACAGAAAAATTGTCGTGGTTGATGGTCGCATCGGATACATCGGAGGCTTTAATGTCGGCGATGAATATCTAGGACATAATAAAAAGTTTGGGTATTGGCGCGATACACATTTACGCATTGAAGGTAGTGCACTACACCCGCTTCAAAGTAGGTTCATATTAGATTGGAATCAGGCTTCTGCGCATCATAAAATTAAATATAGTGATCACCTATTTCCGGTCATCCCACAAAAAGGTTCAGTTGGTATGCAAATCGTTTCAAGTGGACCAGACTCGGAATGGGAACAAATTAAAGACGGCTATTTAAAGATGATTTTTCTAGCAAAAAAGTATATATATATTCAAACCCCTTACTTTATTCCTGATGTTAGTTTTCTTGATGCGCTGCGAATTGCATGTTTATCGGGTGTGGACGTAAGAATTATGATTCCAAATAAACCAGACCATATATTTGTCTACTGGGCAACTTATTCAAATGTTGGGTACTTACTTAAAGCCGGAGCAAAAATATATATTTATGAAAACGGCTTTTTGCACACCAAACAAATTGTGGTAGACGATCAAGTGTCAACAGTCGGCACAGCAAATATTGATGTTCGTAGTTTCAAGCTAAACTTTGAAGTAAATGCTTTCATTTACGATCCCGAAACATCACATAAGCTTGCAGAACTGTTTGAACAAGATCTACTGTTATCTACAGAATTAACACTTGAAATGTACAACAATCGCTCTACTGTCATTAAATTAAAAGAATCTATTGCAAATTTAATTTCACCGATTTTATAATTATAAAAGTAAAATGGACACCCATTGTGGATGTCCATTTTAATATGTCGTTTTATATGCCTAGGTATTCTTCTAAAGTAATGTTCTTATTAAATATCTCTGTTGCAATGTCAGCACCGACATAACGGAAATGCCATGATTCATGCATATAGCCAGTCACTTCTTCTTTTCCTAATGGGTATCTCATGATGAAGCCATATTTATGTGCATGCGAAGCAACCCACATACCCGCTTCCGTATCACCAAATGTTGATGATGCCCAATGCTTTTCTAAATTGACTTCGCCAATATCAAAGGCCAGACCCGTTTGATGTTCCGAATAGCCAGGACGCGCACTATATGTGTCAGCCGCTTCTTTTCCATCCCTATTAACATAACGTTCATACAGTTCCGTCTGGTAATCAAAAGAGCGGTATGTGCTAAACGCTGTAAGTTTGAACCCCGACAAAGCCGCTTCAGCAGCCATTTTATTGAATTCAGCACGTGCTTCAGGATTTTCACCCAAAGCAAATGTTGCCGGTAATGGATACTTTTTATTCGCAATCAATATGCCATCGACATAAGTAGGTTCTGCAGGGAGCAATTGATCATGTATATAGCCACCTGCATCGATATTTAAAGCTGGCTTTTCCACTTCAGCATCTTCTTCCTCTTCCTCTGGTTCCGCTATTTCAACAGGAGGCTCTGGCTGCTTAGTAGTATTAGTAATCTCATCAGTAGTTACTTTAAATCTGTCCAAGCTTTTCTCTACATCCCAATCATTAATGCCAATCCAAATTACAAGACCAGTCATAATAATACCCGATAACAACAGTACTAACGTGGTAGTTTTGCTTCGTTGTTTTTTTGTTGACTTAAATTTATAGTTAGGCTTTCTTTTCATTTAGTAACCTACCTTTTTATAATATCTTTATAGTTTAACATGATTTTTCTTTCTAGTCGTCGTATGTATGCTATCATTTAACTTAAATATACAATAGGATTCATACACACAAATACAGAGGGGTAGAGAAATGAATAACCAAAGATGGCTTTCTTTCAGTTTTCTTGCCTTTTTCTTTACATGGGGAGTATTCCTTCCCTATTGGACTGGATGGCTAACGATTGAAAAAGGGTTAACAGTAACACAGGCAAGCATCATTATGGGTGTGGGAATGATTGCCAGATCAGCCTCTACTCTTTTCATTTTCCCATTCCTTACAAAGCGGATGACATTGATACGGCTTACTAAATGGCTATCTTTTATTTCGCTCGCATTAGCTATTTTATATATACCAAATTCGTCATTTATAGGCCTATTAATCGTTACAACGCTCTTTAGTATTGTTTATCCAATCATTTTACCTTCCGTAGAAAGCGGCGCTTCACTTCTAATGCAAACAGAACATATTAATTACGGCAAAAGCCGTTCATTTGGATCAATTGGTTATACAATCGCTTTACTTCTTGTTGGTGCTATCGTTTCTATTTGGGATGAACGCGCAATTCTATACTTAATGATTTTTGGATTAGCGTTAATTTCATTGTTTTCTATGCGTACAGCTCCAGAGATTTTAAGAAAAGAACCCGATAAGTTACTCACCAAAAAACGAGGCACAGAATTTAAATCACTTTTATCGTCGAAGTCATTTGTCGTGATTTTAGTTGTCTCAATTCTTTTACAAGGTGCACATGCATCATACTATAACTACGGATTTATCTTTTTGGACGACCTTGGCGTAAATAGCTTTTATATAGGTATTATTTTAAACGTTGCTGTTCTTTTGGAAATCATATTTTTTACGCAGGCTGATAAATGGTTATCAAATGTAAGTGTTTCAACGATGTTCCTAATCGCTGGAATCGGTTCAACGATTCGTTGGGTCCTCATCTTTATATTTCCATTTACTGCAGTGTTTATCGCGGCACAGTTGCTGCACGCAGTTTCTTTCGGTGTTGCTCACTTTGCATTTATCAATTTCATTTCAAAGAATTTACCAAAAGATTTAATTCCATCAGCACAAGGAATGTATGCCGCGTTGGCAATGAGCTTAAGCGTTGCAACTTTGACTTTCGTTGGTGGTTGGCTATATGATATCACACCAGGTCTAGCCTTTTTTGGAATGATTTTCGTTACAGTACCAGCTATTATTATTGTTCTTCTAACAAGAAAGAAGTTCTCCTATTGAAAAAAGACGTTCCCTTGGGAACGTCTTTTTTATAGCACTACATTGATGACAAACAAAACTACAAATGCTATTGCAAAAAAAACAGATAATATACGCATCCATTTCGCTTCTCGTTCCATGCCCTGCTTTTTAAATGAATTTGCGCGCATTGCATTTGTTAACGTAAATAAAATCATCATCGGCATTACTGCCATGTTGATCTTAAGTTGTATCACATAGTAAAATGAAGCAACGACAGACATTGCGATTCCAATTATAAATAACGATTTTATTTGCACTAAATTTGCCTCCAAAAAAGGCCGAGGGGACTACCCCGGCCTCATTTTATTCTTTTGATTATTCTTTATCAAGTTCAATTCCTTTTTTCCATTGTGCTTCTTTTGTTTCTGCTTCTTTTTCCATTTCTACTTCTTTTGTTTCTACTTCTTTTGTTTCTACTTCTTTTTTCATTTCTACTTCTTTATTTGCTTCAGCTTCTTTTTTCGCTTCAGCTATTTGCTCGTCTGTTAAAGGTACAACTTCTTTAAAGTAAAGTTTACGACCCAAATATGTTTGGAATATGAGGAACAAACCACCTACTACCCAGTATAACGGTAACGCAGCCATTGCTTTAAATGAAATGAACATAATCATGATTGGAGACAAGTAAATAAACATCTTCATCTGCTGCTTTTGCTGGTCAGGCATTGTCCAAAGAGACACACGCGCCTGGACAAAGTAAACAGCTCCTGCAATTAACATCATAATCATATCTGGTTCGCCAAGACTGAACCAAAGAAATGGATGTGATTTTACTTCCGGCGAATGTAATATCGCAAAATATAGTCCCATGATAACCGGCATTTGAATCACAAGCGGTAAGCACCCCATATTGAGCGGATTAACGCCATGCTTCGAATACAGACCCATCATTTCCTGCTGAAGCTTCATTTGATCTTCTTTATTCGCTTCTTCTTTTGCTTGCTTTATCTTTTTTTGGATGTCTTCCATTTCTGGTTTAAGTGCATCCATTTTAATTTTCATATCTTGCTGCCTCTTATAATTTTTAAGCATGAAAGGCAATAAAACAAGTCTAATCAAAACTGTAATGATGATAATAGCAAGACCGTAACTACCACTAAACATGTCACTAAAGTATGTTAGTAACCATTCCATTGGCTTTACAAAGTAATTATAAAACATACCTTCTTGATTCTCAACCGCAGCACAACCGCTCAATACTACTGCCGTTAAAACCATTATTGATAACAATCCAATTTTCTTCTTCAATAGGTTCACCCACTATTTCAAACTACTAAAAATTATACAACACTTTATACTTTTATTACAATTATTCGAAGTCGATTAGAAAAATATCTTATCAATTCGTATTAAATAAAACTTAATTTTATATGATTTATAAATTGAATTCACAAAAACACGCCCAATTCGGACGTGCTTTCATGAAATAATATGTTTTTTCACCAATTAGTTTCCAGTAATTTGATCTGAAGATTTTGAATCACTTTTATTATATAATCCATCTTTTTTTGATTTGTCTTTATTATCATCTTCAATTTCTTGATTGTAATAATGAACGCTTGTCTGTGCACCTTCACTTACCATCTTATTATCTTGAACATCATACGGATCCGGATTACCCATATTTGTTTCACTAGAGCGATTCATTTTTTGAGTATTTATAAATGAATCTACTTTTGTTTTCATATTATTAAAAGCAATTTGAGCTTTATCACGATTTTCTTTTTTGCTAAAATAAGCATATGCCCCTGCTGCTGCGGTTGCAATTAATAATTTATTATTCTTCTTACGTACCATTAATATCACGCCTCCTAGGTTAATTAATTGTTCTAGTTCTAGTATACCCTGTTCCTATTAATTAAAAACTTATATTAATCTGGATATGTTAAGTCATTATAAAAATGATGGATTTTATCACGATTGTAGTCTTCTTCTCTTATATTTGTTATGATAACAAAAAGGCTCTTATGAGGTGATGATGCTATGATACGAATGATGACAGTAAAAGATATCGTGCATGTGCAGCACATTGCCCGTGTAACATGGAAGAAGACATATTACGGGATTATACCCGAAGAAATTCAGGACCGCTTCATCGATCGCTCCTATTCAAATCCGATGTTACTGAAACGGTTGGAGAAAACATTATTTTTAATTGCAGAATGTGAAGGGACGCCCATTGGCTTCGCAAACTTCACAAATGTTGATAATGACGGTGATGCTGAATTGACAGCAATGTATATTTTACCTAATTATCAAAAAACAGGTTTCGGCAAACAATTAATGCAAGTTGCATTAGCCGAGTTGGAAGACGCAATTCAATTATTTGTATATGTAGATGGTAACAATATTAGTGGCCGTGAGTTTTATGAGAAACAAGGTTTTAAATTAATCGATGTCTTTGAAGAAGTATTTGAAGGTCATCCCGTAGAAACTGCTCAATACGTCTATTCTATCTAAATAAGCAAAGGACATCACTCGTATTGAGTGATGTCCTTTTTTTATAGTGGTCTCATCGAACTGCCAAAACCATCATCTTCATATACTGGTTTACTTTGAAGTGGTGGTTTTCTCGTAAAGCAAAGAATGCCTGCAATATAGAGAAGAATTGACGTTGGTGAAAGGATGAATGTAAATAATCCAGCAATGATAAACATAATGCCCGAAAGTTTCGGCTTTTTATTATTCCATATAAAAATAATACCAATAATCGTTGTGATAAAACTAATAAACAAAACAATAATAATAAACCAACTTAATCCTTCCATCATGTCTATGAAGAACAAAATCATATCTACTTCTTCTGTCGTCAGAGTAGGATCAGATAATAGACCTGCTTTAAATTCTTGTTGCAAACCTTCGTCAGCCGCAAAGCTTTTTAATAAAGACAAACCCGCAAAACTTGAAATAATCGACATTCCTGTAAATACAGCGGCAATAATTGATAATATCTTTTCCGCAGTTCTCTTCAAAAAATCTCCCTCTTCCTTTGAATCATCTACAATCTATACGTATAACAAGAGAAATAGTTTCAGTAAAGATTATTAAATGTGGGCTCCATTTATATAATCTACACTAAATCCCTTAATCCCTTAACTCATATGATTATTAAATATGGGCTTTATTTATATAATCCGCACTTAATCCCTTAATCACCTAACTCAAATGATTATTAAATTTGGGCCACATTTATATAATCTACACTCAATCCCTTAATCCCTTAACTCAAATGATTATTAAATATGGGCTTAATTTATATAATCCGCACTAAATCACTTAATTACCTAATCACTTAATCACTTAACCCCTTAACCCCTTAACTCAAATGATTATTAAATGTGGGCCACATTTATATAATCTACACTAAATCCCTCAATCCCTTAACTCAAATATTTATTAAATACGGGCTTTATTTATATAATTAGCACTTAAAATAAGCTTTTGCAGACATCAACTAACCATAACAATTAAGTTCCAAACACTTTCATAAATGAAAATGTTTCACTTTTAATCTTTCGGGTATTTTAAAAGTAACGAACTAGATAAAACTACTACATATGAAAGGCGGAGGTACAATTGGAAAATAAGCTCGTTTATAATAAATCTGATGTAGTCTATGCCCTCACAGGGGCTTCACTTCTAACTGCTATTTCTTACTTTATAATATTACTGTAATGGAAAATAGATAAAAAAAGGCAATCCGTTTGAAACAAAACGGATTGCCTATTTTTATACTTTAATATCATCATATTCGTCGTATCTTTCAAAAGCCGTTACGACATATGAGCATATGGGTTCCATTCTAAATTCATTTTCACGTGCATATTGTGCAGCACGATCAAGTAATTTCTTGGCAGCTCCATGACCACGTAATTCAGGAGATACAAATGTATGATCCATTACCATGACATCCCCGAGCATTGTCCAAGTAATTTCTGCCAACATTTTATTATCTACTATATTGCGAAATGCATAAGCATCTCCATCTAATTCTACTAGTTCTAACTTCATAAATCGTAACTCCTTTCGTCTCTTCTATTTTATATATACTCTAATTAAATCGTCTATCTACATTCACAAATATATGTGCATAAATGTAGAACACCTTAAGTTTACTATTCTACACTTATTGTCACAATTATTTTGCTTTTAATTTAAGTTCAAATATAAAAATTAGTTGAAAATTGATTTTATCGAATTTGCAAGATCTGCAAAAAAAGCTTTTACCTTATCCCAAAATCCTGGATCAATCTCACCAAGCTTTTCTTTAATTTTCTCACTCATATCTGATAACTGAGTAGATAATTTACTGAAGTCAATATCTAAGCTTCTAATTTTATCCATCAAATCAATGAGAAGCTGGCGATCAGCTGGGCTAAGTTCGATATTCAACTTTTGCAGTTGTTCGTTAACAATTTGTTCTACTTCTTCTTTTGTCGCGGGATTTTTCTCTGATATTTGTTTTTTAAGTTCAGTCATAAGTTCAGAAACCTTATCGCTATCAACGCCACCATCTTCCGATAATTGAGTTGAAAGATTTAATTCATCATTAGCGACATTAGTCCGGTCAGTATCTAATTTTTCGCCAGTTACTTCATAAGCTTTATAGATTCCGACAAGCGCAGAGTGGCCAGTTACTTTTTTCGGTGATGCCACTTCAACAATTGCATCTTCTATACCTGCAGTTAACATCGCATTTGCGTACATATCAGGTGTTACTTGAGTAATATTGTCTTGAGTTACGATTGAAATAACGAGACCTTTACCTTCTTCTTGTCTAGTAATTTTTGCAGAAGAGTACATTCTAGCGCTGGCATTACCATTCTTTATATATGTGATTAAATCTTTTCCATCGACAGAGATTTCTTCTACTTCAGCTTCTTTATCAACACCAAGACTTTTCTTCACACTTTCCTTTTCAGCATCGGATAAGTTTGCCCCGTACACGACTATCGGCACACCTAGCTTTTCATTAATTACAGAATCAGCTTGCGTTGTACTCGGAAGAATTACCCCGAAAAACAATGCTGCTGCAGTAATCATTACTAACATGCGTTTCATCGACACGCCTCCTTTTAATTACAAATAATACGTTTCAATTAAAATAAGGTTCCCAAACCTCAATCTGTTTTAGAAGTCCAACCATCTTCTTGGATTATTTTTCTTTCCTTCATCAGCCGGCCTAGTGCGCGTTTAAATGAACCTTTACTCATCGCAAATGTTTCTTGTATCTCTTCAGGTGCTGACTTATCAGTAAACGGCATTTTGCCACCTGCTTCTATCAAATAATCCATAATCGTACCTGCATCGCCTGTCATGCGTTCCTCTGCGCGCGGAAGCATAGAAGCATTTACTGTACCATCATCATGTACATCGACAATCCTTACATTAACTTCTTGCCCAAGACGTGGTTCTTTTTCTTGTTCTGTATTATGTACGAAGACACGAAAGTTCTCTGGGATGCTCATAAGAAATGAACCAATAGGTAGCAAGCGATACGCTCTTGCTTTTAAGTTTTTATTAAAATCAGAAGGCTCAGCTTTTGTATAATGCTCCATAATTCTTTCCTCAGTTGCAAGTCTGCCGAATATTTGACCACCCAAATCAGTACGGAGTGTCATATAAAGTTCGTCGTCCTGCCTTGGCCAAAGTGAACGAACTTGTGGTAAGTCAGCACGATTAACGAGCACCTCAAAAGAAGAGCCAATATCTACATAAACGCCCTCATCCTCGTCAATTCTAATTACCTGAGCCCAGCCAAATGTACCAAAAGTCATATTTGGCATATTCATAGTTGCTGTTAATTCGCCTCGTCTGTTCGCATAAAGAAATACGTCAACGCTGTCGTCTATTTCCAACTCATCATCGGCGTCGGAAACGTTCATCATAATTTCCTCACCGTATCCGTCTAGTATCCATCTTGAACCTTCTTTACCAGTTACAAGTAACTCTTTAATATATCCAGATTTTAACTCTTCCATTTTATCATCCTCTTCCTAACTTCTCACTATTTCTAAGCTTCTGTAAAAAATTATCATCCAGCTCTAATTGCTCGACAAGATCAGTAATTCTGGCAATCGCATTCCAACTTAAGTGGTGCTCAATACCTTCAACGTCTTCATATATCTGTCCTTCTTCTACACCAATAATCCGTAAAAAGTCTTCAAGGATAACATGACGTTTCACTAGTTTTTTCCCAAATGCTAACCCTTTTTCTGTTAACTCTAACCCTTTGTATCTTTCATAATTAACATATCCTTCACGGTCAAGTCGCTGAACCATCTTAGTTACCGATGAAGGGAGTACATCGAGTGATTCAGCAACATCAGAAACACGCGCAACGCCTCTCGCCTCTATATGCAAATAGATTTGCTCAATATAATCTTCCATGCCTACCGTGGCCATAGTTATGCCCCCCAATTCAATTTTAAAGACAAACTTATGATTATGATAAACTTCGCAATGTTTAATGACTATTTTTTCGGGGTAACTACTTATTACAAGCCATAAAATAAAGGAGTGAAATAATATGGGAAAAATACTTTGGTTCTTAATTGTAGCAGTTATAGCGTTTTGGATAATTGGTTTCGCTATGAAATTAGGCGGTGGTTTAATTCACTTCCTGCTAGTACTTGCCGGCATTCTATTCATCATACAACTTATCTCAGGTAGACGAGCCGTCTAGATTTAACATCAATGAAAAGCATATGAAATAAAAGTAAAAAGAATGCCGACTTGCACATAAAGTGCTGAACTAATTGTCGGCTTCTTTTTTATTTCTTTGAAAGCATCCCGCTAAGTCATTATCTTATTTTCGCATAGATACATGTGTGACGTAAACTTTTATCACGCGCGGACAAGGAATCGTTTTTTAATACTCCCTCTAACTTAAAGCCGGCACGCTCTGCAACAAATCGACTTTTCGTATTTTCTTCATCACATCTAATCTCAACTCTTCTTGCCTCTAATTCCACAAAAGCAAACCTGGTCATGCGCTGAACAGCTTCAGTCATATAGCCATTTCCTTCACGCTCAGTAGTAAGCCAATAACCAATTTCGAGTTTAGGAATTTTCCAGTCGATGCGATGGAAACCAGTCACACCTATAAACTCGCCAGTCTCCTTTATATATAGATGAAAACGTAAATCTTTTCTTGTAATAAAATCCGCTACTGCTTGGCGTAAGTTTTCTTCAATCACATTTAAATCTGGCTCATCCTGGGCCCATGACATCCACTCTTGAAGTGAAGACAATGAGCTATGCGTTTGATTCAATACTTCAAACGCATCCTCAACTTTTGGTGCGCGAATGATGAGTCGTTCTGATTCAAAAGAATTTGGGAATTCCGGAATTAAAGATGAGGTTCTCTTTTTTCTTTGCTTCTCTTTGCCATCATCTTCCCAGACAACAGGAGTCGTCGTACCTGCCAAGAAATCTTCCCTCGTTATACCGTAAGTAACAGCATCATAATACATATTTTCTTTCGGAGAAAACCAAGCATTTCTAAGATGGGCTTCTTTCACAAATCCCGCACGTTCAAATGTTTTTCTCATCGCTAGATTATCTTGTCTTGTATGACCTTCAAGTCTAATTTTACGCTCTGGCAGCTTAAATACATAGTTTGCAACGAGTCTAAGCGCTTTAGAGCCATAGCCATGACCTCTGGACTCATTTGCAATCCGAAGATCAAACAGTGGAATTTCATCTTGTAAATCATAAATTCTAATTATTCCTACTTTGTTACCTATTTCATTTTCTACCCAAAATGTTTTCACTTCATCAGACTCATATCCGCCTTCTTCAATTGCCTTTTCAACAATTTCTCGACCTGGATGAGATTCCCCGTCAAATGGCCATGTGTTTGTCGTCATAAAATGAATAAGTTGTTCTTGCTCTTCCATTGTCCACTCTTCTAACCTCATAGAAACTCGCCTCCGAAAAAATTAAAAATTACAGTATTCTACTTATTGATACGCATTAGGCGAAGCGAATTAATAACAACGAGTAACGTTGCACCCATATCCGCAAAGATAGCAATCCATAAAGTGAGCCACCCTGGAATAATTAATAGTAAAGCCAACACTTTCAACCCTAATGCAAACATAATATTTTCCTTAATAATCCGCAACGTTTTTCGACTTAACTTTATTGTATAAGGAAGTTTTTCTAAATCATCCGCCATTAATGCGATATCTGCGGTCTCTAATGCAGCATCAGTTCCAGCGCCACCCATCGCAATACCTACCGAAGCAGCCGCTAGTGCTGGTGCATCGTTAATTCCGTCACCGACCATTGCAACACGTCCGTACTTCTCACTAAGACTTTTAATTGCAGCTAATTTATCATCCGGCATAAGCCCACCGCGCACGTCTGTCATGCCCAGTTCTCCAGCAATAGCTGCCGCAGTAGCAGGATGATCTCCGGTTAACATGACTGTATGATGAATACCTATTTCGTTTAGTTTAAGAAGTACATCTCGGCTTTCCTTACGTACTGGATCTGCTACCGCAAGTAATCCGCAGTATAAATTATCTACTGCAATCGCCATAACTGACTTACCCGCTTTTTGTAGTTCCGTAGCTTTTTCTACTGCATCTATTGGTAATGAAGTAAGTTCTTGAATCCAATCTATACTACCAATATACGTTGTTTCGCCGTTTATTTCAGCATAGGCTCCTTTGCCTGTCACTGATTGAAAATTAGATGAGTCAACTTTCACCGCACCATTTTCATATGCATACTTAGTAACCGCGGTTCCAAGTGGGTGCTGGGATAGGGATTCAACTGCAGCAATTGACTGGAGAAGTTTTTTCTGATCCACGCCGTTTGCTAAGATGAAATCCGTTACTTCAGGGTACCCTTTCGTTAGCGTACCTGTTTTATCGAAAGCGATGACTCGTAATCTCCCTGTTTCTTCAAGGTGAATACCGCCTTTAATCAAAACACCTTGACGTGCAGCATTGCCAATAGCAGTTACGATAGCAACAGGTGTTGATATGACGAGCGCACATGGACAACCAACTACAAGCACCGCCAGTCCTTGGTAAACCCATATATGCCAATCCGCTCCCAATAGTGGCGGAACGACAGCTACTAGTGCAGCTAACGCGATAATAGCAGGTGTATAATACTTCGCAAATTGATCGACAAACTTCTGAGAAGGTGCTTTTTCGGCTTGAGCTTCTTCAACGAGATGAATAATTTTCGCAATCGTCGTATCGCCAACAAGTTTAGTGACGGTTATTTCCAATGCACCTTCCTCGTTCATCGTACCCGCGAATACTTCATCATCTTTTTTCTTTAAGACCGGTACTGATTCACCGGTTATTGCTGCTTCATTAATTGTAGATATACCTGATAAAACCATACCATCCATAGCAATCTTGCTACCTGGTTTCACAATAAGCACATCACCTATTATAATATCTTCTGTCGCAAGTTCTAATAACTCATTCCCACGTTTGACTGTAGCAAAAGGCGGTGCAATATCCATTAAAGAACGAATGGATTGACGCGCTTTATTCATCGAGTAAGCTTCAAGTGCTTCGCTCACTGCGAATAAAAAGACGATTACTGCTCCTTCACGCCACTCACCAATAATCACCGCTCCAATTATAGCAATTGTCATTAGCGTTTTCATATCGAAATCTAGTCTTGCTAAGTTTTTGAAACCTGTTTTAAACATTCCAGCCCCACCAATTGCGATGGAAATTGCAAAAAGGATGATGGCAGGTTTATATTCTTCAGTATACTTAAATGATAAAAAAGCGCCTACAATTAAAAAGATAAGCGATAACATTGAAACAATATTTTCTTTCCGTTTATAAAAAGGAATAATTGGTTCGATTCGTCGCTTATTCGCCTCATAAACCTTAATACCATCGAACGCACCAGCTGCTTCTAATTCGTCAACAGTTGCGGTACCCGTAATTGTCAGTTTAGATGCACCAAAGTTTAATATGACCTCTTCGACGGTCGGTAGGTTATTTAGATTATTTTCGAACTTCATTGCACAACTTGCGCAAGTTAGATTTTCCAAGCGGTATTCCGATTTTTCATTTGTCGCCATTTCCATCACCTTCCATCGAATGATCGTGGGCAATCGTTACAAGTTGCCGAACATGATCATCAGCCAGAGAATAATAAATCATTTTTCCTTTACGTTGTGATTTAGCGAGTGAATGCTCCCTTAAATAGCGTAAATGATGCGATGCAGTTGCTACAGACGACCCAATAACCGCCGCCACATCACACACACACATTTCTTCCTCAATCATTAATGAATAAGCTATGTTCAATCTAGTTTCATCCCCAAGCGCTTTAAAAATAGGGACGACTGCACTTAAATTCGGAATTGACTTTTGTACTCTTTCAACAACATCTTCATGAACAATCGTTACTTCACATATTTCTTTTACCATTCTATATGCACCTCATTCAAATTGTCGTTTGATTATAATTAAGTATATGCAATTAAATTTCAAGTTGCAAGGTTAATCAAACAGATATTTGAATGTATACTTCCAAAAAAGAAAAACGAGACACCTAATTGGCGTCCCGCTTTCAGTATTATGCTAATATCTATCCAACTTCACCTTTACCACCCACACTCTACTCTATTTAACTACACAAACCCTCACTGCTTACCTGTTTTTTCTGCTTCATTATCTTTATGTATGACTTCATATAAATCATCCGTCTCCGAAATATCCGCCAACGGAACATTCGTCCGATAAGCCGCACGGACAAGAAGATGCCCCGCAACTGGAGCTGTTAAAAATACAAATACAATCCCCAATATTAAGCGGACACTTATAAAGTGCTTTGCTGCCCAAAAATAAATAAATGCACCGGATAAAGTAAGTAAAACTGCCAGTGTCGAGCTTTTTGTTGCTGCATGAGATCTTGTATACACATCCGGTAAACGAATTAATCCAAACACACTAATTACACTCATAATGCCGCCGGTTAGGATGAGAAGCGCTCCAACAAATTCAATAATCTCGCTTGTGTTCAACGATAACACCTCTCTCGGCAAACTTTGTGTAAGCAATCGTCCCAATAAACGATAATATTCCAAGAATAAGGATAACCTCTAAAAATGCTGTCGTATTCAATAAAACCGAAAAAACTGCAATCGCAGAGATAAGATTCACACCTATTACATCAAGCGCAAGAACTCTGTCTGGCATTGAAGGTCCGAGAATAATTCGCAGTAAAGCAATCGCTATTGCTACAGCGAATAAAACAAGTGAAGTTTTTAACATCATTTCAATTATCATCGGGTCACCTCCATAATTGCCTTCTCAAAGTTTTTCAATTGATTTAAAATTGCATCTCGCTCATTTTCTACATCCATCGCATGCACATAAAGAATATTTCCTTCAGGCATTACTTCCATGACGACTGATCCAGGCGTCAACGTCAAAAGAAGTGAGATCATCGTAATTTCTAGATCGCTTCTTAGAACCGTTTCATACTTGAATATGCCAGGTTTAATTTTTAATCTAGGTCTTAGAATTTGTCGCAATACGAGGAAACTAGACTGGGTTAATTCCGAAATAAATATAAATAGTAATTTACCAACTGAAAATAAACGTCTTAAATAAAATTGTGAACCGAAAAATCGATGCATAAGAAAAATAATTCCCATACCTACAATAAATCCCGTAAAGAATGTTGTTAATTCCAACTTATCTTCATCCATCAACGTCATCCATAAAAAGGCGATAAAAATATTCAATAACAACTGGGCCGGCATTCACATCCACCTCTTCTTCAATCATTCCCTTTTCCATTTAAAACTGCATCGATATATACCTCAGGATGCATCAATACATATGCTGCATCATTAACATATGGTGAAATTGCCTCTACACCGAGACCAAGTATTATTGTGGCTGCACCAAGCAAAACACACGGTAAAAGAATTCTTTTTTTCAACGGCGTTTCTTCTTCAACACTAATAATCGTTTCACCCCAAAATGTATTCATGAAGATACGGAGAAGCGAATAAAGGACAAACATACTCGATAAAAAGGCGATGAACAGCAATGAATATGAACCTGTTTCAACCGCACCTTGTCCAATGAATAACTTCCCAATAAATCCACTAAACGGTGGAATACCTGCTAGGGAAAGTGTCGTTATAAAAAACAACCAACCAAGAGCCGGATAGTTTTGTATTAATCCGCTCATATTTTCAATTCGCGCTGTTCCCGTTAAATAAATCATCGTTCCAGCGAGAAGAAATAACAGTGATTTAATAATCATATCGTGCACAATATAGTAAATTGAACCTTGCATAGCTACTTCTGTTGATACCGTAAGCCCCACAAGAATAAATCCTACCGTTATGACGACATTATACGTAATGATTTTTCGTATATCCTTGGATGAAATCGCGCCTATACTTCCACCAATCATTGTAAGTACAGCCATTATACCGATTAACTTATGTGTAATTGTTGGCTCATGATAAAAGATGAGCGTGAACACTCTAAATAGCGCATAGATACCAACCTTTGTTAATAATGCGCCAAAAAGTGCTGCAACCGCTGTTGGCGGTGCACTATAGGAACCCGGTAGCCAAAAGTAAAGAAGCAGTCCAGCCTTCAAACTAAATACAACTAAGAAGATAAGACTAATCACAGTTAATAGAGGTCCTTGCCCGACTTCCGCTATACGTACCGATAAGTGTGCCATATTCAACGTACCTACTGTACCGTACAAATATGCAATTCCGAGTAGAAAAAACCAGGAAGATAAGACATTAATTACAATATACTTAATTGATTCAACAAGTTGAACTTTTCGCCCACCAAGTGTCATTAGCACATATGAAGACAACAACATCACTTCAAAACAGACGAATAAATTAAATAAATCTCCAGTCATAAATGATCCATTTACACCGGCAATTAAGAACAATACAAATGTATAGAAATACATATTTTCGCGTTCTGGTCCTATTGTAGAAAAAGCATAAAGTAACACAATTGCAGTAACAATTGCTGTGGTTAACACAAGTAACATTGCGAATGAATCAGCTACAAATAATATGCCATAAGGTGGTAGCCATCCTCCAAAGTCGATTCGCATAACACCTTCAGTTTGAATTAAATTTAAAATAACAAAACTTACAATTGCAGTCGCAACTATTGAGGCGAATGCCAACACTCTTTGCAATATCACATAAGGACGGAGAAAAACGAGGACAACCGCTGTCAATAATGGAATAATCATCGGCATCACAAGAATATTATTCATCTGAAACCCCTCTTAATTCATCAAGGTCATCAGTACCTGTTTCTTTGTATGTCCGATACGCCAGCACTAATAAAAATGCCGTCACAGCAAAGCTAATGACAATCGCTGTTAAAATGAGCGCTTGCGGAAGCGCATCTGTGTAGCTGTCCGCATTTTCACCTAATAGCGGCACACTCCCCTTTTTCAAACCACCCATGACCATTAACAACAAGTGTATGGCATGAGATAAAATGGCGGACCCTAAAATGACACGAATTAAACTACGAGACAGCAGCAAATACACGGCCACGGTCACAAGGACTCCTACAAGAATCGTTATTAACGTTTCCATCGCTACACATCCTCACTAATACTTAAAATAATCGTCACAACCGTTCCAATTACGGTCAAAGCTACACCCGCTTCGAACAAAACAACTGTCGCTAGCTCTGTTTCGCCGAACACTGGCAAATAAAAATGACCATATGTATGACTTAAAAATGCCGTACCAAATAACACTGCACCAACACCAGTCCCAACAACTAGTAATACGCCAAGAGCTGCTACTCGTTTAAAATCAACAGGAATCCCTTGATGAACTGTTTCAATATCAAATACCAAATAAAGTAGGACAAACGCTGAAGACAGAACGAGACCTCCTATGAACCCACCACCTGGATTATTATGACCTGACAAAAATAACTCAACTCCGAATGTTAAAATAATAAATACAACGAGTTTCGTTACCGTTTGTAAAATCACATCATTCGTTTTCGGCATCCCGCTCCCCCTTTCTCGCCTTGAGCTTAATAAGTGTATAAACACCAACACCGGCGATAAAAAGAACGACAACTTCTAGCATCGTATCAAATGCACGGAAATCTCCTAATATCGTATTCACAATATTTTTTCCGCCTGCAAGTTCATACGCATTTTCAAAGTAAAACGAAACAGATTCAAACATTTTATTCCCTTGTACAGAAAGCGCGATAGCTGTGACAAGGACACCCGCGGACACCGCAATCACAGCATTGAATACTTTAGAAGGTCGAGATGACTTCTCTCTTTTCCATTCAGGTAAAAAGTAAAAACATAGTAGAAATAAAGCAGTCGTTACAGTTTCAACAACAATTTGGGTTAAAGCTAAATCAGGTGCACGGAAAAACACAAAAAATAACGCAATTGAATAACCAAGTACACCATTCAATAAAATCGCTGTCACTCGAGAATGAACGAAAAGAATAGCAACAGCCGCCACAATCATCACAATGACAAGAATATATTCATTTAAAGTAATTGGGGCATCATTAGATAAATCAAAGGAATAACCACCCGTTAATACAAAGATTCCTCCTACGCCAAGTATAAAAAAAGAAAAAATATAAACAAGATAATCCCTTAAGTATCCAGTCATATAAGTATTCGTCAAGTATGAAGAACTTTCTTCCAATTTGGCAAGTAGGCCATTATAAAGCGTATCTAAATTCCAGCGCATTGGACCAATCTTATAAATTGGTCGCCAAAAACGGAGCAGCATATACAAAATAATTCCAACTATAATAACACCAAATGTCATGAGCAGTGGATCGCTGTTAAAACCATGCCAGAAAGAAATTTTCGGTGTTAAATCATTCGTTTTAGAAAGTGTAGGATATATTGCGGTCATTGCAGGTTTTAATAAATACTTTCCTATCACATTTGGAAAAAAGAAAATAACGATTACTAAACCAGCTAAGATAGACGGCGCAATTAACATGCCAATAGGTGCCTCATGCGCTTTTCTATCAAGTCTATCCGGCTGATGTGCACCGAAGAAAGTTTGGAAAACGATGATCATACTATAAACAAAGGTGAATATACTCGCAACCCAAGCCAAAATAGGAAACAGTAATCCCCATGCACCAATTGAAAAGAATTCTAAATTTCGAATGGTTAACATTGCTTCAAAAAATAATTCCTTACTTAAGAAACCGTTGAATGGTGGTAATCCTGCCATTGAAAAACTACCAATTAAAGCAATTGTAAAAGTCACCGGCATTAGCGACATCAAACCGCCAAGCCTTCGGATATCACGTGTCCCGACGTTATGGTCGACAATCCCAATGACCATGAATAGCGCACCTTTAAAGGTGGAGTGATTCACAAGATGAAACAAAGCTGCAAATGTTGCTTGAGTATATAGAACAGCATCTACTTGATAATCAGGGTTTAACGCGGCGGAACCTAACCCAAACAAGCTCATTACAAGTCCAAGCTGACTAATCGTAGAATAAGCGAGTAAAGCTTTCAAATCCGTTTGTTTAACTGCGTTCAGCGACCCCCATAGGAGAGTGAAAATTCCAACACCACTAACTGCATAAAACCAAACCACTTCCCCACCAAAAACAGGTGTGAAACGTGCAACTAAATATATACCTGCTTTTACCATCGTTGCTGAATGCAGGTAAGCACTAACTGGCGTCGGTGCTTCCATCGCATCCGGTAACCAAATATGAAATGGGAATTGTGCCGACTTTGTAAAAGCACCAAGTAAAACGAGAATCATTGCAGGTAAAAAGAGAGGGTGATCTGTAAATTCACCAATTAATGCGATATTTTCCGTGATGCTAAATGACCCAGTCATTAGATAAAGAATGATAAAACCTACTAGCATAGCCATTCCACCAGCCACTGTAATTAGAAGTGACTTTTGAGCACCATACCTAGATTTTTTTCTATGATACCAAAAGGCAATGAGTAGGAATGAAGAAATACTTGTTAATTCCCAAAAAACATAGAGCACCATCATATTATCCGAAAATATAAGTCCGAGCATTGCACCCATAAACAACAATAAATAAACGTAAAAATGCCCTAATGACTCTCTTGCAGATAAATAATAAATGGAGTAAAGAATAACCAGACTCCCCACTCCAGTAATTAGGAGTCCAAAGATAAGACTTAGCCCATCTAAATGTGTTGTAAAATCAATGCCAACTGACGGAATCCAAGAAATTGTTTTTATGTATTGCTCCCCGGCAGAAACTGTCGGTATATAACGAGCTAATCCGATAAATAGAATGATAGGCACAATAAGTACAAACCAACCTATATTAATTTGTGGCACTCGCTTATAAATGAATGGGATGAGGGTAGCTGCCAAAAAGGGGATGAAAATTGCTATCGACAATGTTAGCAAAAATAAACCTCCAGTCCATAGTTAGTAAGATGTCTTCTAATACTTCAAGGAATACTTGACGAGAGCTATGACAAACAGGATAATGGAAAGCCATAGAGGGCTTTATTAGCCTAAAGGGTTAATAATCAATTAAGGGGAAGTTCTTCAATAAGAATACACTGGAAATTATACACTATTATTTACCTATAAGCACTATGAAGCATATTAATACGCAGTAAATTCCAATGATTTAGTACACTGGAAAGACAAAAATAGTTAAGAGGTGAATACCGTCATGGGTAAAGTAAAAGGTCGTATGGATGAGAGTATCCTAGTTTGTGTCTACTACGGTCCAAATGGCGAGCGTTTAATTAGAAGAGGTTATAAAATGGCGAGCATCATGGATTGCCCCCTTTATATACTGACAGTCGATCCCGCTCCTTTCGATGAATTTGATGCTGAGAAATCAGAATACGTGGAACGTTGGAAAGTACTTGCTGAAGAATTAGAAGTGGATGAGTTTTTCATTCGTGACAACGAGAAGCGCCCTTTTGCCAAAGTTATTGCAGAAGTCGCACACCGAAACAATATTACGCAAATTATTATTGGGCAGACTGCACAAAGCAGATGGGAAGAAATTACAAAGGGTTCTTTTATGAACGTTTTGCTTCGCGAAATTACATTTGTAGACTTCCACGTTGTTTCCGTTGATCGTTCTATTAAGGATGAAATCGAAGGCATCTTTGAAAAAGGGATTCGCGCTTACTTGGTTGAAGAAGGAGACGGCTATCGCATTAAGTTTACTTACTCTAAAAATGTGCAATACGAGGGAATATTTTTCAAGGAAATTGGAACCGACTTTAACAACGGCGTGTTCAAATTCATGAATAATAGTAAGATGTGTCAGGTGCATATTGCTGATGACTTAGTATTAGATGCTACTACAATAACTTGTTTAAATTAAAAAAGGAATGGAAGGTATATTAAATACCTCCACTCCTTTTTTTTTTGTTTATGATTCACTTTACTTCGATTCTTCGCCGACAATCTTAACTTCAAGCTCTAATTCCACACCGAATTCCTGCTTCACTTTTGCTTTCACCATCTCAATTGTTCGAATGTAATCAGAAGCAGTTGCATTACTTTTATTTACAATAAAACCAGCGTGCTTTGTTGAAACTTCAGCACCGCCGTAACCTTTTCCTTGCATACCACAGTCTTGAATAAGTTTTCCTGCAAAATAACCTGGTGGGCGCTTAAAAACACTACCAGCTGAAGGGAATTCAAGCGGTTGCTTTGATTCACGCTGGTAAGTTAGATCCGCCACCTTCGCATCAATTTCTTCTTTATCTCCTTTTACGAGGTTGAAATCCGCAGACAACACGAAATAGCCTTCTTTCGTAATGATGCTCTTCCGGTAGCCAAGTTCTAGTTCTTCCTTCGTCAGGACAATTTTCTCGCCCGTCTTCGTTAGAACAGTTACTTTGACAATAACGTCTTTGACTTCTCCACCATATGCGCCAGCATTCATTGCCATCGCACCTCCGACTGAACCCGGTATGCCGCATGCAAATTCCAATCCAGTCAACGATGCTGCCGCTGCATGCCTAGAGACGTCAATAATATCTGCACCACTTTCAGCATGTAAAGAAGTTCCAGTGACTTGAATGGTCTTCAACATAGATAAATGAAGGACTATTCCTCGCACGCCACCATCACGCACAACCATGTTCGAACCATTGCCAAGTAAAAGTAGCGGGATTTCATTTTGATACGCATAGCGCACTGTAGCTTCCGCCTCTTCACTATTACTAGGAATGACTAGAAGGTCCGCCGGTCCGCCGAGTTTTGTCATAGTATATTTACTTAAGGGTTCATCTATTTTTATTATGCCTACTTTAATTTCTTTTTGAAGTTCATCAAACCAACGATGCTTCGACATCAACACCCAATCCTTTCGATTACCATTTCACCTCTTTTAGTATGCTTGGATTTTACGTTTTTGACAAGGAATAGTTATTGAGATGACTTCTATTCTATTCATTTTTTTAAATAAAATACATTTTCACGGTAAAAAACCAGAGACACTGTCACAAATAGTGACAGTGTCTCTGGTGATTAAGTTAATTTTCTTCTTCAGCAACTTTTAGTAGCGTTTCTGCAAATGCCTCAGCTGGTTGAGCACCAGAAATCGCATATTTACGATTAATTACGAAAAACGGTACCCCTTTCACACCGATTTGCCCTGCTTCTGCAATATCCGCTTTCACTTCTTGAACGAATTCATCTGAATCAAGCATCTGCTTCACTCGCTCAATTGAAAGTCCTATCTCTACAGCAAGTTGTACGAGCACATCGTTATCACCAATTTGCTTAGCCTCTACAAAATAAGAATGCAACAGCTTTTCAGCCATTTCTCCGCCAATCTTTTCAGTCTCCGCAAGTTTGACTAGACGGTGTGCATCAAAAGTATTTGCTGGTCGCATATTATCAAAGTCATAGTTTAATCCAACTTCTTTCGCTTGAAGTTCAATATTATCCGTCATATTTTTCGCTTCTTCAGCACTCATATTGTACTTCTCAACGAGTGTATCACGCATCATTTTATCAGATGTTTTTGGTGAGTCAGGCCCAAGTTCATATGCTTTAAAAATAATCTCTACTTTATCTTCCAATCCTGTACTTTTTAAAGCTTCTTCCAATCTTCGTTTTCCAATATAACAAAACGGACATACATAATCTGACCAAATTTCTATTCTCATTATTTACACCACTCCTCTCTTTAATCATAAATTCTTTCTTTTTAGGCAACAATGAATATGCCTAGAAGAATAAGGTTAAAACGGAGGTTATCGGAATGTCAAAATCATTATGGTTACAAACTGCATATTCAAATGACCACTATCCAACGCTGGATAGTGATATTAAATGTGACGTCTGCATTATCGGAGGTGGCTTAAGCGGAATTGCAAATGCATACTTTCTTGCAAAAGAAGGAAAAGATGTCGTTCTTTTAGAAAAAGATGATCTCTTAGCGGGTGCTTCAGGGAATTCGACTGGAAAATTAACCGCTCAGCACGATCTAGTTTACGCTAAGTTGTTAAAGAAATTCGGACTAGATGATGCAAAACTTTATTATAAAATCAATGAAGAAGCAATCCATTTCGGCAGGTCTATCGCTACGGATGATGAATTATATGAAGCTGATTCAATCCTTTATTCCCAATCAAGTATTGGAACTGAACTGCTCCAGGAAGAGTTTAGCGCATACAAAACAATCGGCATTCCAGGTGAATTTGGAAATAATTCTGAATTACCCATTTCAATAGATGCAACACTCACTTTAAAAAACGAAAGTCAAATTCATCCTGTTCGATTTGGTCAGAAATTAGCTCGTATGGCTGTGGAAGCCGGTGCGCGCATTTATGAAAAGTCTGATGTACAAAAAATGGATTTCGCAAATCGCTTATTGTCCATGAAGTCAGGACATGAAGTTCAATTTAGCGAACTCATTCTTTGCACACATTATCCTATAGAGGCACTTCGCGGCATGCAAATTATGAAGCTTTCAGTTGATCGCTCGTATATCGTTGCGGCCGAAGCTGATATGCCTTTGCGCGGTCAGTATATCGCTGTTGATGAGCCCAAACGTTCTATTCGAACCGCTAAAATTGATGGCAAGAACTATTTTCTTTTATCAGGTGAGAGTCACCCAGCCGGAGCAAAAGTCGATACGCAAGAAAAGTATGATATGCTGTACGGCGATTTGAAAAAACAATTTAATTTATCAACATTTATAACTGGTTGGTCTGCTCAAGATCCACAGACGCCCGATATGATTCCCTATGCGGGTGTAATTTCTTCCAGCCTACCATATGTCTATATAAGTACAGGTTATAGAAAATGGGGAATGACTAATTCTATAGCTAGTGCAAAAATTATTAGCGATCAAATTATTGGAAAAACAAACCCAGCCATACAACTTTATGCACCTGATCGAACTGAATTCAGTTCTTTATTATTGCAAGCATTTAAAAATACAGGTCTGGTTGTAAAGGAACTTGCAAGTGGTTATACGATGCGTCTACATGAACCGACTTGCACGCATATGGGTTGTAAGACAAGGTGGAATAATGCTGAGGAAACTTGGGATTGCCCATGTCACGGGTCCCGTTTCAGAAAGGACGGTTCCGTTTTAGAAGGACCCGCAACGAAGCCACTAGATTTATGAAAAATCACAGCTCGAATTAGCAATAGATAAATAAAAAAAGGCTACGCCATAAAATCAGCGTAGCCAAAACTTACTTTAATTATTTCAACACATCTGTTAATACAGGTACAATTTGCTTCTTACGTGAAACGATACCTTTTAATGTCGCTGTATTATTAACCAAAATGACATTAAATGCTGAACAAGCACGAACTGCTTCTTCGCCAAGTGCTAAAACAATCGAATCATTATTGATGATATCTGTCACGACAAACAGGAATAAACCCAATCCTTTTTTAACAATAACGTCTCCGATTAGTAATTCTAACTCTTTTTGATTCTTCATAACCTCGGCTATATCAACTGCATTCACTTGTGCAATCTCAATTTTTAATCCGCCGTCCAATGTAAATTCTTTTGCATCAATTGATAGTAACTCCTTAAGTGTTTTCCCACTTAAATCAGCACCTGCTTTTAGCATTTCTAGACCGTACACAAGCGGATCTATTTCAGCAATCTGAGCCAATTCCTCTGCTGCCAAACGATCTTCTTCTGTAAAAGTTGGTGATTTAAATAACAGTGAATCCGAAATAATTGCTGACAGCATTAGTCCAGCAATATTTTTAGGAATCGCTACATTATGCTCTTTAAATAACTTATTTAATATTGTCGCAGTACAACCTACTGGCTCGGCACGGTAGTAAAGCGGATCGCTCGTTTCAAAGTTTGCAATTCTGTGGTGATCCACAACTTCAATAACTTGTACATCATCAAGATCATCCACACTTTGTTGCTTTTCATTATGATCAACCAGAATAACCTTACTTGCTTCAGGTGCAGCTTTTTCGATTAAACGCGGCCCTTCAAAACCAAAATGCGCCAATGCATAAGCTGTTTCATTTGATATAACACCTAAACGCACTGCTTCCGCATCCACACCAATTTGCTGTTTAAGATACGCATATGTAATTGCTGATGAAATTGAATCTGTATCTGGATTTTTATGCCCAAAAATTAAAATTTTCTCCATTTAAATAATTCCTCCTGCTCTTTCTTATAATCCTATGCTACTTTATCACAATTTCTCGCCTAATAAAATAGCAGCAAGTCCTTCATTGTTTTCCACAAAATCAGCAAGTGTATAACTATCCAACACTTTTAGATAAGCGGCCAAGGCTTCATGCAAAACGCCTTTCAATCGGCAAACCGGTGTAATGACACATTGATTCGTTTCACAATTAAAACATTCAACAAGATAGAAGTCGTCTTCCGTCTTGCGTACTGTTTCACCAATATTAATTTGATTCGGATTTACATTTAGCCGAATGCCGCCTCCACGCCCACGAACAGTCTCAATGAGGCCCATTTTCCCAAGCTCATGTACTACTTTCGTTAAGTGATTTTTCGATATCTTATATGTATCTGAAATTTCTTGAACTGTAGATAATTCATCTGTTCCCTTAATGCCAAGATACAGAAGAACGCGTAAAGAAAAATCTGTATACATTGTTAAACGCATAATATCACCGCTTTTCCTCATGCTATTATAGCCAATATGTCGAAACTGTGAAAGGAATGTGACTAAAAAAGCAACACTCTTTAAACATGTATTTAATATATATCTTTAAATAATGATAGCTGTTATGATTGGTTTATACAAATAAGAAAGGTCGTGCTTACCCATGCTATCAAAAGAAACGATCGACATTATCAAGTCGACTGTACCCGTCTTAGAAGAACACGGAAAAACAATTACAACAGTTTTCTATAAAAATATGTTCGAAGCGCATCCTGAACTTTTGAACGTTTTCAATCATGTGAATCAGTCACAAGGTCGTCAACAAACAGCTCTTGCAAATGCAGTTTATGCTGCTGCTGCAAATATCGATAACTTAGGCGCAATTTTACCAACTGTCGTTCAAATTGCACACAAACATAAATCATTAGGCATTAAAGAAGATCAGTATCCGATTGTTGGCTACTATCTTTTAGGCGCAATTAAAGAAGTACTCGGTGATGCTGCAACTCCTGAAATTATTGGTGCATGGGGAGAAGCATACGGTGTTATTGCGGGGGTATTTATCGGCATTGAAAAAGAAATGTACAATACAGCTGAGCAAGCAGACGATGGTTGGAGAGATTTCAAAGACTTTAAAATTGTTGATAAAGTTGAGGAAAGTGACGTCATTACATCGTTTTATCTTAAACCCGTAGACGGTAAAAATGTTCCTTCTTATAAGCCTGGTCAATACATTACAGTACGCATTACAATTCCAGGTGCTGAATATACTTTAAACCGTCAATACAGTTTGTCTCAAGCAGAAACAGGTGACTTGTATCGAATTTCTGTAAAACGCGAGTCAGAATTTGAAGTGAATGGCGTCGTTTCCGTTTACCTTCACAATAAAATGAATATTGGTGACACTTTAGAAGTAAGCGTACCTGCTGGAGATTTCCACCTTGATACTGAAAGTACAGTCCCGGTTACTTTTATTAGTGGCGGTGTAGGAATCACGCCTATGATGAGCATGTACGAAACAATTTCAAAAGTTTCACCTGAGCGTTCTGTCGCATTCTTACATTCAGCACGCACTCGTAAACACCAAGCATTTGATGACCAGATTCGTAGTATTAATGCTTCATTACCTAATTCAACATATAAAGCACTTTACTCAGAAGAAGGCGATGGTTTCATTAACAGAGAGTTCCTCGCATCTAACGTAATAGAAGGCAGCGACGTTTATGTTTGTGGACCCGTTGCATTTATGCAAGTCGTAATAAAAGAATTATATAGCATTGGCGTTACTGAAGATAAATTACACTTTGAGTTCTTCGGTCCAGCAATAGCGCTAGAAACTGCAAACGTTTAAAATATTAAAAAGCCGCTATTCAATTAGCGGCTTTTTTTTGTTCTATTTTATTAATATACGCTATCGATAATCGGTTAAAAACTTCAGGTTGATCAATATTACAAACATGACCAGAATCTTCAACTTTAGCAAACTCAAAACCCTTATTCCGACGGACAACTTCCTCAATTGGCGGAATGAATAAATAATCCTCATCCCCCATTAGAAACAATGTAGGTATAGCTGTTGTTGAGATTTGGAGATTTGATAAGTACGGATTAATAAGCTTTGTCAGCGACATCCATTTAATGAATTCTTTTTGACACATTTTCTTAGCTTCATTAACAAATGCTAATCTAGATTCTTCATGCTTTTTTAGCGGCATCAGGATATAGGCAAATGTTTTATAAAGAAACATGTAAGGAACAAAAGACTTCGTCGCACGTGCGGTCCATAATAATAGTTTTGTACGTATATCAAAACGGATTATTGCTCCGCCTAAAATGAGTGACTCAACACGTTCAGGATGATTATCAGCCATCGTTTGTGCCACAACCGTACCCAGTGACATGCCGATTACATGGGTTTTCTCAATATTTTTTTCATCTAGTACTTCAATAACTTCTTTTGAAATATCAGAGAAAGTATCCCCTTTTTCCCAAAGACCTCTACCAGATTGTCCATGTCCTCTTAAATCTAAAAGAAGAACATTATGGTTTTTCCTAAATTCGCGTATTTGTTTAAACCAAATTGAAGAGCTACCGCCCGCTCCGTGGAGAAAAGTTACCCACGGGTTACTTGGGTTTTTTTCAAATGTTTTATAGTGAAGCAAGTCTTTCATCCTTCCGATGTAACTTGTACTTAGTACTATTAAAACATTTTTAATCGGATAAATCCAATGCAATCCCAGATATGTATAGTAAAAGGTCAGCATATTATCACGCTGAATAGCGAGACTATATGCTGACCTTCATATTATCTATTAACTTTAGGCGGTAGTCTAAATGACGCTAAAATAAGTGCTGCAACGAGAAACAATCCTAAGTACCCAATTAAAGGATAAAAGAATTCTACTAAATCAGTAAATCCTACAAAACTTGCAGCAAACCCGATGACAAGAGATATAACAATAAACACTTTAAACTTCTTCGTACCCGCTTCCATAAAGCGTGAACCAAAAGCAAAGAACATACTAACAGCTGTATTGAAAATCATTCCAAATAGTATGAGGGACATGAGTATTCCAAAAACTGGTGATATATCAGATACTATCTTCAACATCGGTAAATCATAATCCGCAACGATATCCACTTTCGAAAAGATAGCAAGATGGCTTAAAAGTATTAGCAAACCAAGACCAACGCCACCAACTAATCCACCCCAAGCAGCGATTTTCTCATCTTCTTCTGCCCCACCCATTACAAGTGCCATTGATGCACCTAACGCAATATTAAATGACACATAGTTAATTCCAGCAATGAACCAATTTGGCAACGTTGTTTTTACATCACGCGCAATTGGATCCAGAACACTGAAAGACGTATCCATCGTTACTAAGCTATAAATTGCAACAATGACTACCGTTACAATTAGAAACGGCGTAATACTTCCGATAACCGCCACTACTTTATCAACACTTAGCATTGCAGTTAGAAAAATCATAACAACCATAAGTAAACTTCCAATAAAAGGTTCTAAACCAAACTGCTGATTTAAATTTGAACCAGCGCCAGCAATCATTACGACCCCGACACCAAAAAGGGTGAAAATAATAATGTAATCAACAATAACACCCAAATAACGACCACTAATTTTATATATGACGTCTTTATGTGACGTTGCTCTTAAACGACTTCCCAGTCTAGTTAAAGTCATACCTAAATATGCGAAAAGTACAGACGCTATTATAGCTGCAATCGTTCCTAAACTACCGAAACTCGTGAAGTAGAGTAAAACTTCCTTACCAGAAGCAAATCCTGCACCTACAATAATTCCTATGAAAGCACTTGCCATTTTCAAAACTTTCCCCATTACTTCATCCCATTTCTTCTAGTTGCATTAAAACAAAATCAGTTCTAATTATCCGACTTAAAAAAGGTAATATACGAAAACATAACACGACTATGTACGTTTTACAAACTTCAAAAGTCAAAAAGAACCAGCTGCTAAATCTGTTCTTAGTTTATTTCTCGAATAGGATAACTACTTAAAACCTAAACTTAATATTAAATAACTCAACGAAATTTAGAGACAAATGCATTGTCTTTCTCATAAAATCGCCATGGATAATGAACAGCTTCACCTGAATTTCCTATACCAACGCGAGGGCCTGCTGCTATTTCGTTAACACCAGGTCCTTCAGCAATAAATAATGGTCGCTCTGTCCAAAAATGTCCATAATAATCCTTCGTTATTCCTAATGCTTTCGTCAATTTCCCCGGACCGTTCGTTAAGTCTACATCTTTAAATTGAGTACCTCGATTTTCTCTCATAAACTCTATTCCCTCCACCGGTTCAACTGCACGGATGAGAATAGCGTGCGGCGTTCCAACATCTCCTCCGACAACATTTATTAAAGTATGCGTGTGCATCTGGTAAGTGTATACAAATCCCGCCTTCTCGAACATAATTTCAGTTCGCTTCGTTCTGCGATTACCAAAACTATGTGCCGCTTGGTCCTCAGCACCTTGATATGCTTCTGTTTCAACAATCTTAGCCACAACTATCCCGGTGGGCAATTCATGGACAATAAACTGTCCTAATAAATTTCGAGCCAGCTCCAAACCTGATACTTCAAAAAATGATTCATCAATGGGTTTATACATAAGTGAATGGCCTCCATTATATATATATACCAACAATACTTTCCTTTTATTCCTTAATTAAACCCTTATCTAAAAGGAATGCTCTTGCTACATCCTCAGGTTTTTGTTTATCCAAATCAACATGGGCATTCATTTGCATCATCTCTTCAGCACTAATCTTCCCACCTAGCTCATTTAAAACCTTCTCAAGATCCGGATATTTCTTCAAAGTAGCTTGACGAACAACAGGTGCAGCTTCATACTTCGGAAAGAAACCTAAATCGTCTTTTGTAGTCGCTAATTCAAATAGTTGAATTCTGCTATCTGTTGTAAATGCGGGAATTAAATCTACATCTCCATTTTTTACAGCTTCATACATAACATTTGGATCTAGACTTTTTGTGCTAGCAAAAGTATATCCATATGTCTTTACCATATCTTCAAATCCGTCACCTTTACGCTCGTAAAATGCATGTGGTGCACCAAATGTCATTGCGTTTTCTGTTGATAATTGTGCTAGCTCTGAGTAAGTTTTAGCCTCTATATCTTCATCTTTTAAATAAGCAAGCGTATAGCCGTTTTCAAATCCTAACGGCTTAAGCCAAGTCACTTCAAACTTGTCCTCATAACCTTTTTTCACACGTTCATATACACTCTCTACGCTTTCACCTGCAGCAGATTCCTCTTTCAATACATCTTTCAAACCCGTACCTGTATATTCAACATATAAATCAATATCACCTTTTTCGATAGCTGGCGTCATAATCGCTACTTCACCTAGCCCATCTTTGTAAGTTACTTTGTAATCCGTTTTTTCTTCAATATATATACCTAATACATACGGCAAGATAAACTGTTCAGTCCATGGTTTCCCACTTATCACTATTTCATCTTTTTGACCACATCCGGCTAGTATTATTGTTAATAAAAGTAATAATACTCCTAAACTTCTTTTCAATTAAATTCCCCCTTTTGGTGTTATTTTCTTCTCTACCCTTTTTAACATGAAATCAAAAGCTATCGCTAACAATGCTACTGGAATTGCACCAGCCAGAACAAGCGCATTATTATATGACTGTAATCCTCTATAAATAACGTCACCCAATCCACCAGCACCAACAAATGTTGCAAGTGTCGCAACCCCTACCGTAAGTACAGTAGCAGTGCGAATGCC
Organism: Sporosarcina sp. So3-204; assembly: GCF_058068165.1. NCBI lineage: Bacteria > Bacillati > Bacillota > Bacilli > Caryophanales > Caryophanaceae > Sporosarcina > Sporosarcina sp. So3-204. Next base: position 3,384,619 of record NZ_CM176485.1, read on the forward strand.
CGCCATAATAACTGGTAAAGCAATCGGCAACTCTATCTTCTTTAATATTTGGTTCGGGGTCATTCCCATGCCGCGACCTGCATCAATAATCGATTCATCGACCCCCGTTAACCCCGCATATGTATTTCTAACAATCGGTAGTAATGCATAAATAACAAGCGCAATTAGTGCCGTTTTCGATCCAATCCCAATAATCGGTACCAAAATTCCGAAAAGTGCTAGACTCGGTATCGTTTGTAAAACCGCTGTTATCCCGATAATTGGTTCCGCAAAACGACTATAACGAGCCACAAGAATACCAGCGGGTAACGCTATTAAAATACCGATTGCAAGTGCTGTGAATGAAAGAAATATATGTTGTAAAAAAGCTTCAGTTATTAAATCAGATCGACTACTAACGGTTTCTATAAAGTTACGCATTAGTAACGCCCCGCTCTCTCATCGATGCTTTCAATAAAGAATGATGGCCGACTATCCCAACTGGCAATCCATTTTCCATAATAGCTAATCGACTATTCGGGTTAGCATCCAACATATTTATCGCTTCTTGAACTGTTGTTGCCGAATCACATTCAACAACATGTCCAGTCCATGTTTCATCAAAAAACGATTGAAACTCTACTAATAGTCTTTGACTAAAATCTCTACGACTATCAATTCTTTCCTGTCCAATAAAATCACGCACAAAATCATTTGCCTGGTGTTCAATTAAATCAACCGGCTTTGCAATTTGTTCTATATGACCATCCCGCATCACGATAATTGAATCCGCAATTTCCAATGCCTCATCCATGTCATGAGTGACAAACACAATTGTTTTCTTTATTTTCTGCTGTAATTTTTTTAATTCTTTTTGAAGTTGTTCCCGACTAATTGGATCAAGCGCAGAAAAAGGTTCATCCATTAAAATAATATCTGGATCACTCGCCAGCGCGCGACTAACACCAACTCTTTGTTGTTGCCCACCTGAAAGTTCAAATGGATAGCGCCCTTTAAATGTAGTCGGATCCAAATCAACCATTTCAAGTAACTCATGGACACGGGATGCAATTCTCTTCTTATCCCATCCTAATAATTCTGGAACAAGTGAGATATTTTCTTCAATTGTCATATGTGGTATAAGGCCGATACGTTGGATGACATACCCTATTGAACGCCTAAGTTCTACCACATCCTTTTCGGAAATCAGTTGCTCATCTATATATATATCGCCTTCAGTCGGTTCTTCCAATCTATTAATCATCCGCATTAATGTCGTTTTCCCACAACCACTAGGTCCAATAATTGCAGTCAATTGATGCGTCGGGATTGTTACCGAAACATTTTTCAATGCCTTTGTCCCGTCTGGAAACTGTTTCGTTACATTCTCAAATCTAATCAAAATTTCATCTCCCTGTTAAGACAATCCTTGCCCTGCTGCAAACTCTCGGTATAACTTATGTGATTTAAATAGTTCATCATGCTTCCCACTACCCGTTATCTGCCCAGCTTCGAGTACGAGAATTTGATCAGCGTGAAGAACAGTTGCCAAGCGATGCGCAATGATTAACGTCGTTCGGCCTTCCATTAACGTTGATAATGCCTCTTGGACATGTGTTTCTGAACCACTATCTAAATTCGATGTTGCCTCATCTAATAAAAGAATTTTAGGATTGTGAAGAAGTGCTCTCGCAATTGCAATTCGCTGTCTTTGTCCGCCCGACAATTTCATGCCACGCTCCCCTACTAACGTTTCAAACTGTTCATCCATTTCTTCAATAAAATTAAGAGCGTTTGCCGATTCTGCAGCTCGGATAACTTCTTCCATTGTTGGGCGTACATCCAATCCATAAGCAATATTGTCTAATATAGAACCACTTAGCAAAGGACTCTCCTGCGAAACGTAACCAATTTGCGCACGCCAAGTTGAAAGTGCAATGGTATCAATTGGGGTTCCACCAATTGTAATATTCCCTTTAGTTGGGTTATAAAACCTTTCCAACAACGAAAATACTGTTGTCTTTCCCCCGCCACTTGGCCCTACAAAAGCCGTAACTGTTCCTGGATGTGCTTCAAACGAAATGCCGCCTATAATTTCTTTACCAGATTCATATTCAAAATAGACATTATTGAAACAAATCTTGTCATCCCTGACTGTTTTGACGCCTTCCGCGACTTCACTTTCCATTTTAAGCATTGCTTGAATTCGCTCCGTAGCACCAACCGCTTTCTGGAATGAAGTGAAAAACGATGCCATCTGCGCAAATGGGATAATTATTTGAAACATAAAGAAGATAATTGCAACAAGTGTACCTGGCGTCAAATTCCCACTCGAAACTTGTGCACCACCATAACCAAGAATTACAACTAGAATACTCATCATAATCAATGTCATCACAGGTGAAATAATTGCCTGGATTCTTGCTTCCTTTAAACCAAAACTAAACAATGAACGAATCGCCTTCTCACCTTGTTTACCTTCAGCCGGTTCTGCTTGATACGCCTTAACAAGTCGAATATCACCAAGAACACGCCCTAAATGTCCTGAAAACTTCGCCATCTCAGCTTGAGTTGCTTTGGCAATTTTGTTCATAATTTTACCAAGCGGGAAAATTATGGCCATACTAATTGGAATACTTATAAGCATAATAAGTGTCATTTCCCTATCTAAGAAAAACAATATAATAATAGAGCCGATAATTGAAATAGTCCCCGATATAAACGTCACAAAATGATTAGTCACAAGATCTTTCAGTGTTGTCGTATCTTGCGTAATCCGGCTCATCGTCTCTCCGGTTTCATTGGCATCATAATACGACACCGGTAAACGAAGTACCTTAAACCACAACTTCCCACGCAAATCCGCAACAATGGTTTCCCCTATGTATGTTAATAAATAATAAGAAACTCCACCCGAAATAGCTTGGACGATGAAGATAATGAACAATACTGCAGCTGTTTTCCAATTAAATAAAGCCTCTGTCAATGTATCCACTAGATTCTTCGTAATCAGTGGAATGACGAGGCCAGCAACAGTTTCTATAAGTGATAAAGTTAGTGCAATAACTGTCACAGCTATCGGCCACTTCAAACTTTTTAATAGAGTAAAAAAGCTCTTTGTTGAAGAGGTATTTTCCATCTTCCCCTTGTTTTTCATGTTTTCCTACCTTCCTATTTGTGGTATCAAATATATTGGACAGTTTGACGCGTATATCAGCGCTTACGAGTGTTATATCAGTGTTTAATAAGTTTATATCAGCGCAACTAAGTGTTATATCGGCGCTCACGTAGTATATATCGGCAAATCATTACTTTAGAACTAATCCATTTTTGCAAGTAACCGACCAATTTCTAACCAATCTGCTTCTAAGGAAGGTCTGTGCGACGGGCGATAAAAAACGGATGCAGGATGAAATGTCGGAACAATTTTATACGTTGCATCCGTCAATGTAAACGTTCGGTCGTCCAAGTTTTCCAAATACTGAACTCGTTTTTCGAGCAATTGACCATGTAGTTCTGTCACTTTCGCGGTTTTTCCCAACAAGCGCTGTAAACCAACATTCCCCAGCGTGACGATCAATTTTGGTTTCACATTTAACAGTTCATAATCAAGTATAGGCGCATGCGCAATAATTTCTTTTTGTTTTGGTGGTCGATTATATTTTCTTTCTGTCATAGTACCGTCTCGTTCTTTTTTCTCTCCCCAACGATACGGTCTACTCCGAACCGCACTTGAAATATACACATCATCTCGTGTCAAACCTATTGTCGCAAGTGACTTCATCAACTCTTTACCAGCTCGACCAATGAAAGGAATACCATCAACAAGTTCAAATTCTCCTGGCGCTTCACCGATTAGCATCAGTTCTGGCATGCGTGGTCCCTCACCATACACAAATCCTTCTACTGGAAATCCCTCTATTCGTTGTTTACCAAGCTCGGCAATCGACTCTGGAATACGAAACATCAGAACACCTCTTTCAGTATTGTTAAGTTTAACAATAATCATCATTCCACTAAAGAAAAGACTACCGGCATTCATCTTTCCTTTTAATTAAAAACGGCCCAACACAAGGTTTCCCCATGTGCTAGGCCGACTATCCATTCATTCTTCTACTTCAAAGTTTGGATCTCTTTCATCCGCAATTGCAAACTCAAGCGAATAACCGCTTTCATCGTTTACTATATATTTAACTCCTTGGTGAACCGTTTGGATCTCCAAATCATCTCCATCATCACTAGAATCAGTTAAACTTAAATCCTTCATAATACCTTTAATATCCTTATCAGATAGTTCTTTATTTGTTGATTTAATTAAAGTTTTAATTAAACCAAAAACAATTTCCCTAGATTCATAATCTTCTGCTTCTAAAAGTGCGGATGTCAACTCAGGTCCGTCTTCATAAATAAGACCCGTTACTCGATATTCATCAGTTAACTCTACAGATGCCGTCTTAAAGCTTCCCTCATGTTCAGACCATTCATAATCCCCAATTTCAAGATCTATTTCATTCTCGGATCTATACTCATTAAAATTCTTTTTAAAATCATCCATTGTGATACCGATTAATAATTCTTCTTGTGGAATTTCCTCTTCTTCATTCACCAACTCATCTATCTCTTCGCTTTCTTCTACAGTATTGGCTTCATCTTCCTTTTTAACAGTCGACTCATTCGATTTATCTTGCTTGTCATTGCCACATGCTGTAAGTGCGATAACTAGAACAATACCTAATAATAAAGATTGCAATACTTTTTTCATATGTATATTCCTCATTCCTATCTGCTTGTTTACATTTTTAACTATAGCAAGGAGATACTGGTAATATCAAAATAAATACCCTACTACAGTCATAATTGAGCATAATAGCACAGCAGTTCCTTGGCGTTGTACTTATTTTATCCTACATTCGAAACTTCCGCTTTCTGCTTCCGCCATAATAAAAGGTAGGCTCTTTATTTATTCTAACTCTAATTGTTTCGTCTCTGTCCCTAAAAACACAACCGCTAGAACACCGATTATAATAGCACCACAGAAGATACTAAAAATCAAACCAAAACCATAGCCAGCTCCAAGTAATGATCCAACAAGTAAAGGCCCAAAAATGCCACCTATTCTTCCAACTGCTGCTGCCATCCCAGAACCCGTTGCTCGAATAGCAGTTGGATATTGTTCAGGTGAATACGCATATAAAGCACCCCATGCACCCAAATTGAAAAAGGATAATAACGCACCAAATAAAAGTAACATCGGAAGCGTATCAGCATTCCCAAAAGCGAGTGCGCTTAGCGCAGTCCCAATTAAATAAGCTGACAATACAAATTTTCTTCCCACTCGTTCTATTAGTACTGCCGCTGAAAAATAACCCGGAAGTTGTGCTAATGTCATTATTAGAACGTAACCAAAGCTTTTAATCATACTGAAGCCTTTTAAAACCATGACACTAGGTAACCAAAGGAACATTCCGTAATAAGAAAAAACGACTGTAAACCAGACAATCCAGAGCATTAATGTTCTTCTGATATACTTTTTCGACCAAAGCATTTTCAGCTTTCCACCAGCGGACTGTTTTGGTTTACCATCCTCCACAAATTTCGGTGAATCTGGTAACTTTCTTCTTAAATAAATCGCATAAAATGCGGGAAGTGCAGTAATAAGGAGTGCGATTCGCCAACCGTAGTCCGGAATAATAAAATAAGCAATGAGCGCGGCTAATAACCAACCTACTGCCCAAAAACTTTCTAATAACACCACAACTTTCCCACGCTCTTTCGCATCTACACTCTCAGAAACAAGCGTTGAAGCAACAGGTAATTCTCCACCGAGCCCAGCACCAGCGAAGAAGCGTAGAATTAAAAATACCGTAAGCGACATCGCTAAAGCAGACAAACCACTAGCAACTGAAAATAAAACGATTGTCATCATAAAAACTTGCTTACGCCCAATACGATCCGCTAAAAGACCGAATCCAAAGGCACCAACAGCCATTCCAATTGAATTGACACTTCCTATCCAACCCATCTCAGATGGTGTTAAGTTCCACTCAATAGCAATCGCCGCAATTACAAATGATAATATCCCTACATCCATAGCATCGAACATCCAACCAGTACCCGCGAGTCCAAGTAATTTATTACGAGAAATTTTATTTTGCTTGTCCATGTTTTTATCCATGCTCAATCCCCTTATTGTAAAAGTCGTACAGTTATCCTTTTATTGTAAGGTTCTTCAGTTAATTTAACAAATCATCCAATATGAATCAATTTCACAATAGATATGTCATGTTAGGAATCCGAACAACTTTATTTCCGTTACAGACGGACGTAATCTTCCACTATAATTAAGGCTTAAACTACATAAACGTTCGGAGAGTTAGTTAGAATAAGGAATTATAAAATTGGTTCATATACCTAATTTAATCAAAAAGAGACCAGTTCACTTAAGAACCAGTCTCCATTTGTTCAACTTATGTTAAAAAATATATTATAAAGCTTGTTCCATCTCTTCAATCATTTCTTTCATTGATTTAAGTCCGCCACCAGATAGGTACCAGATTTCTCCGTCAAGATAAACAATTTTATCGTTTTGGAATGCTGCTGTTTTCTTCACTAAATCATTTTCAACAGTAGCTTTCACTGTAGAATCTGCGCCAATTGCAGTATCACGATCTATAACAAAAAGAATATCTGGGTTTGTTTCTAAAATATATTCGAACGTAATATTTTGTCCGTGTGTTGAAGCTTCAATTTTATCATCTGCAGCTTTAAAGCCAAACACGTCATGAATAATACCAAAACGTGAACTTGGGCCGTATGCACTTACTTTACCTTCACTACCAAGAATTACTAAAGCTTTACCATCTACACCACTTGCTTTTTCATTAATTTCAGCAATTTCTTCTTCGATATCAGCTAGTTCTGAAGCAATTTCATCTTCTTTATTAAATATTTCACCAATCGTATTCAAATTATTTTTAAATGATTCCATATAGTTAGTAGTATCGATACCTAAATAGATTGTTGGTGCAATTTCTTTAAATTCATCGTATAGGTCAGATTGACGACTAGAGATAATAATTAAGTCTGGTTGCATTGCATGAATTGCTTCAAAGTCAGGCTCTTTCAAACTTCCTAAGTTTATATACTTTTCATCTTCAAACTTTTCAAGGTAACTAGGAATTGTTTTCTTTGGAAGTCCTGCAACTTCAATATCTAACTCATCAAGTGTATCAAGCGTACCAAAGTCAAAAACAACAATTTTTTCAGGGTTTTTCTTGACTTCAACAGGCGACTCATCAAGTTCATGTTTCACTTCAACAACATCACTTGCTGCCTCTTCTTCTGGTGCTGCCGTTCCTTCAGCCGGTTTCTCTGATGATGAATCTGTTTTCTTATCTCCAGCTCCACATGCTACAAGTAAAGCCATCATCGCGAACATCATCATTGCTATTAAAATCTTCTTCATTATATAATCATCCTTTTCTATTTAAGAGTTAAAGTAGACGCAAATGCGACAGTTATTTAGCTGTTGAATCGGGATATCCATATCATAAATTTCTTTCAAGGATTCCGTGTTAATAATATCATTAGTCGGTCCATCTTTCACAACTTTACCGTCTTTTAAAGCAACTATTCTGTCCGAATAAACAGAGGCAAAGTTAATGTCATGAAGTACGATTACGACTGTTTTCCCAAGATCTTCGACTAGCCTTCTAAGAATCTTCATAATCTGGACAGAGTGCTTCATGTCAAGGTTATTAAGTGGTTCATCGAGTAATATATAATCAGTATCCTGCGCAATAACCATAGAAATAAATGCGCGCTGACGTTGTCCACCAGATAATTCATCAAGATAGCTATGCTGCATATCCGCCAATTCCATATAATCTAATGATTGTTCAACGATTCGAAAATCCTCTGCATTCAAACGACCCTTCGAATGGGGGTAACGACCAAATGAAACAAGTTCACGAACAGTTAAACGGACATTCATAAAGTTTGACTGTTTTAAGATAGAAACGCGCTTAGCAAAGTCGTTGGACTTCATTTTCTTCATATTATGATTATCAACGAGCACTTCACCTGTATCTGCATCAAGCAAACGACTAACCATTGAAAGTAACGTCGATTTACCAGCGCCATTTGGTCCGATGAAAGATGTAATTTTACCACGATGTATTTCTACATTAACATTTTCAACGACCGCTTTTTTGCCATAAAATTTCGTTAATTCTCGGACTTTGATCATGATGATCGACTCTCCTTTAATAGTAAGTAAATGAAGTACACGCCACCAACGAAGTTAATAATTACGCTTAGTGTTGTAGAAAATGTAAAGAGTCTTTCCACAATCCACTGACCACCGACAAGCGCAACTACGCTCATAATCGATGCTCCTAAAATAAGCACTTTATGTTTATATGTTTTGAAAAATTGATAAGATAAATTTGCAACAATAAGACCGAAAAATGTGATTGGTCCAACTAGCGCGGTAGATACCGCGATGAGTACAGAGGATAAGATAAGCATTTTCCGAACAATCGCTTGATAATCTACACCTAAATTAATAGCCGTATCTTTACCTAAAGAAAGAACATCAAGATCATTCATTGATTTCAATCCAATTAGTATTACAATGACAATAATTCCAGCCGCCCACCAAACGAGATCTCCACTCACGTTATTGAAGCTTGCGAACATTTTATCTTGCACACTTAGGAATTCACTAGGATCAATGAGTACCTGTAAAAATGTTGAGATACTACCAAAAAACGTACCAACTATAATTCCTACAAGAAGTAAGAAATAAATTGGTCTTTTCCCTGATTTAAATAAGAACTTATATAGTAGTAACGCGAAAATAATCATAGCCATTACTGATAATAGGAAATTCACATGTTTATTGACAATTGTCACACTAGTTGAACCTAGAAAGAAAATCATGAGTGTTTGTAACAACATATAGAGTGAATCAAACCCCATAATACTCGGTGTCAAAATCCGATTATGTGTAATCGTTTGGAAGATGATTGTTGCATAAGCAATTGCTACACCTGTTAGCGCCATTGCGAGGACTTTTATACCTCGGCGCGGCAATGCATAATCGTAGCTTCCATTTAATCCTTGGAACAAATATAAACTACAGAACAAGAGCGCAAGTAAGCTTAGAATTATCATTTTGGTTGAGTTACGCATAGGCTTTCCCCCTAAACAATAAGTAAAGGAAGATTCCGCTACCGATAACGCCTACCATTAAACTAATTGATATTTCATAAGGATATATAAGTACACGCCCTAGAATGTCACAAACGAGTACGAAAATCGCACCAAGTAAAGCGGTATGCGGTAACGTCTTCTGTAAATGATCTCCTTTAAAGATGGAAACAATATTCGGTATAATTAACCCAAGAAAAGGAATCATCCCGACTGTCAATACGACAGTTGTTGTAATTAATGCGACAAGTATTAAACCGATATTCACAATTCGTCTATAAGCAAGTCCAAGGTTTTTTGAAAAGTCTTCACCCATTCCTGCAACCGTAAATCGATTGGCGTATAAATAAGTTAGTATTAGGACTGGAACGCTTATGTATAATAGTTCATATCGACCTTTCATGATCATTGAAAAGTCACCTTGCAACCAAGCTGACATATTTTGAATGACATTTGCTTTGTATGCGAAAAATGTTGTTACCGATGATAATATATTCCCGAACATAATCCCAACGAGAGGTATGAATATTGCATCCTTGAATTTAATGCGATCAAGAATTTGCATAAATAGTAGCGTGCCGGCAAGCGCAAATACAAATGCAACAATCATCTTTTCAATCGTAGAAGCATTCGTGAATAAAAGCATCGAAACCAATATCCCGAGTTTTGTTGCGTCTAGCGTCCCGGCCGTCGTAGGCGAAACAAACTTATTCCTACTTAGCTGTTGCATTATAAGACCCGCAATACTCATCCCAGCACCTGCAAGGAGAATAGCAACAAGTCTAGGCAATCGACTAATTAAAAATATTTCCGTTTTCTCCGATTGGAAATCTAGAAGATCCATCGGTGTGATACGACTCACTCCTACAAATAAAGATAAGAAGGATAGGCCAATTACAGCAACAATTAAATAACGTTTCTTCATAGGACGGGACGCCTCGATATCGATTATTTGAATCTAAATGAGAATCACCTGTTGAAAACGATTATCAATTAGACTCAATAACAACTATAACACGGTGAGAATGAATGTCAACACTAATTGACAATGATTATCACTAAGGGTTTAACTATCCAATAAATTATCTTTAACTTGGCATAAATTGGCATAACTTGCAGTAGCATGTAGGTAATTCAAACACCAACTCAATACGTTGCGAGGGCAAATCTACTAGCAACGAGAATAAACAGCAACCCAATCAACGCGGAACTCCACATGACAAATAAAAAACACATACAATGTGTCTAACTACATTGCATGCGTTTGGTTTTCTAGTTACTCCAATACACTATCAAGAACGTCTTGAGGGACTTGTATTTCTTTAATTTCATTAATCTGCGTTGTAACCAACATAACTTCTTGAGTCACTCTAGCCTTGTTATCATCTACGCCCATTTCCATATCCATTACAATTTGATAAGCAGTTGTGTTAAAAGTTTTTTTGTCAATAAAGATTTTATAATCTAATTGGTGAATGACAATCTGCTCCAATTCCTCTGTACCGTCCCCAAGAATATCTGATAGTCCTGATGATGCTAACCCCTCTTGAATCAGTACTTTAAACTTATCTCCTGAGCCATTCAAAGTCATAATATATTCTTGATCATTTTCATCAAAACTAAAATCCTTTGCAAACTCTTCAAATACTTTGTAATCTAAAGTTGGCTCCAATTCGTCTATCAATGAATCTTCAGTTCCTTCATAATACTCCTTTGGAACTTGTACCCACCCACCTGTTTCAGGTTCATTTACGAAAAGTCCTTCTTCTGTCATATACATTTGCATCGATACCGGTTCAGCACCGTTAATATTGATTTTTGTATGTTGGCGCAATGAGACTGGAGCTAAAATCATATCCATTTCCATTTCTACTTTATTATTTATCTCAGCCTCTAAGTTTGCAGACTTAATGTTTTGAATAACATTCATTTTCGCATGTAAACTTTGAATATTATTTGCGGATTTATATGCTTTATTAAAAATCTCCTCAGCGGTCATATCACTTTTTTTCTTTTCATCCGTCACAATTTTAGTGTCTGCCTTACCTTTTACAGTTGTCGTATCTGTCGTATCTGTCGTATCCGTCTTAGTCTTATCATCAGTGGTACTAGCACATGCAGTCAACACAAGAATTAGAAGGCCTATCACAAATGCGTTTATCCAATGTTTCAAATTCTTACACCCTTCCCGAATCCAATTTTTGTATACTATTAAATTCAATTATACAACATTATTCAGTTTAAATTTCCCTAAATCTACCAATCAATAAAATCACATATAACGTATTACATTTTCGAGTTAAGTCTACAGACCCATCACTGCCTATAAAATCTTTCAATAATCTACACGTATAACTCTCCATTATTATGTGCATATTATAGTTATCCCCCTTTCTCTAAAATAAAAAAATGCACCCCATGACTATATTAGTCAAAGGTGCATTTTTTCATGTGAATTAATCAATTTCATAACAGGGTTTTATTGCTACACCATCATAATAAATAGTTGAGTTGAAGCGTTCTTAAACTATAGGTTGCGTGTTGTAGCAGATTAAGGTCATTATAAAATTGATTCGTATTAATAAATTAAAACGAATTCATCAAATCGCTCACGGTCACCCGGAAACATTTCAACAGTCATTATCGTACCCGATTCATCATAAGTGGTTTCTTTTACATTCGCTTTTTCATTTAGATAGGAAACAATATCTCCCCGATCAAAAGGAACTAGAAGTTTGCATGTTACATATTTACTAAATATATGTTTAATAATAAGTTCTGCAAGCTCATCCAAGCCTGCACCTTCTTTGGCAGACAACCAAATATTATCGTCACTAACTTTTGGATACTTAACATCCGCAAGATCTGACTTATTAAAAACGTTAATTGTTGGTATACCCTCAACGCCTACTTCTTTTAATGTTTTATTTGTCACATCCATCATGAACCTGTATTCCGGATGTGAAACGTCTACAACTTGTAGAAGTAAATCCGCGTCTCGAGCTTCTTCTAATGTAGATCGAAATGCTTTGACAAGATTATGTGGTAATTTCCCAACAAAACCGACCGTATCAGTTAATAAAAATTCTTTATTATCAGGCAACTTAACATGTCTAACGGACGTATCAATCGTCGCAAACAGCATATCTTTTTCAAAAACATGCTTACCTACTTCAGTATCAATTTTCTCTAAAACCGCATTCATTAGCGTTGACTTACCTGCATTGGTATAACCTACAAGTGAAACAACAGGAATGCCACTTTTCTTGCGCTGCTTTCTTTGAGTGACGCGTTGATCTTCCATGCTATTTAAATCTCTCTTTAACTTAGCTATTTGGTCAACAATTACACGACGGTCAAGCTCTAACTTTGTTTCTCCGGCGCCTTTGTTTTGGAAACCGCCACCAGTTCCACCGCCCTGTCTACTTAATGATGCACGTAATCCAATAAGACGGGGTAACATATATTGTAATTGTGCAAGTTCTACTTGCATCCTAGATTCACTCGATTGTGCACGTCTTGCAAAAATATCAAGTATGAGCATTGTACGATCAATTACTTTACATTCAAGTCCGTTTTCCAAATTACGTATTTGAGAAGAGGAAAGTTCATCGTTAAAGATAATTAAGTTCGCATCCATTTCTTCATAATAACTGCGAATTTCAGCAATCTTTCCCATCCCTACATATGCCGCTGGGTTAATTCTCTCCAAGTTTTGCTTAACTTGGCCAACAACCTCTACATTTATAGCTTTTGCAAGATTTCCTAACTCTTCCATTGAGTACTCAAAATGCTCGTCTTTTTGAGTTTGAACACCGACAAGTACGGCGCGTTCCATTAAAATATCCAATTAAATGACTCCCTTCGAACATCTGTATCTACTTTCATTTTAACACACAACATTTTATCGCCCTAACAATGCATTTATATTCAAGTATATCCTATCGTCACTATCAGTAATCCATCATTAACTAACCAAAGTATTTTAAATATACTGTATAATAGACATAGTTCTTAATATCCCACGCGATTTCCTGGGAAATATACATAAAACGACAGGAGGAAATAAGTATGACTCACGAAAAATGGCTTGAACAAACAGTTCAAATGGCTACCGATAATGTAAATGAAGGCGGAGGTCCATTTGCAGCAATCATTGTAAAAAATGGCGAAATTATTGGTAGAGGAACGAATCAAGTTCATATTCTTCACGATCCATCCGCTCATGCAGAATTACTTGCTATAAGAGAAGCATGTGAAAAACTTTCTACAACCGACCTTTCGGATTGCATTATATATGCAAGTGGAGAACCATGCCCAATGTGTCTTGGTGCATCTTATTGGGCTAATATTGGTAGCATTTACTATACTAGCACATTATCCGAAGCGTTGACTGAAGGTAAAATCGACTATCCGTTATCAAACTTCTATTCTGATCAAAATGAAACTCCTGAAAACCGTACAGTGCAGAATATCTATTTAAGTACGCAAAATGCTTTAGAACCTTTCACACAATGGCATGTAAAGAATCAAAAATAATATAAGCGTATTCTCCTTTCTTTGGTAAGGAGAATACGCTTATTTCTTACACAATTAAGTTTTCAGACATTTCTTGCAGCCTGAACTTCATAATTTTCCCTGAGGCAGTCATTGGATACTCATCTGTGAACTGGATATATTTCGGAATTTTATGGTGAGATATATTTCCTTTACAGAAATCACGCACAGCATGCTCATCTAATGTCTTACCTTCTTTTAGAATAATCCATGCGACCAATTCTTCACCATACCTCGGATCAGGTATACCAACAACCTGTACATCTAATATATCAGGATGAGTATAAAGAAACTCCTCCACTTCCTTTGGATAAATATTTTCACCACCACGAATAATCATATCTCTAATCCTTCCCGTTATATCTATATAACCTTCTTCATCCATTATTGCAATGTCGCCTGTACGAAGCCAACCATCGTCAGAAATTACCTGTCGTGTTGATTCCTCGTCATTATAATAACCTTTCATGACATGATATCCCCGTGTACAAAGCTCACCTGGTTCTCCTTCCGGGAGCATTTCACCTGTCGCTGGATCAATGATTTTGACTTCGACAAAAGGATGAGGTTTCCCAACAGTAGATACACGTTTCTCAATCGGATCATCTGTTTTTGTCTGTGTGATAACTGGTGACGCTTCAGTTTGTCCATAACAAATTGTAATTTCAGTCATTCCCAAGTCATCAATTACACGACGCATTACTTCTATCGGACAGGTAGAACCGGCCATAATGCCCGTTCTCAAAGTAGATGTATCAAATTTTCCAAATTCCGGATGATTTAGTTCAGCGATAAACATTGTAGGTACACCGTGTAACGCCGTACACCTTTCACCCTGTACAACTTGAAGAATCAGTTTAGGATCAAATTGCTCAACTAATATCATAGTCGATCCGTGTGTGACTGCTGCAAGTGTCCCAAGCACACAGCCAAAACAATGGAAAAATGGTACTGGAATACAAACCCGATCCTCTTCAGTAAGCTTCATATAATCTCCAATTATCTTGCCATTGTTAACAATATTATTATGTGTCAACATAACACCTTTTGGAAACCCTGTTGTTCCTGAAGTATATTGTATATTAATTGTATCATTAGGATCTAGTGACTGATAATGCTCTTCCAACACCTTATCTGATACACCTTCAGCATGTGCAACAAACTCGCTCCAATTATACATACCCGATTCTGTTCGATCCGTCATCATAATTACCCGTTTTAAATGAGGTAACTTTTCACTCATGATTATGCCCGATTTATGATGAACAAGTTCTGGACATACCTGGCGTATTATATCTATATAACTCGTTCCTTTAAATTCTTCATCTAGGATAAGTGTCGTTGCATCAGATTGCCTTAGCAGATAAGATAACTCAGATGCTTGGTAATTTGTATTCACCGTAACGAGAACTGCCCCCATTTTCCCTGTCGCAAACTGACTCTGTAACCACTGAGGTTTATTGTCTGACCATATTGCTACATTATCCCCCTTTTTAATCCCCATTCCTATAAACGCTTTCGCTAGTTCATCCGTTTCCTCGTCAAACTCCCTATAAGTTCTACGTATTCCATGTTCGGGATATACATATGCCTCTTTATCAGGATATAACACTGCTTGTTGGCGAATAATCTCACCCACAGTATTTTGAAGTAAAGCCATTTCAATTCCCCCTTTGTAAAAACTTATACCCTTATCTTACCAAATATTTAGAATTTAGTAACATATATTTTAATCTATCGGAAATACACGGCCTTGATTATCTTTATAAACTATATGATGCCGCTCCAGTTTCGTTGGTGAGTCAAGTCCCGCTGCTGCTGAAATTCTGAAAAGTCCTTCACGCATAGTTAAAATATAATTTGTCACTCGATACTTCTTCTCTTCGACAACAAGGCCTTTTTGTAAGTTCTTGTCGGTCGTTGCCACGCCAGTTGGACAATCATTCACATGACAGCGGTGCGTCATAATACAACCAACAGAAATCATAAAGCCGCGTGCAATTTGTACAAGATCTGCCCCCATGGCTAAAGCTATCGCCGCGCGATCCGGTGTCGTTATTTTTCCTGAAGCAATAATCTTAACTTGATCCCGCACTTCAAATTTACGAAGCGCATCGTCTAGTAATATCAGTGCAGACCGAAGAGGTAAACCAACACTATCCGCAAGATCTTGATACGTTGCACCTGATCCACCCTCTGCACCATCTAAAGAAATAAAATCTGGCCCTATCCCTGTTTCATGTATATAGGAAGCAAGTTCTTCTGCATCTTGTTTCCCACCAATGACTACTTTAATACCTACAGGTTTTCCTGAGTGATTACGAATTTTTTCAATAAATTCAAAAAGACTAGGATAATCACTAAATTGATGAAACCGATTGGGGCTATTAATTGACGTGAACGGAACAACATTACGAATAGCTGCAATTTCTTCCGTTACTTTTTGTCCTTCAACATGTCCGCCCCGCATCTTAGCACCTTGCGCAAGCTTCAACTCAAAAGCTTTTACTTCTGGCATGTCTGCTTTTTCACGCAATCTCTCCCAACTAAACTCCCCATCCTCAGTTCGAAAACCGAAAAGACCTGAACCGATTTGCGCAATAATATCTGCACCGCCTGATAGATGATATTGGGATAATCCCCCCTCACCCGTATTCATCCACGCACCTTTAGCCATGCCAATCCCTTTGGATAAAGCCGTAATCGCGTTTTCACCTAGTGCCCCGTAACTCATACCTGCTTGACCAAGTAAGCTCCTGACACGAAATGGATGCTCACAATTAGGACCTATCACAATTGCGTCCTCTTCAAGTAAGAGCCAAGGCAATGCAGGAATTTCTTCATGATGTTCTTTCCGAGTAAACAATCCATCCTCATCGACAATATAACGCTTTGTATCGACTAGGTCTTCATTGTCTACACGCATTTCCTCATTTTGCTTTGTGAACATTGAATTTCTAATATAGTAGCCCGGATTTTCAAAATCACGTTTTGACCCGAAGCCAATGACACTATTTAAATACTTTCCCGGGAGCACGATTCCTAAATATTCTTGACGGTTAAATGGTTTACCATCATTATCATCATCGAACAAGTATTGCCTGAACTCTGGGCCTGTTTTCTCTAGTATATAGCGCATTCTTCCCAATACTGGATAGTTCCGTAAAACGGCATGTTGCTTTTGTTTTCGATCATATAAGTAAAGAAAGAGAAAAAACGCAATCGGAATAACGACAAGAAATATGATTAATAACGTCGTGGAAAGTGAAATACTTTCTAACCAACTCATATATCGCACACCCTTCTAAGCTTTAATAGTAGTGTAACTCAATTCAACTCTGTTAACATCTAAGTAATTAAACTATTTAAACTTATCATAGGAGGTATTTCATGGTTATTGATTTATTAACTTCACATTCATCCGTCAGAAAATATAAGGATGAACCTATTGCAAAAGAAATCGTAGAAGAACTTGTTCTTGCTGGTCAACACGCTGCCACATCACACTTTGTACAAGCTTATTCTGTTATCCATGTTACAGATACCGAGAAGCGCGGACAGCTAGCCGAACTATCGAAAAACAGACGGCAATTTTATACTGCCGGAGCAGTACTTGTCTTCTGTATGGACTATTACCGTTTGGAACATGCCGCAAAACTACTTGGTCGCACGATTGACTATTCTGTTGCAGAGAATACTTTAGTTGGTGCCATCGATGTAGGGTTATTCGCTCAAAACGTAGCGATTGCAGCTGAGTCTAAGGGATACGGCATTTGTTATATAGGCGGCGTTCGGACAGCTATACAAGAAATTAGCGATATTTTAGAACTCCCTAAAGGTGTCGTACCATTGTTCGGAATGTCAATTGGTGTACCCAACGAAGACAATGGGGTTAAACCACGTCTACCATTACAAGCTGTTCTACATGAAAATACGTATAATACAAAACAATATGATGAACTGATTCCAACCTATGACAATACGATACAAGATTATTATACAAGTCGTGATTCAAATCAAAAAAATACGACCTGGTCTGAACAAATGGCCGATTTCCTAGAAGAACCAAATAGAACGCATATGAAAGACTTCATGTATAAAAAAGGATTTGAATTTAACTAAAAAATGCTTTAATAAAAAGCATCGCCCTGTGAACTATAACTCTATTGTTAGAAGTATCTCTAACATTGTCGAGTTCACTTTAAGCGATGCTTTTCTAATCTCTATCTACTATTTAATAAAAACTTTATTATTTTTTATATACCTGCAGCTCAAACAATGTAAACTAAAAGTAACTTGTTTTTAAGGAGCGGTACAAATGGATTTTGAACAATTACTAACTCAACTTACAGAACAACTAACCAATAACAGTTTTATCAGCGGTACAATCAGTCAACCACGCACAAAATCAGACGAATTAAAACGTGTTCGCATTAAACCTGTAGAATTACGCGGGGAATTACATATTCAATTTGAATATCAATATGAACGTATTCTAAATCACGACAATATTACAATAGGTGAGTTGCCTGAGAAATTAAAAGAAATCCTAGAACGTTTCCGCCAAGTACATGCGGAGTTCACGGACGAAAAAATTCATATCCAACTATCGAAGAAATTCAAAGTGATGTGGAAAGCCGAAAAATCCCAATCAGCGAAAGTTGCAGACTTATCCCATAACCGCAAGAAAAATTACTTGCTTGATGAAAATACACCCTATCCATTTTTAATACGTCTTGGTGTTCAAACGCCAGAAGGTAAAGTAAAAAAACAAAAACATGATAAGTTTAGGCAAATTAACCGATTTGTCGAGTTCATTGATGATTCCCTCGCATATCTCCCTAAAGATCGATCCGTCCGCATTTTGGATTTCGGCTCTGGGAAATCCTATTTAACTTTTGCACTTTATCATTATTTACGCATAGAAAAAGGGATGAATATCCAAGTAACCGGACTAGATCTCAAGAAGGAAGTCATCGAAGAATGTAGCTTGATAGCAAAAGATCTTGGCTATGATAACCTTGAGTTTCTTGTCGGAGATATCAATGATTATAATGAGGAAACTTCTGTAGATATGGTCGTTACATTACACGCATGTGACGTTGCAACGGACATGGCATTAGCTCGGGCTGTTAAATGGGGCGCCAAAGTTATTTTAAGCGTACCTTGTTGTCAGCATGAACTTTTCAGTCAAATCAAATCCCCTTCGCTTGATGTGATGCTGAAGCACGGTTTAATCAAAGAACGTTTTGCGGCACTTGCAACAGATTCGATTCGGGCTGAATTACTTTCACTTGTCGGATATGAGGCACAACTTTTAGAATTTATTGATATGGAGCATACACCAAAGAACATATTAATTCGCGCATATAAAACTGGCCGAATAGCAACAATTGATGAGCGAAAAAACTATAATGAATTTAAAGATTTGTTAAATGCAAAACCATATCTTGAGAAAGAATTGGGAGATTTATTGAACTAATACAACGCACCAAATACGACTTTACTAATAGCCAGTTATACCCACACCATTGAGTTAGCAGAAAATACCGCTGCTAGCTATTCTAATAATATAGAATCCGTCTACAACCTTGGTATTTACCTATTCCACCTTTCTACCTTTTGAATCTTAAATAGGTAAATGGTATCCTAAAGCTTATTGAGTTCCGTAAAAACCTATGAATGTTGTACACCTTGGAAAGGAGATTAATACTATGCAATCTATCATTAATCGTAATCATATAAAAGTACGTGGAAACGGTGACAAAACAATAATTTTCGCTCATGGTTTTGGGTGCGACCAAAATATGTGGCGATTCATTGTTCCTCATTTTGAAAAAGACTATCGTGTTATTTTATTCGACCATGTCGGTTCAGGACAATCCGATTGGACTGCCTATAGTGCTGAAAAATACAACTCACTTCATGGATACGCTGATGATATACTAGAAATATGTGAGGAACTAGATTTGGAGAATGCAATCTTCGTCGGCCACTCTGTTAGCTCGATGATTGGCATGTTAGCTTCTATTAAAAATCCTAAGTGCTTTGAAAAAGTTATAATGATTGGACCTTCTCCGTGTTATTTAAATCATTTACCTGACTATCATGGCGGTTTTGAAATTAGCGATATTAAAGAACTTTTAACAATGATGGAAATGAACTTTGTAGGTTGGGCTAGCCACTTTGCGCCAATCGCCATGAATAATCCTGACTTACCAATTTATTCACAAGAACTAGAACAGAGCTTTAACGCAACAGACCCAGGCATAACGCATCGATTTGCAGAAGCAACATTCTATTCAGACCACCGTGAAGATCTCTCTAAAGTAACCGTTCCTTGTCTTGTTATACAATGCTCCGAAGATAGTATTGTACCTATTGAAGTAGGAGAATATTTACATAAAAACTTAAGCAATAGTACACTTCAAATAATGGATGCCAAGGGACATTACCCGCACTTAAGTCATCCTGAAAGTACAATTCAATACATCAAAGAATACCTCTAAAGAGAGGATGTTAGTTAATGGACGACCAACTAAACAATTTGCCTTGTGGATTCATTACAATCACAGAAACTGGATTTGTGAAATCAGCGAATCAAACCTTTTTAAAGATGCTAAATTATAAAAGCGACGAAATCATTGATCATCATATCGAGTCGATTATGTCAATTTCAAACAAATTTTTCTTTCATACATACTTTTATCCTTTTATCAGACTTTACGGGCATGTTAATGAAATGTTTTTATCTTTAAAATCAAGCAAAGGTGAAGACTACCCAATTCTTTTATATGGAAAAAGACGAATTCAGGAAAGCGAAGAGCTAATCGATTGTGTCTGTGTTCATATCCCAAAACGCGTCGAGTATGAAAAAGAAATTCGTACTATTAGTGTTAAGATTGAAGATGCTTATCGTGAAAAAGACGAAGCTACCGCTAAGTTAAATATCCTTCTTGACGAAATTGAATTAAAAAACGAAGAACTTATTATGATGAATGAACAACTCGAAATGATGACCTTAACAGATAACTTGACCGGTTTACGAAACCGACAATTTTTTCAAACGAGTTTATCTAAAAGTATCATAAACTTTAAAGAGAATAATATGCCTTTTTCTTTGGCAATAATTGATATTGATTATTTCAAAAAAGTAAATGATACATGGGGACATATTGTCGGCGATCGCGTTCTAATTAAGTTAGCAGAGGTTATGAAAAAGGTTTACAGAGAGTATGATGTCGTCCGTTATGGAGGTGAAGAATTTATCGTCATACTAAATGGGGTAAGTTTTGAAGAGTCCATAGAAAAAGCTGAATTGTTACGTGCTACTGTAGAAAATAATGATTGGGGCAAGTACCCTATTACTGTCAGCATAGGAATAGACACATTCACTAATGAACACAGCGAACAAGTAGTCATCACTAACGCTGACCTGGCACTATATGAATCCAAAAACAATGGAAGAAATCGTGTAACACATTCCTTCCAACTACTAAGAAACTAAAATAAAAAAATCAGCCTCAATCGGCTGATTTTTTTATTTCTCCATATCTTGTTTTAAATATCGAATCAATTCTTTCTCTCGCTTGTTATTCATCTCTTCAGAGAACGAAGCATCCCATTTATAATAACCTTCTCCGGTCTTATTTCCGAGCTTGCCAGCTTTCAGAAGCTTATCCATACTTGGCGCAGATTGTTGTGCAGTGGATAGGTGACTGTATAAGTAATTAGAGATATCCGTGTATACATCTAACCCCCCCATATCCGCAGACAAGAACGGTCCCGTTACAGGTAATCTCCTACCAATACTATAAATAACGGCTGCGTCAATATCTTCCTGCGATGCAATACCTTCTTCCAAAATGTATTGTGCCTCACGCAACAAGGCGAATTGCAAACGGTTCCCTACAAAACCAGGTGCTTCTTTTTTTACTTCAATTGGCTTTTTATTCATATTAGTCATTAACACCAACGAACGCGCCACTGTTGCATCACTTGTCTTTTCACCTCGAACGACTTCTACTAATGGTACTAAATGCGCTGGATGAAAGAAGTGTGTAATGACTGTACGCTCGGGATTAACTGTCTCCGAGGAAATCTCAGTCGGACTTAGTGCAGAAGTATTGCTTGCTAAAATAACATCAGCATCACAAAGACTGTCCAACTGGTTGAATATACTTTTCTTAAGTTCAATCTGTTCTGGCACAGCCTCGATGATAAAAGTTGCCCCGATAATAACTTCTTCAATCGTCGTTACAGTTTCGATTTTACTTTGAATTACTAATGATTCTGCTTCAGTAGTTAACCCGTTCTGAATTAGCACCTGTAATTTACTGTCTATGCCTTGTAAAGCACGATCTATGTCAGCACTATCTACGCCTTGCATTTTCACGTTATACCCTGCCCAAGCTGCACTTAGCGCAACTGAATGCCCCATTGTGCCACAACCGATAACTGCTATTTTCTCCATAATATAACCTCCTGTCAAATCTAACTAGTTAAAATTTCATTCTATTGTATTAAAAAGCGATACCTAACATAACAGGTATCGCCACATTTTTATTGTGTAAAGTAAATTAATTCGCCGCCAACAAGTCTGCCGATATTGTAAATGTTGCTTCTGTTTTCTCAACCACTTCTTCAGTAGTTACACCTGGTGCAGTTTCGATTAATACCATTCCTTCATCCGTGAAATCAAATACAGCCAAATCTGTAATTAATCTATCTACTACACCTTTACCTGTAAGTGGCAAAGTACAAACCTTCTTCACTTTTGATTCACCATGCTTACTCACATGATCCATAATGATAATTACGCGTTGTGCACCAACAACAAGGTCCATCGCGCCGCCCATACCTTTGATCATCTTACCAGGAATCATCCAGTTTGCTAAGTCACCGCTTTCTGAAACCTCCATACCACCTAAGATAGCTAAATCAATATGTCCACCGCGGATCATCGCAAAAGATTCTGCACTATCAAAAAATGAAGAACCCGGAACAGTCGTAATTGTTTCTTTTCCTGCGTTAATTAAATCTGCATCCTCTTGACCTTCAACTGGATAAGGTCCTATGCCAAGTAGCCCGTTTTCTGATTGCAATAATACGTTGAAATCAGCCGGAATTTCATTTGCAACGAGTGTAGGCATTCCGATTCCAAGATTTACGTTCATACCGTCTTTAATTTCCTGAACTGCACGTTTTACAATTGTTAGTCGCATATCTGCCATTTTTCATCTCTCCTTTTTACGCTTTTGTTACCGTTAAGCGCTCGATGCGTTTCTCATAATCTGTTCCAAGTAAAACCCTTTGTACGTAGATGCCTGGTGTTTGAATTTCTTCTGGACTTAATTCCCCTGCTTCTACAATTTCTTCTACTTCTGCAATTGTTATTTTACCCGCCATTGCCGCAAGTGGATTAAAGTTTCTTGCTGTTTTGTGATAAACCAAATTGCCAAGTGTATCCGCTTTCCAAGCTTTTACTAAAGCAAAATCGCCTACAATTCCCTCTTCAAGTAAATAAGTTTTACCGTTAAATTCTTTTGTTTCTTTTCCTTCTGCTATTGGTGTTCCTACGCCAGTTGCTGTGTAGAAACCAGGAATCCCTGCGCCACCTGCTCTAATTCTTTCAGCAAGTGTTCCTTGTGGTGTCAATTCTACTTCTAGTTCACCGTTCAAAAATTGCTTTTCGAAGATCTTATTTTCCCCAACGTAAGAAGCAACCATCTTTTTAATTTGCTTATTTACAAGTAACAGACCAAGTCCTCCGTCGTCAACACCACAGTTATTACTAACAGCAGTTAAATCTTTCACGCCACTGTCACGTAATGCTGCAATTGATTTCTCTGGTATACCGCATAGACCGAACCCACCTACAATAATTGTATCGCCATCTTTTATGTCTGAAATCGCTTCCACGAATGAATTACATACTTTACTCATTTAATTACCTCCTCTAACTCTTTACTAATAGTTTACACAGTTCTGACTTATATGTAAAATACATATATAGAATGAATCGTATTCTCTTTGCGAATAAATGGAAGGTTGATAGAAATGGAATTTAAAGATCTTAAAGCTTTTATCGAAGTCGCAAATCACTTTAGTTTTACAAAGGCCGCTGAACACTCCTACCTTTCTCAACCATCCTTAAGTAAAGCAGTAAAAAAGTTGGAAGAAGATCTTAACGTTTTACTCTTCAACCGCTCTACACGTGGGCTTATTTTGACGGATGCTGGAAAAATAGTTTATAAACAAGGGCAACAAGCTCTTTCTGTCTTAGATGAACTACCAAACTTATTGGAAGGGCTTACCCATGGGACTTCAGGCGAAATTAAAATTGGTATGCCACCACTAATTGGAACACTTTTCTTTCCACAAATCGCCAGAAACTTTAAAGAGCAATATCCCAGTATTAGAATAGAATTACATGAAATCGGCGCTAAAGTAGTGGAACAACTTGTCGAAGAAGGACAAATTGATGTTGGTATTGTTGTATTACCAACAGACAATTCAATCTTTAACGTACATCCTTTTATTTCGGATAAATTCGTATTATTTGTCCATCGTGATCACCCCATTGCCAAACGTGAATCGGTTGCTTTATCAGAACTAAAAGATGAAAACTTTATACTTTTCTCTAAAAGCTTCGCCTTACACCACTACATCATTGGCGCATGTAAAGAGGTAGGCTTTAATCCAACTATTTCATACGAAAGTTCACAATGGGATTTAATTATAGAACTTGTTTCTTCAAACCTTGGCATTACTTTACTTCCTCAATCTATATCGGGTAAATTCAATAACGAGAATATCAAAATGGTACCACTTAAAGCTCCGTCCTTACTATGGAAGTTAGGTATCGTTACTAAAAAGGATAGCTATCACTCATTTGCATTAAAGAAGTTTATGGAAATGTTTCAAGATTAAAAAGTCGTTTATAAATTTTGCACGTAACAGAAATACCCAATGCAAATTCACTTTTACATTGGGTATTTACAATTAATTTATTGGTTTCATATCGATTTTCTTAAATCCTCTATTATCTCCTTATCTAAATGAGTTACCCTGGCAATAACGTCAATTGACAAGCCTTCCTTCAACATTTCAAGAACAACTTCTTTTTCACGTTGTTCTATTCCTTGTTCTATTCCTTGTTCTATACCTTTCCTAATCCCTCTTTCTTCCCAGGAGTTGGGGAGCTTTGTAAACTCTTCTGCATTATCCAAGTGGCTAATTTCACGCATAAGTTCTTCCTCCTCTTTTTCATCTAGTTTTAAATATTGTTCAAAAAAGTCATTGATAAATCTGGCTCTTGCAGGATTTAACTCCATCTTTACCATCATACGTAAAAACTCCAATTTAACCCGAACTTTTTCCTCTTTACTATACCCCATCTTTCCCAATAATGCCGCCGCTACCGGATTATCAGACTGCAAATATTCCCGCCAATTCATTTTCTTCAATTCCAACATTTAGAAATTAAAGGTCAGCACTTGAAAGAAAGGGAATTCAATTGTAAATTGATTGTTTTCTATGTGTTTTTCATCATAACTGAAAATAGCAATTGGTAAAATAGGTTTTCTGTACTTATTATAAAGCAAGCTAAAATAATGATACATGCGCTGCTCAAAATCTTTTCGATAAGTACTTTGCGGTTCTACATGAATAATAATGAGCGTATCTTGCCCTTTCAATTTCGCTTCAATCACAACATCCACCCGACGATTTTCGCCATCGATTAAATCGGTAAATAACTCTTCAGATAACGGTTTAATTGACTTGAAATCAATACCGGCATGTACATCCGGGAAAAAAACTTCTAAAAACTCGACGAAGAAATTGTTAATAAGCTCTTTGAATAATTGATCATGTTTCACATACTTTTTCTGTTCTTCTTGAATTACCATCGCATGTTTATAAGGGGTGGGAGATTCCTTCACGCATGCCATTACAGCCATGTCCTAAACACATCCTTTTCAAAGTAATGATGTCTCAGCTAAGGCGCAATTATCTATTTATTCAATTATATCAAAAAGAAAGAAAAAGAACAAGGGTTCTTAATTGTGAAACGTAATCGCGTAAATTACTTTTCACGATTAAAAAAAGATTAGACATTAAAGTCTAATCTTTTTCTTCTTATATTAATTGATCATTAAAATCATTGAACAAAGTTAAATCTACATTATATAGATTACTTTGCTGTCGTAAATCTTCTATTAGGTATCGAGAAAATATCTTCTGCTTCTTCTGGTGTAGCAACTTCTCGACCCAAATCTTTTGCTATCGTCACAAGACGCTTGATAAAGTCTGCGTTTGATTTAGCTAATTCACCTGGACGTATATAGATTTCATCTTCCATACCTATTCTCACATGCCCACCTAAACCAACTGCCATCGTGTGCATGAGAAGTTGGTTTTGTAGTGCGATAACACCCCAAGTAGAATTTTCCGGCAGATTATCAATCATTCCTAATAATGCTTTTGGAGTAGCAGGTGCACCACCTGGAGCCCCAACGATTAATTGAAAATGGTATGGCGCAGATATGAGACCTTCTCCAATGAGTTTTTTAGCATTCTCCATCATTCCAAGATCAAATACTTCTAACTCCGGCTTCACTTTACAATCCTGCATCTTTTTACCGGCATCTCTCAAATAACTTGGTGAATTTATGAAAGCAACTTCTCCAAAGTTTAATGATCCCATGTTTAATGAAGCTAATTGCGGTGATAAGTCACATACCTTTAAACGCTCTTCTTCAGGCTCATTTAGTTTAGAAGCAGTTGTTAATCCAATTAAAATATTACAACGATCTTTGATTTTTTTAACCGCTTCTTCAAATACTTTAATATCTCCAGTACCTGAACCATCTTCTGCTCTAACGTGAAGATGAACTATTGAAGCACCGGCTTCACATGATAGACGAACTTCCTCTGCAATTTCTTCTGTAGTAATAGGTACATATGGCGTAGTTTCTTTCGTAATAAGACCACCGTTTGGCGCTACTGTAATGACTAACTTCTCCATATCTTCATCCTCCTAATATACGATTTAGTTTTGCTCAATCCATGTTTGAAGAACTTTAGCAACTTCAGCTGGCTGTTCTAAAGGAATCATATGACCTGTATTAGCGATAACTTTAAATTCCACATTTGACGCGCCTTCAGTTAGTTCCTGTAGCTTAACAGCTGGAACAACACCGTCTTCTTTTCCTGCAATAACAAGTTTAGGTATCTTCGTTTCTTTAAAGATAGCTGTGCGATTGGGTCTGCCAATCGTTGCTTTCACATGTTGAACAAATAGTTCTGGACCATAGTCATTTACTATTTTAGTGCGCATACGCATGATTTCTTCATCCTGCATACTATCCGGATGGAAAGTTAAAGGTCCATTGGCCTCCATCATCGTAAAATACTCACCGTTTTCTGCTCTAGCAATCGCCTTTTGTCTTGCTTCTTTTTGTTGGTCAGTATCAGAATTACTGTTAGATGCTAATAAAATAAATCCTTTTATAAGTTCTGGTGCACGTTCAAGCATCGATAAAGCGACATAGCCACCGAATGAAAACCCACAAAGGTAGAAAGGTTCTGTTTTGCCTTTTAATAACTGATCCGCAATTTCATCTACGTCTGCCAGTGGTGGGACATCTACTGCATCAACGTTCCACTCTTTAGGTAAATTTTGTTTAACTTGATCCCAAGTTTCCGAAGTATTATTTAATCCTGGAATGAGCACTACATTCTTCGTCAATTAAATCACCCTTTATATATAATGAATATAATTTTAGCCGCAGACGGATACTTTCCACCTGCAGCTTCAATTAATAAATATCTTAAATCAGCTTTTATTTAGCTGGACGTTCTCCGTAAATTCTGTCACCGTCTACCCAACAAGCGTGTGTTCCTGTTTGGACAACATGCGGCAATATAATCGTAGCGACTGGCCCTTTTTCAATTTCTCTTGCATCAAGAATGATACACTCTGATTGATTTTTAGCTTCGTCAATGATCATTGTAATTAAATAACCATCATCTTCTTCAACTGAATTAGGTGATCGTGCAATTTGCGGCTCGTCTCCGTAGCGTCCTTCACCGTACTCATAACGTGTTGACCCCCCAGTTAATAGGTCATACTTTTTAATACCTGTGAACAACCAATCACCTGGCTTGAATAATGTGTTGTAGCTGTAACGGTATTTATAGCCTACAAAGTCATTACTAACAATTGGGAACTCTGTTACTTCATCATCTATACGCTCTTCAATCGTTTTACCTGTCTTCATATTAAAACGGAATCTCCACATATGCGTTTGTGTTTTATGTTTATCTAAATGGGCAAGAATACGCTCAAATGGATCACCATTCTTTTCACCTACGCCTGGTGCTTTGGGGTTAAATGATACACACGCGTCCATAATCACTTCATCGCCCTCTTCATAAGAGTTAGAGAGGTGAAGGATATAACAAGGTGTTGCTTCAAACCAACGAATTTGCGAGTTGTCCCCAAAACGTGGGATTACGCCAAAACGACTTGGAATATCTTTAAAGAATTTTGTTTGACGAATGCCCTTCGCTAAATCTTTTTCATCAAAGAACATTGGTAAGTCATGTAAAATTGTGTGGTTTTCCGTAATACCCATATCATGCGGCCAACGAGCGCCTGGCAATTCTACAGGTACATAGTGAACCATTTCGTTATCACGATTGATAACGCCATAGTTCATGTACGGATATTTTTCCCCAAAGTTAAAGAACATCATATCTCCAGTTTTCGCATCTACTTTATAGTGAGAGCTGATACCCAATGAGCTTAGGTGTTTACCCCATTCACTTACACCAGTTGTTTCCAATGTAACCGGATCCAAACGATAAGGCTCACTACCTTGAGACATCGAAGCAAGTAATTGTCCACTGTGCCCAATTACATCTGTTCCCGCATTATCTTTCATGGAACCGATTGCACCCCAACCACGCATTGTATAAAGTTCCGGCTGAAGTAATCCAGGCCATAATGAACGACCCGCCGCTTGCTCTGCTAAAAATCCAACTGTTTGAACAAAGCGGTTACGATATGTAGCTTTTCCGTTTTCAAAATGAATGGCATGTAGCATTCCATCACCATCAAATGGATGGTATAAACCAATCGATTCATGTGCTTGGTTATGCGTATTACGTACGTAAATTCCGTGTAAATCTTTCGGTATATCTCCAATTACTTTCAAACTATCAGTGTCAGCCGTATATTCAGTATCATTAGGTTTAAATGCGCCTTTAAGAAATGGGTTACCTTCAACTTTCAAACTGGATAGGTCATACTTTTTATGAACTTCAATCATAATATTTCCTCCTTAGAAAATTAAATTATTTGATACTTCTAATTATATATTCTTCCACTTGTATGTCAATGATTATATATGTATATTTGTATATAGGTAATCGCTTTCAATCTTTAATTATAGAAACTACATCATCTAAATTCTTTATTACTAAAATGATTAATTAATATAATTTAAACTTAAAGGAGTGCTAACTATGTCAAAAGAAATTAAGTTCGGTGAAGAAGTTCGTAAAATGATGTTGCATGGCGTTAACCAACTAGCTAACACTGTTAAAGTCACACTGGGACCTAAAGGAAGAAATGTCGTATTACAGCGTGATTATGGTCCACCTTTAATTACAAATGACGGCGTTACAATAGCTGGCGCAATTAACTTTGCAAATCCTTACGAAAATATGGGTGCAATGTTAGTAGTAGAAGTTGCAATAAAAACGAATGATTTAGCGGGTGATGGTACAACAACAGCAACTGTTCTAGCGCAAGCAATGATTCGAGAAGGTTTAAAAAATGTTACCGCTGGTGCAAATCCTGTTGGTTTAAGAAGAGGAATCGAAAAGGCTGTTGCTACCGCTGTTAGTGAACTTCAAAACATTTCAGTAACCATTAATGATAAAAATTTAATCGAACAAGTTGCGACTATCTCATCCGGTAGTTCTGATATTGGTAAATTGATTGCTGAAGCGATGGAAGTTGTAGGAATTGATGGCGTAATTACTATTGAAGAATCCAAAGGCTTTAATAATGAATTAAAAGTTGTTGAGGGTATGCAATTTGACCGCGGCTATAGTTCATCTCATATGGTTACAGATCATGATCGTATGGAAGCTGTACTAGAAAATCCTTATATTTTATTGACAGATCATCGATTGATGAATTTAACAGACATTGTCTCGATATTGGAAAAGGTTTTAAAAGAACAGAAGCCGCTACTAATCATTGCAGATGATATAGAAGGAGAAGCACTTTCTACTTTAGTAGCAAATAAATTACGCGGCGTCCTAAATGTTGTTGCTGTTAAAGCACCTGGTTTTGGTGAACGTCGTAAAGCAATGTTGGAAGACCTTGCCGCATTGACAAATTCACAACTGATTGCAGAACATCTAGGATTAGAATTAAAGAATGCTACAATTGAAAATTTAGGCAGTGCTGCTAAAGTTGTCGTTACAAAGGATCATACAACAATTATTGACGGAACTGGACAAGCTGTAGATATTGAAAAACGTGTCTCTCAGATTCGTAATCAAATAGAAATAGAGACTTCAGACTTTGAAATTGAAAAGTTACAGGAACGGTTAGCACACTTAGCTGGTGGCGTTGCAATTATAAAAGTTGGTGCTCATACTGAAACCGAATTACAAGAGCGTAAACTTCGAATGATTGATGCATTAAGCTCAACTCGTGCCGCTGTGCAAGAAGGTGTTGTCCCTGGAGGTGGAACTGCACTTGTAAATGTATACGAAGCTGTTGAAAAACTACTTGCTATAACTGAAGGTGACGAAGCGACAGGTATTAAAATTGTGCTACGCGCATTAGAAGAACCTGTTCGTCAAATTGCTATCAATGCAGGATTTGAAGGCTCTATTATTTGTGAACGTATCAAAACAGAACAAACTGGCATCGGCTTCAATGCTGCAAATGGTAAATGGGTGAATATGTTACAAGAAGGAATTATTGATCCGACCAAAGTGACACGCTTTGCCCTTCAAAATGCAGCATCAGTAGCAGGAATATTCCTAACTACAGAAGCCGTCGTTTCCACGATTCCTGGAACAGAAGATCATGACGATTCAAATGACCCAATGCACCATCATCATTAATATTAAAAGGCTACTTACAAGTTAACTTGTAAGTAGCCTTTTTCATCTATTTATATATTAATTCGTAACAGGTTGTTCAATCATAGCTTCACTTTGTTGCACTGCTTTATTTTTTTCATTAGTCATATGCACTTTTTTACTAGTCATATAGAGGAAAATTGCACAAACTACATATAGTCCAACTGATACGAACACACCATAACTAAATCCTGCTCTAATATCATCTCCAGCAAAATTAACAAGAAAGCCCGTCAATAAAGGTGCTATAATACCTGCTAAACTACCGAAACCAGTTTTAAATCCTAGTATCGATCCTACTTGACTCGGATGAACCATCGAACTTACAACACTTGAAGTAAAGGGTGCAATACAGTTGTTCATCGTAATACCAAGCCCTAAAAATATAATAGCAAGTACTGGAGAAGTTACAACTGTTGTTAATGCAAATGATATAGCAGCTATAATCATAGCAGTTACAGCAACTCTAATATAAGACTTGAATGGACTCTTTGTCTTTGCAAATAAACGGTCCGCAATCTTTCCAACAATTATTGAAACAATTGCAGCAGATATACCAATTGTTGCAAAAGCAAGTCCCATTTTTTCAGGTGTCAATCCTACAATCTTAGTTAAATACGTTGGTCCCCATACAACAACCCAGGCAATTAACCACATTACTGTAAAGAATGACATCAATATGGAAATAAAGTATGGCGTCGCCATAACTTTCAACATTTCACTGAAAGATACTTTCATTTTTTCAGTACCTGATGCATCTGCAACCTCTACCGAATCCTTAGGCTGTTCTTTAAAGAATACAAAGAACGATAACCAAACTAAACTAGCTAACCCAAGTGCAGCAAATGTATGTTGCCAGCCAATACCTGCAATCATTTTCACTAGAAGTGGCGCGGTAAGATAGGCACCGAATGTGGCACCAGATAAAAGAATTGCATTCGCTGTTCCCCTTGAACCAGCGACAAACCATTTCGCGATATGCGCCATACAAAGTGCTAAAGTTCCACCTTCAAAGAAACCTAATGCAATACGAATAATAACTAATCCTGTTAAACTACTTACGGAGTAAGCACAAAGTAGTGAAACTGTCCAACCAGCTGCAATAAAAACAATTAGTTTCTTTGTTCCGTATTTAAAAGAAAGACTTGCAATTAATACACTACCTACCGCATAAAACCAATAAAAACTACTTCCTGCGAGTCCAAACTGTTCAAAATTCAAACTCAAATCAGTGATGATAGGATCAGCAGCTAATCCAAGTACTGACTTATCAGCAAAGTTTAAAACATAAAGAACAAATAGCATAGCTAATACAAACCAACGCATAAAATCTCTCCTCTTCAAGTGAAATGACTAATTTCTCCGAATACTTCAGTTCTAAAAAGGCTATTATTATTAATTGAAGGATGGAGATATCAGGTTAAACCTGATACCACCATGGACTTTCTTCAGTCGTATTCTTTCTAATAATCAATTGATGACGTAAAAATCTGCTTAAACCTGTTTTACCAAAACGTGACTCACCTAATCCCGAACAATTAAACGACGAGTATTCAGGTGCCTCTGTAATTACAAAAGGTAATACACCTGCATCATTTATACTTACGCCACCCGCTCGTAATCGAACAGCAACTTCATAAGCTTCTTTCTCATCGCTAGAGAAAACTGAAGCACTTAATCCGTAATTAGAGTCATTAGCTAATGCTATCGCCTCTTCAATTGTCGAGAATGACATGACTGGCATTACAGGACCAAAAGTTTCGTCAATCATAATAGACATTGAATGATTAACATTTGTTAGAACTGTCGGACGCATCCAACGACTATCGTCACGATGTTCAATTTCTCCGCCACATTGCACTTCAGCATTTTTCGCTAAAGCATCATCTAATTGATTTTTAATAATCACTGCCTGCTGATCAAAAATAATCGGTCCAAGATGACCATTTCCAAGTGTATAAGCAAGTTCAATTTTGTTCGCTTCTTCTACTAAACGTTGAACGAATGTATCATGTATTTGTTCATCTACATAAATACGTTCCGTAGAGAAACATTGATGTCCGACACCGCAAACAGCGCCAAATAAAATACCTTGTACCGCACTTTCAATATCAGCAGATTTCAGAACAATCGCAGGATCTTTTCCACCTAACTCTAAAAATGCTGGGATAAGATTTTGTCCAGCTTGTGCCGCCACTTTACGTCCGGTTCTTTCACTTCCCGTAAAGACGATTAAATCTACCTCATCAATCATCTGCGCGCCTACTTCGCCTGCACCTACTACGTACTGTAAGACAGCAGCTAACTCAGGAACTGCATCAATTGATTTCTGAATTGGCTCTATAAAGCGAGGTGTTACTTCACTTGGTTTTACAATGACTGCACTTCCAGCTAATAAAGCCGGAATCATATCCATTGTAGAAAGGGACATAGGGAAATTCCATGGACTAATGACGCCTACTAACTCATAAGGTACAATTTCTTGCCCTATTTCCATTGTAGGCATATGTTCTGATGTCTTTGGTGTGTGTGGAGCCATTACATCCGCGGCTACAGTAGCCCAACGACCAATCCATTTACTAATGTTTTCAAATTCACGAATAGATTCATTTAGACGACCTGTATCTGCGACAAGCGCATCCATAATTTCAGCTTTATGCGATTCAAGAGAATCTTTCCATTTGTTAAGTACTTCAACACGTCCTTGAAGTCCTAACTTTCGCCATTGTTCTTGTCCCTCGCGAAGACGACTACATTGAGTTTTTAATTCAGCTACCGTTGTCGGAGTAAATTTATAATCCACTTCACCGGTACGTGGATTTCGAACATGTATTTGATGACTAGTTTGTAATTCAGCCATTTACTTACACCTCTTTAGTTTAATTTTATACGGGTACAATTATGAAACGCGACGTCCGCCACTAACTTCAATAATTTCACCATTGATATAGTTTGCATGATTTGACGCAAGGAACATTACGGCTCCTGCAATATCTTCAGCTTGCCCTGCTTTTTTCATAGGAATTCGATCAAGGATTGAACTATAACTAGCTAAAGGCGCATCGGTTTTATGGAATGGTGTATCAATAAGTCCTGGTGCAACAGCATTCACTTGGATATTATATTGGATTAATTGCTTAGCTAATGCGCGTGTAATGGCACTAACTCCACCCTTTGCAGCTGTATAAGCTAAATCTTTCATTGTTCCACCTGTACGTTCAACAGCACTTGTAATATTAACAATTCTAGTATTTTCTTCGCCTTTTAACATAGGAAGCGCATATTTTGTAACAAGGTAAATGGATTTAAGATTAACATCCATTACTTTATCCCACACCTCTTCTTCAAGCTCTTCAATCGTGCTTGTTGTAATTGATGCCCCTACATTATTAACTAGTACATCTAATTTACCGTATTTCTCCTGGATTTGTTTTGCGATATTTTGTACATCCGCCTTACTTGAAACATCGCCATCTACTAATAATGCATCTGAACCAAGTTCTTTTAATTGTTGTAAAATTTTCTTGCCATTTTCTGCATCATTGTAACCGTGAACAATTACATCCGCGCCTCTTTCAGCAAATCCAATTGCTGTCTCTTTACCAATTCCAGTTGTACTTCCTGTAATCCAAACTACCTTTTTATCGAATGTATACATATTAAATTCCTCCTATTTTATTCTTTTTAGTATTATAAATATAATAAAAAAATTTACAAAGTAATTCTTGGTAACCGTTTCCATTACCTATAATTCTTTAAGGTTCATCAACAAATTCCAATTATGGATGCCTGAATACCATCGTATATATGTATTCTTTTTGACAATTCTAAGTATATTTTCATTTCATTCATATGTCAATGCTTATCTATAAAAATATACATATGTAATATTTTACTTAAAAAGACGGTATTCTATTTAAGCTTAAAATACTTTGTTACACGGGGAAATAGTTTACTCAATTTAAAAACAGTACTATCCAATTATTAATGGATAGTACTGTTTTTTAAGAATTCACATCACTTTTCAACAGTGCTTGCGGAATACAAAACAAGAAGTTCATCGCACCAATCAAGTTCAAACTGAAGAATCCGAGTCTTTCTTTTCAACAATAAGTATCTGCTAAAATGCAGCTGATTCATATCCATATGATCAATCGCTGGATCTTCTTTTAATGCTATTAGCTCCTTTAAAAAGTGCTCTTGTTTTTTTACATAAGTGTTTCTTCGGGTATTTAATAATTGAATAGCTACCTCAGGATTTGCTAGCCAAATTGAATAAAACTTTATGATGAATTCGTCACGGATAATTGGTTCTACAGGCTCTTCTTTAATCCATTTTTTTAAAGTTTCTGTTCCTTTTTCAGTAATATAATAATTCTTTTTATTTGGTTTGCCTACTTGTTCAATTAACTCGAATTCCACGATTTCTTTCTTAACTAACCTAGCGAGAATTGGATATATCTGGCTCAAGTTTGCAGCCCATAATAGTTCCAATTGTTTCCCAAGTTCATAACCTGACATCGGCTTTCTAGATAAAATCCCCAATATTGCATAAGCAAGTGAATTCACTTAATCTCCCCCTAATATTCCCAAAAACTCTTCTGTTTATGTATTGTACTAATAAAAATGTAGATTACAAGTTATTTATGAATATTTATAAGCTCTAACGCCTAAAAGCAAAAGCCTGAGCAATACAACATCTATATAATAATAATAGCACATCTTTACTTTGCTAGCGCTACCGACAATAAAAGATAACGATTATTAGTAACATTAATATGGTTTGTCGGATATTTTCTCTAATCATCAAAATACATGCTATCATTAATAAATAGAATCTTTCAAAATGGAGCAATTCTTCGATGGGTTTGATTACATTTGTGGAGAATACCTTCAAAATTCACGTAAACCATTACCAGAACACGAAGAAATTCTGTATAAATGGATTAAGGAAGTTTGTGAATATAGATTGCATGCATATTTTGAACGGAAATCCAGTTCACTATAAATGAGGCAACGAAAAACTGCTCATGACTTAACAAACATGAGCAGTTTTCCTGTTTTTATTAATCTACTAGTTAATACGTTGCAGATAATTTCTTACTCGTTGATTGAGTGTGTTGCTCAGTTTTTGTTTCTCTAAACTGAATAACAACAATTTCATCTATATCATATCGGCGACCCATATCTTCCACAACATCAATAAGTTCTTCTCCTATATCGATGGTGTAATGCATTTCTCTTCCTTGAAATAATACATTTCGTACAACCCCACGGATACCTTCACCGGTTTTCACTAACATTAATTGTTCAGGGCGAACCGGGCATTTCCCTTCCACTTTCATTTCATCCGAAACGTAAGGAACAATCCATTTAATCACATCACCTTGAAATGGATAGAAAGCATCTTCTTCCCATCGACCAGGAAAAATATTTGCTTTACCTATAAATTTTGCAACAAATTGAGTTTTAGGCCTGCTATAAACTTCTTCTGGAGTGCCCACTTGCTCAATCGCACCATCTTTCATAACGACAATTTTATCCGCCATCGCTAACGCTTCACTTTGATCATGTGTAACGTAGACAATGGATGTATTTGTTTTCCTATGAATCATTTGGATCTCATTGCGTAGCTCGATTCGAAGTTTTGCATCCAAACTACTTAATGGTTCATCCATTAATAATAGAGAAGGTTCTGGTGCTAATGCCCTCGCAATTGCAACGCGTTGTTTTTGACCGCCTGATAAGTCCCCAGGCATCCGTTCCGCGAAATCTTCTAGACCTACTAGTTTAAGCATATCAACGACTCTTTTTTCTTTATTTTCCTGTAAATCTGCAGACACAAAACGGTGGTGCATTAATGGAAATCTGACTTGTTCTTTAACCTTCATATGCGGCCATAGTGCAAATGCTTGAAAGACCATTCCTAAATTACGTTTCTCAGGAGAGATACTCCGCACTTCATTTGCAATGCATTCATTATTCATATAAATTTGCCCTTCTGAAGGTGTTTCAAATCCTGCTATTAAACGCAATAATGTCGTCTTTCCACATCCTGATGGACCAACAATTGCTACAAATTCTCCCTCTTCAATGGTCAAATTAATTCCTTTTAATGCTTCCATAGAATTAAAACTCTTTTTTACATTGACTAATTTCATACTCATGCTTGTTTTAACCTCCATTTCCACACATATTGAAGCCCGTAAACAATACTCGCTAGAATTAGCATCATTCCTAATATTAATACAGAGAAAGCTGTTGAGTATGTCGTATATCCTGCTTGTTCAAAATTAAAGATAATGATTCCAATTGTTTCTGTTCCACTTGACCAAAGCAGTGAGGAAACCGTTAGTTCTGCTAACGTTGTCAATAAAACAAGAAATGCGCCACTTAAAATACCTGTCAAAAAAAGTGGTAATAAGATTGACTTCCATTTCACAAAAGCACCCGCACCTGAAACACTTGCCGCCTCTTCTAAATCAATTGATACTTGGGAAATAGCCGTCATACTCCCTCGCACTTGCAATATCATGAACCTCGTAATGTACGCAATTAATAAAATCCACATCGTTCCATAAATGCCTGGATTCCATCCCGGTATTGGTTGTACCCAAGCGAAGATCATGGATAATGCTAATACCATACCAGGTAGCGCATAAGGCAAACCGATTACAACCTCCGCAAACCTCATTACACGTGTACCTTTACGAATTCGATAATAAGCAACAATAGTACCAAATACCATACAAATAACTGTTGTTATAATTGATAGTTTTAAGCTTGTCCCCATTGCTTGGAAAGCTTTATCGTAATCAAATAATAAGTATTTATAATGATCTAATGTTAAATTTTCCATTTTAAACGGAAGACCATATGCCCTAACAATTGAAGTTTTCATCATAGATAAAAGAGGCACGACACTCACGCCTAAAACAAAAATCCATAATACCAACTCAACCCACTTCCGCTTCTTTCCAAGTACAACTCGGGGAGTTTCATCTAAACTTGCAGTCTCATTGATCTTTGTCTTTCTAAGTAAATACCATTGGATAGCAGTTCCTAACAAAGCGACAATTGCTAGAATAACCGATAGGGTCGCAGCCCGTGAAAATGAACTAGGTCCAAATCCAATCACTTCTTGATAAATAGCCGTGCTTAGTACAGTGATATTTGCCGGTATACCTAAAAAGGCGGGTAT
Organism: Sporosarcina sp. So3-204; assembly: GCF_058068165.1. Taxonomy (NCBI): domain Bacteria; kingdom Bacillati; phylum Bacillota; class Bacilli; order Caryophanales; family Caryophanaceae; genus Sporosarcina; species Sporosarcina sp. So3-204. Next base: position 3,422,744 of record NZ_CM176485.1, read on the forward strand.
ACCGAAATTATCTAAGTTTGTTAAGAAAGCAATCATCCCACCCCCGACGATACCCGGAAGCGCTAGTGGAAAAGTAACTTTTTTAAATGCAGTCCAACGACTACCACCCGAAGATCTAACCGCCCATTCCAACTCTTTTGGAATTCTTTTTAATATATTCGCTGTAAATAAATAGACGAGCGGATAATGTGAAATGCCAAGCACAAAAATAATACCCACATAACTATATAAATTGATGTTGATAAATGGTAGCGCACTCGTTAATTGCGTCCACGCAATCGTTACGATATAAGATGGAATGATGAAGGGTAAAATGATAAATACTTGAATGACTTTCTTATATCGCAAGTCCGTATAAGCAATTACCCAAGCCATCCCAATGCCAAGTAGAACGGAGACCACTGTTGAGCCAACGATGATGATGAGAGTATTTCGCAACATTTTCCAAGTTGATGCCTCAGCTAAAATATTGGAATAATTTATTAGTGAGACACCCGATTCACTTATGAAACTCATCCCAAACAGTCGTACAATTGGTAGAAGGAACAATATAATTATTAGGGCTCCGCTAAGCAAACCTAAAAACCTTTTAAATGTAATCTGGTTGGTAATTGTTTTAATTAATTCACTTTTTTCATTTTCCCGCACCATGACTTTTGTCATTTATATAAAGGCCACCTTTGATATTTACTCTCCGAAAAGCTCTTTAAACTTACGTTTCTCATCATCACGCGTTTTGTAAAGTTCGTGAATAGGTGCAGAAATTACTTTCATTTCTTTAAATGTTTTTAATCCTTCTGGTGCTTCTATTCCTTCGCGTATTGGTGTGTAGCCGAGATCCGCTGAAACTTGCTGACCCTTTTCAGATAAGACAAAATCAATAAACGCTCCGGCTGCCGTCTTATTTTTAGAATCTTTCATCATACCAATTGGTTCAGTTATGACGGGCACACCTTCTTCTGGATAAACGATCTCGATTGGCGAACCTTCAGCTTTTGCTCTAGTTACAATAAAATCAACTACCACGCCATATGACTTTTCTCCGCTCAAAACAGATTTAAGTGCAGCACCATTACCTTGCACGACGGTCATTTCATGGCTTTTCAACGATTCAAAGAAATCCCAGCCGAATGTATCTTGGCGTGTTAAGACGCCAACGTTATAAGCAGCGGCACCCGAATACAAAGGACTTGGCATAATAGAAAGCTTTTCATTACCTGCTTCTGTTAATACCTTCCATGATGTCGGTAATTCTTCTACCTTTTCTGTGTTTACAGCTAAAACAGTCGACATGATTTTCGTTCCCGCATACATATGATCAGCATCTATAAATTCTACTGGTATGTTCTTATGTTCTGGAGATTCATAAGTTGCCAATAACTCTTGTTCTTTTAAGCCTTCAAAAGTTACGCTATCAGCTACGAGTAATACGTCCGCTTGTATAGCTCCAGCTTGTTTTTCGGCTAAAATCTTCCCAATGACTTCTTCTGTACCAGAACGGAAAATTTTCACATCTACATCTGGGTATTCCTCATTAAATTGTTTTACTAGTTCTGTGGCATCCGTATCTGGTTGTGATGTGTAAAATTGAAGCTCGCCTTCTACTTTTTCTGTTTCCTCTGTTGTTGCATCTTTATCTTCCTCTGATTTTTCATCCGTTGTTTCCTTTTTCTCACCACTTGTACAAGCTGAAAGTAATAAAGTCAAACACAATAACAATAGTAATAATTGTTTTTTAATCATCTAATATATGCCCCTTTATCTTCATTTTCATGATTTTTAATAAATTCCACAACTTTACATTTGCCATCTATATTGATCATTTTTGTGTCCAATGAAGTAACTGTAATATATCCTTCTTCTACTAACGCAAAATCACTATTGGGAATTGTTGTTGTAAGCTCTGAATGGCAATCCTTCATCCAATAAAATAACTTTCCGTTTGGATTAAATACTTCGACATGACGATACCGATTCACACTAAAGTCCGGTGTCGCCAGTTTAATTCCTTTACACTCACTATACTCAACGATTGGAATATTAATATTTAACAATAAATCTTTGGGTAACTCATTTTTAAAAATCATATCCATTATCTTAGTAAGAAGGTTTTTAGGCGAACTGTAATTCGCTGGAAGTACATCTGTTACATTTAGCGATACCGCAATCGCCGGGAGTCCTAGTAATGAAGCCTCGACTGCACCACTAATCGTTCCAGAGTAGTGAAGATCACGTCCAACGTTAGAACCGATATTCATTCCTGATACGACAAGGTCAATCTTATCTGGTACCAGCACGTCGACTGCTAGCTTCACGCAATCTGCTGGCGTACCGTTAACTACCCAAGTTTTTACCTTTTCACCGAATAACTTGGTTTCCTTAACTTCGAGTGGTTCCCGCAATGTAATCGAGTGGCTCACAGCACTTTTCTCTTGATCTGGACAGACGACAACAACCTCACCGTAATGTTGTAAAACCTCTACTAGTGCATTTATTCCAGGAGAATAAACACCATCATCATTTGTCACTAAGATTCTCATACATGCACCCCCTGCATTCTTAAATGTCCGTTATGTACAAGATATTGAATATTTTTCTCCAAAATTTTTCCCTGTTCCAAATAATCATATCCTTCAATTACAATTGGAACTTGAAGTTTTTCGATTAATTTCATCACTGGCGGAATGTCAATACTGCCTTCTCCTAATGGAACATGAAACTTCTCGGTTGTTGAATCACTTAAATGTATTTTATTAATTTTATTTAATTCTTTTAAAACAGTTTCTGGGTCTAGCCAAAGTGGACAATGTGCTATATCAAATGTCGTCATCATAAAATCTGAACGATGGTCGACTAAATTATTTAACGCGTGTGCAGAAGTAATAAATTCTTTTTTCACGAATTCCATTAGTTCTATTGAAAGTGTGATACCCAAATCTATTGCAAAAGCCTCAAGTTCATCAAGCGATTCCTGAAGTATTTCAATATGAAATTGTTCCCAGTCTTCATTTAACGTTAAACGTCCTGGATGCATAGTGACATTACTAATATTTAGCATCTGTGCTAGTTCCAGTGAATTTTTTATTTCTTTTATTGATTGCTTTCTGATCCCGATATTCAACGAGCAAATATTTAAATCCCAACTTGCTGCATGAAGCGTTAAGTCAAGCTCATTTCTTTTTGCATTTTCATACACTTCACGACCAGACCATTTTTCATGCCAAAATTGTTCCGCCCATAACTCCACACCTTGTAGGCCGACTGATGCAAATCGCTTAAATATGTATTCACATGAATGGCCCCATAATAGTGTAGAAGATCCATAAAACCTCATAAAGAAACCCTCTCCTTTTGAAGCAGAAGTTGAAGCCATGGATGAACAAGCGTTTCATCATAACTTACAGTACCAATCATTTGTGGGTTTCTAGATGTTTCTCCGTGAAAGTCACTGCCGACACTCGTCGCAAGACCATTATCGATAGCTAGTTCCAACCACTTTTTCGTCCCTGTTTCATCATGCTTTGCGTAAAACACTTCAATTCCATCGATTCCCTCTTCAATAAGAACATCGATCGACCAACGAAACTTATATATGCCTGGATGAGCGAGAAAAGCTAATCCCCCACATTCATGAATTAAATCTATTGCTTCTTTTGACGTAAATGTAGCTCGTTGGATATAAGCGGCTTTACCTTTCTCTAATAAAGTTTCATAGGCTTCTGAATTCGTCTTAAAATAGCCCTTTGCTACAAGTTCATCTGCAATATGCGTGCGTACAATAATACCGCCGGTTGCACGCTCAAAACACTTTTCCCACTCAATTTCATAAGAAAGCTCATTTAATTTTCCAACGATTTCTTGACTCCAACCAATTCGATCATTCCTACGCCAATCACAATAATTATTTAAAGATGAATTCGATATATCAATACCGTATCCAAGTATATGTAATTCTCCATTTGGACCAGATGTATTGAACTCAATACCACTTATTAACTCAATATCGTATAATATGGCTGCATGCACAGCTTCATTGTATGCGAGGATTGTATCGTGATCGGTAATAGATACATGGGTTAGTCCCTGTTTCGATGCAAGTTCTATTAGCTCAACTGGGTTTAATTCTCCATCCGAACAAGTTGTATGCATATGTAAATCTGCTATCAAATTAATCAGCACCTACCTCTCTCGATTCGATACTATAAATATATCGAACGATTGTTGAGGTAGTATTAAAGGGTTGTAAATTGTTTGTAAACAAGATAGTTATAATGACATAAAGAAAATACGTTCTCTTCTTTTTATAACATTTAGCTATACAGCATCCCTGTTCTTCTGTAGCAATTAATTGTTTTTTCTTACAAATAAAATAGTAACTATATATCTTGCTCCACTTTCAGGATTTGGCGAGTGGTATTAATTCTTCGGGATAAGTGTGACAGTCCAACAATCGGTGACAGTATATTTATTTTCGAATTAATAATTATAAAAAGACATTTAAATAATTGAATCGTTTTGCTCCCCTATTCACTCTAATAAGCAGAACAAGAAAGGAGGATACAAGATTGGCAACGAAATCAAAACTTGTAGCACGGTCGAAGAAAGGTGACAAAGAAGCATTTCAAGCACTTGTTCACGGAGAGAAAGAAAAGCTTTATAAAATAGCCTTTATTTATATGAAAAACGAGAACGACTCGTTAGAAGTTTTTCAAGAAACGATATACAAAGCATTGAAAGCAATACCTTCCCTTGAAAATAACGACTATTTTTCAACTTGGATCACACGAATTTTAATTAACACAGCAATTGATTCCCTAAAAAAGAAGCAAAAGATTGTACCCATAAGCCCTGAAATTATGGAGCATTTTGGTGAATCATCTCATGCAAAACCTGAAGTTCAACTTGATCTCCTTAATGCGTTGGATGAAATCGAAGAGAAGTACAAAACTGTTTTATTACTTCGTTATTATCAAGATTATACAATTGGGCAAATATCGACGTTTTTAAGTTGTCCAGAAGGTACAGTGAAGACGAATATTAGACGTGGTTTAGCGTTATTAAAGACAAAATTGAAAGGGGTTTATTCGGATGACAGACAAAATTCCGGGATTTAAAGAAGAAATCGACAACATACATGTTCCTCTTGAAAAATTAGATTCCATTATTTTTGAAGCACTTCAAGAAGAGATACCTAAAAAGAAGAAGTCCATGCGGAGGAAACTTTTATATACTGCAAGTGCCGCTGCCGTTGCATTCGGCTTGTTAGTCGGCTCAGCATCTGTATCACCCGTTGTGGCCAATATCGTTTCACAAATTCCGATGATAGGATCCATTTTCAATGATTCAGGTGACCGCGGTTTAAATCAAGTAAGCAGTCTTGGTTTGACACAAATTGTCGGAACTTCCAAGACTGTAAAGGGCGATACGATAACGATTGACGAAGTCTTTTACAATGGTACGCGGTTTACGGTGAGTTACTCATTGGAATCACAAGAACCGCTCAAAGAAAATTATTTTGAAAGTGGGAGCCCGGACTTTACCATTAACGGAAAACATTTTAATCACGGTGGTGGACTATCGCAGAATGACCTGACACCGATTTATCGCACCAGCATATACGACATCGATACTGTCACTGAATTACCTGATGAATTTGAATTCGGACTCATTTTCGAAGGTCCTGACAACAGGAAATGGAAATTTAAAATTCCGGTAAAAGCCCAAACTGACGTGGAAATAGTCAATATAAATCACTCCCAACATTCTGGTGGCGTTGATCTTTCTGTAACTGATGTGAAAATTAGTCCTGCTGGTCTGCTCTTACATTTCGATGCTGTTGCAGATGAAGGTTTATTCCAAACGGGCAATATTGATTTTCATGTAGTGGATGAATCAGGTAATGAAATTCAAATTCTCTCAGGTTCTAGTACGGGTACTAGTGATAATGGTATAGAACATCAAAGTGGTAACAGATTATTTGACCCAATTTCTAATGCCGTGAAAAAATTAACCGTAACACCCTATATTACTCATGCAATTGATGGCGGCGGTGTAGAATATGGTTTAGATGGCGAGGAAATCGAAATCGAGTTTAAACCGTATGAAGGAGATCCAATTGAATTTGAAAGTTTTGAAGTTCAGATACCGCCTTCTTCGTGAAATGAAAAGAATTTAAAGGAGACAATCCATTTTTAATGGATTGTCTCCTTTTCTATGATTATATGGATAGGTGTAAAGTCCTGATTTGCCGATATATTAGAAAAAGTGTCCGATATAAACAGTCAAAGCGCTGATATATCTTGTAAACTGTCCGATATATGTAACCAACCTACGAATATCGTTTAGTTTTCAACTCAATTTCTCTATTCGTTCTTTTCTTCAGAAAACCTTTACCTCTTTTAAGCTACATCGCATTCATTTAGGCTATAATTAGAGTACTTGATTAATTAACAGAGGTGAATTCTATGAATGAAAAAGAATATGATAAAGAACTTCAAATTAAAACAACTGGCGTGCGTGAATGGCTGACAAGTTCGGTTCATCATAACCGTTACGAAGCGACGCCTTATTTTGCATTGGACGGGCTTTTTTCTGAATATGAATTACAAAAATCAGACGTTGTCGTTGACTTCGGTTGTGGCAAGGGCCGACTTCCCTTCTATATTCATAACCGTGTTAAAACAGCGGTTGTCGGTGTAGAAGTGAGCGATATTTTATATCAAGAAGCACTTCATAACTTGGTAAACTATATGCGAAAAAGAAAAATAGCTCAGTCATCAATTCGTTTTGAATGTATTTTGGCAGAGCAATATAAAATAAGACCAACAGACAATAAGTTTTATTTCTTCAACCCATTTTCTGTTGTTATATTTGGAAAAGTGCTTGATAATATTTTGCTTTCTGTTGAAAAAGATAAACGCGTTGTTGATGTCATCCTTTACTACCCAACAGCCGCATATATGCAATATATCAATACAAAGACACCCTTTAAACTGTTTCAAGAAGTGAAATTACAAGAGCTATATGAACAAAATGACAATGAACGTTTCGCTATTTTCAGGTTTGATGGTACTTCGCTATAAGTTTTCACCAACCTACTTCGGACAATGCATCGCACTTTCTGCTTCGTCCCAAGGAACTTTATAACCTTTCCCTTTTGCACAGAAGATCGATGTAGAGGAATACTCGGGATCCGCCTCTTTGTTATAACCTATTTCGTCAATGACTTGCGCTTCATTATGGCATTTATCATAACCACTAAATTTTAAGGTTAAGCTACCCTTTCCATTTGTAAAGGACACAAATGTCGTACTGTAATTCATAAATGTGGCGACGGGTACACGTCCTTTAATAATTGTTTGATTGCCAATCGTTTCAGGCGGCTCAAAACTTCCATGCGCTTGTTGAATATCAGAAAGTACGCGCCCCATTACATCTAAGTGGACTTTTACTTTCAAATCATAATAAGGTTCAAGTAATCTATTTTCAGCTTGTTCAAGCCCTTGTCTTAATGCCCGGAAAGTAGCTTCTTTAAAGTCTCCACCTGATGTATGCTCATTATGTCCTCTTCCTGTTAATAGCGTAATCTTCACATCTGTAACTATCGAACCAGTTAATAGTCCATGGTGATTTCTTTCAAATAAATGATGGCGAATTAAGTTCTGATTGCCGGTAGACAAATCATTTGCAAGACTTGCATTAGCGAATGAAATGCCACTACCTCGTTCAGCAGGCTCTATTCTTAAATGCACTTCAGCATAATGCTTTAATGGTTCGAAATGTCCGTAACCTGTCACAGCTCTTTCAATCGTTTCTTTATAGATGATTTTTGGGTTTTCAAATGTGACCGAAAATTTAAAACGATCTTTCACAATCTGTTGAAGTACCTCTAATTGGATTACACCCATTACATGCACGTGAATTTCACCAAAATATTCATCCCAAAAAACACGTAAAGAAGGATCTTCAGCATCTAAAGTCGTAAAACACCCGAGTACCTCCTTCACGTGCATGGAAGAATCGAAAACAACTTTAGATATTAATGTAGGAATTAATTCGAAGACTGACTTTTCTTCTAGCGCTCCTACACCATCCCCAATGGAAGCTTCAGTTAGTCCTGTCACAGCAAACATTTCGCCCGCATGTACTTGATTTACAATCTTAAATTTATCCCCATTGTAGGAACGAATTTGTGTGATTTTTTCCACATTTCCTCTACACTTCACTTCATCTCGAACAGATAACAATCCACTTATCGATTTAAGAAAGGTCACCCTGCTTCCACTTTCATCATGCCGGATTTTATAGACGCGTGCGGCGAATTCACTTTCTTCTATATAATCGGTTTCTGTAAGTTCATCTACTTTCTCAAAAAAAGCCATAATACCAACATCTTTAAGTGCAGATCCACTTGAACAAAGAAATATTTTGTTTTCTTTAATCATCTTCTTTAATGTAATCAACCATAATACTTTGTCATAACCTGATTCCATATACTGTTCAAAAAGAGCTTCATCTCTCTCTGCAATAAATTCAACGAGGTCTTCTTGCATGATGCCGTTATTAAAAGAGGTCGTCATGTCAAAGACGTCTTTTGTTAAATATAAGCGTATTTCTTCTAACGTATTTTCTATATTCGCTTCTTCACGATCAGTTTTATTTAAAAAGAAAAAGGTTGGAATCGCATGCTTTTGTAACAACTGCCAAACTGTTTCTGTATGCCCTTCCACACCATCGACAGCGCTAATAACGATAACCGCAAAGTCCATCACTTGCACTGCGCGTTCCATTTCAGGTGAAAAGTCTACGTGACCTGGTGTATCAATAATGGTGTAAATAGAATCGTTAAATTCAATAACTGCTTGATCCGCAAAAACGGTAATGCCACGACTCTTTTCGATGTCGTGACTATCTAGAAACGCGTCTTTATGGTCAACACGCCCTCTTTCTCTAATGCTTTTTGTATGATAAAGTAGCTGTTCTGAAAAAGTTGTTTTCCCAGCATCTACATGTGCAAGAATACCAATTGTTTTAAACATCATAAATCGTCTCCCCATTTCATGCAGTTATGTATAGTATAACACCCGTTTCCTGGTATACTGTAAGAAGAAATTCATAGTACGGGGAGGTTTATTATACATGCAATACTCAAAATCAAAAATGGAACAACTTGTAAAGAACAGTCCTGAATTATCTGTGCGTCTCCGAAAAGTAATGGAAGAGATGGAAATTGAAAAAAGCTATGCTTTAAAAGCTTTATATCACTCAGTAGTAAAAGACGGCGGTATACATCAAAGAGATTACCAAGAACTATAAGTATTGAAAAATCCACTCACCTTCATTGAAGAAGTTGAGTGGATTTTATTTTGAATTTCAGTTAAATTTATAAACTTTCCTTGGTCTTCCGCGCCCACCTAATTGTTCTTCTCCCGCAAGCGATATTATGCCTAGACGTTCAAGCTCCGTGACGATTCTCCGGCCATTACGATCTGTGCTTTTCATCCATAAAGCCACGTCATTAGAGGTAAATGCTTCTTTTCTGTATTGTATTGAATAAGCATGTAATTTCGAGGCAGTTTGCGGACTAATTGCCGCACCATCAAATAATTTATCCCAATCAGCACCAAAACTTTTTTGTTCATATGACAATTTTGAATCTGCAGACTCATGTAGACGAATCTTTTCATTTTCATCGACTAACACAATTAGGGAATCATCTGTTTGACGTGCATGTTGTAATGCTAGTCGAACACTTTGCTCCGCCTGCATAGCTGTGTTACCGTAGCCAATTCCTATCCGAATTTTTAGTCCACTTTGTTTTTCAACTTGTTGAATTAAAAGTGAAAGTGAACCTTTTTGTAATTCCCCTTCAATTTCACCATAAGTTGAATAAATAAAGTATAAGCCGTCCCCTAATGTCATTAGAGAGCCATGAAGTACTTCCGCAGTCGTTAACAGTCTTTCTTGTATTAATAAAGCTTGTCTTTTTAAACGAAAGGAATACGGCAAGTTCCGACTATTTTCTTCTGATAGAATAGCCTCTACACCAAGCAGGACAATTTGTGATTGTTTATTTCGTGCAGTATAAATACGTTCTTCCAGCAATTCGATTATCATCATAATAGACATATCAGATGGTATGATTCGAAATGCGGGGATTCCACGCTTTATCAATTCATCACGGACACCTAAAATACAAGTGAAAGCCACTTCAGACAGACCTGATTCAAATGCATCAATATGAAACTCAAGAATGCCTGATTGTGGTCGATAACCTTCATATGGAAAAGTTGTAAATTGAATGCTTTCTAATTTATAAAATGATTTATTGCGTTCAATTGCTTCATTTGGTAGTGTATCGATACTTGCGCGTTCAAAGATTTTACCCTCAACAAAAATACCTTCTAGTAAAGTACCTAAAAAACCCGAGCCCTGTAGCTTTGTATATGCAGCGTCTTCTGGTTGAATTAAACCTCGTTCATACGCATAAAAATAGGGTGATTGTCCTGAAAAAAACCATTGTTCTACTAATTCTTTATTGTTTTTCAAAATATCTTCCACTTCTTCAGTAGCTGTATAAATAAAAGGGATTAACTCAACCGTTTCGTATTGTTGACCTATTTCTAATATTCTACGCACAGAATCTTCTGGTCCAATGACACCAATTTTAACCGTCATCTATACTCAGTCCTTAACTATAGTTTCACAAATTCATGCTCATACTATGATGATAACTTAAGAGTCGGGTAAATGTCGATACGGCTACAGCTAATAATTTTTCATCGTAATCAAATTCAGGATGGTGATGGGGTGCTTTGAGAGGCGATGCAACAATAATATAAGTCGCTTTACCACCATGATCTTGGACATCATTTATAAAAGCAGTAGCATCTTCTGAAGCACCAAGTTTAGTTTCATCTATTACTTGAGTAGCATATGAACTCCCTTGTAGTGCCTTTCTCCCCCAATCAATCCATTCTTTATCGCAAACAGCACTTTCGGCATAACCTGTTTCCTCAACAACTACTTTTGTATCGAAAAGACATGCACTCGCTTGAATAATACGTTCTGCTTCTAAGCGCATATAATCATTAAGTGAAGTTGTCTCGCCACGCGTTTCAATCATCATCTTCGCTTGATCGGCAATTATATTACGTCCCGCACCTGCAACTAACTTCCCGATATTAATACGTGTTGCTCCCTCTGAATGTCTCGCAATTCCATTTAGATGAAGCGCTGCAGAAGCCGCACTTAACAAAGCATTTCTTCCCACTTCAGGGCTTTTCCCTGCATGCGCAGAAACCCCTTTAAAAGTTACGTCTAGCTTAGTTGTGGCTAGAAATTCGCTCGTTGTTAAAGCCACTGTGCCAACTGGTTCTTCTAAAAAACCGAGATGACCACTTAAAAAATAATCCGCATCTTTCGTCCAACCCTTCGAGACCATAGCCTGTGCGCCCCTGCCACCTTCTTCGGCTGGTTGGAACAAGAGCGTAATCTTACCCTTCATTTCTTCCTTCATACCATCTAGTAGATTCGCGACACCAATGCCGATTGCTGCATGCCCATCATGACCACATGCATGCATACTTCCAAATCGTGTAGACACAAAATTCTCCTGATTTGGCATATGCTTTTCGTCTTGCGTTTCTTCAATTGGAAGTGCATCAATATCAAATCTAACAACGGTATGAGGTCCTTCCCGACCGCTATCAAATACCGCGACACAACCCGTCATTCCGTCTTTCATTTGTGCCAACAAATCTTGTTCTATAGTCAAACCTGATTGATAGTAATCTTTCATTTCTCTGTCAGAAGGCATGCCTTTTCTGCCTGTTTTTGTCATGACAGCCTCTCCAACAAATAATGTACAATCCAGCTTTGATAACTTGGCCATTATAAACGCAGTTGTTTGAAATTCTAGAAAACCAGTTTCGGGTATTTGATGAAGCGCTCGACGCCATTCTATTAATTCTTTTTCAATGGAGTTTGTTTTAAAATCGATTTGTGAACGGTTCATTACTTTCCAGTACCTTTATTCGCTATCTTAGCAAGCGCTTCAACAGCAACATCAGTCATTAAATCTACACCAAGTCCAAGACAATCTTCATTCAAATAAAACTTGGCGTCGTGAAGTGGTCGTTGCACTTCAACTTCTTCTCTCCCACAACCTAACCAGTAAAATGCACCCGGTACTTCATCAAGAAAACGTGAAAAGTCTTCTCCGCCAAGTGATGCATTTACAGTCGGCGCAGCTTCTTCACCAAGTTTTTCTACAACACGACTGCGAATCAATTGTGCCCATTCCGGCGTATTTATTGTAGCTTCGTAACCGTCTGTGTATATAAGCTCAATTGACACACCGTAAGCAATTTCAAAACCTTCAATGAACTGATTTAATCTTTTTTTAACAAGCTCTTTAATCTCTTTTTTATAAGTTCTAACAGTTCCCTCTAATTTCACTTCATCAGCAATTACGTTGTAACGATAGCCGCCAGAAATTGTCCCAACTGTTATAACAGCCGCTTCAAGTGGATCTGTATTCCTACTAATAATTGATTGAATCGCTGAAATAAATTCTGCAGCAATGACAATCGCATCTTTTCCTTCTTGCGGCATACTCGCATGGCCGCCTTCACCTTTAATCGTAATTTTAAATGAATCTGAGGCACCCATCATTTCCTTGTCTCTAATTCCGATTTGGCCAACTGGCAAACTCGGCCATACATGTTGTCCTATGATTGCATCCGGACGAAACTCTTTAAATACGCCATCATCTAGCATTGGACGCGATCCCCCAATTGGAGAAGCCTCTTCAGCCGGTTGAAAAACGAGTAACACTCTCCCAGGTAAAAGCGCTTTCATTTCATTTAAACGTAAGGCAGTCCCTAAAAGCATAGCCGTGTGCGCATCATGGCCACATGCATGCATGACACCTGGATTTTTTGATGGGAAGTCAATAGCTGTTTGTTCCAAGATTGGTAGAGCATCCATATCAGCGCGTAATGCAAGTGTTCCACCAGGTTTTCCACCTTCTATAATACCAAGTACACCCGTATTTGCGAATCCTGTTTGGAAGGTAATTCCTGCTTTTTCCAATGTCTCTTGAACTACTTTGGATGTTTCAAATTCTTGCCCACTTAGTTCTGGATTAACATGAAACTGTCTTCTTAACGCAACTACTTTTTCATTAATAAATTCCCAACTCATTTTATCAACTCTTTCTTTTAAGGTAATCTTATTTGTTTATTGCCTTAATTAAAATATTAACACACTTCACAACGCCATAGAACAAATAATTTTTAAAAAACTAAAAAATACATTGCGGAAGTTACATGTATTTGTATACAATAGAAATATTAGAATTTCAGTGGGTTCTAATATATCTATTTTAGGAGGTACAAAGATGTCAGAGAACGAAACAGAAGGCGCTCGTCAAAAAGGATTTTTAGCAGCAGTAGAAAGAGCAGGTAATAAACTACCTGACCCATTTATGCTCTTCGTATATTTAGCAGTAACTGTTATTCTCACTTCATGGATTGTAAGCCTTTTCAAAGTGACTGTTACACACCCTAAAACAGAGGAAGTACTCGTAATTAAAAGCCTACTTTCTGGTGAAGGTGTGCAATACATACTCACTTCTATGCTAACGAATTTTACAGGTTTCGCACCTTTAGGATTAGTACTATCGATGATGATTGGTATTGGATTGGCTGAACGTGTTGGCCTACTTGAAGCAACAATTAAACGCACGATTATGAAAGCACCAAAACGATTGGTTTCCTTCACAATTGTATTCGTAGGAATTATGGGTAATATTGCATCAGATGCGGCATTCGTAATTATCCCCCCACTTGCTGCAATGGTTTACTACACAATTGGTAGACACCCACTCGCAGGTTTAGCTGCTGGATTCTCGGGAGTCGGAGCAGGTTTTACCGCAAACCTAATTATTAACGGAACAGATGGATTACTATCCGGGATTTCAACAGAAGCGATTAAAACTTTTGATCCTAATATGGTTGTTACACCTGTAGATAACTATTATTTCATGGCTGTATCTGTATTTGTTTTAGCAATTGCAGGTGCTATTTTAACCGATAAATTTGTTGAACCTAGACTCGGAAAATTTACGCGTAAAATAGACAAGCAAATTCAAGCGTCTTCTGCAGATGAAAGTCGCGGACTACGTAATGCCGGTATTGCAGGATTTTTATACTTAGCACTACTTGCAACTGGGTTGTTCTGGCCTAATTCAATACTTCTAAATGAAGACGGCGGCATAATTCCTTCTACATTCTTAGACGGTATCATCCCTATCATTTTATTCTTCTTTATCGTTGTAGGTATAACATACGGTCGCACAGTTGGTAAAATCAAAACTTCACATGACATTCCAAGATTCATGGCTGAAGCAATGAAAGATATGTCTGGTTATATCGTTTTAATATTTGCAGCTTCTCAGTTTATTAGTTATTTCAACTGGTCAAACTTAGGTGTTTGGGTTGCAGTTAGCGGCGCTAACTTCTTACAAAACATTGGACTAACAGGTATTTCAGTGATCATTGGATATATTTTCTTTACAGCATTACTTAACTTAATTATTTTCAGTGGATCTGCAAAGTGGGCACTTGAAGCACCTATCTTCATTCCACTATTCGCATTCCTTGGTTATCATCCAGCATTCGTTCAAGTCGCTTATCGTATCGCGGACTCTTCAACAAACATCATCACACCGATGAACCCATACCTCGTCATTATTCTTTCATTCATGAGAGAATACGAACCAAAAGCCGGACTTGGTACATTAATGGCTTTAATGCTTCCTTACTCAATGACATTCCTGCTAATTTGGATCGTCCAGTTATTTGTTTTCATTGGTTTCGGAATTCCATTCGGACCAGGCGTAGGTGTTTATTTACCTTAATAAAATTGTTAAAGCCGTAAAAGCGAATTCGCTTTTACGGCTTTTTTTTGCATAAAAGTAAGGCGAGATTTCTCACGCCTTACTTTTTCATACTTTATACTTTTTCTAACTCGGACGGATCACCTTGCCCTATATCTCTACTTGCAGAGGGAAGATCTTCCCAATAAACCGCTTTAATAATTTCATTTGGTGAGTGCTTCGTCATTAAGCTCGCAATTACTATAGTAACTAACGAGACTAAGAGTCCAGGTACAACTTGATCTAATCCCGTATTCAGGAACGGCCATATAACCGTCACAACACCGGCTGAAATCATACTGATGACAATACCTCTTGCAGTCGTCCTTCTCCAGAACATGACCGCTAAAAACGGAAACACTATTGTTGTAGCAGAAAGCCTTAATGCCCATTGATAAACACTAATGATATCCGTCATGAAAAATGAAATGATTAATGCAAGAACAGATATCAGCACGACACTAAAGCGCGCTACGAACATCATCTGCTTGCCAGATGCATTCGGATTTAACATACGAAAATATAAATCTTGTGCAATATTGGAACTACCTTGAAGAATGAAGGAATCTGCACCTGTCATTAATGCGGCAAGCAAACCAACGATAACGATACCGCCTATTGCAGGATGTAATAAATCAACTGTAACATAAGAAAAAATTAAATCTGGATGAATATCAGCTGGTACAAATTGACGAGCCGTTACCCCTATCGCAAATGGCAATATACTGATGATAGATGTTATGATATAACCTACTGTTCCCGCTTGAATGGCAATTTTCTCTGTTCTCGAAGCGAAAATCCTTTGCCAAGTTGATTGCCAAATTAAATAGAACGGCGCAACAGTTAACGCAAACATTAATACTTCTCCAATACCTTCCGGGCCAGCTGGCGATAGTAATTCTTTCGGCGTATGGGCAATTACATTTGAAATACCACCGCCAAATTTTAAAGCAGCAAAAGCTAATATAAACAAACCAATAACAAGTATAAAACTTTGTAAAGCATCAGTTACAATTGCAGCTACTAAGCCCCCAAGAATTGTAAAGCCAAGAATTAACGCAAACGATAAAAGAATTCCTATTTTAACGTCAATATGGAAAACCATACTAAACACAGTACTCATACCAACAATTTGTAGAGACGTTGCGGGAACCGAGTAAATAAATGCAGATAACACAGACGGTATAATTCCTGTTTTCGAACCAAATCGTTCACTAAATAAATCCGCCATTGTATAAAGCCTTTGCCTTCTGAGCGGTTTACTGAAGAAATAGATGAGTAGCATACTCGTAAGATAAGCAGGCAATGCAAACTTAAAGTAACCTGACATTCCGACAGTGAATCCCATTCCAACATAGCCAATGAAAACCGCAGCTCCAATATTCGTACTAATTGTTGTCCCTACTATACTCCAGAAACTCATATTCCAACCCGCAATTAAATAGGAATCCGCATCTTTTACCTTCGTAAAATAATAAATACCGATCGCAAACATCACTATAAAATATCCAAGTGAATACGTTAAATACCAAGCCATTTTCATTCCCCCATTTTAATCGTTCTAATTCTTCAGTCTTTTGAATTTACAAGGATTGCTTTTACAACCCTTGATAAACTATTTCGCCGTCTACAATCGTCATCTGCACTTGAATATCTTTAATCTGCATCGGATCAATTGTCATTGGGTTTTCTGCCAGCACTACAAAATCAGCAGCTTTATTAACTTCAATACTCCCTACTTCATCAGCTTCAAAATTCAATTTTGCACCGTAAATCGTCATTGATTTCAGTGCAGTTTCCACGTCTATCTTTTGCGATTCACCTAATACCTCACCATCTCGGGTGACGCGATTAACTGCAGCCCAAACTGAAAACAAAGGGGAAATAGGTGTAATCGGACAGTCCGAGTGAAGTGTATATAACATATCAAGGTCTGCAGCCTCTTTAAGCGGATTCATTCGTTCAGCACGATCCGGTCCCAAGAAAATATCGCGATGACGGTCACCCCAGTAGTAAACATGATTAATAAAGAAAGAGGCCGCAATATCAAGTGACTTCATTTTTTCTAAATCTTCCTTTGAAGCTGTTTGCACATGTTCAATACGATGACGATGATCACGTTTTTCGCCGTTTTGAATGGCATATTCATATGCTTCAATAACAGAACCTATCGCACGATCACCATTTCCATGTGTCGCTACACGGAATCCTCGTTCATGGAAATCTAGAACATATTCATTCAGTTGCTCCTGGGAAAATATTAGATCTCCATAAAGCTTATCGTCACAATAATAAGGTTCACGCAGTGCACCCGTTAGTCCTTGGATAGAGCCATCTTGAAATAATTTCGCGCTATCTAATTTTGCCTTTCCATTTGTTTTTTCTTGTATTTCTTTGTCGAGTTCGGCGGCTGTGTATTTACTAAAAACACCATCGTTTGCCAATAAATAACTTAATACCATGAAACGCATTTTCATAGGATTTGTTTTTTCTTGTATTGAACGTATGTGAGCATCGAACTCTCTTTCAAGGAGAAACAAACCTACCCCAGCATCGGTATTCGTCGTGATACCTTGCGCCATATAATCAATAGCACCTTCACCAATAAGCTCAACTAACTCATCAGTACTCGGTATAGGAACATGTTCGAAAACCATATCCATCGCCGCAGGTTCATAAAGTACTCCAGTAAGTTCACCGAGTTCATCTTTTCCAAAATGACCCCCATCAGGTTTCTCTGTTTCTTTATCTAATCCAGCTAACTTTAATGCCGTCGTATTGGCAACAGCAAGATGGCCCGAAATATGTCGGATAAATATTGGATAGTCAGTACTTACTGAATCTAAATCCTCTTTAGTTGGGTGACGTTTTTCAGCGAGCAAGGTATCATCATAACCATATCCAAGAATCCATTCTCCTACTTCTTTATCAGAAGTGGCCGCCGCAATACTTTTTTTCAAGTCTGTAATACTTTTATGTAATGGTGATGTACAATTTACCTGTCTTTTATTCTGTGAGTACATGAGTAGATGATTATGTGTGTCGATAAATCCTGGCAAGATCGTTGCACCATTTAAATCGATTTCTTTTACTTCTTCCGAACGTGTTATTTGTTCTTCTGGCGGCTTTACATCAGACCATATTCCAGTAATACGACCCTTATAGCTTGTCAATGATCCTCCATTTGTCCCTTCATCATCCAGCGTTAAAACGCTTCCATTATAAATAATTAAGTCTGCTTTTATCATCATTTTCATCCTTCCACTCTTTTAAATTTAGTAGGTTATGAATAAGTTCATTAAGTAAATAAGTAATGGGATCGTGAGTAATGCGAAAATTGTTGATAACACGGTTGACAAAGCGCCGATATCTTCGTCTGCTGAATACTTCGCAAACAGAATAGATGCGAGTGTTAACGTCGGCATCATCGATTGAATGAGTATCGTTTGAATGACAAGAGGTTCAAAATTAACTAAACCAATTACTAAAGCAACTGACAAAGGTAGTAAAATCAGCTTCACTGTTACAGGGAGCCATACTTTCGGCCCTGCAATTCGAACCCTTGCACGTTGTAGCGTCATAATCAAAATACCTATGTAGAACATAGCAAGCGGTGCTGCTAAAGCCGCCAATTGATTACTTAACTGAATGAATAATGTCGGAGGTCTAAAGTTAAAATAAGCAGCCGTCAATCCAAAAACGATTGCAATAGTCGGTATATTCACCATTGCTTTAAGCGTTTGAAAAGAGAACTTACTATTTTTCTGAAGCATAAGTACGCCTACTGTCCAAATTGTAAAATCTACACCCGCATCAAATATTGCTGCAAACAAAGCACCTTCAGGACCAAGCAAAACTGCACAGAGTGGAATTCCGATAAATCCCGTATTTCCCAATCCAGACAGTAATGCGATTTCACGTTTTTTATTTGACTTTTTATAAAAGAAATTCGCCAAAACCCAACCAAGACCTATCCCGACGACGTTCGTTGCTATTGAAACACCGAATACAATTGCAACCAATTTAAATGTATCGCTGTTAATCTCAACATTAAAAATACTTGATAGAATAATTGATGGCATCGCTACGTTAACGATAAGACTAATTAACATTTGGCGCGTATCATCATTGAAAGTAAATGTCTTGGCTAGGAGTGCCCCGATGAAAATCATAAATGCAATTAGTAATATTGACTGAAATACAATCGAGACATCCATTCATATCCTCCTTATTATTATTCTGTAGACAATGGTTTCTTTTCAAATAACATATGTATGTCCTATATTGTCAATTACTGTCGGATAACACTTACACTTCCACACCAACTCATCATGTTGTCCGTACCAGTTTGGAATTATTAGTATAATAGCACGATTAAATTTATTTGTATACCTGTTTTCGAATTAATCTAACAATACCGACAATATATTTAATTAGGTAGCATCTTTTACTTTAAGAATAGTATTATTTCAAACCTTGAACACATAAAAAAAAGACTTCAATTTAAACGCGTTAAATAAAGTCGCATTCGATAAAGTCTTATCAGTACTTACTCATATATGTAGTTTTAATTTGATTAATACCATCATAATAATTAATAATTAATAATTAATAATTAATTACTTTTCCCTGGATAACTTAATATGAAAAGAATACATATCCGCCCTATAATTTGCGGTATAGTACTCAATCAATGATCCTTCGGTATCGGTCAAAAAACGTTCTGTTTGCAGCGTACTGTCAGATTGATTTATCCCTAAAAGATCTGCGTCTTCATTACTCAAACGGTTGCTCGTAATAATCTGCTCTGCTTCCGATAATTGAAGCTGCAACTCATTTTCTAGTAAATCATAAATTGTCCCTGTTGCAATATCAAGCTTCGCAAGTTTTTGACCAATTTCTACTGGATAGTAATGCGTTTCAATAGCAAGAGGAGTTTCATTCGCATAGCGAATACGCTTAATTAAATACATTTCTATTTCCTCTGTTAGTTCTTGAACAGGATAAGGCGTTACTACAATTCCATGTTCCAGCAACTTTGCACCTGGCGTCATGCCCATTTTACGCACCGTTTCAGAAGTACTGCTTAAAGTGCCCAACCAATCATGTATCGGTTTAATCGAGATAAATGTACCTTTGCCATGCCTTTTTTCTAAAATTCCTTCTTGCACGAGTTGTGATACGGCTTCGCGTACAGTGGATCGGCTAATTTCATGTTGTTCAGTTAATTCTCTCTCACTCGGAATCTTATCCTGATAACGGCCTTCATTAATTGAACGCATAATAATTTCTTTAAGTTGTACATGTAGTGGCAATGGATTACGGGGATCTAATTTCATCTTACATTCTCCCTTCTCGGTAGATTAAAACACTATTCTATTTTCACTGCCTTGTAACTTACTTATATTAATTTAAAGATTCTGTTTCATTGTATGGGACAATTAACTACTACGCAATTCTTATTCTTTTAATCCAACGCTTAAAAACACATACCCGTCCCTCTCTACTTCTTCTTCAAAAGTGATCGGTAGCCTTTCATTAAAAATCGGACCATCGACTACGACAGTATGAAATTCACCAAATTCACCGCATGAATCAATACCTAATGCATCTAGTTCGTCCATAAGTTCAATTGTAAACTTACGTCCAATAAAATTCGCCGGCATCATCTTCGTATTAATCACAACAACGTAAGCTTCAAAACCAAGGCTAATAAATTCTTCTAATATTTTTCGCCGTGGTTCCATCCATAATGGATGCACTGCTTCCATTCCAACTTTCGCACATGTTTGTTGAACCCATTTCTGATGATCTTCAAGGTCTATATCACCGAAAACACCATGGAGAATGCCCGCCTGCTTACATTCCTTCATCGCATCCAAAAATTGGACTTCATAACCTTGCCAACCTGCTCGACGGATCATGAGTGGGACGTTTAAACTTTTTGCCTGCGCTTGAACAAATTCAAATGAAAGAGCATGTGATTTAGAATGCCCGACCTCTTCCTCGAACATGGTCAGAATTCTTTTCGGTACAGCACCAGATTTAATCGCCTTGTAATAAGCCATTGCAGAATCTTTTCCACCACTCCATGACGCAACAAATGGATAGTTTGTCATACTATCATCTCCATTCTCTAATTCGTATCTATTAACTCAATTATATCATTTATTAGCCCGCCGATTGGTTGGATTCGATAGATTTAACCCTGTGCAGGAATAATGCGTTTGTATTCCAACTGTTTATTAGGTAGAAAAAAAAGCAGACACCGAGTCGGGTCTGCTTTTTATTTTATTAAGAAGGCATTGGCGTATCTGTTGGCTCCGCAAATCCCTCTTTATATCTTTCATCGATATTATCGCGAATTTCTTTTAGCGTTTTACCGTCTTGTGTCATCATTACCGATTCTACTGCCGTATCTAGACAAACTTGGCAACGCGTGCTGTGATCATCCCATACGACAGAACCATCTTCACGAATTTCATCGATAAAGCAGTTCATATTACTTCCGTGTCCAGCGCTTTCACCACATCCGCAGTAACAAGGCATCCACTCAATAATATCAGTTGCGGATCCTGCTACTTCATAAACGAGTCGCATGTCTTCAGGTTTATCGTCGAGAAATGATGGTAAAATATCTGCAGAAGCAGTGACTTCTTGTAAATCACCGTTATGCAAATGTTCTTGCTCTCCTACTTTTAAACCTTGCTCTGTTTTATTACCACAAGCTGATAACACAAACAAAGCAATAAACATTATATAAAAAACACGTTTTTTCAATGAATTTCACACCTTCCCATATCTGCTATTACTTATTTTAACAGAATGGGCTATTATTATGTTTCACAAACCTGTGACTTTTACTTCGTATTTCCAATCATTTTCGAAGGATCGACATATTCGTCAAATTGTTCTTCAGTTAACAAACCAGTTTTAAGCGCTGCTTCTTTTAAAGTAGACCCAGCCGCATGAGCCGCCTTCGCAATTTTAGCTGCATTTTCATAACCGATATGTGGATTAAGTGCAGTAACAAGCATAAGTGAATTTTTCACATGATTGTCAATCACTTCACGATTCGGCTCAATTCCTACTGCACAGTTATCATTAAAGCTAATTAACGCATCCGCAAGAAGATTAACGGATTGTAAGAAGTTATAGATAATTACTGGTTTATAGACGTTCAACTCAAAGTTTCCTTGGCTTGCAGAAAAACCAATTGTTGCGTCATTCCCCATTATTTGTGCAACAACCATTGTGATTGCTTCACTTTGTGTTGGGTTTACTTTCCCCGGCATAATTGAACTACCTGGTTCATTTTCAGGAATTGTAATTTCCCCAATGCCCGAACGTGGACCACTTGCCAACCAGCGAACGTCATTCGCAATTTTCATAACGTCTGCTGCAAGTGCTTTAATCGCACCGTGAACATATACAACTTCGTCATAACTCGTAAGCGAGTGGAATTTATTTTCTGCAGATGTGAATTCAATGCCGACTGCTTTACTAATTTCCGCAGCAACACGATCCCCGAAACCTACTGGTGCGTTTAGACCTGTTCCAACAGCCGTTCCACCAATCGCAAGTTCTTTCATTGAATCAACACTGTCTTTAATCATTTTCTCAGTTTTTTCTAGCATACGGTGCCAGCCGCTAATTTCTTGTCCTAGCGTTAGAGGTGTTGCATCTTGTAAATGCGTACGACCAATTTTAATAATATCCATGAATTCATTTGATTTATCGCCAAGTGTCGCTTTTAGTTTTTCAATTGCTGGAATCAGTTTTTCTTCAACCGCAATCACACCTGCAACGTGAAGTGCAGTTGGGAATGTGTCGTTTGAACTTTGTGATTTATTAATGTCATCATTCGGGTGTAGACGATCTTTTTCGCCCCATGCTTCAAGTAATTCATTGCCGCGATGTGCTAGGACTTCGTTCATATTCATATTCGATTGTGTTCCGCTTCCAGTTTGCCATACAACAAGTGGGAAATGGTCATCTAATTTACCTGCAATTACTTCATCTGCTGCTGCAGAAATTGCTTTCATTTTTGCTTCTGAAATATTACCGTGTACATGGCTTGCAATTGCTGCTGACTTTTTCAAATGTGCAAATGCATGAATAACACCAATCGGCATTTTTTCTCCACCAATTTTGAAGTTTTGCTTACTTCTTTGCGTCTGTGCACCCCATAACTTATCTGCAGGTACTTTAATTTCACCGAACGTGTCATGCTCAATACGAAATTCCATTTGTCATCCGCCTCTCGTTTCTTATGTAGGTATATATTTCATCTCTCTTATTATACAATATTAAGAAAAAAAACACAGTTTACCGCGTTAATTAAGATAAAATCATTTCTTTGGTAGGTTTTTCTCGAGAATTAAAAAGAATTTTCGAGAAAAAAATTTAAAATAAAAATCAAATTTTCTTTAAGATACTTTGCGCATAAATATGGTTGTTTCCTTAAGAATGAGTCGACACTTTAGATATATCGGCGCTCCGTGGCGTTATATCAGACAGTTTGGACGATATATCAGCGCTTAATTGAATTATATCGACGCATAAACGAATTATATCGACGCTCATCGAAACGATATCGGCAAACCAGGACTTTTTAACCACCAAAAAAGAGACCATCAACTTGCATGGTCTCCCTAACTTTCAATTAATCTTTCTGTTCGCCGCTTTCTTCAGCAACCTTTTTACTTTTAATTTCCTGTGTCAGCTGATCAATACTCGGACGCAAACTACCTTTTCCTGAGTAGTTTTCAAGCATCTCTTTCATATCTATGCCGGAAGTCGCTTTCAATGTTTCCTGAAGAGTCGACATCAAGTCAGTCGCGTACGAAGTTACTTTATTCGCACCGCCGCCTTCTCCACTTCCCGTATCGACAACTGTAATCTTATCAATATTAGATAATGGACTTGCGATTTGTTTCGCATATTCAGGGATCATCGTAATGACCATATCAAGCATTGCCGCCTGACCGTATTGCTCAAACGCCTCCGCAATTTTACGCTTCGCTTCAGCTTCAGCAAGACCTTTCAATCTAATAATGTCTGCTTCAGACTCACCTTGGGCACGCTGTGAATCAGCCTTTGCTTGACCTTCAAGTCTTACTTTTTCAGCATCCGCTGTTGCACGTGCTTCGATTCCATATTTCTCAGCATCCGCTTCTGCCATGCGTCTCGACTTATCGGCAGCGGCATTTTGTTCAATGGCATAACGATCTGCATCGGCTTTTTTCTTAACCTCTGAATCGTACTGTTTCTCGCGACGTAGTATCTCTTTTTCTTCTAGTTCAATTTGCTTTTGTCGTTCAATAATTTTAATTTGCATTTCTTGCTCCATAACTTCTTGCTTGGAGCGAGCAGTTTGCAATTCATACGCCTGGTCAGCACGCGCTTTCGCAACATCCTGATCTAAACGATATTCTGCAACTTTCAATTGGTTTTCTTTTTCAGCTTCAGCAATTTCAGTAGCGCGCTCAATTTCCGCTTTTTGTGCTTCTTTAGATGCTTCAGCATTTTTAATACGCGTTTCTTTCTCTGCTTCTACTGTCGCAATGTCTGCGTCGCGCTTCACTTGTGCAATACGCGGTTTTCCTAATGAATCAAGATAACCGTTTTTATCACGCACATCTTTAATTGTAAATGAAACGATGATAAGCCCCATTTTTGATAAATCCTGTGAAGCAACGCGCTGTACTTCTTGCGAGAACATATCACGATTTTTATAAATTTCTTCTACAGTCATCGATCCCAAAATAGAACGTAGATGACCTTCCAAAACTTCCTTCGCTTCATTTTCACGGTCCTCTTTAGATTTCCCTAAAAACTGCTCAGCTGCTGTTGCGATTTCAATGATAGAACCACCGATTTTAATAATCGCTGTTCCGTCTGCCATTACTGGAACACCTTGCTCCGTATATACTTCTGGCGTTGTAACTTCAAGCTTACTCGATAGTAAACTCAGTGGTGCAGCTTGTTGAAAAATCGGAAATACGAATGTACCGCCACCGCGAATGATTTTAACACGATTTCCGGAGTCATCCGCATGAACATTTTTAGTTCCTAAATAACTTCCTGTAACAATTAGCGCCTCGTCTGGTCCTACGGTTTTGTACTTAGAAATATAAACAAGAATAACTGCCAATAAAACAAAAACGACAACACCAATTGCAATCCAAATTCCCATTAGCTAATCCCCCTAACTTTATTTAAAACGGAATGGCTCATACTCTTTGACAATGAAAGTTCCATTCCTAACTTCAATGACTAATGCTTCTTTTCCATAATCAATCGTTTCATTCTCATAACCAGCTGCACGTTTCGAAATTAAACCATTAACTGTTTCAATTACAATTTCACCATACCCATCAGCGGGAATCGGCACAATTACTTTGCTTACCTGGCCTATTAACGAATCATCAGTGTATGCAAGCGAAACTTCTGCAGATGATAATGGAAGCAAGATGAAATAATAAAGCAGTAATGTTAATACAAATGCGACGGCAAGTGCCACCATAATAATAATGCCACTGTTCCAGCTAACAGCCTTTTCAAAAATAAAGCCTGCAGCAGCTGTAAATGTTAGAAATGGTAGGATAACAGCTGGATCAATAAACGGGTTTCCTTCCCCAACCCCTTCAGCTATATCACTAAAAAATACGTAAAAAATCGTAACGATAACTGCAATAATTAGTGCATATAAATAAACTTGCTCAATCGGCTGACCAAAAAGTTCCACTTAATCCCCCCCTAAGTCTACTTGTTTTATGCATTAATAATCTATACGTCTGAAGCACCAAATAGTTTCATTTATTAGAAATTGATTTGTTATTTAAAGACAATTATTTTTTGTCTTTTTTATAAAAATCATGTCTTATTACGCACTAAATTCGTATTATTTTGTTATAATAAATCTACTTTAAAAATTATACCCTCAAGGGTTGGAGGCTTAACGATGTTTAATTCACGAAAAACAGATCCTTTTTTTGCCGCACTTTTAACCATCGCTGAAAATGTACAGGAAGCAGCTCACTATACATCCGACTTTAAAGTTGAGACTGTCGCGGACTTAAAACAAGTAAGCATTCGATTAAAAGTTTATGAAACGGAAGGCGATGAATTGATTCACGATATCATCACTAAACTCAACAAGTCTTTCATGACACCAATTGAGCGCGAAGATATTCTACAGTTATCGATTAAGATGGATGACATTCTAGATGGTATTGAGCATTTTGTTGCTTATTTAGAAATGTTCTCTCTCACAGAGATTGATGAGTATATCCATTCGTTTATAGATAATATCGTGAAAAGTACCGACGAAATCGTTAAAGCAATGAAGCTTCTTTCTAAAAAGAAACTTGTAGAAATGCGTGAACACGCAATAAAAATAAAGGATTACGAACGGATTTGTGATGAAATTGAACGTACCTCCATAAAGCAGCTTTTCATTAATGAAAAAGATCCAATCCGGATTATTAAATATAAAGAGTTATACGAACAACTTGAAGGTGTTGCTGATTATTGTCAAGATGTTGCGAATACAATCGAAACTATAATTATGCGTAACGCATAAGGAGGAAACTACGTGGATACAGTACTTCTCCTTACAATCCTAGTTGTAGTTTTCGCACTTGGATTTGATTTCATAAATGGATTTCATGACACAGCTAATGCAATTGCAACATCTGTCTCGACACGTGCGTTAAAACCTAGAGTAGCCATTATTATGGCCGCATCAATGAATTTCATTGGTGCATTAACGTTTACAGGTGTTGCAAAGACGATTTCTAAAGACATTGTCGATCCATTCATGCTTGATAATGGTGCACTCGTTATTCTTGCAGCCCTTATTTCAGCAATTGCTTGGAATCTAATCACCTGGTATTTTGCTATACCATCCAGTTCATCACATGCACTAATCGGCTCAATTGCCGGTGCTGCTATTTCTGCGGCAGGTTTCGGCATATTGAATTACGGTGGGTTTATTAAAATATTACAAGCTCTTCTCATTTCACCATTTATTGCACTTGCTGGTGGTTTCCTGATGATGTCACTCTTTAAAGTTTTATTAAAAAACTCGAGCTTGTTTAAAACGAACACCAGAATCCGCTATTTGCAAATCGGAACTGCAGCACTTCAATCTTTTACACATGGAACGAATGATGCCCAAAAAGCGATGGGGATTATTACGTTGGCATTAATTGCTGGAAATCTTCAAACGTCGGATGATATCCAGTTATGGGTTCGAATTGCAGCAGCAACAGCAATGGGAATCGGGACTTCCATTGGTGGCTATAAAATAATAAAAACAGTCGGTGGCAAAATTATGAAAATTCGGCCCGTCCACGGTGCAGCTGCCGATCTTTCTTCAGCAATGATTATTTTTAGCGCAACGCTTCTTCACTTACCTGTTAGTACAACGCATGTTATTTCATCCGCAATTATGGGTGTCGGAACCGCGCAACGAGTAAAAGGTGTTAAGTGGGGCGTTGCTCAAAAGATTGTTATCACATGGATTATTACACTTCCAGTTTCCGCTATATTTGCAGCGATTGTATATCGAATCCTAGCATTATTTTTTTAATTTAATCAATTCACTTGCTTTATTCTTTAATCCACGCTATGATAAAGAAGAATTATTTTTGTTCGACAACATGATGGTCTAGATAAATCTTGACCGCTACAAGAATTGAGCAAGGATAGTAACACAATGTGTACAAAATGTACACGAGGAGGAAACAAACATGGAACAAGGTAAAGTAAAATGGTTTAACGCAGAAAAAGGTTTTGGTTTTATCGAGCGTGAAGATGGCGATGACGTATTCGTTCATTTCTCAGCTATTCAAGGTGAAGGATTTAAATCACTTGAAGAAGGCCAAGACGTAACTTTTGAAATCGAGCAAGGCGAACGCGGTCTTCAAGCTTCAAACGTTACTAAAGACTAATTTGAACTAACCATTCAAAAGCTATTCCCTCTGGGGGATGGCTTTTTTCTTTGTTCATTTTTAATGAATGCGATTGCGTGGATACTAAGTAACGTACACGCTCAACCTCACAACGTTTTACATAAACTATGCAACATCAGCGATTCATTGCAACGTTTCTCGGATACTACGCAACGTACACGCTCAACCTCACAACGTTTTACAAAAACTATGCAACATCGGCGATTCATTGCAACGTTTCTCGGATACTACGCAACGTACACGCTCAGCCTCACAACGTTTTATCTAAACTATGCAACATCCACTCGGAACCTAGCAACATTTCCCTCGAACTATTTAACACCCACACTAATCATAGATATAAGACTTTTCCAACAAATTCCGTTACTATAGAAGCAAGGTAGATAGTTTTTATACACACTTCCCGGAAGGACTGACTTTATTGCGCTTACTTGCACGGTTCGTTACGACTAGTTATAAATATATTATTATCGGGTGGATTGCCATTTTTATTACATTAGCTGTTTTGGCTATTCGACTCCCCGGCATGCTTGAAGGTGACGGATTTAAAATGGACGGTGATCATGCGGCTGTTATGGAAACAATTTCCGAGACGTTCGACATGCCAGCTGAATCGATGTTCCTCGTTTTCGATAAAGTCTCTGACGACAAAATCGAAGCTACACTCAAAAAAGTAGAAAAACTTAAACTTACGTCCGCAATCCAATCACCTCTTGATGATGAGGCGCTCTATAAAGACAAAGTTTCATATGCGCTTCTTCATTTCAATAATGATAACGCCGCCCATATGCCTGATGTCGTTGGTGATATTCGCGATGCCGTCGGAGATGAAAAAGGCGTTATCCTAACAGGTGCCTCTGCAATCGCTAAAGACATTAACGCTGCTAGTCAACGTGATTTGATCAAGGCAGAGGCAATCGGGCTTCCAATTGCGGTTATTGTTCTATTGTTCGCATTTGGAACAGTTGTTGCTTCTATAGTTCCACTAATGATAGGCATCGTCACGGTCATCTCGTCTTTCGGTATTTTGACGATACTCGGTGGATATACAGACTTATCCATCTTTATATTAAATATTATTCCCATGCTCGGGCTCGCACTCAGTATCGATTTTGCGCTTCTGTTCATTAGTCGATATCGTGAAGAACGGAAATTAGGCAGTATACAAGATGCAGTCACGAAAACAATTGTTACAGCTGGACGCTCAGTCATCTTCTCAGCATTTTGTGTTTTCATTGGACTCGGTGCAATGCTCGTTATTGAAGTTGATTTATTTCAAAACATCGCTGTCGGTGGAATGATTGTTGTTACGATGGCTGTTTTTTGCTCAATTACACTTCTTCCTTCGATACTTCTGGCGCTTGGCGACCGGATCAATAAATGGCAAGTTCTAAAGGAAAGAACAACCGGTGAAAGCGGCTGGCGTAAATTTGCTAAAGCAGTTATTAAACGACCTGTTACCATCGCCGCTGTTGCGCTTGTTCTTCTTTCGATTGCGATTATTCCAGTAAAGAATATGAACTTATCGATTCCGCAACTAGACTCCTTACCGGCGTCATATGATTCTCGTCAAGCTTTCGAACTAGTAGAAAATGAGTTCAACCTAACAGATAAATCACAAGTGTACTTGATTGCGGAGCGCGATAAAGGTTGGGAAAATGAAGACGGCCTAAACGCCATTAAGAAGTTGGGAGATGATCTCACTAGCGATAAACTAGTAGACGAGGTCACAACCATTTTCACCGCGAGTAATATTAACTCTGTCGAACAATGGAATCAAGCAATGATGTCACCAGAAATGGCAGCTGGACTCACGCCATTATTAGAGACATTCATTAGCGATAAAAAACTCATGATTCCCGTAAGTCTTGCTGCAGAAGGTTCATCTGATGAGGCACAAGATTGGGTTCGTGATTGGTCCAAGGATAAGACTGAGTGGAACTTAACAATTGGTGGATCACCGAAATTTAATCAAGAAATCTTTGATGAAATCTTCGATAAAATTGGGTTAGTTCTCGGCATCATTATCATTTCTACATTCTTTATTCTAATGATCGCTTTCAGATCACTCGTCATTCCCGTCAAAGCTATTTTGATGAATATTATTGGACTTTCTGCAGCTTTTGGTCTTCTTGTTTACGTTTTCCAGTACGGACATTTCGGGATTCCAGCGGGTACAATTGCACTCATTATTCCTGTTATCGTCTTCAGTCTTGTCTTTGGATTAAGTATGGACTATGAGGTCTTCCTAATATCAAGGATGCAAGAAGAATATGCGCAATCATTTGATAATGATAAGGCAACAGTTGAAGGTCTTGCAACGACAAGTAAAGTCATTACATCCGCAGCACTGATTATGATTGTCCTAACGGGCGCATTTGCATTCACAGACGTCATGCCAGTGAAACAAATAGGTGTCGGCATAGCTCTAGCAGTCGCCATCGATGCAACAATCATTAGACTTCTTCTCGTACCAAGCCTGATGAAATTGTTTGGGAAATGGAATTGGTGGTTACCTTTCGGAAAAGGACTTTATCGCCCGGAGGATAAACAAAATCGAAAATAGTAAAAGCGCGCGTAGATGATATCATCTACGCGCGCTTTTATTTAACTAGCAATCCAATATGTAGATTTAAATCTCTAAACTTATAGGATAGCTTATACCATCATGATTGCTCGAGTGGCTTTGGTTAATCCCCATTTCCTCTTTTTGTTTATTAATTGTCGCCATCATTGAAAAATAAACTGCGCCAACAACAAGAATGACGAAAATGACGATACCGATCACCAAAGTTTTCCCTTTCACAATTCATCACTCCTCAACTAATGTAAAACGCTCTTCTCTTAAATAAGCATAGGCTTCTCCGACTTCGCCAAAACTTTCTTCTAAGTTAAGTCCGTGGTATAAATTCCAAAATCCTTCTTCACCAATAAGTTTCAATTCGACACCATCGCCGTTTTTCCACAATTGTTCAATTGGTTGCTCCACATCTTCTTCCTCAGATAAAGATTCGATAGCATCCGTAATTGTTTTTCTAAGTTCTTCTTCTGTTGCCTCACGAATGTTAACGAGTCCGCGATCATCTGTTTCGTACCCTGGAATATCCGCAACATAAACAAAGCCGTTGCCGTTAGGATGAAGATGTTGAACGACGACTGTTTTATCAAACAAACTATCCTCATAATGATAGTTCACACGTTTCATCGATACATTTTTCTTCGTTAATTCTGGGAATGACTCAATAATTTCTTGTTTTTGTTCAAAAGTTAGCATAAGTTAGTCTCTCTTTTCCATTCGATTTTGTAATTAGTATACCATTAATCTTCTTTTACTGATAATCCTAGAACACGGGCAAAACTAATTGCCTGCTCTTTTGACACAATACATCCTGCAATTTTCTGCATTGATACCTCAATTCGCTCGTAAATATTAGTCGATAAATCAATACCATTCAAATCGGTTTCCGTAAAATTAATATTATCCATTTTACTTGTCAAAAACCGTACCTCTTTAAATGAGCACTCATAAAACTCTGCATCCGATAAATTACAAGCCGAAAATTCGACTTCTTTCATTCTAGAAAAGTTAAAATTACTATATTTCCCGTCGCATTCATTAAACAATGTATGCACAATGCCTGCATTCGCAAAGTCGGCACCCGTTAATTTCGAATTTACAAATTCACATCTGTGAAATACCGCATTTTGGAAATTCACATTTGAAAAATCGCACGCTTCAAACACAACATCGACAAATTCAGTACCTCTTAACGCGCTCCCTGAAAAAGATACTTTTTTAAACTGCACACTATCGAAGGATAATCTCTCATCCTCGGAACCGTAAATTACGCCGCCATTAATACTAACCCTTTCAACATAGCCTTCATGCCGCCAAACGTCATCTGCTAGCATTTCTTCAAGTCCCATAGATAATTTTGGACGTTGTCGCTTTCCAATCCCTTTTCGAGTCAAGCTATGTACCCCCTTATCGCGTTCTAATTTCTGTAATAATTATTAGTAAAACTACAACTCCCACCGCTAATATATAGAACCAACTTGGCACACCACTAATCCCCCCAAACATGCGATTTCCCCTTTCAAAGCGCGTCTTTTTTAAAGCCAGCAATGACATTAAAATCTATTGTTATCATAGGAATATCGGCGCGAATTGCTTCAGCGACTTTTTCTGAACTCGCACCCCAAGTTAGTGGCGTCATTTGAATTAACGATTGTAATAAATCAGGATTTAATGGAAATTCATAGACCACTTTCTCGGTAGTAACCAGCTCAAAGTGCTCAGAAAAACGCTCAACTGGATCTGTTTCTGATTGCTTTTTCTCTTCATCATAAAACACAGCCCTGAGCTCTTTTAAATATCCACTTCCAGGTACTACTTTCACAAACAGCCCGTTCGGCTTCAAAAGGCGCGTAAACTCCGCGTAATTCGCAGGCGATAAAATATTTATAATGCCATCAAATTGTTCATCTCGAAAAGGACAATTTGCCAGATCAGCTACCGCCCAAACGCTCCCTGGGTTCTCTTTTGCCGCAGCCACAATACCTTCTTTTGCAAGGTCGATTCCTACGCCAGCGACATATCCCTGAAGCGATGATAATATATTATTTAAATGAGATCCTTCCCCACACCCTGCATCGAGAATTGCAGACGCCTGCTGACTCCCTAAATGTTTTGTGATTTCCTTCGTAACACAATCAAGCATTGGATTAAAAAAGCCGCTCTCTGTAATTGATTTTCTAGCTAAAAATAAAGATTTGTCATATTTCGTTGCATGTGCTTGAGGCGCAAGATTCACATAACCTTGTTTTGATAAATCAAATGAATGATTCTCCTTACAAACAAGTCTTAAATTATCTACTAACTCCATTTGAGTCAAACAAATTGGGCATCGAAATATATATTCATTCTTTTTCATTACTTGTGTATTCATCATTTTTTTCGATAAACTCATTACTCTACTCCGTTCAACTGTGGTTCCTCTAGTATACAGCTTTTATTCCATTTCTGGTAATGGTCGGAATTAAGTATGTTCCCACTGTATTCATCCTACATGGACAGGTTACAATAGAGTTAAGGAGGCTATGCCGTGAAACGATTATTCTGGTTTATTCTATTTATCACCCTTATATATTTTGTTAAGCCACTTTGGGAAGAACCCGTCTCCAGATACGTAGACATCTCTTTCTTAGAACCTGTTGATGAAAAAATAGTCACTTTATTAAATAAAGATTCTTTAACAAACTCAGTTCACTTCATTAGTGATACTGTCGATAAGGCCGTTTTGTTCATCAGTTCAATTACTGACGAAGATGAAGCCAAAGTTGTCAATAAAGTTAAAAAGCCAGCGTTAGAAAAACCTGAAAACAGCCAGCTTTCAGTTCATAATATAGAGCTTGGAACTACCGAACAAGAGGTTATAGATACACTTGGCACCCCAAACCGACAATCTGTAAATGAATACGGAACGAAGTGGCAAACATTTCATAAAGAATTCCGTAATTTCATGATGCTATCATATGATGAAAACCGTGTAGTGAATGCACTTTATACAAATGACGACCTTATTTCATCAGCATCAGGCATTAAATATGGTTCTCCAAAAACAATGGTACGTGAAGTATTCGGCGAACCGCTAAAAGAAATGCGTAAAGGATTGAATATCTATATTCTCCAAGATAGTGAAGAGTTTGACTTGTTTGAAGTCGGAGATATGTATGTATACGTCTTTTATGACCTTCATAAAGATGACACGGTAACTGCACTTCAACTCATTTCAAAGTCGCTTGAAAAAAATAAATCCGGCATTTACACAGCTGGCGACGCCATGCTTCGGAACGGTTTCGAAGAACAATTATTTGACTTAACAAATGCTTCACGTGTCCGGAATGGTTTTGGTGCACTCGAGTGGGACGCCCATGTTTCAGGAACTGCTAGAAAACATAGCCAAGATATGGCAGTCAACGATTATTTTAGCCATGAAAATAAACAAGGTAAATCCCCTTTCGATCGCATGAAAGATGATTCAGTATCGTTCAGAGGTGCTGGTGAAAATCTTGCATATGGACAATCTAGTAGTATTTTTGCACATGAAGGATTAATGAATTCGGCTGGACATAGGGAAAATATTTTACTTGAAACGTATAGTCATCTTGGTATCGGCGTTTCATTTAATGAAAAATCACAGCCTTATTATACCGAAAATTTTTTACTTAAATAACTTGGTAAAACTGTTTGTATTTCGTTAAGAAAGCTAAAAAGATAGGGATCCCACTAACAACATCTGTTAGTGGAATCCCTATCTAGTTTAGTATAGCCGCACATGCGATACGTTCGCCCGCATTTCCTGCTGGATCAGTTTTGTAATCATCTTCTTGGCTATGAATGATGATTGCACTTCCATCTTTATCAAGAATAGTATTTTTCGCACTTGGATCTAATGTAATTTTATTTAAGTTCAAACTTACATTTACGATACCATCATGATCCACATCAATATTTGGCAAATCTCCTAGATGATAGCCTTTCGGATTATCAAACCCATGCTCTTTCTTAAAAGGATTCAAATGTCCTCCGGCCGTTTTAAAATCTGACGGCTCACACTTGCCAAATTCATGAATATGAATGCCTTTTTTACCCGGTGGAAGGTTTTCTGCAATTACATCAATTGTAACACCTTCTGTATTTTCAACGATACTTACTTCACCAATTTTTTCACCATCAGTGTTCAGGATAGGCGCAGAGACAGCTTCGACCTTTTCACTACTTACAGGTTGCAAATTTTTCTTCTGTCCGCATCCAGCTAATAATATGACTAAACTCGTTATCAGAATGAAACTTAATAGACGCTTCAAAAAAATTCCTCCTTTACATACTTTCTTATAAAGGATGGCTTAAATTATATTTATTAAACATTATTACCAAATAAATGTTTAATAACATAAAAGTTAACTATAAAATAAAAATCGCAATGAATCCATTTTGTATGGAATCATTGCGATTTTCTCTATTAAGCGAGCACTAACTTTTCAAGATCCATTGGATTGATATACGCGCCATTTTTATACACACGCATATTACCACCAGAAATTTCATCTATAAGCATAATTTCATTCGTTTCACTGTCGCGGCCAAATTCAAGTTTGATATCATATAATTCAAGTCCTTTGGCAGCTAACTCTTCCTTAACAACAGCGGAAACTTCTTTCGTCAAAACCTCAAGTGTCGCATACTCTTCTTTTGTCAAAATACCAAGTTGTGCAAGTCCATCCGCATTTATCGGTGGATCATTTCGGTTATCATCTTTTAATGTTACTTCTACGAAGGCATCTAGCGCTTGTCCTTCTTCACAATATGCGCCGTATCTTTTTAGAAAACTTCCAACGGCACGGAATCTACAAATAACTTCAAGACCAGTTCCAAACATAGCAGCTTTGCGAACGGTCATCGTCACTTCTTCTATATTCGACTCAACATAATGTGTCGGGATGCCTTTGTCTTTCATTTTCTTAAAGAAAAACGTCGTCATGCGAAGGCCTGATTGCCCAACACCTTCAACTGTTAAGCCTACTGTATTTGCTCCCGGATCAAAAACACCATCTTCTCCGGTCATATCGTCTTTAAATTTCAAGAGAACATTGTTACCACCAGCGTTATAGACATCTTTCGTTTTTCCTTTATAAATGAGTTCCATCTGCCTCGTCCCTTTCCATCGATCAGTTCTATCACTTCTTCTATTATAGAGTAATTTCGGTAGAAGAAACAGAAATAATATGTCTGTTTTTGTGCATATTAACTTAAAGCAGTTAGTAAAACTTAGCAATATTTAATATCATCAATTTTTCTTATTATTGAAAATGATATAAAATAGCAATTAACAGTACCATTTTCCCAATAAATCCTATACAATTGTTCACTACGACTATTCACTAGTCATTAATTGATTAAGTAAGTTATAGCATATATATCAAGGAGGTCCACATGTTTTTTATAGAAGCAAAACGTATTGCAGTTGTTATTTTCGGCTCTCTATTAGTCGCCATTTCTTTAAACTTCTTTTTAATTAATGCAAACGTATATGCAAGCGGCTTTGCAGGTGCCGCACAAATTATATCTAGCCTGTTAAGCGATTTCGTTGGAATTAATATTAGTACTGGGATTCTATTGTTAGTACTTAATATTCCTGTCTTTATATTAGGCTGGTTCAAAGTAGGAAGAGGATTTACCATTTACAGTATCGTATCTGTTGTGTTCGCAACTCTTTTCCTTGAACTATTACCCGTCATTACCGTATCTAATGATATTATTCTAAACGCTGTTTTTGGCGGTGTTATTGCAGGGGTTGGAGTTGGTTTATCGCTAAAGTTAGGGGCTTCAACAGGCGGCATGGATATCGTCGCTATGGTGTTATCGCGCTTACAAGATAAACCAATCGGTTCTTACTTTTTAATACTTAATGGTATTATTATTGTCATGGCAGGCGTATTATATGAACCTGAAAACGCCCTTTATACAATGTTGACTTTATATGTAACGATTGTTGTAATTGATACACTACACACGCGTCACGAAAAAGTTACCGCAATGATTGTTACACATAAAGCAGATGAATTACAGCAAGCCATTCACAACAAAATGGTGCGCGGGATTACAATTATCCCTGCAAAAGGGGCTTATTCGAAAGAAGATAAAAGTATCTTGTATCTTGTTATCACACGCTATGAACTATATGATTTAGAAACTATTATTAATGAGGTTGATCCACAAGCCTTTACAAATATTGTCCAAACCGTCGGGATCTTCGGATTCTTTAGACGTGAAGGCGAAGTCTTGAAATAAGAAACACCAAGTTCTGTGTACGTACAGAGCCTTGGTGTTTTTATTATATCGTGATCTCCAAGAGAATGTCTCTCTTTGTAAGCAAAGCCACATTTAAGCTTCACTTTTTCTTTTCATTTCATTAAAGATAGATGAGTAAAGTCATCTATCTTTATCTATCTCATACAGAACGCTACTTACCATGGTTTTTCATCGTGTCCTGAAGTTGAGCAATGCGCTTCATCCCGTCTTCTCTTGCGCGTTTGTTCTCTTCCTCAATTGCTCTCGTCTCGTCTAGTCCCTTAACAATTGTGCTCCAACTCTCTTCAATTGTCTCGATTTTAATACTCGGACCACCAGCTAAACGTGCAATATCAGCACTTTGAGTCGCGATGTTTTGGGAATTACGTAACAACATTTCATTCGTACGTTTGTCCAGTTCACTCATAGATTCCGCTACAAGTTTTTGGCGTTTTGCGGCCACTGCTTGAATAATCCCATTTTTAAAAATCGGAATTGTCGTGATGAAAGCTGAGTTAATCTTCCCGATTAGCTTAGTATTACCACGTTGTAAAAGACGTAATTGCGGTGCTGTCTGAAGTGCAACCATTCTCGCCATTTCTAAGTCATATACACGCTCATCAAGTGCTTGAATCGCATTACTCATTGTATCTAATTCCATCTGTGCAAGTTGATCACCACTGGCTGCACGTTGTTGAAGATTGGGTATAAGTGCACTTAGTTCTTCACTTTTAATTTGTCCCGCAACGACATATTTCTCTAGCGCCATATAATAATTAAAGTTCTGATCATACATCTCATCCATATTCGTTGTCGAGCGCATCATTTCATCTTTATACTTTGAAATTTCAATATGTATACCTTCTATCTCTTTACCAATCGTTTGATATTTACCAAACACCTTCTCGATTAACTTATCCCCTCGGTTAAAGAGCTTACCCAAAAATCCTTTTGGTTCATCAAAATCATTCTTATCAAACTTATCCATTGTTTTTCCAAGCTGCCTCAACATATTACCTGAATCGGTGACACTTGATGAACGCATTGACGCTAAAATACGGTCAGAGAAAGTAGAAATTTCAACTGCAGGGTCTTTACCGAATTCTAACAGTGCCATCTGATTTCTTGTGTCAATTGAACGTACTAAGTTATGAACTTCTGGATCCTCACGTAACTGATTGCGCATTACCTCTGCCTTATTTTCCGTCAATACTTCTACTTCATAGTTTTTCGTATCTTCCATTATTATCAACCCTTTCCACTAAAAAAACGATTTATAAAACCACTTACAATAGAACTTTCTTTTTTACGTGCCTGAAATGTTAAATCAAATACCATATCTTC
Organism: Sporosarcina sp. So3-204; assembly: GCF_058068165.1. Taxonomy (NCBI): domain Bacteria; kingdom Bacillati; phylum Bacillota; class Bacilli; order Caryophanales; family Caryophanaceae; genus Sporosarcina; species Sporosarcina sp. So3-204. The sequence goes on from NZ_CM176485.1 coordinate 3,460,863, forward strand.
AAGTAAATGATGGTCAAAATATTCTTTGTCGATAAAAAGCTCCAAATCATTATGCCCCGGCGGATTATACAACACGATGTCTACTCCGATTTCATTCAACAATAATAGTAACGCCGTATCGGCACGCGATAGTACACCATTTATTTCATTGTTAAACAAAATGATTTTAGGAATGTCCTGTGAATAATCAAATGTTTGTAGCACATTTAATAACTCTTCTGGAATCGTCGTTGCCTGTGTAAACAAATACAGTTGTACTTGCTCTTCACTTTCTCCGTGCTGTGCTTTCAATTTAGGTGTTGCACACATTCTTGAAATTGCTGCTGCAATCCCTCTCTGTACACCATCGCGAAGCTGACGATACTGCCACCAATTTCCCTGTAGCATTTTTTCAGGATCAAGCCGTCCATCTCTCCCGAGCGCATGTTGATAATGATATTGGTTGTTCGCTTTTCGATCTTGTATATAAGGAAAACTTTGCACCAACACACTATTAGGTAGATTGATAAGTGCATTCATCTTATCCCAGTAATCTTTTGGATTAGCCGAAACACCAGAAACTTTCGAAAACAGAGAAGGGATTTTCACTTCTTCCGCATTGGATGAAAAGTTGGGACGTATAAATGCTTTTTCTTTTGCCAGCAAAAAGATTTCATCATACGTTGTTTTCAAAGTAACGGAAACAGGTAGATGCTCTCTAAATTGCCAAGGCTTATAAAACGCCGAGCCTTCATGGTGCAGCACGTGGTCAATTTCTTTGGACGCACGATACGCAACAGTTCCTTGACGTTGAGGCTCCTCTTTCGGGAAAGGCCTGAGCGCCATCGTTGTCGGATAGTTGGCCACGATTGACCACTTATCGTCGGGATCAACTTCTTTAAAATCATCTTTTCCTTCAGGATGAACAATGACGATATCTATTCCTAATAACAATAAATAATAGCAAAAGTATACCTGACTTTTATTCATATCACCGTACCATATGACGTGCGGTACGTCTTCAGTTATTGGCGCCGCTTTTACCCAAGGGTCAAGATGATTCCACGTCCATTTAATGATATCAAGAAAAACACGTCTGAATTCAGGATGGGTAAATGCACCCACATGATTTTTCTGAAATAATTCAAAGACATCAATAAGCGCAGCACGAACGAGCCGATTAAAAATAGGGTCCTTTTCGTATTTAGGCAATAATTGATGCCCTTCTAAAAATGCGACAAAACGATTAATCGACAACTTCGGTTGCTTTTGAATGAGATCATAGATTTCTTGGATTGCCCTGAACCGTTCAGGCGCGATTGTTTTATCGAGTATTTCAGATAAAATATGCACACCAGGGTTTTGACTGACGGTGTATAGCTCAATTTGATAATCCGTTTCATCAAATCCCGTTCCTAGTATACGTGCGGCAATCCGGCTGTACTGCACACTATCTTCATCCAACTTGTACTCGAGACGAGCGGCAGTTGGCTTCACTAATTCAGTTGCCCAGTTCGTATAATCAACCGTTTTCAATATTGGTTTCCTGATCATCTCAACTCCCCCTTTACATATTTTCACGCAAAGAGAAGGAGTCCCAGCGTGCAGTATTAACGAGCATTGAAAGTTAGTTCTAATTGCATCGCAATAATTGTTTCTATAATTTCTTCCCCTGCTAAAATACCTTCATGTTTCGTTAAACCAAGATGACCGAAATTCACTGCAGCTTCACCGTGCCTAGGGATCAAACCAAAAGTCGCCTGCTCAACTAAACTGATATCAAGTAAAGAATCTCCCGCAGCATAAACCGTCTTGATACCTTCACTTTGCGCAACATAATTCACTGCATCCCACTTATTCACAAAAAGTGGAACGAAATAAACCTTTCTACCTTGCACCGATAAAGTCCAATCACGCTCAGCCGCCCACTTTGAATACTGTCGTAATAATGCAGATGGAGTTGACTTTGGATGAATGATTAAGCAAATAAAAAACGGGTCTACTTTGCGAATTTCTTTCAGCCATGATACATCAGACGTCACTTCTATCATTTGCACAACATCGTCTACTGTAACAACACTTCTGTCAATCTTCGTCTGCATGTGATGTTGCCAATCGACATCAACTTCATCGTTTTTCAACACGACACCACCATTGCATACAATTGCATAAGTCGGACGAATCTTCTCTTGAAAAAGGGATATCCGTTTATACTGGTCTATCGTTCTCGTTGTTACCGGCACAAATAGCATCTCTTTAGATAACCTTACCAAAAGGTCAATCGTCTTTAAGGTCATAAATGTAATTTCTCTTCTATTATATATTTCAACACTCTGAATAGGGTATTCTTTTTGATTTTCATCTAAAAATCTTTTCGAATAAATAAGCGTACCGTCCAAATCACTAGCGAACATCATTTTAGATCCAACGGCTTTATGAGCCCACAACAAGTATAAGACATCTGTTCATAAACCTCTACAGGCACATGACGTTCTTTCGCCAATTGGAAAATATGCTGCAACCGGGCATCATCTAAATCTTTCACAAGAATCTTCCATGGGACACGCCGCAGGAGGACTCGTGTCGTCTCTCCTACACCTGGTTTAATTAGATTGACATCCTTTATAGCAAATTCCTTTTGTATCGAAGTAATCGTCTGGAGGCCTTTCCAGCTTGGGGTCATATCTGTCACTTTCAACAAAGCTTTTTCTCTCGCAATAAACGGTGCTGCTGCCTTAAATTCAGCTGTAATCACGTCAATATGATAATTTGACACATCTTTGTCCGCAAGCTCTGTATACACCTTCGCCCCGTGAAAATCTGTTTCACCAATCCATAGACTGTTTAAAACCGTGCGACTGACAAGACCAGAAACCGTGGAATTTAAGCAAGCACTTGGAATAAGAAAGTCTTCTCGCGTCCCATAAAGCGTCGAACAATATCCTGGATCTGCTAACACAACAAGCTCATCATCCAACACAACACCATGCTTTTCATTTAATGATTGAACAGAACGCGTCAACTCTTTCTGAATCGCACCCTTACCTGTCCAGCCGTCCACAAAGACAATGTGCTCATCGGGGTGTTCGTTAATAATGTAAAGCATCGCATTTTCATCAATCCCACGCCCACGAATAATGGATACACTATAATGAGGCACATCGAATCCATGTACTTCTTCCAAATAACGCTTCATCAAAATACCAATTGGTGTTCCCGCTCTCGCAAGTGAAACAAGTACAATTTCCTTGCCTCTTTTCTCTATTAAAAGCTCAGAAACTGTACCAACCGCAATCGCCACTTTCTGTTTGTACTGTTCGAGTGATGCATAAAATAATGATAAATACTGTTCAGAAGGCTCATACTCAATTGGCAACATTTCCGAGTAATGGACGCCGCTTTGAATAGCCTCCTCTCGCTCATCTACGCCTTTTTCAAGATGTGCGTTCGTTAAATCCTTTAACAGAAATACAACATCATCTGATGAATAACTGCCTTTAACCGTTTGCACTCTAGGTTGTAACACGCAAGAACCCCCTCTTCAAATAAAATCGACAATATGAATAATTGGAACATGTTTAAACTGACGCAACATCGGCTTCAGTCTTTCCGCTTCAATCGTACGTTCAAAAAATAAAAATACTTCATCATATTGTTGATCCAACACATTGTACGCATAATTCATAACAGAAGGATCATCTGGACTCGCATATGGAAAGCGACTTTTTATAGGATAACGTTCTTGATTCATTGGAAATATAGGGCTTCTTGTCGTCGAATGATAGAGAACACCTTCCCCCATATAGACTGCTGTTTTCATCGGAATATGCATGAACTCACCAGTGCCAAGGCACAACGTTTTTTCACCTTGACGCAACGTCTGTAAATAGTTCCCAATTTTTTCAAAATATGCTTCAGCATTTGCGTTTCCTTCAGAATGAATGCCGAATCTTCCTGTTAACGCTAAATAAGGCGCTCCATTTTCAATACCAAGTGAATCGACAGAGCAATATGCGTAATGTGGAGATGGAACAGAAAATGATCCTACATTTATGCGTTGGTACTGGGGTGTATCAACCATTTCTTCTTCAACTTGATAACTTTCACTAATATTCGGAACACCTTCTACACAAATAGTCCCGGACAGCAAAGAATACATATTAATCTTCACATCATGGGCCTTTTCAAAAGCCTCCAAATTCGCACGGTCTTCTTCACTACGCCAGTCTAGCAGAGATAACACAGCATATTCTTTACGTGGAAACTTTTTTTGTATAGAAGCAATAATATTCAACGCCGTTTTCCCTGTCGTAATTTCATCATCTACAAGGCAAATCGGTCGATCATTTTTCAAGAAATGCTCTGGCGCATAACAACGTTGGTCTGTCGCATGGGAATGCTCTTCCTCGAAGTACAGCGTGACGTCTTGATCTACAAGCATTTCTCTCGTTGAGTGGATATAATCTGCATTAAAAAAACATTCATACACACCATGGCCAAGTGCCGTCGCCGTTTCCGCAAAACCGATGAACAAAATACGTTCATCCATTGTATAATCCAGCTTCTTTACTGCCTTATATGCCGCATTTAACTTTTCATTCGAACCGTCGATTAACGCATCAATAAGTACTTCTTTATTCGGGACTTCCTTCAACGTCTTACTTTCATAATAAATAGAAGCAAGAAGTGCCGAAGCGATGAGCGGAACTTTCGGATTAAGTGGAATGTGCTTCCCGAGTACTTTACTGACGAATAAAAAAGAGCGTTTCTTATTAATTCGTGCCGCCATTTCATACAACGTTTCCACCGGAAGTTCGTATGGATTGGCATCTATTTTAATATCGACTGTTAAATTCTCACCAATTTCATGTGTATGTTGGTTTGGATAATAAGTCGATGAACGTACTGTCCTCATTGTACACCCCGTATATGTCCGACTTGAGTAAAACTTTATGCGCCCAATTCAAATGAGGTTTGATTTCATTCATTTTATTTTGAAATTCGCTTTTGAATACACCTTTTTCACCCGTTGCCTGCTGTACAATACTAAGCGCATCAACGTATTCTTCCTTAGATACTACATGTAGCGCTTGCACGGGCAACAAGTGCGTTGGGTGAATAATCGTTTTCCCGACTAACCCATTCACTTTATCCAACAACGTTTCTTGAATTAAGCCATCAAAATCTTTGCGAATTAATTCTTTCCTTAACAGAACCCCTTCTGAACCAAATTGTTCTTCAAATGGGGTTTCTCGTAGCTGCGGTTTTAAAAAGCGTTCATTCGAAGAAAAATGTTCCCATACTGGTCCTGATATCACATAGCCATCTGATGCGCGTCCAAAAATATTAACAATGTCTGTAATGAGTTCATTGACGATGGAGATTTCGTAAATGGTCGTTTCACTATCTCTTCTTAATCCATAAAGACCGCATAAATCAGTTGCGCCAATGCGAATATTTAACACTAAGTCACCATACTGATCGACGATTCTCTTTAACGAAAGAAGTTCATCTAAACGACTTTCTTTATAAAGAACATGAGGTGATTCTAAAATCGGCATCCCGTATATAATCGTTTCTGTGTGCTCATTTATCGAACGAAGTTCAGTTAAGAGTTCTTCTGCATTGTCAGTAGAAAACTTAGGAAATACAAAACCGACTAAACTCTGAAGTGCTTCACCAAGTCGTTCTGATATACTTACCATCTGTTTAGCCGTTCTTACTCGCACGAAAATTAATGGCTTCGCTTCCTCTGAAAGAAGTCCATCTTTAACAGACTTTCTAATTTTTTTCATCTGCTCAATGAGATTATTCTCTGCTTGCTCTACTTCATTATCACCAATAGCGTCTTCTAAGCAAATGACCAGCGTAACAAGCTCTTTAAACTTGTTTGTAATAATTAAATTCGCAATGTCTAGTTTTGTAGCCGGCATATATAAAATGGCGCCTAGACTGTAAGCTAGGCGCTTTTTATCTGTATATTTCGTCACCATTTGTGGTTGTCGGAAAAATAATTTTTCTAACTGTTTTTTTGATAAATCGCTGAAATATTTCAACCTATACACCTTCTTCACACTTCAATTTTTGGATAAGAAAAAAGAAGGAACGACCCTTCTTTAGTTTTTAATCGCATGCTTATTTATATTGTGAACAACAAATGTAGCAGCAAATGTAATGATTAGGATGATGAAGAACGCTACGTGTGATAATTCAAAGCCGAGAACACTAGCACCCATCTTAACAGCAATAATTAAAATAAGAATATATGCTGTCGTTTCTAATTCAGGTACCTTATCAATTAGCTTTAAAAACACGCCTGCAATTCCACGCATCATTAATACACCGAGCATTCCACCGAGTAGTAGTATCCATATTTTTTCGCTCACACCAAAAGCTGCAAGAACACTATCTACTGAGAATGCTATGTCCATAATCTCGACAGCAGCAACTGTCCCCCAAAACGTACCAAAAAGACGAATTAGGATTCCTTTTGCTTTAATGCCCTCTTCTTCGCCTTCTTCGTCTGCAACTTTGGATTTATCAATAAAGTATTTAATCGCTAACCAAGCAAGATAAGCTGCGCCTAATACTTTAACCCACCATAACTTGATGAGGAGAACTCCAATACCTATCGCGATAAAACGGAAAACGTAAGCACCTAGCAAACCGTAAAAAAGTGCTTTCCTACGTTGTTTTTCTGGTAAATGCTTAACCATAACAGCGAGTACAAGCGCATTGTCTGCAGATAGCAATCCTTCTAGAATAATTAGTGTACCAATTAATCCCCAACTAACTGGGTCTGTTAATACGTTTATCCACATATCCAAGTCAAAAAAAGCGGCGTAAGTGTCAAATATACCATTCAAAATTTCCATTAGTTCCTCCTGTTGTATAAAAATAAAGTATGTAAATTTCCAGCGGAGGCTTATTAATCAAAACTTTTGAATCTTAGACTTCTAACCCATAATTTGCACATAATGATGCGAGACCACCTGAAAACCCACTGCCAATTGCATTGAATTTCCAATCGTTTCCGTGTTTATAAAGCTCACAAAAAACGACAGCGGTTTCAATAGAGAAATCCTCGCCTAAGTCAAAACGAAGCAATTCCTTACCTGTCGCTTCATCTGAAAGACGAACAAAGGCATTCGACACTTGTCCAAAGTTTTGGCTACGAGATTCCGCATCATGAATCGTCACAGTAATACCGATTCGGTCAACGTAAGAAGGAATTTTCGAAAAATCGACAATGACTTGCTCATCATCTCCGTCACCCTCGCCCGTACGGTTATCACCCGTATGCAAGAGCCCACCGCTTGGATGTTCTAAATTATTGTAAAAAATAAAATCGTGATCATTTTGACAACGATTGCTCGCGTCTACAAGAAATGCAGATGCATCCAGGTCAAACTCCTGTCCACCCGAATACTGATTTGTGTCCCAACCAAGTCCAATGACACCACGTACAAGACCAGGATTTGTTTTTGTTAAATCAATCTTCTGTCCTTTAGATAACATAATCGCCAACTAAACCACTCCTAAAGATTAATTAATTGTATATTACCATTAACTAACAAGATAAAGATGCAATATACCGCCACCTTTTGCACTTTACAAATTGTGGCGGTACCTGTCATTCTTTTAAAATTATGCTTGTAAACCGTAATCCTTAACAAGTGAAGTAAGTCCACCTTGATAACCACTACCAATTGCATTAAACTTCCACTCGCTACCGTGTCTATACAATTCGCCAACAACAACAGCTGTCTCAATCGAGAAATCTTCCCCGAGATCATAACGAATAAGCTCTTCGCCGCCTGCGTCATTCATAATGCGCACATAACTATTTGATACTTGACCAAAGTTTTGGCTGCGCTCATCTGCGTCATGAATCGTAATTGTAAAAGCAATTCTTTCGACCGATGCTGGCACATTCACCAGATTGATTTGCACTTGCTCATCATCCCCGTCGCCTTCACCCGTCAAATTATCACCCGTATGTACGACAGATCCGTTGCCGCCTTGAAGGTTATTAAAGAAGACAAAATCCTTCTCATTTCCACATTTCCCAGCAGCATTTAATAGGAAAATAGATGAATCTAAGTCAAAATCCTTACCACCATCATATTTATTCGTATCCCAACCAACACCAACCGTAATATTCGTTAATCCAGGGTTACTTTTCGTTAAATCAATTTTTTGTCCTTTACTCAATGAAATAGCCATTTAGCCAACCTCTTCCTATTTTTTATTATTTAAGAATAACGTGTTACCATTTGTGACAAACCGGGGTCTGTTGAACCTGAACCGACCGCAGCGAATTTCCATTCATTCGCGTGACGATAAATCTCAGCAACCGTTAAACTTGTTAAACCAGCATAATTTTCCGATAGGTCAAACTTTAAAAGTTCTTCATTTGTTGAAGAATTAATAACGCGAATAAAAGCGTTCTCAACCTGACCGAAATCTTGCTTACGTTTTACACAATCATAAATATTAACAACAAATACAAGCTTATTAACAGTTGCAGGCACTTTGTTCAGTTCAATTACGACTTGCTCATCGTCACCGTCGCCGTCGCCTGTAGTATTGTCCCCCTTATGCAGTATGCTTCCACATTTACTTTTTAAATTACCAAAATAAACTAAGTTGTCCTTACCCAAAAACTTGTCATCTTGAAGCATGATAACAGAAGCATCGATATCCATATTTCCGCCGCTGCTACTTCCACCACCAAATAGACCGCCAAGCAATCCGCCTGACTTTTTGACAATCGGATCCCAGCCAAGGCCTACAGTAATTTTTTGAAGACCTGGATTACCTTTTGTTAAATCAATTTTTTGTCCTTTTTGTAAGCTGATTGCCAAACAAAACACTCCTTCTTTGTTTCAATTTTTGCTACCCTAAATAGTGCATATATTTCATAATACAGCATAAAATTTGTTACCACAAATACTAGAATTCTTCACAAATACTTATTAGTATAGGGGTTTTATTTCATGAATTCTTATAGGCTATCGCCTCTTTTATCTGCTTCTTTTATTAATACGTTTTATAAGTTTAATAAGTTTCATTTTTATTACTTTATTTTATTTTTATTATCAATTACACGATAGTAAACTTGAGTTACATGTAATCACTCGAATTAATGATCCCATTTTTTTCATTTTATATGAAAAAACACAAAAAAGAATCCATGCAATTAAGGATTCTTAGGACTCGTTATTTCAAAAACATCAATTACATTTTTATTAAAAACCACGCAAATCGTTTCATCTTCTTTACCAAAATATCGAATCATTTCCGTACTTTCATCCTCAAGCTCAGTCCAGCCCCACTCTTTAATTTCATTGAGATAATGCGGTTGCGGCCCATCATCATTTTCGCCACCAATATTATTCAACTTATACTTCGACGATTTTGTAATTTCATCCGTGCAAGCTTCAGGTTTAAGTTCGCCCGCATTTTTAGGAACCGGAAAACTATAATTAATCAAAGACATACGATAACCTTCGTCAGCGCTAAAACTATTTGAGCAACCACTTAACATACAGATTACTAGTAGAATCACCATTATCCGTTTCATAAACTCTCGCCACCTCACAGAAGATTCTCCAGAACAATTTAAAAAATAAAATAAGAAAAAGGAACCTTTATATCTTACAAAGGTTCCTCTTTCGAAAACATTTCAAATATATCAACTGCATTTTCGTGAAAGATTAGACATAGTACAGTAGAGTCTTTCTTAAAATATCGAATCATTTCCGTATTTCTATTATCAAGAGAGGTCCAGCCTTGATCTGAAATTTCATCTAGATAATGCTGAGGTGGATCTCCGCCATTTTTCCCACCAATATTCTTCAATTCATACTTCGCCGCATGTAAAACACCTGCCGCACAAGCTTCAGGCTCAACTTCATTAGCATTGTTGGGTACCGGGAAATCATATTTTAACAACGACATATTATATCCTTTATCCGGACTAAATGAATTTGAACAACCAGCAATTACACTAACAATCATTAAAATGACAACTATTCGCTTCATGCTGCATATCTCCTTATTAAAGCATTATTTTAATATTACTAATTAAATTGCCATCTGTCATCAAATTGTTTGTAATGTAGGAGAATAACTCAAATAATTTTTCAAGTTACGATTGCATAGTCCATTCTCATAAATGATGGGTTATCTTGAGATTAAGTGTGGGCATGAAGTCCTGTTTTGCCGATATAATTATACGAGTGCATGATATATTACTTAAAGTGTCGGATAAAACGGAGGATGCGGCTGATATATTGCCCCATGTGTCGGATAAAAACCAAAAACTGTCGGATATAATCTTAAACACCATAAAAACTGGAACATCACGAAAAACGCCTCTGCGTTTCACCCCTCATCTTCTGCAAGACACCACCTAAATAACACCAGTCACCTAAGAACAAAAGACGGTTGCTTAGTTATCCCATACACTAACATTAATAACATGTTCAGTTAGGAGGATTGTAATGACGATTATCAACATTACTAATTTGGAAAAATCTTATGGCGCGAACAAAGTTTTAAAAGGAATTGATTTTACAGCATCATCAGGAGAAGTCATTGGTGTCATCGGAAAAAATGGCGCTGGCAAAACTACATTTTTAGAAATTATGATGACAATCAAAAAGTATGATGCAGGCACAGTGAAAGTTTTTAATCAAAATTTAAAAACCATCTCAACAAACTCACTCGAACAAATACGCAAAGACATTTCCGTAGTACTACAGCCAACACAATTTTACAAAACGCTTAAAGTATTCGAATTACTAACATTATTCAAAGCGTATTATCAATCAACCACAGATGTAGAAAAGATTATCAACGACTTCAAATTGGCTCCACATCGGAAAAAGTATTTCGACAAACTTTCAGGAGGTTGGAAGCAAATTGTTAGTTTAGCCATCGCTTTTATTTCAGAACCAAAACTACTCATTTTAGATGAACCTACGACTGGATTAGATCCACATATGCGTAATATGCTATGGTCCTACATCACAGATTATAATCAAAGAACAAATGGAACAGTCATTTTGACGACGCATAATATGGACGAAGTTGAGTTATATTGCGATAAGGTCATGCTCATTAACGATGGTTTAAACGAATTTTTCGATACAATCGACAATGTTTTATCTTATGGCCATAAATCAATAAATGACTTTTACTTATCAAAAGTATCTATATAGGAGGCGTATGCATGTTAATAACGCAATTAAAATACGACTTATTAATGTTTACACGCGAAATATTTTACTTAATTTTTATTGTCATCGTTCCTCCTGCAACGTATATCTTCATGGGATTAATGTACGGTAATTTTACGTACGCCGGTAACCTAAGTTATGGTCAATTATATACCCCTTCATTCATTTTACTAATCACTTTCGGTGTCGTGTTTTTCACTTTCGGTTTTGATCAAGTTGTTCATCGGACAACTGGCATCGAAAAAAGAATTACCCTCTCTCCTGTTCCGAAAAATGTTCTGCTATTATCAGGTATAATTAAATCAATCATTCTCACCAGCATTGGTTTTATCCTCATTTATCTAATCGGAATAACCGCTTATGGTATCACTTATAGCGCAACTAGTTTAATTAGTTCTTACGGATTTTTCATCTTACTTAACGCCATTCTGCTCATTATTTCATCTGCTATCTATTCTTTCTTCAATAAAATGAATAGTGCACTTATCTTCTCTATTGTCGTTTTCCAAGTCGTGATGGTAACCGGCGGATTTGCTATCCCTATAGAAATGATGCCCGATTTCGTTGCTTCCATTGCCAAAATCAATCCAATCTATCATATGAACCAACTTTTTATTGACGTGTGGAACAATCAATTTCAATTTAATCAAGATACAACCAGATCCTTAAGCTATATTCTAGTTTTGTTCTTTATCGCTTTATTTATCAATAAGTTTTCAAAAGGCAGTGCAGAATAGTCTGATAAGCACTACACTTATTCATGAGGGGAGTTGCTGAGATTGAAAGTTTCCTTAAATATCGATTCCGATTACGAAGAGACAAAAGTTACGATTCATTGTAAAGAAATGGATAGTTCAATACAGGAAATACTAGATTTTCTAAAAGGACGCGATACTGAATTTATTGTCGGAAAAGACGGAGAAATGCAGCATATATTGAAACCTGAGGAAATACATTATTTTCATACCGAAGATGAATCTGTTGTTGCAGTTACGGCAGATGGTTCATTTAAATTAAAAGAGAAGTTATATGAACTTGAAGCTTTACTTCCTTCAAACAAATTCATTCGCCTATCTAAATCTGTCATCGCAAATTTACACGAATTAAGTCGTTTTGAAGCATCTTTTAACGGGACCCTTTGCGTTCATTTCAAATCTGGGGCTAAAGAATATGTAACAAGGACATACGTCAATTCAATCAAAGACGCATTAAAGATGAACAGGAGGAAAAACAGATGAAAACTTTTATAATTAGAAGCATACTCGGTATTTTCTTTGGTTCATTTCTTGCAGTGTTAATGATATTCGCTGTTATTTATTTCGGGAAAAATGATATGCTCGATTCTAATTTATTAATAAAAAATATAGCAGGTTTAATCATTAATGGTTGGTTCTTTACAGTGTCACCATTATATTTCGAAAACACCAGAATAAATTTAGTTCAACAGACCGCTTTGCATTTCGGTACAGTCGTTATTTTCTATTTTATTCTCGCATTCGGGATTGGTTGGATTCCATTCACAGCGAAAAGCGCCGTGCTTAACCTCGGCTTCTTTATTTTCGTATATGTAATTATCTGGACTGCATTCTACCTGCATTACCGGAATCAAGCGAATAAATTGAACGAAGAACTTAATGAATTATAATTTGGAAGTCCGTTCGCATAGTTGAACGGACTTTTTAAAATGAGACAAAATACAAGAATTACCCCTTGTAAAACCACTTCAATCATCTCATTTTAATTAACAAAAAAGCTGCACCGTTATTACAACGGTTACAGCTTTCTCATAGATAATACTTATTTTATTCTTTGTAAAATAACAACTTTTAAATAGTTAAATTCTTGGAAATCACGATTCGTACGGAAGTCTCTTGGTAATGAAGACTCTTCAAGAATTTTGTATTTGACGCCTGACTCAATAAATGCTTGATCGATAAACGTTTTAAAACGCTTCATCCCGAAACTAGCATTATTTGTCGAAGCAACGATAATACCATTTTTATCCGTAATCGAAATCGCATCCATTAAAAGCGCTGGATAATCTTTCGCTGTACTAAACGTGTACTTTTTCGATCGCGCAAAACTTGGTGGATCTAGAACGACTAGGTCAAATTTCAGCTCATGACGTTTCGCATACTTGAAGTAATCAAACACATCCATGACGCGAATTTCCTGTTGCTCGTAATCAATCCCATTCACACTGAACTGTTCAATCGTTTTAGCTTCACTACGGCTCGCCAAATCAACATTAGTCGTTTTCACCGCGCCGCCTAGTAATGCCGCTACAGAAAATGCACCTGTATAAGAAAAAGTGTTCAACACGTTTTTCCCATCAGCATAATTGTCACGAATTGTCTCACGCACATCACGTTGGTCAAGGAAAATCCCCGTCATGGCACCATCATTCAAATCAATAGCAAAATTCATACCGTTTTCTTTTACAATAATCGGGAATTCGCCTTGTTCGCCTTTTACAAAATCATCTTGCTCAATGTACTGGCCCTTCGTATCAAAACGCTTCTTCTCATAAATCCCTTTATACTCAATGATTTTGTCGAATACGCTATAAACATGATGCTTCATCGAATAAATTCCCGCGCTATACCAACTCACCATAAAGAACCCAGCGAAATAATCAATCGTCAAACCGCCGATTCCATCGCCTTCTCCGTTAAATACGCGGAAAGCAGTCGTCATTGGATTATCAAAATACGCTGCACGTCTTTCAAACGCTGCAGCCATTTTAGATTCAAAGAAATCGAAGTCTATTTCCACATCTTCTTTTCTCGATAGTACCCAGCCAATACCTTTATTCTGCTCGCCGTAATAGCCTTTTGCCACAAATCGATAATTTCGATCTACAAGCCGAATGAGACAGCCTTCTTCTTTTAGTAACTCAGGCTTCATAACCGCTTCTTTTAAAATTAAAGGATAGCCCTTTTTTATGTCACTCGTACTTTTTGCATTCAATTGTAATTCAACAGTTTTTGTCATTTTGTCATCCATTCCATCTTTTTTCTCATTATCTCATGTTTTACAGTGAATAGCGAAAATAAAATCATATCTTTCGGCTTAGAAGTTCACTTTCAATCTTCAGAAATCGCCATTCTTTTATTGAGCTTCATTCTTAATAGTAAAGTAATCGAAATAGATCCTGTCATGATCATTAGTAATAAACTTCCAACACTAGCGCTTAATTGTCCATCACTCACGAATTTATACGAGCCATCTAACAAGGTTGGTATATTTGTAAATAAACTTAGTACAAAGGCGAAACCGAATAAAATGATGATTGGAAGTGGGTGATCTTTTTGGCTAAAGTACGCATTTTTTGCTATTGAATTTAGGACAAAATACAATGTTGGAATAAAAATTAATACATACATTTCTAACATAGGCGGTGCCCAATTCCCATATCCTTCTTTAATTAGGCCGTTTAAAAAAATTAAAATCAATAACATTCCCATCGTATGAAACGCAATCTTGTGACGATTAGCGAGTTGAAATTCAACATACTTTTTCGCTTTCATCATAACTCCTCCCAAAACAAATCATTTAAGGTTAACTTCAATACTTTACATATCGCTATGCAGAGATTCAATGAAGGATTGTAATCCCCATTTTCAATCGCATTCATCGTCTGACGCGTGACACCAACCGACTCAGCCAACTTTTTTTGCGACATATCCAACCCAGCTCGTGCCGCCTTCAATCGTAAATTTTTCGCCATCGTAAAGCCTCCTGATGATTTAAGTATAACAAAATAAATAATTGTGTCAAATATACATGACACAATGGATATTATACAGGACACTCAGTTTTAAAAAGACACTCTCAATTCAGAAAGTGTCTTTTACTTCTACCTTATTATCAATCTTCATAAACCCGCATTGCATCTCTCATAAACTCCGCTAACCCCTCGCCGTACTTATCAATATTAGCCTTAAATCGCTCATCCTCGACATACATTTCACCAAGACCTTTAAAAGCATCTAATGAATAACTTCCGATCTTGTTCAACAACACATACCATTCTCCAATCGCTGCCTGAGCTTCTTCAGATTCTGGTGATAAATGACGGATATCAGCAAGTTTTAAATAAATTTTGTTCATATCCTCTTGTATTTCTGGACCAAACTTTGTATTTGTTTTTTCCACAACTTTTTCACCCCAACGCTCTTTTGCTTCTTGCTCATATAGGTTCTTGCTGAAGTCGAAACCTTGAAATTTCTCTTCGTTTGTCATTTTCATTTCCCCTTTCTCATTTTGAATTGTTTTTTCGATTGTTTGAATCATCATGTCTAATTGCATTCGTTTATCCATTAACATTTTCCTTTGCATTTCAAATAATTCTTGTCGATTAAATTGAGTACTTGTGAGTAGCTCTTTTATCTTCTCCAATGCAAAACCAAGTTCTCTAAAAAATAATATTTGTTGCAAGATCGCTATGTTCTCATCTGAATAAATACGATACCCCGCTTCAGTTAAGTCATCTGGGACTAGTAAACCAACTGCATCATAATGATGTAATGTACGCACACTAATACCAGTTAAACGTGATACTTCCTTCACTTTCATCTAATTCCCCTCCTTTACATCTTTATTGTAAAGTATTACGTTACGTTAGAGTCAACAGTCAAAATCTAAACGCAGTGCAACACATTAGGTTAAAACCTACTTGACAGATATGCATTGTTTGTTTAAAATGAGAATATATTGAGTTATTAGAAGATTTAAGTAGAAAGGGGTTAATCCTATGAAAGCACGACCTATATTAAATGCACGCACATATCCTCTCCCCGTACAATCCCCTATCCTAAAAAAAGAACGGGGAGAAATAGATACGGCATTATGGAATGTCCTTAAACCACTAGAAACAACAATCACTTTTCTAAATACAGGTGCACATCCTGACGACGAGCGTAGTAATTTACTCGCTTATTTATCAAAGGGGCTTGGAATAAAGACAATGAATTTAATTGCTAATCGCGGTGAAGGTGGGCAAAATCAGCTTGGGGATGAAACTGGAGATGCATTAGGTATTCTTCGTACGAAAGAAATGATTGAAGCATCTAAGATTCTAGGTGTTAAAACGGTCCATTTAAGTGAAACGACTTCGGATGTGATTTATGATTTCGGAATTGAGAAAACAGCTGAAACAACATTTGAAAAATGGGGTGAAGAAGAAACGTATCGCCGTTTTATTCACTTTATTCGCGCCTATCAGCCCGATATTATCATGCCTTCTTTTCTCGATATTGATAGCGAACACGGACATCATCGTGCAATCGCCATTTTAACTGAAAAGGCTTTTAAAGACGCTGCTGATCCAAACATTTTTCCAGAACAATTAAAAAATCTCAACACTTGGCAGATTAAAAAGCTTTATTTACCTATGGAATCAAAATCACAAACTACTACAACGGTTGATATTGGAGACTTCAATTCAATATACAGAGTGACTTATCCTCAACTTGGTGAAATTTCTCGTTTCAAGCATAAGAGCCAAGGAATGGGTGTCAATCTTCCAATTGAACCTAAACAGTTTCATCTTGAACTTACAAAATCTGTAGTTGGTCAATCAAGTGATTTATTTTCGGGCATACACTATAACTTTTATGATTGGGCACAAAACCTTCCTAAAAAACATCCATTAGCAACTGAGCTAAAAAGATTACAGTACGCTCTTGATGCAATTATATTTGCTTATCCAATTCGACCAGCCGTTCTCGAGCAATCCCTACAAGCTTTAATGACTGTTCGTGACCTCATTGAGAAAACTGAAATTGCTAGCCTAGTTGTTGACATGAAGTTTGACCTTCTACGTAAACTTCACACGAAAGAAGAACAATTAAATGAAGTAAGCTTTATTGCTTCAAATATCGATCCATTAGTGACCACGGATAATATGATTATAACGAGAGGTCAACAATTCAATGTAAAGATTCAACTCAATCATGAATCATTGGATTACTTTATTGAATCAAATATAGATTTACGTCTACCTACTGGATGGGCGATTCTCGAAAAGGTTATAAATCCAGACCATACTAATAATGTAAGATTTACTATCCAAGTTGCTCACGACGCGAACTACTTTCACGCCTATGACAAAGCGGCAATCCAAGCAGTTATTCAACTTACTGCAAATAATGTTACGATTGAGCAAATTATAGATGTCGATGTAGCTGTGTTACCTGATGTTAGCCTCACTTTTATTCCTGATCATATAGCTGTCAATACAGCAGAAATTCCAGATCAGATCCCATTAGTTGTGCAGGTGAAAAATTATCGTAATCAAGCACTCGTAACAGACGTTTCTCTAAATATGCCTGATGGATGGTCAGTATTCCCAGAAACTTTTACAGTAAGCTTCACACATAGCCTTGAAGTTAAAGACATCAAATTTACGCTTTACCCATCTAACAAAATTGAAGAAGGACACGTTTCAATTGAAGCATCAGCAAATGTTGACGGTAAAACATTGAACAGTACTATAGAAGAAATTCAATACGAGCATATTGAACCCTCCTTTTATTTACAACCAGCTACATTAAATGCAATTGTTTTCGAATTAATTAAACCAAAGAAGTTGAAAGTGGGCTATATTGAAAGTGGTTTAGATAAAGTAGCGGATGCGCTCATTAATATCGACTTTGATGTAACTAAATTAAACGCAGCAGACCTTGCAACTGGCGACTTAAGTGTTTACGACACAATAGTTATTGGAATTCGCGCTTACTTATCACGTACAGATTTGATTCAACATAATGACCGTTTATTAAAATATGTAGAAGACGGTGGCAATCTTATTGTCCAATATCATCGTCCTGGTGATGGCTGGAACGGTGAAAATAGAGCACCGTTTAAACTGGAACTTGGAAACCCTTCTATAAAATGGCGCGTGACGGATGAAAAGGCAAAAGTAACAGTAACTAAACCAGATTCAACGCTGTTCTCCTATCCAAATAAAATTACGCATCATGATTGGGATGGCTGGGTACAAGAACGCGGGCTTTATTTCCCTTCAAACTGGGATAATCAGTTCGAGACCTTTGTCAGCATGGCGGATTCGAATGAAAAAGCTTTCGATGGTGGAATCCTAATTGCGGAGCACGGGAAAGGGACTTATATTTACACAAACCTTGTCTTCTATCGGCAAATCCAAAATGAAGTACCCGGTGGTTATCGCATATTTACGAACTTATTAAGTTATGGCCAAGAAAAGTATGCACAAATAAACAGCTAAGCATATCCAAACGGATTTGCTTAGCTGTTTTAATATATCGGACACTTCTGCAGTTATATCGACGCTCACTCATCATATATCCGACACTTATCCATTTATATCAGCGCTCAAGTGAGTTATATCGGACACTCACACACTTATATCGGTAAATCATGACCTTCTACCTACTCCAAAACCAAAAGAAAGAACACCGAATAGATCGATGTTCTCCTACAAACTTACTTATTACTATACAATTTCCCAACACCATAAACACGTTCTAGTATCGCGATTAACACAACCGTAATTAGTACAACAATTGTAGAAACAGATGCGATTAACGGATCATAAGCGTCTTGCATTCTTGAAAACAGTTCGATAGGCAACGTTCTCACTTGTGGTGAGACCATGAAGATTGACAATGTTACGTTATCAAATGAAATTAAGAATGAAAATAGTGCGCCAGATAGCATTGCTGGTTTAATTAATGGTAATGTTACTTTCCAAAATACTGTCCATGGATTTGCACCTAAAATAACAGCTGCACGCTCAATTGTATAATCATATCCACTTAAACCCGTTAGTACATAACGAATAATATAAGGTACACATATAATAATATGAGAAATAACATATCCTGTAGCTGTACCCGTTAAACCTAGTGGCGTGAAGTAGATGATAAGCGCAACACCAAGAACGATTTGTGGAACAGTTAAAGGTGCTGTGAAGATTGAAATTAGAAAGCT
Source organism: Sporosarcina sp. So3-204 (assembly GCF_058068165.1). Lineage (NCBI taxonomy): Bacteria > Bacillati > Bacillota > Bacilli > Caryophanales > Caryophanaceae > Sporosarcina > Sporosarcina sp. So3-204. The sequence continues at coordinate 3,480,062 of NZ_CM176485.1, forward strand.
TCTGCCTGGAAAACGATATTTGGCAATTGCTAGTGAACTTGATGTCCCTAAAATTACTGCACCGATAGAAGCGATAGTCGCGAACTTCACACTATTAATTAATGCTGTAATAAATTCCGGTCTTTCTAAAATTTTAGCATACCATTTCAGTGAAAATCCGACTTGTGGAAAAGTTGGATAACCCGCTTCAGTAAATGAAGAAACGACTGTTACTACGATTGGTAATAACAGAAAAAAGATACTGAATACAGCAAGCGCCATGCGAAGAGGAGAAAGAATTTTCATTAACGAAATACCTCCCCGTATTTACTCTTCTCAAATATTTTCGTATAAACAAATACAATGATCAATGTTGCGACAAGCAGTACGTATGCCATAGCAGAACCATAAGTCCACTGGAATAAAATCATAATTCTATCGTAAGTTACGACCGGCAACACAGGCACTGCTGCTCCGCCCATAAGAACAGGCGTTACATAAGCACTCATCGATACGCTGAAGACAAGTGTTGTTCCCCCTACAATTCCTGGGAAGCTGAGTGGCAGTGTTACTGTTCGGAATGTACGCATTGGGCTTGCTCCTAAAATGCTGCTCGCTTTTTCTAATGAAGGGTCAATATTATACAAACTCGTAGCAATTGCTAAAATCATAAACGGTAAATAAGCACTTGCTAGACCTATTACAACACCAGTTTCTGAAAATAGAAGTTTAAGCGGCGTATCAATAATCCCTAAACTCAGTAGTGTTTTATTAATCGTTCCATTTGGAAGGAGCAATAAATACCAGCCAAAGTTTCTAACGACAACACTAATTAGTAACGGTGATACAACGAGTAACGTTAAAATGCTTCTCATTTTCATAGAAGCCCTTGCCATCGTTAAAGCGACAGGATAGCCCAAAATTAAACAAACAATTACCGTATAGACACTAATTTTTATCGTTAACCAGAGTGACGCTAAATAATAAGGGTCAATAAAGAAGTTTACATAGTTTTTAATGCTATATGCTGCTCCTTCAACGTTTAACCCTTCTTTGACGTCAATAAAACTTAAGTATAAAATATAGAGCATTGGTACAATAAAAAAGGCAACGATAAAGACTAATAACGGAAGGATTAGAAGTGAGCCGGGAACTACCTTTTTCCATTTTCTTCTTTTAGAAATTTTACCTACACTGTTTTTTTCGACAACTTCATGCTGTTTAGATTCCAACCCACTTTCACCTCGCTCCCAACGGATACATCCTCACTTACTTCAGGTGTAATAATCGTTACTTTTTGATTGAAATCAATAAATTGAACTTCAACCTCCCAAGACGCACCTAAATAGTTCATCTGTGAAACCTTTGCATTTAAAACGATATCTACCTTATGTTTATTCTCATCAGTGACAAGATAGCTTTGCTCAGGACGAATGTATAAATTCATTGGATCATTTATAGTAGGCTGTTCTTCACCAAGATACGAACTCTTTGGAAGATCAATTAGCACATTATTTTCTAATTTAAGTACATAACCTGAATCATGTAAATCAGTTAAAATACCGTCCATTTGTGCAGAGTTTCCTATAAATCTAAAAACAAATTCAGTCTTTGGGTTTTGATAAATTTCAGTTGGAGTTCCAATTTGTTCAATTCTACCAGCATTCATAATAACAATTCGATCTGACATCGACAAAGCTTCTTCTTGGTCATGCGTGACAAAAACTGTTGTTACGCCGACTTCGTTTTGCATTCTTTTAATCTCAGCTCTTAGTTCATGCCTTAACTTTGCGTCTAAGTTACTTAATGGTTCATCTAGTAATAATAACGTAGGTTCAACAACTAACGCTCTCGCAATCGCAACACGTTGTCTTTGTCCACCTGATAATTCTTTAGGATAACGCTCTTCTAATCCGTTCATTTTAACAAGCGTTAAACTTTCACTAACTTTTTTATCAATTTCTTCTTTACTAGTCTTTCGAAGCTTTAAACCAAATGCTAAATTATCATACACATTCATATGCGGGAACAAAGAGTACGTTTGGAAAACCATCCCTAAATCTCTTTTATAAGAAGGTACATTATTCATTTTCTTTCCTTTAATAAATAGTTCCCCTTCATTTGGCTCAAGGAATCCAGCAATAATATTAAGTGTCGTTGATTTACCACAACCAGAAGGGCCGAGCAGGGTTAAAAACTCGCCCTGCTCAACTTGTAGTGTAATGTCATTTAACACTTTTGTTTTCCCATAACTTAAACTTATATCTTGTATATCTACATCAAATACCTTCGACATTTTTGTACTACCCCTTCCAACCTACTTATTTAACGTCTTTTCCTAATTCAGGAACAACTTCTTTTGCAAAACGCTCAATCCATTGTTCATTCGTTTCAGCAATTAAATTGAAATCAGGTGTATAAACTTTTGCATCAGAAATTCCAATGATGTCTTCGATTTCAACTGGTAGGCTAACATCTGAAAGAACTGGATAGAATCCACTTTGTGCAACGATTTCTTGAGAAGCTTCGCTAATAACAAAGTTTATGAACATTTCTGCTGCTTCTTGCTTAGGTGTATTTTTTACAACAACTGCAGTTAACGATTGTAAAGGTGCTCCTTCTTCAGGGATAACCATTTTCATCGGTAGTCCACCGTCAACTAAATCTGTTACAACATAGTTAGCTAAAATAGAAATAGCAGCAGTTTCTTGCTGAATTACAGGTAATAACTGAGTAGAGTTTTTATAGAAAGTATCAGAAATAGCTGCAACCTTTTTGCCGTATTCTACAGCTGGATCAAGATTTTCTAAGTCGCCACCATTTGCCATTCCTAAGTTATAGTAAGCAGCATGTCCCCACGCATTCGAAACTTCTGGATAAGCTGTTTTTCCTGCAAACTCTGGACGGTATAAGTCGTTCCATGAAGTTGGTGCTTCCCAACCTGCTTCTTCAAACATTTTAGTATTATAAACAATTCCTACTGTATATCCAAAGATCGGAACACCGTCATCACCGTAAATATACTTTTCATCCATCTTATCTAAACCTTCAAATTTACTCTTATCTATCTTCTCAACTAAACCCGCATTACCTGATTTAACAACATCTCCAGGTGTAAATGTAGCTACATCAATTTGTGGGCTATCTTTTTGCAATTCAAGTTTCGCATAAAGCTCACCTGACAAACCAGCTACGTAATTAATTTTAATGCCTGTTTCTTCAGTAAATTTAGGACCAATTTCATCGCGAATTAACTGCTCAATTTTACCACCGTTACCCGCAACAGTAATTTCAGTTACATCACTTGAACTAGCTTCTTCTTTACTAGTTTCTTCCTTATCTACATCGTCTTTCGGAGCAGTCTCTGGTGCCTTCGGGCTTCCACATGCCGCTAACGCTAATAAAACGCATAAAAGTAGTGCTAAAAACAAATTTTTCTTTTTCCCCATTTGTATCTCTCCTTTTATTTAAATCCTAACTTGTAAATTAATTTTTAAAAGTTAAATTTACAAAGCTTGGCGTGAAACCATTTTTAATTACTAATTAACTATATTTAGATGTAGCAAGTCGTTTTTTTATCCCATAAACCATAAAGTTAAACGCTTACATTTTTAATTAATCGTTCATTCATTGATTCATTTCTTTATAAGATTGAACATTTTAGACCCTTTAATAGTAAGATCCTCGGATGATATCAGATGAATTCCTATCAAATCTAACTTTCATTCAACTGTAAACAAGTGTTATTTTAAAAATGTTAATCCCTTTAATCATTACAACATAAACTAAGTTTAATTAATCTTTCTTATCAGTATTTTTATGCCTTAATTTCGATAGTCTTCCTTAATTAAAAAAGCATAAATTATTATTTTGATAATAATTTTAATTCTAAACACTTCAACTACCTTGTGTAATCAGTGTATTGCTATTTTTAAAATAAGTCAATAATATTTTTAATTAATTCAGATTTCCGTTAATCAATCTTTTGGAAAATAATATTTATTATAATTAATGTACAATCAAAATATCATATTAAAAAACAATTTTATTTAACATACAAATAATTACAGTATAATAATTATTTTCAGACAAGTTAGTCCTCTTAAGCTTTTATTGACTAAACCCACTCCTTACAACTTTTCTTATATAATTAAATTTATAGTATTTCAATACGCCGTTATATCGCGCTTTTCATAGTATTTGTTAAATTCATATATAAATATTTATTTACAAACTATTTATACTAGTGATATATTAGTTATCAATTAATTATTGCCTACATAACAATAGTTAATTTTAAATGTTTCGTACAAAACCGTCTTATTTTTTCTAAATATTCACACACCAAACATAGAAACGTCTTTTGAATAAGGCGACAGGAGGCAATTATCATGTTATCAAACCCACTAATCGCTACCGCTTTAATCTTATCTTTAATTGCCGCAGGTGAAATACTTTCCATTATTTCCAAAGCGAGAATTCCAATGCTTTTAACAGCTATGGTTTTATTTCTTACTTTATCTTGGACAGGTATTTTCCCAAAAGACATTTTGGAGAAATCACAATTTGCAGCACTTGGTGCAATATTAATTGGGCCTGCAATTATTCATATGGGAACCATGATTCCTTTTTCTTTAGTAAAAACTCAATATAAAGCTGTCATAATCGCTTTAGGTGGAGTCGTATTTTCTGGAATTTGTATATTACTCATTGTGCCAGTAATTTTTGATTACCCTACAGCCGTTGCAGGTATCGGCCCTATCAGTGGTGGAATAATCGCATTACTAGTAACTACTGAAAAATTAACAGAATTAGGTCTATCAAGCCTTATCGTTATTCCCGCACTCATTGTCGCATTTCAAGGTGTTATGGGCATGCCTTTGGCTATGTTCTTTATGAGAAAACACGCAAGTAATATTAAAGCTTCTATTGATGACGGGACATTTAAGCCCATGAATACTGAAAGTAAAAAACAAGAAAAAGTACAACAAGCTAAAAAACCGGGGCCTATTCGGACAAGCGCTACAATAAAACTCTTTATCGTCTTCGCAGGTGCTGCAGTTGGTATTGCGCTTGGTACTGTTACGCCAATTCACTACACATTATGGTGTCTATTAATCGGTATAATTGGATTGAAATTAGGATTATTTGAATCGAAAGAATTGGAAAGAGCAAATTCATTTACAATAACAATGATTGGTATAATCTTTGTTGTTATTGGCGGAATGGCTGGTGTTTCACCTCAACAAGTTTTAGAAAACTTGCCAAGTATTCTCCTTATTCTAGTATTAGGTACAGCTGGTATTTCCATTGGTGGGTTCTTAACATCGAAACTCGTCAAATGGCATCCATATAAAGGTATGCCTGTAGCATTAACAGCACTATTCGGTTTCCCGGGAGATTATATTCTTTGCGAAGAAGTGAGCAGAAGTACGGCACGAAATGAAGAAGAAGAAAAAATTATTTTTGATGAATTACTAGCACCAATGGTAATTGGCGGCTTTACAACGGTAACGATTGCATCCGTAATCATTGCTGGCATATTAGTGAAGACTTTATAAAAATTATTAGGAGGAATACAAATGACAAAAACAATTTTTAAAAACGGATTATTTATTGATGGTAATGGAACAGATCCTAAAGAAAATCAGGTTATCGTTGTAGAAGATAAAAAGATCGTTTTTATTGGAGATGCCGGTAGCTATGAAATGACTGGTGAAGAAACAGTCATTGATGCACAAGGCGGTACAATTTTACCAGGCTTTATTGACACACATGTTCATATGATGTTTCAGTACTCACCTATTGCAGAAAAATTAGCGACACCATTTTCATTTATGTACTATGAAGCAGCGGAATATTTAAAAACAACTTTGCACGCAGGTGTTACATCTGTACGTGATGCACTTGGAACAGATTTAGGTGTGAAAATGGCAGTTGAAAACGGCTATATTCCTGGACCTCGTCTACAGCTAAGCATCAATGCATTAACAATCACAGGCGGTCACGGTGACGGCTATACGGTTTCAGGGAAATCAGTAGAAATCCTCCCTTCAGGATACCCTGGAATGCCAAATGGTATTTGTGACGGTGTTGAAGAAGTCCGTAAAAAAACACGTGAAATGTTACGTGCTGGCGCAGAAGTTATTAAAGTACACGCAACAGGTGGCGTACTCAGCGCAACGGATCATCCGGAGTTTACGCAGTTCTCATTAGAAGAATTGAAAGTCATTGTGGAAGAAGGCCAATTCAGAAAAGGCGTTAAAGTTATGGCGCACGCACAAGGAGCAGAAGGAATTAAAAATGCGGTTCGTGCAGGTATTCATTCTATTGAACACGGGATTTTCATTGATGATGAAGCGATTGAACTTATGTTAGAAAATGGGACGTTTTTAGTTCCAACACTTCTTGCACCAGTTGCAGTATTAGAAACAGCACACGAAACAGGTATGCCGGCTACAGCAGTCCAAAAATCAAAAGAAGTAATTGTACAGCATGTTGCTAGTTTTACTAAAGCATATAAAGCCGGTGTTAAAATTGCGATGGGTACAGATGCTGGCGTTTTCAAACACGGTACGAACTTAAGAGAACTCGGATTAATGACGGATGCAGGAATGACACCTATGGACGCAATTGTCTCCTCTACTAAAACAGCTGCGGAATGTTTAGGCTGGGAAGACACAGTGGGTACGATTGAAGTAGGTAAACTTGCAGATATCGTCATCGTCAAAGGTAATCCACTTAATGATATTCATTCACTTGCAAATAATGATACGATTCAAGTCGTTATGAAAGACGGAAAAGTTGAAAAAGATATTCGTAACGTATAATAAATCCAACACGTACCAAATGGTCAGTCCACTTGGTACGTGTTTTTTTATATCGGCGGTTATCACATATATATCGGCGTAATTCACACTTAAATCGGCGCATAATTTACGTATATCGACGCTCATTCAATGGTTATCGGCAAATCAGGACCTAAGTCTCACACTTTTTATGGTCATTACCTATTAAAGTTATGCCTAAGCATGATGATGTGAATCGCAACAGCAACAACCTTCACATAACATGAAGCTGAGTAGCTTCTAATCTATTTCAAATAAATAAAAAACCTTCGAATCTCAAGCCATTTAGCTTGGAGATCCCGAAGGTTTTTCTGTACAAAACTATGATAAATCCTTGACATAATCAAGCATTCTTTCAGGATAATCTGTAAATACCGCATGCACACCAATTTCATGTAGTTTTTCTAAATGGTCTTTACGATTAACAGTAAAAACGCGTACAATGCCTCCATCTTCGATTGCTTCTTTAACAGAAGGTTTCACAGACTCTGGTAAATACAAATGCAGCCCATTAGATGGTAAATTACGTACATAATTTAAAGGATCGACAGGTATCTTCATACACAATGCTGCTGTTTCCAAATTAGGATTTAGCTTCTTAACGCTTTGGACTACCTCGTGATTAAAGGAAGAGATAAGCACATGATCTTCCATTTTCATATCACTTACTAGTTCCAAAACAATTTCCTCCATCCCTTCGTATCGAAAGACATCAGATTTAAGTTCTATATTCAGATGATGACCTGTATCTAAATAAAGACCTAAAACCTCTTCCAAGGTCGGAATCTGTTCGCCACTAAATTCTTCTGAAAACCAACTACCATAGTCGTACGTTCTTAATTCTTCAAGTGTCATATCTTTCACAAAGCCACTTCCATTTGACGTTCGATCAATCGTTTCATCGTGAATTACAACAAGCTTTTTGTCTTTCGTTAAATGAACGTCAAACTCGACTCCGTAAACTGGAAGGCGCGCAGCTTCTCTGAATGCTACAAGTGTGTTTTCAGGATGTGTACCTGATGAACCACGGTGTGCGTATATATCCAAATCTATTTTGCACCTCCTCGACTTACTTTGTTTTATTAGCTATTTCAATTGCGCGGTCAGTACCTTTAGCAGCTTGATCAAGCGCTTCTTGTGGATCCTTACCTTGATATAGATCCTCTAACGCTGTTACTACTTGCTGTCTAGATTCCGGGAATACAGAGATGAGTGCACCTTGAGTTGCAAGACCCGGCACAGTATCTTGAAGCTGATCAACTGTAACTTTTAGTTGAGGTAATTCTTCCCACTTGGATTTTACATTATCCAATTCATATGCAGCAGGATTAATTGCAAAGTACCCTGTATCAAGATGCCATTGTGCTTGAACTTCAGCAGTTGTCAAATACTTCATAAACTCCCAAGCTGCTTGTTGCTCCTCTTCAGCAATTCCTTTTGACATCCATAATGAAGCACCACCGATAACGACACCATTTCTTTCTACATCATCTGCATACGGAATATATGCAACGCCTACTTCAAATGGTGAGTTTTCAATAATACCTGCAATTCCTGCAGAAGAGTCCATATACATTGCTACTTTTTCAGTTGAGAAAGCGGCACGGATATCGTCCCAATTCGTTCCGAAGTTACCAAAAGTACCAGCTTTGTTCATTGTATCTAAGAAGTTAAATACTTTTAAGCCTTCTTCTCCGTTAAATAATGACTTTGTTGCATCACCCGAACGACCATTGTCTTCGTCTACATACAAACCGCCTTGTGTTGCAACAAGTTGTTCAAAGAACCAGCCGTATGTCAGCATTGAAAAACCAGCCATATCATCTGTTTTTAATTTTGCTGCCGCTTCAATTACTTGGTTGAATGTTTCAGGTGCAGTTTCAGGATCTAGTCCTGCTGCTTTAAAAGCATCTTTATTATAAATCATAACAGGTGTAGATGAGTTAAATGGCATTGAATAAAGTTCGCCGTCCACTTTATAATAATTTAAAATATTTTCTTCCAGTTCAGATATGTCAAAGTTTTCTTTCTCAATAAACGTATTCATTGGCTCAATAAAGCCACTCTCAATCATATACTTTGTTCCTACCTCAAAAACTTGTGTGATGGCAGGCGCGTCTTTCGTTCCACCAACACTTCGCAATTTCGTTAACGATTCTTCATATGTCCCTTGGAATTCTGCTTTAATAGAGTACTTATCCTGGGAAGTATTAAAGCCATCGACAACTTTATCAAGCGATTCCTGTAATCCACCAGACATCGCATGCCAGAATTCAACTTCTACTTTTTCACCATCAGCTGTTTCCTCAGGCGCATCCGTATCCGTATCTTCAGTTGTTGTATCAGTAGGTTCTTCCTTTGGCTTTTCCTCTTCTTTACTACTATCACTATTTGTACATGCTGCAAGTACAACTACACTTAAAATTAATATTAAAAATAGGGACGATTTTAATAGTTTTTTCATTTTCGAACACTCCTCAGTATTTTTTATTTTAAAGCGCCTTGCGAAAGACCTTTTTGCAACTGTTTTTGCCCAATGAAGAGCAGCAGAAGTGTCGGAATAATCACGACGATAACACCAGCCATTACCACCCCCCAATCGGTTGCAATCTCTTGAGTTTGCAACTGTTTTAGACCAATTTGTACCGTTCGAACTGAATCATTTGTCGTTATCAAAAGCGGCCATAAATACATATTCCATGTTGTTAAGAACCCGTAAGCCCCTAACGTAACAATGCTCGTTTTAGAAACAGGTATTATGACGCGCCAGAAGAATGCAAATCTACTTAATCCTGCAATTTTAGCTGCTTCGTGCAACTCTTTTGGAATTGTTTTAAAATGTTGACGCAGTAAGAAGGTACCAAATGCCAATGCAAAGAACGGCATTGTCAGTCCTTGATAAGTATTAAGCCAATCTAACTTTTGAATGATGAAAAAGTTTGGAATCATCGTTGCTTCCCAAGGGATCATCATTGTTGAAACAAATAAAAAGAATACAAAATTACTCCCTCTAAACGGCAGAAAGACGAAAGCATAAGCTGCCAGACTACAAATAACAATCTGACCAAGCATTACAGTAGTTGAAACTATGAAGCTATTCATTAAATATTTTAATAAGGGTAAGCGGTCAAATACTTTAATATAATTATCAAACTGGAAACTGGATGGTAAGAAATTCCCTTGAATAATCTCTGGTCCTGTCATGAAAGAAATCATAAATGCGTAAAGAACAGGAAAAAAGACAAATAGAGAAGTAATTGCTAATAGAAAGTAAAACCAGATTTTCTTCGGAAGGCTCATTGTCATTGGTAATGCACCTTCTTTTCTAATAGCTTAAATTGAAGAAGTGTTACGATTAAAATAATTAAAAATAAGAACACGGCCTGCGCACTAGCTGTTCCAAACTGATAGTTAATAAATGCTTCACGATAGATTGAATAGACAATCAAGTTTGTTGATTGGGATGGCCCACCCTTCGTCAAGATATCGATTTGGCCAAAGGATTGGAAAGCATTAATCAGTGAAATTGTAACGATAAAAAATAAAGTAGGTGATAACATTGGAATTGTAATGCGTCTTAGTCTGTGAAAATAACCAGCTCCGTCAATCCGTGCACTTTCATATAGATGTTCATCAATATTTTGTAAGCCACCTAGTATGATTAAAAAGCAAAATCCTGTATTCATCCATATCGTAGAAATCGAAACGGAAAGAAGTGCCCACTCAGGATCAAGTAACCACTGTACTTGTGGGAGATTCACGACATTTAAAAATCGATTGAACATTCCTATACTTGGATGGAATAAAAATAGCCAAATAACAGATGAAGCCGCCACCGAGACGCCCATGGTAGATGAATAAATAGTTCGGAAAAAACCTATACCTTTTAATTTCTCATTTGCTAATAGCGCAAGTAATAGCGCAAATATAATACCTACTGGCACGGTATATAGTACAAAAAGTGCAGTCGCTTTCATGCTATTTCGAAATTCCGACGACTCCAGTAAATACGCATAGTTTTCAAAGCCTACAAATAATGCTGCTTCTCCAGCTTGATTTGTTAAAAAGAAGCTTAAATAAATTGTTCTGAACATCGGATAAAAGATGAATACCGAGAAAATAATAATAGATGGTATCAAATAAAGAGTTGCTGTTCGTCCGTTGATTGCTCTCTTCCAAAAGCTCTGTTTTATAGGTGAATTCATGACGTCACCTCTTGATTTAAAACAAAACTCCCTCTATTCGTTGGCTTTTTAATGAGCTGGTCTGTTTCTTTATTAAAGAGGCAAAGTGAAGCGAAATCCAATTCCAACTGAACTGTATCTCCAATTTCAATATGCCACTGCCCGCTCCATTTGACTAACCACTCCCCTTCATTAATTATGAATGAGAATACCGTTTCATTTCCCAGTATTTCAATATTCGTAACAACGACGCTTATTTCGGAAGTATCCTGACTGTCTTTATTAGCGATACGCAGATGTTCTGGACGAATACCAGCAATGAGTGAATGATTTAGAAACGCTTCTTTTTCCAACGCTGGAATCGGCACGCTAATTGTTTCGCCGATAATCAATTCAGATGTGCTCTCATCAATTCTTGCGTCAGCTATGTTCATAGCTGGTGCTCCGATAAAAGTCGCAACAAAAGGGTTAGCTGGGTTATTATAAATATCAATCGGCTTCCCTACTTGCTGGATTTCTCCTTTATGTAAAATCATAATTCTATCACCCATGGTCATCGCTTCAACCTGGTCATGTGTTACATAAATCATCGTAATATTAAGTTCTTTTTGGATACGTCTAATTTCTGAACGCATCTGTGTGCGTAATTTTGCATCTAAGTTGGATAGAGGTTCGTCCATTAAACAAATCGGCGCTTCACTGACAATTGCACGAGCCAATGCAACACGCTGTCTTTGCCCACCTGATAACTCTCTAGGCTTCCGCGATAAGAAATCAGACAATCCTAGCATTTCGGCAACATCCGTCACACGTTGCTCTTGTTCAGTCTTTTTAATTTTCTTTACATTGAGTCCAAACGCTATATTTTGCCCTACCGTAAGATGTGGATAAAGCGCATAGTTTTGAAAGACCATTGATAATTCTCTTTTACTAGGTGGTAAATGGTTCGCTATGTCCTCGCCAATCTTCAAAGTACCGCTCGTAATCTCTTCAAGTCCAGCAATCATGCGTAGCATGGTACTTTTTCCACAACCTGAAGGACCAACGAGTACAAAGAATTCGCCAGGTTCAATTGTTACGTTTATATTAGATATGACGTTGACCTGTTTGTCATAAGACTTAGATAGATCAATCAACTCTACTTTTTTCATAAGCAAGACCCCTTTCGATGTGTTTAAATCCTATGATGTTATGACTCTTTCGCAAGCATATACTATAAATGACCATTGTATGGTTAATTTACCGTATATTTACAATTAATTAATAATCAGTTATAAAAGTTCCTGAATATTATCTTGCTAAATCAATTATCCTATATACCCCTTTCGCTATAGTTTAATAAACCCCTTTATTTATTGCAAAATATTCCAATTTTTTTACTATTTAACAAGGATGGTGTGCTTATTCATGAAGAGATTCCTACTATTCATATGCTTATTTATACTACTAAGTTGTTCAATAGAGCCAATTAAGCGCGCCCCTTTACCAACTGATAACTTCTTAGTCATCGCCCACCGCGGTGCTTCTGCTTATTTGCCTGAACACACAATGCTTGCGTATGAACTTGCTGTTTCAATGGAAGCCGATTATATTGAACTCGATTTACATATGACGAAAGATGGTAAACTTGTCGCCTTACATGAAAAAAATGTATTAATTGACGGGAATGAACATGCAGTTGCAAATCTTAATTTTAAGGATTTACAAGGGTTTTCTCCAGGATTTATCTTTAATAACTTACACCCAGATTTGGCCTCCCCTACGTACGAGGTATTGCCTGTTCCCGAACTTGGAGAAATTCTTTCCTATTTTAAAGATGAGGTAAATTACTACATTGAGATTAAATCACTCAATGCTACGCCAGGAATGGAAGAGGAACTTATTCACCAACTTTCAGAGCATAATTTGATAAATCGTGTGGATGAGTTTCCTAAAGTTATTGTCCAGTCGTATAGCGAGAATAGCTTGAAGAGGGTATTTGAATTAGAGCCGTCAATTCCACTCGTCAAATTGTATAGTCAAAAAATTAACGGGATTTCCAATAAAGAAATTAGCCAGTTAGGACAATATGCTTCTGGCATTGGGGTGAATCAAGAACTCGTTACAAAGGAATTGGTCAATCGTTTACATGGGGAAGGTCTTCATATTCATCCGTTTGTCATAAATGATGCGGACATTATGAAAGAGATGATTCAAATGGGGGTAGATGGTATTTTTACAGATACACCTGATGTTGCTGTAATAGTAAAAGGAGGTTGAGACAGAAATTTTCATCTTATTTTATAAGCTAAGCTATAAACACATTAGATCATAAAAGGTACTACTGTTATTAAAACCAGTAGTATCTCCCATTTGCTTTACCATTTGAGCATTTTCATGCGCAAGTGCTAATTCATGGTGACTAATTTCCCTATCAAAAAACTCACCATGTTCGAAGTTATTTCTAACCCAAAATCTATAATTCCGTATGTGTCTCGTTCGTAATTATCTGTGTAAGGTAGTCTCTTCACTCCATTCAAATTATTTAGATCATTTCTAGCCTATGCAAAGCAATTCTTGGATAGACTTTTTAGTTTCAAAGGGCTATCCAGTTTTGGGAGTTTGATTTTAATTAGAAGGAATTAACTTTAACTAAATCTTTACAATAACTTAACCCAAACCATGTATATACTTTGGCCAAAATTCATTAGTGTATATCTATGGGCCTATTTGTATAGGAGGGACTTTGCTAATGAAGATTGTCAGTGACGCTTTACATGAACTTTTCTCACATATATTAAAGGAAAGAACGATTCAAACTGTATTTCAGCCAATCATTTCACTTAAGGACGGCTCTTTATTTGGGAATGAAGCATTGAGTCGGGGGCCAAAAAATACGGTTTTAGCCTCACCAGAGGAGTTATTTACTTATGCAATGGAACACGATCAATTATGGGAATTGGAGTATTTATGCCGATCAAAGGCATTAGAGGCGGCTCATCGTTTACAAACAGCAGGAAAACTGTTTCTAAACGTTAATCCAAATATTATGAGCGAAGAGAAGTTCAAACAAGGTTTTACAAAAGAATATTTAAGCAGATATGACATTGATGCAGAAAAAATTATTTTTGAGATTACTGAAAAAGAAGCCATTAACAATTTACCTGATTTTAAAAAAACCGTTGAACATTATAAAAATCAATCTTACCAAGTAGCAATAGATGACGTCGGTTCTGGTTATTCTGGACTAAATATTATTACCGATATACACCCAAACTTCATGAAGCTAGATATGAAGTTAATTCGCGATATTGATACGGATAAAACGAAGCAATCGCTTGTTAAAAGCTTGTGTGAGTTTGCTAATCTAGCAGATATTCGCATCATAGCGGAAGGCATTGAAACGAAATCCGAACTGCTTACCGTTATCAATCTTGGTGCACATTTCGGACAAGGTTACTATATTCAAAAGCCTGAATCCGAGCTCCACCCCATTCGACGGGATTTGTATGAAATCATTGCAATGGAAAATAAACGCAAATTCAGCAAAGCAGCCAATAGAGTACTTTCTACTAATATTGAATATATTTCTACGCCATTAGAAATGATAGATGGCGACATGCTTATTGGCGATGTTACAAATTTAGTAGCAGGAAATTATACTTATCCAGGATTTTGTATTACAGAGAATGGTATGTTAGTTGGCGTCATTACGCGTAATCAACTGAATTTAAAATTGAGTGGTCCATACGGATACAGTTTGTATCATAAAAAGAAAATATCCACAATAATGAGTAATAACTTCATCATTGTCGATGCATGTACGCCAATTAATGTCGTATCAAAAATTGCCATGATGAGGGATCCAGAACATTTGTATGATTTTATAACCGTTACTAAAGATGACAAGTACTTAGGGATTGTTACGGTCAAAGATTTACTAGAGAAGACGATGCAAATCGAAATTGATTATGCGAAGCATTTAAATCCACTAACTGAACTTCCGGGGAATTTAATTATAGAGCAGCATCTTCAAAAATGTGTTGCTACCCCTGGAGAATATTGCGTTCTCTATTTTGATATTGATAATTTTAAACCTTACAATGATGTTTATGGTTTTGAAAAGGGTGATAGAGTTCTTATGAAACTCGCAGACATTTTAAAACAAACTGCGTCTAGTAATGACTTTGTCGGCCATATTGGTGGGGACGATTTTATTATGGTCGTGTCATCTGAAGATAGTTCCACGTATTGCGAACAAGTAATTAAAAGATTTGATGACTCTATTAAAAACTATTATTATGAACAGGACCTTGCTAAAGGACAGATTCTTTCGAAGAATCGACATGGTGAGAGTGAGTATTTCCCTCTATTATCTATATCAATTGCGTGTATTAAAAAGAGTCATTATAAATCGATTTTTGATTTAGCAGAAAAGGCAAGTCTATTGAAAAAGCGATGCAAACAGTTACCGGGTAGTAATTACCTTTATTCTGAAACCAAAATGCCTTCTAAGGTTATATGAGTTAATGGAATGGCAATTTATAGTCTGCCATTCCTATTTCTTACTACTTACTTTAAAAATCACTAACCTTTCAGATTTTAATTTCTTCTTTTATTAACGCAGTAGGAATTTCACGCACAAATTCCAACGCACTTTCCCCATCGCTGTGAAAACAAATCGTATGTACCTGATTTCAAATTTAAATTCGCTAAATAATTAATAGTCACCCCGCCAACCTTTTCATATGTAGTTTCTGAATAAGTAAAATTTAGCTGATAAGAAACGGAAAACGTTGCATGCTTTTCAACCAATGTTGATTAGTTCCCAAATTGCGTTGATAAGTTCTACTAATTCGTTGCATACTCTGGAAAACGTTGCGTACTTTTCAACCAATGTTGATTAGTTCCCCGATTGCGTTGATAAGTTCTACTAATTCGTTGCATACTCTGGAAAACGTTGTAGACTTTTCAACCGATGTTGATTAGTTTCCCGATTGCGTTGATAAGTTCTACTAATTCGTTGCATACTCCGGAAAACGTTGCGTACTTTTCAACCAATGTTGATTAGTTCCCCGATTGCGTTGATAAGTTCTACTAATTCGTTGCATACTCTGGAAAACGTTGCGTACTTTTCAACCAATGTTGATTAGTTTCCCGATTGCGTTGATAAGTTCTACTAATTCGTTGCATACTCCGGAAAACGTTGCGTACTTTTCAACAAATGTTGATTAGTTCCCCGATTGCGTTGATAAGTTCTACTAATTCGTTGCATACTCCGGAAAACGTTGCATGCTTTTCATCCGATGTTGATTAGTTTTCCACATACGGTGATTACTTTCAGAAATTTGTTACTAAGTTCCGCCACACACATTGCGCACTTTTGGAAACACTCTCCCAAAAATCTCTTTTCAAGCAAAAATCCATATGAAAATACCACAACCATATAGATTGTGGTATGCATTAATAACTCAACTCATTTACACCGCATCACAATTTAAAACTTCTCACAGTGTCTTGTAGGTCACTTATTAATTCGTGTAATTGTGCAGTGGAAATACTTACTTTTTCAATGTCTTTCATTTGGTTTTGCATGATGCTCGAAATTTCTGTAGATGCTGCTGCTTGCTCCTCTGAAATACCCGAGATGCTTTCAATTTCAGTAGCCAATCGATTTGCCTCATCAGTAATGTCATAAATGGTGTTTACATTAATTTTAATAAGCCCATTAATGTTCTCGATTGACTTTGAAAGATTATGAATGGATTGCTGAACAACACCTACAACAATCGTTTGTTCCGAAGTAGTTTCTTGAACTTCCGACATTGCATCAACTGTCAGACTCGTATCTTTATAAATTTCTTCAACAATTTTCCGGATATGGCCCGTCGATTCTTTAGACTGGGTTGCGAGTGAACGAATTTCATTGGCCACGACGGCGAAGCCTTTACCAGCTTCTCCTGCCCTGGCAGATTCTATCGCCGCATTTAAAGCAAGTAAATTTGTTTGATCGGCAATCGCTTGTATAGTTGCTAATACAGTTACAATGTTAGCCGTTTTATCATTTAAACGTGTGATCACATGTCCAATATGATCAGCTGCTTGTTCATTTTTCTCTGTAGTCTTAACTAAGTTTTGTAAAACTTCAATGCCTTTTATTTGCTCAATTAAAACCTGATCTGTCATCACATTAATATGAGCCGTCGACTTAGACAACTCAACACATTCGTCTGATAAATGACGGGTAATTTCAGAACCTTTTTGAACGTACGATGCTTGTTCCCCATTGCTTGACGCCATTTCTTCTATAGAAGTTGTTACTTCCTCAGAAGACGCAGCCGTTTCTTCAGATATCTGTGATAATTCGGCAGAAGCCACGATTACTTTACCGGAGATTCCCGTAATATTTGATGCCATTTCATGTAGCTGCGACGTCATTCGGTTAAAGTTTGAAGCGATTTCTCCAATTTCATCTTTACTCATAACTGCTGTTTGAATCGTTAGGTCCCCATCTTGAACTTTTTTCATATCTTCTACTAATTTATGTATAGGCTTTGTCATTTTATTACTTAATAATAAGGCCACGATAATACTTATAACTACACTTACTAAAGCAATTATTAAAATAATTTTTTTAATCAAATCAACACTCTTATATACTTCTTTTTTAGGTGAAGATAAAAGAAGATAATGTCCATTTGAAAGCTGACTAAATGAAACGATTTCTTCATTTCCATCCACTTGTGTCGAAACGACTGCTAATTGTTCTTCTACTACTTTTTTAGACAACTCCGCTTGAACATCTTCAAGTGTATTTTCATTCCCGTATGTAGGATGAATCAAAAATGTTAAATCACGATTCAGTAAAGCGCCATAACTACTAGGGGTTGGTTTCATTTCGGCAACAGCATTCGTAAATAAATCAAAATTAATATCCATACCAACCACGCCTACTTCAACACCATCTTTAAAAAGGGGTACGACATAACTTATCATATCAACATCAATATTATCATTATGATAAGGGTCTAGCCACGTCGCCTCTTTAGCATTAATCGGTGTATAATACCAACCTACATGCGCAATATCACTTGGATCATATTGACTAAAATCCGTTGGCACCAGTTCATCCATAATCCCATCATTATAAACATCTACATGAAAAAGGCCCGAAGTAGGTTCCGTAAAATCAGGATTAAATCTTACATAAACAGCCATTGCACCATCTGTTTCTTTCCCATATTGTCTTGCAATTGGTCTGACTTCTTCTTGAATTTGTCCCACATATTCCGGACTTGTTTGTAGCAATTCCACGTCATCCAACATTAATAAGGTTGTCATTGCCAATCCATCAACTGAGGATTCAATTTTTTCTATCGTACTGCTAAGGTCCTTTGCGTGGTTTTCAACGGATAGTTTCGCGTTATTAAAAGCATACTCCTCAAGCAACTCTTTACTTTTTGTTATACTAACCGTCCCCATAATAATGACGATAAAAAGACAACAAGCCACCATGACAGTCATTAGTTTATGCTTCATCTTAAATCCAAGTTTTTGTTTTCTAGTGGCCATTTACTTTCCTCCGACTCAACTTTTTATATTCACAATAGATTCGAAACTCTATAAATAAAGGAACTAATGAAATAAGTACTTGCTTTCACTGCTGTTATTCCTATAAATAGTATTAATAGAACAAATAATAAATAGTAATAACCCAGCATTTTTTTGCTAGGCCATAACCGTTTTTATAGTTTCAAATCAATATCTATGTTGAAATTTATTTCGAATGACAATTGCAATTGAGTTTAAAATAATCAAAGTTAGAAGTAGTACGATAATCGTTGCCGCTGCTAAGTTCGCATATTCAGCCATTAAAGAGGAATCACTCGTCCAGTAATAAATTTGCATTGGTAGCACTGTAAATTTATCGAATATTCCGCCTGGAAAAGGCAATAATAGCGCTGGTATTCCAATCACTACAAGTGGCGCAGTCTCTCCAATTGCACGTGATAACGAAAGAATAGCCCCTGTTAATATACCTGGTATAGCAACTGGTAAGATTACATTCCTAATCGTTTGCCATTTTGTTGCACCCATACCGTAAGATGCTTCACCAAAGTGTCCTGGCACAGCACGAAGCGCTTCTTGGCTAGCCACGATAACAATTGGAAGAATTAAAAGCGACATCGTTAATCCGCCAGCTAATACTATGTTTCCAAAATTTAATGCTCTAACAAAAACAGTCATTCCTAAAATACCGTAAACAATTGAAGGAACGCCTGCCAAGTTCGAAATGTTCGTTTGAATCAGCGCTTGAAACCGCCCTTTTTTCGCATATAATTCTAAGTAAATAGCTGTCCCTACACCTAAAAACATCGTTACAGGTGCAACGACCACCATTAACCAAAGTGTTCCGAGAATTGCACCCATGATTCCCGCTCGTGCTGGTTGGGTCGAAAGTTTGCCGGTAAGGAAGTCCATGTTTATCCAACCTATTCCTTGAGCCATGACCCTATAAACTAAAACTCCTAAAATTAAGAGCCCAAAGAGTGTGGATAATAAAAATATGAATTTCGCCAGGTTATTAATCATCAACCTAAAGTTTATTCTTCTCAATACTTGTCTCTGGTTTGTTTTATTCATATTAATACTCCTCCCTAAATCTCTTAGAGATATATCTTGCAACGAAATTCATTACAAGTGTGAAAACAAAGAGCGTCATCGCTACCGCATATAAACTGTAATAGATTGTTGAACCTGCTGGAGCATCTCCGCCTGTTACTTCAACGATATATGCGGTCATCGTCTGCATAGACTGTGTAATATCAAATGTGAAATTCTTTGTACTTCCACTTGCAATCGTCACAATCATCGTTTCGCCAATTGCACGGGATATCCCTAAAATGAAAGAAGCAATAATTCCCGACAATGCTGCTGGAATGACAACTCGTCTTGTCACCTCTAGTTTAGTAGAGCCCAAAGCAAAAGCACCTTCACGCATCGTATTCGGAACTGAACTCATCGCATCTTCAGATAACGATGCAATCATCGGTATAATCATGACACCCATTACTAAACCTGGACTAAGTATATTCGTTGCTTCAAGTCCCGGAATAAAACCTTTCAATAACGGCGTAATAAATGTAAAGGCGAAAAAACCATAAACAATCGTCGGGATGCCCGCAAGAATTTCTAATAATGGTTTGACGACTTTTTTAACTTTAGCTGATGCATATTCACTTAAATAAATCGCAGTCATTAAACCAATCGGTGCCGCAACAAGCATGGCTATGAGAGACGACGTAATCGTTCCCATCAGAAGTGGGAGTACACCGAATTCAGGCGTTTGACTCAATGGTTTTAACACTGTTCCTGTGAAAAATTCGCTCATCGGAACGCGCTTGAAAAACTCAATAGTTTCTTTCGACAGTGTGTAAATAATGCCGATAGTCGTCAAAATTGAGACAGAAGCTATCATGAAAAGAATAATAGGAATTAGCCTCTCTAGTGTATTTCTGAAATTCCTATCTTTCCTCTTTTTATCAATCAACTCTCTAATGCTATCTTCAGTTTTTCTAGGAATTGTATGATTAATGCTCATATTACAATGAAGCTCCTTCCATCTCGCGTAAATTTAAAAGAAGGAGCTGTCCGGAAAGTCATAAGAGACTTAAAGGACAACCCTTATTAAGACCTTTTTACTTTAAACCTTCTAAGAAAGAGATGTTCTCTTTAACTTCTTCTTCAGGGATTGGTGCGAATCCAGTTTCCCCAGCAAATTTATTTATGTTGTTTAAAGCATAAATAGCATAATCTAATACTTGTGGTTTCGCTTTTGCATGATCAACATTTAAATAAGTGAACACTGGGCGAGTAAAATCTGCATAGGCCCCATCTTCAGAAATAGTATCTAATGCCGGCTCAACTGAACCACTACCGAAGTCTACATTAACAGCCTGTAACTTATCTGTATTGTTCACATAGTAACCAAATCCGAAGAACGCAATGCCGTTTTTATCTTCAGAAACTAAACTAACGAGTGTTGAGTAGTCTTGTTGTAAATTGACACCATCTACTAGATCTTGCTCATCTAAAATACTTTCATAGAAAAACTCATATGTTCCGTGGTTTTCGTTCGGCCCCATTGGCTTGATGTCTTCATCTGGCCATTCCGGGTTAATATCTGACCATTTTTTAATGCCGCCGTCTGCTTTAAAGATGCTTATTAATTGTTCTGCTGTTAATTCAGTAGCCCAATCATTATCCTTATTGATTACAAATGTTAGTCCGTCTAGCGCTACTTTTAATTCCTTAACTTCAATACCTAGTTTTTCAGCTTCAGCTGCTTCTTCATCTTTAATATGACGAGAAGCATCATTGAAGTCTGTTCCCTCATTTACAAGGAATTTTTTAAATCCTGCTCCTGTTCCTGCTCTGCTTACTTCAACAGAGACGCCTTCTTGCTCATTCACCATATATTCTTCTGCTATTCTAGCCATTAATGGATAAACTGTTCCAGACCCGTCAATAACAACGCTTCCTTCTAACGCTGTTGTTTCACTTGCGCTGTCTACTTTACTTTCAGTTTTTTCAACATTTGCGTTATCATCATCTTTTTCAGTACCTTCTTTATCTGCCCCACAAGCTCCAACCATTACTGCTAGTGCAGCGATTACTAAGAATAAAAGAACCTTTTTAATTTTCAATTGATTTTTTCCTCCCTTGATATAGGCTTGCTGTTTTGTTTTTCTTACTTACATTTCATACTTTAAAGGACAAGTGTTAAGCCAGTGTGCGTTTTTTGTAAAGCTGTTGTAAAGATAAAAATATGCTCTATTCATTATTTTTCAGCAAACAAAAAAGCGCTCAGGCATTTACCCAAACGCTTTTTTCTTATAATATTTCGCACACGCGTCCAACTTGTCCATCTTCAAGCCGAACTTTAATACCATGTGGATGGAACTTCGAGTTTGTCAGTAAGTCTTTAACAACCCCTTCAGTTTTAATTCCTGACCGCTGATCTTTTTTCAAGATAACTGCCACTTTTAAACCAGGTTTTACATCATCACGATTTTGTCCGTTCATATTTTATTCCTCCTTTTTACTAATCAAATAAGATTATTTACAAGCGTACATGACTTCACCAGCAACGACTGTCATGACGACCTTCGCAGTTAATATATCTTCAACCTCAACGTTGAATAAATTTCTATCGAGCACAGTGAAGTCTGCATCGAATCCAACTGCAAGTTTACCACGGGATTCTGATTTGCCTATTATTGCAGCACTACCCGTCGTAAATAATCCGACCGCTTCAAAACGGCTCAGTTTTTCGTCTGGTAGATAACCATCATGCGATTCACCAGGTTCACGTCTCGTAACTGCTGCGTATATACCAGACAGTGGGTCGACATCTTCAATTGGCGCGTCAGAACCCCCACCGCAAATAAAACCTTTATCTAGCAGTTTTTTCCAAGCATACGCCCATTCTAAACGGTCTTCTCCTAAACGCTCCATTACCCACGGGAAATCTGAGGGAACAAATGCAGGCTGTATATCCAATATGATTGGTAACTTCTCCATTCTTTCAACAAGATCATCACGCAATACGTTGACATGAATCAAACGATCTCGTTTTCCCGCCGGTGCAGGATTTTCCTCAATTGCATCGAGTGCTTTTTCCACTGCACCATCTCCAATTACATGAACCGCAATTGCTGCATCGTATGATCTAGCTAGTGCAACCAATTCTCTTAATTCTTCATCAGAGTGTACTGCCATACCAGACGTTTCTGGGGCGTCCGAATAAGGCTTGCTTAGAAGTGCAGTTTTACCGCCAAGTGCACCGTCGACAAAAAACTTCATCGCTCCTGGTTCTATCCAAGGCTCATCATAAGTAGCTCCATCCTCCATTAACTTTTTAAACACACTATGTCTCAGCAGCAAGTGTGCACGAAACTTATTCTTTTCGTTAATAACATTTTTAAATGCTTGTAATGGGTTGTCATATTCTCCGTAATAACCGAGGTCATCCGTATGGCCACCCGTTAGTCCTAATGAAAGCATGTCATTAACCGATTTTCGCAAAGCGCGTGTCAGCGTTTCTTCAGTTTGTTCGCATATCAAACCTAATACAAAATCCTGTGCACCTTCCAATAAATACCCCGTCGGCTCACCGTCTTCATCTCTTACAATGACGCCATCTATTGGATCTGGACTATCTTTTGTAATACTTGCGAGTAATAGAGCTTTTGAATTAGCTAATACAGCATGACGGCACGCCCTCTTTAGGACCATTGGAGAATCGGTTACTTTATCAAGTTCATATCTAGTAAAAATTTTCTTATCTGGAAAACTATTTTCATTCCAACCTTCTCCTACGAACCACTCATCGACACTTAATCCTGGATAAGCGTTATATAGCATATCCAGCATTTCATCTGATGACGTCGCCTTTGCCAAATCCAAACTAAGTAATTTTTCACCATGGCCAATCATATGCAAATGACTATCCACAAAGCCCGGATACAAAACAGCCCCTTGCAGATCAACCTCAGCTTTTGCCTTTGTTTTCATTTCTTCATATGAGCCTGTCTCTATTATTTTCCCGTTGTCAGTCAATAACGCCTCTAATGTTACGCCTTCGCTTTCCATTGTATAAATTAATCCATTATGCCAAACTGTTTTCATGTTACTCACTCCTTGCTCTACTTACTATTGTAAGCTTACGGGCATTTCTGAGCAATCTCAAGGGCATAAATGTTATAATAAAAGAAATACATACAGGAGGGATTTATTATGCGATTAAGCGTTTATCTTGCAGGAGAAATTCATACTTCTTGGCGTGAAGAAATCAAACAGAAAGCGGCTGCACTAAAATTACCAATCGATTTTGTAGGACCAATGGAAGATCATGATCGGTCTGATAATATTGGCGAACAAATCTTAGGGACACAACCAGATGCAATATTAAAAGATGCAGCTGCTTCAAGTTTTAACAATCTACGAACAGAGATATTGATGAAAAAAGCTGATCTTGTCATCGCGCTTTTCGGCGAACAGTATAAGCAGTGGAATACTGCAATGGACGCAAGCGCCGCCGTTGCATTCGGCAAACCACTTATTCTTATTAGAAACAAAGAGCATCATCATCCACTTAAAGAACTGTCACGTAAATCTAGTGCCACTGTTGAAACAGTCGACCAAGCCATCAAAGCACTTCATTACATTTTCGAATAAACGACAAGTACTCTATAATTTAGTAGAGTACTTTTTTATTTTACAAAATCTTTACATAGTCTTCACACTACCTCAACAATTTCTCGGTATGATTACTTTACATAGTAGTATTGCTCGAAAATTGTTAGGAGGATAACAATGACTTTATTAGTAGACCGAAAAAATATTGACCAAAAGCTACGGGTTATGAATAATGAAAACTGGAAAAAACCCGTTTATGAAACATCTAGCCTGAACGTTTGGTACGGTTCCAGCCACGCACTTAAAAACATAAACCTGTCGATTAATGAGAAAGAAGTAACTGCAATTATTGGGCCATCAGGATGTGGAAAATCAACTTATATCAAGACATTAAACCGGATGGTAGAAACGGTCCAAGACGTTAATATTTCCGGTAACATTACATTTATGGATAATAATATTTTTGGAAATTCCATGCCAGTTGAGGTGCTTCGGTCAAAAGTAGGTATGGTCTTTCAAAAACCAAACCCTTTCCCTAAATCCATTTTTGAAAATGTAGCATTCGGCCCTAAAATACATGGTATACGAAATAAAGCATTGTTAGAAACTATTGTTGAAGATAGTCTTCGTAGAGCCGCACTTTGGGAAGAAGTGAAAGATCGACTTCATAAACCAGCGTATGGACTGTCTGGAGGTCAACAACAACGACTTTGTATTGCTAGATGCTTAGCAGTTGATCCAGAAGTGATTCTCATGGACGAACCTACGTCTGCACTTGATCCGGTTTCCACATATAAAGTGGAAGAGTTGATTGATTCGATTAAAAACGACGTAACAATCGCCATTGTGACGCATAATATGCAACAAGCTTCCCGAATTTCAGACCGTACTGCCTTTTTCCTAAATGGTGAAATTGTCGAAGCTGACCGCACTTCAGTCTTATTTAGTAATCCAACCGATAAACGGACAGAAGATTATATTAACGGGCGGTTCGGTTAACTAAAGAATATAAGTTTTTCATTGGTTATCTTCAATTTAGCGGAATCTACTAAATTGAAGATAACCTTTTTTGGTTCCATATGGTAAAATATACTTAATATTTACAGTGAAAAGAGGCCGAATAATTTGAGTGGAAAGGGTATTAGGCACCAATATCTAAAAGTCATGTTTATCACTTTGGTTTTATCTCTTGCATTCTCCTTAGCTACATACATATATATGCAAAAGTCATGGTCCGAATTGAAAAAGGAGCAGGAAGTATCTTTGGAAAAAGCAAGATCTATAGACAATTTAGCGACCTCTCTCAATCAAGTTTTCTTTCGCGTAAGGGGCTATTATGCATTTCAAATTGAAAACGAATTAAACCTTGCTTATAAAGAGATTGGTCATGTACACGAAGCAATCGACAATCTGCGTACCCTTCCACTAAGTAAAGAAGAACGCGAACTAATAGAGGAAATGGAAAAATTCTTTATTAATTATGAATCGACCATCTTACCTAACGCGCTATTACTCGTTGAAAATAACGATTATAAAGCACTACGCGCACTATCACTAGATGGATCAAACGCTACAATTAACCGACTCATTGCTTATTCCAAGCAATACGAAAAACGCGTCTACGATAAAGTAGATGTCGTTTTAGAAAAAACCATGAAGCAATCAAGAATATTTTCAGTCATTCTTTTTCTTTTTGGCGCAGTTCTCCTAACTGTCGTAACAGTTACAACTTGGCAATTTATTAGTAATTTCATCGTACCAATTGAAAGAATGAAATCAACAGCTGATAAATATCATGCCGGCGCAGATTTCACATTTCGTCCAATTGAAAGAACTGATGAAATTGGTGCACTTTCCGCTTCCTTCTCAAAAATGATTACGACAATACAATCAAAAACAGAAGAGATGACGGCCCAAAATGAAGAATTACTTATGCAACAAGACGAGTTATATAAAAATCAATCAATTATGGAAAGTGCCTTAAGCGATGCACGTTTTGCTAAAATCCGTTTGGAACGTTATAACGGGTTAAGCCACAAATTATCATTCACTTTAGATAAGCAAGAACTAGTCGATACAGCGTTAGACTACTTCGATAGTGTTTATTCAATTGATATAGGGGCATTTTGGCTATTCGAATCAGATGAATTCGCAATAAAAGGAATGACTAGTAAAGCTTTTTTTGAATTCAAAGAAAAACAAGCAGACTATATTAATGTACGTCTTGAAAAGGAATCTTATTTTACTGTGAAACGTGAAGCTGTCTATGAGAAAGGAATCTCGACTTCTGTTAATTACGCATATGACTTTTACGCAGCAATAAAAAATAGCAATGCTCAATTTAGTACTGCAATAGCTATATCACGTGTGGGACGCCCATTTTCCAAAGAGGATATGCATGATATATTCGGCCTACTCAACCGGTTTGCATTAGTTGTAGACCGTATAGAACAATATGAAAGTTCTAATCATGAACGTTTACTTAACAAAAATGTGATTGATAATGTAAATGAAGGTATTCAGTTTGTTTCAATTAAAGGGGTCATCGAAAGAAAAAACCATGCTTTCAAAGGAATGCTAGATTTAGATAATGTGTTAAAAAGTATAGCTAATGACCAGTCTAAATGGATTGACTATCTGTCAAATAAAGTTAATGATCCTACTAGTCTAAAACAATTTTTTACAGATGCGCTTAATTCAGAAGTTAGCGGTACATTACAAACCTCTTACACAATACCTGGTAAATTGCCAAGAGTCATTGATGTTTATAGTGTCCCCATTGTTATGGAAGACGAAAAAGTAGGTACTATTTTCGTTCATCGTGATATTACACAAGAACACGAGATTGATCGGATGAAGACTGAACTTGTTTCAACGGTTAGCCACGAATTACGAACGCCTTTATCTAGTATTCTTGGCTTTACAGAACTACTTTTATCAAGAAATATTGATGTTAGTCGTCAGAAACTTTATTTAGAAACGATTCAAAAGGAAGCCAAAAGACTTACAAATCTTATAAATGACTTTTTGGATTTACAAAGCATGGAACACGGAAATCAACTCTATAATATGACAGAAATATCTCTCTTAGAAACAGCAACGAACATGGTTGAAAGTTTCCAAATTAGTGATTTACACTCAATAAATATAGTAGACTATACAAACAATATGCTTGTTCAAGCTGACGCTGATAGGATATCGCAAGTATTTACAAATTTATTAAGTAATGCATTAAAGTTTTCTCCAGATGGCGGTTCAATAATAATTGGCCTATCAAAGAATTCAAGCTACATCATCGTTTCAATTCGTGATGAAGGTATTGGTATTCCAGAAATTAATAATGCTAAAATGTTCGATAAGTTTCAACGGCTTGACAGTGGATACAGTAGTAAAATAGGCGGTACTGGTCTAGGGCTAGCGATTTGCAAAGAAATTATTGAGAGTCACGAAGGTGAAATTTGGATTGAATCTGCTGTTGCTAAAGGAACGACTGTTTATTTTTCCTTACCATTACAAATAAACATAGAATCCAGTAAAAGTCTGACTAATAATTCACCTACTGTACTAATCGTCGAAGATGACGAAAGCATCGCCTTACTCTTAGCGGAAGAACTTAAAACAAAAGGTTTTTCCGTAACTTATCAATGCAGCGTTGACGCCGCATTGAAATCAGTGAAAGATTCGCTTCCCGCCTGTATTGTTGTTGATATATTACTCAGTACAGAACTAACTGGTTGGGATTTTGTAAAACAATTAAAAGATAAAAAATTGACAAAAAATATTCCAATTATTATTTCATCTGCTCTAGATAAACAGAATAACCTTTTAAAAGAGTTCAGCATCAATCATTACATGACAAAACCATATCCACCTCACAAATTATCTGAGACTATAATTGATGTTTTGCATACTACTGATGGACGTATTTTATACCCAGTAATTGATTCTAGTATTATCAATAGTAAATGCGCCTCGACAGCCGCTGAAAAAGTCCAATAAAATTATTTTCTCTTAGAAAACTGTTGATTTCCCATAAACAAAATAATAAGTAGTCTATTTCTTTATAAAACCCAAAGGAAAGCAACTATTTAGCTCGTAATGTAATATCTCTAAGGGTAGCCTTTAATATATGAACGTTGAATGAAAAACAGTAACATCTACACACCTACCCAAACATATAACTTTTCAAATAACTAAAAAGCTGCTTTATGCTCCGGATTAATCCGATGCATAAAGCAGCTTTTCCTATTGTTATTTTGCAAATATTTGATTGACTAATTGTAAAAGGGCATTTGGACTAAAAGGTTTTGGCATGAAATACTTCGCACCATTTTGATAGGCTAGATTTCGATCAGCTTGTTGTGTTTTTGCAGTCAACATAATGACCGGAATATTTAAATTTAATGATTTCATTTTCTCAAGTACTTCCATCCCAGTTAATTCTGGCATCATATAGTCAAGAATAATTAAATCATAATCCGACTCTATAATTTTCTTAAAGCCTACTCTACCATCTTCCGCCTCATCAATAGAATACCCTTCAAATTCAAACGTATCAACAATGAGCATGCGCAAAATATCCTCATCATCTACTACTAAAATATTTTTCTTTTTCATATTAATCTTACCTCCTCATCACAACACTCAATTTATCTGTATTCAGCAGAAGTTCCAGACTTCTATAATTGAAAATAGGAAGAGTGGAAATTCACTTTCTATTGAACTGCGCGAGAAACTAAACTCCCTCTTAAAGAATAGATATTTTCACCTATGCTTAGGATTTACTAGTGTTGGTAATACCAGGCGTAATTAAATAATTAGATAAAAAATCTATTCGAAAGTTGTTGAATACGAGCTAAGGCATCTGATGGTTTGAATGGTTTCATTATATAATCATCTGCGCCAAGCCATAAGGCCGCTTTAATATCAGACTCCCCAGTACGCGCAGTCATCATCGCAATGATAACGTTACTTTCATTGAATTCGTTTTTTAATCGCCCCAAAACTTCTAGTCCGTCCATTTTAGGCATAATTCCATCCAATAAAATGATGAAGTTTTCTTCTGGACTATACCAATCTGTTTCAAGAAAGTCTGGTCCATTTGAAAATGCGTGCACAATTACATCGACGTTAGATAATTTCCACTCGGATACTTTTTCAAAAAGTATTGTTCGAAGTAGTACATCATCGTCAACTATAAAAATATGTAGCTTACGTTTCAATATCGCTACTTCCGATTGATAAATAACCGTTTTATTGCGCCCAGTCCGTTTAGCAGAATAAAGAGCTTGATCTGCTGAAGAGACTAATTGCGTTGGATCTCCTTGATACATTGCAATGCCCGCCGAGAATTGAACCGGGAAGGGTTGGTCTCCTGCTCGAAAAATAAGTTCACTAAATTCTGAACGTATTCTTTCCACAAGTATTGATGCATCTTCAGCACATCCACCAGTTACTAGTAACGCGAATTCCTCGCCACCGTACCGGAAAACATGATCCGTTTCTCTTTTCATTTTCAGAGCAATTCTTCCAAGTTTTCTAAGGACTTCATCACCTGCAGGATGACCAAATTGATCATTTACTTTCTTAAAAAAATCGATATCAATCATAACAAGTGAAAATTCAGATCCAGCTCGATTCGCATTTTCTGATAAATAATGAAGCATTTCATCAAAATGTCGACGATTTCCAACACCAGTTAAGCTATCTGTTATTATCGATTCATCTATCATTTTTCTCGTTGCTTCACGATTAAACAGGTAAGAAATAAAAACATCTGTATCAAGAGGTTTTGCAATAAAATCCATTGCTCCCCTTTCATATGATTTAATTCTGTTATCTCTACTATCATCTACGCTCATGATTGCAATCGGAACATGTCTTGCTCTTGCAATATCCGCAATTTGATCCAGGATTTCAAATCCACTCATGTCAGGTAGATGTAAATCGAGCAGGATAATATTAGGACGCATTGAATAAAACATATCTAACCCTCGTTTTCCATTCAATGCAATTGCAACTTGTGCACCCATATTTCCAAGCAACTCTTTTACATAAGAAACAAATTCCAAATCATCATCGATAATTAGCACAAACACTTCTTTTTCGAACTTAAGATTAGCCTTATTCTCTAGAATTCGTTCACTTGTTTCATCGATTCCTTCTAAAAACTGTCTGATTCTTAACTTAAATTTAACAAGTGTCGATGTCGGAATTAAATTCTCGTTTTCTTCGGATAATATATTTAACTGGGAAGAACAAAATGCAGACAATATTTCTAACCCGATTGTCCCTGAAGTTCCTTTTAACTTATGTAAAAACTCATATAATTCCTTTTCGGAAATGTTTTCTTTTTCGTCCCACTCAGAAAAAGTTCTTTCGATTCTTTTATATAGTAACTCTTGATATTTATTTATAACCATAAACACAATAGCTCCTTTCTAAAAATTTAACATGAAAAAAGACCAAAAATACCATTAAACGGGCATTTTGGTCTTCACTAAGACAGTCTTAATCTAGTCCCATTTCCTCTTGAACGACTGCAACAATACGCTCTACATGACGTTTACAATCATCCGCACTAGGAGCCTCAACCATTACGCGCACAAGCGGTTCAGTACCTGAAGGTCTCACTAACACCCGACCATTTCCAGCCATTTCCTCTTCAACTTCTGAAATAACTTTTGCTACCACAGCATTTTCAGCTACAGCGGTTTTATCAGATACACGTACATTTACTAACTCTTGTGGAAATATAGACATTTCACTCGCTAAATCAGAAAGCGTTCTACCCGTTGATTTCATTATATTTACCAGCTGAAGTCCAGTTAAAAGTCCATCACCTGTCGTATTATAGTCAAGAAATACAATATGGCCTGATTGCTCGCCGCCTAAGTTATAATTTCCTTTTCTCATTTCCTCAACAACATGTTTATCGCCAACTGCGGTTTTCACACTATTCATACCGTGTTCTGCCAATGCTTTATAAAATCCTAAATTACTCATAATTGTTGAAACAATTGTTCCAGATTTCAAGCGGCCTTCCGAATGTAAATAGCGGCCTATAATGAACATAATCTGATCTCCATCAACAATCTTACCATTTTCATCGACAGCAATAAGCCTATCTCCATCACCATCAAACGCTAGACCAATATTAGCTCCTTTTTCAATTACGAGTGAAGCTAGTTTCTCAGGGTGTGTTGAACCGACTTGATCATTAATATTAAGTCCATTAGGAGAAGCTCCCATAGTTGATAAATCAGCATCCAAGTCAGCAAACACATGGGTCGCTAATGTCGAAGTCGCACCATGCGCACAGTCTAGCGCAACATGTATACCCGTAAATTGCTCATCTACGGTCTGTTTTAAGTATTGGATGTACTTCTGTCCACCTTCAAAGTATTCCGTGACCGATCCTACATTTGCTCCTATTGGTCGTGGCAGTGTATCTTCTTGTTCATTTAGTAAACGTTCAAATTCCAATTCTTGCTCATCAGTCAACTTATAACCGTCTGCTCCAAAGAATTTAATACCATTATCTTCAACAGGGTTATGTGAAGCAGAAATCATTACACCAGCATCCGCATTCATTACACGCGTCAAGTAAGCGACACCAGGCGTACTAATTACACCTAATGTCATAACTTCTACACCTGTTGATAATACTCCAGCAATTAATGCGTTTTCCAGTAGATGACCTGAAATACGCGTATCACGACCTACAAGCACCCGTGGTTTATTTTGTGTTTCTTTCGTTAATATATGACTTCCTATTCTACCTAATCTAAAAGCTAATTCAGGCGTCAATTCTTCGTTTGCTATTCCACGGATACCATCAGTGCCAAAATACTTTTTCAATTCAATCTCTCCTTCAATCCTGTACGTTGTAATAAAAACTTCATGCCAACTCAATTTTCAATGTTACTTCATCATCTGAAATGGTCCATTTTATATCCTCTGGACCTTTTATCAATACCGGGAGGATAATCTCCCCTTCTTCAACGACACTGTTTGCATCAACAGAAATGGTAAAGTCCGATTTCTTCAAGTTATTAATAACATCAGTTTTCGCCGTAACAGATAGCTTCAATAATCCGTTTATTGGTTTTAATAATGTACTTTTAAACTGTTGATTCAAACCAATCACGTTAACTGAAATATTATCAAATTCCACTGTAGATGCAGGTTTTATCTGTTCTTCAGTTTCTACTTTTGATATTTCTTCTTCTGCTGCTTCGTCTTCTGCACTATCTTCAGTTGCTGCTGTTGTTGTTGCTTTGACATCTACCTTTATGACATTCGTCGAAAGTGACGACACACCTTTGGGTTTCTTAATTTCAACATCAAGCTTTTCTGAGCCTTTTATTTTAGAGACATCCACATTTACTTTAAACTCTTTAATTTCGTCTAAAACGCTATTTGGACCAAAAAGTTTTATAAACTTCGTCTCAGTCGTAAGAGACTCAATAGCTACCGTCTCATCAGTCGTTCCCACTTGTTCTAATAAAACTGGGACTTCTTTGCTATTTTCTTCTACTTCGACTTTTACAGTAACACTTTGCGGTTCAAGTTCAACATTTAACTTATTTAAATCTCTGTCTAATACACGTATTTTTGCTTGTTGTTCAAATGATTTGCTAAATCCTTGTTCCCCTGACACGGTCGCTTTTACAAAGCTAATTGAATCAATAATGCTTTTCGCACCAGTAATTTCAATCGTAGACGGTGAAACTTCCATATTTACTACATTAAAACCATCTGCTGCTAATCTTTTATTTAACTCTGGCTCCACTTTAAACGTCTGTGTAACTTTTTCTTCTATTAAAACATCAATCGTCGAAGGGTCTATTCGAACATCTAGTTTATTAGACATGTTTTCACTTTGTATTTGTACATGATGTTCACCCATTGTAAGTGTTCGCAAATCGACGAATAACGTGAAGTCTTTAATTAACTTTGTTGTCTGCACGATATTTATTGGACCTTCAATTTTAACATTTACAGTTTCAGGAACACCTGTAACAACTAAATTTTCATCATCATAATAAATTTCTACTGGGACTTCTAGAATAGTATCAATTTGATCTCCAACCGTTTTACCATTTAGATTACTATCTTCTGCTTTAACAGAAAAGAATAAAATAATCGCAAGAAATAAGGCAGTAAAACGAAGAGACCATGGGCTATCCATAAACTTATCCATTTTTCTTCACGCCCCATTTCCATCTAGAGGTGCTCGGCTGGTCAGTCGGTATTTCACCAAACCAAACCTTACGTAAACGTAATTCAAACTCTTCAATAGTCAAATCTCTGTTAATATCACCATCTGAAGCAATGCTAATTGCACCAGTTTCTTCGGAGACGATAATAGTGACTGCATCCGTTACCTCACTTAGGCCAAGAGCAGCCCTATGCCTCGTTCCAAGCTCTTTTGAAATAAATGGACTTTCTGATAGCGGTAAATAACAGCCCGCCGCCTCAATTCTGTTCTTCTGAACAATTACTGCTCCATCATGTAAAGGTGTATTTGGTATAAAAATATTAATAAGCAATTCAGACGTCAGTACAGAATTTAGCGGTGTACCTGTTTCAATATATTCACTTAGACCGGTTTCTTTTTCAATGGAAATTAATGCGCCAATACGACGTTTCGCCATATAGTTAACCGATTTAGATAATGCTTCTACAAGACGATCCCGTTCTTCCTCTTCCTGCGACATTGTCCGCGCAAAAAGCCTACCTCTACCTAGTTGTTCAAGTGCCCGACGAAGCTCTGGCTGGAAGATAATAATAATTGCCAGGAATCCCCAAGTAAGCACTTGCTCCATCATCCATCTTAAAGTATCAAGTCCAAAAAAGTCCGTTAAAATACGAACGATTATAATGACAAATATTCCTTTCAATAGCTGAACAGCTTTCGTTCCTTTAATAATTTTAATTAGTTGATAAAAAACAAACCAGACTAGAAGCACATCCACGATATTAATGAATGCTGCAACCGGACTGAGGTCAACTATTTTCTCTACAAATGGCATGTACTTCGCCTACCTTCATCAACGGTTTCATATGCATCTAGTATAACATAACAACCTTCCACTATGCTTACCTCAGACGTGTGAAAAGCGACCCGTTACGCTCATGGCGATAATTCCGGTCGCTTGTTCTACTCCTCTAACGAATCTTCTTGTTGCTTCTTTGGAAAAACATCCTTAATTGTAGTCTTCATTTTATACCATAACCAATCAAAAGCCTTATTAATTTCTTCACTTTCCCCAGTTACTACTGCTGTGGAAGCCATATATTTTGACCCGTTAATAACTGTGATATCGCCCTCAACTGCGCCTTCAACTCTAAGTTCACCATTTTTCACAATGACATCACCCTTTATTGTGACCCCTTCAGGAACTAGGACTGTTCCACTATCGATAACTAAATCAGG
This sequence comes from Sporosarcina sp. So3-204, assembly GCF_058068165.1. Taxonomy (NCBI): domain Bacteria; kingdom Bacillati; phylum Bacillota; class Bacilli; order Caryophanales; family Caryophanaceae; genus Sporosarcina; species Sporosarcina sp. So3-204. Next base: position 3,514,693 of record NZ_CM176485.1, read on the forward strand.
TTGCATAGTCACTGAAAATTGTTGATCATCACCGTAGTTCGAAAATAAAGATGCACTCATCAAAATAAAGAACATAGCAGCGGCAACAAGTATAGGATGCTTGCGTAGCCACCTATGAACTCCGACTTGTGATTTCTCCTTTGGTAAACGCGCCATAACATTTTCAACAAATCGCTCAGGTGCATTTATCGGATCTGCACTCTCTAGAAGTTCCGTAGCGGCAGTTAATTCAATCATTATTTCATTGCATAAAGTACAACTAGCAAGGTGCGTATCCAATTCTCGTTGCTCATCTTCACTAATTTCACAATCTAAATACGCATGCATATAATCAACGATATATTCTGGACAGGTATTCATAATAATTTCCTCCCTACAAATTACCCATCTGTTTTCTAAGGGCTGCTCGCCCTCGGTGGACACGTGTCTTCACGGTCCCAAGTGGTAATCCCAAAATGTCACTGATTTCTTGCAACGGCAATTCTTCCATATATCTTAATATGATAACCGATCGATAACGATCTGAAAGTCTGCTAATTTCATACTGAATTCTTTTTTGCGTTTCCATTCGCTCTATTTCATCTTCAGGTAATTCATCCTCTGAAGCGATTTTTGAATACATCGTCAAACCATCCGTACCTGGCACATTTGCATCTAGATAATAGTCAGGCTTTTTCTTCCGTATTCGATCAATGCATAAATTCGTTGCTATACGAAATAACCATGTTGAAAACTTTCGGCTCTGATCAAATGTATGAATATTGACATAAGCCCGGACAAAAGCTTCTTGCGCGATGTCTTCCGCTTCTTGGCGATTATTTAACATTCTATAACACACATGATAAAGGCGGTGTTGAAATAAGGTTACAATTTCTTCAAATGCATCCTGATTTCCTTTTATAACCTCATTTATTTTTTTGTTTATCAACTCGTCCATGGCAAATTCTCCTCCGCCCTATGCGGCTATTCCTTCTATACGAGTGAAGGTATCAACAGGTTTCATTTATTTTAAATATAAATTAACTTTACCATCGTTTACCATTTAATTCTAACAATCTATATTCGAACTTATATTAATTTGAGAAACTTGGTAATTTTATAGAAATAGAAAAAAGTCCATCTCCTAATTAAAAGATGGACTCAACTTTAAAACTAAATTAATTTTTCACCAAATAGCGAACCCATTAGTGCGACTGCAACATCAGCTGTTTTATTTTTTTCATCTAAAATCGGATTTACTTCTACGAACTCGGCTGATGTAATAATACCCGACTCCTCAAGCATCTCCATTGCCAGGTGGCTCTCGCGGTAGCTAATCCCTCCCTGAACCGGCGTCCCGACTCCTGGGGTATAAAGCGGATCTAGCCCATCTAAATCAAGCGATAAATGAACACCATCAACTTCTTTGGACGCCAAGTAGGAAATCGCATCTTCCATAACCGCCGACATGCCATTTCTGTCAATTTCATGCATCGTATAAACTTTTATACCTCGCTCTTTAATCAAAAGACGTTCCCCCGGATCTACAGAGCGCGCACCAATGATTACAATGTTTTCAGGCTTAACTTTCCTTCCTTCTTTATATATATTTACTAAACGCTCATCGCCTAGACCTATGCTTACAGCAAGCGGCATACCATGAATATTGCCCGAAGGAGAAGTTTCACTCGTATTCATATCAGCGTGTGCATCGTACCAAATCACGCCTAAATTGCTATATTTATTTGAAAGTCCTGCTAACGTACCAATCGCAATACTGTGATCTCCGCCTAATATAAGCGGAAAACTTTCACCCTTTATAACATCCGCTACCTTCTCAGCTAACAACGTGTTCGATTTTAAAACTTCCTTTAAGTTTTTCAAGTTTAACTCCTCAGGCTCTGTACATCTGATAGCATCAACAGGAATATTTCCTTCATCTTTCACTTTGTGCCCAATCGCCTCTAGCCTTGCAACTAACCCCGCGTACCTAATCGCACTGGGCCCCATATCAACACCACGCCGACTTTGTCCAAGATCCATAGGCACGCCAATAACTGTAACTTCTAACTTCTTCATATAGAACGTCCTCCTTTATTTAAATATGTATTTTTGAAAGTCTTCTCACATTCCTCGGGTCGCGTCGGTTTACTGAATAAATACCCTTGTCCTATTTGACAGCCATTTGCTACCAATATATCAACTTGTTCCTTCATTTCAATACCTTCAGCAACAACATTTAAGCCAACCGTTTTCGCTACGAATAAAATCGCTTTAACTATCGCAAGACTTTCTTCATTTATATGAATATCCCGTATAAAAGACATATCAATCTTAAGCGTATCCGCAGGCAACTCTTTAATATAGCTAAACGAACTATATCCTGTACCAAAGTCATCGATAGAAACCGTAATACCAAGTTCTTTAATACTCATAATCTTATCCATTATACCTTCCCTATCCGCAAACGCACTTTCAGTCAACTCAAAGTCAATCAGTTCCGGCTTAACATCATACTCATTTAATATGTTTTTAATGAATGTAAGGAATGACGGTTCCTCTAATTGGATTGCCGAAATATTTACAGACATTGTAAATAAATAACCACTACCCTGCCAATACTTCGCCTGCTTAAACGCTTCACGTAAAATCCATTCACCAAGCGGTATAATAATTTTTGTTTCTTCAGCGACAGGAATAAATTTATCGGGTCTTATTCTTCCTAAATCAGGATGGTTCCAACGAACAAGAGCCTCCACACCTACCATTTCACCACTCGCAAGATTAACTTGAGGTTGGTAATCGAGCGTGAAATGACCAAGTTTAACACTTTTTCGTAATTCATTTTCCAAAAGTATCCTTTCCAATGTTTTCTTTGCAGTACCGTGCTGATATATCTTATATCCATTACCACCATGCGCCTTCGTGTCCTGAAGTGCTTTCTCTGCTTTTACCCCAAGTTCTGAAGGGTCGCTAGCATGTTCTGGAAAAATTGCTATCCCACAACTTGTGGATAATATATATTGTTGACCTGCTAATTCTATTGGTTCTTCAAGGTAACTTTGTACTTCTTCTGTAATTTCCATAGCGTGAGCAGCATCTTCAATATCTCGTAAAACAAATGCAAATTCATCTCCATCAATCCTGCCCACCGAATCGTCATAGCGCAGGACCTCCTTCAATCTTTTAGCAACAACTGATAATACATAATCCCCAGCATCATGGCCAAATGAGACGTTCACATAACGAAGACGATCTATATTTAAATAAACAAAGCCTAATTTAGAATTATTTTGCTTTGCCCATTCCATTTCTTCATAAATTTTCTTCCGCAACGATGTTCTGTTAAGTAATTCCGTCAACTGATCATTATACAGTAAGTTATTTATCATTCTTTCTGATTCCTTACGCGTTGTAATATCCCGCATGACAAGTATGACTTTTCCATTATATTTACCAGGTTCCTGAACTAAATTAATAGATGTCTCCATATAAATAGTTTTCCCAAGCGCATCACTAATACGAAACTGCATTGAATTATGGGTCTTATCCCCACTAGCTACTAAATTTAATTTATTTCTTACACTTGACTGGTCTTCAGCAACTACAATTGAACATAAATCATGTCCGCACAGCTGTTTAATATCATACCCAAGTATTTCCGTATGTGAAGGAGAAACATACATATATTTCATTTCTTCGTCTACTACACAAATATATTCTGAAGCATTTCTTGTAATTAAGCCATAAATCTCTATGCTTTTACGAAGCTCTTCCTCTAACTTCTTCTGAAGCGTAATATCACTCCGAATAGAAATGTATTGATATGGTTTGCCTATTTCATTTATAAAAGGAACTATTGTCGTATCTACCCAATACTTCGTACCATCTTTTGCACGATTACAAATATCACCACGCCATACTAGCCCACGACTTATCGTTTGCCACATATTTATAAAAAAGGCTTTACTATGATAACCTGAATTGATAATACGATGATTTTTCCCAAGTAATTCGACTTCACTGTACTTTGAGATTTTAACAAATAAATCGTTAACATAAATTATTTCACCAGAATGATTCGTCATAGCAACAATTGCAGACTGATCTAGCGCATATGTTATATCACTTAGTTTTTTATCCGTATTATTATCATCAATGCTAGCACTGTCGCTTTGCATAAAATGCTCGTCCTTTTCCATCAAATCATCCTCAAATTTTATTAACTAAACATCAACCAATTTAATGGAGTATTCTTTTTTAAATTTAATTATTAGGTATAAATACTACTTCCAATTATACTATAAAATTATTTCAAATATATCATTTCAAATGTCTTTTTAAATACAAAAAGAGACCTTTCATAATAGGAAAGGTCTCACAAGATATTATTAATATACTGGGGTAGCTGGATTCGAACCAACGAGTAACGGAGTCAAAGTCCGTTGCCTTACCGCTTGGCTATACCCCAAAGTTTAAGTGTTGCCTGTTTTAATAAAATGTTTATCAAAAATGGAAGTTTATTTTTAACGCATAATTCGCGTTAATTAATGAAGTTTATTTTCAAGCTTTGCTTGTTTTAATGAAGTTTATTTTAACGCATAATTCGCGTTAAAAAAACTTAATGGTGGGGGGCAGATTCGAACTGCCGAACCCGTAGGGAGCGGATTTACAGTCCGCCGCGTTTAGCCACTTCGCTACCCCACCAAGATAATATAGTAAAAAGAAAGAAAAGAATAGAGATATTTTCAACACAAGTTCGTGTTGTTTCGGTAAACAATTTCCGATTAGTTCCTCGGAAATTACCTTAAGTTCAAAACTTCGTTTTGAATAGTGATTTAAGGTAGATATTTTCAACAAAAGTTCGTGTTGAAAAATCTTTAATGACCCCTACGGGATTCGAACCCGTGATACCGCCGTGAAAGGGCGGTGTCTTAACCGCTTGACCAAGGGGCCGTTTTTAAAAGTAATATAAACTTCGCATTACTGCGTCAGTTGCATTCGATCAATCAGTCACGTACTAATGTACGCTCCTTCTTTCTCTCAATTACTTTCTTGTTCTACTCGCTTCTATCACTTTTAAAACTGTGATATAAAATTCGTATTACTGTTTCAGCTGCATTCGTTTATACTATGTATTCCGAACAAACGATTCTCTGGAGCTTCCAACCGGAATCGAACCGATGACCTCTTCCTTACCATGGAAGCACTCTACCTACTGAGCTATGGAAGCATATGGCTCCGCAGGTAGGATTCGAACCTACGACCGATCGGTTAACAGCCGATAGCTCTACCACTGAGCTACTGCGGAATAATTATTATTTTGTCAACATCATTTATTATAACAAAAGAAATAAATAATGCAACTATTATTTAAATCGGTGTCCGACAACGACCTTTTTATAATAGCATACGACTATCATAATCGTCAAGCGCATAACATAAAATATACATAAAGCACACTAAAGGAGACCAGTATATGAAAAAGAAGCTTCTAATACTTATAGGTATTTGCTTTGGCATTTTTTTAGTTTTTCCGCCATCTTCTCCAAACTACTCACTTACTTCTGTCTTTCGTATTACTAATGAACCTGTCGCTATAACACGTGGTACGTCCGGTTCTGCACTTACTGTAAACATTTCTTTTGGAGATGACGAAGTTCTTCAGTACATTAAAGAACTAGAAAAACCCTATCCACTGCTACTAATTGATACCGAGTGGGCTAAAAGATTCCCGGAAACTGTTCGTCTCATTAACAAAAAAAAGATACCGATAGGATTGCTAGGAAGCAATAGTGAAGCGTATGAACAAGAATCTACCTTACTCGTTACACAACTTGATCAATTTGAGCGTTTTTTTAGTGTGAAGCCACTTTGGTTCAGAACGGCCGATGAAGTGTTTCCCTATTTTGTACATACACTACTTTGGGAAGTCGAACTAAATGCACTCGGTTCTTCAGTTACCTGGAATGGCGGTGAAATTCCAGCAGTTACGAAGGGTGAAATTATCTCCATTCCACATCATCGTGATAATCGTGTTTCGCTAATTGATTTAAAGAAGCTAAATGATAGTCGGAAATTCCAATCTGTTGAAGATGTAATTTTTGGTACAACTATAAAAATGAACAAGATTCCTAAGTAAATTTTGCAAAAACAGCACAGCCACCATTGACGGGCGGCTGTGCTGTTTTATGTTTTAGTCGAAATTACTTTTTCTTCTTTTTTACGCGCTTTACGACGCTCATCTAACTTGATTTTATCCGCGTCAGACATCGCATTATATTTTGGTAATGCCAGCAACTGATATGCGTTTACTGCAAGTAGCGGGAATAAAAGAATCGTTACCCATGAATCAATATTTCCTGAACGAACCATTAGAGCCGGTAACCATTCAAGTGTTGTAATTACGATCATAAAAAATAACGCAGAAATAAGTGTGTGTTTTTTCGTCCATTTCGCTTTTAAGTAAGCTGTGACACCCGAAACAACGACTAGCGTGATTAGTAATGATAAGTAAAGTAACGTACGCCCAGATTCACCAGAAGTTAAGCGGAATCTAAAAAATATTAAATCAAACAGCACAACAATAATAATTAAAAGTTGTACCCAATTCCACAAGGTAAGCGTTTTAAACATATTAACCCCAAATTGATGGATTGTTAAATAAGCAAAAAAGCCCATTTGCGCAACAACACTCATTGTAAATCCAAGGAAAACCATCCATAAAAGCGCACCTACAAATTGCCATATCTCACCAGACTGTATGTACCCAGAAAAAAATTCCCATCGAACAATTAACCCTATAACCGCGGTAACAAATCCACCAATTAGAAGCCCATTAAAAAAGAATTTAACCCAATTTCGTATTGTCAAGACAGTAATCCTCCGTTTTTGATTGCTTGCCTAAGTGTAACAACGTTTCGCGAAAAAATCTATTTCAACGGACGCATGATGCATAATTTCCGCCAGATTGTGAACAATAAATGTAAATGCTATTTGAAGGGAACGATTCCCGTGAAAAATAAAGTGCTTATTTTGCTTGCCATCATTTTATTATTAGTTGGATGTAGTGCTGCACCGACCGGTCCATCTTATGATGAAATGAAAAAAATGATGACGGATGCACTTCAAACGGAAGATGGAAAAAAAGCAGTTCGGCAAATGCTTGCTGATCCTGATTTCCGTGAACTTCTTATTTTAGAACAACCAGAAGTGAAAAAGTCCATTGAAGAAACCTTGCTTTCAAAAGAAGGTGAAGTATTCTGGAAGCAAGCCTTTGAAGACCCTAAGTTTACTGAAAAGGTTGCAAAAAGCATGAAAACACAACAGGAAGATATTATGAAGGAATTGATGAAAGATTCATCATTCCAAAAAGACTTAGAATCGTTTTTCGGTCAAGCGGACATGCAAAAGCAGTTGGAAACCATTATTAAATCTTCAACGATGAAGGAACAATACGAAAAGGCAATTGAAGATACAATTAACAGTCCCCTACTTCAAGAAAAATGGGCAAAGTTAATTAAAGCTGCTGAGGAAGCTGCAAAAGAAGAAGTTAAGAAAAAAGATGAGGAGAAAAAGGAAAAAAGCGGAGAAGGCAAATAGCCTTTCCGCTTCTTTTATTATTTAGTTTTAGCGATAATATTTTCAGCAATCCCCATATAAATCTTTCCAATTGTATGTTCTTCGGCATAAACAGAAGGGGCAAAATCTTCTTCATCCCAATCTGGTTGGCCTAGCGGAATTTGTCCGAGTAATTCTGTACGAAGTTCCTCGGCAAGTTTTGTTCCTCCACCTTGACCAAATATATATTCACGTTCTGTTGATTGTTTTGATTCAAACCATGACATATTCTCTATAACGCCCAATAACTCATGCTCAGTTTGCAATGCCATAGCGCCTGCACGTGCAGCAACAAATGCAGCAGTCGGATGTGGCGTTGTAACGATGATTTCCTTAGACGACGGAATCATTTGGTGAATGTCGAGTGCTATGTCACCTGTGCCTGGAGGTAAATCTAGTAACAGGTAATCAAGTTCGCCCCATTCTACATCACGGAAAAATTGATCGAGCGCTTTTCCGAGCATTGGTCCACGCCAAACGACAGGTGCATTATCTTCAACAAAAAAGCCCATAGAAATAACTTTAACGCCGAATCTTTCAATTGGAATGATACGGTCATCACGCACAGCTGGCGATTCAGTAACACCCATCATATCAGGCACACTAAAACCATATATATCAGCGTCAATCAGTCCAACCTTTTTCCCCAAGCGTGCTAATGCCACTGCTAAGTTTACGGAAACAGTTGATTTCCCAACTCCGCCTTTGCCTGATGCAATTGAAATAAATTCAACATTGCTCAACGGGGAAAGTATATCTTGTGCTTCTGACTCATTTGCTTTACCACGAAACTTGTCTAGCACATCCTGTGATAATTCTTGAAAACGAATACCAACTGTATTAGCGCCAGCTTCTTTTAATAGCTCTACGACTTTCATTTGAAAAGGTAATTGTTCTGCAGTATTTACTTTTGCTAACGCAAGCTTTACACTCACATGTTCTTTCTCCACGTTAATTGATACTTCAGCTATGCCTTCTGTTTCCGCGAGCGTTTTATGTAAAAACGGATCCTTAAGCTCGCCGACTAATTCTCTTACTTTTTGCTCGTTAATCAAATTAGACACCCCTTGGAGAATTTTTTTTATCTTCTCCAAGTATAGCATAGTAGGCAGTCACTAACAGATGAAGTTGCCTTCACTTCTCCTCCGATTTCATAAACGAACCGATCCCTTCTACAATAGCATCTGCAACTTTCTTTTGATAAGCTGGATCAACTAAAAGTGCACGCTCTTCATTATTTGAAATGAAGCCCGTCTCTACAAGAACTGATGGCATTGGAGCTTTCTTCAATAAATAAACACCACTAATTGATTGTGCTACGCGGTCCGTATTTTTCAAGTTTTCATTAAATGATGCCTGGATGGCCTTCGCTAAAAACTCTCCATTCGGATGTCCACCTTCGTGATAAAAGACTTGTGCACCTCTCCATTTTTCTTGCGGAATCGAATTGACGTGTACACTAATAAATACATCAGGATTTTCTTTAATCGCTATCTCTTCTCTTAATTTCAAATCAGCTAACTTTCGTGAACGTACAGTCGGAAACTTCTCTTGTGTATCATGTTCAGCAATTGCGTCACCGTCTTTCTTTCTTGTCATCACGACGGTAGCTCCTTTTTTTTCTAGTCGCTTAGCTAGTTCATGTGAAATACTCAGCGTGATATCTCTTTCAACAACATCTCCAGACGAAGCACCGCCGTCAAGTCCACCATGCCCAGGATCAATAACAATTTTAACCCCACCAAGTTCTTCTGGCATGAAGAAATTACGATCCGATGCCTTAACCCCGTAAAGAACTACTCCAAGAGAACAAACTAATATAATTCCAGTTAGTACCCACCGCTTCATATAGACACCGCCTTTTTACATCACTATACGCAAAAGCTACTCAGGATATGTACGACCTATTTTTAACTTGAGTTGATGTTATGAACTTTTCACGAAACGTTGCACGGCTCGAAGTAGAATGTTGCTGGTTTCCATCTATACGCTGCAAGCTTCTGGCGACGTTTCATAATTCCCCCAGGGGCGTTGCATACTTCCGACTGAACGTTGTGTAGTTCCAACATATCGTTGCATCGTTTTCCAAATAAATAAAAAGGACCTCATATATGAGGTCCTCCAATTATGACAAATCAATTATTCAGTTGCGCCTTCCCATTCTAGCATGCCGCCTGTCATATTCGTGACATCGTACCCTTCGCCTTCTAAATACTCCGCAGCACGTCCGCTACGGCCACCCGAGCGACAAATCAGTATATAAGGCTTAGTCTTATCAAACTCACTTACGCGTGCCACTACTTCTCCTAAAGGTACGTGGACTGCACCCGGAATAATGCCAGTTGCTACTTCATCAGCTTCACGTACATCTACTAAATTAAGCACTTTACCACTTTCGATCATTTCTTGTAATTCTATAGTCGATACTTCTTTCATTTTCCAAAAACCCCTTTATTCAATATTGTTTTAAGCATACAGGATTTTAATCGGAAAATAAAATTAGTACCCTTCTTGTTGTAAATCAACATACAAAGTACCATCTGTTTGTAACTGTGCCAAAAAAACTTGATTAACCGATTCTACGCCTTTCTTACGCAGCTCTTTCATAAGCCATTCCTCAGTTAAATTAAACTCCAGTAAATTCCTTTTTAGCAATTCTCCATCTGTAATAAGCGCTGTCGGAAGGTATTTAGGCTTCGGGATTGCTGCTTGTACATCTGTCTTAGTCGCTTCTTGTTGTTCGGTCTTTTTCAAAACGCTTAATTCCCCGTTCGTCTCCAAAATAGCGTACTCTACATCTGATAAAGTAAAAATAGACTGCTCCCTTAACATCATCATTACGTCATTAATATGCAGTCTTTCTTTTCTCATTTCCTTTTTCATAATCATACCCTTTTTGACTATTATGGACGGTTGATCATCCAGAATAACTCGACCTTTTTTTGACTTAAGGGATATATAACTCATTAGCAAGGTCAACATAGACCACCAAATAAGCGCAATTAGACCATCTACAAACTTAACATCTGTCTGCCCCGCCATTTCAGCTGCGATTGAACCAAATGCGATGCCTGTAGCGTAATGGAAAAAAGTCAGTTGACTTAATTGTTTTTTGCCAAGTATTCGGGCCAGTATTAAGAGCGCAGCAAATGCACCAGTCGTTCTCAAAATCATCTCCCAAAAATCAAAATCCATTAATTCCTTAATAGACATTTTCCCACATCCCCACTAATTACTTATATAGTCAGATGTAGTCTAGCCTTGTTCGTGTTAACGTATTCAATATTAATCATAAGAAAAAGCCCTTCTCCACAATTGAAAAAAGGCGAACTGATTTGAGTAATGTGTAATGTATTGACTTATAGTGACCCATTTAATCTACTTAATAGTTTATTTACCACTCTGTCTTCTAGCAGTAACTGTTTCTCCAGAAATTCCCCAGTTATCAGTATTAACTTCATCAATAACAACAATAGTTGTACTAGGATCTTTATCAAGAACGTCAACTAATAATTGTGTCACGCCTTGAATTAGTTGCGCTTTTTTCTGCGGTGTAACATTCTCATTTGTAATTTTAATATTTACATAAGGCATAATAATTCCCCCAATTTATTCTTTAGTATACCACTGGAAACCATTTGTCATCGTATATGTCTAATTCAAATAACTGAGTATTACTTAGGATCCATAATGTCATATAGAACGCAAAAAGCCCTCTCCCGAACGAATCGGGAAAGGGCTTATAACATTGATTTGAGTAATGATTAAGCTTTTCAGTTTGACGTTATTACCGTTAATTGGAGTATTAACATGTAAAACTACTTATACATCATGCTTTTTCACCATTATTTACTTTTGCGTAAGTGTGTGAGTAATTAGGAAGTCGATTCATTCTCGTATGAATGTTGTTCCAACTGTTCTTGGGCCGCATTTTGTTTTTTTATATCCGCTCGATGATATAAGTTATTCAATACAATCATTAAACAGACAATAGCAACACCAATTACCTCGAAAGCAGTGACTGTATAGCCTTGAATAAAACGAATAATAATTGTTGTTATAGGCGCAAAGTTGATGAACAGTATAGTATTGATTGGCTTTAAATAAACGACAGCCTGATTCCATAAAATAATCGACAAAAGTCCAGGTATTAAAATCATGTATAATATATGAAATTTAATATCATAGACTGCTTCTATTTTCGGTATGGGCACTAACCCCATAAAGCTGATGACTATAATTACGATGGTAGAAGCAATTGTACCGTACACAACACTTAATGTTGAATATCGCAATGCCGACCAACCAGGAAACCTACTACCACCTATTGTGTAAAATGCCCATCCGGCCGCTGCAATTAAAAGAATAATTAAGGGAATAATTCTATCCAGAGAAAATAAAGAGGTAATGTCCCCTTTCGTAATGACTAAAAAAACACCGGCAAATGCACCTATTATAACGAAAATAGTAAAGTTGTTTATTTTTTGACGGTAAATATACCAGACAACTAGGATTGCAATCACTGGTGATAAAGACTCCATTACAGAAGCTAAAATAACACCCTCACCATCTAATAGGTGTTGTCCCCAAAATATAAACAAATTATAAACTGTGAATCCCATAATACCAAAAAATAAGATACTACGGAAGTTTCCATCTGAACTAAAAGAACTTTTCCCTTCTACTACGAGTAATGCAATACTAAAAATAATAGCAATTGGAATGTACCTTACTAAAGCAAAATAAAATGGATCTATATGCATCAAAGCATCTTCCGCAATCGGATACATAGAACCCCAAGAGGCACTTGCTAGGATAGCAAGAATTGCTCCGACTAATAATTTTCCCTTCATTAATTAACTCAACTCCATTGTATAGTTAAAAAAACTTTATTATTTCTCATTTTATGTACGTGGAAAGAAATGCGTGTTAAACGAAGTAATCCATTAGAGATATAAAAACTTATTTATTTTGTTTAAATTATTAATTGATACGAACACTTAAAAAAGTATTCTCGAAGAGTATAGTAAATTAAATTTACACATCTCCCCGAAAATACTTTTATGTCGAACCATTCTTAATCTTTATAAAATAACTCTAAACCGCCATGTTTCCTTTTAAAAGCTCGCCATGTATTTGCCCATTTAGTTGCATCCTCAAAAAAATCCGCGTTCTTGATAGGATGAACAGTCATATTATATGGTGCATTCTTTACGATTTCAGGATTTTCGTAAGCTTCTTTCGCAATATGTTTCAAAGAGTTAATATACTCATCCATATCTGCTTTCGAATACGATTCGGTTGGTTCTAAAGTGAATGGTTCAGGAACAACATAAGGATGATGGCTCGTCCAATATTGATGGCCATAGTCTGCCATTCGTCTAGAAATATCATCTGTTGTGACACCAGTTTCTTCAGTCAGCTTCTCCCAACTATAACGTACTTGCTCAAGTCTCTTTCCTTTAATATACGGAACAGACGCCCCTGGGATTTCCAGTATTTTCTTGTACATATAATTATTATTAAGTACTGCAATTTCGGCAACAGATTTTAATCCATCTGCTCCTAGTGAACGAATCCAAGCATACGCACGTAAAACGTTTTGCGGTACACCATGGTAAGATCGAACTTTACCAATCGAATGCTCAATATCATCATTTAATACATATTGGTCTCCATCTTTCTCTACAAGTGGTCCCGGTAAATATGGTTTTAGTTTTTCGTTCACACCTAAGGCGCCCGCAGCAGGTCCACCTGATGCATGAGGTGTTGAGAATGTCTTGTGTAAGTTAAAGAAACACATATCAAATCCAGCTTCTTTTGCACGTGTTATTCCTAATAAACCGTTCGCATTCGCTTGGTCATAATAACAAATACCACCAGCTTCATGAACAATCTTTGTGAATTCCTTAATTTTATCATTGAAAATACCCGTATCTTCAGGATTCGCGACAACGAAACCAGCCGTTTTATTCGAAACTACTTTCTTCAACTCTTCAATATCTGGATAGCCATCCTTGTCCGGGTACAATGTAATAACTTTATAACCTTTTACTGCAGCTGTGGAAGCCTGTGATGGATGAGAGAATATTGTCGTAATAATCTCATCACGTTGTTCACCTTCACCTTTAGATTCATGATAAGCACGAACAATAGAGGCCATTGCAAAAAGTGCTTGCGTTCCAGAACCTGATTGAAATGAAAATTTATTCATCCCTGATATTTCTCTCATATAAAGATCCATATCATGCGTGACCTCTAGAATACCTTGAATTGTATCTATATCTTGTTTGGGATGAAGTGCTGTCATTTTAGGGTGTCCTGCAAACTCCTCGTTAACGATTGGGGAATACTTCATTGTACAAGTTCCTTGGCCCATTTCAACGTTCATTGCCGCCCCAATGACTTGCTGCGATAGGCGTAAGTAATGTCTAAGAACACGGTTTTGTGTAATCTCAGGTAAGCCACTGATTTTTCCACGACGTAATTCAGTAGGTATTTCTTCAAGCACATCTCCAGTTACCTCTTGAATAGCTGAATCTAATTTTGGTAATTGGACACCTCTTTGTCCAGCAGTATGAAGTTCGAAAATGAGAGGTTCATCCCACTTTGCTTGTTGGAAATCACGTACTTCAAGATTTTCTAGTTTTTGTAGTTTCAATTTTCATACCTCCCTTTCTTATTCTATAATGTCTTTCAGCGCTGTTACTAACGCATCAATATCATTTTTCGAGTGAACTTCTGTTACACAAAACAATGCGCTTTGTCCAAGTTCTTCAAATTCATTGGATAAATCAATACCACCAAAAATCCCTTTAGCTCTTAACGCAGTTGAGATCTCTTCTACTGTTTTTCCTGTAGCATTAAAATCAACTACAAATTCTTTAAAATTTAGGTTACCGAATTTTGAAGGAACGACTCCCTTAACTTCTTTTAGTTTTTCAATTGCGTAGCGCGAATTATGCATGATTAGTTCGCCAACTTCAGCCATTCCGTTAGGTCCCATTAGCGCTAAATAAACACCGGCTGTTAAAGCCCACATAGAAGTTTGTGTTCCAACTGATTCCTTACCTTTTTCACGCTTAGCAAAAGAAGTTCGATCATATAAAATATCACCGAATCCATATTCACCTTTTTCTACTGTAGGTGCAATTCCAAATAATCGAGAAGGAAACTCCTGAACATATTCTATCTCGTCACGAGTTGAAATAAATCCTGAAAGACCTCCGCCAAAACTCATGTGAACACCTAGCGATTGTAGCTCTCCACAAATAATATCCGCACCATATTTGCTAGGTGTTTCAAGGACGCCTAAGGAAATAGGATCTATTCCAATAATTGATTCAGCCCCAGCTTCACGCGTAAGACTCGTAATCATTTTCCCTTCAGTTTCAATAAAACCTAGATAACTTGGGTTTTCAAAATAAACTGCTGCAACAGAGTCATTAAGTTTACTTTTCAGATGTTCAATATCAAGTCTTCCCGTTTCTTTGTTGTACTCAAGCAATTCAATCTTTATATGAGGTGAACAATAGTTTTCGACAACCTTTAGTCGTTCAGGCGAGATCGTTCCAGAAACAAGGGCAATATTCCTATCCGTCTTCCGAGATGCCATACGAATGGATGTAGCAATTGCCTGTGCCCAATCAAATGTAGGGATGTTCACTACATCCATCTCTAACAACTCACCCATTAGACTTTGATATTCAAATAGTGCTTGGAAACGGCCATGGTCTTCAAATTCATCACCTGCATAAGCTGTTAAAAACTCTGCTCGGGAATTCACTTCATCACAGACAGCAGGTATATAATGCTCCCAACATCCCCCACCAAGAAAGCTAATTACATCTTGAGTACTTGTATTTTTATTCATTGTTTTTAATATCGTTTTACGCAATTCCATTTCAGATAAAGCTCCCGGGATTTCCATTTTCCCTTTATAAATTAGGTCATCTGGAATTGAGTTAAATAAATCTTCAACTTTTTCAACACCAATTTCTTTAAGCATTTGCGCCTTCATTTTCGGTTCTGTATTCGGAATATATGGATGTGCAAATTTAGTCAACATTAACTCCTCCTATTATATTTATTTATTTTTAAGCTAACCCGCCGCCGTCAACGACTAATGCACTACCTGTTACCCACCCAGCTAAATCACTTGCTAAGAAAAGTACAGTTTTCGCGATATCATCTGGTGTCCCAATACGTGCTAGCGGACGATCAGTTCCTGAAGACTTTAAAAATTCAGCTTCGTCTAAATTCAACTGCTTTGCTTCCCCACGAAGTAAAGGTGTATCAGTATCACCAGGGTTAACACTATTCACACGTATTTTAGTTGGACCATGGTCAATTGCCATTGCACGTGTTAAATTAACAACCCCTGCTTTCGCAGCACAATAGCTAGCTGAATTGTCTCCACCTTTTAGACCCCAACCTGACCCTGTATTTATAATACTTCCACTACCGGACTTTTCCATTACAGGAATGATATGCTTAGATAGTAGGAAAACAGCTTTTAAAGATACATTAACAACTTGATCCCATTCTTCAGAAGTATGTTCAACGACTGTTTTACGTTTAATAATTCCCGCATTATTAAATAGCACGTTAATCTCTTTAAATTCTTCCACAATTTGCGCTGTGACATTTATACAATCTTCTTCGCTTGTTACGTCGCACTTATAACCAACAACATGTCCACCTTCGTCGCTTAGTTCTTTTGCTTTTTCCATTGCAAGTGTTTCATTAATATCAAGAATCGCAACTTTCATGCCTACTTTAGTGAATAACTTCGCAGTCGCTAGACCGATACCTGATGCACCGCCTGTAATAACCGCCACTTTTCCTTCTACATTTAATAACTCATTCGCAATATTATCCATCTATTATATTCCTCCTTTTATTTCCAATAATTTATCGTAATAAAGACTTTTTATTCAAAACGTAACTCTGAAGCTTTATCGAATAAGTGAGCACTATCCAGAATAAACTGTAAGTAAATTTCAGAGTTTGCAACGACTGTATCATCTGCGTCAATTCTCGCAGTTACCGGTTGATTCTCAATAAAAGTATAAACAATAGATTCTGCTCCTAATAACTCTGACACGCCAACTGTCAAAGTTAAGCTGTTTTCGTGTTTTTCTTTAGTTCGAATCAAATTTTCTGGTCGGATGCCTAGTACAACTTCTTTATTTAAAAGATTATGCTTCTGCACTAGCAACTTTTGATCATGAGTTAGAGGTAAATGATGATTCCCTACCATAAAGTTTCCTTCTACAATTGTTCCTTCAATAAAATTCATTCCCGGAGAACCTATGAAGCTCCCAACAAAGATATTGTTTGGATAATCATAGACTTCTTTTGGTGTTCCGACTTGTTGTATAATGCCATCCTTCATAACCACTAATCTACTTGCCATTGTCATAGCTTCCGTTTGATCATGAGTAACATAAATGGTTGTTGCTTTTAATCTTCGATGCAATTTCATAATTTCTGCTCTCATCTGAACACGTAACTTTGCATCCAAATTAGAAAGTGGTTCATCCATTAAAAACACTTTTGGATTACGTACGATAGCGCGTCCTAGTGCCACACGTTGGCGTTGACCACCTGAAAGCAATTTAGGTTTTCTATGCAAATAATCTTCTAAGCCAAGAATATTCGCAGCGTTATTCACTCTCTCTTGAATTTCAGCTTTAGGAAATTTACGTAACTTTAACCCAAAGGCCATATTATCAAATACATTCATATGCGGATAAAGTGCATAGTTTTGGAATACCATCGCAATATCCCTATCCTTTGGAGCGACATTGTTCATTATTTGATCATCAATATAAAATTCGCCAGACGTTATTTCCTCCAAACCAGCAATCATACGTAGTGTTGTTGATTTTCCACAGCCTGAGGGGCCTACAAATACAACGAACTCCTGATCTTCAATTTGTAGATTGAAGTTTTTCACAGCTACACTTTCTTTATCATAAGATTTCACCACATTTTTCAGTTGAATATTCGCCATCTTACTCGCTCCCTATTATTCAAATTGATATCGCTTATTCTTTGATTGATCCGCCCATAATACCCGAAACAAAGTTCTTCTGGAATATTAAGAAAAATATTAATATTGGAATGATAGATAATGTAGTTCCTAACATGACCTGTCCATAATCGATACGTGCTAATCCGACCAAGCCAGAAAGAGCAACTGGTAACGTGGACATCTCTGAAGTTTTTAACGTAATAAGCGGCCAAAGTAAGCTATTCCATTGAGACATAAAAAGGAAAATTGATACTGCAGCAATTGCTGGGCGCATTGTCGGTAATATGATTTTAAAAAATATTTTGAATTCTCCAGCTCCATCAATTCTTGCGGCTTCAATCATAGAGTCTGGTACTGTACTCAAATTTTGCTTCATTAAAAAGATTGCAAACGGAGAAGCTAAAGTCGGTAAGATGATTGCTTGATATGTATTCAACCAATTAAGATTCACCATGAGTTCAAAAAGCGGGATTAAAGTAACTTGAAAAGGAATCATCAACGTACATAAAATGATAAAGAAACTAATTGATTTTCCTTTGAATTTAAATTTAGAGAAAGCATAACCCGCCATTGAAGCTATAAGTACGCTTAGAAATGTCGATGTGAATGAAATAAAGATAGAGTTCCACATGACGCGGCCAAAATGCATAGAATCATTCAATGATGTAAAGTTTTGAAACAAGTTATTACCAGGTGTTAAGGAAGGTGGAATACTTAAGATTTCGCCAGACGTTTTTGTAGCTCCTATTACCATCCAATAAAATGGAAATAAAGAGATAATGACACCGATCAATAAAAAAATGTACATTGTTGTTTTTGAAAAAAACATTGATTGTTTCATTAACTTTCATCTCCAATCAATTTGATCTGTATCCAAGATATGACTGCGATAATAAGAACTAGTATATACGCCATTGCTGAAGCATATCCGAAGTTAAAATATTTGAATCCGGTTTCATATAAATATAAGGTAATTGTCATTGTTGCGTTATTCGGACCACCGCCTGTTAAAATATAGACCTCATCAAACAACTGAAGTGTTCCGATTGTAGAAATAACAACAGTAAAAATAAATACTGGTTTTAGTAAAGGTAAAGTAATACCAAAAAACTTTTTAAATGGACCGGCGCCATCCATATCTGCCGCTTCATAAAGTTCATCTGGAATAGTTTGTAATCCTGCTAAAAAGATGACCATATTGTATCCAACCCATCTCCATGTCATAACAGTAACTATTGCAACTTTTGACCAAAAAGGGTGACTTAACCAGCTAACAGGTTCTACACCCATTTTTCCTAAGAAATAGTTTGCTAGTCCATAATTCTCATCCAAAATAATCATAAACACGAGTGATGCAGCTACTAAAGCGGTTATTGCTGGTAAGAAAAATGCTGTTCGAAACAGTCCTTTAAATCTTAAAGCAGATGAATTTAATAAAACTGCAATGACAACTGCGAGAGATATCATAATTGGTACTTGTATTAGAAGTATTTGAAAAGTATTCCCTAGTGATTTATAAAAGATTGGATCGCTGAATAGTTTAATGTAATTAGCCAAACCAACGAACTCTGTTTTTCCGCCTTTAGTACTTTGAAAACTTAAGATTAATGATGAAATGACGGGATATACTGTAAAGATAAGCAACAAAATAACAGCTGGTGCCAAGAAATAATACGGTGCTGTTTTTGATGAAACTTGAAATGGATTTATCTTCTTTTTCTTTGTATTCAATACATTCACCCCAAATATTAGAAGAGGAACGAAGTATTCCTTCCTCTTCTTGAACTTTATCTAAAAGTTATTTCATTTCATTTTCCAACTGTTTTTTTCCGTTTTCTAAAGCTTCTTTTATAGGCTTGTTATCCAGTAATATTGTTGCTTGCGTGTTTTGCATAGTCTGAGCGGCTTTAGCATTATATTCTGTATACATTATGCTCGGTATTTCATCGACACTATCTGCAAGTTTTTTGAAAATAGTACTGTCGTTAAAGTACTCACTCGTTTCTGTGAATGCTGGTGAATCGAAAGTAGTTTTCAAAGATGGAAATAAACCATAATTTTCAAAACCTAATAACTGAATATCCTTATCAGTCGTAAAATATTCTACAAAAGCATAAGCTGTCGCTTTATTTTTAGAGTACTCAGAGATTGTAATAGCTGAACCACCAACGTTCGCATATCTTGAACTACCCTCTTTAAATTCAGGTAAATAGAACATATCCCATTTCCCAGCTAATTCGGGAGCTTGATCCATTATAGTTCCCGTATACCAAGCACCATAAGGAACTGTTGCGACGTCTCCATTTACAGTAGCCGTAACAATTCCATTCCAGCCACTATTATTCAATACGATGCCAGCATCATAAAACTGTTTAATCATTTCCATTGAGCGAACCGCTTCTTCCGACGTGATGTCGATATTACCATCATGATTGAAATAAGACTTTCCTTGTTCTTGCATCATCATTTCAAATACGCCAGCGTAACCTGCGATATCTATAGGAAGCATCTTCACGCCAGTTTTCTCTTGAATCTGGATACCTGCTTTTAAGTAATCATCCCAAGTTTTAATATCTTCAGCATTAACCCCTGCTTCTTCAAAGATATCTACTCGATAAAAGACACCTGCTGGGCCAATATCCCATGGGGCTGCTACTAACTTGCCATCCGCATGGACAAGTTCCCATTTTGATTCACTGAATAGATCTTCGTGTTCGTCGTACCCCATTTCAGATAAATCTACAAAGCCATCTGGAAACTGTTCTAAATACCCCGGGATTCTTTCATCCTCCATTAGGATAACGTCAGGTAAACCTGCCCCTTTTGAAACTAAGCCAACTGTTAACTTTTCATATAAATCACCACTACTAAAGTCTTCTACTTTTATTGTTACGTCAGGATGTTTCTCCTTAAATTTATCAATGGATGCCTTGAATGTTTCAGCCGCCACATCCCAGCCCCAAACCGTAATTTCTCCACCAATCTCTCCCTCTTCAACAGTTTCTTCATTATTACCATTATCATTTGAACAAGCAGTCAACATTAGTAAAATTCCCACTGCTAAAAATAAGAACGCCTTTTTCATCATCCAATCCTCCAGTCTTAGTATCAATTTATTTCTTCCAAGTAAATTAACTTTTCATCTCTTTCCTTTTTTGAAAACAAAGAAATCTTCAAATGCAAGTTAAACTCTTCAAATTTACAGCGATACTTTTCTAATTGACTTTGACCACAAGAATTTGAGCCAAGTCCATTTTGCTTATAATCAACATGAAGAATAATATAATCTCTTTTCTTTAAATCAATCGTATGCTTTGCCTGTTCTAAATCAGTTTCTTCATAATAAGAGGCGCTAAATTCAAAATCTCTGTTTTGTTTCGTAACCATTATGCCAATGCCGTTATAGTTTGTGGCACTCATCCACCTTGTTTCAGTGCGATTTCCATTTGCTTGAGGATGAACATAATTCGTAAATAATTCATCTACATTCTTCTTGTAATGATTGACAAGTGGAGACTGCTTTGAATCGGAATAAGACTCTCCAGGTCCCTTGCCTAGCCATTCGATATTATCCATCGCTTGTGCAATATTTATTTCTATTCCAATACGTGGTATCATTGCAGGCGCTTGATCTAATTCTCCAGCAGGACGACCAGATACTTCATATTCCACATCGCCATTTGGATAGATTTCATAACGGTGTTCGCATTCATAGAACCATGATGCATTTGTCGTTCCGTTTAGTGTCCTGATCGAAATGACAACTTTATTCTCTATTTGTTCGTAATGAAACTCTTCAACTCTTTCATGCCATAAATGCATAAAATACTTTTCTTTATAATCCTTTAATAGATACATATCATTATCAATAGGTGCTCTCCAAAACTGTAATTGTGGTCCCGCCTCAATCAGCTTGGTATTTCCTTTTGTCCCTTGTAATAGCTTCCCCGATACTTTGTCAAAAACTAACTCGAATTTCTCAGAATAAACTTTAAGCATCCATCCAGTTTCTTCGACAAATAGTTCGCCCGTTGGGACTAAGACAATACTTTCTTTTTTCACTGGCAATTCGAACTGTGCTGTTGCCAACTCATGCCCCGCTGAACACCATTGCGTAATATGATTCACTGAGTAATCAATCGTTAAAAATACGTCTCCAGAATATATTTTTTCATAATCAAAGTTTAAAGGAAGCTCAATATCCTTTGATGAACGTGCTGCTATATGCGGAAGTGAAAATTCACCACTTGAAAGCACTTTATCATTTACTGTCACGCGATAATTTAGCTTTAGATGATCAAGAGAAATAAAGTCATACTTATTCTCAATCTTTAAAAGACCTTTTTCCAAATCAACTGCATGTGTATGAACCGGTTCAATAATCTTTTTATACTCTATTAGTGCTGGGGACGGTGTACGGTCCGGCATGAGTAGTCCATCGATACAGAAATTCCCATTTGTTGGATCATCTCCAAAATCACCGCCGTAACGATAATACACTTCACCATTATCGCCAACAGTTTCAATTCCATGATCAAACCATTCCCATATAAATCCACCCTGTAAATGTTCATGCTCATAAACTAATTCTTGATATTCCTTCAAACCACCAGGGCCATTTCCCATCGCATGACCGTATTCGCAATGAATATGTGGTTTTTCGCTATTTTCAATAATATCATTCATACTTATTCGACTCTTTGGCTGGTTTTCAATCCATGTATACATGGTAGAATACACATCCGTTACCTCAGCCTTCGAATCACCTTCATAGTGTATGAGACGAGTAGGATCGATTTGTTTTGCAACTTCGGCCATCTTTTTAAAACATTGACCAAATCCTGATTCATTACCAAGCGACCACATGATGATGGAGGGATGATTTTTATCGCGTTGGACCATTCTTACCATTCGATCAACCATTACTTTCTCCCAATCCGCACCGTCAGCAATTCGGTTATAATTCGCAGTCAATTCAAAGCCATGTGTTTCCACATCTGCTTCATCTATTACATACAATCCATATTCATCACATAGATCGTATAAATAGGGAGAGTTTGGATAATGCGCTGTACGAACAGCATTAATATTATGTTGCTTCATAAGTTTGATATCTAAAACCATATCTTCTTTCGAAACAACTCTACCCGTTTTAGGGTTGTAATCGTGACGGTTAACGCCTTTAAACTTGATTGCAATGCCATTTACGGTAAATGTTTTTCCTTTTAGCTCAATCATTCTAAAACCAACGTTTTGTTTAACAACTTCATGTATTTTATCTTCACACTTTAGAGTTATATATAATTGATATAAATTCGGATTTTCAGCACTCCACAACTTCGGTGCTTCTACTCGTTTTTCAAAGCTTATTTCATTAGTATCGATTGCAACTTCCTCTTTAAATACTTCATTGCCTTGCTCATCGATAAGTTCGTATATTACTGAATAGCCTTTTTCCACATTTCGGAAATGCGACTTTACGTTTAAGATAGCGCTTTCATACTTTTCATCTAAGATGGTATCAACTTTATAATCCTGGATGCCAGTTGTCTTTTGTGTAAATAATTCAACATCTCTAAATATCCCACTCAACCACCACATATCTTGATCTTCTAAATAGGTTCCATCAGACCATTGATATACGCGAACAGTAATATCATTCCAGCCTTCGTTGACATATGACGATATATCAAACTCTGTTGTCATTCTTGAACCTTTTCCGTATCCAACTTCTTCACCATTAATCCAAAGATGAAAAGCTGAATCTACACCGTTGAAGCGAAGGATGGTCTGTTCTTTTAACCAATTATCAGAAACAAAGAAATTTCTTTTATAGATACCTGTAGGGTTTTTTGTCGGTACATAAGGTGGATTGATTGGAAAGTTATACCATAAATCTGAATAATGCATGTTACCATAACCCTCCAATTGCCAGTTACTCGGCACTTCAATACAATCCCATGAGGATGCATCATATTCTGGAGTTTCAAACTTTTCTGGTGAATATTCTGGAGCCTCTAAAAATAAGAACTTCCAACTGCCATTCAGCAGCTTGAAATCGGTTTCAGAAGAAAAGTCATTTTTCTCCGCATTTCTCTTTGAATTAAAAGAGTTGAAATATGCCCGGCTCTTCATAACATTTCTTCCAGTTAACGTATAATCTTCCCATACTTTAAAATTCGCCATTATAATCCCCTTCCTACTTCTCAATAAAGATTCATGACTTCAATTCTAGTTATTAAGATATTCGAATTTGCTGAACTAGATTGTATTGTTAGTTAATTAAGTTAATTAATTTAGATTTTAGCATCTAAAATTCTTACTGTCAAATGTTTTTGAAAAGTCTGGGAAGTTATAAAAAGGATAATATGTTCTTAACTATTCACGGGATGAAATAATGTATCTAACACAATTGCTATCGCACCTTTTATCGTACTATCAGAACCTAATCTTGCTAAAACCACTTCAGTATCCTTTACTTGCTGTGTTAATCCTCTATCTTGAATCGATTTTTTCAGACTTGGCATAATGAATTCGCTTGCTGAAGATACACCGCCACCAATAACAATTCGATCAGGGTTTAGTAGATGGATAAGATTCACAATACCGATTCCAATAATAGTTCCAGTCCTTTCTAAAACCTTTATCGCGATTTCATTACCAGCCTTAGCCATTTTATAGACTGTTTCACCAGTTAGCGGTTCATTCAACTCATTGATCATGTCCAGCGTCATTTCTTTCTTAGCTTGTCTAGCAATTGCATCCCCTGTTGCTAGCGTTTGCAAGCACCCAACATTTCCACACTCGCATAATTCTCCATATAAATCGATTGTCATATGACCGATTTCTCCAGCCACACTTTGCGCACCATAAAAAAGTTTACCGTTTAAGATAATACCTGATCCTACTCCACTACCAATATTTAACGCAACTAGCGTCTCGAGTTCTCCATGGCTATTAAACCAATACTCCCCCATCGCCATCGCTCTTGCATCATTATCTACTTTCACATCAATATTGAATTCTTCTTCTAAGAAATCCTTAATTGGTATATCTTTGAAACCTAAATTAGGAGCGAATAAGCCTGTTCCACTTACAACATCAACAGCTCCATGCATTGCAACACCTATTCCGATTACTTTCTCCTTTGGAACATCTGTATTTAATAGATGTTTAATTCCCCTAACCATTTCTTGCAAGAACTGGTTCTCTGATAATCCCTTTATAGAAGGACTTTTATATTCACCTTTTGTTACCCCTTCCATGTTGGTCAGAATGCATTTAATATATCCCGGTCCAGCATCGATTCCTATTACAAAAAAGTGATTACTATTTAACGTCAGTAAAGTTGGTTTACGACCACCTTGTGACTCACCTAATTTTGTCTCTCTTACTAATTCTTTTTCTAGTAATCCCTTTACGATATTACTAACTGTTGGCGGTGTAAGTCCTGTATCAATAGCGATTTGAGCTCTTGATATAGGTGCATTTTTACGAATTCTATTTAGTACAATTGTCCGATTTATCGATTTCATCCATTTAAAAGTGCCATTTTTCAATGTTTTCATCCTTCCTATAGCTCATTAAGTTAAATTTAGCTTCTTCACCATTATACATAAAATTTAATAGTAACAACTATTTTAATAATTGCCATATTAATAAATATAATGTACAATTCATTTATTCGAATTTATTTCTAGTTTGTAAATATGCTTAGTTTGATAATTAATTTAATTAAGTAAGTTTGTCTTTTATAATATAAAGTAGGTGATAACGTGAATGTAGAAAATAAAGTAGTAATTGTTACGGGGGCAGGTAAAGGAATTGGCCGTGCAATTGCTGAAGAATACGGCAAGAGAAAAGCGATTGTTATTGTTGCAGAGATTAATACGTCTGCTGGAAAAGAAGTTGAAAAATCGATTCTAGACAATGATGGTAAGGCTTTTTTTATCCAAACCGACGTGACAAATGAAGAAAACATAAAACAAATGATTCAAACAACTGTAGAGTTGTATGGAACAGTTGACACACTTGTTAATAATGCAGGCATAACTATTTTCAAACCTATTGAAGATTGTACAGCCGAAGACTGGGATCTTGTTATGAATACTGATTTACGAAGTACTTTTTTAACAAGTAAGTATATTACAAACGTTATGAAGAAAAATGGCGGCGGATCTATTATTAATATTGCATCCAACCATGTACATGCAACGTTACCTGATACAGAGATGTATGCCGCTGCTAAATCTGGTGTTGTTGGATTTACAAAGAGCTTGGCACTTAGTTTGGGGAAACACGGTATTCGTGTTAATGCAGTATGTCCTGGATTCATGGATACGTATCATTACCAAAACTGGCTCTCACAATTTGACAATCCATCATTTATTCAAAAAGAAGTTGATGGATTACATGCTACACAAAAAATGGGCGATCCACAAGAAGTAGCAAACATTTGTATATTCCTATCTTCTAATTTAGTTAATCAAATGACAGGCTCATGTATTACTTTGGATGGTGGATTAAGTACAAGACTATATCATTCAAAATATGCGTAAATAAAGGATGATGATGATTATGGATGTTTTAACGATTGGTGAAAGTATGATTGTTCTCGCATCAAAAAATCCTGGAGCGATGCGCTATTGTAGTGAGTTCACTCGTTACTTTGCTGGAGCTGAGTCGAATGTTGCGATAGCGCTTACACGACTTGGTCACTCTGCAAGTTGGGTTAGTCAGGTTGGGGATGATGAGTTTGGAACTGCCCTTCTTTCATTTATCCGAGGAGAAGGTGTCGATACCTCATTGGTTAAAGTATGTGATTCAGGACCAACTGGATTGCTATTTAAAGAAATTAGACATTCCGATGACATACGAATTCAGTATTACCGAGATGGCTCCGCTGCTTCATATATGCAGCCTGACCTATTAGTAGAGGAACAATTTATTGGACTAAAAGTATTTCATGTAACAGGTATTACACCTGGACTAAGTGAGTCTGCATTTCAGCTGATTATGCAAGCAGTCGTTTGGTGTAAAAAATATGAAGTAACGGTTGTTTTTGATCCTAACATTCGTAAAAAGTTTCTTAAACAGCCTGCTTATTTACAAAACTTAAAACAAATTTTAAATTACACTGATGTTTTTATCCCAAACACTCAGGAGGCTGCGCAATTACTTGGCGGCATTGAGAACATACAGGAACAAGCCAAATCAGCTTTTTCATATGGAATCTCCATCGTTATTATTAAAGATGGAGAAACAGGTGCCTATTACTTTACTGAGGAAGAAGATGGTTTTGCACCTCATTTTAATGTGGCAGTTATAGATCCTGTTGGTGCTGGCGATGCCTTCGCCTCTGGAATCATTTCTGGAATATTGGAAGGACTACCATTACAGGAAACCGTTAAGATTGCTAATGCTATGGGTGCTTTGGCTATCACAGCAGTCGGGGATATAACGAATCTTCCTAATCGTAACGAGCTCAAAAAATTCATGAGTGGGAAGCGTACAGATAATGTACGTAGATAAGGAGGAAATATGAATCAAACTTTAATAAGTATTACTCACAATAAGATTATCGCAATTTTAAGACGCTTAGATGAGAATGATATTTATAAGATTGTAGATGCGCTAGTAAAAGGTAATATTCAAGTGATTGAGATTACGGCAGATACTGAAAACATTATCCCGATTATTGAAAAACTTAAGAAGAAATATGATACACAATTAACTATTGGTGTAGGTACGGTATTGATTCCAGATCGTATAGCATCGTTCCTTCAAGCAGGTGCAAGTTTTATTTTATCACCTAACGTAAATGAGGCTGTCATTAAGCATACGAAAGAATTAGGCGCCATTTCAATTCCTGGAGCATTAACACCTTCTGAAATTGTCAGTGCTTACGAGTATGGCGCTGACATTGTCAAGTTATTTCCTGCAAATAGATTTGGTCCAAGTTACTTGAAGGACATCAAGGCTCCACTACCCCATATTCCACTTCTCCCTACTGGCGGAATTGATGAAACAAATATCGCTCAATATTTAGAGATGGACTGTGCAGGTTTTGGTGTTAGTAGTGGGCTTAAAACAAATTATGTACGCCCGACCGAAGAACAGTTAAATATAATTACGAAAACAGCACAAAAATTAGTAGATCAAGTTGAGGGAGTGAGACCGAATGCGTGAAGCTGAATTATTTTATCAGACGCAGTCTTTACTTGGAGAAGGTCCTGTCTTCCACGTCAAATCGAACGCTTTATTTTGGACCGATATATTAAAAAAACAATTACTCAGCTATTCTTTCGACGATCAAGATTTAAAAACGATTCAAACAGATCAACATATTGGTGCATTTACTTTTTCTGATGATGAAACATTAATAGTAGCTACTAATAAGGGATTTTCCCTCTTTGATATTAATTTAGAAACTTTTACGGTCATAGCAGACCCAGAGCAGGACCTGCCTCTCAATCGTTTCAATGACGGAAAATGTGATGCAAAGGGACGTTTTTGGGCAGGCACGATGGAATTTAACCCAACATCTCCTAACGGTAGCTTATATCAATTAGATAATAATCAAAACGTAGTAAAGGTTGCATCCGATATGATTATCCCAAATGGAATTGCTTGGAATCATAATAATACTAAGATGTACCATGTGGATAGTGGTAAAAACACAATTTATGAATACGACTTTGATTTAGAAGCTGGGACGATTCAAAACCGTAAGCTTCTATACACGTTTGAGGAAGGCTATGGCACACCGGATGGCATTGCGATTAATAGCAATGATTGTCTCTATATTGCAATATGGGGTGGCTCTAAAGTCATCCACTTCAATCCTAATACATGTGAAATTCTTGAGGAAATATTGGTTCCTGCTCCACATGTCACTTCAGTTACATTTGGAGGCAGGGATTTTAAAACATTATATATTACAACAGCTAGAGATGGATTGAACAGCGAGCAACTCGCTAAGTATCCTTTATCCGGAAGTGTCTTTCAAGTGGAGTTAGCGGTTGCTGGCCTACCATTGCATCACTACAAATCTAATTAGAGGAGTGTTTCAGAATGAAAATTATTAGCTACGAGCTTTTTAAAGTCCCACCGCGCTGGTTATTCTTAAAAATCACAACATCCGAAGGTATTGTAGGTTGGGGTGAGCCTGTTATTGAAGGTAAGGCAGATACTGTAAAAGCAGCAGTGGTAGAAATGATGGAACAGCTTATTGGTAAAAACCCACTCCATATTGAAGATCACTGGAATATGATGTACCGAAGTGGATTTTATCGTGGAGGGCCTATTTTAATGAGTGCCATTGCAGGTATAGATCAAGCTTTATGGGATATTAAAGGAAAGTATTATAATGCACCAATTTATGAATTGATGGGTGGCCCTTGTCGTGATAAAATCAAAACCTATGCCTGGGTTGGCGGAGATCGTCCATCAGATTTAATTGCTTCCGTACAATCTGTTATGGATACTGGTTTTGATACGGTAAAAATGAATGCTTCTGAAGAGCTTCAAATTATTGATTCCTACAAAAAAGTAGAAGCAGTAATCGAACGTGTAGGCTCTCTACGTGATCATTTTGGAGATTCTATTGACTTTGGAATAGATTTTCATGGACGTGTTCATAAACCAATGGCAAAAGTATTGATTAAAGAACTTGAGCAATTTAGACCTTTGTTTATTGAAGAACCAATATTGCCTGAACATAATGATACATTGAAAGTATTAAGCCAGCTAAGTTCTACCCCGATTGCAGTTGGTGAAAGAATGTTCTCGCGTTGGGATTTCAAAACTGTGCTCTCTGAGGGTTACGTAGACATTATACAGCCAGACTTATCACATGCTGGCGGAATTACTGAAGTGAAAAAAATTGCTTCAATGGCGGAAGCCTATGACGTAGGACTGGCACCACATTGTCCTTTAGGTCCAATTGCATTAGCCGCTTGTTTACAAGTGGACGCAACATGCCATAACGCCTTTATTCAAGAGCAAAGTTTAGGTATTCACTATAATAAAAGTAACGATATGTTAGACTATGTTATGGAAGATAAATCGTTTACATATGATAACGGATTCCTACACATTCCTAAACTACCTGGCTTAGGCATTGAAATTAATGAAGAGTACGTAAGGGAAATGAGTAAAGTTGATCATCAATGGAAAAATCCAATTTGGCGTCACCCCGATGGATCCATTGCAGAATGGTAAAGGTTTGTAGGATTTTATAATTAAATAAGAAACGACTAACTAATTAATTGATTACCAAAACCTATGAACCTCTATATAGTACAGGATTGTATTTTACAGCTACCTGCAAAATATATTTTTTCACTCATAAAGTAGCGACTTATTTTTCAGTCGCCACTCTATGAGTTTTTTATTTTGTTGTCAGACTATCCAATCTTCAGATAAATTCACCGGCATTCAAACACTTAAAATATCCTCATAATTGAAAAAGCCCTCTCCCGAACGAATCGGGAAAGGGCTTATAACATTGACTTGAGTAATGATTAACGTTTTGAGAACTGAGGTGCACGACGAGCGCCGCGAAGACCTGGTTTCTTACGTTCTTTCATACGTGGGTCACGAGTTAGGAATCCAGCTGATTTCAATGCTGGACGGAAGTCAGGGTCAACGGTTAAAAGTGCACGTGCAACGCCGTGACGGATTGCTCCAGCTTGTCCTGTAAAACCGCCACCGTGGACGTTTACAAGGATATCGTAGCTTCCTAGAGTTTCTGTAGTTACAAGTGGTTGCTTGATAACTTCACGAAGTGTTTCAAATGGTACGTAGTCTTCTACGTCACGGTTGTTGATGATAATTGTGCCATCACCAGGAACGAGACGTACACGAGCTACTGAACTTTTACGACGGCCAGTGCCGAGATATTGTACTTGTGCCAAAGCTTTTTCCTCCTCTAATTATCCGCGAAGCTGGTAAGCTTCAGGATTTTGTGCTACATGTGGATGTTCTCCACCAGCATATACGTTTAATTTTCTGAAAGTCTGACTACCTAAAGGACCTCTTGGAAGCATACCTTTAATTGCAAGTTCAAGCATTTTTGTTGGGTAGTTTGTACGCATTTCAAGAGCAGTACGTGATTTAAGGCTACCTGTGTAACCTGAGTGACGGTAGTACATTTTGTCTTTCAATTTGTTACCTGTAAGATGAATCTTTTCAGCATTGATAATAATGACATGGTCACCATTATCGATGTGTGGTGTAAATGCTGGTTTGTGTTTTCCGCGAAGAAGTGCTGCCACTTCAGAAGCTAGACGACCAAGCGTCTGACCTTCAGCGTCGACAACGAGCCATTTACGCTCTATTTCGTGACCTTTAGCCATGAATGTTGTACGCATATTTAAATCCTCCTAATTTAACTATTAATTTATCCCGTTTTTATATCCTATATCCCTAAACACAAATTACCTTCCGGGGCTTCTTGTGGGGTTTTAGAAATACCACTTTTTATCTTATAACGAATTTGGCAATAAGTCAAGCGTTTCATTAAAAAACACTAGGTGAAGTTGTCAAAGCCTTATCGCAACTCAAAAACACCCATACTTACCGGTATAACGCTACTTATCATATGTTACAGAACTTAAGTATAATCCGTGTGCTGGTGCTGTTTTACTAGCTGCTTTACGATCCTTAAGCGCAAGAATAAATCCTACTTCTTGAGGTGTATGCCAGCCTCTCCCTACCGCTAATAACATCCCAGCAATCGTACGCACCATATTGTATAAAAAGCCATCGCCCTCAATCGTCATAATGAGTTCTTCACCTTTTTTTTCAAGCGTCAATAGTCGAATTGTACGGACTCTATTTGTTGTAGCAGTTTTTGAAGAACAAAAACTTGTAAAATCATGTGTACCTACTAAATAATTAGCCGCTTCCTGCATCTTTTCAATATCTGGATTCAAATCACCTAGGTGAACTAAGTAATTGCGCTTAAACGGACTGTGTACTTCAGAGTATGACCATTTATATACATAAGTCTTTCCTGTCGCTAAATAACGCGCGTGAAAGTCCTCATCCACATAAGTCACATCTACAATACGAATATCAGCAGGCAACAAGACATTGAGTGCCCTTTGCCAGCGATCAGTTGGTAGTGACAGCGGCGTGTCAAAATGTATTACTTGACCAAACGCATGAACTCCTGCATCCGTTCTACCACTTGCAACAGCATGTACTGTTTTATCTTTATGAATTTTTATTAATGCCTTGTCAATCTCAGACTGAACAGTTCTAATACCTCCAGGTTGCGACTGATAGCCTGCAAATTCAGTCCCATCATAGGCAACAACCGCCTTCACACGCTTCAAAAAAATCACCTATCCTCTTAACCAATAAAGTGAGCCAATTAATAATGCCAACACGACCATGGCAACTGTATCGCGCCAGTCCCAACTTAATTGTCGATATCTTGTCCTGCCTTCACCACCACGATACCCTCTAACTTCCATGGCGATTGCGAGATCTTCAGCACGTTTAAATGCACTCACAAATAATGGGACAAGAAGTGGGATAACAGCCTTAACCCGTTGCTGAATTGAACCTGTACTTATATCGGAACCACGAGCCAGCTGCGCTTTTAATATCTTATCCGTTTCATCCATAAGCGTTGGAATAAACCGAAGCGAAATCGACATCATTAATGCAAGCTCATGAACTGGTAATTTAAATCTTTTAAACGGGTTTAATAAATCTTCCATACCATCCGTAATTGAAATCGGAGAAGTCGTCAATGTTAAAATTGAGGTAATTAGCACAAGTACAAGGAATCGGACCGAAATAAATATCCCCTGCTTTAAGCCTTCCTCATAAATTTTAATGACGCCCCAATCAAGTATGACCGCACCTTCTCTTGTGAAAAAGATATGCATAAGGAAAGTAAATATAATTAGAAACAAAATTGGTTTTAATCCATTTAAGAGGAAGTAAAGCCGGATTCTTGAAACAAAGATTACGAACAACGTAAATACTAATAACGTGCCGTAAGTCAGTACATTATTCGCCAAAAATACTGCAATAACAAAGAACAAGACAAAGGCCAGCTTAGAGCGAGGGTCAAGTTTATGAATAAATGACTGACCTGGAATAAAACGTCCAAAAATCATTTTTTCTAACATTACTGATCACCCTCTTCTGCAGCAGCCCTGACTATAGCTTTAGACAGTTCCTCTTCAGTCAGCGCAATAGTAGGAAGCTTTCGACCAATCAGCCTTTCAAAGTTACGCTGAAACTTCACAGAGCGTGGCAAATCAAGCTTGTAAGAAGCTAGCTTAGTTTCATCCCCAAACACTTCTTCCGGTGTACCAGACATCACTGACGTGCCGTCACACATCACAATTACATTATCGGCATATCGGGCAGCATCTTCCATACTGTGTGTCACAAGAATAGTCGTTAAGTTTTCTTGCTTATGAAGTTCATAAAACAATGCCATTATTTCATGACGTCCGCGTGGATCTAATCCCGCTGTAGGTTCATCTAACACTAGGACCGATGGTTTAAACGCAAGCACACCGGCAATTGCAACACGACGCATTTGCCCACCTGACAAATCAAACGGGGACTTCTGTGCAACATCTTCAGGAAGTCCTAGTAGTGGAATCAGTTCATGCGCTCGTCTTCTCGCTTCCTCTTCCGTAACACCAAAATTCATCGGTCCAAACATAATATCCTTTTCAACGGTCTCCTCAAAAAGTTGATGTTCCGGAAATTGGAATACGATGCCGACATGACGCCTAACATCTTTTAGACCTTTCGTCTTCGTCCCAGCAGTAATTGTAGTATCACCAATTCTCACAATACCTTCAGAGGGTTTTAATAATCCATTTAAGTGCATAAGTAGTGTAGACTTTCCAGAACCAGTATGCCCAATAATCGCCGTATATGAACCTGACTCAATCTTTGCGTTTACATCGTGCAATGCTCTTTTCTCAAATGGCGAATCTTTCGCATACAGATAACCTACTTGCTGAAGTGTGATGTCCATAGTTCATTCACCAACTCTTCTTCTGACATATGTTCACCAACAAGATCAAGCCCATTATCCCGTAATAAATTAGAAACTTTCATCGCAAATGGCAAATCTAGACCAATTGCTTCTAGTTCTTTATCGTTAGCGAAGACTTGTTCAGGCGTACCTGACTTAATCATTTTACCTTTGTTCATTACAAATATTTTATCTGCAAGAAGTGCTTCCTCAAGATCATGTGTAATAGATATAACTGTTAGACCAGTATTTTCCCTAAGTTCATGAACAATACCAATCACTTCTTCTCGGCCTTGAGGATCTAACATGGACGTAGATTCATCCATAATAAGTAATTGTGGTCTAAGTGCCAACGCCCCTGCAATCGCGACTCTTTGTTTTTGTCCGCCAGATAAATGATGTGGCTCATGATCTAGAAATTCTGCCATATTTACTTTCATAAGAGATTCAAGAACCCGCTTCACCATTTCCTCGTAGGGTACGCCATTATTTTCAAGTGCAAATGCAACATCGTCTTGAACTGTTGAACCTACAAACTGGTTATCAGGGTTCTGAAATACAATTCCTATTTGAGATCGAATGTCCCATAGGTTTTCAAGCGTTAACTTTTGACTAAAAACGTTTACATCACCTTCATCTGGAAATAAAAGACCAATTATTAATTTGGCTAGTGTTGATTTCCCAGAACCATTATGACCCACGATTGCGATCCACTCCCCGTCATTAACCGTAAGTGAAACACCGTCAATCGCTTTTTTCGTCTTCTCATCTTCAGTTGAATATGCAAACGACACATTATCCAACGACAGAATTTCCTTCATTGCCATCACCTCCAGCGAAAACTTTCTTATGTATTAATAATTTTCAATAAAAAAAAGCGCACACCTCATCCGAAGAAATGCGCTCACATCTATAACTGATACCAGGTGCTCAATCCAGTATCGCGGATGAGGTGTGTAGAGCTAGACCAGTCGGCATTTTAACCGCGGATCATAACACTCAGCTTTTAAATTTGTCGTATAAATAATAAAGATTTGTTATAAAAAAAGGATGCGGCTAGGCGTACACCAAACACCCTTTTTCTAAAAAAACAGGCATGTCCCAGCAATTTTGCTGTCTATGCTGTTTGGAATTAAACGAGTTCGATTATAACAACAGGTGCACCGTCGCCACGACGAGGGCCCATTTTCATAATACGAGTATATCCGCCTTGACGCTCTGTGTAACGAGGAGCGACATTGTCAAATAACTTTTGAATTGCAAAGATTTCTTTATCTTCGCCTTCTTCATTAGTTACTACAACAAGTTCACGACGAATATATTCTGCAACTTGACGACGTGCATGCAAGTCGCCACGTTTACCTAGAGTAATCATTTTTTCAACAATAGAACGCAATTCTTTCGCACGTGCTTCTGTTGTTTGAATGCGCTCATGGACAATAAGATCAGTAGCAAGATCGCGAAGCATCGCTTTCCGTTGTGAACTTGTACGTCCGAGTTTTCTGTAAGCCATAAAATTTTCCCTCCTTCAACCTATAAAGTCACTCAATCTTCAATACGTAATACAAGATTAAGCTCATCTAGCTTCGCTTTCACTTCTTCAAGTGATTTACGACCTAGATTACGTACTTTCATCATTTCATCTTCAGTTTTGCTTGCAAGCTCTAAGACAGTATTAATGCCTGCGCGCTTCAAACAATTGTAAGATCTAACCGAAAGATCAAGTTCCTCAATAGTCATCTCGAGTACTTTTTCAATCTGGTCTTCTTCTTTTTCTACCATGATTTCTGCAGTCTGCGCTTCATCTGTCATGTTAACGAAAATGTTCAAATGTTCGGTAAGTATTTTCGCACCAAGAGCCACAGCTTCTTTAGGTCCTATACTACCATTCGTAGAGACATCAAGTGTTAATTTATCAAAGTTAGCCAGTTGACCAACCCGAGTGTTTTCCACTTGGAAGTTTACGCGTGAAACTGGTGTGAAAATCGAGTCAACCGGTATAACACCAATTGCAAGATCATCGCGCTTGTTCATCTCTGCTGGTGAATAGCCACGTCCCTTTACAGCATACATACGCATACGTAAATGTCCGTTTTTACCAAGAGTTGCAATTACCTGATCAGGATTCATAACTTCTACATCACTGTCATGCGTAATATCCGCAGCTGTAATAACGCCTTCGCCCTTAACATCAATCTCAATTACTTTTTCTTCATCTGAATAGATTTTAAGAGCAATTCTCTTCACATTTAAAACAATCGTCGCGACGTCTTCAACAACACCCTCGACTGTAGAAAATTCATGAAGAACACCATCAATTTGAATTGAAGTTACAGCTGCTCCCGGTAAAGAAGTAAGAAGAATGCGACGTAAGGAATTACCTAACGTATTACCATATCCGCGTTCAAGCGGCTCAATGATAAACTTTCCGAATTTGGAATCTTCGTTGATTTTTATAGCTTCAATCTTCGGTTTCTCAATTTCGATCATTCGTTTACCCTCCTTCAAAACGTCGAATGTATAGGCCGTTCCATATTGAAATTGAATTTCACAGACGGCGAATTTCAATCGCACAATTCATTTTTGACAATAAATGTGTTTCTCAATCAAATGGAGTACAAACTATTATACACGACGGCGTTTTGGTGGGCGGCATCCGTTATGTGGAACTGGCGTTACGTCTCTAATTGCAGTTACTTCCAGACCAGCTGCTTGTAGTGAACGAATAGCTGCTTCACGTCCAGCACCAGGACCTTTAACTGTAACTTCTAAAGTTTTCATACCGTGTTCCATTGAAGATTTCGCAGCTGCTTCACCAGCCATTTGTGCAGCAAACGGAGTCGATTTACGTGAACCTTTAAAACCTAACGCTCCAGCACTTGACCATGAAATTGCGTTTCCTTGTGTATCAGTAATTGTAACAATAGTATTGTTAAACGTTGAACGAATGTGTGCAATACCTGATTCGATATTCTTTTTCACACGACGTTTACGAGTTACTTGTCTTTTTGCCATGTTAAGAAGGTACCTCCTTTACGAATTATTTGTTTTTATTAGAAACTGTTCTTTTCGCACCTTTACGAGTACGAGCATTATTTTTCGTGTTTTGACCTCTTACAGGTAAACCACGACGATGACGGATACCACGGAAACAACCAATTTCCATTAAGCGTTTAATGTTTAATGATGTTTCTCGGCGAAGGTCACCTTCAACTTTCAAAGCATCAATTTCAGTACGGATTTTATCAAGCTCAGCATCCGTAAGATCACGAACGCGAGTTTGTTCAGAAACTTCAGCAGCTTCTAAAACTTTTTTCGCAGTTGTTGTTCCAATTCCGAAAATATAAGTCAATGAAATTACAATGCGCTTATCGCGCGGAACGTCTACACCAGCAATACGTGCCATATAGATTGTGCACCTCCTTCTAAATTAGCCTTGTCTTTGTTTGTGTTTTGGATTTTCACAGATTACCATTACTCGCCCACGTCTGCGAATAATTTTACATTTTTCACAGATCGGTTTTACAGATGCTCTAACTTTCATCTTACCCAACCTCCTTCATATTCCGGAGTGCAAAAGTTTATTTGAAACGGTACGTAATGCGACCGCGTGTCAAATCATAAGGCGAAAGTTCCATTGTCACTTTGTCGCCAGGCAGGATGCGGATAAAGTGCATACGAATTTTTCCTGAAACATGTGCAAGAATCGTATGGCCGTTTTCCAGCTCCACTTTGAACATCGCGTTTGGCAACGTTTCGACTACAGTTCCTTCTACTTCAATTACATCGTCTTTCGTCATCAATCCTGTCTCCCTTCTATATCAATAAAGGTCCTCACCATAAATCGGCATCAGTCGCCATAAAGGCTTCCTTCAACATATGCCCAGAATGCAAGAGTGATGTTCGAAAGACGTCTGCCATTGATGAGTTCCTATGTTACGTTTTACTAGTTCTTTTCACGAAATATATTATACCTGCTTCCACAGGAAAATGCATTTGGTAAGATTCAGAACTTCGTACACATTATAGAACTCAAGCAGTTCTTATACCGGGCACCATATGCTTTTGCAGCTCTCTGTGTGAAATGCCTTTTCGTATAGCATTCCCATACTTTACTATATGTCATACATTTGAATAAAAATGTCCGAAAGATTTACTGTCCGCTTCCTTGAAGGATTGCGTCCAGTTCTTTTGATACATCTTTAATATCTTGTTGACCATCGATATTTGCAAGTACACCTTTTGCGTTATAAAACGCAAGAAGCGGTGCAGTTTGCGTCATATTTACTTCCAAACGATTCTTTACAGTATCAGGATTGTCATCCTCACGCTGGTAAAGTTCACCGTTATCCTTATCACATTTCCCTTCAACCTTTGGCGGGTTAAATTGTAAGTGATAAGAAGTTCCACACACTTTGCAGATTCGACGACCTGTTAATCGCTTAACAAGTTCATCGGGCTCTACTTGTATATTAAGAACATACTCGATTTTTCGATCCATGTCTGTTAAAAGCTGATCTAACGCTTCAGCCTGAGGAACTGTGCGAGGAAATCCATCTAACAAAAATCCTTTTTCGCAATCTGGTTTACTCAGTCGTTCACGTACAATCCCAATCGTTACTTCATCAGGAACTAGTGCTCCTTGATCCATATACGATTTCGCTTTAATTCCAAGGTCAGTACCCTCAGAAATAGCAGCACGGAACATATCGCCTGTAGAAATATGAGGGGTGTCGTACTTGTCAACAATATTGTCCGCCTGTGTACCTTTACCAGCACCAGGTAGGCCCATTACTATGATATTCATACGGTTCATCCTCTCATAAACTTTATTTCATAAAACCTTTATAATGTCGTTTAACAAGTTGGGATTCAAGTTGTTTCATCGATTCGAGTGCAACCCCTACTACGATTAGAAGACTTGTTCCACCAATTTGTAACGACTGCGGTAGATTTGCTATTTTAATAAATACTATAGGCATGACTGCAACAATCGCAAGGAATATTGATCCTACAAACGTCAATCGATACAAAGTACTCGTTAAATAACTTTGAGTATTTGCACCTGGACGAATACCTGGAATATAAGCCCCTTGGTTTTTCAAATTCTCCGCTACTTTCTCAGGATTAACCTGAATGAAAGCATAGAAATAAGTGAATGCGATGATCAATCCAACATACAATGCCATACCAATAGGGTTTGTGTAATCAAACACAGTGGCAATTGTAGTTGTTACTTTGTTTTCCCCGAAAAAGGTTCCAATCGATTGTGGTGTCATAAAGAACGCCACTGCAAAGATAACTGGGATAACACCCGCGGCATTAAGTTTTAAGGGTAAATGAGTCTGTTGACCAGCAGTCGTCTGACCACGCCCTGAAACTCTCTTTGCATATTGAATTGGTATTTTTCGCAATGCTTCTTGTACATAAATAACGCCGACAGTAATTGCAATTATTACAAGTAATAGCAAGACCATGATTGCAAGTTTTATAAACAATGCATCGCCAGCATCTTGAATTTGTGTTGCGTACAATTGGTTTACTGCACTTGGGATACCAGCAACAATACCAGCGAAAATGATGATAGAAATACCATTCCCAACACCTCTTTCAGTGATTTTCTCACCGAGCCAAAGTAGAAAAGCAGTACCTGCTGTTAATACAATCGCTATTATTACATATGTCGAAACACCTTCTGCTTTGATAAGCGAACCGCCATACATTTTATTAAAACCAAATGACATTGCGATTGCTTGGACAAATGCTAGGATAATCGTAAAGTACCTTGTGAACTGTGCAAGCTTTCGTCTTCCAACGTCCCCTTGCTTGGCCCACTCTGTAAATTTTGGAACAACATCCATCTGCAAGAGTTGCATAATGATAGATGCGGTGATGTAGGGCATAATACCAAGCGCCAGTATTGAGAAATTGGCAAGAGCTCCACCACCAAATGTATTCATAAAGCCGATAAGATTATTATCGCTTTGTTGTAAGGCTGTTGCGTCAACGTTAGGGACCGGTATAAATGTACCTAGTCTAAAAACGATCAGTATTAATAAAGTATAAATGATTTTATTCCTGATATCTCGAACACGCATAAAGTTAGAGATTGTCTGAAACATTAAATCACCTCTATCTGTCCGCCCGCTTTTTCTATTGCTTCTTTAGCAGAGGCAGAAAACTTGTGGGCTTTAACAGTAATCTTTTTCTCAAGAGATCCATTACCTAAAATCTTGATTCCAGATTTTACCTTGCTCACGATACCTGATTCGATTAACAATTCAGGTGTAACTTCCGTGCCTTCGTCAAAAAAGTTTAATTTCTCAAGATTCACGACTGTGTAATCTTTACGATTAATGTTCGTAAAACCGCGTTTAGGAAGTCTTTGGAATAATGGTGTTTGACCACCTTCAAATCCAAGACGTACGCCTCCTCCAGAACGAGCGTTTTGGCCTTTATGTCCTTTACCAGACGTTTTACCAAAACCTGATCCAATTCCGCGTCCAATACGTTTACGGGATTTACGAGCACCTACTGCTGGTTTCATATCATGTAGATTCATTTAATTGGCACCTCCTTATTCGAAAAATCGGAATTATAGTTCCTTAACTGCTACCAAATGGGCTACTTTAGTAACCATGCCACGAATTACGACATTGTCTTTATGTTCAACCGTATGGTTTATTTTACGCAGTCCAAGCGCTTCAATCGTTTTACGTTGTACTGGCTTAGCACCAATTACGCTTTTTTTAAGGGTGATTTCGAGTTTATTCGCCATTTTGTTTCCCCCCTTAGCTTAACAGTTCTTTTACAGTTTTTCCGCGCAACTTCGCTACATCTTCAGCGCGCTTCAAGTTCGTTAACCCTTGGACAGTAGCACGAACCATGTTAATTGGTGTGCTTGATCCTAAAGATTTAGAAAGAATATCTGTGATTCCTGCAAGTTCAAGTACAGCACGAACAGGTCCTCCAGCGATAACTCCTGTACCAGGTGCAGCAGGTTTAATTAGTACTGAACCAGCTCCAAAGCTTCCAAGAATTTCGTGCGGAGTTGTTCCTTTAACCATAGGAACTGTAATTAAGTTTCTTTTAGCATCTTCAATTGCTTTACGAATAGCTTCTGGAACTTCTTGTGCTTTACCAGTACCAAAGCCCACTTTACCATTTTTATCTCCGACTACTACAAGAGCTGTGAAACGGAAACGACGTCCACC
Source organism: Sporosarcina sp. So3-204 (assembly GCF_058068165.1). Classification (NCBI taxonomy): domain Bacteria; kingdom Bacillati; phylum Bacillota; class Bacilli; order Caryophanales; family Caryophanaceae; genus Sporosarcina; species Sporosarcina sp. So3-204. The sequence goes on from NZ_CM176485.1 coordinate 3,555,563, forward strand.
TTTTACAACTTTTGCTACTCGGTTAATCGTCACTACGCGTTCTTCAAACTCACTTTTGTTTTGATCATTACGGCGCATTAAATGTGTCCCTCCTTCTTAATTAAAATTCCAGACCATTTTCACGTGCTGCATCAGCAAGAGCTTTCACACGGCCATGATAGAGGTAACCGCCACGGTCAAATACAACCGCTTTAATTTCCTTTTCAACAGCTTTTTTCGCGATCATCTCACCAATTTTAATTGCAGCTTGAGTGTCTGAATTAGAATTAGACTCAGATTCGAAGCCTTTTTCCATTGTTGATGCACTAACAAGTGTTACTTGATTAATATCATCAATTAATTGTGCATATATATGTTTATTTGAACGATATACATTCAAGCGTGGACGTAGTGCAGTTCCACTGATTTTTCGACGTACGCGTGAATGGCGCTTTTTACGAACAGCGTTTTTATCATTTTTCGTAATCATTGTGGTCACTCCTTCCAAATGCCTTTACGAGGCATTATTTACCTGTTTTACCTTCTTTGCGACGTACCTGTTCGCCTGCGTAACGAATTCCTTTACCTTTATAAGGCTCAGGAGGACGTACTTGACGAATACTTGATGCAAGTGCACCAACGCGTTCTTTATCAATACCGCGTACTGTAATCTTAGTGTTTGCAGGAACTTCAACTTCAATTCCAGCTTCTGGTGTAAATTCTACTGGATGAGAAAAACCTACGTTTAAAACAAGTTTTTGTCCTTGAAGTTGTGCACGGTAACCTACCCCAACAAGTTCAAGTGAACGTTCAAACCCTTTTGAAACGCCTGTTACCATATTATCAAGAAGTGATCTAGTCGTTCCATGAATAGAACGGTGACCTTTAGATTCTGAAGGACGTGTAAGTGTGATTACATTACCTTCTTGCTCGATCTTAATATCAGTATTAAATTTGTTTTTTAATTCGCCTTTTGGTCCTTTAACAGTAACAACATTGTTTTCTTCAAGTGTAACAGTTACCGATTCAGGTACTTCAATTGGCTTTTTTCCTATACGAGACATTCAAATGCACCTCCATTCATTTGTTGATTGTTACCAAACGTAAGCGACAACTTCTCCGCCGACTTGTTTAGCACGTGCTTCCTTATCAGTAAGGACACCGTGTGATGTAGAAACTAATGCGATACCAAGACCATTTAAAACCTTAGGCACCTCATTTGTTTTTGCGTATACACGAAGACCTGGTTTTGAAATACGCTTAAGGCCAGTAATGACACGTTCATTGTTTTGACCGTATTTAAGAAAAATACGGATAATACCTTGTTTGTTATCTTTAACATATTCTACTTCGCGAACGAAACCTTCACGTTTAAGTATTTCAGCAATTTCTTTTTTCATGTTTGATGCAGGAACCTCAAGCTTCTCGTGGCGAACCATGTTCGCGTTACGGATGCGTGTAAGCATATCTGCTACCGGATCACTCATTGTCATTAAATTTACCTCCTTCCCATAATTAGGGGATTACCAGCTTGCTTTTTTGATACCAGGAATTTGACCCTTGTAAGCTAATTCTCGGAAACAAATACGGCAAAGCTTGAATTTACGATATACAGAATGCGGACGGCCACAACGTTCACAACGTGTGTATGCCTGCACTTTAAACTTTGGTGTACGCTTTTGTTTAGCGACCATTGATTTTTTAGCCATGATTTCGCCTCCCTCTTATTTACTTCTGGAATGGCATGCCGAACTGCTTAAGTAACTCGTGTGCTTCTTCATCAGAGTTTGCAGTAGTAACGATATTAATATCCATACCACGGATTTTAGAAACTTTATCGTAATCAATTTCCGGGAAAATTAATTGCTCTTTAACACCAAGCGTATAGTTCCCACGTCCATCGAATGCTCTCTTTGAAACACCGCGGAAGTCACGTACACGTGGCAATGACACCGAGATTAACTTATCGAGGAATTCATACATACGCACACCGCGTAATGTAACTTTTGTTCCAATAGGCATACCTTCACGAAGACGGAAGCCTGCGATAGATTTCTTTGCTTTTGTAATTATTGGTTTTTGGCCGGAAATAATTGCTAAATCCTCCACTGCCGCATCAAGTGCCTTAGTGTTTTGAACTGCATCACCAACACCCATATTAATTACAATTTTATCAACTTTTGGTACTTGCATAACTGATGTATATTCAAACTTGCTCATAAGAGCAGGTGTTACCTCTTTTTCGAACTTTTCTTTTAAACGGCTCATCTATTGGACCTCCTTTCAAACGTTACTTAGTTATCCAGGTTTTCACCGGATTTTTTAGCAACACGAACTTTTTTTCCATCTTCTGTTTTGTATCCTACACGAGTTGGCTCGTTTGTTTTAGGATCAAGAAGCATGACGTTTGAAACATGAATTGCAGCTTCAAGGCTAATAATTCCACCTTGAGGATTTTCTTGATTTGGTTTCGTATGCTTCTTAACGATGTTTACACCTTCAACAAGCACGCGATCCTTTTTAGGATAAGCTGTTAAGATCACACCAGTTTTACCTTTATCTTTACCAGTGATAACCATAACCTTATCGCCTTTTTTAACATGCATTCTGTTGCACCTCCTTCAATTGGTACTATGATGTGAATTAAAGTACTTCTGGAGCTAGAGAAATAATTCTCATGAAGTTGTTGTCACGGAGTTCGCGAGCAACCGGCCCAAAAATACGTGTTCCACGTGGGCTCTTATCGTCTTTGATAATTACACAAGCATTTTCATCAAATGTTATATAAGTACCATCTTTACGACGAACTCCACTTTTAGTGCGGACGATAACTGCTTTAACAACTTCGCCCTTCTTAACAACGCCACCTGGTGTTGCTTTTTTCACTGTACAAACAACTATATCACCGATATTTGCAACTTTACGACCTGTGCCACCAAGAACTTTAATTGTTAGAACTTCTCGTGCGCCTGAATTGTCGGCGACTTTCATACGACTTTCCTGTTGGATCATTGACGCTACCTCCTCCCGGATTGGTATATCCGAACTATATTAAATAACGATTGCTTTCTCGACGATTTCAAGTAGGCGGAAGCGTTTTGTTGCTGATAATGGGCGAGTCTCCATAATGCGGACTACGTCTCCGTGTTTCGCTTCATTCATTTCGTCGTGAACTTTAAGCTTTTTAGAATATTTTACACGTTTACCGTATAGGGTATGCTTTTTATATGTTTCGACCACTACTGTAATAGTTTTATCCATTTTGTCGGAAACAACTCGACCTGTATACGTTTTACGCTGATTACGTTCAGTCATGGTTGGAACCTCCTTCATCAGTTATTTGCACTGATTTCTCTTTGACGTATTACTGTTTTCATGCGCGCAATCGATTTACGAACTGTACCGATGCGTGCAGTGTTTTCTAATTGACCTGTCGCCAATTGGAAGCGGAGGTTGAAAAGCTCTTCTTTCAGTGATTTCACTTGTTGCTCAATCTCTGCAGTTGTTAAGTCACGGATTTCTTTAGCTTTCATTAGATTCACCACCAATTTCTTCACGTTTTACAAACTTAGTTTTAATAGGAAGTTTGTGAGATGCAAGACGAAGAGCTTCACGTGCAACTTCTTCACTAACACCTGCTATTTCAAACATAACTCTACCAGGCTTAACTACTGCTACCCAGCCTTCTACAGCACCCTTACCGGATCCCATACGTACTTCAAGAGGCTTTTTCGTATATGGTTTGTGTGGGAAAATATTAATCCATACTTTACCGCCACGTTTCATATAACGTGTCATTGCAATACGTGAAGCTTCGATTTGTCTGTTTGTGATCCAAGCAGCTTCTAAAGCTTGAAGACCAAACTCACCAAATTCTACTTTTGAACCACCCTTAGTCGTTCCGCGCATTTTTCCACGAAACACACTACGGTATTTAACTCGTTTAGGCATTAACATATTAGTTGCCTCCTTCCTCAGAGTTCTTCTTTCTCGCTGGAAGGACTTCTCCTCTATATATCCATACTTTTACGCCAAGCTTACCAAATGTAGTATCAGCTTCTGCGTGTGCATAATCAATATCTGCACGTAATGTATGAAGAGGGACAGTACCTTCACTATAATGTTCCGCACGGGCAATATCTGCTCCGCCGAGACGTCCAGAGACTTGTGTTTTAATTCCTTTTGCACCAGAGCGCATCGTACGTTGAATCGATTGCTTCTGCACACGACGGAATGAAACACGGCCTTCTAGTTGACGTGCAATGTTTTCAGCTACTAATTTCGCATCAAGATCAGCACGTTTAATTTCAATAATATTAATGTGTACACGCTTGCCAGTAATAGTGTTTAACTGCTTGCGTAAGTTTTCAACCTCAGTACCGCCTTTACCAATAACCATTCCTGGCTTAGCAGTATGAATAGAAATGTTTACACGATTCGCTGCACGCTCGATTTCTACTTTTGATACTGATGCATCAACAAGCTTCTTCTCGATGTATTCACGAACTTTTATATCTTCATGTAAAAGTGTTGCGTAGTCTTTTTCAGCATACCATTTCGACTCCCAGTCGCGGATGATACCGACCCGTAAACCGTTAGGATGTATTTTTTGACCCACGAATTATCCCTCCTTATTCTCTGCTACCACGACAGTAATGTGGCTTGTACGCTTATTAATCGCACTTGCACGACCCTGTGCACGTGGACGGAAACGTTTCATTGTTGCACCTTCATCAACGAAAACTTCGCTAACAATAAGATTTTCAACATTCATTTCATAGTTATGTTCAGCATTTGCAATTGCTGACTTTAATACTTTTTCTACAATCGGAGATGCCGCTCTTGGCGTCAATTGTAGAATTGCGACAGCTTCACCGATTTTCTTGCCCCGAATAAGATCAACGACCAAACGGACTTTGCGAGGAGCAATACGGACTGTGCGGGCACTAGCTTTTGCTTGTTGCATCAGAATAACCTCCTCTCGATTAACGTCTTGTTTGTTTATCGTCGCCACCGTGACCTCTATAAGTACGTGTCGGTGCGAATTCACCTAATTTATGTCCTACCATGTCTTCAGTTACATAGACTGGAACGTGTTTACGTCCGTCATAAACTGCAATTGTTAATCCTACAAATGTTGGAAAAATTGTAGAACGTCTTGACCAAGTTCTAATTACTTGTTTCTTTTCTGATGCCTTTTGTGCGTCAACTTTCTTTAATAGATGATCATCAGCAAAAGGTCCTTTTTTCAAGCTGCGGCCCATGTCAGAACCTCCCTTCTCATTTGTACTACGGCCCAATACTCGAACCGCAGTGCATTCACATTACTTCTTGCGACGACGAATGATAAGTTTGTCGGATTTGTTGGATTTCTTACGAGTTTTGTAACCAAGTGTTGGCTTGCCCCATGGTGTAAGTGGTGACGGCATACCAATTCCTGTTTTACCTTCTCCCCCACCGTGTGGGTGATCATTCGGGTTCATTACTGATCCACGAACTGAAGGACGTTTACCCATCCAACGTGAACGGCCTGCTTTACCAATATTGATAAGTTCATGCTGTTCATTTCCTACTTGACCAATCGTTGCGCGACAAACTGAAAGTATCATGCGTACTTCACCGGATTGAAGACGTACAATTACATACTTACCTTCACGTCCAAGTAGTTGTGCAGATGTTCCAGCTGAGCGTACAAGTTGACCACCTTTTCCTGGCTTCAATTCAATGTTATGAATTGTTGAACCCATAGGAATGTTTTCAAGTGGAAGTGCGTTACCTACCTTAGCATCTACATCTGGACCTGACATAATTGTCGTTCCAACTGTTAGACCCTTTGGAGCAAGAATGTAACGTTTTTCTCCGTCGGCATAATTAATTAAAGCGATATTCGCAGAACGGTTTGGATCATACTCGATCGTGGCAACGCGTCCTGGAATGCCATCTTTACGTCGTTGGAAATCAATAACGCGGTATTGACGTTTATGGCCTCCACCTTGATGGCGAACTGTCATTCTACCTGTATTATTACGTCCGCCTGTCCGTTTAACCGGCTTAAGCAATGATTTTTCTGGTTTGTCCGTTGTAATCTCGGCAAAGTCAGATGTAGTCATATTACGACGTCCGTTTGTGGTAGGTTTGTATTTCTTAATTCCCAATTGTTTTCCCTCCTTTAAAAATTCGTGTATCTAATTTTTAAACCTTATACTTCAAATAGTTCGATGTCATTTGATTCAGCAGTTAAAGTAACAATTGCTTTACGGCGCTTGTTAGTATAACCAGCATGCTTGCCCATACGTTTAAACTTACCTTTGTAGTTTTGAACGTTGACTTTATCAACTTTAACACCAAAGATTTCTTCAATAGCAGTTTTTACTTGTGTTTTGTTAGCACGAGTATCAACTTCAAATGTATATTTTTTAAATTCCATTTGTTCAGAAGAACGCTCGGTAATGACCGGACGTTTCAATATATCACGTGATTCCATTAACCAAGCACCTCCTCTAACTTTTGAACTGCTGCTTTCGTTATAACGAATTTTTCGTGTCCAACGATGTTTAATACGTTAATACCAGTTGCTGTAACAACACTGATACCAGGGATATTACGAGCAGATAATGCTACCGTTTCATCAAGATCAGCAGTAACAATCAATGCTTTTTTCGCGATAGAAAGATCTTTTAATACTTGAACAAAACCTTTAGTCTTTGGTGCATCAAATGCAAGACTATCAAGTACAATTATATTCTCTTCACGCACTTTCGTTGATAGCGCTGATAATAGAGCTAATCTACGAACTTTTTTAGGCAATTTGTAAGAATAACTTCTTGGTGTTGGGCCGAATACGACACCACCACCACGCCATTGTGGCGCACGAATTGTTCCTTGACGAGCACGACCTGTTCCTTTTTGACGCCATGGCTTACGTCCACCACCACGAACTTCAGAACGGTTTTTAACTTTATGGTTACCTTGGCGCAATGAAGCGCGTTGTTGAACCAATGCTTCAAACAGAACTGCTTCATTTGGTTCGATTCCGAAAATCGCGTCATTTAACTCAATGTCACCAACTGAAGAACCCGTTTGACTAAGTACAGAAACTTTTGACATCCTAATTTCCTCCTTCCTTTATTGATTAGTTAGCTTTAACAGCATTTCTCACTTGAATAAGTGATTTACGAGCACCTGGTACATTACCCTTAATAAGTAGTAAGTTACGCTCTGTATCAACTTTTACAATTTCAAGGTTTTGAATTGTAACTGTTTTATTACCCATACGTCCTGGTAATTTCTTACCTTTAAATACGCGCTGTGCGTCTACAGAACCCAGTGAACCTGGTCTACGGTGAAAACGTGATCCGTGACTCATTGGCCCCATTGAATATCCGTGACGTTTGATAACGCCTTGGAAACCTTTACCTTTTGTAGTTCCTGTTACGTCAACGATATCTCCCTCAGAGAAAGTATCGACTTTAACTTCTTGACCAACTTCGTGTCCGTTAACGTCCAATTCGCGAAATTCGCGGATGAAGCGCTTAGGTGCTGTATCAGCTTTTGCAACGTGTCCTTTTTCAGGTTTGTTAGCTAGCTTGTCTCGCTTAGTATCAAATCCAAGTTGGATTGCCTCGTAGCCGTCTGTTTCTTTTGTTTTCTTTTGAAGAACTATGTTTGGTGTAGCTTCAATTACTGTTACTGGAATAAGATCTCCGTTTTCAGTAAATACTTGCGTCATACCAATTTTTCTTCCTAAGATTCCTTTGGTCATTCGTCACACCTCCTGTAATATAGTGTTAAATTTCTATCGATTATAGTTTAATTTCAATGTCAACGCCGGACGGTAAATCAAGTTTCATCAACGCATCCACAGTTTGTGGTGTCGGATTGACGATATCGATAAGACGTTTATGTGTGCGCATTTCAAACTGCTCACGTGAGTCCTTGTTAACGTGCACCGATCTAAGAATTGTGTAAACAGTTCTTTCGGTTGGTAACGGAATCGGACCCGATACACTTGCCCCCGAACGTTTTGCTGTTTCAACAATCTTTTCAGCAGATTGATCTAGGATGCTGTGATCATATGCTTTTAAACGAATACGAATCTTTTGTTTTGCCATTATTTTCCCTCCCTCTCGCCTAATTTTATAGACATTCTCCACGAAAATTTCCCACACACTCGCCATGGCAATGCGGCCTGGTGTGTCGGCAACCTCTCGCTTCATCGCAGTCAAAGAGCAACATTCAATATTATACACAATAAAAAACCATTTGGCAAGCACTTTGTTAAAACTCTTTTAAACGCTTTTTATTGTTCTGTTTTTTTCTATTTTTCATCGCTGCATTATTGTAAAACACAAATGGAGTTTTGTCACCCCATAGCACTTTCTAATAAACTACTTCTTTAAACCAATACATCGATATAAACTTCATAATCTTCCACGCTCGTACTATATTAAAAAAACCAATAAAAAATCCCGTCACTATGGACGGGATTTTTAAGAACTAAAAAGCTTAGCTCATGATTGAAGCTACAACGCCAGATCCAACTGTACGTCCACCCTCACGGATAGAGAAACGCGTACCTTCTTCAAGAGCGATTGGAGAAATCAATTTAACTGTCATTTCAAGGTTATCACCAGGCATAACCATTTCTACGCCTTCTGGAAGTTCAATAACACCAGTTACGTCAGTTGTACGGAAGTAAAACTGAGGACGGTAGTTAGAGAAAAATGGAGTATGACGTCCACCCTCTTCTTTTGATAGTACATAAACTTCAGATTTGAAGTTTGTATGAGGAACAATTGTACCTGGTTTAGCAAGTACTTGTCCACGTTGGATATCTTCACGTGATACTCCACGTAAAAGAGCTCCAATGTTGTCGCCAGCTTCTGCATAATCAAGAAGTTTACGGAACATTTCTACACCTGTAACAGTTGTAGATTTAGCTTCTTCAACGATACCGATGATGTCAACAGTATCTCCAACTTTAACTTGTCCACGCTCAACACGACCAGTTGCAACTGTACCACGACCTGTAATTGAGAATACATCCTCAACAGGCATCATGAATGGTTTTTCAGTATCACGTGGTGGTGTTGGGATATATGAGTCAACAGCAGCCATAAGTTCCATAATTTTATCTTCATAACCTTCGTCGCCTTCAAGTGCTTTAAGAGCAGAACCTTGGATAACTGGAATGTCATCGCCCGGGAAGTCATATTCAGAAAGAAGATCACGGATCTCCATTTCTACTAACTCAAGAAGTTCCTCGTCATCAACCATGTCACATTTGTTCATGAACACTACTAAGTAAGGAACACCAACGTTACGTGAAAGAAGAATATGCTCACGAGTTTGTGGCATTGGACCATCAGCAGCAGATACAACTAGAATTCCGCCGTCCATTTGTGCTGCACCAGTAATCATGTTTTTAACGTAATCCGCGTGACCTGGGCAGTCAACGTGTGCATAGTGACGATTTTCAGTTTCGTACTCAACGTGAGACGTGTTAATAGTGATTCCACGCTCTTTTTCTTCTGGTGCGTTATCAACGTCAGCGTATGAAGCTGCTGTACCACCAAGTCTTTTTGCTAGTACTGTAGCGATTGCTGCAGTTAGTGTTGTTTTACCATGGTCAACGTGACCAATTGTTCCTATGTTTGCATGTGTTTTGGATCTATCGAATTTTTCTTTACCCATTATTATGAAAGCCTCCTTATAATATGAACATTTATTTACTATTATAGGTGCTGAAGAATAAATCTTCAGCACCAAATTACTTATAAGACATTTATACTGGAATTAAAGCCAAATTACAATTATTCGCCTTTATTCTTTTTAATAATTTCTTCAGAGATTGATTTTGGTACTTCTTCATAATGGTCAAACACCATTGAGAAGACTCCGCGTCCTTGCGTGTTTGACCGCAAAGATGTAGCATAACCAAACATTTGAGCTAAAGGAACCATTGATGCAACTACCTGTGCATTACCACGTGCTTCCATTCCTTCAACGCGTCCTCGGCGTGAAGTAATGTCACCCATGATATCACCCATGTATTCTTCAGGAATAACAACGTCAACCTTCATCATCGGTTCAAGGATAACTGGGTCAACATATTTGACAGCATTTTTAAGCGCCATTGAAGCAGCGATTTTAAATGCCATCTCATTTGAATCCACGTCATGATATGAACCATCGTAAAGACGCGCTTTAATATCGATAAGTGGATATCCAGCAAGAACACCATTATTGAGTGAATCACGGATACCCGCTTCTACTGAACTGATATATTCACGTGGAACTGATCCACCAACAATATTATCAATAAACTCGAAGCCTTTTCCAGTTTCGTTTGGAGAGAACTCAATCCAAACATGACCAAACTGACCACGTCCACCAGATTGACGCACGAACTTACCTTCAACTTCCGCAGATTTACGGAATGTCTCACGATAAGATACTTGTGGTGCACCAACATTAGCTTCAACGTTGAATTCACGTCTCATACGGTCAACGAGTACATCAAGATGAAGTTCACCCATACCAGCAATGATAACTTCTCCTGTTTCTTCGTCTGTATGCGCGCGGAATGTTGGATCCTCTTCTTGAAGCTTAGCAAGTGCTTGACCCATTTTATCTTGGTCAGCCTTTGTTTTTGGCTCTACAGATAGAGAGATAACTGGTTCCGGGAAGTTCATAGACTCAAGGATAATAAGGCTTTTTTCATCACATAAAGTGTCGCCTGTGCTTGTAGCCTTAAGTCCAACTGCTGCTGCAATATCTCCTGCGTGAACTTCAGAAATTTCTTCACGTGAGTCAGCGTGCATTTGTAGAATACGTCCTACGCGTTCGCGCTTACCTTTAGAAGAGTTCTGAACGTATGATCCTGATTTTAACACACCAGAATACACGCGGAAGAATGTCAACTTACCTACATAAGGATCTGTCATAACTTTAAATGCTAATGCTGCAAACGGACCATCATCTTTTGCAGGACGTGAAATTTCTTCCTCAGTATCAGGATCCGTTCCCTTCATCGGTACAGTATCAACCGGTGAAGGTAGGTAGTCGATAACTGCGTCAAGGACGAGTTGGACACCTTTGTTTTTAAATGCCGTTCCACATACAACAGGGTAGAATTCTACTGCTAATGTAGCTTTACGGATAGCTTCTTTAATTTCTGCGACAGTTAACTCTTCGCCGTTTAGGTATTTCTCCATAAGATCTTCATCGAACTCAGTAACAGCTTCGATTAATTTCTCACGGTATTCATTTGCGCTTTCTAAATACTCTTCAGGAATTTCGCCAATTTCAACGTTCATGCCTGTATCGTCTGGATAGAAGTTCGCTTTCATTTCAACTAAGTCAATGATTGCACTGAAGTCATCTTCAGCGCCTATTGGTAATTGAATTGGGTGTGCGTTTGCACCAAGACGGTCGCGTAGTGTTCCAACTGAATAAAGGAAGTCTGCACCTGTCTTGTCCATCTTATTAACAAACACTAAGCGTGGAACTTCATAGTTCGTTGCTTGGCGCCATACTGTTTCTGTTTGTGGTTCAACACCTGATTGTGCATCAAGAACTGTTACCGCTCCGTCAAGTACACGAAGTGAACGTTCAACTTCTACCGTGAAGTCTACGTGACCTGGTGTATCGATGATATTAACGCGGTGACCTTTCCATTGAGCTGTTGTAGCAGCAGAAGTGATCGTGATTCCACGTTCCTGCTCCTGCTCCATCCAGTCCATTTGAGATGCACCTTCATGTGTTTCGCCGAGCTTGTGAATTTTACCTGTGTAATAAAGGATACGCTCTGTCGTTGTTGTTTTACCAGCATCGATGTGAGCCATGATTCCGATATTACGAGTATTCTCTAAGGAGAACTCTCTACTCATATTGTAAATCTCCTTCCGATTCGGATTAGAGTGTTATTTATATTGCTTGATAATTACCAGCGATAGTGAGCAAATGCTTTATTCGCATCCGCCATTTTGTGTAATTCTTCGCGTCTTTTAACAGAAGCACCAGTGTTGTTAGAAGCATCTAGAATTTCATTAGCAAGACGCTCTTCCATAGTTTTTTCTCCGCGTTGACGTGAATAATTCACGAAGAAACGAAGACCTAAAGTAGTACGTCTTTCAGGACGAACTTCAACAGGAACTTGATAGTTAGCTCCACCTACACGGCGAGCTCTAACTTCTAGAACTGGCATTACATTTTCAAGTGCTGCTTCAAATACTTCTAGTGGATCTTTGCCTGAACGTTCTCTTACAAGTTCAAACGCACCATAGAGGATTTTTTGAGATGTTCCTTTTTTACCGTCTACCATCATTGAATTTATTAGACGTGATACGAGCTTCGAGTTATAAATTGGATCTGGAAGCACGTCACGTTTAGCTACAGGACCTTTACGTGGCATATCTTTTCCTCCTTTCAAAGATTATTTAGCATTATTTCGCTAATATAATCGTCTACTGTTTTTTTTGTTTTGTTAGATGATTATTTAGCGTTGTTTGCTAATATAATCACCAATTGATTTTTTTGTTAGATGATTATTTAGCATGTTTCACTAATATAATCATCTACGGTGTTTCGATTCTATATTACTTCTTAACTTTAGGCTTTTTAGCTCCGTACATAGAACGACTTTGCATACGACCAGTTACACCAGCAGTATCAAGAGCTCCACGAACGATATGGTAACGTACACCCGGTAAATCTTTTACGCGTCCTCCGCGAATAAGTACAACACTATGCTCTTGTAAGTTGTGACCTTCACCTGGAATATAAGCGTTAACTTCCAATGAGTTTGTCAAACGAACACGTGCGTATTTACGAAGTGCCGAGTTTGGCTTTTTAGGTGTCATCGTTCCAACACGAGTACAAACACCCCGTTTTTGCGGTGAATTTACATTTGTTGTTGATTTCTTAAAGCTGTTATAGCTTTTCCCAAGTGCCGGTGATTTTGAATTCGTAACCTTAGATTTACGTGGTTTACGAACTAGTTGGTTAATAGTTGGCATTGATTTTGTCCTCCCTTCGAATATACATTTTAAGACCACACATCCAGGTGGTTCATTTTTTGGGGTAAAAAACATAACTTTCGTGATTAAAAATCACAAAAATTATTATTCAGTGATTGCAACAACTGCAGCACCAACATCTATGCCACATACTTCTCCAAGTTTTTTCCTGGAATCGACATATGTTATCAAGATATTATGAAGTTTAGCTACTTCCTTAACAGGAATGATAAACCGTTCTTCTGCATCCTGAGCAATAATGACTTCAGTTACAATACCTGCACGGATCGCTTTCACTGTTTGCTTTGTACCGATGATTGTATTCTTTGCCTGTTTTACTTTTTCATAAGACATTTCCATATCCTCCAAAGCGCAGACATATAACTCTCAACCTTTTGTATGTTATCATCTGTATTTTCAAATGTCAACATGTAAAGATAATTACGAGGGGATAATTATTAATGAGGTTCAACAATATAATGATATTGAAGGGTATCATTGTGTTATCCCCAACGTAATTCTACATGCCTTTAATCTACAGTAACTTTTTCAGCCGAGCTTTCTTCTTTGTTTTTATCCATTTTAATCTGACGGTAACGTTGCATACCAGTACCAGCCGGAACTAGTTTACCAATAATTACGTTTTCTTTCAGACCTAGTAATTCATCTGTCTTACCTCTAATTGCCGCATCAGTAAGGACACGAGTTGTCTCCTGGAATGAAGCTGCTGATAAGAAAGATTCTGTTTCGAGAGATGCTTTTGTAATTCCGAGAATAACAGGACGACATGTTGCAGGGATTTTACCCTGTTCAAACATAGCGTTGTTAGCCTCCGCAAACTGATGAATATCAACGAGAGAACCTGGAAGAAGATCTGTATTCCCAGCTTCAATGATATTTACTTTACGCAGCATTTGACGAACCATTACTTCTACGTGTTTATCACCGATTTCAACACCTTGGCTACGATAAACTTTTTGAACTTCTTTTAGTAAATAGCCTGAAACTGTCGCAACATCTTTTACAACGATGAGCTCCTTAGGATCAATAGAACCTTCAGTAATTGTGTCGCCTCGTTCAATCTCATCTCCAACTTGCACTGTGAAACGTGCGTTATATGGTCCAAGATACTTACGAGCTTCAACATCACCTTCAATGGTAATTTCATGCTGACCTTCACGGATTTCATCAATTTCAGTAACTGTACCTTTAATTTCAGAAATTACCGCTTTACCTTTCGGATTCCGCGCTTCGAATATTTCCTGAATACGTGGAAGACCTTGAGTAATATCGTCTCCGGCAACTCCACCTGTATGGAACGTACGCATCGTAAGCTGTGTACCCGGCTCACCGATTGATTGAGCTGCAATGATTCCAACAGCTTCACCAACTTCGACTTCTTCACCTGTTGCCAAGTTTATGCCGTAACACTTCTTACATACGCCGTGCTTAGTATCACAAGTAAATGCTGAACGAATTGATACTGTTTTAATACCCGCTTCAAGTACGATACGAGAAATATCTTCTGTAATTAATGCATCTGAAGCAAGCAATACCGCGCCTGTCTCTGGATGGCGAATTGTTTTCTTCGCATGACGTCCAACGATACGTTCGTCGAGTCTTTCGATTACTTCCGCGCCTTCCATTAATGCACCAATTTCCAAACCACGATCAGTACCACATTCATCTTCACGAACAATTACATCTTGTGCAACATCAACGAGTCGACGCGTTAAGTATCCTGAGTCAGCTGTTTTAAGTGCAGTATCAGCTAGGCCTTTACGAGCACCATGCGTAGAGATAAAGTACTCGAGTACAGTTAATCCTTCACGGAATGATGACTTGATCGGAAGCTCGATAATTCGACCAGCCGGGTTTGCCATCAAACCACGCATTCCAGCAAGTTGCGTAAAGTTAGATACGTTACCACGCGCACCTGAATCACTCATCATATAGATAGGGTTCAAGTGATCGAGTGAATCCATAAGTTTAGCTTGAATGACATCTTTCGCATCACTCCAGTAAGATATAACTCGGTCATAACGTTCCTCTTCTGTGATTAAGCCACGACGGAACTGTTGTAATACTTTATCAACTTTCTCTTGAGCTGCATCAAGGATTACTTCCTTGTCTTGAAGTACGACAATGTCAGACATGCCTATTGTAATACCTGCTCGTGTTGAATGTTTAAAACCAAGGTTTTTCATTCTATCTAGCATTTTAGACGTCTCTGTAATGTGGAAACGTTTGAATACTTCAGCAATAATATTACCTAAAATCGCCTTTTTAAACGGAGAAATTAGCTCCGATTCAAGAATATGCTTTTTAATATCCTCTGTTCCAGAAACAAAGTACTTTTCCGGTGTTTTTATCTGTAAATTGAAATCTGTCGGCTCATTTATATATGGAAATGATTCCGGTAGAATTTCATTAAAAATCACCTTACCTACTGTAGTCAATAACAGTTGGGCGTTTTGTTCTTCTGTGAAAGTCGGATTATTAAATGAGCCAGCTTGTATAGCAACACGAGAATGAAGATGAACAATTCCGTTTGCATAAGCAATAAGTGCTTCGTCTGCATCACGGAAAATCTTACCTTCGCCCGTCGCGCCTTCTCGCTCCAATGTTAAGTAATAATTACCTAAAACCATATCCTGAGAAGGTGTAACAACCGGTTTTCCATCTTTCGGGTTCAAGATATTTTGCGCTGCAAGCATCAGAAGACGTGCTTCAGCTTGAGCCTCTGCCGAAAGTGGAACGTGAACAGCCATTTGGTCACCATCAAAGTCAGCGTTATAAGCTGTACAAACAAGTGGATGAAGCGTAATTGCCCGTCCTTCTACAAGAACTGGTTCGAATGCTTGAATACCCAATCGGTGAAGTGTTGGCGCACGGTTTAATAAAACCGGATGCTCCTTAATAACTTCTTCGAGAACGTCCCATACTTCTGAATGTAGTCGCTCAATTTTGCGTTTTGCACTCTTAATATTATGCGCAAGACCTCTTCCAACAAGCTCTTTCATTACAAAAGGTTTAAACAATTCGATTGCCATTTCTTTCGGCAAACCACATTGATACATTTTCAAATTCGGTCCTACTACGATTACAGAACGTCCAGAATAGTCAACACGTTTACCAAGTAAGTTTTGACGGAAACGACCTTGTTTCCCTTTCAGCATATGTGAAAGTGATTTCAATGGACGATTACCCGGACCTGTAACTGGACGGCCACGGCGACCATTATCTATAAGTGCATCAACCGCTTCTTGTAGCATCCGTTTCTCATTTTGAACAATGATTCCCGGTGCGCCAAGATCAAGAAGTCTTTTTAAACGATTATTCCGGTTAATAACCCGACGATACAAGTCGTTTAGATCAGATGTCGCAAATCTTCCACCATCAAGTTGTACCATAGGGCGTAATTCTGGAGGAATAACTGGTAATACCTCTAGAACCATCCACTCAGGTTTATTACCTGAATTACGGAACGATTCAACTACATCAAGACGTCTAATCGCACGAGTACGACGTTGTCCTTGAACAGTTTTAAGTTCATCTTTTAAGAACTCTGTTTCTTTGTCTAAGTCAATTGCTCTCAAAAGACGTTCAATAGCTTCTGCACCCATAAGCGCTTCAAACTTGTTGCCGTACTTTTGTCGATAAGCACGGTATTCTCTTTCGGAAAGTAATTGCTTTCTTTCAAGAGGCGTGTCAGCAGGTTCTACAACTACATACGACGCAAAATAAATGATTTCTTCCAAAGCGCGTGGCGTCATATCTAAAATCAGACCCATTCTGCTTGGAATCCCTTTAAAGTACCAAATATGCGTAACTTGAGCTGCTAGTTCGATGTGACCCATACGCTCACGACGTACTTTTTGACGCGTCACCTCAACTCCACAACGGTCACAAACGACGCCTTTATAGCGAACGCGCTTATATTTACCGCAGTGACATTCCCAATCTTTCGTAGGTCCGAAAATACGTTCACAGAAAAGACCTTCTTTTTCGGGTCTTAGTGTACGGTAGTTAATCGTTTCGGGCTTCTTAACTTCACCATAGGACCACGAACGGATTTTATCCGATGAAGCGAGGCCTATTTTCATATACTCAAAATTGTTTACATCTACCAAGGAGCCTACCTCCCTCTACTCTAATTGCTGGCAATTGGCTTTTTGCACATGGGAAACGATAAGGAGAAAGCGTGCAACTTTCTCCCAAACATCTATGATTGTTACTTTGTTAATAAAATTAAGTACGTTGTTCAGCCTTCATAAGGTTCAAAGCGTCTGTTGGTTGCATATCATCATCTTCATCAAGATTACGCAATTCAATTTCTTCAAATTCAGCAGTTAGCATTTTAACGTCTAGTCCAAGACTTTGAAGTTCTTTAATGAGAACTTTAAACGATTCAGGTACGCCCGGTTGAGGAACACTTTCACCTTTAACAATAGCTTCATATGTTTTCACACGTCCAACTACATCATCCGACTTAACAGTTAAAATTTCTTGAAGTGTATAAGCAGCACCATAAGCTTCAAGTGCCCAAACTTCCATCTCCCCGAAACGCTGTCCACCGAACTGAGCTTTACCACCAAGTGGTTGCTGCGTAACAAGTGAATATGGTCCTGTTGAACGAGCATGTAGCTTATCGTCAACCATGTGATCAAGTTTAATTAAATACATTATACCAACAGATACACGGTTGTCGAACGCTTCACCTGAACGCCCGTCATACAATACTGTCTTACCATCACGGTCCATTCCTGCTTCTTCCATTGTAAGCCACACATCTTCTTCATTAGCTCCATCAAATACTGGTGTTGCCATATGAATGCCTAGTGTTCTTGAAGCCATACCAAGGTGCATCTCGAGAACTTGACCAATATTCATACGTGATGGAACGCCAAGTGGATTTAGCATGACGTCAATCGGTGTACCGTCTGGCAAGTAAGGCATGTCTGATTCCGGTAAAATACGTGAAATAACACCTTTGTTACCGTGTCTTCCCGCCATTTTATCCCCTACAGAAATTTTACGCTTTTGAACAATGTAAGCTCGAACAAGTTGGTTTACACCCGGAGGTAACTCATCGCCGTCTTCACGGTTAAACACTTTAACATCTAAGACAATACCACCTGCTCCGTGAGGTACCCGAAGTGATGTATCACGAACTTCACGAGCTTTCTCTCCGAATATAGCATGTAGGAGACGTTCTTCAGCTGTGAGTTCAGTTACACCTTTAGGCGTTACTTTACCTACTAGGATATCACCGTCACGAACTTCAGCGCCTATACGAATGATTCCACGGTCATCTAAATGACGAAGCGCTTCTTCACCCACATTCGGGATGTCACGTGTGATTTCTTCAGGTCCAAGCTTCGTATCTCTCGCTTCTGATTCGTATTCTTCGATATGGACTGAAGTATAATCATCATCTTTCACGAGACGTTCACTCATAATAATGGCATCCTCATAGTTAAATCCATCCCAAGTCATGAAAGCTGTGAGCACATTACGACCAAGCGCAAGTTCACCTTTCTCCATAGAAGGACCATCCGCGAGAATCTCTTTCTTTTCAACGCGATCACCTGCACGAACGAGCGGGCGTTGATTATAACAAGTCCCCTGGTTCGATCGGATGAAGTTATTAAGCTTGTAAGTTGTTAAATCGCCTTGAACTTCTTTCCCATCAACTGTTTCTATGCGACGAACGCGTATTTCTTTCGCCTCAACATGTTCAACAATTCCTTCATGAATAGCAAGTACAGCTGCTCCTGAATCACGTGCAGAGACGTATTCCATCCCAGTCCCTACTAGAGGTGACTGTGGATTAAGAAGCGGCACAGCTTGTCTTTGCATGTTCGCTCCCATTAGCGCACGGTTAGAGTCATCGTTCTCTAAGAAAGGGATACAGGCAGTTGCAGCAGAAACGACTTGTTTTGGAGATACGTCCATGTAGTCAATTTGATCACGTTTGAATACCGTGTTATCACCTTGAAAACGTCCAACAACGCCGTCACTTGTAAATGTCCCATCATCGTCAAGCAGCGAGTTCGCTTGTGCAACTACATAATTATCCTCAACATCTGCTGTTAAGTAATCAATTTGTGTTGTTACACGTCCAGTTTCAGGATCCACTTTTCTATATGGCGTTTCAATAAAACCAAATTTGTTTACTTTCGCAAAAGTGGATAACGAGTTTATTAGCCCGATATTCGGTCCTTCTGGCGTTTCAATTGGACACATACGGCCGTAGTGAGAGTAGTGAACGTCACGTACTTCCATACCAGCACGTTCCCGTGTTAATCCACCGGGTCCTAGTGCAGACAATCTACGTTTATGCGTAAGCTCAGCTAGTGGATTTGTTTGGTCCATAAACTGAGATAACTGTGAACTACCGAAAAATTCTTTTATAGATGCAATAACTGGACGGATATTAATCAGTTGTTGCGGCACAATAGAAGCAGTATCGTTAATAGACATACGCTCTTTAACAACACGTTCCATTCGTGATAAACCTATTCGGAATTGATTCTGAAGTAATTCGCCAACAGAACGAAGGCGACGATTTCCAAGATGATCTATATCGTCTGTATTTCCAACTCCGTGAAGCAAATTGAAGAAATAACTTATTGACGCAGTGATATCAGCGGGCGTAACATGTTTAATAGAATCATCAATATACGCGTTTGATATTACATTAATCACTTGTTCTTCTTCACCGTTAGGATTCGGTGCATAAACTTTAATCGTTTGTATAACCATATCCTCATCTAGAACATCGTCTTTATGAGAAATTGCTTGGAAGCCTACCCCTTTTTCCAAATGAGGAACTAAACGATCCAATGCTCGGCGATCAATTAATTCGCCTTTCTCCAAAAGAATTTCACCTGTTTCAGGATCTACTAGTGTCTCTGCAAGTGTTTGATTAAATAAACGATTTTGAACGTCAAGTTTTTTATTCATCTTATAACGACCAACATTAGCTAGGTCATATCTTTTCGGATCGAAGAAGCGAGAGTACAATAAGCTTCTTGCACTATCAAGTGTTGGTGGTTCACCCGGGCGAAGTCTCTCGTAAATCTCAAGTAATGCCTTTTCTGTTGTTTCAGTATTATCTCTTTCAAGCGTGTTTCTTAAATATTCGTTATCACCTATTAAATCTATGATTTCATCATCAGTCGAGAAACCAAGCGCACGAATAAGTACAGTAATAGGTAATTTACGTGTACGATCAATTCTTACATGAACAACGTCCCGCGCATCTATCTCATACTCAAGCCACGCACCGCGGTTAGGAATAACCGTTGCTCCGAATCCTCTTTTTCCGTTCTTGTCTACTTTCGCACTATAGTAGACACTTGGCGAGCGGACAAGCTGGGAAACAATAACCCGCTCAGCCCCATTAATAATAAATGTTCCGTTCTCTGTCATAAGTGGAAAATCACCCATAAATACATCTTGTTCCTTCACTTCTTCTGTTTCCTTGTTGTGAAGTCGTACTTTTACTCGTAATGGTGCCGCGTAAGTCACGTCGCGTTCTTTAGACTCACCTACTGGATATTTTGCATCCTCAAGATGATAATCGACGAACTCCAACGATAGATTCCCAGTAAAGTCTTCAATCGGTGAAATATCGTGGAACATTTCTCGTAAACCTTCTTCTAAGAACCAATCGTATGACGCCGTTTGAATTTCGATTAGATTGGGAAGTTCCAGAACTTCTTTGATCCGCGCGAAACTTCTACGCTGACGGTGTTGACCATATTGAACTAGATGACCTGTCAACTCATTCACCCCTCATATGCAATAATAATTCTTTGCGTAATTAAAAAAGAAAATGAGTTCTAGCAAGAGCTCATTTTCGGTTTGACAATCTTTCTTACATCGTCAGTATGCCATTTATTGTTATCTTTCATGCAAAAGGGCACACGATTGCACAATATTAATTTATACATTCAATAACCCTACCACATATGCAGCAAAACATCAAATCTTTTTCACTTTTAATATAAGGTAGCCTTTTTTCTTAATAACCGTTTCAACATTTCCAAATAACTCGTTTAAGTAGTTTATCGTTGAGGGTGCACCTTGCTTCTTTTGGATGACTATCCATAACTCGCCACCAATTCGAAGCTTATCAAAGGAATTCTTATAGAAACTAAAAACCGTTTCTTTTCCAGCACGTATTGGAGGATTAGTCAGTATCGCAGCAAAATTATTTCCTTGCACAGCAGACAACGCATCACTTGAATAAATCAGTACGTTTGAAACACTATTTTGTTTGGCGTTATGCATGCAAAGATTAAGTGCTCTTTCATTCACATCAACCATGTGAATATTTCTTTCCGGAAGTAATGTAGCAATCGTTAATCCAATAGGACCATAACCGCAGCCAACATCAAGTATTTCGCCGTCAATTTCAGGCAAAACGAAGCTTTCCACGAGTAGCTGAGAACCAAAGTCAACTTCACCTTTACTGAACACGCCAGCATCAGTCATAAAACGCAACGTTACACCACATAATTCAGCAGACCATTCTTTAGGTCGACTTTCAACTTTTGGATTTTTCGAGTAATAATGCTCAGACATGCAAGCACTCCTTCTTTACGGTATATCACGGATATAAAAATGAAGAAAAGCCCGTCTTAGCCGACGAGCTTTTCTACTTTGTTCGTAAAATTATTACTTAACTTCTACTGAAGCGCCAACTTCTTCAAGTTTAGCTTTTAATGCATCTGCATCTTCTTTAGAAATTGCTTCTTTAACAGCTTTAGGAGCTTCATCAACTAGTGCTTTAGCTTCTTTCAAACCAAGACCAGTAATTTCGCGAACCGCTTTAATTACTTGGATTTTTTTGTCTCCAGCAGATGTAAGGATAACATCAAATTCTGATTGCTCTTCTTCTACTGCTGCTCCAGCTCCTGCTGCTGCAACTGGTGCTGCTGCTGTTACGCCAAACTCTTCTTCAATTGCTTTTACTAAGTCGTTAAGTTCAAGAACTGTCATTTCTTTAACAGCTTCTAAGATTTGTTCTGTAGTCATTATAATTTCCTCCTAATATTTGTGTTTGTCAGGTATTCACCAATAAAATTATCGGCTTAGCCCCCGCAATTTTTCGCTTAATTAAGCGCCTTCTTGTTCTTCTTTTTGATCTGCAACAGCTTTTGTAATAGCTGCTAGATTGCGCATTGGTGCTTGAAGAACGCTGAGTAGCATTGACAGTAGACCATCGCGTGATGGAAGTTCTGCTAAAGATTTTATTTCTTCTTGAGAAGCAATAACACCTTCAATAATACCAGCTTTAATTTCTAGCTTGTCGTTTTTCTTTGCGAAATCGTTAAGGATTTTAGCAGGAGCAACAACGTCATCGTTTGAAAATGCTAAAGCGTTTGGTCCTGTTAGGTGTTCGTTTAACCCTTCAAGTCCGATCGCTTCAGTTGCACGGCGTGACATTGAGTTTTTATAAACTTTAAACTCAATACCTTGATCACGAAGATTTTTACGAAGTTCTGTTACTTCACTTACGCTTAATCCACGGTAATCTACAACAACTACAGTAGCCGCTGATTTCAGTTTCTCTGTAATTTCGCCAACAACTGCTTGTTTAGCTTGTAATACTTTGCTCATCTGGACACCTCCTAAAAATTTTTAGAATTACTTATACCGATATAAAAACCCTCTATCCACATTAAGCAGACAGAGGGTAGAAAAGTCGTCGTCTTTAATAAAAGAGAGCGTCTTGTCCTCGGCAGGATATTTAAGTGGCAAGCCACTCCTACTGTCTACGGTACAAATAAATATTGTTATTCACAACAATAGCCATCTTACATGAAGAGGCTGATGTTGTCAACATTATTTCTTCATCGTAACACTTGATGAATCAATTTTAACTGCCGGCCCCATTGTAGTCGTCACGTTAACAGACTTCATGTATGTGCCTTTAGCTGCAGCTGGTTTAGCTTTTTGAATTGTATCAAATACAGTTAAGAAGTTCTCTTCAAGTTTTTCATTATCAAATGAAACTTTTCCGATTGGCGCGTGGATGATACCTGCTTTATCAGCACGGTATTCAACTTTACCCGCTTTAATATCTTCAACTGCTTTTGTAACATCAAATGTAACAGTACCTGTTCTTGGGTTTGGCATAAGCCCTTTAGGTCCAAGAACACGACCAATCTTACCAACTTCACCCATCATATCTGGAGTCGCTACGATTACATCGAAATCGAACCAGCCTTGTTGGATTTTAGTAATATATTCCACGTCTCCAGCATAATCTGCTCCAGCCGCTTCAGCTTCTTTAAGTTTTTCACCTTTAGCGAAAACAAGTACACGTTGTGTATTACCAGTACCGTTCGGAAGTACGACTGCGCCACGAATCTGCTCATCGTTTTTCTTCGTGTTGATACCTAGACGAAACGCAACTTCTACACTTGCATCAAAATTAGCTATGCTAGTTTTTTTCGCAAGTTCGATCGCTTCTTTGAAATTGTATAAATTTGTGTTGTCGACAAGTTTCAATGCCTCAACTAATTTCTTACCTTTTTTAGCCATTTAAAAATTCCTCCTCCGTTGTGGTATTAGCGGGTTAAACCCTCCCACGAATAAAGGTTGCGTGTTCCGGAGAACTGCCGCAACCCATTGTTACAATAAAGCTCTATTTAATGGGAATCAATCTTCGATTGTAATACCCATACTGCGTGCAGTACCTTCAACCATCGCCATCGCCGCTTCAACTGACGCCGCGTTTAGATCCGGCATTTTTTGTTCTGCTATTTCGCGAACTTTATCACGTTTAACTGTCGCTACCTTCGTTTTATTCGGTTCACCTGAACCCTTTTGAAGATTAGCTGCAACCTTTAGCAATATTGCTGCAGGTGGAGTTTTTGTAATAAATGTGAATGAACGATCTTCAAACACAGAAATTTCAACTGGAATAATTAGTCCTACTTGATCCGCTGTACGTGCATTGAATTCTTTACAGAATCCCATGATGTTCACGCCCGCTTGTCCAAGTGCTGGTCCAACCGGCGGAGCCGGATTTGCTTTCCCTGCTGGAATTTGTAATTTAACAACTGTTGTAATCTTTTTAGCCACGAGACACACCTCCTTAAGTCCGTGATGTGGTAACAGGGTTGCCCCTCCCACTCATCAATATGTTTCTGCCAGCTTACACTGATAGATTTAGTTATATTTGTTCAAACCAGACATTTATAGCCTGACCTTTGAAAGGATACCACTATTTCGCAAGAAGCGCAAGTATTTTTATACTTATAATAATTTTTGGACTTGCACAAAGTCAAGTTCCATTTTAGTCTCGCGTCCAAACATGTCTACTGATACCTTCACTTTACCTTTTGCTTCATCAATTTCTTCAACTTTACCTTGAAATTCTGCGAACGGACCTTCAAGTACTTGAACCGTTTCTCCAATTTCTATGTCAAAATCAAGTCTGCCTTCTTTAACGCCCATTTGTTTAAGGATAAAGTCAACTTCTTCTTCTAGTAAAGGTGTTGGTTTAGCCCCGCCACCCGACGATCCGATAAACCCGGTGACACCAGGCGTATTCCGAACGACATACCAAGAATCGTCCGTCATAATAATTTCAACAAGGACGTATCCCGGAAAT
Organism: Sporosarcina sp. So3-204; assembly: GCF_058068165.1. Taxonomy (NCBI): domain Bacteria; kingdom Bacillati; phylum Bacillota; class Bacilli; order Caryophanales; family Caryophanaceae; genus Sporosarcina; species Sporosarcina sp. So3-204. The sequence continues at coordinate 3,580,196 of NZ_CM176485.1, forward strand.
GTTTTTTTCATAAGCACACGTTTCTTACCATCTTTAAAATCCGTTTCTTCTTCTTCAGGTATAATTACACGGAAAATTTTATCCGCCATCCCCATTGTTTCTACGCGTTTCTCCAGGTTTGCTTTGACCTTATTTTCGTAACCGGAGTACGTATGAACAACGTACCAATTCTTTTCCATATCCATAATTTAGAGGACTGAACGTCCGTCCCTCCTTTTCCCATACAATGTAAAAAAACCCGCTCATACTTATAGACGGGCTATTTTTAAGGGGAGATTTTATTTAAATTTTTAAAGCGCTAGATACCATTCCATTATGCTTGAAATACCGAGGTCCGTAAGTGCAAAGTAAACAGCCATAAAAGCAACTGTTACTAGAACAACAATTGTATAGCGTGTTAATTGTTTACGTTTCGGCCAGCTGACTTTTCTCATTTCTGAGACGACGGCTTTTAAAAAACCACTTATTTTACTCATGCGTATCGTGACCCTCCGAATAAAAAATGTATTGCTAATAATTTCCAAGCAAACATTAAGCTGTTTGCTTGTGTACTGTATGCGTGTTGCAACGTTTGCAGTGTTTCTTCAAAATTAATCGTTCTGTTGGCTTATTGTTACGGGCTGGTACGGAATAATTACGTGATCCGCATTCGTCACAGCTTAATATAATTTTCTTAGACATTCTCACTCATCCTATACGACTTTTTGTCTTGCTAAAGAGTACCATCTAAAATACTGTATGTCAATAAAGCAGGTCGACTATTAACGTATAGCATCTAATTGCATATAACGTTCAAGTTTGCGTTTAATTCTTTGTAGTGCATTGTCTACTGACTTTACTTGACGATTAAGTTGATTAGATATTTCTTCATACGAGCGACCTTCCAAATAAAGTGCTAACACTTTTTTCTCAAGACCACTTAAAACTTTGTTCATTTCTTTTTCCATGAAAACAAAATCTTCCTTATGAATAATTAGATCTTCAGGATCATCAAGTAATGGCCCGGAGATTATATCAAGTAACGTTCGTTCCGATTCTTCAGCATATACAGGCCGATCGAGGGATATTGATGTATTAAGCGGAATATGCTTTTGCCTGGTCGCTGTCTTAATCGCTGTAATGATTTGCCGTGTTATACAAAGTTCAGCAAAACCTTTGAACGAACTTAGCCTGTCCGCTTTAAAATCGCGAATCGCTTTGTATAGACCAATCATACCCTCTTGAATGATATCCTCACGATCCCCGCCGATTATAAAATACGAGCGTCCCTTTAATCGAACGAACGAACGATACTTCGTAATTAGGAAGTCAAGTGCATCCGTGTTTCCTTCTTGAATAATGATAATGATATCTTCATCAGATAGTTTAGTGAAATCTAAAATTTCTCCGTTAACATACGCTGTTCCCAACAACTGGATCACCCCGATTCACCATTGGTCTAATCTAAGTATAAGTATGGAAAATTTTAACGTCAACCGTTATTTTAATCCCCTTCTCCACTTTTCGAATACTTTCTCAATTTCATCAGTTAAAGGAATCTTTGAAAAGGGACGCTGTTCCTTGAAGTCACGTACTTTCTTAGAGATAAGCTTACCTATTTCATTCATTTCAACCTCAAGTTCTCTAGCCGATTTTCTCAGGGCACCTTGTGCAAATATAATCCATTGCTCTGTTAAATCAGACGTAGCCACATGAATTTGAACACGTCGATGACTTAGTTCTGCTACTAGTTTTTCAATTCTTTCATCTGCTGTTTCATTTTCCCTCGTAAAAAGCACTTCAACATCATGGCTTAGCTTTTTCTTCTCTAATCCATGCATCAAATAAGCATCAAAAACAACAATGACGCGCCACCCTGTGAAAGCTTTGTATTCCGCCATTCGCTCAATAAGTAAATCACGTGCATCGGATAGACGATTACTTTTCAGCTGGCGTAATTCCTCCCACGCCCCAATGATGTTATAACCATCGACTAGCAGTATATCTTCTTTTTTCATTTATTTTGATTGATCGGGTATCGCTTACGCAAGACCTCATACATTAGAAGCGAGGCTGCTACGGAGGCGTTCAGCGATGTTACATGTCCTCTCATAGGCAAGTGATAAAGGAAGTCACACTTCTCTTTCAGCAAGCGAGAAATCCCCTTCCCTTCACTTCCGATAATTACAGCAAGCGGCAATGTCGCGTCCATCAGTCGATAATCAGTTGATTTTTCAGCATCCGTGCCCGCAATCCAGAGACCACGCTTTTTTAATTCTTCCACCGTTTGCGAAAGGTTGTTCACTCTAACAACAGGTACATGTTCAATCGCACCCGTAGACGATTTAGCCACAACGGCTGTTAGACCTACAGAACGACGTCTTGGAATAATGACACCATGAACTCCTGACGCATCAGCAGTTCTAAGAATAGACCCTAAATTATGCGGGTCTTCCAATTCATCCAATATTATGAATAACGGGTCTTCTCCCCGTTCAGTCGCAACTTTAAATAAATCTTCCAGTTCCGCATACTTATAAGCAGCAATCGAAGCAACAATCCCCTGATGATTAGCATCAAGTAAGTTGTCTAATCTTTGTTTAGGAACAGATTGAACAATAACGTTTGCTTCTCTTGCAAGTGATAGAATTTCACCAATACTTTTCTTATTTAACCCCTCTGCAATCCATATCTTATTAAGCTCTCTACCAGACCGTAGCGCTTCTACAATTGGATTTTTACCACCGATTATTTCAACTTCATTTTCATTTTCTATTTCTGTCATGTTAACTTTTCCTCCTTGAGTTCTTCGATAAATCGAATCGCTTCTTTTATAAATTCCTGAACCCTATCGGTCCTATCAAGCAGATATATATAACCCAGAACCGCCTCAAAACCAGAACTGCTCTTATAGGTAACTACATCAGTATTTTTAGGTACGGAACCAGATTTCGCATTTCGCCCTCGTCTCATAACAGCAGACTCTTCATCTGTCAGGAACTCAATCGCCACCATATGTTGTATCACTTTCGCTTGGGATTTCGCAGACACATAGCTCGTTGCTTCGCGATGTAATACATTCGGCCTCACACGGCCTGAACGTATCAAATGCTCTCGAATCGCTTGTTCATAAACAGCATCCCCCATATAGGCGAGCCCAAGCGCGTTCATTTGTTTTACATCCATATCGCGTAATACATACATCTATTTCACCCTCTTCTCCAACGTGTACCTTGCGCTGTGTCTTCCAGTTGAATTCCTTGTGCTTTTAACTGATCTCTAATTTCGTCCGAACGACTAAAATCACGATTACGACGCGCTTCTAATCTTTTCTCAATTAAATCTTCAATTGTAGCATCAAGTAAATCATTTTCATTATTACTAATTCTAAGTCCTAACACATCCATCAATTCTTCAAAAGCAGAGATGAATTGCTCAATTACTTCTGATTCTGTATTCTCTTCTAATAAATATACGTTTGCTTGCGATGCTAACTCAAATATCGCCGCTATACCATTAGCCGTATTAAAATCATCGTCCATCGATTTTTCAAATTGGAATTTGCATTCATTAATCTTTGGCACCCATATATTATTTTGCTCCACCAAGTTAGTTGAACTTTCAAGGCGATGCTTTAAGTTATTATAAGCAGTTAATATTCTATTAAGCCCATTTGATGCATTTTCAACCAACTCTTGCGAAAAGTTAATTGGATGTCTGTAATGAACTGATAACATAAAAAAGCGTAGAACTGTAGGGTCGATACTTTTTCTTATATCGTTCACAAGCACAAAATTATCTAGTGACTTCGACATCTTTTCGTTATCAATATTAATATACCCATTATGCATCCAATACCTCGCGAACTGTTTTCCAGTCATCGCTTCTGATTGCGCTATTTCATTTTCATGATGCGGAAATGCCAAGTCTTGACCACCAGCATGAATATCAATTGTGTCTCCTAGATGCTCACGCACCATAACAGAACATTCTATATGCCATCCCGGTCGACCATGACCCCAAGGGCTATCCCATGAGATTTCCCCTTCTTTTGCTGCTTTCCAAAGAACAAAATCCAACGAATTTTCCTTTTTATTGCCTTCTTCAATACGCGCTCCAACAAGTAATTCATCCGTAGATTGGCTGGATAATTTTCCATAACCTTCAAACTTTTTCGTACGGTAATAAACATCTCCTTGAGACTCATAAGCATAGCCTTTGTCAACAAGGACTTGAACAAACTCAACAATATCTTCAATATGATCTGTCACTTTTGGATGCGCATCAGCCTTATTGCAACCAAGTGCTGTAACGTCTTCAAAATAAGCATTAATAAAACGCTCTGTTAATTCACTTACATCTTCACCAAGTTCTCTGGCCGCTTTAATAATTTTATCATCAACATCTGTAAAGTTAGACACAAAATTAACTTCATAACCCCGATATTCTAAATAGCGACGCACTGTATCAAATACGATAACTGGTCGCGCATTACCAATGTGGATGTAATTATAAACTGTAGGTCCGCATACATACATCTTTACTTTACCTTCTTCAAGTGGAATGAAGGGCTCCTTACTCCTTGTTAATGTGTTATATATTTGAATACCCATTACAAATTCACTTCTTTCTTTTTCGTATCTTCAATCTGCTCAATTTGTTTTTGTAAAGACGCTATTTTACTTTCTAGCTGGTTACACTTATCCGCCACCGGATCCGGTAAGTCTTGATGGTCATGTTTACCTCTAACCTTTACGCCGTTTGTAATAACGACAGTTCCCGGAATACCTACAACCGTAGAATTCGCCGGCACATCTTTCAATACGACAGAACCAGCACCGACTTTACTGTTTTCTCCTATTGTAATCGACCCTAGAACCTTTGCTCCCGATGCTACTAAAACGTTGTCAAGTAGTGTAGGATGCCTTTTTCCTTGTTCATTACCAGTTCCACCAAGTGTAACGCCTTGGTAAAGTGTTACATCATTACCAATTTCACACGTTTCTCCAATAACGATCCCCATACCGTGGTCAATAAATAATCGCCGCCCAATTGTTGCACCTGGATGAATTTCAATACCCGTAAAAAATCTATTAATTTGCGAAACACATCGTGCCAAAAAACGAAGATTCTTTTTATATAATGCATGTGCAATTCGATGTGACCATACCGCATGCAAACCAGAATAAGTTAATATAACTTCAAAACCACTACGTGCCGCAGGATCCTGCTCTAAAATACACTTTATATCTTCTCTCACTTTTCGAAACAATCAGCTCTCCTCCTTATTTTAGAAAATAAAAATACGCCTCTGCCAAAAATGACAGAGACGTATTAAATACGTGGTTCCACTCCGCTTGAAAGGTCACACCTTCCCGCTTAAAGCCCTATAACGCTGGCGAAGCGTTCGGCCTACTACTCTTTCGGCGCGACACTCAAAGGGGCATTTCCACAACGTAGCGGCACGGATCATTTGCAGCCAATGACGATCCTCTCTGTAGAGCTTACATTGTGTACTTATCCTTATCTAGGTTTTAATTATAGGGTTACTAAGCAAGAATAAACGCTTTAACCACTATTATACTCTCGAATTTTCTTAATAGTTCAATTTTACACACAGTATTTAAAATGTCAATTTTACTGACCAGAAAAATTTGAAATACGTGAAATCGCAACTTCTTTACCGATTAACGCGATTGCTGCAGGTAACTCAGGTCCATTTGTTTGACCAGTTGTAACTACACGAACCGGCATAAACAAGTTTTTACCTTTATGCCCAGTTTCTTTTTGAACCGCTTTGATTGCAGCTTTTATCGAGTCAGCATCGAATGTCTCTAGCGCCTCAAACTGTCCTTTTAGTGACGCCATTACTTCCGGTACTTGCTCAGCAGAAAGTACAGCCTTAGATTGTTCATCATATTCAATTGCCTCAGTGAAGAACTGGGCGGATAGCTCAACAATTTCAGCACCAAAGCTTAATTGATCGTGATAAAGTGCGATTAAGTCATGCGCCCAATCCTTTTGTTCATCGCTTAACTCCACTGGTAACGCCCCAGATTTTTGCAAATGCGGCAATGCAATTTCAATCACTTTTTCAAGTGGCAACTTTTTAATATATTGATTATTCATCCATGCCAATTTGTCTTTATCAAATACCGCCGGTGATTTTGATAAACGATTTGCATCGAAAATAGAAACTAGCTCTTCTTTCGTAAATAACTCCTCTTCCCCTTCAGGAGACCAGCCAAGAAGAACGATAAAGTTAAAAATAGCTTCCGGTAAATAACCCAGCTCTTCGTATTGTTCAATAAACTGAATAATTGACTCATCACGTTTACTTAACTTTTTACGTTGATCATTAACAATCAATGTCATATGGCCAAAGATTGGCGCTTTCCACCCAAACGCTTCATAAATCATAAGTTGTCTAGGTGTATTCGATATATGGTCATCGCCTCGTAAAACATGCGTAATTTTCATATATTCATCATCAACAGCTACTGCAAAGTTATAAGTTGGTATCCCGTCTTTTTTCACGATAACAAAGTCGCCAATACCATCCGATTCAAAGGATACATTGTCTTTCACCATGTCATTAAACGTATATGTTTTCCCTTTAGGCACCGCAAATCGAATACTCGGCTCTCTTCCCTCAGCTTCAAGCGCAGCACGATCATCCGCAGTTAAGTGACGACATTTCCCGCCATATCGAGGCATTTGACTCTTAGCAGACTGTGCCTCACGTTCAGCTTCGAGTTCTTCAGATGTACAGTAACATTTATATGCCAAATCTTTTTCTAGTAACTGCTCGTATAACCCTTTATATATCTCATTTCTTTCGGATTGTCGGTACGGGCCATAATCTCCACCTACATCAACGCTTTCATCCCAATCCATACCTAACCATTTAAGATAATCAAGCTGTGACTTCTCGCCACCTTCAATATTCCGTTTACCATCTGTATCTTCAATTCGAATTATAAATTTCCCACCAAGATTACGCGCATATAAATAGTTAAAAAGCGCTGTTCTTGCGTTACCAATATGTAAATGTCCTGTAGGACTCGGTGCGTATCTAACGCGTACTTCATTTGTCATAATAAATCCTCCTAATTTTGCATGTCTATTAACAATAAGTTATTTTGACGTTAAATTATATTTTCTCTAGTAAAATTACAGCCATTGAAGCAATACCTTCTTCACGACCAGTAAACCCTAACTTCTCAGTTGTTGTTGCTTTTACATTCACCTGTGAAACATCCGCATTTAGCAACTTAGCAACCCGCTTCTGTATCTCACCAATATACGGTGCCATTTTCGGTTTTTGGGCGATTATCGTACAATCGATATTGCCGAGTTTATAGCCACGTGCCGTTACAATCTCCCAGATTTTCTCTAATAATATAGCAGAGTCCGCGTCTTTAAATGCTTGATCCGTATCCGGAAAATGGCGTCCGATATCTCCTTCACCAATCGCACCAAGTGCCGCATCAGTAATTGTATGTAAAAGAACATCAGCATCCGAGTGCCCAACTAAACCTTTTTCATGAGGGATTGTGATACCACCAATAATTAACGGTCTTCCCTCTTCAAATTCATGTACATCAAAACCTTGTCCTATTCGAATCATTTGTTTGCCTCCTGTCGCTGTCTTCTTAGATATATCTCTCCAAAAACCAGATCTTCCTGCGTTGTCATCTTAACATTGTCATATGAACTCTCAACAATGTGCACAGGATATCCAATTCGTTCTACAAGCATAGATTCATCCGTCCCCAAGAACCCGTCTTCATGGGCTTGGTCAGAGGCCTTTTTCAACACATCGTATTGGAACGCTTGTGGTGTTTGAACAATCCACAACGCATTGCGGTCTACTGTCTTTTCTACAATACCAAACGGTGCCAATTTCATCGTGTCTTTAGCCCGAACTGCCGCAATAGATGCGCCGTGCTCCACTGCAGCATTGACTAAACTCGTAATTACATTAACGCGAATAAAAGGTCTCGCAGCATCATGAACGAGAACAATCCCTTTTTCACCATGCGCTTTAATGCAGGCCTCAACGCTATGTTGACGCTCGCTTCCCCCATCCACAATTTCTTTTACCTTGGTAATTTGAAATTGCTTGATCATAGATTGGATTTCTAAACGTTCGGTTGGTTTCACAGCTATAATAATACCTTCACAAGCTGTATCTTCTTCAAATACTGTAAGCGTATGAATAAAAATCGGCATCTGCTCAAGCATTAGAAACAGTTTATTATGTCCCGCACCCATTCGCTGTCCACTTCCAGCTGCTGGTACCATTACTGTATAATTCAATCGCTATCTTCCTATTCTTTTTCATAGATAAGCAATTTAGCTATGATTTGATTAATTAGCACGCGCAGATTTTTCATTTTTAGGCTTCGCAAAAATCATTCGACCAGCAGACGTTTGCAGAACGCTCGTTACGACTACATCAATTGCATTCCCAATATGGTTTCGACCATCTTCAACAACAATCATTGTTCCATCATCCAAATATGCAACGCCTTGATTATGTTCTTTGCCGTCTTTAATAACGACTACATGCATGTCTTCTCCAGGAATAACAACAGGTTTAACTGCATTCGCCAAGTCATTAATATTAAGAACGAAGACACCATGAAGATCCGCTACTTTATTTAAATTAAAGTCATTGGTAACCACAAGTCCACCCATGTCCTTGGCAAGTCTGACGAGTTTTAAATCAACTTCTGCTACATCAACGAAGTCTTGATCTGTAATTAAAATCCCTGGTCCATCATCTGTTTGCAATCTTCTTAGTACATCAAGACCACGCCTACCTTTTGTTCTTTTCAACGTATCCGATGAATCTGCAATATGCTGAAGTTCCGTTAAAACAAACTGCGGAACAACCAAAACACCTTCCAGAAAACCAGTAGCAGATATATCCGCTATTCGTCCATCAATAATCACGCTTGTATCCAAAATTTTATATACTTTCCCTCTTGTTTCAGTAACTACTCCATCAATATCTTTCTTCTTAGGCCCAGAACTTTTAGCAGTTTGCATAGCCTCAATAATTTCAGCACGTTGTTTAAAACCAACCTGAAAGCCCAGATAACCAAGTATAACAAATAATATAATCGGTAAAACAGATAAAATAGGTGTAATAATCGGAAGTTCAATACTTCCAATTCCGAAACTAACAAGAAATGCCACAATTAATCCAACCATCAAGCCAATTGTACCAAATAATAAATCGAAAATGGGCGCTTTTAATAGACGGTCTTCCATCCACTTTATAAAATTCACAATTGGTAACGTCAGAAAGATACTCAAGAAAAAGAATAATACTGCACCTAGGATTGCAGAAACATAGGGATTATTAATAAATGGGTTTGCAGTAAAAGGAATAATCGCGAATAATAGCGGTAAAAATAAAACCCCTAGTGTTCCACCAATTAGCAGGAACGAAAGCTGAACTACTTTCTTTAACATTATGAACCACCACCTTTTTTTAATTATACATGTATTCCCTGAAACTCGCGCACTTTAACCTGTTCAAATAAATAAACTTAGTCTGAATGCTTACTTGAGCATACATAGTAGACGACTGAATCAAGATTAACGTTTCTTAAATCGCAATCTTTATTATACCTTGACCCAGCCGCCATAATTTTTATTCCTTTGTAAAAGCAATTTTTAAAGCATCACTAACAGTTTCTACACCCACAACTTTAATACCTTTTGGAAAATCCCAACCGCCAATGTTCGAGGACGGCACAATTGCGCGTTCAAAACCAAGTTTTGCGGCTTCAGTAACGCGCTGTTCTATTCGTGAAACGCGGCGCACTTCCCCAGTAAGACCAACTTCGCCAATAAAACAATCCGATAGCCCCGCTGCTGCATCACGGTAGCTAGAGACGATACTAACTAAGACCGCAAGATCAATTGCAGGTTCATCTAATTTAACGCCGCCGGCAACTTTAATATAAGCATCCTGCGCTTGCAGAAGCATACCCATGCGTTTTTCCAGAACAGCCATTAAAAGTGACACACGGTTCTGGTCCAAGCCCGTCGCCATTCTCTTAGGATAATTAAAACTAGACGGTGTGACAAGCGCTTGTATTTCAACAAGGATTGGCCTCGTTCCTTCCATGGACGCAACAACCGTAGAACCCGCCCCACCTTGTGAACGCTCACGCAAAAACAACTCCGACGGATTAAGAACTTCTTTTAATCCAGACTGCAACATTTCAAATATCGCAATTTCGTTTGTCGAGCCAAATCTATTTTTCACACTGCGCAAGATTCTATATGTGTGATGTCGTTCACCTTCAAAATAAAGAACAGTGTCTACCATATGTTCAAGTAAACGTGGACCTGCAATTTGACCGTCTTTTGTAACGTGTCCTACGAGAAAGATTGCGATATTTTGTGTTTTGGCGATACGCATTAATTCTGCCGTACATTCACGTACTTGCGTAATACTTCCAGGTGCAGATTTCACTTCTGGATGGTGAATTGTCTGGATTGAGTCAACAATTACGAAGCGTGGTTTTACTTCTTCAATTGTTAAATGAATTTGTTCTAAATCCGTTTCCGCATAAATATATAATTCATCTGACGTCACACCTAATCGTCCAGCACGCAGCTTCGTTTGGCGTATTGATTCTTCTCCTGAAATATAAAGAACTCGGTGCCCTTTATTCGCGAGCAAAGAAGATACTTGGAGGAGCAATGTAGACTTTCCAATACCCGGATCACCAGCTGTGAGAATAAGAGAACCCGGTACAATCCCACCACCTAGCACACGGTTTAATTCATCTAAATCTGTATCCACCCTTGGTTCATCTGCAATTTCTATTGAACTGATTGGCATCGCCTTTTGGCGTACATTTTCCGTATGTTGAAATGCACCGCGCGGACCTTTTCGCTCAACTTCAATTTCTTCGTTCATAGAATTCCATTCACCGCAACCCGGACAGCGTCCCATCCATTTAGGAGATTCATACCCGCAAGACTTACACATAAACTTAGATTTCCTTTTCGACATATGTACCTCCTAAGACGAAAAGGACAGCCCACTCGCACCAAAAATTGGCGGGTAGACTATCCTGTTCTTCTCTTTACTTTTCCGCTATTTGTTTTTCTTTTACTTCATCCGTCTGAACAACAAATTCGCCTTCTTCTACATCTACAGTTACTTTACCACCGACTAAAGCCGTTCCACTTAAGAGCTCCTCAGATAAACGGTCTTCAATATGCTTTTGAATAGCCCGACGAAGTGGTCGCGCTCCGTATTCTGGGTCATAGCCAATTTCAGCTATCTTTTCTTGAGCGGCATCTGTCAATATAAGTTCAATATCTTGCTCTTTAAGACGCTTAGATAATTCATTCGACATAAGAGATACAATCTTACGTAAATGCTCTTTTTCAAGTGAGTGAAATACAATCATTTCATCCACACGGTTTAAAAACTCTGGACGGAATGTTTTCTTCAACTCTTCAAGCATCTTCGATTTCATACCTTCGTAGTCATGATCACTGTCTTGTAAATTAAAGCCTACGTAACGATTTTGTCTAAGTGCTTGTGCACCAACGTTAGATGTCATAATCACGACTGTGTTTCTGAAATCGACTGTGCGACCTTTGGAATCCGTTAGTCTACCATCCTCAAGTACTTGAAGAAGAATATTAAAAACGTCCGGATGCGCTTTTTCTATTTCATCTAGAAGTATAACTGAATAAGGTTTACGTCTAACTTTCTCTGTTAACTGCCCACCGTCTTCATGTCCAACATATCCTGGTGGAGAACCGACAAGTCGAGATGTAGAGTGTTTTTCCATGTATTCCGACATGTCGACACGAATCATCGAATCTTCGTCTCCGAACATAGTCTCTGCAAGCGCACGTGCCAATTCTGTTTTCCCTACACCTGTAGGGCCTAAGAAGATGAATGAACCTATTGGACGCTTAGGATCTTTCAAGCCCGCTCTAGCACGCCTGATTGCCCGAGAAATAGCTGTAACAGCTTCAGCTTGCCCTATAACCCGCTCGTGAAGCGTGTCTTCCATTTTCAATAATTTAATTGATTCAGTTTCAGCAATTTTCGAAACCGGAATCCCCGTCCACATTGCGACTACTTCCGCAATATCATTGACAGTCACTTTCGACTCCGTTTTCCCTTGTTCTTCTTTCCAAGCAGACTTTGTCTTATCAAGTTCTTCTTTCATCTTTTGCTCAGAGTCGCGGAAAGAAGCTGCTTTCTCAAATTCTTGGCTTTGAACCGCAGCATTCTTTTCAGATCGTATTGCTTCAAGTTTCGATTCGAGCTCTTTCATATTAGGCGGTGTCGTATACGAACGTAAACGGACTTTAGAACCTGCCTCATCGATTAAATCTATCGCTTTGTCCGGAAGAAATCTGTCAGAAATATAACGATCAGACATTTTAGCAGCTGCTTCAATTGCCTCATCCGTAATAATTACGCGGTGATGCGCCTCATAACGGTCACGCAAACCGTGTAAAATCTGGATTGATTCTTCTACAGACGGCTCATCGACTTGGATTGGTTGAAAACGTCGTTCAAGCGCTGCATCTTTTTCGATATACTTACGGTATTCATCAATTGTCGTTGCACCAATACACTGAAGTTCGCCGCGTGCAAGAGATGGTTTCAATATATTAGAAGCATCAATTGCTCCTTCAGCTCCGCCTGCACCAATTAAAGTGTGAAGTTCATCTATAAATAAAATAACATTACCTGCGTTACGGATTTCTTCCATTACTTTCTTCATACGGTCTTCAAATTCACCGCGGTATTTCGTCCCCGCGACAACTGTACCCATATCAAGCGTCATTACTCTTTTATCACGTAAAATTTCCGGCACTTCATTGTTGACAACTTGTTGTGCAAGACCTTCAGCAATCGCTGTTTTACCAACACCTGGTTCACCGATTAGTACAGGGTTGTTTTTCGTACGACGCGCTAGTACTTCAATCACGCGAGTAATTTCTTTACTTCTTCCAATTACCGGATCCAGTAGACCTTCGCGGGCTACTTCAGTTAAATCTCGCGCAAGTCCGTCTAATGTAGGAGTTGCAGCTGATGTAGATGTTGTATTGCTACCAGCAGAGCTATCATTACTGCCAAGCAATTGAAGTACTTGTTGACGCGCTTTATTTAAACTAACGCCAGCATTACTTAACACACGTGCTGCGACGCCTTCACCCTCACGAATAAGCGCAAGTAGTATATGTTCTGTACCAATATATGAATGGCCTAATTTACGAGACTCATCAACTGAAAGTTCAATAACTTTTTTTGCACGAGGGGTATAGTGAACAATCGGTCCAACATCTTTTGTTCCAGAGCCGACTAATTTTTCAACACCTTCTTCAATTGTTGTAAAGTCAACTTCGATCGCCTCAAGCGCCTTAGCAGCAATGCCTCCGCCTTCGCGAATTAAACCAAGTAAAATATGCTCTGTTCCGATTGAATCGTGCTTCATACGGATTGCCTCTTCTTGAGCTAGTTGTAATACTTTTTGCGCGCGTTGTGTGAATCGATTAAACATCATATTCAGTCCTCTCCTTCTATCTATATATAATAAATTTCTTCATGATGCAGACCTAACTTTCAAAAAAAGATTCACTCTATACAATGTATTCAATTCATTCAATAAAAACCCTTCATTTACTGACTTTGACTATCTTTGACTTAACTATACTAAATAGCAGTACGTCATGCAAAAATGTTGCTCAATGCTCAATCATCAACTTCCTTTTCTGATAACGGGATTTCCTTAACGACAAGAAGTCTTTCACGAAAAAGTTTTGCTCGGAAAATATCTCTTTCTTCTTGGGATAATTCTGTTTCTGCATACTGTTGAAGAAAACCAGGCTGCATGAAAATCATTAATTCATTTAAAATAGAAACGTCTACATCTTTAATGATACCCAAGTCTATGCCAAGTCGAACATCCGATAAACAATGTGCTGCTTCTCCAGTTTGAAGTAAGCGTGAATAAACTAAAGTTCCCAAAGATCTAAATAACTTATTTTCTAATGCGACGCGTGATTTTAATAATAAACTTTCTCGTGACTTACGTTCATATGTGATTAATCGGGAAGTAATATTTTCAAGTTCTTTCAGAATTTCTTTTTCGGTTTTACCTAGTGTTACCTGATTCGACACTTGGTAAACATTGCCAAGCGCTTTGCTACCTTCACCATAACTACCACGTACAACCATGCCTAACCTAGAAATGGCTGGAATAATTCGTTCAATCTGTTTCGTAATTGTCAGTGCTGGCAAATGCATCATCACAGATGCACGCATGCCGGTTCCGGTATTTGAAGGACAACTCGTCAAGTAACCAAACTCTTCATCGAATGCGTAAGGTAGCTCTTTTTCTAATAAATCATCTACTTCGTTTGCTTTATCATATGCATCAGCTAACTGTAAGCCGGGGTAAATACACTGTATTCGAACGTGGTCTTCCTCATTCACCATAACGCTGACCGTCTCATCAGCTGACAACAAAACAGCACCATAACGGTCAGTATCGGTAAGCTGCGGACTCACTAAATGCTTCTCTATAAGCACTTCGCGTTCCAATGCAGGAAGTTCAGACATCTTCAAATAGGTATACGATGCCTCCTCAGAATAATCCATTAATGTTCCCGTAACCATTTTATCGACAGCTAACGCTTGTTCCTCTGAAGCAGCAATTGGAAAGTTATATCCTCGGAAGTTTCTAGCAAGCCGGATTCGAGTTGCCATCACAATGTCAGAGTGTTCACCGTGCGCTACCATCCAGCCGGTTACCGCATTTTGCATGAATTTTTCAATTGACATTGTCTTCCTCACCTCCTAGTACAAGTTGATTTTGAAGTTGATTTGCTTCATCACGTAAAACGGCAGCTTCTTCAAAACGCTCCTCATTAACAGCTTCTTGCATTTTCAAGCGAACCTCTTCTATATTACGCTTTATCGCGTATAACTCATTAAATGAAACAGGTATTTTACCCTTGTGTTTTGATTGACCATTATGCAATTTCCCAAAAACTTGAGGTAGTCTGTTGCGAAATGTCTCATAGCAGGTTGGACAACCAAATTTCCCTATATCTAAAAACTTATTAAAGGTTAATTTACAGCCAGCACATTCTAATTCAGGAACTGCTGAGTCTGTTTTTTGAGGCTGCGCTTGAAATGGATCCGTACCACTAAACCAATGCGATAAAAATTGTTGAATAGACAAAGGCTCGTGATTCGGATTAAAACTAAATGTCTCAGACTGAAATGCACATTTTTCACATAAATGGCGTTCAAATGATTCACCAATAAAGCCCTTCGTAATAGTGACCGTAGCAGGACGCTCCTTGCAATTTTCACAAATCATAAAATACCGCCTCACCGTAGTAGGATTATTTTAATCAAGTTGCTCATATATTAGCGTTAAAAGCATTGCTTCTAAAACGCGCGCACGAATTTCGTCACGATCAGAAAACTGTGGACGAATTGTTGTGCGGTCGATTGCTGCTAGCATAAGTTTAGATTCTCGTTCGGATATTACTTCTGCCTCCATCAACCTTAATACAACATCTTCGGCCATCGTGTGAGATGCACCTGCATTTAAACCAGATAAAACATGTTCAATTAATTCTTTGCATGAATTTGTGCGGACACGAAAAATACGGATATAACCGCCACCGCCTCTTTTGGATTCAACAGCATAGCCACGCTCAGCTGTGAACCTGGTATTAATGACATAATTAATTTGTGAGGGTACACATTGAAACATTTCAGCAACTTCATGCCTTTTAATTTCAACTGACCCATCCTGTTCATCTTCTATAATCTTCTTTAAATATCCTTCAATAATATCGGAAATACTTCGCATCTTCTCACCTCTTTCATTACGGGTGATTAGTCATTGACTTTGACTATCTTTGACTATATTCTACAGACGGGTAAACCAATTCGCAATTGATATGCACTCCTGCTTCTTTTGCTAATTTGTTTACTTTTCTATAATAGGGGGTATTAAAATATTAGCAGGATTTTTCCAGCGCTATTTTGTTCCTGTCTTAATTAAATCGAAACAAAAACGCCGGGCAAATCAATTATTGGAGGCAATAAGTTTTGAATTGGTATGAGAAGTTAAATGAGTACTTTCCTGTTGAAGAAATGAAGTCCAAGGAACATATGGAAGCTTTATTAAATGAGAAAAAGACAGTTTACAAAAAAGATGAAGGCCCAAATCATGTTTTAATGTATGTTGAATTTCAAAACTTCGTGTTTGTAGATTATTTATTCGTTTCAAAACAAGCAAGGGGCGAAGGTCTGGGGCATAAAATCCTGTCCAAATTAAAAGCCAAAAATAAACACATTCTTTTAGAAGTAGAACCAGTTGATTATGAAGATACAGATACAGAAAAACGACTCAAGTTTTATGCACGCGAAAACTTTTCACATGCGCAGCGTATTGACTTTAATCGTCGCTCACTCGCTACGGGCGAAAATACAGGTTTAGAAATTTTATATTGGTCACCTAACGACGCTGACGAAGAAGAAATATATGAAGCAATGACAAAAACTTACGACGAAATACACACATATAAAGATGAAACATTTTACGGTGAAAAGTATGAGCCGACAGATAAAGTACTCACCTTACAAACGGAACCCAAAAAAGATATACTAAAGCCTTTTTCTACATCATGAGCAAAAATGGACTTCCCAATACAACGGGAAGTCCATTTTTTCGGAATAAAACTATTCCATGCTCACATTCGTTAACTCTTTCACTGGTAGGAATAATTCTCCTGTTTCTAAATAAGTTAAAATGAGCTTGTCTCCTTCTTGAATATAAATCGCAAGAGGTTCCGTCTCAGATGAAACAAGGTAGTTTTGTCCATCGTCAGCAAGTACCGACACAAGTGTGTAATCACCCACACGCTCTTTAAAGATCCGCATAACAGTGAAAGCAGCCTTTGCCTCATCCGCATTCGAACTACCGTTCAAAGTGCTACCACCTCGTTGGAGAGCTACCTTATAAAGCTTTAATGATTCATTGGGTGTATTCCCATAAACTGATATTTCAGGGTTGGCAGCAGAAACGATAAAATAATTTTGCAGGAAGCCGTTTGAATCAAGAACCGGCGTCAACCAACTTGCCTCTCCGTAAAAGTTGTAAAGGACCGGCATTTCTCCTACCCATTTCTTTTCTATAAACTTCTTCTCAATAATTTGAAGTGCCCCTTGCGAATCCATATATGACTCTTCCAAATTACCTGTATAATAGGTTGCTTTTCCAGTTCGGCCATCTGTCAAAGCATAACCAAGCATTGAATCGACACCTTCTTTTGGACTCGTAAAGTCTGTGAAATAGAACATATGACCAGACTCATCAAAAACTGGGCTTACATTCGCTTCCGTTCCTTCATCAGAAGGCAACTTCACTTCTTTTTTTCCTACAATTGAATTCCAGAAACCATGAATATAATTACCAAAATAACTATTTTGCAAGCTTACCGCTTCTGGTGAAACTGCTCCATCTATGAATTCTGGTATATCTTTAAGCGCATATTTCTCAACTTTACCCGTATCCGAATCAACCGTCACAATACCTTGTACATCAAAACCATTTCTTCCCGTAATAAAGTCCCCATACGATCGAATATAAAATGGTTTTCCAGCATCATCGATTTCAAGCTGGACATCACCATAGAAGATGAGATTCGGCATCGCCATTCGTATATGACGCGTTACTTGTTTATGGAAGTACGAAGACGGTGTATAAGCCATTTCAGCCTTCACAAACTTCGGATTATCCGACGAATCAGTTGCGCTCATTGTAAAATAACCAGGCGTTGTCTTGCCGTTAAACCATTTAAAAAACCCTGAAAACTCAACTGGTGCGATGTAGACAAACTTATCGTCTACCTTTTGAATTTGCAAATGGCCAAGCTCATAATAACTTGTATTCGGCACTTGCCCGAATGCTTTTTTCATCTTATTACGCGCAAACTTCGGCGGCACACTTGCCGGCGTTTTTGTTTGATCAAATGCTGTAATTTCAACTTGCTGATCCATTTCCACTGCTTTGTATTTCTTGTTCGCATTAAATAGTGGTGCACTTAAAATATAGGCGCCAAAAATTAGCGTCACTAGAAATAAAACAATTTTCGTCTTCCGTTCAATGCCTTTAGATGCCAACGCACCAAGTAAAGTAACAATGATAAGTAAAACCCATAGCGAATTCCAGTTACGATCCATATGAGTCACGTAATAAAACGCAAATAGACCAATTGCAGCAACGACTGTGATTACAATAATTGCGGTCAATCTGTTAAATGATAAAGTGCCCTCTTCATCCTTCTTCCCCGGCATTAAAGGGACAATGATTATACTCGCAATTGCGCCTGCGATTAATGAAAATAGTAATAAGTTAATCATAATAACACTCTTTTCTATTCGTTAGATTTGGTCGTCTATCTAATAATACGACTCAGTTTCAATTTCGTTTCATTTTTATTTTTTAAATTTGTTTGAAGGGATAGTTCGAAAGTAATGATTTGCCGATATAATAGTAAAGCTCGTCGATATAACTGGTTAATTGTCCGATATATGAGCTACATGCGCTGATATAATCTCTTTTATGTCCGATATCCTGCACCAACTGTCCGATATAAAAAAATGGACTGCCTTTTTCATCCAAGGCAGTCCATTTTTTATTCAAATTAATATTGGTGCTCTATTTAATGGCTCCAAATCTACTTCAAACCCTAAATCTTCAAGCATTTCTCGGTCACGATCACTTTCTTGGCCAACAGTCGTTAAATAATCTCCTACGAAAACTGAATTTGCCGGGTACAAGCCTAGTGGTTGCAAGCTACGCAAGTTTACTTCTCGTCCACCCGAAATCCGTATTTCTTTTGTTGGATTAATGAATCTAAAGAGGCAAAGCACTTTCAAACTATAACGCGGATTTAATTCGTCCGTCCCCCCCAGCGGTGTACCGTCTACTGCATGCAAGAAATTTACTGGAATTGAATCTGCATCCATTGCATACAAGCTTCGAGCCATTGAAATAACATCTTGTTTAGTTTCACGCATCCCGATAATAACACCCGAACAAGGAGAAATGCCTGACTGCTTCACGATGTCTACAGTATTCACGCGGTCTTCATAAGTATGAGATGTTGTAATACTTTCATGATGCTCCGCCGACGTATTAATATTGTGGTTGTACCGATCGACGCCCGCCTCTTTTAAACGCTTCGCCTGTTCTGGTTTTAATAAACCAAGACAGGCACATACCGTCATATGTGAATGCTTTAATTTAATTTCCTTAACAGAATCAATAACAATATCAAGTTCACGATCCGCTGGTCCACGCCCAC
Organism: Sporosarcina sp. So3-204; assembly: GCF_058068165.1. Classification (NCBI taxonomy): domain Bacteria; kingdom Bacillati; phylum Bacillota; class Bacilli; order Caryophanales; family Caryophanaceae; genus Sporosarcina; species Sporosarcina sp. So3-204. The sequence continues at coordinate 3,599,576 of NZ_CM176485.1, forward strand.
TTGCTACGATACAATACGTTCCAGCATTCACTGATACTGCACGCTCTGCACCTGCAACGATTTCATCTTTTTTCATCATGGAATACTTTTCAACAGGCGCTGTTGAAATAATCGACTGCGCACAGTAGCCACAGTTTTCAGGACATAACCCTGATTTCGTATTAATAATCATATTTAATTTAACTCTGTTGCCGTAATAATGCTTTCGCACCTTATAAGCCGCATGGAGAAGTGGTAGTAAATCTTCGTCGGGACTTTCCAATATCGAAAGTGCTTCCTCATCCGTTAAAATATGTCCTGCTAGTACTTGGTCCGCAATTTTTTCATAAACTGTCATGTTATTTCCTCACTTTCAATACTTTATACATTCTGTGACCAAACATACCCGCAAGAACGCCAAGCGCGATATCTTTCGGCAACGGCGGCAACATCCAAATCCAAGCAATTTTATACGTGAATACATCCGGAGCCGCTGCCCAAGCTTTGTAAGCAAAGTACATCCAATTTGTCCCGATTATATAATTGATTGCCGTCGCAATAAGCCCGGCCGATACATAAGCTTTTAAACTACTATTCTTTTCAACAATTTTCCCTGCAACATAAGCTACTAAAATAAAAGAAACTATGAATCCAAAAGTTGGGCTTAGAATAGCACCCGCACCGCCACTAAACTTTGAAAAAACAGGCGCACCCGCAAGCCCGATGCACATATACACCGTCATCGAAATTGCGCCAAGTCGACTCCCAAGAATCAATCCAGATAAAACAGCAAAAAATGTTTGCAAAGTAATTGGCACGCTACCCACAACGAGAAACGGAACGAACGCTGTAATATTCGCACCAATCATCATTAGCGACGCAAACATTGCACTATAAACAAGACTTAACGCACTCATACCAGTTCTTCTTTTCTCAACTACAGTCCCCATAAGTCACCTCAATATTTCATTTGTTACCTAATCATACAAAAAGAACACCATTTGAGTCAACCTATTTAAATAAAAGGTTAACACTAATTTATTTTCAATAAAAAAAGACCTTGTGCAGTAGTCATTTTAAGCGACTAGTGCACAAGGTACCATTTCAAGTTAGTATTCATTTATTAGCATTAATATTTTTCGCCTTCATTTTTAGGAAAAAGAAAGAACGAAATCACTCCGCTTAAAATCACTGCGCCAATTGTTATATAAATACGCGTTTGCTCAGGAACTTCCGTATGATCCCGGTTCAAAACAAACCAACTAGCCCAGCCAATAATAATCATAATCGGAATGACAAATTTAAAAGCTTTCATAACTTCCACCCTCATCACATTATAGTAGCTCTAGTCTACCATAATAATGAAATATCACCACGGTGAACGACCTCCACCGCATTGTTTACGGCAATTACAGCGACCTTGACATTGGCAGTGACCATGACCATGACCGTAACCATGACCGTGACCGTGGCCCATACCGCCCATTCCAGGCCCGTAACCAGGTCCCATTCCCATACCCGGATCCATAGCGCCGCCTACTTGCGGGCCATAACCAGGATATGCCGGCAATGTTTCTCCCATCATATTCTGCGTCGTTTCCGTATAGTAATGACGTGGAACCTCGACAATATGCTGACGATTCACGTTTACAATCGGGTGAACAACTGGAACTTCACGCGGCATAAACTCATCGTGGCAACGATACTGCGTTGGGCAAACAATCGGTTGCATCATGTTGTTATTACCCCATTGATTGTTCATATTATCATTATTCCATTGTTGCATCATAACTCTCACCTCCTCCATCTAGTACATGTGAAAAACTAGAAAGGATACGGGCTAGAGACTATAGGCACAATATTTTTTAAAGTTTTGGTTGTTCAATCAATTTCATAATTGGGTTTTATTGCTACTCCACCACAATATATAGTTGAGTTGAAGCGTTCTCAAACTATATATTGCGTCGTTGTAGCAGAATAAGGTCATTATGAAATTGATTCTGTTATAAAAGATTAAACTAGCGAAAAACGAGAATTACTTCCCCTTATCAAGCTGCGAGAAGATAGGTTCCCGTTTTATCTGAATATTCCTATTACGCATCGAAATTAAACGTTATTTGTGATATAGTAATAGAAATATTCTTGCGAGCGCTATCATTTAATTCAGTTTAAAAAGGAGGCGTATTCATGGAACTCGTACTTCAACAACGGCAAGAGCAAAGTCTATTAATGACGATGGAATTGAGGCAAGCCATTGAGCTGTTGCAATATACAAACTGTGAACTCGAACAATATATTCGACAACAGGAATTGGAAAACCCACTAATTGAACTAAAAGAAAAAGAACATATAAATACATTTGAAGAAAGAATTAGTTCACGACCCAGCTATTCCTCATCATCTGGAATGCCGGAAGAAGCAGTACGTAGCAATGACCGAAACATGCGTGATGAATTATTCGCGCTTGCAAAATTCACTTTTCCTGATGAAAAAACGCAGAAGCTATTGAAATTCCTCATTTTTAATTTAGATGAAAACGGCTATTCACCCGACTTCGAAGCGGATATAGAATATCCAATTAAATTCAGTGAGCTACAGATAGAAAAAGGAATTCACTTTCTTCAACAAATAGGACCAATTGGCATAGGCGCACGAAGTTTACAAGAATGCTTACTCTTACAAATCCAGTACTCCTATCCGGATAACAGTTTGGCCGAGACACTTGTGAAAAACCATCTAACGTTAATTGCAGACCGAAAATGGAACGACATCGCTAGCAAACTGAAAATACCGATGACTGAAGTGAAGCAAATACATGATTTCATATTGACGCTTAATCCGAGACCTTGCTCATTTGTTTCTGATTTTTCAACTGAATATATGACACCCGATATCGTTGTAGAATTGAAGGAAGACCAATTGATATTTTTCTTGAATGACGGTTATTTACCATCTATTCAATTGAATACAGAATACACGCACCATCTTAAAGCAAAAAACGATGTCTCCAAATACTTACAATCGCAGCAAAAGAACGTTCAGTGGTTACTTTCTAGTATTGAACAACGCCGTAATACTATCATTAAGATTGTTACAGTTTTACTTGATAAACAGAAATACTTTTTCACAAATGGATTTTCTTCATTACAACCGCTGACATTGAAGGAAGTAGCAGATGAAATTGAAATGCATGAATCTACTGTGAGTCGGGCGACTTCAAATAAAGTGATTCAAACACCACACGGCACTTATGAAATGCGCAATCTGTTTACATCCAAATTGGAGACGGCGGATGGCGATAGTATTTCCCAAACAAAAGTAAAGACTCTTTTGGAGAAGTTCATTGCACAGGAAAATAAGTTTAAGCCATATTCTGATCAAAAGATTGCAGAATACTTTAATACGGAACAAGGAATTTCCATTTCACGACGAACAATTAGTAAATACCGCGAAGAATTACGAATTCCCTCCTCTAGTAAACGGAAGGAAATTCAAATATAAAGCAGTAAGAGACCGTCCACCGTTATTTGAACTGGTAGGTTGGTCTCTACCATTTTAAGTATTTACATCTAATATGTTTTAGATTCTTTAGAGTACTGCTTAGATTACGTCGTAACTGTAAACCAACTAGAACTAATCGCACCGAGGCCTCCTAGTCAACTCTGTTTGAATCAACAAAAAGAGCCGACCAATTAGGACGACTCGCTTTGTGCTGCATATGAAGTAAAAAAATCATTTAGTTTTTTAGTTAAATTACTGGTAAGCGCGTGGCAATTCTTTATCTTCATCGTCCAACTTTTCATCTTCTTCTTCATCCTTTATGAATGAACTGAAGCTAGGTGCACCTTCACCGACCATTTTCAATGAAGCAATAAAATCCTCATCCTGTCTAAGCAACATTTCTTCCGGATCAACTGGTAATTTATACAAAACAATCAGCCTCCATTTCATATTATCAGTGTCTAGCTATACTAGAAAAGAGTAGTGAGTAGAGTAACATTCTAATCTGGTTCCGTGACTTAAGATCGATTATACGTATATTTATTATACTAAATATTCAGTCACCTGTCAAACTCTTTTTCATATTTGTTTGACTTCATTAGTGAAAGGATATACTTAAATGAAGGAGGATGACCATGAAGAGAATTGTATTATTCGACGGGGATTGCAATTTTTGCGATGCCAGTGTTCAGTTTATTATAAAAAGAGACCCTGTTGCACACTTTCAATTTACCTCACTACAAAGCGACAAGGGAATTAAATTAGTTGAGACATATGGTATTCCTAAAGAAGTTGATAGTTTAGTACTTATTGAGAAAGGCAAGGCTTACGTAAAGTCATCAGCTGCACTTCGCATAGCTAAAAAACTTGATGGCTTATGGCATTTACTATTTATATTCATGCTAGTACCACGCAAGATTCGTGATACAGTATATGATTTTATTTCTACTAATCGTTATAAATGGTTTGGTAAGAAGGATCAAGAAGCAGCTTGTGCACTGCCGACACCTGATGAACGAAAGCGATTTCTGTAATTACACAACGCAAAAAGCCTTCTCAATCTATTAAGAAGGCTTTTTGCTACATTAACTTGATTGCAATTCTTTATTTTCTTCAGCAGTGAATGCACGTGACCGTGTTAAAAACCTTTTACCTTCAACGCCTTCGAGTGAAAACATACCGCCTCGACCATCAACAACGTCAATGATAAGCTGAGTATGCTTCCAATACTTGAATTGGTTTTTGTGCATATAAAATGATGCGTCGCCTATTGAACCAAGCAGCACGTCTTGATCGCCAATAATTAATTCACCATCTGGGTAGCACATCGGCGATGAACCATCACAGCAGCCACCCGATTGATGAAACATTAATGGACCATGCTTCTTTTTTAGGTATTCAATGAGCTCAAGTGCAGCGTCAGTTGCTAAAACGCGCTCAATCATCTACACCGACCTCCCAATTCGACTTAAAAGAATCCTTGCTTATTCTCATCATAACTAACAAGCATGTTTTTCGTTTGCTGATAGTGATTCAACATCATTAAGTGATTTTCCCGTCCAATACCGGATGCTTTGTAACCGCCAAACGCCGAGTGAGCTGGATACATATGGTAGCAATTCGTCCATACGCGCCCCGCTTGAATACCACGCCCAAAACGATACGCTGTATTCGTATCACGCGTCCAAACAGCCGCACCTAATCCATATAGCGTATCATTCGCAATTTCCAATGCTTCTTCTTTCGTTTTAAATGTCGTTACAGAAACGACAGGTCCGAAAATTTCTTCTTGGAATATGCGCATTTTGTTGTCGCCTTTAAAGACTGTCGGCTGGATGTAATATCCTTCTGCCAAATCGCCTTCTAATTTATTTTGCTCCCCACCTACTAGACATTCTGCACCCTCTTGCTTACCTATGTCCAAGTAAGAAAGAATCTTCTCCATCTGCTCTGTAGATGCTTGTGCACCCATCATAACTGTAGGATCAAGTGGATTACCTACTTTGATAGCTTTTACACGCTCAATTGCACGTTCCATGAATTTATCATAAATTGATTCTTGGATTAAAGCACGTGATGGACAAGTACACACTTCACCTTGGTTCAGTGCGAACATAACAAATCCTTCAACTGCTTTATCTAAGAATGCATCGTCTTCAGTCATGACGTCTTCAAAGAAGATGTTTGGTGATTTACCACCTAGCTCAAGCGTTACTGGAATAGCATTTTGTGCTGCATACTGCATAATGAGACGGCCTGTTGTCGTTTCACCAGTAAAGGCAATTTTTCCGATTCGAGGATTTGATGCAAGTGGCTTCCCTGCTTCCAAACCAAAACCGTTAACCACATTCAGCACGCCAGCTGGAAGCAAGTCTTCGATTAGCTCAATGAGCACTAATATTGACGTTGGTGTTTGCTCAGCTGGCTTCAATACAACGCAATTTCCTGCTGCAAGTGCCGGTGCAAGTTTCCAAACCGCCATTAATATTGGGAAGTTCCACGGAATAATCTGACCAACAACACCGATTGGTTCATGGAAGTGATAGGCAACTGTATTTTCATCAATTTGGCTCACGCCGCCTTCTTGTGCACGAATTGCCGAAGCAAAATAACGGAAGTGATCGATTGCTAATGGTAAATCTGCATTAAGCGTTTCGCGAACTGCTTTACCGTTATCCCACGTCTCCGCTACTGCAAGCATTTCTAGATTTTCTTCAATGCGATCAGCAATTTTCAGCAAAATATTTGAACGTACTGTAACAGACGTTTTTCCCCAAGCATCTTTCGCAGCATGTGCTGCATCTAGTGCCAGTTCAATATCCTCCGCAGTTGAACGAGCTACTTGTGTAAATACTTTCCCCGTTACTGGTGTTATATTATCAAAGTAATCGCCTTTTGCGGGCGGTGTCCATTTACCACCTATATAATTATCATATTTTTCCTTAAAATTAATTTTTGCCCCTTTAGTGTTCGGAAATGCATAAACTTGATTTTCTATTGCTTGTACCATATTCCATTCCTCCTCGTCTAATTGGCTTTCTTTTCATTAAAGATGAAATTCACACTTTCACCATAGATGAAATAGTACACTTCATCATAGATGAATTAGCGCACATTAATCTTTGATAAAATTTTTCACACAAAGCTACTATACGTACCGAGTGACAAAGATATGCATCTACAAGCTAGTTTGATAGAATTAAGCTTGTATATTAATAATGTCAGACTATACAAACTATTGCAACTAATATAAAACAATTTCCAAATTTAATAATTAGTAACATTACCGTAATAGTTTGTTCACACTTTCCAAGTAGTATTAAGGTATTAAGTTAGTAGCGGGGGAGGCTTTATCATGACAACAGAAAAAAAAGGTAGGACAGGCACATGGCTTTTATCAACAGTCGGTGCAGGTGTTATCGGTTCAATGCTAACTCTTGGCGTTGTAACCAATACAAATATCATTCCTATGAGTTCACAAAAAGTAGATAAACCACTCGTAAAAGACAGTTCCTACAACGCAGAACAACTTTCGTTTAATAAAGACTTAACACTTTCAGATATGGTTGAAAAGTCTTCAGGCGCAATTGTCGGTATTGTTAATTACCAAAGTGCAGGCAATCGATTTACTGGCACCGATCAGAATGCGGCAAGCGGTGAAGGTTCCGGCGTTATTTATAAAATAGATGGAAATGATGCTTATATCGTTACAAATAACCATGTAATTGAAAATGCAAAGAAATTAGAAGTTTCTTTTGAGGGCGGAGAAACAACTACAGCAGAACTAGTCGGGAAAGACGCACTTAGCGATTTAGCTGTGTTAAAAATTGATGCGAAATATGCGAAAACTACACTAAAGTTTGGGGATTCCGACATTCTCCGAGCAGGTGATCCTGTAGTTGCAATTGGGAATCCACTTGGGCTAGATTTCTCTGGAACAGTCACTCAGGGTATTGTTAGTGCAATAGATCGCTCGATTAATGTAAATACTTCTGCTGGAGAATGGGAATTAAACGTCATCCAAACCGATGCCGCCATTAACCCTGGTAACTCTGGTGGCGCTTTATTGAATGCAGCCGGAGAAGTAATCGGTATTAATAGCTTGAAAATCTCCGAAAGTGGCGTGGAAGGACTAGGATTTGCTATTCCTAGTAATGAAGTTGTTCCTTTAATTGAAGAAATGACAACTTCAGGATATATCGAACGCGCTTATTTAGGCGTTGGACTGGAAGACCTAAGTCATGTACCGCCTCAATATGTACAATTTCTACCTGATACTGTAGAGGGCGGCGTCATTATTACCAATGTTGACCCAGAATCACCTGCTGGGAAAGCGAATCTTCAAGTTGAGGATATCATCACAGAAATTAACGACACAAAAATTAAAAGCGCTAGTGAATTACGAAAGTTTTTATACACAGAATTAAAAGTTGGGGATAAAGCAACATTCACTATCTACCGCGGAAAAGATGAGCGGAAAATTCCACTCACTGTGACAAGCAACAAGCCGACTCTAAAAGAGTAAGTAAATAACCCTGTAGATCATACGTCCATAAGTATTGGGTGTATGATCTATTTTGCATTGGTATTTGCATATTTTCAGTTTTTACTTTATTTTGAAAGGACTAGAAACTTGAGAGGAGATGCGTGTAGTTGAAAGTTTTAGTAATTGAAGACAATGAAAGTGTCTCTTCAATGATTGAATTGTTTTTTTCAAAAGAAGGAATTGAAGGCGTATTTAGTAAAGATGGGCTAGACGGTTATAACCAGGCATGTGATGGCCATTGGGATTGTCTCATTATAGACTGGATGCTACCTGGCATGGACGGCATAACAATTTGCCGAAAGTTAAGGGAAGAACAATACGACGGGCCAATTATTATGCTGACGGCAAAGGATAGTGAATCCGACCAAGTACTTGGACTTGAAATGGGTGCCGATGACTATGTCACAAAACCATTTAGTCCCCTTACACTCATGGCGCGCATTAAAGCTGTCACAAGAAGATACAAACCTGAACGCAGCGAAGAAATTAAGTCGAAGCATTTTATTATTAATAAAGAAACACGTGAAGTGCTACTAGACGGCAAGACTATCCAAAACTTAACACCAAAAGAATTTGATTTACTTTATCACTTCGTTCAACATCCAAAACAAGTATTTTCACGCGATCAGCTACTTGATCAAGTATGGGGCTTTGACTTTTACGGGGACGATCGAACTGTTGATGTACACATTAAGAGGCTACGGTCAAAAGTTTCAACAGATGAAGAACCTTTTTTCCACACAGTTTGGGGCGTTGGCTATCGTTTTGATGAAACAACGGGTGATGGTAAATGAGGGTAAAGTATTTAGTTCAACAACTCGCAAGTCATTTTAGTGTAATCATCATTGCTTTTCTCATTTTAAGCTTACTTTTTTCCCATTACGTTGAGAAGTTTGTCTATGATACGAAAACGGAAGAACTCGTGACATATGGACATAATATTTTGAAGGATATTGGCGCCGATAGTAGGAATTCTAGAAACACCTTACAATCATATGGACATGTACTAGAAAGACGCGAAATCCAATATAGTTTATTTGATGAAAAGTCGACCATTATCTACTCAACTAGCTCAAATACACCACTTATTGAACTCAATGAAACCGAATGGGCAAAAATTAAAAATGGTCATATCGTCACTGTTAAACAAGATTATAATCGCTTTAAAGAAGGCGTCACATTTGTTTTACTGCCATATGTTAACAATAATCAGTTTGTCGGGGGAATCTTACTCACATCGCCGATAAAGGGTTCACGAAAAGTCATTTCGGAGATGAACAACTATTTACTCTATACGACAGCCATTGCGCTTTTCTTTTCATTATTACTTAGTTGGATTTTATCGACATTTCATGTTCGGCGGATTAAACGATTACAACTTGCTACTTCCCTAGTCGCAGGCGGCGATTATTCGGTCCGTATCCCGTCACGTAATTTCGATGAAATAAGTGAGCTTGCCAACGACTTCAACAGTATGGTCGAAAAGCTTAACGCTTCAATGGAAGAAATTGAACACCTTGAAATTCGGCGACGCGAGTTTATGGCTGATGTTTCCCATGAATTAAGAACACCACTCACGACAATTCGGGGAATTATCGAAGGTTTGAATAATGATATGATTTCTGATTCTGAAAAAGAAAAAGGTCTAAAGCTTGCAACAAACGAAACAAAAAGACTCCTTCGTCTCGTCAATGAAAACTTAGATTACGAAAAGATTCGTTCGAACCAAGTTACTTTGAATAAACAAAATATCCAACTTGTCGAATTGCTGGAAATTATTAAAGAACAGCTTAATTCACCTGCCGCCGAACGTAATAATGAGATCTTTATTTCAGCACAAGACGATGTTTTCGTTTCCGCTGACTATGACCGCCTCACGCAGGTTTTGATAAACATTACAAAAAACAGCATTCAATTTACTGAGAACGGAACCATTTCTTTACGCGCTTTTACAAATGAGCAAGAAGCGATTATAGAAATTGAAGATACCGGAATCGGGATGAATCCTGCTGAAATCGAGAAAATATGGAGTCGATTTTACAAAGCAATCTTATCTAGAACCGATAATCCTTACGGGGAATTCGGTCTTGGTTTATCTATCGTCAAACAACTCGTAACGATGCACGGCGGCACAATTGACGTCATAAGCGAAATAGACAAAGGTACAAAATTTACGATTATATTACCGAAATAAACGAAAAAGCCATCATTTAATTGATGGGGAGAAAACTTTAAATCATAACTTAATTTAAGGACACCATTTAAATAATGATTCGGTCGCTACCTTGCCAATCGCTAAATACAACCGTATTTAGCGATTTTTTGTCTGGATAATAGTCAAAAAGACAATCTAAATATAAAAACTTTAACCTCCCCTTCCCTTTCATGACTTCGAATCCCATTTCTTAAATAAAGATACTTGACATTATGAATAAAAGGAATAGAATAAAGTACTCAATACAGAGTACTTTAATAAAAGTATATTATTTGAAGTGTAATCTAGCTAAAGAAAGGGAATAACAAATGAAATTTACTCAATTCTTAAAATCTAAAGGATCTATCGGTGCAATCTTTATGGGGATTTTCTATGCAATTGCAATGCTAGGAATCTTCTTACCTGGCTATGCAGCAATTCCGGGAAATATTGACAAATTACCAATTGCTATAATTAATGATGATACTGGTGAGATTGGCGCAATCATCGCTGATCAATTACAAGAAAATTTACCTTTTAAACAAATAGAAACGGATCTAACAAATAAAAGAGCTTTAAAAGATTTAGAAAAAAATGATTTAGCCTTAGTCATACATATCTCAAAAACATTCTCTTCGGATATGCAAAATGGTGAGACATCATCAAGTATTGACTTTACAATTAATGAAGCAAGCGCAACAGCCGTTTCTACGACTATGAGTTCAGTTGTTACAAAAATTAACAATCAGTTAAGCGAGCAATTTTCAGAGCAAGCAGCTCAAAGCATATTAATGAACTTCCATGTACCAGAAAATCAAGCTGCTGAATTAGCAGATAAAATTGAAACTGGTTATGTAGGAAACGTAGTTACAATCAACGAAATACCAGACGGAATGCATAATAATATGCTGTCAATGTTCTTAACAATGGCTGGTTATGTTGGTGCTATGATCGGAGCTATGCAATTAGTAGCAGTTTTTAAAGAAAACCGTGGAAAATCTAGTAAAACAAGGTTATTCATTTATTTACAATTAACTGCACTATTGATTGCAGTTTTATCATCACTCGCTGCTACAGGAGTAGCCTATTTAATTAACGAACCTAGTGGGGGCTTGTTCTTCCATATAGTAGGTCTTCAAACGCTAAACTATATAGTATGTTTCAACTTCACAGCAGTTTTTATCTTTTTAGTTGGTCCAGCAGGTATGATTTTAAACTTGCCAATTTTATTCATCCAAACATTATCAAATGGTGCTGTAATGTCACGTGACATGATGTACTTGCCGTATGAATGGATGAGTCATATTTCACCAATGTATTACTCAGTACAGGCTTATGTCGCAGACCTATTCGGAAGCACTAGTCCAAGTCCATTTGTTTGGTCATTAGCCGCTGTTGGTGTCGTAGCAATGTTTATTAATATGCTTATCGTTGCTGTTATTCACAAAACACTACCCACAGAAAAATTAGAAACAAACACCGTAATGGATGAGCTTTCTATATAAGCATAAAATAAGTTTATCATTAATAGTTTGAGAAGATACAAGAAGAAAATCGTTGAATAATATGACACTCGTCCGGAGAAGGAGCCGCTGCAATAATTTTTTTATTCAGCGGAATTATTTGAACTTATATAAAAGTACAACTTAACTTTGTTATAATTAAAATAATTATTCTTAAAGGAGCCTAAAGTATGAGCATTCAAGTTTTTATACTATGCAAACTAATGAAAGAGAATACTTACCCTTATAAGTTAAAAAAACAGATGTCAGAACCAATTCCATTAGACGAATTAGGCAGGATCACAGAAAGCAAACTTTACTATCATTTTGAATCCTTAGCAAAACAAGGTTTAATTGAAATAGTAGAAACTATAAAAGAAGAACATCGACCTGAAAAACATGTATTTGAAATTACTACCAAAGGTCGTGAAGAACTCCCTAAGAAAATCTATAAAATGTTTAAAGATGCCGATACTATCAATGATATGGTCATAGGCTTTGCAAATATCAAATATGTGGAACGCGAAGAAGTAGCAAAAATATTAGAAACGAAGTTAAAAAGTTATAAAGCTCGTTGGGAACATATTATGAAATTTAAAAACACCAGTCAACAAGACCAAAGTTATGAAAACCTTACTCTATTTCTTAGTGGATATTTCTCAACTAAATCAGATCACACCATTTATTGGCTTGAAGAAGCAATTAAAAAAATTAAAAATGGTGAGTTCTAACAACTATTCAGACTTTAGGTCTTTTCTTATCTATGAAAAACCGTCATTTTCAAATACTAAAAACGCTCATTTCTGAGCGTTTTTTTGTATTTTCCTAGCTCTATGCTCCAAGTCAAAACTTATTATCGCTAATGTAAATAAATGCACCAATACACTTAAAGTCAACTATAAACTTTAACCAAACAGTACCAAACGCCAACGTGATGAACATTATAAGCGTTACGCATTGGTCGTATTCGGGATGAACTCGAAAACCGGAGACAGCATATAAAGCAAAGTTTTTACAACACATCCTAAAAGAACTGGTTTAAAGATTCTCCTACGTATGATTAAATATCACTTATACAATGAAACAGTCGGCGAAATTTTGCCGACTAGTTTAGCGCGTATTTTATAAACATACAATCCAAATATGAAATGGGTAACAGAAATTACAAAGTTTAAATCATTTGAAGAAAAACTATATGTATGGAGCATATTGGATTTATTTTTGACAACTTACATTCGATAAAAAACTTCCACTCTATTCCAACCAAGTCTGACTTTCCACATAACTTTTTACGTAATGGAAACTATTATAACAACACCGTGATAGAGAAATTTTTGGGTATTACGAAGATATTATTTCTTTACTTAAAGTATTTCGATAGCGCGATAAATGAGAATTCTAATCATAAATAAATCAAGGTAAAACTAAAAGGCCTGAGTCTGGAGCAATACCGAGTTCAGACCTTGCAGGCTGACTAACGAAATAACCTGTCTAAATTTCCGAGTTGGCACTTCCACGGAAAGTCCCCTTTATTATACAAACAATTTTTCAGTGGCATGAAATACTATTGACCGACTTAAATAGTGTTATTTGAATAATTCCTTAGAACTTAAATACCATGCAATATCTGTCTTCTCCTACACCGTACTCACCATTTCTTGTCTCCTTAATGACAAATCCGTACTTTTCATATAATTTGATAGCCGCCTCATTTTCTATATTTACTGTAAGGCTAATAGTTTCAAAACCATCTTCTTTAATTACTTTAAGGAGTTCCTCTAGAAAGATTTTCCCGATCCCTTTTCCTTGTTGATCCGAACGTACGTAATATCCAAAAACATAAGCTTCTTTTTCAGATGAATAAGAACGCATCAATTCAGCTACTGCAATTGGACGATCATCACCCTTTTCTCTGAACAATACGATTTTGCCGTAACGAGCCATTGGGACTAGCGTCTGCTCATCGACTGCGCCTATGCCAGGAAATGCATCAATCTCCAATTCCATCATCATTTTTTGCATTGGTGGATCTAATGATTCAGGTACTTCAATATAGTAATTAGCATTCATGCTTTTTCCTCCTCCATATAAATCACTTTATCTAATGGCCAAATTGGTCTAGGTATATTTTGATAAGACATCTCTGTCAAACGATTTGTCGAAACACCCGGTGCATCGACGTATATTACTTCCTCGACTAGCGAATCAAATGCTGCACGGAAATGATTTTTCACTTTCATGCCTAAAATTTTCTTGCTTCCAGGCTCAATTTCTAAGTGCCTGAACATTTCCGGGTCGTTTGCCGACATAGAACGGCCAATTAGAACAATATCCAAATCTCCAACTTTAATATGAACAGAATCCTTTAAATCTACTTTCAGGTATTGATTAAATGGTCCCGAATTATAAAAAACACCATCTTTAATTTTAATAATTTCTGCTTCCACCTCAACGGGAGAACCAAATTCAGGTGATACTTTTCCTCCAAGTGACAAACGCACTTTTGCTCCTTCACCTGCAACTTTACACTGTGTAATAGATTCTGGATCATACAATCCACCGAACAATGAATTCGTCAATCCTTTTTCAATCATGGCTCGTAACAATACAGTCGTGTCTCCACTACCGCAACTTAATGGGTTGTCCGAAATATCAGCTAACACGACAGGTTGTTTTGTTGTAGACATAGCTAATGTCAAAGCTTCATCGACGTCTGGTAATTCAACCAAAAATTCGTCTTTAATTCCCCAATACTCTTTTGCTAACGAAGAAGCTACCTCCTCAGCAATTTCTTGATTTTCTCCAAGTACTATTATGCTTGCCCCTGCAGTATCAATATCAGCGTAAGGGAATCCTCCAAATATCGACACGTTGACAATATGCTCATTTTTTTCCGCTTCTTTAGCCAGATCCATCATTTTTTTCATAGGACCTTCTTCAGTCCTCATGTTTAATGAAGGCAACAACATTGGTATACTTCTAAAAGCAGCAACATATTTTTTATTATTCATCAAGCTGTTAAACAAATGGCTTGCCGCAGCGTATCCCTGGTCAAACATATCAATATGCGGATACGTTTTAAAACCGAAATGAAGTGGTGTATGTTGAATCATCTTTTCACTCAAGTTCGCGTGCATATCCAGTGTAGTAGCAATAGGAATATCCGGCCCAAAAACGCCGCGGATTTTACGAAGTAGTTTCTCTTCGGGATCACTTACATGATCAACGACCATCGCACCATGTAAAGCTAACAGAAAACCATCTAAAGGTTCATTGGCCTTTATTAATCGAAGCATTTCAGATTCAATTTCATCGTATGCGCTTTGTTCGACAATTCCTGATGGTATTGCTGCCGCACATAAAATCGGCACGACCTCTATAACATCTTCCTTCGTTTGTAAAAAGTTTAAAAATCCTCCTATTTCTGTTTTCGTGTTCTCATAATGCTTTATAATATCTTCTTCTAATAAATATGCCTCATTTTCAAACTCTTCAAAAGTAGTCTTTAACGGTGTAAAACTATGCGATTCATGATAGAAAAAAGCAATACCTATCCTCTTTTTGTTTATCATATGTTTCTCACTCCTATTAACAAGATACAGAAAGTTGTTAAGTTTGTTGCTCCCATATTACTTGTAATTGATCCCTTGCATCTATCACATTTGGATGAAATAGAATATCAGCGGTATCTCTAACACTACGTAACTTCTCTACTTCTTGATTAATATCTTTAGTGGTAACCTGACCTATTCCTAAGTCATGACAAACTGAAAACCCAGCAACTCTACCTTGAGCTCCAGATACTTTTGCACCTTCAATTCCAGTTATATTACCCGCCACATAAAGTGAATCTACTTTGGTTCGCATTTCAGAATTATGAAGTGGAACAGCACCGCTAAGACCTTTTAAACGAACAAATTGACAGCCTGCTGCAACTGCTAATTCACTTTGTGGTGTAAGTCCACCCGACAAACAAACCGCATCAACATTTTCTTTAAACGGATTACCAATCGGATTACCTTCTGTATCGATTTTTGTTATTGTAACACCTTCTACTTCACTATCTCCTTGTATGTCCAAGAGCGAATGTCGAATGTGAAGCGGTATTCCCCATACTTTCAAGCCGTTCTTAGGATAAAAAGTTGCAGCTAATTTACAGCCCAATTTTGATCGCAGAACACTACCGCCTAAACGCATGAGAAAGTTAGGTGCAAACTTTGCAACCGGTTGGAATGATGCCAACAACTTAGTAGGTTCAGATATACTTTCTGTGAATTTATTACGAGGTGCCATATAAATCCCTACAACTTCTGCCCCTCCGAGCTTCATTGCACGAGCAATGGATAATGAAAGAATATCAATACCCGCAACGATAACCCTTTCTCCCGGTTTCACTTGATATTGATTCGTTAACACTTGTGCACCACCGACTGTTAACACCCCCGGCAATGTCCATCCAGGCATAGGCAGTGCTTTTTCAATCGCCCCGGTTGCCAAAATTAGTGCTTTTGCTTCTATTAAGTTCCTCAAGTTAGCCGGATTATGCACTGAAGATACATGAATTTTCCAACCTTCTTCCAAACTCCAAACCTGTGTACCCGATAATATTTCAACGCCATGTGTCACTGCTTCTTTTTTCAATTCAGATGCAATTTTTTGTCCAATCCACCAACCATTATTACCTGGCTCTTCGTGTAATTGTCCGTTCAATTTTCCACCAACATCCGGATGGTCATCAATGATAATAACTTTTCCACCGCGTCGCGCAACTTCAATTGCAGCAGATAGACCGGCCGGACCGCCCCCTACAATAGCCACATCATAGATCATGTAGAAACATCTCCTCTATCGTCCGAAAGTAACTCCATCCCTTCCTCAATGGGGGTGATGCAAGCCCTAACCGTTCCAAAACCATTTAAATTAACTCTGCAATCATAGCAATTTCCTATGCCGCAATAAATTCCTCGAGACTCACTTTTCTTCTCGGATTGTCTCAACGTTTTAATTCTCATTGCCCATAATGCTGATGCAACGGTGTCACCTTCTTGCCCTAATAACTCGGTACCATTAAAGGTGAACCGGATTTTCTCCCGATCTTCGATTGAAATAATCGAATGCTTTGTAATTCTCATAAAATCACTCCTCTCTCAACATGACCATACCAATTGAAACTGGTCGCACCGGATGATGAATAGTTAACTTTGATGGCATGTCACAGAGCCCTTCCGCCGTATCCTGAACTATTTCATCCACCATAGATCGGCAGATTCTACCTTGACATATACCCATTCCAAGCCTTGTCGCCATTTTAATTTCTTGTGACGTTGTTGCACCTAAATCCTTTGCACGTTGTATGTCGGATAACATTACTTCTTCGCACCGACAAATAGTAAAATCATGAATGCTCATTAAACTGTCGGCCTCCTATACTCTACTGAGTTGTTTAAATCGGTTTATATACATTGGCTCTATTACTTGCTTTATTTCACTGCTAAGCTCTTTATTATTTGTTGTATCAAAAATTAATAAACTCATCAATTTCCCCATTACAGCAGATACACCGAAACCGTGTCCATTATACCCTGCGGAAATAAAACCATTCTCCCAATTAACTAATGGACCAAATGCTGGAACATGATCTGGTGTAATCTCTACTGTTCCTGCAAAACCTCGTAATAATTGTTTTGAATGAAGTTCTGGAAATTGTTCAACGAAACGCTTACTTTGTAACTTCATAGCATAGGACGTATTACTAACGTCAAAACCATCTATCTCCCAAGGTCCTCCACCACCAAACAAGATATTCCCCGCATGTGTCTGCCGTAAGTAAATACCATTTCCTGTAAAGAATGGTTGTACAATTCTCTTTCTAATTATTTCAGTGGCCATAATTTGAGATCTTCTTGGTCTAATCAAAACATGTTCACCCAACAACTCACACACATCTGTAGACCAAGGACCCGTGCTAATTAAAAAGTAATCTGCAGTAATCTTTCCCGTTTCAGTGACTACAGCTGTAATCGATTGACCAGTAGTTTCGAAAGATTTCGCTACCGTATGAGGATAAAACTTTACGCCTTTTTCTTTCAACAACTTTATAAGACTTTGAATCGTTGTAAAGGGATAGGCTTGAGCATCATCATAACTAAAAAGTCCTCGACGGATATCTTTATTTAAGTACGGCACCTGTTCTTTCATTTCATCATAATTCATCATTTTGACATCAATGCCAGCTTTCAAATACAGCTCATATGCCAATTCAAGCTTTTCTATTTCTAACTGATTTCGGGCAACCATTAAATGTCCCTTTTTTTCGTAATGCGTTAATATACCTTTTTGATTCAACTTACCCCACAGGTCTACCGAATGTTTGGCAAATGCGACTTCGGACAATTCACGCCCCATCGTCATGATGGCTCCACCATTTCGTCCAGATGCAGCCGCTCCAATTGACTTTTTCTCAATTATAGAAATTTCAAAACCTAATTCACTCATATAATGAGCGGTCATTAGGCTTATAATTCCTCCACCAACCATAGCAATATGGGGTTTTGCTTTTGACTCTTCTCTTTTTATATCTAAATAACCTTGAATTGCTGAGTAGGAAAACTTTGCTCTTTCTGCATCTTTCTCGTTTTCCTTTTCATCATTCAAAGCAAGCATTGTTAAAAGATTTGTTTCTTGCTTCATTTTCATCACCCTTAATAATTAGTGTAGATAGACTTCCACTCTGTCATCACATCGAACGCGTGGTGAGAGACTTCCCGATGTCCATTACCTGACATTTTCATACCTCCGAATGCAACGCCCATTTCAGCACTTGAAGTTCCACTATTTATATAAACGAGGCCGGTAACCGCTTCACGTGAAGCACGATTCGCTAAGTTCAAATCACGTGTATAAACAGCTGTGGAAAGACCATAAATGGTATCATTATTTACTGACATTGCTTCATCAAATGAATCGACTTCGATTATTGCCAATACAGGCCCAAAAATCTCATCTTTCGCTATTAAATGGTTTCTTTTAACTTCTGAAATAATAGTAGGTTCATAGAAATAACCTGTTCCTTCTATTTTCTTCCCACCTGTAATAAGTACTCCACCCTCACTTATTGCCTTTTGCACATAATCGTTAATCGAAATTAATTGTTTTTCATTTACAATTGGTCCGACCTGACTCTCTTTTTCAAGCCCATTACCAACTTTTAATGCCATTGTTTTTTCTTTTAATTTTAAAAGTAGCTCTTCTTTAACATCTTTTTCTACGATGACTCTACTTGCAGCAGTGCATCTTTGCCCAGTAGTTGCAAATGCAGATTGTATAATCCCAATAGCAGCACTTTCAATATCAGCATCCTTCAAAACAACTACCGCATTTTTCCCACCCAATTCAAGTGAAACTCGTTTCAATCCTTCAATACTCATTTGGGAAATTGCTTTACCTACTTCAGTTGAACCAGTAAATGCAACGACTTTCACTTTTTCATGAGACGCTAAAGAAGAACCAATTTTACTACCGGACCCAGTTACCAAATTAAACACACCCTTTGGTAAACCCGCCTCTTCGATCACTTCAGACAAAAGCTTAGCGGAAAGAGCAACTTCTGAAGCCGGCTTCCAAACAATCGTATTTCCTGCAATGAGTGCTGAAAATATTTTATATGCAGCTAATGAAATCGGGAAGTTCCATGGTGTGATGCACGCTACTACACCCAATGGTTCGCGGATCATGTGTATTGTTCTATTAGGAGTTGCAGACGGGACTATTTCTCCCAGGAACCTCTTACCTTCTCCTGCCATATACTCGCCATTTTGAATGACCACATCTACTTCACCTAATGATTCAGTTAAAACTTTCCCCATTTCTCTAGTCATAACTTCTGCCATTTCCGACTTTTTATCTTGAAGTGCTAAGACAATTTTTTTGATATAACCTGCACGAGTAGGTATCTGCATATTTCTCCAATTATGATAAGCATTATCCGCAGCTATTACAGCATCATTCACTTGCTTTTCTGTCGCCAAACTATATATACCGACTTCTTCTAATGTAGCTGGGTCTATACTAGATTCATACTTTTGATCATCTTCTGAAACCCATTCTCCATCTATAAATAACGTTGAGTTTTCCATTTCTTTGCTTCCCTCTTTTCATTAGTCCTCCATTTTTACCAATCGTAAAAAAGAACTTAGTCGTTCACTTTTTGGTGTTTTCAATATAATTTTCGGGTCGCCTTCTTCTTCAATCTTTCCGTCACAAACGAAAATCACACGGTCGGCCACATCATGGGCAAACGTAATTTCATGTGTAACGACAACCATAGTCATCCCATCCAGTGCCAACTGTTTCATTACTGCTAAAACTTCTCCAACTAGCTCAGGGTCCAAAGCTGATGTAGGTTCATCAAACAACATAATTTTCGGATTCATCGCAAGCGCTCTTGCTATTGCAACCCGTTGTTGTTGGCCACCAGACAACTTTTTCGGATAATAATCTTTCTTATCCTCTAGACCAACCTTTTTTAGTAAAGTTAACGCTTCCAGTTCAGCGTCTTTCTTACTTTTTTTCAAGACAAACATAGGTGCAACTGTAATATTCTCTAATACTGTCATATGTGGAAATAAATTAAACTGCTGAAATACCATTCCTACTTCTTGTTTAATAATACTCATATTCTTCTTGGAACCATCCAAAGGAATATTATCAATAACAATTTTTCCTTCTGTTAATTCTTCAAGATTATTTAAACATCTTAGGAGCGTACTTTTTCCAGATCCACTTGCACCAAGGAGTGCAACTACTTCTCCTTTTTTAATTTGTAAATCTATTCCTTTTAATACTTCCACATCTCCAAAGTTTTTCTTCAATTGGTTTACTCGAATAATTGCATCGGTACTTGTACCCGTTACCTTATCCATATTATTTTCTCCCTGCATTGAAGTTTGCGCTACCATTGAATTACCTCCCTCGCTCTATCTATCTTTCACTCACGGACATTCTTCGCTCAAGTCTGTTTAATAACATAGTGAAAATCGTAGTCATGAATAAATAAAATACTGCGGCCGCCAAGTAAAATTCAATGAATGCATAGTTTGTTGATGCATATCTTTGCGAAACCATCATTAGTTCAGAAACTGTGACCAAAGATGCCAATGATGAATCTTTCAGCAACATTATCGCCTGGTTTCCTAAAGAAGGAATACTTACTCTTATTGCTTGTGGAAGAATAACTTTACGCATAATTAATGGATATTTCATCCCAAGTGATTCTGCAGCTTCTATCTGACCATTCGAGATAGACATAATACCACCTCGATAAATTTCAGCGATATACGCTGCTGCATTAATTCCTAATGCAATAACTGCCGAAACAAATGGCGATAATTCAATACCAATTTGAGGAAGTCCAAAATAGACAAGGAACAATTGAACTAACATCGGTGTCCCTCGAATTATCCACAAATAAAGATCAGCTAAAATAGAAAGAACTTTATTATTCGAAATCTTCATTAATGCAATAAATAGACCTAATACCGCACCGATGATTATAGAGAGTACAGATAACTTTAAAGTAACCCAGGCTGCCTCTATCATGAACGGTATAAAATTAGTTACTAAGCTAAAATCTAGCATATTAATCCACCTCTACCGTATATTTTCACCAAACCATTTCAGACTAATTTCTTCATATGTTCCATCCTCCGTTATGTCTGCTAAATGCTTGTTAATTTCGTCCATTAGGTCTTTTTGGTTTTTATTCAGTGTAATACCTGCAATTTCATCATATAAAATATCGCCAGCCCCATGTGCTGGGTAATCATGTTCAAGAATTAGTCTGCTACCAACTGCTTTATCAGTAACAACTCCATCAATCCGTCCATTACTTAGGTCTTGAAATGCCAATAGATCATTTTTGTAAAATTGAGGTGTTGCGCCCAATTCCTCTACTTTTTCAGTAAAGGTTGTTCCTGTCGCGACGCCGATATTTTTCCCTTTAAGATCAGTTTCAGGATCTTTAATCTCTTCATTTTCGTTTAGAGTGAATAACTGTGCACCTGTGCGATAATAAGCTTCTGTAAAATCCACTTTCTTTTTACGTTCCTCAGTAATTGCCATACTTGACAAAATGATATCAAACTTATTAGAAACCAATCCTCCGATGATTGTATCCCATGGTGTTGCGATAAATTCAGCTTCAACACCCATACGTGATGCTATTTCATTTGAAATATCAACGTCAAAACCAACTAGTTCATTTTTATCATCAAAAAAGTTGAACGGAGGGTATGCGCCTTCAATGCCAACTTTAATGACACCGCTTTCTTTAATCTTGTTTAGAGCATCTCCGCCAGCATTTTCTTCTTTGGTAGATTCACTTGATTTACTACCTCCACAAGCAGTTAATACTAGCAATATGCTCCCTATTAAAGCCACTATCATCAACATTTTTTTATTCATAACAAAACACTCCCCTTTCATCCATTTGAATTTTCTTTTCAAACTTCTCAATCGCGTTTTCTAATATATCAACAATGATATCGATTTCTTCAATAGATACATTTAACGGAGGGCTAATTATTAAATGCTCGCCATTATGACCGTCTATTCCACCAGACCCCGGATAAAACACAGCCCCTAGCTCGATAGCAATATTATTAATTTGATTAGCTGCTTGTACACTAGGATCAAACAATATATCTTTTTTATTATCTAAAACTAATTCAATACCAATTAGAAGCCCTTTTCCGCGAATATCAGAGATGATTGAAGTCTTACTCTTCAACTCTTCTAGTCTTTCAACCAGATGCTTTGAAGCATTCTGACAGTTATTAATAATCGCTTGCTCTTCGTATGTTTCTAAAGCAGATAGACCCGCAGCTGCTGTAACAGGATGACCGCTATAAGTGTAACCATGAATGAATTTACCGTTACTGTTTACGATAATGCTATCGACTATTTTATCGTTTACAATCATTCCCGCTAAAGGTGCATATCCAGCTGAAACCCCTTTTCCGAAAGTTAGAATATCCGGTTCAATGCCAATATGTTCGACTGCAAAGTGCTTACCAGTTCTTCCAAATCCAGTCATTACTTCATCGATAATAAGAATAATATCATTCTTATCACAAATCTCCCTAACTTTCTGGAAATATCCTTCCGGCGGGACAACTGCTCCTTGCTGTGATCCAACAATTGGTTCCATAATAATCGATGCTACATTTTCTGCACCTAACTCCAACACTTTTCTCTCTATATCTGTAACACATGACCAATTTTGTTTTTGGATGCACTCTTCCTTATTTCGATTATATGGACATCTATGACAATAAGGAGAATACACATGTTCAGCATGTACTAGATTCGGTGTAAATGGATGTCTTCGTTTGACATCTCCCCCTACCGAAAGTGAACCAATTGTATTTCCGTGATAAGATTGCCATCTACCAATCGTTATTGTTTTATCGTTATTACCACGATCACGGTGGTATTGACGTGCAAGTTTTAAAGCACTTTCATTCGCTTCGGAACCACCTGATGTGAAATACACTTTATTTAAAGTACTTGATGTTAAGTCTGTTATTTTATTTGCCAATAGATGAATTACTTCCGTCTCAAACCTCATTGTGTGGACAAAACCAACCTTTGTGGCTTGGTCCGCCATTGCTTGAGCTATTTGCGGATTACTATGACCTAAATTTGCTGCTACAGCGCCAGACGAAGCATCAATATAACTTTTACCTTCATTGTCATAAAGATAGATTCCCTCGCCATGACTGATAATTGGATAATCTATTGTAAAATCTCTATGGAATATAGAATCTTCTTTATTATTCATATCTTTCCACCACCATTGCAATTCCTTGTCCACCAGCTACACATAGCGTTGCTAATCCATAGCGGTGTTTTTCTTTAGCCATTTCATGTATTAACGATACTAAAATTCTTGCACCCGAACTACCGAGCGGATGCCCCAGAGCGATTGCTCCACCGTTCACATTAACTTTTTGTTCGTCAATATCCCACTCCTTTAACACGGCCAAACTTTGTGCTGCAAATGCTTCATTCAATTCCACGATATTTATGTCATCCATGGTCAAGTTTGCTTTCGACAATGCTTTTTCTGTTGCTGTTACTGGACCAATTCCCATCTCTTTCGGAGCAACACCCGACGAAGCAATCGATTTAATATAAGCCATCGGCGTCAGTCCAAGTTCTTTCGCTTTCGAATCGCTCATTAATAACAACATTGCAGCACCATCATTTCGTCCCGTAGAGTTTCCAGCAGTAACAGTTCCATTTTCTTTAAAAACCGGTTTTAATTTGCCGAGTTTTTCCAGTGAACTCTCCCTAGGAAATTCATCCTGTGCGAAGTATAAATAATTATTTTTCCCTTTTTTTACTGCTATCGGGACGATTTCATCTGTGAAGCGGGAATTAGCAATTGCGATTCTAGCTTTTTCTTGGCTTCTTACTGAGAATTGATCTTGCTCTTCCCTCGTAATCTCATATTTTACTGCAAGGTTTTCTGCCGTTTCACCCATTGAAAAACGTCCATACATTTCCTCAGGTTGAGAGCGAGGCTGACTTTCAATATTTGAGTCTAGTAATGTTAGATCCCCCGAATTGACCCCAAATCTGTTGTTCAAGAGATAGTAAGGAGCTTGTGACATACTTTCTACACCACCCGCTAAAACAACGTTGCTTTGTCCAGTTTCTATAGACATCATTCCATTAACAATTGCCTGCATACCGGATGCACACTGCATATTCACCGTATGTCCAGGAACATGTTCTGGAATACCTGCTTTCAATAATGCAACCCTAGCGATATTTGGATAATGTGCACTTTGTTTCGTCTGTCCAATAATAACTTCGTCAATTATTGAACCGTTGTATCCAGCTGCTGACAAATTGTTCTTCATTATTGTTGCTACCAATTCATCTGGTTCTATATCTTTTAAGGAGCCTCCAAACTTGCCTATAGGTGATCTAAAAGCATTAATGATTGCTATCATATTTTTACTACTCTCCCTACTGCATTATTTTGTAATTTAGGATGTACCCTAAACGGCGCACTTGTATTACTTGTCACTTCTTCAATTGTTATTCCAGGGGCTAATTCAGTTAAAATAAGCCCATCTTTATCTGAATGGAAAACAGCGAGTTCTGTAATAATAACGTCTACTTGTCTCAATGACGTCAACGGATAGGTCAGTTCTTTAACGATTTTCGCTTCTCCATTTTTTGTCGAATGGAGCATTGCCACTATAACTTTATTTGAACCTTCTAATAAATCCATAGCACCACCTACGCCCAATACATTCTTCCCTGGTATTGCCCAATTTGCAATACGTCCAAACTGATCAACTTGAAGTACTCCTAATATTGAAGTTCCGATATGTCCACCGCGAATCATGGCAAATGATGTAGCGCTATCAAAGAATGAGGAGCCATTTACAATTGAAACTGGTAATTTTCCTGCATTAATTAAATCCGGATCAATATCTCCTTCTGCCGGTGTCGGTCCTAGTCCCAAAATACCGTTTTCGGAATGTATATGAATAAGAACATCCTTTGGTATATAATCTACGACCATTGTCGGAATTCCTATCCCTAAATTGACAGTGTCTCCATTTTGTAATTCTTCAGCTGCGCGGCAGGCAATATATTCTTTTGATTTCACTTGTTTCCCCCCCCACTCAATACTAAGTAGTCCACATATAAATGTGGTGTTACTATTTCTTCTGGGTTCAACATGCCTACTTCAACAATTTCATCCACTTCTACAATCACTTTTTTAGCAGCAGTCGCCATTACCGGATTGAAATTACGTGATGATTTACTATATATTAAATTTCCTAAACGATCTGCTTTCTTCGCCTTCACCAAACAAAAGTCAGCTTTAATCGACTCTTGCAATAAATATTCTTTTTCAGCAATCACTTTTTTCTCTTTTTTCTCAGCAAGTAAAGTTCCCACGCCTACTGATGTATAAATACCACCTAATCCAGCGCCT
This sequence comes from Sporosarcina sp. So3-204, assembly GCF_058068165.1. NCBI lineage: Bacteria > Bacillati > Bacillota > Bacilli > Caryophanales > Caryophanaceae > Sporosarcina > Sporosarcina sp. So3-204. The sequence continues at coordinate 3,625,318 of NZ_CM176485.1, forward strand.
CCAGCACGAATTGCTTCTGACAACGTCCCTTGAGGGATTAATTCTATTTGAATTTCACCTTTTTTATACGCATTGACAACTTCTCTGTTCGATGTAAAGTAAGAACCTATTGCTTTTTTAACCTGCTTATTTTCTACTAATAAACCGAGCCCTTTTCCAGGTTCCCCTAAGTTATTACTAATAATTGTAAGCCCTTTCACCGTTGAGCGACAAAGCGCATCAACCAAATCGAGTGGACATCCAACAAGCCCAAATCCACCAACCATAATCGTTGAATCATCGCCTATCATTTGAATTGCCTGATCTGCTGTAATTACTTCTTTCATCTCCATAATCCTCCTACAGTCATAATTTTAAAAATAAAAAAACCGAGCAGAAACATCGTATATTATAAGATCTGTACAAACTTGTACATTCTTAAAATATGTGACATTCGCTCGGCTTTATTGAGACCATGGATTGGGGTTACCTTTCCACTTCAATATAACCAATATACATATGTGAGTTATTGTTCTTAACTTTCCAAGTGATTCCAATATCTTTGATTTGCTGCTTGTAGCGCTACTATAATTGCTTGTTGAGAAGGCGCTAAATAATGCTCTTCTATACGCTTCACCAAATCGGCCAATCCATTACTTAAAACGTAACCAACTACAAGTTTTTTTAGAAACCTTTTTGTTAGATCTGCAATCATTGTAAATTCGGCATCAATGATTTCATGAGTCACAAGATTTATCTCTAATACTAATCCCGCATGTCGATATATTTCATACATTGAAGTTCCCTGTGGTGCTTTTGCATAACCTGTAACAATGACTGAATTCAACTTTTTCATTGGTAAATTCCTTTAGTGTTTTTTGGATTAAAAACATCATATATCAAATATTCAATAATGTCAAACTACTCTTTTATTCTGGCAAATGAAGTATTTTTGACATAAAAATAATAATATACCAAGTAAACAGCTTTTTGAAAAGTATATAATTTACATATTAGTTTTTAATCTTTGGTCTATAACAAGTTAAATAAATCGGTACGGGAAATACAAAATAAAAAAATCACTTTACGCCCCCTAATGGCGTAAAGTGACCTCTTTAAAATCAATGATTTGCTACATACAACAAACTTGCTGACTTCAATCGATTTCTAACCGCAATTCCAACCCATGCTGCAAGTAATGCTTTAATGATACCAACTGGAATAAATGGAGCAAATCCACCCATAAATGCACCAGTCCATGCAAGGTCAGCAACAAACTTTAACCAAACAGTACCAAACGCCAACGTGATAAACATTCCAATAATATTGGCAATGATTGCATTTTTAACTGTGAAACTCGTTTTCTCCAAATAATAACCAATGGTGAACGTCGCTGGGATAAAGCCGAACAAAAAGCCACCCGTCGGTCCAAACAAGCTTCCTAGCCCACCAGACATTCCTGCAAAAACTGGAACACCTACTGCCCCAAGTCCCAAATAAACGATTACGGAAATCGTGCCGTATCTAGCACCTAAAATAGTTGCTGCAAGTCCGATTGCTAATGTCTGACCTGTAATTGGAACAAGCGGAAGCGGAATAGTTACTTGTGCTAATATGCCAATAATTGCTGCAAAAAGTGCTGTTACAATCATCATACGTAGTTTAAGATTCGATCCTGTCATTATATATAAGTCCCCTTTTCTGTAAACCTTTTATAATAGTTGGTTGACTTATATTTTATATGAACTGAAGGAGGCTTGTCAATTACTATTTCTGTAATTAAAACAAGAGCGACCCTTTACAATGTCGTCAGCGTCTTATCATTACGCAATAAATCAATAAAGACTTCCAATGCCTTCGTTTGAAAATGTGATTTTGTTAACATAGAAAAGTCGCGGGATAGCGGTAGTCCTTCAATGTTTATTATTTTTAAATCACCAGTTCTTAGTTCCTTCTGAATCGTCCACCTGGACAATAAACTAATGCCAAGCCCCACTTCTACTGATTCTTTAATAAGCTGTGTACTACTAAAACTCATCACTTTAGCAGGGCAAATTTGAAACAACTGAAATAGCGATTCCGTCGCTTCACGCGTACCTGATCCTTGCTCGCGTACAATCCACGGCTCCTGTTCCAAATCTTTAACAACTACTATTTGTTTACTTGTTAAAAGATGATTTGACGGAGCGACAATTACCATGGAATCTTTCGAAAATTCCTCTGAAATTAATTGTTCTACATCAAATTTTCCTTCTACAATCCCTATGTCTAACTGATGACTTCCCACTAAATCAGCAATTTTAGCTGTGTTACCAATTGTTATTGAAGGATGAATGTCAGGATAGTTATGCTGTAACTGGGCAATAATACGCGGAAGTACATATTCACCGAAAGTATAGCTCGCACCTATTAGTAAAGATCCATTCGCTTTTTTTGTTAAATCATCCACGAGGTTTTGCATTTTCACATAAAGTCCCAGTATTTCTTTGCCGTGGTGATAAACAATTTCACCTGCTTTATTTAAACGTACATACTTACTATTCCGTTCTAGTAAACGTGTACCGATATTTTCCTCAAATACTCGGATAAACTGACTGACTGCTGGTTGTGTCATATGATGCTCTTCAGCCGCCCTCGAAAAACTTTGTTTCTCAGCAACTGTAATAAATACTCGTAAATGCGGATCCATCTTTATCCACCACCCTTTTTCATCTATTATATCATTTTACTTATCATTGTTATCATAATAAATTATTTTACTTATACATATGGCAAGAATATTATAGAAATAGGAGGTGCGCTAATGACTTTAAAAAACAAAAATGTTACATGGGTTGCAGGAATAGCATTTACATTTCTCATTGCTTTACTCGGATTCTTTTTAGCAAAGGTTCCAGGATTTGATCATATTGGCCAGTTAGCCTGTGCAATTATCATCGCAGTTGCCTACCGACAATTCTTTGGTTATCCAGAAATACTTAGAAACGGCATTACTTTTTCATCTAAAAAACTACTTAGATTTGCAATTATTTTATATGGTCTAAAATTAAATATTGATGTCGTTTTCCGTGATGGGTTAGGACTACTCGCACGTGACGTCCTAGTAATTGCTTTTGCAATCGGCTTAACACTTTGGATTGCTAAATTAATTAAGGCTGACAATATGATTTCTCTCTTATTAGGAGTTGGCACCGGCGTATGCGGAGCAGCAGCCATCGCAGCCATTGCACCGATTGTCAAAGCCAAAGACGAAGATACTGCAATTGGTGTTGGTATTATTGCACTTATGGGAACAGTATTCGCAATTGGATTCACCATTTTAAGACCTATTTTACCAATGATTCCTTTGGATTATGGTATTTGGTCGGGCCTTAGTTTACATGAACTTGCCCATGTTGCGATTGCCGCGGAACCTGCTGGACAGGACGCGCTTGCCATTGCGTTACTCGCAAAACTAGGTCGTGTTTTCTTACTTGTTCCACTATCCTTTATCTTTATTTTTATTATGAAAAGAAAAAACAAAAACTCAGGCGAAGAACAAGCTAAAATTGAATTCCCATACTTCCTACTCGGATTCGTTTTATTAAGTATTTTAGGCAGTTATGTGTTCGGTCATTCAATTCCAGTTTCAGATGGCGTGATGCAAGGAATTTCTACATTCACAGCATGGTTACTCACTTCTGCTATGGTCGGACTCGGCTTAAATGTCAGCTTACGTGATTTACGCACACGTGCTTTGAAACCACTTATTGCGATGACAATATCTTCTATCTGTCTTGCAGTGTTTGCTTACTTTATTGTATAAATGAATAAAAAAATCCATTTCAGCTAATTTCAGTGAAATGGATTTTTTTTATTATTAGAAACCACTAGCATTGAAGGTATCTCCACCTTCTATCGTACCGTTTTGAAATCCTTTATAAAGCCAACTTCTACGTTGCTCAGATGTACCATGCGTAAAACTCTCAGGCACAACATATCCTTGCGCTCTCTTTTGAAGCGTGTCATCTCCAATTGCACTAGCTGCATTCAGCGCTTCGTCTAAATCACCTTCATCAAGCACACCCATTCCCTCTGCATGATGCGCCCATACGCCTGCCAAATAATCTGCCTGTAATTCGAAGCTAACTTGGTATTTGTTATATTCCGTTTCACTGAGCTGTTGACGTAAAGGCGCAAGTTTGTCTGTCGTCCCTAAAAGTGTTTGCACATGATGTCCTACCTCATGCGCAATTACATAAGCCATTGCAAAATCACCAGGCGCATTAAATTTTTGACGTAGTTCATTATAAAAACTCAAATCAATATAAAGCTTATGATCTCCCGGACAATAAAAAGGTCCAACTGAAGACCCCGCTACACCGCAAGCCGATTCTACACTATTCGTATATAGCACTAATTTGGGTTCCTCATAAACAAGCCCTTCTTTTTTAAATAAATCCGTCCAAACTTCTTCCGTATCCGCTAATACGACAGATACAAAATTGGCAAGTTCTTTTTCTTCAGCAGTTTCCGTATAAGGAGCATCTGACGCCGAATCTGTTTGTAAATTTGTCAAATCGTCAGGATTACCGCCAAACAACATAAATAAAATAACAATTACAATTCCGCCAAGACCACCACCTATTGCGGTTTTACTACCCATCCCGCGACGGTCCTCAACATTACTACTTCCTCTTCTACCTTCAGTTTTCATGTTAATTCCTCCGATACCATATCAAATAAACCAATCCTATAATATTGGTATACCCAAAATTACAGAAATTAGCGCTTATAGATTAACGATCGGTGATTCAAGAATAAAACGAAGATTCCTAACTAATTAGCTGACGTACAAAAAAACCGACCCACTAGGCCGGTTTTCAATTCTTCTTTTCATACTTGGTAATGCTTCATTGCTTCCGCCACTTTTACTGTGCGTTTCGCTTGATGCTGAACAGCCGCTTTAATCGCTTCGGCATCATCTACCATTTTTCCATCGTTACCAACTGTTACGCTTGTACCATATGGATTTCCACCCGCCGCATAAGCAGATGCATCAGTATAACCTGGTGCTGCAACGACTGCGCCCCAATGATACATCGCTGTGTAAAGCGAAAGAAGGGTAGCTTCTTGCCCTCCATGCGCATTCCCAGCGGATGTCATGGCACTGACGGCTTTATTCGCAAGCTTTCCTTGTGCCCAAACACCGCCTGTTGTATCCAAGAAGTTTTTAACTTGTCCTGGCATATTTCCAAACCGAGTTGGAACACTGAAAATTATTGCATCTGCCCATGCAAGGTCTTCTGGTGTTACTTCGGGTACATCTTTCATCGCTTCAATCGTTGCCTTCCAAGCTGGGTTTGAATCAATTGCTGCTTGCGGTGCAGTTTCAGCAACCTTCAATATTTTCACTTCAGAACCAAGCTCTTTAGCAGCATCACTCGCCCACTGCGCTAACTGATAATTTGTCCCACCTGAAGTATAATAAACGATCGCCGTTTTTACATTAGACACTTGTTCAGTCTCCTTTGTTGTCATGTTCCCAAATAGTCTGTATAAGTAGCCCATTTTTATTCACCGCTTTAATATTATATTTAGCCTTCAAACTTTTCTTTATACCACGCCGATGCTGCTGCAACTTCAGTACCTGTCAGCGAGTGCCCATTCATTTCCCAATGCGTCACAACTTCTACACCCGCTTCTGTGAGCAAATACGCCAGCTCTACAGATTCTTCAGCCGAGCAAAGAGGATCATTTTTACCTGCAGCAATAAACACCTTCGCATCAGTAAGATTAGGTAATAATAGTCCACGTCTCGGAACCATCGGATGATGCAATACGGCACCAACTAATGAATGTTCGTAGTGGAATAACAAACTCGCCGCAATATTTGCCCCGTTTGAATAACCTACTGCAAGTATATTTGAACGATTGAAATTATGCTCTATTGATGCTTCATCTAGAAAATTATGTAATTCTTTCGTTCGAAAAATTAAATCTTCTTCATCGAATACACCTTCCGCTAAACGACGAAAAAAACGTGGCATATCGTTTTCCAGTACATTTCCCCTAACACTTAAAACAGAAGCTTCCGAGTCAATTAATTCAGCAATCGGCAATAAATCTTCTTCAGTTCCACCCGTACCGTGAAGTAGTAAAATTACTGGTTTATTTGGATTCTTTCCAACTTTAAATATATATTTCATTTCAATCCCCCTACAACTTAATTACCTTGAATTCAAGATAATTTTACCTAATGATTGGTTGCTTGTCAAAGTACTTGTTTATTCAACAAAAAAAGAGAAAGCAATTCGCCTTCTCACTCGAAATTTGAAAATCGCCAATAATGCCAACCTGTAATTCCTGACATCCATTCTAACCCCTTACTTTCAGCCAAATGAATAGGTATCCATTGACTCGCATCCCCGCGCATCACATAAACCTCATGATGCGGCGCTTGATCATGAAAACCCGTTATATCTACTGTACCATCCCGCCTTAATACAGCCTTCACTTCATAATCTATATCGGGCGCAATCATAAGCGGATTTCCCACAGCATGCGTCAAGAGAAACCCAGTTTCCCTTCTATTATGATCCTGGCGTTCTAAAGTGATGCCCTCATTTGACGCAACGCCCTGCTCCCGTATTCGTTTCATATAATTGTATGCGGTTGTTTGTCCTACATCTTTTGTAAACGTCAACGGCGCATCTTTTTTATCATAAGCAAGTTCAATATCCACACGTGTTCGAAAACTTTCACCTTCCGCATCGAACCCTCTGCCATCGCCCTTAAAAAACCGATTCCCAGATAAAAAATTCGGATTTTTAATTAAGGCATCTTTTAAAAACGTCGTATAACGAAAACGCCATCTATTCACATCACCATGCTCATCTTGCTGTAAAGTAGAAACGAGCAGGTTTTTGGGGCTATCTATTAATTTATGAATAGAAAACTCTTCAATTTCTGCTTCTGCAGTATTACTATCTGCTTTCAACTTACCAAAAACACTTGCTAATGCAGATTTACTTTTACTCAAAGCCTCTTTAGATTTCGCAAGGGAACGTTTTGAATAGACCGCATAGATATAAGGTTCCTCTAATGAAAAGTCACGATCAATATAGCGATTTACGTGCACTGTTTCCATGAAAGTCCCGTTACGAAATACGTTGTACTCATCAACATCCTCAATTTCTTCCCATGACAAGGCAATTTGTTCTTCTGTGACAATGGTTGTCATGACAAGGGACTGAAGGGGATTCTCGACATTACGCTCCTCGGCAAAAGCTGATGTTTGAAGAGCAATTACATCGACAACCACATCGTTCACAACACGCTCAACTTTATAATTATAAAGCTTTGCATGTTTAAAATCCCCGTCACCAAACTCAGGCACCGTTCCTTCATAAAGTAAGGTTCCATCCCTGTAAACATTGTACGTTCCACCAATATCATTCCATTTAAAAAATATGATATGTGCTTCATGATTAACCATTTGCACTTCAAAAGGTTGTCCGACTACCATTTACAAGCCCCCTTATTTTTTGAAAGTTTGGTCCTAAACCTACTAGCTAACCAGATCCTTTAAATTTCTATCCCTGTTAAAGAAAGCAAGACTTGACCTTTCAAACGACGCGCCGCTTCTTCTACATTATCCGCATTTGTTATCGCAGATATTAAGGAGACTCCTGAAGCACCTGCTTGAATAACGGCTCCAATTTTACGTTCCGAAAGACCACCAATTCCAACCATCGGGAAGCCTGGTAATTGTTCCTTAATTTCTCTTAATCTTTCTGGTCCCACTACGGCTTGTGCATCGTCTTTCGAAGTCGTTTCATAAAGAGGTCCAACACCAATATAATTCGCGCCTGCATCAACAGCCGCAAGTGCTTCTGTTACAGTATGTGCAGAAACACCAAGCACTTTATCTGGACCAATCTTCTCACGCACATCTGCAATCACACCATCATCTTGTCCAATATGAATACCGTCTGCATCAATTTCAAGTGCCAAATCAACATCGTCATTTATGATAAATGGTACTTTATATTCGTTGCACAATGATTTGCATTGAATCGCAAATTCTTTTAAATCACTTCCAACTAACGCTCCAGGTCCTTTCTCACGCAATTGAAAAGTGGTAATTCCACCCTTTAACGCAGATTCCAGAACCTCTAGCGGATTTTTCTCCCCAACGTTTGTCGTACCCATTATGAAATATAATTCTAGTTTGTGGTTAGTCAATAATAACAACTCCTTCTAATGGTTTTTTATGCTCAATACGTCTTCCATACGCCCAATGATTTGTAGGGCCGTGGCCTCCGCCAATATGGAGTCCATCTTCGATTGCTGCATGGATAAATTGTTTTGCGGAAATGACGGCTTCTTTCAATTCTTTGCCATCTGCCAAAAATGCGGTCAAAGCCGCGGCGTACGTACACCCTGTTCCATGTGTGTCCTTCGTTTCAATCCAAGGAGAGCGTACAGAAAAATGATCACCGCTTGCCGACATAAAAAAGTCTTCTGCAAAAGGTGCATCCGTGCGATGTCCGCCTTTAATAATAACGGAATTTGCACCAAGAGCTATTATATGTTCAGCAGCTTTTTTCATGTCTAAATCCGTAATAATTTTAATTCCTGTTAGTACTTCTGCTTCTGGTACGTTAGGTGTCACAATCGTTGACAATGGAATCAATTCCATCTTCAACGCTTCAACCGCAGCATCTTTTAACAAGGATGCCCCACCTTTTGCAATCATAACCGGGTCAATCACAAGTGGCATGCCGTAATTACGAATGGCATCCGCCACGGCCTGAATAATTTCCGTTGAGAATAACATCCCTGTCTTCACTGCGCCTACTTTGAAATCTTCAGTTATGGCATTAATTTGCGCCGTAATTATATGAACATCAATGGGCTGAATTGCCGCTACACCATGTGTATTTTGTGCCGTAACTGCTGTTATAGCAGACGTTCCAAATACGCCAAGTTCTTGAAATGTTTTTAAATCTGCTTGAATCCCAGCACCGCCACCACTATCTGAACCTGCAATCGTTAATGCCACGTTAACCATTTAATGCCACGCCCTTTTCTTATAATAAAAGCCGCCTCCTCTCAACATCGGGAAGCGGCTACACTCTTTTATTCGTAAAGGGCATACCCACTTCCCTACGCCGGTATAATCCGGATCAGGTTCCAAGGGTCTGCGCAAATCGCACATCTCGGCCTATACAATGGCTCCCCTAGTGGTTGATTGAAACTATTCGACTATTAACTGACTATATCACATTTTAAAATACTCTGGATAGTTTCCTATTTTATATACTTACCCCCTTGGTAGTTAAATAAACATTTAAAGGATGGGATTGATTGCGTGCTGCATACTTTTCGGCTGGCGTTGAAAGGTTCTCGCTGAGCGTTGCTTACTTTTCGCATAACGTTGCTTACTTTCAAATGAGTGTTGCATACTTCTTGACTGACGTTGCAAGGTTCCGTTTGCATTGCATACTTTCCGCATAACGTTGCTTACTTTCAAACGAGTGTTGCATACTTCTCGGCTGGCGTTGCAAGGTTTCGTTTGCGTTGCATACTTTCCGCATAACGTTGCTTACTTTCAATCGAGTGTTGCATACTTCTCGGTTGGCGTTGCAAAGTTTCGTTTGCGTTGTATACTTTTCGCATAACGTTGCTTACTTTCAATCGAGTGTTGCATACTTCTCGGTTGGCGTTGCAAGGTTTCATTTGCGTTGCATACTTTCCGCATAACGTTGCTTACTTTCAAATGAGTGTTGCATACTTCTTGACTAACGTTGCAAGGTTTCGTTTGCGTTGCATACTTTCCGCATAACGTTGCTTACTTTCAATCGAGTGTTGCATACTTCTTGACTAACGTTGCAAGGTTCCGTTTGCGTTGCATACTTTCCGCATAACGTTGCTTACTTTCAATCGAGTGTTGCATACTTCTCGGTTGGCGTTGCAAGGTTTCATTTGCGTTGCATACTTTCCGCATAACGTTGCTTACTTTCAAACGAGTGTTGCATACTTCTTGACTAACGTTGCAAGGTTCCGTTTGCGTTGCATACTTTCCGCATAACGTTGCTTACTTTCAATCGAGTGTTGCATACTTTCCCACCGACGTTGCAAGGTTTCATTTGCGTTGCATACTTTCCGTATAACGTTGCTTACTTTCAAATGAGTGTTGCATACTTTCCCACCGACGTTGCAAGGTTCCGTTTGCGTTGCATACTTTCAGCATAACATTGCTTACTATGCTAATTTTATAGGAAACCACGCGACGTACTTGAGTTTATCACGTTAACTCGACATAAAAGGTAGGAATAATATGTTTTATTTTGCTATAATGAAAAAAAGTTGAAATTGAGAGGATGATTATTGTGCGTGTTGTGAATAATATTGCGGAGCTAATTGGAAATACGCCGCTCGTTAGGCTGAATCGATTGCCAGATGCGAACGGGGCCGCGGTTTATGTGAAGCTCGAGTCTTTTAATCCGAGTAAAAGCGTGAAGGATCGTGCCGCTTATAACATGATTGTCCAGGCAGAAAAAAGTGGGACTTTAATAGAGGGTGCCACAATTATTGAGCCAACCTCTGGAAATACAGGCATTGGACTTGCGATGAATGCAGCTGCAAGAGGGTATCGTGCAATTTTCGTCATGCCTAATAATGCGACGATTGAACGTATTAACTTGATGAAAGCTTACGGTGCAGACGTTGTTTTAACGCCGAGTGCAGAGAGGATGCCGGGTGCAATTGCGAAGGCGAATGAAATTGCTGCGGGTATCGAAAATAGTTTTATCCCGATGCAATTTGAAAACGCGGCAAATCCTGATATTCATCGAACGACAACAGCAGTTGAAATCATTGATGCTTTGGAATCAATTGATCGAAAGCTCACCGCTTTTGTTTGTACGTCGGGCACAGGCGGAACGGTTACAGGCACCGGGGAAGCACTCAAAGCATATGATGAAAACGTGACTGTTCACGTTGTAGAGCCTGCAGGTTCGCCGGTATTATCTGGTGGGCAACCTGGCAAACACAAACTTGTTGGGACGAGCCCTGGTTTCATTCCCCCAGTGTTAAATACATCTGTCTATGATGAAATCTTCCAAATTAAAGATGAAGAAGCATATGAAACTGTACGTAACGTGGCCGCGAAAGAAGGTATTCTTATCGGCCCTTCAGGCGGTGCCTCTATATACGCGGCACTTGTCGTAGCAAAACGATTAACACCGGAGGACACAGTAGTCTGTATTGCGCCTGATTCTGGTGAGAGATATTTGTCCAGTGATTTATTTGAATGAAGAAAGAATTGGAAAAAGCATACTTTCCACACAATCTCAAGGCCCCCTTTACAATAAACTAAGTTATGTTATCATTACTATGAAAACTGAATAGGATTTTGCCACTAGAGGTGCCTTTGAAAAAGGCTGAGATGCATATACATATGCGGATTCTAAGAACCTGATCTGGGTCATACCAGCGTAGGGAAGTGAGCCGCAACCTTTATTTATCCAACCCAAAATGTGCGCCGCTTTCTGAGAATTTCAGGAGGCGGCTTTTTATATTTCATTAAAATAGGAGGAATAAAACATGACAACAAACTTATTACAAAAACTTAGAAATGAACAACCACTCGTCCACTGCATCACAAATATTGTCGTCGCCAATTTCCAAGCAAACGGACTACTCGCACTCGGCGCTTCCCCCGTCATGGCGGATGCGCCGGAAGAAGCTGCAGAAATCGCAGCAGTTTCTGCATGTACCGTTCTCAATATCGGGACACTAAAAAAGCAATCCGTTGAGTCTATGATACTTGCTGGAAAAAGCGCTACGCAACACGGTAAACCTGTCGTTCTCGACCCAGTCGGTGCAGGCGCAACAATATTTCGGAAAGAATCAGTCCTTCGTATTCTAAACGAAGTAGACGTCACACTTATCCGTTGTAATGCGGGCGAACTTGCGGCCATCGCTGGTGTAAGTTGGCAAGCAAAGGGCGTAGATGCGGGTGAAGGAGTAGGAAATCTAGCGGATATCGCTAAACAAGTAGCCGAAGCACATAACTGTCTAGTCGCCGTTTCAGGGGAAATCGATCTACTTACAGACGGGACAGAACTCATAAAAATTATAGGCGGACACCCACTCATGACCCGTGTTACAGGAGTTGGATGTCTTCTTAGTAGTGTCGTTGGTGCATTTCTAGCAGTTGGCAAGCAAAACCATATGAAAGCCGCCGCCATAGCACTGACTTTTTACAAAAAAGCAGGCCATACTGCCGCTAATGTTTCTACAGGACCAGGTGATTTTAAAGTTAACTTTATAAATGCGCTATATTCAATTGATAAACAAGAAGCTGTCTCACAATGAATTTACGTAAACTAACGATCATGACGATGTTCGTCGCTATCGCAGTCGCTGGATCTGCGTTCATTTCATTCCCAGCAGGAATTGCACGCGCATATCCAATTCAACACGCAGTAAACGTTATTGCGGCCATTCTTCTCGGCCCTGGCCCTGCAGTTATCATAGCTTTTGTGACTGGTCTCATTCGTTTATTGACAGGAACAGGGTCATTACTCGCCTTCCCCGGAGGTATGATTGGTGCTTTTCTAGCAGGTATTCTTTATAAAAGTTTTGGCAAAACATGGCTCGCAGCTGTTGGCGAAATTACTGGTACGGGGGTAATCGCCTCTTTACTAGCAGTCCCCTACGCAAAAGTTTTAATGGGGACAACATTTACAGCATTATTTTTCGTGCCACCGTTCCTCGCATCTAGTATTTCAGGTGCACTTATCGGTTTAGTACTTGCCGTTCGTTTGCAAAAAAACGTATTTACTAATCAAATAAAAAAAATGCCATTTACAAAGTAATAGCATATATTTTACAATCCATGCCTCCCTTTGAGTTAAGCGGCGAAAGACTTTTCTTGACGCTTCTAATAGTATTAGAATTTATATATTATCGCCCAACCAAATAAATTAAAGACAAAAAGTCCAAATTCCACGCTTAAAAGCAATGGTAATTTAGACTGTTCCTTTTCAATCTCTATATCAATAAGAAATTGCTAAATACTGTAGTGAAGAGTATTAAGTAACTGAATGGTATCAAGTTTCTATATCCTCAAAATCTTATTAGATCACAATCTGTTAACTATCGAGTATTGCACGTCTTTTTAAAAAAGGTTGGATATTGTACCTCATGCGAAGTAATTTCTTCAACTAAATTAAATATGTTTAATAAGGATGAAACACGACTATTAAATTGTTCCGAATTAATAATCTTTTCATTATGCATAATTTCCAAAGACTTCAAGAGTGAAATACTGTTTTTGATAAAAACTACCTTTAACTCCCTTTCTTCAAGTAACTTTACTGACTCGGCTAAACTGTTTTCAAATGTCATAGTTTGTCCTTCAACTATCTTTGATAAAATTGTTTTTAATTCATACATAGGATTCAAATAGCTTCGCCTCCAAATAATGCTCTTTCCTATTACGTAAAGTTCTAGCTCTAAATATTTTTACTGGGTTTATTTTCTTAGAATATAAGTGACTAAAATATGTTAAGCTAAGAATGTAGGCGTACTAAAGGTTACTATTACTTAAGATTCATACTTATTGGAATTGGATAAAGTTATATCACTGCCAAAAAAGATATATCGAGATGGCATTTGAAATACCTCTTCTAATTTCAAAATATTAACATAAGAGATATTTGAAGAATCTCTTTCCCATTCTTGATATTCCGCTAAGCTGATGCCTATCTTTGTTGAAAGTTCAGAAGGAGTCATTCCATATTTTAATCTTAAAGAATAAATGGTCTGGAGCAAGTAAAAGGGTACTGCGTTTTCAGAATTCAAAAAATCACCGCCTTTCACTATAATATATTACTAATAGTAATACTTCAATTTTGATAGCTAAAACTTATAGTTATTATATTTCATATTAAATCAATGCAATACCATTACCTATAAGGCATCCAAGTAAACATCGTACAAGATTTATCTTTAGAATTATTCTTTTCATTACTAATAGTAATAAATTACTCGAAATATGAATGATACTTTCAGCATTTGGAAAGTATAGTATGTAGTAGTCATGCTAAAATAAAGTATGAGTTTAATTGGAGGTTTTGTGCTTGGTCAATTCTGTTCGGAATTTGTTTTCAAAACGTTTAAAGAATTTACGTGAAGAAAGCGGAATAACGATGGTTGAACTTGCGGGAGTTTTAGGTATGAGTCAGGCGACAATTTCAGAATGGGAAAAGGGAAACAAATTTCCTAGAGCAGGTGCTTTACAAGGATTAGCACGTTATTTCAATGTACCTATGGAATATTTCTTTAAGGATGAAGTCTTTCTAGTAGCTGAAATGGTAAATATTCCACTGCATACAAAAATCTCTCAAAATACGTTGGCAATGACTAATAACTTTTCGGATGAAAATAGTAAGTATATTAAGTTACCAACTTCTTTTTTAACTTCTTATGTAACAGAAGAAAATCTTCAAGCATTTGTAGTTCCAGAAGACAGCATGAATCTTATCTTCCCAAGATATTCCACAATTGTTGTGAAAAAAATAGAGCGAGAAGACTTAATTGATGAAGATATCATTATTTACTTGTTTAAAGAGGATTACACTATTGGACGATTCAGAAAGAATGAAGCAGAGAAAGTTTTTTTGTTTAAATCAGAATCTACTAATCCTTTATATTATGATGTAGTCGTTCCGTTTGAGGAGATTCATCATGTAGAAGTTATTGCTAAAGTTATATGGTACGGGGTTTCGATTTAACTTGTATAAGATAGACAATAAATGACCGTCAACCTCTCAAAATGGGCTTGACGGTTATTTTATTTTTCACTCTTGTATCCTTTTTCCCCACTTCCCTCTATATAACTAGTAAAGGGGGAAGATTAGATGACTAATTATTTAGCTGACTATGCAAACTTCAAAAATACAGACTTGATGGACGAGGCTGCGAAACTTCATATATCCGCAAACTCGAACAATATGAACGACACCGATAGAGCTGTCCTGGACATGATTCGCCGTTATTCCGTGAATTACGGTGCTGCCCATCTGAAACACAATACAATCCAAAAGGCCATCGGAAAATCAAACGCAACTGTTAGACGTACAATTCGAAAGTTAGAAAGACTTGGCATTATAGAACGTGTTCATTTCATTCGCCCAATTATGAGCGGTCTAGGTGCCAATATTTACATCATTAAACCTATCCATGATCTAGATCACTAAAGACATTTATACAATGACTACTATGGAGCAATTCCCAACAAAAAACTTAGCCGAATAAAATCTCTTCTTTCTGTACTAATCAGAGATAGCACTTTAGCACATTACATTACGGTGTTTACCTCCAACAATCATCATCCATGCTAATAAAAAAGCCTCGTTCAACATGGCATTACACCATTTTAAACGAGGCATGTAGCTCTATTTAATTTTGATGAACAAGTAAACATCGGCATTATATTGATCTTCGTATCGATCAGCGGAGTTGGCTAAGATACTCATTTTCACTTTATCATTTTCTTGAGTAATCGCGGCATCTTCTACCGACATTTCTTCTCCATCGTACTGGTCGAAAACTTTAGTAAAGATTTCTTCAGTATCTATTCGAATCAATTCTTCTTCATTTTCATTCATTACACGGATTGAGATAATACCGTTTTCATCATGACCATTTACTACTTTGTAGGTAGAACCATCTTGATTGATATTTATCACTTGTTCAGAATCATTTTCAGCGTTCGAACTATGAATATACAAATGAGCCATATAATCATAAGCCGTAATATTGGCAATAGGATTATTATCCCAATCCAAGTATGCTGATTGACTTTGATTCATGCCATCATCTACTTGGTCGTAAATCTGTTTAAAACCAAAATTTTCCTCGAAGCTATTATTATAATTAATATTTTTAGGCAACCAATCAATTTTATCTGTATAACCCATATTCTCTAAATAATTTATTGTCTGCGTAATTACTTTCTTATCTTCATTAGATATCGTTGAATTTGGCAAAATTGTATCATTTTCAAGCATATTATTTTCTAACAGTGTTTCTTTCAACAAGCTAATTTGATTCGTTCGACTTACCGTAAAGGCATCGATTGGCGGCATAATTGAGATGACTGAAAAAACAAGTAAGACAGCAACGATTAAGCCGTTCTTCCTAACTGGCATAAAGCTGAATATTATTCCCGCGATGATTGCAAATACACCAAAGAGAATAACATAATACCTTCCGTACGTAACACCCGTTTCACTAATTTTAACAATAGAGGCTATCGTTTGGAATAAAACAATGGGTATCAATACTTCAGGAAATATTTTCCTGAAAAAGTGGGCGAATTTATTATCCAGATGACTTGCAAGAATATAAACGAGAATCACCGTAATAGCATACGACACTAAAAGTGGTTCTAATAAGTTCTTCGTCCAGAAATCCCCACCGATATTCAATAGAATATAAGCTAGAAGAATGACAGTATACAAGGCAGTCAACGGAATAATAATATATGAAATCAAGATACTTAAATAGTTTGGACAACTGACAGCTCGTTGCACTTTTCCCTCTCGCAGCGCCAACTGCTCAGTTGTTAATGTTAAATCTTTATCCCTTTTCCCAAAGTATGGTGGTGTAAAGGATAGAAAAAAGATTGGTGCAAATAAAGTTAAAACAATATTTAATGTATGCGGAATTGTATTCCCAGCAACAGAAAACAATAGATTATCTACTGCAAAAATGATTAAACTAATGCCACCAGCAATAATTCCAGTGAAAAGGACTGTTATAAAAACAGCTTTAAATGTTGCCATAAAACTTTCGTTAAAGGTTATTTTACTTTTAATAGAGGGTATCCATATAAAAGCCATGAGTAGCGCAAACACCGAAACCCCTGTTTTTATACTCGTTTCCAAATTAAAAGTATCATCTGGGTAGACTGCGAAAAAGTATGCGGCTGCTAAAACTAAAGCACCGACCATTAGCAGTAGGCGTTCGCTCTCCTTCGTAAAGAAGCGTTCATAGATCTGTTGTGCAACTATGCTTAATAACGCTCCAATTAAAAAGGTTACTAAATACTGTACATAATGATCCACATCTTGCTGGATTATGATCGCACTAGTAACAGCGGCAGCTAAAAGTAACAGCATCGTTAAAGGATAACGGTTTGTAGCTTTTATAATGCCATCAAACTTATTTTGAAATCGTTTTTTCACTTCCATCAATCTCACCTTCTTCCAATTTTTTATCACTCTATAAATCAATACCCAAAACTTATATCTTCACCACTATAATATCCGAAGATGTTTATTGTATTTCAAATTCGCCTGATTGATTCCCTCTAACAGCCATATTCTATAGGGGTCGTTCTTGTCGCGGGTCAAAAGGATGTTGGTCATAATTGATTAACTAACTCTAGTATATACCTTTTAGGAAATAAATAATTAATTTATTTGTTCATAAGCACTGGAAGATTTTAAGTCCTTTTAGAACTAATTAAATCTACTAATGTTTATAATACAGAATACAGGAGGCGTTTAAGATGAAAAACTTTGCTTTGTATCGGATTTTTCGCATTGTCTGGATGTCCGTTAAGTTCTTTACACAAGTCACCTTATTTCGCCGACGTTATAGAGGTCGTTTCACAACTTCAGTTAATGAAAAATGGGAAAGACTTGTGACAAAACAAGCGCGAGAATATAAAAGAACCGCTTTAAATTTAGGCGGATTAATGATTAAAATGGGACAATTTCTTTCGACACGTGCAGATATTATGCCGCCGTCCTTCATCGCAGAACTTGAAGGTTTAACCGACCATGTTACACCCGTCGCCAAACATAAAGCAATTGAATTATTAGACGATGAATGGAATAAAAGTCATAATGAACTACTAGATGATTTATCAGATGGTCCCGTTGCCTCAGCCTCTATAGGCGAAGTATATAAAGCTTTCTTGAAAGATGGAACGCCCGTCGCTGTTAAAATTCAACGACCTGATATAGAACGTATACTGCGAGTAGATTTTAGAGCGATGAAAATAGTGATTTGGCTCGCTAAACATTTTACTACTTTTGGTAAACAAATAGACTTTAATTTATTATACAGAGAAATGACAGATACAATTGGTGCGGAACTAAATTTTATACAGGAAATGAAAAACGGACAAAGCTTTTCTGAACGCTTTAGCAATATGCCCGGTGTTCATTTCCCTTTTTATTATGAAGAATATACAACAAGGCGTGTACTCGTCATGGAATGGATTGAAGGATCGCGTATTACAGATCTTGCGTTTCTAGAATCGAACGGCATTGACAGAAGGAAGATGTCCGAAAGGCTTTTCAAATTATTTCTTGAACAAATACTTGAAGGCGGACAATTTCATGCTGACCCACATGGTGGTAATATTTTAGTCAAAGCGGATGGCACACTTGTGTTAATTGATTTCGGAATGATTGTGAATATCACAGCTGATGACGCAAAGTCCATCTACAAAGTCGTTGAGGGCATTATTTTCAAACAATATGGACGCGTACTAGATGGTTTAGAGGAATTGAATTTTCTTTTGCCTAATGCAGATCGAAAGTTATTAACAGACTCAATCGAGCGAGTTGTGAAGGCTTACGAATCAAATGACCTTAATGAAATGAACAGTTTAGTGATTGACCAATTATTAGATGACTTAAAAGAAATTGTACGTACACAGCCTGTTCAACTTCCTGCAGAATTCGCTTTTCTAGGAAGAGCAGTTTCAACTTTTGTCGGTGTTTTACATGTATTGGATCCTGACGTAGATTTACTCGCGATTGGACGTCCACGTATTTTGGAATGGGCTAAAAAACAAACCATTGACGGGGGTTCATTTTCAAAGAAAGATGCACAGCGTATCGCTTTAAATATTGCAGGTACACTGCGAACGTTACCGGAAAAGGTTGTTACTTTCTTAGATGAGCCTACACGAATGCGGGAATCGGTTGAACGTCACAATATTGATAGGAAAATTGAAAGAAGACATCTTCAATCACGCATGTTCACTGGTATCATCTCAACCATGTCACTTGCTGTTCTTTTTTTCGGTATATGGGATGAGCATATCGAGCTAATGATTATTTCAGGAGCTATATTGGTCGTTACGACTTTAATGTTTTGGCGCAAATGAAAACCTAAAACTTATAAAAACAGCCCTCTAATCAGTTCATAATAACTGATTAGAGGGCTGTTTTATTATTCTTGAATCAATTCTGTATAAACAACGAATCTTTCTTCATGTGTTTTCGCTTTCTTATTAAATTCACCAGTACATGTTATTAAAGTGAGGCCACTGCTATAGTTAAAGCCGAAAATATCATCTACTGGTGAATCGTTACGTGGATATGTTTCGGTTTTGGTAACAACAAAACGTATAGCTTCGTCACCTTTTCCGTGCACGATAATTTCATCGCCTTTTTCTAACTTCTCTAAGTCATAGAAAACTGAGGGACCTGTAAGGGAATCAATATGACCAGCCATTACTGCATTCCCCTGCGCACCAGGTTTAATTCCTGGTTCGAACCAACCGACATTGTCAGGATTTTGCGGAACACCCATTTGACCATTCTCAATTCGTCCAACATCCTCAGTGACTGCATCTACATTCAGTTTAGGAATCTCCAGCCTAGCAGGTTCTATCCCGATTCGTTTATCTGTTAAAGAGAGACCTTCTGAAGATGGTGGCGACAGCTTCTCTGGAGCTGCTGGTTGCTCCGGTTGATTTACTTGTTCCTGTTGAGCCGCTTCGCTAATTGGCTTTTCACTAGATTTCTCCTGTGCACAACCTGAAAGCAATACACCGGCCAACAAGACACTTGTTAGTGAAAGTTTTTTCATACTAGGTGCTCCTCCTTTCAATTGTAATCGGTTAAAAATTTAAAGAGGAGTCTCCCCCTCTTTTATTAGTTATTCATTAATTTCTTACGCATAAACACTGCACCTGCACTAATTGCAAGGATGATACTTGAAATGATTGCCCAAAGTGTATAATCAGTTCCTTGACTCATGCCGCCAAGTCCTGTTTTAGGCATATCAGTTGGTGTTGCTGCTGCAAATTTTTCTGGGTGTTGATCAACAACCGCCCCAGCCAAAGCTGTTCCCACTCCGAACATATGGCTATAAGCATCATGAATATTATCGTATGCTTTATCATAATCTCCGTCTACATAGCTATCAAATGCAGCTAGTAATTGATCGACATGACCTTTTAGACTTTCTTCTAAATCTGCTGCTTTCAATCTTCCCTCTGTAGCTGTATCAAGAAATTCTGCCTGTACTTTACGGTATCCATCAAGATTCTTCATCGCTTTTTCTTTAGCTGCTTCATCTTTAGCACCAGTTGCTTTGACATAATCTACAAAGTAACCAATATGGCTGTTCCAGATTTCATTAAACTGTTTACCGCCTTCAGCGCCGTAAACAGATTCTACAGATTTCGTAAGGTCTTCTGTATTCGCATCCAATTCTGCTACAACTGCATCAAAATCCTTCGCTCCGTCAATCCCTTTTTGCATTGCAAGTATAGCAAGTGCCGCGTGCGCTGAGAACTCGCTGTTCAATGCTTCACGAAGATCAGCTTCAGGTGTATCAACTGAAAGGTTATTAAATTTATCTGGGAACTGTTCTGTAATTGCCCATGATAACCCTTTTCCTGTTCCAAACATATGGTGCATTGATTCAGTTAAGCTCGTATACGTTTTTTCATAATCGCCTGCTCCGTAGCTATCGAATGCCCAAATTAGTTGATCGACGTGCATTTTCAATCCTTCTTCAAGGTCTTTTGCTTTCAAACGTCCTTCTGTTGCTTTATCTAGAAAATCTGCTTGTTCTACACGGTAAGTATCTAAATCAGCTAGTGCTTTTTTACGTCCATCTTCATTCTTTTCTGCTGTAGCTGTTACATAGTCTACAAAGTAACCAATGTGGCTGCCCCAAATCATTTGGAACTGTTTTCCTGCTTCTTCTCCGTATACTGAACCAACTGCGGCTGAAAGTTCATCTGTGTTTTCTCCAAGTTGACCAGCTGCGGCTTTAAAATCTTTCGAACCGTCTAATCCTTTTTGCATTGTAATAACTGCTAGGTAAGCGTGTTCAGATAAAATACTATCAAGTGCGGCTCTTAAATCTACTGCTGGATTCGATACTGCTTCTGACTGTGCTGCCCCGTGACTACCATGATCGGCTGCATTTGCTAAAGCCCCCATCGGAAGTAATAGTGAAACGCTTAGTGGAATGGCTAACAATGTTTTATTTAATTTCATTTGAATCGCTCCTTTTCGTTTTTGTAATAAGCTAACGCAATGAAAAACCGAATGGATCACTTTTACTTAAAAAAGATTTTATTTATAATTTTCAGCTTTCTTTTTTTTATCAAAAAAAGCTAGGCATTCCACATAAAAAAGCCTCATTCAGCCATAAATATCGGCGAATGAGACTTTTAATATTAAATTATTTAAATCCCACCAGCCAAGACAATTGAGCCTTGTGGTAATGGTAAGTTTGGTTCTTTCTCAATAGTAATGGCGATTGTATCCCATTTCCCATCAAGATCAGCTAACTGATGGCTTACTTTCCCACCACCTGTTTCGGTAAGTTCAATGACTCCAGCTGGATAAGGCTGGTCACCTTCAATGACCCAAACCTGGTAAAGTTCATCTTCTTGTATGGTCGGTAAGTTTTCCGCATTGACAACTAATACTTGCTCACCTTTATCAGATAGTAGCATAGCGACTGCAGATGCGTCTTCCACGCCTGGTTGTGCAGCTAATACGGTTTGACCAATAACTTCAATATCGCTTGCCGCAATTTCTGGCGTTTTACTATTTTCATTGACGAGATAGAAATTCAACAATAAAGAAATAAATAGTGCCGCAGCTAATGCCGGAAGTGCGAATTTGAAACGCTTTTTCGGTTGTGTTTCAATTTGTACTGGTGGGAAAGATTCAATATTATCCTTTTTCACAGGTGTTTCAGCTATTGCAGCGAACACGCGCGCTTTCATTTCTGTTGGTACTTCAACCTCTTCGGATAAAAAGGGTAAATCTTCCGTCAAAGTTTCCCATTCCATAAGTTCCTCTTGGCATGATTCACATTCTATTAAGTGTTCCTCAAATTTAGTTATTTCTTCGTCGGTTAGGGTACGATTGAAATAGTCAATCAGCATATTACACTGTTTAGTCATCCGAAAACCCCTCCTTCCTGCCCGATTGTGCCTTTCAAATGCTTTAAGGCCAACCGGATTCTTCCTTTAACTGTGCCAAGTGGCAATTTACAATGGTCCGCAATCTTCTGTTGGCTATATCCTTTAAAATAGAACAGTTCAATAATTTCTTGCTGCTCTACACTTAATTCTCCAATTGCTTCACGAATTTCTTCACGCTTTTCTTTCCATTCTACCTCTAACTCAGTTGAACCTGCTTCTTCTATTAAAGCATCTTTCTCGAGCATCGGCTCATGGTCATGACGCTTCAGCCTTCTAATCTCATCAATCGCTTTGTTACGCGTTATAGTAAGTAACCATGATGAAAACTTACCTTTATCTACCTGGTAAACTGAAGTCCCATGCCATAATTTCAGGAATATATCCTGTGTAACTTCTTCAGCAATTGTCCTATCACCTACCAACCGATAAGAAAATGAGAATACTAACTTTTCATATCTGTCGTATAATGTTTCGAAGGCGTGACGATCTTGCTGCACAACCTTTTCATATAGATGCCCATCATCCAGTAGAGTCATATGGTTCCCCTTTCCAAGCATTTCTTTAAGAATAACATAAGTTGGGAAAAGGATAACTTTTAAAGGAACATGATGTACTAAGCTAACGTAATATGTTGCAAAATCGATCACTTTATTTTAATATAGCAAAAATACCTACTAAATATTGAATGATGAATTCAATATTTAGTAGGCATTTGACCATTTTATTTAACATAATTCCCAACAAACTGCTGAATCTTCTTTATATAGGCATCTGTCTGTAACGCATACGATTCACCGTGATTCGCATCATCCACTAGAAATAATTCTGCATTGCTCGCAGTACGGCGATACAATTCCTCCGCCATCTCCACTGGAACAAAAGTATCTTCCTTGCCGTGAATATACAAAATAGGGATATCCGTTTTCTCAACTTCATTTAAAGTACTCGCTTCTCTAAATGAATAACCTGCACGTATTTTCGTAAGTAAACTTGTGCTATCCAATAAGGGAAATGCCGGTAAATAAAACATGCGCGTCATTTGATAGGAGAATAATTGATAGACCGATTGATACGGACTATCTGCAACAATTGCTTTGACCTGACTCGGAATTTCCGCTTCTCCACTCGCCATTAAGACTGTTGCAGCACCCATCGATAAACCGTGGTAAACGACTTCCGTGTCAGCACCAAGTTTAGTAACTAGCAAATTTGTCCAATCAATCAAGTCCAGACGATCAGGCCAACCAAAGCCGTAATAATTACCTTCGCTTTTCCCGTGACCCCGCGCATCTGGCATGAAAATATTGTAGCCCATCTCTTCGTAATAAAACATACCGAAAAGCCCCATCTGCTTCGCATTCCCTAAATAACCATGCGTTAAAATAACAACTTTATCCGTTGGTTTAGCAGCGGACAAATAGTAGCCAGACAAAGTTAATCCGTCACGTGAAACAATGCTTAATTCCTCAAACTCTTGCGATTTCACCCAATCAATCCAAGGTCCATTTATATATAAATCCAGTGCCTCGTCGGACACTTCTAAATCTGCATTTTTCTCCAAAAAGTCTTTTGGTCCTCTTTTAATAGCTAACTCATAGAAAAAGAAACTACCGATTACTTGGATTGCAAGAAACACGGCAATTGCGATTAGCAATAACTTCTTCCAATTATTCTTAATCTTTTTCATTATAATATCCCCAAACTGTTAATTCCGATACAATCTATCGCCTATTATACAGTATAAAGGGTATGCATATGAGTTAAAAGTATTCTTTTTAATGGACCTTTGTTCAGTTCCTTGATAAATCTCATAATGCCTTTTGCCATCATAGGAATACCAGCATCCACAACGATCCACACATGAATTGGAATAGTAATCCATGATTTCAAACTCCAAATATTTTCGAAACCTTTTTCACTTTCATCTATCTAACTCCTCGCTTCTTAATTTTTCTTTAAAGCCTAAAGTAAGAATTTAAATTGAGAGATCAAATGTCAGTGTCAACCTTTCCATTAGTTCGGGAAGCGATTCATGAGGATAAGAGTAGGTACTCAAAATACCATTCAAGTTATAAGTGAAAATACGAGACTGATTAGCCATCAATTACTTTCAAGTAACTTCACATAAAATGTATTAATACTAAGGGGATAAGATTCTCGTACTTCTCCATCATACCCGACCTCAACACGAGCACCTACCTCAAAAAGTACATCTGAATTTACCGAAAGATTCACCGAAACCTCTGAACCTGATTTACGAATTGCTTCGCCTTCATCTATTAGCACAAGTGCTGACTGTCCATGGATTTCAATAATTTCACCTGTGAATATTTCCTTTGCACCCTTGTTCGAATTACCACATGCAAAAAGGAGACTGCTTATCAAAATTAAGAAACTTAGATAAAAAATCTTTTTCATGATTAGTTCCTCCTTTACAATTGGGTGAAAAACCACTGTTAAAATACGTACCCATTAAGAACAAGAAAAGTTTTGCGCATAGTATTTACGCTACAGGTGGACGCGTTCTACCGGGCGTGCGGTGAGCCATTGAAAAGCTAAGTTTCCCTCAATCATATTGATTTCCGTTTCAATCGGACGCTTTCCGCGGGCACGACTTCAGCCTCCTCGTCACTGCGTGAACTGCGGGGTCTTCGGTTCGTGCTGTTCCCGCTGGAGTCGCCGATTTCCACTCCAACCAACTAGGTCTGCTATGTTAAGGAATTTTTTCAGTGACCTTCACGCTAATCCCGTTGTAGTAGCCACCTTTCGCGCCATCCTAAAGTAAAATCATTAATTATTTTCGTGTTAGATTATAATACTATTATAATTATCAACAAACCATTTTTGTTTTTCCTTTGATAAAACACTTTCAAAGTGACCATAGAATTCCAGCATTTCAGGATTAAAACCTATTGGGATTTCCAGTGAGTTATTACCTTCAATCTCAGCATACAGGTAAGCTTCATCATCCCGATCTGAACAATAAGTTGAAATTGAAGTAATTTTACGTCCAGCTACATAATAATTAAAATCAGACACTGATATATCTTCGATCAATTTACCTGCATATAGTTCTTCCTCCGTTGCCCATCTAAAATGAACTTCTACACCATCAACTTTATCGGAACCCATCAAGGGCACGTAAGCACTAATCCAATACCCTATCTCTATACTATCTTCCATTAATTCTCCAACAGTTAGCCCAATAACATTTCCAAAATAGTTGTAAATTTCATTTTCAAAAACGCTCAACACTTTTTTAAGCGCTGAAAATCTTGACATGCTTCCCATTCAAAATCCTCCTTTTTTGTGTAGATTTTTACTAATTAATAACAAATACTTTTTATCGCACTAGCATTTAAACACAAAGTGTAGTGCAAGTCCTATTTAGCACTAATAGTTTGTTATACTTAACTTATTAGAATACTTCTAAAACTTTTTTAATTATTTGCATTTCCAATTCTAAAGGAGTTGTAGTTATGAAAGACAAAGTTAGTGGAATTCATGAAGAAATTTATGAGTTAGA
Organism: Sporosarcina sp. So3-204; assembly: GCF_058068165.1. NCBI lineage: Bacteria > Bacillati > Bacillota > Bacilli > Caryophanales > Caryophanaceae > Sporosarcina > Sporosarcina sp. So3-204. The sequence goes on from NZ_CM176485.1 coordinate 3,651,081, forward strand.
AAAAACTTATCCCGATCAAAACCTTATTCAAAAACTCTCCATAGATGAGTACGTAGAGACATTGACAATGCATGCAGCGACAGTTATTGGTGATAAACTAAAAGAATTAGCCGACCAAAGTAAGTTTAATGAAATATTTAAAGTGATTGATCAAGTACATAATATTGCTGGAAAAGAAGTTAAAGAGTTTAACCAACCTTTATCTATGATTACATATAGCAATGATCTGGATATGATACCGATTAAAGAGGACTTATTTTTAACGCGTGTTGATGTTTTATATAACGACGCCCATAAAATAAAAAACTTCTTTAAAACACTTGCCTATGAAATGCAAACTGCAGATGAAATTGCATTCCTTGTAAGTTTTGTGAGAATGTCTGGTGCCCAATTACTAACAAGAGAATTAATTTCTCTAGAAAAAAGAAATGTGCCTATTAAGATTCTAACAACTACTTATTTAAATATTACCGAAGCAAAGGCACTTCGTCATTTCATGAAATTCAAAAATGTAGAATTAAAAGTTTTACCTCTTAATAATGAGTCATTCCACACAAAAGCCTATCTATTTAAAAGAAACTCAGAGCAGAATACTGTCATCATTGGTTCATCAAACATTTCCCATTCAGCATTAATCAATGGGCATGAACTAAATGTCAAAATACCCCATACACAACACATGCCTGCTTACACACAGACAAACGAGTTTTTTAATAAAATGTGGAATCATGAAAAAGCTATTATTCCGACTGAGGAGTTTTTAGAAAAATATGAACTACATCAAAAAAATGAAGTTAAATTATCACCGTCTTTTACTTATGAAGAGAAGGCGCCATATTTAGATTCTACACATATTCAACCAAACGAAATGCAAAAAGAGGCTTTAAAGAACTTACTATTTACTAGAAAAAACGGAAATACAAAAGGTGTAATTATAGCAGCAACCGGAACTGGAAAAACATACTTATCAGCATTTGACGTACACCAGTTTAACCCTAAAAGATTACTCTTCATTGCACATCGGGAAGAACTTCTCGATAGCGCTATAAAAACATACAGCTCACTATATCAGGATGAATTTCTTTGCGGAAAAATCACAGGAACAAAAAAAGAGTTTGATAAACGCTTTATTTTCAGCACCATTCAATCTTTGTCTAAAGATAATACACTAGAGAAGTTTCAACAGAATGAATTTGACTATATTATAATTGACGAATTCCATCATGCGGAAGCACCTACCTACAGAAAAGTAATTGACTACTTCAAACCGAAGTTTCTTTTAGGATTAACAGCGACTCCTGAAAGAATGGACGGAAGAAACGTATTAGAAATATGCGATAATAACATCGTTTATGAAATTCGTTTACGTGATGCACTCGAGGCAGAACTTCTAGCTCCATTCCATTATTTTGGTGTATCTGATCAAACAGTCGATTATAACCAAGTTGATCTAATAAATGGGCATTATGAAGAAAACTCACTTGTACTAGCACTCTCGACATTTACAAGGGTTGAATTTATAATTGATAAAATTAAAACCTATGGGCACGATGGAGACTTTCTACACGGATTAGGGTTTTGTGTGAATATTGAGCATGCAAATTACATGAGTCAAGAATTCAACAAGCGTGGATATGTTACTGAACGCTTAACGGGCGAAGATTCTGTTGAATATAGACAATTGATTATAAAAAGGTTAGAAGACCCTACTGATGAATTAGCAATGATATTTACCGTAAATATTTTTAATGAAGGAATAGACATACCAAAAGTTAATTTAATGCTGTTTTTAAGGCCAACCGAATCATCCACTGTTTTCATTCAACAGTTAGGAAGAGGTTTACGTAAAACAGAAAATAAAGAGTATGTTACTGTCCTGGATTTCATCGGAAATCACAAAAAGTCTTTTATCATTCCATTAGCCCTGTCAGGCCAGTATAATGCAAAAGCTTTCGACACAGATTCATTAAGGGTGGCTGTTCTACATGAATTTGCTGATGCCCCCGGCGGCTCTGTAGTGCAATTAGACCCTATTGCACAACGTGAAATTCTAAAGAGAATCGATAATATTAAGCTTAGTTCAACAGCAGTTCTTAAAGAAATGTATAGTCAATTTAAGTATGATCTCGGCAGATCTCCAGAAATAACTGATTTCCTTTACGCTGAAGAAGCACCCAGCTTAACCTTTTTTCTATTTAAGTTCAGATCGTGGATTAATACAAAGGAATACATGAAAGACCTAAACACATTTGACGAAATGATTTTGGCAAATGACTTTAAGTATGAAATGGTTGAAAGAATTGAGAGTATGCTATCAATTAAGTGGCCTTATGAATACAGCATTATCTATTTGGCAAGAGATCATAAAAAGTTAACAGTAGATGATGTTGTATCATGGTTAAATAAAAGATTTGATCTGGAAATCATTCGATCTGAACACGAAACACTTATAATACGTGCTATGGATCGTTTATCAAAACAACACAAAAAACAAAATTGGGCATTCGGCAAATTAAACGATGAAGTATTTTATGTCAATACAGAGATAAGAACGTTGTTCGATAATGACATTTACTTTAGTTATGTGAAAGATAGACTTGAATATGGTCTAATTGACTTCCGTAGAAGCTTCCGCACTGGTCTTGTTTTGGGTCAAGAGAAAAAACTTTCTCTTTATCGGAACTACACAAGAAATGAACTGATGTTTATTTTTGAAGCAAAGGTTGCTGAAGGAACTTGGCGTGAAGGTGTGAGCCGGGTAGATAACCATTATTTATTGTTTATCAACCTTAATAAAGCTGAAGATGTAGAAGACCATTTACATTATAAAGACTACTTTAAAGATCCTACTACTTTCCATTGGCAAAGCCAAAATAAAACTTCACATGAATCAGGACAAGGTCAAGAATACATTAACCACAAAAATCGAGGTATTCACGTACATTTATTTATTAGAAAGTTTTCCACAATGCACGGAATGACTTTACCATTCATGTATCTTGGCGAAATTGATTATATTGATAGTAACGGGGACAAGCCTATGAACATAAACTGGAAGTTACACAAGCCCGTCCCAGAAGATTTATATCACGATTTCATCAGATAACAACTTTTCAATAGCAGGTATATCAGCGGATGCCCAGTTAAGTGCAGAAAGCTCTTTTCTAGGCACCCATTTTATTTCTGCATGTTCAGATGCTTGTGGAGTACCTGATATAATCTTTGACATGAAAGTTTCTAATCTCACAATAACTTTCTCGTACTCGTATGTTGTATCATCCACATGTTTTAAAACTTTTATCTTACACCCTAATTCCTCATGGATTTCTCTTATTAAGGCCTCGTCTTTGGACTCTCCTGCTTCAATCTTTCCACCTGGAAATTCCCAGTAGTTTGGTAACGTCATCTCTGGACCACGTAATGCACATAAGATTTCTTTCTTTTCATTCTCAATAATTGCACCAACAACATGTACTGTTTCTTTAATGGTAATCACCTTTTCATTACTTATTAGAATTAATTATTACTACTTCTTTTCCAGAGCTAAACTCATCATAATTAAAATACACATGACTATTGTAGTTTTCAGGTGGTCTTGGTTCGTGTAATAGTTCTTCTTCTTTTTGCAATAACCAAAACATAAAGCTTGGCTTCTCGAAGCCGAAACCAGCTTTTCTACCTCTAATATAATCTAGCACAGATCTCTTAGCACTTTCATTAAGATGATTCAACGATTCTTCCCAGTCTTCTTCTCTGAAATCAATTACTATTGTTTTCTTCACACTATAAAGCTCTTCCATATATCCGCCAGTTCGTCGAAAAGTTACTAAACCAGAATAGTCATAAGATCTTGGACTTGGAAAAGCATGAACCAGACACCTTTGTATTAAATCAATTGTTCCACCAGCCGGTATTGAAAGTACTCTCATTTAAATCCCCCCAGATTTCCATGTATTCTACATCCATTATAGCAACCCTATTTCAATCATCTTCCCAGCTCGTCCAATATGCATCCCCGTTGCCATTATCATTTATTTTTAAATACTCGTCCCATGAGATTTCTTCCTTCAAGCACACCTCACTACAATATTGCGTTCCATCAGATTCGAAATAAAATCCTTCTTTCATCGGCGTTTTACAATTTGAACAAAGACGCTCTTCTTTATCTACTTCAACTATATTCAGATATTCAGTTGAAAGTATATGATCTAAATCAAAATCTAAAGATGCTACATATTTGAAGTATGATTCTTCAACATCATATATTGCACATAACCCATCACCTTCAACGAGGAGCGCCTTCCTTATAACTACCTCTCCATTATCATGTACCAATTGGATTGGTTTTTCTTTCAGATTTACTTGCATCATCTTCCCCCTTTAAATTAGTTCGTTCTCATTATTAAAGGATTCACGGAATTCATTATCAACTTCACTAAGTATTTTGACTTTCTTTAATCATACCACGATCTATTGAAGTTAGTTTAAGTCTTAGAATTTGATTAATAATAAACCTAATACAAGAATGAGGTAGCAATTTAATGATAGTATAAGCAACTAATTTATTTTGAAATGAAACACTACACAGCGAAATAATTGTTAGTCATAGCTGTAATCAATAGAGGGATGGGCTGTCCCTTAAATCTCTTCATTGTTAACTACCCTATTCTAACCATTGATTGTAGTGAAAAGCGGCGACTCCAGCGGGAACAGCACGAGCTGAAGACCCCACAGGAACGTAGTGACGAGGAGGCTGAAGCCGTGCCCGCGGAAAGCGTCCGCTTGGAACGAAAATCAATGACGTTTGGAGAATACCCAGACTTTTCAGTGGCCTTTGTCAGGTACTTCGTCAGTACCTAGCACAGCGAAGCAATAATTACTAACATACTACAATAAAAAAACAGGAACAGCTTAAAAGCCATTCCTGTTTTTTACTTATTAAACTTTTCCCAGTAATCTACCATACTAGAAGCTAATACTTTTCCACCATTTAACAACGCTTTTTCATCAATATCGAACTTTGGATGGTGGTAAGGATAAATGAATCCTTTTTCTTCATTTGCTGAACCAGTGAAAAAATACGTACCTGGTTTCTTTTGTAAAAAGTACGAAAAGTCCTCTGCACCCATATTCGGCTTCATTTCCACTACATTCTCAGTCGGTAATACATCTTTGGATGCATTAACAAGAAGCTTTGTAATAGCTGGATCATTTTTCGTTGCTGGGTAACCAAACATATAATCCAGTTCATGTTCTGCACCAAATGCCAGACAAGTATGTGTCGTAATACTTTTCAACCATTCATAAATCTCCTGACGAACTTCCTCATCAAATGTTCTAACCGTACCTTTTATCGTCGCTTTATCAGGAATTACATTAGCCGCATCTCCAGCATTAAACGCGCCTATTGTTAAAACAGCTGATTTAAGTGGATCAACTTTCCTACTTGTAATTTGATTTAAATTACTAATAAGTTGTGCACCAATCGCAATTACGTCTACCGTATCTTGCGGAAAAGCTGCGTGACCCCCACGACCGATGATATCTATTGTGAAGTCATCACAAGCACCTAGTATATAGTCTTCGCTATAAAGTATATGATCTACGGGAATATAGTTCTCCATATGTGTAGCAAAAATCACGTCGACACCATCTAGCGCACCGGCCTCAACCATTGATTTAGCCCCACCTGGATCTTCTTCTTCAGCATGCTGATGGATAAATACAACATTACCTACTAACTCATCTTTTACTGCCACCATTGCTTTCGCAAGACCCAAGGCAATTGAAGTATGGGCATCATGTCCGCAAGCATGCATAACACCTGGATTCTTAGATTTATAAGAAACGTCATTCTCTTCTTGTATCGGAAGCGCATCAAAGTCAGCTCGTATGGCAATTGTCTTCCCAGGATACTTCCCACGAAGCGTCGCCACCACACCATTTCCACCTACATTTGTTTGCACTTCTAACCCAAGATTTTTCTGATAATCCGCAATCTTTTTAGCAGTGTTAACCTCTTTAAATGATAACTCCGGATACATATGGAAATCGCGTCGCAGTGCTACCATTTCCTCGAAGCCATCTTCTAGCAGTGTAAAAAGTTTTTGTTTCAATTTTCAAACCACCTATCTATTAAGTTGTTCTTTTCTTAGCATACTTTTCAAGAAAACCGAGAACGAAATCTGCAATAATAGCTAACAGGGCGGCCGGGATTGCTCCCGCTAAAATCTTAATATCTGATCGTTGTGCGATTCCGGAAACAATTTCCTTTCCAAGACCTCCACCACCAATATACGGCGCAATGGAAGCCACCCCAACTGCAATAACTGCTGCAACTCTTAACCCAGCAACTAAAAACGGAAGTGATAGTGGCAGTTGTATTTTAGTCAACAACTGGAAGGAAGTCATTCCAACACCCTTACCAGCCTCTAACACACTTCCACTAACTTCTTTTAATCCAACATATGTATTACGTATAATTGGAAGTAGTGAGTAAAAGAATAATCCGATGATAACTGCTGTATTTCCTAACCCAAAGTAAAGCATAAGAATTGCCAACATGGCTAAACTTGGAATGTTTTGTAGGACATTTGCTAGCGATAAAATGACTGGCGCCAAGCGCTCAACTTTTACAGCAAGAATTGCCAAAGGGACGCCGACGATAAAGGCAAGTGAAATTCCGTATACAACCATGAGAATATGCTCAATCGTTAAGGAAATTAATTCGGCCTGGTTTTCCATTAAATAATGCAGTAACTCAATCAAAAATTCCATTTAAATTCCCCTTATTTTAATAGACCTTTTTCTACTAAAAACTTCTTGGCAACATCACTCGGCTTTTCCTTACCAAAATCTACATCATAGATTAACTGCGTCATTTCTTCTTCGTTTATTTGATTAACCAATGAAGTAAGTACTTCTTTTACTTCAGGATATTCTTCTAATTTATCATTTCTTGCAACTAGTGATGCAGTAGATGGTGGGAAAAACCCTTTATCATCCTCTAGTACTTTTAAATTTAGTTCCTTGATTTCTGGATCAACAGAATATGCAGTAATTGCATCAAGCTCACCTATTTTTAATCCTTCATACATTAGTGAAATTTCCATACCCGCTGCCTTTTTAAATGAATAGCCATAATGTTCCTTGAATGCACGGTATCCGTCATCCCCGCGCTCAATCCAAGCCGAATCCGTACCAATCGTAAGTTCTGGCGCAAAGTTACCCAAATCAGACATTGTCTCAATATTGTTTTCCTTTGCAAACTTATCTGTTATAGCAATCGTATATTTATTTTCAAAACCTAAAGAATCAAACCATGTAAAATCAAATTTTTCTTTAAACAGTTTCTGCGCTTGTGCTAATGTTTTTTCTGGATCTGTTGTATATTCTACTTTATCGTCATCAAAATGGTTATTGTACACTTCCCCTGAATATAATGTTGCTAAATCAAAGTCACCTTTATCCATTGCTGAAATAATTAATGGTGATGCTTGGATATTTTCTGTCACATTTACCTCATGATCCGTACGGTCTTCCACCAATTCTTTAACCATATAAGCAATAATTTTAGGATCCGTATAATCTTGAGTACCCATTTCAAAATATGTACCGCCATCCGCTGTTTCCTTATCTTTACTACCACAACCTGTTACAACCAATAATAATATTAGTGACGAAAAAATTAATAAGTATTTTTTCATTAGTTTGTATCTCCCCTTTTTCTTTTTCTTTTTCCGTAACTTTCAATAAAACCGAACATTAAATCTGTTATAACCGCCATAGCGATAGCCAAAATTGTTCCAGTGAATATCAAGAATTTGTCGTTAAATCCTATACCAGATATAATCAGGCCCCCTAGTCCACCGGCCCCGATAACAGCAGCCATCGTAACCCAACTAATAATATAAACAGAGGTCACCCGAATTCCAGACATAATGTAAGGCATAGCAATAGGAATTTCTACTTTAAATAATCTCTGAAAAGTGTTAAAGCCCATACCTTTTGCTGAATCAACAATACCTGGATCTATCGATTGTATACCAGTATATGTATTTCTAATTAAAGGCAAAAGTGAGTATAAAAACATAGCCGCAATCGCAGGCTTTATACCAATTCCAAGTATCGGAATCATAAGCGCCAACATAGCAATCGTTGGAACTGTTTGAAATACATTAGCTATATTAAAGACGATGGATTTAAAAACATTACTTTTCAAACGCGTTAATAAAATGGCTAAAGGAATCGTAATAACTATTCCTAGAGCTAAACTAATAACTGACATAACAATATGTTGAAATGCGTATTCTAAAATTGATACATATCTTTCTCTCCAAAATTCAAGATAGTCGGTTATAAGTTCCATTTAAATTTCACCACGTTTTTCATTTAAAGATCCGAACGATTGAACAAGTTTCTTCATATCTATCATGCCAATAAACTTTCCATCCTCAACAACAGGCATACTTTGAATACCAAATTGATCTATGTAAAGAAATACTTCATTAATAGGTGTGGCTGCATCGATTGGCTGGACAGATGTTTCTAGTACATCTTCCAAACTTACAAAGTCTTTGCTTAATAAAGCTTTTAAGTTTAGTTGTCCTAAAAAGGAATTTTCTTTATCAACAACGGGGTATATAAAGCACTGTTCTGTCATCATTTTCTCAATTATTGATTCTTTTGAGTCAGATAATTGTACAGCTTGGAGTAGTGGTTTAATAAAGCTCGAAAGTAATGGGAGCGGTTGAGCATTTCTAAGTCTCTCTTCTCCAATAAATTCTCTAACAAAGTCATTTACAGGATTTGTTAAAAGTTCTTGAGGGGAACCTTTTTGGACTATCTCACCGTCTTTCATCAATATAATTTGATCGGCAATTTTAATAGCTTCGTCCATATCATGTGTAACAAAAATAATTGTCTTTTTAATCTCTTTTTGTAAACGAATCAGCTCATCTTGCAATTGCTCTCTACTTATCGGATCCAATGCACTAAAAGGTTCATCCATCAAAATTGTAGACGGCTCAGCTGCCAAGGCCCTAATAACACCAATTCTTTGTTGCTGACCTCCACTAAGTTCAGACGGATATCTTTTTTTATACTGTTCTGGGTTTAGATTTACCATTTCCAACAACTCAGTTACCCTTTTACTTATCTTTTCCTTATCCCATTTTAGTAGTCGAGGAACAGTCGCTACATTGTCGTAAATTGTCATATGAGGAAAAAGCCCAATACTTTGGATTACATAACCCATTTCCCTACGCAATTTAATTGGATTAAACGTTGAAATGCTCTGATTATCAATAAAGATATCGCCTTCAGTATGGTCTGTTAAACGATTTAAAAGCCTCATCGTTGTTGTTTTACCACAACCACTCGGTCCAATTAAAACATTAATTTTGCCACTTTCAAAGATTAAATCAATATCTTTCAACACATGAGAACCATCTTCGTACACTTTATTTACTTTTTGTAACTCTATCATACTGTCTATCGGCTCCTTTAAAGCTTGCTTAAAATTTCTACAATAATCAGTCCAGTTATAATATTATAATAACTACTGTTCTTAACAGACTAACATAAATAACATAAGATTTAAACCGTAAAATAGAACAAAACTCCGGGTATATTAATAAAAACCTGACTTTAAATACTATAGGAAACTTAATTTTTAGTACAATCCACGCAAATATAACTTCATCAAAATTACCAATTCTAAATTTGATAGCGTCATTAAATAGTAACTAAAAACCCTTTACAAGCTTTCTTTTTAAGAATATACTTACCTAGGTAAACAAATAGGAGTGATGAGTGTGAATCCTTTATTTCATGAGTTATTTCAAAAAACACGTTATATCAGTCGGGAGCTGAATTATGTGTTAAAGAAGCATAACTTATTTGCAGCACAGTGGACTGTGGTTTTTTGCATTCACCAACATCATGAGATGACGCTGACAGATATTTGGAAATACTTAAATGTGGAGGCACCAACGATTACAAGAACGGTAAATCGCTTGGTTAAACTTGGTTGGTTAACTTCTCATGAAGGTGCGGATAGAAGGGAAAAGATTGTACGACTTTCTGAAGAAGCCCTTGTAAAGTTTCCAGTCATTGAAGCTTCTATCATTCAGTTTGAAAATGAAATGTTAATAGGTTTGAAAGAGGAAGAGCAAGAACTATTTAAATCATTACTAAATAAAATCGGCAAATAAAGGTTGCGTATCATTTGAAAAAAAGAGAACCCGTTTGGACAAAGTCATTTCTAAGTTTATTTTGCACAAATTTATCCGTTTTTATTATATTTTACGGGTTAATTTCCACACTTCCCCTTTACGCAAAGGACGTTTTAAATCGATCAGATGAAGAAGCCGGTTCTCTCATGTCTATTTTCTTACTTTCCGCCATAATAGTACGGCCATTTACAGGGAAAGTATTAGATGTGTTTGGCAAACGCAAGATGTTATGGATAAGCATTGTTTTGTATATGATTTGTACAGGCTTATATTATTTTATCGAACCCTTTTCGGGACTCTTAATGCTCCGATTTATTCACGGGATCTTTTTCAGTATTGTGTCGACTGCAACAGGTTCTTTAGCTGTCGACAATGTTCCGATGGCGCGACGTGGGGCAGGTCTTGGTTATTTTGCCATGTCGACGAATTTAGCCGTTGTTCTTGGTCCACTAATCGGACTTTCCCTCATTCAAAAGTATTCATATGATGTCTTATTTATCGTCATAAGCGGGCTCATGGCTGTTGGCGTTTTCATTTCTCTATCCATTCCAGAAAAAAATTCTCCAGATGCTAATCGAGTGATTACGAAGATGGTATTAGGCGATTTATTCGAAAGAAAAGCATTGCCTATTGCGACTATGGCACTTGTTGTTGCATTTTCATATGCAAGCGTATTAGCGTATTTATCAATTTATTCGCAAGGGAAAGGTCTACTGGAACTAACGAGCACCTTTTTCCTTATGTACGCAGCAATCATGCTTTTAACACGGCCATTTACTGGGCGTATTTTTGATGAAAAGGGTCCTCAACATATCATTATTCCGGGATTTATTTCTTTTATCATTGGCTATATATTACTCGCTTATATGGATTCAGCTGCAGTCTTTATGATTTCAGGAGCTTTTCTCGGGTTCGGGTATGGTTGTGTTGTACCTAGTTTACAAGCACTTGCGATGCAGTCGACGAAACATGAGCGAAGCGGATACGCAACAGCTACGTTTTTCACATTTTTTGACGGAGGCATTGCAGTTGGTTCGTTTGTATTTGGACTCATTGCTGTCCACACAAGCTATCCAGTGATCTATTTGATATCAGCTGTCATCATTGTCGTTTTATGTATTTTATATGTTTGGAAAGTATGGAAAAAAAGATCACCAAGCACACTGGTATAAGTGCTTGGTGATCCTTTTCATAATGGCGCTATTTCTTTTAAACCGTGTTTCTTTCCGACACCGTTGACAATCAACACACTTATAATCGCAATAAATCCACCGAGAATCGAAAGCCCACTTGGAAATTCCTTTAGCCAAAACCAAGCGACGATAACTGCAACAACAGGCTCAATATAAACCATACTCGTAACAGTACTCACATTGCCCAATGATAGCGCAACAGCCCAAGCTGCATAAGCGATTGCTGCTGGAAAGATACCTAGATAAACAGCAGATAAGTTTGCCTCCAAAGTAGCACTTTGTATGCCTTCGATAAGACCTGGTGAAAAGATTAGAAAAGGAATAGTCCCTGCCCATGTGAAATAGGCCGTCAATTCTATGGCACCATAACGGGTAAGTAGTGATTTCTGAAAGACAAAGAATATTGATGTCGCGATTGCTGAAATTAATACTAATAATGCACCTGGTGAAAGTGTAAAAGCTGTTCCTTCAGAGCCAATTGTAATGAGGAAGATACCGAAAATACCAACGCCTAGTCCAATCCATCCAAGCGTACTTAAACGCTCTTTCAAAAATACAATCGCAATAATTGCTGTGAAAATGGGTGCGGAACCAATAAGCATCCCTGCTGTCCCAGCCGAAACTGTCGCTTCCCCGTATGTAATACCTAAGTTGTAAACACTAATCCCTGTCCAACCAAGGAGGCAAATCTTTAACATATCGGTTTTTTTAGGCAGTCTAAATTTTGTCCCTGGCCATAAAGCATATACAATAAAAACACTTGAAGCGATTAAATAACGAGTTAACACTAAATGTCCGGGCGAATACCCCCCTAACAAACTTGCTCGAATTGCAGCAAATGCAGAGCCCCACAAAATAACTGTGAATGCCGCAAGTAGAAAAGCCTTCCTATTCATCTAATCCATCTTCCTTCTAAACCCATTTCACAAATCATCATCTGTGTGCGTTATTAAACAGTTTATCATTTCATTTAAAGCAATAGTAACTTTTTTCTATCTGGATTTGACCTTGAGTTTTATTAGCACCAGCGAAATAAAAGCCATCGCATGCGACGGCTTTTAAAGGTTCCCATATTATCGATTCTTTAATGACTTCATCGTTGCACCGTACTTCTCAACTTCTTCATTTAATGTTTGAAAAAACTTTTCAGAATAATGCTCATCTGAACTAGAAGGGATTATTTTACGGATTACTAATTCATGCTTCTTCATTTCTACTTCTACATTTTCTCCATTTAAAACTTGGAGATGCTCAAGCATTTCTAAAGAAAGAGGTACACATAAAGTTTCACCTACTTGAATAACTTCCTGTACTTGGATACTTGGTTCTTTCGGTTTCCAATCATTATTCAAACAAAATCCCTCCCATTATTTTCATCTATTTAGCGAATAATGTCGATTTCCCGGGAAATATAATTATTGCCCTTCCCCCATTTCATAATAAAGAGCCATTTCTGATTCAGGCACCATACTTCCACCTGTCGCCCAAACAAGATGAGTTGCATGTTCTGCATTTGCTTGCTTTACATTTTCACGAATTGTATGCACAGTGCCTGTCATTCCTGCGAGTGCAGAAGGTTCAAGATGAATTCCTTCAGTATCCACAAGCAACTTAAGTAATTGGAACATCGTTTTATCCGCAATTGTGTAACAACCCGTTAGTAGTGGCTCCATTGTCTTCCCTACAAACCCAGATGCAGTTCCTACAGCAAGTCCATCCGCAACAGTTTTATTATCCAGTCCGAAATCATGAACTGACACTTTGTCGTGAAGACCCGTCATCATGCCAAGCATCATACACGGAGAATGTGTTGGTTCAGCAAAGAAACAATGGACGTGATCACCAAATATCAGCTTCAAGCCAAAAGCAACACCACCCGGCCCACCACCTACACCGCAAGGTAAATAGACAAATAAAGGGTTGTCCGCATCCACAACTGTACCCCGCTCTTTCATTTGAGCTGCTAAACGTTGTCCTGCAACTGCATAGCCTAGAAATAAATCAAGTGAATTTTCATCATCAATAAAGTGACATGTTGGATCCGCATCCGCTTGACGACGACCTTCTTCAACCGCTTTACTATAATCATCCGCGTATTCAACAACAATAACGCCTTTTTCACGAAGCAAATCTTTCTTCCACTGCTTAGCATCTGCTGACATATGAACCGTTACATTGAAGCCCAGTTTTGCGCTCATTATACCAATGCTTAGTCCCAAGTTTCCAGTTGAACCAACCGCAATTTTATGTTTTGCAAATAACGATGTGAACTCAGAAGAGGCAAATTTCACATAATCATCCTCTGTCGTAATTAACCCATGCTGAATCGCAAGTGTTTCAGCATGTTTTAAAACTTCATAAATACCACCCCGAGCTTTTATTGATCCTGAAATCGGTAATTCATTGTCTTGTTTAAGCAGTAGTTCGCCTGGAATTGTTAAATCATATTTAGTTTCCAGTACTTTTTTCATTTCCGGTATAGGCGTAAGCGGCGATTCAATTACACCTTTCAAATCCCTCGTTTCCGGAAAAACATATGCGATATAAGGAGTAAATCTTTTGAGTCGATTAGATGCTTCTTCCACATCCTTTGACGTTACCCCCGCTTTTACAATGCCAGCTGTTGCAGATTGTAGTAAAGGATTTAACCAGAGTGTTTCTTGTCTTTCCATCATGTATTCGATTAGCGGAAGCTGCTTTTTCCACTTGTTTAATTCAGTTTCACCCATCATTTTTCAATCCCACTTTCAGAATGTTTTGCCAGTATTATAACATATAGACAAACACTTTCATTGATTCAACCTTTTCCACAAAAAAATAGGTAGAACCGTATCCATACGAGTCTACCTGTTTGTATTATTCACCTAAACCAACCTTTTTCCTTAAATCTAGAAATTGCCTCAATTCGATTCCCAACCCCGAGCTTTTCAAGAATTGCAGAAATATAATTACGTACTGTACCGGGGGATAAAAATAGAAGCCCAGCAATTTCCTTTGTCGTTTTACCTTCCGAAATGAGGGCAAGAACTTGGCTTTCACGTTCAGTTAAAGGATTTTCCGTTTCACCTTCATCAAATGCAATATCGACCAACTCTGGCGCGTAAATTCGTCTACCATCCATAATCGTTCGAATCGAAGCTACCAACTCTTCAATTGGACTATCTTTCAACAAATACCCACGTACGCCGGACTTCCGCGCACGTTCAAAGTAACCTGACCTAGCGAACGTCGTCAAAATAATAATTTTACATGGTTCACTTTTCAACTCTTCTGCAGCATCCAGACCAGTCATTACAGGCATCTCAATATCCATAATACATACATCCGGTTCATGTTCTCTCACTAAAGCAACTGCTTCTTCACCATTTTTCGCCATGCCAACAACTTCCATATCCTCTTCAATATTCAATAAAGAGCCTAATGCACCGAGCATCATCCCCTGATCTTCCGCTATGACAATACGTATCAAGTTAAATCCCCCCGTCCTTTATTTAATAATAATTGGAACACGTATTGTTAACGCCGTTCCTCCATTCGATTCAACAGACAAACTACCATTGACAAACTCAAGACGCTCACGGATTCCGTCTAATCCACTACCCGGCAAACTAGATCCAGCACGTGGAATACCAATCCCGTTGTCTTTTATACAAACAATAAAATCATCAGGAAGCTGCTCAAAAGATATGAAGCAAGTGCGACCATAGCTATGCTTCACAACATTTGTCACAGCCTCTTTCAAACACATACTTAACACATTTTCAGTCAGCGGTGGGATATTCGTAAACTTTGGATTCCCCTCAACCGTTAACTCCATTTCAGCAGCTTTCAATATTTGGCGAATGCGAATTAATTCATCCTCCAACTTCATTGAACGCATGTCTGATACGAGTTCACGCACTTCTTTCAACGCCGTGCTTGCTGTTTGCCGAATATCATGCAACTCTCTTTCTGCCGCAGCAGGATCACGAGAAATCAGCTTGCCAGCAAGGTCACTCTTTAATCCTATAAGTGATAACTTTTGTCCAAGCGTATCGTGTAAGTCACGCGCAATTCGTTGGCGTTCCTCAAATATAATGAGTTCTGATATCCGTTCTTTTGCCACTTCTAACTGACCTTGGAGATTTTCTCGCCTATTCCAGTTGAATAAGTTAAACGGTAAAATAATTGTTCCTATCACGCTAATTAAGACGAACGGGAACTGAGAAGAAAATAGGTGGATATTAAGGACTGCACCAAAGATAATTGCGCCAATCGTCGTTGCAATATGAATTCCGTACATAATAAAAAATCCTGCTGTATTTCTAATGTTCCCGATAAAAAACGCTGTAAATAGTGAAAAATAAACAAATCCGAACATCAAAGTCATGACAATATTAATAATCATTTCGATGCTTATCCAAAAATAAACCCTTCCACTTTTCGCTTTAAAAGATAAGCGATAAGACAGGAAAAATAACAGCAATAAGGATATGCCAGTTATGACTCCAATGTAGGTGGATGACCTGAAAATAAAGAAAAAAGGCAATAAACAAAATGCCACCCACGCATAAATACTAAGCCAAGGGTTTTTCGGAAAAATACTGAACCAATTCTGCATAACGTTTTATCACCGTCCACTCTAATCTATTACGCCCAGCTTAATTTAATTCAGTTCAATTAACTATACCAAAAATTAACTAAAACTCTAAGAAGCACGGCTTAAATTAAAACAACCACCTCTAATTTGAGATGGTTGCCATTATATTTTATTTTACATCAAGGCTCGTGCGTTTTGGTTTTAAATCTAGAGAAGGACGTGGCATCTTCAACATCTCTTTCACATAGCCAAAGCTAACGAATTTCTTTGCCTCAGGATTATATAACTTGAAATTAAATGATGCTAAACTTGATTTAATTGTAATCGTTGTTGCCGTTTGAAGTGGTGGTGTTGACTCATGCGCGCGTTCAAGATTATAGTTCGGCACACGTGGTGCTAAATGATGAACATGATGGAAACCGATATTACCTGTTGCCCACTGAAGAACTTTAGGCAACTTGTAGAAAGAACTACCTTCAATCGCTGCTTTTACATAATCCCACTCAGATTCTTCTTCGAAATACGAATCTTCATAAGTGTGTTGGATATAAAATAACCATATACCAAGTGCTCCAGCAACGAACATCATTGTTCCTTGGATAAGCAAGAATGCCTGCCATCCAACAAGTAAAATCATTACTGTATATAGTACAACAAGTATTACGTTTGTAAGATACGTATTGTTACGCTCTTTTTGACGTGCATCTTTTCTATTAAATCGGCTCGTAACTAGTACAAGATAAAGTGGACCAAATCCGAACATAACTAATGGATTTCTATACAAACGGTAAGTAAAACGCGTCCATTTCGAAGCATCTAGATATTCTTCAATTGTCATAACCCATATGTCACCTGTACCACGCTTATCTAAATTCGAACTTGAAGCATGATGAATTGCGTGCTCTCTTTTCCATTTTGCATAAGCGAATAGCGTAAGTACGCCAGTGATCGTACCAACTACATCATTTGCTTTTCTACTTTTGAAAAATGAACCATGCGTACAATCGTGAAATATAATGAAAGTCCTAATAACAAATCCGGCTGCAATAACTGCGAAACCTAGTGTCAACCAAATTGATACGGACAAACTTTGATAAGCAAGGAACCAAAAAACAAATAGCGGTAAAATCGTATTGATCATTTGAAATATACTTTTTTTATTATCTGCTTTAGCAAAAGGGGCAACATCTTTGTGCAACTTCATTGTTTTTTCTTTAGTCATGTGAATGTTATCCTCCCTAACGAGTTGTTTTTAAGTTTTATTTACTTCTTGTATCTAATATTAGTACCTAGTGCTACTTTGCACTAGACATATTTGTCATGACTTCGATATGACAAGTGTCATGTATTGTGAAATTTTCACGTAGTTGAGTTGGTGATTTTAAGTAGTTAATTCCCCTATTATCACAAATAAAAAAACAAGCACCCCTATTTCAGAGTGCTTGCTTAATTAAACGAGACTATTTTCTTTTAATCCACGATTAATTTCTTTTTCGGTAATGACGGTATGAGAGGCATTCCATAACGCCTTCCCGTCTTTAATAATGAAAAGTTGCGGAGATTGATGTACGACGCCTAAAACGCTTTCGATTTCATTTGAAACCGGACGACTTTCGCGTACTTTCAAAAAGTACTTCGGCATATCTGTTTCATATCCATCGACTCGGCTATAAGCGCTTGTACTAATTGGACATGTTGTACTATGCTTTAAAACCAAAACAGTTTCTTCTTTAGAATGTTCCAATACTTCGTTCCACTCTTCAATTGTTAGTAATTCTTTCAAAGTAGCCATCTCCTTTTATTCTGGACTCACCATTCGAAGTACATCAAGCATATTATTTACATCTTTGCTCGGTACTTCATTCATGCAAGAAATTTGGAGCCAGTTGCGCGATTTCAAATAATCGCTTTCATAATGTACATTATACCCGTTTAAATATAAATTGTCCCCAAGCCTGTTTGCAGATGCACTATTTGGCATCGCAATTGTAATAATCGAAGTAGGATTCCTATGCTCGGAACCCAAAACAGATAAACCTATTTCTTCTATACCCTTTTTTACTGATTCAATACGTTTAGCAACACGAGAAAATACTTCTTCTACATTTTCATATTTCCGAAGTGTAACTTCTAGTGCAGAAACAAGATTTGTAGATTGTGTATATGGAATGCCATTTGATTCAGCGTATGTACCCAAGTCAAGATAGCGAGGAATCTTCCGGCTTTTGTTAATTAATTCATTATGAAAAACAAATGCCAATCCTGTATAGCTCAATAAACCTTTACCACTAACGCCTGATGCAAAGGTAACATCAGATAAATCCACTGGAACTGAACCAATACTGCTCACACTATCAATTGAAAGTGATATTTCATTAAGCTTACATAGTCGCTTTAACATCCCTAGATCATTTAAAATCCCAGTTGAAGTCTCGCAATGCACTGCCCATAGCCACTCATACTCGTCAGCCTGCAAAGCTTTGGCAATATCCGCTTCATTAAATTGCTCGCCCCAAGCGATTTCAAGCACATCAAATTCTAATCCGAATCGTGATGCATGATCCTTTAATCGATTCCCGAATTCCCCATTTATTAAAATTAAGCCTTTTCCTTCTCGTAAACTAAGTTGTGCAGCGACTACATCATTTGCTAGTGTTCCTGTTCCTTGAAACAATTGGACAAAGTTTGCACCCGTTAATGCTGTCAAACTACTTTTCACGTTAATCAGTATATTTTCAAACTCATTTGACCGATGTGAAATCGGATCTGCAGACATGGCCGATTTTACTTCCGAAGATACCGTTGCAGGTCCTGGGAGAAAATTAATAGGTGCTTTAGCAAGTCTACTTGCAACGCCATCATTAAAGGTCTTTTTCGTCAAATACATCGGTTGGAATGCAGCTTCATCAGTTCCTGTTAATGAAGCAAATGGCTGAAACCCAAGTTGACTATATAATTTTTGCTCGCGTGTCGTACCTGAAATTAGTGCCGCATCGTACCCAGCTTTTAAACAATATCGAACGAGTGCTTGCGCAAGTCCCAGGAATGCACGCCCATTTCTATATGCCTTTTCAATCGCCAAAAGTCGGATTTCAACGAGATTATCAGCTTTAAAAGGTAAGTGATCCTCTACACGACCAATCTTCCCGTCTAACGAAAATGGTCGATTACTTCGAACAGCAATCATGCCAATGACCCGTTCATCATTCAAACAAATAATATACGTGTTTTCATCATGAAACTTGTCCTTCAACAGCTTTGACTCGTCCTTTTCATGCTGCGGAATTTCTTCAGCGAATGTACGGTAATTTAATTGATGAATTTGTTCAATTTCCAAAGCAGAATCTGCAATCTTATAAACGAAACCCATTTATTCAACTCTTTTCCATTTGAAATCTTCACGATGCGCAAACAAAATAAGTCCGGATGTTAAAACAGAAATGATAAAGGAAATAAGCCCATAAGTAATTAATATACCAACTGGCAGGAGCATGACTGCAATTATTCCTGCCTTTGTGAAACTCTTATTAAAAGGATAAAAAACCAGAAAAATACTTAATAGTAATAAAATAAGAACTGGATTGAGAGCAAGTATGCCACCGATAAATGTCGAGACACCTTTCCCACCGCGAAACTTTACTAGCACTGGATATATGTGACCAAGAGTTACCGCAAGCAATGCAAGCAGTTCAATACTGAAATTAAAACCGAACCAGCTAGCAGCAAATACGACAACTGCACCTTTCATCGCATCTCCTAGAAACGTTGCAATAAATGCCCGCTTTCCGAAAAGTCGCCCCAAATTACGCGCACCTGGATTGCCGCTTCCTTCAGCACCAATTTCTTTTTTATAGAATAACTTACTTATTACAGAACCTGTTAGTATATTACCAATTAAATACGAGACGAATAACAATAAGAATAGTTTCATAATCAATCCTTTTATAACTGTGATAGATTCATTCAAAGTTTAACATTTCATACCGTACAACTTTTATAAATTTTGATTACCCAGCATGCAAATAGTGGTTATTTACCCTATGATTAGGGAAGTATAAAACAATCTAGTAAATTTTGGAGGTTTCCGCAAAATGAAGAATCTTTCGCTCCGCTTATTTATCGCCTTTGTTATGTGTATCGGTTTTGGCGTGTTATTTGGTTATATTGCTGCGGCAATTAATAATGAAACAATTGAACACTTCGACCTGTCCATTATTGGATTTGTACAAGGACTCGAAACTCCCTGGCTAACAACAATCATGAAAACATTCACTTGGATAGGTTCAGCAGTAGTCGTGATTGCAATTACTATTATTACATTCACACTATTATTTTTCTTCTTCCATTATCGGCAACAAGCCTTTCTGCTCGTATCTGTCGTAGTTGGTAGTGTTTTATTTAATTTTTTACTAAAGAACTATTTCAAGCGAGAAAGACCTGAAATTTACCGGATTTTGGACATTGGTGGGTTCAGTTTTCCAAGTGGTCATACAATGATGGCCTTTAGTCTATATACGATAATTTCATACATTGCTTGGCGCAATACGAAAACGATCCTAAGTCGGATGCTTCTGATCATATTCGCAGCATTTATGATTTTAATGATCGGATTGAGTCGGATTTATCTCGGTGTACATTATCCAAGTGACGTTGCTGGCGGCATTGCTGCAAGTGGACTTTGGGGTACAATCGCTGTAACTGTGTATGCATTTTATCAAAATCGTAAGAAGCAAAAAAGTCCGTCTCCCAACAATATGTAATGTTGGGGTGGGCTTTTACTTTAAATTAACCGGTCTACAATACTTTTTAACGTAGCTTTTTTTAATTTCACGGTAATCCCTCGTTAAAGATTATATAGTTTACCTCTATTCAACATACTTTTCTGCTTCAGTATCCGTTAGAATCCTTGGTGAATTCCCACCAACCTCAATATACTTTTTACGGCCATCTACTTCGACTTTGAATATAGCTCTATCGTTAGTAGGGGTGATTACTAATTCTTTATTTGGATATAATCCTTTAATTTCTTGTTCAGCGAAAAAAGGGATATTTGTAATTGTACTGCCTTCTTTGGATTTAACTTTTTGTTTATCTCCATTGAGTATTCTATGCAATAAATCAACTACTTCTCCAAAACCAATAATTAATATACCAGCGACAATTGGTGTACCAAAAATTCCTAAAGCAGTTAAAGGAACTTCACCATATCCACTTGAAAATTGTCCCATCAATATAAATCCAGCAATGAACCCCCAAGCAATGACAACAACTCCTGTTACTTTTATGATAAAACCCATCAAACTATAACGCTCAAATATTTCATTCATAACCAATAACCCCCTCTCATGATTTACTATTCAGTATACTATACGTACTATATTTTGATATAGTTTCATCAGATTAATCATTATGCTATCTTCATGATAAGGAGGTGTATCATGTGAATATTTTTACAGAACGAGTCATTACTATTATTCAAGGAATTCCCTCAGGTAAAGTCATGACTTATGGGCAAGTTGCCGCTGCTGCCGGGAGTCCACGCGCTGCAAGACAAGTCGTTCGGATACTTCATTCCATGAGTAAAAAATACGAGCTTCCTTGGCATCGTATTATAAATGCACAAGGAGGAATTTCTGCACCTGCTACAGATGATAGTAAAGGAAATCTTCAAAGGTCATTACTCGAGGATGAAGGTGTCATATTCGGGGTGAATGAAAAAATAGATTTAGCTATCTATCGCTGGTTTCCAATAGATATTGAAGAAGGTTAAATAATGACAAATCCGGTATTGTTATTTAGTATTAATAACCTAATTAAAAGGAGTTGTTTAGTATGTGGAAAGATTTCAAGAAATTCGCGTTTAAAGGAAACGTATTTGATCTTGCTGTCGCTGTCGTAATTGGTGCAGCTTTTAGTAAAATCGTTTCATCACTCGTTGAAAATATTATTACACCAATTATCGGAGCACTTTCAGGCGGCATCAATTTTGAAGGCTTACACATAAAAATCGGGAACGCGGAAATTACATACGGCGCATTTATTGAATCAATCATTGATTTCCTAATCGTTGCATTTGTCATTTTCATGGTCATTCGTTTATTATCAAAATTCAAGAAAAAAGAAGAAGTCGTCGTGGAAGAAATAAAAGTCGACCCTCAAGAAGCACTTCTTACTGAAATACGTGATTTGTTAAAAGAAGGAAAGTCATTATAATAGGATGGAAAAGGACAACCTCTAAACTAAACGAGGTTGTCCTTTTTCTTAAAACGTAATAATTTCTGGTGCTTCGCCTTTTTTATTCATAACTCTAATTTGCGATGGGGTAATTTTCAATATGATAAGGTCGGGATCATTTGGCCCTTTAAAGAAGGATTTCGTCACCTTATCCATCACTTTCTCCTTCAATGACTGTTCATCTGATTCTTCAACTGTTCCTTCAATCTCAAGGTAAGCATCCCCAAAGCCTTTTCCATCATAGCCAATCAAAATATGTGTGTTCGGATTTTCCTGGATTTCATCTACTTTATGAGATTCTGCATCTGTCGCAGTGTACAGTATAAATTCATCGTTAAGAAATGTCATATAACGCGAATGCGGTTTATTCCCGCGTACTGTAGCCATTGTTCCTACAAAGTCATTTTTCAAAATCTTAAGTGCTGTTTCTTTTGCTGTTTTCGCCATTTAAATTAACTCCCTTTTTGGTAATACTTTAATCATTCCACTACTATGGTTTGATTAAACATTTCCCACCGTTAATTTTTTTGACATAGTTGTCGCGCAGTAAACTTTGATTACATTGCCCACCACTTCGATAGGTGCTATACTAAGTTTAGAATTTATCAATTTATGTAATGAATTGATCGGAAAAAAGGAGTGAAATGCTTATGTGGTTCTTGTATATTATGTTCGCACTATTTGCATTCGTCATCGTTGGCACAACTGCTGGCCTTGTTCGTACGTTTAGCAGTAACAAATAAAAAAACACCAAGCAGATGGCTTATCTGCTTGGTGTTTTTTTATTTGTTAGGGATATCGACGTATGGGTGAGTGATATCGCCGCTCCCTTTACGTTTATCCGACACTTAACGGGATATATCCGCGCTCCCAGCACTTATATCCGACACATAACATGATATATCCACGCTCAGCGCACTTATATCCGACACTCCACACATTATATCCGTAAATCGGGACTTCCCCCCCATAAAAAAAACTCCTCCGCAGCAACATCCGCGGAGGAACCTTCTCTAAAACACCACTACTAAGCTGTTATATCTCTTTTAATAAAAGTTGTGTAACTAATCACTAAGAAAACAACGAAATAACACACAATGACGGCAATCGAAAATGGCATCGTATTAGTTTCCAGTATTTTAAAGCCCATTTCATATTGCGCCAAATCATGTGCAAATAAAATATACTTCGCAACAGCGTACTCCTGAAGGAACATTACAATTAGCGTTCCTGTGAAGTATAAGAATAGCGATACGCCAATTGCAAGTGCAGATGATTTAAAAACCGTACCAATCATGAATGCCAATGTCGCCATGACAGCAACAAAAACAAATGTAAGAAGCATCAATTGAACAGATTTACCAAATACAGACGTAATGGCTATTTCTGATGAATTTAATAAAATCGAATTCCCTTCTGCTGCTGGGTAGAATATATATGCACTTACCACGCTAAATAAATAGGTAATCGCGGTTAACGTCAAACCAAATAATAAGACTGTCACATATTTGGAAGTGAGTATTTTCCAACGTTTAACCGGACGGGATAATAGCATTTTGATCGTTCCTTGTGAAAACTCTGATGCAACAATTCCCGCCGACGCTATAATCGTTAGCAGCAACACAAGCGACATCATACCGTATGTGTCTACTATCACTTTCTCACGGCTTACCGGTATGCTCTGTTCGATGCTAATTAAAATTTCTTGCTGAATATCTTCCTGCCTCTGAATCAAATCAACTTTTTTATCTTCAGTTAAATCAGGCGTACTAAGTTCAGCTTCTATCTGGGTCTTCTCTTCTTCCAACGTTGTTGTCCAAGCTGTATTATCATTCTGAACATCCATGTATCGACTAAGTCCTGACAACCCAATAATCAAAACTGCTAGCAAGATAACCATGGCCCAAGTTCCTTTTTTACTCCACAATTTCATCCATTCATTTTGTATGAGCTTCAGCAATTTGGCCACCTCCTGTCATTTCTAGGAATTGATCTTCAAGAGTTTTACGATGTGGTTGAACAGCGAAAACTTGAAGCTGCTGCGCCGCAAACTGTTCAATCAATGCAGGTATCTGCTCTTTTTCCGCTTTAATAATAAAACCTTCATCATGAGCCTCCACAGCAAATCCATTTGCAATAACTAGCTGTTCAGCCAAATCAGCCGGCGCCGCTTCAATATAATAATGAGATTCTTTTACTATTTTCGTATCTTCTAAATCAATTAATTTCCCATTTTGAATGATTGCAATCCGGTCACACATAAGCTCTATCTCCGACAACATATGACTTGAAACGAATACAGAAACGCCTTCTTTTTCGGCAATACTCCGTAAATACATACGAAACTCCCTGATACCTGCTGGGTCCAATCCATTCGTCGGTTCATCAAGAATTAAAAACTTTGGACGATGCAATAAAGCTTGTGCGAGACCAAGGCGTTGACGCATTCCGAGTGAATAAGTCGAGACCTTTTCTTTAATTCGATTTCCCATTCCTACTTGTGCAATCACTTCATCAATACGTTCTTTCGTCACACCTTCATGCATCCGCGCAAAATGGACAAGATTTTTATACCCTGACATATACTTATACATTTCGGGATTTTCCACGATGACTCCGACTTTAGAAAGTCCCCCCTCAAAATCATCAGAAAGCGACTTGCCTTCAATCAATACATCGCCACTTGTAGGCGTCATAAGCCCAACCATCATGCGAATTGTTGTTGTTTTCCCAGCCCCATTTGGCCCTAGAAATCCGGTAATCTGTCCCGGATACAATGATAAATTCAAGTTATCAATAATCTTTTTACGTCCAATCGTTTTCGATAAATTCTTTAATTCCACTACTGGTTTAATATCCATATTACTGCTCCTCTCTAAACAACGACACCATCCAACTCGTCGCATCTTTCCCGTGCATATCACGAATCACATCTACCGCTTCTTGCGCAATAATTCGTCCACCTCTTAGTACTACGATTTCATCTAGCAAAGGTTCCACTTCTTTTAATTCGTGCGTTGACATCAAAACCGTTTGCCTTTCCGTATCTGTATACCGGATTAACCCTTTTGCGATATCATCTCTTACCATTGGATCCAATCCTGAGAACGGTTCATCCAACAAATAATAATGCGCCTCGCGTCCAAGTGTCACAGCAATCTTTACCCGTCCACGATTCCCTTTAGACAAGTTTTTTATTTTTTCATCAAGTGAAATGTTCAAAAATTGCGCAATTTCCTTCGCCTTAATCAAATCAAAGTCCTCAAACTGTGAATCATAGAAATTAAATAACTGCTCCACAGTGAAATACGGATAGAACAAATCGGCATCTGGCATGTACGCAATATCCGTCGCCACTCTACGCGTAATTGGACGCCCACTAAATGTCGCAGTTCCCTTATCAGGTGTAAGTAATCCCGCAATTAATTTCAAGAGTGTCGTCTTCCCACTACCATTTTCCCCGACCAAACCAATAATCTTCCCCTGCGGTATTGTCAACGTCAAATCATCAAGTGCTCGTCGTCCACCATACTTTTTTGATATATTTTTCAGCTCAATCATTTGCTCCACCCCGTCCCTGTAAATAATCCACCATTTCAGAAGTCGTAAAGCCAAGTGCCTCCACATTTTGAATAAAAGACGTAACAAGCTGCTCTTTCATTTCATTCCGAAGTTTAGAAATCTTTCTAATATCTTCAGTCACGAAAGATCCCTGCCCCCTTTTCGTCTCCGTAATCTCCATCTGCTCCAGCTCCTTATAGACGCGCTGCATCGTATTTGCATTGACACCTGCTTCAACGGCATAATCTCGGACAGACGGTAGCTTCTCACCTGGACTTAACGTGCCGCGTATAATATTCCCTGTAATTCTTTCGATGAGCTGCTGGTAAATTGGCTTATCTGGTAAAAAATCAATGCCCATCGCTAAAACCTCACTTTCTTCTCAAATAACGTAGAACCTACTATGAATAAGATTGCTGTAATTCCGCCGTATAATAAAAGACCACCAACCGAAAAAACAACACCGTCTGGAACAATTATTGAAATCAAATTATGATTTGTTTCATCATAAAATTTAGTGTCTGTAAATCGTACGGGACCAAATGTTTTAATTGTATCGAAAATGCTAGGAAAGCTTATTTTCTCCAACAAGTACGTACATCCAAAGAAAATCATAATGACAATAACTACAGAGACGCTTCCAATCCGAGAACGCAACACTTGATAGATTGACCAGAAGATAAAGCCAATTCCCATGATGTAGATTGAAAGTAAAAATGTCGCAACCAAAATACTTAAAGGAACGAGCACATCATCTGTTAATAAAGGCATTGATTTCACATTATTAAGGGTTAAAGACATGGCCAACATGATGCTCCCGACTATTAATAACACGCTTGTAATAAATGCCGCAAACATCGCTTTGACACCTACTAGTTGAAATATTGGTTTCGGTGAATGCAACCAAATAGTTGGATGTCTCATTTCATATCTAAGACTTGTAAACAATAACTTTAAGCCGATAAACATATGTGCAATCAACCAAAGTCCCACAAGAGCATGCATTCCGTCAGAAACATCTGCTGGAATATAAAAGATCTTGTTAATAATTGTAGGTAACCCCAACCCGATCACCAGGTTTAGAATAAGCAAAGTGATTACTTCAGCTTTAGAAATCATCCATTCTTTTAGGAATAAACCTTTCCAACTTCCTTTTTTATGAATCGAGTTCATGTCATAACCTCACTTTCTTCTCGAACAAAGCAGAAGACACTACAAACAAAACGCCTATAAATAACAAACTTATAAAGATATCTCCTATATAAACGACAGGTTCAGTTGGTCCTAAAAAGAAACCTTCTCTTTCAATATAAAACGCTTCTTTTGATAAATCTCCTATTGGACCGAATGAAACTATCTTCTGATAGAAAGGTAACTCCTCTACTAGCTGGTACACCCATGACATCAAACCAAAAAATAGGATTGTAATTGGCATTGCAAAACCTTTTACGAAAGGTTTGATTAATTGATTAAACACCCCTAAAAATAAACCTACGCTCATAATCATGATTGAAACTGTGTAAAATGAGGAACTAAGAATTACTATAAAAGTTGTTAGATCTATAGATGTTAACTCAACAAAAGGTGAACCCATAATCCCTACATAAATTAAAAATAGCATAGTTGGTACAAACATAATCACCGCACCCAGAACCGCAGCAAAAACTGCCTTTGCACCAAACAGTTTATAAGCAGAACTTGTTGAATGAAGCCATACATCCGAACGCTTCCATTCTTTCCACAAACTATTTAGTAATAATGCGACAGGTAAAAACAAACTTATGATTATATATAGGACAATTGCGACTCCAGCTATAGGTAAAGGATTAATCGTATTTCCAGCTAACAAAGACAATACGAGTGTTGCGGCACCTATTAGAACAATCGTCATAATTACTGTCCCGTATATCCACTCCCGCATAAGTGACCACTCTTTTTTCAATAAACCATTCCACTGTTTCAATGGTGTTCCCCCTCCGTACTGGCGTATTAGTTACATAGTACACTATATACGAGTTGGATGTAAAGTGATTACACAAAAAACTTATTTTAATCAAAAAAAGACTGTAGAATATCTACAATCCTTCGTTTATTGCATTTAATTATGGACTTCCCTTCCAATAGCAATTATTCTAAGTGGAGTAACGGAGGTCGATTTACATGATTTATTTAAAAAACAACAATGATAAAGTAATTATTGTTGTTCATGAAATTTACGGTATCAACCAGCATATAACTGGGGTTTGTAATGCATTATCGGATTTAAGTTTTGATGTTTTTTGTCCAAATCTAATCACTCAAAAAACGCCATATCCTTACAACCTGGATGACGTTGCTTATCATAATTTTGTGGAGAATATCGGCTTCATAAATGCTGCCAAAAAAGTGTTGGACTTGGTAGTAGACTTAAAAAAGCGCTACAACAAAGTATTTATAGTCGGATTTAGTGTAGGTGCTACAGTTGCTTGGCTTTGCAGTGAAGAAAAAATGGTGAATGGAATAGTAGGCTTTTATGGCTCAAGGATTAGGGACTATACAAAAATTGAACCTCAATGTCCATCACTTTTAATATTCCCACAACAAGAAAAGTCTTTTAATGTTGATAAATTAATCTCAGAGCTTGCGCCAAATAATATTGAAATATGTAAACTTAATGGACAACACGGATTTAGTGACCCATTCTCCAAAGATTATATTAAAATTTCTGCGGAAAAAGCATTTAGATCAATGAATAATTTTTTACTAAAGCATTAACAATATATTGTTTCAATCAAACCTCAATAATCTCCCGCATATCGCAATTTTTAACAATGTTCCATGTGTAACACTATCATTTCGTCTAATCCGCGTTTCTTTTCCTTTCAAAAAGTCCGACAAATCTTAATCGATATAAATAACGCGATATAAAACAGGGTTGATTCTAATTAAATCAATGGTAGTTCTCCAGCTAATCATATATAAATCATATAACCTCCCAACAACAAAAAAGTTATCACTGCAACGACAACACTATAAATGTTTGAAGAATGCCGAATTGATTCTGGTAAAATTTCTTTAATCGTTACCATATAAATCGTCCCGACAATCAAACTCATTAAAAATGACCAGATAAAATCATTGTTCAAATGAATCGCCTCGCCGATAAGTGCACCAATCGCTACGGGAGCAGAGACAATAAATGAAATAAGTAGCATCGTAATAATACTGGAACCTACAAAAAAAAGTGGTGCAAAAAGTATCATGCCTTCAGGGATATTATGTAGAATAATTGCTTTTAATAACGATCCCCCCACATCCGATTGCTCCATCGTACCAATGACCACACCCATAGGGAAATTGTGAAACGAAAGAATAATGGCCAAAAAGAATACGGATTTCTGTGGTTTTTTTTCATCCATAGTATTATGATGAATTCCCGCATGTATAAACTTAAAGAGTACGACTCCTAAAATAAATCCAATAAAAAAAATGGTCCAGTTACCCATTTCGATGGCCTCGGGTGCTATTTCGAAACTAATTAAGCCTAAAATTAAGCCAGTACAGACTGCATAGATTGTCCCTATACTTCTACTAAAACCGTTTATAAAGTAAGCGATAATCCCACCGATACTTAAACCAACAAAAGTTGCTAAAAATCCAATTAACCATGCATGCGTCATAGAAACCCATCCCTCTGGACTTTCATGTTTCTATTTATATATGGTTGCTGCAGGGGGTTTATGATTGAACAAAAGAATTCACTTTTTTCAATAAAAAAGTCCACAATTAAATGCGGACTTCCCAGACTTTAGATTTTCATATCATTTCGTTGTTTGCGATGTGCTAAACGTGCCGGACCTGACTCGAAAATACACTTTTCCGCATCAGTTTCTGGATAAACAGCTGGAACAGCCGTCGGTTTATTCACATCATTCATCGCCACCATCGTCACGAACGATTTTGTCGTCAACCTTGTTTTACCTGTTAGTAAATCTGTTGAATGTACAACAATATATATTTCCATCGACGTACGTCCAGTTGAACTGACGACCGCTTCCAATTCAAGTACATCACCCAAAAAGGCTGGTGAAAGAAAATCTACTGAGTCAATTGACGCCGTCACGACAGCTTTATTACTATGCTTCATCGCTGCAATTGCTGCAATCTCATCTATATAAGCGAGCACTTTCCCCCCGAAAATAGTTTGTAAATGATTTGTATCTGGCGGTAATACCAGTTTTGACTGGATTGTGCGTGATTTACTCATTGGTACTGCTTCTATCATCTAAAAAGCCCCTTTTCAAAATAAAACGTTAGGACAAGTATACCTATTTTGAGGGCATGATAACAGTCACAGCATCTTTAATTTAATTAAAATATGATGCCTCACTTTTCTACCTCGCCGTAACGTCTAACTCCATAAAGTTCACGTTCATATTTCGATCCTTTTAATTTTAACAGCTCAACAGATCGGCCCGTATACGGCGAATGAAGCATCATTCCATTTCCAAAATAAAACCCAACATGATGGATTAAACCACATCCTTCTTCATAGGCAAAAAACAACAAATCACCTTTTGCCCAAGATTCCATGTCACCAACAGCAATTCCCTTCCCACCAAGCGCCTGGTCACTTGCGTCACGCGGAATGAAATAGCCGCAAGCCTTCAGCATATTGTACGTAAAACCCGAACAATCAAAGCCGTAAGAAGACATGCCGGCCCATAAATATGGGAGATTAAGAAAACTAAGTCCCTTTTCCACTACATCCGACATCGGCCTTTTATCGAATTGGAAAATGGACGGCGCACACGACACGTCATTTTTTAAAATGAGCGCACCCCCATCAGGCGTACAAACTTTCAAGCACTCACCTGATTCTTCTGTATACGGTAAAATTGAATTAAAAGGAATGACAATTGAAGGCGTACCATCCAACTTCCACAACTGCGCTTTAGTCGCTATTACTTTAGCAAATCCTTCGGCACTTATTGGCTCCGCCTTCTTCAACTGAACAAGTGGCACCCAGCCTGGATAACCTCGTTCATCCTTTCTACTCGACTGCCAGACCGCGATTACTTTCGCCCAAACACCTATAACTTCTTCCACGATAACCGGCTCACCATATAAAAGTTGCGTTTGAATACGATTGCTATCACAAAGATCCAATCGTGATTCATATGATAATTGTTCAAGCCACTTCATCAATCGAACAGGATTTATTGCCGCTCCCCGGTCGATATCGCGTACACTATCTGGCGAAGTCCAAACCGTAGCAACTGACACCGCACAATACCACGTCATTTGCTCACCCACTTTTGTTCACAATCCAACCCCAACCCTGGTTTTCCAGGAAGATAAATCAATCTTCCGTCGTAAACAATGCCGCCTGAAACAATATCTTCCTGAAGCATAAGCGGTGCATCGAAATCAAATCGCGTTACATTCGGCTGACTCGCAGCAAAATGAGCAGCTGCCGTAATGCCAAGCTTTGTCTCAATCATGCTGCCCACCATACATTCTACGCCGTATGATTGTGCGAGCGTATTAATTTTCAACGCCTCATGAATTCCACCTGATTTCATCAATTTAATATTAATTAAATCAGCGGATCGGTTTTGTAAAATTAACAAAGCATCCCTAGCAGAAAAAACACTTTCATCCGCCATAATCGGTGTAAGTGTATTGTCTGTTACATATTTTAAGCCGTTAATATCAGCTGCCCGGACCGGTTGTTCAATCAATTCAATCCCTAACCCCGCGTCTTCCATAAGTCCAATTGCACGAACAGCTTCTTTCGCTTTCCAACCTTGATTCGCATCCAATCGAATTTTCGGCTCCATACCAATCCTTTTTCTAATAGCCTTGATACGGGCTATGTCTTCATCAATCGAACCAATGCCAACCTTCACTTTAAGCACGTTAAATCCATTTACAAGATATGTCGCTGCGTCGGATGCCATTTCACTTGGTTCATTCACACTTACTGTGAAGTCAGTCTCCAGTTCACTTCGATAACCACCAAGAAACTCAAAAATTGGTAGTTCTGCTCGTTGCCCTATCAAATCGTAAATTGCCATATCAATTGCTGCTTTCGCACTTGTATTGCCCGCAATTGATTCATTTAATTTCTTAAATAACCTTTCACGATTTCTAATGTCCAGTCCGATGAGTTGGGGGGCAATGACTCCTTTTATCGCATAAAGAATGCTCCCTGTCGAATCTCCCGTAATAACATGTGTCGGTACAGCCTCTCCGCGCCCAACACACCCATCTTCACAAGTAATCCCTATATAGACGACATTTGCGGTATGAACCGTCCTAAGCGCCGTCTTAAATGGCTTTAATAGCGGAATAGCAACAGTCATCGTTTCAATTGAACGAATCAACGTCAACAACTTTCCTCCTCTTATTCAACTCCTGGTAAAATCGTAAGCGTACGATTATCCCCGTCAAGTTTCGCTCCAACGCCAAGCGGCACAGCAAAATGTGGTTCACAATGACCGATTTTAAAACCTTTCACGACAGGTTTACCGAGATTTCCTAAGTAATGATGTAGTACCTCATTCAATGTTAAAGATTCATCTGGTTTCTTCGGCTCCGCCTTCGCAAAATCACCCACAACTATACCCGCTACATCTTTAAATTTCCCCGCCATCCGAAGTTGGTTCAACATGCTATCCACACGATATGGCTCTTCACCAACATCTTCTATTAATAACAACTTACCCTTCGTATCAATTTCAAACTTCGTACCAATACCACTCACTAGAAGTGATAAATTTCCACCAACAAGCTCTCCTTGTCCAACACCGCCTGCAATTGTTTCAAGCGGTGATATTGCATCTGTATAATGAAGTTCCATCGGCTCGAACAACTGCTGGAACATCTTCGAAGAAAGCTCATGAAACGTCTCTTTACCTACACAAGACGCCAGCATCGGCCCATGAAATGTAACTATATTCGAATAAAGGCCAATTGCCGTGTGCAAAAATGTAATATCGCTAAAGCCCCAAAATATTTTCGGACGCTCCTTCATTAATTGCAAATCAATCTGATCCGTAAACCGCGCAGACCCATATCCGCCGCCTGCACAAATAATGCCCTTCACTTCTGGATCTGCGAACATATCATGTAAATCCTGTAACCGTTCAGCATCCGTACCTGCCAAATAACCATCTTTCGTTTGCACATACTTACCAAACTTCCACTTCAAGCCAAGCCCTTCAAGAAACGCAAGAGATTTCGTTAAACTCTCCTGATTTGGAGGACTAGATGGTGCAATAATCCCAATCGTATCCCCTATTTGCAATCGTTGTGGTCTAATTTTCAAAACAAACGTCTCCCTTTTCATAAAAAGTAATCTACTATATATGTTAGCTTTTAATTTGAGTGAAAAGCATCCGCCTAAGCGTTACTTCGAAAGTACCGAAGCCCTATCCGAAACGGAAATCAACACTTAGTAAAATTCTTTATTTCAACTTATTTATTATCTCTAATCTACCATACTTATGAACTTCAACCATGCACATATACATCAATCACAAAAACCGTCACCCAATTAAGGACAACGGTTTGATGATTACTTTTTCGTAACACCCACTTCATATAACGACAATTCAGACGAAGGATCAATCGAGTAATTTGTCACACGTTTATGCACAGCCGTTATTCCGTAACGATAAACAGTTGGTGCAATCGGAACATCTTCAACCATAAGCGCCTGCCATTCATTATAAATCTGCTTTCGATAAGCAGAATCAAACGCCTTTTCAGATGTCCCCGCTGCAAGAAGCTCATCATTTTTAGCGCTCACATAACGAGAATAATTGTACAACGCAGTTCGACCGTAAAGTCCCCCTGGATCAGGATCACTCCCAGTACTCCAAGCTGCTTGATATACATCGACCCTGGAGCTATCTGACTCAATCATTTTGTAAAATGAATTAAACTCATGTAAGCGGCCATCTAAAAATTGAACGTTCAGCCCAACGTCGCCCCAATTTTGCATATAATACCTAGCAATTGGTTCAGATGTTTCATCGCTTTCCATTGAAGCAAAGTTCAACACAAACTCATTGCCATCTGGATCTTCACGAAATCCGTCGTTATTAATATCAATATACCCGGCTTCATCTAGAAGTGCTTTCGCTTTTTCCGGATCATAAGAACGTCCTTTATTCGATGTATCATGAAATTGTTCAAAAGTTGGCGGTATTAGAGTCGTTGCTGGGAATCGTAAACCGTGATAAACATCTCTACCAACTGCAATATTATCCATTGCATGCCACATCGCTTGGCGTACCAGTTTATTCGCCAATTTAGCTTCTGGATCCATGACATTTTCTTTCTTCGTTTCATCCCATTTGCCGAGTTTAAAGCCAATATATGTGTAAGCTGGATCTACTTTAGCTAGTAATTCTATATTGCCTATCTCCTTGGCATTCTCATACTGATCGGGTGGTATGGACGCGATATCAATTTCACCTTTTTTCAGCGCACCTAAAATTGATTCAGGTGTAATGACTTTCAAAATCACCGTTTGGAGATTCGGCTTCCCTCGCCAATATTCGTTATACCTTTCATACTTGACCGATTCACCAGGTACGATTTTCGCCACTTTATAAGGACCGAAGCCAATTGGTTTTGTACGAATTTTATCTGATACTAAAATATCTTTAATAGTCACTTCGCCTGTCGTTACATCACCCACATGATGTCTAGGCACAGGCGCAGTCCAAATACCTGACATGTAAGAAGGGGTTGCCTCAACATACGTAATCTCGATTGTTCGATCATCTTCAGAAACCGTAATTCCCGAAATTGTTTCTGCTTTACCTTCGTTGTAATCAACCATGCCCGCTACATTTGAAATGGTGAACGTATAACGTGTCCCTTCGTAATCAGGATGACCAAGCAACTCATAAGCGTAAAGAAGATCAGACGCTTTTACCCGTTCCCCATCATGCCACTTCACATCGTCCTTAATTGTAAGCGTAATAGTCTTATTGTCCTCTGACATTTTATAATTTGCAGCACCGTCATTAGTAATGAGGTAATTCCCATCAATAGCTAACAGACTTTCATCAAAAAAGCCCATGACTTCAGCATCTGGTGCACCTGAATAAAAAACTTTGTTTAGCGTCCCTTCAAACGGACCTTTAGAAACAAGTCCATAAACGAGTTCACCATTTTCAAGTATTTCATCTTTATTCTGCACATCAAGCTTGAAAACAGCTACAGACTCGCCGCCATTTTTAACTTTCTCCATAGAGACAGCCAGTAAAACACAACTCAATAGCAATAGGCTAGCGAGAAGCAAAATTCGCTTCTTTGCCAATTAGGTTACCTCCCTTACATCAAACTAATCTTTGCCTCGCATCAGATGCGCGTTTTATCGCTTGTCCGATGAAATTTATACAAAGCATTAAGATTAATATGAGCAGTGATGCAGGTAACCATACCCACCACTTATTTTGAATTACATCAGGGTTTTTCGCATAACTAATTAATGTCCCAAGTGACGGCGTGCTTTCCGGCAATCCAAATCCTAAGTATGTCAAACCCGTTTCTATACCAATATTACTGGCAAGCGTAAGTGTCATATTGACAATAACGAGAGAGCTTAAATTTGGAAAAACTTCAAAAAGCATGATTTTCCAATGAGGCGTACCTAATGTCTTAGAAGCATTTACATAATCAAGTTCCCTCTCTGCCAGCGTTCTCGAGCGAATTAACCTTGCTTTCCCAAACCAAAGAAGAATACTCATAATGCCTATAAACGACCACACATTAAACTTTGGAACAACAACTACAAAAACAATAATCATCATCGTTACAGGAAGAATCATAAAAAAGTCAAGACAGCGCATAATTACAAAATCTATCCGACCACCAAAATAACCAGCAATCAAACCAATCATTAAACCTAAAAAGCCTGCAAAAATCGTAATCATAATACCAATGGTAATTGAATTTCTCGCGCCTATTATCAGTTGCCCAAACACATCACGTCCACCGTAATCAGTACCAAGCCAATGTTCAAAGGAAGGTGCGCTATAAATTTTCGAGAAATTAATACGGATAATTTGTGATTGATCAAGAAAAGCTGGTATAAAATAAGCGAATACTAATATGGAAGTAAATATAATAAGCGCAAGCTTCGCCAATTTATCATGCTGTATCTCACGCCAAATCGTTTTAGAAAGCGACACCTCCATTTCAATTTGATTCACATCATCAGGCTTGTTCACCCCATTCACCTCCATTCACATCTATTAGTCAATTCGAATGCGGGGATCAATCATACTTAAAATAATATCCGACAACATCGTACCCACAATAACTGCAGCACCCGAAATCATAACAAGCGCCGAAACAACAGTAAAATCCCTACTCGAAATTGATTGCATAAAAAGCTGACCTAGCCCTGGATAACTAAAAATCGTTTCAATAAAAATTGAACCTCCAATTAACCCTGTAAT
The DNA here is from genome assembly GCF_058068165.1 of Sporosarcina sp. So3-204. Taxonomy (NCBI): domain Bacteria; kingdom Bacillati; phylum Bacillota; class Bacilli; order Caryophanales; family Caryophanaceae; genus Sporosarcina; species Sporosarcina sp. So3-204. The sequence continues at coordinate 3,687,346 of NZ_CM176485.1, forward strand.
TTCAAGCCCTAAAAACGCAGCAATCGGTAACAAAGAATTTCTCAATATATGCCGTGTGTACACTTTACCTTCTGGCACACCTTTAGCTCGTGCCGTCTTTACAAAATCTTTTCCCTTCACATCAATAATTTCGTTGCGTAAATACTGAATCGTACCAGCAGTCGCTAAAACTGCACCTGACAAAGTAGGCAATACAAGATGTCGCGCCTTGCTCACCACGTATTCCCATGTGCCAGTCTCCACACTTATATCTATACTTCCACCGCTCGGAAACCAACCTAGAACAAAACTAAAAACAAACAACATGATGATCGCAAAAATAAAACCTGGAGTCGCAATCGCCAAATAATTATAGCCAACTATCGACTTATCCGCCCATGACTCAGTCCATCGCCCCGCAATAATACCAAGCGGCAGCGCTATTAAATAACTCACAATGAACGTAAATAATCCTAATAATAAAGTGTTACTTAACTTTCCAGCTAAAATGGATGTCACGGGTTGTTGATGAATAAAAGACATCCCCATATCGCCTTGAACAAAACCTATTATCCAACGCCCGTATTGAACAAACAATGGATCATTTAAGCCGTAACTTTCTCGAATTTTTTCAGCTTGCTCGGGCGTTGCATCTGGATTCCCCATAAAAGCACCAGTCACCGCATCACCCGGCATCGCTTTCGCAAGAAAAAAAATGACGATACTCAAAAGAAGTAATTGTGGAATCATAACTAAAACGCGCCGTACTATGAAAAGTAACAAACTTCCCTCCCCCTCACTTTCTGAATTTACTGCAGCGCAACAGAATGCGTGTCAGAGACTTTCTTTAAATCAAATAGTCTTCCATTTTCATCAAAGTACTGCTCATAATTGTTTTGATATTCTTCTTCAACTGCTTGACGTAAATTCGCTTTTTCAAGTCTTTTCTTCGGATTAATTTCAGGTATCGCAGAAATGAGTCGCTTCGTATAAAGATGCTGCGGACGACTGTAAATATCATCAGCCAACCCTTCTTCCACTAATCGCCCACGATACATAATGCCAATTCGATCACATAAATGCTTAATAACACCGAGGTCATGACTAATAAATAAATACGAAAGATTATATTCCTTTTGAATATCTTGCATGAAATTTAACACTTGGGCTTGTACAGATACATCAAGTGCTGAAACAGGCTCGTCCGCAATAATTAACTTCGGTTTTAACGTTAGTGCTCGTGCAATGCCAATCCGCTGACGCTGTCCACCAGAAAATTGATGTGGATAACGATAAATTGCTTCCGGGTTTAGGCCTACTCGCTCAATTAAAGCTTGTACCCTCGCTTTTTCTTCACCCGGCGACATACGCTCAAAATTTCGCAGTGGTTCCGCAACGATATCAAGCACTCTTTTTCGTACATTTAATGATGAATAAGGATCTTGGAAAATCATTTGTATATCCCGCATCTGTTGCCGTTTTGATTTTCCACGAAGTTTCGCTAGATTTTTACCTTCAAATAAAATTTCACCAGACGTTTTTTTATTTAATCCAATAATGGCTCGTCCCGTCGTCGTTTTACCACAGCCAGACTCGCCAACAAGTCCATACGTCTCGCCTCGCTGAATCTCGAAGCTCACGCCATCGATTGCACGAACATCGTTCACAACACCTTGTAAAAATCCCCCATGAATTGGAAAATGTACTTTAAGATTAGTCACATTAAGTAAAGGCATTGTGGTCCTCCTATTCATTCTTCTTGAAATGAAAGTGTTTATAGCATGTACACCTAACAAAATGATTCGGCGCCACTTCATGTAAAGTCGGTGTTTGTTCATGTTGATTCGCTGAAATCCACGGAATCCTCGGTGCAAAACGACATCCATTACGATCCAGTTCCTGAATCGGAGGTACTGTTCCCTCAATCACGTGAAGTCTCCCCTTGTCCGGCATATTTGCTGGAATGGAATTAAAAAGTGAACGAGTATAGGGATGCGTTGGATTAGCAAATATTTTATTCACCTCGGCTAGTTCAACGATTTCCCCGGCATACATAACCGCAACACGGTCCGCCATCTCTGCTACAACACCGAGGTCATGTGTAATCAGAAGAATACCGGTCAGCATTTCAGATTGTAACTTTTTCAGCAAGCCCATAATTTGCGCTTGAATCGTTACATCCAATGCAGTCGTCGGTTCATCTGCAATAAGAAGAACCGGATCACAAGCAAGCGCAATCGCAATAACAACTCGTTGCCTCATGCCACCAGATAATTCGTGAGGATACTGCGAATAAATGCGCGCTTCATTTTTAATCCCAACTCGTTGCAGCAACATCAGTGTCCGTTCTTTTCTATCTGTTGCTGAAATTTTCATATGATATTTCATCGATTCTTCAATTTGTGAACCAATCGTAGAAAGTGGGTTTAGCGCGGTCATCGGATCTTGGAATATCATCCCGATGTCAGATCCGCGTATTTTGTTCAATCTTCTACGTGACAATTCCAGTAGGTTTTCCCTTTGAAAATAGACTTGTCCTTCTAATTCAGTGAACCCTTCTTCATGTAATCCCATAATAGATAAAGCAAGCGCACTTTTTCCACAACCCGATTCCCCTACGATGGCGAGCACTTCATTCTCATGGATTTGCAAAGTGACATCATCAACCGCTGCATAGTATTCACCTTTAATCCGAAACGATGTGCGGAGGTTCTCAATGTCCAGTAATATATTCCCCATTAAAAGCCCTCCTTTTGAATCAATATACTCTCCCACTTCATTATTGATGACAAAATAGTTATTTTTGTTAGTATTATGCGGAATCAAACCATTCAACCATGGAAGTTTATTTTTTTTGTTTGGAACGACACTTGATGGTGTGAGCGTAAAGTCCTGATTTGCCGATATATGTGTTGTGAGCGCGGATATATCACTCAAACTGTCGGATATAAGTGTTGCGAGCGCAGATATATCACTCAAACTGTCGGATATAAGCGCGGTGAACGCAGATATAATAAATTATCAACTTTCATTAACTATGTTAGCTGCTAAGCGATTTCCGGGTATGTGCTAAGTCCTGATTTGCCGATATATGTGTTGTGAGCGTCGATATATCTAGCAAACTGTCCGATATCCATCCCGCAAACGTCGATATAACATCGTAAATGTCCGATATAAACACTACGTGCGCCGATATCGCACACACCTCACACAGATGAAATATCTTCCAATACAATGTAGTATAGTAGTATAAGAATAAATTGCTCTTTCACAAGGAGGGTTATAGATTGAATGACTTTGTTGATCAGAATAAAGTGCTAAATATCGCCATTGCAGTTATTTTAGCGATTTTAGCATTTATCGTACCTGCAGCGATTATCTTCCCCGCTAAGAGTAGTTTTATTACAACACAAGCACAGGAAATCGGAACATCCCAGTGGGCACTTTTAACAGGCGGAATTGGGATTCTTGCACTTGCAATCATTTTCGTCGTATTTGGGGTTGTAGAAAAAAGGGTTAAAAAATTATTATATACGCTCATACTTGGAGTTATCGCATTCATTGGAATTTCTTTATCAATCAAAGATTATTACTACTTAACACCAGATTATTTTGCCTTGAATGAACCTTTTGCATACGAAACTCAAATCTATGAGTGGGATGATTTTGAAAGTGTTGAAGAAGTAATTACAAAAGTGGATGGTACAACTGCCGTGGGAAAAGTAGTTCTTCGCATGAATGACGGCAAGCATTTCACCTACGAGGGCGGCGCAATGATGCGCATGTATTCAACGATTATAACGAAGATAGAAGACGTGGGCGGAGAGCATATTAGAACGAAGCCTTAATCCTTCACCGATAAACGAACAAAAACGGTCACGCAATAAAATGCGTGACCGTTTTCTATATTTATTATCTTGATGACTTCGGATTCATTGCGTCTTTCAAACCTTCACCAATAAAGTTTATCGATAAAATCGTAAATGTAATTGCGAGTGCTGGTGGCATCCACATCCAAGGTTTCCCTTGTAGCACATCCGGTTCATTCGCGAATGCGAGCATATTCCCCCAAGATGGGATCTTTTGCGGTACACCAAATCCTAAGTAACTAAGCCCAGATTCTGCAATAATTAAACCTGCGAAAAGGAGTGTTGCTTGGACAATAATTGTCGACATTACATTTGGTAGTAAATGCTTGATAATTACTTTTGCTGGAGAACAACCAATTGAAATTGCTGCTAGAATATATTCATTCTCTTTCTCTGCAAGTATTTTACTACGAACAATACGTGCAACACCGCCCCAACTTAAGAATCCAATCACACCAATTAATACCCAAAGTCCGTTCACTTTACCATGTAAAATCGTATTCAAAACAATAACAAATACGAGAAATGGAAAATTTAATACGAAGTCAGTAAATCGCATAAGCAGACTATCTACACGGCCTCCAAAAAAACCTGCGATTGAACCTACGATTGTACCCAATACAATAACAATTAGTGTTGAACTGACTCCGACTAGAAGTGAAACTCTTCCTCCGTATAGAAGCCTAGTTAATACATCCCGTCCACTTTTATCAGTCCCAAGAATATGCTCATTGTTAGGAGGTATATTCATTTTTGAAATATTAACTTTCTCGATATCTGGAATTGGCGATATATATGGTGCCAGAAAAGGAGCTAATACAGAAAGGATGATGACGATTGCTAAAAATACTGAACTAATCATCGCTAACTTATTCTTCAAAAACTTCTTCCGAGCCATTCCCCACGGCGACAAACCTTTAGCAGGGGGTCTTGGTTCCGTTGATGTTGTACTTGTTGTCATTTCCTTTCCCTCCTATCCTAAACGAATTCGTGGGTCGACCACACCATATAGAATGTCTGCCAGTAAATTACCAAAGAGCACAAGGAATGATAACATCATCGTAATCGCCATCATAGTTGGAATATCACGACTCGTCACCGAATCAAGGAACAATAAACCAATTCCAGGATAAGTAAAAATCTTCTCGGTAATAACGGCTCCACTTAACAATGCTGCAATATCAAATCCAAGAAACGTAATAAGTGGAATAATTGAGTTACGTAATATATGCACATTGTAAATTCTAGCCATCGGTGTTCCTTTTGCTCTAGCCGTTCTAACGAAATCTCTACGTGAGTTTTCAATTAAGTCATTACGTAAAAACTGAGTGTATTGTGCTGTAGCAAATATTCCTAAAACAACAGCTGGTAAGAAAACATGATGGAGTCTACTCAGCCAATAATCTAATGTCCCAGCTGTAGATTGTATATCTACTGAACCCGCGAATGGGAACCAGTTTAATCCAAATGCAAAGAAATAAATCGCGAATACACCTGCAACGAATGAAGGAATCGCAAGACCTGCATAGTTAAAAGTAGCAATCAAGTTATCACCTATTGTGTATGGTTTCCTGCCTGCATACATGCCCATTAAAAATGCAAGAATATAAGTAATTACCATAGATGTTAACGCTAAAAATAATGTATTTGGTATCTTTTGTAGAATGAGGTCCGACACTGGAATTTTATAACGTGTGGATTTCCCAAAATCACCTTGTACAAAGTCTCCAATCCATCTACCATACTGGATGTAAACCGGATCATAATAACCCGTTTTTTGTCTCATTTCTTCAATGTATTCTGGATTTGTGTTATTTGGATCTATTTCTCCTGTAAAAGAATCCCCTGGCATCGCTTTCGCAAGCATGAATACAACTATGGAGATTAGAAATAACATAGGGATCATCCCTAATAAACGACGAATTATTAGTTTTAGCATAAGGTACTCTCCTTAACTGTGTCCTACTCTACGTTGTTACTCTTAAACACGGTAAGACTTATTTTATGAGGTTACTCGTCAATCAATTTCATAATAGGATTTTATTGCTACATCGACACAACATATAGTTGAGTTGAACCGTTCTCAAACAATATGTTGTGTCGTTGTAGCATGTTAAGGTAATTATGAAATTGACTCAGGTAAGTAGATATTCAACTATGTAACAGCATGTAAACCACTTTAGTTATCTATGCTATTGGCATTAAAATTTCTTCGAGCCACTCATGCCTATTCAAAATAAAATACGCAAATATGTCTTACCGTATATAAGAGCCTTACAAGTAAATATCAGTAGTAGACGAACGAATTCGTCCACCACCGACATCATTTATTTCTTATTTTGCTTCTTTTAAATACCATTTTGAAGAACTATTTTTACCAGCAACGTTTCTTTCAAATCCGCCAACATTTTCATTTACGCCATCAATTTCTTCAAGCTCAGCAATGAAAAGCATTGGTAGATCTTCGTTGATTAGCTGCTGCCATTCAACATAAACTTCTTTACGCTTCTCGTTATCAGTTCCTACAACTTCAATGTCCAATGCCTTTTCAAGAAGTTCATCAGACTTAGGGTTGTTATAACGTGGGTAGTTCCATAGAACGTCTGACTTCCAAAGACCTGATGGATCTGGGTCAGAACTAGTTCCCCATCCTCCAAAGAATGTTTCGATACTTGGATCATCTTTTTCAATCATGTCATAATATAGTGTTACTTCAGTCATGTCGACTTTCGCTTTCAAGCCAACTTCTTCCCAATATTGAGCAATTGCTTGTGAGCGTGCTTCAAATGTTGGGTTACCTGTTGCATAATGTGCGAAGCTAATAACAAACTCTTCACCATTTGGATCTTCACGGAATCCGTCATCGTTAGTATCAACATATCCCGCTTCATCAAGAAGTGCCATTGCTTTTTCAGGATCATACGCATATTCGTTCAAATCGCTATCGTCAGCAGAAATCCAGTGTGCTGATGGAACTGGCTTATTAACCGGCTTACCGTAACCGAAGAAGAATGCGTCAATCCACTCTTGACGATTAAGTGCATACATCATTGCATGACGTAAGTTTTTGTCTTGATACTTTTCTTTTTCTTCAACAATTTCAAGTTTGTCGTTATCAAATTTACCTAATTTAAAGCCTACATAATAATATGCAAGACCTGGAGCAGTAACAATTTCTACGTTTTCTAACTTTTCTACTTCAGGAGCAGAAACAGGTTGTACTTCAATCATGTGAATATCTTCGTTTTGAAGTGCGCCCACTGTAGATGCATTGTCAATAACACGAACAATAATCTTATCTAGGTTTACTTCACCGTTCCAGTAATCATCATGACGTTCAAGCTCATACGACTCACCTGGTACAATATTTGCTACTTTAAATGGACCCGTACCAATTGGCTTAGAACGAACTACATCAGACTCAGCCATATCAGCAACTGCAATTCCCTCATATGCTTTTTCTGGTAGTGGATATGCCCATACGTTTAACAAGTTGTTAACACGTGCCTTATCAAAAGTAACTTTAATTTCATAATCACTTACAACTTCAAGACCTGAGATGCTATCCGCAGTTCCTTCACGGTACTCTTTCGCACCTTCTATTGTTTCTACGTTTGTGAATCTAGCACCTTCGTAGTCTTTATTAGCAATTGTTTCAAGTGCGAATACCCAGTCATTAACTGTTAATTCTTCACCGTTATGCCATTTTACGCCTTCTTCAAACTTGAACGTGTAATGCTGGCTATCTTCAGTTTCCCAAGAAGCCAAGTTTGGTTGAATTTCTAAATTTTCATCGTATGTGAATAGTGCTTCATCGATAAATTCAAGAATTTGAAAGTCTGTTTGAATATTGTAAAACGCTGAGCTGAATGCGCCTTCAGGTTCAGCATCAATTCCGTAAACAAGCGTACCACCTTTTTGTGGTTCACCGTCTGTTGCTTCGCTATCTGTTGAATCAGTATCTTCTTCTTTAGGCTTATCTTCTTCTTTTGCACCTTCATCGTCTTTGTTACAAGCTGCTAAAAATACTGAAAGTACAAGTATCATTGAAAACAGCCAAAATAAGGATTTCTTCTTCATTCTTTTACCCCCCAAAATATTTGTTAGTTAATGTTAATCATGTAAGACACAAGCTACGAAATGACCAGGTCTCACCTCCTTCAAAGGTGGTTTTTTCTGCGAACAAATATCTTGCGCGACCGGGCACCGCGTGTGGAACGGGCAACCAGTTGGCGGATTCGCAGGACTTGGCACATCTCCTTTTAGCACAATGCGTTCCTTTTTCAATGTTGGATTTGGTTCTGGAATCGCTGAAATTAGCGCTTGTGTATAAGGATGTAGCGGTTCTTTATAAAGATCTTTATTGGAAGCAATCTCAACCATGTTGCCTAAATACATCACACCAATCCGATCACTCATATGTTTTACAACGCTTAAATCATGCGCGATAAATAAATAAGTTAGGCCAAATTCTTTTTGAAGACTTCTCAACAAGTTTAATACTTGTGATTGCACAGATACGTCGAGTGCTGAAACAGGTTCATCTGCAACAATTAGTTTCGGATTAAGCGCAAGCGTACGGGCAATTCCAATACGTTGACGCTGACCACCAGAAAATTCATGTGCATATTTATAATAAGCTTCCTCGGGTAAACCAACTTTCAAAAGCAAAGCTTTAACGTAGGCTTTCAATTCTTCCTTATCACGTTTTTCATAGTTTAATATAGGTTCAGCTATAATATTTCCAACCATTTGAGTTGGATTCAACGAAGCATAAGGATCTTGAAATACCATTTGAAAATCTCGTCTTGCTTGTTGAAGTCGGGAGCCACTGATATTTGTAATATCTTCACCATCAAAAATGATTTTTCCATCTGTCGGTTTCATAAGTCGTAAGATTGTCCGACCAGCAGTTGATTTTCCACAACCTGACTCACCTACAAGACCCATTGTTTCTCCTCTTTTTATCGCAAAGGAGATATCATCAACAGCTTTAACATTTCCAACGACACGTTGGAAAAAACCACCATGGATTGGGTAATACGTTTTCAAGTTTTGCACTTCTAGTAAATTGTCATTCTTAGTTGTCATCGTGCAACCCTCTTTTCTCCAGCCGGCCAGCTGCTCTCGTATAATAGACAAGCAACTTCATGGCCCTCAACAACCTCACTGAGAAGAGGTGTAATTTGCATACATTCCGGCATTGCTTTGGGACAGCGATTGGCAAATCTGCAACCAACAGCTGGCATATTTTGAATGGATGGAACAAGCCCTTCAATCGTGGCCAGTTCTTCGACTTCCTCATCCATTTTTGGAATCGCTTTCAGTAATAATTGGGTATAAGGATGTGTTGGTGATTTAAACAATTCATTTACGCTAGCACGTTCCGCAACTTTTCCAGCATACATTACAATTACTTCATCACAAATCTCTGCAACAACGCCTAAATCGTGTGTGATTAAGATGATTGACATATCATTCATTTCTTGAATGCTTTTTAAAAGCTCTAATATTTGTGCTTGTACAGTTACATCTAGTGCAGTTGTTGGTTCATCCGCAATGAGCAACTTCGGTTGGCATGCAATTGCAATTGCAATCATCACTCGCTGCCTCATCCCACCGGACAATTGGTGTGGATATTCATGTACAACTTTATCAGGACGTGATATACCGACTTGATTTAGTAATTCAATTGATTTTAATCTAGCTTCTTTTTTTGTTATCTTTTGATGATTCAATAAAACTTCTGCTATTTGAGAACCTATTGTAAACACAGGGTTCAAAGATGTCATAGGTTCTTGGAAAATCATTGATATATCATTACCACGTATCGCGTTCATTTCTTTTTCATTATAATTTGCCAAATCTTGTCCTTCAAACTTTACTTGCCCACCACGAATTTCTCCAATACCTAATGGCAGTAATTGCATAATAGACAATGACATAACACTTTTCCCACAGCCGGACTCACCAACTATTCCGACAATTTGTTTACGTTTTACATCAAAGGATATACTTTCAACCGCATTGTAATATTCTCCCTCAATTTTAAATCCTGTTTGAAGATTGTTAACCTCTAGCAAAGGTGTATCTTTCTTTAAAGTTGAATTAATCACTATTTGAACACCCCGATATATAAATTTCCCCTCAGAAAAAGAGGCTTATATTAAACGTTGATACTTTTCAAACTAAATTAACACAAATAATAATTCTGATTATCAATCTATTTGCCTCAATATACTATACAAGTAGCAAGTTGACAACCTATTCTTCTAGAATAATAATTCATTAGAATTACTAAAAAACTTGATGACTTAGTGATACTGTGCATTCCTATGTTACTTTTTACCAAAAAAGTATTTATTTTAAAACAAAAAAAGATCCAGCTTTGTAAAGTGCGGAATCTTCCCTTAATTTCAATAATACTCATGTATTTGATGAATTTGATGCTTGAGAAGTAGCCATTGCAGCAATCGTAGCAGCCATAATTGCTTGTTGTGCTTGCAAGATTAATTCCACTGAAGTTGCAAGAATAACGCTCGCTTCCTCCATACTTTCTGTCAATTCATGCATCACATATCCGATTGCAAAGGATAACGCCATATCTCGTTTCCACTTAAACGGTTTTGATTCTTCGAATGCACGGCTAAGCTCAATAATATTCAGTAACTCTTTTTCACCAACTTCGAAGACAACGAGAAATCCAATCATCGGATAGTGAACAGGACGTACCTTAGTTTCTTTTTTAAAACGATAGAGTACTTCAACTGCTTTTTTTACAAGCTTCTCATCATAAGTCATATCCTCATAAGTCATAACCTGTGACAACCACTGAAGTTCATTGCCAGACCGAAATCCTTCAGCGCGGAGGGCATCATAATAATTTCGCATTGATAATGCATGTTCCACAGGGTCATTTCCTCTTTTCCCTAATAAAACGGCATAAGCATAATCATCATCTGATGTTAAGAAGAAGTGTTGCTTTTTCATTTCGTTATATAACTTTTTTGCTTGTTTTGCTTCATTGTCATACATATCCGGGTTATTGGTCATCAGAAAGGCCGCTAAATAAGAATGAATCGTATTGCGAAATCCGATAGATCTAAGGACGCTTTGCTTGGCGAATAAACGATCTATTTCCACATCGATTTCTGTTCGAGGATTATCTAAAAAAGCGCCCATCATCGGCAGAAGATTTCCGCGCAGTGGTGAAAACCACCCTGCTCTACTTTTTAACCCATCCATCGCTTTGCTTAAATTCTCTGCATCAAATTCACGTTCTGAAGTTATGTAGTAGGATGTAATTGTGAGTACAACATTCTTATCAACCGTCCATCCAGCCAACGACTTTACTTTTTCATAAGTCATTTCAACTTCGCGTCTAATCCCAATTGGATCCACATAACTCAACTCCTTATATACATAGGTACGATTGTCACGATGAAAAGTTTCAATAATTGTCAAATACTCACATCTAGTAGCAGAGTAAAGTTCCCTCTATTATAGAAGGAACTTAAAATCATACTATTTTTTTAACTTAATTGCTTACTAGTTTTTGAGGCAGTAATCAAAGCTTCTACGGTAGCGAAATCTCCGTTATGAAGTGCTGTTACAATTGTACTGCCAACAATAATACCATCAGCGAGGGCACCAATTTTTTCTACTTGTTCTGGTGTAGAAATACCGAACCCTGCAAGAACAGGAACAGGACTTACCGCTTTCAACTTCTCAAGATGTGAGCCAAGTTCATCATCAAACCCAGTTCTTCCACCTGTAATTCCATTTACTGTAACTGCATAAATGAAACCTTCACCGGCAGCCGTAATTTTCTCAATACGTTCCTGTGGACTCGTCAGTGAAACAAGTGGTATGAGTGCTATTTCACTATCAACAAGTGCCTCACGGAGCAAGTAGCTTTCTTCATAAGGCAAATCTGGAATAATTAAACCACTAATCCCAATTGCTACACAGTCTTTAACAAATTCATCTATGCCATACCGAATGATTGGATTCAAATACATCATGAAAACAATCGGTACTTTTATTTCATCTTTGAACAAAGCTACTTCTTGAATCACCTTACGCAAAGTTACACCTTCTGAAAGTGCGCGTTCACCCGCTTCTTGAATAACTGGGCCGTCTGCAACAGGATCAGAAAATGGGATGCCAAGTTCAATTGCGGTAACCCCTGCTTGTTGGAGAAATAAAACCGTTTTCTTCAATGTACCAATACCGCCGTCTCCCGCCATGATATAAGGGACAAAGGCTTTATCGCCAGTTTTATTACAATTCAGAATTGCATTTGTTAAATCGTGCTTTGTCATTAAAACCCACCTCCGAGCGCATCTTTTACAGTTTGTACATCTTTATCGCCACGTCCCGAAAGACAAATTACGACGATTTCTTCTTGAGCCATTCCTGCAGCAAGCTCGACAGCATACTTTATAGCATGTGAACTTTCGAGTGCTGGAATAATTCCTTCTGTTCTTGATAATAACTGAAGCGCTTCTAGTGCTCCTGTATCAGTCACTGACGTATAAGTAACGCGACCTGTATCGTGTAAATGACTATGTTCTGGGCCAATCGCAGGGTAATCAAGACCAGCTGAAATCGAATGTGCTTCCTTAATTAGTCCATCATCATCTTGCAATATATACATATATGCACCGTGTAAAACGCCTTCTTTGCCACCCGCAACTGCAGCTGAATGAAGACCAGTTTCTATACCACTTCCAGCTGCTTCAACACCGTACAACGCGACTTCTTTATCATCCAAAAATGGATGGAACATACCAATTGAATTACTTCCACCACCAACACAAGCGACAATAGCACTAGGTAGTTGTCCTTCTTTCTCCAAAAGCTGCGCCTTCGTCTCTACTCCAATGACACGTTGAAAATCACGTACAATTTGAGGAAATGGATGTGGTCCTAAAGCAGATCCCAAAATATAATGCGTATCATTTACATTCGTCACCCAGTAACGCAGCGCTTCATTAACTGCGTCTTTCAAAGTGCCTGCACCTTTATCAACAGATACAACTTTTGCGCCTAATAATTCCATTCGGAAAACGTTTAATTCCTGTCTACGAATATCTTCTTTGCCCATGAAAATTGTACACTCAAGATCGAATAAGGCACAAACCGTCGCCGTTGCAACACCATGTTGACCTGCACCTGTTTCTGCGACAATTTTCTTTTTCCCCATGCGTACAGCAAGTAAAGCCTGACCAACTGTATTGTTAATTTTATGAGCACCTGTATGGTTCAAATCTTCGCGTTTCAAATAAATCTTTGCGCCGCCCGCTTTTTTCGTCAAACTTTCTGCAAAATAAAGTGGCGTTTCACGACCGACAAAGTCTTTTAAATAATAATTTACATCGTCAATAAAACTCGGATCATCCTTGGCAATATTATAAGCCTGTTCTAATTCACTAAGCGCAGTCATAAGCGTCTCTGGAACATATTGCCCACCAAATCTACCGAAACGACCTACTTTTTCAGAAGCATCTGCATTTATTTGATTTACCATTTTTATCTCTCCCCGTCTTTAACTGCACTTATGAATGTTTTGATTAAAAGGACATCTTTACGTCCTTCCATTTCTACCCCGCTCGATACATCTACCATATAAGGTTGCACACGTTGTATAGCCTCTTTAACATTTGCAGCATTCAAGCCACCTGCAAGTATTAATTTGTCCGCCTGAATCCCTGAATCTTTTAGCAATTTCCAATCAAATGGAACTCCGCTTCCACCTTTATAAACCGTCCCAGGTGCATCAAACAATGTATAATCCACACAGTATTGTAATGACTTTTCAACGTCTTCTTCATTATTAACCGCCAATGCTTTTATCGAAGGGAGTCCTACTTGATTAATAAACTCAGGACTTTCCTCACCGTGAAACTGAATAAAATCAAGCGAGACTTCATGAAAAACACGTGTCATTTCCTCAGCTGTTTCATTTACAAAAACACCTATTTTAAGTACATTTGACGGAATATCTTGAACAAGTTCTTTCGCTAATTCTACCGATATCCGACGACTGCTCGGCGCAAAAACAAAACCAATTGCATCCGCACCAGCTTCTACTGCCGCAATCACATGATCACGTTCTTTAAGACCACAAATCTTAACTTTTGTCATCGTACTTCTCGTAGTAAGGGAACTTTAAACGATTGGATTGCTTCAGCTACTGAACCGCTTCGCATAAGGGTTTCACCTACAAGAACAGCACTTGCGCCAACACTTGAAACACGAATTGCATCTTCATTTCCAACAATGCCACTTTCACTAATTAACACACGTTTTTCATCAAATGGGAACACCGCTGCAATTTCCTCAGTTCTCGCAAGATCTACTTCGAAAGTACGAAGGTCTCGGTTATTAACACCTATCAATTTCGCATCTATTTTAAGAGCGCGTTTCAATTCATCTGTATCATGAACTTCTACTAGTACTTCAAGGCCTAACGACAATGCATACTCATGTAATTCAGAGAGATCCTCATCATTCAATGCCGCCACAATAAGTAAAATAACTGACGCTCCAACACTTTTCGCTTTATTAATTTGCACCTTATGAATCATGAAATCTTTGCATAACAAAGGTGTAGGAACAGTCTTTGCAACAGCTTCTAAGTCTTCGAATGACCCTTTGAAAAACTTAGCATCAGTCAATACTGAAATACATGCTGCACCCGCATCACTATAGATTTTTGCCTGTCTTACAGGATCCGCACCTTCCGCAATAAGTCCTTTTGAAGGAGAAGCGCGTTTCATTTCCGCTATGACATTTAAGTGCGTGACTTTATACAATCTTTCAAATAAAGATGGACGCCCATGAACTACAGCAACTTCGATTTCTTCATTTAGCATACGCTCAACTTCAAGTCGTTTTTCACTTAATATTTTATCTAAAATCGTCATCTCGCCACTTCCTTTTGTCCAATCTTTTCGCTAAACTCGATAACGGCTTCTAACTTTTGTAAAGCACGACCTGACAAGATGCTGTCAACGCCCATTTTCACACCTTCTTGAATTGTGCCTGCTTGCCCGTTTGCAAATAAACCAATTCCGACATTGAAAACAACTGTATCAAATCGTGGTCCGCGCTCACCACCGAGAATTGAACGAATCGTTTCCGCATTCTCCTGTGCATTTCCACCGCAAATTTCTGACAACTCAGCATGCTGCAAACCAACATCATCCGCTGTTAAAGAAAATGGAATTAGATCACCTTTATCAAGTAACACAAATGCATTTTGTCCCGCAAGCGATGCCTCATCCATTCCACCCGCTCCTGACACGACAATCGCCCGTTCCCTACCAAGCATTTGGAGAACCGACGCATATTCCATAATGAAATCTGGTCGATTGATGCCTGTGAATTGTGTTTTTAAATTCAGTGGATTCGTTAATGGTCCAACAAGATTGAAAATAGTTGGCTTACCAATTTGTTGGCGCACTTGACCAATACGCTTCATTTTAGGGTGAACATTTGGTGCAAATAAAAACGCAATACTTTCTCGTCGTAATAACTCACCCATATCAGCTGGACTATAGTTTGAATGAATACCAAGCGCATCTAACACATCTTGACTACCTGCCGCACTCGATATTTTACGATTCCCGTGTTTCGCAATTGGCGCTCCTGCACCTGCCAATACAAAAGCCGATGTCGTACTAATGTTAAAGCTATTAACACCATCTCCGCCCGTTCCGCAGTTATCCATGTAATCGCCTTTAGGTATGTTCAAATTAATCGCAAACGACCTCATTACTGTTGCAAGTGCTGCAACTTCCTGCGCTGTTTCTCCTTTGAGAGATAACGCAACGAGAAATTCCTCAATTTCGCTAATCTCGGTTCCTTCATCAAATAAGTAATTAGCGACAATCGTCATTTCTCCATAAGTTAAATGCTTATTTTGTTGAACTAAGCTAATATAGTTTTTCAAGTACATGCTCATCTAATCTCTCCTCTATTAAGTCCGCTTAATTTTTGATCACTTCCAACAACGAACGTGCTTTATTAACAGTTTCCAAATACTCTTGTTCTGGCTCTGATGCTGCCACTATACCAGCTCCTGCCTGAACATAAGCTTTATCTTCTTTTACTAACATCGTACGAATCGTCAATGCAAAATCAATATTACCATTGAGCCCGATATAACCAATCGCACCGCCGTAAATACCGCGATGTCTATCTTCTAATTCATCTATAATATCCATTGCAACTGTTTTAGGTGATCCTGTTACAGTTCCTGCAGGTAAACAAGTCTTTAATGCATCGAGTGCATGTAAACCCTGTGCTAACGTTCCTTCTACTTCCGATACAAGGTGCATGACATGCTCATAGCGCACAGTCTCCAAATAATTTGAAACGTGAATTGTAGATGGATTACAGACTTGATGCATTTCTTCTTTACTTAATTCAACAAGCATATCGTGCTCAGCAAGTTCTTTAGGGTCTTTGCGTAGTTCTACTTCTAACGCTATATCTTCCTCCGCGTCTCTCCCACGTCTACGCGTTCCAGCGATTGGATTCGTCTTCACTTTATCACCCGTTACACTTACAAGACTTTCAGGAGAAGCACCGATTACCGTATGATCATCAAACTCCATATAGTACATATACGGCGATGGATTTTTCTTGCGTAATTTTCGATATACCACAAATGGATCGCCTTCAATATCAGCTTCCAATCTTCTAGACAACACAACTTGTTCAGTAAGTCCTTGGTCTATATAGGTCTTCACTTTTCGCACCCGATCTTCAAACTCTTGTTGCGATAAAGCACAGCGATATTCCGACAACATGACCCCGACTTCCTTGTCAATCGGGCCATTGACAATCATCTCTTCCAAAGCTTCTAGTTTCGGTCCACCATAGACAGGATTTATTTCAGTGTGCAATAAAGTCACGTCATGCAATTCGTGGTCATAAATAATAATGGTATCGTAAATATTGAAATACACATCAGGTATGTGCAGATCATCTTCTGAACGCATTTCACCATTTCGAGCTGCCCCGTATCCTACATAACCAACGGCACCACCCGTGAACGGAAAGTCAACATTCTCCGTAATGCGAGGCATCAATCTTTTAAGCAACTTATACAAATCACCTTCATGTGTATACGTTCGATTCGTAGTATAATCAAACTCTTCTATTTTCCCGTCCTGCCCACGATACGCCTTTACAGGATTCATACCGATAAATGAATATCGTCCTGATCCTTCATGTTGCGCTGAACTTTCTAGCAGGAACTTTTGCTTCCCTTGTAATCTCCTAAATATTAAAATAGGCGTTAACGAATCACCGTCTATTTTCTTCGTTGTTGTACGTAATCTTTTGTTCTTTACACTCATATCAACACCCCTTAGATTTTATAATATAAAAAATCCCCTACAAAAGGACATAGAAGCCCGATTGTAGAGGACGGATTTTTCCGCGTTGCCACCTCAAATTGAAGCATTGCTGCTCCCACTTTGCGCACCTAAATAAGGTACCTCCCGTAACGTGGGATCTTCGTCTTCCTGGATATCGTCCAAGGAAGCTCTCATAAGTCCATTCACACAATCCACGAATCAGCTCTCACCAGCCGCCGACTCTCTAAATCGCGAAACTGTGCTACTCTTCTTATTCAATAATTTCTCAGCTATGCTCTTCTCTGCTCATCTAATTCGTAGGCGACACCGCTATCAGTGCCTTCTGCCTGTCTTTAAAATCAATTCAGCTAAATTACAAGTCTAGCTAAATGGATTTAATAGTTAGATTAATCTTAATACAGAGTGATTTAGATGTCAATGAAAAACTTCATGCGAAACTATGCAACGCACAAGACTCCAATCCTTGCAACATTTACGCCGAACTATACAACATTAACGATTCCTTACAACGTTTTGCGAATTCTATACAACGTAAACTCCAAACATTGCAACATTTCTGCTAAACTATTCAACGTCAACGAATCCTCGCAACGTTTCTCGAATTCTATGCAACGTACACGCCAAACCTTGCAATGTTTCCGACAAACTATTCAACGTCAACGAATCCTCGCAACGTTTCTCGAATTCTATGCTACGTACACGCCAAACCTTGCAACGTTTCCACAACCTAAAGGGTATTAAAAAGTAAATATCACTTAAATCACGTATAATAACTTAAAAGCATTTCATAACTACCAAACAGATAGGATGACTACAATGAGGATTAACAAATACCTAAGCTCTGCTGGCATCGTTTCAAGACGTGGCGCAGATAAATGGATTGAAGACGGACGTATAACGATTAACGGTCAATTAGCTGAACTCGGCAGCAAAGTTGCTGAAGGCGACGACGTTCGCGCTGACGGGAAACCTGTGAAAGTCGAAGAACAACTCGTTTATATCGCACTTAATAAACCTGTGGGTATCACCAGCACGACAGAACAACATATAGAAGGAAACGTCGTCGACTTTGTGAATCATCCACTCCGTATTTTCCACATTGGCAGACTGGACAAGGATTCAGATGGGCTGCTACTTCTTACTAACGATGGTGATATCGTCAATGAAATATTACGGGAAGAACACGGGCACGAAAAAGAATATATCGTCACTGTTGATCAACCAATTACACAAGATTTTATTAACACAATGGAATCCGGGGTCGATATTTTAGGAGTCACAACAAAGCCATGTAAAATTAAAAAGATTGACCAACGAAAATTCAACATTACTTTAACGCAAGGATTGAATAGACAAATCCGCCGCATGTGTTCAGCACTAGGATACAATGTTAAATACCTACAGCGCACACGTATCTTGAACATCCATCTCGGTAAATTACCCAACGGCAAATGGCGCGACTTAACAACGGAAGAACTTGCTGAAATGTTCAAACTTATGAACTACAAACCGAAACGGTAATGCGTAAATGACCGCAAACTTAAAGAGCTAGTCCTACACGATGTAGGACTAGCTCTTTATAATTATCTAGCACTCACTCCATAGAGCTTACAATTGCAACTGCAATTTTATCAATTACTTCCGTTACCGAATCATCTACATGATTATTCACAATGACTGAAAATAGTAATGTCTCACCATTTGTTGCCTCAACATATCCTGCTAGTGAAATCACGCCATTTAATGTTCCCGTTTTCGCAAAGACTTTTCCTTCTGCTGGCGTTCCTTTCATACGATTGCGCAATGTCCCACCAATAAAACGGTCTTCATTCCCTGCTATAGGTAGCGATTTTTTAAATGCTGGAAACCATTGTTTATCCTGCGCAACATACAATAGATTTGTCACTTCATTCGCTGTCACTAAGGTTTTATGCGACATACCAGATCCATCGCGAAGCAATAGAGTATTCGGATTCATTCCGAAATCGGCAAGTGTACCATCCATTACGGCAAGACCTTTATCCCAACTACCCTCGCCACCTATCACTCGTCCCATCTCTTTCACTAGTATTTCCCCATGCCCGTTGTTGCTCAATTTCATAAATGGTGTTAACAGTTCTTCCAACGACATCGACTCTTTGGACGCTAAAACTGCTGAATCTTTTGGTAAAGCACGACGCTCTATTTTCGGCGTTGAAACAAATGTTATACCAACCTTATCCAACGACTTTTTGAATAAATGAAGGGCAAAGCTTGTTGGTTCCCAGACAGAAGCCCAAGCGCGGACTTTATTCGAATTAACCGGCAACGTTCCTGAAACAACAATCGTATTCGAGCCGTGCTTCCTTTCTACTGAAATCTTTTTCGGTCCGTCTTTCTCAACTGTTTTCGTTTCATTCACAATTTTTATATAGTCATTCGCCGGAATCACTCCAACATTTGCAGCTTCCTTTTTCCGCGATGAAGGTGACACTTCAACAATTATTGTTCCCGCATCGAAGTCATCATTTGGTGATATGGTCAATGCAGACACCTGTGCGCCAGTGTGATAAGGTTCATCCGACCAATTTAAATCCTGAGAAAGTCGTACATCGTCATACCAAGTATCGTCTGCATAGATATTTCCGTTTACTACACGAATACCCTTCTCTTTAAGCCGCACACTAAATGTTTCCAAATCTTGCTTCTTTAAAGTAGGGTCACCCTGTCCTCTTAAATAGAGATTACCGGTTAGCACACCATTTTCAATTACACCGTCTGTATGTAATTCTGTTTTTAATTTATGAGCCTGTCCAAGTGTCTCAAGTGCTGCTGTACCAGTTAGTAATTTCATAACAGAAGCAGGATGAACTCTTGTATCCCCATGATGCGAGTAAATAATTTTACCAGCTGCATTCCGAATACTTACTCCTGTCGTTGAACCAACCAGTCTTTCGTCCTCTAGCAGTTTATTTACTTTATTATCCAAAGAGTCTTGATCCATTGATGCAACTGCAATGACCTCTTCTTCAGACGGACTTTCCCCCATTAATAAAACAATGACAATTACGAATACTAGTACAACAAAACTCCATCTAAAAAGAATCTTTTTATTCAACATATATACTCACCTCCGAATCACTTCATCCCGTTTAGTATATGACAAGACTCCGCCATTCATCCAAAAGGTTTTCTATCGACAAAGTTAGGGAATTAATGACATAGTATGAGTAATACGAATAACGAATAGAGGTGTATTTTATGGTCACAGAAATAAATACTGAAAAAATAACAATTGCCATTATTAATGTCATAAAAGAAGGTAATAAAGAAACATTTCAAGAGATTGTGGGTGATTTAAGGGATTTTGATATCGCTGCTCAATTTAAAAACTTGCCTATCAAGCATCGTCCTCTTTTCCTTGAATTTGTAACTTTAGAGCAATTAACTGGTATCTTGCGCCACTTATCTCAAGATGAGCAACTACATGTTCTCCGGACAATTGAACCAACGCGCGCAACGGACATTCTAGATTTGATGGAAAGTGATGATCTCGCTTTTCTCTTAGCTGGCCTTACAAGCGACGAAGTTGAGCAGTTAATTTCTGCCATGAAAAAAGAAGAACTTGATGTCATTGTTCATATGATGAATTATCCACCAAAAACGGCTGGGCGTGTCATGACAAACCGCTACGTCTGGGTTAACCAAAACTTCACAGTAGAACGCGCAGTCGCAAAGTTAAAAGAATTCCCTACTTTTGCGGCTTACCTAAACTATTTATATGTTGTCAATGATGATAAAGAGTTCGTCGGTGTCGTTTCCTACCGGGACTTACTACTAGCGGAGCCTGATATACGAATAGAGGCGTTTATGGCGAAAAAGATTGTTAGCGTAAATGCTTTAACAAAACAAGAGGAAGTTGCAAAAGTGATTGGACGATATGATTTCGTTTCGCTTCCTGTAACGGATAATGATGGACATATCCTTGGTATTATCACCGTGGATGATGTGCTTGATATTGTCGTTAGAGAAGCAAATGAAGATATTGAAATGCTTCTAGCATCCGGTAAAGCAATTGATTTTCGTACGAAGCCACTTGTTGCTGCATATCGACGACTTCCATGGCTCATTCTGCTATTATTCATCGGTTTAATTTCCGGAAGCATCATTGCTAGTTTTGAAGCTACCCTTGAGCAAGTAGTCGCCCTTGCCTTCTTTATGCCGATGATTGCAGGTATGACCGGAAATACCGGGACACAATCTTTAGCAGTCGTTGTGCGCGGCCTCGTTTCAGAAGATCTTAATTTCAAAAAGAGTTTAAAACTTATTTACAGAGAGTTGATTGTTGGAATTATTATCGGTATAACATGTGCCGTCCTAATTGCGGGAATCGCATATTTTTGGCAAGGTAGTCTCATTCTAGGGTTAGTCGTTGGCTCTTCACTTTTAGCGACACTAATTATCGGAACCATAGCTGGTACAGTAATTCCGCTTATTTTGTACAAATTAAAAGTGGACCCAGCTGTTGCATCGGGTCCACTCATTACGACAATTAACGATATTCTGTCGCTACTTATTTATTTTGGTATTGCGACGATGTTCATCTCTAGACTGATGTGACCTTAAAAGGACGCATCAGTTTTTATTTATCTTCAATCATCGCAAAATCGTCAATATGGAAACCAGGTGCAACTAATGCGGACATTAGGGCAGGCTCATTGCTTTCGTTACGTGCAGCTTGCCAATATTCTCCTGGTACAACGATTTGAGGATGCTCGCCGTTGATTACATCTGGTCCCAGCACTAATTCTTCTTCCTCTACTGGGTTTTCTGAATTACCACCCATAATGATTTTGACAGAACCACCTGAATGCCAGAAAAATAGTTCTGCAGACAATACTTTATGCCACGGTGTCACTTCGCCTGGGTGAAGCAAAAAGTAAATCGTTGTAGCTGCTTTTCTATCACCAGAATAGTTTTCTAAAGCGGATTGAGGGATTTTGATAGGCGATTCCCAAACTTCCTTGATCCATCCACCGCCATCAGGATTATGCTGTAAACCAAGTGCTTCTACGATTGGTGAAATTTCTTTTGTCATTTATTTCAACCTCCACTAGTTTTATGATTGAATGCTATGCAAACTTTTATTTTTCTTACGTATTGCAAACACGACGACTGCAATAATTGTTACAATATATGGCGTCATCTTAATAAAATGACTTGAAACTGCAAGGCCTGGCGTTGTCTCAATAATCGTTGTAATCGCCATTGCCAATCCAAACATTAATGATCCGCCTAGGACGCCAAACGGATTTCGGTTGCCGAAAACAACAACCGCTATTGCAAGAAAACCACTCCCTGCAGTCATGTCAGCTACAAACATACTCGTCATACCCATCGACAAGTATGAACCTGCTAATCCTGTAAAAACACCACTCCAAATCAATGCAGAGTATTTAATCCGCTTAACCCTAATTCCTAATGATTGGGCTGCATCAGGCGCTTCTCCAACAGACCGAAGATGAACACCATAAGGCGTGCGATAGATTAGATAAAAACAAAATAGTACTGCGAATAAAGCGACCCAAACCATCAAATTATGTCCACTAAGTAGTTTTCCTAATACAGGTATATTTTCAATAAAAGGAATGTTGATATTCGGTATCTTTTTCAGCGACTCAGGAATATAACTTCCTTTTGTTCCAAAAAGTACACTCATTAAAAATACAGTAAGTGCTGCACCGAAAATATTCACGGCAAATCCGACAATAATGACATCTACTTTAAGCTCCAAGGTGAATAAACCCATTAGTACACTAATTAAAACAGATACGAAAATACCACCTAGTATACCAATAACCCAACTTCCAGTTAGCGACCCAATAGAAATAGAGACAAACGCAGAAACGAGCATTAGTCCTTCAAGACCGATGTTAACTACGCCCGCTAAATCAGTAAGTAATCCTCCTAAAGCAGCAAGCAATATAGGAACCATTACACGAAGCAAAATAGCAAATAAACTTAAATCTACAACTGCTCCCCAAATACTATCTAGCAATATCTCCACCCCCTTGCTTCCGCATTAATTGTCTGCGACGTAAGTAGGCAAATACCGCCTGTGAAGAGACAAATAGAACGATTAGAACTTGTATCATAATTGATAATTCGTGTGGAACATCACTATTGGCTTGCATGATTTGTCCACCTACCTGCAAATACGCATAAAAGAAACTTCCGATTAATACACCAATTGGGTGATTTCGGGCTAACAGCGCAATGAGTATTCCGTCAAAGCCTAATCCAACCGAGAAATTATCTTTAAACGTACCATGCACACCAATGATTTCAACGACACCGCCAAGTCCAGCCAACGCACCACTAATTAACATCGTAATAATAATGACCTTTTTTGTATTAATACCACCGTATTCAGCGAAAAGCGGATTTTGTCCTACTAGGCGTAATTCATATCCACCCTTAGTCTTGTATAAATAGATATAGACTAACACCACAGCTATTAGGGCTATGAAAAGACCTGTATGTGTAGGAAAACCTTCAATCATTCTTCCCAACTTTGCACTAGGCTGAGCGAAAGGCATCCTCGCATTTCCAGTACTAGCAGGATCATTAAAAACATTATTTACAAGATAAGATACAAATAAGATCGAAATGAAATTAAGCATTAATGTCGTAACGATTTCATCTGCATTAAGATAAGCTTTTAATACACCAGGAATTGCCGCAAATAGACCGCCTCCGAAAATCGCACAAATCAGCACTAGCGGTATATGAAGCCAAGGTGAAAGCCCCGGAATATAAACGGCTGCTAAAGCACCAAAAAGTGCCCCCATATATAACTGACCTTCCGCACCTAAACTAAATATCCCGGCCTGAAATACAACAACCATCGCTAATCCCGTAAAAATAAGTGGAATCATTTTATTCAGTACATTACCAAAGTTAAATAAAGTCGAAAATGGTTCCAATAAAAATGAACTAATCGCAATCATTGGATCTTCACTCAAAAAGAAAATAACAATGATACCAATCACAACAGCAGCTAAGACAGCTAAAAGTATGCCAATGAAATCTATATAAATCGGCCCTCTGGATTTCATTTTATAACCACCTTTTCCTGCTGCTTAACGCCTAACATATAAAAACCTACTTCTTCTTCAGATAAACGTACAGTATTATCAAGGACAGCAACGAGTTCACCATTGTACATCACACCAATTCGATCACTCAAACTAATTACTTCTGATAACTCTGCTGATACAACGATTACAGCACTTCCTGCATCCCTTTTCTTAATGATTTCATTATGAATGAATTCAATTGCACCAATATCTACACCTCTGGTAGGTTGACAAGCAATTAGAAGTTTAGGGTTTTTTGAAAGTTCGCGGGCAATAACGATCTTTTGGATATTGCCACCCGATAAAGAACCAGCGGGTGTGTCTTCGCTTTGTGTTCGAATATCGTATTGTTCAATCATCTGCTTTGCAAAAGCGGTAATCTTTTCCCCATTTAAAATGGGTCCTCGATTAAATTCCTTCGATTTATATAAATCAAGAATTAGATTTTCTTTAATTGAAGCGGTCAAACAAGCACCTCTTGTTTGTCTATCCTCTGGCACGTAACCAATACCCATATCTCTAATTTCTTTTACGCCCATACCTAACAGTTCTGTATTTATATATTGGATACTTCCTGATTTAGCATGTTTAAGTCCTGCAATGATTTCAATAAGTTCAGTTTGACCATTACCTTCAACACCTGCAATTCCAAAAACCTCTCCAGCTTTAACTTGGAAGGAGACATCTTTAAGAGCAAGTTGACCTTTATCGTTATTTGCATTTAGACCGGCTACTGTTAGCACAGTTTCTTTCGGTTGAGCCTTTATTTTCGTCAACTGAAGTGGAACTTCCCGACCAACCATTAATTTTGAGATTTCCTCTTTTGATGTGTCTTTTGTTTCAATCGTTGTAATTGTTTTCCCAGCACGTAGAATTGTAATTCTATCCGATATTTCTAAGACTTCACGTAATTTATGCGTTATGAATATAATTGTATGTCCTTTTTTAACCAAAACCTTTAGTGCATCAAATAGTTCATCCGTTTCTTGAGGTGTTAATACAGCTGTTGGTTCATCTAAAATAATTAGTTTTGCACCACGGTATAAAACCTTTAAAATCTCCACACGTTGTTTCTGACCAACAGAAATACTTTCAACTTTTGCATTTGGGTCAACGACGATTCCAAAATCTTTAACAAGTTTTTCAGTTTGAAGTACTGCAGTCTTTTTATCCCTAAATAATGAAAATACACCTTTTCTAGGTTCCAATCCAAGCACAATATTTTCAGCTACATTAAACGAAGGGACTAACATAAAATGCTGGTGAACCATCCCAATTCCATGCTCAATTGCATCTTTGGATGTTTTCATTTCTAACGCCTTACCTTGATAAAATATTTCTCCTTGTGTAGGTATTTCTAATCCAAATAAAATCTTCATTAAAGTAGATTTACCAGCCCCATTTTCACCTACTAGAGCATGTATCTCACCTTCTTTGACGGAAATATTTATACCAGAATTAGCTACAGTACCATTTGGGTAAACTTTGTGTATATTTTTCATTTCCAAAAGATATGTCATTTTAAACACCCCTAGCATCTAAATATAGGGGTGTGACATACCACCCCTGTTACAACAATTTTACTTAATCGATGACTCTACTTTAATCTCACCGCTAGCTAATTTAGCTTTAATGGCTTCTACTTCTTTTCTAATTGACTCTGGAACATATTGCTCATAAAGTTCGCCATCGTACAAGCTTACGCCACCTTTTTCAACACCCAATACATCAGTCACGCCATACGCCAATTCGCCCTTCATAGCCTGGTCTACTGCGTCAAATAGTGAAGTGTCAATATGCTTCAACATCGAAGTTAGAGTACTACCCGGTTGAATTAAACTTTGATTACTATCTGTTCCGACAGAGTATTTCCCGTCATCTTTACTTGCTTCTAAAACCCCTAATCCAGCAGCTCCTGAAGCGTTAAATGTAATATCAGCATTTTGTGAACGGTATTGAGACAATGTTAGTTCTTTTGCTTTCGGACTATTACTAAAATCACCTACATAAGAAGCAATAACTTCTATATCAGGATCAACATATTTTGCACCTTGCTCATAACCAGATAAATAATCGTTAATAATCGGAATATCCATTCCACCAACAAATCCAACTACTTTATCAGGGTTTGCGCCTTCTAATTCAGTACTTGTCGTTACCAAAGCAGCAAATGCGCCTCCTAAAAATGCACCTTCACTTTGCGAGTAAAAAATTGAGTGAATATTAGGGACATCTTCGATCACACCATCAAAGAAGATGAATTTCTGATCAGGATAATTGTTTGCCATTTCAACAGTTAGTTCTTCAATAGGGCTTCCGCCTGTAACGATCAAATCATACTTTCCACTAATCGCAAGTGACTCCAAACCTGAATTCCAATCGGCTTGATTAGGTCCGCCTTCAACTGTCTTAACCTCAATTCCCAACTCTTCTTTTGCTAAATCAAGACCTGTTTGTCCAGAATCATGAAACGACTTATCACCTAATGAACCAGACACATAATAAGCTACTTTGAAGTCGCCCTTTGATCCACCATCTTTATCTTTACTTTCTTCTTTACCAGAACCACCTGAAGAACAAGCTGCCAATACTAGCATTAATGCTAATAGTAACGCGCTAACTTTAATTGATTTTCTCATCATCTCTACCACCTTTTTTAAATTAACTTCTCATTAAGATATCAACGTTGATTTGAGCTTCAAACAATTGCTTTCCGCTATAATTAACAGTGATAACATTTAATTCACGAACATTATAACACTTTTCACTATAATCGTTCGTGTATTCAGTTGCAATAAGTAATTACAAAATCGGTTTTTTCTAAAAATTTAAAACAAAAAATTGAACACGAGGAAAACGTATGATTAAGTATACAGTTCCCATGTTCAATTTTTTCATCAATCATTTATTACAGCATTTTAAAGTCATCATAGTGGAAACCTGGTGTAACAATACATGTCACTAAGGCAGGCTCATCTCCGGCAGGTCTGGCAGTTTGCCAAACATTTGCAGGTACTCTAGCTTGCGGAACTTGCCCAGCTTGAATATCAGAACCTAATACAATTTCTTTTGTTTCTCCCGGATTTTCACCATCTCCACCAAGCGTTAAGATAACCGGCCCTCCTGATTGCCAAAGCCATAATTCATCTGAAAGAATTGTATGCCATTTGGAAATCTCACCTGAATGGAGTAAATAATATATTGCAGTAGCAGAAGGTCTCGGCCCAGAATACTTTTCACCAAGAACAGATTGTGGAATTTCGACAGGCGAAAACCAGAATTGCTTGTACCATCCACCCTCGATATTAGATTCAAGATCTAATATTTTCACTAATGGAGATATTGCTCCAATAGACATTGTCTTCCTCCTAATTGGTACAAAATGAAGTTCGTTTCACTTTGCAACACTTATTTAAATCAATAAACTCACGCATTGAAAAGTTAATTACCTGGAAGTACGCCTGGCTCAAGAACTTTACAATTAGGATCTGCACGGAGAACTGCTTCAGGACCATGTGGGCTATAAATGGCCATCAATTTAAGTGGTTCCCAACCATTATTAATTGTTGAATGGTAAACGCCAGTCGGTATGTGTACGGTCATTCCTGCTGTAATTTTTGTCGGAGGTCCATCATTAACTGTTTGTTCCCCTTCACCTGAAATAACATAGAGAACTTCCTCTTCCTCTGGGTGGTTGTGACGGTCGTGACCTTTACCTGGATGCAAAATAACGACGCCCATACTAAATTTTTCTGCGTTTGTTACACGTGGCTCACTCATCCATTTAAGTGTTCCCCATTCGAATTCTTGTGTTTCTACATCTTCTGGATTTATATATCTTAGTCCCGCCATATCTTTTGCTTCAGTCATTGTAATTCCTCCTCGTATGTTTATAAAATGTTAAATTTGATGTTCTAAATAAGTTGAATTAAACAATCCAACACTCTGAAAGCCGTTGTTTTCCGCTTCAGGCGAACGCTTTCCAAGGGGCTCGATCTCAGCCTCCTCGTCGCTTTGCTCCTGTGGGGTCTTCAATCTTCGCTAATCCCTTTGGAGTCGTCGCCTTACGCTCCAAACAACTAGTCTGTCTAACAAAGATATTTTACTTCAACATATAAGCTAAAGAGAAAAGCAACAATATTATACTAATAAATCTTTGAACTTACGAGCTTGCGTTTCAATAGCTACTTCTGTAGGTAAACGCTCGATACTACTTGCGCCGAAGAAACCTGCGATGCCTTCTGTATGATCGAAGATATATTGTGCATCTTCTGGTTCTGCAATCGGGCCACCATGACATAATACGATGATATCTGGATTTATTGCGACAGCTGCGTCACGCATTTCTTGTACTTTTTTCGCTGAATCCTCAAGCGTTAGGTTACTTTTTGCGCCAATACTTCCCTTTGTTGTTAATCCCATATGTGGTACTAGAACGTCAGCGCCGGCCTTTGTCATCGCAACTGCTTGCTCTGGCGTGAATACATACGGACATGTAAGCATTCCTAACTCATGCGCATGACGAATCATTTCTACTTCTAAGTTATAACCCATTCCTGTTTCTTCAAGGTTTGTTCGGAACGTTCCATCAATTAAACCTACTGTTGGGAAGTTTTGAACGCCTTGGAATCCCATGTCTTTTAATTGGCGTAGAAAAACTGGCATCATTCTGAAAGGATCTGTACCGCAAACACCCGCGAGTACAGGTGTATCTTTAACGATTGGAAGAACTTCTGAACCCATCTCCATAACAATCGCATTAGCATCTCCGTAAGGAAGTAAACCCGCCAAGCTACCACGACCAGCCATGCGGTAACGGCCTGAATTGTAAACAATAATTAAATCCGTTCCACCTTGTTCAGCAAACTTTGCGGAGATTCCTGTTCCAGCTCCTGAACCAATTATAGGATTTCCTTTTGATATTTGGCTTTGAAGTTTTTCCAATGCTTTTTCACGTAAACTGAGTGACATTTGTTTCCCTCTTTTCTAGACTAGTTATATTTAGTTTAATTTATCAAGTAAATGTGTTGCCATTGCTGCTGCATATTCAGTATCATTTATATGAAGATCTAATTCAATTAGTTCAACAATTTCCTGATTTAGATGCGTTCGGATTGATGTAAATAAAGCCTCAGTCGCTTCAGGTAAGTAAAAGATTTGACCTTCCTCATCAATAGCACTAACACCTTTTAATGGTAAAAACAAAGTAGTCGATCCAGTTGATTGGTTTAATTTATCAGCAAGAATCTTTCCTAATTCAGTACACTCTTCAGGCGTTGTTCTCATAAGCGTCACATTTGCATTATGCTCATAGAATGTACGATTCGCAAATTTGCTAGGTACAGTTGCCATTGCTCCAAAGTTCACCATATCCATTGCGCCACATGAAACAATTTGTGGTATTCCTGCTTGTGCAGCCGCCTCAAGTCGGTGAGGGCCTGCCGTTAATACACCGCCTACTAACTCGTCGCATAGCTCAGTAGTTGTCACATCCGCTACAGCTTCTATAAATCCATCACTAATCAATGATTCCATAGCTTGTCCGCCACTTCCGGTTGCGTGGAAAACTAACAATTCATAGCCCTTTCCTTCAATATGTTCACGAAGATTTTCGACACATGTCGTCGTAACCCCGAACATACTCGCTGCAATTAACGGTTTATCTTGCATCTCAGGAATAACTTCTTCGATCATTCCACAAAGCGCGCCTGCAGCATTTCCAAGAATTCGTCTTGAGATGCGGTTCAATCCAGCTACGTCGACAACTGAGTACATCATCGTAATGTCCTTTGTTCCTACATAAGGATGAACATCACCTGAAGCAACTGTTGACACGACCATTTTCGGTAACCCGATTGGCAGTTGTCGCATTGTATGCGTAATAAGTGCAGTACCACCAGAACCGCCCATACCCATGACACCAACAACATCAAATTGAGTACATAGCTCCGCTACCAACTTAGCTATACCTTCTGACATCAATTTCATTGCGAAACCACGGTCACCTTGATCACGCAAGGCAGTTAAACTACTTCCAACCGCTTTTGCAACTTCATCAGCACTAATAGTCGGCTTAATAGTTGGCTCACCTGCCACACCACCATCTATTAAAATTACTTCATATCCTTTTGATTTAATTAAATCCTGAACGTAACCATATTCATCCCCTTTAGTATCAAGGGTGCCTATTAACAAAACTCTTTCTTCCAAAACAATCCCTCCTAATCAAATTAAGTGATTGGTCAATCCATAGCATCACAATGCCCTTTAACATGGGAATATAGTTTAAAAAACTTATCGGATTGAGTAATAATGTACTTTGTTATCGCTTTCAATTTGGAGTTTTCAGATTCCTATAACTTTTCACAATAAAGGTTCTAATCACTTTGAATAATTTGAATACTTTACTTACTACACAAAGAATACGCGTAAATTCTGCTAACGTATATGTATATATGTAATCAATACATGTCTTTACGTAATGCGTTTTCATATTCTCGTGGAGATTGACCAACAAACCTTTTAAAAGCCTTGCTAAAGTGCGCATAATCACTAAATCCAGTCATACTAGCAATTTCTGTAAGTTGAAATCTATTTTGACTAATAAATTCAATTGCTTTATTCATTCTATACTCTGTTAAATATTCACTATACGTACATCCAACTTCTTTTTTAAACAGTTTACTTAAATAAGGTCTTGAAATATGAAGAAGCTGCGCTAAATCAGCCAAAGAGATTTTATGCATATAATTAATCGTAATGTATTCTTTTACAAATGTAAGATAATCATAGTGCTTTTCAGCGCCTTCTAACATCTTCATTAAAAATTCATCCGCTTCTTTTTGACCTGTATTTTTAAACTTTCTGATTGTGGATGACAGGGCATGTTCTGTCGGAATTCTTTCAAATGAAGATCCTCCAATATATCCCATAGTTCCAGTATGATCATGCATATACTTAACATCTGACGGCGTAGAAACAGGTCCGCCAAATATCATTTTAATCACTTCACGATTTACCATGTCACATGCATCAAAAATTTCATTTGCTACTTTTGCACCTTCCACTAAACTTAATGCTTTTTTCGCGCCAAGCATGCCCCCCTTTGTAAAACCAAGATGAGCACATATTACATCAGCTCCAACATCAAGCATTTGCAAGGATTGTTCTCTGTTAAACACAAAGGCTATCGTAAACAAACCTTGCTCATGGGCGACTTTAATGGCTTTTACTTCCAACTCATATGAAATGCCTTGTTCCTCCAAGGCCTCTCCAAAAATTCCGTCTATCATGCCAACAGAGGGATAATTATTTAATCCAGCAAACCCACTACTTTTTATTTTTTTTATAAAAAAAGCCAAATCTATTGAAGGATCAGTTGCACATAATCCAAAAACGACAGGAAAACCTTTGACTATCGGAAGAATCTCATTTAAACCAAATTCCATCACTAACTTATTACAATTTAAAAAAGGGAGAAAGCCTGCAAGTGAACTTACTCCCATTTGTCTAAAGCGACCAGAGTTTAAAGCCAAAATAATATCAGCTCCACCCTCTACCGCATTTTTTGCAGAAATTCCCGAACCAGAAGCTAATCCAATGATAAATTCTTTCTTGTTAATCTTATTCATTAAACTTTGCTTTAACTGTAAATTACTTTGCATGATTTCACCATTCTTTCGGAAATCTTTATCTTAAAATTATAATTTAGGGCTTATAATTATACAAGAAATCGGTTTCACACGAGACTTATTATTATACTTATATAGCAAAATCCCTCCATGTTTTAAAAACATGGAAGGATTTTATATAATACCTAATTAATTACCACTAATATTTATTTGTAATAAAACACTATATAAATTGAACCTTATAAGTTGGATAACCTTGTAGATTGATTCATATAAGTTAAAAAACCAACTACACTGTACTTATCAATAATTACCAACTAAAAATTCCGTGATTTCAAATTCAGCTTATATAATACTAATTACTTTCCGTACTGTGAGCGCTTTGCTTGTCCATAAGCTTGATTTTGATTCTTTTTCTCTTGGATCATTTGTTTTTTCTCAGTAATTAACTGTTGTGCTTTTGCATAATCTCCTGAACGTTTTGCTTCTCCAATTGCTTGGCCATTTTGAGACATTTTGTTACCGTATGCTTGGTTTTGACCTTGTTTCTCTTGTACCAATTGCTTCTTCTCTACGATCAACGCTTCAGCTTTTGCAGTATCTCCTGCGCGTTTTGCTTCTCCAATTGCTTGACCTTTTTGAGACATTTCATTACCATAGGCTTGGTTTTGGCCTTGTTTCTCTTGAACCAATTTCTTTTTCTCTGCGATTAACTCTTCAGCTTTTGCAGTATCTCCTGCGCGTTTTGCTTCTCCAATTGCTTGGCCATTTTGAGACATTTCATTACCATAAGAACCGGTTTGACCTTTTTTAGCTGCAAGTAATTGCATCTTCTTCGCAATTAACTCTTGAGCCTTTGCATAGTCTCCAGTACGTTTTGCTTCCCCAATTGCACGGTTAATATCAGACAATTCATTTCCATAAGACTGATATTGACCTTTTTTCTCTGCAATCAATTGTTGTTTCTCAGCAATAAGCTCTTGAGCTGTTACGAAATCTCCAGCACGTTTTGCTGCACCAATTGCTTGGCCATTTTGAGACAATTGTAAACCATTAGATTTGTTTTGGAAGCTTGAACCATTCGTTTCAGCAGCGAATGCAGACCCCGCTGTAATTGAACCAAAAATCGAGACGCTTAGTGCACCAACCGCTACAATGCTAATACCTTTTTTCAAATTACTTCTAATCATATAAATCTCCTCCTTTTTAACTATAATGACTTAAGTGGATTTCACAAATAAATCTGAACCTTAAGTCTTGCAGTTTTTCATTCTATACCTATTTCCATAAAAAAGGAAACTATAATTCTGATTTTTATAAATTGGTAAAATATTACTAATTAATTAATAAGACTCATAGCTTACTATCTTGGTAGTTTATTGTCATAGTTGAGGGTGAAAATACAACCTCGAATTTACCTTCTAACTCTTTTTCCACCAGTTTTGTTAGCCCCAAACCCTTTATATTATGACTCTCTTCAAGTTTATGCCCATTTTGAAGTAATCGATCTTTATCCCAATCCATCCATTCTCCATATTCCATCATCCAGCCGCCCAACTCCCATTTTAATTCCAATGGAATAGGAATTTTTGCCATATCAAAATTACTCCCGCATTGATTACACCAGATTGCTTCTGCACCGACTTCACCTTCTACTTTTAATC
The DNA here is from genome assembly GCF_058068165.1 of Sporosarcina sp. So3-204. NCBI lineage: Bacteria > Bacillati > Bacillota > Bacilli > Caryophanales > Caryophanaceae > Sporosarcina > Sporosarcina sp. So3-204. The sequence goes on from NZ_CM176485.1 coordinate 3,721,001, forward strand.
TGAATGATTCTTCCTCATCACAAAAACAATTCATATTATGGCACATCCTCTAACTTATATTGAACTAGTTTCGCTTAATACTCAGTATAAGATCCCTATTCATAATCCTTTTCAATTTTAACTAACCTTTCATAATTAACTCTATTTACAGCAGAATGAACAATTGAAGTTGCTACACGTTCAGTTTTGTTTCAAAAGCTTTTCTAATCGCTTCGTCAAACTTTCGCGCCATTCTTCAGCCAATTCTGGGACGTCCAATATCTTTTTAATTCCTTCGATGTCTTTTGGACGTTGAAAATAAACTTCATTCGCAAATAGAATTGATACTTGCTTTGGATGGGCTTCTATTAATGTCATTTTAGAATCTTTTCGTACAATGCCCTCTTCTAACACCCGGCATAAGTAACCTGTAAATCCTGTTTCGACCATTCTTTTCAGTAACAAAGAAGTATTCGTTCGCTTCGTTATCGTGCTACACGGAACCCGTCCTTGTGCGATTTGAATGACCGCATTCCCTAGACGATAAATGTCTCCTATAAAAGCATCCTGTTCCAATAGATTCGAAATCGTTAAGTTTTCTCCAAACGTTGCATCTGGTAGAGGGCCCTGAACTTCTTCCTCCCATTGCGCATAATGTTCATATGGATAAATACAAACAGCACGATCAGGTCCTCCGTGATGGCGTAAATCAGCAACACCGTCACCACGAAAGCCTAGCGTAGCTAAATATGCCTCTTCAACAGGCTTCTTACATATTGCAGACTCCATCACCTTGCCATCACCATACTTCACGATTTCTGGTAGACCCGTCGCAAAACTTTTCAGTTCAATCACTTTTATCCCCCCTATTTTTCGTACCTAATCACCCAGCCATTGGAATCCTCAACCATACTCATTCCGCGCCAACCGTGCGATAGGGCTTTCTGTTGTTGTTCGGTATCATTCATTGGAATAAACTGCTCCACCTCGTAGGCTCTTTCGTTCTCTTTTAAACTCTTCATAAAGACATAACGAAGCTTGCCGCCGTACTTTTCCTTCAATGCAGCTATCTCCATCTGTTGCGAAAATTTGTCTTTTAAACTCGGAATATTAAACGGGGCAACTGTCGCACATACATAAGAAAAATGACTATCCATTAGCTGTCCCATTATTACTTTAGCCATGATTCGTTGAAGTCCATAACCACGATACAATGGGGATACACTAGAAATCTCCTGATAAATGACTTGAGACAGTTCTGATGAATCAAGCCCGATATCCAGACCTAGATGTTCTTCATCCTCAACTGGAACAAGTGTTGCACGGAATGCAATCAAACTTTCATCCGCAAAAACCCCTATTAACGTGCCATTCCCTGATAATATATATTCGTACTCTTCCATTGAAAGTGTCGCTAACACACTTTCATTTTCCAACACAGCTACAACTTCATCCTGGATAGATAAAACTTCCCTTAGATCCTCCACATGTAAATTACGAATGTAATATGGTGTATCTTCTCCCAATAATCCGCTATACAGTTCTTGCACTTCATCCCTCCTAATTATTTCTTGAAATGAGTTCCTACACTTTTTCTTAACTTCATCATGTGTTTTATCCGTTTGATTACAGCGTCATTCCTATATCCGCGCATTTCGAGATTATATCGGCGCATCTCCCACATATATCGGTGTATTTAACACTTATATCAGCGCTTAACGCTCATATATCGACGCTCACTACACTTATATCGGCAAATCAGGACCTTTGACCCAACCGATTTAGTGTCTTAAACAACTTACAATTAAAATACCCCAATTAATTACCCCATTTTATTAATCTTTCGTACCTTCCTCAATTCGCATGACAAGCAGGCCACTAATGAACAACACAACTGATCCTATATAAAATATGAGATCCACTGCAAAGATATCTATTAGAAAACCACCAGCAATTACTGCAAAACCGGAAAATATCGAAACCCAAAAGTGATAAGAACCAATTTGCTTTCCACGTGATAGTCCATCTGTAAAATCGGCAATCATTGCTTTCTCACTCGTCTTTTGCATCGCACCAAAAACACCTAATAATACTTGCAGCAGATAAACCTCCCAAATACTTGTCACCATTGGAAACAACAAAAACAAAACGGCCGTACCCCAAACACTTACCAACAAGAATATTTTCCGCCCTAATTGATCAGATTTACGGCCAACCCAATGATGCACCAAAGCTGAACTCAACATAAATAAACCATAAGCTAACCCAAACTCAGAAAACCCTGCGCCCACTTCCCTTATGAATATAAGATAAAACGGAAATACAAGGCCTGAACCAAAAAGTACCCAACTTTGCGAAATAACGACCCATTTAAGATTCATTTTACATTGTACTCCTCATAAAAATTGTTCATAAATCGTTCCTCTGGATCAAACTTTCTTTTCTTCTGGAAAAACTCATCTATGTTTGGGTAAGCGGCTCTGATTTGTTGTTGGCTAGGAAACAACTGATAAGTTAAATAGTATGTGCCGCGAAGTGCCAATGCTGCATCTACAATCTCCTGTGTTGCCTGCTTCATATGTGCAATTCCTTCTTCAGAAAGAGGATGATTAAACAATAATACGACTGCGAAGGTATCTTCCATTGCGTAATTCAAAAATCCTTCGTCATGCGCTTTCGTATATCTAACCGTTGCGTTTAATAAATTCAAATCTTCTTTTTTAACAATTTCTCTTAATTCATCAACAAATGTCTCGAAGTTTTCAATTGGAATAAAGTACTCTTGTAAAATATCCGTGTTTTTAGATGAATCATATTCCAAGAAATCTACCAAAGTTCGCATCGTATTGTTTCGAGACGTTATGACACCTTCATTCTTTTCAGCAAAAAACTTCTGCTGCACTGTCCAACTCATATCCTTACCCCAGTCAAACTTACGAGATAAGCCAAATAAAAATTTATTGCGTCGCACACTTTTCTCTTCTTCTAACACAGTAAGTTTTCCATCTTTATTATCTGCATCTACCAATTTATAATTCGTCAAAAACATCTCCTCTAAAAACGAACTTGACGCAACAGATAAACGCGCGTAATGTAAACCAACTGTATCATCCATCAGAACTGATTTCTTAAAGTATGCCGCGTAATTTTTATAATCAGTTTTGACCGTTTCCGAAGAATAGAATATATCATCTGTTAATTGAAGCGTGACATCTAAAATTACGCCAAAAAGACCGTATCCGCCTATGACAAGTGGAAATAACTCCTCATTTTCAGTACGACTCACTTCTTTTATCGTTCCATCCGCCATTAGCAGTCGAAAAGAATCAACTGTTTCAATAAGAGTGCCATAGCTCGGATCACGTCCATGTACATTCGAACTTAACGAACCACCTACAGTAAAAATATTTGACGACTGCATGACTTTAATTGATAAACCATAAGGATTAATAAAATCCTGAATTTGCTTCCATGTTGCACCACTTTGAACAGTGATCGTCTTATTAACTTTATCAATCGCCAAAATTTCATCATACCCACTCATATCCAACCACACAGAGTCTTCATAAAAAGCATGCCCACCTTGGCTATGCTTTGACCCCGCGATAGATATCTTCAAATCCTTTTCCTTAGCCTTCAAAACCGCGTCGATTAAAGCTTGCTCTTCCTCACCTTGCACTATCTCTTTAACATGTGCTGGGAATAATCGACCTACATCATGTATTAACAATTCATCACTACTCATGTTTTGATAGAGTGAGTAACTAAAAAATCCAGCATAAATGATGACAGCAATAAAGATAACCGCTAAACCTTTATATCTTTTATTCCGCATAGATACACCTTCCCCTAATAGTCCTTTATACAAAGTGTATCATTAATGAACCGCTACTCCCTACAGAAATATTTGAATATTAACATATTTGACCTATAAAAAAAGAGCCTACACCGTAAATGGTTTAGACTCTTTAAATAATATATTCTATTCAATAAAATGCTAGAGTTCAGTCGGACTTTCTACCGGTTTCCGCCTCTTCAAGAAACTCAGCTTAGTTTCAGATAAAATAATTGCTCCTAGTATAAGAATTGCACCAATCATCATGCGTGTCGTCAACACCTCACTCAAAATGACAATGGAAAATGCCATACCCCAAAAAGACTCTGTCGATAGAATAATTGCAGCTTTTGTTTCTGAAATGAATTTCTGAGCGACTGTTTGAAGTAAAAATGCAATTGATGTTGAAAATATTCCTAAGTATAAGAGCATCGTCAGGCCTTCTGTCTCCACAGAAAATGTCGTTTCTCCTTTGAAAAAAACAACAACAAATCCTATGACTGCCGCTGTAGACATTTGAATAATCGTGAGCAAAAAAGGATCCTCTTCCTTTACAAACTTAGACGTATAAAAAATATGAAACGCGAAAGCAACTGCACAAAGTAAAGTTAGAAAATCACCAAAATTAATTTCAGAAGATAGTTGAAGCGATAATACGGCAACACCAATCAGTGCAATCACTGCACCAAAAGTCTCAAATCTATCAATTCTTCTTTTATATAGAACGAATGCAATAAAAGGTACAATAACGACATTTACTGAAGTTAAAAATGCATTTTTAGAAGGTGTTGTAAATTGGAGTCCTACTGTTTGAAGCGCAAAAGCAATATATAAAATAATGCCAAGAATTACACCTTTTCCAATAGAGCTTTTACTTAGTAATTGAAACTTTTTATAAAAAACAATACATAAAATAACCGCACCTATTAAAAACCTGGCCGCCAAAATTTGATAGGGTGAATAATATTCCAAGGAAACAGCACTTGCAACGAATCCACTACCCCATATAATTGCTACAATTACAAGTCCGATTTCACCAATATATTTCCGCATTCAAGCCACCTACTCACATTTCATTGAAACTACTATGTCTATTATACCGCATTTCCCAAGCATAATTCGGACATCATTGTAAATTACTTTTTTGCAGAAAAAAAGCATAACTCTACAATTCAGTGCTGCTTCCATTCTTTAATAAGCGATTCCAACTCTATAATTTATATGTTGTCCTTCTATCAATTCCTTATAAGCAAACGCTGCCGTATCTCCCACAGTAATTTTCTTTCCTTCTTCAGGCAATAAATCCCGTAAAACGCGATACTTACCAACTGCCTCACCCACCGGTAAATATGTAGGGCAAACAATTGTCCAATCAAGCCCTGATTCGCGAAGCATGTCATAAACTCTATGGTGTTCTTCGGCGGCAAATGTTAACTTGCGATTAGAATCCCCCGCTTCATAACGAAGTTTATCAGCCCCATTTCGACTTTGTAAAATACCCGCCGTTCCGATAGTCACGATACGCTTAATATCCATTTTATTCATATTCTGAATAAAATGCGGAACTGCCTCCGTCAATGTCGTCGTTTTATCCGTTCCAAGTGCACTAAAAACAACATTTGCTCCTGCAATTGTTCGTGCTACAGCTACCCCTTCACAAACATCTCCTTCTAAAATTGTTAGGTTTTCGTGCGCTGTTACTTTCTCCGGAGTTCTCACCAGTACCGTTACACCGTGTCCATCTGCAAGCGCCAATCTAAGAACCTCTCGACCTACGCGCCCAGTCGCGCCAAATAATGCGATTTTCAAATGTATTCCCCCTGAAAACATCTTTTGCCTTAAGTGTATCACAAGTAAATATAAGCAATGGAACAGTTTACGCTTGATAGTTAATCAAATATTCTCACCCCCTAACAAAGATAAATTGCACATAGTTATCATATTTAATTCTATTTTTACCTTGATTATAAAATCATATATATTATTTCACTAGTGTCGCATTAAAATAAAATATCTTTTTAATATAAACCGAATATTCTTTAATTAAACTATGTCACAAAAAAAATCCTTTATAATGGTTGGTAGGTCGTAACCTATCCAAATCCAAAATAAAGGACTCACACATGGATAAGATTACACGAAAAACTGTATTTGAGCAATGGGTTGCACCGATTACGAACGATTTATTTGAAAATCTGGTGAAACCCCATTACCTTGACGACTATACAAAGAAGCTACATATGGCTTCATTTATGAAATCACTATTGTACACGCAGCTTCATGAAACTGAAAGTTTACGTGCCATCAGCGATAGCGTCTTTTCTGAAGAACTGGCAGAAGCGACAAACTTGGATGCCATTAGTTTCTCCCAACTCGGCAGACGCTTACGTCAAGTACCGACTGAATTCTTCCAGGCAATCTTTCTTGAATTGGTTGCACAAATCCATGTGGCAACGGATTTTCAAGCTCGACGCAAGACGATGACTCCCTTGAAAGTCAGATTCAAGCACGTTGCCTTTGAATTTGAACAATCATCGTTAGGCGACTTTCCGGCAGACTAAATCCGGCATCAAGCTCCACCTTAGACTCGTTTTCATGGAAAATGGTTGTTCCTATCCAGACAAGGTAGTCTTGACGAATGCCAAAGAACATGTTCGCGGTCAGTTGGAAGTGTTGGTGGATGACAAGGAATGCATGTATGTGTTTGACCGAGGCTACTTGGATTACAAACAATTTGATGAGATGACAGATGACGGATTTTTCTTCATCTCACGTCTGTGCAAGAATGCGGTTATACGGTCACACGAGCACTTTGAACTGCCGGAAAATACATCTGTTCAGTGTACATCGCGATGATTGTTTACTGTCTGAATGTGCTCGCACATTTACGGACAAAAAGTAAGCGAACATACTTGCAAATCAGCCGCTACCTGAAGGCAGCCTTATGGAAGTCAGCCCATATTTGGATCCGAAAAATTGAAGGTAAAAGCGTACCGTAATCCCATCGCTTAGTCTCTGTTGCGCTCGTCAAAAGGTAAAGTAAAAAAATGGATGTTCACTACCTCTATTATCATGTTTTCGTTTTTCATTTTAAAATTCAAAATAAAAGTTTGGATATTCAGAGTACGTTTATGCGACGCTATTGATATTATTTAAATAAAAAAAGACTAGTTCCCTAGTCTTTTACCAATGATCCTATATCATGTAATTGATAACTTTTCAAGCAACTTTACGGACTCACGATTAAATGCAATCATATCTGCGGGTGTACGGCTTGTGACAAGCTGGTTTTGACAGACTACAACTTCCTCATCACTAAAATTAACACCCGCGTTTTCCAAGTCCACAATTATCGATTTATAGCCCGTTGCATCTCTACCTTCTAAACTTCTTGCAGAAATAAGTAATTGCTGTCCATGACAAATAGCAAATACTGGCTTTTTATCATCCATAAATGCTTTTGTAAATGCTACAAAACGGTCATCCGCACGTAATAAATCTGGCGAAAAACCACCTGGTAGTAATAGTGCGTCAAAATCATCAGGTGACACATCATCAATCCCAAAATCAACTTTTAGTGTTCCACCTTGTTTCCCTGTTATTACTTCTCCTGCTTCTTTATCAATCGTAAAAACCTCGTGTTTGGCATTTTCATATGCCAATGCTGGCTCAGTGTACTCCGAGTCTTCGAACAAATTCGTAATTAATGCTGCAATCTTAGCCATATTATACGCTCCTTTTGTTCTTTCAATTTTTCACCTCTAAATTTTGAAAGTATTAATTTCCTAGGACTGAAAGTATGCCCTTCAGTGCTGTTTGATTGGACGTGACATTCATAACGCTTGTAGAACTGAGTTCAACGCTTTGATCAATACCTAAAGTAATTTCATTAGTTTTAATTATTAAGCCCGTGAGTTCTTGCGCTTCGAATACTTCATTTATTTTGGTCATTTGATTACTAGATAATGAATTACCCCCACCCAAGATAATGCCATCTAAGCCGCCATATTGTAGTATAGATTTTTCAATTGCTAGGTCAATATTATTCTCATCTATTAGTACAATTTGATTTTTATTTGCTTCTATAATCTCTCTAAGACTTTCCGTATAATTAGCAACTACAACTACATGTGCACCTTTTTTAAGAAGTTTTTTAAGTATTAGTTCTTCATCTGGATTACCTATGCCAATTAGTACGAAAATGTATCCAGCTAAATTGGGAACTATAGGTGCTAGGCTTAACTTATATAATTCAAGTGGCCAGTAATCAATATCGAATGCCTGCTTATTTGTCAGATTTTTAGTTGGCCCGAATATATCCAGAACATTCGCTACTGCTTCATGAGTGTGTTGTGCGATATCAGCGTTTCTTTTTGCATTACTAAGAGAGATTCCTGTCCCAAAACATCCGGCACCTGGAATTAGTCCCACTTTGGGATCTATATTATCATGCATCTTAAAACCTTTTGGTAACCTATCTTCGAATTCTTTGAAAAATTGAATGTAGCTGTCCCTATAAGATTGGACTGCACTATTGCAATCATCATTTTTGGAAATCACTAGTGAGTCCTTACCAATTCTTAAAATATGTTCTAATGTGGATCTTCCACCCGTTGCAATTTTTTCGACATCGCTACGATTTGCTAAGTTCAATTGATTCTCATCAATCGTGATAATTTGTCTTTGTTGTTTCGAGAGTTGTCCACGCAAACGTAGAAGAAGTGATATTTTTTGGTCAGTAGTCAGTTTCTCTTGACCACTTAACTCGACATCTAATTTGCGACTATCTATATATGCTTTAGCTTTTTCTTCTAATTCAATTGTCTTTAGATATGAATCCTCATGTGTATCTCCCCAAGTAACTAGTCCGTGATGCTCTAAAACAACTGCGTAACTATTCGAAAACTGTTCTACTATCTTTGAAAGCTTAAAACCAGGTCTATAATAAGGAACAAATGCAACATCCTTGCCTAAAACTTCGTAAATAATTTCTTCAGCATTCTCATGGTTTGTTAACGTACAAATAGCATCGGAGTGAACGTGATCGACGTGAGGCGCATCGATAAATGCATGAAGCAGTGTTTCGATTGAAGGTCTGCGCTCTGCAGCACTTACCATACAATTGGCGAGATAGTCGACCATATCCTCATCAGACATACTTTCTAAATCTATTAATGGGAGTAATTCCTCCAAATAAAGTCCGGAAAAGTCTTGTTCAGTAATCGTTTTTAGGTCACAACCGCTCCCCTTAATTCTAAGAATTGTGCGTTTCTTACCTAAATGATCCGTTTCTTCTATCTTACTCGAAGTATTTCCACCGCCATATAAAACCAAGGTGGGATCTTTCCCCAGTAACCTCGACCGATTAACTAACTTACTAATTTCTGTATCACCTTTGACTGTAAATGCCTGCTTTAGCACAAAAAATTCCTCCTTCAAAATTTCTATATTATTTATTATTTACCAACCAGACTTCGTAGTGATAGGGTAGAAACAATAGTCCAAGCTAGGATTTCTACCCTATTCCTAATTTTAATTAGAAGTCGTAGTTGTCAATATTATCTTTTGTAAATTCTGCTCTTTCTGGTAATAAAATAATACCGCTATCATCCGCTTCATAATCATAGCCTTGAATAGAGTTTGGCTCAATTGTAACTTCTCCAATTCCAGGTACTTCAAATGAATCTCCTACTTTTAGTTCCTTACCTTCAACAGTCATTAAGTATGCTACGTAAGCAGCAATAGCACCTTGTTGTTTAACATCCCATAAACCAAACTTTTTGATTGTATCACGTTTAACATAATCTCTCATAACATTTGGAGTAGAGAATCCAGTAACAATTACTTTTCCTGCTTGATCAAGATTCTCGACAGCTTGCGCCATTGCGGGTAAAGCTGTTGCATCTGGAGCTAAAATGATATCAATATCGGGATATGTTTTTAAGATACTTTCTCCCACCGTCAATGATTTTTGTGCATCATTTTCACCATACTGGATTGTAACAATCTCCCAACCGGGATGCTTTTCTGCAATATAAACTTTTGCTTGCTCAACCCACTGGTTTTGATCAGTAACAGTTGGGCTTGAATAGAAGAATGCTACTTTAGCATTTTCTTTATCTGTTTGTTCAGCTGCCATATTTACAAGCAATTCTCCTAATTGAGTCGGGGTCCCTTGGTTAATATAAAAAGATCTGTGCTCAGGACTCACATCAGAATCCCATGTTATAATTTTAACGCCCCTTTGTTTTGCACGGTCTAACGCTTGATTTAAACCATCTACGGATGTAGAAGAAATCATTAGTGCATTATATCCCTGGTTTACAAAGTTATTAATATACTTTACTTGCTCTGCAACCGATGCTTCACTAGGACCATCGTATTTAAATTGAACACCTAAAGATTCTGCCATTTCTTCTGCACCTAGTCCACCTGATGTGAAGAATCCTACCCCCGTTAGTTTCGGAATGAAGGCAATTTTCACGTCTTCTTTTTTGACAGTCCCTTCACCACTTACCGGTACTTTTTCATCTGTACCCTTGTCAGAACCTGATTCTGGTTCCTTATTACAAGCAGCTACAACAACAAGCAGAAGTACCGAAATTATAAGTAATAATAGTCTATTCTTTTTCATTATATAATTTCCTCCCTTAGGGTAAATTTTTTTTTCAAATTGACCTTGCTTTAGTGCTTTGATTCTTGTTAAACAGTTTCTTTAAGTGATTCATATTAGATTGTCTCATCAGAACAGCTACGATTAGAATAGCACCTACAATAATAGTTGTTTGTTCGCTAGACATGCCTGATAGTTGAAGGCCGTAATTCATCATGCCAACGACTATACTTGCAATTGCAGTACCTAAAACAGTACCTCTCCCCCCTAGAATACTTGTTCCACCAAGCACTACTGCCGTTATAACTGGCAAAATTGCTTGTGCGCCTAAATCAGATCTAGCAGAACCGAAATAGGATGTTAATATGACGCCGCTTATACCACCCCCTAAACCAGCTAACATGTAAGTACTCAAAACAATCCATCTAGTAGCTACTCCACTATATTTAGCTGCTTTGATGTTGATTCCAACTAAAAATACATTACGTCCATATTTCGTAAAATGAAGCAGTGCTCCAAATAATATTAATATTAATAGCAGTAACCATATTGAGTTAGGAAGCCCTAACGTGATTCCATTTGCAATTTGAACAAAGGGATCTGGAAATCCACTAATTCCTTCGTATCCAGTTGCACTAGAGCCACCTGATATTACAAGTGCAATACCAGCAAATAGAAACATTGTACCCAATGTCACAACAAGGGGTTGAACATCAGTAAACGCTACAATTAAACCATTAAATAATCCTGCTAAAATACAGATGATTAGAGAAATACCAAGCGCAAGCCAAATATTTAGTCCTCCAATCCACAAAACTCCAATGGTAATCGAGGCAAGCCCCATAATGGATCCCACGGAAACATCAATACCTCCAGTAATGATAACAAAGGTCATCGGGATTGCTGCCAGTCCTATATATGCAAAGTCATTCATACTAAATAATAGATTTTGCAGGTTTAAGAAACCAGGAGTTAGAAGACCGAAGAAGACTATTTCCCCAATTAAAAACATAAACAGGAAAAGCTCCCACTTAAGTAATCGCTTTAGTTTGCTTTTCATGTTCTGTTTCCTCCAAACTACTGGTCTTATAATCACCAATTTTAGTATTTTTACTTGAACGTTGTTTAAGATACTTCTGGAAACCAGAGTCTCCAACAACAATTAAAATTAGTAATAAACCTGAAATTGCACTGTTCCAATAAGCCGGGATTTTCATATAAACAAGAGAACTATTAATGACCGTGAAGAAAATAGCCCCTAGTCCCGCCCCCACGACGCTACCAACTCCACCAGTTAGACCAACTCCACCTAATACTGCTGCAGCTATTACTTGAAGTTCTATTCCACTTCCCGTTTGGTTTGGAACAAATCCTATATTCATAACGAAAATTAGACCTGCAACAGCTGCTGTTATGCCTGATAACATAAAAGCAAGAACTTTTACAATGTTAACCGGCAAACCGACTAATTCTGCGCCGTCTGCATTGTCGCCAACTGCATAAAAGTATCTACCAAACTTTGTTTTAGATAAGAACAAGTAGGAAATTAAAATTAATAATGCACCAATCCATATGGGATAAGGAAGCCCCAGAATTTCCATTCTAGCTATCTTTTTATAGTAGTTTGGTATATTCTCAATCCACATGCCCTTTGTATAAAGAAGCATAAGACCTCGAACCACACCCAACATACCCAATGTCATGATAATGGCTGGGATTTTCAAATAAGAGACGCCAATCCCATTTACCAGTCCGACCACTGCACCTACACATAAGACCGAAAAAACAACAAATCCTAGATTTGCACCACTTGCAAGAAGCGTCCCACAAACCGCGGCGGATAAACCCATGATAGAACCAACAGAAACATCGATATTGGAAGTTAAGAGAACAAATGATTGCCCAATTGCCATCACCAATAAGATAATGCTTCCATTTACAACCAAAACAATTGAATCTATATTTGTAAACTGGCTATTAATTGATCCCACGAAGAGAAAGTAAGCAATCATTAAAACAATTATGGATAATTCTCTAACTTTTATTATTTTATACATTAGTGATTTCATGCAATCACATCCTTTTTTACACCAAACGCTGCTGAAGTAATGCTATCAACCGAAAGTTTGTCTTTTTCTATTTCCTTCTCAATTGTTCCCTCATGCATGACTAGTACACGGTCACTTAATTCTACAATTTCTTCTGTGTCAGACGAAATTAACAATACAGCCAATCCTTTTTCTTTCAACTGATTTATGATGCGGTAAATATCCGCTCTTGCACTAGCGTCAATTCCTCGTGTTGGTTCATCAAGAATAATAACTTTTGGTTCGGTTGCCAAGTATTTTGCAAGGACTACCTTTTGCTGGTTTCCACCAGACAAATCGCTCAATTCCTGGTTAGTTCCTTCCGTTTTTATTTTTAAATCTTCTATATAACCGGTTGTAATTGCATTCTCTTTTTTGATAGGAAGAAAAAGTCCTGAAAACCGATTTAATATTGTAGAAGTTGTATTTTTTCGAATAGAAGTGATTTTAAAAACACCATGCGCGTGACGATCTTCAGGAACATAAGCCAACCCTAAATCCATTATTTTTCGAATGGACACATTTTTTATTTTCTTACCTGCCAATTCAATTGTGCCAGAATCGAATGCTTCAATCCCAAAAATTGCTTCTGCTAGCTCTGTTCTACCTGCACCAACAACTCCTGCAATCCCAAGAATTTCTCCTTCTCTAACTGAAAACGAAATGTTACGAAACTTCTTCCCACAAAGATCAACTACTTTTAAAATAATTTCCCCCAATTGCTTATTAGAAGATTGATGCAAAACTTCACTCTGGGCGTTTTTCTTTTGATTACTTGGAATATTTAAGTCCTGTTTTGCGCTTACTGATACTAGACCTTCTAACAATCTATTATATGAAAATTCAGAAATTTTACCTTGCGCAGAAATCCTTCCATCCCTTAGAACAGCTACTGAATGAGATAGCTCAAAAATTTCAGCGAATCGGTGTGTGATGTAGATAATTCCAATACCGTTATTAGATAGTTGTTTTATCGTATCAAAGAGCGAAGTAATTTCATTGTGCGTCAATGTTGAAGTTGGTTCATCTAATATTAATATCTGCGCCTCGCGAACAAGTCCCCTTAAGATTTCTACAAGTTGCTGCTCTGCAATAGAAAGCGTCATTCCTAACCGATTAATATCTAAATCCCAGCCGACTCTATCAATTACTTCTAGTATTTTCATTTTAAGTTCTTTAGATTTACCTTTTCCTTTTAGTCCCATCGAAATATTTTCCTCAATAGTCATATTTGGAAAAATTAGTGGTTCCTGTGGGACTAAATAGATACCGTGTTTATGAGCGTCACTTGGATTTGCAAAACGTACTACTTTTCCGTTAACTTTTATTTCTCCGCTATCAGGCTTGTATAAGCCTGTAATAATTTTCATCAGTGTTGATTTTCCAGCGCCATTTCCGCCAACTACTGCGTATATTTCACCTTTTTTTAAGGTATAATCAATCCCTAACAAAACCTGATTTCCATTGAACTGTTTATGCAAATTAGTAATCTCTAGTAAACTATTGTCTAACAAGGTAGCTTCCCTCCTCAATAATTAAAATAAGAGTAAAAAAATAATGTTAGTTACAATTGTTCTTTTTTTAAATTGTTGGACTAATCTAAACTCTTTAGACTAATATTATATAAAGCGCTTACATAAGTCAATGGTCTATTCAAAATTTTAAATATATCTTTATTTACAGCATACTTACATTTGTAGTTGACTATACTAAATACAGAGGTTAATATTATCCCAAGTAAACATTTGTTTTTTTCATTATTAATTGTTTGGAGGAACCTATATATGAGCGTAAAGGTTTATAACGATCCTTTGGCCACAAAAATCGCTTGGTACTATTACAAGGATAACTTAACACAATCGGAGATTGCGGAAATTACAGGGCTAAATAGAAATAAGATTGTTCGGTTATTAGAAAAAGCAAGAATAGATGGCATAGTACAATTCCACATTAATGGAATTGAGGCAAATTGTTTGGAATTAAAGAAAGCATTAGTGGAAATCTATAATTTAGATAATGCAATTATTGTACCTACACCTAAAAAACAAACTGATATTAAATTTTCACTAGCTAAAGCAACAGCTCAAATACTTCAAGATTTAGTTTCGGATAATGAACTATTAGGAGTAGGATGGGGGGGAGTAGTCTCTCACGCATTAAATGAAATTAATATTGAAGCATCAAGAAACATTTCTATCGTAACTTTAACGGGTGGTGTTAATAACTACATTCAAAAACAAAATAGTGGAATCGGTCAGGGATTCAATGGTCGTATTTACGCCATTCCCTCTCCTTTTATCACATCCACCGAAGAAGTAGCAAAACAGTTCTTATCCGAACCTTCCGTTAAAGAAATTCTTGAACTTGCAGCACTTTCTAAATATGTACTAGTCGGTATCGGTGGTTTATCTAAAGAGGCTACAATTGTTCAGGAAAATAAACTTACTCTAAATGAATTGACGAACATCACACATCAAAACGGTGTTGGCGACATTTTGGGACAATTCTATGATATTAATGGAGATATTATAGATGTTCCACTGCATAAAAGATTAATAGGTATGCCTTTAAGTAAATTAAAAGAAATGAATGTCATTGCCGTTGCTGGTGGAAATGAAAAAGTACGTGCAATATACGGCGCACTAAAAGGTGGATATATTTCAACCTTAATTACTGATGAAGAAACTGCCTCTCAATTACTTACATTTAAGGGGGAATAAATGGAATGAATTATCTTCTAGCATTTGACGCAGGTACTGGTAGTATAAGAACTGTTTTATTTGATGAGCACGGGGAACAAATTTATGTGTCACAACATGAGTGGACACATCTTCCAGATTCAAATTATCCAGGTTCAATGAACTTTGACTACGTTGAAAACTGGAAGATAATTGTTAATTGTATCAAAGATGTACTTCAATCAACTGCAATTAATCCAAAATTTATAAGGGCTGTTAGCGCAACAAGTATGCGAGAAGGATTCGTACTTTATGATGAAAGCGGTTGCGAAATTTGGGCATGCGCGAATGTTGATGCCAGAGCTAGCCAGGAAGTTGTAGAATTGAAACGCCAAAGTAATGATATAGAACAAGTTTCATATAAACTATCAGGTCAAACTTTTGCATTAGGAGCAGTACCAAGGCTAAAATGGTTGAAAAATAATCAACCGGAAATATATGAAAGGGTCTCTTCAATCACAATGATTAATGACTGGATCCTGTATAAATTATCGGGAGTACTTCAGTCAGACCCTTCAAATGGTTGTACAACTGGATTATTTAATTTGACAAATAGAAATTGGTCAGAAGAAATAACTGAATTATTCAAAATAGACAAAGAAATTTTTACTACTGTCAACGAAGCTGGAACAGTTATTGGACATATTAATTCTAATATATCATCATTAACTGGATTAAGTGAAGATACACTTGTTGTGGCAGGTGGTGGTGATGCCCAGTTAGCTTCAGTTGGTGTCGGTGCAATTGAAAATGGGCAGGCAATCGTGTCCGGTGGATCCTTTTGGCAACAAGAATTGAATATTGATAAACCGATTTTTGATCAGCACAATCGAATTCGAATTAATTGTCATGCAATTCCTAATCTATGGCAAGTAGAAACAATCGCTTTTTTCCCAGGTTTAGTAACTCGATGGTTTAGGGATAGTTTTTGTGACCAAGAAGTAGAAGAAGCTGCAAGGTTAGGAAAAGATTTTTATGAAGTAATGGAGGAGAAAGCAAA
This sequence comes from Sporosarcina sp. So3-204, assembly GCF_058068165.1. Lineage (NCBI taxonomy): Bacteria > Bacillati > Bacillota > Bacilli > Caryophanales > Caryophanaceae > Sporosarcina > Sporosarcina sp. So3-204. Next base: position 3,737,253 of record NZ_CM176485.1, read on the forward strand.
AGACGTACCCGTAGGTTCACATGGAGTAATTCCTATTTTCTCCGATGTTATGAACTTTATCTCATGGAGACATGCAGCCCCTTCATTCATTAATTTAAGTTTAGACCCAGAAAAATCTGGTAAACAAGTACTTTTCAGAGCCCTTCAGGAAAATGCAGCAATGGTGACTCTAGGAAACTTTAAACTGATTGAAGAGGTTACTGGTTATTATCCAAGTGAAGTTATTTTTGCAGGGGGCGCATCAAATGGTAAGCTGTGGTCCCAGATTCTTGCAGATATGCTAGGCATTCCTGTGAAAGTTCCTAAAGTGAAGGAAGCTGCTGCCCTGGCTACTGCATTATATGCAGGTGTCGGTGCAGGGATATTTGATAATATTTCAGATATCGTTCAAAAGGTCGTCAAATTCGAAATAATTTACGAACCTAATATGGAACATCATCAAACCTATCACAAACTTTATGAAACATGGCGTCGTGTATATACCGAGCAACTAAAACTAGCAGATCAAAAATTGACTGAACATATGTGGATAGCACCTGGTTTAACTACTTGAGAGGAGGTGATTACAATGAAAAAAGTAAATGAAAATGACTTTGAATATCGTTTTGAGGATCATGGTCCAAAGTATTTAACACGGGGCCCAAATGTGGATGTCGGTATTGTTGTACTTAAACCTGGACAGGACTTTCAGAACCACTATCATACTACTTGTGAAGAAATCTTCTATATTTTAGAAGGTGAAATTGATTTCTACATTAATGGTGAACACATTATAGCAAGACCTGGTGATATGGTACAGTGTGCACCTAAAGATACACACTATCTGACAAATAAAGCCAATGTAAACTTTAAAGCGCTTTTCGTAAAATCACCTTATATAACAGAAAGAGATGTAGTAACTTTGGATAATCCTGTCCTTGCAAGTAAATAATATTTACTTAAACTCACAATAAATCACTAAGTTCTTTAAATCAATAGTCAATAATAGCATTATCATCGTTAAATATATTTATATATTTCGATAAACGTCATATAATATAACAAGAGAAAAGATTTTAAATAGCCTAAGAAGTCAAGTAATTAACGAGTACATTTTCTATAAGATGTACTCGCTTTTTTTTATGATATTTCATAATGTTTCATTCTAAAATTATTAACTCGCCGCCAAAACATTTTTCTTTCGATACAAGTAGGCGAACAATAATGTGGCTGCAATGACAACGCCCATTAAACTTAAATACAATCCTTTATAGCCTAATACAGGAATGATAGATCCTAAAAAGTATGGACCGAAACCAAATCCGAAGTCCAAAAAGATGTAAAAAGTTGATGTTGCAACGCCAATTCTATGGATTGGAATTCCTTTTAATGCAACGGCTTGTGCACAAGATTGGAAGTTCCCAAATCCAAGACCTATCACGGCACCTGCTAATAATAACGTCCAACCTTTATGCACTTGGCTTAATAAAAGTAGACCCAACGCGAAACTTATTAGAGCCGGATATACGACAAACTTGGCTCCTTTTATATCCAATAATTTACCCGTAAAAGGTCTTGATATTAACACCGCAAAAGCATAAACAAGAAAGAAAAAACTAGACGTTTGAACAAGGTTAATTTCTTTTGCATAAAATGAAATAAACGACAATACACCTGAATAAGAAAGTGCTACCAAAAGCGTAATAATAGAAATTGGCAAGGCTTTTATCTCAATAAATTTGGATAATCCATGTGCTTTTTCAATCGTTCCCTCTGTTGGAGAAGCAATACTTGATTGTGTCCCCTTAACAAAAAAGAACATCACGACACTTACTATACTTAATATAAGACAAAGAACAAAAATCTTATTGAACGCTACATGCTGACTCATAAATATCCCAACAAATGGACCTATTGCTGTTGCCAAAACAGTACTCATACTAAAATAACCAATACCTTCACCTCGTCGTGATGGGGGAATAATTTGTGCAATAATCGTACCTGTCGCAGTTGATGCGATTCCCAAACCGATCCCGTGAAATAAACGGTTAGCCAAAAGTAATGGTAATGTCGTCGCTCCAAAATAAAGTGCAGTTGCAATCATTGATACAATTAGACCAATAAATAATATCTTTTTACTTCCAACCCGTTCAATAATACTCCCTGTCGCAATTCGTGCAATCAATGTTCCAATAATAAAAATTCCCGAAACAAGTCCAGCCATACTTGTTGAAACACCGTACTTTTCTACTGTAAACGGAGCTATCGTAACAATTAATAAATACATAACAAGCATTAAGAAAAAATTGATAATAGAAACCACAATAAAGTTTTTAGTCCATAATTTTTGTTCTTTCATTGTTATACCCTCTTATTTTTCTAAATTTTTATTTGCTTTTTCTAATACTTTGATAGCGATTTGTAACTCTTCACTTGTCACATCTACCAAAACCTCTTCATAAATAGTTTGCAACTGAAGCATTACTTCTTCACAAACAGTATTCCCCGTATTAGTCAAACGAATCCATTTTTCGCGCTTGTCCACTCCTTGTGTTACTTCTACATAATCCAACTCTTTCAAACGCTGAAGAACCTTCGTAACAGTAGGCTTTTCAACTTGTTGACGATTTGCTATATCTGCAGGTGTGATTGTACCCGCTTGTAAAATTAAATTTAAAATCGTCCACTGTGAATTAAACAAGCCATACGGTGCTAACAAAATGTTGAGTTGACTGATTATTGGTCGATAGAGCAATCTATAGTTTCGAAAAAATACTTGTTGATCTGTCATCAAAGCCATCTCCTTCAATATACTTAATTCGGTTAGTTATACTAACTAACCACTTATATAATTTAACAACAAAAATGATGTCCTGTCCAATAAAAAGTTTTAAAAGTACCTACTCAAGTATTTCGAGTAGATACTTTTAATTAGTATTGTTCATAGTTTTAAACTATCCACTTCTTCTTTTGTTAAATGGCGCCAATGACCAACTTCTAACTGACCTAGTTGTAAATCCTTAATTTGCATGCGCTGTAGTCTTGTAACTGTGTATTGAAATCGTCGGCACATTCGTCTAATTTGTCTGTTCAACCCTTGCGATAAAGTAATCTTAAAACGAAACGCATCTAACTGAACAACAATACATGGCTTTGTCCTAGTGTTATCCTTTTTCCTAGGATTGTAAATGTCTACCCCTTCAGCCAATTCCGCTATAAATGAAGAAGTTAATTCTTTATCAACCGTAACAATATAATCTTTATCATGGTTATTTTCTTCCCGTAAAAGTGCATTCACAATACTACCATCATCCGTTAAAATAATGAGACCTTCCGATTGCTTATCCAAACGACCAACCGGAAATATTCTTTCAGGATAATTAACAAAGTCAATAATATTTCCCTCAATATTACTTGCTGCCGTACACGTAATACCAGGCGGTTTATTGAGCATAATATAAATACTATTTACCTTAGACACAATTAGTTGTCCTTCAACTTCCACCCGATCCCCTTCACTAATTACATGACCAAGCGAGATTAATTCCCCATTAACGGTTACTTGTTCGGCTTTTATAAAGCGGTCTGCCTGACGCCTTGAACAATATCCTGATGCACTTATAAATTGATTCAACCTCATAACTTTCCTCCATATAACAAACAATTAAGCCAACAACTTACATATCAGATTCGACCCGCTTGATGAACTCTTCAGCTGCACTATACCCTTGTTGCTTAAGGAACCAGTTATTCGCAGCCGCTTCAATTAACCCAGCCACGTCTCGGCCTGGTTGAAGTTGAATTTCAATATGTGGAATTTCAACGTCCATATACTCTACAAAGTCCGTTTCTAGTTCCAATTCATTGTTGAGTGACTCGTCATGCCATTTTGTTAATTCAATATCAAGCACAATTCGTGTCTCTTCCTGAAAAGCAGCTCGTCCATAAGAACGCACAACATTTAACAAACCAACGCTCCGTAAAGCAAGAAATTCCTTGTTTTTTTCATTATGTGTCCCTAAAATCGTCTGAGGACTAAGCTTTTTTAATACAACAATATCATCCGCAACAAGGCGATGTCCCCGGCGGATAAGTGTATTAGCTGTTTCGCTTTTGCCCGTACCTGAATTTCCCCGAAGCAAAATCCCAATACCCGAAACATTGACACAAACCCCGTGAATGGCAATTTCTTGTGCCAACATTTTAACTAAATACAAATCTAACAAAGTTCTAAATTCACTCGTTGATTTATCCGTGCGTAAAACAGGAATTTTCCCTTCCATACAATACTGTCGCAGTCCTAACGGTTCTTTTTGCTGTGTCGTAATAATCACACAAGGAGGATCATATTTGACCATATTACCAATGCGAAATTTCGCTTCTTCATCACGTAAAGTATGTAAATAGTTATTTTCATTTTTACCTAAAATTAAAATATGATTTTTCGCAATAAATTCAAATACATCGATAAACTCCAAACCAGGTCGACGTGACTTAGTTTTAGTTATAAGTCGTGATAGCTGGTCTTTTCCAGTCAGTACTTCTAGTGAGAAGTGTTTAACGATATCATCTACCATAATTGTTTTCATCTCTATCGCCACTCCTTCCTAATTCATCTTATTTAAAATGAGCTCATAAAATCTCGTTGATGAAGGTGATAATGGTACACTTTTCAAATAACAAATGCCAATACTTCTTTTCGGTATTTCGTCGATTAACTGAACTTCATGCAATAAACCATTTCTTAAATACTTCTCTGAAAACTCCCTTGTTACACAAGCGACACCTAAATTAATTTTTGCAAACTCCAATAATAAATCATGCGAGCCTAATTCGAACTCAGGTGAAATTTGGATTCCTTTTGATAATAAAAAGTCCTCTACATACTTTCTAGAGTTTGACTTCGGTTCAAGAAAAATTAGTGGTAGCTTCACTAGTTCCTGTAGATGAACTGGTTTTGACAATAATCTTCTAAACTTTTCAGCATAAACAAAAGTATCATGGATTTCAAACACAGGTCTTAGTTCCAAAGACGAATCTTCAATAGGAAAGTTGCAGAGCGCAATGTCGACTTCCCCTGATTTCAGAGTTGAAATAATTTCATCTGTCGTTCCATTAACAATTTTGATTTTAATATTCGGGTAATTATTACGGAAATTTTCTAGATAAGGAAGCAAAAAGTACTTAGAGATTGTATCTCCCACGCCTATTTTTAGTTCCCCTGCTGTTAAATTTTTAAATTCCATTATTTTTTCTTCTCCAGCATCGATTAAACTTAAAGCAGAATTCACATACTCAAATAAAAGACTGCCTTCGTCGGTCAAAGTGACCCCTTTAGGCGTTCGATTGAAAAGGCGAGTATCTAATTCACTTTCTAATTGCATAATTGATTGGCTAACGGCTGGTTGCGTCATGTAAAGCGCTTTTGCCGCCATTGAAAAACTATCACTTTTTCCAACAACTAAAAAAACTTTATATAAATCTAATTTGCTAACCATATAAGCTCCTCTTATACCCCTTATTACATATATTAACTTTACTTATACCACTGAATTATTATATAGTACAAGTATAGCGTATTTTGTAATACAGAGCGAAAACCACACAAGTTATTAAGACATAATCAGCAAATAAATAAATTAAATTGTTAAAAGCCGTCTGAAAAGTGAACACTCACTTTATCAGCTATAAGGAGCGATTGTAATGGGAAGAGTTGTTGGTACTGTAGTTAGAGGACTTCGTTGTCCAATTATTAACAAAGGCGATAACATTGAGGAAATCGTAGTGGATAGCGTATTAGATGCAGCCGAAATTGAAGGTATTACTTTTAATGATAAAGACATCGTTGCTATCACTGAATCCATTGTTGCGCGTGCGCAAGGAAACTACGTAACAATTGATCATATTGCCGCAGATATCCATACAAAATTCGGAGATGATACAATCGGTGTTATTTTTCCGATATTAAGTCGTAATCGTTTTGGTAACTGTCTTCGTGGTATCGCAAAAGGTGCGAAGAAAATTGTTATCATGCTTAGTTATCCATCTGATGAGGTTGGAAATCACTTAGTAGACCTTGACTTACTAGATGAAAAAGGTGTTAACCCTTGGACAGACGTATTAACAGAAACTCAATTCCGCGATTACTTCGGATACAATAAACATGCTTTTACAGGCATTGACTATATAGACTTTTATAAATCAATCGCAGCTGAGTTTAACATAGAATGTGAAGTGATCTTTTCAAATAACCCAAGAACAATTTTGGATTATACAAAAAACATTCTTACTTGTGATGTTCATACAAGACAAAGAACAAAAAGAATTTTAAAAGAGAATGGCGGACAAAAGATATACAGCCTAGATAACATCATGAACGAATCCATTGATGGCAGCGGGTATAATGAACTGTTCGGACTTCTCGGTTCAAATATTGCAACAGAAGATAGCTTGAAACTTTTCCCGCGTAATTGTCAACCAGTCGTCGATAAAATTCAACAAATGCTTATTACGAAAACTGGTAAAACTGTTGAAGTTATGGTCTATGGAGATGGCGCATTTAAAGACCCAGTCGGTAAGATTTGGGAACTTGCGGATCCCGTCGTATCACCTGCTTATACTGCCGGACTTGACGGTACACCGAATGAAGTGAAGTTAAAGTATTTAGCTGACAACAACTTCGCTGATCTAAGAGGTGAAGAGCTAAAACAAGCAATTTCTGGATTCATTGATAACAAAAATGATGACCTAGTCGGATCTATAGAATCTCAAGGAACAACACCACGTAAATTAACTGACCTAATTGGTTCTTTAGCAGACTTAACTTCAGGTAGCGGAGACAAAGGAACACCAATTGTCTTCATTCAAGGCTACTTCGACAACTTTACAAAATAATAAAAATGAGCAATGCTAGTTATTTACTAGCATTGCTCATTTTTTTATCGTTCAGCGATTGTTGCATGGTTTCACGGTAACGTTGATTACTTTGCACAAAACGTTGTATAGTTTCTAAAATACGTTGACTCGTTTCGTGGACTTTGCATGGTTTCACGGTAACGTTGATTACTTCGCACATAATGTTGCGTAGTTTCTGTAATACGTTGACTAGTTTCGCGGACGTTGCATGGTTTCACGGTAACGTTGATTACTTTGCTCAAAACGTTGTGTAGTTTCTGTAATACGTTGACTAGTTTCGCGGACGTTGCAAAGTTTCACGGTAACGTTGATTACTTCGCACATAATGTTGTGTAGTTTCTGTAATACGTTGACTAGTTTCGAGGACGTTGCAAGGTTTCTCGGTAATGGTAATTATTTTTTTGTCCTAACTCTTTCCAGATATATAATTAGAGCTTTATGTTAATTTATTTTAAATCTGCTTTATAGTCAGCGGCTACTACCTTTTTTAGAAAAGTAATTTGAAACCATAACCTTTTAAATACAATTCATTCGTTCCTCCATAATCATCCACTTAATTAATAGTAATTAACTGTTTAAGAATTGATTCATAAGTATTTGGAAAGAAAAGAAGAGGTTATGACAATATCAGAAGAATTCAAAACGAGTACAGAACGCATCATTAAGCTTCCGCTAGTCAGATAGTAGAATTGACATTAGCCATTCAGAAAAACACGAAGAATGTTGAGGCTTCCGTGGAAGTAAGTCTAAAGAACACAGCGCATGGCGTTGAAATGATTGAAGAAGTGGGTAACTCATTTTTAACAATTGTCGAAGCCGTTCAAGTAATGAGTAATCAGATTAAGGAGATCTCAGCATCTACAGAACAGATTTCAGCTAATGCAGAAGAAGTTTCTGCCTCTGTCACAGATATTGCAGTAAATGCGAGCACTGCTTCAGCACAAGCCGAACATAACTCAGCTGCTATAGAAGAGCAAATGGCGACAATTGCTGAAATTAATACTGTTGCAACAGATCTCGTTGGAAAAGCGCTTGATTTGCAAGAAATGGTACAACGATTTAAGGTGTAAAATGAGTCAATTCCAAGACTCATCAATAAAAAATGAGCATTGCTAGTTAATTACTAGCCTGCTCATTTTTTAACTTTATAATAAATTACTTCATAATAACTCTATTCATTATAATCTGACCTCTATCATTTGTACTAAATTGGCACTTTCAAAGAGACCAAATTTTTGCTAAAGTTAACTGACAGTGAGCAAACAACATCCGGGAAGAAAACTTTAATAGGTAAGTTTTCAAGATGCTCATAATAAAATGAGATGAGGAAAGTTAATGACTACGCAAAAAGCAACAACTTATTCTAATGAACGGACATTCAATTTAATTTTAACATCAATGTTAATCGCCCTTATTTTCGTTGCAACACTTTTACTAAATATAAAACTACCAATTACCGCAAAAGGTGGATTAGTTCATCTAGGCACTGCAATGCTCTTTATCGTTTCAATACTATTCGGTCCTAGAAAAGCGGCCATTGCCGGTGCATTTGGTATGGGTTTATTCGATTTATTTGCGGGTTGGACTTTGTGGGCACCTTTCACTTTTGTAACGAGAGGATTCCAAGGATATATCGTCGGGAAAATCGCTTGGTCAAATGGTCGTAAAGGGGCAAATAGCGGTTTCAATCTATTAGCTACAATTATTTCGGTACCGTTCATGTTAGCCGGTTATTACATTTGCGAAGCCATTCTTTTTAAAAGTTGGATCATCCCAGTAGCATCTATTCCAGGTGATATTCTACAATGTGTAATAGGAATTATTGTAGCCATTCCAGCCTGTATTGTATTGAAAAAGATTCCCTACTTTAAATAAATAATAATAAAAGAATGCTTCTTATTATGAAGCATTCTTTTTATTAAAACTTCAATAAGTATAGGGAATAAAACACAAAAAAGTTTTTTATAATAATTCTTCTTCACTTAGTGTAAATCCTTCAATCATCGTATCTTCTTCTACTTCGATTAAGATGCATCGTTGTCCCTTATAATTAACCTGTCTGACATACCTCAAATCTTGTGGGCTTATCGAAATATCAGCGACTTTCGTGCTAATTTTAATAGACTTGGATGTGTAACTTGGAACGACATGACTTGCTTTCATTTCATACGTTTCATCATCTACTACTTTCTGAAAGGCCATTCCTATTTTTTCAGTACTCACATTTTGTACACCGCTCGCTTTTAACACACGTTCTAACTCTATCTTATCCAAAATCGGAACAGTTTCTTCTTCCTCATCTTCGGCTTCTATATCCATCATGCGATTGATTTCTTCATATACATTGGCTAGCGTTCTTGTATTCACCTCATCGCCAACTACTTCCTTTACAATCTCTTCAAAAACAGCTTTATCATCCTCTGCAGTCATTATTTCCTCACCATTTAGTACATGCTCAATAAACTGGTAATCTGGTTTATTGGATTTTCCGGCAGCGTATAGGATATGATTAGTATCTGCTGAGTTGTCTGTAAAGCATGGGAATAAAAAGCCACCAGTAGGAGAAGTAAGGTTTATGACTGGATCCAGCATCAGACTAGACTTAAACTCTTTCCCAACAAAGTCAAACACGAGTGAACGTTTTGGAAGTTCCGTCTGATTCATGCTACAAAGGATGAATGGCATAGTATACGCCTCATCTCGTTGTCCCATTTCATATTCATCTAGATTCTTTTTCTTCGGTTTATAATAGTTTCCGCGAATGAATGTGATAACTAGGTCTTTTTCAAAATTAACATCCTGAATCATTTTTTGTGCGATACTATGCATACCGGTTTTCCAGTCTTCCACACTTTCCGCATGAATTCCCTCATATAAAAGCCGTTGTGTATGATCCGTTTGTTCCTCTTTTTGCTGCATAAAACTAACTTCAAACATCTTTACATCAAGTTTCCCGCCTAATACTTTTTTGAAATTAGCGAGAAATAGTTCCTGTTGCTCCCGGTCTAACAATGCAAACGGTTGGCTCTCCTCATGATAGATTTCATTACTCTCTTGTTTAATATAAACTTTATAAATGTCGTTAATCTTCAGTAAATCCGTTTCTAACTTAAACTGTTTACGAATTGCTGCAATATCTTTCTTGTTCATCCCTTATACCAACTCCCTATCTAAGTTACTAAATTGTTCGCCAAATATTTAAAAATAGTTCAGCTCTTATTAAATTTTAATCAACTAAATCCTCATTAGAATTCTTTTCCAAAAAACTATTAAAGTCGTCTCCCCAATCACAGATGGATGTTACAACGGGTTCTAGGCGAAGACCAATTTCACTTAATTCATATTCAACTTTAGGAGGTACAACAGGGTATACAGTTCTAGTAACTATTTTATCATCTTCCAATTCCCTTAGTTGTCTAATTAACATGCGTTGATTGACTTGAGGAAGTTTTCTTTGCATTTCGCTTAATCTTAATGGAGACTGCTGAAGCAAACACCATATAATTGCTATTTTCCAACGTCCGCCTATAACTGATAACGCCAAGTCTTTACCGGTAAAAAAAACCTTTTCTTTATAATGAATTGTCATATACTTCACTCCCTATGTTAATCATACTACTTAGTGACAAAAATGTCAGTATTGTATTAAGCTTAATTGTATGTGATTATGGGTATATAGTTAAGATGAGATAAAATAAAACAAAAGAAAGAAGGAGTTAATTTGAAAAGTAGAGCAGCCGTTGCATTTAAAGCAGGAGAACCACTTAAAATTGTAGAAATCGATGTAGAAGATCCAAAAGCAGGCGAGGTATTAGTAAAGATTTTGTACACTTCAGTCTGTCATACAGATGCTTATACATTATCGGGTGATGATCCAGAAGGCGTATTCCCTGCCGTACTAGGTCATGAAGGCGCTGGTGTTGTCGTAACTGTAGGTGAAGGAGTTACTTCAGTAAAACCAGGGGACCATGTTATACCACTATACACCGCTGAATGTGGCAAATGTAAATTCTGTCTTTCTGGTAAAACAAACTTATGTAGTGCTGTACGAGAGACTCAAGGTAAAGGGTTAATGCCTGATGGAACGACTCGTTTCTCTTATAACGGGGAACCTATTTATCATTACATGGGAACAAGTACATTTAGCGAATACACAGTAGTTTCTGAATTCTCCTTAGCAAAAGTTGAAGACAAAAACGTTCCGCTTGATAAAGTTTGTCTATTTGGATGTGGTGTAACTACTGGTATTGGTGCTGTTCATAACACAGCGAAAGTCGAAGAAGGCGCTGTGACAGCGGTATTCGGTTTAGGAGCTATTGGATTAGCTGTTATTCAAGGATTGGTTCAAGCGAAAGCTAGTCGGATTATTGCCATTGATATGAATGATGGTAAAGCCGAATTGGCTAAGAAGATGGGCGCAACAGATTTTATTAATCCTTCTAAGTTTGATAAACCAATACAAGAAGTCATCGTTGAAATGACAGATGGTGGAGTAGATTATAGCTTCGAGTGTATTGGAAATGTAGAAGTAATGAGATCTGCTCTTGAATGTTGTCATAAAGGTTGGGGAGAAAGTATTATTATCGGCGTAGCAGCTGGAGGGAAAGAAATTTCTACTCGCCCATTCCAATTAGTTACGGGTCGAATTTGGAAAGGTTCAGCTTTTGGCGGTGTTAAAGGAAGAACTGAACTGCCAGGCATGATTGAAGACTTTATGAACGGTAAGATTGATTTAGATTCGTTTATTACCCATAATTTAGACTTTATGGATATTAATAAGGCATTTGATTTACTTCATAAAGGTGAGTCAATTCGTACAATATTAACATATGGAGAGTGAAATAATGTGTCTTAAACTAATTGAACAAAAACGCTCTTTTGGTGGAGAACAATGTAAGTACACCCATTACTCAGAAGCCCTACAATGTGATATGACATTTAGTATCTACTTACCTTCAAATAAAGAAAACAAAGAAATCCCTCTTATTTGGTGGCTATCTGGTCTAACTTGTACAGATGATAATTTCAGCCAAAAGAGCGGCTTTCAAGCATTGGCTGCGAAATATCAAGTAGCTGTTATGATTCCGGACACGTCACCACGTGGGGAAGATGTGGCGGATGATGAAGGATGGGATCTTGGAAAAGGTGCCGGATTTTATTTAGACGCGACACAAGATCCGTGGGCAAAGAATTATAGAATGTATACGTATATCACAGAAGAATTATCGGGTATTGCTTCCACTTTAGTTCCGAACTTTTCTGGAAAAGAAAGTATTACAGGGCACTCCATGGGCGGTCACGGTGCTTTATTAATTGGGATGAAAAATGCTGAGAGATTTAAATCAATTTCTGCATTTGCACCTATTTCAAGTCCGAGCCAAGTTCCGTGGGGAGTAAAAGCATTCACGTCTTATTTAGGTGAAGATAAAGCAGCTTGGAAAGAATGGGATGCTTCGGAACTCATCAAAGAAGCTGATGTGCCACCTATCCTTATTTCACAAGGAACTGCAGATAACTTTTATCCAGATCAATTGGATGAAACTAATTTCCTAGAAAATGCGCAAGCAAATAATCAACAAATAACTTACAACAAAGCTGAAGGCTATGACCATAGCTATTTCTTTGTTAGTACTTTCTTAGATGAACATTTTAATTTCCATATGGAAAACTTGAAATGATTCTATTTTTACAATAAGTGTTAGAATGGAAAATATCCACATTGCAATTAAATGTGGATATTTTTCATTACTGCCTATTTTTGTATCTTAAAGTTTACTCTATAAAACTAATTTATTAGGAGGTATAGATATTATGGAGATTAAAAAAATGCTAGCCAATGAAAGTGTAAAACCCTACTTATTAAAAGCTCGTTTTGGAATTGAAAAAGAAGGTCAACGCATTGACCTAGCAGGAGATTTGGCTAAAACAGATCATCCTAAAAGTATTTCAATAAATGATGAAAATCCTTATATTCAGCGAGACTTTGCGGAAACACAGATGGAATTAATAACACCTGTTACGGAAAATCTGGAGGAACTGTTTAGTTACTTATCTGCAATCCACGAAGTAGCCTATCGTTCTATGGGTGAAAATGAGATGCTTTGGCCATTAAGCATGCCGCCAGCGTTACCGGAAAAAGAAGAAGACATCATTATTGCGAAATTAAAAAATAACGATAATGTACTTTATCGCAGATATTTAGGAACAACGTATGGTCGCCGTAAACAAATGATTAGCGGTATTCATTTCAACTTTGAATTCGGCGATGAGTTAATCCAAGCGTTATTTAAATTACAATCGGAGATTAACGATTACGGGCAATTTAAAACAGAACTCTATCTAAAAGTAGCGAGAAACTATTTACACGATCGATGGTTAATAACTTATTTTTACGGCGCTTCTCCGAGTAGTGAAAAGAATTTCTTCGAAGAATGTTCTTTGAATGAGCCAGTAAGAAGTATTAGAAGCAGTAAATATGGTTACACCAATCATGACGATGTTCATGTATCCTATAGCAGCATACAGAACTATGTATCAGACCTCTCTTTGATGGTTAAAAAGGGACTATTGATAGAAGAAAAAGAGTTTTATTCAGCTGTACGTTTAAGAGGCGGACAACACGCATCGGATTTGGAAGATAGCGGTATTAAATATATTGAGCTCCGAAATATAGATTTAAATCCTTTTGAAACGTATGGAATTAGCCATGAACAAGCAGAATTTTTACATCTTCTTTTACTTTATTCACTATGGAAAGATGACGGTAAGAATTGTGATGAATGGGTAAAAGCAGGTGAATCTTACAATGAGCTTGTCGCTCTTGAGCATCCATTAGCAGATACACAACTTAAAGTTGAGGCTGAAAATATTATTAATGAAATGGAAGATTTAGTAGAAAACTTAAACTTAACTGTTTCAGATACATTATTTGTTAATCTGCGGGAAATGTTAATCGACCCAAGTAAAACTTTAGCTGGAAGACTTTATGAGGAAAGTGAAAAAACTAGTCAAGGTCAAGTAGCTACGAGTATTGCTAAAGAAAATTATAACAAGTCATGGGATAAACCATATCAACTAACAGGATTTACTGACATGGAGTTGTCCACTCAGCTTTTAATGTTTGATGCAATTCAGCAAGGAATTCAGGTAGAAATTTTAGATCGACAAGATCAATTTTTGAAGCTTAAATTAAATGATCATGTTGAGTATGTGAAAAATGGAAATATGACAAGTAAAGATAGTTATGTATCCACTTTAATTATGGAAAATAAAACAGTAACGAAGAAAATCCTTCATCAGCAAGGATTCCGTGTTCCAATTGGTGAGGAATACCAGACAATAGAACATGCTTTACGTTCTTATGAATTGTTTTCCACCAAACCTTTTGTTGTGAAACCTAAAACAACAAACTATGGAATTGGAATTTCTATCTTTAAAGAAGGCGCAAATTACGAAGATTATCAAAAAGCAATAACACTAGCATTTAAAGAAGATTCTTCTGTCTTAATCGAAGAGTTTCTAAATGGAACAGAATATCGTTTTTTTGTGTTAAACAATAAAGTTCTTGCCATTTTATTACGAGTTCCTGCAAATGTTAAAGGTGATGGTAAACATACCATTGAAGAATTAGTCATTGAAAAGAACCGCGATCCTTTAAGAGGAAAAGACCATAGGACACCTTTAGAAACGATACAATTAGGTGAATTAGAGAATCTTATGCTTAAAGGTCAGGGCTATCAATTTAGTTCGATTCCAAAGAATGATGAAATCATCTATTTGCGTGAAAACTCTAATGTCAGCACGGGTGGAGACTCAATTGATGTGACTGATGAAATTTCTGATGACTATAAAAAAATCGCAGTGGATGCCGTATTGGCACTTGGAGCTAAAATTAGTGGGATTGATTTGATTATAGAAAATAAAGATGTTTCTGCGACTAATAAAGATGCTTATGGAATTATTGAAGCAAACTTTAATCCATCAATGTATATGCATTCCTATCCATACAAAGGAAAGTCTAGACGTTTGACTATGCATGTCATACAATACTTATTCCCTGAACTATTACAAAACGGTATTAAATAAATAAAATCGAAACTAATCTTTTTTCTGTCTCATCAAGTTAAAGTTTGTTCTGAATCTCCACTTTGTGCGGGTACTTTTTGTTCAACTAAATACCTTAAATCATTATAATTATTCATTTAAAAAAGGGGCTGTCCCAAAAGGTCATGAAAATGACCTTTTCGGGAAAGCCCTCTTTTTATCTCTAACCTGCGGACGCTTCCCTCGCTGCTCAGTCCAGGGTCTTTTACTCCGGGACTAATTGAACTTCTTCCGCCATCGTTTCCACAGGAGTCAACGCCTGTATTCCAATAAACTGAACGTATAAAAGCATATAAAAGAATTGCCACTTCGTGTAAAAATGAAAGTTACCAAACAAACATTTTAAGTCGATAATAATTATCAACTTGTTTTATTTAATCTACTTATGGGACAGCTCCGTTATTTGTTTAACTAAAAAACCTCACCTACTTATGATGATATGGTTCACGGTAATGTTGGTAAGTGCGATTTTATTCTTGATCCTATTTAAAAATTAATGCTGCATAAATATTTCTGATTTCTCTTGAGCTTTTACGCGAGTTTTCATTAAACCAAAGTATTCAAGCGCCGTTAGCAAAATATAAAAAGCACTTCCTTGATCAATAATTGATCAAAGAAGTGTTTTTTCAAGAAGCACGAGTGTGATATTATCTTGCTATTTTTAATAATTTCAATACCTCTTTGGCAACTGCACCACCTGATGATGGATTTTGTCCAGTGACAACCCGGTCATCAACCACAGCGAACTCTGCCCAGTCTTCGCCTTTAACATAATTTCCACCTTTGTTAACAAGTTCATCTTCTGTTAAAAATGGAACTATTTTATCTAATCCAAGTGCAATTTCTTCAGTATTTGCGAAGCCTGCAACCTTTTTATTGGCAATTAGATTTTCACCTGCCGCATTTTTAATATTTAATAAACCAACAGAACCATGACAAACAGCAGAGATGATCCCGCCATTTTCATATATTTTAATAGCGATATTTTGTAAATTTTCATCATTAGGGAAATCCCACATTACACCGTGTCCACCTGTATAGTAAATGGCATCATAATCTCCTGGATTAACATCATCTGCCGATAAAGTAGTACCTAGCTTATTTAAAAAGTCATTGTTTAAATAATATTGCCAATCTAATTCAGTCATTTGATCTGGTTGCAAGCTGTGTGGATCGATCGGTGTATATCCACCTTTTGGGCTAACGTAATCTATTTTATATCCTTCCTTTTCCATCTTATCTACAAAGTGAACAGCTTCTCCAAACCATAATCCTGTTGCACGTTCATGATTTGGGTATTTAGAAATATTAGTTACAACTACTAAAATATTTTTCATTATACATACTCCTTTTTGTTTGATACTATATACCTTAATGGTTAAACCATACTTTAAGTCAAGGAGGTTGTATTATTTATTCAATTCAAAAGGCTAGCCTATTAGCTCAAATTCCTTCAAGTACTATTAGATATTATGAAAAGATAAATTTAGTTCCTACAATAAAAAGAGATAAACAAGGAAATCGTACATTTGATGATAAAGACATTGAAATCCTCAATTTAATTAGATGTTTTAGACATCTAGGAATGTCCATTAATGATATAAGAGCAAGCATCCCAAACATAAATTTAGAATATGAAAATATGAATACAAAAGAAATTCTATTTCAACATAAGAAAAAATTAGAGGAGCAAATTGGTATTTTAAATTCTTACATCCATGAAATTGAAGAAAAAATGGTTAAATAAAATTTTACAAATCGATTTTCAGTTCGAGTTGCCCCTGGTCATGTAGACAGTTTGTTCATCTATAGTCAAGTGACGACTTTAAGAAGCAGGTAGCTACTCCTGCTTCTTCTTTAATTACCTCACCTACTTATGGTACGGTTCCCTGTAAATAGTCTAAGTGCGGTACCATTTTAATATTGGCGCTACATTCGAACTTGTAATGGGCAATACCTATTTAAATTTCCCTAGTTTCTTCTCTTAGCCATACTCTCTCGTTTTCATTTAAATAAGGAGCTAGCTTTATGTATACCTCTTGATGATAATTATTTAACCATTGCTTTTCGCTCTCTGTTAACATATCTTTATTGATACCGGATAAATCAATAGGGCAATACGTGATGGCTTCAAATTTCATAAATTGACCAAACTCTGTTTTCTCGTCTTCAACTACTAACATCATATTTTCAATTCTAATTCCATGTTTACCTTCAAGGTAGATTCCTGGCTCATTTGTAATAATCATGCCTTTTTCTAATATAACATTATTATTATTCCTTATGCTTTGTGGTCCTTCATGAACATTCAAGAAAAAACCTACCCCATGTCCTGTCCCACATTTATAGTCCAAACCATACTGCCAAATTGGCTGTCTTGCTAAAACATCTAAATTAGCGCCTGTTGTTCCGTATAAATATTTAACTGCGCTTAATGAAATAAATCCTTTTAACACTAAAGTATAATCTCTCTTTTCTTCCTCGGTAAGGCCTCCCAAAACAATCGTTCTTGTAATATCTGTTGTTCCATCATAAAACTGTCCGCCTGAATCAATTAAAAAAAGACCTTCATTCTTAAGAGTAAATTGCGTTTCCTTATTAGCTTTATAATGCATCATCGCAGCATGTTCTTTATAGCCTGCTATCGTATCAAAGCTAGGTCCAACAAATCCTTCCTGCTCTCTTCTGAAATCTTCTAATCTTTCTTCCGCCCTAATCTCTGTAATTCGCTCTTTATCTACAGAGTCTTTTAGCCATTTGATAAATTTCACCATGGCTAAACCATCTTTTATTTCACACCATTTTAAATTTTTTATCTCCACTTCATTTTTAATAGCTTTTAAATTAGTCGTGATGTTAGGACTTTCAATTTTCTTTGTATTACTGTTAATAGCATTATATAATCTGATATTTGTTTTATTCGTATCTAAAATAACGGCATCTCCGCCTGTAAGATTTCCCAAGAATGTTGGCATTTCATGATTCGCTTTTAACTCGATTCCTTCAGCCTCCAGTTCTAATTTAACCAAAGGAGGAACCTTGCAAGAATCAATAAATAAATAACATTTATGTTCTGCTACGATTACATTAGCTATTACAATTGGATTGTTAGGCACATCCTCCCCTCTTATATTCAAAAGCCATGCAATGTCATCAAGGGAAGTTAAAATATGGTAATTTGCTCCTTTATTTTTCATTTCTTCTCTTACTTCATTTAATTTTTCTACTCGTGATTTGCCAGCATATTTTACGTCATGAGTAATAATCTGTCCTTTAGGAATCTCCGGTCTATCTTCCCACAGATCACCAATTAAATCTTGATTCATTTTTAATACGATACTCTTTGCTTTTAGATCTTTTTCCATCTTTTCAACCATATTTATTGAAAAAACATTTCCATCAAAGCCAACAATGGTTCCTTCTTTAAGAACATCTGCTAGCCATTCTGTATAAAATGGTACCCCTCGATCCGCCATTCTAAATAATCTGATTCCTGAGCTTTCAAGCTGCTTTTCAGCTTGAATATAGTACCTGCCATCTGTCCATAACCCAGCATCTTCTAATGTAATAACTACAGTACCTGCAGACCCTGTAAATCCTGATATCCATTCTCTACTTTTCCAATGTTCTGCTACATATTCACTCTGATGTGCATCAAAACTGGGGATTATATAAGCATCCATTTGATTTTCTTTCATTAACTGCCTTAACTTTTCAACCCTATCCCTGATATTCATTACTAATACCTCCATTTTCCTTAAGACTACATTCTTTATTTTCACAATCATACAGCCATGCAGCTAGTACTATACTAATTAATCCGGCAGCATTGCAAAAAGTATAGACATATTCATTTTACCAGAATATGTCTAGCTCATGATTAAAAATGTAAACACTTGCTCAAGACCATAAGAATATTTAAACTTCCCCTTTCACCAAACAATACATAAACACGACAGGTACAATTAACTGAAGATTTTTCAGTAATATCATGCCAATAATCACTTACATCATTCTTCTGATGATCATTATTTTATGATAAAGGATTTAAATAGATACAAAAAGGTAATAGATAGTAAGTTAAAAAATAAAAAGGAGAGAAAAATTTGAAAAAATCAGCATTAGTTATTATTAATCCTTCCTCAGGGAAAGAACAAGCAACAGAATATGAAGAACAAATTAGAGAAACAATCCAAGACACATACAGTGAAATCACTGTGAAATATACGGAGGGCGAAGGTGACGCGACACGCTTTGCAAAAGAAGCTGCAGAAAATAACTATGACTTCGTTGTTTCACTCGGTGGAGACGGGACTGTGAATGAAACTGTCAATGGACTCGCTCCATTTAGTAACCCGCCAAAACTTGGAATTATTCCAATGGGCACAGTGAATGATCTTGCTCGTTCATTAAACATTCCAATGAAACCTGTTGACGCGATTAAATTGCTCGTCTCAGGTACTGAAACAAAAATTGATATTGGAATGACTAAAGACAATACTTATTTTACAAATATTTTAGGAATTGGAAGTGCTGCTAAAGCAATTCATCATGTCGACAGTGCAGAAAAATCTAAATTTGGATCAATTGCCTACTTGAAAGCAATTGGGAAAGAAATAATGGATGATCACCCTTTTCCGATTAAGTTTGAGATGGAAGAAAATACATGGGAAGGTGATGTATCGGTTGTCTTAATTTCCCTCATCGACTCGCTAGGCGGTATCAAAACAATTGTAAATGAAGTCGAAAATGGAGACGGCAACTTCCATATCTTCGCGTTTAAACACCTTAACTTAACTGAGCTTGCGAAGATGACCCCTTCAATCATGATGGGCAAATTAAAAGAATCAGAAAATGTTCAATACTTTAAAACAGGACAGGTCAACATAACGACTTCTGCCGGTGAGACACAAGAAAGTGATATAGACGGCGAACAAGGACCGAATTTACCACTCGACTTAAAAGTTCTCCAACAACATATAACAATCATTTCGAATAAAGCTTAATCAAACTTAAAATAACCACAAAGAAGATTCCAGATTTCATCATCTAGAATCTTTTTTTAATCTATTATAATCTCACACGATTCTAGTACAACTGGGTCAATCCCATTCATAATCCCTTTATTTTGCGTCGCAGCGCGATAAAGGTCAATTGTAGCTATGTAATTTTCTTTTGCCATGCGCTCCAATACTTATTTCCCGGTAAATTCTTTACTTTCCAACTTTTTGAATGGTACTTGAGTTTTTACTTTTTAACAAATCATGTTTTGCGCTAAAAGGACAAGGCAAGTTAATGTCATGAATTTGAGCTATCATAACTGAACCACTATAAGAGGATTCGAACCCCAAAAATCACGTGTTAAGTTCGCCATGTGACTTGCGCCTGCAACTACAAACGGTTCTCCGTACTGCATCCAAGTGCAATCTTGTTGAACACTCGGCGAACAGAGATTTAAAATTGACCACTTACCTATTTAAATTCTGATTTCTACTCTTTGAAGTGTATGATAATTTCATTCTGACAAACTCATTTACATTCATCTTTTCACAGCCTTAGTCATCCTATAAAATAAAAAAACGGATATACCTAATCGCTATATTCGTTTTTTTCCTATTCTTCTAATATTTTAATCATTGTTGTATAGCCTTTCTCCTTAGCATAATCAAGTGCTGTCTTACTCGAACTGTCACGAAGTTCTTTATTCGCATTAAATATTACTAATTCCTGTACAATTTGCTGATACACTTCTGAACCATCAGTTAATGCGACTGCCTCAATTAATACCGTATAGCCGAAATTATTTTGATGATCGATATCTACTTTACCATCTTATAAAAGTAGCTTCACATTGTTTAAATGCCCTTTTTCTGCAGCGGGTATCAACGCATTGCCACCATAGCGATTAACAATATTTTGATTTGGTTCCGCATGCTCGATCATATACTTTAAAATCTCTGTTTTTCCTTGTGCACCTGCATATAGATAGGCACTATCCTGAATACTATCTTGTTGATTAATGTCTGCTCCCGCTTCAATTAAAAGTTTCGCTACCTCGATATTATTGTGATGAGTAGCAATTAAAAGAGGCGCTTCCTTTTCATTATTCGTTTCATTTATTGGATATGACTTATCCTTTAAAATTCCTTGAACCTATTTTATATCGTTGTTTTCGACTGCTTGAATAAGTTCGCCTGAGTATTGCTTCACATTCTTTTGTCCATACGCGATTCGAATGCAAAATACAAAAATATGAAACAGTAAATTACCATTAAAGCAGTTCCTACTTTATACTAATCTTACTTATTAAAGGGGGCAAACACAATGTCCGAAATGGCAAGAGATTTTAAAGACGCGTTAATCGCTAAAGCAAAATGTCTATCTACTAGTTCGCTGTACTTGCTGAAGTACATGGCGATAGTTCTGGTACCACTATACGTTATTTATTTTTTATTAAATTAATGAAAGTTAAAAAAAGGCGATTCCATTATGAGCGGAATCGCCTTTTTTCTGTATCAATCAGATAGTTTGTTGCCACGAATTTGTGATTGTAGCGTTAGAGTCTTCTTCGTATTGGTTAACGCTTGGGCCTCCAGACAATTAAAAACCTCATTTACTTATGGTACGGTTCACCCTTCATAATCTTAAACGCCCGATACACCTGCTCCAACAAAATCAGCTTCATTAGTTGATGTGGGAATGTCATTTTAGAAAATGATAATAACTCATCAGCTCTTTTATAAACCGTATCATGCAACCCAAGTGATCCACCAATGACAAACGCTATTTTACTACGACCGTAAGTCATTAACGACTCAATACCTGCCGCAAGCTCCTCTGATGTTTTCATCTTACCTTCAATCGCTAACGCAACTACATATGTATCCGGACTAATTTTAGAAAGAATTCTTTCCGCTTCTTTTTTCTTCACGATTTCCATATCCGCTTCACTCAATGATTCTGGTGCTTTTTCATCCGAAACTTCAACAAAAGTAATTTTCGCGAACGGCTTCAACCTTTTTGAGAATTCCTCAATCCCCGTTTTGATGTATTTATCTTTTACTTTACCCACAGTTACAATTGTCAAGTTCAAAAGTTATCCTCCTCTAATAAAATGTTACACACAATACTTATGCACATATCCACAAGTAAATCTATATGTTGTGTCCGATTATTTGTTCGCCACAACATATAATGCTGCATCTTCACAATAGGTACACTTTGTGGATAACATTTCTGGGCCTTCTATTTTCTCCATAATTGGAAACATTTCTAGTTCTACGATGATATCATCTAAAGCTTGGTTTATATGACTTTCGCAGCTATATATATTCATTTTTCTAACAACTCCCCTTGTTTTTTCTAATAATAATGTTATGCACAAATTTTCAGTTTTATCCACATGTGCGCAGTTTAAAAAATAAAAGAGGTCGAGTAGCGTTCTTTTCGCTACCCCTCCTCTTTGTGGATAAGTTAATTTAGAATGAAGTACCACGTGCTAATGTCATTTCAATTTCAAGTAACTTTCCTTCACGATATACTTTCACGACCATCGTGTCACCTACTTTTTTCTCATTATACAGATGTTTACGTAGGCTGACCATATCTCCAATCTTTTCTTTATCCATTTCAACAATAACATCATACTTTTGTATGCCTGCTTTATTAGCTGGTGAATCCTTTAAGACTTGATTAATTACGACACCTTCATTTACAGATTCAGGTAGTTTCAATACTTCCTGCTGCTGACCAGATGGAACGCTAGCCAAATCCAGTAACGTTACACCCATCGTTGGGCGAATCACTTCACCGTACTGCTCTAACTGTTTGATGATTGGAGCAGCTAGATTAATCGGAATCGCAAGCCCAATACCTTCAACAGTCTCCTCAGAAATTTTCATTGAATTGATGCCGATTAATTGACCAGCTAAATTCATCAGTGCACCACCAGAGTTTCCTGGATTAATGGCGGCATCAGTTTGCAACACATCCGAGTACCAATCCACTGAACCATCTTTATCAATGTCTATTGGAATCGATCTGTCTTTACCTGACACTACACCGACTGTCACGGAACCTGAAAACCCGAGGCCGAGTGGATTTCCAATTGCAATAACTGTTTCGCCACGTTTCAAAACATCAGAATCTCCGAATTCAGCAACTGCATTTACAGTTGCTGAATCAATTTCAATCACGGCAAGATCTGTCCATATATCACTTCCAACAAGACGCCCTTCTGTTTTTGTGCCGTCATCAAAAGTAATTTCAAGTTCCGTAGCACCTTCAACAACATGATGATTAGTCACAATCTGCGCTTTCCCATTTTCACTTTTATAAATTACACCAGATCCTGATCCTGTTTCTTTAGTCGTTTTCGTTGATGACCAAACATCTTGAACCATTTGTAAGTTTGTTACACCAACGACAGAATCAGCTACCTTTCCAACCACATCGGTTATTTCCGTATGTATAACAACTGATGTGCCTTCCTTCTGTATAGCATTCTCATTTACTGATTTATTAACATCTTTTGCATCTTTTACGTCAGTTCCATTCGCGCTAGGAACTATAAACCAAACGAGTAATGCACCGATGATAACCCCAAACAACCCCATTAAAAAACCATTACTTTTCCTTGGCGGACGCTTTTTTGGCATCATATTATATTCATCCATTTGCTTCTTCCTCTCATTGGCTAATATCGTTATTCTTTCCCTATTTTCATCAAATGTAAGCATCTAACTTTAATCCTAAAGTTCAAAAAAAAGCCTCACCGATTAACGGTAAGGCTCCTTGAGAAATCGTTCAATTACCATCGTTGGATGAATTTAGACCTTGACGAGTTCAGTCGGTTTTTCTGCATCTGTATCATAGAGATGTACATATTCCCCTGTAATAATACCGCATGTTTCCAATGTCTGCTTCACACTCATCCTGGCCAGGTCTTTCATATTATTATCCTGGCTTAAATGCGATAGATAAATCCTGGTTTCTTTCTCTTCAACTACTGAACTAATTGCCACTGCAGCATCTTCATTAGAAACATGGCCAACATCACTTAAGATTCTACGTTTTACTGACCAAGGATAACGGCTCATTTGTAACATGCTTACATCATGATTACTCTCAAAAACAAATGAATCTGCACCTCGAATGATACCTTTCATCCGATCACTTACATAACCTGTATCTGTAATAATAGCTAACTTGCGATCATTTTCATGAAATGTATAAAACATCGGATCGGCTGCATCATGCGAAACTGCAAAAGACTCTACGCTTAATCCACCAAAGGATTTAACTGTTTCCATATCAAATTGAAAGCATTGATCTAGAGGAACTTTTCCAATTAATCCGTCCATTGCTTGCCATGTTTTTTCATTGGCATAAATCGGTATTCCGTACTTCCTGGCTACGACGCCAAGACCTTTTATATGGTCGCTATGTTCATGCGTAACAAAAATACCATTTAAATCCGCCAATGAACGATCAATTTGAGCAAACAGACTTTCTAATTTTTTTCCACTGAACCCCGCATCTACAAGGAAAGAATGCTCCTCATTTTCTATAAAAGTTGCATTTCCTGAACTTCCACTCGCGAGAACACTAAAACGCATAGCTAAAAACTCCTTAATTATTTTCCTCTTCATCATTATCTTTTTGAAATTCTATAATCTTTCCATCAATGGCATTTATAAAGTAATCTTCAATTTCACCATCTTTTAATTCTACATGAACACGCCAAGTTGGTGCAAACACTTGGGTTTTAGTTGGTTGAATCAGTGCTGAATAGCCAAGTGAGATACTCTTTATAGTTGAATCTGGTTTTAAATAATTTCTTGAATACAACGTATCTAAAGCTTGGATAGGTGCTAGCAAATCCTTCTTCTTATTATAGCTTACAAATTCTCCAAACATCCGCTGTTCGTAGTTTGTCACAAAACCTTCTTCATTCCAGTAAACATATAGCATTGCATTTTTATTAAAATAAATTGGATTGTCTTTCACTTTTTGAAAAAATATCGCGGATCTTTTTTCTTCATCAATTTCCCATAACATATACTCGTTACCATGCAATACATACTTTGTTAAAAAGGACCTAAAATCGTAATTGCCTTTTTCTTTTCCTTTTTTTATATCTACTGGATTTTGAAGTCTCGATAGTAAATAAGTTTCATCAAGCACATTAAATACTTGATTCTCTAGTTTATTAAGATCGCCCTCTTTAAATTTAGCAACTTCTGCATACAGATAGGAGGACTCCTGATTATCTACAGGTAATTGTTCATATTTAATATTATCTAATTGAAGGTATTCTTCAATTGTCGTTTCCCACATCACTTGAACATTCTTGGCTTCAGTATGCCGATTTACATATAGTGAATATAAGAAGACATTTAATATAGAAAACACAACAATAAATATGGTTTTTGTTTTATTCCAATCCAATCATTTCACCTCCAGATTGCTCTGGTGAAAAGCGAACCCAAGTATTTTGCGTCAAGAAATACCAAGAAGGTTCTAATAAAAATATTTGACGATCTATATCGTGCTTCATAAAATAACCTGTTGAAATTTCTTCAATCTCATTAAAATTAATTTCATCAGACTTCGCTAACCTTTCAACAACTTCAGGACCTGATAGAAGAACTTCTGTTTCTGTCTCAGATGGTAGGGTCAAATCAAGCGTATAATAAGGTCTCATATAGCGAAATATTCGATCCTCTCCCCAAACTTGCTCAATTTCAGTCGAAGTCGTATCACTGTATACGGGTAGTCCATGAACATATAACTGATATTTCACATAGCGTGTTGATGGATTCATATGAGAATACCTGAATTCATCCGTCCATCCACCGTGCTCGTTCATAAAATCAATTGTCTTGAGGAGCAGATCTGCTGGATTTGCACCCTCATCACTTTCTGCTGCTGGATGTACATAATGTAATCTTTTCGTATTTGTATCAATACTCATTAATGCGTGATCGTCTTGGAACTCTTCATGATTCAGTCCAACTTGACTGCGTCTAACTGCATTGGGATCGCTAAATAATGCATCCCTAAATTTAGATAAACTTGTCTCCGCTTCAATAAACGTATTGCTAATAACTTCGACAGGTTGTTCCGGCACCGCAATAAAACCAGTCGTATATTTAGGATTCACCGCTACATAAGAAGCATAACTCTGTCCTCTCATTAACAAGGCCTGTATATCGACCGGTTTAATTTTCACACTGTAGTGCAACTGATCTTCCCTACTTATAAAATGCATACTTGTAGCCGCCATTGTAGGGTTCCAATCAATAACAATTCGATCAAATGAACCAATAGGAATATTAGATTCAGTAATTTCCACAATTTTATTATAGACCAAAAAAGGAATTTGCCCAGGGAAGAATAGCGTCACTCGATTCTTCTCTTGTAAAAACGTATTCAATTTTTCGTCACTAAATTTAGCATCTTCTAAAACAAGTTCTGAAATCTTCCAAGCTTTCATTGTACTAATTAAATTGTCAATTTCCTCTGCATCCGTTGTTCCATTCATTCCATCTTCAAATTGAAATAACAACTTATAGGGCTTTATAATTGATTCAATATCCTTCTTTTCAGCTATCTTAATTTCAACAGCTGCAGGTTTTTCAATTGTTTTCAATTTTGGGGTATAGGTCCAAATTGAAAAGGTTAATGTAATACTTAACCCTATTAGGAAGACGAGTACGACTGATTTTATTGTTTCTATATGTTTCAATCCCACTCACCTTCCTCTTGTAGTTCATACGGTAATGTAAAGAAAATCGTCGTACCTTTATGTTCTTCACTTTCCGCCCAGATTTCTCCACCGTGTGCAATAATCATTTCCCTAGATATTGCAAGACCTAACCCGGTTCCACCCATAGCACGTGACCTAGCACGGTCAGCACGGTAAAAACGATCAAAAATTCTATTTACATTCTCCCTTGGAATACCCATCCCATCGTCAGAAATAGTGACTTTGATATATTTATCAAGCGCAGAAACACTAAAGTAAATATCTCCACCATCTGGTGAATACTTTAACGCATTGGAAATAATATTATCAATAACTTGAGTCATTTTATCCGGGTCAATTTCTACGAATAATTGCGTTGGATGAAGTAGACGTTGGAAATAAACTTCTTGTGATTTAGATAATTCAAATCTATCTATAATAAAGCTAAAAAATGTATTAAACTCAACCCACTCTTTATTCAAATCATAATCACGACTATCCATTCTAGAAAGCTTCAGTAAGTCTTCAACGAGACGAATCATCCGCTCAGTTTCCGTTTGTGTGACATGAAGAAATGAAGGTGCAATTTCTTCATTCTTCCAAGCACCATCTGCTAGTGCTTCTAGATAACTACGCATTGTCGTAAGTGGCGTTCTTAATTCATGTGAAACATTCGAAACAAATTCCCGTCTTTCCATATCAATCTTCTCTTGTTCCGTATTGTCATGTAATACGACTACAAGTCCATTTACAAAACCTGTTTCTTTTTGTGTTACAGAGAAACTTGCCCTTAACACATAGGGACGTTCAGGTGTACTAAAGTCGAGTGCAAGTGATTCCTTTATTTCAACTAAATCCTCAAAAGTATAATCCTTTTCTAAACCAAGAACAGATGATATTGGTCGATTTAAAACAAGGTTCTCAGTCATACTCAACATAAGCAGTGCAGGTTCATTAATTAGAACTACCCTGCCTTTACGATCTGTTGAAATCACACCATCTGTCATGTTTTCCAGAACTGACGCTAGTTTTCGTCGTTCTCCTTCTGTAGATGCCTGTGATTCTTGAAGTCGATTCGTTAAATGATTAAACGCAACTGCTAACTGGCCAAGTTCATCATTTCCGTAAACACGCACTTTTCTTGAAAAGTTACCCTTTGCCATTTCCTGTGCCTGTCTCCGCATATCCGAAATCGGCCGGGTCATTGTTTGTGCAATAAAAATTCCTATTAATATAGTTATCGTCAAAGAGACAGCAGTTCCTACCGCTAAAATCTCATTGATCTCATCCATCTGCTGAAATACTTTTTCAATATTTGATTCTAAATATAGCGCACCAATTACTTCGTCGCCCGATTTAATTGGCATAATACGAACCATGATTCGCTTATTTGTTTGTTGATCGAAATAAATACTGTCATTAGATGATTCCGATGATATAGATCTCTTTATAATATCATCCATTGAACGCCTTCCAACCATCACTTGATTATCAAGGACGGAAGTCGCTAATATGCGAGATTTAGAATTAATAACACGAATTTCATTAACATCTTCTGAAGTAAAACCGGAAAGAACACTTCTTAGGCTTGTCTCAAGTAGCGGATCGTCGTCTGTCCGTTCTTTAAGAATCTCTTCACGGACACTAAATTCAATGAGATTCATTTTATCTTCAATAGATGTTGTGAAATTGGTTTTTAGTGTGTGTTCAAGCTCACGCACGAAATAGAGACCAATAATTTGCATCGCTACAATAATAAGAAGTACATAAATCAGCACAAACTTTACATGGATTGAACGAAAAATTCCAACTTTACGCATGTTGGTTTATTCCTGTTCCGGATCCCGTAAGTAATAACCTACGCCGCGTCTCGTCACTATCCAAACTGGGTGACTAGGATTATCTTCAACTTTTTCACGTAACCTTCTAATCGTAACATCTACAGTTCGGACATCGCCAAAATAATCATAACCCCAGACTGTCTGAAGAAGATGCTCTCTCGTCATTACTTGTCCCAGATGCTTTGATAGATAATGGATAAGTTCAAACTCACGATGTGTTAGTTCAATCTTCTCTCCTCGTTTTTGGACAAGGTATGCATCTGGTTGAACAGTAAGATTACCGACTATAATATTATTTGAGACTTCCTCTTCTTCTGAAACAGATTTCATATGCCTACGCAAATTGGCTTTCACGCGTGCAATAAGTTCGCGCGTTCCAAATGGCTTAGTTACATAATCGTCTGCTCCAAGTTCAAGTCCTAATACTTTATCTATTTCAGAATCTTTCGCAGTTAACATGATAATAGGAAAATCATATTTCTTACGTACTTCACGACATACTTCCATACCGTCTCTTTTAGGAAGCATTATATCGAGTAGCATTAAGTCAGGTTTCACCTCTTCAACCTTCTCCAAAGCTTCCTCCCCGTCATAAGCACAAAAAACATTAAATCCTTCTTTTTTTAAATTAAATTCTAGAATATCAGCAATTGGTTTTTCATCGTCAACAACAAGAATAGTTTTATTTTGCATAGTATGTCTCCTTCTCGCCCCAACGGCGCCTCTATCAGTATTCTCTAACTTTATCACTCTTTTATATGTTTCGCACGTTCTACAAAGCGTTTCTAAGTTCTATTTCCTGGGAAATAGTCACTACAAGACAAATAAAAATGACCTAAAGAATTACTATACTCTCAAAGTACTGCTATCGCTAACACACTTATTGGATACAAAAGAGTTTCATCACCCTTGTCATCTCCAGTCTTCTGCTTTTGTAGCCTATCCCAAATAACTCTAATTTTATAAAAAAACACCTTGCTACCAATAATTCATGGTAACAAGGTGCTTACTAGCTTGGCGTCATTTATCGTGAAAATAAATCATTAGTAATCGGGTGCCGAATGTTGACTCCAATCAACGTTCACAAACTTATTGAATTCCTTAGCAAACGCTAATTTGACAGTTCCTGTAGGACCATTCCGCTGCTTCGCAATAATAATTTCAATAATATTTTCATTTTCTGTTTCCTTATCGTAATAATCTTCACGATATAGAAAAGATACGATGTCAGCGTCTTGCTCAATACTACCTGACTCCCGAAGGTCGGATAACATAGGACGCTTGTCCTGACGTTGCTCAACGCTACGTGATAACTGTGAGAGCGCAATGACAGGTACTTCAAGTTCTCTAGCTATCGCTTTCAAAGTACGGGAGATGTCTGAAACCTCTTGTTGTCTGTTTTCTCCTGCACGACCACTTCCAGAAATGAGCTGAAGGTAATCAATAATAATCATACCTAATCCATGTTCTTGTTGTAATCGACGACATTTAGAACGAATTTCATTTACACGAATACCCGCTGCATCATCAATGAATATACCAGCATTGGACAAACTCCCCATTGCCATCGTAAGCTTACGCCAATCTTCGTCTTGAAGCGCACCTGTACGCATGACCTGAGCATCTATATTACCTTCCGCACAAAGCATCCGCATAACAAGTTGGTCTGCACCCATCTCGAGACTGAAAATTGCCACGTTTTCACTTGTCTTCGTTGCAACGTTTTGTGCAATGTTTAAAGCAAATGCCGTCTTACCCACGGATGGACGGGCGGCTACAATGATTAGATCATTGCGCTGAAAACCAGCAGTCAATTTATCTAAATCCGTGAAACCTGATGGGATTCCAGTCACATCACCTTTTTGTGTATGCAAAAGTTCAATATTGTCATATGTCTGAACAAGAACGTCTTTTATATGCTTAAAATCTCCACTGTTTTTCCGGTTCGACACTTCCATCATTTTCTTTTCTGCTTCAGATAAAAGTGCTTCTACTTCGTCTTCCCGCGTATAACCATCCTCAACAATTGTAGTAGCTACACGTATGAGCCTTCGCAGCAGTCCTTTTTCTTCAACAATTTTGGCATAATGAAAGATATTTGCAGCAGTTGGAACTGAGTTGGCAATTTCTGTTAAATATGAAATTCCGCCCACATTTTCTAATTCCTTTGTAGCCGAAAGTTCTTCTGTAACAGTAACGACATCAATAGCCTGTCCCTTATCACTTAGAACAAGCATAGTATTGAATATTTTCTGATGAGCAAGTCTATAAAAGTCTTCTGGCATTAGAACTTCTGCAGCAGTTATTAGTGCCTGTGGATCTAGGAATATCGCTCCGATGACCGACTGTTCCGCTTCATTGTTATGGGGTGGGACACGATCGATCATCTCATTCATTTAACTGCCTCACTTCTTATAATTCTTCTGTTACATGCACTTTTAAAGTAGCAGTTACCTCTGGGTGAATTCGGATTGAAATATTCGTAAAGCCTAGTGCACGAATCGCGTCTGGAAGATCCATCTTACGTCGGTCTACTTTAATGCCTTCAGTTTTATTGAGTTCATCTGCAATTTGTTTTGTTGTAATTGAACCAAATAAACGGCCATCTTCACCAGACTTGGCTTTCATTTCTACCGTTACCTTCTCAATTTTACCTTTAAGTACATTTGCATCTGCTAATTCTTCAGCAGCATTTTTTTCCACACGTTTTTGCTGACCTTTTAATTTGCTCATATTTCCAGGTGTCGCTTCAATTGCCAAATTATTTTTCAATAAAAAGTTTTGTGCATATCCTACAGATACTTCTTTCACTTCACCTTTACTACCTTTTCCTTTAACGTCCTCCAAAAAAATTACTTTCATTTGTATGATCCCCTTTTCAAATTATAAATTTAGTACGACTTTTAATTGTTTAACTGCTTCTTCTACTGTTTCCACATCAAGTTGACAAGCCGAATTTGTTAAATGTCCTCCACCGCCGAGTTCTTCCATTACAACTTGAACATTCAAGTCACCTAATGAACGTGCGCTAATTCCAACCTTTCCATCTGGTCGACGCGCTACAACGAACGATGCTGTAACATCTTGCATCGCAAGCAAGATATCTGCTGTTTGTGCTATTAAAACAGGGCCATAGCTCTTGTTTTCTTCACCCTTAACTATCGCGATACCATTATTGGTCAATTCAGCTGTTTCAATAAGCTTTGCACGTACAATATAAGTATCGATATCTTCTTTCAGCAAACGTTGAACGAGTATCGTATCCGCCTTATTTGTACGAAGATAAGAAGCCGCCTCAAAGGTTCTTGCTCCTGTTCTAAGTGTAAAGCTTTTCGTATCAACGACGATGCCAGCTAAAAGCGCTGTAGCCTCCAGCATTGTAAGTTTTGAATGCTTAGGCTGATACTCAAGTAATTCTGTAACAAGCTCTGCCGTAGATGATGCATACGGTTCTAAGTAAACTAACATATTGTTATTGATGAACTCTTCACCGCGTCGATGGTGATCAATTACGACAACCTTTTCAGCCTTTTCAAGAATACGATTGTCAATAACCAAACTCGGCTTATGTGTGTCTACAATAATAACAAGTGATTGCTCAGTCATCATTGATAATGCATTATCTGGTTCAATAAATTTATTATATAAATCTTCATCTTGTCTAATCTCGTGCATTAGCTTCGTTACACTTCCATCTAATTCATCAAAATTGACAACGACATAACCTTCTACATTATTCATACGCGCCATCTTCTGAACACCTATCGACGCACCAATCGCATCCATATCCGGTAGTTTATGGCCCATTACAAAAACTTTATCACTTGATTGGATTAAATCACGTAAGGCATGCGAGATAACCCTCGCTCTCACGCGTGTTCTTTTTTCAACAGGATTTGTCTTTCCACCATAAAACTTAACCTTACCGTCAAGCTGCTTAATTGCAACCTGGTCTCCACCACGCCCTAAAACGAGATCAAGACTCGACTGCGCAAGCTCACCTAATTCAACTAGTGAAGTAGAGCCCATTCCAATTCCAATACTAAGCGTAAGTTCATTGCTTTGTTTTGCAGTCGTTTCTCGTATGTCATCTAATATTGAAAATCGGTTTTTCTCCAAACCACTAAGTGCTTTTTCATTAAATACGGCTAGAAAGCGATCTGATGCAACACGTTTAACATATATTCCATTATCTAATCCCCACTTGTTGACGAGTGATGTCACAAGAGAATTCAATTGACTTCTTGTCTGATCATCCATTGCTTGCGCAAGTTCATCATAGTTATCAACTAAGATTACGCCAAGAACAGTTCGATCTGCGTAATAGAGCTTCTCAATTACTAGCTTTTCAGTCACGTCAAATAAATACAGTAACTTCTCTTCAGCTTTGTAAATCACATCAAAATGACGATCATCAATTGAGATTACAACCTTTTCCTCTTTATCACTTTTTATTATTGGATGAAACTGCTCAGACAAATTGAGTAGGTCCTCTCCAATTAGTGATTCTAATTTGAATACCTCAGATACGAATGGATTAGACCATTCAACTAGATTCTTATCATTAATAAGAATAATACCAATCGGCAGTTCAAGCAGTGCCTCTTCTCCAACTTTTCTAATTCGATGCGACAGCGTTTCAATATGCTTTTCAGTCTCAATATATGTTTGTTCTTCAATTCTCCAGGCAATTCCTATAACTCCTAAAAATAGCACTGAAAAAAGAAGGCCTAACCAAAACTGTGCCATCAGAAGCGGTATCGCTGCAAGCACACCAAGAAACGACAAGCCCGTCAATGGATAGCGTATCATTCTTTTTCTATATAAAGACGTCATGCGGTCAGCTCCTTAGTTTGCTTTACCTTCATCTTTTGCAATCCATTTGCGAATATTAACTCCAATGTCCAAAATACCTAATAGAACCGTAATTGGACTTAAGATAATAGCAAATGCCGTCGTCAAGACAGCTATCCCATTTGGAAGCTTTTTATGATTTATATAAAAGAAAATTAATGAAATACCTTGGATTAAAAATAAAAATCTAAGAATGACAGTAGCATTCTCATAAATTAAATAAATCATTGTTCCTTGATTAACTTTAGCAATATACGGCAAAATTAAAACGAGTAAGTACGTCCATACTGTCAATACCGGTAACTTCATTTCCCGAAACGGAGGAAACTTCAAAACTTTATGTCCAAGACGACCTACTATTATCGAATTTAAAACGACAAATATAAAAGCCATTGTGAACGCACCAAGTATAAGTATTGATGGAAGCGTAGTTTTGTAAAAAGTAATCATATCATCCATTTGCTTATTAAAGTTTTCAGGTAGCTCACCGAACTGCACCATTTTGGATGTCATAATCTCCTGGGTATCTTGCAAAGTAGTCATCATTACATCAATCATATTAAATTTAAACAAAAAAACAGATGCAACGTAAATAATCATCATAAGTACTAACAGTGATAAACCAGAAGCCATAAATGTATACAGTTTTGATTTTTTCAAGACCATTGTTTCCCCTATGACAACTCCAAGTATTCCAAACACAATTGCAAAAGGAATTAAAAATATCCCACCAATAAACAAAGACATAATAGATCCGACCAACAGAACGAGAATTGTTGTAAGTCGATCATGTTGAAGCCTACAAAGAATAATTGGTAGCGGAATAAAGTACATAGTTACTACCCCTAGTACTGGCACATAAAACGTTACTGCTAATAGGATTACAAACATCGCAATCATCATTGCACCGTATGTAACTTTCCTTGCATTGTCTTGCATAATATGAATTCCTCCGGTTATTTGTTCAGTATCTAACATTTAAATTAACTGTTTAACACTTCTAAGATTTATTCTTAAATAATAACTCTAATTGTATCATGATTACGTCATAGAAACCAAAAAAGAACAAGTATTCTTATCGTCAAATAATGCTTAAAAAGACCGCCTTTTTACCTTAACTACGGTAGAAAGACGGTCTAAATCATTTACTTTTATTTATCTTTCTTCCGAGCTAAACGGAAGAAGTGCCATCGTACGTGAACGTTTAATCGCAAGTGTCAGTTTACGTTGATACTTAGCGCTAGTTCCCGTTACACGACGAGGTAAGATTTTTCCACGCTCAGAAACAAATTTTCTAAGTAGGTCAGTATCTTTATAATCGATGTTTGTGATGTTATTTGAATTGAAATAACAAACTTTACGGCGTTTGCGGCCTCCACGGCGTTGTCCCATAATTGTTTACCTCCTCATCATTTTCTATTAGCTTAAACAATAAATCTTATCCCTTAGAACGGTAAATCGTCGTCCGATACTTCTATCGGTCCTCCGCCTGTTGAGAAAGGATCGTCGTTCATGCGTGTATAATTTTGCTGACTTGGTTGCTGATTCGTTTGCTGATTTGATTGTTGCATTGGTTGTTGTGCACCCTTTTGAGGAGCACCACCGTAGTTACTTTCAGACCGTTGCTCACCGCCGGAAGTTGCACTGCGTGGTTCAAGAAATTGCACGCTGTCTGCCACAACTTCAGTCATGAAGACACGATTGCCATCCTTACCGTCGAAGTTACTCGTTTGTATACGACCTTCGATTCCAGCAAGGCTGCCTTTTCTTAAAAAGTTCGCTGTGTTTTCGGCTTGTTTTCTCCAAGTTACACAGTTAACGAAATCCGCTTCTCTTTGGCCTTGTTGGTTCGAGAATGGTCTGTTAACCGCAAGTGTAAAGCGTGTGACCGCAATACCCCCTTGAGTATACTTGAGTTCAGGATCTTTCGTTAAACGGCCAACTAATACGACAGTGTTAATCATCAGAATTCAACCTCCCTCATCATTTTGTAAAATGTTGCCATCTATTTTATAAAAATAGATTAAGCGTCAAGACGGATAGCCATATGACGAATAATACCTTCGTTAATATTAGCTAGACGTTTGAATTCATCAAGTGCTTCATTACCAGCATTAAAAGTTATAAGTTGGTAAAAGCCTTCACGCAAGTCGTCAATCTCGTAAGCGAGACGGCGTTTGCCCCAATCTTTCGACTCGATGATTTCAGCGCCGTTTGAAGTTAAAACTTCGTCAAAACGCTCAACCAATGCTTTCTTTTGTTCATCATCTAACGTTGGTCGGATAACATACATAATTTCGTATTTTCTCATCTTTAGTCACCTCCTTATGGTCTTTGGCCCTGCTGTTAATAGCGGGCAAGGAGCAAGTAATATATTACTCACATCAATGGATTATACCACGGAAAATAATACTTTTCAAGTTTTATCTTGTATACTTAATAGAAGAGGTGATTTACTAGTGGATGAACAACTCATTCCAAACGAAATAGTCGAAATTAATCTTGCCACTGTGGCGAAAAACGCTCTTTATCTCACACTCCTTCCCCTAATACTTATACTCATAATCCATTTCTATCTAGTAAATGGTTTATACTTTAAAGTAACGCTTTTCAATCTTTTACAACTTTTTATCGGGTACATCGTCCTTATTGTTCTACATGAGTTTTTCCATTTGTTTGGATTCTGGATATTCGCTAAAGTTCCTTGGAAGCGAATGAAAGTTGGCGTTAATTTAAAGCTCGGTATTGCCTATGCAACGACAGACAAACTCATGACAAATCGTGCTGTCCGAAAAGCTCTACTTCTCCCCTTTTGGATGACAGGCATAATACCTGCAATCATCGGTCTTTCTATTGGTAGTGCAGTTTTAATTATTCTTTCTGCACTATTAATCGGTGGTGCTGCTGGCGACTTTGCAATGTATAAGGACTTAAAAAAACTACCAGATGATTGGCTTATTAAAGATGATCCAAAGTTACCTAGACTATATGCTTTTATCCCAGAACGAATATTATAGAACCTAAAAAAACTGCTAGAAGTCAATTATGACTTCTAGCAGTTTTCATTTTACTGACTTAAACATTAAAGCGGAACAAGATAATATCGCCGTCTTTAACGACATACTCTTTTCCTTCTGAACGAACTTTACCAGTTTCCTTGGCCGCAGCCATTGAGCCTGCAGCTACTAATTCGTCATAAGCTACCGTCTCTGCACGAATGAATCCACGCTCAAAGTCTGTATGAATAATTCCCGCGCATTGAGGTGCTTTCATTCCTTGACGGAAAGTCCACGCCCTAACTTCTTGTACACCTGCAGTAAAGTATGTAGCAAATCCAAGTAATTTATAAGTTGCTTTAATAAGTAAGTCTAGTCCAGACTCCTCTATTCCAAGCTCTTCTAAAAACATTTGCTTATCTTCATCTTCAAGTTCAGCCATCTCTTCTTCGATCTTCGCACATACGACAATTACTTCTGCATTGTCTTTTTTAGCAAACTCACGGACAAGATTTACATATTCGTTATTACTCGTATCTACTATTTCATCTTCAGACACGTTAGCAACATATAGCATTTCTTTAATTGTTAGCAAATGCATTCCTTTAATAAGTGCATGTTCTTCAACTGATAAATCAACAGAACGTGCTGGTTGTTCATTTTCAAATGCTTCTTTTAGTTTTTGTAAGACAGGAGCTTCAGCCATAGCATCCGCGTCTTTTTGTTTTGCCATTTTAGTTACACGTTCTAAACGTTTATCAACGCTTTCCATATCAGCAAGAATGAGTTCCAGATTAATGACTTCAATATCATTAATTGGGTCAACTTTACCTGATACATGCGTAATGTTTTCATCTACGAAACACCGAACAACTTGGCAAATTGCATCGACTTCACGAATATGAGTCAAAAATTTATTTCCGAGACCTTCACCCTTACTAGCCCCCTTAACAATACCTGCAATATCAGTAAATTCGAATGCAGTTGGCACTGTCTTTTTAGGTACAACAAGTTCTGTTAACTTTGTAAGTCGCTCATCCGGTACTTCTACAATTCCTACGTTTGGATCTATTGTGCAAAACGGGTAATTTGCCGCCTCTGCACCTGCTTTTGTAATCGCATTAAATAAGGTTGATTTTCCTACGTTAGGAAGACCAACAATTCCAGCTGTTAACGCCATCTAGTCCACTACCTTTCATCTGAGTCAATTTCATAATTACATAAATCCGTTACGTCACTACAATATATAGTTGAAAACGTTTTAACTATATATTGTAGTGGTGTGGCGATAAAATTCTATTATGAAATTGACTGATCTATATAACCTATTGATATTATTTATATATTCACTCTCAACTCTTCTATTATAAGGATAATGCCTTAAAATGTCTATCTACTCATCAAGTTCTGATGCCACAAGGACTTTTTTCATTTTCTTTGTAAACTCATTCCTTGGAATCATTACACTATGTCCGCAGCCCTCACATTTTATCCGAATATCTGCACCCATTCTAATTATCTTCCAAGCATTCGTGCCGCAAGGATGCTGTTTTTTCATTTCAACCACATCATTCAATTTAAAGACTTTCAGATTCATCCAACTCATCTTCCTTTCTTCGGTGGTAAGTAACCAATTTCGGATAAGGAATTTCTATTTCATGCTCATCCAAAAATACCTTTAAGTCCTTCCGAAACTTTCTTGCAAATGCCCATTGCATAACTGGTTCAGTTTCAGCAGTAACACCGAATATAATTTCAGAAGCAGCTAAATCCTGAACACCTATTAATGTCGGTCGCGATAGCAGCCCTCCATATCCAATCGGAATACTCGACAGAAACTCTTCAATAAGCTCCTCCGCACGTTGGATATTTGTTTCATAGCCAATTCGTATATTTATAATAGCTAATGAATTATTAATTGAATAATTAACTACCTCTAATATACTACCGTTTGGAATGATATGAATTTCACCGCCGTAAGCACTTATTTTTGTCGTACGAAGCCCAATTTCTTCTACCGTACCCTCAGCAACACCAATTTTCACATAGTCGCCTACAGAAAACTGATCTTCAAAGATGATAAAGAAACCTGTAATTACATCTTTCACTAAGCTTTGCGCACCGAAACCAACTGCTAATCCAAGCACGCCCGCACCAGCAAGTAAACCTTTAACATCAATCGAAAACTCGGCAAGAATTGCGATGATTGCCGTGAAATAAACAACGTAAGCAAGTGCATTTTCTAATAACTTTACTAATGTTTTTTCCCGTCTTTCAGAAGGACGTAGTCTACTTTTAAGTTGTATTGTAAAAAACTTTCTAATAAGCATTTGTCCAACCTTAACAATAATCCCTGTAGATATTACAATGAACGCTACTTTAATCGCAACTAACCCTATCGAAACCCATAAATCTTCACTAATTAAGTAATCTTTTACTTTTTCCAATTCTAAAAAAAATTTCTTTCCTTCTTTTACTGCGTCAATCACTGCCACTATTTGTCCCCTTCCGTATAAATACTCTTTTCCAAGCGTATACTGCATAAAGAAAAGCACTACTTGTCTTCACATAGAC
Organism: Sporosarcina sp. So3-204; assembly: GCF_058068165.1. Taxonomy (NCBI): domain Bacteria; kingdom Bacillati; phylum Bacillota; class Bacilli; order Caryophanales; family Caryophanaceae; genus Sporosarcina; species Sporosarcina sp. So3-204. The sequence continues at coordinate 3,776,264 of NZ_CM176485.1, forward strand.
AAGTATACAAACCTTTAAAATATAAAAAGAAATGGAGTATTATTATGCCAACTACTGTTTCTACTATGTATGATTACCGTATACACTACAATGAAACTGGTGCCGTTTGGAAGTTAAGTTCATTATTCCTACAACATATCCCTTTTAATCACGCTAATCTTCTTTTCTTCTGCATCGGCACCGATCGTTCAACTGGAGACACACTAGGTCCACTCACTGGTTCTCGCCTGACAGAATCAAGTATATTTCCATACACTATTATCGGCACGTTAGAAAACCCTCTGCATGCGCTAAACTTACAAGACACGATTGCTGAAACAGTTGCGACAAATCCTAATGCTTACATTGTCGCAATTGATGCTTGTTTAGGCAACGGAAACGCAATTGGTCAATTACTATTTCAAGAAGGACCTATTGAACCTGGTAAAGCAGTCGGAAAAAAACTACCTGCAGTCGGTAATGTATCTATTAAAGGGATTGTTAACATCGCTGGCTTTATGGAACATGCAGTCTTACAAAGTACGCGGCTCCATCTACCTTTCGAGATGAGTAGAACACTCTCTAGAGCATTACAACTTGCATACAGTCGTTCTAAATCCCAAATACATGTATAATTGTAACGACAATTCCTACTACAAGAATTCCAGGAACTAAGTTTGCTACCCTAATTTTAGTTAGTCCAATTAAGTTTAAACCAATAGCTATAATCATTAGTCCTCCAGTTGCCGTCATTTCCGAAATAAATAATGTAAGTAATTCTTCTGGAACAAACTTGCTAATTTGTGTTGAAAGTAATGTGATTGTCCCTTGGTATAAAAAGATAGGTATTGCTGAAAATAAAACACCTATACCAAGTGTAGAACTTAGAATAATGGCTGTAAATCCATCAATTATACCTTTCATAATAAGGACATCATGATTATTTCTGATTCCACTATCAATAGCACCTATTATAGCCATTGAACCAACAATAAAAATAAGTGTTGCTGTCACAAACCCTTGCGCAAAGTTTGAACCTGATTTTTTCTGTGAGGGTAGCTTGCTTTCAAGCCATTTACCAAGTTGATTAATTTTCGCATCTAAATCTATCCATTCCCCTATTACGGCACCTATAACAATACTTATTATAACAATCAAGACTTCCGTAGTAGCAAATGTCATTTGAATCCCAATAACCATAACTGCAATACCAATACCATACATGATAGTTTCTTTCATGCGTTCAGGAATATTATGCAGAAAACGACCAATAATTGCTCCTACGATTACAAGCAGCGTGTTTACTATTGTACCGAAAAAAATCAACTAAATCACATCCACTTATTAAAAATAATACCTATTCTGCATTTCGCAAAATAGGTATTTACTCATTCATCTAATAATTCAAGAATTCTTTCAAGATCATCCTCAGAAAAGAATTCTATTTCAATTTTGCCTTTACTCTTATTCTTCTTAATCGTTACATTTGTACCGAAGTAATCTCTTAGCGTAGACTCTCTTTCAGCCAAAAACAAATCCTTTTTCGGTTTGGTTTTTGTTTCACGTGGAACATCTTCATTAAGGTTTTGGACTAGTTTCTCCAATTGCCTAACGTTCAATCCCTCTTTAAGTACACGTTGAGCGACTAACATAATCTGTTCCTTTTTGCGCAAACCTAATAAAGTACGTCCATGCCCCATAGAAATCTTTCCTTCTGTTATTTTATTCCTAACAGCTTCTGGTAATGAAAGAAGACGAACATGATTTGCGATATGGGATCTACTTTTCCCTAACCTGAATGCCAATTGCTCCTGTGTAAGTTTTAGATTTTCAATTAATTTGGAATATGCTTCTGCTTCCTCAATAGGAGTCAAGTCTTCACGTTGAAGGTTTTCCAAAATAGCCATTTCCATAGCTTCTTCATCTGAAAGTACACGAACAACCGCAGGAACTTCAGTCAACCCCGCAATCTTAGCTGCACGGAATCTTCTTTCACCTACAACTATTTCGTAAGTCATCCCAGTTTTCCTTAAAATAATCGGTTGTAGAATACCATGTTCTTTTATAGACTCACTAAGGTCTTCAATAGCAGCTGCATCAAATATCTTTCTTGGTTGATAAGGATTCGGAACAATGCTTTTTACATTAATGTGATCGATTGACTCGGCCTTTGTTAAAGATTCACCCGGAAATAAAGCGTTCAAACCTTTACCCAATCCTTTTGTCATTGTGCACCACTTCCTTTGCTAACTCTAAGTACATTTCCGAACCGCGTGATCTTGGGTCGTATACAATTATCGGTTCCCCGTGACTTGGTGCTTCACTTAGTCTAACGTTCCTAGGAATAACTGTTTTATACACTTTATCTTGAAAATACTTTTTGACTTCTTCAATCACTTGGATACCAAGGTTAGTTCTGGCATCGAACATCGTTAAAAGGACACCATCAATCATTAAATCTTCATTTAAGTGTTTTTGAACAAGACGAATTGTGCTTAATAACTGGCTTAATCCTTCCAGCGCATAATATTCACATTGAACCGGAATTAATATTGCATCAGAAGCTGTCAGTGCATTTATAGTAAGGAGACCTAGTGATGGCGGACAATCTATAATCACATAATCATAAAGATCTTTTGAATCCTGTATAGCATGCTTTAATCGGACTTCTCTTGAAATTGTTGATACCAATTCAATTTCAGCGCCTGCCAAAGATATTGTCGCTGGAATAATATCAAGATTTTCAACTTTAGTTTGCAAAATAACATCTTTCATACTTACATCATCTATTAATACATCATAGATGCAATTTTCAACATCACCTTTATTAATTCCTACACCACTTGTAGCATTCCCTTGCGGATCAGTGTCAATTAAGAGTACTTTTTTGCCAATATGAGCAAGGCAAGCACTCAGATTAACGGAAGTTGTCGTTTTCCCGACGCCTCCCTTTTGGTTTGCTATAGCAATGATTCTACCCATGCTTGCACCTGCTTTCCTACTTTTAAATTTAAATCAAAGATAATTACAATCCATTTTATCAAACGTTAACAAAGAATCAAACAACATTATAATACTTCAAAAAGTATCGTTTTACTATCAAAAGCAATAACTCTGATCTTCTGTTGTGCAAGTTAGACTAAAAAAACTCTTGCATTATTTAAGCAAGAGTTTTTATTCATTTCTTTGGTATTTTTACAACAATCGTGTAAAAATCCTCAGAATCCTCTTCTTCTGTTTCCACATTAATACCACTTTTAGTTACAAGTGATAACGATTGTTTAATTGTATTTAAAGCAATTCGAACGTCACGACTAACTGACTTTCTTTTTGGAGTTCTTGGTTTCTTTTCAACTTCTTTTTCAGGGTTTAAAGTTTCACGGACCCTGTTTTCTAATTGCTTTACATTCAACTGGTTTTCTATTAATTCATTTAACATTAAAATTTGAAGTTGTTCCTCTTTCAAAGGTATTAATGCCCGAGCGTGGCGTTCAGTAATCTTTTTCTCTAATATTGCATTTTTAATTTCGTCTGGTAGTTTTAATAATCGTAACTTATTAGCAACTGTTGATTGTCCTTTCCCAAGTCTTTGCGCAAGTGCTTCTTGGGTTAATTCATGCAATTCTAGCAACTTTTCATATGCATAAGCTTCTTCAATCGATGTTAACTCTTCTCGTTGAAGGTTCTCAATCAATGCAATTGAAGCTGTTTCTTTATCATCAAGATTTCTAACAATGGCAGGTACCTTGTCCCAGTTAAGTGACACCATTGCGCGATATCTTCGTTCACCAGCAATAATTTCATATGAGTTTTCCCCACTTCGTCTAATAACAATTGGTTGTATAACTCCATGTGTATGTATTGTTCTGGCAAGTTCCTCAATTTTTTCTTCTGAGAATATTGAACGAGGCTGGTATTTATTCGGACTAATTGAATTAATATCTATTTGCTCAATCTTCTCGTGATGATTACCTTCACTAGTTTGCGAATCACCGTCTTTTTCCGCATTTCCAAAAAATCGTGAAAAAGGACTTTTCATTCCCGGCACCACCTTTTCAAAACTACAAGCTATTTTCTATTTACTATCTATATCTAAGTATATACCTTTCATACTAATTGTTCCACGTGAAACATAACAATTAATTCAAAAGTATATATTGACTATAAAAATATATATATAATATGTTGTTATTTCATTAAATTGGTGTTTTGTTCGGAACACCCGGTTTACGTGGATACTTACTAGGTGTTTTTTTAACTTTGTTAAATACAAATATATTTCTTTCGCTATTTTCTTGCGGTAATACAAAAGAATACTTTTCTTTTAATTCGGCACCCAATACAGTCAATGCTTTTTTGGAATCAAGTAATTCATCTTCTGCTGCTGCACCTTTCATAGATATAAATAAGCCGTCTTTTTTAACTAATGGGACGCATAGCTCTGATAAGACCGATAACCGTGCGACAGCCCTTGCTGTAACAACATCAAACTTTTCACGGTACTTCTTATCCTGTGCAAAATCTTCTGCTCTGGAATGTACAAAATGAACATCTTTTAACTTCAGTTCCTCTGCTAAGTGTTCAAGGAAGTTAATTCTTTTGTTAAGCGAATCAATAATCGTAACTTCTAAATCTGGGAAACAAATTTTAAGTGGGATACTTGGAAAACCTGCTCCTGCACCGACATCACAAATTGTTTTCTGACCTTTCATAGTGACATAAAAGGCTAAAGAGATTGAATCATAGAAGTGTTTTAAGTATACAGATTGTTCATCAGTAATGGCAGTTAAATTCATCTTTTCATTCCACTCAACAAGGAGTTCAAAATAGCGCGTAAACTGATCCTGCTGAATATCATTTAATTCAATCCCATATTCCTTTAATGCTTCATAAAATTGTGTCTTGTTCATCTGACTACCCCCTCAAAAAACAAATATCGTCAATAATAACTTTTTAGCTCGTTCTTTTTGCAATTCTACCATGTTCAATATATACAAGAAGAATAGAAATATCTGCTGGATTCACACCTGGCATACGTGAAGCCTGTGCAATCGAAAGTGGTCTCACAACATTTAATGTTGCCCTTGCTTCTGAAGCAATACCAGAAATTGCATCATAATCAATATTATCTGGGATTTTTTTATCTTCCATCTTCTTCATTCTATCAACTTGCTGAAGGGATTTTCCGATATAACCTTCATACTTAATGAAGATTTCAACTTGTTCTTGTACATCGTCAGACAACAATTGTTCAGGAGGAACTATTCTGGAAATTTGTTTATAATTCATTTCTGGACGTTTTAAAAGATTTGCCGCCTTCATTGGTTCTTTTAATTCGGAACCTTCTGTTTCACGCATAATCTCGTGCACGTTTTCATTAGGTTTAATCGTTACTTTACGTAGTCTCGCAATTTCATCCTCAATTTGTTGCATCTTAACCAAATGTCTAGCATATCTCTCTTCATCTATAAGACCCATTTCAAATCCTATTTTAGTTAATCGAAGATCCGCATTATCATGACGTAGTAAAAGACGATATTCCGCTCTTGAAGTTAAAAGTCTATATGGTTCGCTAGTACCCTTCGTAACAAGATCATCTACAAGTACGCCAATATAAGCATCTGCTCGACCTAGAATAAGTTCTTCTTTACCAAGGGCACGTGCCGCGGCATTGATACCACCCATTAAGCCTTGCGCTGCTGCTTCTTCATAACCAGAAGTACCATTAAGCTGCCCTGCTGTATAAAGATTTCGTATCATCTTTGTCTCAAGCGTTGGTTTAAGTTGTGTTGAAACAATTGCATCATATTCAATCGCATATCCTGCACGCATCATTTCTGCTTTTTCAAGGCCAGGAACACTTTCAATTAATTGCTTTTGGACAAACTCAGGTAAACTTGTAGATAATCCTTGTACGTATACTTCTTGTGTATTACGACCCTCAGGTTCAAGGAAAATTTGGTGGCGTGATTTATCACTAAACCTCACTATTTTATCTTCAATTGAAGGACAATACCTCGGCGAAGCACTTTTAATTTCTCCAGAATACATTGGTGATAAATGGAGGTTTTCATTTATAATCTCATGTGTTCTCGGTGATGTATGCGTTAACCAACACGGTAGTTGATCCGTGATAAACTCCGTTGTTTCAAAACTAAATGCACGTGGTACTTCATCACCTGGTTGAATTTCTGTTTTACTATAATCAATCGTCCGGCTATTCACACGTGGAGGTGTACCGGTTTTAAAACGCACCATTTCAAAGCCTAGTTCACGTAGATTGTCTGCAAGTTTAATGGATGGCATTTGATTATTTGGACCACTCGAATATCTAAGATCTCCAATAATAACTTCACCACGCAAAAATGTACCTGTTGTTACAATTACTGTCTTTGCACGGTAAACTGCTCCAACTTGTGTGACAAGACCTACAACTTGGTTATCTTCAATAATGAGTTCTTCAACAGCTCCTTGACGAAGAGTTAGGTTTTCCGTTTCCTCAAGTATCTTCTTCATTTCTGATTGGTATAGGACTTTATCCAATTGTGCACGCAGTGCTCGAACTGCAGGTCCTTTACCCGTGTTTAACATCCGCATCTGAATATGCGTTTTATCAATTACTTTTCCCATTGCACCGCCTAAAGCATCTATTTCCCTAACTACGATACCTTTAGCTGGCCCTCCTATTGAGGGATTACATGGCATGAATGCTACCATATCTATATTTAACGTTAAAACAAGTGTCGATGCGCCCATTCGAGAAGCCGCTAAAGCTGCTTCCACACCAGCATGACCGGCTCCGATGACAATACAATCGAACGTGCCCGCTTCAAATTTTGGCATGTTCATTTATCCTTCTTTCTATTATCTATTTTCCGAGGCAGAAACGAGAAAATAACTCATTAATTAATCCTTCTTGCACTGTATCTCCAACAATTTCACCTAGTATCTCCCATGTTCTAACAACATCTATTTGAATCATATCAATTGGAATTCCCATTTCCGCTGCACTAAGAGCCTCAGTAATTGTCTCACGGGCCTTATGTAAAAGCGCAATATGTCTAGCATTTGAAACGTATGTCAAATCTTCTGATTCAACGTTTCCCTGGAAAAATAAGTCAGCAATTGCTACTTCTAACTCATCTATTCCTTGATCGATCAATAGGGACGTTTCAATAATAGTCGAGTTATTTGTATATTCTTGTACTTTCAATAAATCTATTTTTCGGGGTAGGTCAATTTTATTTACAACAACAATTATGTCCATACCTGACACTGCTTCAAAGAGACGTTCGTCTTCATCAGTAAGATGTTGTGCATTGTTTAAGACGAGTAAAATTAAATCCGCCTCTTTTAAAACTTTTCTTGATCTCTCTACACCGATTCGTTCAACGATATCTTCCGTTTCACGAATACCTGCAGTATCAACTAAACGAAGTGGTACTCCGCGTACATTGACATATTCCTCAATAATATCACGTGTTGTCCCAGCTATGTCAGTAACAATTGCTTTATTTTCTTGCACAAGGCTATTTAGCAAAGATGACTTACCTACATTTGGTCGCCCTATAATAACTGTAGATAATCCTTCTCGTAAAATTTTCCCCTGCGATGAAGTCAGAAGGAGTTTATCAATTTCTTCCCTAACCCACATACTTTTTTCAATCATATGTGGAATCGTGGTTTCCTCGACATCGTCATATTCAGGGTAATCAATTTTCACTTCAACTTCGGCAAGTGTTTCAACAAGCGCATTTCTTAATACACCAATCAATCTTGAAAGCTTTCCGTCCATTTGATTTAGCGCAACATTCATCGCTCTATCCGTTTTAGCACGAATTAAGTCCATTACGGCTTCTGATTGAGAAAGATCAATACGCCCATTCAGAAAGGCTCTCTTCGTAAATTCACCTGGTTCGGCTAGACGAGCTCCTTCTTTTAATACAAGCTTAAGAACTCTGTTTACTGCGACAATACCACCATGACAATTCACTTCTATCACATCTTCACGTGTAAAAGTTTTAGGCCCCTTCATGAGTGAAACCATTACTTCTTCAACAACTTCTCCCGAATCAGGCTCTATTAGGTGACCATAGTGTATTGTATGTGACTTTTCATCTATTAAATTTTTGCCATTAGGAGAAAGGAAAATACGATTTGCTATTCGAATCGCTTCGTCACCACTTAATCTAACGATGGCAATTGCTCCTTCTCCCATTGGAGTCGAAATGGCAGCTATTGTATCAAAATGCAAAATTTTTCACCTTCCTGGCTTAGTTATACACATGTGTGTAACATATTTCCGAACATGACTCTCTAACGTATTATAATACCATAAATGTATTAAACCTCATAGTGCTACAACAGAAATAATGTGGATAATTCATATTGGAATTTTTTTGCAAAATAAAAACCCCTTTTTAGAGAGGATACCATTCTCAAAAAGGGGTTTTTATTTAACGTACAGATTCGATTACTAAGTACCTATATGGATCATTTCCCTCTGAAAAGGTTTCAACATCAAACCTATTGGATAAAGTGTGATGAATGACTTTTCTTTCATAAGAAGGCATCGGTTCTAGTTGTACTTTTTGACCAGTTCGCACGGCCTTATCAGCCATTCTATCTGCTAAAAGCTCTAAAGATTGTCGACGTTTTTCACGATAATCACCAACATCTATTCGAACCACTTTGAACTGCTCAGTATATTTATTTGTTACTAATTGGGCTAATTGTTGCATAGCATTTAGTGTTTGTCCGCGTTTACCGATAAGTAATGCAGCTTGATTACTTTCTAGTTGAAAATTAACGTACTTACCTTCAATTTTATGTGTAACTACACAATCTTTAATTCCCATATCAAGTGCAATTCTTTCCAAGTAACGGCCGGTTTCCAATATTGGATCTAGTTTCGAGTTAACCTCTTCTATTGACACTGCGGAGATTAACTCTTCACTATCCTCCATTGAAGACTTAGTCAATTCCATTTGGACTTCACTTTCCATTGAAACGACAGATTCTAATTGGTCTTTTTGTTGTATTCCATCGGTCTCAGAAATATTGACTACATTAATGACGGTCACGGTAACTTCAGCTTGTTTTATACCGAAACCAAGGAATCCTTTTCTTCCTTTATCAATTATTTCAATTTCGACTTCTTCGCGCGAAACGTCAAGTAATTGTAGTGCTTCTGCAACGGCTTTTTCAACAGTAGCACCCTTACGCGTCATTGTTGTCATTTTCTTTTTCCTCCCCCTTTTACAGGTAAAACGACTTCTTCCTTTTTAAACGGCTTGTAAATAAAGATGTTTTGAATAATTGAAATAACGTTTCCGATTACCCAATACAATGATAGTGCTGCCGGTAGTATTGATCCAAAAACGATAATAAATACTGGCATAATATACATCATAATTTTCATTTGCGGGTTATTCATTGCCGGTCCTGTACGAAGAACGATGAATTGCATAAGTCCTGCAATAACAGCAAGTGTAATACTAGGAACTGCTAACTTAAACCAAAGTATAGATCCTAATGCAATTTCTGGTGTACTATTCATTCGGCTAATCGCGTGATAAAAACCAATTAATATTGGCATTTGTACAATAACAGGCAAGCAACCAGCTGCTGGATTAATTTTCTTATCAGTCATAATTTTTTGCATTTCAGTACGGTACTTTTCTTGTGTAACAGCATCTTTCGATTTATATTTTTCTTTTAGTGCTGCTAATTCAGGCTGTACTTCTTGCATTTGTTTAGAACTTTTCGCTTGTTTCACCATAAGCGGTAATAATACTAGACGGATAATGACTGTAACTGCAACGATTCCGTATCCATAAGTACCAAGCAATTCTTTAAACACCGTAATTAGTGAAACAAGTGGCCAAACGATATATTCATTCCACATGCCTTCGCTATCTGCATAGATTGGATCTTTAAATTCTGTACACCCTGCCAAGAATACGGTTAAAACCGATAGCATAAGTATAAGTCCTAATTTCTTTTTCAAATTCTTCCCCCCATATTACATCTTCTTACTATAGTAAGTAATTTATTACGATTCATCTTAGTTTATCATTTTGAATGGCATCATTCTACTTACTTCTTTAGAACATGAGCAATTCGTAAGACATGTTGTAAGCTCTTTTTTGTTTCATGAAAATCTTTTTCTGCAGCCTGGTTCCTTGCAATGACAACATAGTCCATGTCTTTACGAAGTTCATCTTTAATTTCTAAGAAGGATTGTCGAAGAAAGCGCTTAATTCGATTTCTGGTAACAGCATTTCCTACCTTTTTACTAACAGATAATCCGACCCTGAAATCTGCTTGATCCTCTTTCCTACAAATATATACGATAAATTGCCGATTTGCGTATGATTTTCCTTTTTTAAAAACTAACTGAAACTCTTTGTCTTTTTTTATTCGCTGGCGTTTATTCATTTAAAATACACCTGCTCCGTCGCTAATATTAAATTTCTCATTAAATTATCATAATATTGATCTTAAATCAGGCCTTAAATAAGTAACTTATGCTCAATTCCTAATCTTGTTCCCAGATATCAATTACGTCCAGATTTTTTCAGGTTCGTTCAGAAAACTCCCCTGAAAATCTGAGACATCCGCTGGTACGAGTATATCCTCTACATTGGAGCACGACTAAAGCTCCGAGTCCAAATTAATATAGGATAAAAGAAAAAAAGACCACTGAGTGTCAGTGGCCTTATGCTGAAAGCACTTTTCTTCCTTTGCGACGACGAGCTGAGAGAACTCTGCGTCCGCTCTTCGTGCTCATTCTTGCACGGAAGCCGTGAACTTTACTACGTTTACGTGTATTTGGTTGGAATGTACGTTTCATCTTATTAAGACACCTCCTGCTGGATCGTCACTAAATTATGCTGTGACAGTCTTGAATAGTATAGCTGTTTTGTATAGTAAATGTCAATCATTTAATAATAGAACATGTTCTAGTGTAGTTATATTTTAATTTTTTAATGGCTAAATTCTTCTGAACACCAAAGCATTCCTTGAAACTTGGGCAAATGCAAGACTGCCAACTGGGATTAAACCTTCCTAAAATTAACGATCTTTTAATTTATTTTCCCCCTCATAATCATTCCTTATTAGTTATGCACAATATAAATTATTTTAACTAATGACTTTGTGCACACCTTTTTATTTTAAATTATTGTCCACAAGTCATATCGACAGCTTTTTAACATACCAAAGCCTGTGGATAAAGAAACCATCCACACGGCAATACTCTGTTAGTAAGTTCTTAGATGTCTTGTATTCATCCAAATATCCTGTTACAATAAAAAAGATTTGGTTGTGCACAAAATAATACTAAAATTTGTTATCCACAATTGTTGATATGTTGTGGATA